>NZ_CP155551.1:0-2400000 GCF_039679125.1 Blastococcus sp. HT6-4 | reverse complement strand
GAACCAGGCGCGCTACGGCGCAGCGGAGCCGGAGTCGGCCAGCCCGGCCGGGCGCGAGCTGTTCACCCTCGCCGCGCTCAAGCACGGGATCGGGGTACGCGACCTGCCGCCGTCGATCTCCTTCTTCCAGGGCGTGCGCGTCGGTGCCGACGGCGGGTTCGGCTGGCTCGGCTCCGCGGGGGCCGGCGCATCCGTCGACCTGCTGCTGCACGCCGACACGATCGTGCTGCTGGCCAACACCGCCCACCCGCTCGACCCGCGGCCGGAGTTCACCTGCTCCCCGCTGGAGGTCCGCGCCTGGGGTGCCGCCCCCGAACTCGACCGCCTCGCGGCCGGGGAGCTCGTGGGGCCGCTGGGCCCCGAGCACCTGCAGGCCATCGCCAACACCGACGCCGACCTCCGGGCCAGGGGAGTGCTGTGACCATCCGAGAGCTCGACCGGACCGACGCCCCGGACGCCGCGGCGGCCGCCCTCGTGCCGGGCGCCGTGCTGCTCGACGAGCACGTGCCGGCCCGCGCGTCCTGGTCGGCCGTGGTGGCCGCCGGGGACGTGCTGACCATCGTCGACCTCGCCGGCAACCAGGCCGTCGACTGCCTGCTCTACGCCGCCGGCGACACCGCCGTCCGCTACTCCGCGCCGGAGACCATCCGCCGGCAGGGCCGCATCTTCCTCACCACCGGCTCGGTCCTGCGGGCCGACACCGGCCAGGCGCTGATGACGGTGGTGGCCGACGAGGTCGGCGTCCACGACACCCTCGGCGGAGCCTGCTCGAAGGAGTCGAACACCCTGCGCTACGGCCAGCACACCCGCGCCCAGCACGGGTGCATGGAGAACTTCCTCCTCGAGGGCGCCCGGCACGGACTGACCGCCCGTGACCTCGCGTCGAACATCAACTGGTTCATGAACGTCCCGGTCGATGCCGACGGCGCCCTCGGCATCGTCGACGGCCTCTCCGGGCCGGGGAAGCGGGTGGCCCTGCGGGCCGACGTCGACACCCTCGTGCTGGTCTCGAACTGCCCGCAGATCAACAACCCCTGCAACGCCTTCGACCCGACCCCCGTCCGGATGGTCGTCACCCGGCCCGCCGGGAGGGACGCGGCATGAGCATCGACACCCTGCTCGTCGCCAACCGCGGCGAGATCGCCGTGCGGATCATCCGCTCGGGCCGCGCGCTCGGACTGCGCACGGTCGCCGTCTTCTCCGACGCCGACCGCGGTGCCCCGCACGTGCACCTGGCCGACGACGCCGTCCGCATCGGCCCGGCCGCACCACAGGAGAGCTATCTCCGGGCCGAGGCCGTCCTCGACGCCGCCGTGCGCACCGGCGCCGGTGCGGTGCACCCCGGCTACGGCTTCCTGTCCGAGGACGCCGGGTTCGCCGCTGCGGTCGAGGCCGCCGGCCTGGTGTTCGTCGGGCCCACCCCCGAGCAGCTGCGGATCTTCGGCACCAAGCACACGGCGCGCGCCGCCGCCCAGGCCGCGGGCGTGCCGATCTTCCCGGGCACCGGCCTGCTCACCGACGCGCCGGCGGCGCTCGCCGCGGCCGACGAGGTCGGCTATCCGCTGATGCTCAAGGCCACCGGCGGCGGCGGGGGCATCGGCATGCAGGTCTGCCGCGACGCCGGGGAGCTGCTGGCCGCCTACGACCGCGTGAGCCGGCAGGCCGAGCGCAGCTTCGGCACGACCGGTGTGTTCGCCGAGCGCTACGTCGAGAACGCCCGCCACGTCGAGGTCCAGGTCTTCGGGGACGGCACCGGCCG
The DNA here is from genome assembly GCF_039679125.1 of Blastococcus sp. HT6-4. Classification (NCBI taxonomy): domain Bacteria; kingdom Bacillati; phylum Actinomycetota; class Actinomycetes; order Geodermatophilales; family Geodermatophilaceae; genus Blastococcus; species Blastococcus montanus. The sequence continues at coordinate 2,398,241 of NZ_CP155551.1, read as the reverse complement.
CGTCGTGTCGCTGGGGGACCGCGACTGCTCGTTGCAGCGCCGCAACCAGAAGGTGCTGGAGGAGGCGCCCGCGCCCGGGCTGCCCGACGAGCTCCGGGAGCGGCTGCAGGAGGCGTCCCGCGCCCTGGCCGCGTCGGTGGACTACCGATCCGCGGGCACCGTGGAGTTCGTCTACGACGCCCGCCGCCAGGAGGCCTCCTTCCTGGAGGTCAACGCCCGCCTCCAGGTCGAGCACCCGGTGACCGAGGCGGTGACCGGCGTCGACCTCGTCGCCTGGATGCTGCGGCTGGCACAGGGGGACACCGGCGTGCTCGACGGCCACCTGACCGCCGGGCGGGGCACCGGCGCGGTGCCCGTCCGCGGGCACGCGGTCGAGGCCCGGGTGTACGCCGAGGACCCGGCCCGCGACTTCCAGCCCAGCGCCGGCGTGCTCACCGCCGTCACCTTCCCGGACGGGGACGGCGTCCGCGTCGACACCTGGGTGGAGAGCGGCACCGAGATCTCCCCGGCCTACGACCCGCTGCTGGCGAAGGTCATCACCTCGGGGGCCGACCGCGACGAGGCGCTGGACCGGTTGGCCACCGCGCTGGAGCGGACGTCGATGCACGGCATCGAGGTCAACCTCGGCCTGCTGGCCGCCGTCCCCGGTCACGGCGACGTCCGCGCCGGCACGCACAGCACCGCCACCCTGGCCGGCGTCGGTGATCCGCGACCGCGGATCACCGTCGAGCGCCCGGGCCTGCTGACCACGGTCCAGGACGCACCCGGCCGGATCGGCCTGTGGCAGGTCGGCGTACCGCCGAGCGGGCCGATGGACGACCTGTCGTTCCGGCTCGGCAACCGGGCGCTGGGCAACCCCGAGGGCGCGCCGGGCCTGGAGTGCACCTCCGGCGGACCGGCGCTGCGCTTCACGCACCCGACCACGGTGTGCGTGACCGGCGCGCAGTGCCCCGTCACCGTCGACGGCGAGCCCGTCCCGATGTGGGAGCCGGTGCACGTGCCCGCGGGCGGGCTGCTCGACGTCGGCACCGCCGAGGGGACCGGCCTGCGCGCCTACGTGCTCCTCGCCGGCGGCCTCGACGTGCCGGCCTACCTCGGCAGCGCCGCCACCTTCACCCTGGGCCAGTTCGGCGGGCACGGCGGGAGGGCGCTGCGTCCCGGGGACGTGCTGCGCACCGTGGCCGGGGTGGCCCCCGCACAGGTGCCCGCGGCCGTCCCGGCCGAGGTGCGGCCGGCCATCCCGCACGACTGGCAGCTGGCGGTGACCGAGGGGCCGCACGCGGCGCCGGAGTTCTTCACCCGGGAGGACGTCGACACGCTCTACGCCAGCGCCTACACCGTGCACTTCAACTCCGCCCGCACCGGTGTGCGCCTGGAGGGACCGCAGCCGACGTGGGCCCGACCCGACGGCGGCGAGGCGGGGCTGCACCCGTCGAACATCCACGACAACGCCTACTCCGTCGGCGCCCTGGACTTCACCGGCGACACCCCGATCCTGCTCGGGCCCGACGGCCCCAGCCTGGGCGGGTTCGTCTGCCCGGTGACCGTCGTGGCGGCCGACCGGTGGAAGCTCGGGCAGCTGCGCCCGGGCGACACCGTGCGGTTCGTCCCCGTCCGGGCCGCCGAGGCCCCCTCCCGGGCAGACCTGTCGGCGGCCCGGCGGGCCGCCTCGCCGGCCGTGCACGGCTCCGGCGGCGACGGCGACGACGGCGTGCTGGCCCGGCACCCGGCCCTGGACGGCGCCCCGTCGGTGACCTACCGGCGCAGCGGGGACGACAACGTGCTCGTCGAGTACGGGGAGATCGTCCTGGACCTCGCGCTCCGGGCCCGGGTGCACGCGCTGCACACCCGGCTCGCCGAGCTCCGGCTCCCCGGCGTCGTCGACCTCACGCCCGGCATCCGCTCGCTGCAGGTGCACGTCGACCCCGACGTCCTGCCGGTGCCGCGGCTGCTCGGGTTGCTGGCCGAGATCGAGCGGGAGTTGCCGGCCACCTCGGAGCTGGTGGTGCCGAGCCGGTCGGTGCGGCTGCCGCTGAGCTGGGACGACCCGGCGACGCGGGAGGCGATCTCCCGGTACATGTCCGGCGTCCGCGACGACGCGCCGTGGTGCCCGTCGAACATCGACTTCATCCGGCGGATCAACGGCCTCGAGCGGGCCGAGGACGTGATGGACACCGTTTTCGCGGCCGAGTACCTCACCCTCGGCCTGGGCGACGTCTACCTGGGCGCCCCGGTGGCGACTCCGCTCGATCCGCGCCACCGCCTCGTGACCACCAAGTACAACCCCGCCCGCACCTGGACCGCGGAGAACTCCGTCGGCATCGGCGGCGCCTACCTGTGCATCTACGGCATGGAGGGCCCCGGCGGCTACCAGTTCGTCGGCCGCACCAGCCAGGTCTGGAGCCGGTACCGGCGGACGGCGCCGTTCGAGCCGGGCAGCCCCTGGCTGCTGCGCTTCTTCGACCGGATCTCCTGGTACCCGGTCTCCCCGGAGGAGCTGCTGGACCTGCGCGCCGACCTCGCCGCCGGCCGCGGCTCGGTGGAGATCACCGAGGGCTCCTTCTCGCTCGCCGAGCACGAGCGGTTCCTCGCCGACAACGCCGGCTCCATCGAGGCCTTCCGTGCCCGGCAGGCCGCCGCCTTCGACGCCGAGCGCACCGCCTGGACCGAGGCGGGGGAGTTCGACCGGGCCCGTCGCGCGGAGTCCGCGGCCGTCGCCGCGCCGGCCGCCGAGCTGGTGCTGCCCGACGGGGCCGAGCGGGTGGATGCGCCCTTCGTGGCCAACGTGTGGCGGATCGACGTCGCGGTGGGCGACCGGGTGTCCGCCGGACAACCACTGCTGGCCCTGGAGGCGATGAAGATGGAGTCGGTCGTGACCGCACCGGCCGAGGGCGTGGTGACCCACGTCCTGGTGGGCACCGGCACGCAGGTCACCGCCGGCACCCCGCTGGTGGTCGTGGCGGCCGAGGCCCCCGAGCCGGCCGTGGCCGGAGCCGCGTCGTGACCGCGGTCGAGCGGGTCCGGGCGGCCTACCGCGCCATCGCGGACGTCGGCCGGCCGGAGGTCTGGATCCACCTGCGCCCGGAGGCCGACGTCGTCGCCGAGGCCGCGGCGGTCGACGCGCGGGTGGCAGCAGGGGAGCGGTTGCCGCTGGCCGGGCTCGCCGCCGCGGTCAAGAACAATGTCGACGTCGCCGGGCTGCCCACCACGGCCGGCTGCCCCTCCTACGCTGCCGGGCCGGCGGCCGAGGACGCCCCCGTGGTGAGCCGGCTGCGCGCCGCCGGCGCCGTCGTCCTCGGGACGACGAACCTCGACCAGTTCGCCACCGGCCTGGTCGGCACCCGCAGCCCCTACGGTGCGGTCCGCGACGCCCGGCGGCCGGACCGGATCTCCGGCGGGTCGAGCTCCGGGTCGGCGGTGGCCGTCGCCCTGGGCCTGGTGGACGTGGCCGTGGGCACCGACACGGCCGGCTCCGGCCGCGTCCCGGCCGCGCTGCAGGGATTGGTGGGGATCAAGCCCACCGTCGGCGTCGTGCCCACCGCCGGTGTGGTGCCCGCCTGCCGTTCCTACGACTGCGTGACCGTGTTCGCCCGCGACGTGGACACGGCCGATGCCGCGATGGCGCAGATGGCCGGGGGTGCCCGCCCCTGGCCGCCCGCCACCCAGCTGGCCGCACGGCCGCGCGCCCGCGTCGCCGTGCCCCGGGAGCTGCCGGGCCTGTCGCCGTCCTGGCAGGCGGCGTTCGGGGCCGCGGTCGAGCGGCTGGCCGCCACGGGGGCGGAGATCGAGGCGATCGGCCTCGCGCCGTTCCTGGCGGCCGCCCGGCTGCTCTACGACGGCGGGCTGGTCGCCGAGCGGCACGCCGCGGTCGGTGCCTTCGTCGACGCGCACGCCGACGAGGTCGACCCGACGGTCGGGGCGATCATCGGCGCGGCCGGCTCGGTGGGGGCGACCCGCCTGCTGCACGACCGCGAGCGGCTGGCCGAGCTCACCGCCGCCGCGCTGGCGCGGCTCGAGGGGTTCGACGCCCTGCTGGTGCCCACGACCACGGAGCACCCGACGCTCGCGGAGGTCGCCGCGGACCCGGTCGGGGTGAACAGCCGGCTCGGCACCTACACGAACTTCTGCAACCTGATGGACCTGTGCGCCGTGGCCGTGCCCTCGGGCACGGTGCGGGACGACGACGGCGGCGGTTCCTGCTTCGGGGTGTCGGTCATCGCCCGGGCCGGCGGCGACGCCCTCGCCCTCGACCTCGCCCGGCTGGTGCAGTTGGACCCGCCCGCGGTCGCCCGGCCGGGCGCCGCCGAGGTGCCGCCGGGTCCGGGGCTGCCGTGGCCGCTGCGGGCCGGTGCGGCGACGACCCGGCTCTTCGTCGTCGGCGCCCACCTGCGCGGGCAGCCCCTGGAGCACGAACTGGACGACCGCGGTGCGCGGTGGCTAGGCCCCGCGACCACCGCGCCGGCCTACCGGCTGGCCCGGCTGCGCACCGTGCCCGCCAAGCCCGGGCTGGCCCGGGTCGGACCGGCCGACGGCGTGGCGGTCGGCGGCCAGCTGTGGCTCGTGGGCACCGCGCAGCTGGGGGACTTCCTGGCCGCGCTCCCCGCCCCGATGTACCTGGGCCGCGTCGAGCTGTCCGACGGCTCGTCCGCCGTCGGGTTCGGCTGCTCGCCGGAGGCCTGGGCCGCCGGCACCGACATCAGCGAGCACGGCGACTGGCCCACCGCGCAGCGCCGGCACCTCGTGGACGCCTGACCCCTCCGCGCCTCCTCCGGCAACGGCGCCGGGCCCCGTACCGCGAACCCCGTTCCGTTCCGTCCGCCCGTCTGGAGCCCCTCTCATGATCGTTGCCGGTATCGGCGTCTGCCTGCTGGTGATCACCGTCAGCGGCCTGGTGTCCGCGCGCAGGGTGCGCGGCAACTCGGCCAACTACCTCGTGGCCGGGCGCAGCCTGTCCGCGGGTCTGGTCGGCGCCGTCCTGATCTCCCAGGCGGTCGACTCCAACGCCACGCTCGGCAACGCCGACCTGGCCGCCGGCTTCGGCTGGTGGGCCGGCGCCGCGCTGCCCATCGGGCTGGCGCTCTGCCTGCTGCTCATGGGCCTGTTCTTCGCCCGCCGGATGCACCGGTCCGGCGTCGTGACCCTGCCGGAGTACTTCCGCCGCCGGTTCGGCCGGGCCATGGAGCTCAGCGCCTCGGTGCTCACCGTCGGCAGCTTCTCGATGCTGCTGGCCGGCAACCTGGTGGCCCTCGGGTTCCTCCTGGAGCGGTTCGTCGGCGTCAGCTACGCGGTCGGCATCGTGCTGGTGATCCCGCTGGCGCTCCTCTACACGATCACCGGCGGCATGTTCGCCAGCGTGTACACCGGCGTGGCCCAGGTGGCGATCAACGTCGTCGGGGTGATCGCCCTCGTCGTGTGGATGGGCACCACCTACGGCTTCGACGCACCCGAGGGGCTCGGCGCCGGCTCCCTGGAGCAGCTCACCGCGGCCGATTCCGGTGCGGTCATCAACTGGGCCACGATCATCGCCCTCGGGCTCGGCAACCTGGTCGCGATCGACCTGATGCAGCGGGTGTTCTCCTCGCGCAGCCCGCGGACCGCGCAGCGCGCCTGCTTCGGTGCCGCCGCGGGGATCCTGCTGTTCTGCCTGCCGCTGTCGTTCGTGGCGGTGGCCGCGGTCGGGGTGGTGGGCGACGCCGCGGCCGACGGGCCGATCCTCTACACGCTCCTGGGCGAGTACGCCCCCGCCTGGCTGGCCGTCGTCGTCATCTCGGGGATCCTGGCGGCCACCGTCACCACGGTCAGCGGGGTCCTGCTCAGCACGGCGTCGGTGCTGGTCCGCAACGTGGTCCGGGTCGATGCCGGCGCCCCGGAGATGACCCCGCGGATCCTGCGGGCCACCCGGCTGGCGACCCTCCCCATGGCCGCGCTCGCCGCGCTGATCGCGCTGCGGGTGCCGCAGACCGGCATCCTGCTGACCCTCACCTTCGACCTGCTGCTGGCCAGCCTCGTCGTGCCGTTCGTCCTGGGCCTGTACTGGCAGCGGGGAGGGTCGGCCGCGGCGCTGGCGTCCGTCGTGGTCGGCATCGGTCTCCGCCTGGTGCTCTTCGTCCTGACGCCGACGATCTACGGCGTCGAGAACACGCTCCTGCACGTGCCGAACGGCCTGGTCACCTCCGCGGTCGACGGCTGGTCGACGATCTGGTCGGCGGTCGCCTCGCTCGTGGGGTACGTGGTCGTCGCCGTCGTGGTCCCCCGGCGGGTGGTCGTGGAGGTCCCGGCCGCGCTCCCGGCGCCGGTCCCGGCGCCGGCCGGCCTCGCGGCCGCCCGGTGACGGCGGGAGCGGCGGTCCGTCCGTCGGCCGGGGCGGCGGGCACGATCGTCGGTGTGCGCACACCGACCGCCGGGCGTCCCCGGATCGAGGACCGCAGACGCCCCGGTGCCACCGCCGGTGAGGAGGTGCTGGACGCCGCGGCGGAGCTGTTCACCACGCGGGGGTACGCGGCGACCTCCACCCGGCAGATCGCCGAGGCCGTCGGCATCCGGCAGGCGTCGCTGTACCACTACTTCCGGACCAAGGACGACATCCTCGAGGCGCTGCTCAGCGACACGGTCACCCGGCCGCTGGCGGCCTGGGCGCTGCTCGGCGAGCGCCCCGATCCCCCGGAGGTACGACTGCACGCGCTGGCCCTGCTGGACTCGCGGCAGCTGTGGGAGAGCGCCTGGAACGTCGGGATCCTGTACCTGCTGCCGGAGGTGCGCACCGAGCGCTTCGCCCGGTTCCACCGGGAGCGCGACGACCTGCGGGAGCGGTACCGGCAGCTGGCACGGGAGGTCCTCGCCGGGCTGCCGCAGCCGACCGACGACGTCCTGGTGGCAGATCCGGTCGACGACGACGTCGTCTTCCGGCTGACCGAGACGCTGCCGAACCTGCGGGCCGACGGCCTGGGGCGGACGGACGAGCCGCTGCGCACGGCGGATCTCGGGCTGCACGCCCTCGGCTGGCGGGGGGACCGCACCCGGCTGCGATCGGCCTCGCTCGCCGCGGTCGCCGAGGTCAGTGCCCGGCTCGGCGCCTGACCCGCTCGGCTTCTCCCCGCGGGCGCAATGGTCGTGGCCGGACGTCGGCCCGGTCAGCGCTCGGTGGTGGCCTGCAGGACCGCCTCGGCGAGCGCGCGGCTGCGCAGCTCGGTCACCTGCTGGTACTCGGGGTCGGCGACCATCTTGCTGAACGCCTCCCGCGAGGGGTAGCGGACCAGCAGCACCGTGTCCCAGGCCTGGCCCGACTCGGCCACCAGGGCGGTCGACCCGTCGCCGGCGTAGAGCACCTCGCCGCCGTACCGGGGCAGGAACGTGGTCGACAGCGCCTTGGCGTACTGCGCGTAGAGCTCGCGGCCGCCCTCGGCGTACCGGAGCAGGTTTAGCATCACCACCGGCCCGCCCGGGTCCTCCTGGAGGTAGCGCTTGAGGTCTGCACCGCGGGGATCGATCGCCATGCGGGCAAGCTAGCAATGGCGAAGCCCGGGTGGACCCCGTCGACCCGGGTAGGGGAGCCCGATGATCGAGAACGCATCGCCCCGGGAGGACTCGATCCGGCTGCGTGACGGCCGGACGCTCGCGTACGCCGAGCACGGCGACCCGGCCGGCTGGCCGGTGCTGGCGTGCCACGGTTCGCCGAGCTCACGGCTGGAACGCCACGTCGAGGACCCCGCGGACTACCGACGCTGGGGGATCCGCCTGATCGTCCCCGATCGCCCGGGGTTCGGGCGCTCGGACCCGCAGCCCGGGCGCCGGGTGATGGACTGGCCCGACGACGTCGGCCAGCTGCTCGACCACCTCGGCGTCGACCGTTTCTCGGTGGTCAGCCTGTCCGGCGGGGCGGCCTACGCCCTGGCCTGCGCGCACGTCTTCGCCGACCGCGTCCGGGCGGTGGGGATCCTCGGCGGGGCGCCGCCGCCCGACGTGCCGTGGCCGTGGCCGCGGTGGGTGCCCCGTCGCGTGCGGGAGACCGTGCACCGCCCCGCTCGGCTCGCGGCCGTGCTGCGGCCGGTGCTGGCGCCGATCGGACTGCGGCCGGCGATGATCCCGCGCTACCTGCAGCTGCGGCTCAACGCGGCCGACCGGCGGGTGATCGGCCGGCCGGCCGTCCGGCGGATCCTGGCCCGGACGTTCACCGAGGGGCTGCGCAACGGCACCGCCGTGCTCGCCGAGGACCGGGCCCTGCTGTTCCGGCCGTGGGGGTTCCCGCTGTCGTCGGTCCGCCAGCACGTGCACGTCTGGCACGGGACGCAGGACTGGCAGGTCCCCGTCGTCCTCGGCCAGGTGCTCAGCGCGATGCTGCCCGACTGCACGGCGCACTGGCTGAGCGGCGAGGGGCACTTCCTGGTCTTCGACCACGCCGAGGAGATCTACGCGTCGCTGCGAGGCTGACCGCCGGTGCGCCGGTTCAGGCGAGCTGCGCGGCCACCAGGGGCTCGAGCGTGAGGGTGGGGTGCCGCTGCTGCAGCATCCGCAGCGCCCACTTGTCGGTGAACAGCGCCAGCAGCTCGCCGCTGGTCCGCTGCACGACCTCCACCCCGCCCGACGCGGCGATCAGCGGCAGCGACGCCTCGTCGGTGCGCATCGCGATGCTGTAGGGCAGCCGGTCCAGCGCCACGGGGGCGTTGAACTCGTGCTCCATGCGGTGGGTGGCGACCTCGAACTGCATCGGCCCCACCACGGCCAGCACCGGGGTGCCGTCGCCGCGCCGGTCCGAGCGCAGCACCTGCACCACGCCCTCGGAGTCCAGCTGCTCGATGCCCTTGCGGAACTGCTTGTGCTTGGCCGTCTCGAGGCTGCGGGCGACGGCGAAGTGCTCGGGCGCGAAGGTGGTGAGCGGGGGATAGCTGACAGGCCGGTCGGTGTAGAGGCTGTCGCCGACCCCGAGGGCGGAGGCGTTGACCAGCCCCACGACGTCGCCGGGGTAGGCGGTCTCGATGCTCTCGCGTTCCCGGCCGAAGACGTGCTGGGCGTACTTGGTGGTGAACGGACGGCGGGTGCGGTCGTGGGTGACGACCATGCCGCGCTCGAACACCCCGGTGCAGATGCGGATGTAGGCCAGCCGGTCGCGGTGGGCGGCGTCCATGCCCGACTGCACCTTGAACACGAAGGCGCTGAACGGCTCGTCGAGGCCGCGCACCTCGCCGTCGGCGTCGGGCCGCCCGGCCGGCGGCGGGGCGAGGTCGACCAGGGTGTCCAGCAGCGCGCCGACGCCGAAGTTCGAGACGGCGGAGGCGAAGAGCACCGGCGTGGTGACGCCACCGAGGAACGACTCCTGGTCGTGCTCGGCACCGGTGGCCTCGAGCAGCTCGGCCTCCTCCTCGGCCTGCCGCCAGACGTCGCCCTCCTGGGCCGCGGCGTCCGCGGCGGTCAGCAGCTCCTCGGGGGCGATCGTGGCGCCGCCGGCGGTGCGGGTGAAGCGGCGGAAGGTGCCGTCGCGCCGGTCGAGAACGCCACGGAAGTCGCCGGCGATGCCGACCGGCCAGGTCAGCGGGGTGGGGGTGAGCCCGGTGCGCTCGGCGATCTCGTCCATCAGCTCGAGGGCGTCCTTGCCGGGCCGGTCCCACTTGTTCACCACGGTGACGATCGGGATGCCCCGGTGCTTGCAGACGGCGAACAGCTTCATCGTCTGCGTCTCGAGGCCCTTGGCGGCGTCGACGAGCATGACGGCGGCGTCGACCGCGGTGAGCACCCGGTAGGTGTCCTCGGAGAAGTCGGCGTGGCCGGGGGTGTCGAGCAGGTTGATGACCGCGTCGCGGTACTCGAACTGCAGGGCGGCGGAGGTGATGGAGATGCCGCGGGCCTTCTCCATGTCCATCCAGTCCGAGACCGTGCCGCGGCGGCCGGCCTTGCCGTGCACCGCGCCGGCCTGGCCGATGACCCGGGCGTGCAGGGCGAGGGCCTCGGTGAGCGTGGACTTCCCGGCGTCGGGGTGGCTGATCACGGCGAAGGTCCGCCGGCGGGCGGCCTCGGCGACCGCCGACCGTGCGGCCCGGCCGGCCTCGTGTCGTTCGGCTGCGTCGGTGACGGCGGCCACGGTGGCACTCTCCTCGTTCGGTTCCGCGTCCCGCGGCGGCCGGCCCTCGGGCGGCGTCCGGCGGGTCCGGGCACACGGCCCGGACGGGCGGCCCGGAAGGGCGGCCCAGGACAAGAACGCTACATGCGTCAGCCGACGTAGCCGCTGCGCATGTCGTCGACGATCCGCGGCCGGTCGAGGGTGGAGGGCTCCAGGCGCTGCGGCCGCCGGTCGGCCGGGAAGACCCCGGCGGCCTGCAGGACCGCGTCGTCGAGGAACCGCAGCGGCGGGGCCGCGGGGGAGAGGGAGAGGCCGGGCGGGGTCCCGCCGGACTGCGCGACGGCGAAGCCCCAGTCGCCGAAGCTCGGCACGTGCACGTGGTACGGCGTGGGCGCCAGCCCGGCCGAGTCCAGCGTCGCGATCGTCCGCCAGAAGGCCGTGGGCGTGGAGTAGGGGCTGCCGGCCTGCACCGTGACCAGCCCGCCGGGCGCCACGGCCGCGGCGACGAGCCCGTAGAACTCGGTGGAGTAGAGCCGGCCGAGCACCGGGGTGTCCGGGTCGGGCATGTCCACGACCACCGCGTCGAAGCCGGTCGCGGCCGGGGAGCGCAGCCAGCGGAAGGCGTCGTCCAGCACCACCTCGACCCGGGGGTCGTCCAGCGCGCCGGCGTTGAGCCCGGCCAGCCGCGTCCGCGCCAGGTCGACGACCGCCGGGTCCAGCTCCACCTGCACGACCTCGCCGACCGTCGGGTGGCGGAGCACCTCGCGCGCGGCCAGCCCGTCCCCGCCGCCGAGGATCAGCACCCGCTCCGGATCGCGGGCCAGCACCGGGTGGACCAACGCCTCCGTGTAGCGGTGCTCGTCCCGGCTGGAGAACTGCAGGTCGCCGTCGAGGTACAGCCGGACGTCGTCGCCGCGCTCGGTGAGCACGACCTCCTGGTAGTCCGAGCGCTGCGCGGCCACCACCGGGTCGGCGTAGAGCCGCTGCCGGGAGGTGGTCTCGATGTCCTCGGCCCGGAGGAGCAGCACCCCGAGGACGGCGGCCGCCGCCAGTAGCGCCGCCGTGGCCGTGCGGCGGGCGCGGGGGGTCAGCTCACCGCGCAGGAGGAAGGTGGCCACGACCGCGGCGGCCAGGAGGTTGAGCACCCCGGTGAAAGCCGCGCCGCGGATCTGACCGGCCAGCGGCAGCAGCAGGAACGGCCAGGCCAGGCCGCCGAGCAGCGCGCCGGCGTAGTCGGCGGCGTTGAGGTCGGCGAGCAGCGAGCCCGAGCCGCGGGCGTCGACACCGCTGCGCCCGGACTGCAGCAGCGTCATGAGCAGCGGCACCTCGGCACCCACGAGGACGCCGATCACCGCCGTGCCGACCAGCAGGACCGCGCTGCTGGTCCCGTAGAAGGAGAACGAGACGTAGAGCGTCACGGCGCTCAGGCCGCCCACGACACCGAGCAGGATCTCCACCGCCACGAAGGTCGCGGCGGCGTGCCCGAGGAACGGCTTGACCAGCAGCGCGCCCGCGCCGAGCGCCGCGACGAACCCCGCCACGATCAGCGAGGTCTGGGTGATCCCGCCACCGGTGAGGCTCGCCGACAGGGTGAGCAGCACCAGCTCGTAGATCAGCCCGCACGCCGCGCAGACGGCGACGGCGGCCAGCAGCAGGGGGCGCGAGCGCACGCCGCCGCCCGCCGCGGCGGGACCCGCCGCCGACACCCCCTGCGCCGTCGCCGTCATGACCTCAGGACAGCGCGGCGGCGTTCACGGCGCCGATCGCCACCAGGCTGATGCCGATCGCCCACGCCGAGCCACGCATCCGCGGCTGGTTCACCAGGGAGCGCAGGTCGGCGGGGATGACCGCGTCCAGCACCCGGAGCGCCAGGGCCTGCAGCAGCACGCCGATCAGGCCGTAGACCGCCGTGTCCACCAGCCCCTGGCCCAGGTTGTCGGCGCTGGTCATGATCGCCGTCACCACGATGATCGCCAGCGCGAGGTGGTTGGCGCCGAGCAGGATCGCCGCGTTCGGGTTGTGGTCGAGGTAGACCTGCGTGCGGAGGTTCCCCGGGGTGATGAGGTCGAGCGCGAGGAACCCGAGGGCGAGCACGCCCACCCCGATGACGAAGAACAGCAGCGTCCCGACGACGCCCTGGATCAGCAGGTCGGCGTCGACGTAGCCGAACTCCACGGCCTGGTAGGTCGTGCTCACGTGAGGTCGCTCCTGGTCTCGAGGGGAGTGGGGACGTGCCGGGCGGGGGTCACTTGGCGTCCCCGGGACCGCCGCTGCCGCCCGTGCCGACGGGGGAGCCCGGCCGGAAGCCCGGCCCGAGGAAGGCGAAGAAGCCGCTGCGGTACCGCTCGTCGAGGTCCTCGACGCGCACGGTGCTGCCGTTCGCTGCGGCGCTGACGATCACGATGTCGTCGTCGTAGCGCAGGTACTCGTTCCCGCCGTCGGCCTGCCGTTCCGCCGGGGGGACGGCGTCGGTGATGGCCGCGGTCGTGGTGCCCACCGGATCGGGCGAGGCGTAGACCGCGGCGTCGCCGACGATCTCGGTCCGCTCGTAGGTGTCGTCGAGGAAGGCGCGGATGCGGGTACCGGTCCCGCAGCTGGTCAGGAGCAGGACGGCGGCCAGTGCGAGGGCCACCATCCGGGACATGGATCTCACGGCGTCCACCTGGTCTGTGTCGTGACGACCTCGCCGGTGTCGCCGGCGGGGTAGAGGTGCCAGGTCCGCCAGGCCCAGCCCCCGTCGGGGAGCGGGTCCGCGGTCATGGCGGTGAGTGCGCTGCCCGAGCCGGGGAAGGCGCCGCAGAGCCACGCCGTGTCCCGCGCCGCCCGCGCGCGCAGCCCGTCGGCGGTGGCGTCCAGCTCGAGCCGGTTCGTGCGGGTGACCGCGGAGGAGAAGCCGTAGCCGCCGGACCGCAGGGCCGGGGGCAGGGGGGCGCCGCCCGCCCCGATCGCGTCGCAGGAGACCTCCTCGGTGCACTCCTCCCCGCGGGCCCGCGCCGTCACCACGTGCGAGGCGCCGAGCACACCGAGGATCAGCGACCCGCCGTGCGCGTCGGTCAGCCGCAGCCGCGCGAGCGGCTCGGGCGCCGGGCCGCCGAGGAGCAGGCCGAGAGCGCCGGCGGCGACGTCCCGCGGCTCGACGTCCAGCAGGTGCAGGGTCATGCCTCGGGCGTCCGGTGGTAGACGGTCAGCTCGCCCCGGCTGACGGTGCGCCCGGTGGAGACCTCCCACGACTGCGTGGGGGCCCACCGCTCGAACGCGATCTGCCCGGTCTTGTCGGCCGTCGCGTAGTCGGCGTACTCCATGGTGCCGCTCGGCGGCGTGCCGGTCGTGCCCTCGGCGGTGTAGGCGGCCCGGCCGCGCTCGATCTGGCGGTGCACCCGGTCGTCGAGGATCACGTCGCCGTCCGGGGTCAGGTTCGTGCCCTCCCGGCGCATCCAGAGCGTCATCTCGAGGTCGCCCTCGTCGTCCTCGACCGTGAGCCACCGCCGGCCGGTCGACCCGTCGAGCAGGTGCTCGCGCCAGGTCATCCCGCCCTCCTCGAGCACGATGGTGCCGCGGACGACGTGGTCGACGCCCGCGTAGGTGATCACGTCGCCGACCCCGATCGAGTGCGGGTCGTAGACGTCGGGCTCGTCGGCCAGCGGGTCGACACGGGGCCGCGGGGCGGCGGCCTTCGCCAGGTTGCGGCGGCGCAGCACGAGGACGACCGCAGCCAGGATCGCGACGGCCACCAGGAAGACGATCAGCAGGACGAGGAGCACGTCGGACATCGGGCGGTCTCCTGGCGGGTCGGTGAACGGGCAGCTGAGAACCTACTCCGCCCGGTGCCACGTCCGGCCGGACTCGTGACCGCCTGACCGGCGGGCGGATGCGCCAGGAGGTGACCCGGGTCACCATGAGAGGACACGGACCGACGAGCGAGGAGCACCGGATGACCGAGCAGCCGAACGCCACCCCTCTGCCCGAGGACGAGGAGGGCTCGCGCGCGAGCGTCGGGAAGGACGTCGACCGGCCCGGAGGCGGCCGCACCGGCGGCGAGACCAGCGTCGACGAGGCCATGGGTGCCGGCGAGGAGGACTCCGCGTGACCAGGCGCTCCGCCGGACCGGCAGCCTTGCGGTCGCGCGGCGGGCTCGGGACCCGCAGCGACAACCACGTCGCCGCACAGGCGGTGCACGACCTGGGTTCGGCCCTGTGGTTCGGCGGAACGGTCATGGGGGTGGCCGGGGTCAACAAGTCGGGCGCGGACCTGAGCCAGGGCATCGACCGGATCCGGGTGGCGAGTGCGGCGTGGGGACGCTTCGCCCCGGCTCAGTGGGCGGGCATCGCCGCCACCGTGCTCGCAGGCCTGCAGCTCACCCGTACCGGTGGCCGCCGGATCGCGCTGCAGAAGGGGTTCGGCACCGTGGGCGCCCTTAAGGCGGGCGTGGTCGTCGCCGGAGCGGCTGCCACCGGCTTCGCGTCCTACTCCGGGGCCCGCATCGCCCAGCTGGCCGAGGAGGCCGAGCGGCGCGGCACGCCGGTCGCGGTCGAGGACGCGACGATCCCCTCGGCAGGGACCCCGGACGAGATCGCCGCGTGGCAGCACCGCCAGCGCGCGACCCAGTTCCTGGTGCCCGTCCTGGCGGGCGCGAACATCGTGTGCGGGTCCTGGCTCGTGCAGTCCTACCGGGCCGGCTCGACGGCCAAGGGTGTCCTCGGCCGGCTGCTGCCCGGCTGATCCGGGGACGGCGTACGGGGGCGGTGGCCGCGGGGAAACTCGCTCGCCGTCGATGAGTTCCGGGAGCAGAGTCGGTCGGACAGGAGACATCCAGTCCCGACCTCCCGGAAGGGTCCCCATGCCCCCGCAGGCACCCCTGGCCATCGAGGCCACCGCCCTGGTCAAGTCGTTCGGGGGGACGACGGCCGTCGCCGGCATCGACCTCGCCGTCCCCGCCGGCGTCATCTACGGGGTGCTCGGCCCCAACGGTGCGGGCAAGACCACGACCATCCGGATGCTGGCCACGCTGATCCGGCCGGACTCGGGCAGCGCCCGGGTGCTGGGGCACGACGTCGTCACCGAGTCCGACGCCGTCCGTGACCTGGTGAGCCTCACCGGGCAGCTGGCCTCGGTGGACGAGGAGCTCACCGGCCGGGAGAACCTGGTGCTGCTCGGCCGGCTGCTGGGCATGCGCCGGCCCGCGGCGCGCGCCCGCGCGGACGAGCTGCTCGACGCGTTCGGCATCTCCGCCGCCGCGGGCAAGCTGGTCAAGCACTACTCCGGTGGCATGCGGCGCCGTCTGGACATCGCCGCGAGCATCGTCGTCACCCCGCGGCTCATGTTCCTGGACGAGCCGACCACCGGCCTCGACCCGCGGTCGCGCAACCAGGTGTGGGAGATCGTCCGCGCTCTCGTCGCCGGGGGCACGACGATCCTGCTCTGCACCCAGTACCTGGAGGAGGCCGACCAGCTGGCCGACGGCATCGCGGTCATCGACCACGGGCGGGTCATCGCCGAGGGGACCCCCGGTCAGCTCAAGGCCTCGGTCGGCACCGGCGCGCTGCACGTCCGGCTGCTCGACCCGGCCCGGCGGCCGGAGGCCGCGGCCGTCCTCGAACGCGCGGTGGGGACCACGGTGCTGGAACCCGACCCGGCGGCGCTGTCGGCGCAGTGCCCGGACTCCGCGCAGGCGGCCGTCGGTGTCGGTGAGCTGGCCCGGACCGGCATCGGCCTCGCCCACTTCTCGCTCGACCAGCCCAGCCTGGACGAGGTCTTCCTGGCCCTGACCGGCCGCCCGGCCGAGGACCCGCCCGGTGCCGCCCCGACCCTCGAGGAGCAGCCGTCATGAGCGCCGCCTCCGTCGTCACCGACGCCACCGACACCGCCGCCGTCCGCCGGGCGATCGCTTCCACGGCCCGGCCTCCGCGGCCGGGCCCGCTGTCGGCGGCCCTCACCTTCGGTTGGCGCGGGATGCTCAAGGTCAAGCACGTGCCCGAGCAGCTGCTCGACGTCACGGTGACCCCGGTGATGTTCGTGCTGATGTTCACGTACCTGTTCGGTGGGGCGATCGCCGGCTCGACCAGCGCCTACCTGGACTACCTGCTGCCCGGCATCCTCGTGATGTCGGTGCTGTTCACCACCGTCTACTCGGGGGTGTCGCTGAACACCGACGTGACCAAGGGCGTCGTCGACCGGTTCCGCTCGCTGCCGATCTGGCGGCCGGCGCCGTTGCTGGGCGCCCTGCTGGGCGACAGCGTCCGCTACGTGCTGGCCGGCACGGTGATCATCGTGCTCGGGGTGATCCTCGGCTTCCGGCCCGAGGGTGGCGCAGCGGGGGCGGTGTCGGCCCTCGCGCTGGTCGTGGTGTTCTCGTTCGGGCTCTCGTGGGTGTTCTCGGTCCTGGGGCTGCTGCTGCGGAGCCCGAACGCGGTCATGAACGCCGGTTTCATGGGCATCTTCCCGCTGACGTTCCTGTCCAACGTCTTCGTCCCGCCCACCACGCTGCCCGGGCCGCTGGCCGCGTTCGTCGACGTCAACCCGATCTCGATCCTGGCGACGGCGTCGCGGTCGCTCATGGCGGGGGAGCCCGACGTCGGGGCCGTCGTCGTCTCCCTGGCCGTGGCCGCGCTGCTGGCCGCGGTGTTCCTCCCGCTGACCACCCGGCTCTACCGGAGCCGCTGACCGCCGGTCAGACGGGGGAGGTCGCGCTGGCGGCCGTGCGGTCCGCCTGCCGGGGCATCAGCAGGCCGCCGGCGAGGCCCGCCGCGAGGACGCCGGTGCTCACCGCGAACGCCACCTGGAAGCCGGCGACGTCGGTCAGCCAGCCGGCGACCAGGGGCCCCGCGATGGCGCCGAGGTCGGCCGACATCTGGAACACCGCCACGACGCGCCCGCCGCGCCCGGAGCTGATGTCGCCGACCAGCGCCGCCGGGGCGCTGGCGAGCAGCGACGCGGCGAGCCCGAAGAGCGCCATGGACACCAGGAACGCGGCGATGGCCGGCGGCAGGATCAGGATCGCCATCGAACCAGTGGCCAGCGCGGCGCCCAGGATCAGCGAGGGCCGCCGTCCCCAGCCGTCGACCAGCCGGCCCGAGCGCAGCAGGCCGAGCGCCTGCGCGGCCGACCCGGCGAGCAGGCCGGCGCCGGCCCAGGCGACCGTCCGGCCGAGCTCCTCGGTCACGTACAGCGGCACGAGCGAGTTGCGGACGCCGAAGAGCACCCACCCGACGCCGAAGTTGGCCACCAGCGCGGCCAGGTAGACCCGGGAGCGCAGCGCGGTGGCCAGCCGCACCGGCCCGGCGCTCAGGTCGGGGCCGGCCGTGTCGTCCGGGTCGGGGGCGGCGGGGTCCGGCTCGGCCGAGCGCAGCATCAGCATGCCCACGCCGCCGGCCACCAGCAGGAAGCCGGCGTAGAGGAAGAACGGCAGCCGGGGGGAGAGCTCGGCCAGCAGCCCGCCGGCGGCCGGGCCCGCGATGCCCCCGAGGATGAAGCCGCCCTGCCAGGTCGCGGCGGCCCGGCCCCGGTGCGACGGGGGTGCGACCCGCAGCAGGAGGGAGAGCGCGGCCACGGTGAACATGGCGCTGCCGATGCCCCCGGCCGCGCGGAGCCCGAGGAAGAGCGGGAACGAGCCGGCCAGCCCGGCCACACCGGTGGTGACGGCGACGATCACCAGCCCGGAGGCGAGCACCAGGCGCTCGCCGAACCGCTCGACCAGCGTGCCGCCGCTGAACGCCGAGACGAAGCGGAAGAAGGCGAAGGCGCTCACCGCCAACCCGACGGCCGTGGTCCCGACGCCGAACGACCGGGCGAACAGCGGGATCGCCGGGGCCACGATGCCGAAGCCCAGGGCGACGACGAAGGCGATGACCGCCAGGACCTTGACCTCGCGGGGGAGGTCTCCCCGTGTCCCGACCCGCACGGGTCGCGATGGTCGCACGCCGCCCGATGGCCACCGGCGCGCGGGGCGTGTGGTCACCCCGCGCGCCGGTGCGATGCTCCCGAGGCTTTCAGCCGGCTGTGGCTCCGGCCGGCTTCCGCGCCTCGGTCCGCTCCTCGCTCGTTCCTCGCTGCGATGCTCCCGAGGCTGTCAGCCGGCTGTGGCTCTGGCCGGCTTCCGCGCCTCGGTCCGCTCCTCGCTCGTTCCTCGCTGCGATGCTCCCGAGGCTGTCAGCCGGCGATCCGCCGGGCGCTGGTGAAGTTGCCCATCGAGTCGATCGAGGCGACCTTCACCGGCACGCCGCTGGTGGAGGCGTGCACCATCTGCCCGTTGCCGACGTAGATGCCGACGTGGCTCACCGGGCTGTAGAAGAACAGCAGGTCACCGGGCTGCAGGGCCGACCGGGACACCGGGGTGCCCATCGTCGACTGCATCCGGCTCGAGTGCGGCAGCCTGATGCCGGCCGCGGCGTAGGCGTACTGCACCAGGCCGGAGCAGTCGAACGCGTTCGGCCCGGCCGCCGCCCAGACGTAGGGGTCACCCACCTGGGCCAGCGCCGTGCTCACCGCCGTCTGGGCGGCGCCGCTGCCGCCGGCGACCGGGGCAGGCGCCGGTGCGGGAGCGGGCGCCGGAGGCGGTGCGGGAGCCGGCGCGGGCGTGGGTGCGGGTGCCGCAGCGCGCGCAGGAGCGGGTGCGGGTGCGGGTGCGGGAGCCGCGCGGGGTGCGGGCGCCGGGGCGGGTGCCGGAGCCGCACGGGGTACGGCCGCCTGGGCCGGTGCGTCGTCCGCCGGTGTGTCCTCCGCCGGCGCGGCGGCAGCCGCCGCCGCCTCGGCCGCGTGCCGCTCGACCTCGGCCGCGTGCCGCTCGGCCTCGGCACGGGACGCGCGCTGCTCCTCGGCGCTGAGCCGGTCGTACTGAGCCTGGTACACGGCGATCTGCTCGTCCAGCAGCGCCCGCTGGGCCGTGACCCGGTCGACCTGCGCTTCGGCGTCCGCTGCGGCCCGGTCGGCGGCGGCCTGCGCCCGGTCGGCGTCCTCACCGGCCGCCCGGGCCTCGCCCAGCACGCCGTTGTTGTGGTCGGCGATCGTGCCGAGGAGGCCGACCCGGTCGACCATGTCCGCGGCGGACTCGCTGGTGAGCATCGCCTCGATCGCACCGAGCCGGGACCCGGTGTAGGCGCTGCGGGCCACCGTGCGGACCTGCTCACGGGCCGCCGCGAGCGCGGCCTCGGCGGCGGCGAGCTCCTCGGTGGCCTGTTCGGCGGCCAGCCGGGCGGCCGCCAGGTGCTCCCGCGTCTCGTTGAACCGCTCGGCGAGGACCTCCAGGTCGTGGGCGCGGGCGGCGACCAGCGCGGCGGCCTCCTGCGAGGTCTCCGGCTCGGGAGCGGCGGTCGCGGGGAGCGGCGTCAGGACGACGCCGCCGACGGCGACGAGGGCCAGGAGGGTCCGGCGGCCGGTGATCCGTCGGTGGGCAGGGCTGAGCGAACTCGCCATGTTCGGCGGGTTGTCCTTTCTTCCACGGCCGCCTACCGGGTTAGCTGACGGGTTCGGGCGGGAAGGCGCCCGGCGTCCGGTGACCTGGTGAGGTCACCGGTCGCTTCACCCCGGTGGTGCGGTGGGTCCCCGGTCCGGGTGCCGGCGGGTGCCGGCGGGTGGTTCGGCGGCGTCCGGGCGGCTGTCACCGGTGAGCGACGGGCGGGGCCGTCCGGACCGCCCCACGCTAGGGCCCGATCCGGCGCGCCACCATGCGGTCGGACGCATTCGGCCGGAACTTTCGCGTCAGCCGTGCCGGTCGGTCACCGACCGTCATCGACGCGCCGCGACCGATCCGGCCACGGCCACGACCTCGCCGACGACCCAGACGGCCGGGGGGCGGATGCCTTCCTCGGCGAGGGTGCGGGGGAGGTCGGCGAGGGTGGTGCGGACGGAGTGCTGGGTGGCGGTGGAGCCGTCGGCGACGACGGCGACGGGGGTGTCGGGGGCGCGGCCGTGTTCCACCAGTGCCGCGGCGATGGCGGGGGCGGTGTCGACGCCCATGAGGACGACGACGGTGCCGCGCAGCCGGCCCAGGGCGGGCCAGTCGACGAGGGACTGGGGGTGGCCGGGTGGGAGGTGGCCGGAGACGACGACGAACTCGTGGGTGAGGCCGCGGTGGGTGACGGGGATGCCGGCCAGGGCGGGGACGGCGATGGCGCTGGTGATGCCGGGGACGACCTCGACGGGGATGCCGGCGGCGGTGCAGGCCTGGAGTTCTTCGAGGCCGCGGCCGAAGACGTAGGGGTCTCCGCCCTTGAGGCGGACGACGCGGCGGCCGGCGCGGGCGTGTTCGACGAGGAGTTCGTTGATGCGTTCCTGGGCCATGGAGCGGCCGCGGGGGAGTTTGGCGGCGTCGATGATCTCGACCTCGGGGGGCAGGGAGGCGAGCAGGGCCTGGGGGGCGAGGTGGTCGGCGACGACGACGTCGGCGGTGGCCAGGGCCTGCCGGCCGCGGACGGTGATCAGGCCGGGGTCGCCGGGGCCACCGCCCACGAGGACGACGCTGCCGCCGCCCGGCTGCTCCGGGGCCCGGACGGGCAGGCTGCCGTCGCCGAGCCCCGCGACGACGGCGTCCCGCACACCGACCGCACGGGGACCGTCCGGGCCGTGCACCGCGACCACGAGGTCGCCGGCCCGGCCGGTGACCGGCAGGGCGGCGCTGGCCAGCTCCGGTTGGTCGGCCCGGGTGCAGAAGATCCGGCCGAGCTCGGCGTCCCGGGCGACCGCCGCGTCGACGTCCGCGTCGCCGGTCGCCGCCAGCGCCAACCAGGCGCCGTTCAGGTCACCGGCCCGGTACGCCCGCGGCTGCCAGGTCACCCGCCCCGAGGACGCCAGCGACTCCAGCGCCGGGGTCACCTCCGGGCTGACGACGGTGACGAGCGCGCCGGCCGCCAGCACCCCGGCCACCCCGCGGTGCGCCGCCGCGCCGCCGCCGACGACGACCACGCGGCGGCCGGCCAGCCGGAGCCCGACGGGGTGCAGCACCTCGGGAGCGCGGTCGGTGGTCAGGGGTCCTCCTCGGTCGTGGGTGCCGGGCCGCGCCGGGACGTCGGCTGCCCGCCGGGCGACGGCGACGGTGATCCGGCCGTGCACCGTCTTGCCGACGACGAGCGCGCCACCGCCGAGCAGCGCCGCGGCCTCGGCCACCGACGGGGTGCCGACGCGGGCCGCGACCGCCCCGGACGGCGACGGCACCGGGACACGGGCCAGCGCCTCGGCCGGATGGCCGGTGAGCGGCCAGCCGCGGCGCTCGGCGGCCGCCACGAGCCCCGGCTCGGTGACGCGGCTGTCCAGGGTGGCCAGCCGCACCGGCCCGCTCCCGGGCGGGAGGACGGCGTCCACGGCGGCCAGCACCTCGGTGGCGCTCACGCCGGAGGCCAGCCCGATGCCCACGGTCCTCATGCGCGCACCCCGGGGCGGTCCGGCAGCGCGGCGAGCAGCTCGCCCGCGTCGCGCGGCAACGGCCCGTCGGGGAGCAGGCCCAGCGCGTGCAGCCGGGCGCCGACCACGAGCGCCCACGGCCGGGCCAGCCGGGCGCGGCCGAGCAGGGCGCCGTCACCGAGCACCTCGCGGGGTGCGCCCTGCACCACGGTGCGGTCGACGACGACGGCGACCTCGTCGGCCCAGCCCAGCGCGAGGTCGACGTCGTGGGTGCTCATGACCACGGTGGAGTCGTGCTCCTGCAACCGCGCGAGCGCGGCGAGGGTGTCGGCGACCGCGGTCGGGTCCAGCCCGGCCGTCGGCTCGTCCAGGAGGACCACGCAGGGGCGCATCGCCACCGCGCCGGCGATCGCCACCCGCTTGCGCTCGCCGTAGGAGAGCTGGTGCGTGGGCCGCGCGGCCAGGTCGGCGACCCCCAGGAGGTCCAGCGCCTCGGCCACCCGGGCCCGCACCTCGTCCTCGGCGAGCCCGAGGTTCAGCGGCCCGAACGAGACGTCCTGGGTCACCGACGCGCTGAACAGCTGGTCGTCGGGGTCCTGCAGCACCAGCTGGACCGTCTGCCGGTGGTCCCGCAACCCGCGGCGGGTGTGCACCAACGGCGCGCCGTCGACGGTCACCGTGCCGGCGGCCGGGCGCAGGGCTCCGGACAGGCAGCGCAGCAGCGTCGTCTTCCCCGAGCCGTTGGCGCCCAGCAGCGCCAGCCGCCGTCCCGCGGGCACGGTGACCGCGGCGCCGTCGAGGACCGGGGCCGCCCCCGGGTAGCCCGCGACCAGCCCCGTGGCGGCCAGCGACCGGTGGCTCACCGCGCCACCAGGGTGAGCACCGTGATCCCGGCGGGCAGGGCCAGGCCGAGGGCGAGGAACGGGCGGGACGACGGCCGCTCCTCGGGCAGCCCTCGCAGGCCGGTCTCCATCCCCCGGCCGGCCAGCCCCTCCTGCATCCGGCGGGCGCGGTCCCAGGACCGGGTGAGCACGGCGGCGGCCAGCATCCCCGCCGACCGGTACGACCGCCCGGGTGTGGACCAGCCCATCCGCGCGGTCTGCGCCTCGCGGATGGTGCGCAGGCTGTCGAGCAGCACGAACAGCAGCCGGTAGGTGACCTCGGCGACCTCCACGACCGCGGCGGGCACGCGCAGCCGGCGCAGGGCGGGCAGCAGGTCCGACATCGGGGTGGTGGTGGCGAGCAGGAGCACCGCGCAGCTGCCGGCGACCGCGCGGCCGACCAGCGAGAACGCCCGGGCGACGGCGTCCGGGGCCCAGCCGAGACCGCCGCCGTCCACCGTGACCACCGCCGTCACCGCGCCGACCGCGATGAACGCCAGCGGCCACCGCACCGCCCGACCGAAGGTCCGCGCGGGAACCCGGGCCGGGCCGAGGGCGAGCACCACCGCGGTCGTCGTCACCAGCACGGCCGCCGGCCAGGCGGGCAGCAGCAGCGCGCAGAGGACCAGCCCGGCGCAGAGGAGCAGCTTGTCGCCGGGCGCCCGGCGGCGCCATGCGCTGGCCCACGCGGCGTCGTCGACGGCCAGGCCGGTCACCGGGGATCGGCCGCCGCGGCGCTCGGCCGGGCCGTGCGGCGGCCGTGCAGCCGGCCGAGGACGTACCCGAGCACGCCGCCCCCGAGCGCCGCCTGCAGCGCGAACAGCCCCGACTCGACCTCGCCCGCGGGGCTGAACACCGACTCGAACCAGGGCTCGTACCCGCCGGCGGCCAGCTCTTCGGTGACGGCGGCGTCCGTCCCGCCGTACTCGGAGGCGCCGCCGTCGACCAGCAGCGGCACGGCGAACAGCGCGACGACGGCGAGGACGAGCAGCGCGTTGACGAGCGTGCGCCGGGTCACGCGGCACCTCCGGTGGGGACGAGCGGAGCGGGCCGGAGGACGCCCAGCCGCTCGAGCTCGGGCCGGGCGTTGACGGTCAGCACGCGGAAGAGCAGCACCCCGAGGATGCCCTCGCCGATGGCCAGCGGGATCTGGGTGAGCGCGAAGACCCCGAGGAACTTGACGAGCGCGCCGACGAACCCGGTGCTGGCGTCGGGGAAGGCCAGCGCCAGCTGCAGCGACGTGGTGACGTAGGTGGCGAGGTCGGCCATGGCGACCCCGGCGAAGACCGCCGGGAGCAGGCCGGCGCCGGCCCCG
Organism: Blastococcus sp. HT6-4; assembly: GCF_039679125.1. Lineage (NCBI taxonomy): Bacteria > Bacillati > Actinomycetota > Actinomycetes > Geodermatophilales > Geodermatophilaceae > Blastococcus > Blastococcus montanus. The sequence goes on along the minus strand of NZ_CP155551.1, from coordinate 2,374,663 downwards.
CGGGTCAGCCGGTAGACCAGGTACCCGGTCCACGGGCCCACCACGGCGAAGGCGAAGGCGTTGGCGCCCAGGGTGGTGAGCCCCCCGTGCGCGAGCAGCAGCGCCTGGAAGAGCAGGACGACGGTGCCGAGCAGCGCCATCACCGGCGGCCGGAACAGGATCGCCCCCGGGCCTGTCCCGGTCGGGTGGCTGGAGCTGCCGGTGATGGAGGGCAGCTTGATCGCGCTCAGCACGAAGGTGAACGCCCCGGCCGCGCCCAGGAGCAGCGTCGACTCCGGGTTATCCCGCACCTCCTTCACCACCGCCCGGGCGCCGTGCACGACGAACGGCGCGGCGGCGACCGTCCAGCCGAGGGCGTGCCCGGCCGGCAGGAATCCTTCAGCGATGTGCACGGCCGACCTCCTGGGGGAGCCGCGCGGCGGCGGCGACGAATCGGGTGGCCATCCCGGGGGAACCGGCCCAGTTCAGGTGCAGGTAGCTGGCGTGCACGTTCGCGCTCACGAAGCCCTCCGGCCCGTCGGCGTTCCACTGCCAGGCCGGGGTCGCCCCGGCGGCGGGCGATGCCTGCGTGCGGTGGAACTCGTGCCCGCGCACCCGGGTGCCCGCCGGGGCCAGCACGCTGTCGGTGAGCGCCACCGCGGCGCGGTAGCCCAGCGTGAGCCGGGGGTGCATCGCCGTCGTCGTCGGCAGGACGCCGCACATCGGCTCGCCGTCCAGCTCCCCGGAGAGGTACAGCAGCCCGGCGCACTCCGCGGCGATCGGGCCGCCGCGGGCGGCGAGGTCGGCGATCGCCGTCCGCAGGCCGACGTTCGCGCTCAGCGCGCTCGCGTGCACCTCGGGGAAGCCGCCGCCGACGACCAGCGCCCGGGCGCCCTCGGGAAGCGCGCCGTCCCGCAGCGGGTCGACGGTCACCACCTCGGCGCCGGCCGCGGTGAGCAGCTCCGCGGTCTCGGCGTAGCCGAAGGTGAACGCCGGGCCACCGGCGACGGCGACCACAGGCCGGCCCGCGACCGGGGTCACCTCGGCGGCCGGGTCCCACGGCTCACCGGCCAGGTCCGGTGCGGTGCGGGCCAGCCGCAGGACGGCGTCCAGGTCGATGCTGGATTCCACCACCGCGCCCAGCGCGCGCACCGTGCGCACCGCCTCCGCCGACCTCTCGGCCGCGGGCACCAGGCCCAGGTGCCGGGACGGGGTGGCGAGCGCCTCGATCCGGCGGACCGCACCGAGCACCGGCACCCCGGCCGAGCCGAGCGCCTCGCGCAGGATCGCCTCGTGCCGGTCGCTGCCGACCCGGTTGAGCACCACGCCGCCGATCCGCACCGTCGGGTCGAAGGTGGCGAAGCCGTGCACCAGCGCGGCGACGCTGCGCGCCTGCGACGCCGCGTCGACGACCAGCACCACGGGGGCCCGCAGGTGCGCGGCGACCTGGGCGGTGGAGCCGTAGCCGGGTTCGACGCTGGCGTGCGCGGCGCCGTCGAACAGCCCCATCACGCCCTCGACGACCGCGACGTCGGCCCCTCGGGACCCGTGCAGGAACAGCGGCGTGATCCGGTCGTCGCCGACCAGCCACATGTCCAGGTTGCGGCCGGGGCGCCCGGCGGCGAGCCCGTGGTACCCCGGGTCGATGTAGTCCGGGCCGACCTTGTGCGGGGAGACCGTCAGCCCCCGGGCCGTGAGGGCGGCGATCAGCCCGGTGGTGATCGACGTCTTGCCCGCGTTGCTGCTGGGCGCGGCGACCACGATCCGCGGCACGGTCACCATTCGATGCCTCGCTGACCCTTCTGGCCGGCGTCCATCGGGTGCTTCACCTTGGTCATCTCCACGACCAGGTCCGCGGCCTCGACCAGCGCCGGCGGTGCGTCCCGCCCGGTGATGACGACGTGCTGGCTGCCGGGCCGGGCGGTCAGCGTCTCCACCACGTCGTCGACGTCCACCCAGCCCCACTTCAGCGGGTAGGTGAACTCGTCGAGCACGTAGAACCGGTGCGCCTCGGCGGCGAGCTCGCGCTTGATCTGCGCCCAGCCCTCGGCGGCGTCGGCGGCGTGGTCGGTCTCCTCGCCGTGCTTGCGCGACCACGACCAGCCCGAGCCCATCTTGTGCCACACCACGGGGCCGCCCTCACCCGTCTCGGCGTGCACCCGGCCGAGCGCGGTCAGGGCGTTCTCCTCGCCGACCTTCCACTTCGCGCTCTTGACGAACTGGTAGACCGCGATCGACCAGCCCTGGTTCCACGCCCGCATGGCCATGCCGAACGCGGCGGTGGACTTGCCCTTCATCTCGCCGGTGTGCACGGCGAGCAGGGGGCGGTTGCGTCGCTGCCGCGTGGTCAGCCCGTCGGCGGGGACCACCTCGACCTGTCCCCGGGGCATCAGGCCGCCGCCCGGGCGCTGCGGACGGTCGCCGCCAGCGAGTCCGCGGCCAGCTCCTCCAGGCGCAGCGTCTGCGCGCCGAGGGCGGCCCCGAGCCCGCCGGCCAGCCCGAGCCGCACCGGCCCCGACTCGCAGTCGACGACCACGGCGGCGACGTCCGCCGCCGCGAGGAGGCCGGCCGCCCGGCGGGCGTCGCCGAGGTGGTCGCCCCCGCGTGCGCCGGTGGCCCGGCCGTCGGTGACGACGACGAGCAGCGGCCGGCGCCGCGGATCGCGCACCCGTTCGACCCGGAGCACCTCGGCGGCCCGCAGCAGCCCGGCGGCCAGCGGCGTGCGCCCGCCGGTGGGCAGCCCGGTCAGCCGGGCGGCGGCGGCCTCCACCGACCAGGTGGGCGGCAGGGCCAGCTCGGCGCCGGCCTCGCGGAAGGTGATCAGGCCGACCTTGTCCCGGCGCTGGTAGGCGTCGAGGAGCAGGGACAGGACCGCGCCCTTCACCGCCGTCATCCGGGCCCGGGAGCCCATGGAGCCGCTGGCGTCGACGACGAAGAGGACGAGGTTGCCCTCGCGCCCCTCGAGCGTGGCCTGGCGGAGGTCGTCCCGGACCACGCGGAGTCCGGGGCCGGTGCGCCCGCGGGCCAGCTGGTGCGGGGCGGCGGCGAGCACGGTGGCGGGCAGGTGCAGCCGGGTGACGGCGCCGGCCGGGTGGGTCGAGCCCACCACCCGGCCGCGCTCGGCCCGGGCGCGGGAGCGGCGCCCGGCCGCCCCCGCGCCGATGCCGGGGACCTCCAGCCGGCGGGTGCGGAACGGGTCCGCCGGGGCGACGGCGGAGCGCTCGGGAGCGGGCGCCGCCTCGGCCTGCCCGCCGCCCTCGCCGCGCGGCGCCGTCGTCGGCTCGCGGTCGTCGCCGTCCTCAGGCATAGGAGGCTCTGCCTGCGTTTCTGCGCCCGATTCGTAGGCATTGCCTCCTATGCCTGGGCCGCCGTCGTCCGGGCTGCCGCCGTCGTTCGGGCTGCCGCCGTCGTTCGGGCCGCCGCCGTCGTTCGGGCCGCCGCCGTCGTCGGTGGGGTCCGTCGGCGGCTCGTCGTCGGGGCCGTCGTCGGGGCGGGAGTCGTTGAGCGCCTGGTCGAGGGTGTCGTCGTCGAGGCCGGGGGCGTCGAACGGGTTGCGCCGCCGGCGGTGCGGCAGCGCGAGCCGGGCGGCGACGCGGACGTCGTCCTCGGTGACCTCCTCGCGCCCGCACCAGGCGGCGTGCGCAATGGCGGCGCGGGCGGTGACCAGGTCGGCCCGCAGCCCGTCGACGTCGAAGGCGGCGCAGACGGCGGTGACCTGGCGCAGCGCACCGTCGGAGAGCACGACGTGCGGCAGGCGGGCGCGGGCGGCGGCGATCCGTTCGGCCAGCGCGGTCTCGTCGTCCGCCCACGCCGCGGCGAACCCGGTCGGGTTGGCGTCGGAGGCGAACCGGCGGCGGACGACCTCGGCGCGCACGGCCGGGTCGCGCGGCGCGGCGACCTCGACGGTCAGCCCGAAGCGGTCGAGCAGCTGGGGCCGGAGCTCGCCCTCCTCCGGGTTCATCGTGCCGACGAGGAGGAAGCGGGCGGCGTGCCGCACCGAGATGCCTTCCCGCTCGACGTAGGCGGTGCCCAGCGCCGCGGCGTCGAGCAGCAGGTCGACGAGGTGGTCGTGCAGCAGGTTGACCTCGTCGACGTAGAGGACGCCGCGGTGCGCGGCGGCGAGCAGGCCCGGCTCGTAGGCCTTGACGCCCTCGGTCAGCGCCCGCTCCAGGTCCAGCGACCCGACCAGCCGGTCCTCCGAGGCGCCGACGGGCAGCTCGACGAGCCGGGCCGGCCGGGTGCGGGCGGCGGTGCCGGGCTCGTGCGGGCCGTCGGGGCAGGCGGGGTCGGGGGCGGCCGGGTCGCAGCCGAACCGGCAGCCGGCCACCACCGCGACCGGCGGCAGGACGGCGGCGAGGGCACGGACGCTGGTCGACTTGGCGGTGCCCTTCTCACCCCGCACCAGAACGCCACCGACGGCGGGCGAGACGGCGTTGAGCAGCAGGGCCAGCCGCAGGTCGTCCATGCCGACGACGGCGGTGAAGGGGAAACTCATGCGGGGTACCCGCGCATGGCACGCGTCCTCTCCCCGGGTGTCCACGCCCGGAGGTGGCAGGGACGACGGCTGGAGTCTCCTGGCTCCCGGCTCGACGCCCGTCCCCGACCTTCCCGCTCCCGGGGGAGCAGTGGCCGAGCGTGGGGACGGGCTCCCCGGTCACAGTGGCGGGACCGCGCCGGATTCTCACCGGGCTTCCTCCGCTGCCGTCGCGTGTGGCGGCGTCATCAGACCACACCCGGTCACGGGGCCGACAGCCCCCGGGCCGGACGGATCCGCCGCTGCCGGCGCCCCACCTACTTGCCAGTGACAACTTGCCAGTGACAAGCTGTGCCCGTGGGCGAGCTCCGGAGAGATGCCGACCTGCGCGCCGCGTTGCTGCGCTCGGCGGCCGAGGTGGCGGCGCGCTCCGGGGTCGGCGCGGTGTCCATCCGGGCGCTGGCCCGGGCGGTGGGGGTCTCGCACGCCGCGCATCGCCACCACTTCTCGTCTCGAGTGGGCCTGCTGACGGCCCTGGCCGCCGAAGGCCACCGGCTCCTCGCCCGGGCTCTCGAGGAGGCGGCCGGCACGGACTTCCGCGAGGTCGGTGTGGCCTACGTGCGCTTCGCCCGCGACCACCCCGGCCACTTCGTGGTGATGTTCACCCCTGACGTCCTCGATCCGGCCGACGGTGAGCTCTCCGCCGCCCGGGCCCGGACGTTCGCGGTGCTGCAGGGCGGGGTGGACGCGCTGTCCTCGGCCGGCCGGGTGGACGACGCCCGGACCGCCGTCGTGGCCGCCTGGTCGCTGGTCCACGGATTCGCCGGCCTCGCGGCCACCGGGAACCTCGCTGGAGCCGGGCTCGCCCCCGACACGGGCGAGGACGCGCTGCTCGATCTCGCCCGGCGGGCGACCGGCATGCTGTACGGCTCACCCGGAGGGGGTGCTGGACGTGCATGAAGCGCTGCTCGACGTCCACGTCGTCGCCGGCACCGTCGGGCTGCTCCTCGGGCCGGTGTGGCTGGTGGCCCGTCGCGCGGGGCGGGGAGGCCGGTGGCCGGCGGTCGGCTACCAGGCCGCCGTCGCCCTCGTCGCCGCCACCGGCGGGATCCTGGCGGCGACGTCGCCCGGCCTGCTCTGGCTCCTGCCGGTCGCCGTCATGACCGAGATCCTCGCCGTCGCGGGCGCGCTCGCCCGTCGGCGGGGATGGCGTCACTGGGCCACGCTGCAGCCGCACCTGCTCGGCGGCTCCTACATCGCCCTGGTGACCGCGCTCCTGGTCGCCGAGACGGGCAACCCGGTGTTCTGGGTGCTGCCCGCAGTCGTGGGTCAGCTCCCCATCGCGGTCGCCAAACGACGGCTGCAAGTCGCCGGTCCGGCACCTGCCTGAACCCGCCGCCGCCGGGCCTGCCGGCGCCCTCCCGGTACCCGTGCACCGGGAGCTCTCCGGAGTGCTCCCTAGGATCGGCGCCCGTGCCAGAGCCCGATGCCCCCGCCGCCGGCCCGATCGTGGTCGTCGGCATCGGCGCGGACGGCTGGGACGGGCTCTCCCCGGCCGCGCGCCGGTCGATCGAGGCCGCCGACGTGCTGCGCGGGAGCGCCCGGCAGCTGGCGCTGGTGCCGCCCGGGGTGGCCGCCGAGCGGGTGCCCTGGCCCTCGCCGCTGGCCCCCGCGCTGCGGGCGCTCCCCGGTGCGCACCCTGGCCGCCGGGTCGTGGTGCTGGCCAGCGGCGACCCGATGCTCTCGGGGATCGGCACGTCGCTGGTCCGGCTGCTGGGCCCCGGCGCGGTCGACGTCGTCCCGCACCCGTCGTCGGTGACGCTGGCGTGCGCCCGGCTCGGCTGGGCGGTCGAGGAGACGCAGGTGGTCTCCGTCGTCGGCCGCCCGGTGGAGCTCGTCGTCCCGCACGCCACCCCCGGGCGGCGGGTGCTGGTGCTGGGCTCCGACGGCTCGACGCCGGCAGCCGTCGCGGCACTGCTGGCGGAACACGGCCTGGGCGCCAGCCGGCTCACGGCGCTCGCCCAGCTCGGCGGCCCGGCCGAGCGCGCCGTCACCGGTACGGCGGCCGGCTGGCCGTACCCGGAGACCGATCCGCTGGTGATCACCGCCGTGGAGGTGGTGGCCGACCCCGGCACCGTGCCGCTGCCGACGGTTCCCGGGCTGCCCGACGACGCCTACGAGCACGACGGCCAGCTCACCAAGCGCGACGTGCGCGCGGTGACCCTGGCGCGGCTGGCCCCGCTGCCCGGGCAGCTGCTGTGGGACGTCGGCGCGGGCGCCGGCTCCATCGGGATCGAGTGGCTGCGCACCCACCCGTCCTGCGGCGCGGTGGCGATCGAGGCCCACCCGGACCGCGCCGCGCGGGTGCGCCGCAACGCCGTCCGGCTCGGCGTACCCGGCCTGGACGTGGTGGAGGGGCGCGCGCCGGAGGCCCTGGCCGGCCTGCCCGCCCCGGACGCGGTCTTCGTCGGGGGCGGCGCCACGGCACCCGGCGTGCTCGACGCCTGCTGGGACGCCCTGCCCGCCGGTGGCCGGCTGGTGGTCAACGCCGTCACGCTGGAGAGCGAGGCGGTGCTCGCCGACCGGTACGCGCGCTCCGGTGGCGAGCTGGTGCGGCTCGGCGTCGCCCACGGCACACCGGTCGGCGGTTTCACCGGCTGGAAGGCGGCCATGCCCGTGACGATCTGGTCGGGAGTCAAGCCATGACGGTGCACTTCATCGGGGCCGGCCCGGGAGCGGCGGACCTGGTCACGGTCCGCGCCGCCCGGATCATCGCCACCGCCCCGGTCTGCCTCTACGCGGGCGCGCTCGTGCCGCGCGAGCTGCTCGACACCGCGCCGGCGGGCGCCCGGCTGGTCGACACCGCGAACCTCGACCTCGACCGGATCACCGCCGAGCTGGTCGCCGCGCACGAGGCCGGCCACGACGTCGCCCGGCTGCACTCCGGCGACCCGTCGGTCTACAGCGCGATGGCCGAGCAGATGCGCCGGCTCGACGCGGCCGGCGTGCCCTACGACGTCGTCCCCGGGGTGCCCGCGTTCGCCGCCGCGGCCGCGTCGCTGAAGCGGGAGCTGACCGTGCCCGGCGTCGGGCAGACGGTGATCCTCACCCGCACCTCGGCGCGGTCGACGCCCATGCCGCCGGGGGAGGACCTGGCCACCCTCGGCGCCTCCCGGGCCACCCTGGTGCTGCACCTGGCGGTGCAGCGGATCGCCGAGCTGGTGCCCGAGCTGGTGCCCTCCTACGGGGCCGACTGCCCGGTCGCCGTCGTCGCGCGGGCCAGCCGGGACGACGAGTTGGTCCTCCGGGGCACGCTGGCCGACATCGCCGGGCAGGTCGAGGCGGCCGGGGTGCGGCGGACCGCGGTGGTGATCGTCGGCTCGGTGCTCACCGCCGGGGAGTTCCCCGACAGCCACCTGTACTCGACCAGCCGATGCCGCCCCTAGGCGCGACCGACGATCGTGCCGCCGCGGTCGATCACCACGACGTCGACCTCGACCGGGGCGCCGCGGAGCACGCCGAGCGCCGTCTCGCGGGCGCCGGCGGCCACCAGGTCGCCCAGGGGGAGGCCGGCCGCCTGGCACTGCTGCAGCGCGTCGAGCGCCGTGTTGGCACCCCGCACCCCCTCGACCAGATCCGGTGGGCCGCCGGCCGCCCGCACCCGCGCGGCCAGCGACTCGGTCGACACCTGCGAGCGGCCGGAGTGCAGGTCGAGGTGGCCGTCGGCGAGCTTCGCCAGCTTGCCGATGCCGCCGGCGATCGTCAGCCGGGGCACCGGGTGGCGGCGCAGGTACTTGAGGACGGCGCCGGCGAAGTCGCCCATGTCCAGCAGCGCGTCCTCGGGCAGGCCGTGCAGCTCGGTGACCACCCGCTCGCTCGTGCTCCCCGTGCACCCGGCGACGTGCTCGTGGCCGGCGGCCCGCGCCACGTCGATGCCGCGGCGGATGGAGTCGATCCACGACGAGCACGAGTACGGGACGACGACGCCGGTGGTGCCCAGGATCGACAGGCCCCCGAGGATGCCGAGCCGGGGGTTCCAGGTCTTCCGCGCCAGCTCCTCGCCGTGCTCCACGGAGATCTCGACGACGACGTCGCCGGTGCCCCCGTGGCGGGCGGCGACCGCGGCGACGTGCGCGCGGATGAACTGCCGCGGCATCGGGTTGATCGCCGGCTCGCCGACCGGGAGGGGCAGACCGGGCTTGGTCACCGTCCCGACGCCGGACCCGGCGCGGAAGGTGACCCCGGTCCCCGGCCCGCCGACGGTCACGCGGGCGGACACGAGGGCGCCGTGCGTGACGTCCGGGTCGTCGCCCGCGTCCTTCACGATGCCCGCGGTCGCGGCGCCGTCCTCGAGCAGCTCCGTCGCCAGGGCGAACGACGGGTGCTTGTCGCCCGGAAGGTCGATCCGGACGGGGTCGGGGAACTCGCCGGTGAGCAGCGCGGTGTGGGCGGCGGTGGTCGCCGCGGTCGCGCAGGCGCCGGTCGTCCACCCGTAGCGCAGCCCGGTGCTGCGCTCGCGGCCCGCCGTCGTCACGCACTCAGCATGCCTGGCCGGTCCGGATGACCGGCCGGGTGCTCGTCCTCGGGGGCACGGGGGAGGCCCGGCGGATGGCGGCGGCGCTGGTCGACCGGGGGGTCGACGTGCTGAGCTCGCTCGCCGGGCGGGTCGCCGATCCGCTGCTGCCACCGGGCGAGGTGCGCATCGGCGGCTTCGGGGGTGCCGAGGGCCTGGCCGGCTGGCTGGCGGAGGGCCCGGTGCGCGCGATCGTCGACGCGACGCACCCGTTCGCGGCCGGGATGACGGCGGCGGCGGTGGAGGCGGCGGCGATCACCGGTATCCCGCTGCTGCGGCTGCAGCGACCGGGCTGGACGGCCGGGCCGGGGGACGACTGGCGCTGGGTGGACTCGCTGGACGAGGCGGCCGCAGCGGTGGCCGGATTCGGGTCGGTGTTCGTCACGACCGGGCGGCAGGGGCTGGCCGCGTTCGCCGGCGTGCCCGGGCAGTGCCTGGTGCGCTCGGTCGATCCGCCGGAGCCGCCGCTGCCGCGCCGGGCGACCGTGGTGCTCGCCCGGGGGCCCTTCGACGTGGCCGGCGAGCGGGCGCTGATGCGGGCGCACGGGGTCGAGGTCGTCGTCACCAAGGACAGCGGCGGGTCGATGACGGCGGCCAAGCTCACCGCCGCCCGAGAGCTGGGGGTGCCGGTCGTGCTGGTCCGCCGTCCGCCGCTGCCGCCCGGCATCCCGGTGGCGGCCACGGTCGATGCGGCCCTGGAGTGGATCCGATCGCGCGCAATCTGATTGCCATGTGTGATGCAGCGGGGCGGCGCGGCAGTCCACGGGCATGACCGAGACCGCGTCCCTCCGTGCCCTTGCCCTCGTCTGCAGCCTCAAGCCCTCGCCCGCACCGTCGAGCAGCGACCTGATCGCCCGCCAGGTGCTCGACGAGCCGGGCAAGCACGGGGTCACCGGGGACGTCGTGCGCGGCGCGCACAAGATCACCGCCGACCTGTTCCAGGGGCTCAACGACATCGGGTTCACCATCCCGTCCCAGGGCGGCACCTACTGGAACGACGAGGCGATGGGCAGCCGCGACTACATGGACCTCGACGAGACCCCCGAGGCGGTCGCCTCCACGACGGCGACCCTGGCCGAGAACGCCGCGCACCTGGCGCGGGCGCTGCGGGCCACCCCGTACCCGGGGAGCTGAGGGCCGGTCAGGCCGCCAGCGACTCCGGTGCCGGCGCTCGGCCGGCGCGGGTCGCCCGGCGGCGCAGCCGCACGCCGGCGACGGCGCCGAGCGCCAGGACCACGAGCACGGCGGCGTAGACCTCGGTGACCGTCTCCAGGCCCACGATGCCCGCGGCGATGCCCGCGGCGACCGCGGGCACGCTGAAGCTGAGGTAGCCGGCGACGAAGACGCTCGACAGGAGCCCGGCGCGCTCGGCGGGCGCGACACCGGCGCTCGCGGTGGCGACCGCGCCCAGGAACGCCAGGCCGAACCCGAGCCCGGAGACGACGGCGGAGCCGAAGAGGACGGCGACGCTCCCGCTGACCAGGGCGGCGATCGTGCCCGCCACCCCCGCGGCGAACACCGATGCGCCGGTGACCATGGCCCGCTCGGGGGCGAGCGAGCGGCCCAGCACCGCGGCGGCCGCGGCCGTCCCCTGCATGGCGAGCACCAGCAGGCCCCCGACGAGGTGGTCGTCGATGCCGAAGACGGAGGCGACCAGCGACGGGCCGAGGGAGAGGTAGAGCCCGCCCAGGGCCCAGGCGGCCACGATCGCCGGCAGGGCGGTGAGGAACGCCGTCCGCTGCGGCCGGGGTACCCGCACGGCCGGGCGCAGCGACCGCAGCGCGCCGGGGGCGCGCGGGGACGTCTCGGGGAGCAGGGCGACCAGGGCGGCGCAGAGCAGGAGGACGACGGCGAGCACGGCGAACACCCACCGGGTGGGCGTGGCGACGTACTCGACGGTGAGGCCGGCGCCGACCGCGCCGAGCGAGAGGCCGATGCCGGGCCCGGCGCTGTTCGCCAGCGGGCCGAGCGGCCGGTCGGGCCGCTGGGTGTCCAGCAGCATCGCGCCCAGGGTGCCGGTGAGCGCACCCATCGACAGGCCCTGCAGCACGCGGGCGGTGAGCAGCCACCCGACGCTGTCGGCCCCGAGGAAGACGCCCATCGAGACGGCCTGCAGCAGCAGCCCGCCGACGAGCACGGGCCGGCGGCCGACGTGGTCGGAGAGCCCGCCCACGACGAGGAGCGCGGCCAGCAGGGCCAGGGCGTAGATGCCGAAGACCGTCGTCAGCATCCCGGGGCCGAAGCCGAACTGCTCCTGGTAGACGCGGTAGAGCGGCGTCGGGACGCCGGACGCCGCCAGCACCAGCAGGAGGATGCCCGCGGTCGACCAGAACGCGGGCGTCCTGGAGAGCGTCGGGGGAACCACGATGGTGGGGAAGGACAACGATCTGCCGGACATTCCCGCCCGGCGTGTCACCCCGGGTAGGTGCGCGAGGTGTAGACGGCCCCCGACGGCGTGACCCGGGTCTGCGACGAGCCGATCAGCACCAGGCAGCGCATGTCCACCGTCTCCGGGTCCAGGTCGCCGAGCGTGGTGACGGTGACCGACTCCTGCGGCCCGCCGACGTCGCGGCCGACGACCACCACCGTGCCGGGGGCGCGGATCTCCCGCAGCACCTGCAGGGCCTCGCCCAGTTGGTGCGGGCGGTGCCGGGACCGCGGGTTGTAGAGGGCGATCACCAGGTCGGCGGCTGCGGCGTGGCGGAGCCGGTCGACGATCACGTCCCAGGGCTTGAGGACGTCGGAGAGCGACAGGATGCAGAAGTCGTGGCCCAGCGGGGCGCCGACGCGGGAGGCGACGGCCTGCGCGGCGGTGAGGCCGGGGACGACCCGCACCGGGACGCCGGCGAACTCGGGCCGGGCGGCGACCTCGAGGACGGCGGCGGCCATGGCGAAGACCCCGGGGTCGCCGCTGGAGACGACGGCGACCCGCCGGCCCGAGCGCGCCAGCTCGAGCGCGTGCGCGGCGCGGTCGGCCTCCACGCGGTTGTCGCTGGGGTGGCGGGCCTGGCGCGGGTTGACCTCGACGCGGTCGAGGTAGGGCCCGTAGCCGACCAGGTCGTCGGCGGCGGCGAGGGCCTCGGCGGCCTCCGGCGTCGTCCAGGCGCGGGCGCCGGGCCCGAGCCCGACGACCACCACCTCGCCGGTCGTGGCCGGCCGCTCGGTCGGGCGCGCCGGCTCGACGAGCTGCGGCGTGAGCGGGCTGGGCAGCAGGGCCAGGGAGAAGTAGGGCACGCTCGCCGGGTCGACGTCGGCCAGCGGCATGCACCGCTGGCGGTCGGTGGTGGCACGCTCGACGTATAGGGCCCGGTCGAGGACGCCGGCCCGCTCGAACGCTTCCCGCACCTGTGGGAAGGTGCGGCCGAGCTTCATCACCGCGGCGGAGTCGGTGGCCGCGAGCCGCTCGGCGAGCTGCTCGGCCGGCAGCGTCCCGGGCAGGACGGTGAGCACCTCGTCGCGCTCGACCAGGGGGCGGCCGACGGCGGCGGCCGCGGCCGTGATGCTGGTGACCCCGGGGACGACCTCGGTGGGGTAGCGGTGCGCCAGCCGCTTGTGCATGTGCATGTACGAGCCGTAGAAGAGGGGGTCGCCCTCGGCGAGCACGACGACGTCGCGCCCGGCGTCGAGGTGGGCGGCGAGCCGGGCCGCGGCGGCTTCGTAGAACTCGTCGATGGCGCCCTGGTAGCCGCCGGGGTGGTCGGTCGTCTCGGTGGTGACCGGGTAGACCAGCAGCTCCTCGACCTGGCCCTCGCGCAGGTAGGGCTCGGCCAGCGCGCGGGCGACCGAACGGCCGTGCCGGGCGGCGTGGAAGGCGACGACGTCGGCGGCGCCGATCAGCCGGGCGGCCTTGACCGTGACCAGCTCGGGATCGCCGGGGCCCAGCCCGACCCCGTAGAGCCGGCCGGGGGAGGAACCGTCCACCGCGCTCACTCCTCCGTGCTCGCGATCGCGTTGACGGCGGCCGCGGTGATCGCGCTGCCACCGCGGCGGCCCCGGACCACCAGGAACTCGAGGTCGGACTCCGCGAGCGCGTCCTTGGACTCGACCGCGCCGATGAACCCCACCGGGATGCCGACGACGGCGGCCGGCCGCGGCGCGCCCGCGGCCACCATCTCCAGCAGGTGGAACAGGGCGGTCGGGGCGTTGCCGATGGCCACCACGGCGCCGTCGAGCCGGTCGCGCCACAGCTCGAGCGCCGCGGCGGTGCGGGTGGTGCCCAGCTCGGCCGCGAGGCCGGGGGTGCGGGGGTCGTTCAGGGTGCAGACGACGTCGTTGCCCGCGGGCAGCCGGCGGCGGGTGACCCCGCTGGCGACCATCTGGGCGTCGCAGAGCACCGGCGCGCCCGCGCGCAGGGCCTCCCGGGCGCGGGTAACCACGGTGGGGGAGTAGGCGATGTCGCCCACCAGGTCGACCTGCCCGCAGGCGTGGATCATCCGGACCGCCACCTGGGCGACGTCGGCGGGCAGGCTCGCGAGGTCGGCCTCGGCGCGGATCGTGGCGAACGAGCGCCGGTAGATCTCGGCGCCGTCCTTCTCGTAGTCGTACATCGGCACGGAGGCTACGGCCCGCGCCGCGACGGCCGTCCGGGGGAACGGTGGCCGGGGCTCCGACCGGCCGCCGCGACATGCGGGCCGGCGACGACCGGACAGTCCGGGAGGGTGATGGATGGGTTCATCCCGCAGGAGCGGCGGCCGGGCGACCGCGCACAGTGATCGCCATGAGCGCGCCGGAGAACGCCGACGTCCTGCACCAGTTGATGGCCCGGGAGCCGCTGTTCCACCGGACCGAGTTCGGCACCTCGCGGGCGTCGTTCGAGGCGATGACCGCCGAGGACTTCTGGGAGGTCGGCGCGTCCGGAACCTGCTACGACCACGAGTTCGTCTGGTCCGTGCTCGAGCAGCGCTATGCGGAAGGGGCGCCGGAGGAGTGGGAGACCAGCGACTTCGCCTGCCGACCCCTGGGCGCCCACACCCATCTGCTGACGTACCTGCTGCGCCAGGGATCCCGAGTCACCCGTCGCGCGACCATCTGGGAGCGGACGACCGACAACTGGCGTGCCGTCTACCACCAGGGCACCGAGGCCGGCGGGAGCTGACCCAGCAATGGACCCATGCCGTCACCCTCATGAGCCGTACTCCGCTCACTCCAAGTTCGGCAGCAAGCGTTGTTCTGGGTGGGAAACACGCCGCGTCGGCTGCGGCACTCCGGACTCTACGCCGACACCCTGAGCCCTGTCCCACGCGGAATGCCACGTGGCCGGGGCCGGGGCCCGGGCCCGGGCCCGGGCCGGGGCCGGGGCCGACCGCCGACTCACCCGGTCGGAGGACCTGGCTGAAAGAAGCTGGCTGTCCTCTCAACCTTTCCGGCGGGTCGGGCGTGTGTACAGGTGAGAGCGCACCCGGCCGGGGTGCCGGACCGGGGGGTGCTGTGGTCAGGGAGAGCGAGGCCGACTTCGCCGACTTCGTCGCGCAGTGGTCTCCGGCGCTGCTGCGGGTGGCCTACCTGCTCACCGGTGACCGCTGGTCGGCCGAGGACCTGCTGCAGGCTGCCCTGCTGAAGACATCCCGGCGCTGGTCGAAGATCGCCGACCACCAAGCCGCCTACCCCTACGTGCGCCGGGTGCTGGTCACCACCCAGGCCAGCTGGCTCCGCCGCCGGCGGGTCACTGAGGTACTCATCGACCAGCCGCCCGATGACCACTCGCCTTACGGCGACCCGGCGGCCGTCCCGGGCCGAGCAGTGGCGGCGCTGGAGGCGCTGCCATCCCGGATGCGAGCGGTAATTGTCCTTCGCTACTACGAGGACCTGTCCGAGGCCGAGACCGCCGCGGCGCTGGGCTGCTCGATCGGCTCTGTGAAGAGCCAGGCATCCCGTGGACTGGCACGCCTGCGCTCCGTACTCGCTCCATCCACCGAGAACACCCTGCAGCGAGAGGAAATGCGATGAACAGCAGCGACCTGCGCGACGCGCTGCGCCGCGACGCCGAACTCGTCGGTGAGCCGCCCAGTGACCTGCTGGAGCGGGTCGAGGACCTGCGCCGGCGGAGCAACCGTCGTCGGACCGGCGTCGTGGCCTCCACTCTCGGGGTGGCGCTCGTAGTGGCCGCCATCCCCGTCGGCGGTGTGCTGCTCGACCAGCCCGCCGGCGGGAACGTGGCCGCACCGGCCAACGCCGCGGCCGACGCCCCCGCGCCGGCTGCGGCAGAGCCGACCACGCCCAGCCTGGAGCAGCAGCGCGCGGATGCAGCCGAGATGTTCGGCATCACCGACCCGCCGGACGTGCCGGTCATCGCACTGGTGAGGCCGGAGCAGAAGGAGGCGCTGGTAACGGCGTGCATGGCGGAGCACGGCTACGCGCCGACTGAGGAAGGTCACTACGCGATCCCGAACGCTGAGCTCGCCGCCTTCCACCGCGCGGAGTACATCTGCGACGTCAGCTACCCGATCGACCCGGCCCTCGTCGGCGTCCCCGCCGACGAGGACCGGATCATCAACTAGGTCCGACCCGTGGCTGCCCACCAGACCCATCGAGCGAGGCAGTTCCGCCAGGCATCGACTGGCGGCCGGTGGGCGAGCGCCCGCCCGTGGCTGCTCGCCGGCTGCGTCGGCCTGCTCACCGGGGCTCTCGTCGCCTGCGCCGCGTCCCCGCAGGCCGGGGACCCGACGCCCGATGTCGTGCCGCCGATGGCACTCCACACGTTCCCGCCCGGATTCGAACTCGAGCCGCTGCAGGCTGTCCCCGAGAAGGTGCCGCCCCGTGCCGACGGGCTGGGACTCGGTGAGTATCTGTCCTATCCTCCCGTGCCCGCGCAGATGCACGAGCTGCTGGAGCGGCTGAGCAGACAGTTCGACGGTTCGCCGGACTTCGGATTCCCGGAGATCAGCCTGGACCGCACCCACGTGGTGGTTCGCTGGCACGGACGGCCCCCCGCGGCCCTGCAGGAGCTGCTCGACGAGTACGCCGACGCACCCTTCGACGTCGTCCTACAGCCGACCGAGTACCCGACCGGCGAGCTCCGAGCCGAGGCTCAGCGACTGGTCCGTGACCACGCTCCGATCGTGCAGGCCGCGGGCGCGAGGCCCTCCGGGGACGGTGTGGACGTGCTGGTGTCGACCGACGCCGTGGACGCCGTGGGCAGCGCCGAGGCGGCCCTCAAGGCGCACGGCATCGACAGCAACTACCCGCTGTACCTCAAGATTGGAGGCGTCGTCCCGGCATCAGGGTGAACGAGGCACGCCGTGACACCGACTGACTGACGCTGCCGTATCCCACGGCAGTGAGCCCCGGCTACGCGCCGTGCAGAGAGCCCCACCGTCATCTGGACGGTGGGGGCTCTTGTCGTTGCTGGGTGGTCTCGGCACGTGGGTCAGCGAGTACCCACTCTTCGTCATCGACGTCGGAGAGGTCGAGCCCGCCTGGGATGCGGCTCTAGGACGTCGGACCGGCGTGTCAGTGCCTCGCGAACAGGCGCGTACGGACGACTGCTCCAGTTCACGTGGCGGCCGACCGGGTCTGACGTGGTCAGCCCGTGCGTGAGCGTTCGGGTTCTGCGGTGCTGCGGGGGAGGATGAGGATCTCGGTTCCGTCGGGCCGGTAGGTGTGCCATCGGCCGCTGGTATCTCGTTCGACGCGGAAGCCGTGGTGGACCTTGGTGTGGTGGCGTTCGCACAGCAGCGCGGAGTTCTCCAGCGAGGTTTCTCCGCCGTCGGCCCAGTGCACGAGGTGGTGGACGTCGCACCAGGAGGCCGGGGCGTCGCAGCCGGCGAACACGCATCCCCGGTCGCGGTACTCCACCGCCCGGCGCAGCGGCGGCGGGACCACCCGGTGCCGGCGGCCCAGGTCCAGGAGCTCGCCGTCGGGGCCGATGACGATCCGGCTCACGTTGCCGTCGCAGGCCAGCCAGCGGGCGCGGGCGGCGGAGATGGTCGCGCCGAGCCCGGTGGTGGCCGCGCCGGGTCCGGTGGCGGGGTCGACCAGGTCGGTGAGGTCGATCCGGACGATGACGTGCGGCTTCACGGTGCGCAGGACCGGCAGCTGCCCGGAGGCGAGCTGGTTGTCGGCCAGCTGGACCAGGGCGTCGGCGGACTGCTGGGCGCGGGTGCGCATGTCCCCGGCCGGGCGGGATGCCTGGACGATGGATTCGACCGCGGCCTGGAACTTCTCCCCGCCGACGGCGTCGAGCTCGCCGCGGAATCCGACGCTGCCATCTGCGTGGGTGACGAACACCAGTGACCGGCCCTCGGTCGGGTCGGGTTCGGGCCCGTCGGGGTCGAGCCGGGCCAGGTAGTGGTCCACGACCTGGCGCAGTTCGGCGTGCGGGCGGCTCGCGGCGACCTCGGCCAGCGTGGTGTCCACCCCGGCGAGGTCGACCTGCTGGGCCTCGGCGGCGGCCACGTTCCCCGGCGCGGCTACCGGGGCGATCACCGCGACCGCTTCGGCGGTGATCGCACCCGCGGTGGCGGCCTCGGCCACCGCCGGCAGCTGCGCCAGCGCCCGCCCGGAGCGCACCATCCGCGACGCCGCCGCCGGGGAGAGCCGGGCGTGCCCGCGCAGCCAGGACGCCATCGCCTTCTGCCCGTCGTGCTCGGCGGCGGAGGTGACCTCGCACTCCCGCACGGTGCGGATGACCTCCGCGGCCAGCCGGTTGCTCGCCACCAGCAGCGGCCGCAGCCGGTCGAGCAGCTGCGGGCCGAACCGGCCGGACAGGTCCTCGGCCGCGAGGTCGTCCAGCGCGGCCGTCAACCGGTCCAGCGCATCACCCGCAGCTGTCGAACACATGTACGAAGATTTCCCGCAGATCTGTGGACAGGCGTCTGACCTGCGCTTTCGGGTTGTCGATGCAGGCTGACCCCGGTAGTCTTGACAGCGCGGCCGCAGGGACCGATCACGAACGGCTCGGCGTCGTGCGGGCCTGGCAGCGGCGTGCGCTCCTCCGCGGATCAGCCGCGACCGGTGCCGCCGACCCGGTAGCCGGCGCCGGTGGCGACGACGTCGACCACCTCGCCGGACGGGCGGCCGCAGCGGCGCTCGCACCCGGCCCAGTGCTGCCGAGCGCCGCCGGCGGGCAGCGTGCCGGCCGCGACGGCCGAGGCCGCGTCGGTGCGCACGTCGGCGAGCGACTTCGCGCAGCCGGGCCGCCCCGCGCAGGCCGTCACCTGCAGCCACGGGCTGCCGGCGTCGAGCACCAGCCCGGCCGCCGCGAGCACGTCGGCGGCCGAGGCGTCCGGGAGGTCGGGGACGACGACGCTGCGCCACGGGGTCAGCTGCAGCCCGGCCGGGGCCGTGTCCGCCAGCAGCCCCGCCTGCTCCGCCGTCAGCCGGCCGAGCGGCACGACGGCGACCACCGCCGTCCGCCCGTCGTCCTGCCGCACCGCACCGGCCGGCCCGGTGCGCGGGGGAGCCGGGACGTCGACGAGCGGTCCGGTCGGGGCGTCCAGGGCGGCCGCGATGCGGGCCGGGCCCTCGGTCAGCTCGGCCACCCGCCAGGCGGTGCCGCCCTGGGCCGCGCGCTCGCTCACGAAGGCGCGCGTGGCGGCCAGCGCCAGCGCGACGGCGTCCCCCGGGGCGGCGCGCAGGCCGGTGTCGGCCCCGGCCAGCAGCAGCGCCACCGTGCCAGCGTCGAGGGCCAGCAGCCCGACGTCCGGCGCCTGCCCCGCGACGTCGCCACGGCCGTCGTCGAACGCGGCCAGGAAGCGGCCGGGCAGCTCGGCCAGGGCGGGATCGGCGCACAGGGCGGCGTCGAAGGCCGGCACCCAGGGGCGCACGTCCAGCAGTCCGCCGGCCCGGCCGCTGAGCACGCTGGCCAGCACGTTGCGCGCGGTCTCGTGGGTGGCGCTCGGCAGCAGCCCGGCCGCCGCCAGCCGGTCGCCCAGCTCCGGCTCCGCGCCCGGCCGGAGCCCGCGCAGCTGGACGTTGCCGCGGCTGGTCAGCTCCAGCGCCCCGTCCCCGAGCTCCCGGGCGGCGGCGGCGAGGACCCGGAGCTGGGCCACCGTGAGCGCGCCGCCGGGCACCCGCACCCGGGCCAGGGCACCGTCGGCTGCGGCGTGGGTCTGCAGCGCACCGGGGCAGGCGTCGGCGCGGGCTCGGGGAATAGCGGTCATGGCGCCCGCGAGGCTACGTCCCCGGCCGGTGTCCCTACCGCGGGCCGTCGGGGCTCAGCTCCCGTCGATGCTCCAGTCGATGCGGTCGGCCATCGCGTGCAGCCGGGCGCCGAACGCCGGATCGACCGATGCGGCCCAGGCCACCCGGCCCAGCACGTGGTCGCGGAAGCCGGCGGGGTCGCGTCCGCGGAGCTGGGTGGTCCACCCCCGGGTGGCGCAGTTGTGCAGCAGCGCGCGCAGCGCGTCGCGGTCGCGGCGGGGCAGCGCCGGATGGTCGTTGACCACGACGCCGAGCACGTCCTGCCGCCGGGCCGCGCTGATCGTGCGGGTCTTGGCGGTGTTCACCCGGAAGCCCTCCTCACGCGCGATGTCGCCCACCAGCTCGGCGAGCCGGCCGCGGCCCACCCGGCTGCCGCCGCTGAAGGTCAGGTCGTCCACGTAGCGGGTGTAGGTGGCGTCGAACGACGCGGCGAGCGCAGCCAGCCGGCGGTCCAGTCGGTAGCAGACCAGGTTGGCCAGCGCGGGCGAGGTGGGTGCGCCCTGCGGCAGGTGCGGCACCGCCAGCCCGGCACCGAGCCGCCGGTGCCGTTCCCGCGCCGTGAGGTCGTCCGGCAGCGGGATGCGCCGCCACACGGCGGCGGGGAGCACCGTCGTCACCAGGCCGGTCACCGCGTGCGCGACCGGCTCGGGCAGCCCGGCCTGGCCCAGCAGCAGCCCGTGGACCCGGGGCGCGGGAATGCCCGCGAAGAAGTGCTCCAGGTCCATCCGCAGGACGACGGCGGCGCGCGCGTGCGGTGCGGCCGCCGTCCGCACCGACCGGCCGCGGACGCACCCGTGCGCGGCATCGTGTACCGGAACCGGGTCGAGCACGTGCCGCAGCAACCGGCGCTGGATCTCCTTCAGTCGGGGCTTGGGCGCGGCCAGGAGCCGCACTCCGGCCGGGCGGTCCACCGCTCGCCAGCGGTAGTGGCGCAGCGGCTCCGCCGCCGTGCGCTCCAGGGTGCGGGCGTCGGCGAACCAGGCCAGCTCGCCCTGGTCCAGGTCGAGCAGCCGGGCCAGGACGCTCAGGTCCGACAGCTCCACCGTGGGGAGCCGGGGGCGGACCACGGAGGTGGGGACCGGCTCCCAGCGCACCACCCTCGGCGGCACGTCGGCCTCCTGGCCGCGCGCCCAGCCCGCCGTCGTGCGGATGAACCCGGCCAGCTCCCGCGGGCGGTCGGCCGGCGGTTGCCAGTAGGCCTCGAGCACCTCACCGACCAGCGTGCCCACCCAGCGGGGGGCCCGGCGGTACCCCAGGGCGACGGCGACCCGGCGGACCATCGGCGGCCGCCGCCACCGCCCGGCCAGCAGCGCGGTCGCGATGCCGGTCGCGAGGACCTCGGCCCGGCGCGCGGTGGTCACGTCCCGGGAGCCGGGAGGGGACGGCGGGGAGGGCAGCCGCTCCGTGACGGAGGCGCCGGGACGTGCGCGGAGCGCGCCGTCCGGCGGGTGGTGCATCGTCCAGCTCTGGTGCGAGGCCCCGGGGTTGCCCCGGAGGAACCGGCTCCTCGCCGGTCGTCCTGCCCTCCCCGCCGCACCGGGCCACGGTAGGGGGTCGATCCGGTCCTGGCCAGGTCCGATGTGCCGGGCTCCCGGACGTCGAGGGTGGCCTCGACCGCCCGTCGGAAAGGCGAACCGCCAGACCTACGGCCTGACCGCCGGCCCCCCGGCGGGCTCGTCGAAGGACATCCACGCCCGACGGCGGTCGGCCCGGCTGCGGTGGTGGGACATCGCCTCCACCCGGCGCCGCTGGTCAGCGCTGGCGGTGTGCTGGACCACCGCGACCTCCGCGTCCCGCATCGCCCGCTCGGCGGCGAACTCCGCCGACGTCGAGGGGTACTCGTGGCTGCGGTCGCCGACCGCCTCGTCCTCGGCGGGGTGGGCGTAGGGGCTCTCGGGCGGCAGGTTCCCGCTGACCCGGCCGTAGGCCCCGAGGAGCAGCAGGACCAGGCCCGCGACGACGGAGAACACGACGTTGGCGAAGCGGAACGCCAGGAAGTTCAGCTCGGTCTGCAGGACGGCGAGGTTGGCCAGCGCCGAGACCAGGAAGAGCGCCCCGACGACGATTATGACCGTCGACGCGATGCGCGGCCCCTTCACGGCGGCGGCGACGAGCACGGCGGCGGTGACGACCGAGATGGTCGAGAGCAGGCCGTTCGACGACAGGCCCAGGATCCGCTCGCCGTCGGTCGAGAAGAAGTCCAGCCCGTCGGCGAAGCCGAGGATGCCGAACACGGCGATCACCGCCGCGACGACCACCGCGCCGATCCGGTGCACGGCCGGCACCGGGCTGGCGGCCGGGGAGCCCCCCGGCTCCGGAGGGCCGGAGCCCGCCGGCTCGGCGGCACGGGCCGGCGGGGCGGCCGGTCCCGAGGGACCCGGTGGCGCCTCGGGGGTGGTGCGCGTGCGGCGGAGGTGCGGACGCAGTGCCATGACGACTCCTTCGGGGCGAACCGGTCGATACCCGTCCTTCCCCTCCGGGGCGCCGTCCGGATGCGGACGGTGGGTACCGGTTCGCGCAGCGCACGCACCCCGGTAGCGTCCGGAGCACAACACGGCAGTGCAGCGAGGAAGCCGGTGCGAACCCGGCGCGGTCCCGCCACTGTGAGCCTCCGGGCGAGCCAGACACTCCGGCTGCCGTGCCCAGCGACCCGGGGCGCGGACCCCCAGGGAGGCGGAACGCGTGTTCACCCTGCTCTCCACCAGCGACACCGACCTGCTGTCGGCCCGGGCCAGCGGCGCGGAGTGGCGCCTGGGCAACCCGGCCCGGCTCGACGACGCGGGCATCACCGCCGCGGTGGAGGGCAGCGCGCTGGTCGTCGTCCGCATCCTCGGGGTGCGGCGGCAGTACGAGGAGATGCTCGCGCCGCTGCTCGCCGGGCCGGTGCCGGTCGTCGTCCTCGGGGGCGAGCAGGTGCCCGACGCCGAGCTGATGGAGCTCTCCACCGTGCCGATGGGCGTGGCCACCGAGGCCCACGGCTACCTGGCGCAGGGCGGCCCGGACAACCTCGTCCAGCTGCACCGCTTCCTCTCCGACACCGTGCTGCTCACCGGAGAGGGGTTCGAGCCGCCGTCGGTCGCCCCGGACTGGGGGGTGCTCGACCGCACCCCCGCGACGACGACCGGCCCGCGGGTCGCCGTCCTCTACTACCGGGCGCACCACCTGGCGGGGAACACCGCGTTCGTCGAGGACCTCTGCACCGCGATCGAGGCGGCCGGGGGACAGGCGCTGCCGGTCTTCACCGCCAGCCTGCGCACCGTCGACCCCGGGCTGCTGGAGACGCTGCGCACCGCCGACGCCATGGTCGTCACCGTGCTGGCGGCCGGCGGCTCCCGGCCGGCCACCGCGCAGGCCGGCGGGGACGACGGCGCCTGGGACGTCGGCGAGCTCGCGGCCCTCGACCTGCCGGTGATCCAGGGGCTGTGCCTCACCCGGTCCCGCGCGGAGTGGCTGGCCGACGACGACGGGCTCTCCCCGCTCGACGTCGGCAACCAGGTGGCGATCCCCGAGTTCGACGGCCGGCTGATCAGCGTGCCGTTCTCCTTCAAGGAGACCGACGAGGACGGGCTGACCTCCTACGTCGCCGACCCGGAGCGGGCGGCCCGCGTGGCCGGCACCGCCGTCGCCCACGCCCGGCTGCGGCACACCCCGCCGGAGGAGCGCCGGATCGTGGTGATGCTGTCCGCCTACCCGACCAAGCACGCCCGCATCGGCAACGCCGTCGGCCTGGACACCCCCGCCTCGGTCGTCCGGCTGCTGGCCGCGATGGCCGGGCAGGGCTACGACATCGGGCCCTTCGACGGTCCGGACGCCCTGCCCGGGGTGGCCGACCTCGACGGCGACGCGCTGGTGCACGCGCTGATCGCCGCCGGCGGCCAGGACGCCGACTGGCTGACCCAGGAGCAGCTCAGCGGCAACCCGGTCCGCATCCCCGCCGCCGAGTACCGGGCGTTCTTCGAGACGCTGCCGGCCGACCTGCGGGAGTCGATGGAGGAGCACTGGGGCCCGGCGCCCGGGTCGCTGTTCGTCGACGAGTCCGACGGCGCGATCGTCTTCGCCGCCCTGCGCGCGGGCAACGTCGTGCTGATGGTGCAGCCGCCGCGCGGCTTCGGGGAGAACCCGATCGCGATCTACCACGACCCCGACCTGCCGCCCTCGCACCACTACCTGGCCGCGTACTGGTGGCTGCGGTCGGTGTTCGGCGCGCACGCGCTGGTGCACGTCGGCAAGCACGGCAACATGGAGTGGCTGCCCGGCAAGACCGTGGGCCTGTCCGCCTCCTGCGGGCCGGACGCCGCGATCGGCGACCTGCCGCTGATCTACCCGTTCCTGGTCAACGACCCGGGCGAGGGCAGCCAGGCCAAGCGCCGGGCGCACGCCACGCTGATCGACCACATGGTGCCGCCGATGGCGCGCGCCGACTCCTACGGCGACATCGCCCGGCTGGAGCAGCTGCTCGACGAGCACGCCAACATCGCGGCGATGGACCCGGGCAAGCTGCCCGCCGTCCGCGCGCAGATCTGGACCCTGCTGCAGGCGGCCAAGCTGGACCACGACCTCGGCCTCAACGAGCGGCCCGAGGACGACCACTTCGACGAGATGATCCTGCACGTCGACGGCTGGCTCTGCGAGATCAAGGACTCCCAGATCCGCGACGGCCTGCACGTGCTCGGCACGCCGCCGTCGGGCCGCAACCGGGTCGACCTCGTGGTGGCGATGCTCCGGGCACGGCAGATCTGGGGCGGCTCGGTCGCCCTCCCGGGCCTCCGCGAGGCGCTCGGCCTCGTGGAGGACGGCACCGCCGGGCTCACGGCCACCGACGCCGTCGAGGCGCTGGCCGACGCGCTGGTCGGGGGCATGGAGGAGCGCGGCTGGACCGCCGGCGCGGTGGACGACGTCGTGCGCGAGGTGCTCGGCCGGGACGACGAGGGCGTCGCCGCCGTCCTGCGGTTCGCCGTCGCCGAGGTGGTGCCCCGGCTGGAGCGCACGACCGACGAGCTCGACGCCACGCTGCACGCCCTGGACGGCGGCTACGTGCCGGCCGGGCCGTCGGGGTCACCGCTGCGCGGGCTGGTCAACGTGCTGCCGACCGGCCGGAACTTCTACTCCGTCGACCCGCGCGCGGTGCCCTCCCGCCTCGCCTGGGAGACGGGGCAGGCGATGGCCGAGTCGCTGGTCGACCGGTACCGCGCCGACACCGGCGAGTACCCCCGGTCGGTCGGGCTGTCGGTCTGGGGCACCTCGGCCATGCGCACCTCGGGCGACGACATCGCGGAGGTGCTGGCGCTGCTCGGCGTCCGCCCGGTGTGGGACGAGGCGTCGCGGCGGGTCACCGCGCTGGAACCGATCCCGCTCGACGAGCTGGGCCGGCCGCGGATCGACGTCACCGTGCGGATCAGCGGCTTCTTCCGCGACGCCTTCCCGCACGTGGTCACCATGCTCGACGACGCGGTGACCCTCGCCGCCTCGCTGGAGTCGGAGTCCGACGAGGAGAACTACGTCAAGGCCCACGTCGACGCGGACCTCGCGACCCACGGCGACCGCCGGCGAGCCACCACCCGCGTGTTCGGCTCCAAGCCCGGCGCGTACGGGGCGGGGCTGCTCTCGCTGATCGACAGCCGGAACTGGCGCGGGGACGCCGACCTCGCCGAGGTCTACGCCGTCTGGGGTGGCTACGCCTACGGCCGGGACCTGGACGGCATCGAGGCCCGACCGGACATGGAGACGGCGTACAAGCGGATCGCGGTGGCCGCCAAGAACGTCGACACCCGCGAGCACGACATCGCCGACTCCGACGACTACTTCCAGTACCACGGCGGCATGGTCGCGACCGTCCGCGCGCTGACGGGCTCGTCGCCGGCGGCCTACATCGGCGACTCGACCCGGCCGGAGCAGGTGCGCACCCGGTCGCTGACCGAGGAGACCTCCCGGGTGTTCCGCGCCCGCGTGGTGAACCCCAAGTGGCTCGCCGCCATGCGCCGGCACGGCTACAAGGGCGCCTTCGAGCTGGCCGCGACCGTCGACTACCTGTTCGGCTACGACGCTACGACCGGCGTCGTCGCCGACTGGATGTACGAGAAGCTCGCCCAGACCTACGTGCTCGACCCGGAGAACCGGGAGTTCATGGAGAAGAGCAACCCGTGGGCGCTGCACGGCATCGCCGAGCGGCTGCTCGAGGCCGTCGACCGGCAGATGTGGGCCGAGCCGGACCCGGCGCTGCTCGCCGAGCTCCAGCAGGCCTACCTCGACACGGAGGGCGACCTGGAGGGCGGGGAGACGCCGGCGGCCGCCGACGCGGGCCGCCCCTGAGCGGGCGCCGGCGTCGAGAGGGGCGGCCGGGCGTCAGACGGGGGTCGAGAGGGTGACCCCGAAGTCGCCGTCCGGGTCGGTCCACCAGCGGGTCAGCCGCAGCCCGGCGGCGGCCAGTTCGGCCTCGACCCCGGCACGGCGGAACTTGGCCGAGACCTCGGTGCGCATCTCCTCACCGCCGGCGAAGGGGACGTCGAGCTCGAGCGCGCCGACCCGCACCCGCTGGTCGACGCGCGACCGGAGCCGCATCTCGATCCACTCCTCGGCGGGATCCCACCGGGCCACGTGGTCGAACAGGTCCGGGTCGAAGGCGGCGTCCAGTTCCCGGTTCAGCACGGCGAGGACGTTCCGGTTGAACTCGGCGGTGACCCCGGCGGCGTCGTCGTAGGCGCGCACGAGCCGATCGGGGTCCTTCACCAGGTCGGTGCCGAGCAGGAAGGTGTCGCCGGGGTTCAGGGTGCCGGCGAGGTCCCGGAGGAACGCGGTCCGGGGGCCGGGCTCGAGGTTGCCGATCGTGGAACCGAGGAAGGCGACCATCCGTCGGCCGTCGCGGGGCAGTTCCCCGAGGTGGCGGGTGAAGTCACCGACCACCGCCAGCACGTCGACCGCCGGGTACTCGGCGGTGATGGCCGCGCCGGCGGCGTGCAGCACGCTGGGATCGACGTCGAAGGGCACGAACCGGCGCAGCGTGCCGGCATCGCGCAGTGCGGTCAGCAGGAGACGGGTCTTCTCCGACGTCCCGCTGCCGAGCTCGACGAGCGTGTCGGCGCCGGACGCCGCGGCGATCTCGACGGCCCGCGCCCCGAGCACCGCGCGTTCGGCCCGCGTCGGGTAGTACTCGGGCAGCCGGGTGATCTCGTCGAACAGGACGCTGCCGCGCTCGTCGTAGAACCACCGTGGCGGCAGGGACTTCGGCCGTGCGGTCAGCCCGGCGAGGGCGTCCGCGCGCAGGGCGGCCGAGGCGTCGACCAGACCCAAGTGGTCGATGAGGGACAGTGTCACGCGGACTCCGGTGGGTCGAGGGGGACGAGCGCGACGCCGTCCGGCGTCACCTCCACGAGATGGCGATCGGGGACGTCGGTCCACGACGGGTCGTCGTCCCACGGTTCGCTGGCCAGCGCCGTGCCGGTGGGCGTGACCAGCACCGACAGGGTGTCGCCCCAGGTGGTGGCGAGCAACCGTGCGCCGTCGGCGGCGAGCAGGTTCAGCCGGGCCGCCGGGTCGCGCCCGGCCACCTCCCGGACGACGTCCGCCAGGGCGTCCAGCCCGCGGTCGAACACCAGCGCGGCCAGCAGCGCGCTGTCGACGGTGGACTCCGCGTCCCGCACCGCGGGCAGCGCCGCACGGTCCACCCGGCCGTTGTGCGACACCAGCGCCCGCCCATCGGTGAACGGCGCCGCCGCGCTCTCCTCCAGCGGCATGCCGACGGTGGCCGAGCGCACCGCGGCCACGACGCAGCCCGAGCGCAGCACCGGCGCGACCGACGCGAAGGAGGGGTCGGCCCACAGCGGCCGGGGGGACCGCCACCGCACCGGACCGTCGGATCCGGGAGCCCAGAAGCCCACGCCCCACCCGTCGGCGTTGACCGTGCCGTAGCGCTGCCGCCGCGGTGCCCACGACTGCACCAGCAGCGAGGACGGCGGCTCGAGGACGAGCTCGGCCAGCGACCGCGGCTGTCCCAGCCAGCCCAGGTGACGGCACACGGTCAGACGTCCCAGGCCAGCCGGAAGCCGCTGAAGATCTGCCGGCGGATCGGGTGGTCCCAGTTGCGGAAGCTCGGCCGGATGATCGAGGAACCCACCGACCACGCGCCCCCGCGCAGCACCCGGTAGTCCCCGCCGAAGAACGGGGCCGAGTAGTCGACGTACAGCATCGGCCGGAAGCCGGGCCACGGCTCGAAGGACGAGGACGTCCACTCCCAGACGTCGCCCACCAGCTGCTCCACCCCGTACGCGGAGGCGCCGGCGGGGTATGCGCCGACCGGCGCCGGGCGCAGCGCCGTCCCGCCCAGGTTCGCGAGAGCCGGCGACGGCTCGGCCGCGCCCCACGGGAACCGCCGCCGTCGGCCGGCCGACGGGTCCCAGACGGCGGCCTTCTCCCACTCCACCTCGGTGGGCAGCCGGGCTCCGGCCCAGGCGGCGTAGGCCTCGGCCTCGAAGAAGGTGACGTGCTGCACCGGCTCGTCGGGCGGCAGGTCCTCGACCACCCCGAAGCGGGTGCGGGTGCCGTCCTGCCCCCAGAACTGCGGGCGCTCCAGGCCCGCCGAGGTCCGGTGCTCCCAGCCGCGGGCCGACCACCACCGGGAGTTCCGGTAGCCGTCGTCGGCGATGAACTCCGCGTACTCCGCGTTGGTCACCGGCACCCGCCCGATCCGGAAGGCCGGTACGTCGACCCGGTGGGCCGGCCGCTCGTTGTCCAGCGAGAACGGCTCGTCGGCCGGGTCCACGCCCAGTACGAAGGAGCCACCCGGGACCAGGACCGACGTGCCGGCCAGCCCGGGACGCCCGGGCGGCAGCGGGGATCCGGCGCCGAGCAGCGGTCGACCCGTCCGCACGTTCAGCGCCTGCAGCATGGTCTCGTCGTGCTGCTGCTCGTGGCTGACGACCATCGCGAAGTCGAACGGGTCGTCGCCGTCTCCCAGGCGGTCGAGCCGGTCCAGGACCCGACCGCGCACCTCCGAGCAGAAGCCGCGCGCCTCGACAGGCGGCAGCAGCGGCAGCCTCGCCCGGCCGGCCCTCGGATGGGTGAACGCGTCGTACAGCGCCTCCACGTCCGCGGGCAGCAGGCTCGCCCGGTGGGGATCGCCCGCGCGCAGCAGCCACAGCTCCTCCTGCTGGCCGATGTGCGCGAGGTCCCACACCAGCGGGCTGAGCAGGGGGGTGTGCTGGCGCACCAGCTCCGGCTCGTCGTGGTCGGTGAGCAGCAGGGTCCGGGCTCGCGCGGCCGCCAGGTCGCCCGCCAGGCGTTCGCGCAGTGCCGACGGCGTCGGGACGGGGGTCATCGGGATGCCTCCGGAAGGTCGATGGCGGCACAGAGGACGGCGAGCGGGTCCGCGGTCCCCGCTGCTGCGAGCACCGCATCGCCGGGGCTCCGTCCCTGCTCCGCCAGGGCGAGCAGGCCGGCGACGTCGTCGCGGAGGCCGTCGGGCACCGCGTCGAGTGCCGCGGACAGGCAGCCGACCGCAGCCGTGCGCAGCGCGGCGTCGGCCAGGCCGAGACAGGCGGCGTCGCTCCACCGGCCGGCCACCGGAGCGCTGGCCGCGGCGGCCCGGTCGGCGGCGACCGGGTCGTCCAGGAGCGTGGCGGTCACCGCGGCGAGCGCCGGCCACCACGGCTCCGGCGCGACGTCGAGGTACCGGATCTCGAGGTAGCCGCGCGGGCGGACGGGCGGGAAGAGGGTGGTCAGGTGGTAGTCGACGTCGTCGGCGGTCGGCGCACGGCCGCCCAGCGGGGTGATGCCGGCCGCCCAGTCCCGCAGCGACGTCCGAGTGCGCACCGGCTCGGATCGGCCGGTCGTGGGGTCGCGCACCAGCATCACCGGAGCGGCCAGCGCGTAGGCGGCCCACTCCCCGACGGGGTCGTCCCCGGTCAGCACCGGTCCGCACCGCGCCTGGTCCAGATCGCCCCAGATCTGCTGGCGGCAGGACCGCCAGCCGCCGGGACGGCCGGCGGCCGCGGGCGAGCACGCCGAGACCGCGACGAGGACCGGGCCCAGACGGTGGGCCAGGGCAACCCGCGCCGCCCAGCCGTCGGCGGGGCCGGCCTCCAGGTTGACCTGCACCGACGCCGTGCCGGTCATCATGCTGAGCCCGGCGTCCCGGCACCCGGCAACCGTGAAGTGCTCCTCCATCGCCGCGTAGCGGTGGGCAGGGCTGAGCCGCTGCGGAGGGCGCAGCGGGTCGCTGCCGAGCAGAGCGAGGGCCAGTCCGTCGGCAGCCAGGGCATCCGCGAGGAGCGCACGGTCGGCGCGCAGCGCCGCCACCGCTGTCGCCACGCCGTCGGCGGGCGGTCCGGAGAGCTCCACCTGGCCACCCGGCTCCAGCGTGATCCGGCTGCCGCCGGGCAGCGGCCCCACGCCGGCGAGGAGGTCCGTGACGCGGTCCCAGGGCACACGCCGGCCGGGATGGGCCCGCTCGACGAGGAGAGCCTCGAGTTCCAGCCCGACCGAGCCGACCGGACCGGGACGGAGCGCCGTCCGGGTGATCCGGTGGGTCACCGCGTCGACGTCGAGGCCGGCCGTGGGCGGTGCCGGTGCAGCGCCCACGCCGTCCACCCCCTCCAGGTCCGGACCGGTCGACGTCGACCGCGGGTCGGTGCGGGGGCGACTCGGTGGCCACCGTCCACGTGCGCTGCCCATCATCCCGCTCGGGGGGTCCATGGCAAGTCGGGGCGCCACCGGCTCATCGGTGCCATGCCGGCCGGAGCAGGTGCCGGACGGTCCGGTCGTACCGCCGGGGCGGCCGGCCCGGCCGGCGGCCACGCGTCGCCTCCCAGGACCGGGCGCCGATGCGCAGCCCGTACCCGACCAGGTGCCGGATCGCCACGACGGTCGCCGCGGTGGCGATCGCCTCCCAGCTCGGGTCGCCGGCCAGCCGGAGCACGCCGGCGGCCACGAGCAGGTCGAGGAGGATCCCGAGCGCGAGCGCCGGCCGGCGGGTGATCGCCAGGGTCCACACGCCCGTCAGCAGCGCGACGCCGGCGACCAGCTGCGCGGCGGTGCCGGTGACGGCGGTCAGCGCCGTGCTCACACCTGTCGCCCGGCTCGCAGCTCCGACGACGCCGGGTGCCCGGCGCCGGCCCGCTCCGATCCGCCGGCCGGGCGTTCCTTCTCCTCGTCCTCCTCGATCTCGCGCCGTTCCTCGGCGATCTCCTTGCCGAGGAAGTAGTTCAGCACCGTGCGGATCGGGGCGATCGCGGCGAGCTGGCCGATCTCGTCCCAGCTGGGGGCCACGGCGGTCCGGAGGACGTCACCGGCGAGCTGGAACTCCAGACCTAGGGCCAGGAACCGGCCCAGCGTCAGCCGGACGGGCACGAAGGCGCCGGCGCTCCGGTGGACGAGCCCGGCCCAGGCGAAACGGATGAACGCCCAGACGGCGCCGATGATGATGACGACGGCGCCGCAGGCCTCCACGATGACGATCAGGACGTCGACGACTTCCTGCAGCAGCTCCTCCACGGGGCGCGCATACCCCCGGCCGCTGCGCCGCCACGCATCGCCACTGCGACACTGCGCGGATGAGCGAGCTGCGCCACTCCGGGTCGATCACCGTCGCCGTGCCGCCGGAGGTGCTGTACGACCTCGTCTCCGACGTGACCCGCACCGGCGAGTGGAGCCCGATCTGCACGGCCTGCTGGTGGGACGAGGGCGCCTCGGCACGGGTGGGCGACTGGTTCACCGGCCGCAACGTCACCCCGGGACGCACCTGGGAGACCCGCTCCCGGGTGGTGGCGGCCGACCGCGGCCGGGAGTTCGCCTTCGTGGTCGGCGGGTCCTACGTGCGCTGGGGGTACACCTTCACCGCGGTCGACGGCGGCACGGAGCTCGCCGAGTCCTGGGCGTTCCTGCCCGACGGGCTGGCGCTGTTCGCCGAGCGCTACGGGGACGCCGCCCAGGACGAGATCGCCGACCGCACCCGGGCGGCGCACGCGAGCATCCCGGCCAGCCTCGCGGCGATCAAGCGGATCGCCGAGTCGGGGCCGGGGGTCGGCCGCGGCGACGGCTGACCGGGCACCCGGCCCGGCCGGGGGGCGGCCCCACCGCCCCCGTGTCTGGAGCGGTGGGGCCTGACCGCCAGAGGTCCCCGGGGGCCACAGGCGGCTGTCTGAAGGGTCCGGGCTCGCGGGCGTGGCCGCATCCGGACCGTCGGCGCAGTTCTTCCAGGGCTACCGGACGAGCAGTTCGCCGGTGCGGACCAGGTGCTCGGCGACGGCGCGCACCTTCCGGTTCGTCTCCATCGACGCCTGGGCCAGGAGCTGGAACGCCTGGTCGGGGGTCAGTTTGTACCGCTCGATCAGGATGCCCTTCGCCTGGTCGATGACGGCCCGCGACTCCAGGGCGATCTGCAGGTTGTCGGCCAGGTCCTGGGCGCTGGCGTAGGCGTGCATGTTCCCGGCGGCGACCGCGGCGTAGGGCGCCAGCTGCTCGGCCACCGAGCGGCTCTCCGCGGAGAACGCGTGGGCCTCGCGGCCGTAGATGTTGAGCGCCCCGCAGAGGCCCTCGGCGATCGGGAGCGGCATGGACAGCGAGCTCAGGCTGCCGGCCGCGACGGCGCGTTCCATGTACTCCGGCCATCGGTCGTCGGCTCGCGCGTCGTCGACCTGCACCCATTCACCGGTACCGGCCGCGTGCAGGCAGGGCCCGTAGCCCCGGCTGTACTGGCTCTCGTCGAGTTCGAGCGCGAGCCGGCCGCTGTAGACCGGCGTTTCCGGTTTGTCGTCGACGAGCAGGCTGATGGAGACGTCGGTCGCGCCCGGCATCACGGCGCTGGTCAGGTCCGCGACGGTCTGGAGCACCGACTCCATCGAGTGCTCGCGCAGCGACAACCGGCCGAGTTGCTCGAGCGCCTCGGCGGCAGATGTGGGTGGCGGGTTCTCGGTGCGGGCCATGCGCCGGGCCTCCGGTCGTTACACCGGGGCGGGGACCTCGGTCGCCGAGCCGCGTGGGCCCGGGACGACACACGCCGCTTGTCTGACGCATCATCGGCACACGGGAGCATCCCGCGTCTCGGGACCGACGCTACACCTCGGTGGGCTGCGGACGGCGGCACCGCCCGTGGGGACGTGACGTCACCTGGACGGATGCGCGAGGACCGTCACCACCGGGTAGCGGCGGTGCGTGGACACGCGCAGGCTCGTGCTGGGGGACTGGAACCCGATCGTCCGCGACGGCATCGACGTGCTGCGGCTGGTGATCCTCGGCGGCGCGGTCGTCTACGCGCTGCGCGGGGACCCGGGCGCGGCCGCGGTGCTGGCCGTGATGGGCGCGGTCACGCTCGTCGCGCGGGCGGTGAACCTGCCCCGGGTCTACGACCTGTCGGTGACGCTCGGGATGGCGCTGCAGGGCTTCGGCGAGGTCTGGGGGCTCTACGACCGGTACGTGCGCTTCGACGACCTCGTGCATGTCACGCTGCCCATGCTGACCGCACCGGTCGTGTACATCGCCCTTGCCCGGCTCGACGTCGTCCCGGACCCGCGCGACGAGACGCATCTGCGACACTACGTCGGCATCGCCGTCGTCACGGCCGCCCTCGGCATCACGGTCGGGGCCCTCTGGGAGGTCTACGAGTGGCGGTCCGACGCCTGGTTCGGCACCGCCCTGTCGGAGGGCAACGACGACACCAACGGCGACCTGGTCCGCGACACCCTCGGGTCGCTGGCCGGCGCGGCGCTGCTGGTGGCGTGGGCCCGCGTCGGGTGGGGGTCGGTGCGGCGGATCCCCGGCGTCAACACGCACGAGGCCGTCGACGCCTGACCGCGGCCACCGGTCCACAGCGACGCCACGGGCGGCTCACAGCGCCGCCACAGGCCGGCCGCCGAGGCTCTCGGCGACGGCCGGGGGACCCCGGTCGCACACGAGGAGGTCCCATGCGCAGGAAGATGATCATCGCGACGACGGCCGGCGCGCTGAGCCTGACCGGCCTGGCGGTGGCCGTGCCGGCCATCGCCGCACCGCCGGGGACGGTCGCGGCAGCGTCGTCGTCCGTCGACCGCATCACCGAGGCCCTGGCCGGGCTGGTCGACGACGGTTCGCTCACCCAGGACCAGGCCGACGAGGTGGCGCGGACGCTCGCCGACGCCGGTATCGGCGGGCGCGGTGGGCACGGTGGCCGGATGGACCTGTCCGCCGCCGCGACAGCGCTCGGCACGACCGAGGAGGAGCTGCGGACGGCGCTGCGCACGGAGGGCACCACCCTGGCCGACGTCGCCGAGCAGCAGGGCGTCGCCGTCGACACGCTGGTCGACGCCCTGGTGGAGGCGCAGGAGGAGCGCATCGCCGCGGCGGTCGCAGCGGGCCGGCTCACCCAGGAGGCGGCCGACCAGCGGCTGGCCGGCCTGGCGGAACGGGTGACCGAGCGCGTGGAGACCGCGGTTCCCGCCAGGGGTGGCGACGGCCACGGTCGCCGCGGCCCGCGGACGGCCGAGGAGGGCGGCTCCGGGTCGTCCGACGAGGAGGCGAGCACGGAGGAGGCGCCGGCGGACTGACCGCGGGCACGGACCCGGGCGGCGGTGCCGCTCGGGTCGCCTGCCGGCCGGCCACCGGTGTTGACTGGCCCACGGGTCCGGCCGGGCCCGCCCGCGAGCACCGGAGGACCCGCATGCACCTCGGCGTCGACAGCTTCGTCTCGGCGGTCACCGATCCCCGGACCGAGCGCCTGATCGGCCCCGAGGAGCGGATGGCCCACCTGCTCGAGGAGATCGAGCTGGCCGACCGGGTGGGGCTGTACTCGTTCGGCATCGGCGAGCACCACCGCAGCGAGTACTACGACTCCGCGCCGCCGGTGATCCTCGCCGCGGCGGCGGCCCGCACCTCCCGCATCCGCCTCGGGAGCGCGGTGGCGGTGCTCAGCGCCGCCGATCCCGTCCGGGTGTTCCAGCAGTTCGCGACCCTGGACCTCATCTCGAAGGGCCGCATCGACCTCGTGGTCGGGCGCGGCTCGTTCACCGAGGCGTTCCCGCTTTTCGGGCTGTCCCTGGCCGACTACGACGAGCTGTTCGCCGAGAAGCTGGACCTGCTGCTGCGGATCCGGGAGTCCGAGCACGTCACCTGGTCGGGCAAGCACCGCCCGCCGTTGTCCGGGCAGGGGGTCTACCCGCGGCCGCTGCAGGACCCGCTCCCCATCTGGGTCGGCGTCGGAGGGACGCCGGAGTCGTTCGCCCGGGCCGGGCTGCTGGGTCTGCCGCTGATGGTGGCGATCATCGGTGGCGAGCCCCGGCAGTTCGCCCCGCTGGTGGACCTCTACCGACGGGCCGGCGCGCACGCCGGGCACGCGCCCGAGAAGCTGCAGGTGGGGCTGCACGTGTTCGGGTTCGTCGCGGAGAGCACCCGGGCCGCCGCCGACACCATCTACCCCGGGTGGCACGAGCTGTTCACGAAGGTCTCCCGCGAGCGGGGCTTCGCCGCGCCCACCCGGGCCCAGTTCGACGCGACGAGCGGGCCGGACGGCGCCTTCTTCATGGGCGACCCCGACACGGTGGCCGCCAAGCTCCGTCGCGTCTCCGAACAGCTCGGCGGGGTGGACCGGGTGGCCCTGCAGATGACCAACCCGCGGCTGGCCCACGAGGACCTCCTGCGCGGCATCGAGCTGCTGGGTACCGAGGTCGCCCCGCAGGTCGCGGCCGGCTGAGCCGGGGCTCGGCGCCCCGGCTCAGCCGCGCGATCGTCAGGAGCCGGTCAGGCCAGCCCCTCGTTGTGGGGCTCGATGCTCGCCGAGGGGTCCACGCCCTCGTCGGCGGCCGGCTGGACGGGGCCCTCGCCGGGCTTCGAGCCGGAGCCCGCGGCGGTGTTCCGCGAGGAGCGCTCCGGGTCGGTCACGTCGGTGGTCGTGGGGGCCTGGCCGATGCGCTTGGCGGCGTCACCGGTCCCGGTCTCCTCGAGGTCTCGTTCGCTCACGTCTGCTCCTTCCGGTGGTGCGCGGTCAGGTCCTGACGGCCCTACCCGGCGCATCGCGTCGCACGCATCGGTCAGGTGATCGAAACCGGTCCGGAAGGGCGCGCCGATGGGTGTGGCCGGCGGATCCGTACGAGGATGGCCCCGTGGTGAGACGACGCAAGGTAGAGCCGGAGCACGCGCGCTCGTGGCTGTTGGTGAACGGTGCCCGCACGGAGCTGTTCGACGTGGCCCACGGGTCGCGGGCGGACCAGGTGGTGCTCGACATCGAGGACGCCGTGGACCCCGCGCGCAAGGCGGAGGCCCGCGAGGGGGTCATCCAGTGGCTGTCCGGTGAGGACCGCAGCGCCTGGGTGCGGATCAACGACCACTCGACGCCCTACTGGGCCGACGACGTCGCCGGTCTGGCGGGCCTGCCCGGCCTGCTCGGCGTCATGCTGGCCAAGGCCGAGGCGGCCGAGCACGTCACCGAGACCTTCGACCGGCTCGGCGGCTCCAGCCCCGTGCTGGCCCTCGTCGAGTCGGCCCTCGGCATCGAGGAGGCGGTCCGGATCGCGCGCGCCCGCGGCGCCTTCCGGCTGGCTTTCGGCAGCGGCGACTACCGCCGGGACACCGGCACCAGTGCCGACGACCTCGCCATGGCCTATCCGCGGTCCCGGCTGGTGGTGGCCAGCCGCATCGGCGGGCTCCCCGGCCCCATCGACGGCCCGACGGTGAGCAGCAGCCACCCGGTGCTGCGCGAGCAGACCGCCGTCACCGTCTCCCTGGGGCTCACGGGCAAGCTCTGCCTCGACATGGACCAGCTGCCGGTGATCAACGAGGTCATCAGCCCCACGCCGTCCGACGTCGCCTGGGCGCGGGACTTCCTCGCCGACTTCGACGCGCGTGGGCAGGTCATCCGGGACGGCAGCGACCTGCCCCGGCTGGGCCGGGCCCGCAAGATCGAACGGCTCGCCCAGGTGTTCGGCGTCGAGCCCTCCTGATCCTTCCGTCCCGCCGGCCCCTCCGTCCGGCTCGCCCGACCTCCTCGGCGAGCCGGCGGACGGGGTCGGACCAGGCCGACGGCGCGGTCCCCGCTCAGCTGTCGGCGAGCCAGACCGCGGTGTCCGGGGGCAGGGCCACGCTGGCGGCCGAGCGGCGCACGCTGGTGCTCGAGGCGATCAGCACCGTGCCGCGGGAGCGGACCAGCGCCGTCCCCGATCCCATGTTGACCACGCACCGCACGACGCTGCCGTCCGGCGCGGTGCACCGCACCGTGAGAACGTCGCCGCGCGTGCTCACCGTCGCCTCGCCCGAGCCGAGCGCCCGGTGGGCCTCCCGCAGGGCGAGCGCGCGCCGGTAGAGGGTGAGCATCGATCCACCGTCCCGCGACTGGCGGGACACGGCGTACCGCTCCCACTCCTCGGGCACCGGCAGCCACGGCCGGTCCGCTCCCCGGGGGGAGAAGCCGACGCCGGGGGTGGTGTTCCACGGCATGGGAACCCGGCAGCCGTCGCGGCCGCTGCGGGCGCCGCCGCTGCGGAAGAAGATCGGGTCGCGCTTGACCTCGTCCGGGACGTCGGCCTGCGGCAGGCCGAGCTCGTCGCCGGCGTAGACGTACGCCGAGCCGGGCAGCGACAGCATCAGCAGCGCGGCGGCGCGGGCCCGGGCGAGGCCCACCTCGCCGCCGCCGAACCGGGTGACCTGCCGGTCCTTGTCGTGGTTGCCCAGCACCCAGGAGACCGGGGCCCCGACCTTCCCGAACGCGTCCAGCGCGCTGCGCACGCCGTCGGCGAAGGACTCCGTGGACCACGGGGACTTCAGCAGCCGGAACGAGAAGGACTGGTGCAGCTCGTCGGGCCGGGAGTAGAGCGCGACCTCCGTCGGGTCGGCCAGGCAGACCTCGCCGACCAGCATCGTGTCGGGGTACTCGTCGCAGATCGACCGCCAGCGGCGCCAGACGTCGTGGACCTCCGGCTGGTTCCACGTCATGGCCTGCTCGGGCCCGTGCCCGAAGAGGGTGGGGGAGTAGGCGCCCGGGTTGTCCCGCAGCCCGGCGTCCTTGAACAGCCCGTAGGCGACGTCGACGCGGAACCCGCTCACCCCGCGGTCGAGCCAGAACCGCAGCGTCTTCTCGAAGTCGGCGGCGACGGCGGGGTCGCGCCAGTTGAGGTCGGGCTGCTCGGGGGCGAACAGGTGCAGGTACCAGCGGCCGTCGGGGGTGCGCGACCAGGCCGGCCCGCCGAACAGGGACTGCCAGTTGTTCGGCGGTTCCTCCGAAGCCGGGGCGAAGTGGTACCGGGCCGCCTCGGGGGAGTCCGGGTCGGCGAGGGCGGCCTGGAACCAGGGGTGCTGGTCGGACGTGTGGTTGGGGACGACGTCCAGCACGACCCGCAGCCCCAGCTCGCGGGCGTCGGCGACCAGCGCCTCCAGGTCGGCGACGTCACCGTAGTCGGGGTCGACCGCGCGGTAGTCGCTGATGTCGTACCCCCCGTCGGCGCCACCGGAGGGGTAGTGCGGGTTGATCCACACCGCGTCCACGCCGAGCCACGACAGGTACGGCAGCCGCGAGCGGAGGCCGGCCAGGTCGCCGATCCCGTCGCCGTTGGCATCGGCGAACGAGCGCAGGTAGACCTGGTAGACCACCGCCGTCCGCCACCACGGGGACGCCGACTGGGCCGCGACCTGGTGCTCGGTCGCGGTCCGCACCGTTGCGAGCCGCACTGCCATGCGACCACCATCGGCAGGAGCGGCCCGCGACTTGCGTCTGCTGGGGCGTCGAGTGGTCGGTGTGACCCGTCGTTACCACTCCGTGAGGTGAGCCCGGCGCCTGCCGGCCGTCCCGGGTCGGGCCAGGATGTCGGTATGGCAGCAGAAGACGCACGGACCCACGACCTCGTCGTCTACGGAGCCACCGGCTTCGTCGGCAGGTTGCTCGCCGGCTACCTGGCCGAGCACGCGCCGGAGGGGACCCGGATCGCGCTCGCCGGGCGCTCGCGGGCCCGCCTGGAGGAGGTCCGGGCCGCGCTGCCCCCGGCCGGGCGGGACTGGCCCCTCATCGAGGCCGACTCCACCGACCCGGACTCGCTGCGGGCGCTCGCCGGGAGCACCCGCGTGCTGGCCACGACGGTGGGGCCGTACGCCCGCTACGGGTTGCCGGTCGTCGAGGCCTGCGCCCGGGCGGGCACGCACTACGCCGACCTGACCGGTGAGGTGCTCTTCGTCCGCGACGCCATCGCGCGCTACGACGCCGTGGCGCGGGACACCGGCGCCCGGATCATGCACGCCTGCGGCTACGACTCCATCCCGTCCGACCTGAGCACGATGCTGCTGGCCCGACGGGCCGAGGCCGACGGTGCGGGCGGCCTCCGCGACGTCCAGCTGGTCGCCACGGCCCGGGGTGGGCTCAGCGGCGGCACGATCGACTCGATGCGGGCCCAGGTCGAGGCGATGCAGGAGGACCCGTCGCTGCGCCGCGTCTTCGGCGACCCGTTCGCGCTGAGCCCGGACCGGGCTGCCGAGCCCGACACTCCGCAGCCCCGCGACGGCGCTCTGCCGAGCCGGACCGACGACGGGCGATGGACGGCCGCCTTCGTCATGGCGCCCTTCAACACCCGCATCGTGCGGCGCAGCAACGCGCTGCAGGGGTGGGCCTACGGGCGGGGCCTGCGCTACGGCGAGGTCATGGGCGTCGGACGCGGGCCACTGGGTGCCGTGACCGCGGCCGGGGTCACGGCCGCGCTGGTCGCCACGGTGTCCGCCATGAACCTGGCGCCGACCCGTGCGGTCCTCGACCGGGTGCTGCCGGCGCCGGGCACCGGACCCGGCGAGGCCACCCGGGCGAAGGGCTGGTTCCGGATGGTCGTCGATGCCGGGACCGAGGACGGCCGCCGCTACCGGGCGACCGCCGCGGGGAAGGGCGACCCCGGGTACGCGGCGACCGCCGTCATGCTCGGCGAGGCCGCTCTCGCGCTGGCGCTGGACGGCGACCGGCTGCCCGACCGGGCGGGCTCCCTCACGCCGGCGACCGCCCTGGGCGAGGTGCTCGTCGAGCGGCTGCGCGCGGCCGGGCACACCTACGAGGTCGCGGCGGTCTGAGCCGCGACGGCCGGGCCGGTGGACCCGGCCCGGCCGGGCACGGACCTACGACGGGCGGTTCCCGGTCCCCGCCGGCACACCATCGGCGGGCTCGTCGGCCTGGTCCTCCGCGGCGGTGTTGGACACGAAGGTCGTCGACCGCTCCGGGTCGTCCTCGCCGGTGCGCCGGG
Source organism: Blastococcus sp. HT6-4 (assembly GCF_039679125.1). Classification (NCBI taxonomy): domain Bacteria; kingdom Bacillati; phylum Actinomycetota; class Actinomycetes; order Geodermatophilales; family Geodermatophilaceae; genus Blastococcus; species Blastococcus montanus. The sequence goes on along the minus strand of NZ_CP155551.1, from coordinate 2,335,335 downwards.
CCGGTGGCCGCGGCGGTGCCGGCAGGGCGCCCGGATCGGCGCGGCCCCACTCGTTCTCGACGTCGCTGAGGAGCGCCTCCAGGTAGGAACGCAGCTGCACCCGGCACGCCTGGCCGAACGCCTTCAGGTAGGCGACCTGCTCCTCGAGCTCCGCCACGCTGCGGCCACCCCGGTCGGGCCCGCCCTGATCGGGGCCGTCGGGGGCCGGTCCGGTTAGCCGGGCGGCCGCCTCCTGGGCGGCCTGGATGATCGCCCCGGCGTTCTCGCGGGCCAGGCGCAGCGCGTCCTCGTACTCGGCGCGGGCCTCGCCGGTCACCTGCCGGCTGAACTGCTCCGCCTCGGCCACGTAGTTGTCCGCCGTCTGCTGGGCGCTGGCCAGGATGCGCACGGCCTGCTCGCTGGGCGGCTCGTGCGCGGGCGCGCCGTTCAACTGGGCCTGCAGGGTGCGCACCTGCTCGCGGAGCTGCGCCTTCTCGGCGACGTGCCGCGCGAGCTCCTCGGCGGCCCGGTGCAGGACCCGGTCGACCTCGGACTCGACGTAGCCGGGGCGCAGCATCGGGGCGCGGGTGAACCGCACGTTCCGCAGGTCGGCGGGGGTGAGCCCCCGGTCGGCGTTCCCGGGCCCGCTCGTCGGTGCGCTGGTCATTCGGTCACCTCTCCGTCAACACTGGGCCCCGGTCGGCTGGGGGCGAAGACCTCGCTGGACATGCGGTGCTCCGGGACGCCATCCTGCCGGAGGCCGGCCACGGTGCTGGTCACCATGGGCTCGGGGCCGGCGATGCGCACCTCCCGGCTCGACCACGGGCCGGAGCGTCGCACCACGTCCCCGATCTCGCCGTGCACCAGGGACGAGATGGCGTCGTCGGAGACGGCGAAGGTGACGTTGAGCCAGGGGTGCTCCCGGGCCAGCTGCTCGAGGTCGGCCCGGTCGTAGATCTGGTCCTCGGTGCGGAACCCGGCGAACAGGTCGACCCGCCGGGGCGGACCCTGGCGGGCCACCTGGTCGACCATCGCCTTCAGCGGGGCCAGACCCATGCCGCCGGCGATCAGCAGCAGGTCGCGGTCGGAGTCCTGGCCCACGGTCAGGTCGCCCATCGGTGGCCCCAGCCGCAGGACGTCGCCGACCCCGACGCTGCGCACCAGGGCGGAGCTGACCGGACCGCCGTCCCGCGCCTTGACGTGCAGCTCCACCAGCCCGTCCGACCGGGGGGCGTTGGCGGGGGAGTAGTACCGCCACAACCGGGGGCGCAGCTCGGTCTCCAGGGACAGCGACTGCCCCGGGAGGTAGTCGTACCGCGCCCGGGGGCGGATCCGGAGGACGGCGACGTCCAGGGCGCGGCGCTCGTGGCCCACCACGTCGGCGTCCCACCACGCCGGCTGCCCCTCGGCCTCCTCGGCGGCCTGGATCATCACGTTCGCCACGACGTCGTAGGCCTCGGCCCAGGTCTTGGCGAGCTCGGGCGTCCACTCGTCGTCGAAGTGCTCGAGGGTCGCCAGCAGGCTCGCCCCGGCGGCGGGGTAGTGCGCGGGGAGCACCCCGAACTTCCGGTGGTCGCGCCCGAGCTGCTGCAGGATGGGGACCAGCGCCTCGAGGTCGTCGACCCGGGTGACCACCTCGCCGAGAGCGGTGAAGAATCGGTCCCGCTGGTGTGCCATCGAGACGGGGAACATCTGCCGCGTCTCCGGGTGGCTCAGGAACAGGTGCGAGTAGAAGTACAGCGGGGCCTCGTCCCCCGTGGCAGCTGCTTTGGCGAAGTTGGCCCGCATCGCGGGGATGTCCACGAGCGTCTCCTCAAGGGGGTGGCGTCCGGTGTCCCGCGGCACGCGAGCCGGACCGGCGGTGGGGACAGGCGGTCAGGCGCCCACGGCGACCCGCTCGTCCGATGCCCCCGGGGTGGACTCCGTGGCGAGGTCGGCCTGCCAGAGGTCGGGTCCGAACACCTCGTACTGGATGTCGCGCGCGGGCACCCCGCGCTCGATCAGCGCGCTGCGCACGCCCTGCATGAACGGCAGCGGGCCGCACAGGTAGTAGACGGCGTCGTCGGGCAGCGCGACCTCGCGGAGGTCCATCGTCCCGGCGTGGACCTCCACGGGGAGGCTGCTCGCGGCGCCGCCCTCGTACCAGACGTGCGCCGATCCGGACTCCAGCGACCGGAGGTCCTCGAGCACCTGCTCGCGCAGGGCGAAGGACTCCTCGTCGGAGTCGGCGTGCAGGAGCGTGATCGGCAGGTGCGACCCCGCCGCCACCAGGTGGGAGAGCATGCCGGCCATCGGGGTCACGCCGATGCCGGCGCTGGCGAACACGACGGGGCGGCCCGAGTCGTCGAGCACGACGTCCCCGAAGGGCACCGACATCGTCAGCCGGTCACCGACCTGCACCTGGTCGCAGAGGAGGTTCGAGACCTCGCCGTCGGGCTTGCCGCCGCCGTGCACCCGCTTCACCGAGAACTGGCGGTGCTCGCCGTCGTCGGCCTTCGTGAGGCTGTACTGCCGGGGCTGGCGCACGCCGTCGGGCATCGGCACCTGGACGGTCACGTACTGACCGGGCAGCGAGGTCTTCACCAGGCGGTCGTCGACCTTCCGCATCCGGAAGGTGACGACGTCCGCGGTCTCCTGGATCCGCTCGGCGACCTCCCACTCGCGCCACACCGTCTCCGGGCGCACCCCGCGGGCGCTGTAGAGGCCGCGCTCCTGGTTGATCAGCGCGTAGGCCATGAGCCAGTAGACCTCGTCCCAGGCGGCGGCCACCTCCGGGGTGACCGCGTCACCGAGCACGTCCGCGATCGCCCAGAAGAGGTGCTCGTGGACGACGTCGTACTGCGCCGGGGTGATGCCCAGCGAGGCGTGCTTGTGGGCGATCCGCGAGAGCAGGTGCTCGGGGAGCTGCTCGGGGACCTTCAGCAGCGAGGAGGCGAAGACGGCCACCGACCCGGCGAGCGCCATCTGCTGGGTCTTCTCGGCCTGGTTCCCGCGGTTGAACACCCCGTCGAAGAGCCCGGGGTGCTCGCCGAACAGGTGCGCGTAGAACCTGGTGGCGATCTCCTCGATGTTCTCGCCGACGACGGGGAGCGTCGCCTCGATGACGGGCCGGGATCGATCCGAGAGCACGTGTCCTCCTTGCCAGTTGTCCACCAACCCGCGCTGGCGCGGTCACGTTCCGCTCAGCGTCCGCTACCCGCTCGCCGGGGATTGAGGCATGTCGTTTCCGCCGGGCGTGTCGCCGGCCGGTCGTTCCTGCTGTCCGGGTGAGAGCGCGGGACCCCGCGCCCCCACCCTCACCCGAGGCGCGTGGTGATCTCGATGGCTCCCCGCAGGCTCCGGGCGACCGGGCAGCCGTCGGCGTGGACGGCGAGCACCCGTTGGACCTTCTCGGCGTCCTGCTCGGGGACGTCCAGGCCGGTGTAGGTGACCTCGATGCGCTTGAGCACCAGCACCTTGCCCTCGAGCTCAACCTCGCCGCGCGCGTGCCCCACCAGACCGGTGGGGTCGATCCGCCGGGCCGTCAGGGCCCCGGCGAACGTCCCCGTCAGCTAACCGGCGGCGGCGCCGACCACGTGGTCGATGGTGCTGGCGTGGCTGGGCGCGGTGCCCGGCTCCATGCCGTAGTGCTCGGCGATGGCCCCGTGCATGCCGTAGACCGTCGGTTCCTCCTCGCCCGGGAGGTGGGCCGCGCGCAGCGGTCCTCCCAGGCGCTCCACACGGACGTCCGAGACGTAGGCGATCTCTGCCACCGGGTCCTCCTGCCGTTGCGGGTGCGTCCTGCCACCTTCGCAGTTGATGCCGGACGGCACCTCCCGAGCGGGTGACGGCCGGCGCTAGGGTGGGCCGTCATGCCGATCAGGTCACCGGAACAGCCCGTGAGCACGATCCGGGAGCTCGGTCTGCCCGGGCGCGCGGTGACGGCGCTGACCCGCGCCGGGATCACCGACCCCGCCGTCCTCGCGGGGCTGACCGGCCGCGAGCTGAGCGCGGTCCCCGGCCTCGGGCCGGGGCTGGTCGCGGCGATCCGCGCCGTCGTCCCCGAGCCACCTGCGACGCTGCCGCGGTCGGCCGCTGCGCCGGCCGGCCCGCGCCACCCCGACGACGAGGAGTCGCCGGCCGCGCCGGCGATCCCGTCCTTCGACTCGCTTCGCGCGCCCCGCCGCCGGACGGCCGTCGACCTGCTCGTCCCCGGGGCACCGCGCCCGGCGCCCGTGTCCCCGCCCCGGGTTCGACCTCACGTCGAGGTTCAGGCTCCGGCGGCCCCCGCTCCTGACGCTCCGGCCGCGGGGCACGAGGTCCGGCCGCCTGACTACGCGGACCTGCTGCGCCTGGGCGTGCACGTGGCACGCGCGGTGGCGTCCGCGCCCGCCCGGGTGGCGCTCTGGTCGGTGCGGGAGCAGGCACGCTTCCTGCGCCGGCTGCTCGGCGGGTAGGTCGCCTCTCCGGGGTGTCGGCGGGTTCGGCGAGACTGCGCGGCGTGAACCGGATGGTGGTCCGGCGCGCCGAGGGCGCCGTGCAGGCGCGGGAACTGGCCGACGACGGGACGACGGTGGCCGGCACGCTCGTGCCGGCGGACCGGTTCGCGGCATTCGTCGCCGGCCGGGAGCGTGCGCCGGTCCGCTGGGTCTGGGACGACACCACGCGCTGGTACCCCGCGCTCCTCGAGGGCGGGGTCCGGATCGAGCGCTGCACCGATCTGCGGCTGGCCCACGCCGTTCTCCGGCGCTCGCCGTTCGTCGACCAGTCCCTGCTGGCCGGTGAGCAGACCGCCGGGTGGGACGCCCTCCAGCCGGTGACGGCCGCCGACCCCGCGCTGTTCCCGGTCGCCGATCCGGCCGACCGGCTCGACCCGGTCGCCGAGCACGAGCGGCAGCAGGTGGCCCTCGCCGCGTCGGTGCACGCGCAGCGGCTCGCGCTGCTGCTCGCTGCGGAGTCCTCCGGAGCCCTCGTGGCCGCCGAGATGACCCACACCGGCCTGCCCTGGCGGGCCGACGTCCACGAGCGTCTGCTGACCGGACTGCTCGGCCCCCGGTCGTCGGCCGGCGGGCGGCCGCCGGTGCTCGAGCGGCTGCTCGGCGAGATCCGTGCGGCGCTCGGCGCCCCTCTGCTGAACCCGGACTCGCCCGGGGAGCTGCTGCGCGCGCTGCGGACCGCCGGGCTGCCGGTGACCGACACCCGCTCCTGGTCGCTGGAGCAGCTCGACCACCCCGCCGTGCCGGCGCTGCTGGAGTACAAGAAGCTGTCGCGGCTGCTGCAGGCCAACGGCTGGACCTGGCTGGAGACCTGGGTGCGGGACGGCCGCTTCCGGCCGACCTTCCTGCCCGGTGGCGTGGTGACCGGGCGGTGGGCGTCCTCGGGGGGTGGTGCGCTCTCGGTGCCGACGCAGATCCGTCCCGCCGCCGTCGCCGACGAGGGCTGGCGGTTCGTGGTCGCCGACGTCGCCCAGCTGGAGCCACGGGTGCTCGCGGGCATGAGCGCCGACGCCGCCATGGCGGAGGCGGCGCGGGCGACCGACCTGTACCAGGGCATGGTGGCCGGCGGCGCAGTCGCGGCGCGTGCCGAGGCCAAGGTCGGCATCCTCGGCGCGATGTACGGCGGTACGCGCGGCGAGAGCGGCCGGATGATGCCCCGGCTGGCCCGTCGCTATCCGCGGGCCATCGGGCTGGTGGAGGAGGCCGCCCGCGCGGGCGAGCGCGGTGAGGTGGTGCACACACTGCTCGGCCGCGGCTCCCCGCTGCCCGCCGGTGGGTGGGCGCGGCGGCCGGTGGATCCCGGCGAGCCGCCCGACGACGGCGGATCCGCCGAGGACCGCGATCGGGCGCGGCGGGCGTGGGGCCGTTTCACCCGCAACTTCGTCGTCCAGGGCACCGGCGCCGAGTGGGCCCTGTGCTGGCTGGCCGACCTGCGCAACCGGCTGTGGCGGCTGGGCGGCGCCGGCGCGCTCGGCCGCCGCCCGCACCTGGCCTTCTTCCTCCACGACGAGGTGGTGGTGCACGCCCCCGAGCACCTGGCGGACGCCGTCGTCGCGGAGGTGCAGGCCGCGGCGGCCACCGCGGGACGGCTGCTGTTCGGGTCCTTCCCGGTCGACTTCCCGCTCGACGTCGCCGTCGTCGGGTCGTGGGGTGACGCCGGCTGACGTCGCCTTGTACACGGAGCTGCCGGGCAGGGCACCGCGACACACGTCACGGCTCGGAAATGACCGACTTCTGATTGTCACGGACGCATAACGGCGGTTACCGTGGCTCGGTCAGCCCGGTCGCCACGCCCCCACCCGGGGGAGTCCGGGCGGACGCCGCCGAGCCGCCCTCCGGGGCGGGCCGGGGACCCACCGCAGCACTGGGGTGAATCGCGCGCCGGGCACGTCCCGGTGCGGGTAGGGCCGCTTCCCGCCCGAATCCGTCAGCTAACTCGGTAGGCGGCCATGGAAGAAACGGAGAGCCGCCGCATGGCGCGCCCCTGCACCCTCGCACGCCCCTGCTCCGCCCGTAGCCGCCGCGTCCGGGCCTGCCCGCGCAGCTGAGCGCCCGCCCCGGCCGCCGCCCGCCCGCTGGACCACCACCCCGAGCACCTCCGCTCGACCGGCCGATCGCCGTCCCCGGTGGCCCTCCGCAGGCGCCTCGACGCCCGGGCCCCGCCGACCGCACCCCGCTGCAGCCGCCCCTGGCCGCGCTGCGCACCACACTCACGGAGCACCTGCACCCATGGATCCCCGCACCACCGTCTCCGGCCGTCGCGGCCGGGTCACCGCTCCGCGCCGCCGCCCGCCGACCGCGGTCCGCCGCCCCGGGCTCTACCTCGGGGTGGCCGCCGCCGGCGCCGTCCTGGTCAACGCGCTCGTCGGCGTGGACCCGGCCGCCCAGGCCGAGCCGGCCGCGACCGAGTCGGTCAGCGTCGCCGAGCAGCTCGGGCTGAGCGCCTCCTCCGGTCCGGTCGACGTCACCGAGGACCTCCAGCCGCTGCAGGACCTCACGGCCAGCCGCAGCACCCGCGAGGCGGAGCAGACCGCCGCCCAGCAGGCCCAGGCCGCCGCCGACCAGGCCGCGCTCGACCGGCAGCGGGCCGAGGCGGAGGCCGCGGCCCGCGCGGAGGAGGAGGCCCGGGCGCAGGCCGAGGCCCAGGCCGCGGCGGAGGCTCGAGCTCAGGTCGAGGCTGAGGCCCAGGCGCGGACGCCGGCCGCTCCCGCCGCGCCCACCACGCAGCAGCGCGCCCGGGAGTCCGCCACGGCGGCCGCCTCGGTGGCGGCCACGGCGGTCGCGCGCATCACCAACAGCTCCGGGGCCGTCCGGCCGCAGGTCCAGGCCGCCGCCGACGCCGTGGTCAGCAACGTGCCGGGGGCCGGCCGGATCACCCTGGGCGGCACGCGCCCGAGCGCGGCGGACCCGGGAGGCCACCCGTCCGGCCTGGCGCTGGACTACATGGTGCTCACCGACGCCGCCCTCGGGGACGCGATCGTGGCCTACCACCGGGCGCACTGGGACGAGCTGGGCGTCGACTACCTGATCTGGCAGCAGCGGATGCTCTCCTCACCCGGTGGGTCGTGGAAGGCGATGGAGAACCGTGGCGGCGTGACCGCCAACCACTTCGACCACGTCCACGTGAACTACCGCTAGGAGTCGGCGGCGAGGGGCCGGCCGGGCCGTCCTGCAGCCGGGACGACGGCACGGGCTCAGGGCCGGTCGTCCGCGGGGTCCGCGAGCGCGCGGTCCAGCCCGGGGGACCGGCGCAGGGGGAGCCGCCGGCCCGACCGCGCGGCGAGGTCGACGTGGTCGAGCAGGAGGTCCCGGCCGGCGGCCGACAGCGCGGTCACCGAGCCGGCGTCGATCGCGTCGACGCGCACCGGTTCCCGGCCGTAGCGCCGCAGGAACGAGTCGACGACGGCGGCATCGACGTCGCCGGCCAGGCACAGCACGCGCCCGTCCGCGGTGTTCAGCAGGCGGACGACGCCACGCACTGCCGGGTCGCCCTGGGCGTACGAGCTGGTCACCGCCCCAGTCTGACCCGATCGGCGGACAGGGGTTCAGGACGGCCTCAGATGGGCACCCTCCTGGATGGCGCACGCCTGCGGACCGGTTGCCTCCGGACCCCGCAGACCGACGACGAGCGAGGATCGACCTCGCGGCACGGGAGGACCAGGAGTGACGACCGCCGACACCGGCCGGGAGATCCTGGGTGACCGCTACGAGCTGCAGGATCTGATCGCCGTCGGCGGTATGGGGCTGGTCTGGCGGGGGCGTGACGTGGTCCTGGACCGCCCGGTGGCGGTCAAGGTGCTCCGCGAGGAGTGCGCCGGCGACCCGACCTTCATCGCGCGGTTCCGCTCGGAGGCCCGGCACGCGGCGAGCCTCAGCCATCCCAACATCGCGGCGGTCCTCGACTACGGCGAGACGGCGGGCAAGCACGGCCAGCAGCTGGCATACCTGGTGATGGAGCTGGTCGAGGGCGCGCCGCTGTCCGCCCGCATCTCCGAGGGCCGGCTCGACATCGACGCCACCCTGTCGGTGCTCGAGCAGGCGGCGGCCGGCCTGGCCGAGGCGCACCGCGCGGGCGTCGTCCACCGGGACGTCAAGCCGGCGAACATCCTGGTGGCGCCCGACGGCACGGTGAAGCTGACCGACTTCGGCATCTCGTGGTCGGCCGGTGACGTGGCCCTGACCCGGACCGGCCAGGTCATCGGCACGGCCCAGTACATGTCTCCCGAGCAGGCGATGGGCGAGCGGGTCGGCCCGGCCAGCGACGTCTACGCGCTCGGGCTGGTCGGATACGAGTCGCTGACCGGCCATGCCGCCTTCGAAGGTGACAACCCGGTGACCGTCGCGCTCAAGCAGGTGCGCGAGCACCCCGAGCCGCTGCCGGCGGAGCTCCCGCACCAGGTGCGCGCGCTGATCGACGCCGCCCTGGTGAAGGACCCCGAGGTCCGGCTGCGCGACGGCGACGCCTTCCTGCACGCGGTCGAGGAGACGCGCCGGCAGCCGGACGGCACCGCGCCGTTCGCCCGTCCGCTCCCGCCCGCGGCGCCGGCCCGTCCGGCCGGGGCGCACCCGACGACCAGCGCCCCGCCGGCACCCCGGCGGGCCGGGTGGGTGCTCGTGCCGATGCTGGTGCTCGCGCTGTTCGGGGTGGGGGCGGTGCTCGTGGACGACCCCTCCGACAGCGGGCAGGCGGCCGGCTCCGCGGCCGTGGTGGCCGGCACCGGCGTGGTGCTCGACGCCGAGGACTACGTGGGGCGCCCCGTCGGGGACGTCGTCATCGAACTCGGGGCCCTGGGTCTCGACGTGCGGCAGCAGCTCGACACGACCTCCACCGGCCCCGCGGGCACGGTGACGCGGCTGGAGCCGGCGGGCACCCGGCTGGTACGCGGTGACCAGGTGCTCCTCCACGTCGCAGCGGCTCGCGTGGAGGTCCCGGGCGAGCAGGACCCGCCGGAGCCGGTGACCCGTCCGGTCTCCGAGCCCGGCACCCAGCCGCCACCCCCCGCCGGCGTCCCGCCGGCCGAGCCCGAGCCCGAGCCAGAGCCCGAGCCGGACGTGGACGTCGCGGCGCCGGTGGCGCCCAGCGCTCCGGCCGGCCCGGCGCAGGACGACGACCCGACCGGCGAGCCGACCGGCCCGGAGGTTCCGGCCGAACCGGCGGAGGACAGCGACCCGACCGTCCCGGAGGTCCCCGCCGGTCCCACGGAGGACAGCGACCCGACCGTCCCAGAGGTCCCCGCCGGACCGACGGAGGACAGCGACCCGACCGACGGCCCGACCGAGGACGGCGACGCGACCGGAACGGATCGCCCTGCCGACCGCCCCCAGGACGGCCGCGGGGACGGCGACGACCCCTCGACCGCGCCGGGGCGGAGCGCGACCGGATCCGGCGAGCGGCCCGGTGGCGGCAACCGGCCGGAGGTCGGCGAGCAGCGCGGCGGCGGCAACCGTCCCGAGGTCGGCGAGCAGCGCGGCGGCGGCAACCGTCCCGAGGTCGGCGAGCAGCGCGGCGGCGGCAACCGTCCCGAGGTCGGCGAGCAGCGCGGCGGCGGCAACCGTCCCGAGGTCGGCGAGCAGCGCGGCGGCGGCAACCGGCAGGGGCCCGCCGAACGGGTGTGACCACCGGGCCCGTCCGGCGCCGGCGGCCGAGAGGGCCTCAGAGCAGCCGGTCGAGGTCGTCCGGGCCCGGGCCGGTGCCTCCGGAATCACGCAGCGGCGAGGAGTCGGGCAGGTCCTCGCCCGGGGGCTCCTCGGCGACGGGTCCTTCTGCGTAGAGGGTGTCGGGGTCCTTGGGGTCCATCTCGCGCGGCACGCCCCTGGCCCTACCCGTGGGGCGCCGGATGAACGCCGTCCGGCACCCCGCGGATACCGGCCCGGCTGTCAGCGCGGACGCCGGCGGATCATCCCTTCCTGCGCGACGGTGAGCAGCAGCCGGCCGGACCGGTCGAACAGCCGGCCGTGACAGAGCGTCCGCCCGCCGCCCGCCCAGCTGCTCTCCTGGTCGTAGAAGAGCCACTCGTCGGCGCGGATCGGCTCGTGGAACCAGACGGCGTGGTCGAGGCTCGCCGCCGCGACGCCGGGGGAGCCGATGACCGTCGCGTGCGGCGCGAGGGCCGTCGACAGCAGCAGCATGTCGGAGGCGTACGCGGCGGCGCAGCTGTGCAGGAGCGGCTCGTCGGGGAGGTCGTCACGGCTGCGCAGCCAGAACCGCTGGCGCGGCTGGGTGCGCTCGCCACGGGCGGCGGCGACCCGGGGCAGCTCCCCGGCGAACCGGAAGTCGAACGCGTGGCGCCCGGCGAGCCAGTCGAGCCACTGCCGCACCGGCCCCTCGGTCACGGTGACCGCGTCCTCGAGCCGGGGGAGCTCCTCGGGGGCGGGCGCGTCGAGCTCGGGCAGCTGGTGCGCCCAGCCCTCCTCGGGCGCCTGGAACGACGCCGTCAGCACGAACATGGCCTTGCCACGCTGTTCCGCCGTGACCTGGCGGCTCGTGTAGCTGGCGCCGTCGCGGACCGGGGTCACCCGGAAGTCGGTCGGCGCGGTGGTGTCGCCGGGCCGCAGGAAGTGGGCGTGGATGGAGTGGACGGCCCGTTCCGGTGGCACCGTGCGGCCGGCGGCGAGCAGCGACTGCGCCGCCACGGCGCCGCCGAAGGCGTGCTCGGCCACCGTGCTTCGCGGCCCGGAGCGGAAGAGGGTCTCCTCGAGCCGGGTCAGGTCGAACAGGGCGGCCAGGCCGGTGGGCCCGGCCGCGGCTGCCGCGGTCCCCGTCGCCGGGACGTCGCCGACCTGCATGCGTGCCCCGCCCTCTCGCGCCGCCGTCACCGGACCGGTGGATTCAAGCACCCTCGATGTACGGGCACGTGGACCGGGAGCCGCCGGCGACCGGGCGGATCAGCCGCGGCGGGCCCGTCCGCGCGGCCCGCCCTGCCGTCCGCCGAGCGCGCGGCCGGCGGCGCGGCCGGCCGTCCGGCGGCCACCGGCGGGACGGCGGTCCCGCTCGTCGCCGCGGCGTCCGGCCGGAGCGCTGCACGGCCGGCAGGTGGTGAACCAGGGGGCGATCGCGCTGCCGCACTCGACGCACTTCCCGGAGCGTCCCAGCGCGATGGCGTCGGGGAGCAGCTCGGTGATCATCTCCGCGCACTCCTCCTCGACCCAGGCGGCGTCGTCGGCGTCCAGGCCGGCGACGCCCGGGAACTGGCGGAGCAGCGTCTGCGCGTCGCGGGCCGCGGCGGCGGCCTGCTCGTACTCCTCGACGCTGCCCCCGCGAGGCACGTCGGGCAGCACCGTCTCCGGCGGCACCGGCAGGCCCACGGCGTGCTGCAGCGCGGCCTTGGCGAGGACGAGCCAGCGGGTGCGCCGGGGCGGGTTGTAGTCGATGGCCAGGTTGACCAGCCGCCAGACGGTGTCCAGGTCGCCGGCCGCCCCGAGCGGTCCGCGCAGCAGCGGCAGCAGCGCGTGGACCCGCAGCACGAGACTGGTGACGTCGTCGGCGGTCATGGCCTCGTCTCGGGTGGCGGCCCGCGCCCACGCCATCCACCGGGTCAGGGCCTCGGGCAGGTCGACCGCCTCCATCGCGCCCAGGTCCTCGAGCTCCGGGCGCAGCCGGGGCGCGCGCTTGGGCAGGTCGCTCATCTCGTCGCCGCGGGCGACGGCGGCGCCGGCTCCGACCAGGGACGCGACCGGCTTGAGCCCGCTGACGCCGATCAGGATGCCGACCGCGCCGTGCCCGGTGAGGCCGTAGCGCCCGGCCCGCCCGGCGATCTGCGCGGTCTCCCAGGTGCGCAGCGGCCGCATCTCCTGGCCGTCGAACTTGGTCGTCTCGGCGAACAGCACCGTGGTGGCCGGCACGTTGATGCCGTGACCGATGACGTCGGTGGTGACCAGCACGTCGAGGTCACCTCTGGTGAACCGCTCGATGACCTCGCGCCGCGTGGCCGGGGGGAGCGCGCCGTAGAGGACGCCGACCTTGCCGGGCCGGTGCTGGTCGAGCTCGGCGGCGACGGCGTAGACGGCCTTGCGGGAGAAGGCGACGACGAGAGTCTGCGGCCGCACGTTCGCCGGTCGCACGGGGGCCCGGAGCACGTCGAGCCGGGACAGCCGCTTGTGGTTGACGACCTCCACGTGCTCGGCGTCGGAGACCAGCGGCTTGAGCACCAGGTACGCCTCGGCGGCGGAGATCAGGTGCATCTGGCGGTACTCGCCGGTGAGCAGGAGGCGGGCCCAGTGGTGGCCGCGGTCGGGGTCGGTGACCCAGTGGGCCTCGTCGAGCACCAGCATCTGGCCGCGGTCGGGGGCCTTCTCCACGGTGCAGCAGACGATGGGCGCGAACGGGTCGATCTCCTCCTCGCCCGTCGACAGGCCCACGGTGCCCTCCGGCAGCTGCGCCGAGAGCTTGGCGTAGGCCTCGTGGGCGAGCTGCCGCAGGGGGGCGGCGTAGACGCCGGAGCCGGTGGCGGCCAGCGCCTGCAGGGACTCGTAGGTCTTGCCGGAGTTCGTCGGCCCGAGGTGGAACACCACCTCGGCGGGCGGGGTCGCCCGGACCGGCAGGGCGGGCGCCGCACCCTCGACCCAGCTCTGCTGGGCCCGGCTCTCCTCGCGTGCGGCCTGCTGCGCCGTCGACTGGCGGGCCGCGGATCGTTCGCGGCGACGCGGGGAGGGAGCGGGCTGGGAGTGGGGCACGGGCAAGCTGCGTCCTTCGATGGCCGGGGGCTGGGGCGGGTCGACGCCCCTGCGGAGGCGGACCGTCACACAGACAACACCGCGGGTCCGTGATCCATGCCCTCGGGGTCCGCCCCCGCTCGGCGCCCGGCTCTTCGTCCAGCCCTCCGCCGAGCCCACCGGCGGGCCGGTGACGGCAGGTCCGCCCGCGTGGTGGGCTGGCGGTCCAGGTTTCCCCCTACGCCGGTACCGATGGTCCGGCCGCCGTGCCGACCCCACCGCAGACCCCGATCCTGGAAGCCCCGACCCTGGAAGGACATCGCCGTGACCGCTCCCGACCACGTCGACTTCTGGTTCGACCCGTCCTGCCCCTTCACCTGGCGCACCAGCCGCTGGCTGGTGTCGGCCGCCGCCGAGCGCGGCGTCCCGGTGCACTGGCACCTCATGAGCCTGGCGGTGCTCAACGCCGGCAAGGAGGCCCCCGAGGACATCCGCCGGCGGCGCGCCCAGGGGCTGGTCACCACCCGGCTCTTCGCGGCCGTGGCCACCGAGCACGGACCGGACGCCCTGGCCCGGCTGTACACCGAGTTCGGCGACCGCCTGCACGAGCAGGGGCGGGACGTCGACACCGGGCTCCACCGGGAGGCGCTGGCCGCCGCCGGGCTCCCGGCCGACCTCGCCGCCGCCGGGGACGATGACACCCACCAGGCGGCGGTCGAGGCCTCGCACGCCGAGGGCCAGGACCGGGTGGGCACGGAATCGGGGTCGCCGATCACCGCCTTCGCCGACCGACGGGGCTTCTTCGGCCCGATCGTGGACGACACACCGGCGGGGGAGGACGCGCTCCGGCTCTTCGACGGGCTGGCGCTCGTGACCTCGGTGCCGGGGTTCAGCGAGCTCAAGGGCGCCCGGGGCACCGGCTGACCCGCCGCCCGGCGACACGCGGGCACGCTGGGGTTCCCCGCCCGGCCGTCGTCCTCCGACCGGTGCCATCGAGAGGCCGGCGCGCGTCGTCGCCGGACCTGGGCCGAGGGCGGACGCCGCCCGGGCGTCTGCCGGGACACCGCGGAGCCGGACGTCGTAGCGTGCCGCCATGCCGACGCAGACGTTCGAGATCTCCTCCGCCCACGGGGTCGCCGTCACCGCCTACCGCTGGGAGCCGGCCGGCCGGCCGCGCGGGATCGTGCAGCTGACCCACGGGATGGGGGAGCACCTGCTGCGCTACGAGCCGCTGGCCACCGCGCTCACCGGCGCGGGGTTCCTCGTGGTCGGGCAGGACCACCGAGGCCACGGCGCGACCGTGCAGGACGGGCGGTGGGGCGAGCTGGGCCCGGGCGGGTGGGGCGAGCTGGTCCGCGACATCGGCCGGCTGAGCGCTGCCGTGCGCGGCGACCACCCGGACCTGCCGCTGGTGCTGCTCGGCCACAGCATGGGCTCCTTCGCCGCCCAGCAGTACGTCCTGGACCACAGCGCGGAGCTCGCCGGGCTGGTGCTCACCGGGACGACGCTGCTGGACCTCCTCGAGCCTGCGGTCGACCTCGACGGTCCGACGGATCTGTCGGCGTTCAACGCCCCGTTCGAGCCGGCCCGGACCGAGTACGACTGGCTCTCGCGCGACCCGGCGCAGGTGGATGCCTACGTCGCCGATCCGCGCTGCGGCTTCGGCCTGGCCACCGAGGACAGCCGGCAGATGTTCGTCTCCGGGCGGGAACTGGCCGACGCCGACCGGCTGCGCGGGCTCCGGGGCGACCTCCCGGTCTACATCGCGGTGGGCGACGCCGACCCGCTCAACGGGCAGCTCGCCCTCGTGCACGCGCTGGTCGACCGGCTGCGACAGGCCGGTCTCCAGGACGTGACGCTGCAGGCCTACGCCGGTGCCCGGCACGAGGTCTTCAACGAGACCAACCGGGACGAGGTCGTCGCCGACCTGCTCGCCTGGCTGGACCGGGTGGTGCCGACGGCCGGCTGAGCCCCCGGAGGCGCTCGGCCGTCGAGGGGCGCGCACAGCAACCTCCCAGCGTGCGGGCACGGGAGCGGCAGGATCGGCGTGGAATGTCGGTCCCGACGCAGAGGAGGTCCGCATGGCCGTCGCATCGCCGCCCGCGGGCGAGCGCCGGGTCCGGCCGGCCCGCGCCGACCGTGGCGCGGTCCTGGTCGTCGTCGCCGGGCTGCCCGGCAGTGGCAAGACGACCCTGCTGCGGCGGCTGTCGGCCGAGCGCGTGCCCGGGATGACGGGGGTGGACTCCGAGCAGGTGGCCGCGCGGGTGCGGGCCGCCGGGGTACGCGCCCCCTACCGCCTGCTGCGGCCCGCGGTGCACCTCTGGCACCGGTGGCGGGTGCTGCGGGCGGTCGCCGGCTCGACGCCGGTGGTCGTCCTCACCGATCCGTGGACCGGTCCCCGGTGGCGGGCGGCGGTGCTGCGGGCCGCCCGGCGGGCCTCCCGATCGGTGCGCGTGGTGCTGCTCGAGGTCTCACCCGGGGAGGCGGTGCGCGGGCAGGAGGCCCGGGGGCGGTGCATCTCCGAACGCCGCATGGAGCGGCACGCCGCACGCTGGGCGGCGCTGCTCGCCGGCCCGGCGGGGACCGGCGGCGGACGGGGCACCGCGGACGTGCTCGCCGTCGACCGGGCAGCGGCCCGCCGGCTCACCCTGGCCGACATCCTCGCCGAGCTGCCGACAGTGAGCGGTCAGGTGCCGCAGAAGGTGCGGTAGACCCCGAAGTCCTGCGGGGCCGGGGCGGCGTAGCGCTCGAGGCCGGGCCGGACCACGTACGGCGAGGTGACGGCGTCGAGCAGCCGGTCGAACGGCGCCAGGTCGCCGTCGGTGGCCGCCTCGAGGGCCTCCTCGACGAGGTGGTTGCGCGGGACGTACACCGGGTTCACCCGGTCCATCAGGCCTGGGTCCGGGCCCAGGGCGCGCCAGCGCGCCAGCCAGTCGTCGAACGCCGCGAGGTCGAGCACCAGGCGGCGGACGGGCTCGGCGTCGTCGCGGGCCGCCCCGCCGAGCAGCCGGAACGCCGAGGTGAGGTCGACGTGGCCGCTGTGCAGCAGGGCGAGCAGTTGCTCGGCCAGCGCCCGGACGGCGGCGTCGTCGACGTCGTCGGGCAGGCCGAGCTTGGCGCGCATCCCGGCGGTCCACGCGGCCTCGTACTGCGGGGCGAAGGCGCCGAGCGCCTCGACCGCCAGGGGGACGGCCTGCTCCTCGTCCTCGTGCAGGAGGGGGAGGAGGGCCTCGGCGAGCCGCGCGAGGTCCCACTGGGCCACCACCGGCTGGTTGCCGTAGGCGTAGCGCCCGCCGGTGTCGATCGAGCTGTAGACGGTGGCCGGGTCGTAGGCGTCCATGAAGGCGCACGGCCCGTAGTCGATGGTCTCGCCGGAGATCGTCATGTTGTCGGTGTTCATGACGCCGTGCACGAAGCCGACCAGCATCCACCGGGCCACCAGCGACGCCTGCGCGGCCACGACGGCCTCGTACAGGGCGAGGGCGGGCCGCTCCGCGTCCGCGGCGGCCGGGTGGTGCCGCGTGATGGCGTGGTCGGCGAGCCGGCGGAGCAGGTCGGCGTCGCCGGTGGCGCGGGCGTACTGGAAGCTGCCGACCCGCAGGTGGCTGCTGGCGACGCGGGCGAGCACCGCTCCGGGCAGCAGGGTCTCCCGGCGCACGGGCCGCCCGGTCGCCACCACGCTGAGCGAGCGGGTGGTGGGGATGCCGAGGGCGTGCATCGCCTCGCTGATCACGTACTCGCGGAGCATGGGGCCGACGGCGGCCAGCCCGTCGCCGCCCCGGGCGAACGGTGTGCGCCCGGAGCCCTTCAGGGCCAGGTCGCGCAGCCGGCCGTCGGCGTCGGCGACCTCGCCGAGCAGGAGTGCGCGCCCGTCACCGAGCCGGGGGACGAACCCGCCGAACTGGTGGCCCGCGTAGGCCTGGGCCACCGGGGTGGCGCCGTCGGGGACGGCGGTGCCCACGAGGAGGCGCAGCCCTCCGGGGCTGCGCAGCGCCGCGGCGTCGAGCCCGAGCTCGGCGGCGAGGGGCTCGTTGAGCGCCAGCAGGCGCGGCTCGGGAGCGTCGTCGGCCTGCCAAGGCAGGGCCATCTCGGGGACGTCCCGGGCGAAGCTGTTGCCGAGCACGGGTGCCGGTGCGAGGTCCACCCGTCCGAGGGTACGAGCGGAACCGGCGGCCGGCCCGTGTGCGGCCGGGGTCAGGCGCTGATCGCGTCCCGTCGCTGCAGGCGCACCCGGCGACGCTCGCGCTCGGACAGCCCGCCCCAGATGCCGAACCGCTCGTCGGAGGCGAGGGCGTACTCGAGGCACTCGTCCCGCACGGGGCACCCGGCGCAGACGCGCTTGGCGTCGCGGGTGGAGCCGCCCTTCTCGGGGAAGAAGGCCTCGGGGTCGGTCTCGGCGCAGAGGGCGTCGAGCCGCCACTCGTCGTCGGGGGCGAACGCCTCCGGCCACTCGGGGGCGGGGACGGGCCGCGGCGCCGGCGAGGCGGGCCCGAACTCCGTGAGCAGGGTCAGGGACGGGCGGGGCAGGGACGACACGGGAGGCTCCTCGAGTAGGCGTGCGGTGCGCCGACATGACCTGCCGGAAAGACGCGATTGCTCACCGTGACGTTACGGGCACCGACGCCCGGCGGGCACTGGCAGAAAGTGAACGAAACCGACCGGTTCCTTGGTGTGATGTGTCGACGTATCGACCTCGCGTGCGCCGGTGTGCGCCGTACGGCGCGGCCCGCCTCCCGGAGGCGGGCCGCGCGGTCGTGCCGGGGCGGGCGGCCGGGCCGCGCCCCGGTCAGCGCCGAGGGGCGCCGACCGGTTCGCGGGAACCGCTGCCGGCCGGTGCCGCCTTCTCGAGGGCGGCGCCCTCGACGTCGAGGGTGGGCAGCCAGCGCAGCCAGCGCGGCAGCCACCAGGCGCGCTCGCCCAGGAGCGCGAGGGCGGCCGGCACGAGCACCATCCGGACGACGAAGGCGTCGAAGAGGATGCCGGCGGCGAGGGCGAAGGCGATCGACTTGATGGTCGCCTCGCCCGCCGGCACGAAGCCGGCGAACACCGAGAACATGATCAGCGCGGCCGCGACGACGACCGGGGCCGCCTGGCGGAAACCGGTGCGGATGGACTCCAGCGGAGCGGCACCGTGGCTGTGCGCCTCGTGCATCCGGGACACCAGGAAGATCTGGTAGTCCATCGCCAGCCCGAACAGGATGCCGATCACCAGGATCGGGGTGAGGCTGATCAGCGGTCCGGTGGTGTCCAGGTTGACCAGGCCGGCGAGCCAGCCCCACTGGAACACCGCCACCGTGGCGCCGAGTGAGGCGCCGATGGTGAGCAGGAAGCCCAGCACGCCGACCAGCGGCACCAGCAGCGACCGGAAGACGAGCACCAGCAGCACCAGTGCCAGGCCCACGACCAGGGCGAGGTAGACCGGCAGCGCCTCCTCGAGGCTCTGCGCGACGTCGACGCTGACCGCGGTGGCGCCGGTGACGGACGCCTCGACGCCGTCCAGGTCGGCGAGCTCGGCGCGCATGTCGGCCACCAGCTGCTCGGTCGCCGGGTCGGTGGGGCCCGACTCGGGGATGACCGTGAGCAGGGCCGCGCTGCCGTCGGCGTTGGGCACCGGCGGGGTCACCAGGGCGACGTCATCGAGCCCGGTGATCGCGCCGGTGGCCGCCGCGGCCGCCGCGGGAGCGCCGTCGCCCTCGAACAGGACGGTGATCGGGCCGTTGACCCCCGCGCCGAAGCCCTCGGCGAGGAGCTGCTCCGCGCGGGCCTGGGTGGAGCCCTCCGGCGGGTTCTGCACCAGCGTGGTCTGCATCGAGAAGAACGGGATCGAGATGACGCCCAGGGCCACGATCGTCAGCAGCAGGGACAGCACGCGGCGGTGCGTGACCGTCGTCCCCCAGCCTGCGAGGAAGCCACGGCCGCCGGCCGGGGCCGCGGTGCCGGCGGTCGCCTCCTTGGCGGCGGCACGCTGCTTGCGGGGCAGCGCCCGGTGGCCCAGGAAGCTCAGCGCGGCGGGCACCAGGGTGAGCGCGACCAGCACGGCGATGACGACGGTCAACGCGGCGGCCACACCCATCTGGGTCAGGAAGGGGATCCCGACGACGAAGAGGCCGGTGAGCGCGATGACGACGGTGAGGCCGGCGGTGACCACGGCCGAGCCGGCGGTGCCCACGGCCGTGCCGATCGCCGTCGGGACGTCGGCGCCGCTGCGCAGCTCCTGCCGGTACCGGGTGACGATGAACAGCGCGTAGTCGATGCCGACGGCAAGGCCGAGCATCGCGGCGAGGGTGGGCGTGGTCGAGGACAGGTCGATGAAGCCGGTCGCGATGGTCACGCCCAGCACGCCGATGCCCACGCCGACGACCGCGGTGAGCAGGTTCATGCCGGCCACGGCGAGCGAGCCGTAGGTGACCGCCAGGACCACGAGGGCGACGACGACGCCGATGACCTCGCTCGCCCCGCCGACGTGCGGGGCCTCCTGGGTCGCCTGGCCGGACACCTCGACGGTGAGGTCGCCGGCGCCGGCCTCCTCGACCGTCTCCAGCAGAGCCTCCTGCTGCTCGGGGGTGACCTCGCCGGGGGCGGAGTCGTAGGTGACCGTGCTGTAGGCGGTGGTCAGCTCCGGGTTGACCGCCGGCGCGGTCGGGTCGAGGGGGTTGCTGGCGGAGGCGACGCCGGGCAGCTGCTCCAGCTCGGCGACCAGCCCGACCAGGGCCGCGGCGTTCTCCGGCGTCGTGACGGTCTCCCCGTCCGGTGCCTGCACGACGACGCGGGCGGTGGCCCCGTCACCGACGCCGCCGAACTCCTCGCCGATCCGCTCGAGCGCGGTGGTCGACTCCTGGCCGGGGATGGAGAAGGTGCTCGAGGTCTCGCCCGCCAGCGTGGCCGCACCCACCCCGCCACCGACGAGGAGGATCAGCCAGACGGCGACCACGGTCAGCCGGTGCCGGTGCGAGAAGGCACCGATGCGGGACAACAAGACAGCCATGCGGGATCAGGCCTCCACCTGGACGGAACGGGGAAGAGCAGCGCCCGGACGGCGATGACCGAGGGCGTCGAAGCAGGTCGCGACGATGGCGGCGCGCCAGGTGGCGGGCTCGTCCTGGCAGTGCGCGGCGAGGGTGAGGACGGCGAGCGCCGACAGCGCCCCGACGGCGCGGATGGTGCGGTCGGTGACGGGCGCCCCGAGGTCGACGCCGAACGCCTGCAGCGCCGTGGCGCCGGCGGCGTCCAGCTCGGTCGGCCCGGCGTCGGCGCCGCCCTGGGTCAGGGGGGCCAGGAGCAGGGCGACGGTGCCGGGGTGGGCCAGGGCGACGTCGACGAGCACGTCGAGGGCCCGCCGGTCGCGCTCCGGGCCGAGGGGGAGCGCGGCGACCTGGTCGAGCACGCGCTGCCCGAGCGTGCCGGCCTGGGCGAGCACGGCCTCGTAGAGGGCGTCCTTGCTGGGGAAGTGGTGCAGGAGGCCCGCCTTGGACAGGCCGACGGCGTCGGCGATGTCCTGCACCGACGTCTTTCCGAAGCCACGCCGGGCGAACAGTGCTGCGGCCCGATCGAGGATGCCCTCGTCGATCTGCTGCCGGAACGGTCGCGTCACGCGGACAAGGGTACGAGCCGCCGACCGGATCGGTAGGCCCACCGACCGATTCGGTCGGTAGCGTTGGTCACACCGGACGGTTGCGGCCGCGAGGTGCGGGTCGGGCTCAGGCCGCCAGCGGGTGGTGGTGGCAGCGGCCGCTCGTCGCGGCCCGCGCCGCGCACGGGGCGCCCGCCTTCGTCCGGCCCCCGCTGTCGCCGCACCGGGCCGGGGCGTCGGGCCGGCGGTCCGCGGGCGCGCCGGCGCCCGGGCGGACGAAAGGCAGGACGACGGCGTCGGTGCGCGCGTCGACCGGGGCGGGGCGTGCGGGGGCGGGGCGTACCGGGGTGGCGGTGGTCCCGGGGCGGTCCCCGCCGGCGCGGCGGTGCAGGGCCGCGCCGGCGGCGATCCCGGCGGTCAATGCGGCGAGGGCGGTGGCGACGTGGCGGGGGCGCATGCCTCCCTCATCGGCACGTCACACGCCCGGTGGAACGCCCGTCAGCCGCCGCGCTGCACGGGCTTGACCGCGAGCACCGGCCGGTCGGCCTCGAGCAGGATGCGCTGGGCGCTGCTGCCCATGAGCAGCTTGCCGACCGGGGAGCGCCGGCGCAGGCCGATCACGATCACCGACGCGTCGACCTGCCGGGCCACCCGCAGGACCTCGTCGGCGGCGTCACCGCCGTGCGACGTCTGGCGCAGGTCCAGCTCCACACCCTCGCCTGCCGCGCGCTCGGTGATCTCGCGAATCGCGTCCTCGGGCGCGACGTCGACGCTCACCGCCGCGCCGCTGCGGGCGGTGTTGAGCACCACGAGCCCCTCGGACCGCCGCCGCGCCTCGACGAGGGCCGCGGTGAACGCTGCCTCGCCCTCCGGGGTGGGGACGTAACCGACCAGGACCGTCATGACAGCTCCTCGGTGTCGCTCGGGTGCTCGGCGGATCGCCGGCGGGGGAGTGCGGTGCCGATCGCCGGGAGAACCGGGGCCGGCCGGACCACGCCCAGCAGCGTGCCAGAGATCGGTGCCGCCGGCGCCGGATCGCGGCCGTGAGCGACGGGGCTCAGCGGCCCAGGTGCTGACGGAGGACGCCGACGAGCATGCGGTGGTCGTCGACCTGGGGCAGCCCGGACACCGCGACGACGCCGACCGGGCCGACGTCGCGCACCAGCAGCGGGAAGGCGCCGCCGTGCGCGGCGTACCGGGACGGGTCCAGCCCGAACTCCTCCTCGAACGTCGTGCCCCGCGCGATGCTGTCCTGCCGCACGTAGAGGGAGCTGTGCCCGAAGCGGTGCACGACGCGGGACTTGCGCTCGATCCACGACGCGTTGTCCGGGGTGGCGCCGGTCAGCGCCGCCGAGAACAGCCGGTGGTGGTTGCGGCTGATCTCGACGGCGACCGGCGCGGCGTCCCGGCGGGCGGCGGCGACCAGCGCGCAGCCCAGTTCCCAGGCGTCGTCGTTGGTGAAGGAGGTGAACTGCAGCTCGTCCTCGTCCGCGGCGAGCTCGGCGAGGGGCGGGAACGACTCGGGCATGGCCCCTTCCTACCGTGGGCCGCCCCGGACCCGCTCACCGTGCGGCGGCGGACTCCTCGGCCTCGATGGCGGCGTTCCACTCGCGCTTGCCCGACTGCCAGCGGTCCTCGGTGTCCCCGCGCCGCCAGTAGCCGGAGACCGACGTCCACTCCGGGTCGAGCCCGCGCTCGGCCCGCAGGTGCCGGCGCAGCTCGCGGACGGCGTGCGCCTCGCCGTGGACGAAGACGTGCCCGTTGCCGGCCGGGAGGGGTACGCCCCGCACGGCCTCGACCAGGGCCTCGCCGGGCGCGGCGTCGCCCCGGTGCAGCCAGCGCAGCTCGACGCCCGGGCCGGCGACGACGTCGTGCTGCTCCTCCTCGGGTCCGGCCACCTCGACGAACGCCAGGACGCGCGCGCCGGCCGGGAGCTGCTCGAGCGTGGCCGCGATCGCCGGGAGCGCCGCCTCGTCGCCGGCCAGCAGGTGCCAGTCGGCGTCCGGCCGGGGTGCGTACGCACCGCCCGGGCCCATGAACTGGATGCGGTCGCCCGGACGGGCGGCGGCCGCCCAGGGACCGGCCAGCCCCTCGTCGCCGTGGTGCACGAAGTCGATGGTCAGCTCGCCGGCCACCGGGTCCCAGGCGCGCACGGTGTAGGTGCGGGTGACCGGCCACTGGTCCGGCGGCAGCTCGGCCCGCACCTGCTCGACGTCGTAGGGCACGCCGTACGACGCGCCGGCCGGCGGGAAGAGCAGCTTGACGTAGCGGTCGGTGAACTCTCCGGTGGGGAAGGTCGCCAGGCCCTCGCCCCCGAGCACGACGCGGACCATGTGCGGGGTGATCCACGAGGTGCGGACGACCTCACCCACCCGCGGCGTCCGCTTGCGCGGCGGTCGCCCGTCGCCGTTCCGTCGTGGCTCGCTCATCCGTGCTCCGCTCTCCGGTCGTGCGCGTCGACCGCCGTCTCGACGTCTCTGGGTGTGCGCCGAGTATCCGGGGAGATCGCCGCGTGATCACGTGAGAGGTGCGTCACCAGTGCTCGCACGTCTCGGGACCACGCCCGGCCGGGGCGCGGCTGCCCGACCGGCGCGGGCTAGATTCCCGAGGTGCAGACCGCGGCTCCCGGCATCGACGAAGGGCGAGAGCCGACCGTCCTCGACGTCCTGACGCTCGAGGAGATCGACCGCGATCTCTACCGCAGCACCCTGGTGTTCGCCGATCCGTTCCCGCTCTACGGGGGCCAGGTCCCCGCCCAGGCCCTGCACGCCGCGGGCCGGACCGTCGGCCCCGACCGCCTGCCGCA
Organism: Blastococcus sp. HT6-4; assembly: GCF_039679125.1. Taxonomy (NCBI): domain Bacteria; kingdom Bacillati; phylum Actinomycetota; class Actinomycetes; order Geodermatophilales; family Geodermatophilaceae; genus Blastococcus; species Blastococcus montanus. The sequence goes on along the minus strand of NZ_CP155551.1, from coordinate 2,311,853 downwards.
CTCGCTGCACGGCTACTTCCTGCGCAGCGGTGACGCGGCGCGGCCCACGGTCTTCCGCGTGGACCGGGACCGGGACGGCGGTTCGTTCTCCGCCCGCCGCGTGGTCGCCCTCCAGGGCGGCGAGGTCATCTTCAGCATGTCCGCCTCCTTCCACGTCGCGGGCCCGGGCCCGGACCTGCAGGTGCAGGAGGCGCCCGGCGCCGAGCCGCCGGACGAGTCCGCGGACCTCGAGATGCCCCGGCTGTTCTCCATGGAGAGCCGGCGTCCGCCACAGCCCTTCCCGTCGGGGCACTGGCCCACCCGGTTCTGGGCGCGCGCGACGGTGCCGCTGCCCGAGGACCCGCTCGTGCACGCCTGCGTGCTGGCCTACCTGTCCGACATCGGCACCGGGCTCTCCGCGCTCCCCGAGGACGAGGCCAGCCCGGGGCCGAGCCTCGACCACGCGGTCTGGTTCCACCGCCACGCCCGGCTCGACGACTGGGTGCTCATGGACATGACCCCGCGCACCGTCGCCGCCGGACGTGGTTGGTACACCGGGTCGATCTTCACGCCGGCCGGCGCGCTGGCGGCGAGCTTCGTGCAGGAGACCCTCTTCCGGCCGGGCAGGAACCCCTTCCGCCCCGAGCGCGGATAGCCCCACGCCGCACGTCGCCCGCGCCGTCGTCGAGGCGTCGGTGCAGGTGGGCGAGCAGGGCGGCACCGCCGCTGGATGCGACGCCTCCTGGGCAGTCCACCGGGCGGACGCCGGCGGCGCTCGAGTTGTCCTGCCGAGCCCCGGCCACGCACCCGCCCCCTCGAGCGGTCGACCGCGGGTCGGCTGCCATCGAGGGGTGCGAGCGAGCCGGTCAGTCGACCACGTGCAGCTGGTCCATCCACCTGACCTGCCAGACGTGACCGTCGGGATCGGCGAAGCACCCGGAGTAGGTCGACGCATCGTCCCGGACGGGGAGTGGGTTCCCGCCCGAGGCGAGCGCCTTCCCGACGAGGTCGTCGACCTCCGTCCGGCCCTCGACGGTCAGGCAGTTGACGACCGTCGGACCGGCCGCGGGGTCGCCCGGCGGAACGGGGAACGAGTCCCGCGTCAGCAGCTTCACCACGATGTTGTCGTCGATGACCACCGCCGTGGTGTGCTCGTCGGAGGAGTGCTGGTTGATGCTGAAGCCGAGAGCCTCGTAGAAATCCCTCGACGCCGGCAGGTCTCGCACCGGCAGCGTCACGAACAGCATGGGCACGGCGGTCAGCTCTTCAGCTCGGCGAAGGTGTCGCTCACCCAGTCGGCGATGAACGTGCTGACGTAGGAGAGGTGGTCCAGCCCGATGTGCTCGGTGGCGCCCTCCTCGGGGGTGAAGACCCGGAGCTCGCGCTTGGGCGAGTTGACCGCCTGGTCGTAGGAGCGGTGCGCCATCTCCAGCGGGATCTGCCGGTCGTTGGCGCCGTGCGCGATCAGGAACGGGACGGTGATCTGCTCGACGACGCCCTCGAGGTTCACGGCGTCGGCGAAGTCGAGGAACGCGTCGAGGTTCTTCTCGTCGCCCTCCTGGCCCCACACCCAGAGGACGTGCTCCCAGTAGTGGGGGACCGGACGCTCGCCCTCGCGCTCCTTGCGGCGGCGCTGCACCGCGCCCCAGTCGTGGTTGGCGCCCCAGGCGACGCAGAGCGCGAACCGCTTCTCGAACGCGGCGGCGCGGGGGGCGTAGTAGCCGCCCAGCGACCAGCCGACGATGCCGATCCGGGAGGCGTCGACGTCGTCGCGGGTCTCCAGCCAGTCGACGGCAGCGCCGGCCCAGACCTCGGTGTCGATGCGGGCGGTCAGCCCCTGCAGCCGGAGCGCCTCACCGGTGCCGGGCTGGTCGAGCATCAGGCAGGAGATGCCGCGGGCGGCGAGCTCCTCCCAGTGGTTGGAGGCGTACATGTGCTCCTTGGTGGAGTCCAGCCCGTTGACCAGCACGACGACCGGAGCGGGGCCGTCGTCGGTGGCCGGCGCCTGGCTGAAGTAGGCCGGCAGCGTGGTGCCCTCGTAGGGGATCTCGACGCGGGAGACGCGCGGGCTGTGGGTGTCGAAGGCCTTCTGCGCCAGCTCCAGCATCCGCCGGTAGGTGGGCACCCGGTTCGGGTCGGAGTGGGCGAGCATCCGCTCGGCCTGGGCGAGGTAGTTGCTGGCCCGGAACCACAGCTGCCCCGCGGTGCGGACGTGCCCGGCCTTCTCCGCCGCCTCGGCCTGGCCGACCAGCTGGTCGGTCAGCGCCCGCCAGGCGCGCAGGAAGTCCGGCGTCCCGGCGTCCTCGCCGGCGTTCGCGGCCTCCTTGATCGGCCGGCAGGCGCGGTCGACCTCGTCGATCAGCCCGCCGGAGTTCAGCGTCGCGACGACGCCGAGGTTCCAGGTGTAGGGGCCGGTGGGGAAGTACTCGAACACAGGTGGTCCTCTCGGGTCGTTCTCAGGAAGCGGTGCGGACGGCGTCGCTGATCGACTTCACGCCGCCGTGCGCGGTCATGCCGCCGTCGACGGGGATCTCCGCGCCGGTGATGAAGGAGGCCTCGTCGCTGACGAGGAAGAGCACCAGCGGGGCGACCTCGCCGACGGTCCCGGTCCGGCCGAGCGGCGTCTCGGCGACGTTGGCCGCCCGGAAGGGCGGCGCCGCCGAGGCGGTCATCGGTGTCTCGATGTAGCCGGGATGCACGGTGTTGACCCGGATGCCCCGCGGCCCGAGCTCCAGGCAGGCGGCCTTCGCCAGCCCGCGCAGCGCCCACTTGCTCGCCGTGTACGCGACGGGGAAGTGGCCGGTCAGGGCGGCGGCGGAGCCGACGACGACGACCGAGCCGCCTGCGGGCATCAGCGGGGTGAGGGCCTGGATGCCCAGCAGGGTGCCGGTCACGTTGACCTCCGACACCCGCGCCAGGTCGGCGGGGTCGACGTCGGCCAGCCGTGCCCGCAAGGTGACGCCAGCGTTGGCGACGAGCCCGTGCACGCGGCCGAAGCGTTCCCGCAGGTCGGCGGCGAGCGCCGCCCAGCCGCCCGCGTCGGTGACGTCGAGCCGGTGGTACTCGACCCCGGGGAGGGCCTCGATGGGCGCCTCCCCGAGGTCGAGAGCTATGGCGGTCGCGCCTTCGGCGGCCAGCAACCGGGCCGCGGCCGCCCCCTGCCCCTGGCCGCCACCGGTGACGACGACGACCTTCCCCGCGACCCGGCCGCTCACGCGGTGCGCTTCCGGACCCGTGGCCGGGGACGGGCCGGGGCGACGGGCGGGAGGTCCAGCCCGGGGACGACGCGGTTGCGGATGGTGCCGATGCCCTCGACGGTCATCTCGACGACGTCGCCGGGCTGCAGCGGGGGAGGGGTCTGCTCGCCGCGGCGTCCCCACAGCTCGGCCAGGCAGCCGCCGTTGCCGCAGGTGCCGGAGCCGAGCACGTCGCCGGCGCGGAGCCAGGTGCCGCGGGAGGCGTAGGAGATGAGCTCCTCGAAGGGCCAGCCCATGTTCGACAGCAGGTCCTGGCCGATCTCGACGTCGTTCACCGAGACGCGCATGTCCAGGGCGAGGAAGCCGTCGGGGTCGCGGTAGGGCTCCAGCTCGTCTGCGGTGACCAGCCACGGGCCGAGGGTGGTGGCGGAGTCCTTGCCCTTGGCCGGGCCGAGGTTGACCTTCATCTCCCGGCGCTGGAGGTCGCGGGCCGACCAGTCGTTGAACACGGTGTAGCCGAAGACGTGGTCGCGGGCCTGCTCGGGGGTGAGCGAGGCGCCGTCCTTCCCGACGACGACGGCGACCTCGAGCTCGAAGTCCAGCAGGTGCGACCCCGGTGGGACGGCGACGTCGTCGTGCGCGCCGACCAGGGCGTAGGGGTTGGTGAAGTAGAAGGTGGGCGCCTCGTACCACTCCGGCACGACGCCGGCGCCGTCCCCGACGCTCTTCACCACGCCCTCGACGTGCTCCTCGAACGCGACGAAGTCGCGCACGGTGGGTGCCTGCAGCGGCGGCAGCAGCCGCACCGACTCCACCGGCACGGCGGGGGCGGACAGCGCCTCGGCACCCGCCTCGAGCGCGGCGGGCAGCCCGGCGCGGACGAGGTCGAGGATCGTGCGGTCGCCGGGGAGTGCGTGCAGGCCCGCGACCCCGACTGCGCCGGCCTGCACGCGGCCCTCGGTCTCCCAGGTGGCGAACCGCATCAGACGGGAGGGGCCACGAACAGGCCCTTGTCCGGGTCGTTGAACGACCGCTGGGCGACGAACTCGTTCATCGCGTTGGCGGTGCCCCACTGGTCGGAGACCTCGGGGTTGCTGAAGTCGTAGACGTTCGGGTGCCAGGTGTCCTCGTCCAGCACCTCGAGCTCGGTCGTGTACTCGACGGTGTTGCCGTGCGGGTCGAGGAAGTAGCTGAAGGTGTTGTTGCCGGCCATGTGCCGGCCCGGGCCCCAGATCTTCTCCACGCCCTGGCGCAGCAGCCGGCCGGTGCCGCGCATGTACTCGTCGATGCCGCGCATCTCGAAGCTGGCGTGGTGCAGCGACGGGTGCGGCCCCCGGGCGATGGCCATGCTGTGGTGCCAGGCGTTGGTCCGCAGGAACCACATCATGCTGCCCATCCGCGGGTGCATGAGCGTGTCCGAGAGAGCGAACGAGAGGTGCTTCTCGTAGAAGGCCAGGGCGCCCTCGGGGTCGGCGGAGTTGATGACGACGTGGGACAGCCGGACCGGGATGGACTCGCCCTCCTCGATCTTCCGGTGCTGCCGCACCTCGACGTCCGAGCTCACCTCGATCGTGCGCCCCTCGTTGTCGAAGAACCGGAACCCGTAGCCGCCGCCGGGGGTCTGCAGGGTGCCGGGCTCGGTGACCAGCCGGACGCCGTCGGCCGCGAGCTGCCCGGCGAGGGTGTCGACGTCGGCCGCGCTCGCGGCACCGAACGAGATCAGGTCGATCCGCTTGTCGGTGGCCTCGCGCAGCCGGACGATGTACTGCTCCGGCGAGCCCTCGGCGGCGAGGAACGCCAGGCCGGAGTCGGTGTGCTCGGTCTTCAGACCCCAGGTGCCGGAGTAGAAGTCGAGCTGCTTGGCGAAGTCGGGCACGGCCAGGTCGACGTGCCGCAGGTGGGTGATCAGGCGCTGGGTCATCGGTGCGTCCTCGGTCGGTGTCGCAGGGGTCAGGCGGGCCGGCTGGTGAGCTGGGCGATCGAGCGGAAGAGGGCGGGGGCGTCGCCCTGCACGTGCTCCAGCTGCCACCGGGCCAGCTGGTTCGACGCGTCGACGACGGCCGTCGCCCGGTCGAGGCGACGGGCGTGTAAGGCGTCCCACAGGTCCTGGTCGAGTGCCTCCCGGGTGAGCAGCAGGTCGGTGAGGACGAAGGCGTCCTCCAGAGCCTGCGCGCCGCCCTGGGCGATCGTGGGCGGGCAGGTGTGCGCGGCGTCGCCGATCAGCACCGCGCGACCGCGGTTCCACGGCGCGGGCAGGATGTGCGTCCCGAACCAGGTGTAGTTGACCCGGCCCGGGTCGGTCAGCGTCTCGCGGATCTCGTCCCAGGGGCCGTGGTAGGCCCGCGACAGCTCCTTCATCACGGCGAGCTGCTCGTCCGGGGTGAGCGTCGACCGGTCCTGCGCGGGCTCGACGATGTAGGCGTAGAGGCTGTCCTCGCCGGTCGGGCAGTAGCCGGCGATGAACGACGGGCCGCCGTAGTAGAGGTCGGTGCGGGTGACGCTCGCCGGCCGGGGGCCGAACGCCCGCCAGATCCCCATGCCGACCGACTTCGTCTCCAGGTCGATGCCCAGCGCGCGGCGGGTCCAGGAGCGGATGCCGTCGGCGCCGACGACCAGGTCGTAGCGGCCGGTGGAGCCGTCGGCGAAGGTGACGTCCACGCCGTCCGCGTCCTGGCGCAGCTCGGTGTGCGTCGTGCCGTACCGCAGCTTCACGCCGACCCCGGTGGCCCGCTCGCAGAGGATGCGGGCCAGCTCCGGGCGGGGCATGCCCATGACCGCGGGCAGGTCGGGGCCGCCCGTCTTGGCGTCGGCGATCTCGGCGACCACGGTCCCGTTGGGGTCCGGCGCCCGGATCCCGGTGGTGTCGAAGGCGTACCCCTTCTCCTGGACCTGCTCCCAGACGCCGAGGGTGCGCAGCTCGCGCAGGGCATTGCCCTGCAGGGTGATGCCTGAGCCGATGGCGGCGACGTCGGGCTTGATCTCCGCGATCTCGACGGCCACACCGGCCTCGGCCAGGCGGATGGCGGTGGCGGTGCCGGCGAGGCCGGCACCGACCACGAGCACGGTGTTGACGGCGGGCATGTCAGGACTCCTTCGTCCGGTGGTCACTTGACGGCGATGGGGTTGACCGGGGCGCCGACGGCGCCGGTCACGGGCAGGGGCGCGGCGGTGAGGAGGAAGTCCCAGACGCCGTCGTCGGCGCAGTCGGCGGCCAGTGCATCGAGGTCCCACATCTCGCCGAGGAACAGGCCGATGTGGGGGATGGCGACCTGGTGCAGCGGCTGGAAGGCGACCTCGAACTCGTTGGGCCGCACCTCGAAGCCCCAGGTGTCGGTGGCGATGCCGGCGATCTCGGTGCCGTGCAGCCAGTCGGCGGTGGTGAACGACAGGCCGGGGGCCGGGCCGCCGGCGTACTCGCCCCACCCGCGGCCCTCGGCGATGTCGCGGCGGGCGCGGGTGAGCTGACCGGTGCGCACCAGCAGGAGGTCGCCGCGGCCGACGCGGGCGCTGTCGCCCTGCGCGGCGATGGTGGCCTGCAGGTGCTCGGCGGTGATGGCGAAGCCGTCGGGCAGCTCGCCGTCGGTCCCGAGGGCGCGGCCGACGTCGAGGAGCACGCCGCGGCCGGTGATCAGCGAGGCGACGGTCTCGATGCCGGTGACCGCGTCGCCGGCGCTGGTGACGACGTTCCCGGCGCGCCGGCCGTTCCACGCGTTGCCGTGGTCGAAGATGTGGCCGAGCCCGTCCCACTGGGTGGAGGACTGCAGCGGCATGGCGATGACGTCGTCGGCGCCGCCCAGGCCGTGCGGGAACCCCTGACCGCGTTCGGCGTCGGTACCGGTGTCGAGCATGGTGTGCACCGGGTTGGTGCGCCGCCGCCAGCCCTTCTGCGGGCCGTCCATGTCGAAGCGCTGGGACAGCGAGAAGCTCACCCCGCGGCGGACCAGCCGGGCCCCCTCGACGCGCTTGTCCTCGGTCAGGAAGTTCAGCGTGCCCAGCACGTCGTCGGCGCCCCAGCGTCCCCAGTTCGAGCAGCGCTTCGCCGCAGCGGCGATGGCGCCCTCGGGGTCGGTCGGGTCGAGCTGGTCGGGCGTGAGCACGGGGGTCCTCTCCTCGGACTGCGACGCGCATCACGCTGCGGGACCGACCCCTCACCCGGGAAGACGAGATGTCTGATGACAGGCATCAACGGCGTCGATACAGTGCGCCGGGTGAACCTGGCGAGCCTGGACCTCAACCTGCTGGTGTCGCTCGATGCGCTGCTCCAGCAGCGCAGCGTCACCAGAGCCGCGGCCCAGATGGGGTTGAGCCAGCCGGCGCTGTCGGCGTCGCTGGCCCGGCTGCGCCGCCACTTCGACGACGAGCTGCTCAGCCGGGCGGGCAACGAGTACCGCCTGACCCCGCTGGCGGTGCAGCTCAAGGACCTGGCGCGGATGGCCCTCACCGGGGTGGAGCGGGTCTTCACCGCCCAGCCGGTCTTCGACCCGGCATCGTCCCGGCGCGAGTTCTCGGTGGTGGTCAGCGACTACGGGGTCGCGGTGCTGGGCGACACGATCGCCGAACTGCTGGCCGAGGAGGCCCCGCACACCCGGCTGCGGCTGTCGGCGAACACCCCCACCGTGGTCGACCGCGCCGACCAGGTGCTGCTGAGCACCGACCTGCTGGTGCTGCCGCACGGCTTCCTCACCGATCTGTCGCACCAGGACCTGTACCGGGACGAGTGGGTGTGCGTCGTCTCCGCCGACAGCCCGCTGGTCGAGCGGGGTCTGACCGTCGCCGATCTCGAGGCCATGCCCTGGGTGGTGACGTTCCACGGCCCCACCGCCTCCACGCCGGCCGCCCGGCAGATGCGGATGCTCGGCATCGAGCCGCGGGTGCAGGTGGTCACCGAGAACTTCCTGACCGTGCCGGGCCTGATCGCGGGCAGTGGGCGGATCGCGCTGCTGCAGCGCCGCCTGGTCGAGCTGCTGCCGCTCAACATCGGCATCCGGGCCCTGCCGTGCCCCTTCGACGCCGGCCCGCTGGTCGAGGCCATGTGGTGGCACCCGGTGTTCGACGACGACCCGGACCACATCTACTTCCGGGACCTCGTGCTGCGCGCGACGCGGCAGTCGACCGGCCTCGGCGCAGGCGTTATCGACAGCGGTGATGATCACCCCCAGGAGAAGTGATTTCCGCTCCGGCGTGCAGGTGCTGACACTTCGGCGGCAGTGACGCCCGTCACCGATGAGGGGCGTCTGCGTCGAAGGGAAGTTCATGACCCACTCCATGCGCCGGCTCGGCGTGACCGCCGTCCTCACGCTGGCCGCCACCGTGGGCCTGGCCGCCTGCGGGTCCACGGACGAGGACGCCGTCAGCTCGGGGAGCCCCGCCAGCACCGCCGACAGCGGCTCCGCCGCCGCCGCGGACGCGCTGCAGGTCGCCTACGAAGGGCGGATGGGCACCCCGCCCACCACCGCGACGACGCCACCGGAGGACGTGACCCTCTGGGCGATCTCCTGCGGTGAGCAGATCCCCAGCTGCTCGACGCCGACGGCCGCGGTGCAGGAGGCGGCCGAGGCCGTGGGCTGGGACGTGCGGCTGTGCGACGGCCAGCTCAACCCCAACGGCTGGGGCGACTGCGTCCGCCAGGCGATCAGCGCCGACGCCGACGTGATCGTCCCGGTGGGGATCGACTGCGCGAGCATCCAGCAGCCGTTCCAGGAGGCGAAGGCCGCCGGCGTGACCGTCATCGGCGGTGGCGGCGCCGACTGCGACGAGGTCGGGGGCGAGGCGCTCTGGGCCAGCGAGCGGATCCAGCTCGAGGGCATGAGCGTCCGCGACAACTTCGAGCTCCAGGGCAAGCTCGCCGCCGACTGGCTCATCGGCACCACCGGTGGCGAGGCGAAGGTGCTGCACCTGGTCTTCACCGACCCGCTGTGGGGCCCCTGGCTGGCGGAGGGCTTCGAGGAGGAGCTGGCCACCTGCGCCGGCTGCGAGATCGTGGGCACCCTCGAGGTCTCCAACAACGACGTCATGACCGGCGCGCTGCCGCAGAAGTTCTCCACCGCCCTGCTGCAGGCGCCCGACGTCGACTCGGTGTTCGTGCCGCTCGGCGGCTGGATGCCCGCCGGTCTCGCCCAGGCGGTCGTGTCCTCGGGCCGCTCGGCCGACCTCGACGTCATCAGCGGCCTCGGCAACGTCGCCAACATGGAGCTCATCCGCAGCGACGGGGGCCAGGACGCGATCGTCGGCTACCCGACGCAGTGGGGCGGCTGGGGCTCGGTGGACACCGCCATCCGGGTGCTCAACGGCGAGGAGCCGCTCGTGCAGGGCGACGGCTTCCAGGTCGTGGACGCGGAGCACAACCTGCCGCCCCAGGGTCAGGACTTCGAACCGGTCGACTACCGCGCCGCCTACCAGGAGGCATGGGGGGTCTGACCCCCTTCTCCCGCCGAGACCGGTGGCCGCCCGTGTCCCGGGCGGCCACCGGTGAGAGGACTTCCATGACAACGACGGCGACCCCGCCGGCGGCCGCGACGGACGTCGTCCTGCGCGTCTCCGGCATGACCAAGCGGTTCGGGGCGACCCTTGCCCTCGACGGCGCCGAGCTGGCGCTGCGGCGCGGCACCGTGCACGCCCTCGTGGGCGGCAACGGGTGCGGCAAGTCGACGACCATCAAGGTGCTGGCCGGGGTCCACCGGGCCGACGCCGGACGCATCGAGGTGGCCGGCTCCTCGTGGACGGCCGCCGACTACGACGCGCGGGCCGGGCGGGCCGCCGGCCTCCGCTTCGTCCACCAGGACCTCGGCCTGTTCCCGGAGCTGTCGGTCGCGGAGAACGTCGCGCTCGACGCGGGCTACCCCCGGGGAACGGCGGGGCGGGTCTCCTGGCGCGCCCTGCACCGGCGCGTCGCCGGGCTGCTGGCGGACTACGAGATCGACGCGGCGCCCACGACCCCGGTCATGGCACTGCGCCCGGCGCAGCGCACCCTGGTCGCGATCGCCCGGGCGCTGCAGGACCAGGAGAGCGACCGGCACCTGGTCCTCGTCCTCGACGAACCCACCGCCACGCTGCCGCAGCACGAGTCCCAGGTGCTCCTGGAGGCGGTGCGCCGACGGGCCGACCACGGCCAGACCGTCCTGATGGTGAGCCACCGGATGCCCGAGGTGCTCGCGGTGTCCGACGACTTCACCGTGTTCCGGGACGGGCGCACGGTGGCCACGGTCGTGGACTCGCAGCCGACCGAGCGCGAGCTGGTCGCGCTCATGACCGGCTCGGCGACAGCGGCCGAGCGGCCGGGTCCCCGGACGGGCTCGGCTGCTCGCGGCGACGACTCCGACGTCGTCCTCGACGTGGCGGGGCTGGCCGGGGGGCCGCTGCGCGGGGTCGACCTGCAGGTCCGGCGGGGCGAGATCGTCGGCGTCACCGGGCTCGTGGGCTCCGGGCGCACCTCCCTGCTGAAGACCGTCTTCGGCGAGCACGAGCCGGAGGCGGGCACCCTGCGGATCGCCTCGGGGTCGGCCGGTGCGGACGCCGGCAAGGGCACTCCCCGCCGGATCGCGGCCGGCGTGGCCTACGTGCCGGAGGACCGTGGCGGGGAGGCCGCCTTCGCGGACCTGACCGTCCGCCACAACCTCTCGGCCACCGTGCTGCGCCGGTACTGGCGGCCGTGGGGCATGGCCGCCCGACAGGAACGCGCCGAGGCGGCCGAGCTCATCCGCGAGCACGGCATCAAGGCGCCGTCGCCGGAGGTGCCGTTCGCGGCGCTGTCCGGCGGCAACCAGCAGAAGGCCGTGCTGGCCCGGTGGCTGCGCCGGTCGCCGTCGCTGCTGCTGCTCGACGAGCCGACCCAGGGCGTGGACGTGATGTCCCGCGCCGACATCTACCGCACCGTCCGGGAGACCGCCGCCGGCGGCTGTGCGGTGCTGGTCGCCTCCTCCGACCTGATGGAGCTGTGCGCGCTGTGCGACCGCGTGCTCGTGCTGCGGGACGGCCGCGTCGCGGCCGAGGTGCACGGCGCGGACCTGACCGCCGACCGGCTGACCGAACTGACCCAGAGCACCGACGAGACGCCCGGCCCCGCGCCGGCCCCAGGAGCCCAGCGATGAGCCTGACCAACACCGAGCACGTCGAGACCGGGTCGCCGGCCGATCCGGGGGCGACCGCACCGGTGGAGGAGCCGCCGGCGGCCCGTTCGTCCGGGCTCAAGGGGTTCGCCGAACGCAACGCGCTGCTCGCGCTGCTGCTGGCGGTCATCGCCTTCTTCGCGCTGTACCCCGGAAGTTCGGACACCTTCTTCACGACGCAGAACGCCGGCGTCCTGCTCGGCAACCAGTCGGTGGTGGCCCTCCTCGCCCTGGCGGTGATCCTGCCGCTGGTCACCGGCTACTTCGACTTCTCCCTCGGCGCCATCGCGGCGACGTCGAGCGTCCTGACCGCGGGGCTGATGAGCTTCTCCGGCCTGCCGCTGGGCGTGGCGATCGCGGTCGGCGTGGGGGTCGGCGCGGTCATCGGCGGGATCAACGGCCTGTTGGTGACCCGGTTCGGGCTCAACAGCTTCGTCACGACCCTCGGCATGGCGACGCTGCTGGGCGGCCTGATCCAGTGGTACACCGGCGGGCAGACGATCCTCGCCGGCATCGACCCGGCGCTGCCGAGGTTCGGCGGCTCCACCTGGCTCGGGCTCCCGCGGGTCGTGTTCGTGGTGGCGCTGGCCACGGTGGCCCTCTGGTACCTGCTGTCCCAGACCCCGTTCGGCCGCAGCCTCTACGCGATCGGGTCGAACCCCCGGTCCGCCCGGCTGGTCGGGGTGCGGGTCGACCGGTCGGTGTGGGCGACGTTCGTCCTGGCCGGCGCCCTCGCCGGGGTCACCGGCGTGCTCGCGCTGGCACGGGCCGGCAGTGCCACGGCCGACAACGGCACGAGCCTGCTCTTCCCCGCGCTGGCCGCCGCGTTCCTCGGGGCCACCGCCGTCGTGCCCGGATTCTTCAACGCGGTCGGCACGATCATCGGGGTGCTGTTCGTCTCGGTGGCGGTCAGCGGGCTGACCCTCTCCGGTGCCAGCGCCTGGGCCAGCCCGGTCTTCAACGGGGCCGCGCTGCTGGTCGCCGTCGGGCTGTCGCACTACCTGGGCCGTCACCGGGGGGCGCGGACCGGCTGAGCCACCCCGCGGGCGTCCGCACGGTGCGGACGCCCCCGGGGCGGGGTCACCCGAGGGCGATGTCCCGCCGCCGGAACCCGGTGAAGCCGGCGGCGAGGAGGACGGCGGCGACGGCGGCCAGCCCGGCCAGGGGGGCGAGCGTCCACTCCTCCAGCGGCAGGGTCGGGATCCAGCTGATCGGCGACAGGTCGCTCACCCAGTCCGGCCAGTCGAACGACTCGGCGAACATGGTGATCAGCAGGAAGAGGCCCACCGCCGTCCACGCCACCGTCGTCGCCAGGCGGGGGAGCAGCCCGAACAGCGCGACGGCCACGCCGGCCACGACCCAGATGGCGGGGACGTAGGACACCGCGGCCCCGACCATCCGGCCCAGCGCCGCGCCCTCGCCGGTCTGCGCGACCCGCACCAGCCCGGTGGTGACCCCGGCGACGGCCATGGCCAGCGCCGAGCCGAGCAGGGCGACCAGCACGTGGCTGCCCAGCCAGGACGCGCGGCTGGTCGCCGTGGCCAGCAGCACCTCGGCCCGGTCGCCCGACTCCTCGCTGCGGGCCCGCAGGACCGCAGAGACCGCGTAGGCCGAGGCGAGCAGCGCGGTGACGGCGAACGTCGTGCCCAGGTAGGCGTCGACGAGCTGGTCGACGTCCGGGTCGCCGAACATGGCCAGCGCCTGCTCGTTCTCCCCGATCAGCGTCTCGACCGACTCGGCGAGGGTGCCGTAGACCACGCCCAGCAGCGCCAGCCCGGCCGTCCAGGCGGTCAGCGCGCCGCGGTGCAGCCGGACGGCGAGGCCGAGCGGGGAGAGCAGGGTCGGTCGGGCGGCGGGCCGGCCGGGCCGCGGCTGGACGAGCCCGGAGCCGAGGTCGCGGCGGTCGAGCAGCGCGACACCGGCGACGACCAGGACGGCGGCCACGACCAGGCACAGCAGCAGCGGGGCGACGGCGTCGTCGGTGTACGGATGCGTGGCCTGCGCCCAGCCGATCGGAGAGGTCCGGACCACCCAGTTGCCCTGGATGTCACCGATCGCGCGGAGCACGAACGCGACCGCGAACAGCCCGCCGACCAGGCCGTAGACGGACCGGGTGGAGCCCGTCACCTGCGCGGCGACGGCGGTGACCCCGGTGAAGACGAGGCCGCACGCGCCCACCGCGGCGCCGAGCACGAACGAGCCGGCGGCCGGCAGCCCGGTCGCCGTCGTCGCCGCGCCGATGGCCAGCGCCAGCAGGCCGCACGCCAGCGAGGAGAGCAGGACGGCGGCCAGGAGCGGCGCGTGCCGCCCGACCCGCGCCGACCGGAGCAGCTCCGTGCGCCCGGCCTCCTCGTCGGCGCGGGTGTGCCGGGTGACGGTGAACATCGCCATCAGCGCGGCGATCAGCATGACGGTCGCGGAGATCTCGAAGGCGACCGCGCCGGCGACGGTGTCGAGCCCGACCGGGGGGCCGGCCAGCGCGATCGTCGCCGCGTTGCTGCCCACCGACGCCCGGTAGGCGGCGAGGTCGGCGGGGGTCTCGTACAGCGCCTGGCTGGCGACCGACTGGGTCACCACCATGAACGTGCCGGCGGCGATCCACACCGGCAGGCGGAGCCGATCCCGGCGCAGGGTGAACCGGAACAGCCGCCCGGTGCCGGCGAGCGTGCCCGACCCGGTGCTCATGACCGCCCCGCCTCCTGGGCGACCGGAACGCCGTCGGCCTCGAGCTCGTCGCCGTAGTGGCGCAGGAACAGCTCCTCCAGCGTGGGCGGGGTGCTGGTCAGGCCGCGCACGCCCAGGGGGGCGAGGTGCCGGAGCACGTCGTCCAGCGCGTCGGTGTCGGCGTCGAAGTGCACCCGGCCGTCCTCGCGGCGCAGGTCGTGCACCCCGGGCAGGGAGTCCAGGCCGTCGGCGGGCCGCTCGGTCTCCACCGTCATGGACATCCGCGTGAGGTGCCGCAGCTCGGCCAGCGTTCCGCTCTGCACGGTGCGGCCGAGCCGGATGATGCTCACCCGGTCGCACAGGACCTCGGCCTCGGCGAGGATGTGGCTGGACAGCAGGACCGTGCGGCCCTCGGCGCGCAGCTCGCGGATGCACTCCTGGAACACCGCCTCCATGAGCGGGTCCAGACCCGAGGTGGGTTCGTCGAGGATGAGCAGCTCGGCGTCGGAGGCGAGCGCCGCGACCAGGGCGACCTTCTGCCGGTTGCCCTTCGAGTAGGTGCGCGCCTTCTTCCGCGGATCGAGGTCGAAGCGCTCCAGCAGCTCCGCGCGCCGGCGCGGGTCGAGGCCGCCGCGCAGCGCGCCGATCAGGTCGATCGCCTCGCCGCCGCTGATGGTCGGCCACAGGGTCACGTCGCCCGGGACGTAGGCGAGGCGCCGGTGCAGCGCGACGGCGTCGCGCCACGGATCACCGCCGAGCAGCTCGGCGTGGCCGGAATCCGGGCGCAGCAGGCCCAGCAGCACGCGGATGGTCGTGGACTTCCCGGAGCCGTTCGGGCCGAGGAAGCCGTGCACCTCGCCCGAGGCGACCTCGAGGTCGAGGCCGTCGATGGCGCGGGTGGCGCCGAAGGTCTTCACCAGGCCGGACACGGAGATGGCTGTGGTCACGAGCCCGGAACGTACACAGCTTTCACAATGTTGTGAAGCTTCCTACGTACGCAACGCTCCGGTACCGTGGCGGGGTGACCAGCGTCGACGACGAGGAGACCCAGCGAGCCGCCCTCCTGCGGTTCGTCGAGCGGTTCGCCCTGGTCCTGCGGGAGTCGGGGATGTCTCCGATGCCGGCCCGGGTCCTGGCCTACGCCCTGGCCGACGACGCCGACCGCTACACCGCCACCGATCTCGCCGAGGGGCTCCAGGTGAGTCCGGCCGCGATCAGCGGCGCCGTGCGTCAGCTCGTCCAGGTGGGTCTCCTGGTGCGCGAGCGGGAGCCCGGGACGCGCAGCGACCTCTATGTGCTCGACGACACCGATCTGTGGTCGCGCTTCATGGCCTCCGAGCTCGCGGCGCTGCAGCGGTTCGGGGACGCCGTGGCGTCGGGGGTGTCGGCGCTGGGCGTCGACCGCCCCGGCGGCCGCCGTCTGGCCGAGACCCGCGACTTCATGGCCTTCCTGCACGGCGAGCTCGCGGACGCCGTGGCCCGCTGGCCGGCGGAGCGGGCGCGCCGGGCGGCCGACCGGGAGGCCGGCTGACCTCCGGTCAGCCGACGAGGACGACGACGAGGGTGCGCGGTCCGTGCACGCCCTCGACGCGCTGCAGCTCGATGTCACTGGTCGCCGACGGCCCGCTGATCATCGTCAGCGGAGCCAGCGGGTCGAGCCGGGCGAGCCCCTCCGGGACGCTCCCGACGACCTGGGCCGCCTCGACGACGCAGACCAGGCAGTCGGGCAGCAGCGAGAGGGCGCGCCGGCCCGACAGCGGGCTGCCGTCGAGGACCAGCGTGCCGGTCTCGGCGATCGCCACGGAGACGCCGGTGAGGGTGGCAGCGTGCTCGGCCAGGGCCACGGCGGGGCGGCCGTCGTCCTCGACCGCGCCGTCCGGCCGCCAGCCCGAGGGCACGCCGGGGGCGACGACGACGCCGGCGGGGGAGTGCTCGCCGAGCGCGCCCCGGAGCGCACCGGCGACGGTGACCGCGACGTCGGGCGGCGCGCAGCGCACGACCGAGGCCTTGTAGTCCTCGAGCCGGTCGATCAGCAGGTCCAGCAGGGCCGGGTCGCCGGGCGGTCGGCCGTCGGCGAGCCGGTAGTCGCGCCGCACCTCGGCCGGTGCGGGACGGTCGGGACCGAGTGCGGTCCGGATCCGGCCCAGGATCTCCTCGCGGGCGTTCATCCGCCGTGCTCCCGGGCCCAGGCCTGCGTGAAGGTCTCCGCCGGTGGCGTGGGCAGGTCGCGCGACCGGGTCCACCTCGACGCCGGCGGGGGCAGCGTGGCGGGGAGGGTCGGTCGCCCACGCGCGAGGAACCGGCCCAGGCCTGCGGCCCGCTGGGCCAGCCGCCACAGCCGGGGATGCGACATGGCCGTCGACAGCGCCCGGAACGCCAGCGCCTCGGGCGTCGTCCGGGTCTGGGCCTCGACGTGCTCGGCGCGCAGGTGCACCAGGATCGACGGGATGTCGATCGCCACCGGGCAGACGTCGTAGCAGGCGCCGCACAGCGACGACGCGTACGGCAGCGAGGCGTTGTCCTCGACCCCGGTCAGCTGCGGCGACAGCACGGCGCCGATCGGCCCGGGGTAGACCGAGCCGTACGCGTGCCCGCCCGCGCGCTCGTACACCGGGCAGACGTTGAGGCAGGCCGAGCAGCGGATGCAGTGCAGCGCCTCGCGACCCACCTCGTCGGCGAGCACCGCCGTCCGCCCGTTGTCGACCAGGACCAGGTGGAAGTCCTGTGGCCCGTCGCCGGGCGTGACGCCGGCCCACAGCGAGGTGTAGGGGTTCATCCGCTCTCCGGTGGAGGAGCGGGGGAGCAGCTGCAGGTACACCTCGAGGTCGCGCCAGGTCGGCACCACCTTCTCGATGCCCATGACCGTGATGAGGGTCTGCGGCAGCGTCAGGCACATCCGGCCGTTGCCCTCGGACTCCACGACGGCGAGCGTGCCGGTCTCGGCGACGGCGAAGTTCGCGCCGCTGATCGCCACCCGCGCCCGGAGGAACCGCTCGCGCAGGTGCGCCCGGGCGGCCATGGCGAGCCGGCGCGGGTCGTCGGGGAGCTCCGGGTCGACGCCCGGCATGGTGCGCAGGAAGATCTCGCGGATCTCGGCCCGGTTCTTGTGGATCGCCGGCACCAGGATGTGCGACGGCGTGTCCTCGCCCAGCTGGACGATCAGCTCGGCCAGGTCGGTCTCGTGGGCCGCGATGCCGGCCGCCTCGAGCGCCTCGTTGAGCCCGATCTCCTGGGTGGCCATCGACTTGACCTTGACCACCTCGTCGGCGCCGGTCGCCTGCACGAGCCGGGTCACGATCGCGTTGGCCTCGGTGGCGTCCCGGGCCCAGTGCACCGTTCCGCCGCGGGCGGTGACCTGCTCCTCGAGGGCGATCAGGTGCTCGTCCAGCCGAGCCATCGTGGCCGCCTTGATGGCACGGCCGGCCTCGCGGAGCTCCGCCCAGTCGGGCACTTCGCCGACGACGGCGGCCCGCTTGCCCCGGATCGTCGCCGTGGCGTGGCCGAGGTTGGCCCGCAGCTGCCCGTCGCGCAGCGAGTCGCGGGCGGCGTCGGGGAACGACCGGTCGCCGCGCAGGTGGCCGACGCCCGGGGGAGCGGTCGGGATGCCGAGGAAGACGGCGGTCATGCGGACACCGCCGGGGTGGTTGCCTGGTGCGGGCTCACGGCGTCCTCCGTCGAGGCGAGGATCTCGGCGAGGTGCACGGTGCGGGTGCCCGAGCGCAGCCGGGACAGTCCGCCGCCGATGTGCATCAGGCAGGAGGCGTCGCCGGCGGTGCAGACCTCGGCGTGCGTCGAGAGCACGTTGGCCATCTTGTCGGTGAGCATCGCCGTGGAGGTCTCCGCGTTCTTCACCGCGAACGTGCCGCCGAACCCGCAGCACTGGTCGGCGGCGGGCAGCTCCACCAGGTCGAGCCCGCGGACGGCGCGGAGCAGCCGGAGCGGCCGGTCGCCCACCTTCAGCATGCGCAGCGAGTGGCACGTCGGGTGGTAGGTGACCCGGTGCGGGTAGTACGCGCCCACGTCGGTGACGCCCAGGACGTCGACCAGGAACTGGGAGAGCTCGTAGGTGCGCTCGGCGAGCGCGGCGGCCTCGTCGGCCAGGGCGTGCTCGCCGGCCCGGCGGGCGACGGCCGCCTGCTGGTGGTGGATCGAGGCGACGCAGGAGCCCGACGGCGCGACGATCGCCTCCGCGCCGGCGAACGCGCGCACGTGGTTGGCGACGACGGGCACCGCCTCCCGCCGGTAGCCGGTGTTCACGTGCATCTGCCCGCAGCAGCTCTGGCCCGGGGGCACGACCACCTCGTGGCCGAGCCGCTGCAGCAGCACCGCCGTGGCGCGGGCGACCTGCGGCACCATCGTGTCGACCAGGCAGGTGGCGAAGAGGGCGACCCTCACGCGATTCCCTTCCGCGCGCCCGCCGGGCGGCGCGCCATGCTGGACTCGCGGACGACGAGGGTTGGCTCGAACAGCTGCTGCTCGTGCAGGTGCTCGCGGTTGCGCGCCTCGTCCAGCAGCAGCTCCGCCGCGCGGCGCCCCAGCTCCTGCCGCGGCTTGCGCACCGACGAGAGCGGGACGGCGGCGGCCGCGGCGAAGTCGATGTCGTCGTAGCCCACGATGGCGAACTCGTCGGAGACCCGCACCCCGTGGCGGACCATCTCCTGCAGCATGCCGAGCGCCAGCAGGTCGTTGGCGCAGATCGCCGCGGTCGGGCGGCGGGCGGCCGGCATGCCGATGATCGCCTCGGCCGCCTCGCGCCCGGCGGCCACGGTGAGCTTCGCGGGGGAGAAGACGGTGAGGGCGTCGTCGGAGCCGCAGGCGTCGAGGACGGCCTCCTCCACCCCGTGGTGCCGTTCCTGGATCTGCGGGAGGCCCGACGCGCCCCCGACGAAGGCGATCCGCCGGTGGCCCCGCTCGAGCAGGTGGTCGGCGGCCAGCCGCCCGCCGTGGACGTCGTCGACGGCGACGGCGCACTGGTCGGGCCCCGGGGCCCGCCGGTCGAGGAGCACCACGGGGACCCCGCGGTTGCGCAGCGTGTCCAGGCCGGGGCTCAACTCGGCGGTCGGCGTGATGAGCACTCCCTGCACGCGCTGCTCGGCGAGGACCTCGAGGTGCGCCGACTCCTTGGCCGGCAGGTCGTCGGAGTTGCACAGGATCACCGCCAGCCCCTGGGCGTTGGCGATCTCCTCGACCCCGCGGGCGACGTCGGTGAAGAAGGGGTTGGCGATGTCGAGGACGACCAGCCCGATCGTGCGGCTGTGGCCGGCCCGCAGCTGGCGGGCGGACTCGTTGCGGACGAAGCCCAGCTCGGCGATCGCGGTGAGCACGCGCTCGCGCGTCGCGGCGCTGACCATGTCCGGCCGGTTGAGGACGTTGCTGACCGTACCCACCGAGACGCCTGCCCGGCCGGCGACGTCCCGGATGCTGGCGGTCAGTGGTCCTCCTCGGACGCGTGTCGACGGACCTCGCCCGAGGCCCGGTGCCGGCCATGATGCGGCCACCGCCTGAAACGTGTCAACCGCGGCTCGCCCGCCCGGATCACACTGCGGTCACGCCGTACGGAGTGGTGGTTGACACGCCTTTCGGGGTGTTCCTATGGTGGCCGTCACACCCCGGATGAAACGATTCATGCGCGGCGACACGGACACGGAGGCGGTCACTGTGGACCACACGAGGGAGCCGGCGGCGACCGGCGCCGTCGTCCTCGCGCTGGAGGACGTGAGCAAGTCCTTCGGGGCGGTCGCCGCGCTCCGCGGCGCCCGGCTGGAGCTGCGCGCCGGTGAGGCGCACGCCCTGGTCGGCGAGAACGGCGCGGGCAAGTCGACGCTGGTGAAGATCCTCGCCGGGGTGCACGCCCCCGACGGCGGACGGGTCCTCCTGGACGGGGAGCCGACCCGCCTGGACAGCCCGGCGACGGCGCGGGCCGCGGGCATCGCGGTGATCTACCAGGAGCCCACCCTGTTCCCCGACCTCTCGGTCGCGGAGAACATCTTCATGGGGCGGCAGCCGCTGACCTCCGGCCGGCGCATCGACCGCTCGGCGATGGCCGCCCAGTGCCGGGAGCTGTTCGACCGCCTCGGCGTCGACATGGACCCCGACCGACCCGCGCGGGGCCTCTCGATCGCCGACCAGCAGATGGTCGAGATCGCCAAGGCGTTGTCGTTCGACGCGCGGGTGCTGGTCATGGACGAGCCGACCGCCGCGCTGTCCGGCGTGGAGGTCGAGCGGCTGTTCGCCGTCGCCCGGGCCCTGCGGGAGGCCGGTGCCGCCGTGCTGTTCATCTCCCACCGGTTCGACGAGGTGTTCGACCTCTGCGACCGGATCACCGTCATGCGCGACGGCGAGTGGGTCTCCACCGCTCCCACCTCGGAGCTGACCGTCGACCGGGTCGTGCACGCGATGGTGGGCCGCGAGGTCGCGACCCTCTTCCCGAAGCAGGACGTCGAGCCCGGTGAGGTGCTGCTCGAGATCCGCGGGCTGACCCGGGAAGGGGTCTTCACCGACGTCTCCTTCGACGTGCGCGCCGGTGAGATCGTCGCGCTGGCGGGTCTGGTCGGGGCCGGACGCAGCGAGGTCGTGCGCGCCGTCTTCGGCGTCGACCCCTACGACGCCGGCAGCGTGCGGGTCGCCGGCCAGGAGCTGCGCCGGGGCAGCCCCGCGGCCGCCATGGCCGCCGGCGTCGCGCTGGTGCCCGAGGACCGCCGTCAGCAGGGCCTGGTCATGGAGCTCTCCGTCGAGCGCAACACCACGCTCACCCGCCGGTGGGCGCTGTCGCGGCTGGGCTGGCTGTCCGCCCGGCGCGAGCGGGACACCGCGGCGGACTGGACCCGGCGGATGCAGGTCAAGGCCGGCAGGCTCAGCGACCCGGTCTCCACCCTGTCGGGCGGCAACCAGCAGAAGGTCGTGCTGGCCAAGTGGCTGTCCACCGGGCCGAAGGTGCTGATCGTCGACGAGCCCACCCGCGGCATCGACGTCGGCACCAAGTCCGAGGTGCACCGGCTGATGTCCCAGCTCGCCGCCGAGGGCCTGGCGGTGGTCATGGTCTCCAGCGAGCTCCCGGAGGTGCTGGGCATGGCCGACCGCGTCCTCGTCATGCACGAGGGCCGGCTGGTCGACGACATCCCCCGCGCCCGGGCCGACGAGAGCAACGTGATGCTCGCGGCCACCGGCCAGGCGACCCGGACGGCGGTGGGTTCGTGAGCACCGCGGTGACCCGGCCGCCCGCCGCCTCGGAGGAGACCTCCGGCCGCGGCACCGGCGGCGCTTCCCTGGTGCAGCGGCTGTTCGCCGTCCGCGAGTTCGGCATCCTCGCCGCGCTGCTGCTGCTCGTCGTCGTGACGGTGGTCGTCCAGCCGCGGTTCCTGTCCCAGCAGAACATCCGGGACCTGCTGCTCTCCGCGTCGATCCTGACCGTGCTGGCGGCGGGCCAGACGATGGTGATCATCACCCGCAACGTCGACCTGTCCGTCGGCTCGACCCTCGGCCTGTCGGCCTACGCGACCGGGACGCTGCTGGCCACCCAGCCGGGTACACCGGTCCTGCTGGCACTCCTCGTCGGCATGGCGGTCGGCGCCGTCGCCGGCCTGGTCAACGGCGTGATCGTCGCCGTCGCCAAGGTGCCCTCGCTGGTGGTCACCCTGGGCACGCTGTACGTCTTCCGGGGTCTCGACGCGCTGTGGGCCAGCACCAGCGGCCGGTTGCAGATCAACGCCGCCGACCTGCCCACCGGGTTCAAGTCCCTGGGCACCGCCCGGCTGCTCGGCATCCCCGTGCTCTTCCTCGTCGCCGTCCTGGTGGTCCTCGTCGTGGGCTACTACCTGCGCAGCTACCGCAGCGGCCGGGAGATGTACGGCATCGGCTCCGACCCGGAGGCCGCGCGGCTCTCCGGCATCCCGGTCGGCCGGCGCGTGCTGACCGCCTTCGTGGTCAACGGGGCGCTGGCCGGGCTGGCCGGGGTGCTGTACGCGGCCCGCTTCCAGACGCTGGACGCGACCGCCGGCAGCGGGTACGAGCTGACCGTCGTCGCCGCCGCGGTCGTCGGGGGCGTGGCCATCTTCGGCGGGAGCGGCTCGGTCGTCGGCGCGGCGCTCGGCGCCCTGCTGCTGACCACCATCGGCACCGCCCTGCCGCAGCTCGGCATCGACCCGTTCTGGCGCAACGCCGCCGTCGGCGCCCTGATCATCGCCGCCATCGCGCTGGACCGGGTGCTCGCGCTGCGCCTGGCCGGCCGCCTGCGGAGGAGGAGCTCCCGTGGCCATTGAGACCATCGCCCCGCCCGCCGAGGACCAGGCGCCGCCGCGGACGCTGTCGGACCGGATGCGGCTGCTCGGTACCGGCGACGGCGTGATCACCCTGGTGCTGGTCGCCTTCGTGCTGGTGGCCTCCCTCGCGGTGGAGGGTTTCGCGACCGCCCGCAACACCGGGTTCCTGCTGCTCGACGTGGTCGTGATCGTGCTGATCGCGCTGCCGCTGACGATGGTGATCATCACCGGCGAGATCGACCTGTCGGTCGCCAGCACGGTCGGGCTGACCGGCGCCGTGATGGGCCAGCTGTGGATCGCCGGCCTCCCGCTGGAGCTGATCGTCCCGCTGTGCCTGCTCCTGGGCGCCGTCCTGGGGGCGGTCAACGGCCTGCTGGTCACCCGGCTCGGCCTCCCGTCGCTGGCGGTCACCATCGGCACGCTCGCCCTGTACCGCGGCCTGGCGTTCGTCGTGCTCGGTGACCAGGCGGTGGCCGATTTCCCCCGGGCGTGGACCAGCTGGGCGATCAGCACGATCGGTGACACCGGCATCCCCGTGGCGGTCGTCCCGCTCGCGGTGCTGGTCCTCGTCTTCGGCGTGGTCCTGCACGCCACCCCGATCGGGCGGTCGCTGTACGCGATCGGCAACAGCGAGGACGCCGCCCGGTTCAGCGGCATCGACGTGGCCCGCACGAAGTTCTGGCTGTTCGTCGTCACCGGTGTGATCGCCGCGCTCGGCGGCATCTACTGGACCCTTCGCTACGGCAGCGCCCGGGCCGACAACGCCACCGGGCTCGAGCTCCAGGTCGTCGCGGCCATCCTGCTGGGCGGGGTCTCGATCTTCGGCGGCCGGGGCGGGATGGTCGGCGTCCTCGCCGGGGCCCTCCTGCTCGGTGCGGTGCGCAACGCGCTGCGCCTGGCCAGCGTGCCCGCCGACGTCCTCAACATCGTGACCGGCGTGCTGCTCATCGCCGCCGTGGTCGCCCCCCAGGTCACCGCGTGGGTCCGGCGGCGTGCCGCCGCCCGGAGCCGATCCGCGTGACCCCACCTCCGTGCACCCACCGACGGGTGCCCGTCCGTCCCACCGACTCCGGCCGCTCCGGCGCCGGCGCACTCCAGAGAGGGAACCGATGACCAGCTTCCTGACCAGCCGCCGGCCGCTGCGCGGCGGCATGACGGGTGTCGCCGTCGCCGCCCTCGTCCTCGCGACGGCCGCCTGCGGCGGCACGACCCGCGGCGACGAGGAGACCACCGGCGGTGGAGGCGGCGCGGCCGCCGAGGCAAACCCGGACGCCGAGATCCCGGCCGACCTCGCCGTCGCCTTCCTGCCCAAGCAGGTCAACAACCCGTACTTCGACACCGCCGCCGAGGGTGCGGAGGCCGCCGTCTCCGAGTTCGACGGCGAGCTCACGGTCACCGGGCCGTCGGAGGCGAGCGCGTCCTCGCAGGTGAGCTACATCAACACGCTCACCCAGCAGGGCGCCGACGTCATCCTGACCTCGGCCAACGACCCGAACGCGATCTGCGGGGCACTCGACCAGGCCCGCTCGGCCGGCGCCAGCGTCGTCACCTTCGACTCCGACACCGACCCGGAGTGCCGCGACCTGTTCATCAACCAGGCGACGGCCGAGGGCATCGCGCAGACCCAGATCGACCTGATCGCCGAGCAGATCGGCGGCGAGGGCCAGGTGGCCTTCCTCTCGGCGACGGCCAACGCCACGAACCAGAACGCCTGGATCGAGATGATGGAGTCCTACGCCGCCGAGGAGTACCCCGGCATCGAGATCGTGGCGACCGTCTACGGCGACGACGAGGACCAGAAGTCCTTCCAGGAGACCCAGGGTCTCCTGGCCACCTACCCCGATCTCGACGGCATCATCTCGCCGACCACGGTCGGCATCGCCGCGGCGGCCCGCTACCTGTCCAGCTCCGAGTACAAGGGCGAGGTCGCGCTGACCGGGCTCGGCACGCCGAACCAGATGCGCGAGTACGTCGAGGACGGCACCGTCCAGGCGTTCGCGCTGTGGAACCCGGAGGAGCTGGGCTACCTGGCCTCCTACGCCGGCGCCGCGCTGGCGGCCGGCCAGATCACCGGCCAGGAGGGCGAGACCTTCGAGGCCGGCGAGCTCGGCGAGTACACCGTCGAGGAGGGCGGGGTCGTCGTCCTCGGCGAGCCCACCGTCTTCACCGCCGAGAACATCGGCGAGTTCGACTTCTGAGTCGGTCCCACCCCGCCTGCCGCCGCCGGCCGCCCGTCCGGCCGGCGGCGGCA
The DNA here is from genome assembly GCF_039679125.1 of Blastococcus sp. HT6-4. Taxonomy (NCBI): domain Bacteria; kingdom Bacillati; phylum Actinomycetota; class Actinomycetes; order Geodermatophilales; family Geodermatophilaceae; genus Blastococcus; species Blastococcus montanus. The sequence continues at coordinate 2,287,399 of NZ_CP155551.1, read as the reverse complement.
GGCCCGGGCCACGCGCCCGAACCCGAGAGGAACCCGTCCGTGCCCCGCGTCTGCTTCACCCTCCAGGTCCGGCCCGACCGGCTGGCCGAGTACCGGGAACGGCACGCCGCCGTCTGGCCGGAGATGCTGCACGCGCTGCGCGACGCCGGATGGCACGACTACCAGCTCTTCCTGCGCGAGGACGGCCTGCTCGTCGGCACCGTCGTCGCCGACGACCTCGCCGCCGCGCAGGCGGCCATGGACGCCACCGGGGTGAGCGCCCGGTGGGAAGCCGAGATGGCGCCCTTCTTCGACCTCCCCGGCGGCGGCGAGTCGTCGGATGGCCGCGCCAAGCAGCAGCTCGACCTCGTCTTCGACCTCGACGCCCAGCTCGCGGCGATCGAGCAGGCACCACCCCCGCACTCGAACGGAGCCCGCCCGTGACCGACCTCCGCACCGGCGCCCTCGCGGCGCTGGCCACCCAGACCATCGAGCTGCCCTCCTGGGCGTTCGGCAACTCCGGCACCCGGTTCAAGGTGTTCGGCCAGCCGGGCGTCGCCCGCGACCCCTACGAGAAGCTCGAGGACGCCGCCCAGGTGCACCGCTACACCGGCGTGGCACCGCGGGTCTCGCTGCACATCCCGTGGGACCTCGTCGACGACTACGGAAAGCTGGCGGCGCACGCCCGCGACCTCGGCGTGCAGATCGGCGCGATCAACTCGAACCTGTTCCAGGACGACGAGTACAAGCTCGGCTCGCTCACCCACGCCGACCCGGAGATCCGGCGCCGGGCGGTCGCGCACCACGCGCAGTGCATCGAGGTCATGCGGCAGACCGGGTCCACCGACCTGAAGATCTGGCTGCCCGACGGGACCAACTACCCCGGCCAGGACGACCTGCGCTCCCGGCAGGAGCGGCTGGCCGACTCGCTGCAGCAGATCTACGCAATGCTCGACGCGGAGCACCGCATCCTGCTCGAGTACAAGTTCTTCGAGCCGCACTTCTACGCGATGGACATCCCCGACTGGGGCACCTCGCTGCTGCACTGCATGGCCCTCGGGGACCAGGCGACCGTGGTGCTCGACACCGGCCACCACGCGCCGGGCACGAACATCGAGTTCATCGTGATGCAGCTGCTGCGGGTCGGCCGGCTCGGCGCGTTCGACTTCAACTCCCGCAACTACGCCGACGACGACCTGATCGTCGGCTCGGCGGACCCGTTCCAGCTGTTCCGGATCATGAACGAGATCGTCGCCCAGGGCGCGCACCGGCCGGAGTCGGGGGTCAACTTCATGCTCGACCAGTGCCACAACCTGGAGAAGAAGATCCCGGGGCAGATCCGCTCGGTGATGAACGTGCAGGAGGCGACGGCGAAGGCGCTGTTGGTCGACCGGGAGGCGCTCGCGGCCGCCCAGCGCAGCGGTGAGGTCCTCGACGCCCACTCGGTGCTGATGGATGCGTTCAGCACCGACGTCCGCCCGCTGCTTGGGGAGTTCCGCGAGTCGCAGGGGCTGGACGCCGACCCCTACGCCGCCTTCGCCCGCAGCGGCTACCAGGAACGCATCGAAGGCGAGCGCGTCGGCGGCCAGCAGGCCGGCTGGGGCGCCTGACCCGACCGCCCCACCCCGCCACACACCGGACACCCGGAAGGAAACGAACGTGACGAACCCTGTGGTCAGCGAGCTGATCGAGCGCAGCAACCGGCTCGGCGCCGACCCGCGCAACACCAACTACGCCGGCGGCAACACCTCCGCCAAGGGCACCGAGACCGACCCGGTCACCGGCCGGCCGGCCGAGCTCCTCTGGGTGAAGGGCTCCGGGGGTGACCTGGGCACCCTGAAGGAGGCGGGCCTGGCCGTGCTGCGGCTGGACCGGCTCCGCTCGCTCGTCGACGTCTACCCCGGCGTCGACCGCGAGGACGAGATGGTCGCCGCCTTCGACTTCTGCCTGCACGGCCGCGGCGGCGCCGCCCCCTCGATCGACACCGCGATGCACGGCCTGGTCGACGCCGCGCACGTCGACCACCTGCACCCCGACTCCGGCATCGCCCTGGCGACGGCGGCCGACGGCGAGGCGCTGACCCGGGAGTGCTTCGGCGACCGCGTCGTCTGGGTGCCCTGGCGGCGACCCGGCTTCCAGCTGGGGCTCGACATCGCCGCGATCAAGGAGAAGAACCCGCAGGCCATCGGCTGCATCCTCGGCGGCCACGGCATCACCGCGTGGGGCGCCACCAGCGAGGAGTGCGAGGCCAACAGCCTCGACATCATCCGCACCGCGGAGACCTTCCTCGCCGAGAAGGGTGTGGCCGAGCCGTTCGGCGCCGTCGTCCCCGGCTTCGAGCCGCTGCCCGAGGCGGAGCGCAGGATCAAGGCCGCCGCCCTCGCGCCGGTGGTCCGCGGGCTGGCCTCCACCGACAAGCCGCAGGTCGGCCACTTCACCGACTCCGACGTCGTCCTGGAGTTCCTCTCCCGCGAGAAGCTCACGCCCCTGGCGGCGCTCGGCACGTCGTGCCCCGACCACTTCCTGCGCACCAAGGTCCGGCCGATGGTCGTCGACCTGCCGGCGTCCGCGCCGGTCGAGGACGTCGTCGCGCGGCTGAAGGAGCTGCACGCGGAGTACCGCGCCGAGTACGCGGCCTACTACTCCCGGCACGCCACCGCCCAGAGCCCGGCGATGCGCGGTGCCGACCCGGCGATCGTGCTCGTGCCCGGCGTCGGCATGTTCAGCTTCGGCGCCAACAAGCAGACCGCCCGCGTGGCCGGCGAGTTCTACGTCAACGCCATCAACGTCATGCGCGGCGCCGAGGCGGTGTCCAGCTACGCGCCCATCGACGAGAGCGAGAAGTTCCGGATCGAGTACTGGTCGCTGGAGGAGGCCAAGCTCCAGCGGATGCCCAAGCCCAAGCCGCTGGCGTCCCGCGTCGCGCTGGTCACCGGTGCGGCGAGCGGGATCGGCAAGGCCATCGCCGAGCGGCTGGCCCGCGAGGGCGCCTGCGTCGTCGTCGCCGACCTCGACCTGCAGAAGGCGACCGACGCCGCAGCGGAGATCGGCAACTCCGACGTCGCGATCGGCGTGGCCGCCGACGTCAGCGACGCCGAGGCGGTGGCCGCCGCGTTCCGCGCGGCCTGCCTGGCCTTCGGCGGGGTCGACCTGGTGGTCAACAACGCCGGCCTGTCGATCTCCAAGCCGCTGCTGGAGACCACCGAGGCCGACTGGGACCTGCAGCACGACGTCATGGCCAAGGGCAGCTTCCTCGTCTCGCGCGAGGCGGCCCGGCTCATGATCGAGCAGGAGATGGGCGGGGACATCGTCTACATCTCCTCCAAGAACAGCCTGTTCGCCGGGCCGAACAACCTGGCCTACGGCGCCACCAAGGCCGACCAGGCGCACCAGGTGCGGCTGCTGGCGGCCGAGCTGGGCCCGCACCAGATCCGGGTGAACGGGATCAACCCCGACGGCGTGGTCCGCGGCTCGGGCATCTTCGCCGGCGGGTGGGGCGCTCAGCGGGCGGCGGTCTACGGCGTCGAGGAGGACAAGCTCGGCGAGTTCTACGCCCAGCGCACCCTGCTCAAGCGCGAGGTCCTGCCCGACCACGTGGCCGACGCCGTCTTCGCCCTCACCGGCGGCGACCTGACCCGCACCACCGGCCTGCACGTCCCGGTCGACTCCGGCGTCGCCGGCGCCTTCCTGCGCTGACCGTGGGAACGGACGGGGCCGTCTTCGCGGCGGTCGACCTCGGCGCCTCGAGCGGGCGGGTGATGGCCGCGCGGGTCGGCCCCGGCCGGCTGGTCCTGCAGGAGGTGCACCGGTTCCCCAACCGGCCGGTGCGCACCGCGGGCACCCTGCACTGGGACGTGCTCGGCCTCTACGCCGGCGTGCTCGACGGGCTGCGCGCCGCCGGCCGGGAGGCCGGGCGGGTGGACGGCGTCGGCATCGACAGCTGGGCGGTCGACGTCGGCCTGCTCGACGCCGACGGGGCGCTGCTGGGCAACCCGGTGCACTACCGGGACGCCCGGCACGCCACCGCGGTGCCGGCCGTGCACGGGGTCGTCCCGCCCGAGGAGCTGTACCGGATCACCGGGCTGCAGCACCTGCCGTTCAACACGGTGTTCCAGCTCGCGGCCGCCCGGGAGACCGCGCAGCTGGCGTCGGCGCGGACGATGCTGCTCATCCCGGACCTGCTGACGTACTGGCTGACCGGTGCGGTGGGCGCGGAGGTCACCAACGCCTCCACCACCGGCGTGCTCGACGCCACGACCCGGGAGTGGGCGGCGGACGTCGTCGACCGGCTCGGGCTCGACCGGCGGCTCCTCCCGCCGCTGCGGCAGCCGGGGGAGCGGTTGGGGGAGCTGACCCCCGAGGTGCTGACAGAGACGGGGCTGACCGGGCCGGTCCCGGTGACCGCGGTGGGCTCCCACGACACCGCCTCCGCGGTGGTGGGCGTGCCGGCCGACTCCGACCGGTTCGCCTACATCTCCTGCGGCACCTGGTCGCTGGTCGGCGTGGAGCTGGACGCGCCGGTGCTCACCGAGGAGAGCCGGGCCGCCGGCTTCACCAACGAGCTCGGCGTCGACGGCACCGTCCGGTACCTGCGCAACGTCATGGGCCTGTGGCTGCTGCAGGAGTCGTTGCGGACGTGGGCGGCGGCCGGCCTGCCCGCCGACCTGCCCGACCTGCTCGCCGCGGCGGCGCACGTCCCGGCGTTCACCGCCGTCGTGGATCCGGACGACGCGCGGTTCCTGCCGCCGGGGGACATGCCGGCCCGCATCGCGCAGGTGTGCGCCGAGACGGGGCAGACGCCGCCGCAGAGCCAGGCCGAGACGGTCCGCTGCATCCTGGACAGCCTCGCGCTGGCCTACCGGCGCAGCGTCCGGCGGGCCGCGGAGCTGTCCGGCCGCGACGTCGAGGTCGTGCACCTGGTCGGGGGCGGCGCCCGCAACGCGCTGCTGTGCCAGCTCACCGCGGACGCGTGCGGGCTGCCCGTGGTCGCCGGACCGGTCGAGGCCGCTGCGCTGGGCAACGCCCTGGTGCAGGCGCGGGCCACCGGCGTGGTGTCCGGCGGGCTGCCGGAGCTGCGGTCGCTGCTGCGGGCGACCCAGGAGATGCGCACCTACCGCCCGTCGGGTCCGGCCGACGCCTGGGCCTCGGCCGAGCGCCGCCTGGGCTGAGACCGATGCGGACGGGGAGCCGGCCATGGCGGATCGGGGTCACCGACGGCATCCGTGCCCTGCCCACGGATGCCGTCGGCTCCCCTCGGGTCGACGGCATCCGGACGGTCACGGTGAACACCGTTCGGGATCCACCCGGCATCAGGCGCCCGTAGCGGGCAGGCTGGTCCCGGCGGCCGTGACGCCGGGACCGGAGGCAGAAGTGAGCGGGTCGGGAGCGCTGCGCGGGCGGATCGCGCTGGTGACCGGTGGCAGCAGCGGCCTGGGCCGAGCAACGGCTCTGGCCCTGGCTGCGGACGGCGCCGACGTCGCGGTGCTGGCCCGCGGATCCAGCGACCTGGACCGAACCGCCGAGCAGGTCCGTGCCCGCGGAGTGCGCGCGACCGCGGTCGTGGTGGATCTCGCCGATGCCGACGCGATCGAGCGGGCGGTCGGCCAGGTGCGCGCCGAGCTCGGCCGGGTCGACGTCCTGGTGAACGCGGCCGGGACCGACGTGCCCGGTCCGGTGGCCGACCTCGACGTCGCGGCATGGGACAGGGTGCTCGCGGTCAACCTGCGCGCGTCGTTCCTGCTTGCCAAGGCGGTCTGGCCGGACATGACCGAGAACGGCGGCGGGACCATCCTCAACGTGTCGTCGGTGGCGGGACGGCGCGGTTGGGCGAACGCCGCGGCCTACTGCTCCGCCAAGTTCGGGCTCACCGGCCTCACCCAGGCCCTCGCGGCCGAAGGCAGGCCGCACCGCATCCGCGCCTGCGTGCTCTTCCCCGGTGCCATGGACACCAACTGGGGCGTATGGGCACCCGAACATCGGACCGGCTCTGCTGAGCCGACCCCGCCCGCCGACGCATTGGCGGCCGATCACGTCGCCCACCTGATCAGCTGGATCGCCGCCGCCCCACCGGACGTGGTGCTCAACGAGGTCACCGTCACCCCGCTGCTCGAGCAGGGATGGCCGTAGGGGTACCGGCTCAGAAAGCTGGCGGCCAGACCACCCCGGTGCCGTCCGACGGGACGCAGACCGTCGCCTCGCCCGGGCGGCCGGTGGCCTCGCGGTACCGGGTGGTGATCTCGGCGGCGGCGTCCACCGCCCGGTCGGCCGTGGCCAGGGCCACGGCGCAGCCGCCGAAGCCGGCGCCGGTCAGCCGGGCGCCGAGCACACCGGGCGTGCCGACGGCGATCTCGACCAGCGTGTCCAGCTGCGGCACGCTCACCTCGTAGTCGTCGCGCAGCGAGGCGTGCGAGCCCGCCATCAGCTCGCCGAAGGCCGCGGCGTCGCCGCCTTCGAGCGCGGCCGTGCCGGCGAGCACCCGCGCGTTCTCCGTCACGACGTGCCGGGCCCGGCGCAGCAGCACGTCGTCGAGCAGGTGCCCGTGCGCCGCCAGCAGCTCCGGCGTCACGTCGCGCAGCGCCGACAGGCCGGGATCCACCGCGCGAAGAGCCTCGAGGGCGGCCTCGCACTCGGCGCGCCGCTGGTTGTACGCCGACCCGGCGAGGGTGCGCGGGACGGCGCTGTCGAGGACGAGGATCTTCGTCCCGGCGGGCACGGGCACCGCCCGGGTGCCGAGGGTGCGGCAGTCGACCAGCAGCGCATGACCGGCCGTTCCGCAGGCGACCGCGAGCTGGTCCATGATGCCGCTGCGCACGCCGATGACCTCGTTCTCGACCCGCTGCCCCAGCCTGGCCAGCGTCTCCGGCGCCAGCGCATCGCCGGTCAGCGCGAGCAGCGCCACCAGCACGCCGAGCTCCAGGGAGGCCGACGACGAGAGCCCCGCGCCGATGGGGAGGTCGCTGTCCACGACCAGGTCCGCGCCCGGCACGTCGTGACCGCTCTCCTGCAGAACGGCGGCGGCGCCGGCCACGTAGCGGGACCAGTCCGGCCCCTCCCGCGGGTCCAGGCCGGTCAGCGACCGCTCGTCCGTGCCGCCCATCCGCAGCGCCGTCGTCCGCAGCCGGCCGTCCGGTCGGCGACGGGCCGCGACGACCGTGCCCCGGTCCAGCGCCACCGGGAGGACGAAGCCGTCGTTGTAGTCGGTGTGCTCGCCGATCAGGTTCACCCGGCCCGGCGACCGGACGACGAGCGCCGGTGGTTCCCCGGTCAGCCGGGTGAACTCCGCCCGCAGCGTGGCCCCGGTCATCAGCGCTCCACCGCTGCGCGCAGCCGCTCCGCCGCGCTCTCCGGCGTGATGTCGCGCTGCGGCTGGGCCAGCAGCTCGTAGCCGACCATGAACTTGCGCACCGTGGCCGAGCGGAGCAGCGGCGGGTAGAAGTGGCCGTGCAGGTGCCACCCGGGGTGCGCCCCGCCGTCGGTCGGGCGCTGGTGCAGCCCCATCGTGTACGGGAACGGCACGCCGAAGAGCGAGTCGTACCGGCGCGAGAGTCGCCGGAGGGCGTCGGCGAGGGCGTCCCGCCGGGCGCCGTCGAGGTCGGGCAGCGCGCCGCAGTGGCCCCGTGGCAGCACCAGGGTCTCGAACGGCCAGACCGCCCAGAACGGGACGAGCACGGTGACGTGCTCGTCCTGGAGGACTATCCGCGCGCCGTCGGCCTCCTCGACCGCCAGGTAGTCGCACAGCAGGCAGCTCCCGGCCGCGGCGGCGGACTCCTGCGCGGCGAGCTCGCGGACGGCCTCGGTGGGCAGCCGTTCCTCGGCCCAGATCTGGCCGTGCGGGTGCGGGTTGCTGGCGCCCATCGCCGCGCCGCGGTTCTCGAACACCTGCACCCAGCTCACCCAGTCGAGCCCGCCGAGCTCGGTGTACTGGTCGGCCCAGGTGTCCATCACGGCGCGGATCCGCTCGACCGGCAGCTGCCCGAGCGGGAGGTCGTGCCGCGGCGAGTAGCAGACCACCCGGCAGACGCCCCGCTCGCTCTCGGCGACCAGCAGCCCACCCCGGTCCGACACCGCCTGCGCGACGCCGGGGGTCAGCGCGGCGAAGTCGTTGTCGAAGACGAACGTGCCGTCGTAGGCGGGGGTGCGATGCCCGCCCGCGCGTTCGTTGCCCGGGCAGAGGTAGCACTCCGGGTCGTAGGCGGGCAGCTCGGGCACCCGCGCGTCCTCCACCTGCCCCTGCCACGGCCGCGCCGTGCGGTGCGGGGAGACGAGCACCCACTCGCCGGTGAGCCGGTTCAGCCGCCGGTGCGTCGTGTCGAACACCTGGTCAGCATGCCGTGCGGCCGTTGCGGCGGGCGACCCCGCCCAGCCACGCGAGGCTCGGCTTCGGCGTCCGGGCGAAGGTCTGCCGGTCCACGGACACGAGGCCGAAGGTCGGCCGGTAGCCCAGCATCCACTCGAAGTTGTCCAGCAGGCTCCAGTGCACGTAGCCGCGGACGTCGGCGCCGTCGGCGATCGCTCCGGCCAGGCTGCGCAGCGCCTCGTCGGTGAACCGGATCCGGTCCTCGTCGTCGGCCGTGGCGATGCCGTTCTCGGTCACCAGCAGCGGCAGGTCCGGCAGCACCTCGGCCGCCCGCCGGACCGCGGCGCCCAGCGCCTCCGGCCGGCGCTCCATGCCGTGGGCCAGGGTCTGCAGCTCCGGCGCAGGGGCGACCAGCCCGTCTGGGCCGAAGCGCGCGCAGGTGTAGACCTGCAGGCCGAGCCAGTCGTCGTCCGCCGCGGCGGTGAAGAACTGGTCCTCGAAGGCCGCGCGCTCCTCGCGCATCCGCTCCTCGCCGCCGTCCTCGGCGAGGTGCTCGCGTCCGACCAGCGTCATCCCGGCAGGCGGGGAGCCGGCGCCGCGCAGCACCTCCGTGCTGCGGCGGTGCAGCTCGAGCAGCGCGTCGGCGACGCCCTGGTCGGGGCGGGGGAGGCCCTTGATCGGCTCGCCGCGGCGCGCCATCGCGCCCATCACCGGCTGGGCCGCCATGAGGTTCGGCTCGTTGATCGTGGCGATGTAGCCGGCGTCGCGCAGGGCCGGGGCCACGTACTCGGTGAACCGCGCGATCCGGTCGCCGGTCCGGGCGCCGGTCCAGCCGCCGTCGTGCAGCAGCCAGCGGGGCATCGTGAAGTGGACGAGCGTGACGATCGGGGTCAGCCCGCGGTCGCGGCAGCCGTCGAGGATCCGCCGGTAGTGGTCCAGGTTCGCCCGGGAGAACTCGCCCTCGGCCGGCTCGATGCGGCTCCACTCGAGGCTGAACCGGTAGGTGTTCAGGCCGGCGCCGGCCACGAGGTCGAGGTCCTCGGGCCACCGGTGCCAGGAGTCGCAGGCGTCACCGCTCGGCTCGGCGAAGGGGGAGTGCTCGGCGTGCTCGAGCTCCCAGTGGTCGTTGTTGACGTTGCCGCCCTCGACCTGGTGGGCGGCGGTGGCGGCGCCCCAGAGGAAGCCGTCAGGGAAGGGACCGGTCATCGGGCGAGCTCCTCGAGCGCGGAAGGGACGGGAAGGGGGGTGCGGCCGCCGTCCCCGACGACGACGTGCAGCAGGTGCTCGGGGTCCGTGATCCGGTCCCCGCGCCAGGCGACGTGCTGGTCGGGCCGCACGAGCACCAGGTCGGCGGCGTACCGCGGGCGCAGCTCCGGCAGGTGGGTCAGGTCGACGGTGCGCAGCGGGATCCGCAGCCGCTCCGCCGCCGCAGTCAGGTCCGCCGTGGCGCCGCCGCCCGCGAGCCGGAGGAGGGCGAAGCCGTCGCCGAGCAGGTCGTACACCGATGTCCCGTCGGGCAGCCAGGCGTGGGGTAGCCGGGCGCCCGGATGGGCCGAGCCGGCGTAGTCCCGCAGCGTCGGCCCGGGCACCGGCCGGCCGTCCGGGACGACGACGGGGGAGCCGGCGTAGTCGTAGCCCAGGACTAGGCCGAGGCTGTGGAACTCGCTGTCCTTGACCTCGAGGCGGCGGGCCAGGCCGGTGCGCAGGAGCTGCCCGGCCGTTCCCTCGTCGTCCAGGTCGGACTCGGCGAAGGCCGGCGCGAGGAAGGACTCCTGCTCCCCGGCGGCGCCGATGGTCCGGAGCGCGACCGGCCGGCGCTCCGCCTCGTAGCTGTCGAGCAGCGCCGGGGGCGCCCAGCCCTGCAGGACGGCGGCGAGCTTCCAGCCGAGGTTGACCGCGTCGCCGACGCAGGTGTTGAAGCCGTGCCCGCCCCACGGGGGGTTGAGGTGCGCGGCGTCGCCGACGAGGAGGACCCGGGAGCCGCGGTAGCGGTCGACCAGCAGCATCCGCGCCGACCAGGGATCGGTGGCGAGCACCTCGACGTCGATGTCGGCACCCGCCAGCGCCCGCACGAGCGCCACCGGGTCGAGGGCCTCGGACCGGCCGTCGACGCCCTGCACGATCGCCCACCAGGTGCCGTCGAGGTCCAGCCGCCCCATGAGCCCGCCGTACTCGGCGCCGATCACCCAGTAGTGCACGCCGAGGGCGCACAGCTCGCGCTCCTCCAGCGCCCGGCTGCGGAAGGTGATGCTGACGTTGGGCAGCGTGCCCGAGGAGCCGTCGTACCGGGCGCCGATGGCCGTGCGGGTGATCCCGCCGCTGCCGTCGCAGCCGAGCAGGTAGTCGGCGGAGATCCGGTGCGGTCCGCCGGACGGGTCCTCGACGACCGCGTGGACCTCGTCGGGTCCGTCCAGGACCGACGCGACCCGCCAGCCGGTCAGCAGGGTGACGCTCGGCAGGGCGGCGGCCGCCTCGCGCAGGACCTCTTCGACCAGCGGCTGCGGCGCCTGCTGCCCGGCCTCGGCCGCCAGGTCGCGCTTGCCCTCCCAGAGCCCGAAGGCCTCGGGGAAGCGGGTGATCTCGTGGCCGAAGAGGCCGGTCACGAAGACGACGTCCTGGGCGTGCCCGACCGGCAGGGGCGCGACCGAGCGCAACCGGTCGGCGATGCCCCACCGGCGCAGGTGCTCCATGGTGCGCGCGCTGGTCGTCTTCGCCCGGGGACGCAGCGGGTCGAGCTCGGTGCGCGGCTCCACGACGAGCACCTCGACGCCGCGGCGGCCGAGCTCGATGGCGGCGGCCAGGCCGCTGGGCCCACCGCCGGCGATCAGCACCGGGACGCGGGCTGGCACGGGGGTCATCGGTTCTCCTGTCATGGGGCACCGCTCGTTCGGCGAGCGGACGTGCGGAGGGAGCAGCGGGGCGTCGGCCCGGCGGTGCCGCCCCGGTCGGGGCGCGGGGCCGGCGCTCGTCCAGGATCGGTGGCGCCGGTCACGCCGACGTACCCCGTTGCCATTGAGCGGCAGTGCGAGACCGCGAGGTCCGCGATCACCGTGCCGCGGCGCGTTCCTGCCACTGCCGCAGCCAGGCGCGGCCGTAGTCGTTGCCGTGCGGGGTGCGCAGCACGGTGTGGATGTGGAACGGCTGGGGGGTGTCGTAGTCCAGGAAGACGCCGCAGTGGTGGTCCAGCTCGGCGATCAGGACCGGCGACTGGAGGCGGTAGTAGAAGACGTCGCCGGGCGCGGAGCCGCCGATCCAGCAGAACCACGTCCGGTCGAGGTGCTGCTCGATCTCCCGCATGCGGGCCCGCCGGGGGCCTTCGGGCAGCAACCGCACGAACGCCTCGGCGATCCGGCGGGCGATCTCCTGCGCCTCGGCGGGCATGTCGGCCACCCGGACGCCCTCGAACGGGATCACCCGGTTGTCCTGGAAGGCGCCGGCGAGGTGCCGCTCGTCGCCGGGGTGCACCCGGCCCGGGGGCATGGCCGGGTCGACCATCTGCTCGTAGACGGTGGCCGCCCGGCGTTGCTCCTCGGACAGGGCGGCCATGAGGTCGGTACCGAGGGAGATCCGGTCGGCGAAGACGTAGGCGAGGCCGGCGTGCGGACCGTCGTCGATCTCGTCCGGCTCGGCGCCGAGGAAGACGGGGGAGACCACCATCCGGCCCTCGACGACCAGGCAGTTGACCGCGCAGTGGTGCCCGAACAGCTGCCAGCCCCACGGGGCCCGCAGGTCCGGGACGCCGTAGAGGGCGATGTTGTAGCTGAACTCGTCGAGGACCGTCTCGAGGTCGACGACCTCGCCGAGGAACCCGTTGATCAGCATCATGGCGTGCGCGAGCTCGTAGCCCTCGGGGGAGAGCGAGGCGCGCATCAGGGCCAGCGCCTTCTCGCGCACGACCTCGGGCTGCAGGTCCAGCCGGAGCCCGGTGTCGAACTGCATGAACTCGGGGTTGGCCCAGGTCTGCCACTCGACGGCGTCGACGGCGAAGCTGATCCGCTCCCGGCCCTCGTCGTCCAGGACGGCGAGCAGGTCGTGCGCGGCATCGACCATCGCCTCGACGGGCGCCTCCTCGCCCGGGCGGGCGGGCTCGAACGGGTACAGCCCCTCCCGCAGCGTGCCGTCCTCGGTGACGCCGCGGAACTCGTTGCGGTAGAGCGGGGTCCAGCCCTCGACCAGACCTCCGGTGAACGTGCCCGGCGTCCGGGCGTGCTCGCGGTAGGCGTAGGGGTCCATGCCCCGCACCTCGGCCAGCCGGGGGTGGTCGTGCGGGAATAGGTACTGACGGAACTCGCCGGACATCGTCAGACCGCCTTCCGCGCCTCGGTGCCGACCACGGAGTTGCGGAGCACGCCGAGCCGGTCGACCTCGACCTCGACGACGTCGCCGGGCTGCAGCAGCCAGGGAGGCGTGCGGGCGTACCCGACGCCCGACGGCGTGCCGGTGGCCAGCAGGTCGCCCGGGCGCAGGGTGAACGTGCGGGAGATGTGCGCCAGGGTGTCGCCGACCGTGTAGACCATCTCGTCGGTCCGGGCGTCCTGGACGGTCTCGCCGTTGACTCGCGTGCGCACCCGCAGCCCGTCGCGCAGGTCGCCGACCTCCGCGGCGGGGACCATCGGGCCGAGCGGGCCGGAGCGGTCGCCGTTCTTGCCGAGGATCCACTGGCTGGTGAGCTTCTGCGCCCGCCGGGAGGTGAGGTCGTTGAACGTCGAGTAGCCGACGACGGCGGCCAGCGCCTCGTCCGGGGTGGCGTCGACCAGGGGGGCGCCCACGTACGCCATCACCTCCCCCTCCCAGTCCAGGCCGTCCTCGTCGGCCGGCACCGGCACCTCCGCACCGCCGACCGTCAATGACTGCGTCCACCGGGCGAAGAGCGTCGGGTACGGCGGGATCTCCTGGTCGCGGAAGGAGCCCTCCGCGACGTGCTTGAGGTAGTTCAGCCCGATGCAGACGACCCGGGCGCCGGGGAGGACCGGGGGCACCTGCTCCACCGCGTCCACGCGCACCGGCGGCCCGGCCGGCTCCCGGGAGAGGAGGCCGGCGGCGTCGGACCAGAACTCGTCCAGCCCGGCGACGACGGTCACCTGCGTGCCGTCGTCCGAGAGCGAAGCGACCTCGACCGGCCCGCCCTCCCGGCGGATGCCGACGATCCTCATGACTGTTCTCCTCCGTCGATCAGGTGCCGCCGCAGGAACGCGGCGGTGCGGTCGAACGCGTCGGCCGCGGCGTCGGGGGCACCGAGCCACATGTGGTCGGCGCCGGGGTAGGTGTGCAGCTCGACGTCGGCTCCGGCGGCGGCCAGGGCGTCGCGAAGCCGCTCGCTCTGCACGCACGGGACGAACCGGTCGTCCTGGCCGTGCAGCAGCAGGGCCGGCGGTGCGGTGGGGGAGACGTGGGTGACCGGGCTCGCCAGGGCCGCGAGGTCGGGGACGTCGCGGGCCGGCGCCCCGAGCAGCCGGGCCTCCCGGGTGTCCGGGTCGCCCGGGTCGGCACCGGTGTCGGTCGCCACCGCGGCGACGTCGCTCGGCGCGTACCAGGCCGCGACCGCGCTGACCCGGCTCGAGGGCTCCGGAAATCCGACGTCCCCCTCCAGCGCGGCGGCGTCCCCGGTAAGGGCGAGCAGCTCCGCCAGGTGCCCACCGGCCGACTCGCCCCAGGCGGCGACCCGGTCCGGGTCGACCCCGAGCTCGCCGGCCCTGGCACGCAGCCAGCGGACGGCGGCCTTCGCGTCGTGCAGCTGCGTCGGGAAGGTCGCCTCGCCGGAGAGCCGGTAGTCGACGCTCGCGACGGCGATCCCGGCCTGCGCGACCCGCTCGAACGGCGTAGGGGAGGCGTCCCGGTACATCGGGCCGGCGCCGTGCCGGCTGCCCAGCCGCCACCCGCCGCCGTGCAGGAAGACGACGACCGGCGAGATGTCGGCGCCGGCGGGCAGGTACAGGTCCAGCTCCAGCGGGCGGATGCCCGGCATCGCGGCGTACGGGACGCCGACGAGCAGCCGGATGCCGCCCGGGCCGGGCAGCGCCGGGGGCAGCGGCTGCTCGTGCGCCGGGGGCGGCAGCGGAAGGGCAGGGGTGGACACGGCTCTCCTCAGCAGTTGATCAGCGTCTGCGGGCGCATGGCGCCGGCGTGTCCGGCCGAGTCGCGTGCCCGGAGACGATGATCAACTCCGAGCCGCGGCCGGGATCAGGCGATGTCCGTGGCGTGATTCCGCGGACCGGTCCGCTCCTCGCTCGTTCCTCGCTGCGATGCTCCCGGCCCTGTCATCACGCGATGTCCGTGGCGTGATTCCGCGGGCCGGTCCGCTCCTCGCTCGTTCCTCGCTGCGATGCTCCCGGCCCTGTCATCACGCGTCCGGCCACGTGTAATCCGGCATGAACTGCATGTTGTGCTGCTGCGCCGCCGCCTGCATGCGCGGGAAGTCGGGGATGAACGGCGGCTGGTCCGTCGTGGCGTGGTCGGTCGGGGTGCCCATGTGCTGGAAGAACCGCTCGAAGCCGCCGGAGAGGGTGCCCATCATCCGGGCGTCCTCGACGATCTGGTAGGCGTGCGCGAAGCCGGCCGGCACGTAGCCGAAGTCGCCGGGGGTGAGCAGCGACGACTGCTTCTGCCCCTCGGCGTCCTCGAAGAAGAGCTTCACCTTGCCCTCGAGCACGTAGAAGGTCTCGTGGGTCTCGTTGTGCGAGTGGGTCGGGATGACGTCGCCGGCGGGGGAGTCGGCGGTGACGATCCCGAACTGGTTCTGCGTCTCGTCGCCCGAGAGCAGCACGGTGAACAGGTCGCGGAAGAGCATGGCGGTCTCGCCCTCGCCCTTGCGGAGCACGTAGGGCACCGGCTTGCCGGGGAGCGCGTCCTTCCACTGCGGGCCGTTGGCGGGGTCGATCAGGTACTCGAAGCTCATGGCTGCTCCCGGATGCGGTCGACGGTGACGGGTCGAGCATCGGTGACCGGCGTCACCCGATCCCACGCCTGTGCCATTGAGCGGCAACGATCATCCGCGGGGCGGTTCGCCGTCCTGCGCTCAGGACGGTCTCGACCGGTAGAGCCACCCCGCGAGCCAGTGCGAGAGCCGCGGCATGACGACCCAGGTCATCAGCGCGACCAGCGGGATGATCACGGCCGCCGTGCGGAGGAGCAGGGGCCAGTCGCCGACCAGCGGCCGGAGCAGGGACGACAGGACGAACTGGAGGACGAGGATCACGGTCGCCGTCATGAGGAACGTCTTCCACCGCGGTGGCCGTGCGGGTGGTCCGGCGGGCGCGGCGAACCAGGCGTCCATGCCGTCCAGCCGCCGGACGGCGACGGTGTGCACGAACTCCGCCCCGTGCTCGAGCAGCCGCGCCCGCTCCGCCGAGCCCTCCCACGCCGCCAGGTGCTCGGGGGAGTCGAAGCGGTAGACGACGTGCCACACGGCGCCACCAGGCGCCGGCTCGAGGAGGCCCGAACCGAGGAAGCCCGGGCATCGCTGCGCGGCCGCGAGGAGATCGTCGACCCAGTGGTGGAACTCGTCCTCGCGGCCGGGCGCCACCTCACGGGCCACCACGACGGTGATGCCGTCGGTACCCGTCATGGCCATCGGCGCGTCATTTCGGGAGAGGGGCCACGGCCGGGCGGCCGGTCCGGGCGACGACCTCGGCCATCAGCTCGAGCGCCTCGTCCACGGGCCCGATCCCCGGGTGCAGGTTGAGGAAGCCGTGCAGCATGCCGCGCGCCAGCACCTGCCGGACGTCGACGCCCGCCACGGCGAGCTGTCCGGCGAAGACCTCGGCCGAGGCGCGCAGGTCGTCGTACTCGGAGTTGATCAGCACGACCGGGCAGAGGCCCTCGAGGACCGCGTTGGCCGGCATCGCGTAGCCGTCGGCCCGGCTGGCCGGGCCGCCGAGGTAGTTCTGGGTGATGCTCCGGCGGACCTCGGGCAGGAACCGCAGGATCCGCGGGATGTCGTCCAGGAGCGGTGCCAGCGACGGCGCCGCCGGCGGGACGACCGCGTGGAAGGTCGTGTAGGCGAGGAGCAGCGCGGCCGGCAGCCATGCGTCCGCGTCCCGCAGCTTCAGCGCGGCCCCGGTGGCGAGGTTGCCACCGGCGCTGGCGCCGCCGAGCGAGATGCGCGTGGCGTCGACGCCGAGATCGGCCGCCGTGTCGCGGACCCAGCGGACGGCGGCCACCACGTCGTCGTGCGGGACCGGGTAGGTGACGCCGTTGACGCAGAGCCGGTAGTCGACGTTGACCACGACCGCGCCGGCGCGGTCGCTGATCTGCCGGGCGGTCCAGTCGGCCTCGGGCATGTCGAGGTCGCCCATGCGGAAGGCCCCGCCGTGCAGCCAGATGAGGCAAGGGAGGTCGACGCCCCCGCCGGCCGGCGTGTAGACACGCACCGGGACGGGCCCGTGCGGGCCGGGCGCGCTGTCGTCGCGGAGGTCGACCGCTGGGGGAGCCGGGGCGTCGGTGATCGACATGAACTCGTCGAGGCGGCGGCGGGTGGCCGGGTCGGCCAGACCGGCCTCGAACGATTCGATGCCCTCCAGGAGGTGGAACTTCGACGCTACGGCGGGGTGGACGGGCACGGGAGCTCCTGATGGCAGGCCGGTACGACTGGCGATCCGTGGCGGGCTCGATCGGCGCGCCCGCCACGGGCGCTCCGTGAGACTCACCGACCGGTACCGGCGGTCACATACCCCTGCCATTGAATGGCAGGCGGCTCAGGTCCGGGGGGCGGGTGCTCCGGTGTGCCCGATGGACCGCCGCGCGCCGAGGCCTCGGCTGATCGACCGGGCTGCGGTCCGCACGGCCGGCCCCAGCAGGCGCGGCTCGGCGTTCTCCTGGGGAACCACCACCGACAGCGCCGCGGCGATGCGGTCGTCGGCGTCGAAGATCGGAGCCGCCACGCTGACCAGGGGCTGCGGGGTCCGGCGGCGCAGCGTCGCCATCCCGTCCCGCCGCACCTCGGCGAGGGTTCGGCGCAGCGCCGCGGGAGAGACGGCGACGTTCTCCGGCTGGTGCATCAGCGGCTGGGCGAGCATCGACTCCTGGAAGCCGGCGTCGGAGAAGGCGAGGAGGACCAGGCCCACCCCGGTCGAGTGCAGGGGTAGCCGGCCCCCGACGCGGTAGAGCACCGGCACCGCCTGGTGGGCGGAGAGGCGTTCCAGCAGGAGTGCGTCGCCGCCCTCGCGCACCGCCAGCAGCACGTGCTGCCGGGTGACCTCCTCCAGGTCACCCATGAACGGCAGTGCCACCTGCTGCAGGCCCTGTGCGCGTGGGGCGAGCGAGGCCACCTCCCACAGCCGGAGGCCGATGGTGAAGCGGCCGTCGGGGCCCCGCTCGAGCGCCCCCCAGGCCTGGAGCCGGCCGGCCAGCCGAAGGGTGGAACTGGTCGGGATGCCGCTGCGCCGGCTCAGTTCCCCCAGCGTCAGGGAGCGGTGGCCGGCGTCGAAGGCGGCCAGTAGGGACAGTGCGCGATCGACGACCGGATCGCCCTGCGGGGGGCGCCGGCCGCGCGCGTGCGACGGTTCGGGGGGCGCTTCGGTCACAGCACGGTCACCTCCTGTTCATCGGTGAGGTGCGGACCACAGTTGTGTTTCATTGAGCGGCATTGTGCCTGACGTCTCAGCGCGGGCCCCCGCATCGTTGCCGCCAAGCCGGGCCCCTGAGCCGGCCCGGCCGCGACCGGCCCCCCCACGCGCTCTCCCCTCGTCCGGCAAAGGAGCCACCCCACCATGAATCGATTCACGCGACGCAGCCGCACCGCGGCGCTGGCCGTGGCGGCCGCGATGACCCTCGCCGCCTGCGGTGGTGGCGGCGGAGCCCCCGGCGGGACCGGCGGGGGCCCCAGCGACACGCTGACCTTCGCCTACGACGCCGACGCTGCGCCGACCGGCTACGACCCGCTGGCCTACTCGCAGGGGCAGTTCACCTTCTTCAGCGCGCTGTACGACGCGCTGTTCGTCACCGCGCCGGACGGCACCGTCGAGCCGAGCCTGGTCACCGGGTTCGAGAACAACGCCGAGAACACCCAGACGACGCTGACCCTGCGCGAGGGCGTCACCTTCGCGGACGGGTCCGAGCTGACCGCCGAGCTGGTCAAGGCCAACCTGGACCGCCGCAGCAACGCCGATCTGGAGGCGTACGGCGCCCTCGCCGCCGGCGGGGCGAGCGAGATCGTCGCCGTGACGGCCCCGGACGAGCGGACCGTCGTCATCACCTGGGCGCAGCCGCAGGCCAACCCGGAGAACAACCTCGTCGACACCGCCGGGATCATCGTCGGGCCGCAGGGCATCGCCGACCCGGCCTCGCTCGAGACCACGCCGGACGGCTCCGGGGCGTACGCGCTGAACGCGGGCGAGACGACGCGGGCCAGCACGTACACGCTGGAGAAGAAGGACGCCTCCTGGAACGCCGACGCGTGGGAGTACGACACGATCGTCTTCGACGTGATCACCGACCGCCAGGCGCTGGCCAACGCGGTCGTCTCCGGGCAGGCGGACGTCGCCACGATCCTCGACCCGACCACCATCGACATGGTCGAGCAGCGCGCCGCCCTGACCAGCTCCGGTGGCACCATCGTCGGCTTCCCGGTCACCGACAAGACCGGCGTGACCAACCCGGCGTTCGCCGACGAGCGGGTGCGCCTGGCCATCAGCCACGCCATCGACCGCGAGGCGATCGTGGAGCAGCTCGCTCCGGGGGCCCGGCCGACGGCCCAGCTCTTCCCCGAGGCCGCCGAGGGCTTCGACCCGGCGCTGGACGAGGAGTTCGGCTACGACCCGGATCGGGCGCGCGAGCTGCTCGCCGAGGCCGGCCTCGCCGATGGCTTCGAGTTCGAGATCACCGTGCTGGGCCAGCCGACCGAGGCCCAGGTGGCCATCCAGCAGCAGCTGGCCGAGGTCGGGATCACGATGAACTTCCTGACGGCGACCTCGACCGACCAGGCGTTCGCCGCCGTCCGCACCGACCCGCTGATCTACGGGCCGATGGGCGTCGGCGGCAACCCGGCCGGCTTCGTGGCCGGTGTCCTCTACGGCGGCTTCATGAACATGCAGGGCGCCACGGAGCCGGAGATCGAGAGCGCGCTGGGCACCGCTCTCGGTGCGAGCGGGGAGGCCAAGGAGCAGGCGCTGGCCGACCTGAACCGCGCGATCACCGAGAACGGCTGGTACATCCCGGTCTACGAGGACTTCACGTACACCGGCTACGACGCCGACGCGGTGGCCGAGCCGCCCTTCGCCGGCACGAACAACTACCACGTCCTGCCCGAGATCGAGCCGGCCGTCTGACCTGCTCGACCGGCTGGGGGCCGCGGGAGATCCCGCGGCCCCCGGCTCCGCCCCCGTCCGTCGGACCCGCACGGCAAAGGACTTCGAGATGCTCGGCTACGTCGCACGGCGGCTGGCCATGGCGGTCGGCACGGTGCTCGCCGCGATGGTGATCAGCTTCCTGCTGGTGCACGCCACGGACAGCTCCCCGGGGGCGATCCGCCTCGGCACCGGGGGCACCCCGGAACGGATCGCCGCGGAGAACGAGGCGCTCGGCTGGAACGACCCGCTGCACGTCCAGTTCCTCGACTACCTCGGCAGCTTCGTCCAGGGCGACCTCGGCACGTCCCTGATCGACGGCCGGTCGATCGCCGCCGACCTGGCCGACCGGGTGCCCGTGACCGCCTTCATCGCCCTGTTCGCCACGATCCTCTCCGGCATCGTCGGCGTGCTCCTCGGAGTCACGGCGGCCGTCCGTGGCGGACGCCTCGGGCGGTTGATCACGACCGGTGCGGGGATCGCGCTGTCCCTGCCGGCCTTCTGGGTCGGGATCCTGCTCGTCTACGCACTGGCTCTCCAGGTCGGCTGGCTCCCGGCCACCGGGTACGTGCCGTTCGCGCGCGATCCCGCCGGGTGGTTCACCAGCCTCGTCCTGCCGGTGCTCACCCTCAGCATCGGCGGCGCGGCGATCATCGCCCGCACGGCGAACGCCGGCATGCGCGAGGCGCTCGTGCAGGAGCACGTCCGCACGCTGCGAGCCATGGGCACCCCGGAGTGGCGGATCCGCTACGTCCACGCGCTCCGGTTCGCCAGCCTCCCGGTGGTCTCGGTGCTCGGCATCCAGTTCATCGCCCTGTTCGGCGGCTCGGTGATCATCGAGAACCTGTTCGCCCTGCCCGGCCTCGGTCAGGCCGGCCAGGCGGCCGCGGCGTCGAGCGACTTCCCGGCCCTGGTCGGCGTCGTGGTCGTGGCCACGGTCGTCGTCGTCATCATCAACCTGCTGCTCGACCTCGTCGTCGCGGCACTCGACCCGAAGGTGCGTGCCTCGTGAGCGAGCGTGCGAACACACCACTGGACAGCACGAGCCCGCGCACGCGGCCGACGAGCGTCCGGCGAGAAGAGGTGGCGAGCGCGCTGCCCCTGGACGCGGCCGGCGAGATCCCACCCGAGCCCACCCCGCCCGCCCCGCAGCGTCGTCGCGGGCTGCCGTCGTTCCTGCGCCGCCCGGGCGGCCTCTTCGGGGCCGCCTGGCTGCTGTTCATGGTGGTCGCGTCGCTGACCGCGCCGCTGTGGCGGCCCTACGGGGTCGCCGAGCAGGACCTGGGCAACCGGCTGGCACTCCCTTCGGCGGAGCACTGGCTGGGTACCGATCCGCTCGGCCGCGACCTGCTCAGCCGGATCTTCACCGCCGGCACCGAGCCGCTGCTGGCCTCGATGGTCACCGTCCTGGTGGCCTTCGGGATCGGCCTGCCGCTGGCCCTGATCGCCGCCGAGCGCGGGCCCCGCGTCGAGCGGGTCATCAGCCGGGTCACCGAGGTCTTCCTCGCGCTGCCCTCGACGATCCTGCTGCTCGCCGTGATCGGCGTGATCGGGGTCCGCACCTACCTGATCATGGCCATCCTCGGCGTGCTCATCTCCGCCGCCGTCTACCGGGTGATGCTCGGTGTGGCCCAGTCCGTGCGGACGCGGCTCTACGTCGACGCCGCGCGGGTCAACGGCCTGGGGTCGCTGTGGGTGAACGTCCGGCACGTGCTGCCGGCGATGGCGACGGTCATCGCGGTGCAGGCCGCGCAGCTGTACGGCATCGGCCTGCTGATCGTCGCCGGCCTGGCGTTCCTCGGCTTCGGCCCGGCCGAGCCGGCGCCGAGCTGGGGCTTCATGATCCAGGACGCGTCGTCGTACGTGTTCACCTCGCCGTGGCTGATGGTGCCGACCGGCCTGGTGCTCGCGCTGACGGTGGTCGCCGCCAACGAGCTGGCCGACGCCATCGCCGGCGCGGCCGCCGGCGAGCACCTGACCGGTCGGTCGCGGCGCTCGACGCGACGGCCCTCCGCGCCGGTCGCCCAACCGACCGACGTGCCGGCCGACGATGCCGCCCTGCTGCAGGTGCGCGACCTGACCGTGTCCGTCGACGACGGCCCCGACCTGGTCACCGGGGTCTCGTTCGCGGTGCGGCCCGGGCGCGTGCTCGGCCTGGTCGGGGAGTCCGGCTGCGGCAAGACGATGACCGCGCGCTCGCTGCTGGGCCTGCTGCCCGACGGCATCTCGGTGACCGGCGGCTCGATCCGCTTCGAGGGCCGTGAGCTCGTCGGCCTGTCGGAGAAGCAGCTCGCGGCGGTGCGCGGCCGGGAGGTCGCGCTCATCTCCCAGGAGCCGATGGTGGCCCTGGACCCGATGTTCTCGGTCGCCCACCAGCTCACCCAGCCGTTGCGCCGCATCCGCGGCGTCGGCCGGGGCGAGTCGCGGCGGATCGCCGCCGAGCTGCTGCAGCAGGTCGGCATCGTGGACCCCGCCCGCGTGCTGAAGAGCTATCCGCACCAGCTGTCGGGCGGCATGGCCCAGCGGGTGTGCATCGCGCTGGCGCTCACCGGGGAGCCGAAGCTGCTGGTCGCCGACGAGCCGACCACGGCGCTGGACGTCACCGTCCAGGCGGAGATCCTGACCCTGCTCCGCACGCTCGTCCGGGACACCGGCCTGTCGGTCGTCGTCGTCAGCCACGACCTGGGCGTCGTCGCCGACATCTGCGACGACGTCGCGGTGATGTACGCCGGTCAGATCGTCGAGTCGGGCAGCACCGAGAGGGTGCTCGACGCGCCCGCGCACCCGTACACGATGGCGCTGCTCGGCGCCAATCCGCACGTCCCCGACGGAGAGCCGGTACCTGCCCGGCTCGCCTCCATCCCCGGCACCGTGCCCGCGCCGGGCTCCTGGCCGACCGGGTGCCGGTTCGCCACCCGGTGCATGTTCGCCGAGGAGAAGTGCACGACGCCGTTCCCCGCTCTTCCCGCGCACGAGGACGGCGCCGTGCTGTGCATCCGCGTCGACGAGATCCACGACGCGGGTCTCACGTGGGGCGCCGAGCGCGCCGGCGACGAGGTCGCGCCCCCGACCTCCGAGCCCGCCTCGACCACCGAGCCCGCTTCGACCACCGAGCCCGCCCCGACCGCTGGAGCGTCCCGATGACCGCCCCCACCGCCCCCGTGCCCGCGACGGTCGTCGCCCCCGCGCTCGAGGTCCGCGACCTGGTCGTCCGGTACGGCTCCGGCCGGAAGGCGAAGCGGACGCCACCGGCCATCGACCGGGTCAGCTTCGACATCGCCCCCGGGGAGACCGTCGGTCTGGTCGGCGAGTCGGGTTCGGGCAAGTCGACCATCGGCAAGGCCGTGCTCGGCCTCCAGCCGCCGACGTCGGGGACCGTGCGGCTGCACGGGCAGGACATCACGCAGCTGCCGCTCAAGCAGCGGCGCTCCCTCGCCGCGGACCTGCGGGTCGTCTTCCAGGACCCGTACTCGTCGCTCAACCCGGCCCGGACCATCGGCCAGACGCTGGTCGAGCCGCTGCGCCTGATGGGGGTCGGCGCCGCCGAGGCGCTGCAGAAAGCCCGGCGTGGCCTGGAGTCGGTCGGTCTCCCGGGTGACGCCGTGGATCGCTACCCCGCGCAGTTCTCCGGCGGGCAGCGGCAGCGCATCGCGATCGCCCGGGCCCTGGTCTGCGACCCGAAGGTGCTCGTCCTCGACGAGCCCGTGAGCGCGCTCGACCTCTCCACCCAGGCCCAGGTGCTCAACCTGCTCGCCGACCTGCGCGACCAGCACGACCTGGCGTTCCTCTTCATCGCGCACGACCTCGGTGTGGTCCGCTTCCTCGCCCAGCGGGTGGTCGTGCTCTACCGCGGCCAGATCATGGAGTCCGGTCCGGTCGAGTCGGTGACCCAGCGGCCCCGGCACCCTTACACCGTCGCGCTCACCGCGGCCGCACCCGTCCCGCGGCCGGCCGAGCAGGCGGCCCGCCGGGCGGCGCGGGAGGCGCTGGGCGTCGGCAGCGCCGGCTCGGCGCAGCCGGCGGCCACCGGGTGCCCGTTCGTCCCGCGCTGCCCGCTGGCCACCGACGTCTGCGTCGCGGAGCGCCCGCCGCTGCGGCTGGTGGAGGGCAGCCTGACGGCCTGCCACCACGCCGAGCGGGTGCCCGCGCTCTGAACGAGGACCCCGGTGCCGTGACCACCCACGACAGGAGATCCATGTCCGCGCCGCACGGCCTGCGCGTCGAGCACCTGGACGAGGCCCTCGGCCTGCGGAGCACCGCCCCCCGGCTGTCCTGGCGGCTGCCCGAGGGCGCCCGCGGGCAGCGCGCCTACCGGATCACCACCGACAGCGGGTGGGACACCGGATGGGTGGCGGGCGACCGGAGCCTCCTGGTGCCCTACGCCGGGCCGCCGCTGTCCTCCGGCCAGCGGGTGGAGTGGCGCGTGCGGGTGGGCACCGACCTCGGTGAGAGCCCGTGGTCCGAGCCGGCGTCCTTCGAGACCGGCCTGCTCTGGGCGGAGGACTGGCAGGCGTCCTGGGTGGAGCCCGGCCGGATGCCGGACGGTCCGAAGGGGGCGCGCCCGGCCGCGCTGCTCCGGTTCGGGTTCGACGCCGACCGGCCGGTGACCACCGCCCGGCTGCACGCCACCGCACAGGGCGTCTACGAGGCCTTCCTGAACGGGCGGCGCGTGGGCGACGCCGAGCTGACCCCGGGCTACACGCAGTACGACGCGCGGCTGCAGGTGCAGACCTACGACGTCACCTCCCCGGTCACGGTCGGTCGCAACGCGCTGGCGGTCGTCCTCGCCGACGGGTGGTTCCGCGGGCAGGTCGGGCTGACCCGGGCGGCCGACCAGTGGGGGAGCGGGCTCGCGTTGCTGGTGGAGCTGCACCTGACGTACGACGACGGCTCGACCGCGGTGGTGGGCTCGGGTCCCGGGTGGCGCAGCGCGCTGGGCCACGTCGTCGCCGCGGACCTGATCGAGGGGGAGCGCTGGGACCTGACCCGGCTGCCGCGCGGCTGGGACACCGCCGGCTTCGACGACTCCGGCTGGGACGACGTCGCCGTCGTCGAGCACGGCTACGCCGGCCTGGTCGACTCGCCGGCCCCGCCGGTGCGGCGGGTCGAGGAGCTCGTCCCGCGCTCGGTGACGAGGCTGCCGGGCGGTGCCCACGTGGTCGACCTCGGCCGGAACATCAACGGGTGGGTCCGGCTCACCGATCTGGGCCCCGCCGGCACCACCATCACGCTCACCCACGGGGAGTGGCTGGCGCCCGACGGCGACGTCACCGTCGAGAACCTCGAGCCGGACATGCCCTTCCTCCCGCACCGGCTCTCCGCCGGCCAGGTCGACTCGGTGGTGTCCGCGGGCGTCCCGGGCGACGTCTTCGAGCCACGCCGGACGACGCACGGGTTCCAGTACGTGCGCATCGAGGGCCATCCCGGTGAGCTGACCGTGGACGACGTCCGCGGGGTGGTGGTGCACACCGATCTGCGCCGCACCGGCTGGTTCTCCTGCAGCGACGAGCGGGTGGACCGCCTGCACGAGGCGGCGCTGTGGAGCTTCCGTGGCAACGCCTGCGACATCCCGACCGACTGCCCGCACCGCGAGCGGCACGGCTGGACCGGGGACTGGCAGCTGTTCGTGCCGACGGCCGCCTTCCTGTACGACGTGGCCGGCTTCTCGACCAAGTGGCTCCGTGACGTCGCCGCCGACCAGTGGCCCGACGGCACGGTCGCGAACGTCAGCCCGAGCCCGCGGCACGAGGGCAGGGAGGGGCCGATCGCGCAGCTGAACGGCTCGTCCGGCTGGGGCGATGCCGCGGTGATCGTCCCGTGGGAGATCTACCGGGCCTACGGCGACGAGCAGGTCCTGGCCGAGCTGTGGCCGACGATGGTGCGCTGGCTGGACCGCAGCGAGCGCCTGGCCCGCGAGGGGCGTCACCCGTCCCGCGTCGAGCGCAGTCCCGATCCCGCGCCGCACGAGCAGTACCTCTGGGACACCGGCTTCCACTGGGGCGAGTGGCTCGAGCCCGGCGAGAACCTCGGAACGGGCGACGACGAGTTCCGGACCGCCGACAAGGGGCACGTCGCCACCGCATACTTCGCCTACAGCGCGCGGCTCGCGGCCCGCATCGCCGAGGTCCTCGGCCGGCACGACGACGCAGCCCGCTACGCGGAGCTCAGCGAGCTGGCCCGGCAGGCGTGGCAGGCGGAGTACGTCGACGCGGAAGGCCGGCTCACCCCCGACACGCAGGCGACCCACGTGCGCGCGCTGGCCTTCGACCTCGTCCCGGCCGAGCTGCGGCCCGCGGTCGCCGAGCGGCTGGTCGAGCTGATCCGCAAGGCCGACACCCATCTGGGCACCGGCTTCCTGGCGACGCCGCACCTGCTGCCGGTGCTGGCCGACGCGGGCCACCTCGACGTCGCCTACGAGCTGCTGCTCCAGGACACCGAGCCGTCGTGGCTGGCGATGATCGACCGCGGGGCCACCACGGTCTGGGAGAGCTGGGGCGGCGTGGACGACGACGGCGTGCCGCACGACTCGCTCAACCACTACTCCAAGGGTGCGGTGATCTCGTTCCTCCACCGGTACACCGCGGGCCTGCAGCTGATCGATCCCGCCTACCGCCGGTTCCGCGTCCGGCCGCGTCCCGGCGGCGGGCTGACCAGTGCCGAGGCGGCGCACGAGTCGCCGTACGGCCGGATCGGGTCGGCCTGGCGGATCGACGGCGACGCGTTCGAGCTCCGGGTCGTCGTCCCCGCCGGGACCGAGGCCGAGGTGGTCCTGCCCGACGGCACCACCGCGACCGCCGGCCCCGGCGAGCACCGGTTCACCAGTTCCCTGGACGGAGAGGACTCCGCACGATGACGATCGAGATCGAGGCCTTCGAGTGGGCGGGGCCCGCCCGTTTCCTGCCACCGCCCCCGGCGATGCAGCGGGACGACGGTGTCCGGGTCTTCTCCGGCGTCACCTACGCCTGCCCGGCCGGCTACCGGCCGCTGCAGCTGGACGTCCGGGTCCCCCCTGGTGAGAAGCCGGCTCCGCTCGTCGTCTGGATCCACGGCGGCGCCTGGATGATGGGCGACCGCCGCGACCTGCCGGAGACGCTGCGGCCGGACTCGCTGTTCGAGGCGTTCGTCGCCGCGGGGCTGGCGGTCGCCACGATCGACTACCGGTTCTCCCTCGAGGCGCCCTTCCCGGCCCAGCTGCACGACGCGAAGGCCGCCGTCCGGTACCTGCGCGCGCACGCCGAGCAGCTCGGCGTCGACGTCACCCGGGTCGGGGTCGCCGGCGAGTCGGCCGGCGGTCACCTCGCCGCACTCGTCGCCCTGACCGGGCAGCGCGCCGACCTGGAGGGCGACCTCGGCGTCGTCGGCCCGTCCAGCGGCGTCGACGTCGCCGTCGACTGGTACGGCGTCTCCGACATGGCCACCATGCCGGGGGCGACCCCGCCCCCGCACATCGCGGCGAAGCTGCCCGAGGTGATGCGGGTGCCGGCGGACCAGCACCTCCTCGCCGGCCTCGACGAGGCCACGAGGGCCGACGCCAGCCCGGTGACCCACGTGACCGCGGGGGCTCCGCCGTTCCTGCTGGTCCACGGCACCGCCGACTGGCTGGTGCCGTTCAGCCAGAGCGAGCAGCTGCAGGCGGCGCTGCAGGCGGTGGACGTCCCGGTCCGGCTGGTGCCGGTCGAGGGCGCCGAGCACATCTTCGGCGGGCACGGCGACGTGGACGCCCTGGTGAGCCTGACCGTCGAGTACCTGGCCGACGCCCTGCGAGGAGAGCCCCGATGAGCGGACAGGTGCGTGAGCAGCGCAGCGAGGAACGAGCGAGGAGCGGAGCGGACCGCGGGAGTGAACCCGAGGCATCGAGCGACCTGACGGTCCTGCCCGTCACCGTCGAGCACCACCGGGAGCCGTTCGGCATCGGGGAGACGACGCCGCGGCTGTCCTGGGCTCCCCGCACCGACCTGCCCGGCTGGCGCCAGTCCGGCTACGAGGTGGAGATCGAGCCGGAGGCCGGCGAGGCGTGGTCGTCGGGCCGCATCGAGTCGGCCGAGTCGGTCCTCGTCCCGTGGGGGGCTCCACCGCTCGTCAGCCGGGAGCACCGGTCCGTGCGCGTGCGGGTCTGGACGGAGGGCGCCGCCGAGCCGTCGGCGTGGAGCGAGGACGTCGTCGTCGAGGCCGGTCTGCTCGAGCCGGCGGACTGGACCGCCGAACTGGTCCGGCCGGTCCTCCCGGCCGACGTCGACGAGCCGGTCGCCCTCCTGCGGCACGAGTTCGTCCTCGGCAAGCCGGTCGCCCGCGCCCGGTTGTACGCCACCGCGCACGGCGTCTACGAGGCCGAGCTGAACGGCTCGGTCGTCGATGACCAGGTGCTCGCGCCCGGCTGGACGAGCTACTCCCACCGGCTGCGGTACCAGTCCTACGACGTGACCGCGCTGGTGCGCGAGGGCGCCAACGCGATCGGCGTGCAGCTCGCCGACGGCTGGTACCGCGGCTACCTCGGCTTCACCGGGAAGCGGAGCATCTACGGCGACCGCACCGGGGTCCTGGTGCAGCTCGAGGTCGAGCACCCCGACGGCAGCCGGACGGTCGTGGTCAGCGACGACGCCTGGCGGGCCACGACGTCGGGCCCGCTGACCCGGGCGGGGCTCTACAACGGCGAGACCGTCGACTTCCGGCGCGAGCTGCCGGGCTGGTCGGAGGTCTCGTACGACGACGCCGGGTGGGGCCCGGTCGACGTGGGCGAGCTCGACGTCGCCACGCTGGTCGCCCCGACCGGCCCGCCGGTGCGCCGCACCCAGACCCTGCCGGTCCAGGCGATCACGACCTCGCCGTCGGGGAGGACGCTGGTCGACTTCGGGCAGAACCTGGTCGGCCGGATCCGGTTCACGCTCCCGGACGGCCCGGCCGGCACGGAGATCACCGTCCGGCACGCCGAGGTGCTCGAGCACGGCGAGCTGGGCACCCGCCCGCTGCGTGCGGCCGACGCGACCGACGTGATCACGCTCGACGGTGGTGCCGGCCGTGTGTGGGAACCGCGGTTCACCTTCCACGGCTTCCGGTACGCCGAGGTGTCCGGCTGGCCCGGGGAGCTGACGGCCGACGCGCTCGAGGCCGTGGTGCTGCACACCGATCTGCGCCGCACGGGCACGTTCACCTGCTCCGACCCGGACGTCACCCGGCTGCACGAGAACGTGGTCTGGGGGATGCGCGGCAACTTCCTCGACATCCCCACCGACTGCCCGCAGCGTGACGAGCGGCTCGGCTGGACCGGCGACCTGCAGGTCTTCGCCCCGACCGCGTCGTTCCTCTACGACACCGCGGGCATGCTGCGCTCCTGGCTCGCCGACCTCGCCGTCGAGCAGCTGGAGGACCACGGCGGCGTGGTGCCGATGTACGTCCCGTTCGTCGAGCTGCTGCCGTTCCCGCAGCAACCGGAGACCGGCTGGGGCGACGCCGCCGTCGTCGTCCCCTGGGTGCTCTACCAGCGCTCCGGTGACGCGGGCCTGCTCGCCGACCAGTGGGAGTCCATGGTCGCCTGGATCGACGCCTTCGCCGGGCGGGCCGGCGAGCACCTGGACTTCCCGGGGGGCGGGTTCTCCTTCGGCGACTGGCTGGACACCGCCGCCCCGCCGGACAACCCGGCCGGCGCCCGCACCCCGTGGCAGTGCGTCGCGACCGCCTACCTGGCCCGCTCGGCGCGGACCGTGGCGCAGGCGGCGGAGGTCCTCGGCCGTGACGGCAGCCGGTACGCCGAGCTGGCCGAGCGCGCCGCCGCCCGCTTCCGGGCCGAGTACGTGAGCCCGAACGGCCGGGTGGCCTTCCCCTCCCAGACGGCGTACGCACTGGCCCTGGAGTTCGACCTGCTGACGCCGGAGCAGCGGGAGCACGCCGGCCGGCTGCTGGCCGACCAGGTGCTGAAGGACGGGTTCCACATCGCCAGCGGTTTCCTCGGGACGCCCTTGGTCACCGACGCGCTCACGAACGCCGGCGAGCTCGCCACCGCCTACGAGCTGCTGCTCCAGCGGGAGAACCCGTCGTGGCTGTACCCGGTCACGATGGGGGCGACGACCATCTGGGAGCGCTGGGACTCCATGCTCCCCGACGGGACGATCAACCCCGGGGACATGACCTCGTTCAACCACTACGCGTTCGGGGCGGTGGCCGACTGGCTGCACCGCACGGTGGCCGGGCTCGCCCCGGCGGCGCCCGGGTACCGGCGGCTGCGGGTGGCCCCGCGCCCGGGGCCCGGACTCACGTCGGCGGCCGCGACGCACGAGACGCCGTACGGGACGGCGCAGGTCTCCTGGACGCTGACCGCCGGGACGCAGTTCGCGCTGGAGGTGACCGTGCCGCCGAACACGACCGGCGAGGTGGTGCTCCCCGACGGGGGCGCACCGGTGGAGGTCGGCGCCGGGCGGCACTCGTTCACCGCCACGATCGCCGAGCCCCGTCCGGTCGAGAAGCCGGCGCTGTTCTTCAACCCCGACGACCACCAGTGACCGGGCCGACGCACTCGTCGATCCGGCCGGGACAGGTCTGGCTGGACACGAACGGCAATCGCATCCAGGCCCACGGCGGCTCGATCCTGCACGTGGACGGGACGTTCTACTGGTACGGGGAGAACAAGGAACGCTCCACGCCCGGCAGCGGCATCTGGCACTGGGGCATCCGGTGCTACTCCTCGACGGACCTCTACGACTGGGAGGACCGGGGGCTGATCATCCCGCCCGCGCCGGACGACCCCGACTCCCCGTTGCACCCGGCCGAGAACGTCGACCGGCCGCACATCCTCTACAACGAGTGCACCCGGAAGTACGTGTGCTGGCTGAAGATCATGGGGGAGGGGCACACGCAGGAGAGCACGGTGCTCGTCGCCGACTCGATCCTCGGCCCGTACGAGATCGTCCGCACCGGCATGCGCCCGCTGGGGATGAACGCCGGTGACTTCGACCTCGTCGTCCACCCCGACGACGGCAAGGCGTACTACTACTTCGAGCGGGTGCACGGCGAGCTCATCTGCGCCGACCTGACCGACGACTACACCGACGTCACCGGCCACTACTCGACGCGCTTCCCGCGCCCGCACCCGCCGGCGGTGCGCGAGGCGCCCGCCTACTTCCGCCGGGGTGCCAGGCACTACCTGTTCACCTCGGGGACGTCGTGGTACTTCCCCAACCGCTCCCAGGTGGCCACCGCCGAGACCTACCACGGCCCGTGGACCGTGTTCGGCGATCCGCACCCCGGCGACCCGACCGGCACGTCGTTCGGCTCCCAGGTCACCTCGGTGTTCCGGCACCCGGGCAAGCGCGACCTCTACATCGCCCTCGCGGACCGGTGGCTGCCCTCGACGCCGCCGGAGGTGTCCCGGGCGGTGCACGACGACATGGCGCGCGTGTTCGGCGGCGGGGGAGAGCCGGATCCGGAGCTGTCGGCCGAGTTCGCCACGGCGGATACGTCGGTGGCCGACTACGTGTGGCTGCCCGTCCGGTTCGACGGCGGGATGCCGGTGCTCGACTGGCACGACGAGTGGCGGATCGAGGACCACGACTGATGCCGCCCTCCGGCTCCGGTGACCCGCGGCCCGTCGTCCCCGGCTTCCACCCGGACCCGAGCATCTGCCGGGTGGGGGATACCTACTGGATGGTCGTCTCCAGCTTCGAGTACGCGCCCGGTGTGCCGCTGTTCCGCTCGACCGACCTGGTCACCTGGGAGCAGGCCGGGCACGTGCTCGTTCGACCGTCCCAGCTCGACGTATCCCGGGCGCCGGGCTCGGGTGGCATCACCGCCCCGACCATCCGGTTCCACGACGGCCGGTTCTGGATGATCACCACCAACCTCGCCGACGGCGGGTGGCAGACCCTCGTGCACACCGACGACCCGCTGGGGGAGTGGTCGGAGCCGGTGCGGCTGGCCGAGGTCCGCGGCATCGACCCGGACCTGGCCTGGGACGACGAGGGCACGCTGCTGATCACGTACGCCGGCTTCGGCGCCGGTGGCCCGGCCGGGCTGGTGCAGCAGGCCGTCGACCCGGTCACGGGCGCGGCTCTGACGGAACGGCGGCACGTGTGGCAGGGGACCGGCGGCCGGTTCCCGGAAGGCCCGCACCTCCACCGGATCGGCGACCACTGGTACCTGCTCATCGCCGAGGGCGGCACCGAGCGCGGACACGCGGTCACCATCGCCCGCGGCCCGTCGCCGTCCGGGCCGTTCGAGCCCTGCCCGTGGAACCCGGTGCTCACCCACCGCGGCATCGAGTCGCCGGTGCAGAGCACCGGGCACGGCGACCTGGTGCAGCGCCCGGACGGCACCTGGGCGATCCTCTTCCACGGCGTGCGGCCACGCGGCGCCAGCCCGCAGTTCCACGTGCTGGGCCGGGAGACCTTCGCCGCCGAGGTGGTGTGGGAGGCCGGCTGGCCCCGGCTGGGGGAGTGGCTGACGCCGGCCGCCGGCCCGGTCGCGGTCGAGGAGCTGGCCGGGGCCGAGCTGCCGGTCTCCTGGGTCTCGCCCCGCCGGTTCCCGGGCGAGGTGATCACCCGTGGCGAGGGCGGCTGGCGGTTGTGCGCTCGGGACGGCGACCTCGCCTCCGAGGACCTCGCGTTCGTGGGGCGGCGGCAGGAGCACCTGCACTACCGGGTCCGCGCGGTCGTGGCGGCGGACGGGAACGGGGTCGGCGGGCTGTCGGTGCGGATGGACGCCCGCCACCACCTCGACCTCCAGGTCGCCGGTGACGTGGTGCGGGCGGTGGTCCAGGTCGGCCCGCTCCGGCAGCTGCTGGGCGAGGCCGCCGTCCCGGCCGGGGACGTCGTGCTGGAGATCCGGGCCGTCCCTGCGGAGGGCCACTTCTCCTCGACGGCGCTGGGCCCGGACCAGCTGGTGGCCGGGGTCGTGGACGCCGGGGGCGGGTTCGTGGAGCTCGGCCGGATCGACGGCCGGTACGTCTCGACGGAGGTGGCCGGCGGGATGACCGGCCGGATGGTCGGCATCTGGTGCTCGTCCGGATCGGTCGTCGTCCGGTCGTTCAGTTACGCCGGCGCCGACGACCCGGCCGCCGTCCCCACCGCCTGATCACTGGACGAACACGTGTCCCTGCGCATCACCCAACGCTGCCGCGTCGTCGTCGACAACGACTGGGCCGGCGACCCGGACGGGCTGGTGGCCCTGGCCCACCACCTGCTCAGCCCCGCCAACCGGGTGGACGCGGTGACCAGTTCGCACCTGAACCCGGTGTTCGGGCCACCCGAGGGCACCGCGGAGAAGGGCGCTCGGTTCGCACAGGAGCTCATCGACCTCGTCGACGGCCTCCAGCCGGAGGTCGCCGCCGGCTGCGACGTGCTCCTGGACGCCGGTGACACCGGCTCGGCCGCGGCGGACCTCATCGTCGCCGAGGCCCGGCGGGACGACCCGTTGCCGCTGCTGCTCGTCTGCGCCGGCCCGCTCACCAACGTCGCGCAGGCGCTGCGGCAGGCGCCGGAGATCGCGCCGCGGATGACGCTGGTCTGGATCGGTGGGGCGTTGGAGCCGGACGTCTTCGAGTACAACCGGGAAACCGACCCCGACGCTGCCGGGGAGGTGTTGGCCCGCACCGACCTCGCCGTATCCCAGTTCCCGCTGGAGACCTACCGTCGGTGCGAGTACTCCGTCGCCGAACTGGAGCAGGACCTCGGCGGGGCCGGCCGGGTGGGGGCGTGGCTGTGGCAGCGGTACGTCGAGCTGCCGATCCCCTACTTCGTGGAGCAGGGCGAGACCTGGCCGCTGGGGGACACCCCGCCATTGCTGCTGACCGCGCTCAGCGATGCCTCCAGCGCGTGGGCCGAGACCGCGTCCGCGCCCGGAGGTGCGTCCCGGCGCGTGTACACCGACGTCGACGTCCGGCTGCTCGTCTCCGACCTGTACGCCAAGCTGCGCCGCCACGAGCGCCGGGCGGGACACGGCACCTGACCACGGCGGGACGTGCCGGTCATTGGCACAGGGGTGTCGGCGGTGGCCCGGGTTCCGCAGGATCGAGGCGCGGGCCACAGTGGCGATCCAGCAGACGGCCGATCGCCGGCGAGGCTGCGGTTCCGCGTGAGCATGGGGCGCTCCAGCCAGGACGCCATCCGTCGCGTGCTGACCTCGTCAGACCACTCGAGAGGGCAGCCATGCGCCGCACCCCCTTCACCACCGGCTGGCACGTCCGGCCGCACGCCAACGCATTCGCCGAGATGGTGGGCGCCGCCGCGCCCTGGCAGCCGGTCACTCTGCCGCACGACGCGACCCTCGCCCAGCCGCGGGACGCCGCGCACGGCGCCGGGTCGGGCTACTTCCCGGGCGGCGTGTACGAGTACCGGAAGACGTTCGACGTCCCCGCGGACGCTGCGGGTCAGCGGATGCTGCTGGAGTTCGAGGGCATCTACCGCCGGGCCATGGTTTACGTGAACGGCAGCCTCGCCGGGCACTGGGCGTCGGGGTACACCGGCTTCACCGCGCCGCTGGACGACCACCTCCGGTACGGCCAGGAGAACGAGGTGCGGGTGGTCTGCCGCACGCACGCCGACTCCCGCTGGTACGCCGGCGCCGGCATCCACCGGCCGGTGCACCTGCTCACGGGGCCGCTGCTGCACGTCGCCCCGGACGGCGTCCGGGTGACGACGGTCGACGGCAACCGGGACCTGGCGGTCGTCGAGGTGACCACCACCGTGCAGAACGACCGGCCGCGGCTGGCCACCGTCGAGGTGGTCACCGAGCTGCGCGACGCCGACGGCGCCGGCGTCGCCGGCGACCGGGTGCCGGTGAGCGTGCGGCCGGGGGAGCCGGCTGTGGTGCGACAGCGGCTCGTCGTCCGTGACCCGGCGCTGTGGGGGCCCGGCTCCCCGGCGCTGTACACGGCGACGGTCTCCCTGGCCGACGGGGAGGCCGTGCTGGACGAGGAGACGGTGACCACCGGCATCCGAACCCTCTCCGTCGACCCTGTCCGTGGCCTGCGGGTCAACGGAGAGCCGGTGCTGCTGCGCGGGGCCTGCATCCACTCCGACAACGGGGTCCTGGGTGCGGCTGCGGTCGGCCGGGCGGACGAGCGCCGGGTGGAACTGCTGCAGGCCGCCGGGTTCAACGCGCTGCGCAGCGCGCACAACCCGATGAGCCGGGCGATGCTCGATGCGTGCGACCGGCTCGGCGTCCTGGTGATGGACGAGCTGACCGACATGTGGACGGAGAGCAAATCCGAGTTCGACGCCGCGCTGGACTTTCCCGAGTGGTGGGAGCGCGACGTCGCCGCGATGGTGCGCAAGGACGTCAACCACCCCAGCGTGGTCATGTACTCGATCGGCAACGAGATCCCCGAGGTGGCCGGCCCGCACGGTGCCCTGTGGTCCCGGCGGCTGGCCGAAGCGGTGCGGGCGCTCGACGGCACCCGGCTGGTGACCAACGGGGTCAACGGGATGCTGGCCGTGATCGGCGAGGCGGCGACCGACCTGGAGGCCGCCGAGGGCGGCATCAACACGATGCTCACCGACATGGCCGGCTTCATGCGGGAGCTGAGCAGCTCGGAGCTGGTCGGCCGGCGGACGGCGGAGGCCTTCGGGGTGCTCGACGTCGCCGGGATGAACTACATGGACGCCCGCTACGACAGCGATCGCGCGACCTTCCCGAACCGGGTGATCGTGGGCAGCGAGACGTTCGCGACCGAGATCGACCGGCTGTGGCGGCTCGTGCAGGACAACCCGCACGTGATCGGTGACTTCACGTGGACCGGCTGGGACTACCTCGGTGAGGTCGGCATCGGGCGCACGGCCGACGCCGAGGAGCCGGGGGCCCGCGGGCTCTCCGGGCCCTTTCCCTGGCTGCTCGCGTGGTGCGGGGACATCGACGTGACCGGGCATCGCAGGCCGGCGTCGTACTACCGGGAGATCGTCTTCGGGCTCCGCACCGACCCCTACCTCGCCGTCCAGCGGCCGGAACGGTCCGGCCGGGAGACGGTGTCCCCGCCGTGGGCGTGGACCGACTCGGTCGGCAGCTGGAGCTTCGACGGCGTCCCGCTCACCGTCGAGGTCTACAGCGACGCGGACGAGGTCGAGCTGCTGCTCGACGGCCGCTCGCTGGGCAGGGCGGAGGCCGGAGAGGCCCACCGCTTCCGCGCCGAGTTCGAGGTGCCCTACGCCCCCGGAGAGCTGACCGCCGTGGCCCGTACCGGGGGGCGGGAGACCGGCCGGTGCTCGCTGCGCTCGGCTGACGGGCCGGTGCACCTGGCCGTGAGCGTCGACCGCGCGGTGATCCGGGCCGACGACAGCGATCTCGCGTATGTCGAACTCGCCCTGACCGACGCCGCCGGCACGGTCGCCCTGGGCGTCGACCGCCAGGTGTCCGTGGTGGTCGTGGGCCCGGTGGTGCTCGCCGGCTTCGGCAGCGCCACGCCGGCGACCGAGGAGTCCTACCTCGACGACGTGGCCACCACCTTCGACGGCCGGGCCCTCGCCGTCGTCCGGCCGACGGGCGCGGGCGCGATCACCGTCACGGCGACCGCGGAGGGCTGCGCTCCGGTGACGGTGATCCTGGAGGCCCGGTGAGCTCCGGCTCCGAGTACGTGCCGGGGCTCCCGGTGCACCGCAGCACCCACCTGGTGGAGTGGACGCACATCGGCGACGTCGCCACCGCCCGCGGCACGTGGCCGTCGAGGGGGTCACCGGCGGTGGCCTGCGGGCGCCCACGAGCCGCCATCGCGTCGGCGTCCTCCTCATCGTCCCCATGGCGATGCACCCCCGTGGCTGCATGGTCTTCACGGCGCTCGGCGGGGAGCCGGTCCGCCTCATCGCGGTCAGCGAGGGCGAGGAGGTCGAGCTGACCGGGCTCGACGGCCGGCACCGGAGCGCCGAGGCGGCGGTGTCCTTCACCGGCCGGGTCCTGGGTCTGTACGCCGTCGAGGGCACGGTCGCGTTCGCCGAGCTCCGGTACGCCGGCTCCGAGCAGCAGGTGCGCCGCCGTCGCGGCGTCGATGGGCGTCTCCACCCGGTATCGCCGTCCCGAGTCGGCGGCCTTCGTCCTCCGCCGCCGGTGGCGCCCGGAGACGTGAGCCGCTGAGCTCGGACGTCGAACGGCCGGCCGGTGCCGTGCGTGCGCGAGACTGGGGAGGTGACGATCACGCTGGACCTGTCGGCCGTCGTGCTCCCGGACCGGCATCCGGTCACGGCCTTCCTCGATGACGTGCGGGCCGCGGAGCGCGCGGGCGTGCGGACCGTCTGGACCTACGACCACCTGACGTGGCCGCGGCTGGCGGACGGGCCCTGGTACGGCGCCGTGCCGCTGCTGGCCGCGGCGGCGGTCAGCACGGAACGGGTCCGGCTCGGGACGCTCGTCGCCTCGCCGAACTTCCGGCACCCCGTCCCGTTCGCCAAGGAGCTGATGACCCTCGACCAGCTCACCGGCGGCCGGCTCGAGCTGGGGGTCGGGGTGGGCACCGAGGGGCACGACG
Source organism: Blastococcus sp. HT6-4 (assembly GCF_039679125.1). Taxonomy (NCBI): domain Bacteria; kingdom Bacillati; phylum Actinomycetota; class Actinomycetes; order Geodermatophilales; family Geodermatophilaceae; genus Blastococcus; species Blastococcus montanus. Next base: position 2,250,405 of record NZ_CP155551.1, on the reverse strand, counting down.
CGCAGGTGCTGGGCGGTGTGCCCCTGAGCCGGGCGGAGCGGGCGGACCGGTTCGCCGAGTGGCTGGCGATGCTGGACCGGTTGCTCCGCGAGCCGGTGGCGACCATCGACGGGACGTGGTTCCGGGCCGTGGACGCCCACCAGCTGCCGGGCTGCCTGCAGCAGCCGAGGCTGCCGTTCACCGTGGCCGCGACCGGTCCCCGCGCGCTGCGGCTGGCGGCCCGCCACGGCTCGGCCTGGGTCACCTACGGCCCGTTCGGCGCCGACGTCGGGCCGGACGAGTGGTTCGCCGCCGTCGCCGGGCAGAGCCGCCGGCTGACCGAGGCGCTGGAGGTCGAAGGGCGCGCGCCGGCCGAGCTGCGCCGCTCGGTGCTCCTCGGGCTGGAGGTGGCCTGGCCCTTCGAGAGCCGGGAGCGCTACCGCGACGCCCTGGGGCGGCTGGCCGACTGCGGCATGAGCGAGGTCGCCGTGCACTGGCCGCGGCCCGACGGGCGCGGCGTCCCCGAGGCGGCCATGTCCTTCGTCCGCGACGCCCATGGGCTGTGAGGCCGGTGGCTCCATGAGGGAGCGGCTCCTGGAGTGGCTCGGCGGGGTGCCCTCCCGGGCGATCGCCTGCAGCGGCGGCGTGGACAGCCTGACCCTGGCCACGGCGGCGCACCGGGCCGCTCCCGGAACCACCCTGGTGGTGCACAGCGTCACGCCGGCCGTCCCGGCGGCCGCGACGGCCCGCGTGCTCGAGACCGCGGCGGCGGAGGGCTGGGACCTCCGCACGGTGCGGTCGCGCGAGTTCGAGGACGGGCGGTACCTCGCCAACCCCCTCGACCGCTGCTACACGTGCAAGTCGCACCTCTACGACGCGATGGGCGACCTCGTCACCACCGTCGGCGGCGCGCACACGCTGCTGAGCGGCGCCAACGTCGACGACCTCGGCGAGTACCGGCCCGGCCTGGTCGCCGCCGCCGAGAACGGCGTCCGGCACCCCTACGTCGAGGTCGGGGCGGCCAAGGCCGACGTCCGGGCGCTCGCCCGCGACCTGGAACTGGACTGCGCCGAGCTGCCGGCCGCCCCGTGCCTGGCCAGCCGGCTGTACACCGGCACCGCGGTGACCCCGTCCCGGCTGCACGCCGTCGAGGTCGGCGAGTCGGTGCTCACCGCCCGGACCGGGATCGCGGTCGTGCGCTGCCGCCTGCGGGACGACGACGTGCGGATCGAGGTCGGCGAGGCCGACCGCGGGCGGGTCACCCCGGACGTCGTCGCCGCCGTGCTGGCCACGATGCGGGTGGTGGAACCGGGCATCCGCAGCGCAGCCCTCGACGACGAGCCCTACCGGCCCGGACGCGCGTTCACCCTCACGCCGGTCGTGCGGTGACCGGCCGGCGGCAGGTCGCCCGGCGCTGACCCCGGCTACGTTGCCGGCATGACGGACGACGGGCTGCGCGGGCAGCCGTGGAGCGCCGGAAGGTGGACGTCACCGCCGGCCGCCGTGGTCGAGGACGGGCCCGACCTGCTGGTCACCGCCGTGCAGGGGAGCGACGCCTGGCGGCACACCTCGTACGGCTTCGTCCACGACGACGCGCACGCGCTGCTGGCGCCCCTGCCCCGCCCGGGAGCGGTCGAGGTGGCCTTCGACCTGGCCTGGGACGGCCGGTTCGACCAGGCCGGGCTGATGCTGCGGGCCGACGAGGAGACCTGGCTCAAGGCCGGCGTCGAGTTCTCCGACGGGACGCCGCAGGTCGGCGCCGTCGTCACGCTGGGCCGCTCGGACTGGTCCGTGGCCCCGGTGCCGGACTGGGCGGGGCGCCGGGTGACCGTCCGGGCCAGCCGCGACGGCGACGCGGTCACGGTGCGGGCCCGGGTCGACGACGAGCCGTTCCGGCTCCTCCGGCTGTGCCCGTTCCCCGCGGACCTCCCGGTCGCCGCCGGGCCGTACTGCTGCGCCCCCACCCGGGCCGGCCTCGTCGTCCGGTTCCGGCGCTGGGCCACCGGCCCGGCCGACCCAGCCCTGCACTGATCGGTCCGTCTACCGCTGGATGGCAGTGCCGGTCCGCCGCGGCAGCACATCCCGGCAGGATCACCGGGTGACCTCGACTCCACCGTCCGACCCGACCGCGCTGCCGCTGGAGCGGAAGGCGGCCCTGCTCTCCGGCCAGGACTTCTGGTCGACCGCACCGATCGAGGAGGCCGGCCTGCCCTCGGTCGTGCTGACCGACGGGCCGCACGGCGTCCGACGCCAGGCGGCGGACTTCGGCCAGATCGGCCTGCTGGCGAGCCTGCCGGCCACCTGCTTCCCGCCCGCGGTCGCCGTGGGGTCGAGCTGGGACCCGGAGCTCGCCGAGCGGCTCGGGGCGGCGATCGGCCGGGAGGCGCGGGCGCTGGGCGTGCCCGTCGTCCTGGGCCCTGGCGTGAACATCAAGCGGTCACCGCTGTGCGGGCGGAACTTCGAGTACTACTCGGAGGACCCGCTGCTGGCCGGCGTGCTCGGCGCCGCGCACGTCCGGGGCCAGCAGGGCGAGGGCGTGGGCGCCTCGGTGAAGCACTTCGCGGCCAACAACCAGGAGACCCAGCGCATGCAGGTCAGCGCCGAGGTCGACGAGCGCACCCTCCGGGAGATCTACCTGCCGGCGTTCGAGCGGGTCGTCACCGAGGCGCAGCCCGCGACGGTCATGTGCGCCTACAACAAGGTCAACGGCGTCTACGCCTCGCAGCACCGCTGGCTGCTGACCGAGGTTCTCCGCGACGAGTGGGGCTTCGGGGGCGCCGTCGTCTCCGACTGGGGCGCCGTCCAGGACCGGGTCGCCGCCCTCGGGGCCGGCCTCGACCTGCAGATGCCCGGCGACCACGGCACCGGCAACCGGCTCGTGGTCGAGGCGGTGCGGGCCGGCGAGCTCGACGAGGAGATCGTCGACCGCAGCGTGCGTCGGGTGGCGGCCCTCGCGGAGCTGGTGACGGAGCCGGCCGAGGGATTCGACGTCGACGCCCACCACGCCCTGGCTCGCGAGCTGGCGGCGGGCTGTGCCGTCCTGCTGAAGAACGACCGCGGTGCGCTGCCGCTGGCGCCCGGCGCGAGGGTCGCCGTCGTGGGGGAGTTCGCCCGCACCCCCCGCTACCAGGGCGGCGGCAGCTCGAACGTCAACGCCACCCGGGTCGACGACGCGCTCGGCGCGCTCCGCGCCGCCCTCGGGGAGCACGTGCCGTTCGCGCCCGGGTTGTCCCTCGACGGGTCCGGGGATGCCGCGGTCCTGCACGACGAGGCGCTCGCCGTCGCCCGGGAGGCCGACGTGACCGTCGTGTTCGCCGGGCTGGCCGACGTCGACGAGTCGGAGGGCTTCGACCGCACGACCCTCGACCTGCCCGCCGTCCAGGTGGCGCTGATCCGGGCCGTCGCGACGGCGAGCCCGCGGACGGTGGTCGTGCTCTCCTCCGGTGGGGTCGTCTCGCTGGAGGGCTGGCACGACGACGTCGACGCCGTCCTCGCCGGCTTCCTGCTCGGGCAGGCCGGTGGCGGAGCGCTGGCCGATCTGCTCACCGGCGCCGTCGACCCCTCCGGCCGGCTGGCCGAGACGATCCCGCTGCGCCTGCAGGACAACCCGAGCCACCTCAACTTCCCCGGGGAGCAGGGCTCCGTCCGCTACGGCGAGGGCGTGATGGTCGGCTACCGCCACTACACGACCGTCGACCGGCCGGTGCGGTACCCGTTCGGCCACGGGCTGAGCTACACGACGGTCGAGACGGGTGGCCTGCAGGTGACCGCGACCGGCGACGACACCGCCACGGTGACCGTGACGGTCACCAGCACCGGCGCGCGGGCCGGCCGGCACGTCGTCCAGGTCTACGTGGCGACGATGGCCGGCCCGGTCCGCCGCCCGGCCCGGGAGCTGCGCGCCTTCCGGAAGGTCTCGCTGGCGCCGGGGGAGTCGCGGACGGTCTCCGTCGACCTGGACCGGCGGGCCTTCGCCCACTGGGACGTCCGGGAGGACCGCTGGCTCGTGGCGCCGGGGGAGTACACCGTGCAGATCGGACGCAGCGCCACCGACGTGGTGGCCGAGGCGACGGTGACGCTGGCCGGGGATGTCGTGGTCCCGGAGCTCACGCTCGGCTCGTCGGTCATGGAGTGGTTCAGCCACCCCGTGGTCGGCGCGCAGCTGCTGGAGGGCTTCCTCGCGACGATGCCCGAGGGCGCCGGCGAGATGCACGACGGCATGCTGCAGATGATCGGCTCGATGCCGATGGGCCGGTTCGCCGCCGACTTCGGCTCGGCGGTCCCGCCCGCCGAGCTCGACCGGCTCATGGCCGAGGCGAGAGCCGCGCGAGCCGGCTGAGCACCGCCCGGAGGAGGTGCGCGGAGGCCCCGTTCCGGAGCTCGGAACGGGGCCTCCGCGCACACGGTCGGGCGCTAAGCGTGGATCGACGCCCCGCGCGCGTCGTCGTCGGACTGCGCGCCACCGGGCAGTGCGCCGGCCTCCGGCTCGGCGTCGGCCCGCACCACCGGCAGGTCGTCCTCCGACGCGACCGCCTCGCCGCGGGCCACCATGCCGGCGAACTCCGACAGCGGGATCTCCTTGAGCGCCAGCGCCAGCAGCAGCCCGACGGCCAGGATCGGCACGAGGTACCAGAACACCGGGGCGAGGCTGTTCGCGTAGGCGTCGACGATCGCCCCCTTCAGCGGCTGGCCGGCGGCCTCGACCAGGGCGGGGACGAGGGTGTCCGGCGAGGTGATGCCGGCCTGCACCGCCTGCTCGGCGTTCGCGGTCAGCGCCCCGGCGAGGTTCTCGGCCAGCCGGCTGGTGAACAGCGTGCCGAAGACGGCGACGCCGAGGGTGGCGCCCACCTCGCGGAAGTAGTTGTTCGTCGAGGTGGCCGTGCCGAGCTGGGTGGCCGAGACCGCGTTCTGCGCGGCCAGGACGACGTTCTGCATGATCAGGCCGAGCCCGGCGCCCAGGACGAACACCATCCCGCCGACCGTCCACAGCGACGTGTCGCCCGACAGCGTCGTCATCCAGATCATCGCGGCCATGATCACGGCGACGCCCGCAACCGTGAAGGCCTTGTACCGGCCGGTCCGCATGATGACGGTCGCCGAGCTCTGGATGGTCAGGATGATGCCGACGACCATCGGCACCATCAGCAGGCCGGAGTTCGCCGCGGAGAGGCCGGAGGCCATCTGCAGGAACGTGGGCATGAAGGCGATGGCCGAGAACATGCCGAGCCCCACGGCCGCGCCCAGGGCGGTCGCGACGACGAAGGTGCGGTTGCGGAACAGCGTCATCGGGATGATCGGCTCGGTCGCGCGCAGCTCGATCGCCACGAACAGCACGGCGGAGACGACGAAGGCGGCGAGCAGCGACAGCGCCTGCCAGGAGGTCCAGCCGTCCTGCCCGCCGAAGTCGGTGAACAGCACCAGCGCCGTGGTCGTGGCCGACAGCGCGAGGATGCCGGCGTAGTCGACCGGGGTGCTGCTGCGCTTGCGCGGCAGGGTGAGGGCGAACCAGCCGATCCCGAACGCGGCCAGGCCGACCGGCAGGTTGATCCAGAAGGCCCACTCCCAGCCGAAGGCCGCGTGGTCGGTGAAGAAGCCGCCGACGAGGGGGCCGGCGACCGCCGACAGGCCGAACAGCGCGCCGATCGGGCCCATGTACTTCGCCCGCTCCCGGGCCGGGACGATGTCGGCGATGATCGCCTGCGCCAGGATCATCAGCCCGCCGCCGCCGAGGCCCTGGACACCGCGCCAGAACACCAGCCAGCCGAAGTCCGGCGACATCGCGGCACCGGCGCTCGCGACGGTGAACAGACCGATCGCGACGAGGAAGAGCGTCCGCCGTCCCCACAGGTCGCCGAACTTGCCGTAGACCGGCATGACCAGCGTGGTGGCCAGCAGGTAGGCGGTGGTCATCCAGGCCATGTGCGAGACGCCGCCGAGCTCGCCGACGATGGTCGGCATCGCCGTCGACACGATGGTCTGGTCGAGGCTGGCCATGAGCATGCCGGCCAGCAGGGCGCCGAAGATCGTGTTGATCCGGCGCCGGGTGAGGACGATCGGAGCGGCGCCGGCGTCGGCGGTCTCCGGAGCGGGGGCGGACAACTGCACTCCTCGAGGACGGTGGGGCGCTACGGGGGACGGACGGCGGTGTCCGCGACGGTCAGGCGGTGCGGGGTGCCGGCAGGCCGGCGGCCAGGGCGTCCCAGGCCTCGTCGACCAGGTCGGGCAGCGAGGCGGTGAAATCGGTGACCAGCCAGCGGTGCAGGGCGGTGCGCATGGCGCAGGCCTGCACCGAGGCCAGCAGCGTCGGGTAGACGTCGACGCCGACGCGCGTGCCGGTCCGTTCGGCGATCGCGTCGGCCAGCGCCCGCTCGGACTCGCCGAAGACCGCCACGAGCCGCTGGACCAGCGCGGGATGGGCGTCGATGACCGTCATCCGCAGCGGCCACAGCTCCGACTCGTCGGCCATGACGATCGCGCGCTCGCGGTGGACGGCGCGCAGCGACTCGACCGGCGGCTCGGCGGCGGGGCGGGCGGCGAACTCCTCGGACAGCTGGACGGGCTCGGCCGGATCGAGGCCGATGACCGCGTCGACCTTGGACGGGAAGTAGTTGAAGAACGTGCGCGGGGAGACCTCGGCGCGGTCGGCGATGTCCTCCACCGAGACGCCGTCCAGCCCGCGCTCGGCCACGAGCTGCAGCGCGGCCCGGTGCAACGTCAGGCGGGTGGCGAGCTTCTTGCGCTCGCGCAGTCCGTCGGTCACGGGCCCAGGCTCCCTGAATTGTGCAGTCAATGCAAGTTTGCACCGACTGCACGGCGTGCCGTCTCACGGGGCGGGAGCACGCCGATTCCCCGTGACACGCGGACAATTGCCATGGGCATGTCGGCATGTCGTCTAGACGTCATGACGTACCGTCGACACCGACCCGGCCCACGAGTGCGAGGAGCCAGCCGGTGCGCATCGGAATCCTGACCGGAGGCGGGGACTGCCCCGGCCTCAACGCCGTCATCCGCTCGGTGGTCCGCAGCGCCAACTCGCACTACGGCAGCGAGGTGATCGGCTTCCGCGACGGCTGGCGCGGCCTGCTGGAGAACCGGTCGACGCCGCTGGACGTCGCCGCCGTCGACGGGCTGCTGACCCGCGGTGGGACGACGCTGGGCTCGGCCCGGGTGGCGCCCGAGAAGCTGCACGCCGGCATCGACGAGATGACCGCCACGCTCGAGGACCACGGCATCGACGTGCTCATCCCGATCGGCGGCGAGGGCACGCTCACCGCGGCGCACCTGCTGTCCGAGGCCGGGGTACCGGTGGTCGGCATCCCCAAGACCATCGACAACGACATCGACGGCACCGACCTGACCTTCGGCTTCGACACCGCGGTGAGCATCGCCACCGAGCTCATCGACCGGCTGCACACCACCGCGGAGTCCCACCAGCGGGTGCTGCTGGTGGAGGTCATGGGCCGGCACGCCGGGTGGATCGCGCTGCACGCGGGCCTCGCCGCCGGGGCGCACCTCACCCTCGTGCCCGAGGAGCCCTTCGACGTCGACGACGTCGTCCGGCTGGTCTCCGAGCGCTTCGCCCGTGGTGACTCGCACGTCATCGGCGTCGTCGCCGAGGGCGCGATGCCGCTGCCCGGCCAGATGGACTTCCGGCTGGGCGGTGTGGACGAGTTCGGCCACCGCCGGTTCACCGGGGTGGCCCAGCAGCTGGGCGAGGAGCTGGAGCGGCGCACCGGCAAGGAGGTGCGCGCGACGGTCCTCGGCCACGTGCAGCGCGGCGGGACGCCGACGTCGTTCGACCGCGTGCTGGCGACCCGCTTCGGCCTGCACGCCACGATCGCCGCGCACGAGGGGAAGACCGGTCAGATGGTCGCCCTGCACGGCACGGAGATCGAGCTGGTCCCGCTGGCCCGCGCCGTCGCCCGGCTGAAGACCGTCACCCCGTCCCGGCTCGCCGAGACCCGCGCCTTCACCGGCTGAGCGCCGGGCGTTCCGGTGTAGGGCCGGCCGGCATCACGCCAGCTGGACGCGGACCGGGATGCTCTTCCAGGCGCGCAGCGTGTTGTTGTGGTGCCGCACGGTCGGCCCGGCGAGCTCGATGGACCGGACCCGCCGGGCCAGTGCGGTCAGGATCGCCTCGACCTCCAGCCGGGCGACGTGCTGGCCGGCGCACTGGTGGATACCCATGCCGAACCCCACGTGGCCGGACGGGTCGCGCGACAGGTCGAACGCGTCCGGGTCCGCCCAGCGCCGCGGATCGCGGTTGGCCGCGCCGAGGAACATGAGGATCTTGCTGCCGTCGGGGACGACGTGCTCGCCCACCCGCACATCCGTGGTGGCGGTGCGGAAGAAGGTCTGCACGGGCGACTCCCAGCGCACGGCCTCGTCGAAGGCCATCCGCGCCAGGGACGGCTGCTCGCGGAGGCGCTGCCACTGCTCCGGGTGGGTGGCGAAGGCGTACAGGACGGCGGACAGCCCGTGGACCGTGGTGTCCACCCCGGCCGTGAGCAGGGACCGCACGACCAGCGGTGCCATCTCCGGGGTGATGTCGCCGCGGTCGCTGGCCGCCCAGATGTCGGCACCGAAGCCCTCGGTCGCGAGCGACTCCCGCCGGCACTGCTCGGCCACCCAGCCGGAGAGCTCGGCCACCCGCGGGGCGCCCTTGGCGACCAGGTCGTTGGCGGGGCCGAAGGCGTTGAACGCGTGGTCCCCGTAGGGGAGGAGGTTCTCCCGCCCCTGCGGCGGCAGGCCCACGGCGTCGGGGAAGACCCGGAGCGGGAACGCCGACGTCAGATCGGGGACGGCGTCGAACTCGGTGCCGGAGGAGAGCACCTCGTCCACCAGCGCCTCGGCGTCGGCGGCCCACCCGTCGCGCAGCCGCCGGAGCGCGCGCGGGCTGAGCACCTTCGTCAGCACCCGCCGCGGGGCGTCGTGCCTGGGTGGGTCGGCCTCGAGCAGCAGGCTCGGCGGCCGCCAGGGCTTCTCGTGCCGGAAGTTGGACAGCCCCACCCCGGCCGCCGACTGGAAGCCCTGCCAGTCGACGAGTGCGGCGTGCACCTGCTCGTAGCGGGCGAACGCGTACACCTCGTACCGGCTCAGGTAGACCATCGGGCCGGCCTCGCGGAGGGCCGCCTGCATCGGCAGCGGATCCTCGAGCACCTCGTGGGCGAACGGGTCGACGTCGTCGGTCGGGAGGGTGCTGCCCGGGTCCAGCGTCGCGGTCATGGGGGAACCTCCGGAGTCGGTCACAGGTCGAGCACGAGCCGGTCGCTGCAGGACCGGGAGACGCAGATGTACATCGTGTCGCCGGCGGCACGCTCGGCGTCGTCGAGCAGCGAGTCGCGGTGGTCGGGCTCGCCGGCCAGGACGCCGCACTCGCACGTCCCGCAGATGCCCTGGCGGCAGGACGAGAGCACCTCGACGCCGGCCGTGGCCACCGCGTCCAGGACCGACACCCCGGGCTCGACGGTCACCGTGAGGCCGGTGCGGGCCAGCTCGACCTCGAACGGCGTGGTGCGCACCGGCGCGCCGGTCCCGGCCGCGACGAAGCGCTCGGTCCGGACGGCGTGCGGTGGCCACCCGGAGGTCGCCGCCTCCAGCGCGGCCAGCAGGGGAGCGGGGCCGCAGCAGTAGACGCGGGCGTCCGGGTCCGGCTCGCCGAGGAAGCCCGCCAGGTCCAGCAGCCCGAACTCCTCCTGCGGGCGCACCTCGACCCGGTCGCCGTAGGCGGCGAGGTCGTCGAGGAACGCCATCGACGCGCGCTGCCGGCCGCCGTAGAGCAGTCGCCAGTCGGCCCCCAGCAGCTCGGCCTGTCCGATCATCGGCAGCAGCGGGGTGATGCCGATGCCGCCGGCGACGAACAGGTAGCGCTCGGCGGGCACGAGCGGGAAGTTGTTGCGCGGGCCCCCGACACCCACCAGGTCACCGACGGCCAGCTCGTCGTGCACGTACGCCGAGCCCCCGCGGCCGACCTGCTCGCGGAGCACGCCGACGCGGTAGGTGGAGGGATCCCACCGGTCCCCGCACAGGGAGTACTGGCGGGTCATCCCGTTCGGCAGGGTCAGGTCGATGTGCGAGCCCGGGGTCCAGTCGCGCAGGCGTCCGCCGCCCGGGGCCGCGAGGTCCAGGGCGAGCACCCCCTCGGCGAGGAGGGTCTTGGCGGTGACCCGCAGGGTCGCCACGTCCGGCGGGACCGGCGTCGCCTGCGCGGCGGCGCCCGCCGTCCCTCCGGCGCGGGGGGTCCCGGGCCCGTCGTCGGTCCTGGTGTCCAGCACGCCTGCCTCCTCATCGGTGTGCGTCGGAGCATGCGAGCGGACGGAACCGGACCGAAGCGGATTCTCATTCAACGAGAGGTGGGCCACGGGGGGCGGCCGCGGCCCGTGCCACACTCCCCGTGTGGCACGGAGCACAGCGGGGGAGTCGGTGATCCTCCGGGCGATCCGCATCCTCGAGGCGTTCGGCCCGGACCGGACGGCGCTGCAGGTCTCGGAGATCGCCCGCCGGGCGGACCTGCACGTCGCCACCGCGTCCCGGCTGATCGCGGAGCTCGTCTCGCACGGCCTGCTCGAGCGGGGCGCGGACCGCGAGGTGCGGATCGGTGTCCGCATGTGGGAGCTCGGGTCGCGGGCGTCGCCCACGCTGTCCCTGCGCGAGGCGGCGATGCCGTACCTCGAGGACCTGCACGCCGTCGTGGGCCACTCCGTCCAGCTCGGCGTGCTGGACGGGAACGACGTGCTGTTCGTCGAGCGGCTGACCGCCCGGGACGCCGTCGTCAACTACTCGCGGATCGCGGGGCGGCTGCCCCTGCACATCTCCTCGTCCGGCCACGTGCTCCTGGCCTACGGCCCGCCGGAGCTGCGGGAGCGCGTGCTCGGGCAGCCCCTCGACCGCTACACCGCCGGCACGATCACGACGCCGCAGCAGCTGCGCGGCGCCCTCGAGCAGGTCCACCGGCAGGGCTTCGCGCTGCTCGCCGGGCACGTGCACGACGACGCGACCGGCATCGCGGTCCCGGTGCGCAACGGCCTCGGCGAGGTCGTCGCCACGATCTCCGTCGTGGTGCCGAACGACGGCCGGGCGCCGGCGCAGGTCCCGGCCCTCATGGCCGCGGCCCGCGGGGTCACCCGGACCCTCTGCGCGCCCGGAGCGGGACGGCGCTGATCGCCGGTCACCCTCTCATCCAATGAGAAGGTGTTGGTCGTCGATGTGACGCGGACCTCATGCTCCCGGCCACAACGGGAGAGGGCCTCAGGGCTCCGGAGGGAGACGTCATCGACGCACGCACCTGGCAGCAGGATCCGGTCGTTCCGAGGGGCCGTGGGGATGGCGGCCGTCCTCGCGCTGGCCGCCTGCGGCTCCTCCGGCGACGGGGACGGAGGGGCTGACGCCCCGGGCGGGGACGGCACCGTCGCGGTGGACGTGGGGTACTTCCCCCTCGTGCACACGGCGACGGCGGTGCACGCCGAGGAGACCGGCATCTTCGACGACGAGGGCCTGGACGTGACCCTCGAGCAGACCGGCGGTGGTGCGCAGTCGATCCCGCTGCTGGTCTCCGGGGACCTGGACATCGTCTACGGCAACTACACCTCGGCGCTGCTCGCGGCCGAGCAGGGGCTGCCCGTGCGCATCCTGGCCGGCAACGACGTCGGCGCCGAGGACCACGCGATCATGGTCGCGGGCGACTCCGACCTCCAGGAGCCGGCCGACCTCGCCGGTGCCACGGTCGCGGTCAACAACCTGCAGAACATCGGCACCGTCGCGGTGCGGGCGGTGCTGGAGGCCGAGGGCGTCGACGCCTCGCAGGTCTCCTTCGTCGAGCTCCCGTACCCGGAGATGCAGTCGGCGCTGGACGCGGGCGACGTCGACGCGATCTGGCAGGTGGAGCCGTTCCAGGCCTCCGCCCTCGCGAACGGGCACCGCGTCCGCTTCCCGCTCTTCAGCGGGCCGGTCGACGGGATGCCGGTCGCAGGCTGGCTGACCACGGAGCAGTTCGTCCAGGAGAACCCGGAGGCGGTGGCGGCGTTCCGCGCGGCGCTCGCGACGTCGGCCGACGAGCTCCAGGGCGACCGGGAGCGGCTGGTCGAGCTCGTGCCCACCTACACCCAGGTGCCGGCCGAGGTCGTCGAGCAGGTGGCCCTGCCGGAGTGGGAGGCCGACGTGGGCGAGGAGCAGCTGCAGGAGATGGCCGACCTGATGCTCGAGTACGGCATCATCGACGAGGAGTTCGACGTCTCGACGATGATCGCCGCCGCCGGCTGAGTCGCTGCCCGCCGGGGCCCGGCCGCTGATCGGCGGCCGGGCCCCAACCGGGTCAGAGCTCGGCCCGGAGCGCCGCCGCCGCCTCGGCGAGCGCCCGCATCTTGCCGGCCGCCGACGCCCGGGGGAGGTACTTCAGGCCGCAGTCGCTGGAGAGCGCGAGCCGGTCGACGTCGACGTGGTCCAGGGCCCGCCGCACCCGGTCGGCCACGACCTCGGGTGATTCGACCTCCGGCGTCGAGAGGTCGAGGACGCCGAGCGCGACGCCCTTGCCCCGGAGCGGGCGCAGCGTCGCCGGGTCCAGGTGCGACTGCGCCGTCTCCACCGACACGGTGTCCACCGGTGTGTCGGCCAGCTCGGCCAGGAACGAGTAGCCCTCCGGGCGGTCGGAGACCATCGCGGCGTAGCCGAAGCACAGGTGCACGTGCACCGGGCCGGCGGCGTCGGCCACGGCCCGGGTCAGCGCCTCGGCCCCGTACCGCCGCGCGACGTCGGGCCGGGCCTGCAGCCACGGCTCGTCCACCTGCACGATGTCCGCGCCGGCGGCGAACAGGTCGGCGATCTCCTCCCGCACCACGTCCGCGTAGGCCAGGGCCAGCGCCCGGTCGTCGGGGTAGTGGTCGTTCTGCGCCTGCTGCGCCATGGTGAACGGGCCGGGGACCGTGATCTTGACCGTCCGGTCGGTGTGGGCGCGGAGGAACCGGACGTCGTCGACCTGGACGGGCGCCGGCCGCCGGAGCTCACCGGTCACGCGCGGTACCGGGATGTCGACGCCCGAGCGGTTGCGCACGGTGCCGGGGTGGTCGAGATCCACGCCGTCGAGAGCGGTGGCGAAGTGGTTGGAGTAGGACTCGCGGCGGATCTCCCCGTCGGTGACGACGTCGAGCCCGGCCTCCTCCTGCGACCGGACGGCGGCCAGCGTGGCGTCGTCCTGGGCCTCCCGGAGGAACGCCGGCGGGATCCGCCACAGCTCCGCGGCCCGCACCCGGGGCGGGAACTGGTGGCCGAGCCGCTCGCGGTCGATGAGCCAGTCGGGCTGGGGGAGGCTGCCGACGACCATGGTGGGCAGCGGGGGTAGCGACACGGGCGTCCGATCGTCCGGGGGTGCGGGTGGCGGCGACCGTCGTCGCCGGTCCCATCCTGGGTCCGGCCGCCGGTCCGTGCACCCCGCCGACCACGCGGGGCGGCGCGAGCTGCTCCGGGCACCGTGGGGGGCGTGGCCGTGCCGACCTCACTCGGGGACGCCGCGCGCGCCCGCTTCCGCGCCCGGGTCTCGGGTGACCCGACCGGCGCGCCGGACTGGGTCCGCGACATCGCGGAGGTCGGCGACGGCCCGGGCTGGTTCGAGCCGGACGGCGTGGTGTGGTGGGTCCACGGGGACCTCGCCACGCTGGTCGGCGGGGTCGCCGCGCTGCTCGGCCAGGCCGCGCACCCGCTCGCCCTGGCCGGCGTCCGGCGGCACTCCGCCTATCTCGAGGACCCGTGGCAGCGCCTGGCCGGCACGGCGCGCTGGCTGGTGGTCACCACCTTCGGGTCGGCGGAGCTGGCCGAGCGGGAGGCCTCCCGGGTGCGCCGCATGCACGCCACCGTGCGCGGGACGACCGACGACGGCCGGGCCTACCCCGCCGGCGACCCGGAGCTGCTGCGCTGGGTGCACCTGGCCTTCACCGACGCCCTCCTGGCCGCCCAGCAGGCCGCCGGGCGCCCACCGGCCGGCCGGTTCGGCCCGCGGTGGGCCGACGCCTACGTGTCGGAGTGGGCGCGCAGTGCCCGGGCGCTCGGCGCCCGGGACCTCCCCGAGAGCGAGGCCGAGCTCGCCGAGGCGCTGGCGTCCTACCGCCCGTCCCTGGAGCCGGTGCCCGAGGACCTCCGCGACTTCCTGACCGCCCCTCCGGGGCTCAGCCCGGCCGAGCGGGTCTTCTACCAGGGCTGACCAGCGCGGCCGCGACGCTCGTGTCCCCGGTGCTCGCCCCGTACACCGGTACCCCGGGCCGCGGGCGCCGGGTCGTCCGGCTGCCGGCCACCCGCGTCCAGCTGCGAGCCCTGCAGCTGGTGCTGGGGCCGCGCAGCCCCTCGGAGGAGGCGGCCCGCTGGCGGCTGCGGCTCGGGCCGGAGCCGGCGTGGGCGCGGCGGGCGGACTGACCGACCGGGCCCGTCCCCCCGCCGGCGGGGGGACGGGCGCGTGGGGTCAGCGGCGCAGCAGCTCGCCGAAGCGCGCGCAGCTCTCGTCGATCGCCTGCTGGGCCGCGGGGGAGACGGCGCCCATGTCGAAGAACCCGTGGATCATCCCGTCGTAGCGCTGCACGTGGGCGTCCACGCCCGCGGCGCGCAGCGCCTCGCCGTAGGCCTCGCCCTCGTCGCGCAGCGGGTCGTACTCGGCGGTGACGACCACCGCGGGCGGCAGGCCGGAGAGGTCCGAGCCGTGCAGCGGGGACAGCCGCGGGTCCTTGGCGTCGTCCCAGGCGCCGGCGTAGTGGCCGTAGAACCAGTCCATCGTCTCCTTCTCGAGGAAGTAGCCCGTCGCGTTCTCCGTGCGGGAGGGGTACTCGCCCTCGGCGTCGACGGCCGGGTAGATGAGGAACTGGCCGGCCAGCGGGGTGCCGTCGGCGTGCAGGGTCTGCGCCACCACCGCCGCCAGGTTCCCGCCTGCGCTGTCCCCCGCGAGCCCCAGCCGGTCGTTCCCGCCCAGCTCGCCGAGGTGCCCGGCGACCCAGCGGGCGGCGGCCACCGCGTCGTCGGCCGCGGCGGGGAACGGGTGCTCGGGGGCCAGCCGGTAGTCGACCGCGATCACCACCGCGCCGCTGCCCCGGCAGATGTGCCGGGCCATGTTGTCGTGGGTGTCCAGGTCACCGATCACCCAGCCGCCGCCGTGGAAGAAGAGGACGGTCGGGACGGGGCCGTCCCCCTCCGGGCGGTAGACCCGGGCCCGGAGGTCGCCGGCGGCCCCGGGGACGGTGCGGTCCTCGACTGCCCCGACCGGGGCCAGCTGCTCGGGCGTGCGGGCGCCGTGGGTGAGCTGGAGGTACAGCGCCCGCCCGGCTTCGGGGCTGCCCTCGTACATGGGGGGCATGCCGGCGTCGTCCAGCATGGTCAGCAGCGCGGCGATGTGCGGGTCTACCGGCACGGGGATCTCCTGGGTCCGGGAGTGATGGAGACGGATGGATGTGAGGCTCGCATCCATCGGACCGGGCGGATAGTCCGGTGCACGCCCGCCGGCGTCGGAAGGGTCGAGCCGGGGCCGTCGGGCCACGCGGCCCGACGGTTCCCGACCGGGCGCGGGCACCGGGCCCCTGGGCTACCGTCCGTCCATGGGGCTCCCCGACGGTCTGGTCGCCGTGGTGAAGCGCGACTGCCCCACGTGCGTCCTCGTCGAGCCGGTGCTGCGGCAGCTCGGTGCCGCCGTGTGGTGCCAGGACGACGCCGGCTGGTTCGACGGCGACGACACCGACCTCGAGCTCTCCTACCGCCTGGGCATCGAGACGGTGCCGACGCTGATGCGCGTCGAGGCCGGGGCGGAGACGGCCCGGGTGGTCGGGTGGAGCCGGGAGCAGTGGGAGGAGCTGACCGGCGTGCCGGGGCTCGGACCGGACCTGCCCGAGCACCGGCCCGGTTGCGGCTCGCTGTCGGTGGACCCCTTCCGGGTCGACGCCCTGGAGGCCCGGTACGGCGGCAGCGGGCTGGGCAGCCGACGGGTCGACCTCGCCGATCTCGAGGACGAGCACGAGGCGATGTTCGACCGCGGCTGGACCGACGGCCTGCCCGTCGTCCCGCCGACGCCCGAGCGGGTGCTGCGGATGCTGCGGGGCACGACCCGCGACCCGGCCGAGGTGGTCGCGGTCGTGCCGCCGGACCTCGTGGAGTGCACGGTCGAGAAGGTCGCGGTCAACGCGGTGATGGCCGGCTGCCTGCCCGAGCACCTGCCGGTCGTGCTGGCGGCGCTCGAGGCGGCGGCCGTCCCGGAGTTCGCGCTGCACGGGCTGCTGGCGACGACGTACTTCGCCGGGCCGGTCGTCGTCGTCAACGGCCCGGTGGCCGCACGGATCGGGATGAACAGCGGGGTCAACGCCCTCGGGCAGGGCAACCGCGCCAACGCCACCATCGGCCGGGCACTGCAGCTGGTGGTGCGCAACGTCGGCGGGGGAGTGCCCGGTGGGGTGGACCGCGCGACCATGGGCAACCCGGGCAAGCTCACCTTCTGCTTCGCCGAGCGCGAGGAGGACAGCCCGTTCGCCCCGCTGGCGGCCGACCGCGGGGTGCCCGGTGACGCGGTGACCGTCTTCGCCGGCTCCGGGGTGCAGCCGGTGGTCGACCAGCTCAGCCGGGACCCGGAGTCGCTCGCGCGCACGTTCGCCGCCTGCCTGCGGGTCAACGCCCACCCCAAGCTGCCGATGGCGTTCGACGCGATGCTCGTCGTCTCGCCGGAGCACGGCCGGGTCTTCCGCGAGGCGGGCTGGGACCGTGCGCGGCTGCTGGCCGAGCTCGAGGGCCTGCTCACCCTCCCCGTCGGCGAGCTGGTGCGCGGGGCCGGTGGCATGGCCGAGGGCGTGCCCGCGGGGATCGAGGCGGCCGAGCTGCCGAAGTTCCGGCCCGGGGGCCTGCTCGTCCTGCACGCGGGGGGCGACGCCGGTCTGTTCAGCGCCGTCGTCGGGGGCTGGGTGGCGGGGGAGACCGGGAGCGTCCCGGTGACCAGAGAGGTGCGCGCATGAGAACCGTCCTGGACCCGACCGGCGAACGGCGGACCTCCGCCCGGGAACTGCTGCCCCGCCCGGCGTCGCTGCGCGGCCGCAGCGTCGGGCTGCTCGACATCAGCAAGGCGCGGGGGGACGTGGTCCTGGACCGTCTGGAGGAGCTGCTGGCCGCCGACGGCGCCGTCGTCCGCCGCTACCGCAAGCCCACGTTCGCCCGCACCGCCCCGGTCGACCTGCGGCACGAGATCGCCGAGCAGTGCGAGGTGGTCATCGAGGCACTGGCCGATTAGGGCTCGTGCACGTCGTGCAGTGTGCACGACATCGCCGATCTGGAGCGTCGGGGCGTGGTGGGGGTGTTCCTCGCCAGCGAGGCGTTCGCCGAGGCCGCCCGCCAGCAGGGTGCGGCGCTGGGCTTCGCCGCGCCGTGCGTGCTCGTCCCGCACCCGGTGCAGGACCGCACGGACGCGGAGCTGCGGGCGGCCGCCGAGCGGGCGTACCCGGCCGTGGTCGCCGCCGTCACCGCGACCGCGCAGCCGGACGGCGTCAGACCTTCGCCGGCACCCGGATCAGGTTGACGTAGCGATCGGTGCGGGACTGCTTGTCGGCGTACATCCGCTCGTCCGCGCGGCGGACCAGGTCCTCCACCGAGCAGGGGTGCTGCGGGTCCCACGCCTCGGCGCCGATGGAGAAGCGGAGCTCGAACGCGGCGCTGGATCCGGCGTTGAAGTCGTCGAGGGCGGCGGCCAACCGCTGCCGGACCACCGCCTCGTCGGCGCCGTCGCCGAGCAGGACGACGAACTCGTCACCGCCGAGCCGGCCGACCACGTCGCCCGACCGGCAGGCCGCCCGGAGGACCGTCGCGGCCGACGCGATGGCCCGGTCGCCCTCCTCGTGCCCGAGGACGTCGTTGACCTGCTTGAGGCCGTCGAGGTCGATGAACACCGCCAGCCGGCGTTCGCCGTTCCGGGCGGCGCGGGCGAGCTCCCGCTCGGCCAGCTCGAACCACCCCCGCCGGTTGTGGATCCGGGTCAGCTCGTCGGTCGAGGCGATGACGGCCATGGCCCGTTCCCGGCGGCGGCTCATGACGACCAGCGCGGTGCCGGTGATCAGCAGCATGGCGAGCACCAGGATCTCGGTGCGCAGCGCGGCTCGGTCCAGGTGCCCCTGGAAGCCTTCCTTCGTCTGGACGTTCAGGGTCAGCCACGTCGTCCCGGCGACCTGCTGCCAGCTGGTGACGTAGTCGGTCCCGTCCTCGGTCGTGTCCACGATGCCGTGGTCACCACCGGACCGCGCGGCCGCGAGCGCCTGCGGGTAGGGGAACGCCGAGCCGATCACCCGGGTGTCGGCGGCGCCGACCACGAGCCCGGCCTCGTCGACGATCCAGCCCTCGCCCTCGCCGGCGGTGAAGAACTCGGTCGAGGTGTCCCGGGCGGCCCAGGCGCAGATGAACAACCCGGTGCTCCCGTCGGAGAGCGTCACGGGCGCCCCGAGCGCGACCGCGGGCTCGTCCCCGATCTGCAGGATGCCGGACAGCGGAAGGCGATCCGGACCGCCCTCGCCGAGCGCCGCGACGAGCGGACGGAGGCCGGGGTCGTCGGCCGAGGCCTGCTCACCGGTCGGCGCGTAGGCGGTCACGACCTGGCCGAGCCGGTTGATGACGGCCGCACCGCGGTTCATCGCGTCGCCGGAACTGACCACGAACTTCCGGATTCGCTCGCTGTCCCGGTCCGCGACGGCGCCGGTCGCCGGCGTGGCGCTGAACGCGGGCACTCCCGCGCTCGCCTGCACCGCCAGGACCGAGGCCAACTGGTTGAAGCCGTCGCGGACGGTCTGGGACGTGAGCTGGCCGAGGACCCGCGCGTGCTGGATCCGGTCCTCCCGGTGCTGGTCGACGGCCAGCTCGCCGGCGTGCCGGGTGGAGGCGAGCCCCAGCACGCCCATGACGGCGACCAGCACGCCGGAGATCACGAGGGGCCCCCAGCTCCGCCGCCCCGCAGTGGTCCTGCTCCGCTCAATGTTCGACACCGTGCCTCCTCTGGCCGTACCACCTCCATCGGTCGCCGACGGCGGAGCTTGAGGAACGCCGGGCCGGGTCCGTGCGGCGTCACCCTCGGGGGTGGGGTGCGTCCGCCGCCCGCTAGGTCGCGTCGCGGCGGAGCAGGGACCAGCCACCCGCTGCCAGCGCCACCGCGGCCCAGCCCACCAGGAGGGACGTCGCCGCCGCCGCCGTCATGTCCGGCTCTCCGAGCAGCGTCCAGACGGCCCCGGACCCGGGGAAGAGCTTGCCGGTGTCGCTCATCCAGGCGACCCCGAACGCGGGCAGCAGGAACGGCAGCACGAGCTGCAGCAGGAACACCGTCGCCAGCGCGCCGGCGGTGCTGCGCAGAAGCAGGCCGACGCCGACGGTGAGCACGCCTCCGGCGACCAGCACCGCGGCGATCCGCCCGAGGCTGTCGGCCAGGTCGGCGACCGACAGCGCCAGGTCCGGCGCGATGAGCCAGGCGGTGACGTCGGCGATCAGCGCCAGCAGCACCCCGGCCACCGTGGCGACGAGGACCGGCACGCTGATCCGCGCGGCGAGCAGCACCCCGCGGCGCGGCGTCCACTGCAGCGTGGGGCCGATCGACCCGCTCGCGTACTCCTGCGTGACCGCGAGCAGCGCGAGCACCAGCAGGGCGAACTGCCCGAGCAGCAGGCCGGACTCTCCGGCCGCCGTCGCCGGCGGCAACTCGCCGGACGCCGTCACGTCCCGGACGTCGAACGCCATGACGGCGCCGATGCCCACGATCGTTCCCGCGGCGGCCAGCAGGCACCACCACGTCGTCCGCACCGTGCGCAGCCGCAGCCACTCGGCAGCAGCCGCGCGGGCGAGGACGGTCGCCGTCCCCGGTTCGGTCCCCGCCGGTCCCGCCGTCCGGGCGGCGAGCCCTGCCGCGCTCACGGCCGCACCTGCCCGGCCGGTTCCGGCTCGGTCGACACGCGGTACTGGACGCTGTTCCCGGTGAGGTCGAGGTAGACCTGCTCCAGGGAGCTGTGCTCCTCGGCCAGCCGGTGCACGGCGACGCCGGTCTCGAGGGCCACGTCACCGACGGTCTCGGCCGTCGCCCCCTCGACCAGCAGGTCGCCGTCGTCGGTGGGGTGGACCCGCAGCTTCCGGCGGAGCAGCTCGCCCGCCAGGTCGTCCCGCGACGGGGTCCGCACCCGCACCCGCCGGTGCGCGCCCTCGCCCCGCATCACGTCCTGCATCGAGGCGTCGGCGATCAGCCGGCCGCGGCCGATGATCACCAGGTGGTCGGCGGTCTGCTCCATCTCGCTCATCAGGTGGCTGGACAGGAGCACCGTGCGGCCCTCGTCGGCCAGCCCGCGCACCAGGCGGCGGATCCACCGGACGCCGTCGAGGTCCAGGCCGTTCATCGGCTCGTCGAAGAGCAGGACGGCGGGGTCGCCGAGCAGGGCGCTCGCGATCCCGAGCCGCTGGCGCATGCCCAGCGAGTAGCCCTTCACCCGCCGCCGCGCCGCGGGGCCGAGCCCCACCTGGTCGACGACCTCGTCCACCCGCCGCAGGGGGATGCCCTGCGTGCGGGCGGCCACCCGCAGGTGGTCGCGGCCGCTGCGCCCGGGGTGCACGGCCCCGGCGTCGAGCAGCGCACCGGCTGCCCGGAGCGGCTCGGCCAGTTGCGCGAACGGCCGGCCGCCCACGAGGGCGGAACCCGACGTGGGCCGGTCGAGACCGAGGATCATGCGCATCGTGGTCGACTTGCCCGCGCCGTTGGGCCCGAGGAAGCCGGTCACCGTGCCCGGCCGGACGTCGAAGGTCAGGTGGTCGACGGCGCACACGGCGCCGTACTGCTTGGTGAGCTCGCGCACCTGGATCATGCGCTCGGCCCGTCGGGACGGCGACGGCGCAGCCGCGCGGGGAGGGGAGCAGGCGTCATGAACGGAGCCTGTCCGGCCTGGAGGCCGCCGCGGATCACCCGGCAGCACCGACCTCGATCCCCCGCGTGGGGGAGGGGCGGAGCGCGCTGAGGGGGGAGTCGCCAGGCCCGCCGGTCGGCCAGGATCGGCGCATGTCATCGACGACCGGCGCCGGCGGTGCTGCCGGCCTCACCGCCCGGCTGCGTGCGCTGCTGGCCGCCGCCCGCCCCGGCTGGCCCGGCCGCGCCGTGTACGCACTGGCCAGCCTGCCCCTCTCCCTGCTGTACCTGGCGCTGTTCGCCGGCCTGCTCGGCTCGGTCGTCGCGGTCGTCTACGGCGTCGGCGTCCTGTTCATCCTCGCGGTGCTGGCGCTGACCCGCGGGTTCGCCGACATGGAGCGCCGGCTGGCCCGCTCCCTGCTCGGGGTGGACGTCCCGGATGCCCAGCGGGTGAGCGACCAGCGCGGCATCGTGCAGAGCCTGCGGCGCCTGGTGTTCGCGGCCGACACCTGGCGCGCTCTCGGTTGGCTGGGCATCCGCGTGCTCATGGGGCTGGCCACGCTCGCCACCCTGTTCTTCGGCACCGCCGGATTCGTCGCACTCGGCTGGACCACCGAATGGAACCCCCTGACCGCGCTGCCGCTGCTGGCGCTCATGGCGCTCGTCGTCGGGCTGACCCTGGCCGTGCTCGACGTGCTGGTCCGTCTCGCCGCAGCGGTGGCGCCCCGGCTGCTCGGTGCCGCCCCCGAGCAGCAGATCGCGGCGCTGCAGCAGAGCACCCGGCGGCTGGCCGACCGGAACAGGCTCGCCCGCGACCTGCACGACACCATCGGCCACGCGCTGACCGCCAGCCTGCTGCAGGCCACCGCCGCGCGCCGCACGCTGACGCCCGCGGACGACCGGCCGCTGCAGCCGGAGTTCGCCCGCCAGGCGCTCGGGCACATCGAGACCAACACCCGGACCGCGCTGGCCGAGCTCGACCGGGTGCTCACCGTGCTCCGGGCGGAGGACGGCGGCCGGAACCCCGCCCCGTTCGCCGCACCGGCGCTCGACGACCTGGAGGATCTCCTCGCCGGACTCCGCGACGGCGGCCTGCCGGTCGCCCTCGTGGTCGACGGCGAGGTGGACGACGTGCCCGCGGGAGTCCAGGAGCTGGCCTACCGGGTGGTCCAGGAGGGGACGACGAACGTGCTGCGGCACGCGGGCACCCCGTTGACGGTCGCCCAGGTCGTCCGGAGCGGGGACAGCCTGGTCGTCCGCGTGTGCAACGAGCAGGCCTCGCAGCTGGACAGCCGCCCGGGCCCCGGCGGCGGCCGCGGGCTGGCCGGCCTCCGCGAGCGGGCGGCCGCCGCCGGCGGCACGCTGAGCGCCGAGCCCACGCCGTCCGGCGGCTTCGACCTGTGCGTCACCCTGCCCCTGTCGGGCGCCGCGTGACCGCTCTGCGGCTGCTGCTGGTCGACGACGACGTGCTCGTCCGCTCCGGGCTGCGGGTCATCCTGGAGAGCGAGCCGGACCTCACCGTGGTGGGTGACGCCGGCACCGGGCGCGAGGCGCTGGCCGTCGCGGCCGAGACCGATCCGGACGTGGTCCTCATGGACGTCCGGATGCCGGACATGGACGGCATCGCCGCGACGGCGGAGCTGGTGGCCCGCGACCCGCAGCGGCCCCGCGTCCTGGTGCTGACCACCTTCGAGGACGACGACTACCTCTTCCGCTCGCTGCAGGCCGGGGCGAGCGGGTTCGCGCTCAAGCGGTCGGACCCCGACGAGCTGGTGGACGCCATCCGCGTCGTCGCGCGGGGGACGTCGCTGGTGCTGCCGGACCTGACGCGGCGGCTGATCGCCTCGCACGCGCCGTCCCGCGCCCGGGGTGCCGCCGCACTGCCCGAGCTCACCGGCCGGGAGGCCGACGTGCTGCGGCTGGTGGCCGGTGGGTTGTCCAACGCCGAGATCGCCACCGAGCTGTTCCTCAGCCGGGAGACGGTGAAGACCCACGTCAGCGGCGTGCTGCTGAAGCTGGGCGCCCGGGACCGCACCCAGGCCGTCATCGCCGCCTACGAGAGCGGCTTCATGACGCCGTGAGCCGGCGACTCAGCGGTAGACGACGTCGACACGCCGGAAGGCCCCCATGGCGTGGTCGGCGACGAAGTACTCGTGGTCCCGGCGCACCCGCGCGGCCGCCTCCTCGGCGAACCGCAGGATGTCGTCGACGAAGAGGTCCCGGCTACCGATGGCGTCCAGGATCGCCGGCTCGACGTCGTAGTCGACGATCCCGGTCTCGTCGGACATCGCGTGGGTGTGCGCCAGCACCCGGCCGCAGATCTCCGCGTAGTCCTTCCACTGGCGCTCCGAGAGCTCGTCCAGGTCGATCGACTCCCGGTACGGCGCGCGCTCGCGGACCATGAAGCTGCGGCCCTCGATGTCCACGCTGCCGTAGAAGACGTCGCCGTTGACCAGGTGCACGCGCTGGGCGTGCTGGATCCGGTCGGCCTGGCCGTCCACCACGTAGTCCGACGGCGGGACGAGCTCCGCCAGGGCCGATCGACGAGCCTGCTTGCACTCCAGGAGCAGGTCGTCGGTGCCGTCGGCCCGCCGCCCCTCGATCAGCACGTAGAACCGGGTGAGCCCCAGGGACGCCGTCCCCGCACCCTTGCGCTCGGCGACGTCCTTCACGCGCATCCCGCGGGCCCGGTCGGGCACCGGCACCTCGTTGTCGGCGACGAACCGGTCGATGATCTCCTGGAACTCGTCCCGGCGGCTGCTCACCGGGACCAGCTCCTCGTCGGTGCGGAAGCCGCTGCGGGACTCGTCGAGCAGGCCGGCCAGCCAGTCCGCGCGGGTGCCCTCCAGCGCGGCGGCGATCAGCTTCTTGATCAGTTTCGGGGAGTTGTCCAGCCGGAGCTGCTCGGAGTCCTCGGTGCCCTCGGCCGCGTAGGAGGCGATCCCGGCGACGTAGCCCTCGACGAACCGGCGGGTGACGGCGCGCTGCTTCCTGGCCCCGAGGCCGCCCTCCTCCGCCGTGGCGAGCAGGAAGCCGACCGCGCCGCGCTTGAGGTCCCAGGTGAACGGCGCGTAGTACGCGTCGTCGAAGTCGTTGACCCCGAAGATGGGGACGTTGTCCCCGCTGGGCATCACCCCGAAGTTGCCCGGGTGGACGTCGCCGAGGGCGAGCACGGTGGGCAGCCGGGCGTCCTCGCCGACCAGGTCCCGGTAGAAGAGCAGCGCGGTGCCGCGGAAGAAGTGGAAGACCGACCCGGCCAGCTTGTCGAACTTGTCCTGCGCCTCGACGTCGTGGCTGGCGATGCGGGTCTCGTGGTCCTCGCGCACCGTCTCGCGCACGTGGACCCGGCGGTCGTTGCCGGTCAGCATGCGCGGGATCAGCACCATCTCGCCGGCCGCCCGGGCCTCGGCGAGCTGTCGGAAGGCGTCGACCCGGGAGCCGATCTCCCGCCGGCCGTTCCCGCGCGGGCCCGGCCCGGACTGCTCGGCCGCGGGCTCCTGCTCCTGCCGCCGCTGCAGCTCGTCGAGCAGCTCCCGCTTGGACATCCGGCTGCGGCCGGGGATCCCGTGCTCCTTGGCGAGGCGCAGGAGCTCCTTCCGGTCGGCGGTCTCCAGCTGCGTGGTGGCGTCCATGATCGGGTCGCTACCCGTCAGTGGCCTCCTCCCATGCCTGGCCCGGCGATCGCGTCGCCTCCGACCTGCGCGGCCTGCTGGTGGCCGGCCCCGTTCAGGTCGCGTCGAGAGCGACCTTGTACTGGCCGACCGCCGGCTGGACGGCCGCCGCGAACGCCTCCTGGGCGCGGCCCACGGGGTGGACGTCGCTGACGTAGACCTCCCGCAGCGCGGGGTGGTCGGCGAGGTAGCTGCCGGCGTCCCGCAGCACCCGCCGCCGCTCGAGCGTGACCCCGGCCCGCAGCGTGAGGTTCTTCCGCACGAACGTCATCATGTCGACGGGGTAGACCAGGTCGTCGGGGATCCCGAAGTAGAGCACCTGCCCGCCGAAGGCGACGCCGTCCACGCAGTCCTGCAGCGTCGTCACCTGGTGCCCGACCGCCTCGACGACGAGCTCGGGGCGGTCGGCGTCGGCGACGGTCGCCGACCACAGGTTCGCGCTGGCGGTCACGGTCTCGTCCACGCCGAAGACGCCGGCCGCGTCGCTGCGGTCGACCCGGTCCACCCCGACCACGCGGCCGGCGCCGCGCTGCTTGAGCACGTGGCTGAACAGCAGGCCGATGGGCCCCTGGCCGATGACCGCCACGGTCCTGCCCCGCACGTCGCCGACCTGCTCCGCCGCGTACAGGACGCACGCGAGCGGCTGCAGCATGACCGCGGTGGTGGGCGGCATCGTGGTGTCGTAGCCGGCCAGGCCCTCGCCGTCGGTGACCACCAGCTCGGCGATCCCGTCGAACGCGGACGCCCAGCCGACGACCAGGTCACCGGGGGAGTGCTCCGGGTGCCGGCTGGCCACGACCTCGCCGACGACCTCGTGCAGGGGGAAGCCCGGTGCCGGAGTCGTCCGGCCTGCCGGGTCGGCCGCGTGCAGGAACGGGGCGCCCTTGAAGAAGGGCAGGTCGCTGCCGCAGATCCCGCCGGCCCGCGTGGCGAGCAGGACCTGGCCGGCCGCCAGCCGGTCCGCCCGCGGCGCCTCGACCTCGACCTGCTGGAAGGTGAAGGGTCCGCTCAGCCGCTGAGCCCACATGCCGTCGACGCTAGCCGAGCCCGGCGACGGTCGCTGGATCCCCGGGCGGCCGCCGTGCCCGGCAACGGGTAGACCTGAGGCCTCGCAGGACGCCGACGAGGAGGGGGCGCATGGGGGTCGTCGACCGGCTCGACGCATTCCAGGCCAGGCATCGGGCCGCGGCCCTGCCGCTCGCGGTGATCTACAAGTTCGTCGACGACCGCGGGCCGCACCTGGCCGCGCTGATCTCCTACTACGGGTTCGTCTCCCTGTTCCCCCTGCTGCTGATGCTGACCTCGGTGCTGGGTTTCGTCCTGGAGGACGACCCCGCCCTGCAGCAGCGGATCGTCGAGTCCGCGCTGTCGGACTTCCCGCTGCTGGGCCCGACGCTCGTGGAGAACATCGGCAGCTTCCGGGGGAGCGGGGTCGCGCTGGTCGTCGGCATCCTCGGCAGCCTCTACGGCGGGCTCGGGGTCATGCAGGCGGCCCAGGCGGCGCTGAACCGCATCTACGCGGTGCCGCGCTTCGCCCAGCCGAACCCCCTGCTGTCGCGGCTGCGCAGCCTGCTGCTCGTGGTCGCGCTCGGCCTGGGCGCGGTGGCGTCGACGGCGTCGAGCGCGCTCGTGTCGACGTTCTCGGGGCTCGTCCCGGTCCCCGGGCCGGTCGTGACGGCGGGGGCCACGGTGGCCGGTCTGCTGATCAACGTCGGGATCTTCCTCGTGGTCTTCCAGGTCCTGACCGCCCGCCGGCTGGACTGGCGCAACGTCGCGGTGGGCGCCGCCATCGCCGCCGTCCTGTGGGAGCTGCTGCACCTGCTCGGCACCTACGTCATCGGCACCTACGTGATGCGGTCCAGCGACGTCTACGGCGTCTTCGGCGTGATCCTCGGTCTCATCATCTGGATCTACCTGCAGGCGCTGGTCGTGGTGCTGGCGGCGGAGATCAACGTCGTCCGGCACCGGCGGCTCTACCCCCGCTCGCTGATGACGCCCTTCACCGACGACGTCGAGCTCACCAGCGCCGACGTCCGCGCCTACACCGGTTACGCCCGCAGCGAGCGGTACAAGGGCTTCCAGCGGGTGGAGGCCAGCTTCCGCAAGGACGCCGCGCCGGGACCGGCCGGTGCCGACGGCTTCCCCGGCGACGTGGCCCGGGACGACTCGGCCCGGGACGACTCAGCCCGGGACGACTCAGCCCGGGACGACGCGGACCGGGACGACGCGGACCGGGGTACCCGCGCCACCTCCGCTCGTCAGGAGCCCGCCGGTCCCGGCAACGGGGGGCGGTCCGCCGGCTGAGCCGGTCCGGCCCCGGCCGTGCGGTGCCCGGTCAGCGCGCGAGGAGCGACCGGGCTCGCCCGAGGAGCCCGCGCTGGTCGACCGCCGGACGGTCGTGGCTCGTGTGGCCGACCTGGCCCGCCAGCAGCTCGACCTCGGCGCGGAGCGCGGAGCGACGCTGTGCGAGGGCCTCGACCTCCGCGGCGAGGGCGGTGCACTCGCGTTCCAGGCGGTCGCGGTCGGCCGCGGCCTCGGCGTCGGCCCGCCGCCGCTCATCCCGCCCGGTGCCCAGTGTCCGGACGGCCTCGGCGCGGGCGTGCAGCCGGGCGGCGGCCGCCTCCTGCCGGGCCTGCTGCATGATCCGCTCCGCGTCCGCGGCGGCCCGCTGCTCCACCGCACGGGCCTCGGCCAGCCGGGCCGCGGCCTCCACCCGGACCTCCTCGCCCGCCAGCTCCGCCCGGTCGACCACCTCGCGGGCCTCGGCGGCCAGCTCCGCGGCCCGGACGCCGGCCTCGGCGACCAGGCGCTCCGCCTCGCTCTCGGCGTCCGCCAGCACCCGGTGCGCGAGCTCGACCATCCGCTCCGCCTCCGTGGCGGCGGCCGAACGGATCGCCGCGGCCTCGGCGCGCATGCTGTCGGCCTCGTCGGCCGCGGTGGCGAGCAGCGTTCCGACCCGCCGCGACTGGTGGAGGAACTCGCCGCCGTCCGCGGAGTGCGCGAGCAGCTCCCGGGCCTCGTCCAGCTCGGTGAGCGCGCGCAGGTGCCGGGTCTCCAGGTGCTCCCGCTCGCGATCGGCGGTGGCCAGCTGCTCCTCCGCCCACTGCACGTAGGTGTCGACCTGGAACCGGTCGTAGCCGGCCACGGTCCGGCGGAACATCGGTGCCGCCTGGAAGACGGTCGGCAGGTCACCGGAGACGTTCGGCCGGGTCCGGTCCGGCTCGTCCGTCACCACCTGCAGCGCCCTCGGCGGGCGGGCAGCCCGCTCGTCGGCATGCGGTTCCGCGGTCATCGCCCTGCCTTCCCCTGCAATAGGTCTCCGGGCCGGGGACGCTACGGCTCCCCGGACGGGCCGGCGCCCGTTCGGCGGACGGGCATCACCCGGACGGGGAAGGGCATGCCCGGCCCCCGGGACGCCGTCCGCCGGCGACTCCCTCGTGCGGGTGACCCGCGGGGTACCGGGAGTTTCGGGATGCGCACCGCCGCGCACCCTGTTCCCCATGGCGACCGATCCGGCCCCGGCGCTCCCGGGCAATCTGACCGTGCCGCCGCTGGCCGGCTGGGAGGACCTGCTGACGGCGGTGCTCCTCGTGGTGGCCGTCGCCGTGGCCTTCGTCGTGGTGCTGGCGGCCGGCGCCGCGGTGAGCGGCCGGTCGGAGTGGCAGGCGTGGCTCGACGCGCGATCGCGCAGGAGCCCGCAGCCGTCCCCATGGCGCACCCCTGGTCCGGGGCTGCGGAGTTCGCACCCCGGCGACGCCGAGCACCCGCTGCACCGGCCACGCCGATCCAGCTCGCGACCGGCCTGACGACCCCACGACGGGGTGCCGTTCCCGGAGACCGTCGCGGCCCCGGCCCGAGATCGCTCAGCGCACCCGGGCGGCCAGGATCTGCCGGAGGTGGGCCAGGGCCGTCGCCAGCTCCGCGAAGCTCGTGCTCAGCGGGGACAGCCCGATCCGGAGGCCGCGGGCCGGGCGGAAGTCCGGGATGATCCCGCGCCGCCACAGCTCCTCGACCGCCGACCTCATCGCCTCGTGCTCGAGGGTGACGTGTGCCCCCCGCCGCCGGGGCTCGCGCGGCGAGGCGACCACCACGCCGAGCGGCGCGAGGACCTCGTCGGCGACCGCGACGGCGTACTCGGTGAGGAGGACCGACTTCTCCCGGATCGCAGGCAGGCCGGCCCGCTCGATCAGCGCCAGCATGTCCTCGACCGGGATCATCCCCAGGATCGGCGGCGTGCCGCTGAGGAAGCGGCGGATGCCCCGCGCCGGCACGTAGTCCGGGCCCATCGCGAACGGATCGGCCGAGCCCATCCACCCGGTGATCGGCTGGACGAACTCGGCGTGCAGCCGCTCCGCGACGTAGCCGAACGCCGGCGCGCCCGGCCCGCCGTTGAGGAACTTGTAGCCGCAGCCGACCGCGAGGTCGACGCCGGCGGCGTCCAGCCCCACCTCGACCACCCCGGCGGAGTGGGAGAGGTCCCAGAGCACGAGGGCGCCGGCGTCGCGCGCCGCGGCGGTGATCGCCGGCAGGTCGGCGATGTAGGCCGACTTGTAGGCGACGTGGCTGAGGAGCACGAGCGCCGTCCGGTCCGACAGCAGCTCCGCCACCTCGGCCGGCTGCACCCCCGTCCCCGGGTCGGGCTCGATCCACCGGACGGTCCGGCCGGTCTCCGCGGCGACTCGGGCCAGCACGAAGCGGTCGGTGGGGAAGTTCTCGGTGTCGGCGATGATCTCCGAGCGACCGGGCCGGGCGTCCACCGCCGCCCGGACCAGCTTGTAGAGCAGGACCGTGGTCGAGTCGCCGACGACCGTCTGCCCCGGGGCGGCTCCGAGCACGGCCCGCCCGATGAGGTCGCCCACGACCGTGGGCCGGTCCATCCACCGCTCGTCCCACGCGCGGATCAGCCGCTCGCCCCACTCGCCGTCGACGAACGCGGTCAGCCGATCGCGGGTCACCGTCAGGGGCCGGCCGAGCGAGTTGCCGTCCAGGTAGGCGACGACGCCGTCGGGCAGGACGAACTCGGCCCGGTGACCCGCCAGCGGATCGCGCTCGTCGAGCTCGGCCGCCAGTTCGGCGAACGCCCGCGGCAGCCCGTCGACGACGCGCTCAGGCACCGATCCCACCCCGCACCGTGTAGAGCTCCGGGAAGAAGGTGAGGTCCAGGGCCCGCTTGAGGAAGTCCACGCCCGAGCTCCCGCCCGTGCCCGCACCGAAGCCGATGGTCCGCTGCACCGTCCGCAGGTGGCGGAACCGCCACAGCTGGACGGCGTCCTCCAGGTCGACGAGGTCCTCGCAGGTGGCGTACTCGGACCAGTGGGCCGTCGTGTCCGCGTAGATCCCGCGGTACACCGGCAGCAGCGACTCCTGCTCCACCCAGGCCTTCCGCACGTCGCGGTCCAGGAGGTGCTGCGGGACGGGGTGCCCCCTGCGCGCGAGCCATCGGAGGAAGGAGTCGTACACCGTGGGGGAGTCGAGCAACCCGGCCAGCAGGTCGTGGGCCTCCGGCCGCGAACGGAAGACCGTGAGCAGGCGCGCGTCCTTGTTGCCCAGGACGAACTCGACGGCGCGGTACTGGTACGACTGGAAGCCCGACGAGTGGCCGAGGACGCCGCGGAACTCGGCGAACTCGCTGGGTGTCAGCGTCGCGAGGACCGACCACTGCTCGGTGATGGTGCGGAACACGTGCTTGACCCGCGCCAGCGCCTTGCGGGCCCGCTGGACGTCGTCGGCGTCGAGGCAGGAGCGGACGGCGCGCAGCTCGTGCAGGGCCAGCTTCAGCCACAGCTCGGTCGTCTGGTGCTGGATGATGAACAGCGGCTCGTCGTGGTGGTCGCTGATCGGGTGCTGGGCGGACAGCAACGTGTCCAGGGCCAGGTAGCCCCCGTAGTCCATCTCCGCCCGGAAATCGGTCCGCACGCCGTCCTCGATGGCGCGGACGCCGTCCTCGACCGCCATGCCGCCGTTCCTCCGCTCCGGGTCGACTGGACCGGGGGAGCCGGTGCGGTCGATCCTGCGCACATGCTCTCGCACCTCCCGCCGGCGATCACGCCGGCGGCCCCTGGGCGGTGGACGTGACCGGCGGCGGGCGATGCGAGGACCGGTCGGTGCTGACCCGGCCGGCGTCGGCGCCCGACGCGCTGTTCCGGTACGGGCCGGGCGGGGAGCAGGTGGCCGACGTCCGCTTCCCCCGGCACTCCGTGGCCGACCGGCCGCTCGTGGTCGTCGTGCACGGCGGCTTCTGGCGCCCCGGATACGACCGGGCGCACGTCCGGCCGATGACCGAGGCCCTCGCCGCCGCCGGGTGGCCGACGCTGACGCCGGGGTACCGCCGGAGTCCCGGTCGGCCCGACCTCGCCGTCGAGGACGTCCACGCGGCGGTGCGGGCCGCGGCCGGGACGCGGGACCTCGCCGGCCGGCGCGATCCGCGGACGGTGCTCCTCGGGCACTCCGCCGGCGGGCACCTGGCGCTGCAGGCGGCCGCGGTCCTCGAACTGCCGTCCGCGCCCGACGGCGTCCTCGCCCTCGCGCCGGTGGCCGACCTCCGGCGCGGTCAGGCGCTGGGCCTGGACACCGACGCGGTGCCGGCCTTCCTCGGGCAGGACGCCGCCGGGCGCCCCGACCTGGACCCCGCGCGCCTGCCGGCGCCGGCCGGACCGGTCCGGATCGTGCACGGCACCGACGACCGCATCGTCCCCGTCGAGGTCAGCGAGGCCTACCTGCGGCGCCACCCGCGGGCCGGGCTCACCGTCGTCCCCGCCGGGCACTTCGCGGTCATCGACCCCCGCAGCACGGCCTGGCCAGCGGTGCTCGGCGCCCTCGAGGACCTCTGCCGGTAGCCGGGCCCCCGCGCGGCGACCGCCGTCAGAAGGACGAGTCCAGCTGGGCGAGCAGCGTCGGGCCGTCCCAGGTCGGCGGCGGCATGATCCGCCGGACGGTCAGCAGCGGGTACGCCGGGTCCTGGGGGTCGGAGAGCTGGAACGCCGCCCGGTAGCCCGCCGCCTCGACCCGGGGGAGCGCCTCGGGCGACCAGACGCCGTGCGGATAGGCCAGCAGGTCCACCGGGTGGCCCAGGATCTCGCCCAGCTCGGCCCGCGGCCCGTCCAGCTGGACGGCCCACTGGTCGCCGCTGAGCCGGTCGACCCGCTGGTGGTCCCAGCTGTGCGCGCCGATGTCCATGCCGGCGCGGTCGAGGTCGCGCAGCTGGTCGTGGCTCAGCCAGTCGGTCTTGCCGAGCACCACGGTCATCGGGAAGAACGCCGCCGGGAAACCGAACTCGGTCAGGATCGGCAGGGCCACCGAGTGGTGGGTCACCGAGCCGTCGTCGAAGGTCAGCAGCACCGGCCGGTCGGGGAGCGGGTGGCCGAACTGCAGGTGGTCCACGAGCGTCCCTGCGCCGATCGGCGTCCGACCCCCGTCGCGCAGCGCCTGCAGCTGTGCCCGGAACACCGCCGGCGGGGTGATGATCGTTCGGGCGTACGCGCTGTCGTCGGCGCGGAACTCGCGCAGCTGGTGGAAGCACAGCACGGGCACGGTGGAGCGGGCCAGGATCTCCTCCGCCGTGGCGGGGGTGGGTGGAGCGCTGCTGGACGGCGGCGCGGCCGACGAGGTGGGCGTTCCCGGCGCCGTCGCACGGGGGCTGGTGGTCGCCGGAGCGGTCGACCGGTTGCCGGAGGGAACCGAGCAGGCAGCGAGCACGGCCGCCCCGGTCGCGGCGAGGAAGGCCCGTCTGCGCATGGCCCCACCCTGTCGGGTGGCCGCGGGCGCGGCAAGGACGACCGGCCTCGGGCGCGGCGGGGACGGCCGGCCGTGGCGGCGGCGCGGACGACCGGCGACACCCGGCCGCCCGTCCGGTGCCCGGCGCCCCCTACGGTGCACGTGACGGACCCGGCGTGGGCCCGGGGACGAGGAGGCCGGAACGGGGATGGTGGAGGCCTTCCCGGGCGACCTGCTCCCCGACGGACTCACCACCGAGGTCCTGCTCCTCCTGGTGTTCGCCGCGCTCGCCGCGGGGTGGATCGACGCCGTCGTCGGTGGCGGTGGGCTCCTGCAGCTGCCCGCGCTGCTCCTGGTCCCCGGCATCACCCCGGTGCAGGCCCTCGCGACGAACAAGCTGGCCTCGGTCTTCGGGACCACGACCAGCGCCGTCACCTACTACCGGCGCGTCCGTCCCGACCTGCGGACCGCCCTCCCGATGGCCGGCGTGGCCCTGGTCGGCAGCTTCGCGGGGGCCTCGGTCGCGGCGGCGCTCCCGGCCAGCGTGTTCAAGCCGGTCATCGTCGTCGCGCTGATCGCCATCGCCGTCTTCACCGTGCTCCGCCCCTCGCTCGGGGAGGTGACCGCCCTGCGCCACACCGGCCGGCGGCACCACGGCGTCGCGGCGGCGATCGGGGCGGCCATCGGCTTCTACGACGGGATCCTCGGGCCCGGGACCGGGTCGTTCCTGGTGTTCGCCATGGTCTCGCTGCTGGGCTACGACTTCCTGAACTCCAGCGCCAAGGCCAAGATCGTGAACGTCGCGACCAACGTCGGGGCCCTGCTGTTCTTCGCCCCCTACGGCGCGGTGTTCTGGGCACTGGGCCTGGTGATGGGCGCGGCCAACATGCTCGGCGGCTACCTGGGCTCCCGGACGGCGACCGCCCGGGGGAGCAGCTTCATCCGCGTCGTGTTCCTCGTCGTCGTCACGGCACTGATCGGCCGGGTGGGCTGGGACGTGTGGGTGGAGAACCTCCGTCCGCTCCTCGGCTGAGCCACCCCGGCGGCCGGATCGGGCGAGAGGGCATGCTTGTGGAGCGCCTCGGCCACCTGGCGGGGCGCGCGCCGCCACGTCGGTGCAGCCAACTGCAGGGGAGAACGCGTGAACGACCTGAAGGCCCTCCTGGTCGAGGGGATCCACCCGGTGGCGGCCGAGGTGCTGACCGCCTCGGGGATCGACGTCACCCGGGAGGACCGCGCTCTCGGCGGCGCGGAGCTGGTCGACCGGCTGGCGGGGGTCCAGGTCCTGGGCCTGCGCTCGGGCACGCACGTGACCGCCGAGGTGCTCGAGCAGCTGCCCGACCTGCGCGTGATCGGCGCCTTCTGCATCGGCACGAACCAGATCGACCTGCGCGCGGCCACCGAGCGCGGCGTCGCGGTGTTCAACGCCCCCTTCTCGAACACCCGCAGCGTGGTCGAGCTGGCCATCGCCGAGATCATCGCGCTGACCCGCCGGCTCACCGTCCAGGACGACGCCATGCATGCCGGGCAGTGGCGGAAGTCGGCGAAGGGCAGCCACGAGCTGCGCGGCCGGCGGCTCGGGATCGTCGGCTACGGCAAGATCGGCAGCCAGCTGTCCGTGCTCGCCGAGGCGCTCGGGATGCACGTGCGCTTCTTCGACACCGCCGACCGGCTGGCGCTGGGCAACGCCCGCCGGTGCGCCACGCTCGAGGAGCTGCTGGAGGACTCCGACGTCGTCTCGCTGCACGTCGACGGGCGCCCGGGCAACAGCGGCATGTTCGGCGACGCGCAGTTCGGGCGGATGCCCCGGGGCGCGATCTTCCTCAACCTCTCGCGCGGGTTCCTCGTCGACCACGGCGCCCTGCGGGAGCGCATCGTCAGCGGTCACCTGGCGGGTGCGGCCGTCGACGTCTTCCCGAAGGAGCCGGCCGGACCTGGTGATCCGTTCGAGTCGGAGCTGCGCGGGCTGCCCAACGTCATCCTCACGCCGCACGTCGGCGGCTCCACCGAGGAGGCGCAGCAGGACATCGGTGACTTCGTCGCCACCAAGCTGGTGGGCTACCTGCGCGCCGGGGTCACCGGGCTGTCGGTGAACCTGCCCGAGGTGCAGCTGCCCCGGCTCGACGGCGCCATCCGGCTGCTGCTCCTGCACCGGAACCAGCCGGGTGCCCTGGCGCACCTGGCCGGAGTGCTCGCCGACGGCGGGCTGAACGTCGAGCAGCAGCTGCTCACCACGGCGGGCAGCGTCGGGTACGCGGTGACCGACGTCCGGGGGACTCTCGTGGACGCCGTGGTGGAGCAGCTGCGCGGCCTGCCCGAGACCATCCGCCTGGACGTGCTGCCGGGCTGACCGCACCCGCCCGGCTCGCCGATATGCGCATGGTGGCGGCTGGGCACCCGGCGATGGGCGAGGTGGCGGTCGTCGGTGTGCTGCGACCCGATGATGGGGGAGAAGGTCGGCGCCGTCGTCGTCCCCCTCCCCGGGCACGGGCTGGACGCCGGGGAGCTGCTGGCCTTCGCCCGGGAGCGCCTCGCCGACTTCAAGGTGCCGCAGTTCCTCGCCGTGCGCACCGACCCGCTGCCGCGCAACCCCGGCGGCAAGGTGCTCAAGCCCCCGCTGCGCGAGCAGACCGACTGGCAGACCGTCCGCTGAGACCGACCTCTGGAGCCCCGCCGTGCCCACCGTCGGGACCGTCCGTGGCCCGTAGCCGTACGGCCGACCCAGCCGCCGGCGCCGGCGCCGGTCAGACCAGGACGCGGCAGCCGTGGAGGCGGTCGGCGGCCTCGGCGGCGAGCAGCATCCGGCGGGCCGGGCGGTAGCGGCCCTCGCGCAGCCGGCGCGCCTTCTCGGGGTCGGTCTCGGCCAGTGCGGCACTGGCGGCGAGGTGGTGGCTGTTGACGGCGAGCTCGACCAGGCGGCCGAGCGGGTGCGCGGCCGCGCGGCTGATCAGGCCCGACATGTACGGCTCACCCGGCCGTCGGGTCACCGCGTCGACCGCCTCCACGACGACCTCCGGGACCCCCAGGGCGCGCAGCCGGTCGAGGTCGTAGCGGCGGGCGGGGTCGGGGTGCTCGCGGGTGGTCTCGACGATGTCGCGGAGCAGGCCGGCCATCTCGGCGAGCGGGCCGTGCGGCCGCAGCAGCTCGGCGACGGGCCGCAGGTGGGCGAGGTAGTGGTCGCGCCCGTGCTCGTCCACCTGCCCGTCGTGGGCGTCGAGTGCGAGCAGGTGTGCGTCGGGAACGGTGAAGCCCACGGATCCGAGGCTAGGCGCTGAGGCCGCCGAGGGGGGCCTGAGCCGGAGAACCCGGACGGCGCACGGTGACGGATGGCGCCCCGGCCTCGAGAGGTGTCCCAGGGGGCCCGGCCGGTGGGAACCTCGCCGCCGAAACGCCATAACCGCCACTGATGGCGTGCATCAGGACCTTGCTCTTCCCTCCGGGGTGATGCTCACCGACAGTGGGGAGCTGCCCGCACGGGCCCCGCCGTGCCGCCTGCCGGTGACACTCAGCAAGAAGATCCTGACTTCGAGTAGTCAGAACACAAGTCGATAACTGTCCCTTGCCGACCGTGGTCTGCGCCACATACAGTGCTCCCTGTTTCCTTGGAACGTTTCACGCACAGCCTGCGTCGAAGGCGCTGGCTGATCCCGCACCCGGCGTGCTCGGGTCGGTCGCCGCCCGCTCCGCGACGGCGAGCGGCCGGCCGGTGCAACGGGTGCCCCCGAGTCCTCGGCACCCCGATCACGCCGCCGCGACACCGCGGTGGCCTCCCGAAGGAGAGATGGATGATCCGAAACAGGCGCCGGCCGGCGGCCGTGGTCGCCGGAGTCGCGGTGAGCACGCTCGTGCTGGCCGCGTGCGGCAGCAGTGGCGACTCCGCCGAGGACGCGAACACGCTGACGTTCCTGGTCGACAACACCGAGCTGTCGGTGGACCTCGCGGAGGCGCTGGCCAGCGCATTCGAGGCGCAGAACGAGGGCGTCGACGTCCAGGTCGAGACCCGTCCGCAGGGCGGGGAGGGCGACAACGTGGTCAAGACACGGCTCTCCACCGGCGACATGGCCGACGTGTTCCAGTACAACTCCGGGTCGCTGCTGCAGGCGCTGAACCCGGCGGAGACGCTGGTGCCGGTGACCGACCAGCCGTTCGTGGACAACCTGGAGGACGTCTTCCGGCAGGCCGTCACCATCGACGGCGAGGTCTACGGCGCGCCGTTCGGCACCGCGATGGGCGGCGGCGTGCTCTACAACCGGGCGGTCTACGAGCAGCTCGGCCTGGAGGTGCCGCAGACCTGGGACGAGTTCATGGCCAACAACGCCGCGATCGAGGAGGCCGGGATCACGCCGGTCATCCAGACCTACGGCCCGGACGCCACCTGGACCTCGCAGCTGCCGGTCCTCGGCGACTTCCACAACGTGGCGGCCGAGGAGCCCGACTTCGCCGAGCAGTGGACGGCGGGTGAGGCCAAGTTCGCCTCGACCCCGGCGGCGGCGGCCGGCTTCGAGCACCTGCAGGAGATCCACGAGGCCGGCTACCAGAACGAGGACTTCGCCTCGGCCGGGTACAGCGACGGGCTCGAGATGCTGGCCTCCGGGGAGGGCGCCCACTACCCGATGCTGACCTTCGCGGTGCCGGAGATCGTCGCGCAGTTCCCCGACCAGGCGCAGGACGTCGGCTTCTTCGCGCTGCCGGGCGACGATGCGGCCACCAACGGTCTGACCGTGTGGGCGCCGGCCGGCGTGTACGTCCCGGTGACCACCGAGGGGGACAAGCGCGAGCTGGCCATGGACTTCCTCGGCTTCATCGCCAGCCCCGAGGGCTGCGACGCCATGACGGAGGTGGCCTCGCCGGCCGGCCCGTACCTGGTCGAGGGCTGCACCCTGCCCGAGGACGTCCCGCAGGCGGTGCAGGACCTGCAGAGCTACTTCGAGGAGGACGGTCGCACGACGCCGGCCCTGGAGTTCGTCTCCCCGGTGAAGGGCACCTCCCTGGAGCAGATCACCGTCGAGGTGGGGTCGGGCATCCGCTCGGCGCAGGACGCTGCGGCCCTCTACGACGAGGACGCCAAGAAGCAGGCCCAGCAGCTCGGTATCGAGGGCTGGTAATCCGACGATGAACGCTCGATCGCGGTCCGGCCCGGCTTCCGTGGGCCGGGCCGCGGTCGGGTGCTCGGGGGAGCCGACATGGCCACAGTGATCCACAGCGCACCGGCCGGGCAGGCCTCGGCACCGCCGGCTCCGGAACGACCACGCAGGCGGGCGAAGAGCCAGTACCCGTACTGGTTCTACCTCCCTGCCGGCGTCGTCTACGGCGTCCTGTTCCTGGTGCCGACGGTCATCGCCTTCTACTTCAGCCTCACCCGGTGGGGCCTGTTCTCCCAGGAGTTCATCGGCTTCGACAACTTCGTCCAGTTCTTCCGCGAGCGGGCGTTGGTGACCGGCCTCAAGAACAGCCTGATCTACGGCGTCCTCACGTCCGCGCTGAAGGTGGTCCTGGGGCTGTTGTTCGCCGTCATGCTGACGTCGCAGATCATCGCCCGGGGCTGGCTGCGCTCGGTGGTCTTCTTCCCCGTGCTCGTGAGCACGATCGGGGTCGGCATCACCTTCGTCGTCCTGATGGACCCGCAGGAAGGCCTGATCAACGAGGCGCTGGCGCTCGTCGGTATCGACGGCCCCGGCTGGCTGACCGACCCCGACCTGGCGCTCTACTCGGTGGCCCTGGTCGACGTCTGGAAGGGCGTCGGCCTGGCGACGGTCATCTACATCGCCGGCATCGTCTCGATCCCGCGCGACTACTTCGAGGCGGCCGCGATGGATGGCGCAGGTGCGTGGCAGCGGTTCCGGAACATCATCCTGCCGCTGGCCCGGCCGGCGACGGTCACGGTCATCATCCTGTCGCTCATCGGTGGCCTGCGGTCGTTCGACCTCATCTGGGCGATGACGCGCGGGGGGCCGGGCTTCAGCTCCGACGTCATCGCGTCGGTGATCTACAAGCAGTACCAGGCCGGCTTCTGGGGTCTCTCGACGGCCGGCAACGTCATCCTCTTCCTCGCGGTGGCGCTGATCGTCGTCCCGCTGTTCTGGGCACTCAACCGCAAGCAGGTGGAAATGTGAGACGCGCATCGCGCTACTGGATGGGCGGCGCCGCCCTCCTGCTGACGGCGGCCCTCTTCATCGTCCCGTTCGTCTTCATCGTGCTGATGGCCTTCAAGGACCGGCAGCAGGCGGCCCGGCTCGACTTCTCCTGGCCGGCGAGCAACAACCTGGTCAGCAACATCGTCGAGGTCGTGTCGGCCCGGGACTACATGCTCCTGACCGCGTTCGTGAACAGCACGATCCTCACCGTGGCCAGCGTCGCCGGCATGGTGATCCTCGGGGCCATGGTGGCGTTCGTGCTCCAGCGCCGGCAGAGCCGCTGGAACGGGGCGATCAACCTGCTCGTGCTCTCGGGGCTGATCATCCCCCCGGCCGTGGTCCCGACCATCTGGGTGCTCCAGGGCATCGGCCTGTTCCGCACGCTCGGCGGGCTCATCCTCGTCGAGATCGCCTTCGGGCTGGCGTTCACGATCCTGCTCTTCCAGGCATTCATCGCGACCATCCCCCGCGAGCTGGACGAGGCGGCGACCATCGACGGGGCCGGACCCATCCGGTTGTTCTTCCAGGTCGTCTTCCCGCTGCTGCGCTCGGTGATCGTCACGGTGATCGTCGTGCAGTCGGTGTTCGTCTTCAACGACTTCGTCAACCCGCTGTACTTCCTGCCGGGTGACGAGAACGCCACGGTGCAGCTGACGCTGTTCAACTTCCAGAGCCAGTTCTCCACGCAGTGGCACCTGCTCTTCACCGACATCCTGCTCATCACGATCCCGCCGCTGCTGATGTTCCTCTTCTTCAACAAGAAGATCGTCGAGGGCATGACCGCCGGCGCCGTCAAGGGCTGACCGGCGCGAGGGCCCTCCCCTCCGCGCATCCCGCACCCGACCAGCGCTCGCTCCGGTGAGCTGACACCACGGGCCCCGTACCGGCCCCTCAGGAAGGCAGAACATGGCCACGGTCACCTACGACAGCGCCACGCGGGTGTACCCTGGGTCCGACCGGCCCGCGGTGGACCAGCTCGACCTGCGGATCGAGGACGGCGAGTTCCTCGTGCTCGTCGGCCCGTCCGGCTGCGGGAAGTCGACGTCGCTGCGGATGCTCGCGGGGCTCGAGGAGGTCGATGGCGGGCGGGTCCTCATCGGGGAGCGCGACGTCACGCACGTGGCCCCCAAGGACCGCGACATCGCGATGGTGTTCCAGAACTACGCGCTGTACCCGCACATGACCGTCGGCGAGAACATGGGCTTCGCACTGAAGATCGCCGGAGTGAAGAAGGACGAGATCGCGGAGCGGGTGAAGGAGGCCGCCCGGATCCTCGACCTCGACCCCTACCTGGACCGCAAGCCGAAGGCGCTGTCGGGTGGTCAGCGGCAGCGGGTGGCGATGGGACGCGCGATCGTCCGCCGTCCTCAGGTCTTCCTGATGGACGAGCCGTTGTCCAACCTCGACGCCAAGCTCCGTGTGCAGACGAGGACCGAGATCGCCACGCTGCAGCGCCGGCTCGGGGTCACCACCGTCTACGTCACCCACGACCAGGTGGAGGCGATGACGATGGGTGACCGGGTCTGCGTGCTCAAGGACGGCCTCCTGCAGCAGGTCGGGGCCCCGCGGGAGCTCTACGACCGCCCGGTCAACGCCTTCGTCGCCGGCTTCATCGGCTCCCCGGCGATGAACCTGCTGGAGGTCAAGGCCGTCGACGGCGGCGTCGAGTTCGGGGACACCACGCTGCCGGTGGAGCGCTCGGTCCTCGGGGCGGCCGGTGGCCAGCGGGTCCTGGTCGGGGTGCGGCCGGAGGACCTGCAGATCGCCGGGGACGGCCTGCCGGTCGAGGTCGACGTCGTCGAGGAGCTCGGCGCCGACGCCTACGTCTACGGGCGGACGGTGATCGCCGGCGACGAGCACCCGATGGTCGTGCGCGTCGACGGGCGCCGGACGCCGGCCCGGGGCTCCAGGGTCCACGTCCGCCCGGAGCAGGGCCGCACCCACCTGTTCTCGACCGTCGACGGTTCCCGGCTCGGCGGCTGACCCGCCGCCGCGGTCCCGCACCACCGGCCCCCGGCCTGCCGTTCCGCGTGGCCGGGCTCCGTCGCCGCACGCCCGATCCCGCCCCGCGCATCCCCACCCGCGACGACCGAACGTCGCTCGATCCACCCGTGAAAGGCCCCGCATGCCGACGACCGTGACCGTCTCCGCCCCCCGCTTCGAGCACCATCGCGAGGCGCTGGGCATCGGGGAGGCCGCGCCGCGGCTGTCCTGGAAGGTCACGGCGCCGCCGGACTGGCGGCAGCGGGCCTACGAGGTCGAGGCGACGGGCGAGGGTCGGCGCTGGGCCAGCGGGCGGATCGAGAGCCCCGACAGCGTGCTGGTCCCGTGGCCGACCGGCCCGCTGGCCTCCCGCGAGCGGCGGGTCGTGCGGATCCGGGTCTGGGGGGACGGGCCGCACCCGTCGTCCTGGAGCAGCCCCGCCCCGGTCGAGGCGGGGCTGCTGGACCCGGGGGACTGGACCGCCGTGGCCGTCACCCCGTCGTGGCCGGCGGACCGGGACGGCGACGAGCCGCCTCCACTGGTCCGGACGTCGTTCACCGTCGGCCGGCAGGTCGCGCAGGCACGCCTGTACGTGACCGCGCACGGCCTCTACGAGGTCGAGCTGAACGGGCACCGCGTCGGGGACGACGCGCTGGCCCCCGGCTGGACGAGCTACTCCTCCCGGCTGCGGTACGCGACCCACGACGTG
Organism: Blastococcus sp. HT6-4; assembly: GCF_039679125.1. Classification (NCBI taxonomy): domain Bacteria; kingdom Bacillati; phylum Actinomycetota; class Actinomycetes; order Geodermatophilales; family Geodermatophilaceae; genus Blastococcus; species Blastococcus montanus. Next base: position 2,209,359 of record NZ_CP155551.1, on the reverse strand, counting down.
ACCTCGCTCCTCGTCGAGGGGGAGAACGCCGTGGGCGCCTGGCTGGCCGACGGCTGGTACCGCGGCCGGCTGGGCTTTCACGGCGGGCACCGGAACCTCTACGGCGACCGGGTCGCGCTGCTGGCCCAGCTCGAGGTGCGCTACACCGACGGCACCGGCGAGACGGTGGCGACCGGTCCGCGCTGGCGGGCGGGCCTCGGCCCCATCGCACGCGCGGGGCTCTACGAGGGCGAGCGCTACGACGCCCGGCGGGAGCCCGCCGGCTGGTCACGCCCGGGATTCGACGACTCGGGCTGGGCCCCGGTCGTCCCCGTGGAGCGCGACCCGGCCACCCTGGTCGCCCCGACCGGTCCGCCCGTCCGCTGCACCGGCGAGCTGCGACCGGTGTCGATCGGCACCTCCCCGTCGGGCGCGACGATCGTCGACTTCGGCCAGAACATCGCGGGGCGGCTGCGGATCCGCGTCGACGGGCCGGCCGGGACGACGGTGCGGCTCCGGCATGCCGAGGTGCTGGAGGACGGCGAGCTCTGCACCCGCCCGCTGCGTGGGGCCGAGGCCACCGACGAGTACACCCTCCGCGGCGGCGGGGTGGAGACCTGGGAGCCGCGGTTCACCTTCCACGGGTTCCGCTACGCCGAGATCACCGGCTGGCCGGGCGAGCCGGCGCCCGGGGACGTGGTCGCCCGCGTCTACCACACCGACATGGAGCGGACCGGCTGGTTCGAGTGCTCCGACCCACTGGTCAGCCGGCTGCACGAGAACGTGGTGTGGAGCATGCGCGGCAACTTCGTCGACCTGCCGACCGACTGCCCGCAGCGGGACGAGCGGCTGGGCTGGACCGGTGACCTGCAGGTGTTCGCGCCGACCGCCGGCTTCCTCTACGACTGCGCGGGGATGGTCGGCTCCTGGCTGCGGGACGTCGCCGCCGAGCAGTACCCGGACGGGACCATCCCCTGGTACGTGCCGGAGATCCCCGGCGGGGACTGGACGCCGGCCAACCCGGGGGCCGTCTGGGGCGACGTGGCGGTGCTGACGCCGGCGGTGCTGTACGAGCGCTTCGGGGACAGCGGTGTCCTGCGCACCCAGTACGCCAGTGCGAAGGCGTGGGTGGACTGCGTGGCGGCCCGCGTCGGGGACGACGGGTTGTGGGACCACGGGATGCAGCTCGGGGACTGGCTGGACCCGGCCGCACCCCCGGAGGACCCGGCAGCGGCCCGGACCGACCGGTACCTGGTGGCCACCGCGTACCACGCGTGGTCCGCCCTGCACCTGAGCCGGATCGCCGGTGTCCTGGGGGAGCTCGAGGACGAGAAGCACTACGGCGCGATGGCCGAGCGGGTCGCCGCGGCGTTCGCCGCCGAGTACGTCAGCCCCACCGGCCGCGTCGTCAGCGACGCGCAGACGGCCTACGCGCTGGCCCTCGTCTTCGACCTGATCCCGTCGGCCGCGCAGCGCGCCCGGGCCGGGCGGCGGCTGGCCGAGCTGGTCGCCGAGGGCGGCAACCGCATCGCCACCGGGTTCGCCGGCACCCCGGTCGTCTGCGACGCCCTCAGCTCGGTCGGCCGGGAGGACGCCGCCTACGCCCTCCTCCTGGAGCGCAGCTGCCCCTCGTGGCTGTACCCGGTGACCCAGGGGGCGACCACCATCTGGGAGCGCTGGGACAGCCTGCTGCCCGACGGCACGGTGAACCCGGGTGACATGACCTCCTTCAACCACTACGCCCTCGGTGCGGTGGCCGACTGGCTGCACCGGGTGGTGGCCGGGCTGGCCCCGGCCGCGCCGGGCTACCGCCGGATCCTGGTCCGGCCGCGCCCGGGCGGGGGCCTCACGTCAGCCCGGGCCCGGCACGAGACGCCGTACGGCCCGGCCGAGGTGTCGTGGCGGCTGGCCGGCCCGGAGCTCACCGTCCGGGTGGAGGTGCCCACCGGTACGACGGCCACCGTGGATCTGCCCGGGGCCGAGCCGGCCGAGATCGGTCCGGGCACCCACTGCTTCGAGGTGACGCTCCGGTGAGCCCCGACCCCGCCGCGCCGCTCCCGCGCTGGCGCGACGCGGCACTCCCCGTAGAGGAGCGCGTCCGGGCCCTTCTCGCCGAGCTGTCCGCGGACGAGCGCACCGCCCTCGCACTCGGGGAGTGGGCACCGCTGACGGCGCGCGGCCTCCCGCACCCGCACTACGTCGACGCGGGGAGCGGCCTGCGCGGGGTCGATGGCGCCACCGCCTTCCCCGCGGGCATCGCGCTGGCGGCCTCGTTCGACGCCGCCCTGGCGGCGGAGTACGGCGCCGCCGTGGGCGCCGAGGTCCGGACCGGCGGGTTCAGCGTGCTGCTGGGCCCGACCCTCGACCTCGCCCGAGACCCCCGTGGCGGACGGGTGCCCGAGGGCTTCGGCGAGGACCCGCACCTGACCGGCCTGATCGGGGCGGCGCACGTCCGCGGCGTGCAGGGCAACGCGGTGATCGCGATGCTGAAGCACTACGTCGGCTACACCGCCGAGGACCGCCGGACGGGGTGGGGGCCGGGCTGGCAGCGCGGCGACGCGATGGACGTGCAGGCCTCCTGGGCGACCCTGCACGACGTCCACCTCCCGCCCTTCCGGGCGGCGGTCGACGCCGGCGCCTGGGCGATCATGGGCTCCTACAACCGGCTGGGCGGTGAGTACACCTGCCAGAACCGCGAGCTGCTCGAGCTGCCGCGCCGGGAATGGGGATGGCGGGGGTTCCTCGCCCCCGACTTCCTGTTCGCCGTCCGGGACCCGGCCGCGGCGTTGGCGGCGGGGCTCGACGTCCCGGGGCTGGGCGAGCCGGGCGGGCGGACGCCGGAGATGCTGGCGGCACCTGGCCTGCCGGCGGGCACGAGCGACGCGATCGCCGGGCGGATCCTGCGCGCGCTCATCGGCTCCGGGCTGGTGGACTCCCCGCTGCCCGAGGCCGCCGCACCGTCCACGGCCGGGCACCTCGACCTCGCGCGGCGGGCGGCGGTCGCCGGCACCGTGCTCCTGACCAACCGGGACGCGACGCTGCCGCTGAGCGCGGACGTGCGGACGCTCGCCGTCCTCGGGCCGGCCGGGGAGGACGCCCTGTACACGATGGGGGGCGCGGGGGCGGTGGACATCGACCCCGCGCGGGCGATCTCCCCGCTCGCGGGCATCCGGCGGCGGGCGGGCTCCGCGGTGCGCGTCGTCGCGGCCCAGGGCTCGTGGGGCGACGTGCAGCTGCCGGCCGTGCCGGCCGGCGCCTTCACCCTGCCCGACGGCTCCGGACCCGGCGTGCACGTCGAGCGGGTCGCGGCCGACGGCTCGGCGCGGGCCGGGGTCGAGGAGACGGTCGACTTCCGGGCCGGCGAGGAGGACATGCGGAACGCGTGGCCCCGGCGGTGGGCCACCCGGCTGACCTCCGACCGCTCCGGCCCGCACCGGCTCTCGCTCGCCCTGGCCGGCCGCGCGGTGGTCCGGGTCGACGGGGAGGTCGTCCTCGCCGGCAGCCGCGAGGCCGTGCGGTTCATCGCCGGCCCCCGGTACGCGCTCCAGGCCGTCGTGCACCTGGAGGCGGGGGTGCCGGTGACGGTGGAGATCGACTACGACATCGGGCCGGCCATGCTCTTCCCGCCCATGGGCTGGGCCCCCGAGCTGCACCTGGGCTGGCAGCAGCCCGATGCCCTGATCGAGGAAGCGGTCGCGGCGGCCGCGGGCGCGGACGTCGCCGTCGTCCTCGTGCAGGCGGTCTCCGGCGAGGGGATGGACCGCGCCGGGCTCGCCCTGCCCGGGGACCAGGACGAGCTGGTGGCCCGGGTGGCCGCGGCCAACCCGCGCACGGTGGTCGTGCTCAACACCCCGGGCGCAGTCCTGATGCCGTGGCGGGACGAGGTCGCCGCGGTGCTCCAGGTCTGGTACCCGGGAGAGCAGTTCGGCGCCGCCCTCGCGGACGTCCTCTTCGGCGACGCGGAGCCCGGTGGGCGGCTGCCGCTGACCTTTCCACGGGACCCCTGCCACCTCCCCGGCGCCGGCGATCCGGAGGACGTCCGCACCGAGCTGCGGTACGACGAGGGCGCGGCGATCGGGCACCGCTCGCCGGCCGTGCGGCGCGCCGGCGCCCTGTTCCCGTTCGGCCACGGCCTCGGTTACTCCACGACCGCGCACGAGTTCACGGCGGCGCGGGTGGTCGACGGCGAGGTGGTCCTCGTCCTGCGGGCGGCCAACCGGGGGAGCCGGCCCACGGTGCACGTGGTGCAGGCGTACCTGGAGCTCGAGGGCGCCACGGACGGCGCCGCCCTCGCCGGGGTGGCCCGCGTGCCGCTGGCCGCGGGCGAGTCCGCCGACGTCCGCGTGGTGCTCGGGCCGGAGGCGCTCCTGCGCTTCGACCCCGGCCTCGGCCGGCGCGTGGTGGCCGACGGCCGGCACCGGCTGCGGGTGGCCGCCGACTCCGCCGACGAGGGGGAGGCCTTCACGCTGGAGGTGACGGCGGGCCGGCCGCGGACGGTCGACCGCGCGGACCGCCGGTGAGGACGCCGCCCGGCCGCCGCCTCAGCGACCGACGGTGCTCTCCCGCGGGATGAGCACCGGCTCCAGCGTCACGGCGCGGTGCTCCTGCCGGCGGGGGGAGGTCAGCTGTTCGAGCAGCAGTCGCGCCGCCGTCCGGCCCATCTCCTCGCCGGCCTGGTCCAGCGTGGTGATGGGGACGACGCTGTTCCAGGCCGAGCGGTTGTTGTCGTAACCCACGACGGCGAGGTGCTCCGGGATGCGCAGCCGGCCGTCCAGCAGGACGTGCTGGATGACGCCGAGGGCGAGCAGGTCAGCCGCGCCGAGCACGGCGTCCGGGCGGTCGGCCTCCGGACGCCCCAGGATCTCCTCGGCGACCCGCCGGCCGTCCTCGGCCCGGACCTCCGGGGTGTCGACGCGCTCGAGGGTGACCGCCGCGCCCGCCTCACACACGGCCCGGGCAGCTCCCTCCAGCCGCTCGCCGATGACCCGGAACTGCTGGGGGCCGGCGAAGAGCAGCCGCCGGCGCCCGGAGTCGATCAGGTGCCGCGCCGCCAGGTAACCGCCGCGGACGTTGTCGGTCATGACCGCGCAGACGTCGAGCCCGGGGGAGGGATCGTTGAGCACCACGAGCGGCATGCCGCGGGCCTGGAGGGCGCGGATCTGGTCGAGCGTCCGGCGATGCGGGGCGACGAGGATCCCGGCGACCTGCTCCTGCTCGAACAGGTTCAGGTAGGCCTGCTGCTTGGCACCGTCGGAGGCCGAGTTGGCGAGGAGCACGTTCATCCCGGACAGGGCGGCCTCCTCCTCGGCGCCGCGGACCATGTCGAGGAAGAAGGTGTTGCTCAGGTCCTGGACGACGAAGCCGAGGGTGCTGCTGGTGCCGGACTTCAGCGAGCGCGCCGCGCCGTTGCGGACGAAGCCGAGCTCGGCGATCGCGGCCTCGACCTTGCGGCGGGTCTCGGCGGTCACCTTCGCCGGGTCGTTGAGGACGTTGGAGACGGTGCCCAGCGACACCCCGGCCGCCCGCGCGACGTCGACCATGCCGGGGGAGGAGCGCTGCGAAGCGCCGTTGCGGACGAAGCCGAGCTCGGCGATGGCCGCCTCGACCTTCTGGCGCGTCTCGGGAGCCACCCGCGCCGGGTTGTTGAGGACGTTGGAGACGGTGCCCAGCGACACCCCGGCCGCGCGGGCGACGTCCGCCATCCTCGGTGAGGGCCTCCGCACCTGGCTCTCGTGCTCCTTCGTGGACTGACGCGCTCAGGATGTGCGGCCGACGATAACCCTCCGGTGCGGGCCCGCCGGGCATGTCCGGCCGGTTCCACCCGCCGGAGCGAGGGGCGCCCGGCCACCCCGTGGTCGCAGGCGGTGGATCAGGCGGGCTCGGGCACGCCTCCGGTGTCGCCGCCGGGATCGTCGGGCGTCGACTCGATCGGCGCGGGGGGGAGCGGCTCCGCCGCGTCGGGGAGCAGTTCGGCCGGGTCGTCGGGCATCGGCTGGTCCGGATGGAGCTGCGGTTCGGGCTCGGGCAGTGGTTCGACCATCCGCCGAGTCAACCAGCGTGTCGCGGCGCGCGCAGCACCTCGCGCGGAAACCGGTGGCCGGTTCGCGCCGTCCGGCCGCCGCGGCAGGCGGAGCCGGGCGGACAGGCGCTAGCATGGCGGGCAGCACCGACCCAGGGACGCCGTCGCCTGTCTGACGACGGCTCCCCCCGTGCGGTCGGTGCCCCGGCCATCGACTGGTGGCCATGGCTGCCCACCGCGGGCGGGCCGTCGGGTCCCGAGGCGTCGATGCCTGCCGATCCGTGGGGTCGAGTCGCGTCGCGAACCGCCGCCCAGGCCCCTCCTCGCGGCGTCGGTCCCACGGGTCCGTGGAGCCGGCTGCGGCATCCCGCCGCGGCACCGTGCCGGGCGTTCGAAGGAGGAGTCTGTGGCCCGACGAGGCCAGTCGAAGGCGGGCACCCGCCGCACCGCCGCCCCGCGGAACCAGCGGCGTGTCCGCGACCGCGACCGCGACGACGTGGTCTCGGTGCTCGCGCGCACCGTCCGTGAGGTCGAGGCGGCCGCCGAGCGCGGCCCCGTGTCGCCGTCGGTGCGCGCCAAGTTCCAGGTCGTCGCGCTGATGCTGCGCGAGGAGCATGCCCGGGTCCGTGCGGACGAGTCCCTCAGCGAAGCCCGCCGGGCCGAGCGGCTCAAGCGCCTCGACGGGATCGCGACCATCCTCGCGAAGACGGCCGTCCGTGACCCCGCGCTGCTCGGGCTCCTCTCCGAGGACGCCGTCGTCCCCGACGCGGTCCGGTCGCGCAAGCAGGAGCTGCTGCGCGCCGTGGGCATCGAGCCGGTGCCGGACGAGGTCGCGCCGCCGGAGCCCGCGCCCGCACCCGCGGTTCCCGAGAACCGGGTCGTGCCGCAGTCGGTCATCTCGCGGCAGCTGGCCAACCCCTTCCTCGCCCCGGACTTCTCGGCCCCGCGGCCGAGTGCGCCCCGCCCGCGCCGGCTGGCCGGCTGGGAGCTGCTCGGCCCGCTCCTCAGTTCCTTCGAGCGCGCGAGCGGCGGAGCCTCGGCGTGCATGACCCTTCCCGCGCCGTCGTCCCTGCGCGCGCCGGGTGGTCTGGAGCTGATGCCGCACCAGGCGGAGGTGGTCGCCGCCGCCGCGTCCGGCCACCGGACCTTCCTGCTCGCCGACGAGCCCGGCCTGGGCAAGACGGCCCAGGCGCTGCTGGCCGCCGAGGCGGCGGACGCGTACCCGCTGCTCGTCGTCGTGCCGAACGTGGTGAAGACCAACTGGGCACGGGAGGCCGGCCGCTGGACCCCGCACCGCGCGGCCACCGTGATCCACGGCAACGGCGAGACGATCGACGCCTTCGCCGACATCGTCGTCGTCAATTACGAGGTGCTCGACCGCCACGTGGGGTGGATCGGCGACTTCGGCTTCCGCGGCATGGTCGTCGACGAGGCGCACTTCATCAAGAACAAGACCTCCCAGCGCTCGCAGCACGTGCTGGAGCTGTCCGAGCGCATCCGGGCCCGCACCGGGCGCCCCCTGCTGATGGCGCTCACCGGCACCCCGCTGATCAACGACATCGAGGACTTCCGGGCCATCTGGCAGTTCCTCGGCTGGATCGACGAGAGCGGACCGCTCGCCGAGCTGACGGACGCGCTGGAGGAGACGGGCCTGACGCCCGCCGACCCCGGCTTCTACCCGGCCGCCCGCAGGTCCGTGGTCGACCTCGGCATCGTCCGCCGCCGCAAGGTGGACGTCGCCGCCGACATCCCCGCCCGCCGGATCGCCGACCTCCCCGTCGAGCTCGACGACAAGGCCGGCCGCTCCATCCGCGCGGCCGAGCGGGAGCTGGCGCGCCGGCTGGTGAAGCGCTACGAGAGCGCGCTCGCCGCCCGCGAGTCGCACGACGTCGTCGAGGGCATCGACCACGACCTCGTGCGCCGGGTGGCCCGGTGGGAGCTGAAGGAGGCCAGCACCACGCAGGACGGCGAGAACGTCTTCAGCATGATGCGGCGCATCGGCCGGGCGAAGGCCGGCCCCGCCGCCGACTACGCCGCCCAGCTCGCGCGCAGCGCCGGCAAGGTGGTGTTCTTCGCCAAGCACGTCGACGTGATGGACGCCGCCGAGGAGACCTTCACCAAGCTCGGGATCAGGTTCTCCTCCATCCGCGGCGACCAGACCCCCGCGACGCGGCAGAAGCACGTCGACGCCTTCGTCAACGATCCGGACGTCGCCGTCGCGGTGTGCTCCCTGACCGCGGCCGGCGTGGGGCTCAACCTGCAGGTCGCCTCCAACGTCGTGCTCGCCGAGCTGTCCTGGACCGACGCCGAGCAGACGCAGGCCATCGACCGCAGCCACCGCATCGGGCAGACCGAACCGGTCACCGCGTGGCGGATCATCGCCGCGCAGACCATCGACGCCCGGGTCGCCGAGCTCATCGACAGCAAGGCGGGGCTCGCCGCCAGGGCCCTCGACGGCTCGGGGGACGAGATCTCGTCCTCCGCCGACGTCCAGCACGAGGCGCTCGTCGCCCTGCTGACCGACGCGCTGACGACGTCGTCGTAGGGACGGGCAGCCGGGGCCACCCGGCCGCCGGGTAGCGGGGTGCGAGGCGACCCCGACGATCGACGAACAGGTGAGGAGCAACGGTGGTCGCAGGTCGCCGTCGCGGGGGGCGACGACGGGACCCGGCCGGACCTCCGGAGCCGGTCCACCTCCCCGAACCCGAGGAGCGCGAGGCCTACCGCATCCTGGACTTCGCGCTCCGGGCCGGCGAGGTGCTCCTCTCGGGGGGTGCGGCGGCCTCCGACGTGACGGCGGCGACGATCGCGCTCGCTCGCGCGTGCGGTCTGCGGGGCCTGGTCAGCGAGGTCACCTTCACCTCGATCACGATGTCCTACCTGCGGGCGCCCGACGTCGCCCCGGTCACCAGCGTCCGCCTCGTCCAGGAGCGGAACCCCGACTACACCCGGGTGACCGAGATCCACAACCTGGTGGACGACGTGGTGAGCCGGCGCATCGGCCTCGCCGAGGCGGTTGCCCGCCTGGAGGCGATCGAGAGCCGGCGCCCCGCGTACCGGCGGTGGGCCATCACCGGCTTCCGCGCGCTGCTGGGCGCCGGCTTCGCCGTCCTGATCGGCGCCGGCCTCCTGGTGACGGTCATCGCCTTCGTCACCACCGTGCTGGTCGACCGCACGACCGGGGCCCTGGTCGCCCGCCGGCTGCCCGACTTCTACGCCAACGTGGTGGGGGCGGCGATCGCCACCGCGGTGGCCATGGCCGTCACGGTGGCCGACCTCGGGGTGCGCCCGTCCCTGATCGTGGCGAGCGGCATCGTCCTGCTCCTGCCCGGGGTCACGCTGGTCGGCGCGGTCCAGGACGCGATCAACGGCTTCGTGCTGACGGCCAGCGCCCGGGCGTTCGAGGTGTTCATCCTCACCGCGGGGATCGTGAGCGGCGTGGCGGCCGTCCTCTCGGTCGCCGACCGGGCGGGGGTCGCCCTCGCGGTCGCCCAGGCGCCGGCCGGCAGGCTGGGTGAGGTGCCCGTGCAGCTCGTCGCCGCGGTGATCGCGGCGGCGGCCGCGGCGGCGGCGAACTACGCCCCGCGGCGCACCCTCCCGGCCGCCGGCCTGGCCGGCGCGCTGGGCTGGGGAGCCTTCCGCGGCCTCGGCGAACTGGGGCTCGATCCCGCCCTGTCCACCGGTGCGGCGGCGGTGCTGGTCGGGGCCGGCGCCTACCTGCTGGCCCACCGGCAGAAGGCCTCGCCGCTGATCTACATCGCGGCCGGGATCATCCCGCTGCTCCCGGGCCTCCTCATCTACCGCGGGATGCTGTTCCTGGCGGCCGGGGACACCGGGACCGGGCTGGTCCTGCTCAGCCAGGCGACCACGATCGGGCTGGCGCTGGCGGCAGGGGTCATCCTCGGGGAGTTCCTGGCCCGTCCGGCACCCGGTGGCGCGGGCCGGCGGCGCCGCTGACCGGGCGGGGGCCGGGCGCCCCGGTCACCCGAACGCCGCGACCGTCCGGTCCAGGAAGTCGTTGCGGAACGCGCCGCGCGCATCGAAGCGGCGGACCAGCGCCCGGAAGTCCGGCATCCGCGGGTACGCCCGCTCGAGCTCGTCGGCCCCGGTCGTGAAGAGCTTGCCCCAGTGCGGCCGCGCGCCGTACGGGCGCAGCGCCGCCTCGATCTCCGGGAGCAGCGCGCGCACCCCGGCCTCGTCGGGGAGCCAGGTGAAGTGCAGCGCCAGGACGTCGGCGTCGTGGGCCGGGCTCAGCCACAGGTCGTCGGCCGCCACGGTGCGCAGCTCGCTGATCTGCAGCAGCGGAGCGATCCGGGGCGCGAGGGAGCGCAGCGCGGCGCACGCCTCGGCGACGTGCCGGCGCGGGACGAAGTACTCGGTCTGCAGCTCGTCGCCGTTGCTGGGCGTGAACCCGGTGCGGAAGTGCGGGAGCCGCTCGTGCCACTCGCCCGGGACGCCCAGCTGCTCGGTGAGGTTCTCGACCGGGGTGTCCTTCAGCATGTGGGTCGGCACCGTGGCCGCACGGGCGCCGAAGAAGTCCTCCGGGGCGACGTCGGGCTCGTCCGTGCGCGACTTGACCCACACCTGGCTCACCTCGTGCCAGTCGGTGAAGACGCTGACGCTGTAGGCCGCGTCCGTCACGGCCTGGAAGTCGGTGACGAGCCGGTCCCAGGTCAGGCCGGTGTAGACGGTGTTGCGCACCTGGAAGGCCGGCTGGAACCGCAGGCCGATCCGGGTGACGACGCCGAGCGCGCCGAGGTGGACGACGGCGCCGGCGAAGTCCGGGTCCCCGTGCAGGAGGGTGACGACCTCGCCGTCGGACCGGACCAGGTCCAGACCCACCACCGAGGTGCTGAGCGAGCCGTTGCGGTTGCCGGATCCGTGGGTCCCGGTGGCGGTGGCCCCCGCGACGGTGATGTGCGGCAGCGAGGCGAGGTTGTGCAGCGCGCAGCCGTGCTCCGCCAGGCGGGGGACCAGGTGGCTGTAGGGCATCCCGCCGGGGACCCACACCACGCCGCCGTCCCCGCCGGGGGACCGCTCCACCTCCACGCCGGTGTCCAGCCCGTCGAGGAGCACGAGATCGCTGGTGGTGTCGGCGATGTCGTTGAAGCAGTGCCGCGAGCCGAGCGCCTTGACCCGGTCGCTGCCCGCCAGGACGTCCTGCAGCTCGGCGACGCTCGCGGGCCGGTGCAGCCGGGCCGCCCGGTAGGTGACGTTCCCCGCCCAGTTGGTCGCGGGCCGGATCGCCTCCGGGGCCATGGACACCATCTCCTGCACGCTCGCTCACGACCGACTCCGGACCGGAGCGGACGCCCAGCCTCTCATCAGCGGCCCACCGCCGTGCCGGCGAAGAGGGCGGTTCCCGCGCGGCGCGCGGCCCGGCTACGGTGCGGCCGGTGACCGCCCTGACGACCACCGTCCTCGCCGACGGCCTCGGTTTCCCCGAGGCACCCCGCTGGCACGGGGGCCGGCTGTGGTTCTCCGACTTCCACGATCGCGTGGTGCGGACGCTGGGGGCCGACGGCGGCCAGGAGGTGGCCGTGGAGCTGGACGACAGCCCGTCGGGGCTTGGTTGGCTGCCCGACGGCGACCTGCTGGTCGTCTCCATGGTCCGTCGGGCGCTGCTGCGGGTGGGGGAGCGCGGTCCCCAACTGCACGCCGACGTGTCCGGCTCGACCCGGTTCCGGGCCAACGACCTGGTCGTCGACGCGGCGGGCCGGGCGTACGTCAGCAGCTTCGGCTTCGACCTCGAGGGCGGCGCCGACCCGGAGCCAACGGCCCTGCTGCGCGTGGACCTCGACGGCTCGGTCCACGTGGCCGCCGAGGACGTCGTCTTCCCCAACGGCATGGTGCTGAGCCCGGACGGCCGCAGGCTCGTGGTCGCCGAGACCTATGCGGCCCGGCTGATCGTCTTCGACGTCGCCGGGGACGGCACGCTGTCGGGCCGGCGGGTCTTCGCCGAGCTCCCCGGGGTGGCCCCCGACGGGATCTGCCTCGACGCCGAGGGGCAGGTCTGGGTGGCCACCGCCCGCAGCCCCGAGGTCCTCCGCGTCCGCGAGGGCGGAGAGGTGACCGGCCGGGTCGCCGTGGGGAGCGGCTCGCTGTCCTACGCGTGCGCGCTCGGTGGCGCCGACGGCCGGAGCCTGTTCGTCTGCACCGCGCCGAGCTGGCGCCCGGGGCGGCGGGCCGGCCGGATCGAGGTCGCCCGGGTGGACGTCGGTAGCGCCTGACCGCCGGGGCCGGTCCGGGCGGGCGCCGCCGGCGTGGTCACGACCCCCGGGGATACGGCGGCGTGCTGTCGGCCACGACGGCGCCCCTGGAGCCCACGGGCCGATCCGGCCCGACGGTCGAGTCGCACTCCGTCTGCCGCTCGGTCTCCGCGTTGACCGCGGCCCCGAGGAACACCAGCGTGACCGTGGCCCACAGCCAGAACATGCTGATCGCGACACCGGCGAGCGAGCCGTAGGTGGACTGGTAGTTGCCCAGATTCTGGACGTAGGTGAAGAAGCCGAGGGTCACGGCCAGCCAGACGGCCGTGGCGAGGACCGATCCCGCCGTGATCCACCGCCACTGCGCGTGCCTGCGGTCGGGGGCGACGCGGTAGAGGACGGCGAGGCCTACGGCCATGAGGACCGCCAGGGCCACCCACGACCCCACCGACGCGGCAGTCTGCACGGGACCGGGAGCACCGACGAGCTCGGCCGCGGCCCGGCCCGCCACGGCGATCAGGGCGGCGAGCAGTAACGCCCCCCCGAGCACGAACACCAGCGCCAGCCCCGACCGGCGCAGCAGACCGCGCGTCTCGGTCTGGCGGTAGGCGAGGTTCACCCCGTCGATGAGGTAGGTCATCGCGGTCATCGCCGTCCACAGCGCGACGAGGAGACCGGTGAGCCCGCGCCAGGTCAGCACCTGCGCCGAGGCCGCGGTGATCGACGTGAGCTGGTCGATCACGATCGACTCGAGGTCGTCGGGAAGCGTGTCCGCGATGTCGGACAGCTGCCGGGTGGCGGTCTCCGGTGTGTTCACGAACCCGTAGATCGACAGCGCCGTCACCAGCACCGGGGCGACCGACAGGACGGCGAAGAACGCGACCCCGGCGGCCTGCACCATGAGACGGTCACCGAGCATCTCCCGGCCGACGCGCCGGAGCAGGGACCGCCAGCCGGCCGCGGATATCCCGCGCGGGGAGGTCGCGTCGTTCCTGCCGCTCCCGCCCCGGCGGCCTCGCGTGCCGGCCGACGGACGTTCGTCCCGGGCGACAGCCATGACCCATCCCACCTCCGGCGGCGCGGGGGCGCAATCCGTCCCGGGTCGTTGCCCCGCCCGGTCCCGGGGATCGCGCGCCGTCGGCTTGCTTCCGGCGCGGTGACGGCGGAGCCTCGAGCGCATGACGCGCGGCGGCACGACCTTCGGCACCGTGGTCCGGTGGGACGACGACGCGAGCGGCGCGGTGATCGAGGCCCCGGAGCTGCCGGGCGGCTGCTGGGCCGACGCGGCCGCGGTCGAGCAGAGCACCACCGGATCGGGAGAACTCCGGGCCGGTCAGGTCGTCGAGGTGGACTGGGCCGAGCCGGGGGCGGAGGGGCTGCCGTTCCGCGCGCTCCGCGTGGTCCCGCGCAACGACCTGCAGCAGACCGTCGGGGGCTGACCCGGTCGCCGCCGTCCCCGGGATCGTGGCGCTGGACGGGGTCGTCGAGGTCGGCGGACCCGTCCCCGTCCACCGGCGTAGCCCCCGAGCGCGGGCATGGAGCCATCCCAGCGGGGTAGCGGTGACGAGAGGTGTCCAGCACGGTCCAACGAGAGGACGAACGATGACCACCAAGGCAGAGAAGTCCATCCAGGTCGACGTACCGGTGTCCACGGCCTACAACCAGTGGACGCAGTTCGAGGACTTCCCGCACTTCATGGGCGGGGTCGAAGAGGTCCACCAGCACAGCGACCGGAGCCTGCACTGGGTCGCCCAGATCGCCGGCGTCAAGCGCGAGTGGGAGGCCGCGATCCTCGAGCAGGTCCCGGACCAGAAGATCGCCTGGGCCGCGAAGGAAGGCGCCACCAACGCCGGGGCGGTCCGGTTCACGCCGGTCGGCGCCAACTCCACGATGGTCCACCTGTCCCTGGAGTACGAGCCCGAGGGGCTGGTCGAGAAGGCCGGTGACAAGCTGGGCATCGTCGAGCGCCAGATCGAGTCCGACCTGAAGCGGTTCAAGTCGCTCGTCGAGAGCGAGGGCTACGCCACCGGTGGATGGCGCGGGACGATCAACGCGGGTCAGGACGTCGGTACGCCCGGGACGAACGCGGCCTTCACCTCCCGCGGCGACAGCGGCAAGGCCGGCGTCTCGGGCACGGTCAAGGCCGCCGGCGCTGCCGTTGCCGGCGTCGCGGCCGCAGCCGCCGGGGTCGCCGCCGCCTCCTCCAAGAGCAGCAGCAACGAGGACACGTCCCAGGGCAGCAGCACGGAGACGGCCCGGGTCGGCACGGGGCAGACGCACCAGACCTCGGGCCGGCCGGAGGAGGTCGTCACCGTCGTCCCGCCGCCCTCGACGGAGGGCACCCGGGAGGAGCGCGTGGTCGAGGAGTCCGACCGGGCCAGCACCACCACGGGTCGGTCCTCCGACAGCGTCGAGCGGGGAACGGTCGCACCCGACGACGACCGCAGCACCGGCGGCGCCAACCGCTGATCGAGATGCGGCCGGTGGAGGGGACGTCCGTCCCCTCCACCGACCGGCCCCGCCGCGGGAGCGGAGCCGACAGGTGACCCCGGCCGGGCTCGCGGTCCGGCACCGGCTCCATCCGCTGCACGGCACCCGGCCGAACCGGCATCGCGTGTCCCGAGGCCTCTGACGGACGTCGACACGAGGCGTCACGCAGGGCCTGCCCGCGGGGGGCGGGGCGTCGCGCCGGACCGGACCGCTCCGGCGCGTCGGACGGCGAGACGGGTCGCGGCCGGGTCAGCCGGGCAGGTGGAGCTGCCCGTCGATGCGCCGCGGGATGCCCCGGTAGTCGTCGGTGAGTTCCTCGGGGAGGACCTCCTGCGGGGCGTTCTGCCACGTGAAGGGCCGCAGGAAGCGGCGGATGGCCGACGTGCCGACCGACGTGTGCTGGGAGTTCGTCGACGGCCACGGGCCCCCGTGGTGCTGGGCCCACGTGACCGCGACACCTGTCGGGTAGGCGTCGAAGAGCAGGCGGCCGGCCCGGCAGCGCATCCGCTCGGAGACGGCCAAGGGCAGCGCCGTCTCACCCGTGCCGCGCAGCACGGTCGCGGTCAGGGAGGAGGGCATGCGGTCCAGCGCCACGAAGAGCTCCGACTCGGCCGCGTAGCGGACCACGACCGCGAGCGGACCGAAGTACTCCTCCGTGATCTCCGGTGAGAGGTCGGCGACCGACGTGGTCAGCAGCAGCGGGACCGCCTCGAACCCCTTGCCGGCCGGGTCACCGCCCCGTGCGGCCGTCCGGACACCCGGTCGGCCCGAGAGGCCGGCGGAGACGCGCGCGTAGGCGGTGGCGATCCCCTCGTTCAGCAGGATCTGTGCGGGGGCGTGCGCGACGGACTCCGCCATCGCGTCGACCACGGCGTCGCCGTCGGCACCGGCCGGGATCAGCACGAGCCCGGGCTTGGTGCAGAACTGGCCGGCGCCGAGGGTGAAGGAGCCGACCAGCCCGGCGGCGATGTCGGCGGCCCGTTCCCGCGCCGCCGACGGGGTGACCACGACCGGGTTCAGGCTGCTGAGCTCGCCGAAGAACGAGATCGGGTCCGGGCGCTGCTCGATGATGCGCAGCAAGGCGTGCCCGCCGGTGACCGAGCCGGTGAAGCCGACGGCCCGGATCGCCGGGTGCGCCACCAGCCCGGCGCCCGCCTGCTGGCCGTGCACGATGCCGAGCGTGCCCTCCGGGGCCCCGGACCCGCGTGCCGCCCGGGCCAGCACCTCGAAGCACAGCCGGGAGGTCGCCGGGTGCGACCCGTGAGCCTTGACCACGACCGGGCACCCGGCGGCGAGGGCCGAGGCGGTGTCACCGCCGGGCACGGAGAACGCCAGCGGGAAGTTGCTCGCGCCGAAGACGGCGACGGGGCCCAAGGGGACGAACATCCTGCGGAGGTCGGGCACGGGGCCCATCGGGCTGTCGCCGGGGTGGTCGACGGCCGCCTCGAGATAGCTCCCCTCCTCCAGCACGTCGCCGAAGAGCCGCAGCTGATAGCACGTCCGGGTCAGCTCGCCGTCGAGGCGGCCGGTACCGAGGGCGGTCTCCCGGTCGGCGACGGCGACGATGTCGTCGCGTTCGGCCTCCAGCCCATCGGCGAGGGCCCGCAGCAGCGCGGCCCGCCCGGTGCGGCCCATCCGGTCCAGGTGCGGCGCCGCGGCGAGTGCGGCCTCGGCGAGACGCGCGACCTCCTCGGGCGCCGTCTCCTGGGCCGCGACCCCGATGGGTTCCCCGGTGCGGGGCTCGATGCCGACGACGTCAACCATGCTGTCCTCCGGTGCGTGGGTCTGGTGTCGTGCGGACCGGCGTCATCGCCTTCCGCGGGCCTCGGGTCAGGACATCTTCTGGATCAGGAGCGTGAGGTCGGCGAGGTCGGCCTCGGTCAGGTTCGACAGGGGCGGGCGCACCGGGCCGCCGTCGCGGCCCACCGCGGTGAGCCCGGCCTTGACGATGGAGACCGCGTAGCCCTTGGTCCGGTCCCGGATGTCGAGGTAGGGGATGACGAAGTCGTTGAACATCCCGTACACGGCGGCCCGGTCCTGCGCGCGGACGGCGGCGTAGAACGTGAGCGCGAACTAGGGCGTCGGCGCCCGCGGTGGCGCGCAGGACCGCGTCGGGGTCGCGCTGATCACCCTCGACCACGTCCACCAGGGGACGGGTGGCCCGGTCGAGCCTGCTCACGTCGCGCAGCAGCAGGGTCGGCCGGTGGCCGGCCTGGAGCAGCAGTCGCACGACGCGCGAGCCGACGTGGCCGGTGGGAGTGGTGACGACGACGTTCATCCGTTCCTCCTCGTGCAGATGTGCGTGCCGATGGCCGCACCCGGAGTTCGTCACCCACCGGTGCGACGTCCGGACATGGTGGCCCGGCGTACCGACAGAACCCGTGCGCCGGAGCGGGCCCCGGACCTGCGCCGGGCTCCATGACGGTTTCGTGAAGGAAGTCCGCAGCACGCACCCATCGCCTTGGCCCGTGGCGACCACGCTGCGAACGTGCCACTGAACGTCGATTCCGATACCGAAGGGGAACGTATGACTCAGACCGGTACGACATCCACCGGCGGACGGCGACGGGTCCCGCGGCTGGGGACGGTGGTCGCGGCGATGGTGCTGCTCTCCACCGGTCAGGCCGTCACCGGTCCGGCCGCGACCGCGGCGGACTGCCCCGCCCCGGTCCGCACCGTCCTCGACACCACCCCGGCGACCGCTGACCACACGGTGGCGCTGACCTTCGACGACGGCCCCTTCCCGCAGAACACACCCGACGTGCTGGACGTGCTCCGGTCCCGGGGCGTCAAGGCCACCTTCTTCGTGCGGGGGGACCACGCCGCCGCCCACCCCGACCTCGTCCGGCGGATCGTCGCCGAGGGCCACGCCATCGGCAACCACACCTGGTCGCACCCGGACCTGAGCCAGCTGTCCCCGGCGGACCGGGTGGCACAGATCGAGCGGACGACGGGGACGATCGTCGACGCGACCGGCACGGCGCCCTGCTTCTTCCGGGGGCCGTTCGGCATCCACCACAGCCCGTCGATCGCCGGCCTGGCCTGGGACCGCGGCATGACGGTCGTCGACTGGTCGATCGACACCCGCGACTGGACGGCGCCGCCGAACTGGAGCCCGTCGTTCCAGCAGCAGATCATCGACCGCGCCACCTCGCCGCGCAGTACGCACCCCATCGTCCTGATGCACGACGGCGGCGGCTACCGGCAGAACACCGTCGCCGCACTGGACGACGTCATCTCGTTCTACGACTCCCGCGGGTACACCTTCACCGATCCGGTGGGGCGGGCGTTCCCGCGTGATGCGAGCCAGGGTGGCACCTACGTCGTGCAGCCGGGGGACACGCTGGGCCGGATCGCCTCCCGGTACGACGGCGTGAGCTGGCGCGAGATCTACGACGCCAACCGCGCCACCATCGGGCCGAACCCGAACGTCATCCAGGTCGGCCAGCGGCTCACCATCCCGGGGGCGGGCGGTGGCTCCGGTGGCGGTGGCGGTGGCACGCCGACGACGCCCGACGCCGGGTCGACCACGCACGTCGTGCAGCCGGGGGACACGCTGGGCCGGATCGCCTCCCGGTACGACGGCGTGAGCTGGCGCGAGATCTACGACGCCAACCGCGCCACCATCGGGCCGAACCCGAACCTCATCCAGGTCGGCCAGCGGTTCACCATCCCCGGCGGCTGAGCCGAGCGGGGCCGCCATCCGGCGCCGGGATGCCGATGTCGTCGCGGATGGGTCCGGCCGTGTGATCCACCAGGGTGCGCCGAGGCCCGAGGACGATCCGCCGAGCACCGGCGGTGGCCGACATGGCCGACGCACCGCACGTCGGCCATGTCCGCCACGTCGTGCTCGGGGCGGCGCTGCCCGGCGGGCCGACCGGCGCCGCGTGCGGCGACTTCTTCGCGGCGCGCCGCTCAGCGCACACCCGGGGGACCGTAACGTCGCCATCGAGGCCGACGGCCACCCATCGGCCCCCGCCGGCGGCGCCGCCGTGCGGGAGGACGGACGACGCGACGGACACGTCGTGGCCGGGACCGACGGAAGGAGCGCAACCGATGCCCGACTTCATCGGCGCAGTCGACCAGGGCACCACCAGCACCCGGTTCATGGTGTTCGACCACGGCGGTCAGGAGGTCGGCCGCTACCAGTTGGAGCACGAGCAGTTCATGCCGCAGGCGGGCTGGGTGGAGCACAACCCGGTGGAGATCTGGGAGCGCACCGAGACGGTCATCCGGACCGTGCTGAACCGGCTCGGCATCAGCGCTCCCGACCTCCGCGCGATGGGCATCACCAACCAGCGGGAGACCACCGTGGTCTGGAACCGGCGCACCGGCCGGCCGCTGTACAACGCGATCGTCTGGCAGGACACCCGTACCGACCGGATCGCCTCCCGCCTGGAGCGGGAGGGCAAGGGGGAGGTCATCCGGCACCGGGCGGGCCTGCCCCCGGCGACCTACTTCGCCGGCGGCAAGATCCAGTGGATCCTGGAGAACGTCGACGGGGTGCGCGCGCTCGCCGAGCGCGGCGACGCGCTGTTCGGCACGACCGACACGTGGCTGCTGTGGAACCTCACCGGCGGCACGGACGGCGGCGTCCACATCACCGACGTCACCAACGCCTCGCGCACCATGCTGATGGACCTGGAGACGCTCGACTGGGACGACGAGCTGCTCTCCTTCTTCGGCATCCCGCGCCAGATGCTCCCCGAGATCAGGCCCTCCTCCGACCCGCAGGGCTACGGCACCAGCCGCACGGCCGGGCCGCTCGGCGGCGAGGTGCTGCTGTGCGCCGCCCTCGGCGACCAGCAGGCGGCCACGGTGGGCCAGGTCTGCTTCGAGCCGGGCGAGGCGAAGAACACCTACGGGACCGGCAACTTCCTGCTGCTCAACACCGGCACCGAACTGGTGCGCTCGCAGGCCGGCCTGATCACCACCGTCTGCTACCGGTTCGGCGACGAGCCGGTCCGCTACGCGCTCGAGGGTTCCATCGCGGTCACCGGGTCGGCGGTGCAGTGGCTGCGCGACCAGCTCGGCATCATCCGCGACGCCGCGCACAGCGAGGTGCTCGCCCGCGAGGTCCCCGACAACGGGGGTGTCTACTTCGTGCCGGCCTTCTCCGGGCTGTTCGCGCCCTACTGGCGCTCCGACGCCCGCGGCGCGATCGTCGGGCTGTCCCGGTTCAACACCCGCGGCCATCTCTGCCGGGCCACGCTGGAGTCCATCTGCTACCAGAGCCGCGACGTCGCCGAGGCCATGGAGAAGGACTCCGGGGTGCACCTCGACGTCCTCAAGGTCGACGGCGGCGTCACCGCGAACGAGCTGTGCATGCAGATGCAGGCGGACATCCTGGGCGTCCCGGTCAGCCGGCCGGTGGTCGCCGAGACCACCGCGCTCGGCGCGGCGTACGCAGCCGGACTGGCCTGCGGGTTCTGGACGAACACCGACGAGCTCCGGGCCAACTGGGCCGAGGACCGCCGGTGGGAACCGCAGTGGGACGACGCGCAGCGCGCCGTGGGGCACGCCGGGTGGCGCAAGGCCGTCGAGCGGACCCTGGACTGGGTCGACGTCGACGACGACGCAGCGCCCTCGGGCGCAGGCGTGACCGGCGGCCCGTGACCGCGGGCACTACCGGGCGTCGAGCAGGACCCCGGCGAGGAGGTCCGTCAGCTCCCGGTGCGCGTCCAGCGCGAGCACCGCCGCGACGTACTGGTCCGGCCGGACGAGCACCATGCAGCCCTGCTCGCGGTCGATGCCCCGCAGCGCGAACACGTCTCCGGCCGCTGGGTCGGGGCAGAAGGCCTTCTCGTAGTCGACCAGCCCCAGCCGGCCCTTGCGCGGCAGCAGGACCGGGGGCAGCTCGTCGACGGTCAGGTCCCGGTGCCCCTGCTGGAAGACGGCGCGGACGTCGATCACGGAGTCGGGGTCGGCGCGGGGCGGGGTGAACCGGACCAGTGGGGACCCCTCCGACGCCAGGACGTCGCACAGCGCGCGGGCCCGCGAGCCGGGAGCAGCCGGGCTGTCCGCGTCGGCGAAGACGTAGAGCCGCCAGGCGCCGTCCGCGCGGGCGGCGTGCCCGAGCTGGACCGGCTTGGCGTCGGCCAGCCGGATGACCGGCGCGGAGTGGAACCGCATCCCGACCGGGAAGCCCTCCGCCAGGTGCTGGTGCCCGGTCCCATAGGTGATCATCGACGGCGCGTACCGGGTGGCGACGCCGGCGGTGAACCGGCCCTGCTGCACGAAGTACCGCTGGAACTCCTCCGGGTCCACGCCCCCGGCGGTGGTGTCGCCGTCGGCGGGCGCGGCGCTGAACATGCGGGCGAACTCGCGGTCGAAGTCGATGAGCTCCTGGGCGATCGCCCGGCGCTCGGCGGAGTAGGTGTTCAGCAGCTCCGGCCGGGCGGTGCCCCGCAGGACGGCGGCGAGCTTCCACCCGAGGTTCCAGGCGTCGGCCATGGAGACGTTCATGCCCTGGCCGGCCTTCGCGCTGTGCGTGTGGCAGGCGTCGCCGGCGATGAAGACGTGCGGCAGCCGGTCGGTCTCCCCGGGCGGCAGGTCGTCGAACCTCGCGCACAGCCGCTGGCCGATCTCGTAGACCGACCACCAGCCGACGTCCTTCACGTCGAGGGTGTACGGCGCCATGATGCGGTTGGCCACCGCGGCCAGCTTCTCCGGTGTCACGTCCCGGCTCTCGAGCATCTCCCGGTCGTGGACCGCGTCGAGCTCGATGTAGAGGCGCACCATGTACCCGCCCTCGCGCGGGATGATCAGGATGTTGCCCTGGTTGGCCGAGTGGATCGCGCACTTGAGCCGGATGTCGGGGAAGTCGGTCACGGCCAGCACGTCCATCACGCCCCACGACTGGTTCATGGGGTCGCCGACCAGCTCCTGGCCGATGGCGCCGCGGATCGCGCTGCGGGCGCCGTCGCAGCCGACGACGTACGTGGCCCGGATCGTCGAGGTCCCGCCGGTCTCGACCCCGCCCCGCACGTGCCGCAGGGTGACCGTCACCGGCTGCTCGCCCCCGGGGTCGACCCGGACGTCGGCGGCCTGCAGGCCGTGGAACGGCTCGAGCCGGGACGCCGACCGCGCCATGTGGTCGCGCAGCCAGGCCAGCATCCGGGCCTGGTTGACGATGACGTGCGGGAACTCCGACAGGCCGTCCTCGACGTCCTGCACCCGGCCGGTGCGGGTGATCCGGGTCCGGTCGGCCGGGTCCGGCCGCCAGAAGGAGACCTCGTTGACCCAGTAGGCCTCGGCGACCAGCTGGTCGGCCAGCCCGAACGCCTCGAACATCTCCACCGTCCGGCAGGCGACGCCGTCGGCCTGGCCCACGGCGAGCGGGCCGTCGCGGCGGTCGACGATCGCCGTCCGGATGTCGGGGAAGGCGGCCAGCTGCGCGGCCAGCACCATGCCGGCCGGCCCGCAGCCGACGATCAGGACGTCGACCTCCTCGGGCAGGCCGCGCGGCCGGTCGGCCACCGACGGGTGCGCGTCCTCGACCAGGGGGTCCCCGGGCCGGTATCCGTCCAGGTGGAACTGCACGACTCAACTCCCTCGGCGACCGCCGGCGGCGGCACCGTCCCACGGTCCCGCACCTTCCGCAGCGCGGGATAGGCTTTTCTGGTGTGAGGAACAAGCCGGCCTACGCGATCGGATCCGTGGACTCCGCGCTGCTGCTCGCGACGCTGCTCCAGCAGGAGGGCGCGATGCGGGTGACCGACGTAGCGACGCGGCTGGAGGTCTCGGTCTCGACGGCCCACCGGCTGCTGGGGATGCTGGTCTACCGCGATTTCGCCGAGCAGCTCCCGGACCGCCGGTACGGCCCCGGGCCGGTCCTGGGCGCCGGCCCGGTGCAGCGGGCGTCGGCCGCCACGCTGCGCGAGGCCGCCCTGCCGCACCTGCGCAGGCTGGCCGGGGCGGTGGGCGAGACGGCCAACGTCATGGTGCTGACCGGCTCGGTCGTCCGGTTCGTCGCGACGGCCGAGAGCGACCAGGTGCTGCGGGTCGGTGACCGCACCGGCCGGACCCTCCCGGCCCACCTGAGCTCGGGCGGCAAGGCGGTGCTGGCGACGCTGGACGGCGATCGGCGCGCCGTCGTCCTCGACGCCCTGGACGGAGCCGCGGCGGCCCGCCTGCAACGGGAGCTGGACACGGTCCGGCGCCGGGGGTTCGCGGTCAACGACCAGGGCACCGAGGCGGGGCTGACGGCGGTGGGGGTCGCCGTCCCACCGGCCGGCGGGTTCGACGGGGCCGCGCTGTCGGTGGCCGCGCCGTCCGTGCGGTACTCCGCGGACCGCGTGCCGTACTGGGTGTCGCACCTGGCCGAGGCGGCCGCGGCCGTCGCCCGCGAGCTCGACGCGGCCTGACCGGCCGACCGCCGCGGACCCTTGTGCGGATCCGGCGCATCCCTACGATCGTGCACGTGGCCGGCCGACCCGTCTCCGGGCAGCACCTGTCCGACCTCGTGCTGCTGCGCCGGGTGCGCGACCGGATCGACCGGGAGTACGCGCAGCCGCTGGACGTCGAGGCGCTCGCCCGCGGAGCGCACATGTCGGCCGGGCACCTGAGCCGGACCTTCCGGCGGGCGTACGGGGAGTCGCCGTACGCCTACCTCATGACCCGGCGGATCGAGCGCGCGATGACGCTGCTGCGCCGGGGCGACCTCAGCGTGACCGAGATCTGCTTCGCGGTCGGCTACGGCTCGCTCGGGACGTTCAGCACCCGCTTCACCGAGCTGGTCGGCATGCCCCCCAGCGTCTACCGGCAGCGGGTGGCCGAGGGGCTCCCGGGGATCCCGCCGTGCATCGCCAAGCAGGTGACCAGACCGGTCAGGAATCGAGAAGCCCAGGTCCCGGAGCCGCACCTAGCGTGATCGGCATGAGCCTGATCATCCACTACACGTTCCTCCCGCACACCGACCCGGAGGCCTCGCTGGCCTTCTACCGGGACGTCCTCGGCTTCGAGGTCCGCAAGGACGTCGGCTACGAAGACATGCGCTGGATCACGGTCGGTCCGAAGGACCAGCCGCAGACGTCGATCGTCCTGCACCCGCCGGCCGCCGACCCCACCATCACCGACGACGAACGCCGCACCATCCTCGAGCTGATCGCCAAGGGCAACTACACCGCGGTCACGCTGGCCAGCGACGACCTGGACGCCGAGTTCACCCGGATCGAGGCCGCCGGCGCCGAGGTCCTGCAGGAGCCGACGGACCAGGACTACGGCGTGCGCGACTGCGCCTTCCGCGACCCGTCGGGAAACCTGATCCGCATCAACCAGCTGGCCTAGCGTCCGGGGCGCTCGGGCACCGGCCCCGGCCGGCCGCAGAGCTGCGTGGTCGGGGTGGGCACGGTTACGGTGCTTGCCGGGTGAAACCAACGCCTGCTCAGACGGGAAGAGGCCTTGCATGATCCCGACCCTCCGCACCCCCGACAGCAGCCTGGCCCTCCTGCGTGAGGGCTACACCTTCATCTCCAGCCGCTGCGATCGGCTGGGGACCGACGCCTTCCGCACCCGGTTGCTGCTCGAGCCGGCGGTCTGCGTGCGCGGCGCCGAAGCCGCGCGGATCTTCTACAGCGGCGAGCGGTTCACCCGGACCGACGCGTTCCCGCCGTCCATCCTCCACCTGCTGCAGGACCTGGGGAGCGTGCAGGCGCTGGACGGGGGCGCCCACCGGCACCGGAAGGACATGTTCCTCACCGTTTTGCAGGGCACGGGGAGCGAACGGATCACCGACCTGTTCGCCGAGGAGTGGCGAGCCGCGGTGCCGCGGTGGCAGCGTGCCGGTCGCGTCGTCCTGCACGACGCCGTCCGGGACGTGCTCACCCGCACGGCGCTGCGCTGGGCGGGCGTGCCGGCGACCGAGCGTGACGTCCGCCGCCGCACCCGGGAGCTGGCGGTGATGGTCGATCGGGCCGGCACCATCGGCCCGCCCAACTGGTGGGCCCGGCTGCTGCGCAACCGGTCGGAGCTGTGGGCGCGCGGGCTGGTGGCACAGGTGCGGGCCGGTGCGCTGCAGGTGCCCGAGGACAGCGCCCTGGCGGTGATCGCGCGGCACCGGGACACCGAGGGAGAGCTGCTCACGGTGCCCGCTGCCGGGGTCGAGCTGCTCAACGTGCTGCGCCCGACCGTGGCGGTCAGCCGGTTCGTCGTCTTCGCCGCGCTGGCCCTGCTCCAGCAGCCGCGGTGGCACCGGACGTTCGCTGCCGGAGACGAGGACGACCTGTTCGGGTTCGTCGACGAAGTCCGCCGGCTGTTCCCGTTCTTCCCGCTCGTCGGCGGCCGGGTCCGGCGGCCGTTCACCTGGGCCGGGTACGACTTCCCGGTGGGGGAGCGGGTGCTGCTCGACCTCTACGGCACCAACCACGACGAGCGGGTGTGGACAGATCCGGAGGTCTTCCGACCGGAACGCTTCCGCGACTGGCCCGGTGACCCGTACACCCTGGTGCCGCAGGGCGCCGGTGACTACCGCGACGACCACCGCTGCCCGGGCGAGCCGATGACCCGGCTGCTGATCGCGGAGTCCGTCCGGCTGCTCACGCGGTCGATGAGCTACCGGGTCGGTGTCCAGGACCTCAGCGTCGGCCTCACCCGGCTGCCCACCCTCCCGCGGGACGGTTTCGTGATCCACGACGTCCGGCCGGGCGTCCCGGCCGAGGCGTCGATCACCGGCTGACGGGCACCTGCCGGACGCCGACGGTGCCCGCCCCCTGATCCGTCCCCTCGGCCGCGCCGGCGTACCAGGCGGCCAGCCGGGCGAAGCCCTCGTCGAGGCCGACCTCCGGCCGCCAGCCGAGCGCTGCCCGGGTCCGCCGCTGGTCGAACCAGTGCGCGGTCGTCAGCTGCTCGGTGAGGAACCGGGTCAGGGGAGGGGTCGCGCGCCGGCCGGTCGCGGCCCAGACGCCGTCCACCACCGCGCCGGCCAGCCAGGCCGCGGGGGTCGGCACCCGACCCCGCGGTCCGGGCGCGCCCGCGGCAGCGCACAGCCGCCGCAGGATCTCGGCGACCGTGCGCGGCTCGCCGTTGGAGACCACCAGTGCCTCCCCGTGCACGGGGCCGCACGCGTCGACGGCGGCCACGAGGGCGGCAGCAGCGTTGTCGACGTAGGTCGTGTCGATGAGCGCGGCGCCCGAGCCGATGAGCGGCAGGCGACCACGCCGGGCGCGCCCGACGATCCGCGCCACGAGCTGCTCGTCGCCGGGCCCCCACACCAGGTGGGGGCGCACGGCGAGCACCGCGAGCCCCGCCGAGTCCGCGGCGAGGGCTTCCTGCTCGGCCACCGCCTTGGACCGCGAGTAGTGCCCGCGCGCCCGCGCCGGGTCGGCGGGATCGGCCCCGGCGGCGACCAGCGGGGAACCGGCGTGCGAGACCGACGGGGACGACACGTGCACCAGCCGCGCGACGCCCCCGGCGGCACAGGCGGCGACGACGTTCCTCGTCCCCTGGATGTTGGCTCGGGCGTACTCCGCCCACCTGCCGGTGACGTCGACCTTCGCGGCGAGGTGGACGACCGCGTCCTGCCCCTCGGCCGCCCGGGCCACCACGGAGGGCTCGGCGACGTCCCCGAGCACCTCGGCGCAGGGCAGGCCGGCGGGACGGCGCTGCAGGACCGTCACCTCGTCGCCCCGCGCCAGCAGGCGCCGGGCGGCGACCCGGCCCAGCATCCCGCTCGCGCCGGTGACCAGGACCTTCACGGCGTGCTGCCGCGCCGCGCACCCCACCGGACCGGCGTGCCGGAGAGGACACGGGCCGCCCGGCGGGACAGCGCCGCCCGGTCCACCTTCGACTGGTGCCGGATGTCGACCGGCAGCGTGGTGGCCCCGAGGACGGCGGCGAGGTCGATCCCCGCCGCGTCGCGGACCCGGTCGGCGAGCTCGGGAGGAGCCACGGTGAGCCGGCCGGCGCGGGGTGCACGGCGCGGGGCACGGCCCGCGGGCACGACGACGGCCACGGCCACCTGGGCGCCTGGCGGGCCGACGCCGACGACCGCCGCGGCGGAGACGGCGTCCAGGTCCTCGATCCGGAGCTCCGGGCCGACCGGGGTCACCGGGCCGTCCGGGGTGGTGATCACGTGCGCCAGCCGGCCCTCGATCCAGAGCCGTCCCTCGCCGTCCAGGTGCCCGACGTCCCCGGTGCGGTGCCATCCCGGGTCGCGGGCGGCGGCACGCTCGGTGGCCCACAGGGCGTCGTAGCGGTCCTTCACGTGCGGGGCGCGCACGCACACCTCGCCGGGAACCCCGGGAGCGCTCGTGAGCCGGCCGTCGGCGGCGCCCAGCGGGGAGAGCGGGCTGATCCGGACCTCGACGCCGGGCACCGGGCGGCCGACGCAGACGCCGTCGCCCGGACCGGCGGCCTCGACCTCGTCCAGGGAGACGTCGGTGACCGGGAGCGCCTCCGTCATGCCGTAGGGCGTGTGCGGCTCGGCCCCCGGGAAGGTGTCACCGAGCCTGCGCAGGAGCGGGGTCGGTACGGGCGCTCCCGCGGACATGAGCAGCCGCACCCGGCTCAGCGCCGACCGCTGCTCCCCGGTCATCTCCGCGGTGGTGGCGGCCACGCGGCGCAGGGCGGCCGGCGCTGCGAACACCACCGTGGCGTCCACCGCGGCCGCGGCGTCGGCCAGCTTCGCGGCGGTGAGCGTGCCGGGCGCCGTGACGTCGATGTCGGGGACGGACGAGGCGATGCCGAGCCCCGGGCCGAGGATGGAGAAGGGTGCGAACGCGGCCACCAGCGAGTCACCGGGCGTGAGGCCGTAGGCCGTCCGGACCAGCTCGAGCTGCGCACCGACCTGGCGCTGCGTGTAGACCACGCCCTTCGCCGGGCCGGTGGCCCCGGAGGTGAAGACGACCGCGCAGTCGGCGTCCGGCGGGGCCTCCGCCGGGGCGGACGACGCCCGGCCGAGCACCTCCAGCGAGGCCAGGTCGTGCTCGGCCCCGAGGGCCCGGCGGAGCCGCGCCGTCGCCGGCCCGGCCAGGATGCGCGTCCCGGGCAGGCCCATCGCCCGTGCGGCGGCCAGACCCGCGGTGCTGCCGAGGACGTGGTCCGGCGCCGCGCCGCGCAACGCCCGGCGCATGCCGCGGAGGCCGAGGCCCTTGTCGGCGACGACGATGACGGCTCCGGCGCGCCAGGTGGCGTAGACCGCTGCCGTCAGGTCGGCCGAGGGCTCCACCAGGAGCGCCACCCGGTCTCCCGGACGGACGCCGGCCGCGGCCAGGCCGGCGGCGAGATCGGAGACCCGGCGGGCCAGTCGCGCCCAGGTGACCGAGCCCCCGCCCGCCTCCACGACCGCCGGGGAGTCGTCCTCCGAGCGGGCGGCCAGGGCCGCCCACGGCCGGGCCGGCGGCTCCGCCGACGTCCCGCCCCGGGCCGGGGCGGGAGCGTCGGGCGCGGCGAACGTGTCGGTCACCCACGTGGCCACCGCCTCGGCGTACTGCGGTGCGTCCTCCGGGAGCAGGTGGGAGGCGCCCTCGTAGCGGTGCACCTCTGCCCGGGGCAGCCGCTCGCGCAGGTCGGCCAGGTACTTCGCACCGAAGACCGGGTCCCGGGGCCCCCACAGGAGGAGCGCGGGGACGTCCAGCGTGCGGATGCCCTCCGCGATCGCCTCCTGCGCCGGACGGGAGGGGTGGCCCGGCCGGAAGGGGATGTCGGCGACGAACTCGCCCACGGCCCGGCGCCGTGCGGCCGACGGGTAGGGCTGCGCGTACGCCCGGCGGATCTCCCGGGGGAGCGGCGGCCACGACAGCGCCGTCGCCCCGCGGACGAACACGGAACTGCCGACGGTGACGGCGGCGCGCAGGCCCGGCGCGTGCGCCAGCCGGATCAGTGCGGGCCCCAGATCACCCTCGGGCATGGCGACGGCGGTGTTCGTGAGGACCACGCCCCGCACGACCGGCCGGTGCTCGAGCGCCCAGCCGAGGGAGATGATGCCGCCCCAGTCGTGGGCCACCGTCACGACCGGTCCGCTGATGCCCAGCGCGGCGGTGAGGTCTCCGAGATCGGTCACCCGCTGGGCCAGGGTCCGCGGCGCGGCCGGCCGTTCGGACCAGCCCATGCCCAGCTGGTCGGGAGCGACGACGCGCCACCCCGGCGGTGCGGCGGCGACCAGGCGGCGCCACAGGTAGGACCAGGTCGGGTTGCCGTGGACGCAGAGCAGGGTGCCGACCGCGTCGGGGACCCCGTTGTCGAGCACGTGCCAGAGGTGCTTCTCGCCGTCGGCACCGGGAACGGTGATCCACCGCGACCAGGACGGGTCCAGTCCCGGCAGCTCGACCGGCGCGCCCGCCGTCACCAGGCGATCTCGAGGCAGCAGGCGTTGAGGCCGGAGCCGATCCCCATCAGCAGCACCCGGTCGCCGTCGGTGAGGGTGTCCGCCTGGCTCGCCAGGGTGAACGGCACCGACGCGGGACCGAGGTTGCCGCGGGTCGGGAAGGTCGTGGGCACCAGAGCCCGGTCGATGCCGAACCGGTCGCACAGCGCGCCGGTGTGCACCTTGGAGACCTGGTGGATGACGTAGCGGTCCATTCCCCGCGCCCAGTCGAACTCGGCCGCGGCGTCCGCCCAGAGCTCACCGGACAGGTCGAGGCCGGCGGCGAGGAGGCCCTTGAGGTCGGTCTGCATCCCGTCGTTGTCGCCGGTGCAGAGCTGGTGGTGCTCGGTACCGGCCCGGCTCACGGACCCGACCAGCCGGTGGCCCTCGGGGTGCCGGTCGGCCCGGCCCAGGACCATGGCCACCGCGCCGGAGCCGAGGGTGAGGGTCGCGAAGTGGCCCATCACGTCCTTGGCCACGGTGTCCGGCCGGTTGAGCAGGTCGATGGTGCGCTCCTGCACGGGCCTCGAGTCCTCGCCGTTGACGACCAGGGCGTACTCGACCATCCCGACGTCGATCATCGCCGCGGCCAGCTCCATGCCGTTGATGAAGCCCAGGCAGGCGTTGGTCACGTCGAAGTTCTGGCAGGAACTCGGCAGCCCGAGGGCGTCGTGCACCGCGACGGCCGTCGACGGCTCGAGGTGCTTGCGGCTGACCGACGTGTTGACCATCAGGCCGATGTGCGCCGGGTCGACCCCGCTCTCGCTGATCGCCTTGGCGCCCGCGGTGGCGGCGCCGTCGGTGAACGAGACCCCGTCGGCCCACCAGCGGCGCTCCTCGATGCCCGCGAGCCGCTGCAGCAGACCCGGGCGCAGCCCGACGCGCTGGTAGGTGTCGCCCAGCTGTTCGTCGAACGCGGCCGACGTGACGATCTGGGACGCGTCCACCGTCTGCACGGTGAGGATCGCGGTGTTGCTGAATCGGTGTGTGGCGTTGCCGGTCATCAGGTCCACTCGTGAGGTGCGGCGGGCGGCCGCCGTCCTCGTGCGCCACCCTCGTCCGGCGCGCTTACCCGTCGGGGCGACAGGTACACCGGGCCGTCGGACCGAGGATTCCAGAGTGACGCGATCGGGGGAGCGGCGGCCGCCTGTCGTGGCACGAGGAGACCGTGCGGTATGGCCCTCGCCCGGCGGACCAGGAGCTCCCGAATCCGCGCCGCCGGGCACTCTGCCCGCGCCCCGGTCGTTGACCGGAGGTAGCCGCAGTACGGAGCACGGAGGCCACCAGTCACCTCGGTAGCGAGGAGGAACGTCCCGATGACCCGGAGAAGCGATCCACAACGGACCACCACGGCGGCGTCGTCGCCGGAGGGCCGGCGAGCCGTACGGAGCCGGGTGCTGATGGTGCACCGCGTGGGAGCCGCCGTCGTGGGCGCGTTCCTGCTGCTGTTCGCGGTGCTCGGTCTCGCCCGCGGGCTGCCGTTCTTCTCGACCAGCGGGGAGTCGGTGCTGGGCCTGTCGACCAACGGCCTGCTGTCCACCATCTCCGTGGTCGTCGGCCTCGTGCTCATCGGGGCCGCGCTGATCGGGGCGCGCGTGGCGTCGACCGTCATGATCGTCGTCGGGGTGCTGTTCGTGCTCTCGGCGCTGGGCAACCTCGCGGTGCTGCGCACCGACTACAACGTCCTGGCCTTCGACTTCAGCAACGTGGTCTTCTCCGTCGTGGTCGGCCTGGGCCTGTTGCTGCTCGGCGCCTACGGCCGGGTGAGCGGCAACCTGCCGGAGGAGAGCCCCTACCGGTCGTCCGCACCCGACGACCACGAGCCGTCGCGGACCGAGGAACTGCCCCGAACTCCCCGGGAGGCCGAGGCCGAGGAGGCGATGAAGGAGGCCGAACGGGCGGTCGCCCAGCACGTCGCGACCGACGAGCAGCGTCGCCGGGTGGAGGCCATGTCGAACGTCCGGCGCAGGCCGGACCGCCGGCGGGTCTGGATGGAGTTCGACTCCGGGGCGCGCTGACCCAGGGGCGCCGGCAGGCGGGGTAGCTGCGCCACCGCGGGCCGCGGCCTGGTCGAGGACTTCGCACGCTGGGAGGCCGACGACGCCGGGCCGCTGCGCGCCGGTGGAGGCGGGGCTGCCCGGTCCCGCCGCGGATGGCACGATGCCGCCATGACCTCGCCAGAGGTGCCTGCCGGGCCGGGCGGCACGGCCTTCGTCCTCGGTGGCGGGGGAGTGCTCGGTGCCGCCGAGGTGGGGATGCTGCAGGCACTCTTCGAGCACGGCGTCCGGCCCGATCTCGTCGTCGGCACGTCGGTGGGGGCGATCAACGGAGCGCTCGTCGCCGCCGACCCGGCGCCGAGCGCGGTGGGCCGGCTGCGCGCCGTCTGGGAGGAGCTGGCCTCGCGGCAGATCTTCGCCGGATCGGTGCTGTCCCGGATGAACACCCTGGCGCGCACCCGCACGCACCTGCACCCGCGCGAGCCGCTGCGCGACCTGCTGGCTGCGCACCTGCCGGTGCAGACGTTCGCCGAGCTGCGGGTCCCGTTCCAGTGCGTCGCGGCCAGCATCGAGCGCGCCGCCGAGCGCTGGTTCAGCGACGGCTCGCTGGTCGACGCCGTCCTCGCCTCCTGCGCCGTCCCCGGGCTGCTGCCGGCGGTCGAGCTCGACGGGGAGCACTACCTGGACGGCGGGCTGGTGCACAGCATCCCGGTCGGCCGGGCGGTCGCGCTCGGTGCCCGGACGATCTACGTGCTGCACGTCGGCCGGATCGACCGCCCGCTGCGCCCGCCGACCCGGCCCTGGGAGGTCGCGACGGTCGCCTTCGAGATCGCCCGCCGCCACCGGTTCGCCGCCGACCTGGCCGCGCTCCCCCCGGATGTCACGGTGCACGTCCTGCCCTCGGGGGATCCGGCCCCGTCGGGCGCGGCGAACCTGCGGTACCGCGACTTCTCCGGCGTCTCCGCGCGGATCGACAAGGCCCACGCCGCGGCCCGCGGCTACCTGGAGCGGGCCGGCGCGCCGTCCGGCGCGGAGGCCTGAGGTGCTGCCCCCGCGCCGCGTCCGGCGGATCAGCGGTCCGGTCGTCATCGGCGCCCTGGTGGCTGCGGTCGCCCTGCTGCCCGTGCTCGTGCCGGTGGCTGCGGTCGCCTCGGTGTTCCTCCCGGGGCGGTGGCGCGCACTGCGGCTGCTGTGCTTCGCCCTGGTGTACCTCGCGCTGGAGGTGGTCGGCCTGGTGGTCGCCGGGGTGCTGTGGGCACTGAGCGCGTTCGGCTGCCGACTGGACACCCCGCGGTGGCGGGCGGCCCACTACACCGTCCTGCGGCTGCTCCTGGACGCCCTGATGCGGGCGGCGCAGCGGGTGTTCGCGCTGCGGCTGGTCACCGACGGCACGTCCTGGTCGCCGCTCGACGACGGGGTGCCGGGCTCGACGAACGCCATGGTGGTGCTCTCCCGCCACGCCGGGCCGGGCGATTCGTTCCTGCTCGTGGACACGCTCATGAACCGGGACCACCTGCGCCGGCCGCGGATCGTGCTCAAGGACCTGCTGCAGCTGGACCCGTTGCTGGACGTCTACCTCAACCGGCTGCCGAACCACTTCGTCGCGGCCGATCCGGCGGTGGGGTACAGCTCCACGGAGGCGATCGCCGACCTGGCCCGCGACCTGGGCGAGGAGGACGCGCTGCTGATCTTCCCCGAGGGCGCGAACTTCACCCCGCAGCGCCGGTTCCGGGCGATCCAGCGGCTGCGCGACCGGTCGCTGGTGGCGGCGGTGCGCCGGGCCGAGGCGTTGCAGCACCTGCTGCCACCCCGCCCGGCCGGGGTCACCGCGGCGTTGCGGGCGGCCCCGCACGCCGACGTCGTCTTCGTCGCGCACACCGGGCTGGAGCACCTGAGCACGGTCCGGGACCTGTGGCGTGACCTGCCGATGGACAAGACCCTGCACCTGCGCTGGTGGTTCGTGCCGGCCGCCGAGGTGCCGCGGGACGACACCGAGCTGACGGACTGGCTGTACCGGTGGTGGGCGACGATCGACGCCTGGGTCAGTGCGACGTCGGCCGCGGAGCAGCCGGCCCGGGGGGGCCGCCGGGCCGCCGACGGCTGACCCGGCCGGTCCCGGGGACGCTCGCGGAGCGGCCCCGGGACCACCAGCTCAGGCGACGAGCTTCGCGGTCACCTCGGCGAGACGACGGCCCTGGTAGCGGGCAGCGGCGAGTTCGGCCGCGCCGGCCGTCGCCGACTTCCCTCCGGAGGCGTTGGAGACGCCGTAGGGGTTGCCGCCGGCCTCGAACAGCAGGGGGTCGGTGTAGCCGGGCGGCACGATGACGGCACCGAAGTGCGAGAACACGTTGAAGAAGGTCAGGATCGTCGACTCGTTGCCGCCGTGCGTGTTCTGCGCGCTGGTGAACGCGGTCGCACCCTTGTTCGCGAGCTTGCCGGAGAACCACAGGCCGCCGAGCTGGTCGATGAACTGCTTCATCTGCGCGGCGGGGGTGCCGAACCGCGTGGGGCTGCCCAGGGCGTAGCCGTCGGCCCACTCCATGTCGGCGGGGGTGGCGACCTCGACCTCGTCGGCGGTGGCGTCGACGTGCGCGCGCCACAGCGGGTTCGAGTCGATGGCCTCCTCGGGCGCGAGCTCGGGCACCCGGCGGAGGCGGACCTCGGCGCCGGCCTCCTCGGCCCCCTTCGCGAGCGCGGCGGCGAGCTGGTGGACGTTGCCGGTGGACGAGTAGTAGATGACGGCGATCTTGGGCACGGTTCTCCCTGGGGCTGGTGGACGGCGATCAGGCCGGTCGGTGATCGACGTAAATCATTGAGCGCTCAACTACAGACTCGATGGTACAGCGCCCCCGCCACTGCGGCGACCGGGAACGTGGCCGGGGCGGGCGGTCCACCGCCACGGCGACGCGGCGCCGGGCACCGAGGGGTTCCCGGCGCCTCCCGTCGGGTCCACCATGTGGACGGCGCCGGAAGCCTCGAGGAGGCGTGATGAGCACCGAGAACGGATCCCCGCACGCGACGGAAGGCCGTCGGACGCGGCGGGACGTGGACCCCCTGCAGATGACCGAGGCCGACAAGCGGATGGCCGAGTGGGAGGCGCGCCACGACGTGGCGGCCCGCGGTCACCGGGGGGCACCCGACGTCCTGCAGCACTACTTCGCGCACGAGCGGGTCGCCCATCCGCCCCGGCCACGCCCGGCCGCGGTGCACCACCCGGCCGCGGGTAGCCCCGTGCCCGACGCACGGCAGGCCACGCCGGTGGTCGCGGATCCGCCGCAGCGGCCCCGAGGGCTGCTGCGCCGACTGCTCCACCGCGCCCCGTAGCCCCGGAGAGGGAGCCGGAGCCACCGGCGCGACCCCGTGCGACCGCCGGAGGTCCCCGGTATAGAGAGGCATGCCCGTCGCCGCCGACCCGGACGAGATCTACGAGCGCGCCAAACAGGAGGGCGACCGCCGGCTCTCCATGTCACCGCTCGAGAAGATCTCCACGGCGTTCATCGCCGGGGTCACGATCGTCTTCGGCGTCGTGGCGCTCGGGGTCGTCGAGGGGCTCCTGGAACCGGACGTCGGCCCGGGGGTCGCCTCGGTCGGGGGCGCGCTGGCGTTCGCCCTGGGCGTGGTGTTCCTCATCGTAGGTCGCTCCGAGCTCTTCACGGAGGACTTCTTCGACCCGGTGGCGGCGGCGATCGAGGAGAAGGGCCGGGGGCCCTGGCTCCGGCTGGGCCGGCTCTGGGTGGTGACGCTGGTCCTGAACCTCGTGGGCGGCGGGATCCTGGTGGGGCTCATGACGGTGCCGGGGGCGCTGCCGTCCGGCGCCGCCGATGCCCTGGTCTCGGTGGCCGAGGACATCGCCGCCAAGGGCTGGGCGGCCACGTTCGTCCGGGCGATCTTCGCCGGGGCGCTGATCACGCTGCTGTCCTACATGGTCCGGGCGTGCGACAGCGTGACGGCGCGGATCCTCGTCGCGCTCTCCGTCGGCTTCCTGCTGGCGCTGGGACCGTTCGACCACGTCGTCGTGTCGGCGTTGCACCTGCTGTTCGGGATCTGGCTCTCGGACGGGGTGGCCTACGCGGACCTGTGGACGAACATCGGGCTGGCCACGGCGGGCAACATGATCGGCGGGCTCCTGCTGATCACGTTGACGCACACGGCCCAGGTGCGAGGCTGAGGGCGGTCAGCTCGATGCACGCAGGGCGTTCCCGCCCAGGAAGCCGGTCACGATCCCCACCAGGTCCTCCGGGCGCTCGATGTGCACGCCGTGGCTCGACCCCGGACCGGTCATCAGCTCGAACTGCGCGCCCGGGACGGCGTCGGCGACCTTCTTCGCCTGCCAGGGCGGCGTCAGCAGGTCCTGCTCGCCGACGACCACCAGGGTGGGGGCGGCGATGTCGCCCAGGCGGTCCTGGGTGTCGTGCGCCAGGTCCGCGTCCCACTGCTCGACCGTGACCTGCATCTGCTCCTCGGTCTGCGGGAACGCCGGCAGCATCGGCTCCAGCATCTTCTCGAAGTCCGGGTTGTCGAGCAGCTGCGGGGAGAAGGCCAGGCCGGCGGCTGCGAGTGCCGCCTCCATGTCCCTCGTCGCGTAGGGGTGCCGCAACGCGGAGAGGACGGAACGCTGGAAACCGTCGCAGCGCGCCCAGCTGGCGTACATGACCGCGGTGGCGACCTGCTCCGGGTGCGCGAGGGCCAGCTCCTGGAGGATGGCGGAGCCGAGCGACCAGCCCATGACGTGGGCCCGCGGGATGTCCAGCGCCTCCAGCAGGGCCGAGGCGTCCTCGGCCAGGGATGCCACGGAGATCTCGCCCTCGCCCCGTTCGCTCCCGCCGAGCCCGCGGTTGTCGTACGCGATCACCCGGTAGTGCTCGGCCAGCCGCGGGATCAGCTCACCCCACAGGGGTATCGACCCGGACGTCCCCATGATGAGCAGCAGCGGATCCCCCTCGCCGCTGACCTCGTAGTTCAGCGTGACTCCGGTTCGGACGGCCGTCTGCGGCATGGGAACTTCCTCCTGAGCGGTGACGGGGCCCGCCGGGCACGACGCCCGGCGGCGAGGTCTGGGCAGGGCGCGACGGCGTCACCGGTAGACGAGCGAGCCGTCGTCGAGGCCGGCCTTCGGCAGGATCTCCGCCTCCGCCGCGTGCTCCAGCATGTGCGTCCACGGCTCGCGGTCGCCCTGCTTGAACAGCACGTGCTGGGAGCGCATGACGTAGCCGGCGTTGAAGTTCTCCGGGTCCGACCACGGTCGTAGCTGCATGCCGGCGTCCTCGTCGCGCAGCGTGGGGACGACCATGGTCGCGTCCTTGAGCTCCATCGTCTCCATCAACCGGATGACGAGGTCGCTGACGAGATCCACGCGCAGCGTCCAGCTGTGCCTGAAGTAGCCGAACATGTACGCCATGTTCGGCACGCCGCTGATCATGATGCCGCGCCACGTGACCCGTTCGGTGAAGTCCACCGCCTCGCCGTCCACGGTGAAGGCGACGTCGCCCAGGACCGACAGGTCGAACCCCGTCGCGGTGACGACGACGTCGGCCTCGAGCTCCTCGCCGGAGCCGACCCGGATGCCCTTCTCGGTGAAGGTCTCGATGGTGTCGGTGACGATCGAGGCCTTCCCTTCGCGGAGGGCCGCGAAGAGGTCACCCTCCGGGACGATCGCGATGCGCTGCTGCCACGGCCGGTAGCGGGGGGTGAAGTGCTTGTCGATGTCGAAGCCCTCGGGGAGCAACGGCTTCATCGACTCCATGAGGAAGGTGTGCAGCTCGTCCGGCGCCTCGTGCGCCAGCCGGGCCAGCTCGTTGAACTCGGCGGAGTAGGCGCGGCGGAGGATCTCGTGGGTCCAGTCCTCCGGGATGTCCAGCTGCCGCAGCGTCACCGCGAGCTCGTGCGTGAGCGGCGGCGCGAGGAAGTAGGACGGGGAGCGCTGCAGCATGGTCACGTGCGCGGCCTGCTGGGCGACGGCGGGGATCAGCGTCGCGGCGGTGGAGCCGGAGCCGATGACGACGACGCGCTTCCCGGTGAGGTCGAGGTCGTCGGGCCACTGCTGCGGGTGCACGACCACGCCCTCGAAGCGATCCATGCCCTCCCACTCGGGCTGGTAGGGCTTGGTGTGGTTGTAGTAGCCCTGGCACATCCACAGGAAGCCGGTGGTGAACCGCAGCTCCTGCCCGGTGTCGAGCCGGGTGACCTCCACCGTCCACCGCCGGTCCTCGCTCGACCAGGTCGCTGCGGTCACCTTGTGCAGGTAGCGGATGTGCTGCGCCAGGTCGTCCTCGGCGATGACCTCGTCCAGGTAGTTGAGGATCTCCTCGCCCGCCGCGATGGAGGGACCGCGCCAGGGCTTGAAGCGGTAACCGTAGGTGAACAGGTCGCTGTCGGAGCGCACCCCCGGGTACCGGTGGGTCCACCACGTGCCGCCGCGGTTGTCCTGGGCGTCCAGGAGCACGAAGGACCTCTCCGGGAAGCGTTCGCGCAGGTGGTGCGCGGCGCCGATGCCCGACACCCCGGCCCCGACGACGAGGACGTCGACGTGCTCGGGGTGGGACGGGTCGCTGCCCTGCTCCGGGACGGTCCGCTGCTCGGTCGTGGTCATGGTCGACCTCCACTCATCCCTGTGGTCCAGGTCACAAACGGTACCCACGTCGTCGGCGTGTGCGCCGCGCGCCGGCGAAAAGTTCGCGTTCGGATGCGGCCATTCGCTCCCTCCGGCGCCTGCGGCGTACCGGCACCGCGATCGCGCGGAGGAGGCCGCGCTCGAGAGGGCCCGCCGGTCCGGGGCGCGACACGCGCACGGCTGCGGCCGCGGCTGCAGGAGAGCCGGTCGTTGGCTCCGCCCGCGACGGCGGGCACACTGCCGATGTGATGGACGGTGCCGAGACCACGTCGGAACCCGATACCGATCCCGGTACCGGGTCGCCCGCGCCGGCCCACGCTCCCGGCGTCGGCGGGCCGGAGCAGGGTGCGCCGCTGCTGATCCCCGGCGAGACGTGCTGGCGGATCGAGCGGGCCACCCGCTTCGCGATCTTCGTCGACGCGGCCGGCTACTTCGCCACCCTGAAGCGTGCCGTGATGCAGGCCCAGCGGCGGGTGCTGTTCATCGGCTGGGACTTCGACCCGCGGATCCGGCTCGATCCGCTGGACGGCAGCCGGCCGAAGGACGACCGGCTCGGCGCCGTCCTCGAGCAGGCGGTGGAGCAGAACCCGCAGCTGGAGATCGGCGTCCTGCAGTGGGATCTGGGCATGCTCCGCGCGCTCGGCCGCGGTCTCGAACCGATCGTGCTGCTCGACCGGCGCACTCCCGACCGGCTCACCCTGGCCATCGACACCCACCACCCCGTCGGCGGGGCGCACCACCAGAAGATCGTCGTCATCGACGACTGCCTGACCTTCGCCGGCGGCATCGACGTCACCGCCGACCGCTGGGACACCTCCGAGCACGCCGACGGCAACCCGCACCGGCGCCGTCCGGCGACCGGACGCGCACGGGGCCGGCTGACCGGCCCGTGGCACGACGCGACCAGCATCATGAGCGGGCCCGCCGCTCGTGCCGTCGCCGAGCTGGCGCGCGAGCGGTGGGAGAGCGGCACCGGAGAGCGGCTGGAGCCCGTCCTCGACGCGCGGGAGTGCTGGCCCGAGGACGTCGAGCCGCTGCTCACCGACGTCGACGTCGCGATCTCCCGCACCCGGCCCGAGCACGGCGGCGCCCCCCTGGTGCACGAGATCGAGCTGCTGTGGCTGGCCGCGATCGCCGCCGCCCGCCGCTCGATCTACGTGGAGAGCCAGTACTTCGCCAGCCGCCGGATCGCCGAGGCCATCGCCGAGCGGCTGCGCGAGCCCGACGGCCCCGACGTGGTCGTGGTGAACCCGTGGACCGCCGACGGCTGGCTCTCGGAGAAGGCGATGGGCACCGCGCGCGCCCGGGTCCTGGAGATCGTGCGCGCGGCCGACGCGCACGACCGGTTCCGGCTCTACACACCGGTGACCGAGCAGCGCGCGCACATCTACGTGCACGCCAAGGTGACCGTGATCGACGACCGCCTGATCCGGATCGGCTCCAGCAACGTGAACAACCGCTCGATGGGCCTGGACACCGAGTGCGACCTGGCGATCGAGGCGGTGGAGGGGCGGCCGGGCGCCGATCGGCTCGCCGCGACCATCGTCGGCTTCCGGAACGGCCTGCTCGCCGAGCACCTCGGCTGCACCCCGGACGACGTCGCCGCCGCGATCGCCGACACCGGCTCGTTGGTGCAGGCGATCGAGCGGCTGCGCCGGCCCACCGGCCGCTCGCTGGTGCCGTTCGAACCGCCCGAGCTCGGTCCGGGCGAACGGGTGCTCGCCGAGTCCGAGGTGATGGACCCGGAGAAGACGCCGAACCGGTGGCGCCGGGTCGAGCGGTTCTTCGCCCGGCGCCGGCGGCCGCGGAACCGGGTGCGCACCTGACTCCACGGCCGGCGCCGTCCCGGCGCTCCTGCGACTGCCGGCCCGGTCCCGCCACCCGGTGCGTCGTTCACCCCGCCCGGGCTGTCATGCGCCGCGCTCGGCCACCGCTCGGTCGGTGATCCGCTGGATGCGGTGCGCCTGCCGGGACAGGGTCATGTCGAGGATCCGGTCGACGGGCGGGACCTCGCCGAGGCGCGCCAGGCCCATCCACCGGGGCACCGACACCGTCCGGGACCAGTAGGAGGTGAGGCTGCGCGCGACCTGCTCGGCCACCCGCTCCGGCCGGATGCCGCGCGAGAGCCGCCCTTCGGCGTCCTCGTCGGACACCGGGGCCGCCCCTCGGCCACGGACCAGCCATTCGGTCGACACCGGGCCGGGCGTGATCGAGTGGACCCGGACGCCGCGAGCCGTGACCTCCCGCCGGAGCCCCTTGACGAAGCCGTGCGCGCCGGCCTTGGTGGCCGAGTAGACGGTCAGCGGCGGCACCTGCGCCAGCGCGGCGGAGGAGGCCGTGACGAGGATGTCGGCGCGCCCCCGTTCCGCGGCCGCCGCCAGCAGGTGCGGGAGGGCGAGACGCGCGAGGTCGACCACCCCGGTCAGGTTGGTGGTGATCATCGCCTCGACGGCGTCCTGCGGCGTCTCCTCGACGAGCCCGGCGTAGCCGATCGCCGCGTTCAGGACGACGGCGTCCAGGCGCCCGTGCTCCGCGACCACCCGTTCGACCAGCGCCACCCGGTCGGTGGCGGAGGAGACGTCGGCCGGCACTCCGGTCACGCGGTCGACGCCGGCCAGCGCCTCGGCCAGCCGGCCCCCGTCGCGGGCGCACGCCACCACGCGCGCCCCGTCCGCGGCCAGGCGGTGGACGACGGTGCGACCGATACCGGTGCTTCCGCCGGTGACCAGGACGACGCGCTCCTGCAGGTCTGTCATCGCCCCGTTTTGCCCAGGGCACGAGGGGCACAACCGCATGGTGCGCGACAGGCCCAACGTCCCGTCCACCTACGTCGATGCCACCCGCCTGTGGGTCGACTCCCGGCTCCGCGCGTTCGTGCAGCGGCGGGGGGAGGCGGCCGTCCTGCGGCGCCTCGGCGGCGAGGTACCCGGCGGCGTCGTCCTCGAGCTGGGCACCGGCCGGCGGGGCACCGGCCTGCGGCTCGCGCTCGAGGTCTTCGGTGCCGGTCGCGCCGAGGGGATCGACCGGTATCCCGCGAGCGTGGCTGCGTGCCGGGCGGCGACCGGCGACCTCGGCGGCCGGGTCGACGTGCGGGAGGGCGACGCCACCGCGGTTCCCGCGGCGGCGGGGTCCTACGACGCGGTCTTCGCCTACCACGTGCTGCACCACGCCGAGGCCTGGCGGGACGTGGTCCGCGAGGCGGCGCGGGTGCTGCGGCCGGGCGGCCGGTTCTTCTCCTGCGAGATGACCGCGCGGTTCGTCGACAGCCGCCCCCTGCGGGCGGTCGCCTTCCACCCCGCCGACGCCGACCGGCCCACCCCGGACGGGCTGGCCGACGCCTGCCGGGAGGCGGGGCTGACCGTCGTCGCGCAGGAGACCCGGCTCGCCGGCTGCTGGACGGCGCTCGTCGCGACCAGGTCCTGACGCCTGCCGTCCCGTCCCTCGCGGTGCTGACGGCGGCGGTGGCCGGCGCCGTCCGCCGCATCGCCGCATCGCCGCTGGGAGTCAGCCCCAGCGGCGGACACCTGTTCCGGTCGGGACGCCGCTGCTCAGCTCCTGGTCTTGTGCCGGTACATGGCGGCGTCGGCACGGGCGATCAGCTCCGCCGCGTCGTCGGCGTCGCGGGGGAACAGCGCGGCGCCGGAACTGGCGCTGAGGTGGACGGTGGCGTCGGCCAGGGTGAGGGGGTGGTCGAGGGC
This sequence comes from Blastococcus sp. HT6-4, assembly GCF_039679125.1. Lineage (NCBI taxonomy): Bacteria > Bacillati > Actinomycetota > Actinomycetes > Geodermatophilales > Geodermatophilaceae > Blastococcus > Blastococcus montanus. The sequence continues at coordinate 2,168,055 of NZ_CP155551.1, read as the reverse complement.
GGCGTGGAGGTGCTCCCGGACCAGGCGGAGCGTCTCCTCGGCCGACGGCTCCCGTTCCGGGCGTCCGGGCGACTCTCCCGTCGGCGGGAGCCCGGCGAGCACCACGAGGAACTCGTCGCCGCCGAGTCGCCCGAGCAGGTCACCGGCGCGGACGGCCGAGCGGAGGCGACCGGCGGCCCAGGTCAGCACCGAGTCCCCGGCCGCGTGGCCGAACCGGTCGTTGATGTCCTTGAACTCGTCCAGGTCCAGCATGAGCACGCCCACGCTGGTGCCGCTCCGCCGCGCGCGTCGCAGTTCCAGGCGGAGGTGGTCGAGGACGTGGGCCCGGTTGGGCAGCGCGGTGAGCTCGTCGTGATGGGCGAGGTACGTCGTCCGCAGTTCGCGTTCGACCCGGCTGGTGACGTCGACCTGGTTGCCGATGTAGTGGGTGACGTCGCCGATCGCGTTCGTGACCGGGCTGATGTGGAGCTCGTTCCAGAAGGCCGACCCGTCACGCCGGTAGTTGAGCAGGACGGTGTGGACGTCCCGTCCGGCGAGGAGCCGACGGCGGATCGGCTGCACCTGGCTCGGGTCGGTGGCCCGGCCCTGCAGGAACCGGCAGTTGCGGCCGAGCACCTCGTGCTCGGCGTATCCCGTCAATCGCAGGAACGCCGCATTGGCGTAGACCACCGGGAGATCCGGCAGGGTGGCGTCCGCGATGACGATGCCGTTGCTGGCCGTCGCGATGGCCCGCAGCAGGAGATCCGGCAGCTCACCGGGGGGCACGCGCACGGCGTCCGGGGTCGGCGCCTCGCCCCCGGCCGGCGACGGCGCCGCCGTGCCGGACGTGGGGCGCACCTTCTCCAGCAGCAGTCCCGCAGCGTCGAGGACCCGCTCCCGGTCGTAGGTCAGCACGTAGTCCAGCCGGCGCGCCGGCCCGCCGGCGGGACCGGTGGAGTCGCCGGGGGCGTCGCCGTACCCGGCCGGCACGTCGCGGGCGGCGAGCGCGGCGGCGAAGTGCGGGCTCACGACGGTGACCACCCACTGGTCGGTGAGGGGATCGTCGGCGTCGAGGGCCGTGCCGTGGACCCCGGGGGCGGGTTCGTCGGGCATCCCGGCGCCGGTGACGGCGGTCAGCGCGGCCAGACCGGCGAGCGACTCGTACCGGCGGCGGGTCGACGGGGTCATCGCCTCCGCGTTCTGGAAGTTCGCCAGCACCACCGTCTCCTCGTCGAGGACCAGCGCCTGCCGCTCCACCTGGCGAGTGATCGAGGCGACCAGCGGCAGGGTGGCGCGCTGCGCGGCAGAGCCGGCGCTGAGCACGTCGTACGGCGTGCGGGGAGCTGCGCCCGCACGCGTGCGACGGTCGGGCGGCGGGGGGACGGGGAAGGCGCGCATGCCTGCGGTCGCCAGCGGCCCGGGCCGTCCGAACATCCAGCCCTGGCCCAGTCGAGCCCCCATGGCCAGCGCGCGTTCGAGGTGCTGCTCGCTCTCGATCCCCTCGGCGAGGAGGACCGCACCGGAACGCTCGGCCTCCGCCCGGACCGCGTTGACCACCGCGGCGGCTCGCAGGGTCGTGTGCCCGCGGACCAGGGCGAGGTCGAGCTTGATCACGTCCGGCCGCAGGAACGACATCAGCGCGAGCCCCTTGGACTCCGCCCCGGCGTCGTCGAGAGCCACGCCCCAGCCCAGCTCGCGGACGGCCCGGACACCACGGACCAGGTCGGCGGCGCGATCGAGGAGGTCACGTTCGGTGACTTCCACGACCACCTGGACGTCGTCGCCGACCAGGTCCGCGAGCGCCCGCAGGCGCCGCGGGCTCAGCGCCGACAACGTGGCCGGTTCGATGTTGACGAAGAGGGTGAGCGCGCCGGCGCGCCGCCCGGCACCGCGCAGGGCGGCACGGAGACACGCCTCGTCGAGCTCGACCAGCGTCCCCGACCCCCGGGCAGCGGCGAAGAGCGCTCCCGCCGACTCCCGTGGCCCCGGCTCCCCCCGGGACAGCGCCTCCACGGCGACGGGCGTCCCGTCCCGGAGGTCGACGATCGGTTGGTACAGCGTCCGGAGCGTCCACCGGGGGGAGTCGGGTGACGTCACGTCCTGCACCTTCCCACGCACTCAGCGGCCGGGCGCGATTCCGGCGACGGACGCACCAGCACGGTGCCGGCGGAGCCGTGGGCGCGGCCGGACCTCCGGCAGGCGTGGGAGTCCGACGAGCCGGTCCGCCCCGGGAACGTCGTCGGACGTCCCGATCGGCGCCCGGATGGGCTGCATCCCCTGTGCCGATCGCACGAGGCGAGGAGGGGAGACAGTGGCTCGGTCCTCCATCGGGCGGATTCCGGATCACCCAGGATGCGGGCGCTGGACGTCGAGGGACTCCCGGCGTCCCGTCGCCGCCAGGGCGCCCAGCAGCCGAAGGGCACCGGCGCTGGTACTGCCGGGTTCGGCACCGTAGACGACGAGCTGCTGGCCGGGCGCGGCGCGCACCTCGAAGGTGTGGTGGGTGAGCGTCAGGAGACCGACGCCACGGTGGTCGAACGTCTTGGCCTCCTGCGTCTTGCCGCGGACGTCGTTGCGCGGCCACCGCGAACGGAACTCCGCGCTGCCGCGGGTCAGCTCGCCGACGAGCGCGTGCAGGCCGGGATCGTGCTGATCACAACCGAGGGCGTGCCGCAGGTTCGCCACGCAGGCATCCGCCGCCCGCGACCAGTCGGCGAAGAACGTCCGGCCGGCCGGGTCCAGGAAGGTCATCCGGGCGATGTTGTCCGCCGTCGCGAAGTCGGCGTAGAGCTGCTCGGCCAGGGAGTTCAGCGCGAGGACGTCGAGGACGCGGTCGATGACCATCGCGGGGGTGTCCGGCCAGGAATCCAGCAGTACCCGGAGGTGCGGGTCGACTGTCGCCGGTGCTGGGGCGACCGGCCCCCCCGTCGGCACACCGGCCAGGCGGAACAGGTGGTCGCAGGCCTCCCGGTCCAGGCGCAGCGCCTGGGACAACCCGCGCAGCACCGCCGCTGACGGGTGCCGCTCCCGCCCCTGCTCCAGCCGGGTGTAGTAGTCGACGCTCACCCCCGCGAGAAGCGCGACCTCCTCGCGGCGCAACCCCTCGACCCGGCGGACACCCGAGGAGACCAGCCCGACGTCAGCGGGGCGGAGTCGCGCTCGCCGGGCGACGAGGAAGGCTGCGAGGTCACCGGATGTCACGGGGAAGAGGCTAGGAGCCGGGCCGGAGCCCAGCCAGGGTGTGCCACACCCAGGGGAAGAACGGCCTGGATGCCCCCCGCGGCCGCCTGCACGGTTGCCGCATGACCACGAAGCACATGCTGGACGAGCACCTCCTGCAGACCATCCTCGCGAATCAGGAGGACGGTCACCGCCCGTTGCTGTTCGCGCACGCCACGGTGCGCACGATGGATCCGCTCATCGGCGACCTGCCCGATTCCGACGTGCTGCTCGTCGGCAGCGAGATCGTGGGTGTGGGCCCGGGCCTGCACACCGCCGCGGAGGACGACCGCGCCCTGGTCGTCGACTGCTCAGGGCTCACGATCGCACCGGCGGTCATCGACACCGTGGGGATGGCCGGGCTGCGGGTCCGCCGGGACCGGGTCGGCACCCTCACCCCCGGCAACCCGGCCACCTTCGGCGTGGTCGACTCCGCCGGCCCCGGGCCGGTGGAGCTGCTGGTGTGGCATGCCGCCGATGCAGTGGCGATCGTCGCCGACGGCGTGGTGCAGCAGTGGAACCGCCGCCCGCTCAGCGCGCCGGCGGACGCGGCCGGCCCGACGGCCACCCCGGTCGTCAGCCCGTACCTGGGCACCTGGGTCGACGAGACCGGCTTCGTGCACCAGGCGCTGACCGCCGACGGCCGGTACGACGAGACCCGCGGCGGTCGCCCGCACGCCTACCAGGGCTCGTTCTGGCTCGACGCGGACCGCATCGTCTACCGCGACGACCTCGGCTTCTGGGCCTACGGGCAGTTCCGCGACGGCGTGCTCCACCACGCCGGCTACGTCTTCCACCGCCGCTGACCCACCTGGACGGACAGGAATCCTCACCATGCTCCCGCTCATCCCGCCCTCCGGCGAGCCCACCACCTCGACCCTGTTCACCGGCGGCGCCGTCGTCTCCATGGACCCCACGATCGGCGACCTGCCCCGCGGCGACGTGCTCGTCCGCGGCACCGAGATCGTCGCTCTCGGCACCGACCTCCGGGACGCCGCGCAGGCGCAGGGCGCCGTGATCGTCGACGTCACCGGCTGCATCCTCAGCCCCGGGTTCGTCGACACCCATCGGCACGCCTGGGAGACCCAGTTCCGGCGCAGCATCCCCGACGTCACCGACCTCGGCGCGTACGTGATGTCCACGCTGGCCGACCTCGCCCCCCGCTACACCCCCCACGACATGTACGTCGGCACCCGGCTCGCCGCGCTGTCCGCCCTCGACGCCGGCATCACCACCATGCTCGACTTCTCCCACAACTCCCGAAGCTGCGCGCACAGCGATGCTGCCCTGGACGCCCTCGTCGACACCGGCATCCGGGGCGTGCACGCGGCCATGGGCCCGCACTTCGGCGACTGGGACCGCCAGTGGCCCGCGGATCTGGTCCGGCTGCACGACCGGGCGGGCGGACTGGTCAGCGTCCGGCTGGCCGCACTGGCCACCGACGAGATAGCCGGGCCGGCACTGGCCTACGGGCCCGAGCTGGCCGCCCTCGCCCGGGACCTCGGGGTGTGGACGAGCATCGACGCGGTGTTCGGCACGGCATCGTCGGAGGCGGTGCTGCGTTGGGCGCGGCAGGGCATCCTCGACCCCACGCTCACGCTGATCCACTGCACCGGGCTGACCGGGCAGGCCTGGGCGGCGATGGCGGACGCCGGGGTGTCGGTCAGCCTCGCTCCCACGTCCGACGCGCAGATCGGTCTCGAGACCGCCGTGCCGGCCATCGACGAGGCGCTCGCGGTCGGGATCCGCCCCGGTCTCAGCATCGACGTAGAGGTGGCCCTGGCCAGCGACATGTTCACCCAGATGCGCACGCTCCACGCGATCCAGCGGATGCGCGCGGTCAACGGTGCCTACGGCACCGACGCCCTCCCATCACGGATCTCCACCCGCGACGTGCTCGACCTCGCCACCGTGCAGGGGGCATGCGCGAACGGACTCGGCCACATCACCGGCTCCCTCACCCCCGGCAGGCAGGCGGATCTGATCGTCGTGCGCGCCGAGGACGTGAACACCATGCCGCTGAACGATGCGGTCGGAACGGTCGTCCTCGGCGCGGACGCCCGCAACATCGATGCGGTCCTGGTGGCCGGCCGAGCGCGCAAGTGGAACGGTGCCCTGGTCGACGTCGACGTGGACGCCCTGCGCACGGAGGTGACCCTGTCCAGAGACGCCATCCTCGCCCGGGGGTGACGTGCGCGAACGCTTGCCATGCCACGGTCACCGGGGACCGTGGTGTCGTCGGTGCCGATCCCGTGCGCGTCGTCAGTCGCCGGCGTCGGCGTCGGCGTCGGAAACGCTGCCCGGCTACCGGCTCATCCCTGAGTGGGCTCCCGGACCGAGTGCTCCGGCGATGGCGAGGGGGGCGGCGGCAGCGGGGGGACGACCGGAGGGGCGATGAGCTCCTGGTAGGCGGTGGTGTGGGCGCGCAGGGCGGTGACCGCATCCGCGACGTCGGTGGTCAGGCGCCCTGCCCCTGCCACCTCTTCGGCCTTCAGCACCGCGTCGCAGACGTCGGCGAGCACGTCGAGGTACGCCCGCGCCTCCGTCTCCAGGTCGGCGTGGTCGGTGGCACTGGGAGCCAGCGCCCGCAGGCGCAGCCGCTGCTCGAGCCGGCTGCCCTCGGCCTCCAGCGCCGGCAGCAGGCCGGGGACGTCGCCGAGGTGGGCGCCGGCGGCCTGCGCGGTTCCGATCTGGCGGCGCAGGTGACCACGCGCGCGGGCGATCTCCAGCTGCAGCTCCGCCGCGGAGCGCCGCTGCCCCGGCGGCAGGCGGAGGGCAGCGACGGCAGTGGCGCCCTGCATGCCGAGCTCCCGGCCGCGCGCGGTGAGCTCGCGGCCACGGGCGACCAGCGCGCTGCGCCGGACCCGCCTGACGACCAGCCACCCGGCGAGCACGGCGATCAGCAGGAACACGACCAGCACGCCGCCGAGGACGGCGAGCACGGACGGGTCCACCGCGAGGAGCCAGGACAGTTCCTCGGCGGCCCGCACGTCCAGGGTGCCGGCGGAGCCGGTCGGCAGCGGGGTGTCCATCGGAGCTCCTGTCTCGGGCAGTGTGCGTTCCTGCGGGCAACGATCACCCCATGCCCCGTGGTTCCCCGGGCCGGCACCGGCCGCGGCGGAGCGCACGGGCACGGGCACGGGCACGGGGGAGCGTCAGCGGGGGTGGTCCGCCCGTGCCGTCCCGGTCGACTTCAGGACCTGCTCGGGCAGCAGCCCCGTCTCCACCAGCTCGGCGAGCTCCCGGCTGGAGGCCGCCGTGGCGAGGCTGTGGACCTGCCGGACGCGGAGGTCATGGGCGTCCTTCCCGGACCGGGTGTCCAGCTCGTCCAACTCCGCGATGGCCCGCTGCTCCCACTCGGCGAAGGTGCGGCGTGCGTGGTCGACGGTCTCCTGCCGGATGGCCGGCAGGTCGTCGAAGATCTCGAGCGCGTCCGCCGTGCGTCGTGCCGCCAACCGGCGGGCGGTCGCCTCGGCGTAGGCCAGCTCGCCGGGATCGTCCCCTGCCGGTTCGGGGAGCAGCCCGGCCAGCCACCGGCTGACCTCCTCCAGGCGGCCGGACGGAGCCCGGCGGGTCGCCCCCAGCCGGTGGCTCGAGGCGTGCAGCGAGAAGTCGTCGATCTCGTCGTCCACCTCGTGCAGCAGGGTGCGGGTCACGGCAGGGGGGAGGAGCCCCTCGTCGCTGAGCTCCTGGTAGGTGCGGCGTTCGACGTGCAGCCCGCGGCCGACCACGATGCGGTACTCCTCGTCCTCGTCCACGTCCAGGGCCGCCATCTCCTGCTGCGCCTCTCGCGCGCTGCTCTCCAGCTCGGCGCCGGTCCGCGGATCGGGGGTCAGGCCGAGGTCGTCCATCTCCTGCCGGGCGGCCTCGATGGCCGAGACGCGGGCGATCGCCACGAGGTAGCGGTCGGCGCGGCTGGGCCGGTCGAGGCCCAGCCGGGACACCAGCCGGCGGATGGTCGTGGCGTTGAGCAGCAGCGTGGCAAGGACGACCCCGCCCGTCAGGGCGACGAGGAGGTCGCGCTCGGCCAGCTCCTCGGGCAGGGCCAGGGCCAGCGCCAGCGCGACGCCGCCGCGCAGCCCACCCCAGACCAGCACGGCCTCGTTGCGCCGGCCCAGCCGCGGGATGTGGGCCAGCCGCTCGAGCAGCCAGACCAGCGGCACCACGGCCAGTGCGCGCGCGACCAGGACGACGACGACGGCCAGCGTGATGGGGCCGAGGTGGTCGAGCAGTTGCGCGGGGCCGATGACCAGGCCGATGAGGAGGAACAGCAGCGCGTTGGCGACGTAGTCCAGCGCATCCCACATCTGCTCCCACATCTCGCGCACCTCGGCAGATGCGCGGCTGGGCGCGAGGCCGGCCAGCACCATCCCGGCGGCCGCGGTGGCCATGACCCCGGAGAACCCGAGAACGGCGTCGGCGAGGACGAAGGAGCCGTAGGCCGTCGCCAGCGACAACCCGGCGGCCGGCAGCCGACCGAGCCAGGGCAGCACCGCGGAGGCGGCCAGGCCGAGGACGATACCGATCACCGCCCCGCCGCCGAATACGGTGACGAAACCGACGACACCGGCGGCGACGCTCACCGAGCCCCCCGTCGCCGCCTCGACCAGGATCGCGAAGAGCACGATCGCGACGCCGTCGTTGAGCAGGCTCTCTCCCTCCACCAGGGTCAGGAGCCGGCGTGGGACGCCGACCTCCCGGAACACCGCGACCACCGCGACCGGGTCGGTGGCCGAGATCAGCGCGCCGAACAGGAAGGCCACCGCCAGAGCCGTGCCGAGCACCCAGTGCAGGGTCAGCCCCACCACCACCGCGGACACCAGGAAGGCGACGGTCGCCAGGGCCACGATGGCGCCGAGGTTCCGGACGAAGGCGCGCAGGTCGATGCCCAGAGCGGCCGCGAACACCAGCACCGGCAGGAAGAGGAAGACCACCACCTCCTCGAAGGCCTCACCCTCGAGCCGGCCCATCTCGGGCGTGAGGCCCACGGCGGCGGCGAGGAAGCCGACCACCACGAGGACGACGCTCAGCGGCGCCCCGATCCGCCGGGCCACCAGACCCAGCAGCACGGCCAGCGTGAGCAGGGCGGACATCTCCAGCAGCAGTGTCGAGAGCTCCACCGACGCTCCTCGGTCTCATGGACAGGTGCGGCAGGTCACCGGTTACCGTCCCACCGCGCCGCCACGGCGGCATCACCGTCCGCCGCGACCGCGGTCCGTCGCCGGCGCTGCCATCCACGCGTCGTCGAGCCGGGTGGTCGGCTCGACGGGCAGCCCCTGCGCGTCGCATCCCACGCGCGACCCGGCGATCGAGGGGCGGCAGGGTGCCCAGCCGACACCTGTGCGGGTGCCCGGGTGACTCAGGCGGTACGACGTCCACGGGTGCGTCGCTCCCGCACGCCCGGGTCGGCGTCGACCGGGGGCGCGATCGCGTCCGCACACCGCTGCGACTGCCGGTGCAGGGCGGCGGTGAGCTCCGGAGGGCCTTCGAGAACGGTGAAGTCGGTGTCGACCGAGGTGAGCATCCAGACCAGGGCGGCGGGGTCGTCGGCGCCCACGGTGAACAGGCAACTGCCGGCGTCGACGGCCTCGACCACTCCCATGCCGGGCCAGACGCGGTCGGAGACCGCCTCCGCCGCTTCGTGCAGCCGCACCGTCGCCCGGTACGGCCAGGTCCGGGCCGACAGCTGGCAGGACAACCAGGCGACGACGTCGCCCCCCGGCGGCTCCCGCGGTGCGAAGCGCGGGCCGTTCGGCGGACGGGGGGTGATCCGGTCGGCGCGGAAACTGCGCCAGTCGTGGCGGTCCGGGTCCCAGGCGACCAGATACCAGTTCCGGCCGAAGCTGACGAGGCGGTGTGGCTCGACGGTCCGGACCGTCTGCCCGCTGCGCGGGCTGCTGTAGTGGAACCGCAGCTGCTCGCGGCGGCGGCACGCGTCCGCGATCGCCACGAGCGTCTCGGCGGGCACCTGCGGACCAGGGGCCACGCCGGCCCGGACGGTGGCCTCCTGCAGCGACCGCGCCTGGTGGCGCAGCCGGGCCGGCAACACCTGCTCGAGCTTCTGCAGGGCCCGCACCGCGGTCTCCTCGACCCCGACGACCGAGCTCGCGGTGGCGGTCCGGAGCGCGAGGACGACGGCGACGGCTTCGTCGTCGTCCAGGAGGAGCGGCGGCAGGGCCGCCCCCGCGCCGAGCCGGTACCCGGCCGTGCCCTGGACGGCGTGTACCGGGTAGCCGAGCTCGCGCAGTCGCTCGACGTCCCGCCGGACGGTGCGCATGCTGACGCCGAGCCGCTCGGCGAGGTCGGCACCGGACCACTCGCGGTGGGCCTGCAGGAGCGACAGGAGCCGCAGCAGCCGGGCGGAGGTCTCGAGCACGCCGCCGAGGATGCCACCTGCTTGGGAGCAGCCCTGTCCTAAGCGCTTCCTAGCGTCACCGGCGTGACGACTCCTCGGCTGGACATCCGCCCCTTCCGCATCGACATCCCTCAGGAGCAGGTCGACGACCTGTCCGCCCGCCTGGCGGCCACCCGCTGGCCCGGTGACCTCCCCGGCGTGGGGTGGAGTCGCGGCGTCCCCCAGGCCTACCTGCGGGAACTCGCCACGTACTGGCGCGACCGCTTCGACTGGCGGGCCGCCGAGGCGCGGCTCAACGCGCTGCAGCAGTTCGTCACCGAGATCGACGGGCAGCGGCTGCACTTCCTGCACGTGCGCTCACCGGAGCCGGACGCCACCCCGCTGCTGCTGCTGCACGGCTGGCCGAGCACGGTGGCCGACTTCCTCGAGGTCGCCGGCCCGCTGTCGGACCCGCGGGCGCACGGCGGCGATCCGGCCGACGCCTTCGCGCTGGTGATCCCGTCGCTGCCCGGGTTCGGCTTCTCGACCCCGCTCGCGGGTCCGGGGATGAACGCCGAGCGGACCGCGCGGATGCTGGCGACGCTGATGGCCGACCTCGGCCACGACCGCTACGGCGTCCAGGGCGGCGACACCGGCTCGTTCGTCGCCTCGGAGGTCGGGAAGGCGGCACCCGACTCCGTGATCGGTGTCCACCTCAATGCGGCGATCACCTTTCCCGCCGACGACGGCGAGCTCGACGCGCTCACCGGGGCCGACGAGGAGCGGTGGCAGCGCATGCAGGCCTACGACGACGGCTACCTGCAGCTCCAGTCGACGTCGCCGCAGACGCTGGCCTACGCCCTCACCGACTCCCCGGCCGGCCAGCTGGCCTGGGTGGTCGAACTGTTCCAGCGGCTGTCCGACCTGCCCGACGACGGGCTCCCGGAGGACGCGATCGACCGCGACCGCATCCTGACGGCGGTCTCGATCTACTGGTACACCGCCACGGCGGGGTCGTCGGCACAGGCCTACTTCGAGGCGATGAACCCCGCGGCATGGGGAGCGGGTGACGGGCAGGCCGACGAGGGGGACGCCGGCGACTGGTCGCCGGAGCGGGGGACCGTTCCGACGGGATTCCTGCTCTCCGCGAACGACGTGACCGTCCGCGCCTTCGCCGAGCGGGACCACGCCGTCGTCCGGTGGACCGAGGCCGCGCGGGGCGGTCACTTCCTCGCCATGGAGCAGCCCGCGCTGTTCACCGACGACGTCCGCGCGCTCTTCCGGCCGCTTCGCCGGCCCCGCGCCGCGGGGGTCGATGAGCGGTGAGACCGTCGGTCGCCCGGTCGCTGGACTGCCTGAGCAACCGGTCCGGACGTCCGGCTGCCGACCGGTGCCGCGTCGGAGCCCCGGCGTGCCGACGCAGCGGCGCCGGCCCCGCACGGGGCCGGCGCCGGTGGTCAGCGGACGAGCGGGGAGGCGCCCCGCGGGCGAGTCAGCGGAGGACCCCACAGGCAGCCGGGTCGGTCGCCTCTGCCGGCAGCGACGGGTCGAGCTCGCTGGCGCCGGCGGACTCGAAGTCGTACCTGCCGTTGTCGTTGTAGTCCACGCCGTGGATCACGACGACGCCCTCGCCGTCACGGATGGCGTCGGCGATCTGCTTGGCGGTACCCGACCCGCCGGCTCCGTAGCCGGTACCGGCGACGTCGGTGAACTCGATGTTCTTCCGTGCGTAGTCGAAGGAGCCGCCCATCGAGACCGGGAAGCGGCTCACCGCCAGCGCCGATGCCGGGCCGGTGTCACCGGTGGTGGTCAGCGAGACGACGATCGGGCCGTACGCCGGCAGGCCGTCCGCGGTGCTGAGCCGGAGCATGTCGTCCTCCCCTCGGGTGTTGGTGGCATCCGCCGCCGTCGGGCACTCGTTGCGTGCGTCGTCGCCGTAGTGGATGTGCATCGCGTGCGGTGCATCCGGGCTCAGGCCGTGGGCCTCGACCTCGATGGACCGGATCAGCTGGTTGCGCACGACGGCGCTGGCGGTGCCGGACGCGCCGGAGCCGTTGAGCTCGTGGAGCGAGGCGTCGAGCTGCACCGTCTTCTCCTGCCCGGGAGGGCTCGACGGGTGGGCGCCGGCGACCGGGAGGCCGAGCAGCATGCTGCCACCCAGCAGCCCGGCGGTCGTGGCGGTGACGATGAGGCGACGCTGGTTCATGAGGAGCTCCCTGGTGGTGGCGGCGTACTACAGGGCGTTCGCTCGCGGGCCGGCCGCGGATGGGGGATCGGCGCAACCTGGTGGGATCGACCGACCACTGCGGCGCGGTCGCAGCTCTCCGTAGGTGTCCCGGGACAGGAATGGTGGTCCGGTGCGCTCGACGGACGTCCCACCAGGGGAACCGATGACTTCCCGCCCGCGGCTCGGTCCGACCGAGCATGACGATGACCACCCGAGTACTCCTGCCGAGCCTCGGTGACCGACGCAGAACCTGGCTCGATCGGCTGGAGGGCCTTCACCATGCCTGAACCCCGACCGCTGGACATCAGATTCACCGCTCGCCTGGGCAAGGCCCGGCCGGGGGATGTCTGGACCTGTGTCCAGCTGTCCGACTCAGCACGGATCTTCGGCACCCGGGGCCTGGTCAAGGTCGCCGGGACCGTCGACGGTCACCCGTTCACCGGAGCGTTCATGGCCCTGGGGGACGGCACCCACAAGCTCCCGGTGGCCGCACCCATCCGCAAGGCCATCGGCAAGGACGACGGCGACGACGTCGACGTCCACCTCACCGAGCGGCTGAACTGACCCGCAGCTCCACGACGGCCGGGCTGGGACCACCGACGGCGAACCGCACCCCGCAGGAGGCGTGCACCACCGCGACGTCCGTGACGATCGGATCGTGCCGTCCCCGAGAGCTCGTGACCCCTACGGCGCGACCGGAGTGGGCGGTGCCGGCCGGGCGGGCCGGCTGGGCGATCGAGGCGCTCCACCCATCACGGGACGGCGCCGACGGAACCTGAGGCGCGGGACGACGTCGAAGACCGTTGTCCCGAGAGGCGATCGGCGCGATCGTGGTGCATGGCGTCGCATCCGTCGTACGAGCAGTCGAAGCAGGTCGCCGAGGCGAGCCGCGAGACCGAGTGGAGCAAGCCGTCGTTCGGGAAGGAGCTCTTCCTCGGCAGGTTCCGCCTCGACCTGATCCACCCGCAGCCGGAGCTCGATCCGGTCGCGGTGGAGAAGGGCGAGGCGTTCCTCGGGCGCCTCCGCGACTTCCTCACCGAGCACGTCGACCCTCGGCGGATCGAGCGCGAGGCGCGGATCCCCGAGGACGTCCTCCGGGGCCTGAAGGAGCTGGGCGCCCTCGGCATGAAGATCCCCGAGGAGTACGGAGGGCTCGGGCTGAGCCAGGTCCACTACAACCGGGCGCTGGCCATGGCCGGTACCTGGCACTCGTCCATCTCGACGCTGCTGTCGGCGCACCAGTCGATCGGCCTGCCCGAGCCGCTGCGGCTGTTCGGCTCCGAGGAGCAGAAGCGCGAGTGGCTCCCCAGGCTGGCCCGGGACCACATCTCGGCGTTCCTGCTCACCGAGCCGGACGTCGGCTCGGATCCCGCGCGCATGAGCACGACCGCGGTCCCGACCGACGACGGCACCGGCTACCGGATCAACGGCACGAAGCTGTGGGCGACCAACGGCGCCATCGCCGACGTGGTCGTGATCATGGCCGTCGTCCCGGCGTCCGAAGGCCATCGGGGCGGCATCACCGCGTTCCTCTGCCCGTCCGACCGCGAGGGGATCACGGTCGAGCACCGCAACGAGTTCATGGGGCTCAGGGGCATCGAGAACTCGGTGACCCGCTTCGACGACGTCTTCGTGCGCCGGGAGGACGTCGTCGGCGGCGAGGGCAAGGGCCTGCGGATCGCGCTCACCACGCTCAACACCGGCCGCCTGTCCCTGCCGGCGTTCTGCCTGTCGGCGACGAAGTACTCCCTCAGGATCGCCCGCCAGTGGTCGGCCGAACGGCAGCAGTGGGGCCGGCCCATCGGGGAGCACGACCCGATCGCGCAGAAGCTCGCCTGGCTGGCAGGCACGGCGTTCGGCCTGGAGGCGGTGCTCGACGTGTCCAGCCGCCTGGCCGACGACAAGCGCAACGACATCCGCATCGAGGCCGCGCTCGCCAAGCTCTACAGCTCGGAGCTCGGCTGGACTGCCGTCGACGAGATGGTGCAGATCCGCGGCGGTCGGGCCTACGAGACCGCCGAGTCACTCGCGCGACGCGGCGAGAAGCCGGTACCGGCCGAGCAGATGCTCCGCGACATGCGCATCAACCGCATCTTCGAGGGCTCCACGGAGATCATGCACCTCCTGATCGCCCGGGAGGCCGTCGACGAGCACCTGAAGGTGGCGGGGGACCTGGTGCTCGGCGACTCCCGCCCGGCCGACAAGGCGAAGGCCGCCGCGAGGGCGGGCGCCTTCTACGCCAGGTGGTTCCCGACGCTGACGACCGGCGCCGGCCAGCGTCCCGGCTCCTTCGCCGAGTTCGGGGAGCTCGCCACGCACGTGCGCTACGTCGAGCGCCACGCTCGAAAGCTGGCGCGCTCGACCTTCTACGCGATGGGCCGCTACCAGGCGCGACTCGAGCAGAAGGGCCACCTGCTCGGCCGGCTCGTCGACATCGGCGCCGAGCTCTACGCGATGTCGTGCGCGTGCGTCTACGCCGACACCGTCGCCCGTGAGCGGCCCGACCGGAGGCAGGAGGTGGTCGAACTGGCCGGCCTGTTCTGCGACCAGGCCCGCCGTCGCGCCGACCGGCTGTTCGCGGAGCTGTGGGCCAACGACGACCACGCCCAGTACGGGGTCGCGCAGCAGGTTCTCTCCGGCCGGTACGCATGGTTCGAGCAGGATGTCCTCGACCCGGCGGGGGACGGCCCGATGATGCCGACGCACGAACCACCGGCAGCCGAGCAGTTCGACGCGCCTCCGCCCACGGTGGAGGCCACACCAGGCTCGTAGGGAGCTGCCGACGACCGTCAGGCGTTCGGCTGGGCGTCGAAGACGGTGATCGGTGGCGCAGCCGGTGTGCTGAGTGAGGCACCGGCGACGACCTGACGTGCCGACTTCCCGATCATGGTCAGTCCCTCGCGAGCGCAGTGGTGCGCGAAGGCGAGCAGCTGCTGGTGGTCGTGAGCGGCCTCCTGGACCGGGGTGCGCTCGCCGAGGCCGTCCACGGGGAAGGTGATCTCCAGCCGGCGGGGGAGGGTGCCGGTCACGACGGCGACCTCGGCCCCGGCGTGCTGCTGGACGTGCGCGGCGATGTGCCGCCGTGCATCCGCCGCGAGGTCGGTGGAGCAGGGACGGGCGATCACCATGGCTGCCTGCTGGGCAGCTGCCGGGCCGGTCGTCTCGGGGACGGCGGTCCACCGGTGCGTCGCTGGGTCCAGGCCGAGGTCGGTCAGAGCTTCCTCGAAGGCGGCGTCGACCGCGGGCAGGACGAGGGCTTGTGCACCGAACACCTCGATGCGCTCCTGGGCCTCGCCGGGGACCGGGAACCCGTACGAGACACCTGCCCACGGCAGGGGTTCAGCCGGCGTGCTCTGCGCAGCCAGACGTGCCGGGTCGGAGCGGCTGATCTCCTCGGCGACGTCGAGGAAGAAGTCCTCCATGGCCCGGCGCAGGACCAGCTCCTGCCGTCGTTCGGCATAGGGGTAGTCGGCCCAGCGCGTCAGTTCGGTCACCGGCACGCCCGCGCGGCGGAGGAGATCCACCGTGATGCCCTGGCGCAACTGCGCGGGGGAGTAGCTGCGGTAGTTGGTGTGCGGGTCGACGGCGTCGGGGGAGAGGACCCCTCGCTCCCCGTACAGCCGGAGCGCCTTGGCCGACAAGCCGGTCAGCGCGGTGAACTCACCGGCGCTCAGATGGGTGTGCACGGTTCTCCTTGCCTGAGTCGGGACTGCTCCACCCCAGCGTGTGCCCGGCCCCTCGGGCCAGGTCAACGACTGTGCCGTCGGATCCCGACTGGTGATGGACAGCCCGGCCGCCGGCCGCGACGATGGACACCGGGCGAGAGCGATGCGGCGAAGGAGTTCCCGTGGGGCTGCGGAGGAACGCTGAGAACCTGATGCCGTCCGAGCTGGTCGATCTGCGCGAGGCGTTCGAGGCCTTCTACCTGATCGAGGACGATCGCGGGTTCGGCTTCTTCGCCGGGATCCACGGCCTGCCGCTACCGGTCTACTGCGAACACGGGAACGCGCTGTTCCTCCCGTGGCATCGCGCCTACCTGTACTACGTCGAGCGGGCGCTCACCGCCGCCCTGCGCCGGGCTCGGGCGGACGAGACGGTCGAGGTGGGTCTCCCGTGGTGGGACTGGTCGTCGGCGGTCTCGCACGCTCAGGGCCTGCCCACCCCGTTCCGACCGCTCGCGGACGGCTCGGCGAACCCGCTGAGCGCCGGCCCGGTGGCGCTGGGCCCCGACGATCTGCAGCTCGTGCGGGACAACCTCCCCGGTGCTGTCAGCGAGGGCGACGAACCGGTCACGCTGCGCGATCCGGACGACCCCGACGAGCTGCCCCGCGCCGCGACCGTGCAGCGGGCACTGCGCGCCACGACCTTCACCGGCTTCAGCGGGATCGTGGAGAGCATCCACAACGGCGTGCACGGCTGGGTCGGGGGAGCCATGTCCGCCGCACCGACCGCGGCCTTCGACCCGCTCTTCTGGGCGCACCACTCGATGATCGACCGGCTGTGGTACCTCTGGCAGCTCTCCCCGCAAGGCCGCAACCCCCCGGCGCAGCTCCTCGACCGAGCGCTGCCGCCGTTCCCCATGACGGTGCGCGAGACCCTGGACATCTCTACCCTGGGCTACGAGTACGCCGCCCAGGTCATCGGCTGAGGAGGCCGCGATGGCGACGCTCGCGACGGCACGCGCCGGACGGGACGACCAGACCCGGGTCGTCGACCTCGTCTTCCCCGGGGACGTGCCACCAGCGCCGTTCAGCCGCGCCGACCTGGTCATCACCGGCGTCGACCACTCGCAGATGTCGTACGAGGTCAGGATCTTCCTCGACAACCCCGACGCCACCGCCGCCACACCGCGCACGGCCGAGGAGGGGTACGCCGGGCGCTACACCGTCTTCGGCCACGGCGGGTGCTACGGCGGCGACGGACACTGCGACGCTCCCGCGGCCGGCGAGGACCTCCGCCTCGCGCCCCCGCCGAGGCCCTACGACACGTACGTCACCGTCACCGGTGCGCTGCAGCGCATCCTCGCGGCCGGCGACTCGTTGCGGACCGTCACCCTGGTGCCGGTGTCGCTGCCGCCACGCCGGGCGGACCGCGGCCCCGCCCCGGAGCTGCTGCACTTCGACGACGTGTCCCTGCAGACCTACCTGACGGCCACCGACGCCGACCAGGTCCCCACCTGATCGTCCCCGGCGCAGGGCTGTCCGCCGCAGAACGCAGCCCCGGACCAGGTCAGCGAGCGCGCGACGGGAGCGGTGGCACGCCGACCGTGGGATCGCCGAGGACCACCATGCTCTGCCGGTCCCGTGCCGCCAGCGTCGTGGCCATCGCGACCCCTGCGCTGTCCGCTCCCTCGTCGAAGGCCCGGTAGGCGCTGTCCCGCTGGGCGAACAGCTCACCGACGTGCGAGTACGGCTCGCGCAGCGCCAGCCCCACCGGTGCGGGACGGAAGAGCCCGTCGTACAGCCCCCGGCAGATGCTGGTGGTGAGCTTCTGCCCGGTGTGGGGGTTCTGGATCGTCCAGTCGAAGGTCGGCTCGACATGGCCGATGAAGGCGCGCAGCGGGCGGGGCGCCCCGAGCAGCGCCTCGGGCAGCGGGGCGACGTGCGCGCCGATGCCCGCGATCCCGGTGAGCACCTGGTCCACCCAGGACCCCGCCTCGAGCAGACCCGCGTAGATCGTGCTGCCGTCGCTGCCGGCCGAGCAGCAGGCGTGCGCGTACCAGATGGCGCCGTCGGGCTGCCAGGCGTCGAGCACCCGCGCCGGGTCGACGATCGAGTACTCGTCGTCGACCGGCAGCCCCAGGTCCCGCACCATCGCAGCGGGGTCGGTCAGCGGCCCGGTCTTCCCGTGGCTCGTGGTGACGACGAGCGCCGGGTGGTGGTCGCCCAGCGCCTGGTACAGCGCCGCGGCGGTGGCCTGGTGCTGCCCGCCGTCGAGGTAGCGCGCATGCGCGCCGATCTCGGAGTCGCCGGCGAGGGACCGCTGGACCCGGGCGGCGATCGCCGTGCGCATCACCCGGGTGATGTCGGCGGGCCCGTGGTCCGCGGCCCACACGACGGTGTGCGTGGGCCGGGCCGCCGATCCGGGCCAGTTCCCCAGCAGCGCGGTGACGTAGTTCTCCAGGCCCACCCCGGTCAGCGTCAGCCGCCCCACCGCCGCCGACTGGTTGGCGAGGTACTGGAAGTCCCACGGGATCACGTCCGGTCCGCCGTACAGCAGCAGGTAGCGAGGCAGGGCCCCGACGCCCGTGCCGCGCTCCGGACCGCTCAGTGCGATGTCCTGCACCGACCGGTCGGTGTAGTACCGCCGCAGATGGGTGAACCGCAGCTCCGTCTCGGTCCGGTACCGCAGCACGGGTGAGCCGCTCCGGGCCGCCAGCAGCTCGCGGAGTGGTTCCGGCGCGTCGTCCCCGCGGGCCTTCACGTCGTCGGGCAGCGCATCGTCGTCGGGGAGGACGAGCCCCCACCCCACGCGCGGGTCGCGCCAGTCGGCGGGGTCCGCCTCCTCCTCGGGGGCGAGGAGCTGGGGGAGCGCACGCCCGTGGCCGGACAGCGCCCAGCCCCGCGCGCGGGGACCGAGCGGCCCCGCCGCCGTCTCCCCGCCCGTCCACGCGTTCACCCGCAGCTCGCTGGGGTACGCGGGCGCGCTCTCCGCGGTCATCCCGACGGCGTCCTCAGCGCCTGGAGCGCGCGCTCGATCTCCTGGTCGATCATCGCGAGGACGTCGTCAGCCGTTCCCGCCGGGTGCTCGCGGCGGAACCGGAACAGCGTGTCCAGGTAGTCGGTGGTGTCCTTCTGCGTCTGCGCGTCGTGCGACGGGTCCGCGACGAGCTGCTCGATGACCAGGGGGTCGCGGCGCACGTAGAGCACCGGCAGGGTCCAGTCCCGGTGGACGGCCGCCGACGAGCGGGGGTCCGCCGCCTGATGGGTGTCCCGCAGGTCGCGCCGGGGCGCCGCCAGCGCCGCGGCGAGCTCGAGGTCCACCTCCTCGCCGGGGACGAGCTTGTCACCCAGCTGGCTGAGCAGGGAGGAGTAGAAGCCGTAGGTGAACACCGCCGCGAGGCTGCTCGACACCGGGTCGCGCATCCCGACCACGGCCGGGCAACCGGCCCGGGTGAGCAGGTAGGCGAGGGATCGGGCACCCGCCGAGTCGCTCGCCCCCTCGCAGGCGTTGAGCGAGATCAGCCAGGTGGACCGGCCGACGCTGTGCAGCTGGAGCGGCTCGAGCACGACCGAGCTGCCGTGCCCGATCTCGTGCTCGCGCTTCGTGGCCAGCCGGAGCAACGGGGACGTCCCGCCCTGACCGTGGCAGAACAGGTGCAGGAGGTGCGGGTCGAACTCCTTGAGCGCACGCACCAGATCGTTGGCGCCGGTCAGGTAGTGCACAGAGCCCGTCAGCCCGTCCTGCCGGAGGTCGTCCTCGATCTGCGCGGCCACGGTTCCTTCGCCGACCCAGAGGGACAACGTCAGGCCTGCGGGCGTCGGGCTCTGCCGGATCGCCCGCCGCAGCGCCGCCCATTCCCGGGCGGCCGGAACCCCGATGGCCGACATGACGGCCATGAGCCGGATCGGCGCGGTGAAGGTCCGCACGCCCCGCTCCGGCGCCGTGGAGGCGGCCCGCCGGGCGATCGGCCAGCGGTCCTCCAGAGCGAGGAACCCCGCGGCGGGTTCGAAGAGCGCCTCCCAGGGAAGGGCGGCGGCCGTCTCCGACCCCTCCAGATCGAGGTAGACCGGGCAGCACTCGTCCAGCGGGGTGTGGTCGATCGCGTAGCGGAGGGCTGCCTTCGTGGCCTCGTGCCGGCCGAGCTCGTCGAGCAGCGCCTGCCCCACCATGCGCATGTTCTCCCCGGAGGGCGGATCCTCGTCGAAGCGGTGCATCAGCGCCGGATCGCCGACGAAGGGGTACAGCTGCCCGAACCCCGGGACGGTCGTCGGCTCCTCGACCGAGACGTAGACCGACTCGCTCGCCTGATCGGGGCTCGGCACCGTGGACACCCGCACGACGACGCGTCTCATCGGTCGTCCCCCTTCCCGCGGACCGAGGACTCGATCGACCGGCTGATGAACGAGAGCGCGGCGGTGACGCCGCTGGGGACCGTGCTCGAGACGGCGGGGTCGACCTCGGTCCCGAGCACGTTCGACGTCCAGCGCTCGAGGATCCGCTGGCTGGACGCCACCCAGGCCGACGGCTCCGTCGTGCTCCGGCGCGCCGTGCGGAGGACGTCCGCGTCGAGCGTGCAGTCCCGGAGCGCGCGCTCGATCCGCTGCGCCGCCTCGTCGTCCTGCCCCCGTGCCGGCGCGACCGCCGTCGTCCGGGCGCGCACGAGGCCGGGGTGACAGGCGACCATCAGGCTCGGTGTCCGCGGTACCGGCCCGGGTGCGGGCGTGTACAGGAACCGGTAGGCCGCGGCCAGCTCGTGCGCCGGCCCGGCCGGCGCCTGCAGGGTGACCGGTCCGGAGAGCAGCCCGGTCATCCGGTGCGCGAAGATGCGCAGTCCGGCCTCGCCGCCTCTCGTGCGGACCTCGGGCATCGCGACGCTGAGGCTCCAGGCGCCCAGCTCGGTCAGGACGTCCAGCAGCTGACCGATGCCGACCAGGCGGACGGAGCGTGGGCTCTCGCCCCCCGCCGGTGAGGCGCCGAAGTCGAGCATCCCGTAGTTCTCGGACACACCTGCGGGACAGATCAGATGGACGACGTCTACGGTGCCGGGTCCGATCACGTCCAGCATCCAGCGCAGCCACGGGTTGTCCGGGCGGATGCTTCCGGACCGACCCCCGGTCGTCGCCGCGCCCGCGTCCTCCGTCGGGGGCTCGTGGAACCGCACGGCCGTGCCGGGCACCACCCCGTCGCGTGCCCCCGGGTCGGCGGCGAACACGTCGATGCGCGCGCCCGGCACGACGGGGACGACGTCCTCGAGGAAGTCGCGCAGGGCCGTCGTGCCGGCCCACGGCGCGCACACGGCCACCCGGAGGTCGTCGGGGACCTCGGGGGGCGGAACCGCCGAGAAGGGCAGGCGCACGAGCGGGCGGCCGAGGTGCGGGACCATCATGCGTTCCCAGGGCATCGCCGGCAGGTGGCCGAACGGCCGGCGGAAGTCCAGCCAGACCGGCTCATCGGGAGGCGCCGGCTCCAGCGCACGGAGCAGCTCCGAGCGCCAGGCCTCCGGGAGGATCAGCGGGACCGCCTCGGCCAGGGCCCGGTCGATGCCCTTCAGGTCGAGCGGCAGACCGAGTTCCTCGAGGGCGAGGTCCCGCTGCAGGCGGACGCTGCCGGGCAGGTCGACCTCGACGTGGACCCCGACCGGGTCGGAGGGGTCGTCGTCCTCGGCCAGGTGCAGGGACGCCCCGATGAGGGTCAGCGGGTACGCGCGACTGAGCAGGGGAGGCATCAGGACCACATCAGCTCTCGGAGCGCCCACCAGGTCCGGGGCCCGCTGATGTCGCCGTGCCCGGAGATGCCCTGCGTGCCGTCGAGTGCGACGAGCGGGCGTCCGGGATCGAGTTCGTACGGGGTTCCCGCGGCCTGGAGCGGCCGCCGCTGCGTGGCGGCATCGGCGCCGTGCGGGCCGAACCCGCCGAGTGCGGCGTAGACGCTGGGCGGGTCGGGCCAGGGGGCCGGCAGCGGTTCCCGGCGGTCCCCGTCCCGCCGCAGAGCCCAGTGGAAGAAGCGGGTGAGCGGCTTGTCGTGCGGGCTGTACGTGCTGAAGATCCGCTGGTCGACCCGATCGAGGACGACGCGGTACCCGCCCGCCGGTTCGCCGTCGCCGGCCTCGGCGAAGCACATGTGGTTCACCGCCGGCTGGAGCAGCAGCATCGAGTGCACCGGCCGTGGCACCGGTTGCGTCGCCACGGCGGACAGGACGACCTTCGCGCCGAACGAGTGGCCGACGAGGTGCACCTTCGCCTCGCTCTCGGCCAGCGCATGCCGGACCAGGGGGCCCACCGCCGTCGCGCCGACGCGCCCGGCCCGGTCCTTCATCAGCCAGACGGAGGCACCGCGGATCGCGTTGCGGGGATCGAGGAGGTCCCGCAGGCCGGCGGGGCGGGGGCCGTCCCGAGGAGCGGTGACGACGGCGCCGAAGTCGTCGTCGTCCGTGTCGTCCGCCGCCGTCGACCTCGGGGACTCCACCGGGGCCGGAGCGGACAGCCAGCTGGCAGCCAGCGTCGGGCCGTCCGGCGGGACCGGGTCCTCGCCCAGCTCCGGGCCCTCGCTGCGGTAGAGCGGTGCGAGCAGCCGGGCGAGCTCCGCGGTGGCGTCCGCGTCGAGCACCTCCTCGGCGGCCAGCTCGCGGACGCGCGCGGATTCGGCGGGTGGGAGCTCGTCGGCGATGTCGTCCAGTGCCGCGGCGTCCGGGTGGGGCGGCGCGCCCGCCGGGCCGCCGACCCCGGCGGCGAAGTCCGGTTCCCGCTCGCCGGGGAGGACCAGGAGAGCGCTGGGCCAGAAGATGCCGACGAGCAACGCCCTCCGGTGCGGGTCGTCGGGGAACTGGCCCACGACGCCGTCGGCGAAGTGGTCGTACCGCCTGGTGGCGGCGTCCCAGTCGTTGTTCCACCCGTGCGAGAAGACGACGATGTCGGTGAACCCGCCGGATCCCACGGCGGTCCGGACCTGCTCCAGCGTCTCGGGCGAGCGGCTGGCGCCCTGCTTGTCGTACTGCAGGATCCAGAACGGGTTGCCCGCACCGACGGTGCGATACGGCTCGAGCTCCGACGTCGTCATCGTGTGCCCCCTGGTGGAGGGTGTGGACCGCCTGCCCTGGCGGCAGGGGTACCGCTCGGACCTGTTCCGGTCAACCACATCCGGCGCCGGGTCGGCGTCGGCTACCGAGTGCGTCCGGACCGCTCCGGTGAGCCGCTGCCGGAGGCGAGTGCCCGATCCAGCGCAGGAGGTCCCCGTGCCACGCGCATGTCGCCTGGGATCTCGACGTCACCCGCGGGGCGCCCCTTGCCCTGGACGGCGGGGACCGGAAGGGTGCCGGGCACCGCCGTGATCCACGTCACGGCGGCGATCGGGGGTGTCCCGGTCGTCCTCCGATCCGGGAGCACCCATGGACCCGAACGCCGTCGACGTCGTCCTGCAGGAAGCCGTGGCACGTGGCGCGGTGCCCAACGCGGTGGTGGTCGCCGCCGACCGCGACGGCCCGATCCTGGAGAGCGCGGCCGGGCCGCGGGTGGCCGGCGGGGGCGAGCCGGTGGATGCCGGCACCCACGTCCGCATCATGTCGATGACCAAGCCGGTCGCGACGGTGGCGGCGCTGCAGCAGGTCGAGCGGGGCACGCTCCGCCTGGATGCGCCGGTGGAGGAGTACTGCCCGGAGTTCGCCGACCTGCAGGTCCTCGACGGCTTCGACGGTGACGTCCCCCGCATGCGGCCGCCGGCGACGAAGGCCACGGTGCACCAGCTGCTCACCCACACGACCGGGCTGGGCTACTGGTTCTTCAACGCCGAGCTGCTGCGCTGGGAGACGGTGACCGGCACCCCGAACGTCCTGTCGGGATCGAACGTGATCTTCCGGGCGCCGCTGCTCGCCGATCCCGGCACCCGGTTCGAGTACGGCATCAACACCGACTGGGTGGGCAAGGTCGTCGAGGCGGCCAGCGGGCTGGGCTTCGACGTCGCCGTGAAGGAGGGCGTCACCGGGCCGCTGGGCATGGACGACACCTCGTTCGCGCCCAGCGGCGAGCAGCGGGCGAACTGCGTGCCCGTGCACATGCGTGCGCCGGACGGCACGTGGCAGCCCAGCGAGCTGGACCTGCACCCCGAGCCCGAGTACTACGCCGGTGGCCACGGGCTGTACGCCACGCCGCGGGACTACCTGCGCTTCCAGCGCGCCCTGCTCGGGAACGGTGAGCTCGAGGGCACCCGGATCCTCCGGCCCGAGACGGTGGATGCGGCGTTCACCAACCAGATCGGCGACCTGGGCTTCCCCGCCACGATCCCCAGCGCCGACCCGGGCTCGACGGCGGACTTCTCCGCCGGTCCCGGCCACACGTGGGGGTACGGGCTGCTGCTCAACACCGAGGACCTCCCCGGGCGCAGGCGCGCGGGCAGCGGCGCGTGGGCCGGGCTCTGCAACACCCACTTCTGGGTCGACCGGACGACCGGCATCACGGCGGCGGTCTACACCCAGACCCTGCCGTTCGTCGCGCCGGAGGTGCACCAGGTCTACGTGGACGTGGAGAGGGCCCTGTACGGGGCACTCTGACTAGGGCCGGGCGCCGTCGCGGGGTGACCGCCGCAGGAAGTCGCCGGCGATCTGGTCGAACGTCGCCCAGCGGACGCCGTCGTGACCGTTGATGTGCTCGATGAGCCGCTCCAGCATGAGCAGCACCTGCGGGCGTCCGGAGACGTCCGGGTGGATGGTCATGGTGAACGCCGCGTACTCCATCTCGCGGTGGACCCAGTCGAACTGGTCGCGCCACATCTGCTCGATGTCCCGGGGATTGACGAAGCCGTGGCTGTTCGGGCTGGACTTGATGAACATCATCGGCGGGAGGTCGTCGAGGTACCAGTTGGCGGGGATCTCGACGAGGTCGGTCTCCTCGCCACGGACCAGGGGCTCCATCCAGCTCTCCGCCGGCGCCGAGTAGTCGATCTTCGTCCACGAGTCGCCCACCCGGACGTAGTAGGGCTCGAAGTCCCGGTGCATCAGCGAGTGGTCGTAGGTGATGCCGCGCTCGAGGAGCAGCTCGTTCGTGACGCCGCTGAACTCCCACCACGGGGCCACGTAACCGGTGGGACGGCGCCCGGTGCGCTCCTCGATCAGCGCGATGCAGCGGTCGAGCACCGCCTGTTCCTGCTCGCGGCTCATCGCGATCGGGTTCTCGTGGCTGTAGCCGTGGACGCCGATCTCGTGCCCGGCCGAGACGCAGGCGTCGAACTGCTCCGGGAACGTCTCGATCGAGTGCCCGGGCCAGAACCAGGTGGTCGGCAGCTCGCGACGGCGGAACAGCTCCAGCAGGCGGGGCACGCCGACCTCACCGGCGAAGACGCCGCGGGAGATGTCGTCGGGGGAGTCCTCCCCGCCGTACGAGCCCAGCCAGCCGCCGACGGCGTCGACGTCGACGCCGAAGGCCACGAAGATCTCCTTGCTCATCCCTGCACTCCCTCCACTCGGTCGCGGATCCGGTTCCACGCCGCCAGGTGGCCGGCGACCACCGTCAGCGGGTCGTCGGGGGAGACGGCGAGGGCGGCGGCGAGCAGCAGGCGGGCCTGCCACGGGCTCAGGTCGCCCGCGAGGAGCGCGCCGTCCCGCGCGAGGTCGGCGCCACCGCCGCCGGTGTACAGCGGGGCGACGGGACCCGACGGGACGCGCGAGGACACCAGCACCGGCAGACCTCCGCTGACGAGGTCGGCCACGGTGGCGGCCACCACCGGTGTCGCGTTGCCCGCCCCGAACGCCTGGAGCACGATGCCGGCCGCTCCGGCCGCCACCGCGGCGCGGAGCAGGGTGTCGTCGGCGCCCAGGTAGAGCGGGACGACGTCCACGCGGGGCAGGTCGGCAGCCAGGTCCAGGGGGAGAGCCGGGCCGCGCGGCGGTCGGGCCAGCGAGGTCACCGCGTCGCCGTCGACCCGGAGCACGGGGCCGCGTCCCGGTGCCGCGAAGGCCCCGCTGCGCAGCGTCTCCACCTTGCGGACGCCGCGCGCCGCGAAGACGTGGCCGTCGAAGCAGAGCAGGACACCGAGGTCCCGGGCCGCGGGTGTGGACGCGACCCGAAGCGCGTCGGCGAGGTTGCGCGGGCCGTCGGGAGCGGGGGAGTCGAACGGGCGCTGGGCGCCGGTGAAGACGATCGGGCGCGGGTCGTCGTGGACGAGATCGGCCAGGTAGGCGGACTCCTCCATCGTGTCGGTGCCGTGGGTGACGACGACGCCGTCCACGCCCTCGACCAGGCAGCGGCGGGCTTCCGCCACGAGCCCCCGCAGGTCGGAGGTATCGAGGGCGAAGCTGCCGACGGTGGAGAGGTCGCTGGTCGTCACGGTCACGCCGGCGGGAGACCCGGCCGCTGCCAGCAGCTCGGCGGCGGGGGTGCGGGCCGCGAGCCCGCCCGGTCCGTGCCGGCTGGCGATCGTGCCGCCCGTGGCGAGCAGTTGGACCCGTCCCACGCGACCTCCGTCCAGGTCTGGCACGCCCAGGGGGCGGCGACGACGTCTCCCACGGTCCTCCGCTGATCGCGAGTCGGCGACCCGACGGCGGAGCGCGCCGCTCCGGGGCCGGCGCCGCCATGCGGGGCTCGCAGCGTCCCGGCGGCCACGCACGGGTCTCGTATCGTCCTCCGGCATGCGACCTTCCGCATCGGTCGACTCGGCCCGTGCCTGGGTGATGGTCGCCGCGGCGTTCGCCGCGATGTTCGTCTCCTTCGGGATCGCCTACTCCTTCGGCGCGTTCCTCGAGCCGATGGCGGCGGAGTTCGGGTCCGGCCGTGGCGCCACGTCGGCGTTCTTCGCGCTGACCTCGCTCACGTACTTCGGCCTGGGTGCCCTCAGCGGCGTCGCGGTGGACCGCTACGGCCCGCGGCGGGTGCTGCTGGTCGGTGGCGTCGCCCTCGGTGCCGGGCCGGCCGCGACGTCGCAGGCCGGTGAACTGTGGATCGGGCTCCTCACCTACGGCCTCGGGGTCGGCATCGGGGTGGCCTGCGCCTACGTCCCGATGGTGGCCGTCGTCAGCGGGTGGTTCGAGCGGCGGCGCACGCTCGCGATCGGGGTGGCGGTGACCGGGATCGGCCTGGGCACCCTCGCGGTCGCGCCGCTGGCCGCGGCGCTGATCCGCGAGCTGGGGTGGCGGAACACCCACCTCGTCCTGGGCCTGGCCGGCGCGGCGGTCCTGACCGCCTGCGCCTTCGTCGTCGAGCGCCCCCCGGTGCAGGCCGGCCCGGCGGCGCTGACGCTGCGGGAGGCCGCGCGGAACCGCGACTACCGGCGGTTGTACCTGGCGTCGGGCCTCATGGCCGTCGCGCTCTTCGTCCCCTTCGTCCACCTGCCCGGCTACGCCCAGGAGACCGGCGTGGACCCGGTCGCGGCCGCCGCGCTGGTCGGGGTGATCGGCCTCGCGAGCACCGCCGGTCGGCTGCTGCTCGGACTGGTCGCGGCGAGGATCGGTACGTTGCGCGCCTTCCAGGGGTGCTTCCTGACCATGGGGGCGAGCTTCGTGCTGTGGGGGCTCGGTGGTGGCTACGGCGCGCTGCTGGCCTTCGCCGTCGTGCTGGGCGTCGGCTACGGAGGTTTCGTCGCGATCGGCCCCGCCGTCGTCGCCGAGCGCTTCGGCACCACCCGCCTGGGTGCGCTGCTCGGGGTGCTCTACACCAGCGCCGGGCTCGGCTCGGCGGTGGGCGCGCCGCTCGCCGGCGCGGCCGTCGACGCCTCCGGCTCCTACGTCCCGGTCATCGCCGGATGCCTGGCCCTCGGGCTGGCCGCCTACCTGGCCGTGCTCCGCGTCGGCCGAGCGTGAGCACGGCGCCGAGGGGTGCGGCAGGATCGCCGCAGGCGCCGTCCCGGCTCGGTCGGCGGGCGACGCGGCGATCGACGAGAGGACCGGTTCCGGGATGGCGATGAGCGAGGTCGACCTGCGGCGACGCTGGACCGATGGGCAGGCCTGCCACGGGCTGTGGAGCCTGCTGCCCGGCGCGGTGACCGGGGAGGTGCTCGCGCGGACCGGCGCGGACTTCGTCGTCGTCGACCTGCAGCACGGCGGAGGAGCCGAGGCCGACCTGCCCGGGGTCACCGCGGCGATCACCGGAGCCGGCTCGGTGCCGCTCGTCCGGACCCGCAGCCCGTCCTTCGCCGACATCGGCCGCCCGCTGGACCTCGGCGCCCGCGGCGTCATCGTGCCCAACGTGCGCGACGCGGAGCACGCCCGTGAGGTCGTCGCCGCGACCCGGTACGCCCCGGCCGGCGGCCGGTCGATCGGGCGGCTGTTCGGCGGGGCCGAGCAGCCTCTGGTGGTCGTCATGGTGGAGACCGCGAGCGCGCTCGATGATCTCGACGCCGTCCTCGCCGTGGAGGGCCTCGACGGCGTCTACGTCGGTCCGGGAGACCTCTCGCTGGCCCTGGGGCTGACCGGTGCCGATCGCGAAGCGGAGCTGCGCGCGGTGCTGTCCTCCGTCGTCGCCCGGTCGGGATCCGCGGGGGTACCCGTCGGCGTCCACGCCTACAGCGGCGAGGAGGCCGCACGCTACGCCGCCGAAGGGGCCACGATCGTGACCGTCGGCGTCGATGCCGTCTCCCTGACCCAGGTCATGGCGCACCATCTCGACGTCGCCCGCGACCGTTCGGGGCCGCGGCCGGCGTGACCGCTTCCCGGGCGTCGGGCGGCGACGCAGCTCGTCCCGGTCCCGTTCTCTGCCCCCGTACGGCGTCGGCGGGCGCAGCGTCCGGTCGTGGGGGAGCATGCCGGACATGGCAGGTGCGGAGCTCGCCGTGGAGGACGGTCCCGCCCGTACGGCCGCCCGGCGGATGGCCCAGGCGGCCGGGCTCTGGCTGGACGGTCTCGACGCGGAGCAGCGACGGGTGGCCACCGGCCCCGTCCCGGCCGACGGTCCGTCGGACGCCGAGCGCCGGCGCTGGTTCTACACGCCGACCGACCACGGAGGGCTGACCTTCCACGCCCAGCGGCCGGCCCAGCAGCGGGCGGCGATGCGCCTCGTCGCCTCTGCTCTGTCCACACCGGCATACGTCACGGTCGCGACGATCATCGGTCTGGAGAACGTCCTCGACCAGACCGAGGGCTTCGTCACCCGGTTCGACCGCGAGCGCGGCCGCGATCCCGGTCTGTACTACCTCCGGGTCTTCGGCGAGCCGGGGGAGCGGGGCACCTGGGCCTGGCGGTTCGGCGGGCACCACGTCTCGCTGAACAACCTCGTCGTCGACGGCGCCCTGGTCGCCACCACCCCCTGCTTCCTCGGTGCGGACCCGGCTGCGTCCCCGTTGCTCGGCGGCGCGGTGAACCGCCCGCTGGGCCGGATGGAGGACCTCGCCCGCGACCTGGTCCGGTCGCTGCCGCCGGACCTGGCCGGCCGGGCCGTGCTGCTGGACCGGGCACCGTCGGACCTCGTCACCGGCAACCGCACGACCGTCGCCCCGGGGGACCGGGTGATCCCGCTGGCCGGCATCTGGCGCGACGAGCGCTTCCCCGATCCGGGGGAGCAGACGAAGCTCCAGGCGATGAGCGACGCGATCG
Organism: Blastococcus sp. HT6-4; assembly: GCF_039679125.1. NCBI lineage: Bacteria > Bacillati > Actinomycetota > Actinomycetes > Geodermatophilales > Geodermatophilaceae > Blastococcus > Blastococcus montanus. The sequence continues at coordinate 2,139,123 of NZ_CP155551.1, read as the reverse complement.
ACCGGGCAGCGGGGTTGAGGGAGGGCGACCACTCGGCCGTCGCGTACAGCGCCGAGCCGAAGGGCGTCGCGGCAGCGGAGCTCGACGCGGAGCAGCGGGACCTGCTGCGGGCGCTGCTGGGCACCTACCTGGACCGGGTGCCCGAGGAGGTGTCGCCGTCGCGCCGGTACGACGACGCCGCCGCCCTCGACGCCGTGCACATCGCCTGGGCGGGTCCGACGGACCCGGGCGCTCCGCACTACTACCGGGTGCAGGGCCCGCGGCTGCTGATCGAGTGGGACAACACCCAGCGCGGGGCGAACCACGCGCACTCCGTCTGGCGCGACCCGGCCGCCGACTTCGGGCTGGACGTGCTGGCCCGCCACCGCGCGGCCGCGCACGGCTGACGCTCAGCCCGGCGCGTCGGGCAGGGCCAGCCCGTAGTGCGTGATCTTGCGGTACAGGGTCGCGCGGCCGATCCCGAGGGTCTGCGCGGCCCGGGTCACCGTGGTGCCCGGCTCGGTGAGGCACCGGACGATCTCGTCGCGCTCGAGCCGCTCCAGCCGGCTCAGGACCCGGGAGCCGCCGTCGAGGACCTCCGGGGCGAGGTGGTGGACGTCGACGACATCGGTCCGGGCCACGGCCTCGCGCACGACCCGGCGCAGCTGGCGGGTGTTCCCCGGCCACGAGCAGCTGGTCAGCGCGCGGGCCGCCCGCGCGGTGAACTCGACCGGGCGGTGGCGCTCGGCGCGGGCGACGGCGTGCGCCACCACCATGACGTCGTCGGTGCGCAGGCGCAGCGGCGGCACCTCGACGACGGCGTCGACCAGCAGCGCCAGCGGCGGGGGGAGCGCGGCGTACTCCCGGCTGGTCAGGGCGAACGGCTGCGGACGGCCGTCGGTCCGGCGCGCCGCGGACAGGACGGCGGCGAGCTCCTCGGCCGCCCACGCCGGCAGCCGCTCGGTGCCCGACACGACGACGTGCACCTCGGGGTCGCGCAGCTCCGGGGTCCACAGGTCCAGCCACTCCGCGGCGCCGTCGTCGCCGGGGGCGCGGGCGTGCAGCACCCGGCGCCCGCGCCCCGGGCGCCGTCGTGCGTGGACGGCCAGCGTCGACTTGCCGACCCCCGGCTCGCCGACGACGGCGAGCACCCGGCCCGCGGTGTCGGCCGCCCGCGCCGCCGCGACGGCCGCGTGCCACGCGGCCGAGACGCACGGATCCTCACCGTCGGCCCCGGGGACGATCCGGAAGACCGCGCCGCGAGGTGCGGCTCCCGCCGGGCGACCGGTAGCGCGCTGCAGCATGAGTCCGCTGGTGGCCCCGGCGGCCGCCTGGGCGAGCGCCAGCAGCAGCTCGGACGACGAGTCCGACCAGGTGGTCAGGTTGATCGACCCGGCGAGCTCACCGGAGACCGGGTGCAGGACGGGGACGGCCGCGCAGGTGTAACCGCGCAGCTCGGCGCAGTAGTGGTCCCCGGCCCGGACGAGCGAGGGCGCGCGGTCGGCGAGGGACAGGCCGAGGCCGTTGGTGCCGGCCTGCTGCTCGGAGTAGTAGAAGCCGGGCGCCAGGTGCACCGCGTCCAGGGAGCGCCGCATCCCCGCGTCGCTGCACAGCCGGGCCAGCACCAGCCCGTCCCGGTCGGCCACGATCAGGCTGACCGGCTCGTTGGCGATCGTCGCGTGCAGTCCGGCGAGCACCTGCGACCCGCACTCGTAGAGCAGGGACCCGGTGTCGACCGAGCCGGTGAAGAGCGGGAGCACCTCCTCCGGAGGGACGCCGTACTGCTGGCTGCGCCGCCACGACGCACGCAGCCGCGGCGCCGCCGTCCGTCCGTCCGACCGCAGGTCGGGAGGAGCCGCTACGGGCCGACTTGCGTTCGGGTCCGCCGCCACGGGAAGCACCTCCCGGGTGCCGACGCCGCACCCGTCTCGTTGCCGGAACCCCCACGACGGTACGCCGCCGAGCGTCTCAAAGTGAGACAGCCCACACCTTTTCGGTCGTGCACGACCTTCCTAGCGTGGTCGGCAGAACGTGACCGCTCCCACATCCCGAGCTGCCGGAGGACGCCAGATGTACCGCAAGGACGGCGAGGACTACTTCATCGTGGACGCCCACATCGCGCTGTGGGACGCACGTCCGGAGAACCAGCGCAACATCCACGGGAAGCAGTTCATCGACTGCTTCTACGACTACCACCGCAACCTCAGCCCGGAGCCCGAGGTCTGGTCCTACGAGGAGTACCTCTACCAGGGCGGCGAGCGGCTGATGCGCGACATGTTCGCCGACGGGGTGGTGGACCACGCCATCTTCCAGCCCGCCCGGCTCGCCGAGTTCTACCACCGCGGTTTCGGGCAGACCGAGGAGGCGTTCGCGCTCGCACAGGCGCACCCCGACAAGCTCACCTACAACCACTACTGGGACCCGCGCGACGGCGAGAACGGCCTGGACGAGTTGCGCCGCAACGCCGAGCGCATGCAGCTCAAGGGCGTGAAGCTCTACACCGCCGACTGGCACGGCGAGTCCCGCGGCTGGAAGCTTACCGACCCGATGGCCTACCGGTACCTCGAAGTGTGCCGCGAGGTCGGGATCCGGAACATCCACGTCCACAAGGGCCCGACGATCCGGCCGCTGGACCGCGACGCCTTCGACGTCGCCGACGTGGACCACGTGGCCACCGACTTCACCGACCTGACCTTCGTCGTCGAGCACTGCGGCCTCCCGCGCCTCGAGGACTTCTGCTGGATCGCCACCCAGGAGCCCAACGTGGTCGCGGGCCTGGCGGTGGCCATCCCCTTCATCCACACCCGGCCCCGCTACTTCGCCCAGATCATGGGCGAGCTCCTGTACTGGATCGGGGAGGACCGCATCCTCTTCTCCAGCGACTACGCGCTGTGGACGCCGCAGTGGCTGGTGGAGAAGTTCGTCGACTTCCAGATCCCCGAGGACATGGCCGAGTACGCGCCGTTGAGCACGGAGGTCAAGAAGAAGGTGCTCGGCCTCAACGCCGCCAAGCTCTACGACCTCCCGGTGCCCGAGCACCTGCGGCTGCCCGACGCACCGGAGACCGCCACGGGTCCGCGCCAGCCCGACGCCGCCGACCTCGCGACCGTCTGAGGAGACACGCATGACAGCCGTCCTCCCGGACCTCGCCGCCGCCGTCCGCGCGGCGCTGACCACCGTCGTCGACCCGGAACTCGACGAGCCGGTCACCGACCTCGGGTTCGTCCGCTCGATCTCGGTGACCGGCGACGTCGTCGAGGTGCACCTGCGGCTGCCGACGTCGTTCTGCGCACCCAACTTCGCCTGGCTCATGGTCTCCGACGCCCACGACGCGGTGTCCGCCGTCCCCGGCGTCGCGCGGGTGGTGGTGGAGCTCGACGACCACCACGACTCCGACCTCATCAACCGGGGGATGGCCGCCGGGGTGGGTTACCGCGGCACCTTCGGGCACGAGGCCGAGGACTCGCTGGACGAGCTCCGGGCCATCTTCGCCCGCAAGGCCCACACCGCGGCGATGGAGCGGGCGGTCACCCCGCTGCTGCGCACCGATCCCGCGGTGGACGTCGCCGCGCTCACCGTCGGGGACCTGCCGGCGGGGGAGCGGACCACCGCCGCGCTGCTGCGCCGCCGGGCGGCCCTCGGCCTGCCGGTGGACGACGGCGCCCCGGTGCTCCTGCACCCCGACGGCACCCGTCCCGCCCCGGCGGAGGCGCCCCTGGTGCTGCGCCGGGCCCGCTCGGTGCGCATCTCCGTCGACGGCAACGCGCACTTCTGCCGCGGCCTGCTCCGCACCCGCTACCCGGGGTCGGGGACCGACCAGACGCCCCGCCCCGAGGACCGACCGCTGATCCCGCTCACCGTCTCGAAGGGAAGCCACCCGTGAAGGCCGTCCGCGTGCACGAGTACCACTCCGATCCGTCGATCGACGACATCCCCGAACCGCAGCTCCGGGGCCCGTTCGACGTCATCGTCAGGATCGGCGGTGCCGGGGTCTGCCGGACCGACCTGCACATCCTCGAGGGGCAGTGGGCCGACCTGCAGAACCCCGACCTGCCCTACGTCATCGGGCACGAGAACGCCGGATGGGTGCACGCGGTCGGGGAGGGCGTCACCAACGTCGCGGTCGGCGACACGGTGATCCTGCACCCCCAGCCCAGCTGCGGCCTCTGCATGGCCTGCCGCGCCGGCCGGGACATGCAGTGCGAGAACGCATTCTTCCCGGGCCTGTCGAACGACGACGGCGGCATGGCCGAGTTCCTGCGCACCACCGCCCGCGCCTGCGTGAAGCTCGACCCGTCCACCGACCCCGCCGACGTCGCGGCGCTCGCGGACGCCGGCATCACCGCTTACCACGCCGTGCGCAAGGCGCTGCCGCTGCTGCACCCGGGCACCACCGCCGTCGTGCAGGGCGCCGGCGGGCTCGGCCACATCGGCGTGCAGTGCCTCGCCGCGCTGTCGGGCACCCGGATCGTCGTCGTCGACCGCAACCCCGACGCCCTGGAGCTCGCCCGGCAGATCGGCGCGGACGAGACCGTCGTCGCCGACGGCGACCAGGTGCAGGCGGTCCAGGACCTGACCGGTGGGGGCGCGGACGTCGTGTTCGACTTCGTCGCCGAGCAGGGCGCGGAGATGGACGGCTGGCGCATGACCGGCCCGGCCGGCTCGCTCTACGTCATCGGGTACGGCGGCGAGCTGCGGATCCCCACGCTGGAGTTCGTCGCCGGCGAGAAGAACATCGTCGGCAACATCGTCGGCACCTACACCGACCTGGCCGAGCTGATGGTGCTGGCGCAGGCGGGGAAGGTCACCCTGCACACCCAGCAGTACCCGCTCGACCGGGCCGTGGACGCGATCCGCGACCTCGACGCCGGGAAGGTCCGCGGCCGGGCCATCCTCGTGCCGTGACGCCTCCGCCCACCCGCCCCGCCCCGTGCGCCCGGTCGACCGAGGAGGCCCCGTGACCACCCCCACCGACGTCCGCCCCGAGCTGCTGACCGTCATCGCACACATGCGCGCACGACCCGGCAAGGAGGACGAGCTGCGGCGCGAGCTCACCGCGCTGGTCGAGCCGACCCGTCAGGAGAAGGGCTTCGTCAACTACGACCTGCACGAGTCGCTCGAGCAGCCCGGCACCTTCTACCTCTACGAGAACTGGGAGTCCGCGGAGGCGCTCGACGCCCACCTGGCCATGCCGCACCTGACCCGCTTCGCCGGCATGCTCGACGACCTGCTCGACGACGACGGGCTGCGGATCAACCGCCTCCGCCGGATCGCCTGAGAAGCAGCCGAGGTGCGGGGGTGCTGCACCCCGGGCGCCCACCCGGTTCCTCGGGCGACCGCGCTGCGACGTCCCCTGCAGCGGGCGACCGCCGGAGATCCGGAACGGCGAGCGGGGACCGGTTGCTCAGGCGGAGGGGGCGCGCCGGACCGCGAAGTCGGACACCAGGCCGGCGAGGACCTCGGTCTGGTCGAGCATGCTGAAGGCCCGGCTGTCTGCGATGAGTTCCACCTGGGCGTTCGGCATCAGTGCCGCGAGTGCGTACGCGTGCTCCAGCGGGAACAGCCGGTCGTCGGTGGCCCACGCGAGCCAGGTGGGACGGTCGAAGGCCGCCAGCTCGGTGGCGGCGGCGCGGGTGACGGCAGGGCGGAGCGCCCGAGTGAGTGAGCGCAGGTCACGCCGCACACCTGCCTGTTCGAAGACGGGCCGGACCCACTGCGACGCGAGTGCACCGACGCCGGAGGGCGCGCCCGGGTCAGCTCACAGCAGCGACAGGTCGAGCCGTTCCGACAGCAGGTGCAGAGCGGCCCGTCCGGCTCGCGAGTTGCCCTTCTCGTCCAGCGGCGGGGACCAGGCGCACACGCCGAAGCGCCCCGTCACGTCCCCCATGACCGCTCCCGCTACGCCGCTCTTGCACGGGAAGCCCAGGTCGTAGGCGAACTGGCCCGCGGCGTCGTACGTCCCGCAGGTCAGCATCAGCGCGTTGACCCGTCGGGCGAGAGGCTCGGAGAGCACCGGTTCCCCGGTTCGCGGGTTGACGCCGTCGTTGGCGAGGAAGCGGGCGGCGCGGGCCAGCGTCCGGGTGGTCACCGTGAGGGAGCAGAGCCGGATGTAGAGCTCCACGACCTCGTCGACCGGGTGGTGGACGTTCCCGAACGAGTGCATCAGGTGGCCCATGGCCCGGTTCAGCGCGCTGCTCTCCCGCTCGGCCTCCAGCGCGGTGTCGTTCACCGTCGTCTCTGCGCCGACCAGGTCACCGAGGAGGCCGGCGACGGCGCCGAACGGGTCGTCCGCGGCGTCGAGGAGGACGTCGCAGATGACGAGGGCTCCGGCGTTGATGAACGGGTTCCGCGGCACCCCCTTCTCGTGCTCGAGCTGGATCAGCGAGTTGAACGGGTCGCCGGACGGCTCACGGCCCACCCGGGCGAAGAGCTCCTCACCCACCAGCTGGAGGGCGGCCGTGAGCGCGAAGACCTTCACCACGCTCTGGATCGCGAAGCCGACGTCGGCGTCTCCGGCGACGTGCTCGGTCCCGTCGAGTTCGGCGAGCGCGAGCGCGAAGCGAGCGCCCTCGGCCGACGGCAGCTCCTCGGGCTGTTCCTCGACCTCGCCCTCCTCGGCCAGGTGCCGTGTCCGGTCGGCGACCTCGCCGAGCACCGCCTCGAGGTCGCTGGTTGCGTCCGGGGCGGAGGGCAGCACGGGGGAGGACGTCATCCCCCGTCGCTACCCGGCGTCCCCGCGCGGACACCCCCGCACCGCCCGGCGACGCGCAGCGGTCAGCCGCGCCGGCCGCCCGACGGAGGCCCCAGGCCACCCCCGGTCACGCTGCGCCCGCCGGGATTGGGCCGATGCCGCCCGATCGAGGCCTGGGCACGGTCTCGGCGACGAGCTGCACCGACACTCCGTGGCGGCGGGCGGTGGCGTCCCGAACCCGCGACGTGCCGCACGGAGGGCGCCGTCGCGCGGTGGCTGGCAGTGTGGAGGGCATGGTCGACTCCTCTCCCGTCGTCGTGGTGACCGGTGCGAACGGCCTGGTGGGCACCGCGGTGTGCCGGGCGCTCGTCGAGCGGTCGGCGCAGGTGCGCGCCGTCGTCCGCCGCGCCGGCAGCGCGCCCGGGCTCGACGGGGTCACCGAGCACGTCGGCGAGTTCGCCGACGAGCGTTTCGCCCGCGAGGTGACCCGCGGCGCCGACGCGGTGGTCACGACCGTCCACCCGATGGGTTCCTCCCGGGACGTGCAGCACCGGGTGGGCGTCGAGGGCACCCCGGTGATCGCCCGGGCCGCCCGCGACGCCGGCGTCGCCCGGCTCGTGCACGTGTCCACGGCCGGGGTCTACGACCGCTCGGCCGGCGTCGGCGACGTCGCCGAGGACGGCGCGCTCCTGCCCGAGGGCAGCGGCGACTACCCCGACACCAAGAACGCCACCGACGCCGCGCTGGCGCAGGTCGGTGGGCTCACGACCGTGCTGGTCCGCCCGCCGGCGATCCTGGGCGCCGGGGAGACGTCGGTCTGGAACACGCTCCGGCCGCAGACGGTGCGCTACGGCGAGCGGATGGCGAACCCGGCGCAGACCTGGGCGTGGGTGCACGTCGACGACCTGGCGGCGTTCATCGCCGACGTCGCCACGGGCGCCGTCGCGACCGCCGACGACCCGGAGCGGGGCCCCGTGCCCGGGAGCACGACGCCGGTCATCGTCGCCGGCGAGCCGGCGACGTGGCGGGACTACCTCGGCACGGTGACCGACGCGCTGGGCGTCGAGCCGGAGTGGACCGACGAGCCGGTCTGGACCGGCCGGCTGCTCGCCGACCGCGCGCGCCGGTGGGGCTGGGCGCCGCGGGTGGGCCTCGCGCAGGCCATGGACGAGCTGCGACGGGGCCTGACGCCGCGCGCGTGACGGTTCCGCGGCAGCCGCAGGGTCACACGCCATGCGAGTTGCAGCGGTCTCGGAACTTGCAGCTGCTCGAGCTCGTTCGCCGGCCATGGGCGACACCGACAGATTGAAGCGCAAGCTCGCAGCCGACCCCCGTGTGGCCCGTGTCGAGCGGCCGATCGTCCCCGGGCACGAGCGGACGTTCCAGCTCTCCTGCGTACGCGAGGGTCCGCGCAGCGATCGGCCGCTGCTGGTGGTCCCTGGCGGCCCGGACTCGCTTCCGTGCTGCCCTACTCCTCCTTCCGAGCCGCCGCAGCCGGCAGGGGAGTGGACGTCCTGATGGTCGAGCACCGGGGAGTGGGGCTCTCCCGGCAGGACGCCGACGGCGTGGACCTGCCGCCGGAGGCGCTGACCGTGTCGCAGGTGGTGGATGATCTGGCCGCCGTCCTCGATGACTGCGGGGTCGACCAGGCCGTCGTCTACGGGTGGTCCTACGGGACCTATCTCGCGCAGAGGCTCGGGGTACGCCATCCCGAGCGGATCGCCGGGATGGTGCTCGGCTCCGTGGTCCTCAGCGCCCAGGACGACCAGGTCGTTCGTGAGTTCCTGCGCGACCTGTACTGGCACGGCCGGAGCAGCCAGACCGCCCGGGCGGCCGAGCTGATGCGCAGGGCCGTTGCCGCCGGCGTGGTGCCGGTGGAGACAACCGGCGCGGTGGCCCAGATCGTCCACGAGTTCGCCGGGCCCGCCGCGCTCGAACGACTGCTCCGGCTGCGCCTGGACGGCCGCGGCCGGTGGATCTGGAACCGAGTGGCACGCCTGGGCGCCGACGAGATCACACCGGCAGGTCGCTGCTCATGGAGCCCGACCTCGTCGGCAGGATCGCGTACGGCGAGCTCCGCTACGCACCCGTCCCGGACGGTCTGCCGCTCGACGTGAACCTGGACTTCGCAGCGAACGCTGCGGATCATCCGCCGTTCACGGGTGAGCCGTTCGACTTCGCCACCGAGCTGCCGCGCTTCCGGTGGCCCCTCGCCGTGATCTCCGGTGACCGGGACGTCCGGACACCCCGGGCCATCGCGCAGCAGGTCGTGGACCTGGCTCCGGACGCAGTACTGGTCCCGCTCATCGGGACCGGTCACAGCGCGCTGGACACCCATCGCCGTGCCGCGTCGAAGGTGGCCGAGGCCGTCCGCTCCGGTGATCACCGGACACTGCCGGAGTCGGCCGCCGAGCTCTCGTCGCTTCCGCGGCGAGGGCCTGCTCGGTTGCTGGGCCACGCCATCCGGGCTGCGGTCGGGGTGCGGCGACTACTGCCGCGGATCCCTTCCCGGACACGGACGGGCCACGAGCGGGACACCACCGAGCGGTGACCCCGGGCGAACCTGCGTGCCGCCCCGGAGGCGATCGCCCCCCGGGTGGTCGCGTCCCTCGTCGGCGACGAACCGCCGTGGTCGGGCGGCCACGGTCGCACCGGCCGGCCGCCGGGGCGAGACGGCGGGGCCTGACGATGCGTCCGTGACAGCAGGCATCACCCGTGACGAACGGTCTTCCTCGCGCGATCAACGTGTGGCCGCCGTCACAGGGTCTGGTTGAGTGTGCTCGTTGGCGACGACGGAAGGCTGGCGCATGAGCATTCTGGGTACCCGGGTGGTCCGCACCGAAGATCCGCTCTTCCTCACCCGGGGCGCGGTCTACACCGACGACCTCGTCGACGAGCGGCTCGCCGGAGCGCTGCACGCCACGTTCGTGCGGTCCACCGTCGCGCACGGTCGCCTGCTGTCGGTCGACACCTCCGCAGCCCTGGAGGCGCCCGGTGTGGTGGCGGTCGTGACGGCGCAGGACGTCGCCGACCTCATCCCGCTGCCACCGCCGTTCCCCTTCGTCCACCCGGCCATGACGCGCCCGTGGCTCGCGTCGGACCGGGTCCGGTTCGTCGGCGACCCGATCGCCGTCGTCCTCACCGAGGAGCGGTACCAGGGGGAGGACGCCGCCGAGCTCGTCGTGGTCGACATCGACCCCCTGCCCGCGGTGATCGGCACGGCCGAGGCGGCCAAGGACGAGGTGCTGCTCTTCCCCGAGGCGGGCACCAACGTGATGGCCGGCTTCGGCGGACCGGCGCCGGAGGACTTCTTCGACGGCTGCGAGGTCGTCGTCACCCAGCCGATGGTCAACCAGCGGGTGGCCCCGGTGCCGCTGGAGACCCGGGCCGCCGCGGCCGTCTGGGGCGACGACGGCCGGGTCACCGTCTGGTGCACCAACCAGGGCGCCCAGCAGGCCCGGGGGCAGTTCGGCGACTGGCTGAAGATGGATCCTGACCTGATCCACCTGATCACCCCCGACGTGGGCGGCGGGTTCGGGGCCAAGATCGGCGCCGACCCGGAGTACGCCCTCATCGCCTGGATGGCCCGGCACGTCGGCCGGCCCGTCCGCTGGTCGGAGAGCCGGTCGGAGAACCTGATCGGCATGCTGCACGGGCGGGCGCAGGACCAGGTGGTCACCATCGGTGGGCGCCGGGACGGCACCATCGAGGCCTACAGCCTGGTGGCGGACCAGGACTGCGGCGCCTATCCGCGGATCGGCACGGCCCTCCCCAGGTTCACCCTGCTGATGGCCCCGGGGGTCTACGGCTTCCCGAGGGTCCACGCCCAGGCACGCGCCCTGGCGACCACGACGACGTCCATCGGCGCCTACCGGGGCGCCGGACGGCCCGAGGCGACATCGGCCCTGGAGCGGGCGGTCGACCGGTTCGCCGCGGAGATCGGCATGGACCCCGCCGAGGTGCGCCGGAAGAACCTGCTGCCGGCGTTCAGCGAGCCGCACACCACGCCGACGGGCGCGACGTACGACAACGGCGACTACATCGGGGCCCTGGACAAGGCGCTGGAGGCGGCCGGCTACGCCGAACTACGAGCCGAGCAGGCCCGGCGGCGCGAGCGCGGCGACGTACGCCAGCTGGGCATCGGGATGTCGGTCTACGTCGAGATCACCGGGGCCGACAACGGTGCCGGCACCGGAGAGGCCGCAGCGCTCGAGGTCCACGAGGACGGCACGGCCACGGTCCTCACCGGCACCTCGCCGCACGGCCAGGGTCACGCCACCGCGTGGGCCATGATCGCCGGCGACCAGCTCGGCATCCCCGTCGAGAAGATCACCGTGGTGCACGGCGATACCGACCGGGTGCCGCAGGGCGGCGGCACCATGGGATCCCGCAGCCTGCAGCAGGGCGGCGCGGCGGTGCACCAGGCAGCCGGTGAGCTGATCGAGCTGGCCCGGGCGCGGGCCGCGCAGAAGCTGGAGGTCGACCCCGCCGACCTCGTCGTCGACCTGGGTCTCGCCGGCCTCGCCGTCCGGGGCACGCCGGGCGCGGGGGTCACCTTCGCCGAGCTGGCCGCCGACGAGCAGCTCCTGGTGCAGAGCAGGTTCACCGCCGCCGCCCCGACGTTTCCCTTCGGAGCCCACGTGGTGGTGGCCGAGGTGGACGTCGAGTCCGGCAAGGCCGAGGTCACGCGGCTGATCGCCGTCGACGACGCCGGCACGATCCTCAACCCGCTGCTCGCGGAGGGCCAGCGGCACGGCGGTTACGCCCAGGGCGTCGCCCAGGCGCTGCTGGAGGAGGTGCTCTACGACGAGGACGGCAACCCGACCACGTCGACGCTGGCCGACTACCCCTTCATCTCCGCCACCGAGCTGCCCAGCTTCGAGCTGGTCGACATGGCCACTCCGACGCCGATGAACCCGCTGGGAGCCAAGGGCATCGGCGAGGCGGGGACGATCGGCGCCACCCCGGCGGTGCAGAACGCCGTCATCGACGCCGTGTCGCACCTGGGCGTGCGGCACATCGACATGCCCACCACTCCCATGCGGGTGTTCCGGGCGATCCAGCATGCCCAGCGGGGAGGCAGCTGATGCAGGTCTCGATCACCGTCAACGGCACGCAGCGGACCGACGAGGTCGAGCCGCGGTTGCTGCTCGCGCACTACCTCCGGGAGACCTGCGGGCTGACCGCCACCAACATCGGCTGCGACACCACGTCCTGCGGTGCCTGCACCGTCATCGTCGACGGGCTGTCCGTGAAGAGCTGCACCGTGCTGGCCGCCCAGGCCGACGGGGCCGAGGTCACGACCCTGGAGGGGCTGGCCGGTCCGGACGGCGAACTGCACCCCGTGCAGGCGGCGTTCCGGGCCGAGCACGGGCTGCAGTGCGGCTTCTGCACCTCCGGCATGGTGATGGCCGCCATCGGCGTGCTGGCCGACAACCCCGACCCCACCGACCGGGAGGTCCGGGAGGGGCTGGAGGGCAACCTCTGCCGCTGCACCGGCTACCACAACATCGTCCGCGCCGTCCGCGTGGCGGCGCAGGCCGGTCCGGCCGCCGGTGAGGTGACCCGGTGATCCCGTCCCCGTTCGACTACGTGAAGGTGCACTCGGTCGACGAGGCGCTGGCGTCCCTGGCCGAGCACGGTGAGGACGCCAAGCTGCTCGCCGGCGGCCACTCGCTGCTGCCCATCATGAAGCTGCGGCTCGCCGTGCCGAGCGTGCTGATCGACATCGGCGGGATCGCCGACCTGTCCTACGTCCGGGTCGAGGGCGACGAGGTGGCGATCGGTGCGTGCACCCGCCACCACGAGCTGGAGCGCGACGACGTCGCCCGTGCCGAGGTGCCGATCCTGCCGCACGTGGCCGGCCGGGTGGGCGACCCCCAGGTCCGGCACCGCGGCACGATCGGCGGCACCACGGCGCACAGCGACCCGGCGTCCGACCTGCCGACCGCCTTGCTCGCCCTCGGCGGGACCGTGGTCCTGCAGGGGCCCGGTGGGCGCCGCCCTGTCCCGGTGACCGACTTCTGGACCGGCTTCTTCGAGACGGCCATGTCGCCCGACGAGATGGTCGTCGAGCTGCGGGTGCCGCGCACCGGCTCCACCGGATGGGCCTACGAGAAGTTCACCCGGCGGGAGAACGACTGGCCGATCGTGGCCGCCGCCGCCGTCGACGGACGGGTGGCGCTGGCCAACATGGCGGGCACGGTGCTCCGCGCGACGGCGACCGAGGAGGCGCTCGCCCGCGGGGCATCGATCGCCGAGGCCGCCGGGCTCGCCGACCAGGGGACGTCGCCGGGAGCCGACATGCACGCCGACGCCGAGTACCGGCGGCACCTGGCCCGGCTCCTCACGAGGCGCGCCCTGGAGCGGGCCGCCGCGGCCTGAGCCCGCTGCCGCGGGAACGGCGAAGGCTCGACTGGATCGAGATGCCGACGAGCTTGGTGTCGAGGTACTCGTCGATCCCCTCGTACCCGCCTTCACGGCCCAGGCCGCTGGCCTTGATCCCGCCGAAGGGAGCCGCGGCGGACGTGGGGTTGATGTCGTTGATCCCGACCATCCCGAACCGCAGCTTCTCGGTCACGCGGATCGCCGTGGACAGGTCGTTGGTGTAGACGTACGCGGCGAGGCCGTACTCGGTGTCGTTCGCCCGGGCGACGACCTCGTCCTCGTCGTCGAACGGGGTGACCGCGGCGATCGGGCCGAAGGTCTCCTCGCGGGAGATGAGCATGTCCGGCGTCACGTCGGCGAGCAGCGTCGGCGAGAAGAAGGTCGTGCCCTCCAGGCCGTCGACCTGCAGGCGCCGGCCTCCCGCCACCACCCGGGCGCCGCGGGTGCGGGCGTCGAGCACCTGGGCCTCCATCTTGGCCACGGCTCGCTCGTCGATGAGCGGGCCGATCGAGACGCCGTCCTGGTCGCCCTTGCCGACGCGGAGCGCCGCGATCCGCTGCTCGAGCGTCGTGACGAAGGTGTCGTAGACGGAGCGGTGGACGTAGATGCGGTTGGGGCTGATGCACGCCTGGCCGGTGTTGAGGAACTTCACCAGCGCGGCACCCTTCGCCGCGCGGACCGGATCGGCGTCGGGGAAGACGATGAAGGGCGCGTGGCCGCCCAGTTCCACCGACACCCGCTTCAGCGTGGCGCCGGCCCTCGCGGCCAGCATCTTCCCGACCCCCGTGGAGCCGGTGAACGTCAGCTTCCGCACCACCGGCGACTCCAGCAGCGCGTCGCCGACCTCGGCCGGGCGCGTGGTGGTGACCATGTTGACCACCCCGGCGGGAACCCCCGCATCGGCCAGCAGCTGCACCGTCGCCACCGCGCACAGCGGCGTCTGGTCGGCGGGCTTGAGCACCGAGGTGCACCCGGCGGCGATGGCCGGTGCGAGCTTGCGGGTCAGCATCGAGATCGGGTAGTTCCAGGGGGTGATCGCCGCAACCACGCCGACCGGCTGACGCATCGTCAGGAACCGCTGGTCGGCCCGCGCCGAGGGGATCGTGACACCACCGACGCGCTTGGCCTCCTCGGCGAACCACGCCAGGAAGTCAGCGGCGTACGCCACCTCGTTCATCGAGGCCTTCAGCGGCTTGCCCTGCTCCCGGGTCATCAGCGCGGCGAGGTCCTTCCGTCGCTCCCGCATCAGGGAATCCGCCTTCGCGAGGACGGCCGCGCGCTCGTAGGCCGTGGCGCCCGACCAGGCCGGCAACGCGCGGTCGGCAGCCGCGATGGCCGCCTCGGTGTCGACCCGGCCGCCATCCGCGGCCTGCCCGATGACCTCACCCGTGGCCGGATCCGTGACGCTGAACGTCGCGCCCCCGTCGGCCCCACGCCACTGCCCGTCGATGTAGATCGTCCGTCCTGGGTTCTGCGTCATCGCGTCTTCCTCACTGGGCGAACGGGACCGGAGGCTCCGGGTCGCGGAGGCCGGCCGGCAGGGGCCCCGCACCGACGGAGATCGTGTCATCCCCGGCCGGAGACGCCTACAGGTCGCGCCCACCGGCCGGCCGGGTGAGGCTGTGCCGGTGAGGGTCCTGGTCACCGGCGCGTCGGGGTTCGTGGGCAGCCGGCTGGCCACCGCGCTGGACGAGGCGGGCCACGACGTCCGGGCGATGACCCGACGTCCGGAGAGCTACCGCGGGGCCGGCACCCCGGTGGCGGGCGACGTCGGCGACGAGGCATCGCTGCGGGCGGCGCTCGAGGGCTGCGAGGTCGCCTACTACCTGGTGCACTCCCTCGGCGACCCGGACTTCGAGCGCAAGGACGCCGACGCGGCGCATGCCTTCGCCCGGGCCGCCGCCGCGGCCGGGGTCGGCCGGATCGTCTACCTCGGCGGCCTGGGCCGGGACGACGACCGGCTGTCGCCGCACCTGCGCAGCCGCCGCGAGGTCGAGCGGCTCCTGGGCGGCACCGGTCTGCCGGTAACCGTGCTGCGCGCGGGCATCGTGGTCGGCCACGGCGGGGTCTCCTGGGAGATGACCCGCCAGCTGGTGGCCCACCTGCCCGCGATGGTCACCCCCCGGTGGGTCAGCACGCGGACGCAGCCGATCTCGGTCGCCGACGTCGTCCGGTACCTGGTCGGCGTCCTCGACGCACCGGACACGGCGGGACGGGTGTTCGAGGTGGGCGGCCCGGAGGTGCTCACCTACCTGCAGATGCTCACCCGGGTGGCCGAGATCCAGAACCGGCACCTGTTCGTCGTCCCCGTGCCGCTGCTCAGCCCGCAGCTGTCCTCGCGCTGGCTGGCCCTGGTCACCGACGTGGACGTCGCCACCGGCCGCTCGCTCATCGACTCGATGACCATCGAGGTGGTCGCGACCGACGACGCCATCCGCTCGGCCGTCCCGTTCGAGCCCATGGACTACGACGAGATGGTGCTCACCGCCCTGATGGAGCGGGCGCGGGAACGCCGGCAGCAGGTGGGGGAGCGGCGCGGCGGGTGGCTGAGCCGCGGAGCCCGGCGGTGACCCGCCGCCGAGGGCACCGGCTGCGGGCGGCGGTCGAGCGGGCGGCCGGGCCGCTGCTGCGGGCGGTCCCGCGCGACCACTGGGAGACCGACGCGGCCTTCCGCCGTCGCCGGCGGGTCACCGGCGTCGTCGCGGTCACCGGCGCGTCGCTGCTCGGGGTGTCGCTGTCGACGCCGCCGGGCTCACCACGGTTCTACGGGCTGACCCTCGGGGTCGCCGGCACCTGGGTCGTCGGCGGGCTGGCGTCCGGGCCACTGCACCTGGGACGGATGTTCGGGCCCGGCGACCGGCTGCGCCGGCCCGTGCTCACGCCGGTCGCCTCGGGGATCGGCGCCTTCGGGGCCTTCTACGCGGCGGCGCTGGTCGCCCGGCGGATCCCGGTCCTGGACCGGGCGATCGGCTCGGTGCTCCGCTACGCCGACCAGGGGTCGAACCCGCTCGTGCTCACCACCACGCTGGCCAACGGCGTGGCGGAGGAGGTGTTCTTCCGCGGCGCGCTCTACGCGGCGGCGGGCGCGGACCGGCCGGTGCTGGCGTCGACCGCGGTGTACGCCCTGGCCACCACGGCCACCCGCAACGCGGCGCTCGTGCTGGCGAGCGTCCCGATGGGTCTGCTCTTCGCGGTACAGCGCAGGGTCACCGGAGGGATCCAGGCCCCCGTGCTCACGCACCTGGTCTGGTCGGCCCTGATGCTGCGCTACCTGCCGCCGCTGTTCGCCGACCGCCTCGCGGAGGAGCGGTCACCGTCGCCCGGGTGAGCGCGGACGGCGGCCGCCGAGAGCCCGCCGGCGGGTCACCTGCGGCGGCGGGCGAGGACGGTCACCAGCACCACCGCGACGGCGCCCGCGGCGAGCAGCCGCCGGCCGCGGCCGGCGGCGACCACCACGGCCGCGCCCGGCCGCACCCGCCGGGTGCCCAGCAGCAGCGCCCCGGCCGGGGAGTCGACGCCGGCGCCGGCGACGGCCACCGGGCGCGTCGGGGACTCCAGGTGCGCGGTGACCCCGGAGGCGGCCAGGGCCTCGGCCAGCCCACCCAGGTCCCGCCGGCCCGGCGCCACCCCCGACCGTGCGGTCGCGGCCTCCCGGACCCGGGCCACGAAGGCGCCGACGTCCTCGGCGACGATCCGCACGTCCGCGCCGTCGGCGAGCACCTGCACGCCCGCCCCGTCCACCTCCAGCGAGAGCTCTCCGGACAGGTGCACGGGGCCGCGCGCGTCCGTCATCCCCGGCCGGCGATCTCGGCGGTCGTGATGCGCAGCGTGCCGTTGAGCCGCCAGACGGCGCGCGGGGCGTCCGATCCGGTCTCCCGGGGCACCTCGACGGTCATGTCCACGAACTCGTAGTTGATCGCGGCGCCCTTGCCGGTGAGGTAGGACCACATCTCCTTGCCGAGGTCGGCGAAGCTGGTCCTCTCGTGGTTCTTGATGTCCCGGGAGCCGGTCGCGGCGTCCGTGCCGGTCATGCTCATGAGTGCGATCTCCTCGCGCGTCGGGATGGCCGCCGACGCTCCCGCCGACGTCAGTTGTGCGCTACCCGATCGCGTCCCAGTCGAACCGGGTGGATGCGCTCCCAGGGCCTGACGACCGCGGGAGTCCACCTCGCCGTCCGGGGGGCGACGCGCTACCTGCGCCCACCCCTTCGCAGGCGCCGTACAGGCTGGTTGCCCGGAGGTCCCAGGTTGGCCGTCGACAGTGCTGCTGTGTCGATCCCCGACGGAGACCTGCTCGCTCCCGGACCCAGCAGTTCCCCGGCTGGGGAGCCCATGCCGTCCTCCTCACCGCATGGGCGGCCCCGGCTCCGTCCAGGGGCGGGGGAGGTGCAGGCCGACAGGGCTGCTCGACACGTCAGAAGGACCCGATGAGCCCCGCCGCACCACATGACCCCGAGACCTGTGCCGGCCGCCCGTGCTGCTGGCACCGCCCGAGCGACCACCACATGCGGAGCTGGCCCATGACCTGGAGCGCTGACCGCGGCTACTCCCTCCGCCGCTGCGCCCACGGCATCGGGCACCCCGACCCCGACGACGTCATCGATCTCCAGTCCGTCGGTGGGGTCTCCACCGCCCATCCCTGCGACGGCTGCTGCATCGCCCCGATGCGCGACATCCGCTGACGACCCCTTCCGCCGCGCGGTGTGCCCTGCCGAGCCACCCGGCCCCGGACGGCGGGGCGGGTTGACCTGGATGCCGGCCTCCCGCGGGCGCCCGGTGGCCCCAGGCGCGGTGGTCCTCCTGGCCGTCGGATTCGTGCCGGGACGAGGGAGCAGGTGGTCGGAGAGGGTGTCAGGTCGTATCCGGACATGGCCGGTTCCGCTCGGTGGGGGACGCGCCGTGCCATCCCGTCGCCCCAGCTGGCGGGGTGGACCCGGGCGGCTCACGTCCCGTGCGATGAGCCTTCACCGGGCACTGGAGGACTGCGTGCGTCTGTCGACATGGTGGGGTCCCAGCAGTCCCGCCGGCCCACGCCGGGCCAGGCGCCGGTGGTCCGTGGCCCTCCCGCTCGCCACGGCCGGCGCCGTCGGCTTCCTGGTTGCACCCGCGCACGCGGACGACGTGCCCGGCCCGACCGCACCCGCAGCCGCAGCCGCACCACCCGAGCTCGAACCCCTCGCCCCCTACGTCGGGCAGACGACCTGTGACCCGGTCGCCAAGCCGGGCGTCCGGGCGCTGGCCGAGACGGTGCTCACCCACTATGGCGTCGGCTGGAACGGCGGGTACGTCCGTGACTGCGCCTGGGGCGGGACGAGCGAGCACAAGGAAGGGCGTGCCTGGGACTGGATGCTGAAGGCGGAGATCCCGGCAGAGCGGGTCGCCGCCGAGGAGTTCCTCGGCTGGCTCGTCGCGCCCGGCCCGGCGGGGGAGGACGCGTACAACGCCCGGCGGCTCGGCGTCATGTACGTCATCTGGGACCACCGGATCTGGTCCGCCGAACGCGCCACCGAGGGCTGGCTGCCGTACCAGGGCGCCGACGCGCACACCGGCCACGTGCACATCTCGCTGTCCTGGAGCGGTGCCCTGCGGCAGACGTCCTGGTGGACCGGGGTGGCCGCCGACGTCGCATGGCGACCCCCGGCCCCGGCACCGGCCGACGAGCCGGCGCCACCCGACGAGCCGGCACCGCCCATGGAACCCGCACCACCGACGAGGCAGTACACCGTCGCCCCCGGGGACACGCTCGGTCACATCGCGCTGGCCCACGGGATCCCGGTCGAAGGCATCGTGGCGGCCAATGAGCTGACGTCCACCGTCATCCGGGCCGGCCAGGTGCTCGCGGTCCCCGCTTCGCAGGAAGCTGCAGAAGCCCCAGCGTCCCCGCAGAGCGGGTACGCCGTCGCCGTGGGGGACACGCTCGGTCACATCGCGCTGGCCCACGGGGTCCGGGTCGACGACATCATGTCGGCCAACCAACTGACGACCACGGTCATCCGAGCTGGTCAGGTGCTCGTCATACCCCACGAGCACTGAGGCCGTCGGCGTCGTCGACGGTGGCTCGTCCCAGGCCGGGGCCGGACCGGATCGCTCCGGGGCTCCGGGGGAGTCGGGGCAACCGGCCGGCCAGGCTCCGGTGGGGCCCCGGCGGACGGAGCTCCGCCGGGGACCGACCGGAGTCCGCGGGACGACGAACTCGGTAGCCACCTCCCGGCCGTCGATGCCGAGCGGTCGGCTGATCCGCTCGGCACCGTCGGCGCCCATGCCGGGAGGCGCCTGCTGGTACGCGGCCATCCCGGCCCCGTGGTCGGCGCGCCCGAGGCGCGCCGACCACGGGGCCTGCGCCGAACCAGGGACCTGCGCCGCTCAGGGGCCGGCGAAGACGCCGTCGCCGAGGGCCTCGGAGCGACCGGGGGCCGGTTCGGCGTAGCGACCGGCCTCCTGGCGGGCGACGACGAAGTGGTGCACCTCGTCGGGTCCGTCGGCCAGGCGGAGGGTGCGCTGGCTGGTGTACATGTCGGCCAGCGGCGTCCACTGCGACACTCCGGTGGCGCCGTGGATCTGGATGGCCTGGTCGATGATCTGGCAGACCTTCTCCGGCACCATCGCCTTCACCGCCGAGACGTAGACGCGGGCCTGGGAGTTGCCGAGCACGTCCATCGCCTTGGCGGCCTTCAGCACCATGAGCCGGCAGGCATCGAGCTCGATCCGCGCCCGCGACACCGTCTCCATGTTCTTGCCGAGGTTCAGGACGGGCTTGCCGAACGCCTCCCGGAACTTGCCCCGGCGGATCATCAGTTCGAGGGCCTTCTCGCCCTGGCCGATGGCGCGCATGCAGTGGTGGATGCGCCCGGGCCCCAGGCGCACCTGGCTGATCTCGAAGCCGCGGCCCTCGCCGAGGAGCATGTTGGAGGCGGGCACGCGCACGTCGGTGAAACGGATGTGCATGTGACCGTGGGGGGCGTCGTCGCGGCCGAACACGCGCATCGGGCCGAGCACCTCGACGCCGGGGGTGTCCATCGGCACCAGGATCTGCGACTGCTGTGCATGCACCGGCGCGTCGGGATTCGTCTGGCACATGACGATCATGATCTTGCAGCGAGGGTCTCCGGCTCCGGAGATGTAGAACTTCTCGCCGTTGAGGACGTACTCGTCGCCGTCGCGCACCGCCTGGAGCCGGACGTTCTTGGCGTCGGAGCTGGCCACGTCGGGCTCGGTCATGGCGTAGGCGGAACGGATCTCGCCGTTGAGGAGCGGCTCGAGCCACTGGGCCTTCTGCTCGGGGGTCCCGACGCGCTCGAGCACCTCCATGTTGCCGGTGTCGGGGGCCGAGCAGTTGAGCGACTCCGAGCCCAGCGGGTACTTGCCGAGCTCGACGGCGATGTACGCGTAGTCGAGGTTGGTCAGGCCGCCGACCTCGGAGTTGGGAAGGAAGAAGTTCCACAGACCGGCCTCCTTGGCCTTGG
Organism: Blastococcus sp. HT6-4; assembly: GCF_039679125.1. Taxonomy (NCBI): domain Bacteria; kingdom Bacillati; phylum Actinomycetota; class Actinomycetes; order Geodermatophilales; family Geodermatophilaceae; genus Blastococcus; species Blastococcus montanus. The sequence continues at coordinate 2,118,604 of NZ_CP155551.1, read as the reverse complement.
TCTTGGCCCCTTCGAGCGCCTCGAGCTGACCCGGTGCGTACGACCACGGGTCGGCGCGTCCCCCACCGAGCCGGAAGTACTCCTCCTGCATCGGCGCGACCACGTCCTCGAGGAACCGGACGACGCGGTCGTAGAGCGGCCTGGCCTCCTCGCTCATGCGCAGGTCGAACAGCTCCGTTGGCTCAGCGGTCTGCATCAGGTGTCCCTCTCAGCTGGTCCGTGCGGCGGCAGGTGGTTCCCACCGGGAGCGCGGCGAGAAGCGCAACAACGACATGATCCCGGTAGGACGTGACTGCGAGCGTGGCATGCGGGTGGTCGGCCGCTCGAACCGGCTCGAACTCTTCGAGCGGGACAGGTTCCGATGCCCCGAGGACCAGCTCGTCGTCGCCGTCCTCCCACGTTCCGGTCGATGCGCTGGCGCCGAAGAGAGCTCCTCAACGCGAGACGGGGTCCAGGTGGCTCGCGTCCAGCCAGGCGAGGTCGACCCGCGTCGGCGCGGCTTCCCAGTCGCCCTCGGTCAGGCAGGCCAGCGCTCCGCAGCGGACAGCGGTGTCGAGCCGAGCGTCGAGGTCGCCACCATCGACCAACGAGGCGAGCCAGCCCGCGACGAACGCGTCGCCCGCGCCGACCGTGTCGACGGCTGAAACCCGGAACGCGCCCTGGCGCAGGCGGTCGCCGTTCGCGGTCGCCGCGATCGCGCCGTCTTCGCCGAGCTTGACCACGGCCTGCTGAGCACCGAGCGCGAGCATCGCATCGAGCTGCCGCTCCGGGTCGCTCTCCCCGGTGAGGAGCTCCGCCTCGTCGTTGCCGGCGAAGAGCAGATCGGCGCGTTCGGCGAGAGCGAGGTAGCCGCGTCGTGTCTGCTCGAGGTCATCGACGAGCGTTGCGCGGTGGTTCACGTCGAACGACACGAGCGTGCCGCTCTCGCGGGCGAGATCAGCGGCGTGCGTCGCAGCATCCCGAGGCCCCGCCCCCAGCGCCACCGAGATCCCGGTCATGTGCAGCACCTTCGCCGAGGTCACGACGTCGGTCGGGATGTCGGCCGGTGACAGCCGACTGCCTGCCTGCCCGTGCCGGTAGTAGGTGATGCGGCTGGCGCCGGGGCGCACGCGCTCCTTGAGCATGAGCGCGGTCGCCGCTGCCGACTCGGTCGCCGCATGCACGGCGACGCCCTCGGCACGCAGCTCACGCATGATCATCGCTCCGACAGCGTCGGCGCCCAGGCGGCCGATCCATGCGGCCGAGCCGCCCAGTCGAGACACCCCGATCGCGACGTTGCTCTCCGCACCACCGAAGGTCAGCCGCATCCGCTCGCCGCGCGCGAGGCGCCCCGTCTGCTCGCCGACGAGCAGTCCGAGGCTCTCACCGACGACGACGACATCGGCGGGGGAGGTGCTCACCCGGCCCCCCCGACAGCCTCGCGGGCGCGTGCGGCGACAGCCTCGGCACCCTCGTCCGCGGCCTGCGTGATCCAGCTGCCGCTCACCGCGAAGACGCTGGCGCGCGAGAGGTAGTCGGGGAGGTTGCCGGGGGAGACGCCGCCCGACGGCATGAACCGGATGTCGCGGAACACCGACGCGTACGCGTCGATCAGCGACAGCCCGCCGAACACCCCGGCCGGGAACAGCTTCAGTCGGGTGAGCCCGGCGGCGCGGGCGCGCTGCACCTCGGTGGGCGTGATCACACCAGGCACCATCGGTACGCCGGCCTCACCCGCGAAGGCGACGAGCTCGAGGTCCAGGCCGGGACTCACGAGGAACTGCGCGCCCGCGTCGACGGCTGCCCGGGCCTGCTCGACCGAGAGCACCGTGCCCGCGCCGACGAGCAGGTCGTCGCGCCCGGCGAGGCGCCGCACCGCCGTCATGCCGAACTCACCCCGCAGGGCCACCTCGACGACGGGCAGCCCGCCGGCGACGAGACCCTCACCGATCGCCTCGATCGTCTCGGGGTGCGAGACGGAGGCCAGCGGCACCACTCGGTGGGTGAACAGCGGGTGGTCTCCCCTCATCGGCCGAGCCACCCGCCGTCGACCGGGAGGATCACGCCGGTGACGTAGTCCGAGGCGGCGGACGCGAGGAACACCGTCGCGCCACCGAGGTCGCTCGCCCGGCCCCAGCGCGCGGCGGGGATGCGAGCGAGGATCGCCTGCGAGCGGTCGGGGTCCCCGCGCAGCGCCTCGGTGTTGTCGGTGGAGATGTAACCGGGGGCGATCGCGTTCACCGTCACACCCAGCGGCGCCCACTCGTTGGCGAGCGCCTTGGTGAGTCCCGAGATGCCCGACTTGGCCGCGGCGTAGCCCGGCACGTTGATGCCGCCCTGGAAGCTGAGCAGGCTCGCGGTGAAGATGACCTTGCCGCGCCCGCGCTCGATCATCGACGTGCCGATCTGCTGCGTGAGCACGAACTGGCTGTTCAGGTTCACGTCGAGCACCTCGTCCCACCACTCGACGGGGTGCTCGGCAGCGGGGGCGCGGCGGATGGTCCCCGCGTTGTTGACGAGGATGTCGGTGCGTCCGGCCACGGCTGCGCCGAAGGCGGTGACGGCCTCGCGGTCGCGGAAGTCGACGCGGTGCCCTTCGAACCCGCGGCCGAGCTCGCGTACGCGGCGGCCGATCTCGCCGCCGTCCTCCTCCTGGCCGGCGGAGGCGGCGATGATGTCGGCACCCGCGACCGCGAGTGCCTCGGCCATGGCGAACCCGATGCCGCGGCGCGCTCCGGTGACGACGGCGGTGGTGCCGGTGAGGTCGAACATCGCGGTCATGCTGGTGCTCCCAACTGGGGGTCGGTCGGTGAGAAGCGGTCAGTGCTGCACATCGATGAGGACCTTCATCGACTCGGCGCGAGTGAGGCTGTCGAACGCTTCAGCAGTGCGGTCGAGCGGCACGGTCGCGCTGATCAGTTCGTCGGCGGGGATGGCTCTCCGCGCGATCAGGGCGATCGCGTGCTCGAAGTCCTCGCGCTCGTACACGCGTGCGCCGAGCAGCTCGAGCTCGCGCCAGAAGACCCGGTGCAGATCGATCGGCACGGGGCGTGGGTGGATCGCGACCATGACGACACGACCCCGGGTACGGGCGTGCGCCGTGGCCTCGAGTGCCGTCGCGGCGACGCCGGCGACCTCGAACACCACGTCGGCTCCGGCATCGGCCGTGAGCTCCTGGATGCGGGAGGCGAGGTCTTCGTTGATCGGGTCGATGACGGTCGCGCCGTGCCGGGCGGCGAAGGCGCGACGGTCGGCGTTGGGCTCGCTCAGGACGACGTGCGCGCCGGCCTGTGCGGCGACCAGGGCGATCAGCTGACCGATCGGCCCGCCGCCGATGATCAGCGCGGTCTCGCCCTCGGCGAGACGCGAGCGGCGCACGTCGTGCGAGGCGACCGCGAGCGGCTCGACCAGAGCGGCGTGCTTCAGCGACACCTCGCCGGGCAGCGGGACGACGATCGACTCGGGCACCGTCCACAGCTCCTGCATCGCGCCCGTGGTCTCGATGCCGACGAAGGTGAGGCGGTGGCAGATGTGCTGGTGGCCTGCGCGGCAGGCGGGGCAGTCGCCGCACCAGTCCAGGGGCATGACGGTGACGGAGTCACCCGGGCGCACGCCCTCGACCCCGTCGCCGACGGCCTCGACAGTGCCGCTCATCTCGTGACCGATCGCCTGCGGCGGGCTCACCCGGTGGTCCATGTCGCCGTGCAGGATGTGCAGGTCGGTGCCGCAGATGCCGCAGTACGCCACGCGGATCTGCACCTGACCTGGTTGCGGGCCCGTGACGGCGTTGTCCCTCACCTCGATGCGGCCCGCACCCGTGTAAGCAGCGGCTCGCCCTCCGCCCGTGTACTCGCCAGCTCCCACCACGTCTCCTCCCTGAGCGCCGTCGACACGCGCGATGGACGCTGCCGCTCGGGGAAGTGGAACACAGTTCCGTGAAAAGTTCCATCTGGCGAAACCGGGTTCCGTCTGCGTAGGGTGACCCGAGTCTCAAGCCGCCGGCGCACGGGTGCCCGGTGTCAACTCGAAGAGGAGTCCACATGCTTCCGCACAAGCGCATCGCGAGCGTCGTCGCGACCGGAGCGGTCATCACCCTCACCCTGGCGGGCTGCGGCTCCGGCTCCGGCTCCGGCTCCGGCTCTGGGGAGGGTGGCGGCGGCGGAGACACTCAGGTGTTCCGCGTCGCGTTCAACCAGAACGAGTCGCACCCCCAGGCCCAGGCGATCCTCGAGCTCTCCGACAAGCTCGAGGAAGAGACCGACGGTCGCTACCGGCTCGAGCTGTTCCCCGACGGCACCCTGGGTGCGCAGGAAGCCACCATCGAGCAGGTCCAGTCGGGCACCATCGACTTCGCCTTCGTCGCCGGCTCGCTGCTCGAGAGCCTCGAGCCCGACTTCTCGGTGGTCAACCTGCCGTACGTCTACGAGTCGCCCGAACACCAGCTCGAGGTGCTCAACGACCAGGAGATCGTCGGCGAGCTGTACGACTCGCTCTCGCAGGACAACATCGAGGTGCTCGCCGCCTACCACGGTGGTGTGCGCAACGTGTACACGGACAAGCCGGTCGAGACGCCCGACGACCTCGCCGGCCTCAAGATCCGGGTGATCGGCTCGGACACGAACGTCCGCATGATGGAGCTCATGGGCGGCGTCGGCACCCCGATGGCCCAGGACGAGGTGTACACCGCGATCCAGTCCGGGGTCATCGACGGCGGCGAGAACAACGAGCTCATCTACTCGTCGCTCTCGCACGACGAGATCGCGCCGTACTACTCCTACACCGAGCACCTGATGATGCCCGACTACCTCATCGCTAGCCCCAGCACGTGGAATTCGCTCGACGACGAGACCAAGGAGATCTTCGAAGAGCTGCTCGCCGAGTCGATCGACACCGAGCTCGCCGCCTTCGGCGACGCTGTCGAGACCGCGAAGGCCGACGCGGAAGAGGCCGGCGCGACGTTCGTCGAAGCGGATGCCGACGCCTTCCGTGAGGCAGTGCTCCCGCTCCACGAGGAGCTGGTGACGACCGAGCGTCAGCAGGAGATCTACGACGCCATCGAAGCCGCTCGCAGCTGATCCCGTCCGTCCCCTCCACCGGTGGGAAGTCCATGACCGTCGTCCGCCTCTGGCTCGATCGCACCCTGCGAGCCGTCTGCGTCGTCCTGTTCGCCGTGCTCGTGCTGCTCGTGGTCTGGCAGGTCTTCACCCGCCTCGTCCTGGGCGCACCGAGTGCGTGGAGCGAGGAAGCCGCGCGCTACACCTTCGTCTGGGTCAGCCTGATCGGCATCTCCATCGCGATCGGCGAGAAGGCGGACGTGGTCATGGACTTCCTCGTCGAGAAGCTGCCGGTCTCCTGGCAGCGGATCGTCGACGTCCTCGCCTATCTCACGGTGCTCGCCTTCGTCGGCTACGTGATGCTCTTCGGCGGCATCGAGCAGTCGAGGGTCGCGTGGGCGCAGACGAACCCGCTGCTGCCCTTCACGCAGGGCCAGCTCTCGCTCGCGCTGCCCATCTCGGGAGCGTTGATCACCTTCTACCTGTTCCTGCACATCGCCCACGCCCTGTCTCGCGACTTCACGGGACGCGAGGGCTTCCGCGAGGACCCGGGGGCAGCGACCGCATGATCGATCCACTCGTCATCGGGCTGATCCTCATCGTCGGCCTCGTCGTCCTCCTCGCCATCGGAGCCCCGGTCTCGGTCGCGATCGGTCTGCCCTCGACCGTCTGCCTCATGCTGGTGGCGGGCTTCGACAACGGCGCCATCACCTCCGCCCAGCAGATGCTGCGCGGCGCGAACTCGTTCGCCCTCCTGGCAATTCCCTTCTTCGTGCTGGCCGGCGTCATCATGAACACCGGTGGGATAGCCGAGAGGCTCGTGAACCTCGCCCGCGTGCTCGTCGGGCGCGCACCGGCTTCCCTCATGCAGAGCAACGTCATCGCCAACACGATCTTCGGCACCGTGTCGGGTTCGGCGGTGGCCACCGCGGCCGCGGTCGGCTCGACCATGACGCCGATGCTCCGGCGCAGCGGATACGACCCCGCGATGTCGGCGGCGACGAACGTCAGCTCCGCACCGGCGGGGATGCTGATCCCGCCCAGCAACACGCTGATCATCTACTCACTGGCCGCCGGTGGCACCTCGGTGGGGGCGCTGTTCCTCGCCGGCTACATCCCCGGTGCCTTGTGGGCCCTGTCGTGCGCGGGCGTCGTCTACTTCTACGCGCGCCGTCACCCGGAGCTGAAGGGCCAGCCGTTCCCCGGCTGGGGCGTCTTCTTCGCCACCGTCCTGCAGGCCCTGCCCTCGCTCGGGCTCATCGTGGTCGTCATCGGCGGTATCGTCGCCGGCTTCTTCACGCCTACCGAGGGCGCGGTGATCGCGGTCGTCTACGCGCTCGTGCTGTCGTTCATCTACCGCACCATCAGGGTGCGCGACCTCGACCGCATCCTGTACGACGCCTGCCGCACGAGCGCGATCGTGATCTTCCTGATCGCGGTGTCGTCGATCATGGGCTACATCCTCACCTACGCGCGGCTGCCGCAGCTGATCGCCGAGTCGCTGTTCGGATGGACCGATTCCAAGGTCGTCGTGCTGTTGATCATGATGCTCGTGCTCCTGGTCATCGGCATCCCGCTCGACCCGACGCCGGCGCTGCTGATCTTCGTGCCGATCTTCCTGCCGATCGCGGTCTCCTACGGCGTCGATCCGGTGCACTTCGGCATCATGATGGTCTTCAACCTGTCGATCGCCGTGATCTCGCCACCCTCGGCGCCGGTGCTGTTCGTCGGTACTCAGGTGGCCAGGACGAGGCTCGAGCCGGTCATCAAGAGAATGATGCCGTTCCTCGTCGTGCTGATCGTCATGCTCTTCCTCGTCGTCTTCGTACCCGACGTGTCGCTGTGGCTGCCGCGCCTGGCCGGCCTCGTCGAGTGACGCATCGTCCGTCCAACCGAAACCACCTCAAGGAGACGCAGTGCCTTCGTCGATGCGCGGCCCAGTCGCCGCGGAGCAGATTCCCGGGTTCTCGCAGCAGGATCTGCGCGACCGGTTCCTGATCGAGGACCTGCTGGTCGCCGGCCGCCAGGTGGCCATCCCCACGCACTACGACCGCGTGGTCGCCGTCGGCGTCGTGCCCACCGACGCCGAGATCGAGCTGACCCCCATCCCCGAGATCCGCTCGGAGTACTTCCTCGAGCACCGCGAGATCGGCATCGTCAACGTAGGTGGGCCCGGCAGCATCCGTGCCGGCGGTGAGACCTACCCGATGGAGCGCGAGGCGGTGCTGTACCTCGGCCGCGGCACGCGCGACGTCGTCCTCGCCTCCGACTCCGCCGACGACCCGGCGAAGTACTACGGCTTCTCGGCGCCGGCGCACACCGAGTACCCGTCCCAGCTGGGTCGCCCCGGCGAGGGCACGGTGCGCGAGCTCGGCGACCAGCTGACCTCCAACCGCCGGTCGCTGCGCCAGGTCATCCACGAGAACGGCATCCGCAGCTGCCAGATCGTCATGGGCGTCACGCGCCTGCACCCGGGCAACATGTGGAACACGATGCCCGCGCACACGCACGAACGCCGTACCGAGTTCTACCTGTACTTCGACGTGCCCGAAGAGGCTCGCGTGCTGCACTTGATGGGCGAGCCGAGCGAATCGCGCCATATGCTCGTTGCCAACGAACAGGCGATCATGTCGCCGAGCTGGTCGATCCACTCGGGCGTCGGCTCGCAGGCATACGCCTTCGTCTGGGCCATGGCCGGCGAGAACCAGTCGTTCGACGACATGGACCACGTGCAGATCACCGAGCTGACCTGACGAGCGAGCGAGTACGAGAGATGAGTGCGAGCGGAGGGGCCAGGATGGAGCTGCTGACCGATCGGCGGGAGTCACCCTCGAACGCCTCGCACAAGCTGCTCCAGGTGCTCGAGGCGGCGCTGGTGCAGGAGCGCTTCACCGACATCGTCGAGCACACGGGCCTTGCCAAGTCGACGGTGCACCGTCTCGTCGCGACCCTCGTGGAGGAGGGGTTCCTCTCCGGGGACGCCGAGCACGGGTACCGGGCGGGCACGCGCTTCATGTCGTTGGCGGGCCGCGTGCTCACCGAGACCGACATCACCCGCGTCGCCCAGCCCGTGGTCGACCGCCTCGTCGCCGAGGTGGACTGCACGGTGCACGTCGGCGTCCGGGCGGGCGACGAGATGGTCTACGTCATCCGCACCGACTCTTCCAAGCCCTACCGCATGCGCTCGCGGATCGGCCTGGCGATCCCCATGCACTCGACCGGCATGGGAAAGGCCGTGATGGCCACCTGGACCGACGACCAGGTGAACGACTATGCCGAGCGCACCGGGCTGCCGGCGCGCACGGAGGCGACGGTCCGGGACGTCGCCTCGCTCCACAGCGTGCTCGAGGTCGTGCGTGAGCGAGGCTTCGCGGTCGACCTGGGCGAGAACGAAGACGGCACCGTGTGCGTGGCGGCGGCGATATACGACAGCACGGGCCGAGCCACGCACGGACTGTCGATCTCGTCGATCGCCCTCGAGCATCCCGGAGAGTCGATCGAAGGATTCGCCCCGCAAGCCAGAGCCGCCGCCGCCGAGATCTCGCGGCTGCTGGGTGCCCGCGGCGTGTGACGTGACAGATGCAGGCTGCCCGGTGCCGTCGGGGGACGAGGCGCTGCGCGCCCGCCTCATCTGCGGCTGGCGCGGCGTCCGGTCAGGAGCCAGAGCGCATGGCCGGCCGCCGCGCGTGAGCTGACAGGTAGACCTGGGTCAGCTCCCGGAGCTCAGCGAGCAGGTGTTCAACAGCTCCGGGTCGGTGGCGCCGTTGCCGGCCGGGCGCGGCACGGTCGTGCTCGCCGGCGGCTGCTGGCGGTCCTCGACCCAGGCGGTGAGGGCATCGAAGGCGGGCGGGGAGTGGTGCCGTCGGACGCCCCCTTGGAATCCGCCTTGCATCGCCGGGCGCGGCTACGACGTCGACAACTCGGTGAGCTCTCGGTAGCACGATCTGCAGTGGGCCGGGACCCATGTCCGTTGTGCGGCCGACGTCGAGCAGTCCGGCGACCGGGAGCTCGTGGACCTTCTCCTTGAGAAGCAAGCCGACCAAGCAGCGAGCTGAGCGACAGGATCCTGCGGCCCTGGGGGACTCGGCCGGGCCTGATCGCGGGGCCTGCAGACTGCCGGAAACTCACGGCCAGTGAGTGCGGGCTCCACGGCGTCCGTCAGCTCGACGAGACGTCGCCGGGGCCCGTAGCCTCGCCGGGAGCGGACCGCGCGGACCGGACCGCGGCCGGGGAAGCGACGGGGCCCGGCCGCTGCCTCAAGCGCTCCGCGGCCCGGCGGGTCGTAGCGATGAGCCGGTGGAACAGCGGGGAACCGATCGCGGTTGCGGCGGCCTCCCCGCGGACCGCGTGCTGGTCGGCGGCGTCCGCACGGGGCAGCAGGCGGTTCACCAGGCCCAGGGTGCGGACCGTGGTGGCAGGCATGAGCCCGTGGACCCGCACCGCCAGCTTGGCCGGAGCGGTCAGGAGGACCTCGGTGCGGCCGCGTTGCATGGCGGTGACGATCCGTCGCGCGGCGCGTTCGGCATCCATGGACAGCCCGGGGACGCTGTCGGCGACGGTGAACCAGGAGAACTCGCGCGCCTCCTGCCCCTTGAAGAACGCGTTGAGCGGCGAGCCGGTGCGCATCAGGCCGGGGACGACGGTGGTCACGCGGACACCTTCCCGGGCCAGCTCGGCGGCGAGCCCCTCCGAGAAGCCCACGGCGGCGAACTTCGCTGCGTCGTAGGGCAGCAGATGGGGTGCTGCGACTTTCCCGCCGATTGAGGTGATCGTGACGATCCGGCCCCGGGTTTCGCGCAGGTGCGGCAGCGCGGCCAGGGTGGGCAGAACCACGCCCCAGAACATGACCCCCATGGCGTCCTCGAAGTCCTCTACCCGCATCGTCGGAAGCGGGCCCACCTGGATGACCCCAGCGTTCGTGATGAGGACGTCCAGCGAACCGAACTGGTCCACGGTCCGGGCGACCAGTTCCTCCACCTGATCACGATTGGAGACGTCGCACGGAACGGCCAGCACGTCCGCGCCGTCCCGCGCCAACTCCACTCGGGCCCGTTCCAGTTCCTCCGGGTCCCGGGCGCAGACCGCCACCCTGCAGCCACGTCGGAGGAGCTCCCGGGCCAGCGCGAGCCCCAGCCCGCGCGATGCCCCGGTGACGAGGGCGACCTGCCCGGTCAGCTCCATGGAGGACCTCCGTCCGCGTGGCATCTGTCGCCTTTCGGTGCCCACCCGCGCCGTGGCTCACACCGCTGTGCCCCTCTTGGTCCTGTCCCTCGCCGCCGAGGCACCGAGCCGGGAGTCGAGCGCCGAGGTCGTGTTCGACCGGCGAACCTGGCGGGAGGAACCGGCGGAGCACTCGCGGTGCTGCTTCAGCTCAGCCAGTCGAGCAAAGCGTCATCGGTCGTGGTTCCGGGGCGGTGGCCCTCGTCGATCGCGTGCTGTTCAGCCCAGTGCTTGCCCTCCGATGCACGACACGGAATTGCGCGCTGGGCGGAAGAGCAACGCATCTGGTCAACGTCGCGGTCAGCCGGGCCCGCCGTGCCTTGGTCGTCGCAGGTGACGCCCTGGCATTGGCGCAGCTGCCGACGCCGACCCTGGCGGCGTTGGCTGACGTCGCCCGCCGCGAACACCCGACGCCGTCACCGACCGACAGGGAAGACCGACGTCTGCACTCGGAGGCTGAAGGGCGGCTGTACGCGGCGCTGACCGAAGCCGGCCTGGAGGTACAGCTAAAATCGCTCGTAGACGGCTACGAACTCGACTTTGCTGTGACCGCCGCTGATGGCCGCCAGATCGATGTTGAATGCGACGGCACACAGCACACTGACGCCCGCGGCCGGCAGCGTCGCCAGCATCTCGTGCGGGATCTGGTGTTACAGCGACTCGGCTGGCAAGTGCTGCGAATCCCAGCTTGGCGGTGCCTGACCGAGCCGCGAGCCGCCGCCCATGACGTTGCTATCGCTTCAGGGCGGGCATCCGGTTCGGGGTGACTGCGCCGCGCCCGACTGGCCTGCCCATGAGGAGACGGCCGTTAGGGCCCGAGAGCTAAGGCCAACCGGCCGGCCGATCCAGTTCTTCAGGCAGTCGGCGGGTATGCCGATACCAGAGGCAGGAGAACCCCCACCGGCCGGAGGGCCGTGGGGGTTCAACTCGGTGTCCGAGGGGCGACACGAGTGGCGTCCACCTTGGTGGACGCCACTGGAAGCACGGTCTTTGGCAGCCGGTTCTCCCTGTTCGCGGGTGGGCGCGGTGGGCGCCGTGGGCATGGAGCCGACGTCCCTGTCGGTCCGACCGTACGGGCGGCGGCGGGTCGCCGCCTCCCAACCAAGGAGGAGCATGTCAGGACGGCCCACCCCGCCTACCGAGCCGTCTTCCGCCGGCTCCCGGACCGGCCGAAGCGCGCCCTGCTCTGCCGCGAGGCGCACGGGCTCTGGCCGCGGGACCGCCGTCCACGGACCTTCACGGAGAAGATCAACTGGCGGGTGGTCAACGACCGGCGGACGCTGATCGGGCAGCTGGGCGACAAGCTGCGGATAAGGGAGTACGCCACTCGGGTGTGCCCCGACCTGCGGGTGCCGCGGGTCCTGTGGTCCGGGACGGACGTGCGGGAGCTGGCGGGTATGGACGTGCCGGAGAGGTGGGTTCTCAAGCCCAACCACGGAACCATGCGGGTGCAGCTCGGGTCGGGCGAACCGGAGGTCGAGCAGCTGTTCCGGATCACCGACGGCTGGCTCGACGAGCCGCTGTACCGCGCCCGGGGTGAGCGGGTCTACAGCCAGGCGCGCCGGCTTCTGCTGGTCGAGGAGTTCCTCGGGGAGCCGCTCGCCGACTACAAGCTCCTCGTGTTCGGCGGCCGGATGCGGCTCGTACAGGTCGACACCGACCGGTTCGGGGGCCCACCACCTCCGACGGGTGTACACGCCGGACTGGTCACCGCTGCGGGTCGTGTCGTTCCGTGAGCTCACGCCCTATCCCGGTGGTGGCCTCGACGTGCTCGACCGGACCCTGGATCGCGCGTTGGGTGCGTGCTGGACCCTGCCGCCCATGGCCTCGGTCCGCCCTCCGGTGCGGTGATCCTGCAGCGGCCCAGACCCGCTCGGGCCGCCGCGTACGCGCGCGCCGGCCCGGCCCAGCTCGGCAGGGACCGCCGACCACGTCCTCGTGGTCCGGCCGCCCCCATGTCGATGTGTCCGAGGGCAGGCGGCCGAGCTAACCCGCTGCCACTCTCGGCCGCCGATCGACGTCGCCGGGCGGTCAGGCGCTGTTCTGCCGACCGGTGAGCCTGTCCCTGAGCCGGTCGACCATACCGACACCCGGCCCCACGAGCTTGTGGAACAGCTCGCTGTGCGGGGCCGCAGGGTGCGGCCGGGTCGGGGCTGCCTTCTTCGCCGTCTCGACCTTCTCGCCGATCTCGACCAGCTGTTCACGGGAGAGCTGTGCACGCAGCATGGGGAACTGCTCACTCTCCTCATCCGAGACGTGGTCGCGCAGGATCGCATCGAGACGTGCGAGTGTCTCCAGGAACTGCGGGTCCGCGGCGTCGAGACCCTCGAGCTCCTTCATGACTTCCTCGAGCTCCTGGTGTTCCTGGATGTCGTGCTGAACCTTCCCGTCCCCGTCGGGAAGATGCTCACGCATTGCCGGGTAGACGTACATCTCCTCGGCGACCGAGTGGCGCATCAGCTCGGCGATGACCGTGTCGGTCATGTCCCGCCGTTGGTCAGGATCAGCCGTCGGGATCTGGCTGACGAGTGCGAGTACCTCGTGGTGATCGGTGGTCAGGATGTCGACGACGTCCTGCTCTCCCGTGCTGGCGGTCATCCTCATCTCCCAGCGCATCGGCCTAGGGGTTGGTGCTCTGCCTCCGCTCCGCTACCCGCAGGACGCTGCCCCATTCACCGTGGGCAGCAGGGACCGTGCTTCCGGCGCACCGGCACGGGTCTCGGCGGTGGCGCCGCTGCCGCGCTGTGTGCCTCCTCCGATGCATCGGGCCAGGACGCACCACGTCGGTGAGGGGGAACGACAGTTCCAGCACGGGACCAGCAGCTGCGCGTGCTCGTCGAGAGTGGCGCCGCCCGGAATCAGTCAGGTCCGTGGTCGTCGGCGCCTGACCGTGACGCTCACCGGCCTAGTGATCAGCACGGCGCACGTGTCGGCTCCAGGGACAGGGGACGCCCACCGGTCGCGGTGCCGTGAGCGTCGGACTTGGTGTCCGAGGCAGGTGGCTGATGCCCGGCTGTGAGCGGCCCGCGTGGGGACGTAGGGGCCCTACCCGGCCGCCACGCGGGGAGCACCGTCCAGAACGGCCGCGACCTCGACCGGCCGCTCGACCATGGAGACATGGCCCGCCCCTCGAGCAGCACCAGCTCGGCGCAGGGGAGCCGGTCGTGCATCAACCGACTCCGCTGGGCGGGGGACACGCGATCGCGGGTGCCGCGCACGATGGTGACCGGAACGGCAACCCGACCCAGCTCCCCGGCCATGCTCGGGCCGGCCAGCCCGGCGGCGAACGCCGCGCGGGTCCGCCGGCTTCATCAACCCGCCCGGGGCGGCACCGGCATTGCGCACCTACCGCGCACAGTTCCAGCGGCAGGGCTTCGGTCTGGAAACTCCGCGGGCGATCCTCGCCGTGAACGTCACCGTCGGCGACACGTCTACAGACGCGCAGCGCCTGGTCGGCTCGGCCAAGGGCTACTACGCCCGGTTGCGGCCGACCGGAGGGGATGCGCAACTGCCGTCGGCCGATGAGGCGGCCCGGGAACTGACGACCACCGAGCGGGAGCAGCCAACCTCCATCGTCGACGATCAGTGGCCGCAGTTCGTCGCCGGGAACCCGGACGAGGTCCGGGCCACGCTGGAGCGGATGGTCGACGAGAGCCCAGCGGACGAGATCATGATCCAAAACCGGATCGCCGACCCGGACGGCCGCCGCCACTCCCACACGCTGCTCGCCCAATCCTTCGGCCTCACCCCACGACGGACCTCCGCCGGAGGCGCAGCCGAGACCTACGCAGAGGCGCAGGCATGAGGTTCGAGGACTACTTCGGCATCATGCAGACCATCGCCCGCTACGGGCACGCGCTCGATTCGGCGGCCGTGCCGTTCGACACGGTCATGACCGCGGACGTGGTCTTCGACATGACCGCCGGCGGAGGTCCTGTCGTTCTTGGCCTCGAGGCCGTCCTCGAGGCCATGACCGGTACGTCGGTGGATCCCTACTCACGCGTATGGCGGGGGTGCGCCACGGCTTGTCACACCACACCACGAACAGTGAGGTGGTCGAGGACCGTGGCGACGAGGTCGACGTGCGCAGCAAGTACCTGCGCCTCGGTCAGAGTCGGCCCGGCCCCATGCCCTTCCTCATCGGCCAGTACGTCGACACCTTGACCCGTACCCCCGCAGGCTGGCGTATCAGCAAGCGCGCGATCATCGCCCACGGCCAGTAGAGACGTTGGGCCCGCTTCCTGCCGGATGGCAGGGCGGCCGGACCGCCGACACCACGTCTTGACCGTCTTGGCGACCAGACCGTCTTCCGTCAGCCGGCCGGTCGGTGCGCCACGCCTCGCGAGGAGGGCGGGGACCTCGCCGTGCCTCGACTCCAGCCCGTCCCGTGTCGCGGAAGGCTGCCTGGTACCGGCCCATTCGACAGCACCGGCGCCAGCGGGGACGCTGACAGCCATGCCGAGACGCCCACCATAGTTCCCGGCGGCCCACCAGGTCACCACGGCTCGGTCGACCGCCTCCAGCTGGCACGTTCCCGAGACCGGACGACGAATTCGCCCCACAGGACGCGCTAGACGGCTCGCCGCTGGTGCCCTTCAGCGGACCAACAGACGTGCCGACACCGGTAACGAGAGAACCCCACCGCCATGAGGACCGTGGGGGTTCAACTCGGTGTCCGAGGGGTGACACGCCACATACGCACACGCATCCGAGTGACCCGGATCGCGGCCTCGCGGCGGCACAGCGGGGCGCCGGGGGAGGAGAACACCCGGAGGCCGCTCGCCTCGGCCGACTCCTGAGCCGATCTTCTGGCTTGCCCTCGGGGCGTGCCGATGAGGTGAGGTGCGGTCACGTGGCGGAAGCCGGGGAGCGCCATCGGGTGACGGTGTCGCACCCGGGTTCGTGCGCCACTGGCGCGGCGTCCGATCAGGAGCCAGGGCGCATGGCCGGCCGCCGCGCGTGACCTGACAGGTAGACCTGGGTCAGTTCCAGGCACTCAGCGAGCAGGTGTTCAACAGCTCCGGGTCGGTGGCGCCGTTGCCGGCCGGGCGCGGCACGGTCGTGCTCGCCGGCGGCTGCTGGCGGTCCTCGACCCAGGCGGTGAGGGCGTCGAAGGCGGTCCGGAAGCAGGGCAGCATCGGGCGCAGGGTGTCCGGGTCCAGCCCTACCAGGCTGTCGACGTGGTTGCCGCCCTCGATGCGGTAGTAGCGGTGCAACCGGCTCCGGTGCTCGTCGGCGACCATCTGGGCGTAGACGTCGCTGTCGGTGCCGATCGGCAGCAGGGTGTCCAGCGTCCCGTGCAGGGTCAGCAGCGGCTTCTTGATCTTGCCGGTCAGGCTGATCCGAGCCAGTGCGTCGTGCACCGCCTCCGACTCGGGGTCGGCGAACCACGCGTCGTAGGCCGCGTCATGCGCGCACGGCGCCAGGATCTCGGGCAGCGTCGTGCCCGCCGTCGCCCCCGGGCAGTCCGGGTCGTACGCCGGGTCGAACTCGGCCCGGTAGATCTTCTGCGTCAGACCCCAGTAGACCTGCTGGTGGTACGGCCAC
The DNA here is from genome assembly GCF_039679125.1 of Blastococcus sp. HT6-4. NCBI lineage: Bacteria > Bacillati > Actinomycetota > Actinomycetes > Geodermatophilales > Geodermatophilaceae > Blastococcus > Blastococcus montanus. The sequence goes on along the minus strand of NZ_CP155551.1, from coordinate 2,102,804 downwards.
AGCGCCTCGGACCCGCGGGCGAAGCCGGCGGCGTACATGTCCTCTGCGTCGGCTTGGCCCAGGATGAAGCGCACGGCCGTGGGCAGGTAGGTGAACAGGTTGGGCCCGTCCGGCGTGAACAGGGTCCCCTCCCAGTCGACACCGCCGTCGTACAGCATCGGGCGGTTCTCCAGCTGCCAGCGCACCAGGTAACCGCCGTTGCTGATGCCGGCCATGTAGGTCCGCTCGGGCGCGTGGCCGAAGCGCTCGCGCAGCGCGCCCTGCGCAGCGATCGCGAGCTGGGTCACGCGCTCGTGCCACTCGGCCACGGCGTCGCCAGGCTGGTCGCCGTCGCGGTAGAAGTTGACACCGTTGTTGCCCTTGTCCGTGGAGGCGAAGGCGAATCCCTGGGCGAGGACGAAGTCGGAGATCAGGAAGTCGTTGGCGTACTGCTTGCGGTTGCCCGGCGCGCCGGTCACCACCAGGCCGCCGTTCCAGTTGTCCGGGATGCGCAGCACGAACTGGCTGTCGTGGTTCCAGCCGTGGGTGGTGTTGAAGCTCGAGGTGTCCGGGAAGTAGCCGTCGACCTGCACCCCCGGCACACCGCTGGGGTTGGCCGTGCCGGGCGCATGAAGAGAGAGCCAGTCCGCCTGGTCGGTGTACTGGCCCGCGGGTGCCTGGAGCAGCCCGGCGGTGGTGACGTCCGGCAAGCAGGCGGTGACGGCCAGCTCAGCGCCCGGTACGTGCACCGTGTCGTCGGCGGTGCACTGCACCCTCACCGGGCCGTCGCCGGGCCCGTGGCCGCCTGGATGCGCGGCCGCCGGTCCAGCCGGCAGTGCGAGTGCCACCGCGGTGCCGAAGGTGACGAACAGGGCGGTACGTCGTCGCAGGCGCATCAGGACTCCCTTGGCGGACGGGGCCCCGAGATCGTGACGCAGGTCACTGCCGGGGGCAAGTGTCCGGCCCTGGATCTTCCTGGCCGCCCGTCCAGAAGTCCGTATCGACTTATATAAGCCAAGACCGGTACGGTCCCTGTTCGTGTACGCGTTCGACGTCCTCGGCGACCCGGTGCGCCGACGAATACTGGAGCTGCTCGCCGACGGCGAGCAGACCTCTGGCCAAGTCACGGACGTGATCCGGGCCGAGTTCGGACTCTCCCAGCCGGGTGTCTCACAGCATCTGCGCGTGCTGCGTGACAGCGGGTTCACGTCGGTGCGGCGTGAGGGCGCTCGCCGGTTCTATGCCGTCGAGCCCGGGCCGCTGAGCGAGGTCGACGCATGGTTGGACCGGTTTCGCCGGTTGTGGCAACAACGCCTCGACGCTCTGGAGACCGAACTGGCCCGGGGCAGGCGTGCAGCTCGGACTCCGGCTGGTGGGGAGCCCACCCGACCGGCCGAGCCCGGCATCGATGCGGACGAGACCGATCCAGCAGCGAAGGGAAGCTGACGTGAAAGACGTACTGGACGAACTGGCCGCCACGCACCGGGCGATGGGTAAGGGCAGCGTGCCCGCCGGCGAGGCGTACACCATCGAGTTGCGGCGGCGATACGAAGCGCAGATCGACGACGTCTGGGACGCCGTCACCAGCCCCGAGCGGCTGCACCGCTGGTTGAGCCTGGTCACCGGGGACCTGCGGCTCGGCGGCACGTTCGAGTTGGGCAGTGGCGAGCACGGCGAGATCCTCCGGTGCGAGCCGCCGCGTCTGCTGAAGGTGTCCTGGCTCTACGGGCCGGACGCCGACGCTTGGCCCGGCACGAGCGAGGTGGAAGTGCGCCTGGTCCCCGGCCCGACCGGCGACACCGAGTTCACGCTGATCCACGCAGCGGTCGTCGAGGAGCCCCTCTTCCCGACCTACGGCCCCGGTGCCGGCGGCGTTGGCTGGGACCTGCATCTCCTCGCCCTGACCCGGTTGTTGGCCGGTGACGGGACCGCCGACCACGAGGTGGTCCAGCAATCGCCCGAAGGGCGCGAGTTCATCCGCCGAAGCGCCGCGGCCTGGGGCGATGCTCACCTGGCCGCCGGTGGCGAACCGGAGCACGTCGCGGCCGCAGTCGAGGCCACCACCACGTTCTACGCGCCCGACCCGACCTGACCTGACATCCCCGCTGCGGTGAGCTGCTCGGCATTCCCGGCGCTCGCACCGCCGATGCGAGGTGTCGATGCGCGAGACGGATGCCAGGCCTTTCCGTCGAGGAGCACGACGAGCAGCACAACAGGCAGGTTGTCCCACGCCCAGGAGGAATGCGCGTCATGAAGTACACCAACTCGATCGAGATCGCCCTGCCGCGAGAGAAGGTGGCCCAGCTGCTCGCCGACCCGGCACACCTACCGAAGTGGCTGCGAGGCATGGTGCTGCACGAGCCCGTGGATGGGATACACGGACAGCTCGGCACCAGGTCCCGGGTCGTGATGCAGTCGGGGAAGCGGAAGTTCGAGTGCACCGAGACGATCACACGCCGGGATCCGGCAGACCTGGAGGGGATCGCCGAAGAGACCGTCGTTCACTTCGACCGAGAGCTCGTCGGTGCGGGCATGTGGAGCGTCGTGCGCGATCGGCTGACCGAAGCCAGTCCGGAGTCGACGCTCTGGGAGAGCGAGAGCGAATACCGGTTCGCCGGTCCGCTGATGCGGCTGGTGGGGTTTCTCATGCCCAGCGTCTTCCGCAAGCAGTCGCAACAGCACATGGAGGATTTCAAAGCGTTCGCCGAACAGGGCAAGGACATTCGCGAATTGAAGGACTGATCTGCCGCAATCAGTGACGGGAAACTCCGGCGGCGATCGGCCGTCGCTCGGCGCGATCGCGAGCGGGCACAGCCGTCGAGGAGTCACGAAGCCGCCAGCCGTAGCGCTGGAGCGACCAGCGGATGGGCGGAGGTATGGCAGGACGACACGGGGCTGCGGACGTAAGAAACGGCCAGGTGCCGGACATTGCAAGGTGTGAGAGTGACGGGAAGTGTTCCGGCGGCGGAACCCGAGACCAGCCGGTTCACCGCGCTCTGGAAGGAGCACGCCCCGCGGGTGCTTGCCTACGCGGTGCGGCACGCCGACCCGGAGACCGCGCACGAGGTCGTGTCGGAGACATTCCTCGTGGCCTGGCGGCGACTGGCCGATGTCCCGGGGGAGCCGTTGCCCTGGCTGCTCGTCGTCGCCCGCAACACGCTCACCAACCACCGTCGCTCGGGCTACCGACAAGCCCTGCTACAGGGAGAGTTGCAGCGGCTGGCCGAACTGACCGAGCACGGCCCGGCGGCCGAGATCTCCGCTGTCGAACGCCAAGCGATGCTGGCGGCACTGGCCACGCTCACCTCGACCGAGCGGGAGGCGCTGCTGCTCGTCGCCTGGGACGGGTTGAGCACCACCCAGGCCGCGCAGGTGGCTGGCTGCTCGGCTTCCACCTTCGCCGTTCGGTTGCACCGCGCGCGCCGTCGATTGCGGGAGGCGACCGCGGACCCAGAGCCAGCCTCCCTCCGCATCCGAGCGACACATCCAAGGAGTGTCTCGTGACCGAGAGGACCGATCCGCTCACCCGCCTCAAGGCGCTTCGCCCGACTCCCGCGCTGGACGAGGACTGGTCGGCTGCTGAACTCGCCCGCATCACCGCCTTCACCACAGCCGCTCCGGAGCAACGGTTCCCCAGGCGCCACCGCCGGAAGATCGTGTCGGGCGTCTTGTCCGGGGCGTTGCTCGCCGGTGGCATCGGGACCGCAGCCGCCACTGGCCTCCTGCCAGACCGGCTCGCCGACCTGCTCGGCGCGAGGTCCCAGCCGGACCTTGCTGCTGCGACGGTTCAGCGGGCCGGGACCGCCCCTGGGCCCGACGGACGGGTCTTCACGGTGGTGACCTGGGAGGAAGACCCCGCAACCGGCTACACCTGGTGCACCGCACAGCTGTTCGAAACGACGGAAAGCGCTGCCGGACCAGCACCCGCCGACTTCGACGAGAACGGCGGGGCGTGCGGTCCATCAGAGTTCCCGAACGACTTCGGGACGGAGCTGGGCATCGGCCCGACCGCCCCCTACGTCGGGTACGTGACGACGGCCGGAAACGCCGTGCGCGGCGAACTGCGCTTGCCCGACGGCTCGACCTACCCGACCGTGCTCGCGCGCGGGTTCTTGCACGGGTGGTTCCCGCCTGGGTCCGACGGCGTACTGACCGGATACGCGGCCGACGGCTCCGTCGTGGGCACTCTGGACTTCTCCGAACGAGTACCACGCTGAGCGACGCGTGGCGCAAAGCGCTTCTTGCGGTCCGCACACGTCCGGCCGATCCGCGCCTCGCCTGCCAGGCCGCCACGATCAGCGAGCCTCGAGAACGCCGGCCATCAGGTGTGGAGACGGTTCCACCGGGTCGACCGGCTGGACTCAGGCCGGGCGTCCGGTTCGAGGGGAATGCCCCGCGCCCGGCCGACTTGCCGATGAGGGGCGGCCGTTGACGCCCGAGGGCTCAGGCCAGCGGCCGGCCGATGCAGTCCTTCAGTCAGTCGGCGGGTAAGCCGATACCAGAGACAAGAGAACCCCCTCCGGCCCGAGAGCCGTGGGGGTTCAACTCGGTGTCCGAGGGGCGACACGCTACATACGCACACGGCTGTTCGTCGACGATCGAGTGACCGGCCGCGGGGCCCGCCGGGATTCTGTCCTCGATACGGGGGGCTCGGGCAGGGGCGACCCGTAGGTCGGTCGGCAAGCGGTACACCTATCGTACACACCACGTGTATGATAGGTGTATGACGCGACTGCGGACGAATATCGAGATCGAAGACGAACTGGTTCAGGTCGTGATGACCCGCTACGCAGTGAGGACCAAGACGGAGGCGGTCGACCTCGCGCTGCGCCACCTGGCCGGTCAGCCGATGAGTCGCGATGAGGCGTTGTCCATGCGCGGCGCCCGAGCCATGGAGGACGTTCCGGAGGACCGCGCGCCGCGCGGCGCGGCGTGATCCTCGCCGATACTTCTGCCTGGGTGGAGTTCGACCGGGCGACGGGCAGCGCCGTGGACCGGCGGATGACTGAGTTGATCGTCTCCGACGGGCCTCTTGCCGTTACAGAGCCCGTGCTGATGGAGGTACTTGCCGGCGCACGCGATGATCGGCGGGCGGATGATCTCCGTCGGTTGTTGTTGCGATGTCACCTACTGGCGATCGACCCTGCCGCCGACTTCGATGCGGCCGCCCGCGTCTATCGGCGATGTCGTCGCGTCGGGGTGACCCCTCGCGGCCTCGTGGACTGCCTGGTTGTCGCGGTCGCTTGGCGCAGTGGAGCCACCGTGATCGCACAGGACGCGGACGTCGATCGCATCTGCGACGTCTTGGGTGTGTCCGTGGAACCGCGGGCCACGGACTGACCACGCAGGGGTCGCGATTCAGCCCGCCCTGACCCATGCGGGTCGACCTACGGGCGTCTGAAGCCGTGGGATCCGGCCGGTGGACTCCTTCAGGCATCGACGGTGCCGACATCAAGAGCAGGAGAACCCCCATCGGTCTGAGGACCGTGGGGGTTCAACTCGGTGTCTGAGGGGGGACTTGAACATGCGCACACGCCAGGCCGTTGTGTATTTCTACTGCCGCGCCAGCCACTGGTTGTGTGCGGACCGGCCCGCGGTGACAGCTCGCGGGCGCCTGGCGGGGAGGAGCGGGCGCAAGTCTCCGGACGCTGGTGACGCCATGGCCTCACGCTTCCAGACGATCGTGTTGCCAGACCTGAAACGGAGAGTGGCCGAGTGGAACCGGCAACTGGCCCCGCCGGTCCGGTGCTGCGTGTGGGGATCCGAGGCGGTATCCGGCTGCTGTCGGTGCTGGAGAACCATGCCGAAGACGAGACCGTGGGGACGACTCCGGTCCATTCACGCGCTCCCCACGCATCTCGGCATCCCGATAGCCGGGCTCACGCTGACCGGTTGCGACAGTTCTGCGTCGGCCGCCCACTCCGAGCGGGCGTACTCACGTGCTTGCACGCTGAGCCCGCTCACGAACCCGCCATGCTGATTCGCCGGACCGGCGCGCTCGGGTGGCCGTGAACGACGGCGCCACCGAATCACCGCGCCCGCAGCTCCCGGCGGGCGATGACCATCTCGTGCACCTCGTCCGGGCCGTCGGCGATCTGCAGCAGGCGCGCCTGGGCGTAGAGCGCGGCCAGGGGGGTATCCTGGCTGACCCCCATCCCGCCGTGCGCCTGGATCGCTCGGTCGACGACGTACCTGGTGACCTCCGGGACGGCCACCTTGATGGCGGCGATCTCCGTCCGGGCGCCCCGGTTGCCCACGGTGTCGACCAGCCAGGCGGTCTTGAGCACCAGCAGGCGGGCCTGCTCGATCCGAATGCGGGACTGGGCGATCCAGTGCTGGACGATCCCCTGCTCGGCCACCGGCTTGCCGAACGCGACCCGGCCCTCGACCCGCTTGACCATGAGGTCGAGGGCTCTCTCCGCCATGCCGAGCAGTCGCATGCAGTGGTGGATGCGTCCTGGACCGAGGCGCGCCTGACTCAACGCGAAGCCCGCCCCGGGTTCGCCGAGCAGATTCTCCACCCGCACCCGGACGTCGTCGTAGTGGATGACCGCGTGGCCGCCGTGGCTGCCGTCGGTGTACCCGAACACGCTGGTCGAACGTTCAGTGCGAACACCGGGTGTATCGAGCGGGACCAGGAGCATCGACTGGCGACGGTGCGGGTGTTCCTCGGGGTCGGTGACGCCCATGACGATCGCGAACTTGCACCGCGGGCTCATGGCGCCCGACGACCACCACTTGCGGCCCTGGACGACGTACCGGTCGCCGTCCCGGCGGATGGACGTGGCGATCTTCGTGGCGTCCGACGAGGCGACCGCGGGTTCGGTCATCGAGAACACCGACCGGATCGCCCCGCCAACAGTGGATCGAGCCACTGCATTCGTGGTGCTCCCGGGGAAGGAACAAATTCCACAGCCCACGCGCCCGCGCCTCCGCCTTGAGGTCCTCCAGGACCGGAGGGGTGTCCCACCCCGAGGTCTCGGCCTGCCGGGCGAGGACCGGCTCACTCGGGATGACCCGTTCGGTGAGGAAGTCACGCAGCTCGGCAGCCAGCTCGGCGGTCCTGCTGTCGGACGTGAAGTCCATGGCGCCTCGATCAGCGTGGGTGGCCGGCGGCCGCGGTGGCTTCCCCCCTCCGTCGAGGCCGGTGCCGGCCCACCGGCCGCCATCGGCATCGGACCCCGGAGAAGGGCGGGGGCGGGCTCCGTCAGTCGAAGGTCCATGGGTTGTGCGCCGCAGCGGGCCCGGCCACGCCGTCGGGGGTGGCAGCACGGACCACAGCGCCGGCGTCGTAGGCGGGTGGCGAGGGAGCGACCGGCTCGTCGTCGTCCTCGAGCAGGTGCCTGATCCAACGTTCGGATGCGGCGACGTGCACGGTTGCCGCGGCGGTGGCGAGCGTGGCGTCGCGCTGAGCCAGCGCTTCCACTATGAGTTCGTGCTGCGCATAGGTCCAGTCCAGAGCGCCGCGATCCCAGATACCGCGCCAGATTCGTGCACGGGCGGTCCTGCTGAACAGTGCATCCAGTAGCGATACGAGGGTCTGGTTGCCCGATGCCTGCACGATCGAGCGGTGGAACTCGACGTCGAGGGCGATCAGCTCCTCCGCCGTGGTCGTCCGCCGCATGGCCTCGAGGAGCCCACGAAGTCCGTTGATCGAGTCGTCGGTGATGCGACCGGCGGCCACCCCCGTGGCGGTCGGCTCCAGAAGACGGCGGACCTCGAACAGCTCGAGGACGGTGCGGTCCTGCATGAGATCCACGACGAACGCCAGACCGCTCAAGAGCAGCTGGGGCTCGAGGCTGGTGACGTAGGTCCCGTCGCCCCGCCGCACATCGAGGACATTGGCCTGGATGAGTGCGCGGACGGCCTCTCTGAGGGAATTCCTCGAGACGCCCAGGAGCGCGGCGAGTTCCGCCTCCGGCGGGAGGCGGTCACCTGGGGCCAGCTCTCCAGCGGCAATGCGGTCGCGGATGCGTGTGATGGCGGTGTCGATGACCCCCATGACTGTTGGCCTCCTCCGTCAGCGCTTTCGCAGACTAGCGCCATGCGCTACAAAGTCCCCAGACATGGGATGTCTGTGACGACGACTCCAGCTCGGGTAGGGATGTGCATGGGCCTGAAACCAGCCGACCTGCAGGAACTGCTGGCGGCCTTCGAGCAGAGCAGTTGGCAGGAGATGACGGTGTCGGTCGCCGGTGACACCTTGCACGTCTCCCGCCGCGATGGCGCGGCGGGTGCCGGGAGGCCGGCGGATGTCGCACCCGTCACCGCGGCTGCGCCCGCACCGGCACTCGACCCACCGCCGGCGCCACCGGGGGCGCCGCAGCCCGACCCCGTCCCCGTCCCAGTTGCGAGTGCGGTGCCCGCGCCGCCGGAGGCATCGGGGACTCCCGTGGCGGCCCCCTCCGTGGGCCTGTTCTGGCGGGCGCCGAGTCCCGGAGCGCCCCCGTTCGTCGACGTCGGCACCCGGGTGGGGCCCGAGGACGTCGTCGGGATCGTAGAGGTCATGAAGCTGATGAACCGGGTTTCCGCCGGGATGTCCGGGGTGGTCACCGCGGTGCTCGTCGAGAACGGCGGGATGGTCGAGCACGGTCAGCCGCTCATCCTGATCAACCCCTCTGCCTGACCACGAAAACCGGGCGGGGGCGTCACCTCGCCGCGGGAGCCGAGACCGAGAGGTGGCATGCGATGGCCACGATCGAGTTCATCGACCAGTCGCTGCGCGACGGGCAGCAGAGCCTGTGGGGCATGCGCATGCGCGCCGGGCACATCCTGCCGGTGGCCGAGGCGATAGACCAGGCGGGCTACCGGATCGTCGACCTCACGGGTAGCTCGCAGTTCGAGGTGCAGGTCCGCTACTGCCGGGACAACCCTTGGGAGGGGCTCGACCTCGTCAAGGCGGCCATGCCGAACAGCACTCTGCGCGCGGGGACCCGCAGCAACGGCGTCGTCGGCATGGGGCGTACGCCCGACTCCATCGTCGAGCTCTGGGTGCGGACGCTGGCCAAGCACGGGATCGGCAGCCTGTGGATCTTCGACTGCCTGTTCAACCTGGATCAGATGCGGCACATCGCCGGCGTCGCTCATGACGCGGGGATGCGCGTCTCACCGCAGGTGATGTTCAGCCACTCGCCCGTGCACACCGACGAGTACTTCGAGCGCATCGTCGGGGACATGGCCGGCTGGGACGGCCTGGACACGATCATCCTGGGCGACGAGCCCGGCGTCCTGACCGCGGAACGGGCGCGTTCCTGGATCCCGCGGATGCGCGATGCCGCGGGCCAGGTGCCGCTGGAGATGCACTTCCACAACACCACCGGGCTGGGCACGGTCAACTACCTCACCGGGGCCGAGGAAGGCGTGACCATCGTCCACACGGCGGTGTCCACGCTGGCCAACGGGCCCTCCATGCCCTCCACCGAGGCCACCCTCGACAACATGCGTCGGCTCGGGCACGACGTGGCGGTCGACGACTCGCGACTGCCCGAGGTCGCCGAGCACTTCCGTGCCGTGGCCGCTGCGGAGGGCTACGCCACCGGCACACCGGCGGAGTTCCGCCTGTCGGTCTACCACCAACAGCTGCCCGGTGGCATGACCGGGACGTTGCTCAACCAGCTGCGGACCTACGGCATGGAGGACCGCCTCACCGCGGTCCTCGAGGAAGTCGAGGTGGTCCGCGCGGAGATGGGCTATCCGGTGATGGCGACGCCCTTCTCGCAACTTGTGGGAATCCAGGCGATGCTCAACGTCGTCAACGAGGAGCGCTACGGCGTCATCCCGGACGAAAACCTGGTCTACCTGGCCGGGCATCTCGGCCCGCACCCGGGCGAGGTCGATCCCGACCTGCTCGACCGAGCCTTCTCCAGCCCTCGGGGCAAGCACATCCAGGAGAATCCGCCGCCGCAGCCGAGCCTCGCGGAGATCCGGCACGAGTACGGCGAGACCCTGTCGGACGAGGAACTGCTGCTGCGTTACCTGATGCCCGGCCCGGACGTGGACGCCATGTACGCCGCCGGTCCGGTCCCGCAGCGGATTCCCACGGACGTCTCGCCGCACACCCGGTGGGTCCGTGATCTCGTGGCCTCGACAACCGCCCGGTCACTCGAGGCTCGATCCGGCGATGTGTCGGTCACGCTCCGGCGCTGAGCCCGCTCTCCCTGCCCGGTCCGGCGGCGAGCCGGCCGACGCGAGGCCCACCAACCCTGACCTGATCTCCGTCAGGCCGACCCCTGGAGATGCCATGACGCGCCGAGCGGTCGTCGTCGACGTCGTCCGCAGCCCGTTCGCCAAGGGCAAGGACACGGGCGCTCTCGTCGGAGTGCACCCGGTCGACCTGTTGGCCGGGGTGCTCGCCGCCCTCCAGGAGCGCACCGGGATCGACCCGGGACGGATCGACGACGTGATAGCCGGCTGCGTGCTGCCGGTCGGTGAGCAGTCGGGCAACGTCGCCCGCCACGCCGTGCTCGCCGCCGGATGGCCCGAGGAGGTCCCCGCGACCACCATCGACCGCAAGTGCGGCTCGGCGCAGCAGGCCCTGCAGTTCGCTGCCCAGGCCGTCGTGGCCGGCGAGCAGGACGCCGTCGTCGCCGCGGGCGTGGACATGATGAGCACCGTCCCGATGAAGGCCAACCGGTTGGGACGCGACGAGCTCGGGCCGCGCCTGCGCGGGCGGTATCCCGACGGCATGGTGCGCCAGGGCATCTCCGCCGAGCTGATCGCCGCGCGCTGGGGCATCGGCCGGGAGGAGTGCGACGCCTGGTCGGTCCGCTCTCACCGGCGGGCCGCAGCAGCCCAGGAGGCCGGTGACCTGACCGCCCAGATCGAGCCGGTGACCCGGCCGGACGGCACCGTCGTCGATCGCGACGAGGGGATCCGGGCGGAGTCCTCGATGGAGACGTTGGCCCGCCTGAAGCCGGCCTTCCGCGACGAGGCCATGGCCGAGCGGTACCCCGAGATCGACTGGGTGGTCACCGCCGGATCCTCCTCCCAGGTCAGCGACGGCGCTGCGGCCGCGCTGGTCGTGTCCGAGGACGTCGCGGAGCGCTGGGGGTTGCGGCCCCGCGCCGCGGTGGTGCGCGGTGTCGTGGTGGGCGTGGACCCGGTGCTGATGCTGCACGGCGTCATCCCGGCCACCGAACGCGTGCTCGCCCGCACCGGCCTGGCGATCGACGACATCGACGTCGCTGAGGTGAACGAGGCTTTCGCGCCGATCGTCCTGGCCTGGCTCAAGGAGACCGGCGCCGATCCCGAACGGGTCAACGTCCACGGGGGCGCCATAGCCTTCGGCCATCCCGTGGGCGCGTCGGGTGGACGGCTGCTCGCCACGCTGATCGATGCGCTGGAGGGGCGGCACGGGCGGTATGGACTGCTGACCATGTGCGAGAGCGGGGGAATGGCCAACGCCACGGTCCTCGAGCGGCTGTCGTGAGCACGCCCTGGCGTCCGGCAGGGACGGCGAACTTCCGGGACTTGGGCGGACTCCCGACCGAGGACGGCGGCCGCACACGTCCCGGCCTGCTCTTCCGCAGCGACACACTCCAGGAGCTCACCGCAGCGGATGTCGACGTGCTCGTCCGGCGGCTAGGGCTGCAGCTGGTCGTGGACCTGCGGGCGCCGGGGGAGGTGGCCGGCGAGGGCCGGGGCCTGCTCGAAGCCGAGCCGGTCCGCCACGTGAACCTGGCGCTGCACAGCCGGGACCAGCGGCCGGTCCCGGACCTGACCGCGGACACCCTGGTCCACCACTACCTCGGCTACCTGGCGGTCAGTGCGGCGGCGGCTGTGGAGGCCTTCCGTCTCCTGGCCGACGAGGGGCTCCCGGCCGTCGTCCACTGTGCGGCGGGAAAGGACCGGACCGGTGTGATGACCGGTCTGGTGCTGCGGGCGGTGGGCGTGCCCGCCGACGTGGTGGCGGAGGACTACGCGCGCAGCGCCGAGGCGCTTCCCGCCATCATGGCCAGGCTGCGCCGGCTGCCCGCCTACGCCGACCGCATCGACCTGCTGCCGCCCGAGGTGCACGAGTGCCGGGCCGACACGATGGCGGACTTCCTCGGCGCGGTGGACCAGCAGTACGGGTCGGCGTCCGGCTTCCTGCGGGAGGCCGGGCTCGAGGACGACGTCGTCCAGCGACTGCGGGACCGGCTGGTCGACCCTGCCGGAGCGCCGGCCGACTGACCTGGGCCGGCTGCTACCCGCGCAACGCCGTCCGCAAGCGGGCCAGGACCGAGGGCTCCAGCCCGGCCTCCAACGCCCACTGTTCCGCGCCGCCGAAGCGGTCCTCCAAGGCGACGAGGAAGCGGCGCATCGTGGCGGCCTCGGCGCGGTAGACCTCCGGTGGCAGGGTCGCGATGTGGTGGGCGTAGGTGGGGGAGGGCATCAGCCGTTCCCGCAGGATGATCTCGGCGCTCTCGGCGCTGAGCAGGTAGTCGTCCACCACGGCTTCGGACTGCACGCCCACCAGGCGCAGGACCAACGCCGAGAGGACGCCGGTGCGGTCTTTTCCGGCGGCGCAGAAGAAGACGGTGGGCGCAGACCCGGCTTCGCTGATCAGTTCGATCGCCCGCAGCATCGTGCGCCCGGGGGAGGCCAGGTACGAGAGGTAACGCGGAACGAGGTCGACCGTGCGGCCGTCCTCGAGGTAGCTGACCAAGGAGCCGTCCTCCTGGACCAGCGGGAGGTTGACGTACCTGAGGTGCCGGTCAGCCAACAGACCGCGACCCTCCGCGACCACCTCGTCCTCCCCACGCAGGTCGATCAGCGACCGCATCCCCAGGGCGTCGTGCAGCCGGGCCACGTCCCCGAGCGTCACGGATTGGAGGCTGTCGCTGCGGAACACCCGGCCGGTCAGGGTCTCCCCGCCGTCCTCGGTCGGAAGGCCGCCGAGGTCCCGCAGGTTGTATGCGCCCTCAAGCCGGTGCAGCCGCCGGCCTCTCGCGTCGTCCGGACTGTCCGTGGTCATGCCTCATCCTGGTGCAGCCGCGCTCGTTCGGCGTCGCGGACCTCTCGCCGGAGGATCTTGTTGGCAGGGCTCTTCGGCAGGGCGTCCCAGACCGCCAGACTCCGGGGCCGCTTGTACCCGGCCAATTGGCCGGCGGCGAAGGCCAGCAGGTCTTCCGTGGACGCCTGTTCCCCGGGCCGCAGGGCCACCACGGCGTGCACCACCTCGCCCCAGCGCTCCGAGGGCAGCCCCACGACCGCTGCCTCGCGGACGGCCGGATGGCCGGTCAGCGCGTCCTCGATCTCACGGGGGTACACGTTGGAACCCCCGGTGATGATGACGTCGTTGCGCCGATCGACCAGGTAGAGGAAGCCCTCGTCGTCCATGCGGCCGATGTCGCCCGTGTGCAGCCAGCCGCCTCGGAGCGTCTGCGCGCTGACATCCGGGCGGTTCCAGTACCCGCTCATCACGTGCTGGCCGCGGGTGACCACCTCGCCGGACTCGCCGACCGAAACCTCCCGGTCGTCCTCGTCGACGACCTGGACCTCCACAAGGGTGTAGGGCCGACCGGCCGAGCCGATCCGGTCGTGCTCGTCCGGCTGGAGGACGGTGATGGCCATGGGCGCCTCCGCCTGCCCGTAGGTCTGGGCGAGGACCTGCCCGAAGACCTGCTGGGCTCGATCGCTCACCGACGGCGACATGGGTGAGGCTCCCCAGCAGAGGCGGCGGAGCCGCGGAACGTGCAGGGCTTCGGCGCCCGGCTCGTCGATCGCCATCGCGATCATCGTCGGCACCAGGAACGACGCGGTCGCGCCCGTCCGCTGCAACTCCTCCAGGTAGGTGGAGGGATCCCAGGCGGTCATCACGACGTTGTGCGCGCCCCGGACCAGGTGTGGGAGGAAGAAGGCACCACTGGCGTGGATCACGGGTGCGGCATGCAGCATGACGTCACCAGGGCCGACGCCGGGGAGCAGGTCGACCAGGAAGTGGGCGAGCTCCGCGTGCTCGCTGCGCATCGTGAGGACCGCACCCTTGGGCTTGCCCGTGGTGCCCCCCGTGTAGCCCAGGCGATACGGGGCCTCGACGTTCCTGGGAACATCACACGGTTCTGCGGGACCGGACCAGGCCGTCCGTTCCAGCCAGGCCGGATCCCACGACTGCACCAGGTCCGGCCCGTCGATCTCGGTGCCGCTGTGGACCAGGCCCCGCGATCCCGAGTCCTGGAGCTTGTAGGTCCACTCCGCGGGCGTCTCACGGTGGTTGAGCGGCACCCGCACCAGCCCGGCCTTGGCCAGCCCGTAGTAGACGACCAGGCCCTCGATGCCGTTCGGCAGCAGCACGCCCACCCGGTCCCCGGGGGACATCCCACCTGCGAGCAGGGCGTTACCGACCCGGTCGGTGGCCCGGTCGAACTCGGCGAAGGAGACGGTGCGTCCGTCCGCCGTGAGACAGGGCGCCTCGCCGTACCGACGCGCGGCTGCCCGGATGAGAGAACCGACCTGCACTGCTCCTCCTTCGACGAATGTCGTCCGACCGTGGCCGCTTCGTCAGCCGAGTAGATCTGCTCCGCCGTACACCCCGACGACCTGTCCGGTGACCATGGCAGCCGCCGGTGAGGCGAGGAAGGACACCATCGGCAGGTAGTCCTCGTGCGTGAGCCCGCGGCCGGACGGCGCCCTGGCGGCTCTCGCCTCCAGGGCCGCGTCGGTCCGGTCCCCCAGGAACGTCCGCACGGCTGCGGTGTCGAGCAGCCCGAGCGCCAGTGCGTTGACCCGCACGGCGCGCGGCGCCAGATCCACGGCGAGATACCGTACGAGCGCCTCGCCCAAGGCCTTGCCGACCCCCACCGACGCATAGCCGGGGATCACCACGCGACCCCCGCGGCTGGTCAGGTACAGGACGAGTCCGCCGCGGGTCATACGGGGGAGCGCCGCGCGGACGAGATGCAGCAGGCCGAGTCCGTTGACGGCGACGGCGTGCCCGAAACGCTCCCCGTCGCTCTCCAGCGCCGACCCGGCCACGACCTCGACCGCGCAGTGCACCAGCTGGTCGACCGGTTCGCCCGCGGGCACGGCAGCCACCAATTCCTCCGCGCCCGCGGCGGTGCCCGCATCCATCGCGACGGCCACGGGCCACGCGCCGGTGGCGGCCAGCCGGGCGCAGGCGGCGTCGGCCACGGCGGCGTCCTGCCGGTAGCCGACGGCGACGGTGGAACCCGGCCGGGCCAGCGCGGCGGCGATCTCCAGGCCGATGCCTCTCGTCCCGCCGGTGACAACCACCGCCATTCCGACCTCCGTCGCCGCCGGACATCCGAGGTCTGCAGACTCCCCCGAGCGAGAACGGCCGTCAAGGCGGTCGAGCGCTCGGGTGCGTCGCTCGCTGCTCTGGGCCAGAATTGAGACTTACGCTACATTCTCCGGCATGGACGGCGGCCGTACCAGCCCGGACAGCCTCGGGCGATGGGTACGGGAGTTGCATCCGGCGACTCGTTGCAGTCACCGCTCACTGACCTGCTGCGACCGAACCATCCGATGTCTAGGGGTCGCTGTCTCCGTGACCTCGCCCGAGGAGGGGCCATGACAGAAGCCGGTGCCATTCCCGACAAGTGGGGCGGGGAGGCGATGAATCCGACGGTGGAGTTCTTCCACTCCGCGATACGCACGTTGGTGGCCGAACGGCTGGCCGCCTCCGGCAAGACCTGGGAGGAGGCCGTGATCGACCCCAGCCTGGAACTCACTCAGGAGGACTTCGTTCGCATCGAGGCCGACATGCTGGCGACCGGTTACCGGTTCGAGGCCTCCGCACAGGTCTCGGCGGTCGAGGAGCCCGACAAGTACAAGCCTGAAGCGGCCATCGCCGACACGGGCTCGCAGCCCCGCGACGAGCAGGGGCGCCTGGTCGTCGGCACCGGGGACAACGTCTTCCAGGCCAAGGGCGACGTCACCGGTACGGCACGGCTGATCAGCACCGTCGACGTCGTCATGGAGATGCTCCTCGAGGGCGTCCCGGAGAACACCATCGCGGTGATCGACGACTCGGGCGGCACGCTCACCGCACCGATCCTCGAGGGCTTCGCCGGGGTGGTGTGCATGGGCGGCACCATCCGCTCACACCTCGGGATTCTCACCCGTGAGTACAACATCCCGTGTCTCATGGCTGCCGACCTCGATGGCCTGCGAGAGGGCGACACGGTCCTCGTGGAGTACTCCAAGCCCGCCGCCGACGCCTATGCAGAGCGGGACGACTCCGCCCGTCCACGCATCATCAAGGTCGACTGAGAGGACCGTGCACGATGCCCGTCCAGCACAGCTACGCCGACCTGCTCGCGGCGAACGCCTGGATCCGGAAGGCGAGCGACGCCTTCTACTTCCAGTGCACGGCCCGCACGGTGCAGGAGTCGAAACTCTTCCCCGTCAACCCCTACATTGCCCTGTCCTACCTCAATGCCTGGTACCGGTATCCCGACCTGTTCCGCAAGATCGAGGAGGCGATGCCGGCCGAGGAGATCGGTGACCACGCCCGCGAGCGGACCACGTCCTCGAACATCATCACCAACGGGATCATCGAGCAGTTCTACCTCGGTGGCCGCCAGATGCTGATGGACATGGGCATGCTCAAGCCGACGGACGCCATCGACGACGTCATGTACGTACTCGACTTCACCCAGCGGCTGAACCTGAGCTACCACCGCAACCACGCCCACATCCTGCCGACCGACGCCGGGCTGTCGGCCCAGTTGCTGCCTGAACGTCAGGTGCAGGTCTTCGAGGCCGATGCGCTGGGAACCAAACCCGGGGACAAGCTGCACACCGCGGTCGCACAGTGCTTGGCCGCGCTCTCGCAGTACGCCTTCCTGAAGAACTCCGAGAACCGGCTGGGCATCCACAACTCCGGCCCGTACAAGGTCGCCGGCGGCGAGATGCTCGTCCGTGAGTTCGTCGACCTGGCCGAGAGCGACCTCCCGTGGCTCGACGGCGTGGCCGAGAACATCGAGCTGAACAACATCACGCTCACGGTGTTCATGAAGGACACCCACTTCAACATCGTGGACGACTGGGCCAGCTTCGAGGCCCAGCCGAGCTACAACCACGACAACATGTACGCCGTCGGGCTCTACACCTCCGATTACCTGTCCGACGGGTACATCCCGGTCCACATGGGCTCAGCGACCGAGCTCGCCGACTACCTAGACCACTTGCGGGATTCGATCCACGACGCCACTCAGCGCCTGTGGAAAGAGGTCGCCGGATGGTCCCGTGACCAGATGATCGATTCGGGTCTGCTGGTGTACTACAACGTCCCGAAGGACCTGGCTCACATCGCCGGCGTCTACGAGCAGGAGGACTGGTACACGGTCGAGGACCGGGTGCAGCGGTTCAAGCCCATGTTCAACGACGAGTACGGCAATCACCTGATCGCCGAGCTGGTCGGCTACATCTCCCTGCGCTCGCAGCAAGGCAGCGAGTCCCACATGGCCAAGTTCTCCGGCGCTCGGGGCGACATGTGGTCGACCATTCCGTACTCGGTGCTCACCGATGACGAGTGGACCGCCGGGGTCGGGCCAATCCGGGGAGGAAGCACGTCCCTGCCGGCCAAGACCGCCCTCTACACCACCACGCAGGGAAAGCTCACGCAGGAGCAGTGCAACCAGGCAGTTCGGGCGCTGCGAGTTCCGGCACTGGAGGACGGCTTCCGCTACCTGGACGACGCCTGGGTGAAGAACCACCCGGATGACCCTCGCGCGCACGAGCTCTACCGTCGCACGCAGGCCCGCTCGCTCGTGATCAAGGACAAGGGGGCGGGGCTGTTGCGCGAGGACGTCCTGGCTCTGCGCAAGGAGGCCGGCCGGGTGGGCAGCGCGAGCGGGGAACGGCTCAGGGGGCGAGCGGACCGGTGCTCAGCGCGGCGCGGAGTTCGTCGAAGGTCTCGACGACGGCGTCGGCGCCCGCCTCGACGAGCGGGCCTGCCGGCGTCGATCCCCAGGTCACCCCGATCGAGCGGATCCCCGCGGCCCGGCCGGTCCTGATGTCCACGACCGTGTCCCCGACCATCACCGCGCGGTCCGCGGGAACGCCCAGTTGCTCGAGCACCGACAGCGCCGCCTGAGGGTCGGGCTTGCCGCGGATCACGTCCTCGGCGCAGGTCGCCGCCGCGATCAGGTGGTTCATCCGGCCGCGTACGGCGTCGGCCGTGTAGCGCGCCCTCGCCTTGCTCGTGACCACCCCCACGGCGACGGCGCGGCCGTTCAGTTCCTCGAGGAGGTCCACCGCGCCGGGAAAGGGGCGCACGCCCTCGGCCGCGTGCCGTTCGTAGGCCGGCGTGAAGGCGTCGGCGAGCGCCTGGACGACCGCGGGGTCGTCGCTGAGCGAGGGGAAGACCTCCGTTCCGCGGCGGCTGAGGACCACCCCGATGTCGTCCTCCTCGACCGGCCAGGCCCGGCCGAGGACCCGCGAGGTGACGTCGTGCCAGGCGGCCAGCAGGGCCTGCCTGCTGTCCACCAGCGTGCCGTCCCAGTCGAACAGCACCGCACCGGCCCAGGGCCGCCCTCCCGTGGTCGTCACGAGCGACGCAGCTCCAGATCCATGGACTCGGTCACCACGCGCACGTAGGGGGTGGCCGTCGCCCGGAGCAGGGCGCGCACCTCCTCGACCTCCGGCGAGGCCAGCGGGAAGTCCCGCTGCACGGGACCGGCGGCGCGCATCGCCGCGAGCGCGGGCTCCGGCAGGAGCGCGCGCAGGACCAGGTCGTCCCCGTCGGTGGTTCCGTGCCGCTTCTGCAGCTCTTCGAGGGTCGGCTGCTCCGGCGGGCTGTCGGTCACTAGGGCCGCGCGGGGCGCGGCCATGATCCGGTCCAGGACGTCGGCGTCGATCGGCGCCGGCGGTGTGCCGTAGTGCCCGGCGGCGTAGGCGATCACCTCGTCGGGCACGTGCCCGTAGCGCCGGCCGGTGACGATGTTCAGCACCGCCTGGGTGCCGACGAGCTGGCTCAAGGGCGTGGCCATCACCGGATAGCCCAGCTCGCGGCGCACCGCGGCCGTCTCCTCCAGCACCTCGTCGAGGCGGTGGTCCATCCTGTGCTGCACCAGCTGGGCCTTCAGCGTGCCCACCATGCCACCGGGCACCTGGTGCGTCGTGTTGAAGAGGTCGTACTCGCTGACCTGGTCGACGAGGTAGCCGGCCGCTCTGCCGACGGCGCGCATGTGGTCGGCCACCGGCGGGAGCAGGGCGGTGTCGACCGAGTGGGTGCACCCCATCATCTCCAGGTTGCGCACGACGCTCTCCGTCGACGGCACCGACGGGCCGTTGGCCATCGGTCGGCTCGCCGTGTGCAGGATGGTGATGCCGTGCCGCACGGCCTCCGCGTAGGCCAGCCCCGAGAGCCCCATGAGGTTGTTGGAGTGGAACTCGACCAGCTTGCCGTCGGCCGCCGACACGATCGCGGGGACGAGGGTGCGCAGCCGGTCGGGGTCGAGGTTGCCCGCCGTGTCGTAGAACAGGATTGTGTCGATCTCAGGAACGGCAGCCATCTCCGCCGTCCTGTCCCGGAAGTACTCATCGGTGTGCACCGGGGAGAGGGTGTAGAAGACCGTTCCGGCGATCTCGGAGCCGTACTCCTTCGCCACCCGCCCCAGCCGGGCGAAGTTGTGCACCCCGTAGAGGACGTCGTAGATCCAGAACGAGCGGACGCCGTGCTCGTTGAGCCGGCGCATCCACAGGTCCATCAGCGCGTCCGGCGTGACGCCGAAGGACACCGCCGCGTTCCCGCGCATGCCCCCGCGCATCGGGGTGCGCCGGATCCGCTCGCGGACGAGGTCCAGGCCCTCCCAGGGGTTCTCCCGGCAGTACTTGACGAGCACCTCGAACATCGAGCTCCCGGCGTAGTCGATCACCCGGAACCCCGTCTGGTCGAGCAGGTGGGCGATCGGCAACGCCATCCCCGCCTGCATCCGCATGCCCCACAGGCTCTGCTGTCCGTCTCGCAGGGTGGTGTCCAGGATCTCGACGTGCGTCGTCATCAGGCTCCCGTCTCCGCTGCGCCGGGCACCTGCCGGCGCAGCACCGTCTTGAGCACCTTGCCGGTGGGGTTGCGGGGGAGGGCGTCGACGATGACGTACTCCTTGGGCCGCTTGTGCCGGGCGATCGCCGACAGGCAGCGGGCGTCGAGGTCCCGCGGGTCCGGTCGGCCCCCTTCGCTTGGGACGATGAAGGCCACCAGGCGCTCGCCCCAGTCGGGGTCCGGAACGCCCACGACCGCGGCGTCGGCCACCGCGGGATCGGTCAGGAGCACGTCCTCGACCTCACGGGGATAGACGTTGTACCCACCGGAGATCACCACGTCCTTGGCCCGGTCGACCAGCGTCAGGTACCCGCCGGCGTCCATGCGGCCCAGGTCGCCGGTGTGCAGCCATCCGCCGCGGAGGGCCTCCGCGGTCGCCTCGGGACGGCCGAGGTAGCCGGCCATGACCGTCGGGCCGTCGACGACCACCTCACCCACCTCGCCGACCGGGACCTGCCGGTCGTCTTGGTCCACGACGCGGACGCGGGTCGCCCAGCGCGGCGTGCCGACGGAGGCCAGCCGCTGCGGGTCGTCGAGGGCCGCGGCCGTGGCCGCGGCCGACATGGCCGTGATGGTGCAGGGGCTCTCGCCCTGGCCGTAGCCGTTCCAGATCCGTGGGCCCAGCACCGCGATGCCGCGGCGCAGATCGCCGGCCGGCACGGGCGCCGCGCCGACCAGGACGGTGCCCAGGCGCTCGACGGGAGCCGCCGGCGCCTGCTCCACGGCCGCGACGAGCCGGCGCAGGAGCACCGGCGGGACGAAGAAGGTCGAGCGCCGGTGCCTGCCCACCAGTTCCAGTAGCTCGGCGGCGTCGAAACCCCCGGACGAGGGGAGCACCTGCGCTGCTCCACGAGCCAGGAAGGGCAGCGCGAACAGCCCGGACGCATGACTGAGCGCGGCGACGTGCAGGAAGCTGTCCACCGGCCCGACCTCCGCCACGTCGGCGTAGTACGCGGCGCTCATGGCCAGCAGGTTGCCGTGGCTTAGCCGTGCGCCCTTCGAGCGGCCGGTCGTTCCCGACGTGTAGAAGATCCAGGCGTCGTCCAGCCCGCCGCGGCGGGCCGGTTCCACCGGAGCAGCTCCGGTCGTGGCGCGCTCCTCGGCCGTTCCGAGGATCAGCAGCCGGGTGGCGGGCGGGAGGAGCGGCGCCAGGTCCTCGGCCGAGTCCTCGCTCGCGACGCAGAGGCCGGCCGCGCAGTCGTCGAGGAGGATGGCCACCTCGCGGGCGTGCAGGCGGTTGCTGATCGGAACCGCGACGCCGCCGGCGTGCCAGATGGCGAACAGCAGCTCCACGTACTCCGGGCAGTTGCCCGCCACCAGGGCGACCCGGTCGCCCGGCCGGATGCCGTAGGACGCCGACAGCGCCCCGGCGCGACAGGCGACTACCTCGGCCAGCGTCTGCCAGCTGCGGACCGGCCGGTTGCCGACCAGGACGGCCGGGTCGTCGGACCTCGCGCGCGCCGGTGCGTCCAGGAGGAGCGCCAGGTTGGCCGAACCGCTCATGCAGGAGCGGCGGCCGGCTTGGGGGTCGCCTGCGGCGCGGAGAGGGACGGCATCAGCTCCTGCTCGACCCATCGGGTGTGGTGGGTGCCCGCCCGGAACTCGGGTGCCTCGATGACCGCCAGCAGCATGGGGACGGTGGTGGGCACGCCGTCCACGACCAGCTTCCGCAGCCCCCGGTCGAGGCGGCGCAACGCCTCCTCGCGGTCCGCTCCGTGTGCGATGACCTTGGCCAGGAGCGAGTCGTAGTGCGGAGGGATGCGGTAGCCGCCGAAGCAGTGGGTGTCGATGCGCAGTCCGCCGCCGACCGGCTCCACCCAGCGGCTGACCGTGCCGGGGCCCGGGGCGAAACCGCGATAGGGGTCCTCGGCGTTGATCCGCACTTCCACCGCGTGGCCGTCGAGCCGGACGTCGTCCTGGGAGAAGGGGAGGGGCAGACCGCCGGCGATCTGCAGCTGGGCGCGCACGATGTCGATCCCGGTGACCATCTCGGTGACCGGGTGCTCCACCTGGACCCGGGTATTCACCTCGAGGAAGGCGTAGTCGCCCGTCTCGGCGTCGACCACGAACTCGACCGTCCCCGCGCCGACGTAGTCCAGCGCTCGCGCGAGCTCCACCGCGGCCTCGCGCAGGGCCTTCCGTACGTCGAGGGGGACCGCCGTCGCCGGCGCCTCCTCGACGAGCTTCTGGTAGCGGCGCTGCGCCGAGCAGTCGCGCTCGCCGAGGTGCACCACCGAGCCGTGGGTGTCGGCGAGCACCTGCACCTCGACGTGCCGGGCCCGGGTGATGAAGCGCTCCAGGTACATGCGTCCGTCGCCGAACGCGGCCTGCGCCTCGCGGCTGGCGCCCTCGAAGGCGGCCTCGACGGCGTCGGCGCTCTCGACCAGGACCATGCCGCGTCCACCGCCACCGGCGGCCGCCTTGAGGACCACCGGATAGCCGACCCGGTCGGCCACGTCGCGGGCCGTGACGCCGTCGGCGATGGTGTCCGACCCGGCACCCACCGGGATGCCGAGGGAGGTGGCAAGCTGCCGGGCCGCGGCCTTGTCCCCGCCGCGCCGGATGGTGTCGGCCGTCGGACCGACGAAGACCAGGCCGTTGTCGGCGCAGGCCTCCGGGAGTTCGGGGCGTTCGGACAGGAAGCCGTAGCCGGGGTGGATGGCATCGCAGCCCGTGCCGAGCGCCGCCGCCACCACGCGGGGGATGTCCAGATAGCTCGACGTCGCCGACGCCGGACCGATGCACACGGCGCGGTCGGCCACGAGTGCGGCGCGGGAGTCCCGGTCGGCCTCCGACACGGCGACCACGCTCTCGATGCCCTCGTCGGCGCAGGCACGGACGACACGGACGGCGATCTCGCCGCGGTTGGCGACCAGGACGCGACGGAGCGGCACTGGGCTCAGCCGTCCAGGTCGATGAGGAAGAGCGTCTGGCCGTGCTCCACCATCGCGCCGTTCTCGACCTCGACGGAGCGGACGACCCCGCCGGCTCCGGCCTGGACGTGGTTGAACAACTTCATCACCTCGATGATGCACACGGGGTCGTCGGGATCGACCCGCCCGCCGACCTCCACGAATGGCGGTGCCGAGGGATCCGGCGCCCGCCAGAACACGCCCACGCTGGGCGAGGTGACGCGGTGGACGCCGCTGGTGTGTTCCAAGATCAGCTCGGTGGACCGCTCCCCGGCCTCGACCGCGGGCACCGGCGCAACATCGGCGGGGGAGCCGATGGCGCCGGCCGCGGTGGCTGCGGGGAGGTGCGCCCCTCCGCTGGGCCTGCGGCTGGGGCTCGCTGTTCGCGGGTCCGGGGCGGGGCGCGGCTGGGCGCCCGCCGCGGTCGCCGGTGGCTGCCCGATCCTGCTCAGCTGGATGTTGGCGCCGTCGAGGACGAGCGTCATCTCGTCCCACTCCGAGGCGTCGAAGGCCGAGATCAGGGCCTGGAGGTCGGCCGGCGTGAGACTCACGCGCCGTCTCCCGCGGAGGTGGCCCGTCGCTGCGACCCGGCGTGCAGCAGGTGGAGGAGGAGCACCAGCGGGTGCTGGCCCGGTGCGGCCGCGACGGCGGGGACGCCTGCCTCGAGGACCGCGCCCGCCCCCGCCGGCGTCGCGATAACCACACCGCGGGCACAACTCGCCCCGGTCAGCAGCCCGACCACGTGCTGAGGCTCCGGAGGCGCGGAGGGGTCCAGTCCCACGCCGGCTGCGTCGAGGTCGACAGACCCCTCGGGCATCTCCTCGACGACCTGCACGGGGCTGGCTTCCCGAGCCCACTCCAGGAGCCGCGACAGGGCCGGGTCGTCCTCGGCTCGGACCGCCTCGGTCGGCAGCCGCCCCGCGTAGACGATGCCCTTGGTGGCGTCGATCGTCACCGTCCGGCCGGACCAGCCGGCGGTGACGCCGGTCCCGACACCCACGACGCAGGGACGTCCGAGCGCGCGGGTGACCACGGCGGCGTGCGAGGTGGAGCCGCCGAGCTCGGTGACGACGGCGCGGGCGGCGATCATTCCCGAGATGTCCTCGGGGCTCGTCGTAGGCCGGACGAGGATCACCGCCCGGCCCTCGCCGGCTGCCGCCTCTGCGGCCTCGCTGTCACCGACGGCGACACCGGCCGCCACGCCGGGGCAGGCGGGCTCACCGTGCGCGAGGACCTCGGTGGCCTCGGCGGCGCCCGGGGCCAGCCGAGGTTGCAGGACGCTGGCCACCTGTTCCGGGGTCACACGCTGCAGGGCGGTGGCCCGGTCCACGAGGTTCGCTTCGGCGAAGTCCACCGCGGTGCGCACCGCAGCCGAGGGAGAGCGTTTGGCCGACCGGGTCTGCAGGAGGAACAGCTGTCCTCTCTCGACGGTGAACTCGATGTCCTGGACGTCGCCGTTCTCCCGCTCCAGGACGCGCCCGGCCTCGAGAAGCTCGGCGTGCACGTCCGGCAGTTGTGCGGCCAGGTCGGCGAGGGTCTGGACGGCATGGGTGCCGCTGACCACGTCCTCGCCCTGGCCGCCGGGCAACCACTCGCCATAGGGATCCGGTGCGCCGGTGAGCGGGTCGCGGGTGAAGAAGACCCCGGTCCCCGATGCCTCGCCGAGGTTCCCGAAGACCATGGCCTGGACGGTGACCGCGGTCCCGCCTTCATCGCTGATGCCCCAATGCTTCCGGTAGGTAATGGCCCGACGGGACCGCCAGGACGCGAAGACCGCGTTGATTGCCTCACGGAGCTGATCCAGCGGCTCGCGCGGGACCTCCCGTCCGCTGTCCTCTGCGACCTCCGCGCGGAGACTGTCGGCGTCCGCGCCGGGTCGGGGGTCCTCGACGTCGGCACCGAGCACGACCTTGCCGAACTGAGCGCAGAAACGGGTGTGCGTGTCCCGGGCGAAGTCGGGATCTCCCGACAGGCCGGCGAGCGCCTGCTCGACCTCGTCGGTGATGCCGAGATTCAGGACGGTGTCCATCATGCCCGGCATGCTGACCGGCGCGCCGCTGCGGACAGACACGAGCAGCGGGGCACTCGGGTCGCCCAGCCGCCGTCCGGTCTCCCGCTCGAGCCATCTCAGGCCGTCGAGGACGGCCTGCCAGGTCTCCTCGTCCAGCCGTCCGCCCGACTCGTGGTACCGGCGGCACTCGGTGACGGGGATGGTGAAGGCGGACGGTACCCGGAGGCCCAGCCGGCGCATGCGCACGATGCCATCGGCCTTGCCCCCGAGGCGGTCCTTGCCGGGGGATACGGACCCGTCGAGCGGGACCACCCGATCGCTCGTCAGTGTGGACATCACTCCTCCCGCGTGCGCCCGAGCATGCGGAGCAGGTCCTCGTGGAGTTCGTGCCACGCGACGTGATAGCTGTCCACGCGGACGCCGCTGACGTAGTCAGCCTCGCCTGCCAGGGCTCGGTCGTAGGCGGCGTCCAGACGCCCGACGTAGGCCTCCAGTCGGGGTTCGGCCGCTGTGAAGCGCTGGAGGACCTTGGCCGCGCGGTCGTGCAGGTCACCCAGCCGGTCCAGGATGGCGCGGTCGTAGTCGGGATCGGTGTGGGTGTTGGGCACCCGTTCGCCGCCCGCGGGGATGCTCTGCCAGTCCGTCAGCAGAGCCAGCAGGTCCCGGTTGATCCGCTCGAACTTGTCCGCTGCCGTGGTGAACCCCGGGTCGTCGCGATGCGCGGCGAACGCCTGCGGGTAGCTCTCGTCCAGCCAGGCCCGGCCACCCGGCGTGACCATGAACCTGCCCTTGGCCCCGATGGCGTGCCCCTCCGCGACAGCCGCCTCCAAGGCCTGCTGGACGTCCTCGGGCGACTGCCCGAGCAGATCGGCGACGGCGTCGGGGGTGGCAGCGCTCTTCACCGCCAAGCCGTGCAGCGCCAGCAGTCGCAGGTCGGCCACCCGCTCCTCCTATACATCCGATGTCCCAACGTCGGCGTCGCCGTGCGCAGCAAGCCCCTGCAGAGCCATTGCGCGGGAGCCACGTGGGAAATAGCGTGACCCGCGCCACACTACCGGGAAACAGCGCCGAGCGGTACCCGCCGTGTGGACGCCCCAATGACCCGACCCTTACCCGACGGTTGTGCGGCCAGACGCCCGCAATCGTCGGCGGACCGACTGGAGGAACTGTGGACAACAGCAGGTTGAACGGCAGGCTCGCGGGCAAGGTCGCGGTCATCACGGGCGCCAGCACCGGGATCGGCCGCGCGGCGTTCGAGATGTTCGCCGCGGCCGGGGCCAAGGTGGTCGGGGCCGCCCGGACCCAGTCCAACCTCGACGAGGCCGTCAAGGCCGTCGAGGACCTCGGGGGGGAGGCGCTGGCGGTGTCGGCGGATCTCGCGTCGGACGCCGCGGCGGCCACGGTCATCGACGCCGCGGTGTCGAACTTCGGCGGCGTCGACGTCCTCGTCAACAACGCCGGGGTGGGGTACTCGTACCGCAGCGTGCGGCCCGGGTCGATGAACGCCATCGGCGAGTCCACAGCCGAGGAGTGGGACCACGTCATGTCCATCAACCTCGGCTCGGTGGTCAACTGCAGCCGGCACGCAATTCCCAAGATGCAGGAGCGAGGCGGTGGCGCCATCGTCAACGTGGCCAGCGTGCTGGGGCTCGTGGGCAATCCGGATGCGCACGCCTACACCGCGGCCAAGGGCGCAATCATCAACCTGACCCGCTCGATGGCCGTCGCGTACGGCAAGAACGGGATCCGGACGAACGTGGTCTGCCCCGGCTACACCGAGACCCCGCTCGTCGAGGAGTACATCGACTACCTCAACAGCGAGGAGAACCGGTTCAACTGGAACCCGATGGGCCGGATGGGGACCTCGGAAGAGATCGCATACGGCTTGCTCTACCTGGCTTCGGACGAGGCCAGGTACTGCAACGGCGCGGTCCTCACCATCGACGGCGGGATGATCTGCAAGCCCAGTTGAACGCTCCGCGGCTGGTCGGGGTCACAGCGACAGCAGGGTGACCCCGATCGCCGCCGAGTCATTGTCCAGGTATCCGCCGGCGTTCTCGGCCAGCGCGACCCTGGCTCCGGGAACCTGTCGGTCGCCGGACCGGCCCCGCAGCTGGTCCACCAGCTCAACGAGCTGTGCGCACCCGGTAGCGCCGATGGGGTGACCGCGTGAGAGCAGCCCGCCCCCGGTGTTGACCGGGATCCGGCCGCCCAGCGCCGTGTCGCCGGACGCGAGCAGTTTCGGCCCCTCACCGCGACCGCACAGCCCCAGTTGCTCGTAGACGATGAGCTCGGCGGGCGCGGCGCCGTCGTGGACCTCGGCCACGTGGACGTCCTCCGGGCCGAGCGCAGCGCTCTCGTAGGCCGCCTGTGCGGCCAGGGTGACACCCGGCGGGTCTCCGGTCGCGCGATCCGTGCCGGACCTCAGCATGCAGGCGCGCACCCGGACCTCCGCGCTGCCGTGCCGCCGTGCGAACGCCTCGGAACACACCACGATCGCCGCGGCGCCGTCCCCCACGGGGGAGCACATCAGCAAGCGCAGTGGAGCGGAGATGACCCGGCTGGCCAGGACCTCCTCGCGGGTGACCCCGTTGCGGTACTGGGCCTTCGGATTCAGCGCGCCATGGCGGCCGTTCTTCACCGCGACGTCCGCGAAGTCCGCCTCGGTCGCACCCGACTCCCGGGCGTACTCCACTGCCATGGCCGCATAGACGTCCATGAAGTAGGACTTGGGCCCGGCCGGTGTCTGGTCGGCGGTCGTCCGACCGCCGAGCGTGGGCGGCTCCGACATGTCGATCGCCGTGCCGATCGCGGCCAGCGGGCGAGCCTTGTCCGAGTGCGTGAGCTTCTCCGCGCCGACGGCGAGCGCCACGTCGGCAGCCCCCGACTCGACGGCCATGCAGGCCAGCCGGAAAGCGGTCGTCGCAGACGCGCACGCGTTCTCGACGTTGATGACGGGTCTTCCGAGCAGTCCGGTGTGGCGGAGCGCGGACTGCCCGCGCACCATCTCCTGTCCGGAGATCAGCCCCTCCGCGGCGTTGCCGAAGAAAATCATCTGGACGTCCTGCGGGGCCAGGGCCGCGTCGGCCAGCGCGTCGCGGACGGCTTCCTCCGCAAGGGTCCTGAGCGTCCGGCCGGGAATTTTGCCGAACGCGGTGATCGCTGCTCCAGCTATCCGCACTTCGGCCACGAGGAACTCCCTCCGTGAGCAGGTGTCCGCACCACGGTAACCGTGCCCTCGATGATTCGCGCGGACCGGTCGCTCCGTCTCCGAGCCGGTCGGCCGCGGCGGCTGCCCTGTCGTGGCAGGGCGCTTCAAGGTGCGGCCGGGCGCTGGTGGGCCCGGCCGGCGAGGGAGACCGCCGAAAGGATGGCAACGATCCCGAGGAGCTGGACCGCCCCCACCGGTTCACCCAGGAGCCAGGCGCCGAGCGTCAGTGCGACAAGCGTCTGCAGGGCCAGCACAACGGCCACCCTGCTCGCACTGGCCTGAGCCAGCGCCGCGTACATACAGGCGGTGGCTGCACCGGTCGTGCCGCCGGCGACGCCCAGCCAGACCCACTGCCCCGCGTGCAGCGAAGGAATGCCTGCACGCCGGCAAGGACCAACGTGGACAGGGCCGTCCCGAGGGAGACCCAAGCCGCGGACACAGCCGGCCGCGTCCGCGGCAGCAGCCGCGCGTTGACGGTCAGGTACACGGCGATGCACACCGCGGAGGTCAGGGCCAGGCCCGCCCCGACGAGGGTCACCTGGACGGCTCGACCGGCGGTCACCACCACGGCCGCACCGGAGCACGCGAGGAGCACGGACAGAAGGATGAGCGGGCCGGGTCGCACCCGGCCGAACACCACCTCGATGAGCACAACGATCGCCGGGTACACGTAGAAGAGCATCGCCACGGTTCCTGCGGATCCGTGACGGAGGGCCAGGTAGAACAACACGGCTTGGATGGCGTAACCGCCGGCCCCGAGGAGGATCGCGCGCAGCCGCTCACCGGCTTCCGGGACGAGCGGCTCGCGCCGTCCGGCGAGGAAGACCAGCAGCAGGAGTGCTCCGATGCCGTAGCGGAGGCCGACGACGCTCAGCGCCGGGACGCCGTCGAGCGCGAGCGCGCGCTGGGCCACGATGGTGATGCCGAAGAGCAGTGCCGCGACCGCCGCAAGCGCACCCGCCCGCGCGGGGCCCGCGGACGGCTTCCGAGGGGGGCGCCGGGACGACGGCGCGAGCGGTTCCATGGGGCTGACATGTAACCGGACCACGAGGTCGGACGGTGCGTCCGCATTCCGCCGACCGCAGAACATCCACGGACAGGTACCCACGGCCACGGCCTCCAGAAGCGACGCCACCCCTAACCGCGGTCGGGCCGTTCGCGGTGAATTGCCGTGGGAACAGTGTCGACCGGCAGTTGCCCAGGTCACCGGCACTGGGACGCGCCGCAGCGAGGCGCTGGCCCTCCGCTGGCGCGACATCGATCTGGACGTCGACCGGCTCGCGGTCCGCCGCAGCGTCGGCGCGGTGAAGGCCGAGGGCGCCGGCGAGGAGCTGATCGAGGGCCCGACAAAGACGGGCCGCGCTCGCGTCGTCGCCCTGCACTCGGGCAGCGTGGCGCACTGCGCGCCTACCGGGCGGCTCGCGGTCCTTGCCGTGGACCTCGTCCAAGATCCAGTGCTCGTCCTGAGCAATCCCGACGGCAGCGACCGGCACCCGGAGCGGCTTCCCGCCGTTTCGTCGGTCAGGTCGTCCAGGCTCGAGGCGCTGGGGGAGGAGCGACTTCGGTGATCCGGTTGCACGACCTCCGCCTCACCCACCCCACCCCTGCTGCTGGTCGACGGCGTGCCGGTGATCGCCGTCTCGGAGCGGCTGGGGCACGCGAGCGCCACGATCACGTTCACCGTCTACCAGCAAGTGCACCCCGGCATGGGCCGCGAGGCCGCGGACCGCTTCGCCGCCTTGTTGCAGGGCTGACTTCGGGCACGAAGTATCACGCGGGTATCACGGGGAAAGCCGAGGCCCTGACAGAGGAACACCCCGGCTCCCTGACCTGCAGGAACATCGGGGTGAGGCTGTGTCCGAGGGGCGACGCGCTACATACGCACACGCCTTTCTGCCAACGCCAACCATGACGGGCAGTGAGCCCTGGACGTCCGCCCTGTGCGAGATTCGGACGACCCGGACGAGGGCCTCACGTCATGGAAGCCCCTGCTCCGTAGTCGCGGGCTGGTCGACAACGCCGCGCGGGACGGGTGGCGTCGCCATCCACCGGAGCCGGAAGTCCACGATCGACGACATCGGCCCTCGGCTGTGCCGGTGGGTCGACTCTTCGCGTCCACACACGCATCGTGCTTCCTCGTCCGAGGTGGTCGTCCTGGCCACGCCGCGACCGTCCTCACAGGTCGCCGCGGAAGCGGAGGACCACCTCGACGCGACTTCGGGCGTCGAGCTTGGTGAGCAGGCGGGAGACGTGGTTCTGCACCGTCTTGACCGACACCCCCAGCCGGCGCGCGATGTCACCGTTGTCGAGTCCCCGGGACATGAGACGGAGGACGTCGCTCTCCCGCTCGCTGAGCCCCGGGGACCGAGGTACGTCCAGGCTCCGGGACCGCGCTGAGCCTGGCGAGCACCAGGGGGACCAGCGTCCGGCCGAAGACAGCCGAACCGCTGTGCACCGACCGCACGGCGGCCAGGAGCTCCTCCTGACCGGCTCCCTTCATCACGTATCCCCGGGCGCCGGCATCGACAGCCGACATGATCGCGTCCTCGTCCTCGACCATGGTGATCACCAGCACGGCGGTGCGGGGGCTCGCCCGCAGCACACCACGGGTCGCCTCGATCCCCGACATGCCGGGCAGGTTTAGGTCCATGAGGACGACGTCCGGCCGGTGCTCGGTGGCCAGCCGGATCGCCTCCTGGCCCGTGCCGGCCTCGCCCAGGACGACGGTGTCCCCGACCGACTCGAGCAGCCCTCGCAACCCGCGCCGGAACATCGGGTGGTCGTCGACCAGGACGATGCCGATCCGCGGGTTCACGGGTTTCCTCCGCCGTGGGCGGCCACGGGGAGCGAGGCGCGGACGACGGTTCCGCCGTCGGGCCGGTTCGCGACGACGAGCTCGCCGCCCAGTTCCTCTGCCCACTCCCTCATCGTCGAGAGCCCGTTCCCTCGTCCCGCTGGGGAGGAGGGCCCGCCTCGGCCGCTCCCGTCGTCCTCGACGGAGACGGTCAGCGACCCTTCGGAGCTCGTCGCGATCTGCACGCGCACGCACCTGGCCGCCGGTCCGGCGTGGCGCACCGCATTGGTCACGGCCTCCTGGGTGATCCGGTAGACGGCGACCTCCGTCGCGGCGGGCAACGACGGGACGCAGGGACAACCCTCGACGACCACGCGGAGGTCACCGGCGCTCATCCGACGGGCCAGAGCTCGCACCGCGCCGGCCAGCCCCAGATCGTCGAGCGCTGCGGGGCGGAGATCCTCCACGACCCGGCGCACGTCGGCGATCGCCTCCTGGACGTCGTCGCGCAACTCCAGCAGGGCGCGATCCACGGCCGGATCACTGCCCACGGTGTTGCGAGCGGTGTCGACGCGGAGGGTCAAACCCGCGAGGGTCGGCCCCAACCCGTCATGGAGGTCACGGCGGAGGCGGCGGCGCTCCTCCTCGCGCGACAGCACCAACCGCTCGCGTGAGAACTGGAGCTCCCGCGAGAGCTCCAGCGCCCGCACGACGGGTGCCAGCTGGTGGGCCAACGCCGTGAGAAGTGGGCCGGTGGCGGCGTCGTCCTGGACGTCGGCCAGCCGCAGGACACCGACGTGGATCCGCTGGTGCACCAGGGGTACGTCCTCCTCCCGTTCCCCGCGCCGGCCCCGGGAGGCCAGGACCGCACCGTCGGCGCCGAGCACCGCTACGTAGGGCAGCCGTAGCGACTCGGCCAGCGCGTCCACGACCGCGGGGAGGGTGTGCTCCGGCGCGGCGGCGTCCGCCAGCCGTTCACCCAGGCGTCCCACCACCTCCGCAGGCTCGTCCCAGGCGCCGTAGACCAGCCGGTTCACCGCCCGTTGCACCCGATCCCGGACCGGTTGGAACACGAGCGCGACGATCGCGGCAGCGGTGAGGGACAACCAACCGGAACCGCCGGACCGGAGGACCGTGCCGAGGACGCCCACGATCACCACGTACACGACGACCACCACCGCGGTGAGCACGCCGTAGACGAGGGTGCGGCTGACCACCTGGCGGACGTCGTAGAGGCCGTGCTGCAGGACGGCCACGCCGACGGCGATGGGGACCGCAGCGACGGCGAGGGGGAAGGCGACCGCCCGTTGGCTGAGATCGGTGACGATCCAGATCCCCACCAGCAGTGACACCGCGCTTGCCAGCAGGAGCGCGCCGACCTGCTGCCGCGTGAGCGGATTTCCCCGCCGCCACCGCAGACCGACGGCACACAGGCCGACGAGTGCGCTGCCCACGACGAGCGCGAGGCCGGTCACCGGAAGGAGATCCACGCCCGGGCGCCACTCGACCGGCAGTCCGATCGGGTTGCGGATGCCGGTGAGCCGGTAGTCCAGAGGTTCGGGGGCGGTGATCGCCGCGGCGGTGAACAGGGTCAGGGAACCGGCTGCCAGGACCACCGCGGGACGCCACCGTGACGAGGGCAGCCGCCCGTCCGGGAAGAGCAACGGGAGCAGGACGACGACGAGGATCCAGCCCGCGCCCCGGACCGCGAGAGCGACGACCGCGACGAGTGCCAGCCCGGGCCGGCCGGGATCCTCGAGGAGCCCCGCCGCGGCCACCTCCAGCGGGAGTGACGCCAGGCCCCAGAGAGCACCTCCCGCCCACAGCAGCAAACCGATCCGGTGGCCCGGACGGTGCACCAGCACAACGGCACCGGACACCAGGAACATCACGACGACGACGGCGTCCACCACGCGGGCGTCGGCCTGGGCGAGGCGGCTGCCGTGCGCCGTCACTGCGGCCGCGACCGCGGCGGCGGCGGCAGCCAGCGTCGCCAGCCACAGCGCCGCCGCCGCGCCCCGGGTCACGGCGCCCATGGTGAAGTCCCGAGGCGGCGTGCGCGAGACCCCGACCCGCGGAGCTGCCGTCGGGCCCCTACCGGCGGAGATCGTCCTCATCCGCCGGGACGGGCCTGCGGACGAGGACTGCCCCGGCCGCCAGAGCCCAGAGCGGGAAGACGAGCGCCAGGACGAACGACACCGGGGTCACGAGGCCGACCACCGCGAGACCCGCACTCGTCCACCCGAACCACCGGGGCAGGACCGCCGTACGGAAGACCGACAGGGCGGTGCCGGCCAGCAGCACAGCCATCCCGAGCGGCGCCGCCAGGCCGGAGAGAGCCAGGCCGCCGTCGTAGAACACCACGGCGCTCTCCGGGGCCAAGGGGGCCGCGTTGCCCGCCCGCAGGGCGCCGGCGGAGTTGAGCGCGAAGCCGCCGGCCAGGAGGGCGACGGTCGCGGAACCTCCTATGGACGTCATGCGACTCGCGGCGACATCCCGCGGCTGCGCCGCCTCCACGGTGCGGACGAGAACGGCGAGAAGAGACGCCAGCGCGAACAACGAGAGGAGCGAGAGCATCATCGCGACCGCGATGCGCTCGGGTGCCGCGGAGTAGAACCGCACGACGGCCTCCGCGTCGCCGTGCAATGCCGGCGTGCTGCCTTGCAGGGCATTGCCGGCAACGGCCAGGACGGTGAAGGCACCGGCAGCGATGACCGGGGCCCATCGGGTCGTGGTGATAGACGTCGTGCCGGACGTCGTCGGGCTGGACATGGTGAATCCCTTTCGCTCGGGGTGGCGGTGCACCGCCGGGCGCTTCGGGAATGGGCCAGGCTTCAGCGGTGCGGACACGGCGAGCGTGGGGGTCGGTCCATTCCCGTGTCGTCCGACGCCTTCCCGTCCGGCCGGGAAGTTCTCCCGGTGCGCGTGAGCCAGCCGTCCGCGTGGCCGCCGGCCCCGACGGCGAGGCCGTACCCGACGAGCGGCGGAACTCGCGTCGGCCCGCTCGCCGCACCGGCACGCCGGCGGCCGGACGCCCGCACACGCGGTGGTCCGGCAGCGCCGAGCAGTAGAGGTGGAACCGGCGGACCCGCTCGGGGTCGGCGATCCCACCGGGGATCCCCTCGGGATCGTGGGTCGGTACCCGGGCACCCGCCGGTCTGCCGGCCGCTGTGGCCTGTCAGGCACAGAGCGGACGTGCCGGCGTCAGAAGCAGGAGAACCCCCACCGGCCGGAGAGCCGTTGGGGGTTCAACTCGGTGTCCGAGGGGGGACTTGAACCCCCACGCCCGATAAAGGGCACTAGCACCTCAAGCTAGCGCGTCTGCCATTCCGCCACCCGGACGAGTGCGTGGAGAAGACTACCTGACCGCCCGGGTGGGATCACGCACCCCCCGACGGGCCTGCGGCGCGTCAGGCGGGAGCCAGCGCCACCCGCCCGCGGCCGGCCCGTTTGGCCTCGTAGAGCGCTGCGTCGGCCGAGCAGTAGAGCCCTCTGCGATCCCTCGAGTGCCGCGGCACGTGCCCCACGCCGAGGCTGATCGACAGCGCCAGCAGGGTGCCGTCGGGCAGGGGCAGCGGCTCGCCCCGCACGGCGTCGAGCAGCTCCTCGGCGCGGCGGGCCGCGACGTCGCGCCCGCAGCCGGGCAGCAGGACGGCGATCTCGTCCCCGCCGAGCCGGGAGAGGACGGCGTCGTCGCTGCGGATGCGATGGCGCAGGACCGCCGCCAGGTGCACCAGGACGTCGTCCCCGATCGGGTGGCCGTGGTTGTCGTTGATGGACTTGAACGAGTCGACGTCGATGAGCACCAGCGCGGTGCCACCGGGCACCGATCGGCTCAGCGAGGTCTCCAGGGCCTGGTCGAACGCCCGCCGGGTCGCCAGGCCGGTCAGCGAGTCCACGGTCAACTGCCGCTGCAGGGCGTCGACCAGCTCGTCCTGCGTCCGGTTGGCCCGCACGAGCAGCGTGGCGATGACGGCGAGGACGGCCCCGAAGAAGACGACGTCGGCGATCGCGGCGGCGGTCGGCATCAGCACCAGCAGGGTGATCAGGTCGGCGGCGAGCGCAGCGGTGGTCACCAGGGCCACGGCCGGCCCGCGCAGGTGCACCGCCACCCACAGCACCGGGAACGCGTAGCACGCCTGCGCGCCCGCGGAGCTGTCCGCCGTGGCCAGGTTGAGCGCCGCGATCAGCACGACGCTGCCCAGCCCGAGTCCGAGGCCCACGTGCCAGCGGTCGAGCCGCTCCGGGGGCAGCAGCCGGCAGACCAGCGCCGCCCCGACCAGCGTGGCCACCCCGATCCAGTGCGCGACCCGCTGCACGGTCCCTCCACCCGACATCCCGAACAGCGGCAGCGCCAGCAGCACCAGCGTGCTCGCCAGCAGGAGAAAGGCTGCGCTGTCGACCGCTACCTGCGGGTCCCGGGCGCGGAGGGTTCGCGTCGTCACCCCCCAGGCATCGTCACAGGAAATGAGACGACCGAGACCCGAATCACCCGTCCGGGGCATCCGGCCCGGCGGTGGGGGACGATCGCGGCATGGCCGAGAACCCCGCCCCGCTCGCCGGCGCCCAGGACGAGGTCGCCGAGCTGCTCTCCGACCTGATCCGGATCGACACCACGAACACCGGGAGCACCGCGACCAGCGCGGGGGAGCGGGCCGCGGCCGAGTGGGTCGCCGGCAAGCTCGACGACGCCGGCATCGAGTCGGTCATCCACGAGTCGGAGCGGGGGAGAGCCAGTCTGGTCGCCCGCATCCCGGGCGCCGACCGCAGCCGCCCGGCGCTGCTCGTGCACGGCCACCTCGACGTCGTCCCCGCCGACCCGGCGGAGTGGAGCGTGCACCCGTTCTCCGGCGAGGAGCGCGACGGCTACATCTGGGGCCGCGGCGCGGTCGACATGAAGGACATGGACGCCATGGTGCTGGCGCTGGTCCGCGACTGGGCCCGCACCGGTGTGCAGCCCCCGCGCGACATCGTGCTCGCCTACGTCGCCGACGAGGAGGCCGGCGGGAAGCTCGGCGCGCACTTCCTCGTCGACGAGCACCCCGACCTGTTCGAGGGGTGCACCGAGGCGATCAGCGAGGTCGGCGGCTTCAGCATCACCGTCCGCGACGACCTGCGCCTCTACCTCGTCCAGACCGCCGAGAAGGGGCTGGCCTGGATGCGGCTCACTGCCGGGGGCAAGCCCGGCCACGGCTCCTTCGTGCACGACGACAACGCCGTCACCCGGCTCTGCGAGGCGGTCGCGCGCGTCGGCGCCCATCGCTTCCCGCTCACGCTGACCCCGCCGATGCGGGAGTTCCTCGCCGCCGTCGAGGACGCCTACGGCGTGGAGATAGACCCCGCCGAGCCCGAGCTGGCCCTCGCCCGCCTCGGCAGCATCAGCCGGATGATCGGCGCGGCGCTGCGCAACACCGCCAACCCCACGATGCTCGACGCCGGCTACAAGGCCAACGTCATCCCCGGGACGGCGAGCGCCACCGTCGACGGCCGGTTCCTCTACGGCCAGGAGGAGGAGTTCGAGCGCCAGCTCGCCGCGCTGATCGGCGAGGGGGTGCAGCGCGAGTGGCTGGTGCACGACCAGGCGGTGGAGACGACGTTCGACGGGCCGCTGGTCGACCAGATGGTGGCGGCGCTGAAGGCCGAGGACGACGGCGCCCGGCCGGTGCCCTTCACCATGAGCGGCGGCACCGACGCCAAGAGCTTCCAACGCCTGGGCATGCGCTGCTTCGGCTTCTCGCCGCTGCGGCTCCCGCCGGACCTCGACTTCGCCTCGCTGTTCCACGGCATCGACGAGCGCGTCCCGGTCGAGTCGCTGCGCTTCGGTGTCCGGGTGCTGGACCGCTTCCTGCGGAACTCCTGAGCCGACCCGCGGGCCGCGCCACGGGTGCATGCTGGGCCAACGCTCCTGCCCCCAGCACACGAGGTGCGCCATGACCCTGCTCAGCGCCGTCCCCGCCCTGCCCACCCGTGACGTCCGGCGGGCGGTCGAATACTTCGTGGCCCGGTTGGGCTTCACCGCTGGCTACGTCGACGCCGACTACGGCGTCGTCACCCGCGACCGGGTGGAGCTGCACCTGTGGCCGGCGAACTCCCCCGAGGTCGCGGGAGCGGAGCCGCACCTGGCCGGCAGCGCGTCGTGCCGGATCGCCGTCGCGGACGTGACGAGGCTCTACGAGGAGCTGCGCGCCAGCGGGGTGGTGCACCCGAAGGGCAGCCTGGACGACGGGCCGTGGGGCCCGGAGTTCACCGCTCTGGACGCCGACTGCAACGCGGTCACGTTCTTCCAGCCCGAGCGCCCGGGCCCCGGCTCGACCCTCGGCGGTTCCAGGAAGGCCTGACGTGGTGTGATGCGTCGGTGAGCTCTCCCACACCCCGCCCCGGATCCGTCGCCCTGATCACCGGAGGGACCGGTGGCTTCGGCCGCGCCCTCGGCACGAAGCTCCGCGAGCGCGACGTCACCGTCGTCCTCGCCGACCTCGACAGCGAGCGCAACCGGCAGGTCGCCGCCGACCTGGGGTGCGAGTTCGCCGTCCTCGACGTCACCGACCGCGCGGCCAACGAGGCCCTCGTCGCCACGATCGAGGCCGACCACGGGCGCCTGGACGCCGCCTACCTCAACGCCGGCATCTCCGCGGCCAAGAGCGACGACGTCCTGGACCTCGACGAGTTCATGCGCGTCGTCGACATCGACCTCTTCGGCGTGGTCTACGGCGTGGCGGCGGCCCGCCCGGCGATCAAGCGCGCCGGGGGTGGGGCCATGGTGGTCACCGCGTCGCTGGCCGGCCTCTCGCCCATGGCCACCGACCCCGGGTACAGCGTCGCGAAGGGCGGCGCCATCGCCTTCGTGCGCTCCATGGCTCCCCGGCTGGCCGCCGAGGGGACGACGATCTCGGCGATCTGCCCCGGCTTCGCCGACACCGCGATCATCGACCGCATCCGCGACCAGTTCACCGCCGCCGGCTTCCCGGTGCTCACGGCCGAGGAGGTCGCCGACGCGATGATCATGGCGTGGGGGTCGGCCGAGCCCGGCGCGGCGTACGTGATCCAGCCCGGCGTGGGCACCGTGCCCTACAAGTTCAAGGGTGTGCCGAGCGCCAGGACGACGGCCGGCGAGACCGCCGTCGTGCCCGAGGCGCTGCGCCCGCCGTCGATGCGCTGACGCTCAGTCCTGCCGGCAGGAGTACAGGAATGCCGGCGGCACGTTCCACGGGGTGATCCGCCACTGCACCGTGGTGAACCGCTTCCGGAGCTCGGGCAGCAGCAGCGGCGAGTACTGGATGACCACGGTGGTGCCGCCCGGCGCCATCGCCCGGGGGACCACGTCGAGGATCCGCTTCCGCAGGCCCGGCTCCAGCGAGGTGTAGGGCAGCGCCGAGACGACGACGTCGGCGCGCGCATCGCCGAGGTGGGCCTCGAGGTTCTCGGCGGAGTCGCACACCACCTGCACCCGCGGGTCGTCGAACCGCTCGTCGAGCAGCTTCGCCAGCCGGGGGTCGATCTCCATCGTGATCAGGCGTGCGCCGGGGCGCAGCCGGGCCAGGATCTCCTGGGTCTGCGCCCCGGTGCCGGCGCCCAGCTCGACCACCAGGTCGGCGCCCGGCACGTCGGCCATGTCCAGCATGTCCCGCACCGCGGCCCGCGAGGTGGGCAGCACGGCCCCCACCTGTCGCGGGTGGGCCAGGAACGCGCCCAGGAAGCGCAGTCGGTCGGTCACGTGCTCGAGCATGGGAATCCCTCCTCGGGCCACCGGCAGGTGGGTGGCCACCGCTGCGCACCCTGACACGACCGGCGCGTCCTGGCCAGGGGAGCCGGGCGCCTGACCAGGGCGACCGGCGGCCCCGGTGACGATCGTCACGGGCTGTCTGGCAAGGTCGGGCCCATGCGTGCATGGCGGGTACACGAACTGGGTGACCCCTCGAAGGTCATGAGCCTCGACGAGGTCGACCGGCCCACCCCCGGCGAGGGGCAGGTCCTGGTCAAGGTGCGGGCGGCGGCCCTCAACTTCCCCGACGTCCTGATGGCGATGGGCATGTACCAGGAGAAGCCGCCGCTTCCCTACACCCCGGGCGTCGAGCTGTGCGGGGAGATCGTCGAGACCGGGCAGCGGGTGATCGGGTCCCCGTCGGGCGGCCCCGGCGCCTTCGCGGAGTACGCGCTGATGGACGCGAACAACGCCTGGCCCGTGCCCGACTCGATGACCGACGAGAAGGCCGCATCGCTGTATCTCACCTACCAGACCGGGTACGTGGGCCTGCACCGCCGAGCCGGCATCACGGCCGGCGACTGGTTGCTGGTGCACGCCGGCGCCGGCGGTGTGGGGACCGCGGCCATCCAGATCGGCAAGGCCGCCGGGGCGAAGGTCATCGCGACGGCCGGCGGCGCCCGGAAGACCGAGATCTGCCGCCAGCTCGGGGCCGACCACGTCATCGACTACACGACCGAGGACTTCGTCCCGATCGTCAAGGAGGTCACCGGCGGGCACGGTGCCGACATCGTCTACGACCCGGTCGGCGGCGACGTCTTCGACAAGTCCCGCAAGTGCATCGCCTTCGAGGGCCGGATCGTCGTCGTCGGCTTCACCAGCGGCCGCATCCCCGAGGCGCCGGCCAACCACCTGCTGGTCAAGAACTACAGCGTCGTGGGCCTGCACTGGGGGCTGTACCGGAAGATGGAGCCCTCGCTCATCGGCAAGGTGCACGACGAGCTCGTGGCGCTCATCGAGTCCGGCGCCGTCGACCCGCTGGTGGGGGAGTCCCTGCCGCTGGACCAGGCGCCGCAGGCACTGGCCAAGCTGGCCGACCGCAGCACCGTCGGCAAGGTCGTGCTGGTGCCCTGACACGGCCGGGCGGGGACCGGCGCCTAGCCTGGTCCCCGCCATGCCGTCCCGCCCGCTGCCCGTCGTCGACGACCGGGCCCACCTGCGGGCGGACTGCTCCCGGTGCGCCGGCCTGTGCTGCGTCGCACCCGAGTTCGCCGCATCGGCCGATTTCGCGATCGACAAACCGGCCGGCACCCCCTGCCGGCACCTGGGCGAGGACTTCCGCTGCGGCGTCCACGCCACGCTGCGCGACCGGGGCTTCCCCGGCTGCACGGTGTTCGACTGCTTCGGCGCCGGCCAGCAGATCACCCAGGCGACCTTCGGCGGCCGCACCTGGCGGGAGACGCCGGAGCTGGCCCGTGCCCAGTTCGCCGTCCTGCCCGTGATGCGCCAGCTGCACGAGATGCTCTGGCACCTCACCGAGGCGGTCTCCCTGCCCGCGGCCGCGCCGCTGCACGCGGAGCTCCACGCGGTGCGCGACCGGATCGAGCGGCTCACCGGCGGCACCCCGGAGCAGCTGACCGCGCTCGACGTCGGCGCGCAGCGCGGACCGGTGGGGGAGCTGCTGGGCAGGGTCAGCGACCTGGTGCGCGCGGGGACGCGGGCGCGGGACCGCCGGGGCGCCGACCTCGTGGGCCGCGACCTCCGGCGTACCGATCTGCGCGGCGCGAGCCTGCGCGGGGCCTACCTGATCGGTGCCGACCTCCGCGGCGCCGACCTGGGGACGGCGGACCTGCTCGGTGCCGACCTGCGCGCCGCCGACGTCCGGGGTGCGGACCTCGGACGGTGCCTGTTCCTCACCCAGCCACAGGTCTCGGCGGCCCGGGGCGACGCGGCCACGCGGATCCCGGCGGCGGTGCGCCGCCCGGCGCACTGGCGCTAGATGACCGGCTTGGGCAGGTAGGACAGCCGCGCACGGCGACGGAGGATCACCTTGCGGGTGCCGTCGGCGTGCAGTTGCAGGCGGGCCAGCTCCCAGCCGCCGACGTCGGACTGCAGGCTGAGCATGGTGGCCGCCGCGGACCGGGACGTCCCCGGCGGGATCCGCAGCGGCGCGAACTCGTACTCCCCGGCGGTCTCCATCGCCCCGATTGTGCCTGCCGTTCCCGGTCCGGTCACGGATTGGTCGCCTGCCTCACACCATCCCGATCTGCCGGATCCGCAGGTGGACGGCACGATGGAGGGAACCACACCCGACTCCCAGGGAGGACGACGTGACCGAGCCCGGTTTCTCGAGCGACGTGCCCGACGCCGACCGCGCGGAGCAGGAGGCGCTCCTCGACCCGCCCGCCCCCGGCCGCGCCGGAGAGGCGAGGCCGCCCGTCGGCGACGTCCCGGAGGCCGACGCGCTGGAGCAGCAGCTGGCCGCCCGGCCCGGTGAGATCGGCACGCCGCGCGGGCCCATCGGGTACCGCGAGGCCGACGACGCCGACGTCCTGGAGCAGGACGCCGTCGTGCCCGTCGACGAGGACGACGTCCACTCCTGACGGCGTGACCACCGTGGAGAGCGACGACGCGACGCGCGACGCCGCCGTCCGGGCGGCCACCGAGCGCTGGGCCCGGGCCGCCGGCGTGCCCGTCAGCGTGGCCGAGGGCGCCGCGCCGGACGGCGACCCGGGCGCAGGCACGCGGTTCCTCCGCGGCCTGCTGATCGGCTGCGCCGTCGGGGCGCTGCTGCTGTGGCCGGTCACCGTCGACGGACCGACCGCCCTCGTGTGGGTCCTGCTGGCACTCGGCACGGGCTTCCTGCTGGCCGCGACGACACCGCAGCGTTCCGTGGCCCGCCGGCCCGCCCGTTCCCAGCCGGTGGGTCGCTGACGACTCCGGGCCGCAGGCCGAGCTCCGCGCGCAGCGGGCTCTGGCCCCCACCCCCTCCTTTGGTTAGGCTGCCCTAAGTTACCGAGGAGGGGTCATGCCGATCTGCCCGAGCCACCCCGCGCCCGAGCGCCGTCCCCAGGCCGACGGCCTGCGTCCCGGAGTCGCCGAGCGGGCGCGCACCGTCGCGACCCGGTCCGCGGCCACCGTCTGCGCCGCCGGCGTCGAGGGCGGCCGGGTGCTGGCCCACGCCGTCACCTCGGCGGGTCAGCTGCTGCTGGTCGTCCCCGACGACGGCGATCTCGCCACGGCCGTCCGCCAGGCGCCCGGCCAGGATCTCTCCACCCTGCTCATGGTGAGCGACCACGCCCCGGTGCCCCTGCGCCGGCCGGTGCGCGCCCAGCTGTGGCTCTCGGGCTGGGCGACGCCCGTCCGGCCGGCCGACCAGCGGGCCGCGGTGCTGGCCTTCGCCGAGACCCGCCCCGACGCGGTGCTGCTCGACGTCGGCCGCACGGCCCAGCTGCTCCGCCTGGACCTGGCCGAGGTCGTCCTCGGGGAGGGCGGGGAGGGCCTCGACGTCAGCCCGCACGACTTCCTCGCCGCCCGCCCCGATCCGCTGGCCGGGCTGGAGGCCGGGCACCTGCAGCACCTGGTCCGCGACCACGCCGACGTCCTCGCCCTGCTCGCCGGCCGCATCCCGCCCGACCTGACCGGGCCGGGCGCCGCGGTCCGGCCGCTGGGCCTGGACCGCTTCGGCTTCCGGCTGCGGGTGGAGCGGCCGCTGGGTCACACCGACGTCCGCATCCCGTTCCCCCGGCCGATCACCTGCGCGGGGCAGCTCGACGCCGCCATCGGTGAGCTGCTCTGCGCCGTGCGCACCGCCGCCGCCCGCCGGAGCTGAGCTCAGCCGGCGATCTCCCGCAGCAGCTCGGCCAGCCGGGTGCGGCGCGGCCGGACGTCCACGTCCCGCACCGCGCGGGCGAGGGCGGCGCCGCTGGCGTGCACGATCGACAGGTGGCGCTGAGCGCGGGTCAGCGCCGTGTAGACCAGCGGCCGCGACAGCATCCCGCCGGCCTCCGGCGGCAGCACGACCACGACCCCCGGCCACTCCGAGCCCTGCGCCCGGTGGACGGTGATCGCCCAGCCGTGCCGCAGGTCGAACAGCGCCTGGCCGTTGACGGTGACCGGCCCGGAGCTGAAGTCCACGTTCAGCGATCCCTCGCCGGTGCCGGTGACCACGCCGACCTCCCCGTTGGCGAAGCCGGTGGGCTCCAGGTCGAGGTGGTTGGCCGTGGCCACCACGCGGTCGCCCGGGTCGAAGCCGAAGACCGCGCCGTCGCCGGGGTTGAGCTGCGCCTTCAGCGCCTTGTTCAGCTCGATGGTGCCGGCCGGGCCCCGGTGCACGGGCGTGACCACCTGCACCGCCCCCGGGTCGATGCCGAGCGCGCGAGGGATAGAGTCGGTGACCAGCTGCACCACCCGGC
The DNA here is from genome assembly GCF_039679125.1 of Blastococcus sp. HT6-4. NCBI lineage: Bacteria > Bacillati > Actinomycetota > Actinomycetes > Geodermatophilales > Geodermatophilaceae > Blastococcus > Blastococcus montanus. Next base: position 2,059,790 of record NZ_CP155551.1, on the reverse strand, counting down.
GGGCGGCCTCCGCGCTGCCCGTGGCGGGCACGACGACGACCTCGCGGTCGGGGGAGTCGACCGGTGGCAGCTCGCCACCACGGACCGCGGACGCCAGCCGGGCGATCGCCCCGCCCTCCGCCTGCCGGTAGAGGGTGGTCAGCTCGGTGACCGGGACGGTGCCGGAGTCGATGAGGTCGCCGAGGACGTGCCCGGGGCCGATCGAGGGCAGCTGGGCCGGGTCGCCGACGAGCAGCAGGTGGGTGCCGTCCGGGCACGCCTCGAGCAGGGCCGCGGCGAGTTCGACGTCGAGCATCGAGGCCTCGTCGACGACGACGACGTCGGCGTCCAGGGGCCACTCCTCGTTGCGGGCGAACCCGCCGGATGCCCCCTGGGCGCCGAGCAGCCGGTGCACGGTGACCGCCGGGTGGTCGGTGAGCTCCTCCAGGCGCTTGGCGGCCCGCCCGGTGGGCGCGGCGAGCGCGACGTCGGTGCCCTTCGCCTGCAGCAGCTTCACGATCGCGGCCACGGTGCGGCTCTTGCCGGTGCCCGGCCCGCCGGTGAGCAGGCTGACGCCGGCCGACAGCACCTGGGCCACGGCCTGCTTCTGCGCCTCGTCCAGCCCCTTGGCCACCGAGCGCACCGACGCGGGGTCGGCGATCCGCTCGGCCGCGGCGGCCAGCCGGGCGACGTTCTCGGCCACGGCCTCCTCGGCCATGCCGAACCGCGCCAGCGACAGCGTCCGCAGCGCCGGGTCCGGTTCGGCCGGCTCCTCCGCGTCATCGTCCTGCTCCGGCAGGGGCGGCTCGTGGTCGAGCACCTCACCGGAGTCGACGGCGGCCACGACCGCGGCCACCGGGTCACCGATGCCCTCGGCCCGCAGGGCGGCGACGATCAGGTCCAGCGGCAGCACGGTGTGCCCGTCCCGGGTCGCGGTGCGCAGGGTGAGCCCGACGATGGCGCGTCCCCGGCGGGTGTCCTGCCGATCGGCCCCCTTGAGGACGGCGATCGCCAGCCGGTCGGCGTCGGCGAGCGCCACCCCGGGCAGCGCCAGCAGCGCCCACGGGTCGTCGCGCAGCCGCCGGGCGGCGTCGGGGCCGAGCCCGTCGGCGACACCGGCGGCCAGCTTCGCCGGCAGGCCGGCCGCGACCAGCATCTCGACCACCTCGTAGGTGGGTGCGGCGGCGAGGAAGCTGGAGAACAGCCGCTCGGCCCGCTGCCGGCCCACCCGGGGCAGCTTCATCAGCCGATCGGCCGTGACGTCGTCCGGGGTCGTGATGCCGGCGGCCGGCAGCTCGGCCGCGGTGCGCTTGCCGAGGCCCGGCCACAGGCCCGCGGTGCAGAACGCGGCGAAGACCAGGTCGGGGCCGGGCGTCGTCGGGTCGGCGGTCACCGGTCCGACCGCCGCTCCGGGTAGCTGAACGGCGGGGCGGAGACGTCCTCCAGCGCGGTGCGGATCGCGGCCGGGAGCCGGACGACGTCGGCGTCCAGCGACGCCTGGAGCTGCTGCGCGGTGCGGGCCCCCACCACGGGGGCGACCACGCCCGGCCGGTCCCGCACCCACGCGAGCGCGACGGCCAGGGGGCTCGTGCCCAGGCCGTCGGCCGCGGTGATCACCGCCTCGACGATCCGGTCGGACTTCGCCGACCGCAGCCCGTCGATGAAGCCCTGCCACGGCGGCGCGGCCCCGCGGGACTCCGACGGGGTGGCGTGCCGGTACTTGCCCGTGAGGATGCCCCGGCCCAGGGGCGACCACGCCAGGACGCCCAGCCCCAGCGCCTCGGCGGCGGGCACGACCTCCCGCTCCACCCCGCGCTGGAGCAGCGAGTACTCGACCTGGGTGCTCACGATCGGCGTCCGGCCGGGCCAGGCCCGCTGCCAGGTCGCGGCGTGCGCCGTCTGCCAGCCGGTGAAGTTGCTGATGCCGATGTAGCGGGCCCGGCCGGAGGAGACGGCGAGGTCGCAGGCGGCCAGCGTCTCCTCCAGCGGCGTCGTCTCGTCCCAGGCGTGCAGCTGCCACAGGTCCACGTGGTCCAGGCCCAGGCGCTCCAGCGAGGCGTCCAGCGCCGAGATCAGGTGCCCCCGGGAGGCGCCCCGGCCCATCGGCCCGGGCCCGGTGCGGCCGACGGCCTTGGTGGCGACGAGGACGTCTGAGCGCGGGACGACGTCGGCCAGGAGGTGCCCGACGATCCGCTCGCTCTCGCCCTCGCAGTAGACGTCGGCGGTGTCGATCAGCGTGCCACCGGCGTCGACGAACGCCGTGAGCTGCATCGCGGCCTCGTCCTCGTCGGTGTCGCGGCCCCACGTCATCGTGCCCAGCGCGAGCCGGGACACGACGAGTCCGCTGCGTCCCAGTGCCCGTTGCTCCACGACCGGCCAACCTACCGTCGCCCCGGGGCCGGCACCCGGAGCACCGGCGGCGTCGGGGCGCCGTGCCCGAGCGTCGCGGCCCGGCCCCCTAAGGTCAGGGCCCGTGCCTGCCCGACCCCGCTCCCGCCCCGCCACCCGCCGCTCGAGCGGGGGGTGCTGACGTGGGCTGGGTCGAAGCCGTCGTCCTGGGCGTGGTCCAGGGCCTGACCGAGTTCCTGCCCATCTCCTCCAGCGCGCACCTGCGGGTGGTCGGGGAGGCCTTCGGCTGGGAGGACCCCGGCGCGGCGTTCACCGCGATCACCCAGATCGGCACCGAGGCCGCCGTCCTGCTCTACTTCCGGCACGAGATCTGGCGGATCATCACCGCCTGGACCGCCTCCCTGTTCGGCCGCCGGAAGGGCGATCCCGACGCCCGCATGGGCTGGCTGATCATCGTCGGCACGCTGCCGATCGTCGTGCTCGGCCTGCTGTTCCAGGACCAGATCGAGACGACGCTGCGCGACCTGAGGATCGTGGCGGTCGCGCTCATCCTCTTCTCGTTCGTCCTGTTCTGGGCCGACCGCGTCGGCGCCAAGCAGCGGGAACTCAAGGACCTGACCGTCGGGCACGGCATCGCGTACGGCTTCGCCCAGGCGATGGCGCTGATCCCGGGCGTCTCCCGCTCCGGGGGCACCATCACCGCCGGGCTGTTCCTCGGCTACACCCGGTCGGCGGCAGCGCGGTACTCGTTCCTGCTCGCCGTTCCCGCGGTGCTCGGCGCAGGGTTCTTCCAGGTGTACGAGGTCCTCAGCGGCGACGTCGCCGGTGCCGAGGTGGCCTGGGGGCCGACGATCCTGGCCACCGTCCTGGCCTTCGCCGTGGGCCTGGTGGTCATCGCCTGGCTGCTGCGCTACCTCGACCGCGGCAGCTACGTGCCGTTCGTCGTGTACCGGATCGTGCTCGGTGCGCTGATCCTCGTGCTGGTCGGCACGGGCGTGCTCGACCCGGTGGGCACGGAGATCACCACCCCGCCGATCCCGCGCTGACCCCGGCGACCCGGAGCCGGTCCGGCTCCGTCGCCACGGTGCGGTGGGGCTCAGCCCTCCGTGCCGGCGTCGAGGTCCAGCGTCCCGATCATCGCGTCGAGCACCTCGACGTTGCGCTGGTAGTCGAACCTCGGCAGGCCGACGGTGTCGGCGACCAGCGTGCGCGGTCCGTGCTCACCGTCCTCGAGGGCGAGGGCGTACCGGGTCGACGGCGTGCCCTCGGGCCAGAACCCCTCGCCGGTGGCGGTGCGCTCGATCCGCACGGCGTCCCGGCCGTCCACGGTCAGCTCACGGCGGGCCTGCTCCCCGGGCTGCTCCTGGGCGACCCGGTCGAAGGCCACCGGCTCGATGGAGAAGGCGATCGCGGCCACGCGCACGTCGGTGGCATCGGGCACGTCGAAGTCCTGCGGGGAGAACCGGCTGCAGGCCGGCACGGTCTCACCGGCGTTGACCGACCAGTCCGACGGGTGGTCGACCGCGAAGCCGGCCGGGCTGGTGCAGCGCTCGCCCATCGTCACGCCGTCCGCCTCCCGGGTCAGCACGTCGATCACGATCCGCTGCGGATCGGACAGGCGGGCGACGGCGAAGGGGCGCTGCTGGTCGAGGCCGGCGTAGAAGGCGTACCGCCCCTCGTAGAGGGTGTCGGCGACCAGCGCCTCCAGCGTGCTCGTCCCGGCGATCTCTAGCCGCTCCTGGCCGTCCCACGGCTCGACGCCCTCGGGGGCGTCACCCGGGTACAGCAGGTTGGACAGCGTGATCCCCAGCGTCGCCTCACCGGGGACCTCCAGCGGGTGGCCCGAGCCCGCGCTGCGCGGGTCCTCGGTGTAGCCGATCTCGTAGCCGGCCTCGCCGTCGCCGGCGAGCTCGAAGACGATCCGGTCGAATCCGTCGTGCGCGCCCAGCCGGACGTCGGTCAGCGTGACCGCCGATCCGGTGGCCTCGGCGTCGACGTCGTCGGTGCCCCCCTGGCCGATGGGCTCCAGGCCCCCGGAGCCGCCGTCCTCGCCGGGCTGGTGCAGGACGTCGACGACCAGCCGCGCCGGGTCGGAGAAGGTGGTGACGCCGAAGGGCAGCCGCTCCTCCAGGCCCATCGTCCAGGCCAGCATGGCCTCGAAGTCGCCGGTCCGGACCGCCTCGGTGATCACCTGCCCGCCGGGCGCGGTGACGTGGTCGCGCCCGGTGTAGGTCTCCCGCGGCTGCTCACCGGACAGGTCGACGCCGCTGGCCGGGCTGACCCGCACCTCCAGGAACGCCGAGCCGGCCACGTCGACCTGCCGGCCCGAGCCGTCCTCGGTGATCGGCGGCTCGACGTAGCCGACCCGGTAGCTGGGGACCTCGTCACCCTCGAACTCGAGGACGAAGCGGTCGAAGTTCTCGTGCCCGGCGGCGCGCACGTCGGTCAGGTGGGCCGGCGAGCCGCCGACCGGGAAGTCGTCGGTCTCCACCGTCTCCGTGCCGGGATCGCCGACCGGGGGCAGCGGGTGCGGATGGGTCAGCTGCACCGCGCCGGGGGCGGTCGGGGCGGTGGTCGGTGGTGGGGCGGTCGGGGTGCCGGTGGTCGCCAGCAGCGTGCTGGCACCCAGCCCGGCGAGGAGCAGTCGCATCATCGCGATCTCACCTTCCGGTCTCGGAGTTCCGGTACCCGGTGGGCCTGCCCGCGCACTGCGCCCCCGAACCCGGCTCGGCGTCGCGTCATCGGATCGTCACGTTTCCCGGAGCCGGCGCGCGCCGCGGTCGGAGGAGGGGCGGACCCGGTGGGCCGGGAGCGGGGAGCCGCAGGCGTGCCGCCACCATGGCGAGGACGGCGGCGCCGCACGTGGTGGCCTCCGTCGGGGCACCGACCGGCCCGGCTGACGACGGGGGGACACCCGCGCCCGCCTAGGCTCGGCCGCGTGACCACCGTCATCCTCCTGCGGCACGGCCGGACGACGGCCAACGCCGGCGGGATCCTGGCCGGCTGGACGCCCGGCGTGCAGCTCGACGAGACCGGCCAGGCCCAGGTCCGGACGGTGGGGGAGCGGCTGGCGAAGGTCCCGCTGGCCGCCGTCGTGAGCAGCCCCCTGGAGCGCTGCCGCCAGACCGCCGGCGCGGTCGCCGGGAGCCGGCCGCTCGAGGTGCAGGCCGACGAGCGGCTCGGCGAGTGCCGCTACGGCGACTGGACCGGCCGGCCGATCAAGGAGCTGGTCAAGGAGCCGCTGTGGAAGGTGGTGCAGCAGCACCCCTCCGCGGCGGTCTTCCCCGGCGCCGAGGGGGAGGGGCTCGCCCACACCCAGGCCCGTGCCGTGGCCGCGGTCCGGGAGTGGAACGCGCGGCTCGGGGCCGACGCGGTGTGGCTGGCCTGCAGCCACGGCGACGTCATCAAGGCCGTGCTCGCCGACGCCCTGGGGCTGCACCTGGACCAGTTCCAGCGCATCGTCGTCGACCCGGCGTCGATCTCGGTGATCACCTACACCGACACCCGGCCGTTCGTCGTGCGGATCAACGACACCGGCGGCGACGTCTCCGGGCTGATCCCGCCGCCGCGCAAGGGCCGGCGCCGCAAGCCGTCCTCCGACGCGGTCGTCGGTGGCGGGGCCGGCGCACCCGCCTGAGCCGCTGCCGTTCCGGTTGCGGCCGGTGTCGCGACCGGCGGGCCGTCGGCGGCCCCGCGTAACCTGGGCGCGTGCCCCGCCAGGTCCATCTCTTCGATCGCCCCACCCGGTTCGTCGCAGGGACGGTGGGGCAGCCCGGGGACCGCACGTTCTACCTGCAGGCCAGCGACGACGCCGGCCGCACGGTCAGCGTCGCGCTGGAGAAGACCCAGGTGCAGGTCCTCGCCGACCGGATGAACGACCTGCTCGACGAGGTCAGCAGCCGGGCGAGCGCGGTCATCCCGCCCGAGGCCGACGTCGACGACCTGGAGCCGCTCACCGCGCCGGTCGACGAGGAGTTCCGCGTCGCGGCCATGGGCCTGGCCTGGGACGGCACCGCCGAGGCCGTCGTCGTGGAGGCCGTCGCCGCCGGCGAGGAGCCGATCGACGAGGACGCCATCCTCTCCGACAGCGAGGAGGGTCCCGACGCGCTGCGGGTGACGATCACCCCCATGGCGGCCCGGTCGTTCATCGCCCGCGCGCGGCGCGTGGTGGCCGCCGGCCGGCCGTCCTGCCCGCTGTGCTCGCTGCCGCTGGACGCGGTGGGCCACGTGTGCCCCCGGCAGAACGGCTACCGCCGCTGAGCGGCGCCCCCTCGATGAGCGAGCAGCCCGCGGATCCCGACCTCCGCCCGCCCGCCGACGACGCCGAGGCCCACCAGCTGCTCACCGAGGGCGAGATCGACCTCGAGGGCCGGATGCTGGACGCGTCGAACGTGACGCTCGTCGGCACCATCCGCTCCGGCACGCTCGCCGCCGAGTGCGTCTACAAGCCGGTGGCCGGGGAGCGCCCGCTCTGGGACTTCCCCGACGGCACGCTCGCCGGCCGGGAGATCTCGGCCCACCTGATCTCGGAGGCCACCGGCTGGCGGATCGTCCCGCCCACGGTGCTGCGCGAGGGCCCGTTCGGCCCCGGGATGGTGCAGCTGTGGATCGACGGGGACGAAGACGTCGACCTCGCCGCCTTCGTCCGCCGCGACGACCCCGCGCTGCGTCGCATGGCCGTCTTCGACGCGGTCGTCAACAACGCCGACCGCAAGGGTGGGCACATCATCCCGATGCCCGACGGCCACGTGTACGGCGTCGACCACGGCATCTGCTTCTCCGTCGACCCGAAGCTGCGCACCTTGCTGTGGCGCTGGGCAGGGACGCCCCTGCTCCCCGAGGCGCTGGCCGTCCTGGAGCGGCTGGGCGACGAGTTGCGGGGCGAACTGGGGGAGCGGCTGCACGAGCACCTCACCCGCGCCGAGGTCCGGTGCACCCAGCGGCGGATCGCCGAGCTGCTGCGCACCGGCCGGCACCCCGAGCCCAGCGGCGAGTGGCCCGCCCTGCCCTGGCCGCCCTTCTGAGCACACTGTCGCCCTCCGGGCTCCGACCGCAGCCAGGTGCCGTTCCCCGGGCGCGCTGAGCCCTTTCCCGCGCTGCCTCGGGGAGCCTCCGGCCCCCGCTCGGCAGCTCGCCTCGCAGGGCGACTCCTGTGCTTCCTCGAGGAGCCTCCGGCCCCCGCTCGTCGGCACAATGCCCCCCATGCCCCATCGCAGCCGTCTATCCATCCTCCTGCTCGACCTGCCGCCGGAGCACCACGCGGCCGGCAGCACCTTCTGGGCCGGGGCCACCGGCCGCACCGCCGAGCCCGACGCCGACGACGAGAGGTGGGCGTCCCTCGGCTCGTTCGCCGACGGGTGGCACGTGGAGGTCCAGCGCACCGGCGAGGGGACGCCACCGCGCTGGCACGTCGACGTCGAGACCGACGACGTCGACGCCGAGGTCGCCCGGCTGGAAGCGCTGGGCGCCACCCGGCACCGTGACATGGGCAGCTTCTGGCAGCTGCTCGACCCGGCCGGGCTGGTGTTCTGCGTCGTGGGCGTCCAGACCGGCGACGAGTTCGACCGCCATGCGGTGACCTGGCCGTGAGGGAGGCCCGGCGACCCGTGGACGACGGAGCCGTACGCCGCAGACCGACCCGGATCCGGCGGCGTCGCGTTCAGTCGTTGCGCACGAGGTCGATCATCGCCGCGGCCTGCAGGCTGTCGCCGTCGACGGTGAGCACGTCCAACGGCACCCGGCGCCAGACGGCCAAGAGGAGGTCGCCGGCGGTCCCGGTGAGCGCGGCGATCGGAAAGGGTCTCGTGCCGGGGAAGAGGGTGCGCTCGGCGTCGGCGTCCACGGCGTGGAGGACGACCGGGTGCGCCTCCTCGGGCGGCCCGTCGGGGAAGGCCGCGGGCACCATCAGGTCCAGCCACTCGTCGAGGCCGTCGAGGCCCACCGCCGCCGGGATCGGCCGCGGGTCGCCCAGCACCTGCTCGACGTCGACGGTGTGCACCACCGCCTCCTGCGCCTGCCGGCGGAGCACGAACCCGACGTCCTTGCGCGGCGCCCAGGTCCACACCGGGTCGCCCGGATCCGCGCCGGCCAGCGCCGTCTCCAGCTCGGCGCTGCACGCGGTGACGTAGCCGAGCAGCTCGTCGTCGGGGTGCCGGCGCGGCCGCACGTATCCCGACGGCTCACCGGCCCGGGTGCGCACCACCCACGCCCAGAAGTGCTGCACCTCCGCCAGGTGCCACACCAGGTCGGACAGCGCCCAGTCCGGGCATCCGGGCACGGGGGCGCGCCAGCCGTGCGCCAGGACGGCCTCCGCGGCCGCCTCGGCGAACCGGGCGTCGGCCCGCCTCAGGACCGGCAGGTACTCGTCGAGGTCCATCGCTCCTCCTCCTGGCCCGGTCGCCGCCGGCCGGTGGGGCATGGTGCCCCCTCCGACGTGATGACCCCCACGGACGTGCAGGACAGCGCCGTCGGAGCTCGGCTCTAGGCTCGTGCCGTGCTCTCCTGGCCCGCTCCGCTGCTACCGACCCTGCCCGGCACCGGCCCCGCACTCAAGGTCTACGACACCGCCCGTGGCGAGATCGTCGCGACCACCCCCGACCGGACCGCACGCATGTACGTCTGCGGCATCACCCCGTACGACGCCACGCACCTCGGCCACGCCGCCACGTACCTGGCCTTCGACCTGATCAACCGGATGTGGCGCGACGCCGGACACGCGGTGCACTACGTCCAGAACGTCACCGACATCGACGACCCGCTGCTCGAGCGCGCCGCCCGTGACAACGAGGACTGGATCGTGCTGGGCATGCGCGAGACGGCGCTCTTCCGCGAGGACATGACCGCGCTGCGGGTGCTGCCGCCGGAGGACTACGTCGGTGCCGTGGAGTCGATCCCGCGGATCGTGGCGCACGTCGAGCGGCTGCTGGACGACGGGCTGGCCTACGTGCTCGACGACGGCACCGGCGACGTCTACCACGACGTGGCGCAGGCGCCGGGGTTCGGCTCGGGGTCCGGCTACGACGAGACGACGATGCTCGGCTTCTTCGCCGAGCGCGGGGGAGACCCCGACCGGCCCGGGAAGCGGAACCGGCTGGACCCGATGCTGTGGCGCGGGGAGCGCCCCGGCGAGCCGGCCTGGCCCGGGCCGCACGGGACGCGCGGCCGCCCTGGCTGGCACATCGAGTGCGCCACGATCGCCCTGGACACCGTCGGCATGGGCTTCGACGTGCAGGGTGGCGGCAACGACCTGGTCTTCCCGCACCACGAGTTCTCCGCCGTGCACGCCGAGGCGCTCAGCGCCACCAAGCCGTTCGCCAAGGCGTACGTGCACGCGGCGATGATCGGCCTCGACGGCGAGAAGATGAGCAAGAGCCGCGGCAACCTGGTCTTCGTCTCCAAGCTCCGCGGCGAGGGCGTCGACCCGATGGCCATCCGGCTGGCCCTGCTGTCCGGGTACTACCGGACCGATCGCGCCTGGAGCCCGCAGCTGCTGCGCGAGGCCCAGGAGCGGCTCGGTACCTGGCGGCGCGCGGTGGCACGGGACGCCGGGGCGCCGGCCGGCCCGGTGCTGCACGGGCTCCGCGACCGGTTGGCCGAGGACCTCGACACCCCGGGCGCGATCGCGCTGGTCGACGCGTGGGCGGCACGGACCCTGGCCGCCGGCGACGACCTGGAGGAGCACGCGCCGCAGATCGTCTGCGACGCCGTCGACGCGCTGCTCGGCGTGGAGCTGCAGGGCTCCTGATGGCCAGCACCGCCGGCCCGTTCCGGCTGACCGACCGCGCGGCCCGCGAGCACGCCGAGGAGCAGCTCGCGCCGGCCGCCACCCGCGCGGCGGCGTCCCGGGGGAGGGCGCGCCCCGAGCCGGAGGACGCCCTGCGCACCACGTTCGAGCGCGACCGCGACCGCATCCTGCACGCCAAGGCGTTCCGGCGGCTCAAGCACAAGACGCAGGTCTTCCTCAACCCCGACGGAGACCACTTCGTCACCCGGCTCACCCACACGCTGCAGGTCACCCAGGTGGCGCGGTCGCTGGCGCGGGCTCTGGCGCTCAACGAGCCGCTGGCCGAGGCGATCGCGCTCGGCCACGACGTCGGGCACTCGCCGTTCGGGCACATCGGCGAGGAGGCGTTCGACCCGTACGTGCCCGGCGGCTGGCACCACGCGGCCCAGGGGGTGCGGATCGTCGAGGTGCTCGAGGACCTCAACCTCAGCTGGGAGGTCCGCGACGGCATCCGCGCGCACAGCTGGAAGATCGCCCCGCCGCCGGCCACCCGGGAGGCCGAGTGCGTGCGCTACGCCGACCGGATCGGCTACCTCTCCCACGACGCGCTCGACGCCGCCCGTGCCGGCGTGATCCGCGCGGCCGACCTCCCGGCACGGGCCGTCGCCGTCTTCGGGCAGCCGGGCAGCCAGATGGTCGGCGCCATGATCGACGCCGTCGTCGCCGGATCGCTCTCCCCGGCCAACACGGCCGGCGCCGTGGTCATGGACCGCGAGCCGCTGGAGGCGATGCACGAGCTGCGCGACTTCATGTTCGCCCGGGTCTACGCCTCCGACGTCGCGGCCGGGCAGAAGCACCTGGCCGTCGACGTCATCCGCCGGCTGGTCGACCACCACCTGGCCCACCCGGAGCTCATCCCGGCCTCGTACCGCGACACAGAGGCCGACGCGCTCACCCAGGTCGTCGACTACGTCTCGGGCATGACCGACCGGTTCGCCCTCGCCACGCACGACCGGCTCTTCGACGCCGACGCGTCGGCGCAGATGCGCCCGCTGCTGCCCACCGGCTGACCGTGCTCGGTCGCCTCGCCGATCGTCCCGGCGGCTGACGACGCCACCCACCCCGGCCACGGTCGCGCCCTGCTTCGATGGACCCGGCCCGGGACGGGCCCCCGCGACGAAGGGCTCCGGCATGGCGCAGCAGCTCCCGACCGACCGCACGTCCGCCTTCTCCGCCGCGGTAGGCCGGGTGCTGGCCGAGCATCCCGGCGACGAGGAGGGGCGCATGCTGCACGCGCCGGGCGTGCGGACGGGCGGGAGGTTCTACGGATTCAGCACCGCGGACACGCTGGTGGTCAAGCTCCCGGCCGGCCGGGTCGCCGAGCTGATCGCCGCCGGCCGGGGCGAGCCGTGCTCACCCCGGCCCGGACACCCGATGCGGGAGTGGGTGTGCATCCCGGAACCCGAGGAGGACGCCTGCGTCGACCACCTGCTGGAGGCCCGGGCGTTCGTGGCCGGTGGCTGACGGGATCGGACCGCTCAGGCGCCGCCGGCGGACCCGCGACGACGCAGGTAGCGCTCGAACTCGCGGGCGATCTGGTCACCGTTTGCCTGCGACAGGTCGACCTCGGTGGCCCGTTCCTCCAAGGAGCGCACGTACTCGACGACCTCGGCGTCCTCGTTGGCCATCTCGTCGACGGTCTTCACCCACTCGTCGGCCTGCTGCGGGAGGGCGCCCAGCGGCACGGTCGTCTCCAGGACCTCCTCGACCCGCTGCAGCAGCGCCACGGTGGCGCGCGGCGACGGCGGCTGCGACACGTAGTGCGGGACGGCGGCCCAGAAGCTGATCGCCGGCAGCCCGGTCTGGACGCAGGCGTCCTGGAACACGCCGAGGATGCCGGTGGGCCCCTCGTAGCCGGAGGTCTCCAGGCCGTACGCCTTCGCGGACTCGCCGTCGTAGGCCGAGCCGGTGACCGGCGTCGGCCGGGTGTGCGGCGTGTCGGCGAGCAGGGCGCCGAGCGCGACGACGATCGAGACGTCCAGCTCGTGCAGGATCTCGAGCAGCTCCTCGCAGAACCCGCGCCACCGCATGTTGGGCTCGATCCCGCGGATGAGGACGACGTCGCGATCGAGCCCCTCCGGGCGGGCCACCGAGATACGGGTGGTCGGCCACTCGATGCGGCGGCTGACGCCACCGATGAGGGAGACGGTGGGCCGGTTGACCTGGAAGTCGTAGTAGTCCTCGGGATCCAGGGCGGCCAGTGGCTTCGCGTCCCAGATCAGTTCCAGGTGCTCGACGGCCCCCGTGGCGGCGTCCCCGGCGTCGTTCCAGCCCTCGAACGCCACCACGACCACCGGGTCGGTGAGCTGCGGGAGGTCCTCGGCGCTGGAGTTCGGATCGATCACCCCTGTCAGCCTACGTCGATCCGGTCGCCGGTCCCGGATGTGCGCCCTCCGCTGTGCGGGACCGGCGTGTGCCCGCCGCCGTCCACCCGGGTGGCGAGGCGCGGAATGAGACGATGGGCCAGACGTTGCTGCTCTCGACGCCCCGGTGTCCCGCCCGGGCGCCGCAGGCGTGGCCCAGCGCCCGATCGACCGCGAGGACATCACGTGCCCGAATCCCCGTCCCCCCGCCCGGACGCCACGGCAGAGCTCACCGCCCTGCTGCAGCAGCGCATCCTGGTGCTCGACGGTGCGATGGGGACGGCGATCCAGCGGGACCGGCCCGACGAGGCCGGGTACCGGGGTGAGCGGTTCGCCGACTGGCCGAGCGATGTGCAGGGCAACAACGACCTGCTCAGCATCACCGCGCCCGAGCTGATCGCCGGCATCCACCGCGAGTACCTCGAGGCCGGCGCCGACCTGATCGAGACCAACACCTTCAACGCCACCACGATCTCGCTGGCCGACTACGGGATGCAGGACCTCGCCTACGAGCTCAACGTGGCCTCGGCCCGCCTGGCCCGCCGTGAGGCCGACGCCATGACCGCGCGCACGCCGGACCGGCCGCGCTACGTCGTCGGCGCCCTCGGCCCGACCAGCCGCACCGCCTCCATCTCGCCCGACGTGAACGACCCGGGCGCGCGCAACGTCACCTTCGACGAGCTCGTCGCGGCCTACCGGGAGCAGGCCGACGGGCTGGTCGACGGCGGCGCCGACGCCCTGCTGATCGAGACGATCTTCGACACGCTGAACGCCAAGGCGGCGATCTTCGCGCTGGAGACGCTGTTCGCCGACCGCCGCCGCCGGTGGCCGGTGCTCATCTCCGGCACGATCACCGACGCCTCCGGCCGGACGCTCTCGGGCCAGGTGACCGAGGCGTTCTGGTACTCGGTGCGGCACGTGCAGCCGCTGCTCGTGGGGCTCAACTGCGCCCTGGGGGCGAAGGAGATGCGGCCCTACATCGCCGAGATCGCCCGGATCGCCGACACCTTCGTCTCCTGCTATCCCAACGCCGGGCTGCCCAACGCATTCGGCGAGTACGACGAGTCGCCCGAGGAGACCGCGGCGATCGTCGGGGAGTTCGCCCAGAGCGGCTTCGTGAACCTGGTCGGCGGCTGCTGCGGCACCACACCGGCGCACATCGCCGCGATCGCCCGCGCGGTCGAGGGCGCGGCCCCGCGGGTCCCGGCCGAGGTCGCCCCCGCGCTGCGGCTGTCGGGCCTGGAGCCGCTCGCCGTCACCGCGGAGAGCCTGTTCGTCAACGTCGGCGAGCGCACCAACATCACCGGCTCGGCCCGTTTCCGCAACCTCATCAAGGCCGGCGACTACCCGGCCGCCCTCGCCGTCGCCCGCCAGCAGGTCGAGGCCGGCGCGCAGGTCATCGACGTCAACATGGACGAGGGGATGATCGACGGCGTCGAGGCGATGGACCGCTTCACCAAGCTGATCGCCGCCGAGCCCGACATCTCCCGCGTGCCCACGATGATCGACTCGTCGAAGTGGGAGGTCATCGAGGCCGGCCTCAAGTGCGTCCAGGGCAAGGCGATCGTCAACTCCATCTCGCTGAAGAACGGCGAGGAGGAGTTCGTCCGCGAAGCCCGGCTCTGCCGGATGTACGGGGCCGCCGTCGTGGTCATGGCCTTCGACGAGGACGGGCAGGCCGACGACCTCGAGCGCCGGAAGCAGATCTGCCGCCGGGCCTACGACATCCTCACCGGGGAGGTCGGGTTCCCGGCCGAGGACATCATCTTCGACCCGAACGTCTTCGCCGTCGCCACCGGCATCGAGGAGCACGCGAACTACGGCCTGGACTTCATCGAGGCCACCCGCTGGATCAAGCAGAACCTGCCCGGCGCCCTGGTCTCCGGCGGCGTCTCGAACGTCTCCTTCTCCTTCCGCGGCAACAACCGCGTCCGCGAGGCCATCCACGCGGTGTTCCTCTTCCACGCCATCGCGGCCGGCATGGACATGGGCATCGTCAACGCCGGGGCCCTCGAGGTCTACGACGAGGTGCCCGAGCTGCTGCGCGAGCGGATCGAGGACGTCGTCCTGAACCGCCGGCCCGACGCGACCGAGCGGCTGCTGGAGATCGCCGGGGACTTCGCCGGCGACGGCGCCGCCCGGGAGGTCGCCACCGAGGAGTGGCGGTCGCTCCCGGTGGGGGAGCGGATCACCCACGCGCTGGTCAAGGGCATCGACGAGTTCGCCGAGTCCGACACCGAGGAGCTGCGGCAGGAGATCGCCGCCCGCGGCGGCCGGCCGATCGAGGTGATCGAGGGCCCGCTGATGGCCGGCATGAACGTGGTCGGCGACCTCTTCGGCGCGGGGAAGATGTTCCTGCCGCAGGTGGTGAAGTCCGCCCGCGTCATGAAGAAGGCCGTCGCCCACCTGATCCCCTACATCGAGGCCGAGAAGCAGCCGGGCGACGCCGAGCGCAGCAACGGCAAGGTCGTCATGGCCACGGTCAAGGGCGACGTCCACGACATCGGCAAGAACATCGTCGGCGTCGTGCTCCAGTGCAACAACTACGACGTCGTCGACCTCGGCGTGATGGTGCCCGCCCAGAAGATCCTGGACGCCGCCAAGCAGGAGGGCGCCGACATCATCGGCCTGTCCGGGCTGATCACGCCGTCGCTGGACGAGATGGTCAACCTCGCCTCGGAGATGGAGCGGCAGGGGTTCACGATCCCGCTGCTGATCGGCGGCGCCACCACCTCCCGGGCGCACACCGCGGTCAAGGTGGCGCAGAAGTACTCCGGCCCGGTGATCTGGGTGAAGGACGCGTCCCGCTCGGTACCGGTCGTCGCCGCGCTGCTCTCCGACGAGCAGCGCCCGGCGCTGCTGGCCGAGACCGACGCCGACTACGCCGCCCTGCGCGAGCGGCACGCCGCGCGCCAGGACAGCCGCTCCCTGCTGCCGATCGCCGCCGCGCGGGCCGCCGCGCCGCCGATCGACTGGAGTGGCTACGCCCCGCCGCGGCCGCGGATGCTCCTGCAGCAGGCGAAGGACGTCTGCACCGGGCCGGCCTGCGACCACCTGCACGACCGCGCCACCCAGTTCGTGAAGACCTTGCCCGACTACCCGCTGGAGGAGCTGCGCGGCTACATCGACTGGCAGCCGTTCTTCCACGCCTGGGAGATGCGCGGCCGGTTCCCCGACATCCTGCACAACCCGGCCACCGGCGAGGCGGCCCGGCGGCTGTACGAGGACGCCCAGGCGATGCTCGACCGGATCGTCGGCGAGCGGTGGCTGCGGGCCAGCGGGGTGTTCGGCCTCTTCCCGGCCAACCAGGTGACCGGCGACGACATCGAGGTCTACACCGACGAGTCCCGGACCGCCGTGCGGGCCACCCTGCACCAGCTGCGCCAGCAGACCCAGGGCCGTGACGGCGCGCCGCGCAAGTCGCTGGCCGACTTCGTCGCCCCGAAGGAGACCGGGCTGCGCGACTACGTCGGCGCCTTCGCCGTCACCGCCGGCCTGGGCTCGGCGGAGCGGGTGGCGGCCTTCAAGAAGGACAACGACGACTACAGCGCGATCCTGCTCGAGGCGCTGGCCGACCGGCTGGCCGAGGCTTTCGCCGAGCGGCTGCACGAGCGGGTGCGCCGCGAGTTCTGGGGGTATGCGGCCGACGAGTCGCTGGACAACGAGGCGCTCATCGCCGAGAAGTACGCCGGCATCCGGCCCGCGCCGGGCTACCCGGCCTGCCCGGAACACACCGAGAAGCGGACGATCTGGGACCTGCTCGACGTCGAGGCGGCCACCGGCATCCAGCTCACCGAGAGCCTGGCCATGTGGCCCGGTGCGGCGGTGAGCGGCCTCTACTTCTCGCACCCGGAGTCGCGGTACTTCGTGCTGGGCCGCGTGGGGCGCGACCAGGTGGAGGACTACGCCCGCCGGAAGGGCTGGACGGTCGACGAGGCCGAGCGGTGGCTGTCGCCGAACCTGGGTTACCGCACCGAGGACGAATGAGGCGCCGCCGTCACTCGACGACGAGCACGTCGCCGAACGCCGTCGAGTGGCGGCTGGTGAACGGATAGCTCCCCGGCTCGGCCGGGGCCGGGAAGGTGAGCAGCGTCCGGGCCGGGACGACGACGTCGAACGAGCCGTCCGCCGCCGTGATGGTCGCCTCCCGGTCGGTGCCGTTGTGCACCGTGACCCGCGAACCGGCGGCGACCGGGCCGGCGACGTGGAAGCGCTCCCCGTCGACGAGCACGGCGACCGACAGCTCCCCGTGGTCGTGGCCGGCCATGGGATCGGCACCCGTCTCCGGCGCTGCGGCGACCGGGGCGCTCGACCCGGCGGCGGCCGCGCCGGAGGGCTGCGGGGGAGGGGAGGCGGCCAGGGCGACGGCCAGCGCCAGGGTCACCAGCATGACCAGCACCTCGACGGCGGCGAACCGGCGGAAGCTGCCGGGCTCGCCGGCGTGCAGCCGGGGCAGCGTGCGCCGCCGGTGCTGCCACCCGAGGAGCCCCAGGCCGACCAGGGCCGACGCCTTCGCCATCAGCAGCCACCCGTAGCCGCTGCCCAGTGCGCCGAGCAGTGCCGCGGCGCCGCCGAGGACTGCCCCGGCGGCGACCACCCCGGAGACGGCGGTGACCAGCAGGCACAGCAGCGCGATCGGGCTGAAGCGGGCGGCGGCCGCTGCCAGCTCGCCGCTGTTCCGGCCGTGGGTGACCAGGGCCAGCAGCCCGCCGACCCAGACGGCGGCGGCGACGACGTGCAGGCCCAGGGCCGTCGCGGCGAGGACGTGGTCGCCGGCGCCCGAGGAGTGCCCGCTGAGCACGACCGGCGCGACCAGCGCCCCGAGCGCGGCGGCCAGCAGCAGTCGGGCGCTCCCGGCGCCGGCGCACCGGCGTGCCGTCAGGGCGATGACCCCCGCCAGGGTCACCACGACCAGTGCGGCGCCGCCGGCCCCGGTGTCGACCAGGAAGACCCGGACCGACGACCAGGGCAGGGCCGTGGGCGCCGCACCCACCAGCCGGCTGAGGGTGAGGACCGCGCCCACGGCGGTCGCTCCGGCCCAGCCGACGGCCCACCAGGACGCCGCACCGAGCGCGCGCCGGACGGCCGGTGGCCATGTCGACGTGCGGCCCGGCAGCAGGACCGCGGCCAGGAGCACCGTGCCGACGGTGCCCACGGCCGCGATGCGACCGGCCAGCGTCACCACCGGCAGCGCCCACTCCACGAGGAAGCCGGCCCGGGACAGCCCGGCGGGACCGGGCTCGGGACGCCCGCCGGCGGCCGTCAGGGCCCAGACCAGGATCGTGACGAGGCCGACGACCGTGGCGAGGATCCCGGCCGCCTGCCACGCGGGGCGGCGCGCCCGCACCGCGGAGAGGCCCCCCGGGGCAGCGGACACGGCGGGCAGGGTGCGGGTCACGCCCGTCCGCGCAGCCGGCCGCGGGCCAGCAGACCGAGCGCGCCGAGCCCGACGGCTGCCGCCGCCGCCCACGCGACCGGGGGCCCGGAACCGTCCGGTCGGGGACCCGTCGCCCCGTCCGTGCCCACTGGCGCGGGGGCGGCGGCCGACGCCGTGCCGGCCGAGACGGTGAAGCCGTAGCTGCCCGAGAGCGGGTGCCCGTCGGACGACGTGCTCCGCCACCGGACGGTGTACGCCCCGGCCGGCAGGCCGTCGGACAGCTGCTGGACGACGGTCCCGCCGCGGATCCCGGCGGGGCCCTCGGACACCGCCGAGCCGTCCGGGCCGGTCACCAGCACCTCGGTGCCGAGGGGGAGCGGGGTGCCGCTGAGCTCGAGTTCCACCGTGGCCGGTGCCGTGGGGAGAGCGGCGCCGGACGTCGGGC
Source organism: Blastococcus sp. HT6-4 (assembly GCF_039679125.1). Lineage (NCBI taxonomy): Bacteria > Bacillati > Actinomycetota > Actinomycetes > Geodermatophilales > Geodermatophilaceae > Blastococcus > Blastococcus montanus. The sequence goes on along the minus strand of NZ_CP155551.1, from coordinate 2,041,494 downwards.
TGCTGCCCACCAGGTCGTCGTGCGCGGAGGCCGGGGCCGCGAACGGGCCGATGAGCTGCGCGGCTCCCACACCCAGCAGCACGACCGCGGCCCCGCGCAGGCGGGAGCCGCGGCCCGAGGGGCGGGAGGGACGGGAAGCAGTCATGACCGTCCTTCGTCCGCCGCCCGGCATCCGGTTCGGGCCTGTCGATGCGTGCACCCAGTAGGTGGCGGGCAACTCGCCGGGACACGATCAGGTGTCGTTACGAATATTTGGCATGGACCTGAACCGATCGGGCACCTGTTCCGAACGTCGGATGGTCAGCGCGGGACGAGCGGCACATCTCCTGCTCGGGGGACCCCGTCCGCTGCACCGGCCCGTTCGACGGTGGACGCATCCGTGTCCACCGGCACGACGGGCGAGTGGTCCACGACCACCGTCCGCCGGCGCCGTCCCTGAGGCGGAGCCGACTCTTCCGACCATGAGGAGCACACCTTGCGCAAGGCACTCGCACTTCCGACCGTCGTCATCGCCGCCGCGGCCTTCCCGCTGCTGACCATCTCCGCCGCCTCGGCGCACGAGGGCACGGCCAGTTTCCAGGCCGACCTCGGCGCCCTCAACGGGTCCAGCGCCGACGGCACCGGCATGGTGACCCTCGACGGCAACACCGCGACCGTGATGGTCGAGGCCTCCGGCCTGCTCGCCGGCTCGCCGCACGCCCAGCACTTCCACATCGGCGCCATGGGCGAGTGCCCGACGGACGCCGACGACATGGACGACGACGGCTTCCTGAGCACCACCGAGGGCGCGCCCGCCTACGGCGCCATCGGGACGTCCCTGACCACCACGGGCGACACCAGCCCCGACAGCGGCCTCGCCATCGACCGCTTCCCGACCGCCGACGACGGCACCGTCAGCTACGAGCGGACCTTCGAGGTCAGCGAGGACGTCCACGCGGCGTTCGACGCCGGCACCGCGGTGCTGGTGCTGCACGGCGTCGACAAGAACGGTTCGGGCGCGTACGACGGTGACGTCGTGAGCGACCTCGACCCGTCGCTGCCCATGGAGGCCACCGCTCCCGTTGCCTGCGGCGTCCTGAACGCCGCCCAGATGGGCACCGCTCCGGCGGGCGGCGCCGAGACCGGCGCCGGCAGCACCGCCGGTACGGAGAACGCCGCCGCCATCGGTGTCGGTGTCCTCGCCGCGGCCGGTGCCGCGGGTGCCGGGGCGATCGCCTACCGCCGTCGTCAGGCCGAGCAGGTCTGATCCGGCTCGGGCCGCGCGGGAGGGAACCTTCCCGCGCGGCCCGACCCCCTCCCGCTCCTGGAAGGAACCGCGTGACCGAGCAGAGCAGGCGCCGCACCGGCGCCCGCACGTGGACCGCGCTGGCCGTGGCACTGGCCGTCGTGGGCGTCGTCGCCCTGGTGCTGGCGGTGACCGGGCAGGAGCGGGCCCCGCAGCCGGCGGCGACCAGCGACCAGATCCAGCCGGCCACGGCCGACCGCCCGGCCGCCGCCGCCCCGCGGGAACGGGCGGCTCCACCCGCGGATGCGCCGGCGGATGCGCCGGCGGCAGCGGCACCGGTCGCCGTCACCATCCCGGCCATCGACGTCAGCAGCGACCTGATGCGCCTGGGCCTCAACGACGACGGCACGGTCGAGGTCCCGCCGCTGGAGCCCGACGACCGGGCCGGCTGGTACGAACTCGGACCCGCCCCCGGTGACATCGGCCCGGCGACCATCCTGGGGCACGTGGACTCCGCCGAGCACGGGCCCGGCATCTTCTTCGACCTGGGCGCCCTGCAGCTGGGCGACGAGATCGAGGTGGCCCGCGCCGACGGCAGCGTCGCCGTCTTCGCCGTCGACCGGGTGGAGCGCCACCCGAAGGACGAGTTCCCGACCATCGCGGTCTACGGCAACACCGACGACGCGCAGCTGCGGCTGATCACCTGCGGCGGCGACTTCGACTCCGCCGTCCGCAGCTACGAGGACAACGTCATCGCCTTCGCGACCCTCGTCGACACCCGACCGGCCTGACCCCGGGCCGCGGCCGGACGCGACCCGGCCGCCGACTAGGCTGGTCCGCGTGTCGGCGGCTCCGGTGGGGAAAGCGGTGACCGCATCCGCCGAGAGCGCCGTCCGCGCGGTGCTGTTCGACATGGACGGCACGCTCGTGGACACCGAGCGCTACTGGGGCGAGGCGATGTTCGAGCTCGCCGGCTCCCTCGGCGGGAGCATGTCGCCCGAGGCCCGCACCGCCACGGTCGGTACGAGCATGCGCCGCGCGATCCAGATCCTGCACGCCGACCTCGGCGTGGTCCGGTCGGAGGAGCAGCTGCAGGCCGACGCCCGCCGGGTCGAGGACCGCGCGGGCGAGCTGATGGAGACCGCCGGCATCCGGTGGCGTCCCGGGGCCCGCGAGCTGCTGGAGGCCGTCCGCGACGCCGGCCTGGCCACCGCACTGGTGACGACGACGCCGCGTCGGCTGGCCGCGATCGTGCTCGCCAGCATCGCCGCGGACCTCGGCGGCGAGCCGTTCGACGTCACCGTCTGCGGCGACGAGGTACCCGCCCGCAAGCCCGATCCGCGGCCCTACCTGCAGGCCGCCACCGCGCTCGGCGTCGACATCGATGCCTGCGTGGTCGTGGAGGACTCGCTGGTCGGCGTGACCGCCGGGCTGGCCGCCGGCATGGCGGTGCTCGGGGTGCCCGCGCTGCAGCCGGTGCCGGCGGCGCCCGGGCTCACGCTGCGCGAGACGCTGGTCGGCGCGGGGCTGCCCGAGCTGGACGCGGCGCTGGCCGCCCGCCCCGGAGCGCACGCCGTCCACTGACGCCCGCGGGGACCGCCTACTGTCCGTCCGTGGCCCACCGGACCGAGACACCGGCACCCGCACCGGACCCCGACGAGCGCGAGCTGCTGCTGGCCTGGCTCGACCACCTGCGCGAGTCGGTCCTCCGCAAGCTCGAGGACCTGGACGAGCAGCAGGCGCGGAGGCGCCCGGACGGGCTCCTCCCCGTGCTCGGCGTCGTCAACCACCTGACGCACGTCGAGTGGCGGTGGATCGACGGCGCGATGGGCGGCGCGGAGGTGAGCCGCAGCGAGGCGGAGTTCTCGCCGGGGCCGGAGCTGACCGTGAGCGAGGCCGTGCGCCGCTACCGCCGGCGCGCCGAGGACACCGCGGGGGCCGTGCGGTCGATGCCGGTGACCCGGCCGTGCGCCGACGGCAGCGGGCGGGACCTGCGCTGGGTCCTGCTGCACCTCATCGAGGAGACCGCCCGGCACGCCGGTCACGTCGACGCGACCCGCGAACTGCTGGACGGCGTCACCGGCCGCTGACCCGTCCCGACGCTCGCCGACGACGATCCCCGGTCGCGGATCGAGATGGGCAGGATCGAAGAAGCCGCCGAGGCGTTGCTGCTCCTACGGTCCTCGTATGGCCGTCACCGACTCCGCCGCCCCGAACCCGCACCTGAGCACCGACCGGCGCCGGGACCCGCTGCCCGTCGCCGACAGCCACGACCGGATCCGCGTGCAGGGCGCGCGCGTGAACAACCTCAGGGACGTCAGCCTCGACCTGCCGAAGCGCCGGCTCACGGTGTTCACCGGGGTCTCCGGTTCGGGCAAGAGCTCACTGGTGTTCGGCACCGTCGCCGCAGAGTCCCAGCGGCTGATCAACGAGACCTACAGCGCGTTCGTGCAGGGCTTCATGCCGACGCTGGCGCGGCCCGAGGTCGACGTCCTCGACGGCCTGACCACGGCGATCATCGTCGACCAGGAGCGGATGGGCGCCAACCCCCGTTCCACAGTGGGCACGGCCACCGACGCCAACGCGATGCTGCGCATCCTGTTCAGCCGGCTCGGGAAGCCGCACCTCGGATCGCCCAACGCCTACTCCTTCAACATGCCCTCGGTGAGCGCCAGCGGTGCGATCACCGTCGAGCGGGGCGAGGGGAAGACGAAGGCGGAGAAGGTGACCTTCACCCGCCTCGGCGGGATGTGCCCGCGGTGCGAGGGCATGGGGTCGGTCACCGACTTCGATCTGTCGGCGCTCTACGACGAGTCCAAGTCCCTGAACGAGGGCGGCCTGATGGTCCCGGGCTACAGCATGGAGGGGTGGTACGGCCGCCTGTTCCAGGGCATCGGCCTCGACCTCGACAAGCCGATCGGCAGATACACCAAGAAGGAGATGCGCACCCTCCTCTACGAGGAGCCGACGAAGGTCAAGGTCGAGGGCGTCAACCTCACGTACGAGGGCGTGATCCCGAAGGTCCAGAAGTCGATGCTCTCCAAGGACGTCGACGCGCTGCAGCCGCACGTCCGGCGCTTCGTGGAGCGGGTCGTGACGTTCCAGACGTGCCCGGAGTGCGACGGCACCCGGCTCACCCGGGAAGCCCTCTCCTCGAAGATCCGCGGCAAGAACATCGCCGACCTGTGCGCGATGCAGATCAGCGACCTCGCGGCCTGGGTCCGGGAGCTGCGGGAGCCCTCCGTGGCGCCGCTCCTCACCGGCCTGCGCGACCTCCTCGACTCGTTCACCGAGATCGGGCTGGGCTACCTCTCGCTGGACCGGCCGGCGGGCACCCTGTCCGGGGGAGAGGCCCAGCGGACGAAGATGATCCGCCACCTCGGCTCGTCGCTCACCGACGTCACCTACGTCTTCGACGAACCCACGATCGGCCTGCACCCGCACGACATCGCGCGGATGAACGACCTGCTCCTGCGGCTGCGGGACAAGGGGAACACGGTGCTCGTCGTGGAGCACAAGCCGGAGACGATCGCGATCGCCGACCACGTCGTCGACCTCGGCCCCGGCGCCGGTAGCGGCGGGGGCAGCATCTGTTTCGAGGGCACGGTCGAGGGGCTGCGGGAGAGCGGCACGCTCACCGGCCGGCACCTGGACGACCGGGCGTCGGTCAAGCCGTCGGTGCGCACGCCGTCGGGCGCGCTGGAGGTGCGCGGCGCGAACGCCCACAACCTGCGGGACGTCGACGTCGACATCCCGCTCGGGGTCCTGGTCGTGCTCACCGGGGTGGCCGGATCGGGGAAGAGCTCGCTGGTCCAGGGTTCGGTCGCCGGCCGGGACGGCGTCGTGGTGGTCGACCAGGGCGCGATCCGCGGTTCGCGCCGCAGCAACCCGGCCACCTACACCGGGCTGCTCGACCCGATCCGCAAGGCGTTCGCGAAGGCCAACGGCGTCAAGCCGGCGCTGTTCAGCCCCAACTCCGAGGGTGCCTGCCCGACCTGCAACGGCGCGGGGGTCATCTACACCGACCTGGGCGTCATGGCGACCGTCGAGTCCCCCTGCGAGGAGTGCGAGGGGAAGCGGTTCCAGGCGGCGGTGCTCGAGCACACGCTCGGCGGCCGGAACATCGCCGAGGTGCTCGCGATGCCGGTGGCCGAGGCGGAGCGGTTCTTCGCCGACGGCGAGGCGCGCACGCCGGCCGCGCACACGATCCTCGAGCGGCTCGCCGACGTCGGGCTCGGCTACCTCACCCTCGGGCAGCCGCTCACCACCCTCTCCGGCGGCGAGCGGCAGCGGCTCAAGCTGGCCACCCGGATGGCCGAGCAGGGCGCCGCGGGATCCACGAGCGTCTACGTCCTCGACGAGCCGACCACCGGCCTGCACCTGGCCGACGTGGAGAACCTGCTCGGCCTCCTCGACCGGCTGGTGGACTCCGGCCGGTCGGTGATCGTCATCGAGCACCACCAGGCCGTCATGGCGCACGCCGACTGGATCATCGACCTCGGCCCCGGGGCCGGCCACGACGGCGGCCGGATCGTCTTCGAGGGCCCCCCCGCCGATCTCGTCGCCGCCCGCTCCACCCTCACCGGCGAGCACCTCGCGGCCTACGTCGGCGCCTGAGCCGGCCCACCGCGGTGGTGGCGCGCCGCCGCGGTAGGTGGCGCGTCAGGCCTGGGTGACCGGCAGCGTTGTCCGCCAGCCGGCCGCCGCGGCAGCCTCGGCGGGGAACGGCGGGGGAGTGCCACCCCAGGACGGGCACAGCGCCTGGTGGTCGCACCACCCGCAGAGCCGGGTCTTGTTCGGCCGGAACTCCCCGGTGGCGACGGCCCGCTCGATCGCCGACCAGATGGCCAGCAGGGTGCGCTCGAAGCGGACCAGCTCGGCCTCCTCGGGGGCGTAGGTCAGTGCGTCGCCGTCGCCCAGGTAGAGCAGCTTGAGCTGGGCGGCGACCACGCCGCGGGTGCGCCACAGGACGAGCGCGTAGAACTTCATCTGGAACAGGGCCTTGGACTCGAATGCCTCGCGCGGCATCGACCCGGTCTTGTAGTCGACGACCCGCAGCGCGCCGTTCGGGGCGACGTCGAGCCGGTCGACGTAGCCGCGCAGCAGCAGCCCGTCGGGCAGCGTGACCTCGACGAGCTGCTCGCGGCCCTCCGGCTGGATGCGGCGCGGATCCTCGAGCGCGAAGTACTTCTCGACCAGCTTGCCGGCCGACGCCAGCCACGCCTCCACCGACTCCGGCGCGTTCGCGTCGGTCTCCGCGCCCTCGGCCTGCGCGGTCGCGAACAGCTCGGCGACGCCCGGCTCGTCGCGCAGGTCGGCCCAGGCCGGCTCCAGCAGCTCGAGCGCGCTCTCGGGCGTGCGCCGGGCCGCTGGGAGGTCGTAGAGCCGCTCCAGCACCGAGTGGACCAGCGTGCCGCGCACCGCGGCGAGGCTCTTGCGCTCGGGGAGCCGGTCGATCGTGCGGAACCGGTACAGCAGCGGGCAGGTCTTGAAGTCGGCCGCCCGGCTGGGGGAGAGGGAGGGGCGGCGCGGCGCCGACGGCTCCGCCGGGGCCACGGCGGAGCCGTCGGACAGAGGGTCGGTCTGCACCATCGCCGTCATGCGTCCGAGGCTAGGTCGCCCCACCGACAGTTCCGAGCGCCCGCGCCGCATGCGCAGGACACGGGTCACAGGAGCACCCTCCGTACGCTGGTCGCCCGTGGACAGTTCGCAGGACCCCGGGACCGACGTCGTCGACGAGGCGCAGCCGGCGCCGGAGGAGGCCGCCGAGGCGACGCCACCCCAGCGGGCGGAGCCGGTCGACGGCGCGTTCGTCGTCGGTGACCGCGTGCAGCTGACCGACCCCAAGGGCCGGATGCACACCGTCGTCCTGACGCCGGGCAAGCAGTTCCACACCCACCGCGGCGCCATCGAGCACGACGACCTGATCGGCGCCCCCGAGGGTTCGGTCGTCCACTCGACGGCCAACACCGGCTACCTGGCCTTCCGGCCGCTGCTGGCCGACTACGTGCTCTCCATGCCGCGCGGGGCCCAGGTGATCTACCCCAAGGACGCCGCCCAGATCGTCGGCTTCGGCGACGTCGGTCCCGGCATGCGCGTGCTGGAGGCCGGCGCGGGGTCGGGCGCGCTGAGCTGCTCGCTGCTGCGCGCCGTCGGGTCGGGGGGTTCGCTGACCAGCTACGAGCGGCGGGAGGACTTCCTCGACGTCGCCCGCGCCAACGTCGGCGCCTTCTTCGGCGAGGTACCGGCCAACTGGGAGCTCCGCCTCGGTGACCTGGCCGACCACCCCGCCGAGGAGGTCGTCGACCGCGTCGTCCTCGACATGCTGGAGCCGTGGGCGGTGCTGCCCACCGTCGCCGCGGCGCTGCGGCCCGGCGGGGTGCTGGTCGGCTACGTCGCGACGGTCACCCAGCTGTCCACCTACGTCGAGGCGCTGCGCGCCCAGGGCGTGTGGACCGAGCCGTACCAGTGGGAGTCGCTGATGCGGCCCTGGCACGCCGTCGGGCTGGCCGTCCGCCCCGAGCACCGGATGGTCGCCCACACCGCGTTCCTGGTGACCGCCCGCCGGCTGGCCGAGGGCGCCGTCGCGCCGCTGCGCCAGCGCCGGGCGCAGAAGCACTGAGGCCCGCACCCCGCGGTCCCTAGCAGCCGCCGGCGACCTCCGCGAGCCCACGGCGAACTGTCGCCGCGCGTGTATAGATTTGCGTCCTGGCTCCCCCCGACAGTGCGGAGGTGCGTGATGGGCCTGGGTCCTGACGAAGTGCGCTCGCGGCGCGAGCGCGACGTGACAGCGCTGCTCAGCCAGATCTCCTACCTCGAGGAGGAGATCAGCCTGCTCCGCCGCAAGGTGGCCGACAGCCCGCGCCAGGTGCGCGCGCTGGAGGAGCGGATCGCGGAGGCGGAGGGCCGCGCGGCCTTCCTCTCCGAGCGCAACGACAAGCTCGCCGGCACCCTGCGCGATGCCCGCGAGCAGCTGGTCACGCTCAAGGAGGAGGTCGACCGGCTCGGGCAGCCCCCGTCGGGCTACGGCGTCTTCCTGACCGCCTACGACGACGGCACGGTCGACGTCTTCACCGGCGGCCGCAAGCTGCGCGTCTCGGTGTCGCCGAACGTGCCGGTCGAGGGGCTACGGCCCGGCCAGGAGGTCATGCTCAACGAGGCGATGAACGTCGTGGAGGCGCGCGAGTTCGAGCGCCAGGGCGACGTCGTCATGCTCAAGGAGCTGCTCGAGCCGATCGACGGGGTGACACCCCGCGCGCTGGTCATCGGGCACACCGACGAGGAACGCGTGGTCTACCTCGCCGACTCGCTCACCGGCCAGCCGCTGCGGGTGGGCGACTCGCTGCTGCTGGAGACGCGCTCGGGGTACGTCTACGAGCGGATCCCGAAGAGCGAGGTCGAGGAACTTGTCCTCGAAGAGGTCCCCGACATCGACTACTCCGACATCGGTGGCCTGTCGCGGCAGATCGAGCAGATCCGCGACGCCGTCGAGCTGCCGTTCCTGCACGCCGACCTGTTCCGCACCTACGAGCTGCGCCCGCCCAAGGGCATCCTGCTGTACGGCCCCCCCGGGTGCGGGAAGACGCTGATCGCCAAGGCCGTGGCCAACTCGCTGGCGAAGAAGGTCGCCGCCGCCAAGGGGGGCGGCGACACCAGCCAGGGCAAGTCCTACTTCCTCAACATCAAGGGCCCCGAGCTGCTCAACAAGTACGTCGGGGAGACCGAGCGGCACATCCGCCTGGTCTTCCAGCGGGCCCGCGAGAAGGCCAGCGAGGGCACCCCGGTCATCGTGTTCTTCGACGAGATGGACTCGATCTTCCGCACCCGCGGGTCGGGGGTGTCCTCCGACGTCGAGTCGACGATCGTGCCGCAGCTGCTCAGCGAGATCGACGGCGTCGAGGGGCTGGAGAACGTCATCGTCATCGGCGCCTCCAACCGCGAGGACATGATCGACCCGGCCATCCTGCGGCCCGGCCGGCTCGACGTGAAGATCAAGATCGAACGGCCGGACGCCGAGGCCGCGCGCGACATCTTCAGCAAGTACCTGACGACGACGCTGCCGATCAACCCCGACGACCTCGCCGAGCACGGCGGCAGTCGTGAGGCCACGATCGCCGGGATGATCCAGCGGACCGTCGAGCGGATGTACACCGAGAGCGAGGAGAACCGCTTCCTCGAGGTCACCTACGCCAACGGTGACAAGGAGGTCCTGTACTTCAAGGACTTCAACTCCGGCGCGATGCTGCAGAACATCGTCGACCGGGCGAAGAAGATGGCGATCAAGGAGCACCTGGAGACGGGCACGTCTGGTCTGCGGGTCAGTCACCTGACGCAGGCCTGCCTCGACGAGTTCAAGGAGAACGAGGACCTGCCCAACACCACGAACCCCGACGACTGGGCGCGCATCTCGGGCAAGAAGGGCGAGCGGATCGTCTACATCCGCACGCTCATCAGCGGCAAGGGCAACGAGGCCGGCCGCGCGATCGACACCGCCAGCAACACCGGCCAGTACCTGTAGGCCACCGCGGCAGCGAACGGGCGGGTCAGCCCAGGCCGAGCACCTGACCGGGGGCGATCCGCGCGGGGTCGGGTCCGATGACGTCGCGGTTGGCGTCGTAGACGGCCCGCCAGTCGAGGCCGCGCGCCGCCGCTATCCCGGACAGCGTGTCGCCGGGCCGCACGGTGTACGACTCTGCGGCCGCGGTGGGGGACGCGGCGGGGGGAGCCGCCGCCGGGGCCGCGCCATCGACGGTCAGCACCTGACCGGGGGCGATCCGCGCGGGGTCGGGTCCGATGACGTCGCGGTTGGCGTCGTAGACGGCCCGCCAGTCGAGCCCCCGCGCCGCCGCGATCCCGGACAGCGTGTCGCCGGCCCGCACGGTGTACGTCTCGCCCGCAGGCGCCGGCGCGGGAGCAGCGGCCGCGACCTGAGGTGCCGGGGTGGGCGCCGGGGTGGGCGCAGCCGCGCTGCCTGCCTTGTCGGCCTCGCCGAGACCCAGCTTCGCCGAGCACGCCGGCCAGGCGCCCCAGCCCTGCGCCGCCAGCGTCTTCTCGGCGATGGCGATCTGCTGCTCCCGGGTGGCCAGGTCGGCCCGCGGCGCGTACTCGGCACCGCCGAAGGCGACCCAGGTGGGCTGGTAGAACTGCAGGCCGCCGTAGTAGCCGTTGCCGGTGTTGATCGACCAGTCGCCGCTGCTCTCGCACTGGGCGAGGCGGTCCCAGGTGTCCCCGTCGGCGGCGCCTGCAGTGCCGGCGCCGAGGAAGGGTGCCAGCAGCACGGCACCGGTGGCGGCGACGCCGGCGGTGCGGCGCCGGAGCGAGCGGGCGGACGGACGTGAGTTCGTGCTCGGGTTCGTCATGATCCTCTCGGGAGGCGGGCGCCGACGCGGGCCGCCCGTGACACCAGGCAGCACGCCCCGCCCACGGTGCCGGAGAGACGAGGGACTGCTGCCGCTGGGCGGGGAGGCGCGCGGCGCGTCCGGTGGATGCACGGGGAGCGGCTCGACGGCCGCGGCTCCGTGCACATCCCGTGTACCGCTCTGCTGCGGCCCGGGCAGTCCCGAGGCTACGGACCTGTTCGGTCGTGTGCCACCCGCGCCGGGTCGGGTGCCGACGGACCGGCGGGGAACCGCCGCGGCCTAGGGTTGGGCCATGAGCGTGCGGCGGGTCATGGGCACCGAGGTGGAGTACGGGATCTCGGTGCCGGGGCAGCCGGGCGCCAACCCGACGACGTTGTCCAGCTTGGTGGTCAACGCCTGGGCGGTCGCCGAGGCGCCGATGCCGCGCCGGCCGCGGTGGGACTTCGAGGAGGAGTCGCCGCTGCGCGACGCCCGGGGCTTCGATCTGACCCCGGCGCAGGCGCTGGACCACAACGACCTCGACGAGGACGCCGGGATGGCCAACGTCATCCTCACCAACGGCGCCCGGCTCTACGTCGACCACGCGCACCCGGAGTACTCGACGCCCGAGGTCACCACCCCGCGCGACATCGTCCTGTGGGACAAGGCGGGGGAGCAGGTGATGGCCGAGGCGGCCCGCCGGGCGGCCCGCATCCCCGGCACGAGCCCGATCCAGCTCTACAAGAACAACACCGACGGGAAGGGCGCCTCCTACGGCGCCCACGAGAACTACCTGATGGACCGGCGCACCCCGTTCCTCGACATCATCCGGGGCCTGGTGCCGTTCTTCGTGACCCGCCAGGTGTTCGCCGGGTCCGGCCGCGTGGGCATCGGGACCGAGAGCCGCGACGAGGGCTTCCAGCTGTCCCAGCGCGCCGACTTCTTCGAGGTCGAGGTGGGCCTGGAGACGACGCTCAAGCGGCCGATCATCAACACGCGCGACGAGCCGCACGCCGACGCGGACAAGTACCGCCGGCTGCACGTGATCATCGGGGACGCGAACCTCGCCGAGCTGTCGACCTATCTCAAGGTCGGGTCGACGTCACTGGTGCTCGCGATGATCGAGGCCCGCGCGCTGTCGCAGGACCTGGCGCTCGAGGAGCCCGTGCAGGAGCTGCGGGCCATCAGCCACGACCCCACGCTCTCGCACCGGGTGCGGCTGCGCGACGGGCGCCGGATGACCGCGCTGGAGATGCAGCGGCTCTACCACGAGCAGGCCGCCCGGTTCGTCGAGTCGCGCGGCGAGGACGACGAGCAGACCGCCGACGTGCTGCGCCGCTGGGCGGAGGTGCTCGACGACCTGGCCGTCGACCCGATGCGGCTGGCCGACCAGCTGGACTGGCCGGCCAAGCTGCGGCTGCTCGAGGGCTACCGGTCCCGCGACGGGCTGGGCTGGGGCGACCCGCGGCTGCGGCTGGTCGACCTGCAGTACTCCGACGTCCGGCCCGAGAAGGGGCTGTACCACCGGCTGGTCGGCCGCGGAGCGATGCAGCGGCTGCTGACCGACGACGAGGTGACCCGGGCGATGGTGAGCCCTCCCGGGGACACCCGCGCCTTCTTCCGCGGCGAGTGCCTGCGCCGGTTCCCCGCGCAGATCGCGGCCGCCTCGTGGGACTCGGTCGTGTTCGACCTGGGGCGCGAGAACCTGGTGCGCATCCCGACCCTGGAGCCGCTGCGTGGCACCCGCGAGCACGTGGGCGCGCTCTTCGAGGCCTCGGCGACCGCTCAGGAGCTGGTCGACACCATCACCGGAGGCTGACTGCCGGCCGGTCCGCCGGAGCCGACGGCCCTCGCCGGTGGGGCGGTGCGGACACCGGTCCCGGGCGAGGGCCATCCGGACGCATCAGTTGTTGCCAGGGAACCGGTTCCGCAGCTCCTGCTGGACGTCGCTCGGGATCCGCTGCAGGATGTCGTCGGGGATCCGGTCCATGATGTCGCCCTGCATCTCGTCCATGGGGACCTCGGGCATGTCCGTCGTGCGACCCTGGATCGCCCCGGCGAGGTCCCAGCGCTGCGCGTTCTCGCGCATCCAGTCGGCCACCTGCTCGACCTCGGCGCCGTACTCGCCCTCGACGGCGCGATCGACGATCCGCCGGACCTCGGCACGGGCCTCTTCGGGATCCTGTCCGTGGAGGTCCTGGATGTCCCGGCGCAGCTCCGGCGGGAGGGCCGCGAGCATCCCGCCGAACCGCTCGGTCATGGTCCCGGCCTCGTCCCGGTAGTCGCCGCTCAGCCCCTCCCGGACGATGTCGTCCAGTTCCTGGGCACGATCGGACGCGCGGGTGCCCTGCAGGGCCTGCTGGATGTTGTCGGGCAGCCAGTCGAAGAACTGGATCGTCGGCAGGTCGCCGAGCGCGGCCTGCGTCTGCCGCTGGGCATCGTCCACCGCCTGCCCGGCATCCTGCTGCACCCCGCCCAGGGCCTCCTCGGCCTGCTGCCGCGCCTCCTCGAGGGCCTGCTCGGCCTCCTCCATCGCCTGCTCGGCCTGCTGCTGCACCCGGGTGCTGTTCTCGGCCTCCTGCCGGGCGACCTCCAGGGCCTGCTCGGCCTCCTCCACCGCCTGCCGGGCCTGCTCCTGCACCTCCTCGACGGCCTGCTCGGCGTCATCGGCCGGGGCGGCGACCGCAGCCGGGGCCACGAACACCGCCGCCGCGGTCAGGGCAGCGGCTCCCGCGCCCGCCACGGCGCCGCGTCGTCCTCGCACTCGGAGATTCATGGGGTGCCTCCTCGCTCATCGGATCGGTGGCAGCGCCCCGTCCCCGGGCCCCGCATCCGGGAGCCGGCCCGCACTCTGCGTGCGGGGTGGGCCGATGCGCTTCGTGCTCCTCGTTGTGCCCGGAGCCGGGCACCGCGACGACTCCGCGGTCATGACGGTTCGGTGACAAGGCTGCGACACCGTCGCGCCGGGACGCCGCTCCGCGACCGGGTCGGCTCGGAGCGCTCCGGATGTCACCCCCGGCGAGTACGTTTTCCCCACGCACCACGCCACGAGCAGCCCTGGAGGGACGCATGGCCACGAGGGACACCGGCGGTCAGCAGCGCGCGAACCGGTCGCGGGAGGAGACCGAGGAGGTCGAGGCCTCGGTCGACACCGAGGTCGCCGAGCGGCACAAGGAGATGACCGAGGACGTCGACTCGCTCCTGGACGAGATCGACGACGTGCTAGAGGAGAACGCCGAAGATTTCGTTCGTGCATACGTACAAAAAGGAGGGGAGTGATCAAGATCATCTACGCGGTCAGAGCCTCGAATGGACACCAAGTTCTGTCGTGACTGCGGCCGCCATCGGCCGATAGAGGAGTTCACCAAGAACCGGCGATCTCGTGACGGGTTGGCCTTCTACTGCCGGGAGCACCTCGCGGAGCGTTCAGCCCGCAGCCGCGAGGCCAGGCGGGTCCAGCCTCGTCGGCAGCGCGTCACGCCTGCCGACGTGGTCGTGCCCGAAGGCTCCAAGTGGTGCCCGGACTGCGGGACGGTCCAACCTCTGCTCAGCTTCCCGCGCACCCGGGCCAGCGCCAGTGGCTACGCGACCTACTGCCTGCCGTGTCACAACGAACGGGGAAAGGCGTCGCGAGCGAAGATCGGTGGTTCGCGGACCTACCACCTGACGCGCCGATACGGGATCACGGCGGCGGAGGCCGACGTCATGCTCGCGGCGCAGGGCGGTTTGTGCGCGCTATGCCGCACGGCTCCGGCCGAGCACGTCGACCACGACCACGAGACCGGCGCGGTCCGCGCGCTGCTCTGCTTCAACTGCAACGGCGGCCTCGGCCAGTTCAGGGACGACCCGGAGCTCCTGCACGTGGCCGCCTTCTACGTCGAGCACCACCGCCAGCAGCAGGTGCTCGCCCTGCTGGCGCAGCTGGGCGCGGAGGAACCGGACGGTCCAGCCGAGCCGGTGGCCCGCCGGTAGGGTCGCAGCGACGTCCGGGAACGCGTGGCAGCAGGTCGCGCCGCACCCGGCAGAGCAGCGGGCACGCCGGCATGCGCGTGCGGGAAGGGCGGATACGTGAGCGACTCGTCAGCTGGCCGGAGCGGGTTCCCGCCCGCGTACCTGGACCGGGTGGGTTCCTCGTTCACCGACTTCCTGTCCTCGGCCGCGCCCGACCTGCTCCCGGGCCGCCGGCCCGCCCCGCAGCTCCCCGTGGGCGACATCGCCCCGCACGGCACGACGATCGTCGCCGCCACCTACGACGGCGGCGTCCTCATGGGCGGGGACCGCCGCGCCACGATGGGGAACCTGATCTCCAGCCGCGACATCGAGAAGGTCTACCCGGCCGACTCCTACAGCGTCATCGGCATCGCCGGCGCCGCCGGCATCGCCATCGAGATGGTGAAGCTCTACCAGGTCGAACTCGAGCACTACGAGAAGATCGAGGGGCTCACCATGTCCCTCGACGGCAAGGCGAACCGGCTGGCCCAGATGATCCGCGGCAACCTCGGCGCGGCGCTGCAGGGCCTCGCCGTCGTCCCGCTGTTCGCCGGCTTCGACCTCGACGCCGCGCCCGGCACCGCCCCCGGGCGGATCTTCAGCTACGACGTCACCGGCGGGAACTACGAGGAGCGGGGCTACGCCGCCGTCGGCTCCGGCTCCCTGTTCGCCAAGAACTCGCTGAAGAAGACCTGGCGGAACGGCCTGCCCGCCGACGAGGCCACCCGCACCGTCGTCGAGGCGCTGTACGACGCCGCCGACGACGACTCCGCCACCGGCGGGCCCGACCCGGTGCGCCGGCTGTACCCGATCGTCTACCGGGTCGACGCCGAGGGCTCCGTGCGGCTGACCGACGCCGAGGTGGCCGCGGTCGCCGACCAGATCATCACCGAACGCGCGGCCGCGGACCGCCGGAACATGCCGCGGGAGGCCTGACCCATGACCATGCCGTACTACGCCTCCGCCGAGCAGGTCATGCGGGACCGTTCGGAGTACGCCCGCAAGGGCATCTCCCGGGGCCGGAGCGTCGCCGTCCTCACCTACGCCGACGGCGTCCTGCTCATCGCCGAGAACCCCAGCTCCACGCTGCACAAGATCGGCGAGATCTACGACCGGATCGGCTTCGCCGCCGTCGGCCGCTACAGCGAGTTCGAGAGCCTGCGGGTGGCCGGGGTCCGCCTGGCCGACGTCCGCGGGTACTCCTACAACCGCCGCGACGTCACCGGCCGGGTCGTCGCCAACGCCTACGCCCAGACCCTCGGCGCCATCTTCACCGAGCAGATGAAGCCCTACGAGGTGGAGCTCTGCGTGGCGGAGGTCGGCGAGACGCCCGAGCAGGACCAGCTCTACCGGCTCACCTTCGACGGCTCGGTCGTCGACGAGCCCGACTTCGTCGTCATGGGCGGCCAGGCGGACTCCGTCACCTCGCACCTGCGGGAGAACTTCCACGCCGGCATGGGCCTGGCCGACGCGCTCCGCGTGGGAGTGGACGCCCTCTCGGCCGTCAGCCCGGCCACCGCCGGCTCCGGCAACGGCGGGCCGACCCGGCTGCGCGCCGAGCAGCTGGAGGTCGCGGTCCTCGACCGGCGCCGGCCCAAGCGGGCCTTCCGCCGGGTCGTCGGCGCCGCGCTGCACACGCTCCTCGACGACGGCCAGGCCGGTGCGGGGGGAACGCAGACGCAGACCTCCGCCCACGTGCCCAGCCACCCGGCCCCCGGCACGCCCGCCGGCCTCGGCGACCCCGCGGCCGCCGACACGGCCGGCGGTGCCGCGCACAGCGGCGAGGCTCACCCGCAGACCGGGGACGACAGCAGCGACTGAACCCCGCCCCCCGGGTAGGGACCGGTCATGCCGAACTACGAACTGAACGACGACGCCGTCGCCCAGGCCCGCACGCTGATCGACGACGGCGCCTTCGACGACCGGACGGAGTGGTCCGACGCCGCACCGTCGACCGACGACGGGAACGCCGAGATCGAGAAGCACGGCTGGAAGGGCTACGCCTCCTGGCACCTCGCCGTCGACCCGGACGCCGGCGAGGAGACCAAGAAGCGCTACCACTTCCCGTACGGCGACTTCTCGAAGGTCAACCGGGCCGCGCTCATCCACGGCAAGCAGCGGGCGTCGCAGAACGACCACGACGCGATCGAGCGGGCCTTCGACGACCTGCTGCAGCGCCTCGACGCGAAGCGATAGCCCCCGCCGGACCGGCCGCCCGGTCCGGCGCCGGGCCTGTGTCGCTCCCGGCGCCTAGTCTCGAAGCGTGGACCGACGGATCTTCGGGATCGAGACCGAGTACGGCGTCACGTGCACCTTCAAGGGCCAGCGCCGGCTGTCGCCGGACGAGGTCGCCCGGTACCTGTTCCGGCGCGTGGTGTCGTGGGGACGCAGCTCGAACGTGTTCCTGCGCAACGGCTCCCGGCTCTACCTCGACGTCGGCAGCCACCCCGAGTACGCCACCGCCGAGTGCGACGACCTGACCGAGCTGGTCGTCCACGACAAGGCCGGCGAGCGGATCCTCGAGGGGCTGGTCGTCGACGCCGAGCAGCGCCTGGCCGAGGAGGGCGTCACCGGCGACATCTACCTGTTCAAGAACAACACCGACTCCGCCGGGAACAGCTACGGCTGCCACGAGAACTACCTCGTCGGCCGGCACGGCGAGTTCGGGCGGCTGGCCGACGTGCTCATCCCGTTCCTGGTGAGCCGGCAGATCGTCGTCGGCGCCGGCAAGGTCCTGCAGACCCCCCGCGGCGCGATCTACTGCGTCAGCCAGCGCGCCGAGCACATCTGGGAGGGCGTCTCCAGCGCCACCACCCGCTCCCGGCCGATCATCAACACCCGCGACGAGCCGCACGCCGACGCCGAGCGCTACCGGCGGCTGCACGTCATCGTCGGCGACTCGAACATGAGCGAGACGACGACGCTGCTCAAGGTCACCATGACCGACCTGGTGCTGCGCATGATCGAGGCCGGCGTCCCGGTCAGGGACATGACGCTGGAGAACCCGATCCGGGCGATCCGGGAGATCAGCCACGACATGACCGGCCGCCGCAAGGTCCGGCTGGCCGGCGGCCGCGAGATGTCGGCGCTGGAGATCCAGTCGGAGTACCACAGCCGGGCGATGGAGTTCGTCGACAGCGAGGGCTGCAGCCCGGTGCACCGCCAGATGCTGGAGCTGTGGGGCCGGGTGCTGAAGGCCGTCGACAGCGAGGACCTCTCGCTCATCGACCGCGAGATCGACTGGGCCATCAAGTACAGCCTGATCGAGCGGTACCGCGCCAAGCGCGACCTGCCGCTGAGCTCCCCCCGGGTCGCCCAGATGGACCTCGCCTACCACGACATCAGCCGCACCCGCGGGCTGTACTACCTGCTCGAGCGCGCGGGGCAGGTCGACCGCGTCGCCCACGAGCCGCTGGTCTTCGAGGCGAAGAACGTGCCGCCGCAGACCACCCGCGCCAAGCTGCGCGGCGAGTTCATCCGCAAGGCCCAGGAGAAGCGCCGCGACTTCACCGTCGACTGGGTGCACCTCAAGCTCAACGACCAGGCCCAGCGCACCGTGCTCTGCAAGGACCCCTTCAAGGCCGTCGACGAACGCGTCGAGAAGCTCATCGCCTCCATGTGATCCCCGGGCCCTGGGGCCCCAGTCGGCGCGACGTCAGTCGCCGGCGGCGGCGCTTCCGGTCTCCTCGGCTGCAGGCACCAGCTCGGGATCCACGGGCACCTGGAGGGCCGCGTAGCGGCCGGCCGCCGCCGCGGCCAGGAAGTAGGCCCGCTCCTCCGGGTAGCCGCGGCCCATCGTGCGCAGCGGGACGGGGGAGAGGCCGAGCGCGGTGTCCAGCCCGTCGGTGTCCACCCACACCACCGGGTTGCGCTCCGGCTGACCGGCGAGGTCCTCGTCCACCTGGCCGCCCAGCTCCGAGGACAGGCCGCGCGGCGCGATCAGCGTGACGCCGCCGAGCGCGACCCGGCCGAAGGCCGTCAGCGAGTGGTGGGAGACCCCGCGGTGGCGGGGTCGCGGGTCGGCGTCGGAGATCCGCAGCGCGCCGATCGGCAGCCCGCCGAGCACGCTGACGGCGTTGCACGCCTCGCCGGCCGCGATGCCCGAGAACCCCCACGGCGTCCCGGTGCCCAGGTTCCCCGGACCCTGGCTGACGATCGCCAGGTCGGCGTTCAGCACGTGCCTGGCCGCCAGCAGGCCCGTGTGGAGGGTCACCGCCTCCAGGTCGCCGCCGAAGGCCTGCCCCACGGTGACGACCCCGGCCAGCGACGTCTTCAGCACGTCGAGCGTCCGGGAGAAGCCGGCGGGCAGCGCGCCGCCGTCGGTCATCACGTAGGCGACCTTCAGGTCGGGGTCGGTGGCGAGCATCCCGATCAGGACCGCCGGCAGCGCCGAGTGCAGGTCCGCCACGACCACCGGCATGCCGCCGAGGTCGTCGGCCCCGGCGATCGCGGCGTGGTGCTCGGTCTCCTGCTCGTCGACGCCCTGCACCGTCACCTGCAGCGGCGTGTACCGGGCCTTCACCAGGTGCCCCGGCCCCTCGGGGTCCGGCGGCAGCCGGTCGGGGACGGCGACGACCAGTGCGTAGCCGCCGGTACCGAGGTTCTGGGCCAGCGCGGTGGTGTTGAGCAGCACGTCGTCGCCGACCTGCGGGATGCCGACCAGCGACGGGTAGGCCAGCGCCCGCAGCGCGCCCTCACCGGGCACCTCCACGGTCAGCTCGAGCGCGTCGCGCCACGACCGGCCGACCTCCGTGACCGCACCGCGCCGCCAGCGGATGCGGGACACGGGCGCGGACCTGGCTGGGCTGCTCATACCGGCAGGCTAACCAGCGGGCGGGCCGGCGGCCGGGCGGCGACGGCCGGCCGGCCCGCCTGACTAGCCTGTGGGCATGGCGGCCAAGCGGGCGGAGCGACTGGTCAACCTGGTCATCGCGCTGCTCAGCACCCGGCAGTACGTGACCGCCGCCCGCATCCGTGCCACGGTGCCCGGTTACGAGGCCGACGACGGCAGCGACCGCGCCGACGAGGCCTTCAAGCGGATGTTCGAGCGGGACAAGGCCGACCTGCGGGAGATGGGCATCCCGCTGGAGACCGGCCGCACGAGCGTCTTCGACACCGAGGACGGCTACCGGATCGCCCGGGCGGACTACGAGCTCCCGGAGATCCACCTCACCGGTGAGGAGGCGGCCGCGGTGGGGCTCGCCCTGCGGCTGTGGGAGTCCGCACAGCTGGCCGGCGCCGCCCAGAGCGCCCTGGTCAAGCTCAAGGCGGCCGGGGTCGAGCTCGACAGCTCCCGCTCCCTCCCCATCCAGCCGCGCCTGGACCGGGGGGAGGCGGCGTTCGAGCCGTGCTATGCCGCGGCCCGCGACCGCCGGCAGCTGCAGTTCGACTACCGCCGCCCCGACGAGGACACCGCCGTCCGGCGGACCGTGCTGCCGTGGGGGGTGGTGGCCTGGCACGGCCGCTGGTACCTGGTCGGGTACGACCTGGACCGGCAGGCCGGCCGGGTGTTCCGGCTCTCGCGCGTGGTCGGCGCCCCGAAGGCCTCCGGCCCGGCGGGGGCGTTCGAGCCGCCGGCCGACCTGGACCTCACCGCGTTCGTCGCCGGGCAGGCCGGGGGAGAGGAGCACCTGGTGGTGGTCCGCGCGCGCCCGGGCACGGCGGTCGGCCTGCGCCGGCACGCCACCTCCCTGGGCCCCGCCGCGGACGGCGACGACCGCCTCCAGCTGCGCACGACCGAGCCCTGGGCACTGGCCGACCAGCTGGCCGCCTACGGGGCCGACGTCGTCGTCGAGGCGCCCACCGAGATCCGGGACGCGGTCGTCGCCCGGCTGACCCGCCTGGCCGCGATGGGGGAGCGGACGTGAACGCCACCGGCACCACCGACCGGATGACCCGGCTGCTGGCCCTCGTGCCCTACCTGAGCGCGCGGCCCGGCGGGGTCGCCGTCGCGGAGGCGGCGCGCGACTTCGGCGTCAGCGAACGCCAGCTGCGCGGCGACCTCGAGCTGCTGTGGATGTGCGGGCTGCCCGGCTACGGCCCCGGCGACCTGATCGACGTCGCGTTCGAGGGCGACCGGGTCCGGGTGACCTTCAGCGCCGGCATGGTCCGGCCGCTGCGGCTGACCACCGACGAGGCGGTCGCGCTCGTGGTGGCGCTGCGGACGCTGCTGGAGCTGCCGGACCTCGCCGAGCGGGAGGCGGTCAGCCGCGCCCTGGCGAAGGTCTCCGCGGCGGCCGGCGACGCGGCCGAGCGCACGTCGCCGGTCGCGGTGAGCGTGGACGTCCGGGAGGACGCCCTCGCCGTCGTCCGCGAGGCCCTGGAGCGGCAGCGGGCCCTGCACCTGCACTACTACGTGCCCGCGCGCGACGAGCGCACCGAGCGGACCGTCGACCCGATGCGGCTGCTGCTCGTGGACGGCCGCTGGTACCTGGAGGCGTGGTGCCGCCGGGCAGAGGGCGTCCGGCTGTTCCGGCTCGACCGGGTCGACGACGTGGCGGTGCTGGACGAGCCGGCCGCCCCGCCACCGCAGGCGGCCAACCGGAACGTCGACGACGGGGTGTACCAGCCCGGCCCGGAGGAGCCGGCGGTCCGGCTGCGGCTGGCCCGCCGCGCCCGGTGGGTGGCCGACTACTACCCGGTGGAGGACGTCGTGCCGGTGGACGACCCACCGGGCGGGCTCGCGGTCACCGTGCGCACCGCCGACCTGGCGTGGGCCCGCCGGCTCGTCGCCTCGCTCGGCGGTGATGCGGTCGTCGACGAGCCGGTCGAGATCGGTACCCAGGTGGCCGCCGAGGCGCGTGCGGCGCTGGCCCGCTACGGGGTGGCGCACGACGGCGCCGGATAGGGTCTGCTCGTGCTGTTCTGGATCGTGCTCGCCGTCGTGGTGCTGCTGGCGCTCGTCGTCCTCGCCGTGGTCGGCCACGGCGTCCTGGGCGCCTTCGGCCGGCTGAACCGCGAGCTGGCGGCCGCCGAGGACGACGTGCGCCCGGTGCTCGAGCAGGTGCAGCTCTCCGCCGAGCACGCCGCCCGGCGCCGTGACGCCCGGCCGACCAGCGGCTGAACGGCGGGCGAACTCGGCGCCGGCAGGAATCCGGCCCGCGCGCGACGCGGGAATCGCACGTTTCCCGGCGTAGCATCGCGGAAGCCAACACTCGTGGAGGACGCGTCGTGAATCTCGGCCCGCTGGAGATCGGCCTGATCATCCTGGCCATCCTGCTGCTGTTCGGCTACAAGAAGCTCCCGGACGCCTCGCGCTCCCTGGGCCGCTCGCTGCGCATCTTCAAGGGCGAGATGAAGGGCATGAAGGACGACGACGTCCGCGCGAAGGACGCCGCGCAGACCGGCCCCGTCCGCGGCGAGATCGTAGCGCCGGCGTCGCCGCCGCAGGACGACCTGAACGCCCGGCTGCAGGCCGAGGCCGCCTCCGCCGAGGCGCACGCGGCCGAGTTGCGCGCCCGCGCGGACCAGGCGCGCGCCGCCGACGGCCCCCGCTGACCTCCCCGCACCGGGCACGACGGTGAGTTCTGCCGTTCCCAGGCCGCGACGGCGCGGCCGGGCCTCGCGCGACCCCGACGCGACCATGTCGCTCGTCGCGCACCTCACCGAGCTGCGCAGCCGGATCGCCAAGGCCCTGTTCTTCCTGCTGCTCGCCACCGCCGTGTCGTTCTGGTGGTACGAGCACGGCCTCGGCGACTTCATCCGTGCGCCGTACTGCGACCTCCCCGTCGACCTGCGGTTCACCCAGGGCAGCGAGCAGGAGTGCGGGCTGCTCATCACCGACGTGCTCGGCGGTGTGTTCATCCGGCTCAAGGTGGCCTTCCTGGCCGGAGCGGTCCTGTCCTCGCCGTTCTGGCTCTACCAGCTGTGGGCGTTCATCACCCCGGGGCTGAAGCGCAACGAGAAGCGCTACGGCGTCGCCTTCGTCGCGGTCTCCTCCTCGCTGTTCGCCCTGGGTGCCGCGCTGGCCTACCTCTCGCTGTCGGCGGGGCTGGAGCTGCTCCTCGGCCTGGCCGGCAGCGGTGTGGTCGTGGCGCTGACCGCCCAGGACTACATCGGATTCGCGCTCTCGCTGTTGATCGCCTTCGGGGTCAGCTTCGAGGTGCCGCTCATCGCCGTCGCGCTCAACCTGGTCGGCGTCCTCAGCTACGCGGTGCTGCGGCAGAGCCGCCGGTGGATCTTCTTCCTGACGATCGTCTTCGCCGCCTTCGTCACCCCGACGCAGGACCCGTTCACCATGCTGGCCATGGCCGGCCCGATGATCGTGCTGTTCGAGCTGGCCATCCAGGTGGCCCGGTTCGTCGACCGGCGACGGGCCAAGCGGGACGCCCTCGAGCACTTCCACGGGCTGTCCGACGACGCGGCCTCCCCGCTGGACGCCCAGCCCTCGCCGCTCGAGGACACCGTCGACTCGTCGCGGTCCGCCACGCGCGGCTGACCACTGTGGACGTGGCCGTCCTGCTCAGCCCGGCCGCCGGTCGTGGCCGGGCCCTGGCGGTGGCGTCGTCGGTGCTCGACGGTCTGCGGGGCGCGGGGCTGGCCCCACGGGTGCTCGCCGCGGCCACCCGTCCCGATGCCGAACGGCAGGCGTCCGATGCCGTGGCCAACGGCGCAGGTGCGGTCGTCGCGATAGGCGGTGACGGCGCCGCGCACGCCGCGCTGCAGGCGGTGGCCGGCACCGCCACGCCGCTGGCCGTGGTGTCGGCGGGGACGGGCAACGACCTGGCACTGGCCCTCGGCGTGCCGGCGGACCCGGTGACGGCCGCCCGCGCGGCCGCGGCGGACCTGCTGGCCGGCCGCAGCCGGACGATCGACGCCGGCCGGACCGCCGGCCGCTGGTGGGCCACCGTGCTGTGCTGCGGCTTCGACTCCGCCGTCACCGACCGTGCCAACCGGTTGCGCTGGCCGCGGGGGCGCCGCCGGTACGACCTCGCCGTCCTGGCCGAGCTGGCGCGGCTGCGGCCCTACGAGATCACCCTGACGCTCGACGGCGTCGAGCGCACCCTGCCGGCCACGATGATCGCCGTCGGCAACACCGCCTGGTACGGCGGCGGTCTGCGGGTGTGCCCGGCCGCCGACCCGGCCGACGGGTTGCTCGACGTCACCGTCGTCGGGCCGACCACCCGGCTGGAGCTGGTCCGCACCAAGCCCCGGCTGGCGGACGGGTCGCACGTCGGCCACCCCGCGGTGACCGTCCACCGGGCGGTCCGGGTGGAGCTCGCCTGCGCCGGGGTGACCACCTACGCCGACGGGGAGCTCCTGGCCCCGCTGCCGGCCATCACCGAGTGCGTGCCGGGAGCGCTGACCGTCGTCGGTGCGCGCCCCGCGCCGATCAGCTGACCCGATCATGTGGAGTCCTCCCTGACCGTGGACCGTGAGGGAGGACGCTCGATGATCAGGGAACCTGATCGTGGCGAGCCGATGCCCGATGGCGGGCCTAACGTGGAGGCATGTCCAGCCCCGCTGAGCGGTACGCCGCTGCCCGCAGGCGGACCTCCCGCCCCACGCTGGCCGACTTCACCGCCGAGCTCGGCTTCTCCCTGGACCCGTTCCAGGTGGAGGCCTGCGAGGCGCTGGAGGACGGGTCCGGGGTCCTCGTCTGCGCGCCCACGGGGGCCGGCAAGACCGTGGTGGGCGAGTTCGCCGTGCACAAGGCCCTCGCCGAGGGGCGCAAGGCGTTCTACACGACGCCGATCAAGGCCCTGTCCAACCAGAAGTACAACGACCTGGTGGAGCGCTACGGCGCGGACCGGGTCGGTCTCCTGACCGGCGACAACGCCATCAACGGGGACGCCCCGGTCGTCGTGATGACCACCGAGGTGCTGCGCAACATGCTCTACGCCGAGTCCCCGGCGATCGCCGGCCTCGGCTACGTGGTGATGGACGAGGTTCACTACCTCGCCGACCGGTTCCGCGGCGCGGTGTGGGAGGAGGTGATCATCCACCTGCCGCAGTCGGTCACCCTCGTCTCACTGTCGGCCACGGTCAGCAACGCCGAGGAGTTCGGCGACTGGCTGGTGACCGTCCGTGGGGACACGAAGGTGGTCGTCAGCGAGGTCCGGCCGATTCCGCTCTGGCAGCACATGCTCGTGGGCAACCGCGTCTTCGACATGTTCTCCCTCCGCCCGGCCGCGCACGCCGGCGAGCACGGGGACACCCCGAGGCCCCTGTCCACCCGCGAGCGCGGCGCCTCGGTCGTCGACCCCGAGCTGGTGCGTTACGTGCGGGAGCACGAGCGGCGCATCGAGGGCTGGGGCGGCAACGGCCGCCGGGAGTCCGCCCACCGACCCCGGTACCGCCCGCCCGCGCGGTCGGACGTCATCGAGCGGCTGGACCGGGCCGGCCTGCTGCCGGCGATCACCTTCGTCTTCAGCCGCAACGGCTGCGACGCCGCCGTGCACCAGTGCCTGCTCAGCGGGTTGCGCCTGACCGACGAGGCGGAGCGGGCCGAGATCGCCGCGATCATCGACGAGCGAACCGGGTCCCTGCCGGAGGAGGACCTGCACGTCCTGGGCTTCTGGGAGTGGCGCGAGGGGCTGCTCGCCGGCCTGGCCGCGCATCACGCCGGTCTCGTGCCCGCCTTCAAGGAGACCGTCGAGGAGTGCTTCGTCCGCGGCCTGGTCAAGGCCGTCTTCGCCACCGAGACCCTCGCCCTGGGCATCAACATGCCGGCGCGCACCGTCGTCCTCGAGCGGCTGGTCAAGTGGAACGGCGAGGCGCACGTCGACGTCACACCGGGGGAGTACACCCAGCTGACCGGCCGCGCGGGCCGCCGCGGCATCGACGTCGAGGGGCACGCCGTCGTCATCTGGGCGCCCGGCATGGACCCCTCGGTGGTGGCGGGGCTGGCCAGCACCCGCACCTACCCGCTGAAGTCGTCGTTCCGCCCCAGCTACAACATGGCGGTCAACCTGGTGGGCTCCTTCGGGCGGGCCCGGGCCCGCGAGCTGCTGGCCAGCTCGTTCGCCCAGTTCCAGGCCGACCGCTCCGTCGTCGGCCTGGCGCGCGCGGCGGCCCGGCACGAGCGGGACGCCGAGCAGTTCGCCGCCGAGATGCGCTCGGACCGGGGCGACGTCGGCGCCTACGCGCAGCTGCGCCGGGAGATCTCCGAGCGGGAGAAGGAGCTCTCCCGCGACTCGCAGGCCAAGCGCCGCATGGAGGCCGCCGACGCGCTGGCCGCGCTGCGGCCCGGTGACGTCATCCGCGTGCCCACCGGGAGACGGCAGGGGCTGGCCGTCGTCCTCGACCCCGGCATCACCGACCTCGCCGACCCGCGGCCGCTCGTGCTGACCGAGGACAAGTGGGCCGGCCGGCTGGGCTCGGTCGACTTCCCCGGCCCGGTGACGGCGCTGGCCCGGGTCCGGGTGCCGAAGAACTTCAACCACCGCAGCCCGCACGCCCGCCGCGACCTCGCCTCGACCCTGCGCAACGCCCGGGTGGAGCACGACCTGGGCGCGCGGCGGGTGAAGAACCGTTCGGCCGCCGCCGACGACCCGGTGCTGGCCGACCTGCGCCAGGCGCTGCGCAACCACCCGGTGCACCAGCTCCCCGACCGCGAGGACCTGGTGCGCGTGGCCGAGCGCTGGCTGCGCGCGGTCCGCGAGGCCGAGTCGCTGCAGCGGACGATGGCCGAGCGCACCGGGTCCCTCACCCGCCAGTTCGACCGCACCTGCGACGTCCTCGAGGAGCTCGGCTACCTGGTGCCCGAGGCGGCGCCGCTGGTCCCCGCCGACACCGAGGTCGTGGGCGCGGTCGACGACGTCCCGGTGGTCACCGACGACGGCCGCCGGCTGGCCCGCATCTGGTCGGAGGCCGACCTGCTGGTGGCCGAGTGCCTGCGGGCGGGGATCTGGCGGGGGCTGGGCCCGGCGGAGCTGGCCGCCGTGGTGTCGACCCTGGTGTTCGAGGCGCGCCGGGACACCCCCGGGCTGCCCGCCGTCCCGGCCGGCAAGGTGGGTGCCGCCATCGGCGAGATGCGGGGCATCCGCGCGCGGTTGCAGGACGTCGAGCTGGACCACGGGGTGCCGGCCGGCCGCGATCTGGACCTCGGCTTCGCGTGGGCCGCGTTCCGGTGGGCCGACGGCCAGAGCCTGGACCGGGTGCTCGCGGGGGCGGAGCAGGCCGGCACCGAGCTCTCGGGTGGGGATTTCGTCCGCTGGACCCGGCAGCTGATCGACCTGCTGGACCAGCTCGGCAAGGTGGCCGACGACGCCGTCGCCCGCACCGCGCGGTCCGCGGTGGACCGCGTGCGCCGCGGCGTCGTCGCCGTGGCCGTCGGCGGCTGACGAGGAGCCCGTCGCCGTCGGGCGGAGCGGCGGGTGGGGCAGAATCCCCCCGCGCCCCGGCACGGGACGCACGGACCCGGGAGCGACCATGACCCACCCGCCGCACCGCGACGGCCGGCACGGCGGTGAGCCCGGGGACCACCGCGTGCCGTGGGACCAGCAGCAGCCCTGGGGCGGCCCTCCGCCGTCATGGGCGCCCGGCCCGGGTGCTCCGCCGCCGCACCCGGGCCGACGGGCGGCGCTGATCGCCGTCCTGTCCGTCGTCGCGCTGGCGGTCGCGGCCGCTGCGGCGGTCCTGGCCGTCTCCACCGGGCCGACGGTGCTCTCGCGCGGGGCGGTCGAGCGGGACGTCGCCGCGCAGTTCGAGGAGCGCGAGGGCGTGGCCGTCGTCCTCCGCTGCACCGAGGAGATGCTCGTGGAGGAGGGCGCCACCTACGAGTGCACCGGCGTCACCGCCGACGACGAGGAGGTGACCCTCCGGCTCGAGATCACCGATACCGAGGGGGCCCACTACACCTGGACCGAGCCCTGAGCCGGTTCAGCCGAGGACGCCCTCCGGCCAGCCGAGGGCGGCGCCCAGCCGCGCGAGCGAGGACTGCAGCCCGTGCGCCTCGGCCAGCGCGGCCAGGGCCCGGGCGTCCGCCGGGGTGCGGGGGAGCGGGCCCTCGACCGGCGGCAGGTCGATGTCCCTGGCCACCGCGACGACGACCGGCGCCGCGTCGAGGTAGCCGGCCGCCGCACGGAGCTTCTTGAGGACGGCGGCGGTCAGCGGCGGCTCCGGGACGACGGCCCGCGCGGCCGCCGCCCGGATGCCGGCGAGGTCGCCGAACGCGCCGATCAGCGCCGCGGCGGTCTTGGCGCCCACCCCCGCCACGCCGGGCAGCCCGTCGCTCGGATCGCCGCGCAGGACCGCGAAGTCGGCGTAGCAGCGCCCCGGGATGCCGTACTTGGCGGCGACCGCGGCCTCGTCGACGAACTCCAGGTCGGAGATGCCGCGGGCGGTGTACAGCACCCGGACACCGCGCGCGTCGTCGACCAGCTGGAACAGGTCCCGGTCCCCGGTGACGACGTCGACCGGCCCGCGGGCCCGGGTGGCGAGCGTGCCGATCACGTCGTCGGCCTCGTAGCCCGGGGCACCCACGCGGCAGATCCCGGCCGCGGCGAGCACCTCGATCAGGATCGGCACCTGGGGGCCGAGCTCGTCGGGCGTCTCCTCACCGCCGTCGGCCGCCAGCCGGTGCGCCTTGTACGACGGCAGCGCCTCGACCCGGAAGGCGGGCCGCCAGTCGTCGTCCCAGCAGGCCACGAGGCGGTCGGGGCCGTGCGCGGTGATCAGCCGCGCGGTCATGTCGAGGAACCCGCGGACGGCGTTGATCGGCCGCCCGTCGGGCGTGGTCACGCTGGTGGGCACCCCGTAGAAGGCGCGGAAGTACAGCGACGCGGCGTCCAGCAGCATGGTGGTCACGAGCCCTCCCCGCTCTGCCGGGGCATCCGGGCACCCGTCGGTGCTGTGCTCCTCTGGACCTTTCCGAGCTCCGTCACGTAGGCGGACGGTAGCGGTCTGGCAACGATTGCGGAGATCGGCGGCCCCCGTGGCTAGTCTGCGCAGGTGGGAACCGTGACGACTCCGGCCGGAACCGGCCCGCTCGTGACCATCGACCGGGCGCACGCCGCCCGGGCGATCGCCGGTGAGCTGGGCGTGGACGTGCTCGTGCTGACCCCGGGTGCCGATCTGCGGTACCTCTGCGGCTACGACGCGCACGCCATGGAACGGCTGACCGCTCTCGCGGTCCCGCGCACCGGGGAGCCGTTCCTGGTGGTGCCGCGGCTGGAGGCCCCCATGGTCGACGCGAGCCCCGCCGGGACGCTGGGGCTCGAGGTCCTGGCCTGGGACGAGACCGATGACGCCTTCGCGGTGCTCGCCGACGCCGCCGCCGCCCGGCTGGGCTCGGCACCGGCCCGGGTGGCCGTGGGCTCGCGCACGTGGGCGGAGCACGCCCTCGGTGTCCAGCGCGCCCTGCCGGGCTCGGTGCTCGAGCTGGCCTCGCCGGTCGTCGACCGGCTGCGCATGGTGAAGACGCCGGCCGAGGTGGACGAGCTGGCGCTCGCCGGCGCGGCGGTCGACCGGGTGCACGCGCGGATGGGGGAGTGGCTGACCGTCGGCCGCACCGAGGCCGAGGTCGGGGCCGACATCGCCGCGGCGATCCTCGCCGAGGGCCACGTCGGCGTGGACTTCACCATCGTCGGCTCCGGCCCGAACGGGGCCAGCCCGCACCACGAGCTGTCGGGACGCACCGTGGCGGCCGGCGACCTCGTCGTCGTCGACATCGGCGGCGAGACGGCCACCGGGTACCGCTCCGACTGCACGCGCACCTACGTCGTCGGCGGGTCGCCGGACCCCGAGGTCGCGGAGTGGTACGCCGTGCTGCACGCCGCCCAGCAGGCGGCGACGGCGGCCGTGCGCCCGGGCGTGACCGCCGAGCAGATCGACGCCGCGGCGCGCGAGGTGATCGCGGACGCCGGCTGGGGCGACCACTTCATCCACCGCACCGGGCACGGCATCGGCCTGGACACCCACGAGGCGCCCTACATCGTGGCGGGCAACGACCTGCCGCTGGAGCCCGGCATGGCGTTCTCGGTGGAGCCGGGCATCTACCTGCCGGGCCGCCACGGCGCCCGGATCGAGGACATCGTGGTCTGCACCGACGACGGCGTCCGCGTGCTGAACAACGGTCCCCGTGAGCTCGTCGAACTCCCCGGCTGAGCCGGGCGCCGCGGTCGACGTCGACCGGGCGCTGATGGCGGCGCTGGCACGCGACGGCCGGGCCAGCTACACCGAACTGGCCGAACGGGTGGGCCTGTCGGTGTCGGCGGTGCACCAGCGGGTGCGCCGGCTGGAGCAGCGCGGGCTCATCACCGGCTACCGGGCGACCCTCGACGCGACGCAGATCGGCCTGCCCCTCACCGCTTTCGTGTCGATCACCCCGACCGATGCGCAGACCGACGACGCCCCGGCCCTGCTCGCCCACCTGGAGGCCATCGAGGAGTGCCACGCGGTGGCCGGCGTGGAGAGCTACATCCTCAAGGTCCGGGTGGCCTCACCCGACGCGCTCGAGGCGCTGCTCAGGGAGATCCGCTCCGTGGCCAACGTCCGGACCCGCACCACCGTCGTGCTCTCCACGTCCTACGAGGCGCGCCCCCCGATCTGACCGCACTGGACACCGCTTCGAACGTGTGTTCGGATGGAGTCATGCGGTGGGACGCGCAACGGCTGGATCTCGACGAGCCCGGGGCGCTGCCCGGCCTGCCGAGCATCCGGGGGCTGCTGCGCAGCGTGCAGGTGCCGGAGTTCCCCGGCCTGACGTTCCACGAGGTGCGGTCGAAGAGCGCACTGAACCGCGTGCCCGGCGAATCCGCCATGCCTTTCCCGTGGACGATCAACCCGTACCGGGGATGCAGCCATTCGTGTATGTACTGCTTCGCCCGGCGCACGCACGAATGGCTCGAGTTCGACGCCGGTCGCGACTTCGACACGCAGGTCGTCGTGAAGACCAACCTCGTCGACGTGCTGCGCAGGGAGCTGGCCCGGCCGTCGTGGCGCCGGGAGCACGTGGCCCTCGGCACGAACACCGACCCCTACCAGCGCGCCGAGGGGCGGTACCGGCTGATGCCCGGGGTCATCCGGGCCCTCGCCGGCGCCGGCACCCCGTTCTCCGTCCTGACGAAGGGCACGCTGCTGCGCCGGGACGTGCCACTGCTGGCGGAGGCCTCCCGGCAGGTGCCGGTCGGGCTCGGGATCTCCATGGCCATCTGGGACGAGGACCTGCACGCGGGCCTGGAGCCGGGCGTCCCCACACCGAGGGCGCGGCTGGACCTCGTCCGTGCGCTGGCCGACGCAGGGCTGCCGTGCGGGGTCTTCCTCGCCCCGGTCCTGCCCGGCCTCACCGACTCCGCGGAGCACCTGGACGCGGCGCTGGGCGCGATCGCCGCCGCCGGCGCCACCGGGGTCACGGTGATCCCGCTGCACCTGCGCCCCGGGGCGCGGGAGTGGTTCATGGCCTGGCTGGCCGGGGCGCGCCCCGACCTCATGCCGCGGTACGAACGGCTCTACGCGCGCCGGGCGTACGTGCCGGCCGAGTACCGCCGGTGGCTGGCGCAGCAGGTGGCGCCCCTGCTGAGCCGGCACGGGTTCGACCGGCAGCCGGGCGGTGCGGCGCGGCATGGTCCGGTCGCCGACGGCGTCCAGGGGGACGATGAGGTCGGCTTCCCGGCCGGGAGCCTGCCCTCGGGCGGCCTCCCCGGTGCCGCCGGCGCTGCGGCGGCGGGAGAGCGTTCGGCGGGACCGGGGGAGCAGCTGACCCTGCTGTGAGGGCGGTCAGCCGGCCTGCCGGGCCGCCCGGGACGTGGCGCGGCTCGCGCGGACCACGCCGCGCGCGGCCACCGGCGGGGCGCCCGCGGCGAGCGCCAGCCGGCGGTAGGAGTCATAGGAGAGCGTCCGGTAGGCGGCGGCCAGTTCCTCGACGGCGTCGCGCCGGGACGGCGGGGACGTCGCCCGCAGCTGCCGCACGGTGTTCCGGACGTGCTTGGTGAACGTCGCCTGCAGCGCCTGGTTGGACAGCCGCCCACCGATGCGGGAGTCCAGACCGGGGCCGCGACGCAGCGCCGGGAGGACCCATCGGCTCGCGGCCAGCGCCGGATACCTGCCCCGGACGTCCTCCCAGGCGTGCCAGGCCATCAGCGCCCCGGGCACCACCCACTCGCCGTCCTCCGTCGAGACGAGCAGCCGGCGGGCCGTCGCCCGTACCTGGTCGCGTCCCAGGGAGCGGAACGTGCCCACCGGCGCCGGCCAGCCGAGCGCGAGCGCGCACCAGGCCACGCAGCGGAGGTGCTCGGGGTCGTCGCTGCGGACCCGGGTGAGCGGCCGCAGGTCCAGGGCAGGGGGGTCGGGCTCCGGCGTGCGGGGGAGGGGCAGGGCCAGCCCTCCGTAGCGGGCGACCTTGCTGTAGAGCGCCACGGTCGCCGGCTTCCACTCCCGGGCGGCGGCCACGTCGTCCAGGCCCGCGGCGGCGAGCTCGTCGGGGCCCAGGCCGATCTCCAGCGCGGCGTCGACCAGCCGCCGCCACTGCGTCTCGTATCCCGGGGGCGCTGCCAGCCGCGCCCAGGCGCGAGCCGGCGGGAGGGACGGCATCTCGGGCAGCGGCTGCTGCCACGCACGTGGCATGACCGAATACTACCGTTATCCCCAACAACAAGTCGAAGAATATGTGTGGTCACCTGTCGAAAAAAAAAGAAACGACGCCCTGTGGGCGCCGATCACCAACGCCGGGACCCCGGCCCCGTTCAGCCGCCCGGGGCAGACGTCCACCCCGGAGCACACTCGCCCACCGGTGCGCCGGAGCGACCACCCTCTGCCGGCTGGTCCTGCACGACAGGGCACCGGTCCGGATCATGGGGTGGTGCGGACCGTGGGCGTCGAGGAAGAGCTGCTGGTGGTCGACTCGTCCGGGGTGCCCGTACCGGAAGGGCCGGATGCCCTCGCCGTCGCGGCGCGGCGCGGCGAGGGCGAAGACGTCGAGCAGCACGACCGCGCCGAGCGCGGCGAGCCCGACGGCGCTCCGGAGTCGGCACACCTCTCGCCCGAGCTGAAGGCCCAGCAGGTCGAGCTGGGGACGCCGGTCTGCACGACCCTCCAGGAGGTGCTCGACCAGCTGCGCCACTGGCGTCGCCGTGCCGACGCCGCGGCCGTGGCCGTCGGGGCGCGGGTGGCGGCGCTGGCCACGTCGCCGGTGGCCGTCGCCTCCGTCCCGACCGGGGGCGAGCGCTACACCCGGCTGATGGACACCTTCGGCCAGACCGCACGCGACGTCCTGACCTGCGGCTGCCACGTCCACGTCTCGGTCGCCGACGACGAGGAGGGCGTGGCCGTCCTCAACCGCATCCGGGTGTGGTTGCCGGTGCTCACGGCCCTGACCGCCAACTCCCCGTTCTGGCAGGGCGAGGACACCTCGTACGCCAGCTTCCGGTCCCAGGTCTGGCAGCGCTGGCCGTCGGCGGGCCCGAACGACCCGTTCACCGACGCCGCCGACTACCACCGCGTCGTCGACGCCATGCTGGCCACCGGGACGGTGTTCGACGCCGGCATGGTCTATTTCGACGCCCGGCTGTCGGCCACGTGGCCCACCGTGGAGGTGCGCAGCGCGGACGTCGCCCTCCGGGTCGAGGACGCCGTCACCCTCGCCGGGCTGGTGCGCGGCCTGGTGGAGACCGCCGCCCGCGATGCACGGGACGGCGGCGCGGCGCCCGACGTGCGGACCGAGGTGCTGCGCCTGGCCGCCTGGCGGGCCGGCCGCTGCGGCCTCACCGGCGAGCTCGTCCACCCGCGCACCGGCCGGCCGGCCGCGGCCGCCGACGTCCTGACCGACCTGCTCGACCACGTGCGGCCCGCGCTCGCCGACGCGGGCGACGAGGACACCGTCTCCGCCGGTGTGGCCGCCCTGCTGGAACGCGGGACCGGCGCCGACCTCCAGCGGCAGGTGCACCAGGAGACCGGCGACCTCGCGGCCGTCGTCCGGGCCGCCGTGGCCACCACCGCCGGGGAGCCGACCCCTCGGGCGGCGTCCGGAGGCAGCCGCTAGATTCCCGCCATGTACACCGCGAGCTGGCGTGACGTCGTCCGTCCCGGGCTGTTCGGCGCCTCGCCCGATCCGCGCGACAAGCCGTACCGGCTGGTGATCCGGATCGCCCTGGTCGTCTTCCGGCTGTTCCGCTTCCGCTTCGACGTCCGTGGCTCCGAGCACGTGCCGGCGTCCGGGGGCGCGATCATCTGCAGCAACCACGTCAGCTACTTCGACTTCACCTTCCTGGGGCTCGGCGCGCTGCCGCGGCACCGCCTGGTGCGGTTCATGGCGAAGGCGGCGGTCTTCAACCACCGGTTCTCCGGACCGTTCATGCGCGCCATGCGGCACATCCCGGTCGACCGGAAGGCCGGCTCGAGCGCGTTCGAGGCCGCGGTCCGCGCGCTCAAGGACGGCGAGGTGGTCGGGATCTTCCCGGAGGCGACCATCAGCACCAGCTTCACGGTGAAGGACCTCAAGGCCGGCGTCGCGCGGATGGCCATCGACGCCGGCGTGCCGATCATCCCGGCGGCCGTCTGGGGCGGGCACCGGGTGGCCACGAGGAACCACAAGGTGGAGTGGCGCCGTGGCGTCCCCGTGACGGTGGTCCTCGGCGAGCCGATCACCCCTGGGCCCGGTGAGCAGATCCCCGCACTGCTCGGTCGCACTCGCACGGCGATGGAGGCGCTGCTCGACGAGGCCCAGCGGAGCTATCCCGACCAGCCCGCCGGCGCCGACGACCGGTGGTGGCAGCCGGCGCACCTCGGCGGGACGGCACCGACACCCGCGGAGGCGGCCGCCGGCGACACCCTCCGCGCCACCGGGCGGGGGGCCAGTGCGACGAAGCGCTCGCCGGGGGGACGGGTGGCCCGGCTGCTGCGCCGCCGCTGAGCGGTCACTCGACGACGACGGGGGCCATCAACCGGAATGCCTCCAGCTCGACGTCGTACCAGCGGCGGATGCGCCCCAGCGGGGCCATCCCCAACCGCCGGCAGACGGCGATCGACGCCTCGTTGCCCGGTCGCACGACGGCGTAGACCTCGGGCAGGCCGAGCCCGAACGCCCGGTCGACGACCTCCCGCGCGGCCTCGGTGGCGTAGCCGTGGCCCCAGGAGTCGGGGTGCAGGTGCCACCCCACCTCGACCTCGCCCACCCCGTTGGGCAGCGGCTTGAGCAGAACCGTCCCGGCCGGGACGCCGTCGGGCCGCTCGATGGCCCAGCAGAGGAACCGGTCGTCGCGCGCATGCACCTCGGCCCAGCGGACGACGAGTTCCTCGGGTGGCACCGAGGGGCCACCGCCCAGCCAGCGGGTCACCTCGTCGCGGCCGTAGATGTCGGCCAGCCGCGCGAGGTCGGCCGGCCGGGTCGTCCACGGCCGGAGCCGCAACCGCTCCGTGCACAGCCGCTGTCCCGCGTCCACCCGTCCTGCCTACCGTCGCCGTCCGGGCCCGGCCACCCGGACGCCGTACCGGCACGAAGTCGCTCCAGCGACCGCAGCGGGCCCCGGCCGGCCCTGCCGGTGGAGCGGCGGAAGGGGCCGTGGTCTGCTGTGCCGGCCCCGCTGCTCCCGGCGGTGGCCGGGGCTCGAGAGGACGGCGGACGTGACGACACCCGGCGGGGACGCGAACGCCCGCGCGAGCCTCCTGCTCACCGACGTCCGGATCGGCGACCGTGCCGGCCGGGCGCTGTACGTCCGTGCCGGGCGGATCGCGTGGCTGGGGGATGCGGCCGACGCGCCCGGCGCCGACCGGGTGATCGCGGGGGAGGGGGCGTTGCTGACGCCCGCCTTCGTCGATGCCCACGTGCACGCCACCGCCACCGGGCTGGCGTTGACCGGTCTCGACCTCCACTCGAGCTCGAGCGTTGCCGATGCGGTCGCCGCACTCCGGGCCCACGCCGAGGCGGTGCCCGACGGGATCGTCCTGGGCACCGGCTGGGACGAGACCGCCTGGCCCGAGCGCCGTGGTCTCACGCGGGCCGACCTCGACGCCGCGGTCGGGAACCGCCCGGTCTACCTGGCGCGGGTCGACGTCCACTCCGCGACCGTCTCGACCGCGCTGCTGGACGGCGTCCCGGGGATCGCCGGTCGCCCCGGCTTCGCCGCCGACGGTCGCCTGCGGCTGGACGCGCACCACGCGGCCCGGAAGGCCGCCTACGGAGCGGTCATGGGTGCGCAGCGCACGGCCGCCCAGCGGGCCACCCGGGCGGCCGCGGCGGCCCTGGGCATCGGCAGCCTGCACGAGATGGCCGGCCCGGAGGTCTCCTCGGCCGACGACCTCCGGAACCTGCTGGCGCTGGCGGGCGCGGAGCCGGGCCCACGGGTCCTCGGCTACTGGGGTGAGCTGTCCGAGCGCGGGGGGCTGGAGCTGGTGCGCGAGCTCGGCCTGGCCGGAGCCGGGGGAGACCTGTTCTGCGACGGCGCCCTCGGGTCGCACACCGCCGCGCTGAGTGCCCCCTACTCCGACCGGCCCGACACCTGCGGCGCCCTCCGGTTCGAGACGGCGTCGCTGGCCGAGCACGTCCGCGCCTGCACCACGGCCGGCCTCCAGGCCGGTTTCCACTGCATCGGGGACGCCGCCGTCGAGCAGGTGCTGGAGGCCGTGGGGATCGTCGTCGCCGAACTGGGGGCGTCCGCGGTGCGCGCCTGCCGGCACCGGCTCGAGCACCTGGAGATGCCGTCGGCTTCCGTCATGGCGCGGATGCGTGACTGGGACATGGTGGCCAGCGTCCAGCCGGCCTTCGACGCCGCCTGGGGCGGGCGCGCCGGCATGTACGCCGAGCGGCTGGGGCTCGAACGGGCCCTGGCCACCAACCCGCTGGCCGACCTGGCGGAGAGCGAGGTGGCCCTCGCCCTGGGCAGCGATGCGCCGGTGACTCCCCTGGACCCGTGGGGCGGGGTGCACGCCGCCGTCGACCACCGGACGCCCGGTTCCGGACTGCGGCCGTTCGACGCCTTCGACGCGGCCACCCACGGGGGCTGGCACGCCGCCCGGGCCGAGCACCCCCTCGGCCCGCTGGCCGTCGGAGCGCCCGCGGACCTCGCCGTGTGGGCGACCGGGGAGGGGTTGTCCCAGGTCCTCGCCGACCGGGGCCGGCCGGCGTGCCATCTGCTGGTCGTGGACGGGGAGCCGGTGGGCCACGGCGATCAGTAACGATTTGATCACACTGCGACTCGAAGCCCTCGCAGGTCTCGATACCGACCGCTGCCCTTCTTACAGTCCCTGCAGTTCCTGACCGGAAGCACCGCACCGTGCTCTCCCGGCAGGCGCGTGCGGTCCCTCCGGCCGGCGCGGCCCGGCTGTGCCGGCCACGTCACCCGGGTCGCGGGGGAGCGGCGGGCCTCCGGAGGACACGGTGCCGGGCAACCCGGCGGAGCCCACGTGGACCCGCGCCATCAGACAACGGTCGCGCCGCTCGCCGCCAGCGACCGGCCGTCCGGCCCGAAGGCGCGGCGCCCGCATGCGGTTGCCGCCGGCGCGATCGGCACGGGAACGGTGGCCCGGACGAGCGGCTCCGCGGCGTGCAGGGATGCACGCCCGCTCGCGCGCCGGTCCGGGATGGGATGCTGGGTCGGGACCGCGCAACCAGCGGTCCGGACCCCGCCCGAGCGGTGCGGGGACGATCCGCCCCGCGGGGCGGCGGCATCCGAGGAGGCGCTGCGTGCCCGCAGGCAACGGCGGGCCGGCGACGGGAACGCTCGCGCGGCCGCCCGGGCCCGGTGCTCCCGGGCAGCCGGCACAGCAGGGGACGACGTCCCGCCGCCCCGTGCGCCTGCCGTGGCGGACGCTGCTGGCCGCCACGGGCGGGCTGGCCATGTTCCTCGCCTTCCCCGGTCACGGCCTCGCCTGGCTGGCCGTCCTCGGACCGGCAGCGCTGACGCTGGCGACCCGCGGGCAGCGCGTCCGCTCGGGCCTCTGGCTCGGCCTCGTGATGGGCCTGGCCTTCTTCGTCCCCCTGCTCTCGTGGACCGGGATCTACGTGGGCGCCTTCCCCTGGCTCGCGCTCGCGGTGAGCCAGGCGCTGTTCCTGTCCCTGCTGGGCGGCCTGACCGCGTTCACCACGCGGCTGCCCCTCTGGCCGCTGTGGGCCGCGGCCCTCTGGGTCGCCGACGAGGCGCTCCGCGGCCGGTTCCCCTTCGGCGGCTTCCCGTGGGGCCGCCTGGGCTTCTCGCAGACCGACGGCCCCCTGCTGGCGCTGGCCGCGTACGGCGGGGTGCCGCTGGTCGGCTTCGCCGTCGCCCTCACCGGCACCCTGCTCGCGGCCGCCGTCCTGGCGCTGGTCCGTGCCTGGCGGACCTCCGGCGCCCCGGCCGGGGAACGGCGGGGCGGCCTCCGGGCGGCCCTGCCATGGGTCGCCGGGGCGCTCGCGGTCCCGCTGGTCGGCGCCCTCGCCTCGCTGCCGCTGCCCGGCAGCTCCCTGACGGCGGGCGGGCCGACCGCCACCGTCGCGGTGATCCAGGGAGACGTGCCGCGCGCCGGCCTGGACTTCAACGCCCAGCGACGGGCGGTGCTCGACAACCACGTCCAGCAGACCCTCCTGCTGGCCGCGGACGTGTCCGCCGGGGAGCGCCCGCAGCCCGACGTCGTCCTGTGGCCGGAGAACAGCTCGGACATCGACCCGTACCGGAATGCCGACGCCGCGGCGCAGATCCAGCGTGCTGCGGACGCCGTCGGTGCGCCGATCCTGGTGGGCGCCGTCGTCGACGGCCCCGGCGAGTTCATCAGCAACACGGCGATCGTCTGGACGCCGGAGGACGGGCCGGGCGACACCTACGTCAAGCGCCATCCGGTGCCCTTCGCCGAGTACGTCCCCGCGCGGGACTTCTTCCGGTTCTTCAGCGAGAAGGTCGACCTCGTGCGGCGGGACTTCGCGGCCGGCGACGACGTCGGCGTGCTGGACGTCGGGGGGATCCGCCTCGGTGACCTGATCTGCTTCGAGGTGGTCTACGACGACCTGGTGCGCGACGTCGTCGACGGAGGGGCGGGCATGCTCGTCGTGCAGACCAACAACGCCACGTTCGGCTACACGGACGAGAGCGCCCAGCAGCTGGCCATGAGCCGGGTGCGGGCGGTCGAGCACGGCCGTGCGGTCGCCGTCGCGGCCACCAGCGGTATCTCGGCGATCGTGGCCCCCGACGGGACGGTGGTCCGGTCCTCGGAGCTGTTCGAGCCCGCGGTCTTCGTCGCCGACATCGCCCAGCGCGACGACGTCACCGTGGCGCAGCGGCTGGGAGCGGGGCCCGAGTGGCTGCTCACCGCGCTCGCCGCGGGCGCGGTGCTCGGCGGCCTGCGGTCCGCCCGGTCGCGGCAGGGGAGTGCCGCGTGAGCGACCGGGTGCTGGTCATCATCCCCACGTACAACGAGGTGGAGAACCTGGCGCGGGTGCTGGAGCGGCTGCACGCCAGCGTGCCCGACGCCCACGCACTGGTGGTCGACGACGGGTCACCAGACGGCACCGGCGAGCTCGCCGACACCCTCGCCGCCGCCGACCCGCGGGTGCACGTGCTGCACCGCAGCGCCAAGGGCGGTCTCGGCCGCGCCTACGTGGCCGGGTTCGGCTGGGCACTGGAGCGGGGGTACGAGGTGCTCGTCGAGATGGACGCCGACGGCTCCCACCCGCCCGAGCAGCTGCCCGACCTGCTCGCGGCGGTGGCCGACGCCGATCTCGTGCTCGGCTCCCGGTACGTCGACGGCGGCCGGGTGGAGGACTGGCCGCTGCACCGGCTGCTGCTGTCCCGGGCCGGCAACCGCTACACGCGGTGGGCGCTGCGGCTGCCGCTGCGTGACGCCACCGGCGGTTTCCGGGCCGCCCGGGCCGAGCTGGTCGAGCGGTTGCCGTTCGACCAGGTGGCCAGCGAGGGCTACTGCTTCCAGGTCGACTGGGCCTGGCGGGCCCTGCGCTCCGGGGCCCGCGTCACCGAGGTGCCGATCACCTTCACCGAACGCGAGTTCGGCAGGAGCAAGATGAGCGGTTCGATCGTTAAGGAAGCATGGGCCCGGGTGACCGTGTGGGGTGTGCAGGACCGGCTGGCCGACTGGCTGCCGGGCCTGGTGCGCCCACCGGTGAACGGACCGGCGGAGGACGCCGGGCGGTAGCCCGGGCGACGGCGAGGCCGCCGCTCGGGGACGGGCACGCGAGCAGGAGGAGGAACCGTCGTGGCTGAGGTGGTGCGCCGACGGCTGCGCATGGTGGTCGGGCTCGCGGCCGTCGCGGAGCTGGTCGTCTTCGTGCTGATCGCCGCCTGGATCGGCCTGGGCTGGACGATCGTGGCCGCGCTGGTCACCAGCGCACTCGGCTGGGCGCTGCTCGCCCGGCAGGGCACCCGCGCCCTGGCCGACCTCCGCGCGCGGGCCCGGTCGGGCCAGGGCCCGGGCCGCGAACTGGGCGACGCCGGGCTGGTCGCCGTCGGCGGTCTGCTGATGGTGCTCCCCGGCTTCCTCGGCGACCTCGTGGGGCTGCTGTGCCTGCTGCCGGGCACCCGCGGGCTGGTGCGACGCGTGCTGACCCGCCTGGTCCTGAGCCGCGTTCCCCCGCACCTGCGCGGGCCGGTGCGCGTCGGCAGTACCCGCACCGCCCCGGTGGACCGGCCCGACGCCGGCGGTCCCGGCAGGCCGCTGGTCATCGAGGGCGAGGTCCTCCGCGACCCCGACGGCCGCTGACCCCGGCCACCGGAGCACCCGGGAGCCGAGCTCCGGCGTGCCGGGGACACCCCGGCTGTCGCCGGATGCGGAACGGCCCCGGTGGGAGTCCCACCGGGGCCGTTCGTCGTCGTGCTGGGGTCAGCTGGCGCGGGTCCGCCGGCCGCGGAGCACCTCGAGGCGCTCGGCCAGGACCTCCTCGAGGTCCTCGACGCTGCGGCGCTCGAGCAGCATGTCCCAGTGGGTCCGCGGGGGCTTCACCTTCTTGGGCGTCGGCTCGGTCCCACCGACCAGCTTCGCCGCGGAGCCGTCGAACTTGCACTCCCAGGTGTCGGGGAGCTCGGCGTCGTCGGCGAAGGGCACCGTGAACAGGTGGCCCGACGGGCACCGGTACTCGGCGTACTGCCGCTCGATGGGCGCGGTGTTCCGTTCGGTCTCGTAGCTGACGCTGCCCAGTCGGCTGCCGCGCAGGGAACGCTCACCCATGGCACACCGTCCTCTCGTGCTTGTGTCGGTCGGGACTCGACGTCCGGTGGCCAGGGCAGTACCCAGGTAACCGGGGAGTCAGAGAGATCAACGACGGAAAAGGCGGAGAGATTCCGCCGAATCGGCTGTTCATCATCGCATGGGGTGGGATCCCGGCGGTCACCGCCCCCCGACCGGGTGAGACCGGCAGGTCAGGGCAGGGCCAGCTGCCCCGGACCGGCCGCCGTCGGCCCCAGTTCACCGCGGACGTAGTGCCGGCGGCAGAGCACCTGGTAGCGCACGGTGGGGGAGGAGCCCGCCCCCGCGCCGGGCAGCTCCGGGGGCGCGGTGTCGGCGACGACGACGGTCTCCCCGGACCGCACCATCACCCCGTCCACCACCCGGGCGTTGAGCAGCCCCGGCAGCCCGCACCAGCAGAGGACCTCCACCTGGATGCGCTGCACGTCGTCGGCGACCTCCAGCAGCCGGGCGGTGCCCGGGAAGAGCCGGGTGCGGAAATCCGTGGTCAGGCCGAAGGCGTAGACGTCGACGTGCGACTCGTCGACGAGTTCGGCGAGCTGGTCGACCTGGCCGGGGGAGAGGAACTGCGCCTCGTCGACGATGAGGTAGTCCACGCGGTGCCCACCCGCCCAGCGGTCGCGGACCAGCAGCCGAAGGTCGGTCCCGCCGTCGATCTCCACGGCCGCCCGGCACAGGCCCACGCGGGAGCTGATCTGCGGGGCCGAGGAGCGGTCGCCCTGGGTGACCAGCAACCCGTTCCGCCCCTGCCGGCTCTGGTTGTGGTCCATCTGCAGCGCGAGGGTCGACTTCCCGCAGTCCATCGGTCCGTGGAAGAAGCGCAGGTGGGCGGGTGCGGGGTGCCGCCGCCGGTCGCCCGAGGCCGGCACGGACGACAGCGCGGGGAGGACGGGGGAGCGGGCGTCCTCCGCGGCCGGTCGATCGCCGTCCGGGTTCACAGGCGCTCCGGGGGCGTGTTCCCGGCGGCCAGGACGGCACGCCGCATCGGCAGGGCCGCCAGCGCGATGAAGCCGCCCACGAAGAAGATGACCAGGCTGACGATCGCCAGCCGGTAGGAGCCGGTCAGCTGGTAGGTCAGCCCGAAGGCCAGCGGGCCGAGCCAGCTGGTCCCGCGGTCGCTGATCTCGTAGAAGCCGTAGTATTCGGCCTCCTTGCCCGCCGGGATGAGCTGGCTGAACAGCGACCGGGAGAGCGCCTGGGTGCCGCCCTGGACGAGACCGATCACCGCGGCGAGGGCGTAGAACTGCGCCACCGCACCGGTCTGCAGGAAGAACGCGGCGAACAGCACGCCGATCCAGGCGAGCAGGGCGCCGAGGACCACCCGCTTGGCCCCGTAGCGCACGGCCATGCGACCGAGCCCGAGCGCGCCGAAGACCGCCACGACCTGCACCATCAGGATCGCACCGGTGAGCACGTCCTGGGCCAGGCCCAGCTCCTCGGTCGCGTACAGGGCCGACAGCGAGATGACGGTCTGCACGCCGTCGTTGAACAGCAGGTACGCCCCCAGGAACCACAGTGTCAGCGGAAAGGCCCGCATCTCCCGGAACGTGGTGGCCAGCTGCCGGAAACTGCTGCCCGACCGCACCGCGGAGGCCGCGACCGGGCGGTTGCGCAGGCGGGACACCGAGAACAGGGTGAAGGCGCCCCACCACAGGCCGGCGGTGGCCAGGGCGATCCGCACCGCCTCACCGGTGGTCAGCCCCAGGTCCTCGGCGGCGACCACCAGGCCGAGGTGCACGGCGAGCAGCAGGGCTCCGCCGACGTAGCCGAACGCCCAGCCGCGGCTGGAGACCAGGTCGCGCTCGTTCGGCCCGGCCAGGTCGGGCAGCCAGGAGTAGTAGACGACCGTGGCGGCACCGAACGCGATGTTGGCCAGGACGAACAGGAGAGCACCCATCAGCCACCGGCCGTCCCCGGCGAAGAACAGCGCCGTCGTGGCGAGCGCCCCGAGGATCGCGAAGCCGGCGAGCATCTCGCGTTTGCGGCCGGTGCGGTCGGCGACGGCGCCGGCCAGGGGGAGCACCAGCACCTGCAGGACCACCGACGCCGAGAGCACGTAGGAGAACCAGCTGCCGGCCGCGATCGACAGGCCGAGGAACGACAGCCGCTCGTCCGGGCCGGCGGCGTCGCGCGCGATGGCGGTCAGGTACGGCCCGAGGAAGACGGTCGTCACCGAGGTGTTGAAGACCGACATCGCCCAGTCGTAGGAGTACCAGCCGAAGCGCTCGCGCCGGAGCGCGCGATCGACCGGCGGCACCGGCGAGCCGGCGGGAGCGGCGGCGGTGGTCACCGCGGCAGGTTGCCAGGCAGGGGACGGCCGGTCCAGCACCGGGCCCCACCGGTCACGGGATGTCCTCCGGGACGACGCCTCCCGGGAACGCCGCGACGGCGCCGGTCGGCCGCGTCGGGTCGGTGAACGCGGGCGCCTCGAGCTCGTCGGCGCGCAGCGGGCGCAGACCGCGGGTGAGGGCGGCGGCGATCCGGATCCGGGCCCGGTTGGCGTCGCCGACCCGCCCCATCTGCAGGTCGTCGAAGACCACCGGCGGGCCGACGTGCACCCGCAGGGCCGGGCGGCGCAGCACGGCGCGGACGGCGGTGCGCAGCTTCCCCCAGTCGTTGCCGTACTGCAGCACCTCGTGAGCGCCCCACTGGCTGACCGGGATCACCGGCACCCGCAGGCCCAGGGCCAGCCGCGCCATGCCGGTGCGGCCGCGTTCCGGCCACAGATCGGGCGCCAGGCCCACCCGGCCCTCGGGGTAGGCGACGACGTGACCGCCGTGCACGAGGGCCACCTCGGTGACCCGGACGGCGTGGCGGGCCAGTTCGGTGCCGCGCTCGACCCGGATGGCGCCGGTCCGTTCCAGCAGGGCGCCTGCGACCGGGGCGGCGAGGATCCCGCCGGTGGTCATGATCCGGGGCGTGACGCCCAGCTTGTGCAGGGCGACGGCGACGACGAAGGGGTCGAAGTCGCCGATGTGGTTGGCCGCCAGCAGCAGCGGACCGCGGCGCAGCTCCTCGGGGATGCTGCCGCTGACCTCGACCCGGCCGAAGATGCCGACCAGCCAGGAGAAGCGGCGCAGCAGGAAGCGCCAGACCCACCAGGGCGGCGCCACCGCGATCGCCAGTTCGCGGGCGAACCACTCGGGGTCGTCGGCCCGCACGAGGTCCGCCAGGTCCTGCGGCAGGGGAGGTGTGCGGGGTCGCCAGGCGCGCAGCCGCTCCGCGGGACTCACCGTGGCGCCCACTGGCCACGCTTCTCGAGGACCTCCCGGAGCATGGCCGGGCGGTCGGTCATGATCCCGTCGACCCCCAGGTCCAGCATC
Organism: Blastococcus sp. HT6-4; assembly: GCF_039679125.1. NCBI lineage: Bacteria > Bacillati > Actinomycetota > Actinomycetes > Geodermatophilales > Geodermatophilaceae > Blastococcus > Blastococcus montanus. The sequence goes on along the minus strand of NZ_CP155551.1, from coordinate 1,997,578 downwards.
ACCTCGACCTCGGCGGGATCGTCGACCGTCCACACGTGCACCTGCAGACCCCGCGCGTGGGCCGCGGCGAGGAAGCGCTCGTCGACCAGCGCCCGGCCGCCGAGCTGCAGGGGGACCTGCGCGCACCCGGCCTGGATGCGCACCAGCCCCGCGGCCCGCGGTTGGTAGGACGACAGCCGGAGCGCGGCGACCCCGCGCGGCCCCAGGGAGGTGCACACCGTGGGGCCGAACAGCCGCCGGGCGGCGGCGATGCGGGCGTCGGAGAAGGAACCGAGGCAGATCCGGTCGGTCACCTTCATCCGGCGCACCAGGCGGACGAGGGGCGCCAGCACGCCGGCGGCCTTGATGTCGAGGTTGAACCGGACGTCGGGCCACGCAGCCAGCAGGTCCTCGAGCCGCACGATCGGCTCGCGCCCCCCGATGCGGGCCTCGGCCACCTGCGCCCAGGTGAGGCTGTCGATCCGCCCGGACTGCCCGGTGACCCGCTCCAGGTTGGGGTCGTGGAACGCCACGAGCACGCCGTCGGCGGTCACCTGGACGTCGGTCTCCAGGTAGCGGTAGCCCAGTTGCACGCAGGCCTCGAAGGCCGGCATGCTGTTCTCCAGGTGCTCGATGGCGCCGCCACGGTGCGCCATGGCCAGCGGCGTCGGCGCGTCGAGGTAGGCGAACCGCGCAGCAGGCACGCGTCCACGCTAGTGGCCGGGCCCGAGCGACCCTCGAGGCCCCGGCGATCCGCCTCAGCCGCCCCCGAGCGCGGCCACCATCCGGTCGACGATCGCGGTCAGCACCGGGCGCGGCGTCGCGAAGTTGAGCCGGACGTGCCCGGCGCCCACGGCACCGCACTCCGCGCCGTCGACGAGCGCGACCCCGGCCCGCTCCAGGAAGAAGGCGCCGGCCGGCGAGGGCAGATCCAGGCCGCGGCAGTCCAGCCAGGCCAGGTAGGTGCCCTCGGGCGGCTGGAAGCCGATGCCCGGCGCCCGCTCGGCCAGCGCGTCGGTGAGCAGCCGCCGGTTGCCGACGAGGTACCGGAGCACCCCGTCCAGCCACGGCCCACCCCGCTCATAGGCGGCGGTCGCGGCCAGGACGCCGGGCGTCGACGCGCCGTGCCCGGCCAGGTAGCCCACGTCCGCCCAGTGCGCGGCGTCCGCCTCGTCGGAGAGCAGCAGCTGGGCGGCCTTGAGACCCGGCAGGTTCCAGGCCTTCGACGCCGACGTGGCCGTCACCGTGTGGGCAGCGGTGACCGACGAGAGCGACGCGTAGGGCCGGTGCACGGCGCCGGGCAGGACCAGGGGCGCGTGGATCTCGTCGGAGAACACGCGGGCGCCGGCGCGGTCGACGACCTCGGCGAGCTCCAGCTGCTCGTCGGCGGTGAAGACCCGGCCGAGCGGGTTGTGCGGGTTGCAGTGCACGAACAGCCGGCCCCCGGCGTCGAAGGCCCGGGCTACCGCGTCGAGGTCGTAGGTCATCCGGCCGGCGCGCCGCACCATCGGGACCTCGATGACCTCGCGGCCCAGCAACCCGGGGACGAACAGGAAGGGCATGTACGCCGGCGTCGGCAGCACCACCGGGCTGCCCGGCGGGCTGAAGTGCTCGATCGCCGCCTGCAGCCCGGCCAGCACGTCGGGCAGCGGCGTCACCCACTCCGGCGGCACCGACCAGCCGTACCGCCGGGCCTGCCAGGACGCGCAGGCCCGGGCCATCTCCGCCGCCGCCTCGGGCGTCAGGTAACCGAACCGGCTGCCCTCGACCGCGGCCGCCAGCGCCCGGGTCACCTCCGGTGCGGTGCCGAAGTCCATCTCCGCCACGAAGGCGCCGAGCGCCCGGCCGTACCGGGTCCACTTGAGGCTGCCGGCGGCCCGCAGGCCCTCCTCGCTGAGCGCGTCGAACACCGGGGACAGGTCCAGCGGCTCGTCCTGGCGGGGCATCGGGGCCCTCCTTCCGTGGCCGGTGTGGCGTGTCACCGAGAGCTGTCGGTGCCGACGTCTAGCGTGCGCAGGCGTGGCACAGCAGCACGCATCCGGCAGCACCGTCCCCGTCCCCGTCGCCCCGCTCCCCAGCCGGGGGAGCGACGAGCAGCGCCGGTGCGGCTGGTGTCGCCGGGTCCTGCCCCAGCAGGGGTCGGTCGGTCGTCCCCGGCTGTACTGCGGTCAGGCGTGCCGCCAGCGGGCCTACGAGCAGCGTGCCGCGACGGCGAAGGCTGGGCTGCCCGGTGACGTCGTCCTGGTGTCGCGGGCCGAGCTCGACGGCCTGCAGGACCGGCTGTTCCAGCTGCGGTGCGCGCTGGAAGACGTCCAGACCATGCTCGAGGAGCGGCCGACCAAGGCGGAGCTGGAGCGCGCGCTGGCCGACCTCGTGCACTCCACGGGCCGGCTCGACCGGCTGTGGGTCACCGAGCGCTCCAGCTGAACCGACGCTCCGCTCAGTCGCCCTGGACGTCGTCGTCCAGGTCCTGCCCGACCTCCGGGTCACTGACGTCCGGCAGGTTCTCGCGGTCGGCCTCCTCGGGGTCGAGCTGATCGATCTCCCCGTCGGTGACCCCGTCGTTCTGGTCCTGCCCCGCCGCCTGGCACGCGGTCAGCGTGGCGCCGCCGCCGAACAGCGCCAGGGATGTCAGGAGGGCGGTGAGCGGTCGTCGGATTCTCATGACCCGACCCTACGAACGTCAGCAGGCCGCCGCCCGTCGAACCTGCGACACCACCGGCCTTACGTCACAGTGACGTAATGGCGGTGGTGTGAGCGGATGGGGGCGACGGCGTCCGGGGGAGCCGATCCCGACTCGGCGGCGCTCCGGCGCGGATCCGGCCGACTCGGGACCGGCCATGGAGAGCCGCCGACCCATCAAGATCGACTCAGCAGTCAAGATCAACTCACGGGGGAGTCATCGACAGAGGCGCCGGTCGTCACGGGACCTGCCGGCGCCCGCCGGCGGTCATGACGGAGAGGCCGGCCGCCGGCTCGCCGTCGGCACCGCCCAGCCGTCCGGATGGTCACGGCGCACGCCGGTCACGGTCGACGGCCGGGTCGAACACCGTCCGGTCCGGCGGTCGACATCTGGCGACAGTCCATGATCATCAACCGCTCTCCACGCGCCGGGACAGCGCGCCGATAATCGACGTTATGTCAGGTCGGCGGCAGCCTGCAGGAGCTGCTCCTGCCCTAGGATCCACGCAAGGCCGAGACGCCGCGACCTCTCCCTCGGATGCCCGGCGGACCAGGCGCCGACGCCGCGAGCCTCCTCCACGTGGTCCCACCGCCGCCCTACGGTGCGCTGGTGACCGTTCTTGCTCACGCGGCCACCGCTCGTCTCGCATCACCGCGTTGGTGACCGGGCCACATCCCTGCTCCGTCCTCACGCCATCTGCTCGGCACGAAGCGATACCGCCCGGAGGGGCAGTGCACATCGCACCGCCAGACATCGCTGCGGGCGGTGCCCCCGCGGCCGCTGCGGGAGGATGGCGGGATGCCATCCGTCTGGACCCACGTCGGCCGCTGCTGGACCAACGGCGAACCCTTCCTCGCCCTGGACGGCGACCTGCTGCCCTCCTGGCGAGGGCTGAGCGACCAGGCCTACGAGGCACTGGTGCCGCAGTTGGGTTACGACCTCACCGGCATCCCGCTGGGACCGGGCACCGCAGCGGTCGTCCTCACCGACCCGGAGGTCGGCGACGAGGGGTGGCTGGAAGTCTTCCGGGGCGACGACGGCAGCGTCGCCGTCGTGCAGGCCAGCGCGGGTGACTACCGGGGGACGCTCGACGCCGCGCTGTCGTTCCCGGCGTCCGACGACCAGGTCGGCGACGTGGTGCCCGTGCCGAGCGGCCGGCTGGCGTTCATCAGCGCCGCCCTGGACGGGACGGGTGAGGACGGCGCCTTCCTCCTCCCCGAGACCCCCGGTCCGACGCCGGACTCCGGTGACCTCGACGAAGGCGCGGCCACCGACGCCAGCCCGCTGCTGGTCGTGCCACCGGGAGCGTTCCGGGTGTCGGTCCTCTGGTGCACGGAGCTCTACGCGGACGCCGTCTTCGCCCGCTGGCTGTTCACCCGCGAAGGCTGACCGACCGGTCCCCCGGTTCCGCCGCCGGTCTCCGGGTAGCGCCCCGGAGGCAGACCCCGAGACGAGGAGGACCCATGAGCGAGGCACGCCCCGACACCGACGAGAGGAACGAGCCCGGCGGCACCCCCTCCCCCGGGCCGGACAACCTCACCGCCAAGCCCGTCACCCCCGGCACCGACGACGCCGGCACGGCTGCGGCAGCCCCGGGGGTCTACGAGGCGGACGAGGCCGAGCGGGAGCGCGGCAAGGCGGTCAAGCCGGGGAACTGAGCGCCGCTCAGCGGTCCCGGAAGCGCCTGCCCTGCAGCCACCACTGCAGCCGGGCGGTGATCCACGGCAGCAGCAGGTAGGTCATGACGGGCGTCAGCGCCACGGTGACCGCGAACACCCGCAGCACCACGTGCACGTCCGCGAGCGCGGCGCCGAGCGTGATCGTCGCCAGCAGGTTCACCGGGAAGAAGACCAGCCAGATGGTGACCGCCTGCTTCCACCGCGGCGGCGTAGCGGGCGCGGGAGACGTGCGCACCTCCTCGGCCACCGGGGAGTCGAACCACCCCTCGATCCCGGTGCGCCGCTCGGTGCAGGTGACCTCGGCCAGCCCCTGGGCCGACCGGAGCCACCACTGCCGCTCCGACGACGCCTCCCAGGCGGCGAGGGTCGGCTGGTCGGCGAAGCGGGCGAGCATGTGCCACTCGTCGGCGTCCCGCCGGGACCGCACCCAGCCGGCACCGAGGAAGCCGGGGAAACTCTCCGCCATGCTGAGACCGGCGCGGATCCACGCCGTCATCTCGCGGGCGTGCGCCGGGTCGGCCCGGCGCGTGAAGGACACCGTCACCGGGAGGTCGTCCCGGGCGACGGAGGCAGACGTCGTCATGTCTCCAGCATGGGCCTGCGCGGTCCTGACGCCTCACCCCCACCGGTGTGAGCCCTGCCTCCCCCGACACCCTCGTCGCCGTCCCAACCCGGCCGGCCGCGTGCGATTGACTGCCGGGCGTGGAGGTCCTGGCGCGGTTCTGGGCGCGCGTCACCGCGACGGTGCCCGAGCTGCCGACGGCGGTGCTGCTCGCGGCCGCCGCGGCGGCCGCGCTGCTGGTCCTCTCCCCCACGCTGTGGCGCCCGGCGCGCAACGTCGTGACCATCGCTCACGAGGGCGCCCACGGCCTGGTCGCGCTCGCCGCCGGCCGCCGGCTGGCCGGCATCCGGCTGCACTCCGACACCTCCGGGCTCACGGTCTCCGCCGGGCGGCCCACGGGCCTCGGCATGGTGCTCACCTGCGCCGCCGGCTACACCGGTCCCGCGCTGTTCGGCCTGGGCGCCGCGGCCCTGCTCGCCGCCGGCCACGCGACAGGCCTGCTCTGGGCGCTGCTCGCCCTGCTGGCCCTCCTGCTGGTGCAGATCCGCAACTGGTACGGGCTGTGGTCGGTGCTGATGACCGGCGGCCTGGTGCTCGCCGTCACCTGGTGGCTGCCACCGGAGGGGCAGGCGGCGTTCGCGGCCCTGGCCACCTGGTTCCTCCTCCTTGCCGCGCCCCGCGCCGTCCTGGAGCTGCACACGGCGCGTCGGAGTCGCGGGGCCCGCGACTCCGACGCCGACCAGCTGGCCCGGCTGACGCCGTTCCCGGCGGTGTTCTGGGTGGGGGTCTTCCTGGCGGTCGACGTCGGTGCGCTCGTTCTGGGCGTGAGGTGGTTACTCGGCTGAACCACCGGTTCAGCCGAATTGTTGTTGGGGATAACGGTTGATGGGAGGTCGCGCCGACGGCCGCAGGGCCGGGCGTGGGTGTGGCTGCGTCAGCGGCGGGCGCGCCGCCGGGGTGCGCGGCCCGACGGCTGGCGCACCGGGTCCACCCGGGGCGGCGGCGGGATGTCGAGCACCACGTCGGCGTGGTCGACCAACACTCGCCGGCCGTGGTGGCCGATCTCCAGCGGGTCGCCGTCCACCAGCCGGTAGGTGGCCTTCGTCGGCTCCACGCTGACGGTGAGCCGCCGGCCGCGGTAGACCACCCGGAACCGCAGCCGGCTCAGCTGGGCGGGCAGCCGCGGGGCGAAGGACAGCCGGCCGCCGTGGTCGCGCAGCCCTCCGAACCCGGCGACGGCGACCGTCCAGCCGCCGGCCAGCGAGGCGATGTGCAGCCCGTGACCGGAGTTCTGGTGCAGGTTCTGCAGATCGGTCAGCGCCGCCTCGGCCCAGTACTCGTAGGCGAGGTCGAGGTGCCCGGTCTCGGCGGCGACCACGGCCTGCTGGGTGGCCGACAGCGACGAGTCCCGCGTGGTGCGGGCCTCGTAGTACGCGAAGTCGGCGATCTTCTCCTCGAGGCTGAACGCGTCGCCGCGCAGGTGCAGCGCCATCACGAGGTCGGCCTGCTTGACCACCTGGGTGCGGTAGATCTCGAAGTACGGGTAGTTGAGCAGCAGCGGGTAGTGCTCCGCCGGCGTCGCGTCGAAGTCCCAGTCCTCGTGGTGGGTGAACCCGTCGGACTGCATGTGCACGCCCAGCCGGGTGTCGTAGGGCACCGCCACGAGGTCGGCCGCCCGCCGCCAGGTCTCGACCTCGTCCTCGGTGACCGACAGCCGCTCGGCGACGTCGGGCTGCCGGCGCACCGCCGCGGCCGCCTCGCGCAGATTCCGCTGCGCCATGAGGTTGGTGTAGACGTTGTTGTCCACGACGGCCGTGTACTCGTCCGGGCCGGTGACGCCGTCGATGCGGAACCCGTGCTCGGCGTCGAAGTGCCCCAGCGACGCCCACAGCCGCGCGGTCTCGATCAGCAGCTCGGCGCCGACGTCGCGGTCGAACGCCTCGTCGAGCGTGGCGCCGTGGTAGCGGACGACGGCGTCGGCGATGTCGGCGTTGATGTGGAAGGCCGCCGTCCCCGCCGGCCAGTAGCCCGACGTCTCCTCCCCCCGGATGGTGCGCCACGGGAAGGCCGCTCCGCGCAGGCCGAGGATGCGGGCACGCTCCCGCGCCAGCGGCAGGATGGAGTGCCGCCAGATCAGCGCGTCGCGGGCGGCGTTCGGCGCCGTGTAGGTGAGCACCGGCAGCACGTAGGTCTCGGTGTCCCAGAAGGTGTGTCCGTCGTACCCGGGGCCGGTGAGCCCCTTCGCCGGGATCGGCTGGCGCTCCGCGCGCAGCCCCGCCTGCAGGACGTGGAACATGCCCACCCGCACGGCCTGCTGGAGCTCGTCGTCGCCCTCGATCTCGACGTCGGCCTCGGCCCAGTGCTGGTCCAGCAGCTCCCGCTGCTCGCGCAGCAGCCGGTCGAAGCCGGCCAGCTTCGCGGTCGCCAGCGCGGCCTCCACCTGGTCGCGCAGCGCCGCCTCCGAGCGGCGGGACGACCAGCCGTAGGCCAGGAACTTGACCAGCCTCAGCGAGCCACCCGGCGGGATGCGGGCGGCCAGGGTGTACCGGGCCAGGTCGGCGGAGGCCTCGATGTCCTCGGTGCAGCTGTCCGGGACCTCGATGAGGTGGTCCATGCCGGCGGCCATGCGCAGCCGGCTGCGGCGGGTGCTGTGCACCAGCACCGCGCGGCGGCCGCGGGCGGCGGCCAGCTCCGACTGCAGCGGGTGAGCCAGCGCTGCCGCCGCCCGCGGATCGCCGTCGACACCGGTCCCCGGCCCGTCCTCGTTGGCCAGCAGGTCCGACTGGAGGGCGACGTAGAGGTCGCCCAGGTCGTCGACCACCTCGACGCGGTACTCGATCGCGGCGATCGAACGGCGGGCCAGCGACACCAGGCGGGTGCTGGTCACCCGCACCGTCCGGCCGCCCGGGGAGCGCCACTCGGTCGACCGGCGCAGCACCCCGGCGCGCAGGTCGAGGGTGCGCCGGTGGTCGATCAGCTCCCCGTAGGTGAGGTCCAGCGGCGAGTCCTTCACCAGCAGCCGGATGAGCTTCCCGTCGGTCACGTTGACCACGGTCTGCCCCATCTCGGGGAACCCGTAGCCGGCCTCCGCGTAGGGCAGCGGCCGCTCCTCGAAGAAGCCGTTGAGGTAGGTGCCGGGGACGACGACCGGCTCGCCCTCCTCGAACGACCCGCGCATCCCCAGGTGGCCGTTGGCCAGGGTGAAGACCGATTCGTGGGCGCCGAGGGAGTCCCGGTCCAGGCCCACCTCTGTGAGCGCCCACGGCTCGATCGGGAAGATGGCCCGCCCTTCGGTCACGGCTGCTCCAGCAGCTCTTCGAGGTCGGTGACGACGACGTCGGCGCCGGCCTCGCGGAGGCCGTCGGCGTGCCCGACCCGGTCGACGCCGACGACGAACCCGAAACCACCGGCCCGCCCCGCGGCCACCCCGGCGAGGGCGTCCTCGAAGACCACCGCATTCTCCGGGGCCACGCCCAGGGCCCGGGCGGCGGCGAGGAACGTGTCGGGGGCGGGCTTCCCGGGGAGTCCGTCCCGGAGGGCGACCACGCCGTCCACCCGGGTGTCGACGAGATCGGCGAACCCACCGGCGGAGATCACCTGCCCGCCGTTGGCCGAGGCGGTCACCACGGCCGTGGCCAGGCCGGCCTCCCTCGCCGCCCGCAGGTAGCGGATCGAGCCCTCGTACACCTCGACGCCGTGCTCCTCGAGCTCGGCCAGCACCAGGACGTTCTTCCGGCCGGACACACCCTGCACCGTGGCGGCGTCCGCGGGATCGCCCGCCGCCCCCTCGGGCAGGGTGATGCCCCGGCTGGCCAGGAAGTCCCGCACGCCGTCGGCCCGCGGCTTGCCGTCGACGTAGCGGTTGTAGTCCTCCTGCGTGAACTCGCCGGCCCCCGGGTCCCGATCGCGCAGGAACTCGTCGAAGGTGCGCTTCCAGGCGGCCATGTGGACCGTCGCCGTGCGCGTGAGGACGCCGTCGAGGTCGAACAGGCAGGCGCGGACGCCGTCCGGGAGGCCGAGCGATCGCGGAGTAGGCACGCCCCGACGCTACCGGCGCCGTGCTCCCGGCACGTGTCGGGACGGCGACGAACCCGCTACCGGCACACCCGCGTCCCGCCTGGTCACGCCGCCCGCGCGCGGCCGGGGCGGGCTGCCTAGGGTCCGGACGGGCCGGTTGCCGCATCCGGGACCGGCCGGACCGTCACCGACGAGGAAGAGGATCACCATGGCCGACCGGCCCATCCCGCCGAACCCCTACGACTTCCTGCCGCAGGTGCCCGGCTTCTCCGTGACCAGCAGCGACGTGTCCGACGGCCAGGTGCTGCCCATGCCACACGTCAGCGGCGTCATGGGCGCCGGCGGCGAGGACCGTTCTCCGCAGCTGTCCTGGTCGGGCTTCCCCGAGGGGACCCGCAGCTTCGCCGTGACCGTCTTCGACCCGGACGCGCCCACGGCCAGCGGCTTCTGGCACTGGGCGGTGACCAACGTCCCCGCGTCGGTGACCGAGCTGCCCTCGGGCGCCGGCGACAAGGACGCCCCGCAGGTCCCCGAGGGCGCGGTGCAGCTGCGCAACGACGGCGGGTTCGCCGGCTACGTGGGCGCCGCTCCCCCGGCCGGGCACGGCCCGCACCGCTACTTCGTCGTGGTCCACGCGGTCGACACCGACCGGCTCGACGTCGACGCCGACACGACCCCGGCCGTGCTCGGCTTCAACCTGTTCTTCCACACGCTGGCGCGGGCCACGATGGTGGTCACCTACGAGCAGCAGTGACATGTGTGCCGCTGTGCAGCCGCCCGGCTGCACAGCGGCACGGCCACCCCGGCGGTTGATGACGGCTCAACCATCTCGGGTGCGCGGTGGCCCGCCGGGGAAGAACCAGGTGCATGGTCGATCCGGTCGCCCCGTACCGATCCCGGCCCCTGGTGGCCGCGCTCGTCACGGCGCTGCTCGCCGTGGTCCACCTGCTCGCGCTCGTGCCGGCCTCCCCCGCCGCGGCCGGCGGCCCGCCCGCGGACAGGCTGGTGGCTGGCGCCGTGCGCGGCTACGGCCAGTCGGGCACCCTCGCCGTCGCGGTGGACCGCCTGCGCTTCCGCGCGACCGAGGGCAGCATCCGCGCCATCGAGGCGCGCACGGCCCGCCGGGCCGAGGATCGCACCGACAACGGTCCGGTGGCCCGGCGGCCGTTCCCGACCGCGTCGATGGTCAAGCTGTTCATGGCCGAGGACATCCTCACCCGGGCACGCGAGGGCTCGATCGAGCTCTCGCAGCAGGAACGGGTCCTGCTTCGCGAGATGATCCGTCGCTCCGACGATCCGGCCGCCTCCAGGCTGTGGGTGCGCTTCGACGGCGCGCAGATGGTGCGCGACGTGGCGGCCCGCTACGACCTGCCGGGCACGAGCCCTCCGCCGTCGGACATCCCCGGCCAGTGGGGGCAGGCGGTCACGACGGCGCGGGACGTGGCCCGGTTCCTCGCGCTGCTGCCCGCGGTCGCCCACCCCGAGGACTCCGGGGCCCTGCTCGGCTGGATGCGGGAAGCCACGCCCCAGGCCGCCGACGGCTTCGACCAGCAGTTCGGGCTGTTCGGCACGCTCCCCGGCGAACCGGCCGTGAAGCAGGGGTGGATGTGCTGCGTCGACGGCCAGCGGCACCTGCACTCGGTCGCCGTCCACGGATCCCGGGTCGTCGTGCTGTTCAGCGAGGTCCCGCGGTCGGTCGGCTACGACTCCGCGCGCGCGGCCCTCGCGGCGGCCGGGGAGGCGGTGGCCGCCCGGATCCACACCCCCGGCGACGAATGAGCCGGCGGCCGGGTCACCCCACCGGACGGAGCTCGGCGATCCCCGCCGTCGCCACGTGGGCGAAGCCGATGCGCTCGTACACCCGCGCGACGTCGTCGTCACCGGCTGCGAGGAAGACCATGTCCGCGGTCTCGCGGGCGTGCGCGGCCAGCGCGGAGGCGACGCCGGCGCCCAGCCCGCGCCCCCGCAGCCGCGGCAGCGTCGCCACCCCGACGATCTCGCTGACCTCGGTGCCGTCGACGTCGATCGGCTGGTGCGAGCCCACCGCCACGGGCGTGCCGTCCTCGATGGCGACCATCATCACGGTGCGCCCGTCGGCGATCCGCTCCCGGAGGACGGCGGTGCGCGCGGCCGCCTCCGCGGAGGTGTCGTTCGGCACCTCGTGCACGTCGGCCGGCCCGCCGGGGTGGGTGAACGCGAGGACGGCGAGCTGCTGGTAGTGCGGCAGCTCGGGGTCGTCGGCGCCGACGAGGAACAACCGCACCCCGGCCGGGAGGACCAGGTCGACCGGGTCGTCGGCGACCAGCAGCGGCAGGGCCTCCACGGTCATCCCCGCCGTGCGGGCGACGGCCGCGACCTCGGGCGAGCACTCGGAGATCCACTCCAGCGCCGCGGGCAGACCCGCCTCCTGCTGGAGCGCGATCGCGGTTCGCACGTCCTCGGCGCTGACCGGGTCGCCGTCCCGCCGCGGCCGCGCCGGATAGGGCCAGGCGGGATCGGCGATCGGGACGTCGAGGGCCCCGGCTCTCTCGATCCGCGCCTCGGACAGGGGCGCGGTGGCGAAGTACCGCTCGATGCACTCGAGCGGTCCCGGGCGGGTCGGCACGAGAGAACCCTAGACGGAGCGGACGCCGGCCCGGGGGTCGGACGCCGTCGGCCTCGCCGGGGCGGGTGACCCCCCGCACGAAGGCCGGCGCCGGGTGGGACGGCACGATGGGCGGCGTGACGGCTGGGACGCGTGGCTCCATCTCGCCCTACGCGGCGTTCGACCGGGAATCCTGGCGGGCGCTCGCGGCGGGGCAGAGCCTCCCCCTGGACGCCGCCGAGCTGGACACGCTGGCCTCCCTCGGTGACCGGATCGACCTGGACGAGGTCGCGACGGTCTACCTCCCGCTGGCCCGCCTGCTGGACCTGCACGTGGCCGCCAGCCGCCGGCTGTGGGCGGCGCAGAGCGAGTTCCTGGGCGACACCACCGCCAAGGTGCCGTTCGTCGTCGCCGTCGCCGGAAGCGTCGCCGTCGGCAAGAGCACCACCGCCCGGCTGCTGCAGACCCTGCTGGCGGCCTCCCCCGGCGCCCCGCGCGTCGACCTCGTGACCACCGACGGCTTCCTGCTCCCCAACGCGGTGCTGGAGGAACGCGGGCTGCTCGGCCGCAAGGGCTTCCCGGAGAGCTACGACCGCCGGGCGCTGCTGCGGTTCCTGGCCGACGTGAAGTCCGGCCGCGAGGAGGTCTTCGCCCCCGTCTACGACCACCGGTCCTACGACATCGTGCCGGGGCAGGTGCAGGCGGTGGACCGGCCGGACATCCTCGTGCTCGAGGGGCTGAACGTGCTGCAGGCCGGGCGGCGCAGCGACGGCTCGGCCCCGGACGTCTTCCTGTCGGACTTCTTCGACTTCTCGGTGTACGTCGATGCCGCGGAGGCCGACATCCAGCGCTGGTACGTCGAGCGCTTCCTGGCCCTGCGGCGGACGGCGTTCGCGGACAGCACCGCCTACTTCCACCGCTTCGCCGCCCTCACCGACGAGCAGGCACGGGAGACGGCGCTGGGCATCTGGGCGGCGGTGAACGGGCCGAATCTCCGGCACAACATCGCCCCCACCCGTTCACGCGCCCGGCTGGTGCTGCAGAAGTCCGCCGACCACTCCGTCCGCCGGGTCCTCCTCCGCAAGCTCTGAGCCCGGACGGCGACACGCCGACGTCAGTCATCCACCGCCGGGGCGAGGTCCGCCATGGCAGGACCTGACGACCCCAACGGGTGATTGGGTGACCTGCATCACGTGACTCAACCGGTCGTCGTGCCGACACTAGAAGAGTCCGGTAATCGGGCCCATACCGACAGTGATCGCCGGCTTCCCCCCGGCCGAACGGATGTGACCGCCATGTGCACCCACCGCACCCCCTGCCCCGACGCCGCCGGCGAGGCCCGTGACCTTGCCGCCGTAGTGCGCAGCCACCCCGAGCAGGGGTGGCGGCTGCTCTGCAACGGCGTGGTCCTCTTCGACGACGACGGCGAGCTGCTCCCCGACGGCCGGGCCTGCGCCGACCACCACGTCTGGCTCGCCCCGGAGCTGGTCAGCGCCTGAGCCTGGCTCGCCCCCGCCGCTGTCCCCGCCGGGCCGAGCAGGTCGGCCCCGGCGGTCAGCCCCGAGCGCCGACCACGTCGGCCACCGTGCCCAGGTCGTCGGGTGCGCCTGCCGCGCGGCCGGTGACCTCCTGCGGCTCCGGGTCGGCGAACGCCTCCGGTGGCGGGCACGAGCAGACCAGGTTGCGGTCGCCGTAGGCCTGGTCGATCCGGCGGACCGGGCTGAGATAGCCGCGCCCCTTCAGCCGCGGCACCGGGTACACCGCCTCGTCCCGCGGGTAGGGCCGGCCCCACTCCCCCGCGACCATCGCCAGCGTGTGCGGCGCGTTGCGCAGCGGGTTGTCCTCCCGGTCGTACTCGCCGGTGGCGACCTTCTCGATCTCGCCGCGGATGGCGACCATCGCCTCCACGAACCGGTCGAGCTCGGCCTTGTCCTCGCTCTCGGTGGGCTCGACCATGAGCGTGCCGGCGACCGGGAAGCTCATCGTCGGCGCGTGGAAGCCGAAGTCGATCAGCCGCTTGGCGATGTCGTCGTTGGTGACTCCGGTGGCCTTGGTCAGCGGGCGGATGTCGAGGATGCACTCGTGCGCCACCAGGCCGTCGGCGCCGGTGTAGAGCACCGGGTAGTGCTCGCGCAGCCGGGTGGCGAGGTAGTTCGCCGCCAGGATGGCGTGCTCGGTCGCCCGCGTCAGCCCGTCAGGGCCCATGAGCCGCAGGTAGGCCCAGGAGATCGGCAGGATGTCCGCCGAGCCCCAGGGGGCGGCCGAGACGACCGGCCCCTGCGCACCGGTGTCCACGACCGGGTGCCCGGGCAGGAACGGCACCAGGTGCTCCCGGACGGCGACCGGACCGACGCCCGGGCCACCGCCGCCGTGCGGGATGCAGAAGGTCTTGTGCAGGTTGAGGTGGCTGACGTCGGAGCCGAACCGGCCGGGCCGGGCCAGGCCGACCATCGCGTTCAGGTTGGCCCCGTCGACGTAGACCTGACCGCCGGCGTCGTGCACGGCGGCGCAGATGTCCTGGATGTCGGTCTCGAAGACGCCGTGGGTCGAGGGGTAGGTGATCATCAGCGCGGCCAGCCGCTCGGCGTGCTGGGCGACCTTGGCCCGGAGATCGGCGAGATCGACGTTGCCGGCCTCGTCGCAGGCGACCACGACCACGCGCATGCCGGCCATGACGGCGCTCGCGGCGTTGGTGCCGTGCGCCGAACTGGGGATCAGGCAGACGTCTCGCCCCTCGTCCCCGCGGGACCGGTGGTAGCCGCGGATGGCCAGCAGGCCGGCGAACTCGCCCTGCGACCCGGCGTTGGGCTGGACGCTCACCGCGGCGTAGCCGGTGACCTCGGCCAGCGCCGAGCAGAGTTCATCGATGAGCTGCGCGTACCCCCGCGCCTGCTCGGCCGGGACGAACGGGTGCAGGTTCGCGAACTCCGGCCAGGTGATGGCGGCCATCTCGGTGGCGGCGTTGAGCTTCATCGTGCACGAGCCCAGCGGGATCATCGTGCGGTCGAGCGCCAGGTCCTTGTCGCTCAGCGAGCGCAGGTAGCGCAGCATCGCCGTCTCCGAGCGGTGCGCGGAGAACACCGGGTGGGTGAGGAACGGGGTCCGCCGCCGCAGCTCCGGCGGCAGCGCGTCGGCGCCACCGTCCTCGAACGACGCGTCGTCGGCTGGCACCCCGAACGCTGCGGCGACGTCGCGCAGGACCGCCGGCGTCGTCGTCTCGTCGCAGGCGACGGCCACCGTGTCGGCATCGACCGGGCGCAGGTTGATCCGGCGCTGCGCGGCCGCCGCCACCACCTCGGCGGCACGGCCGGGAACCACCACGGTGAGGGTGTCGAAGAACTGCTCGTGGACCAGCCGCAGCCCGCCGTCGCGCAGCCACCCGGCCAGGGTCGTGGCACTGCGGTGCACCCGCGCCGCGATCGCCGCCAGCCCCTCCGGCCCGTGGTAGACGGCGTAGGCGCCGGCCATCACGGCCAGCAGCACCTGGGCGGTGCAGATGTTGCTGGTCGCCTTCTCACGGCGGATGTGCTGCTCGCGGGTCTGCAGCGCCAGCCGGTAGGCGACGTCGCCGTCGGCGTCCACCGAGACGCCGACCAGGCGCCCGGGCAGCTGGCGGGCCAGGCCCTCCCGCACCGACAGGTAGCCGGCGTGCGGGCCGCCGTAGCCCATCGGGACGCCGAACCGCTGCGTCGTCCCGCAGGCGACGTCGGCCCCCCACTCCCCCGGCGCCTCCAGCAGCGTCAGCGCGAGGAGGTCCGCCGCGACGACCACGGCGGCGCCGGCCTCGTGCGCGGCGGCGGCCAGCGCCCGGTGGTCGCGGACGGCGCCGCTGGCCCCCGGGTAGGACAGCAGGACGCCGAACGCGCCGGCCTCGGGCAGGTCGGTCGGCCAGCCGTCGGTCAGGTCGGCGACGTGCAGCCGGATGCCGAGGGGCTCGGCGCGGGTCTGCAGCACCCCGAGCGTCTGCGGCAGCGTGTCGGCGTCGACGACGAACACCGCGTCGGCCTTCGCGCGGCCGGCGCGGCGGACCAGGGTCATGGCCTCGGCCGCGGCCGTGGCCTCGTCGAGCATCGAGGCCCCGGCGACCGGCAGGCCGGTCAGGTCGGCGACCGTGGTCTGGAAGTTGATCAGCGCCTCGAGCCGGCCCTGGCTGATCTCCGGCTGGTACGGCGTGTAGGCGGTGTACCAGGCCGGGTTCTCCAGCACGGTCCGCTGGATCACCGGCGGGGTGACCGTGCCGTAGTAGCCGAGCCCGATCATCGAGGTGTAGACCTCGTTGGCCGCCGCGCGCTCGCGGAGCAGCCCGAGGACGGCGGCCTCGTCCTGCGCGGCCGGCAGATCGAGGGGGCTGCGGTCGCGGACACCCTCGGGGACGCAGGCGTCGACCAGGGACTCCAGGGACGGGTGACCGACCGCCTCGAGCATCGCGGCGGTCTCGTCGGGGCGCGGCCCGATGTGCCGGCCGGCGAAGGAACCGGCGGTGTCCAGGGCGTTCAGGGAAGGCAGCGGCCAGGCGAGCGGCGGAGGGGTCTCCCCCGTCGGCTCGGCCATGACACCGGCACGGTCGACCATTGCAGCGACGCTACCAGCGCGCCGGAGACATACTCCGAGGCCGCCGGAGCCGCGGTGTCGTCCGACGGGGACAGCTCGGCGACGGGCGCGGCGACGCAGCGTTCTCCGGCTGCGTCGACTCCTGCCCCCAGGAGGGGGCAGCAGCCGACGACCCGGGTGGACCATGCCCGGCCCACCTCGATCGCGGAGGACGTGCCGTCACCGCGGCCCCCGCCGGCACGAGGCGCGGAGGGCCCCGACCGCCAGGCGGTCGGGGCCCTCCGCGGACGGGTGGGTCAGGCGGTGGCGGCCCGGCGGCGACGGCGCATCGACAGCTCGTCGTCGGAGAGGACGATCTGGCCGCCGTCGATCCGCTCGGCGGGCAGCTCGGCGAGCTCACCCGAGAGCTCGCGGAGCGCCCCGGAGACGGCGATGCCGAAGACGCCCTGGCCGCCGGCGAGCAGGTCGACGACCTCCTCCGCGGACGTGCACTCGTAGACCGTCGCGCCGTCGGAGAACAGCGTGACGTTGGCCAGCTCCTTGACGCCGCGCTGACGGAGGTGGTCGACGGCCTTGCGGATGTTCTGCAGCGAGACGCCGGTGTCCAGCAGCCGCTTCACGACCTTGAGGACGAGGATGTCGCGGAAGGAGTACAGCCGCTGGGTGCCCGAACCGGTGGCGCTGCGCACCGACGGGGCGACAAGGCCGGTCCGTGCCCAGTAGTCCAGCTGGCGGTAGGTGATCCCTGCAGCGGCGCAGGCGGTCGGGCCGCGGTAGCCGACGAGGTCGGTGTCGACCTCGTCGTACGGCGGCGCCCCGACTGCGGCGTCGCTGAACAGCTGACCCTGAGAGCCGTTGCCCTGGTCGCTCACGTCCAGCGTCCTCCTCTGTCCCGCCGCGCAACGGCAGCAGGTCGACGGCTCGGCACCCGTTGATCCCAGGTGTCACACCGCTGTTGTTCGCCGACGGTAAGCCGGGCCACCCGGGCGGTCAACTGAGCGGGGCGGCGTGTCGTCGCTATCCCTGCCATTTCGAGTGAGGATCGCGGCCGGACCTGCCGATAGGGACCTGATGGGCTCAGGCCGGGCCTCCGCCCGAGCCGGACCCCGCGCCGAAGTCCTCGGGCGAGATCTGGTCGAGGAACTCCCGGAACTTCTCGACCTCGTCCTCCTGCTCGTCCGGGATCTCGATGCCGACCTCGTCGAGCAGGTCGTCGGCACCGAAGATCGGGGCCCCGGTGCGCACGGCGAGCGCTACCGCGTCCGAGGGGCGCGCGCTGACCACCCGCTCGTCGCCGAAGACGAGCTCGGCGATGTAGATGCCGTCGCGCATCTCGGTGATGTTCACGGCCTCCAGCTCGGCACCCAGCGTCCGCACCACCTCGCGGAGGAGGTCGTGGGTCATCGGCCGCGCCGGCCGCACTCCCTGCTGCTCGAAGGCGATCGCGGCCGCCTCCACCGCACCGATCCAGATCGGCAGGTACCGCTCCCCCTGTGTCTCCTTGAGCAGCAGGATGGGCTGGTTGCCGGGCAGTTCGACGCGGACGCCGACGACTCGAAGCTCCTGCACGATGCGGCTCCCTCGGCTGCGGCCCGGATCCGGGCGGAACGGTGTGGTCAGGCGGCCGGTACCTGGTCGGTGCACCGACCGGGCCCGGCCGGCGACGCGTCCACGGTACGCCGCGGTCAGGGACGCAGGAGGTCGCGCAGCCGCGTCTCGAGCAGCGCCGTGTGCAGCTGCGCGGACAGGGCCGCCAGCTCCCGCAGCTTCTCGGTGGCCCGGGTCCGGGCCTCCTCCGACCGCGCCCGCAGGACCGGCGCCACGAGCTGCTCGACCAGGCCGGCCTCCCGCTCCACGGCGCTGCGGTAGACGCGCAGGTGACGCGGCTCGATCCCGTGCCGGGCCAGGCCAGCCGCCGCCCGCGCGATCGGCAGGTCGGCGACCGGATAGCGCCCGTCGGCGTCGGTGGCGAGCAACCCGAACTGCACGCAGTCGGCGAGCTGGTCGGGCTCCAGACCGGCGGCGCGGGCGAACTGCTCCGCCGTCAGCGGCGCCTCGGCCCCGTCCGCCGTCGACGCGGGAGGCAGTGGCGCCGACCCGCTCGTCGTGCCCGGTAGCGGCTCTCCGCGGTCGAGGGCGTCGAGGTGGTCCTTGATCACCCGCAGCGGCAGGTAGTGGTCGCGCTGCGCGGTGAGCACGTACCGCAGCCGGCTGACGTCGGCCCGGGAGAACTTCCGGTAGCCCGACGGCGTCCGCTGCGGGTGGACCAGGTCCTCGGACTCGAGGTACCGGATCTTGCTGATCGTCACGTCGGGGAAGTCGTCGCGCAGAACGGCCAGCACCTCGCCGATGGTGAGGCGCGGCGCGTGCTGGTCGGCGGCGTCCCCGAGCGCACGCTCACCCTCGGGCACTGCCGTCACGCCCCTCTCTGCCCGGGACGCGGTCCCGCCGTCCCGGGCCGCGCCCCGCACCTGCGGACGATCGCCGGCCGGTCCACTAGCGAGCGGCCGGCTCGCCGGTCCGCGGGCCGGTCAGGTACACGAGCCGGAACTTGCCGATCTGCACCTCGTCGCCGCCGGCCAGGTTGGCGACGTCGACCGGCTCACGGTTGACGTAGGTGCCGTTGAGGCTGCCGACGTCGTGCACCGAGAAGCCACCACCCTCGCGGTGGAACTCGACGTGCCGGCGGCTGACCGTCACGTCGTCGAGGAAGATGTCGCTGTCGGGGTGCCGGCCGGCCGTGGTGACCTCCTGGTCGAGCAGGAAGCGGCTTCCGGCGTTCGGCCCGCGCTTGACCACCAGCAGGGCGGAGCCGGCGGGCAGCGACTCGACCGCACCCGCGTGCGCGTCGGCCGCCTCGACGACCTCCGCCTGCTCGCCGGAGTCCTCGCCACCGACCTTGGGGATCACGCTGGTGGCCTCGCCGATGCGCTCGGGGGCGAGGGCCGCACCGCACTGCGCGCAGAAGCGACTGCCCTCGGGGTTCTCGTGGCCACATCGAGTGCAGTGCACGTTGCGTCTCCTCCGGTACGAGGGGCCCGCCGCGGGCCTCGATCGGGCCGCGGGCGGCCGGCGGACGGTGGGCCGGTCAGCCCCCGTGGGTCGGCCGCCGCGGGAGGCGGCGGACCGTGGGTCATGGAACCAGCCGGTCGACCCGAGGGTCAACCGGACGTGCGGGGCCGGCGTGGACGGGTTTCCCGCAGGTCCCCCGCCTGGTCGCGGCCCTAGCGCGATCATAGTGATCGATGCCGGGAGTCAGCCTCCCGGCGGCCCGGTCAGGAGCCCTCGACCAGGGCCTGGTAGGCGTCGGCGTCCAGGAGCTGGCCGATCGGGTCGCCCCCCTCCCCCGGCACGGCGATGTCCACCAGCCAGCCGTCGCCGTACGGATCGGCGTTGATCGTCTCCGGCGCGTCGGCGAGGCGCTCGTTGACCGCCGCGACGACACCGGTCACGGGGGCGTAGAAGTCCGAGACCGACTTGGTCGACTCCACCTCCCCCATCGCGCTGCCGGGGGCCACCTCGGCCCCCACCTCCGGGAGCTGGACGAACACGATGTCGCCGAGGGCGTCCTGCGCGTGGTCGGTGATGCCGACCCGCACCACGGTCGACGTGCCGTCGGTGCCGTGCACCAGCGCCCACTCGTGCTGGTCGGTGTAGCGGCGGTCGTCCGGGGTGTTCATGCGGCGATCGTCTCCTGCGGGCGTGGATGGCGGCTGGGTGGTGCCGGGCACGGCGGTCAGTCGCCGGTCTCGGGGGAAGCGTATTGAGGCCGGTCCAGCGGCCGCAACGCGTCCACCACCACCTCCGGGTACTCGGTGATCGTCACACTGCCCCCGCGGCTCTCGATCCGCTGCACGACGCCGCCGGGGATGTTCATGGCCGTCGCCATGTGCCGTGGTTCCCCGATGACGACGAACTCGTAGGGCGAGCGCAGCGGCGTCCCGTCCACGCGGAGGCTGCCCGTCGAGCCGGTGACGGCCGTGGACAGCCCGACCCGCACGTCGTCGACCTGCATCGTCTCCGCGCCGGCCCCCCGCAGCTCCTGGACGACGTCGATCAGGTCGGCGACCCGCACATCGCCGCCCGGGTCGTCGATGCTGAGCGTGATGCCCGGGCCCTGGGCCGGGAGCGTGCCGTTGAGGATCCCCAGCGACTCGGCCCGCTCCCTGGCCTCCTGCAGCGCGGTGCCCGTCTGGCTGTCGGAGCTGCCCAGCTGTCGCAGCGCCGCCCGCTGCTCGGCGATCTGGGTGCGGAGGCGATCCTCGCGGCTGTTCAGCTCGTCGAGGATGCGGACGAGGTCCGCCTCCCGTGCGCCCGCCAGCACCTGCGCCTCGTCGGAGTTGCGGACCTGCACCGCCAGGGCGAAGCCCAGCAGCAGGGTCAGGACGCCGATCAGCGCGGCGGCCAGCGGGTCACGGCGCCGACGGCGCCCGGCCGCCGGCTCCCCGGGCCCGGACGTCTCCGCGGGCCCCGTGGCCTCCACCTGCCGGGGGGCGTCGGGGGCCTCGGGGCCCCGGGCGGGTTCGACGACGGCCTCGGCGGGGGGCTCGACGCCTCCGGGTTCCCCGCCGGGGCTCTGCGCCCGGCTCACGCGCGGAACACGTGCCGCCGGATGGCCGCCGCGTTGCCGAAGATCCGGATCCCGAGGACCACCACGACCGCCGTCGACAGCTGGGCGCCGACGCCGAGCTGATCGCCCAGGAAGACGATGAGGGCCGCGACCACGACGTTGGACACGAACGAGATGACGAAGACCTTGGCGTCGAAGATGCCGTCGAGGCGGGCGCGGAAGCCACCGAACACGGCATCGAGCGCGGCCACGACGGCGATCGGCAGGTACGGCTGCAGCCACAACGGGACGGTCGGGTCGAACAGGAGGCCGAGGAGGACCCCTGCCGCGAGGCCGAGGATCGGGATCACGGGGTCAGCCTCCGGGGGTGGACTCGGTGCCGGCGACCCGGCGCGGGCCGGCCGGTTCGGCGGAACGCAGTTCGGGCGGGTTGGCGGCGGGCAGGGACAGCTCCTCCTCCTTGGAGAACTCGAAGAGCAGGCCGAAGGACTCGGAGATCACCGCGAGGGAGCGGACCTCCGGGTTGAGCAGGAAGGCGTTGCCCAGCTCGTCGGGGTCGCCGATGGCCCGCACCTCGTAGGGGTTGGTGACCGGGCGGAAGTCGACGAGCACCGCCTCACCGGCGAAGCGGATGGCGCTCGTGGGCCCCAGCCGCTGGCCGTTGATGCTGATCGCCTCGGCGCCGGCGGCCCACAGGGCGTTGACCACGAGCTGCAGGTCGCCGTCCTGCACCCGCTCCCGGGGGTCCACGATGCTCGACCCGCCGACCGGGTCGTCGTCGGCCTCGGCCTCGGCGTTGGCGAGGGTGACCAGCAGCCCGGGGCCGGTGACGGGGACCGCGGCCGTGCCCTGCTCGGCGCGGGCGAGCGCGTCCAGGGCCCGCTGGCCCACCGCGGTCGCGGCGAGCAGCTCGTCGCTGGTTCGGCTCACCTCGGCGCGCAGCTCCTCCAGCTGGGCGGCCAGCTCGTCGCTGATCGCCGATTCGTCCTGGATGTCGCTGACCAGTGCACTGCGGATCTCCTCCCGGCCCTGCGCCCGGGCGGCCGCCTGGTCGTACGTCACCGCGGCCAGCAGACCGGCCGCGGCCATCGTGAGCGCGACCAGCACCTGCCCCCGCCGACGTCGCGGTTGCTCGCCGCCGGCCCGCCGCCGGGCGGCGGCCTGCGCGTAGGCGGGGTCCAGGGTCTCGGCCATGACGTCGTCCAGCAGGGACGCACCCAGCGACCGCGGACCGCCGGCCCGGCGCCCCCCGGTCACGACGGGCTCCGGCCGGCCGCGGCCCGGTCGGCGGCCAGCAGCCCGACGACCTGGACGACGTAGAAGAGGCCGGCGAGCACGTAGAGCGCCGTCCCCCAGATGGTGAGGGCCCAGGCGAACGGCGCCGACACGGCGGCGAGGGCGCTGTCGCCGTCGGCGAGCAGCAGCAGCGGGAAGGCGTAGAGCAGCAGGAAGGTGGCGGACTTGCCGAGGTAGTGCACCTGCAGCGGCGGATACCCGTGCGCGCGCAGCACCAGGAGCATGACCCCGAGCACCAGCTCCCGGCCGACCAGCAGGCCCACGACCCAGACGGGGACGACGTCGCGCAGCGCCAGGGCCACCAGGGTCGACACGATGTACAGGCGATCGGCGGCGGGGTCCAGCAGGGCGCCGAGGCGGCTGCCCTGGTCGAACCAGCGGGCGATCTTGCCGTCGGCCCAGTCGGTGAACCCGGAGAACATCAGGACGGCGATGGCCCAGCCGTCCTCCTCCGGGCCGAGCAGCAGCCACAGGAACACCGGCACACCGAGCAGGCGGAGGACCGACAGCGCGTTGGGCACCGTCCAGATCCGGTCGGGCAGCGACTCCCGGTCGCCGGCGGTCGAGCCCGTGGTGCCGGGCCGGGGTACGGGTGGGGAAGCCGACGACCCGTTGGACGACGCCACGTTCCCTCCAGCCCCTGCACGACCGAGCCCGAGGCTAGTAGAAGGGCCCCCTGGCCCCCACCACTCGCATGCTCGCGGCGGGTCCCTGCTGGGGGCCAGTGTCCTCCCCGGTGCTACGCGGGCACGGCCACGCCCGCCGGGGCGGGCTCGTGACCGAGGGGGCGCCGGTCGTAGCTGCCGGTGCCGTGGGTGACCGACCGCAGGACGCCGGGGTAGCTCAGCAGCTCCACCTCGGGGATCTCGGCCCGCACCGTGGCACGGTCGCGGCCGGGCTCGGCCTCGCTGCCGGTCACCCTGGCCCGCCGTCCCGACAGGTCGCTCATCACCGCCCCCACGTACTCGGCGGGCACGCGCACGGCGATCTCGCACCAGGGCTCGAGCACCTGCGTGCCCACGGCGGCGGCGAGCTCGCGCAGCGCGAGGGCGCCGGCCGCCTGGAACGCCGCATCGGAGGAGTCGACCGAGTGCGCCTTCCCGTCGACGAGGGTGATCCGGACGTCGACGACCGGCCGGTCACCGTTGACGCCGCGCTGGGCCTGCTGGCGGATGCCCTTCTCCACGCTGCCGTGGAACTGCGTGGGCACCGTCCCGCCGACGATGCGCTGCTCGAAGACGACACCCGAGCCCGGCGGGCCGGGTTCCCCCTCCACCACCACGACGGCGTACTGCCCATGACCGCCGGACTGCTTGACGTGCCGCGCGGTGACCCGCGCCGGGCGGCGGAAGGTCTCCACGAGCGGGACCCGCACCGGCACGGTGGTCACCGCGACGCCGTGCCGGACGCGGAGCCGCTCCAGCAGCACGTCCGCGTGCGCGTCGCCGACGCACCACAGGAGCAGCTGACCGGTGTCCGGGCGCCGTTCCAGCCGGACCGTGGGGTCCTCGGCGACGAGCCGGGACAGGGCGGTGGCCATGCGGTCCTCGTCGGCGCGCGAGGCGGCCTCGACCGCGACCGGCAGCTGGGGAACGGGGAGTTCCCACGGCGGGACGAGGCGGGGCTCGTCGGGTGAGCTGAGGGTGTCGCCGGTCTCCGCCGTGGCCAGCCGGCTGACGGCGCACAGGTCGCCGGCGGGGCACGCCGGGACGGGCCGGAGCGCGGCGCCCAGGGGGGCGGACAGGACGCCGATCCGCTCGTCGGCGTCGTGGTCGGGATGTCCGCGGTCGGCCATCCCGTGGCCCGACACGTGCACCGCCACGTCCGGGCGCAGGGTGCCGGAGAAGACGCGGACCAGCGAGACCCGGCCGACGTAGGGGTCGGTGGTCGTCTTCACGACCTCCGCCACCAGCGGGCCGTCCGGATCGCAGGAGAGCGGGGGCGCCGGCGCCCCGTCGGGCCGGGTCACCGGCGGGCAGCCGTGCTCCTCGGGACACGGGAACGCCGAGACCAGCAGGTCCAGCAGCTCGGGGATGCCGACACCGGTCAGCGCCGAGGCGCAGTAGACCGGGTGGAAGTGCCCGCGGGCGACGGCGGTCTCGAGGTCGGTCACCAGGTCGGCGACGGGGAGCTCCTCGCCGGCGAGGTACCGGTCCATCAGGGTCTCGTCCTCGCTCTCGCCGATGATCCCCTCGATGAGCTCGCCGCGGAGCCGGTCGGCGTCGTGATCACCCACCCGCGCGGGCTCCACGTGCGGCTCCAGCAGCGACACCAGCCCCCGGGCAGCGCCGTCGGGGCCGCGGTCGACCAGGTGCAGGGGGTAGACCCCCTCCCCCAGCATCAGCTGGCAGAGGCGGACGGCCTCGTCCACGTCGGCCCGGGGCCGGTCGATCTGGGTCAGCACGACGGCGCGCGGCATGCCCACCGCGGCGCACTCCTCCCAGAGCTGCACGGTGCCCGCGTCGACGCCGCTCACGGCGGAGACCACGAAGAGGGCGGAGTCGGCGGCGCGCAGGCCGGCCCGGAGCTCGCCGACGAAGTCCGGCGAACCGGGGGCGTCCAGCAGGGTCAGCCGGTGGCCGTCGTGCTCGACCGTGGCGACGCCGAGGGAGACCGACCGCTGCTGGCGGATCTCGACCTCCTCGCTGTCCAGGCACGTCGTGCCGTCCTCGACGCGACCGGGGCGGGGCAGGGCTCCGGTCGCGACGAGGAGGGCCTCGGCGAGGGTGGTCTTGCCGGCGCCGGCCCGCCCGACGAGGGCCACGTTGCGGACCCTCGAGGCCGGTCGCGGCGCCGGGGCGGGGGGAACGTCCTTGCCCATCGGCCCGGCTCAGCCGGCGTCGGCGGGAACGGCGACGGGTTCTGCTGCAGCGGCTGCCACGGTGCCTCCCGGGGGTGCTGATGTGTTGTACATCACAGCCTGCCGGTGCCGGGCCACGCCCACAAGCCCCCTCACCGGTCGCGCCCGTGCGGCCCGGGACGGGAGGCGTCCGCGCGGCCGGCCAGCGGTGCGGCCCCGCGCCGGTGCAGCAGCCACCCGACCGCGATCAGCAGGACCCCGGATGCGAGGAAGCCCAGGTCCCAGACGAGCGGCCCGCCCAGGTCGTCGCGCACGTGGTGGATGCCCAGGATCTGGTGGTCGACGAGCCCCTCCACGAGGTTGAACAGCCCCCAGCCGACGAGCACCAGGCCGAGGTGGAAGCTCCAGTTCGGGGCCAGCCGCCCCCGCCGCCAGGAGACGACCGCGGTGACGGTGCCGGCGAACGCGAGCACCCAGGTGGCGACGTGGAAGAAGCCGTCCGCGAGCGTGTTGATCTCCAGCCCCGCCAGCGTGGTCGGCGCCCATCCGTCCACGTCGCTGACCATGTGGTGCCACTGCAGGATCTGGTGCAGCACGATGCCGTCGACGAACCCGCCGAAGCCCAGGCCGTAGAGCAGGCCGGTCGCCCGGGTGGGCATCCGGCGAGTGGTTCCGTCCGTCGCGTCCCGCGCCGTGGCCATGCCGCTGCGCTACCCCGCCCGCTCGTCCGCACGCGCGACCCGCATGCTGGACGGCATGACGAGCAGCGACCACGCCGCCGGCCGCGACCAGGAGACCGGACGCACGCACGCGGTCCTCCGGAGCACCGCCGACCTGCCGGCGCCGTGGGCCGCCGTCTGCGGTGCGTCGGTCGGGGTGGTCCAGGGTCGCTGGGACGGCCCGCGCGGCCTCGGATCGACCGACCCCTGCCCGGAGTGCCGGCGGATCACCACGTCCTGACCGGGCGGCCCCTCTCCTCTCGCCGAGGAGTCGTGGTCTTCCGGTGATGGCGGATGACCGTTGGGGATAACGGTCGAACCCCCGGCTGGGTGCGCGTGTTTCCGTCGGTGTCCGGCCGTCCCGGCCTGCGGGCACGGGCGTCCGGTGCTTGGCTCAGGTCCTGGGCCGACCGGAGCGGGCGACCGGACCCGCACCCCCGGGCTCGGCCTGCGACCGAGGAGGACGGATGCGCACTCGCACAGCGACCGCGACCGCGACCGGCACGGTGCGCCGCCTGGCAGTCGGATCGATGGTGGCCGCGGCAGCCCTGCTGACCGCCGTCGGCTGCTCGGACGACGCCGCGGAGAACCCGGGGATCGGCGACGTGCGCGACACCGAGGCGCCGGTCGACCCCACCGTGGAGCCGGCCGACTAGCTCGCATCCCGGAGGGCGGTTCTCCGGCGCGCCCCGGTCGTCAGTGGCCGCCGGGGTGGGCGACGTGGCCGGTCTGCCGCTCGGGGTGCGGCTCGTCGGGGCGGTCGTCGCGGGTGGCGTAGAGGCTGGTCGCGGTCACCAGCCCGAGGACGGCCAGGATGACGCCGAGCGAGGCCAGCGTCGGGATCTCCGGCACGCCGGGCCACACGCCGTGGGCCCAGTGCAGGACGAGCTTCACGCCGATGAAGGCGAGGATGGCCGCCAGCCCGTAGCCGAGGTGCACGAGCTTGCTCAGCGCGCCCTGGAGGACGAAGTACAGCGCGCGGAGCCCCAGCAGGGCGAAGGCGTTCGTGGCGAAGACCAGGTACGGGTCACCGGTGATGCCGTAGACGGCGGGCACGGAGTCCACCGCGAAGACGACGTCGGTGGCGAGCACGGCGAGCACCACGAGCGCGAACGGGGTGGCCGCCCGGCGACCCCCGAGGCGCACGAACATCCGCGGGCCCTGGTAGGTCTCGGTGACCGGCATGAACCGGCGCAGCAGCTTCACCGAGCGCATCTCCGACACGTCGATCTCGTTGCCGTGACCCGACACCTGGTCGCGCAGGATCTTGACCGCGGTGAGCAGCAGGATGCCGCCGAACAGCAGGAAGGCCCAGCTCAGGTTCTGCAGCGCCGCGGCGCCCAGCGCGATGAAGATGCCGCGCAGCACGAGGGCGCCCACGATGCCGTAGAGGAGCACCCGCTGCTGCAGTTCCTTCGGGACGGCGAACGCCGACAGCAGGAGCATGAAGACGAAGAGGTTGTCCACCGACAGGGACTTCTCGACCAGGTAGCCGGTCAGGTACTCGATCCCCCGGCGCGAGTCGACGGTCGTCCAGACGTAGACGGCGAAGGCCAGCGGCAGGGCGACGTAGAAGATCGACCACCCCACCGCCTCCCGCATGGAGACCGCGTGCGGCCGCCGGGTGATGACGAAGTCGAGCGCGAGGAGTGCGATGACGGCGCCGATCGTGGCTGCCCAGAGGGTCGGCGTCCCGATCGTCTCCAGCGTCGGCGTCGATGCTTCCGCCGCCATCAGCGCATCGGGTGCCACGTCGGCGGTCATGGTCCTCCTCGGTGAGCCGGGGGTGGCCCGGGGCCGCCCGTCCCGTGTTCCCCGAACTCGGCCGACCATTCATCGGCCGCCGACGGCACAGGGTCCGCGGTACACGACGGAGCGGGGTCTTCCGGTCATCCGGGGAGGCCACCCGTACGGGTCGGTGGCACGACGGTGCGTGCGGGAGTCGGGCAGTATCCCGCTGTGAACCCGCATCCGACACCGAGGCACCCGTCCCGCTGCGGCGCACCGTGCGCGGGCTCGTCGTGAGGGTCTGGCTGAGGCGCCTCGGCGAGCAGCTCTCGACCGGCTTCGTGGCCATCCCGGCCGCCTGTGCCCTGGCCGCGGTCGCGCTCGGGCTCGTCCTCACCGAGCTCGACCAGCTGTTCGCGGACGACCTGCCGTTCATCTTCGGCGGCGGCCCGGCGGGCGCCCGGAGCCTGCTCTCCGCGCTCGTCACGTCGATGGTCTCGCTCACCGGCGTGGTCTTCTCCATCACGATCGTGGTGCTCCAGCTGGCCAGCAGCCAGTTCTCCCCGCGCGTGCTCCGGTCGTTCCTCCGCAGCCGCAGCACCCAGGTGACGCTGGGGGTCTTCATCGCGACGTTCCTGTACGCCGTGATCGTCCTGCGCGCCGTCCGCGGCGACGACGGCGTGGATGCCTTCGTGCCGCAGCTCGCGGTGACGGGGGCCTTCCTGCTGCTGCTCGCCAGCGCCGGGATGTTCATCCACTACATCCGGCACATCACCCAGTCGATCCGTGTCTCGACCATCGTGCGGCGCGTCGGGGACGAAGCCCGGGAGCTCATCGCACGGACCGCCGACGACCGGCGCCGTTTCCCCGTCCCGTCTCCGCCGCTGACCGGGGAGCCGAGCGCGAGGGTGGCGGCCACGGAGCCGGGGGTGGTCGTCGCGATCGACGTCGACACCCTCGTGGAGCGCGCGCGCGAGGCCGGCAACGTGTTGGAGATGCGGATCCGGCTCGGCGACTTCGCGCCGGAGGGCGCCGTCGTCCTGGACGTCCACCCGGCCTCGACGGCGCCGCGGTCGGGAGACGGTGGAGCGGTGGCCGCGCTGCCGGCGCTGCTGCGCGCGCTCCCCCAGGCCCAGGAGCGGACCATGGAGCAGGACATCGCGTTCGGGTTCCGGCAGCTCGCGGACATCGCCGAACGGGCGCTGTCCCCGGGGGTCAACGACCCGACGACAGCGGTGCAGGCGCTGGACGAGATCCACGACCTCCTCCGCCGGCTCGTCACCGAGCCCGACGCGCCGGAGGCGTACACGGACGAGGACGGCGTCGTCCGCCTCGTGCTGCGGCAACGCGCCTTCGGGGACTACCTGGACCTGGGGGTCGACGAGATCCTCGACTACGGGCAGGGCTCGTCGCAGGTCCGCAGGAGGATGGCCGCCGTGCTGGACGACCTGCTCTCGGTGGCCCGCCCGGAGCACCGACCCGCGATCCTGGCGAAGCAGGTGCGCCTGGTCCGGCTGCTCGGGACCGGCGAGGAGGACCGGGAGGCGCAGCCGGCGCCCTGACGGGATGCGGCGGTCAGCCCCCCGGCCAGGACCAGCCGTTGCTCTGGACGAGCCGGCGGAGGTCCCGGCGCCGGTCGGCCTCGGCCTCGGCCTGCGAGGCGAAGTCGGCGTCCGGAACCGACGGGACCTCCGCCGAGCGCAGTGGCTGCAGGTCCGGTGCCGGCGGCGGGGAGGCGGCCTGCGGGCCGGTGGACGTGGCCGACGCGGTCTCGAGGTACCGGTGGATGGCGTGGCGAACGGGCTGCACAGCGCTGTCGTCCGGCCGTGCGGCGGGGGCGACGCCCTGCTGGAGGAGGAGCATCGCGTCGTCCAGGCGGCTGATCGTGACGGGAGCGGCCACGTGCTTCTCCCGGCTGCGGAAGTAGTGCAGCACCGGATAGGCGAGGTGCTGCTCGGCGGTGGTGGTGAGCTGCCCGCTGAGCGCGACCAGCTGCTGGACGAAGGCCGAGCTGAAGGACGTCCCGGTCCAGCCGTTCGCGACGATCTCGCCGGCGTGGCGCCCCAGCGCGTTGATCCGGACGGCGATCGCCCGGCGCTGGACCACGGCGGCGACCACGGAGAGCAGGTAGGTGATCGCGAGGGTGATCAGGAACAGCCCGCAGAAGCTGGCCAGCGCCGTGAGCAGCCGGGCACCGGGATCGGACGCGACGTAGTCCCCCACCCCGAGGGTGAACACGGTGAACCCGGCGAAGTACGCGACGTCGGCGACCCCGGCGGCTGCGGACGTCTGGGCGTCCACGACCGAGTCGGTGCCCAGGAAGACGAGTGTCCAGCCGGCCCACAGACCGGCCACCCAGATCAGCACGGTCCCGAACAACAGCGCCGCGCCGGCACCGGTCAGCACCCGCGAACGGGTGTCCGGGCGGTGGACGCGCAGCAGCAGCCGCCAGACCGGGGGCAGCACGCTGCGGGTCACCGGCCCGGCGCCGCCCATGGTGAGGGTCGTCGCCAGCGCGTCGACGTAGACGGTGACGACGAGGGCGAGGCCCACGACGATCAGGAGGGTGTCCGCCAATGCTCAGCTCCGGTCGTCTCGGGAGTTCGGTGCTCCTCGAGGCGGAGGCAGCCGGAGCACGCGCGTCGCGCCGGTGGTGGTCCTCGCACGGCTGCGGACCGGGTCCGCCGCCGGCCTCGTGGGCCATGCTCCATGCCCGGACGGGCGTGCGGCTAGTCGCTGGTCGGCAGGTCGGGCCCGTCACAGGGGCGAGGCCCCCGTGCCGTGCCAGGACACACCCCGAGTGGCGCGCCACCGCACCGGGCGGCTGGACGCACAGCGGGGGCGGGCCGGCCCCGTCGGCCGGCCCGCCGCCCACGCGTGGTGTCCGGGCTGCGACGCGTCAGGTCGCGCGGGCCTGCCCGGCGAGGTGCAGCCAGGTGTCGACGACGGTGTCGGGGTTCAGCGACATCGACTCGATCCCCTGCGCCACCAACCACTCGGCCAGCTCCGGATGGTCGCTGGGGCCCTGCCCGCAGATGCCGACGTACTTGCCGCGCTCCAGACAGGCCTTGATCGCCATCTCGAGCACGGCGAGGACGGCCGGGTTGCGTTCGTCGAAGCTGCCGGCTACGAGGCTGGAGTCGCGGTCCAGGCCCAGCACCAGCTGGGTCATGTCGTTGGATCCGATGGAGAAGCCGTCGACGTGCTCGAGGAACTCGCCGGCCAGCAGCGCGTTGGACGGCAGCTCGCACATCATCACGACGGAGAGGTCGTTCTCGCCGCGGCGCAGGCCGTGCTCGCCGAGCAGGCGCACCACGCCCTCGATCTCCGCCACGGTCCGGACGAACGGGATCATGATCTTGACGTTGGTCAGACCCATCTCGTCCCGGACGTACCGCAGCGCCTCGCACTCCATGGCGAAGCAGTCGGCGAAGTCGGCGGACAGGTACCGCGACGCGCCCCGGTAGCCCAGCATCGGGTTCTCCTCGTGCGGCTCGTAGAGCTCCCCGCCCAGGAGGTTGGCGTACTCGTTGGACTTGAAGTCGCTCATCCGCACGATCACCGGCTCGGGCGCGAACGCCGCGGCGATCATGGAGATCCCCTCGGCGACCCGCTGCACGAAGAAGTCCCGCGCCGACGGGTAGGCGACGATCCGCTCCTCGATCTGCGCCTTCAGCGGGGCGTCGAGGGTCTCCAGCTCCAGCAGCGCGCGGGGGTGGATCCCGATCTGCCGGTTGATGATGAACTCCAGCCGGGCCAGCCCGACGCCGGCGTGGGGCAGCCGGGAGAACGCGAACGCCTGCTCCGGCGTCCCCACGTTCATCATGATCTTCGTCGGGATCTCGGGCATGGCGTCCAGCTGGGTCTCCAGCACCTCGAACCCCACCTCACCGGCGTACACGAGGCCGGTGTCGCCCTCGGCGCAGGAGACGGTGACCGGGGCGCCGTCGGAGAGCACGCGGGTGGCGGTCCCGGTGCCGACGACGGCGGGGATGCCGAGCTCGCGGGCGATGATCGCCGCGTGGCAGGTCCGCCCGCCGCGGTCGGTGACGATGGCCGAGGCCCGCTTCATGATCGGTTCCCAGTCCGGGTCGGTCATGTCGGCGACCAGCACGTCGCCGGCGGCGAAGGAGTCCATTTGGTCGATGTCGGAGAGCACCCGGACGGCGCCGGCGCCGATCTTCTGCCCGATCGCCCGCCCCTCGACCACGACGTCCCCGGTGCCGGTGAGCCGGTACCGCTCGCTGGTGTTGCCCGAGCGGGACTGCACGGTCTCCGGACGGGCCTGCAGGATGAACAGCTTCCCGGTCAGCCCGTCCTTGCCCCACTCGATGTCCATGGGCCGGCCGTAGTGCTCCTCGATCCTCAGCGCCTGGCGGGCCAGCTCGAGGACCTCGTCGTCGGTCAGGGACAGCCGCCGGCGCTCCGCAGGGTCGACGTCGACGAACTCCGTCGTCCGGCCGACCTCGGCGTGGTCGGTGTAGACCATCTTCGTGGCCTTCTCCCCCACGCCGCGCTTGAGGATGGCGGGGCGCGCGGCGCGCAGGGCCGGCTTGTAGACGTAGAACTCGTCGGGGTTGACCGCGCCCTGCACCACCCCCTCCCCCAGCCCGTAGGCCGAGGTGACGAAGACGGCGTCCCGGAAGCCGGACTCGGTGTCCATGGTGAACAGCACGCCGGAGGCCCCGACGTCCGAGCGCACCATCCGCTGCACGCCCGCCGACAGCGACACCGCCTCGTGGTCGAAGCCGTGGTGCACGCGGTAGGCGATGGCCCGGTCGTTGTAGAGCGAGGCGTAGACCTCCCGGACCGCCTGCAGCACCGCGTCGATGCCGCGCACGTTCAGGAAGGTCTCCTGCTGGCCGGCGAAGGAGGCGTCGGGCAGGTCCTCGGCCGTGGCGCTGGACCGCACCGCGAAGGAGGCCTGGGGGTCGTCCCCGGCGAGCTTCTCGTACGCGGCCCGGATGTCGGCCTCCAGCGCCGGCGGGAACGGCTGCTCGACCACCGCCCGGCGGATCTCCCTCCCTGCGGCGGACAGCGCCCGGACGTCGTCGGTGTCCAGCGTGCGCAGCTGCTCCGCGATCCGGGCCGCGAGCCCCGTGTCGCCCAGGAAGCGCTGGTAGGCCGCGGCCGTGGTGGCGAAGCCGTCGGGGACGCTGACCCCGGCGTCGGCGAGGTGGGAGATCATCTCGCCGAGCGAGGCGTTCTTGCCGCCGACGACCTCCAGGTCGCCGAGTCCGAGCTCGGCGAACCAGCGGACGTTGTCCGCGTCGTCCGGGGTGCCGCCGGCCGGGGCCTGGGGTGTGGTGTCGGTGCTCATGGTCGGGTGGTCCTTCCTCGCCGGAGGTCGTGGCCGGACTGCAGGCGTGCGCCGGAGCTGCGCCGCTGCCTGGCCAGGGTCTGGATCACCACGGCGGCGATCTCCTCGACGGAGGCCGCCGAGGTGTCCACCGTGGGCAGGTGGTGCGTCTCGTACATCGCCGTCGCCCGGCGCAGCTCGTAGCGGCACTGCTCCTCGGAGGCGTACCGGGAGTCCGGCCGTCGCTCGTGCCGGACCCGGCTGAGCCGGGCCACCGTGGTGGTCAGCCCGAAGCAGCGGTCGGCGAGACCACGGACCGGGTCGGGCAGGTCCGTGGTCTCCAGATCCTCGTCGACGAGGGGGTAGTTGGCCACGAATAGGCCGTGCTGGAGGGCCAGGTACATCGCCGTCGGCGTCTTGCCGCACCGGGACGGGGCCAGCAGCACCACGTCGGCCCGGTCCAGCCCGCGCGGGCTCAGCCCGTCGTCGTGCTCGATGGCGAACTCGATCGCCGCCATCCGGTTGTTGTACCGCCGGACGTCGCCGACACCGTGCAGCCGCCGGGCCTCGCGCAGCCCGCGGGCCTTCAGCTGCTCCTCCACCCGGCTCAGGTGCAGGCCGAAGAAGTCGATGATCGGCGCTCTCGTCCGCATGAGCTCTTCGCGGACCTCGTCCACGGCCGCGGTGGAGAACACCAGGGGGGCCACCGGTCCGTCCATCGCCTCGTCGAGCTGGGCCACCACCTCACGCGCCATCTCCACCGTGGAGATGAACGGGATCAGCGTGCGCTCGAAGGACACGTCGGGGAACTGGATGAGCAGGGCGTTGCCCATGGTCTCGGCGCTGATCCCGGTGCTGTCGGACAGGAAGAAGACCGGGACGACCTCGTCGGGGTCGCGGTCCCGATGGGGGGCGAGCGGATCGGTCATTCGCAGCACCTCGGGTCCGACGCGTCGTCGCGTGCAGGCGTGCCGTCCGGTCGTGGGTACCAGGTGGCCATGCCTGATCATGCCCTGCGCCCGCCGGTGGGGACCGTCGAGCCACCGGCGGGCGCCTGGCCCGCCCGGCCGCAGACGGTGGTCGGTGGATGTGCGCGCCACCGTGCGGTCGTCCCGCAGGCGGTCGGCGACCGGGACGGCTCGGTCAGTCGGCGTCGGGCTCGGAGACCAGGTGGACCACGGCGGCCGGGCTGGATATCCAGAACGCCGAGTCGCCGTCCAGGGGCTCGATCTCGTCGCAGCGGGCGACGCCTGCGGTGGCCAGGTGGTCGGCGGCGGCCGCGGTGTCGGCGGTCGTGACCTGCAGCCACAGCTCGGCCTGGCTCACCCCGGGGACGCGGTCGATCCACAGCCGGTTGGGCCCGAAGGCGAACCCGGCCGACGGCGGGCCGGAGGTGAAGGGGTTGTCCAGCTCGCGCAGGCCGAGCGTGTCCCGGTAGAAGGCCACGGTCGCCGTCCACTGGTGCGGGGGCACCTTCATCGCGATGTTGCGTCCGCCGGCGTAGGACGGGCGTTCCCGGTGGTTCATGGCGCTCCCTCTGGCGTGGCGGGGGCTGCCCCACCCCGACCGTGATCGGCACCGGCCGCGCGTGTGCGGCCGTGGTCGTCGGCGGACTCGGCGGCGGCCTTCAGGCGGCCCAGGCGCTGATCCCACCGGTCGGCCAGCTCGGTCAACCATGCCGCTGAGCGGTCCAGCTGCTCCCGGCGCACGGCGAATCGGATCTCCCGGCCATGGCGGGCGGAGGCGACCAGGCCGGCTCGTTCCAGTACGCGCAGGTGCTTGTCGACGGCCTGGCGGGAGACCGGGAGAGGTCTCGCCAGGGCGGTCGCCGATGCCCCGGTGGGATGGTCGCCGAGGGCCTCCAGCAACCGGCGGCGGTGCGGATCGCTCAGCGCCGCGAAGACCGTTCCGACGTCGGCGGTGGCCGGTGCGGTGCTCATGCGCCGTGCAGGAAGGTGCGGGCGGCGGCGAGCTCGGCCTCCCAGCCCTCGGTGTGGTCGTCGAGGTCGCGCCGCCGCTGTTCCTCGGTGGTGTCCAGCGCAGCGAGGCCGCTCTCGACCACCCGCAGCAGTACGCCGCCTTGGAGGTGTTCCTCGATCCAGAACTCGACCAGGGTCGACCGGTCGCCGACGGCCCGGCCGGCGCCGTCCGCGGCCAGCCAGCGGAAGGCGGCGTAGCGCGGGGGGTCCAGCCGCACCGTGCGGATGGGAAAGGCTCCGTGCACCGGGTCGTGCACGGTGACGACGTCGCCGTCGGGCTCGATGCGGTGCACGGTGATCCGGCCGTCATTGATCCACCACCCCGGCTCCGAGACCAGTTCCCATACCCGGTCGGCGTCCGCGGCGATCCGGATCGAGCGCTCGATCCGGTCGTTGCCCTCGCTCATCCCACCTCCGGGGAACGCCACCCACGTGCGGCGTCAGGATGCATGATCCGGACCCCGGGTGCAACCCGTCGGTTGCACAACGGCCGGGCGCGACCTCCTGTCCGTGGATCCGCTCGTGCCGGCGCCGGGCAGGACCGGTCCGCGAGGCGCACCGGGGACGCCCCGGGAGCGGCCGTGCATGCAGCACGATCTCCACGACGTCAGACCCTCGGTCGATCACGTGAGAAGCGTCAGCGGGACGGGCGCGCGGTGAACGGGTCACCGTCCCCGGATTCGTCCTGTTCGACCGCGCTGCGTCCGGAGCCGGGTCGCGATTCCCACGTCCACTCCTCCTCCATGCGCACCCGTCCGTCGTCGAGGACGGTGATCCGGGAGGTGCAGCGTCCTGCGGCGGTGGTCCCGGTGCTGTTCAGGTGGACGTAGCGGAAGTCGAGCCGGTCACCGGTCCTGGTGCCCACGAGGTACCCGCGCGCGATGGCGCCGCCCGCGTAGTCGGCCCACACGGTGTGGCCCTCCTGGTGGTACCGGAACCGGGTGGCGGGGTCGACCTCTCCTCCTTCGCTGTTGCCGGTCGCGCCGAAGGTCTTGCCGTGGATGTCCACGGTCCTGGGGTCGCGGTCGTCACTGGGCATGGGACCTCCGAGAGGCGTTCGTGGGTGACGTCGGGCTCGCCTGGCGCCCCGGGTCCCGAGGGTGGGTGGTCCCGAGGCAGTCGGTGGGGCCGGCCGGAGATCAGCGCAGATCATCTGCATCCAGGTCGTCCCGTGCTTCGACCGGGTGCTGATCACGATGTCGCCGGGGCGGTAGCGGAAGTCGAGCCACCGGCCGCTGTCCTCGTCGGAGGAGCGATAACGCACCGGCGTCCGCGTCATGACAGTGGACGCTAGATGCTCCGCCCGGCCGGTCGACCAGCGCGCTGCTGGTGGTGCTGGCCGTCGAGCACTTGGACACAACGGTGAGCCACCGATGCCTCGCACTCCCGAGCACGCCGGAACGGCGCCGCCCGTGCGTAGGGCGACGCCGCTCCGGATGACGAGTGCCGGATCAGCCGCCGGGACGCTCCCCGCGGGGGCCTCCCCCGCCCATGCCGCCGCCCATACCGCCGCCGCTGAACTCACCGGCCGTCGCGGTCCCCAGCTCCGTGCCGTCGACCACGACGGTGTACTGCGCGCCGCTCTCCACCTCCGCGGAGGAGAACGTCACCAGGGCGAAGTCCTTGCCCGCCGTCCAGCTGCCCAGCACGTCGCCGTCGGAGGAGACGATCTCCACCGTCGAGCCGGCGTCCTGCGCGTCGAAGGTGGCGGCCAACCAGCCCTGCTCCGACGACGTCACCGGCGCCTGTGCCATGCCCGAGCTGCCGGTCACCAGCAGGTCGCCACCGCTCACGGCGAGGCCGTTCTGCACGTCGATGGCGCCGTTGCCCGAATCCGTGGGCCCGCTGACCGTGACCGTGCCGCCGGTCATGGTGCCGCTCCCGTTGGAGTCCAGGCCGTCACCGCCGGAATCGACGGCGATGGTGCCCCCGGTGATGGTGAGCCGGTAGGCGCTCGAGGTGGCGAAGGAGTCACCGCTCCCGCCGGGGCCCTGCTCGCCGGAGCCGTCGTTGCCGCCGCCCACGTTGATGCCGTCGTCGCTCGCGGTCAGGTCCAGCTGCCCACCGGAGATTGTGATGACCGCGCTCTCCACCGCCTCGTAGGACCCGGTCACCGTCAGCTCGCCGCCGGCGATCGTGACGTCGCCGTCCGCGTGCACGCCGTCGTCGGCCGTCGCCAGCGTGAGGGTGCCGTCCTGGATGCTGACGACGCCGTCGGAGTGGACGGCGTCGTCGGCGGAGTCGACGTCGACCGTGCCGCCGCCGACGACCACGCTGACCGTGCCCTTGAGCCCCTTGGCGGAGGCGTCCTCGGCCACGGTCTCCCCGCTGCCGCCGCCTGCCCGGACCTGCACCGTGCCGGCGCCCACGATGACGTCGGTCTCCGCGGCGAGGCCGTCACCGCCGGAGGTCACGTCCACCGATCCGCCCGCGACGTGCACGTAGCCGGCCGTGGTGTCCTCGGCGTCGTCGGACTTCAGGCCGTCCCCGCCGGCCGTGACAGTGACGTCGGCGTCCTCGACCACGAGGTAGTCCTTGCCGCGGATGCCGTCGTCGACCGCCGCCACGGTGACCGTGCCCGAGTCCAGCACGAGGCCGTCCTGGCTCGCGATGCCGTCGTTGGCGTTGCCGGAGACGGTGAGCGCGCCGGCCCCGGTGAGGGTCAGGTCCGCCGAGCTGTACAGCGCCGCGTTGGGCTCCGCGCCGTCGACGGCGTAGTCGGAGCCGTCGGCGAGGGTGTTCGTGGACCCGTCGGCCAGGACCACCATCGCGATGTCGGCCGCCATGAACGCCAGGGCCGACGTCGTGGACGAGGTGATCTCCGCGTCGTCCAGGACGACGCGGACCACCCCGTCGTCCTCGGTCTCGACGACGACCTGGCCCGCCAGGGTGCCGCTGAGCCGGTAGGTGCCGGCCGCCGTGATGGTCACCGTGCCGTCGGACACCGTGACCGCGTCCGAGTCGGTCTCGGCCGAGTCGCCGGTCAGCGCGATCTCGCACCTCGGACTCCTCGTAGGCGTGGTCGGCGTCGTCGTCGTGGGCGCCCAGGTTGACGGCGACGGCGTCCTCGACGGAGATCCCCGTGCTGGCCGACACCTCCTCGGCGGAGACGGTGGAGGCGGTGCCACCGGAGGAGCCTGTCGTGGTGGTCCCGGCGGTGCAGCCGGCGAGGACGGCGGCGATGAGCGCACCGGACAGCGCGGCGCGGGTCTTCTCGAGTCGGCTCACGGGAGGTTCCGATCGTCGGAGGAACAGGGGGTCAGGAGGGAGAAGTGCCGGCGCAGGACCGGGCACCACTTGTTGTCGGGAAGGTCGCCGCGCAGCGCGGCGAGCCCGGTGCCGTACTTGGAGATCCGGGTGGGCCGGTGCCCCGATCGCCACAGGCGGCGGTCGGCCGCCGAGGGGGCGGAGCCCGACTTGGTCTCGACGGGCACGACGTCCGCGAGCCCGGCGGCCGGGCCGCCGGGCAGGGACCACGTCAGGTCGGTGTCGACGGTGACCCGGCCGTCGGTGGCCGGGAGGTGCAGGGTGGTGCGCCGGTACGCGGTGCGGAGCACGGGCCGGAGTTCGTCGCTGCGGACCTGGCCGAGGCCGGCCCGGTCCAGGACGTCGTCGACGAAGGCGGCCACGTGCTGCCGGTCACCGGCGGCCGGGATGCGCTCCTTCACCGTCGCACCGCGCGGCCCGCGGGTCTTGACCTCGAGGAAGGCGGTTCCGGTGTCCAGGTACGTGCGCCGGCGCACCTTGAACCGCCGCCTCCTGCCCCGGGCGGCGAGGTGGTAGCCGGTCAGCTCCGGGGTGTCGAGGTAGAGGGACTCGTAGCCGAACGCGCGCAGCCCCGCCATCTCCAGCACGCGCACCTCCTCGGTGCCCGCCAGGCCGGCCAGGAACCGCTCGGCCGCGGGCAGCGGGAGGACGTACTTGCGGTCGACCCGGGTCTGCAGCGCCGCGCGGGCGACGAGCTCCTCGAGCCCCACGGGCGGGAGGTGCTCCACCGACGGCAGCGCCGGCACCACCGCGGTCACCGCTGCACCGGGGTGGACGAGAGACCGTCGTGCCGCCCGAAGGGAGCGGGGGAAGCCGACGCAGCGGGGCGCACCGCCGACCGCGATTCACGCGCGACCTCGAACCGGACGTCGACCCAGGTGGTGTCGTTGACCAGGTCCACGCGCTGGACGGTCACCTGGTGCACGCGTGCGCCGAGCAGGCCCTCCAGGTGGGCGGTCAGCCCCTGCTCGTCGGTGAACGCGGAGTCGAGGACCATCACCTGCCGGCGGTACCGGCGCAGCAGCCGCGGGTGCCCGGCGGCGTACATGGCAACGACGACCATGGCCATGAGGGCCAGGGTCAGCGGGACGCTCGCCGCGCCGAGCCCACCCAGCAGTCCCAGCGCCAGGGCCGAGAAGTAGTAGGCCACCTCGTGCTGGTCGAGCTCGGTGGACCGCAACCGGATGATGGAGAGCACGCCGAACAGCCCCAGGCCCAGGCCCGCGCCCACGCCGCTGCCGGCGAGGGCGACCGAGACCGCCAGCACGCCGACGTTGACGCCGATGTAGGCGATGACCAGGTCACGGCGCCGGTGGCGGGGGAAGTACACCCCGAAGGTGAGCAACCCGATGGCGAGCAGATCGGCTGCGTACAGGTAGACAGGAGAGGACATCCGGCTTTCCAGGGGTCGACGACGGAACGAACGCCACGTTGCGGCACGGAGCTGCGCTGTCACTGAGCGTCGACTCCACACTTCCTGTGAGCCGGTCCGTGGTCCCGCTCCCCCGTCCAGGGCCGTCGAGGGGCGCCGTCCGGTCTCCAGCAGGCTCACAGGCCCGGCCCATGGCCGGCACAACCGGCTCCGCCACGACTGACGGCATGCCTGAGAACACCCGGCGCCGCACGCAAGCAGCTGACCGAGTGCGCGGCACTACTGCACCGGCGGTGCGCCGTTGAGGTCCTACGGCGCGGTGGCAGGAGCAGCGAGGGCGGCGGACAACTCCGCGCAGAGCTCCGCGAGGGCCTGCGGCGCGCTGCGGCACAGCTTCGGGAAAGCCAGGTAGCCGTGCGGCATCCCGACGTAGGTGGTGGTGCGCACCGGAACACCAGCCGCTCGCAGGGCGGCGGCGTAGCGCAGACCGTCGTCGCGGATCGGGTCGTGCTCCGCGACCTGCACGAGGGCAGGCGGGAGCCCACGGTGGTCGGGCGCCAGCAGCGGCGAGGCATAGGGGTCTGCCGGGTCCTGGGCACCCAGGTAGTGGGCGCGGTAGGCGAGCATGTCCTGCCTGGTGAGGATCGGTGCGTCCGCGTTCTCCTCGATGGAGGGGCTGCCGAGGGTGAGGTCGGTCGCCGGGTAGAGCAGCGCCTGGAAGGCGATGGCCGGACCGGACCGGTCGCGGGCCATCAGGCTGACCACGGCCGACAGGTTTCCGCCGGCGCTGTCACCCATGACCGCCATCCGGCGGGCGTCCGCGCCCAGCTGCGCCGCCCGGGCCGCGATGTCGACCAGCGCGGCGTAGCAGTCCTCCGCTGCCGCGGGCCAGGGGTGCGCGGGCGCCAACCGGTAGTCGATCGAGACCACGACGGCGCCCACGGTCACGGCCACGTTGCTGCACAGCCAGTCGGCCTGGTCCAGCGACCCGAGCACGAAGCCGCCGCCGTGGACGTTGACCACCAGCGGCAGCACGTCGTCGACGGCGCCCCGGGGTCGGTAGACCCGGATCGCCAGCTGACCTGCCGCACCGGCGGCGACGTCGTCCGTGAGGGTCACCCCGGCGGCGACCCCGCCGAGGAGCAGGTCGACCACGGGGTTGTGGCCGACCGTCCGCTGCTGGACCCGGCCGATCTGCTCCTCGTCCATCCTGGTGATCGACGCCAGCCGCAGCACCCGGCCCAGCGCCTTCACACGAAGATCCAGCTCCGCCACGTCAGCGGCCCAGGATGCCGAGGTCCACGGGCAGCTGGATGCCGGTGACGTGCCGCGCCTCGTCGGACGCGAGCCAGGCCACGGCGTGGGCGATGTCCTCGGGCTCGGAGATCGGGTCCGGCAGGGCGCCCATCAGCATCGGCGCCAGCGTGGTGGCGTGCTGCTGGGCCAGCTCGAACATCTCCGCGGGCTGCATACCGGTGGCCACGCCGTGCGGATGCACCGTGTTGACCCGGATGTTGTGCTGCCCCAGCTCGTTGGCCATGGTCCTGGCCAGGCCGACGACGCCGTGCTTGCTGGCCGCGTAGTCGGCGAGGAAGGGCAGCCCGCGCAGCCCGGCGACCGAGCTGATGATGACGATCGAGCCGCCGGTGCCCTGCTCCAGCAGCACCGGCACGGTCGCCTTCATGGTGAAGAAGGTGCCGGTCAGGTTGGTGTCGATCGTCTCCTGCCACTTCTCGACCGGGATCTCCCACGACATCGAGCCCGAGCAGATCCCGGCGTTGGCCACCACGACGTCGAGCCGGCCGAACTCCGCCACGCCGTCCTTCACCAGCGACGCCTGCGCGTCGAGGTCCCGGACGTCGGCCCTGCGCACGAGGACCCGCCGGCCCTGGGCCTCGACCAGCCGCGCGGTCTCCGCGAGGTCCTCCTCCGACGGCCCCGCGTACGACGTCGTCTTCGCCGTCTCGCAGTTGTCGAGGGCGATGATGTCGGCGCCCTCGGCGGCGAGGCGGACGGCGTGCGCCCGCCCCTGGCCCCGGGCGGCGCCGGTGATGAAGGCGACCTTGCCCTCGAGGCGTCCGGACGTACTGGTGGTCACTCGGTTCTCCTGGTGGTGGAAGGGCCGGCACACGCTGTGCGCCGGAACAGCGATTGGTCAGGCGCGGGCCATGTGCCGTGCAGCCCGGAGCCCGAACACGGTGGCCGGGCCGATGGTGGATCCCGGGCCGGGGTAGGTGCGGCCCATCACCGACGCGGAGTTGTTGCCCGCGGAGTACAGGCCCTCGATGACCGAGCCGTCCTCGCGCAGGGCCCGGCCGTCGGCGTCGGTGACCACGCCGCCCTTGGTGCCGAGGTCGCCGATGACGACCTTGAAGGCGGTGAACGGCCCCCTCTCCAGCGGCCCGAGGTTCGGGTTGGGGCGCACGGTGGGGTCGCCGTAGTAGCGGTCGTAGGCGGAGTTGCCCCGCCCGAAGTCGCCGTCGACGCCGGCCCGGGCGAAGCCGTTGAACCGCTCGACGGTGGCCCGGAGCCGCGCGGGCTCCATGCCCAGCCGGCCGGCGAGCTCGGCGACGCTGCGCGCCTTCACCATGATCCCGGCCTCACGCATCGCCTTGTTCTGGCGCGGG
Source organism: Blastococcus sp. HT6-4 (assembly GCF_039679125.1). Classification (NCBI taxonomy): domain Bacteria; kingdom Bacillati; phylum Actinomycetota; class Actinomycetes; order Geodermatophilales; family Geodermatophilaceae; genus Blastococcus; species Blastococcus montanus. Next base: position 1,955,866 of record NZ_CP155551.1, on the reverse strand, counting down.
TCGAGGGCGAACGTGCGCAGGTAGCGGCGGGCGTGCCGGGCATCCGCGATCAGCCAGTAGGCACCGTCCCGGTCGTGCTCGAGCATGTGGTGACCGAGGTCGACGTAGGACTCCGACTCGTTGGCGAACCGGTTCCCGGCGGCGTCGGTCATGAGCGAGTAGGGCATCGAGCGCTCCCCCACGATGAATGCCGGCGTCCCACCCGCGGGAGCGGCGACCGAGGCCCCCCACCACGCCTCGTCCATCAGCTCGACGGCGGCGCCGGCGCGCTGGGCGATCTCGATCGGCCCGCCGACGTTGCCGGGGTTGCCGGACGGCGAGCCGTCGATGCCGTGGTGCTTCTGCCGCCAGTCCCGGTTGTGCTCGAACCCGCCGCCGGCCAGCATCACGCCGCGCTCGGCCCGGATCGTGACGGTCCGCCCGTCCCGCCGGATCCGGACCCCCACCACCCGGTCCCCGTCGACGACCAGGTCCTCCAGCGGCGAGTTCAGCCAGAGCGGCACCTGCTGACCGAGGACGACGGCCTTGCAGAACGACGTGGCGAGGGCGACGCCGATGCCGACCAGCCGCTGCCCGCGGACCACCCCGCCGAGCGCGCGGAACACCAGCCGCGCCCCGCGGACGAACCCGCCGGGGGTGGACCAGGCCCGCCCGAGCAGCCACACGTCGTCGGTCTTCACGGAAGCGGCACCGCGTTCCGCAGCGTCGTCCACCAGTCGCCGACGACCTTGGCGTCCAGCGGCCGCACCTCGACGGCCCGGCCGATCTTGCCGCCGGGGAGCTCCGGGTAGTAGTCCGGGTAGTCCTTCGCGCGCACGAAGGTCATGCCGTACTTCTCCGCCGTCGTCACGAAGTCGGCGACGCCGTCGACGAACGCCTCCTTGCGGTCCCGCTCGGTCGCACGGCCCTGGTCGCCGACCGTGGCATCCAGGTAGGTCAGCGCCTCCTCGCGCGAGTCGCCGGCACCGGCCCGCTGCATGAGCGGGTTGTCCGGCAGCCACAGGCCACCACCGGACATCGCGGTGCTGCCACCCCACTTGTCGGTGCCCTCGAGCAGCAGGACGGAGAGCCCCTCGTCGGCCGCGCCCATGGCGGTCGCGAAGCCGGCTCCACCGGTGCCGACGACGACGACGTCGAAGGTGTGGTCGAAGACCGTCGGTCCAGGCATCGGGCCGCTCCTCCCGTCGGTTACCGGACAAGGTTGTCCGGATGAGTAGGCTGTGAGCATGGTCACCGATGGGCGCCGCGTCAACCGTGGGCCCGCTGCGGCAACGGACAACCGCCGGGCCATCCTGGACGCGGCCCGTCGGGTCATGGCCGACCGTGGCTACCGGGTGCCGCTCAGCGCGATCGCCCGCGAGGCCGGCGTGGGCCAGGGGGTGCTCTACCGGCACTTCCCGACCCGTCTCGACCTGGCCTTCGCCGTGTTCGAGGAGAACTTCACCGACCTCGAGCAGATCGCAGCCCGGCCCGACGCGAGCGCCTTCCGAGCACTGTGGGCCCGACTGGTGGATCTCTCCGTCGAGGCCTCGGCATTCGTCGAGATGGTGGTCGACGCCCGACGCACTCTCCCCGAGTACAAAGGTGCCGAACGACTGCTCGCCCTCGTCGAGGACACCCTGCCCCGCGCCCAGCAGGCCGGAATGGCCGATCCTGCGCTCACCGCGGACGACGTCCTGCTGGCCTGGCGGATGATCTTCGGTGTCGTGGTGACCTCGGCGCAGCCGGATCAGAGCCGCGCAGCGGTCGAGCGGGCGCTCGCGCTGCTCCGGCTGCCCTGACACGTCTCGTCCCTCGCACGAGGGGGCAGCCACCTCCCGGAGCCCGCGACCTCCGCGCCGGCGCACGAGAGGAGCGCCTCCCCTACGCCCACAGCGGCTGGCCCACCCCAGATCGAGATGGAGCCGCCGACTGGGCGGTGAGGCGCCGACCGGTCCCATGGCAGTACGGCCTACGCTCGACGAACTGCCGTCCGTGGCGGCATGCGGGGCCTGCTGGCCGTGCCGGGAGCCCAGAGAGGCAGCGAGAGACCGTGAACCGACTGGCGGTGCACCAGTCCGTCGTCCACCCGCGCGACGCACATCAGCTGACCGAGCTGCTCAGCGGCTCCGACTGGGACTCCGTAGGGCTGCACGTCGGAGGCACCGACGAGGTCGAGCACTGGTGGTCGGGAGGGGCCGGGGAGCGGAACCTCGCGCGACTGGTCGACCTGCTCCTCGAGACCCGCGTGACCGTGCTGGACGTCGGGCGTGTGGAGCTGGGCAGTTCCCTGCCCAGGGACGTGTACGCCCCGCACGGACGGGTCCTCGACCTCGCCGCCCGCTTCGGCGCCCGGTACGTGACCGCGCGGTTCGCCTCGACGGACGCCCCGGTGGAACGGCCCCTGACCGAGCGCATCGACGTCTTCGGGCAGTTGCTGGATCAGGCCCGTCCGTACCGTGTGACTCCCCTCCTGGCACCCGTCCCCGCCGACCGGCCGGACCTCGTCGCGGACGCGCTGGAGGTCGTCCGGGCCACGGGTGGCGGGGTGGTCCTGGACGTGCCGGTGAGCCGATGCACGCCGGCGGAGGTCGAGGCGTGGGTGGACTCGCTGTGGGAGCACCTCGGCTACGTGCGGCTCAGCGCTCGGCAGCTCGAGGCGGAAGGGGATGCGGCTGCCGGACTCCTCGCCACGCTTCCACCACACGTGCCGGTGGCCGTCGGCGGTGACGACTCGCTCGGGCTGCTGGCCGACGACCCGGCGCCGCGGCTCGAGCGGCTGCACGAACTGGTCGACACCGCGCTCGAGCACCCCCGTGCCCGCGCGCGCCGGCTGAACGGCAGCTGAGAGCCGCTCCTCGTCCGGTGCACGGCCGGCGTGACGGCCGGCAGTTCAGGCGATGAGTGCGATCTCGCCCTCGTGCTCGCGAGCCAACGGCGGGTGCCGGTCGAGAACGGCCGGGTCGTGACCGGGAACCACCAGGTCCGGGGAGTCGGCCAGGGTGCGGACGCGGTCGAAGGCTCCGTACACGCCGGTCATGCAGTGCAGGATCGGCGCCGGACGGTCGTCGTCCAGGTTCTCGTAGAAGTGACTGGCATCGGAAGCCAGGACGGCGGGGCCGGACCGGGTCCGCACCCGGACGACCTGCATCCCGGCGGTGTGCCCGCCGACCAGGTGCACGCTGAGGCCGGGTAGCACCTCGCGGTCGCCGCGCACCAGCTCCACCCGCCCGTCCTCGCGCGCCCGTCCCAGATGGTCCATGTCCGCGGTCGAGCAGAGCCAGTGCTCCCGTCGGATGCGCCGGGCCCACGGTCCGGTCCAGTAGTCCCACTCCTCCTGCTGGACCACGTACCGGGTCGCCGGCAGCTCCGCCAGCGTGCCGGTGTGGTCGTAGTGCAGGTGCGTGAGCACCGTCCACGAGACGTCAGCAGGCGCGATACCCATCCGCCCGAGGAGATCGACCGGGGAGCCACGGTAGGACAGCCCCGACATCTCGGCCGCCCGGCTGGCCGAGATGCCGGCGTCGACCAGGACGACGTCGTCGGCTCCGAGGGCCACCCACACGTAGTAGGCGGTCGGATGCGGCTCGGTCGACGACGGATCGTGCCCGAGGAAGTGCTGGCCCCGCAGGCCCATCCGGCTCGCGTACTGGAGAGCCAGCACCCGCCAGGCTCCGGGCTCGGTGGGGCGGAGTTCCGCCAGGGGCCTCAACGGCGCCCTTCCTGCTGAGCCAGCTCGTACAACCCGGTGATGGCCAGCTGGTAGCCGAGGACGCCGAAGCCGACGACGACGCCGCGCGCCACCGGCGAGATGTACGAGTGGTGCCGGAACTCCTCCCGGGCGTGCACGTTCGAGATGTGCACCTCCACCACGGGGAGCTCCACCCCCTCGATGGCGTCCCGCAGGGCGATCGAGGTGTGCGTGTGGGCCCCGGGGTTGTAGACGGCGCCGATCGAGCGCCCGGCGCGGACGTCGGACCCGCACTCGTGGATCCAGTCGATGAGCTGGCCCTCGTGGTTGGACTGGCGGAAGTCCAGGTCGAGACCGAGCGCCGTGGCCTGCTGCCGGCACGACTCCCGCACGTCCTCGAGGGACGCCGATCCGTACACCTCCGGCTTCCGCGTCCCGAGGAGGTTCAGGTTGGGGCCGTTGAGCACCAGCACGGACGTCACGCGACTGCCTTCCAAGGGATGAGGGGGGCCGTCGATCCACCCTCCGACGATGGGACGGGCGGGGGCAGCTCCTGTCGGAACCGCTCCCCGCCCGCCGCGACCAGCAGTTACTCGGCCGAGCCGCGGATCGCCTCGTAGACGGCCAGCTGCTCGTCGCTGAAGTTCTCCCGGAGGTAGGGCTCGACCCGCTCCCGGAAGGCGTCGGTGTCGACGTCCTCGACGACCTCGAACGCGCCACCGGAGGTCCACTCGTCGAGGATCCGCTGCTCGTCCTCCTCGACGCACTGCGGCACCTGCTCGACCGCCGCGTCGACTGCGGCGTCGAGCGCCTCCCGCTGCTCGTCGGACAGTTCCTCGACGCCCGGGCCGGCGATGACCAGGTTGGAGTTCTCCTGGTGGCTGGACATGCTGAGGTACTCCTGCACCTCGCCGAGGTTCTGCGCGTCGATGTTGACGATCGGGTTCTCCTGGCCGTCCACGATTCCCTGCTGGAGCGCCAGGTACAGCTCCTCGTACGCGACCTCGGTCGGGTCCGCGCCCAGGGCGCGGGCGTTCATCAGGTACTGCTCCGAGTTGGGGAACCGCATCCGCAGGCCCTCGAGATCGGCCGGCTCGCGGATCGGCTCGTTGGCCGTGAACTGCCGTGCGCCGGCGGACCAGGCGCCGAGGACCCCGACACCGGTGGCGTCCTGGAAGCCCTGGGTGAGCTCGTCGGATGCCTCGCTGTCGAAGAACCGGGCCAGGTGCTCGCCGTCCTCGAACGCGTACGCGGCGTCGACGACGCTCATCGGCTCGTACACCGCACCCAGTGCCGACGCCCCCTGGATGTCGATGTCGACGTCACCCGAGACGACGGACTGGATCCGGTCGGCGTCGCCCCCGAGCTGGCTGTTGGGGTAGATCTCCACGGTGACGCCGACGTCGGCCGCCGCGATCTCGTCGGCGATGACCTGGGCGCCGCAGCGGTGCTGGGGCTGCTGCTCGGTGTAGCTGTGGGCGAGCGTCAGCTCGACCTCGCCGCCACCACCGTCAGCTCCCCCGGCGCTTCCGTCGTCGCCGCCGCAGGCGGTCGCCAGGACCAGCGGCATCAGGACGGACGCGGCCAGGACCGAGCGCTTGTGCCGGAAATGGATGGACATGTTGTCTCCCCTCGTTGGGATGGTGCAGTGACCGTCGGTGGACAGCTGGCCCGGGGTCAGCCCGGGGGTCGGTGGTCGGTGGTGAGTTCGGCGGCGACGAGAGCGTCGAAGTCGGTGGACATCGCTGCGCGATCGGCCGTGCGACCGGTGAACAGCTCGAAGGAGTCGGCGGCCTGGCCGACCGCCATCCCGGCGCCGGTCATCACGCGGCATCCCCGGTCGGTGGCCGCGCGCACGAGGTCGGTGAGCAGCGGCCGGTACACGATGTCGGCGACCCAGAGCTCCTCGCGCAGGAGCTCGGCCGGCATCGGGATGCCGGGGTGGGCGGCCATGCCGACCGGGGTGGCGTTCACCAACCCCTGGGCGTCTCCGAGGAGCCGTGGCAGCTCGTCCGGGGAGCCGATCCGGGCCCCGTCGCCCGCGACGCGGGTCAGCGCGCCGACGAGCTCCCGCGCTCGCGAGGCGTCGTGGTCCACGACGACCAGCTCCGCCGCACCCGCCCCGGTGAGGGCGTGCGCCACCGCCGCCCCGGCGCCACCGGCGCCGAGGAGCACCACGCGTTCGAGCGGTGCCCCGGACAGCTGGTCCCGCAGCGCGGCGGCGAAACCGGTCACGTCGGTGTTGTGGCCGCGGGTGCGCCCTTCCTCCACGACGACGGTGTTGATCGCCCCGATGGCTGCCGCCTCCGGGGACAGTTCGTCGACCAGGGGGGCCATCGCCTGCTTGACCGGGTGCGTGACGTTCAGCCCGTCGAAGCCCAGCGTGACCGCGTGCTCCAGCAGACCGCGGAGGGTTCCCTCGGTGAGCTGGTCGTCCCGCAGCTCCACGCGCTTGTAGGTGTAGCGCAGGCCCTGGCGCGCCCCCTCCCGCTCGTGCATCTCCGGGGACAGGGACGGGCCGATCCCCTGCCCGAAGAGCCCCGCGAGGAGGGACCGGCGAGACGCCCGTCCGGCGGCGGCCGGCTGCCCGCTGGTCACAGCCCCAGCACCTCCGGCAGCCAGAGAACGGCGTCCGGGAAGCTGATGATCAGCGCGAGGACGACCAGCAGCGGCACCATGAACGGCAGACATCCCCGGAAGACCTCGCCGACCCGTGTCTCGGCGACCGAACTGAGGACGTAGAGGACGGTGCCCACCGGCGGGGTGAGCAGGCCGATCATCAGCGCGACGATCATCAGGACACCGAGGACGATGGGGTCCACGCCGAAGCTCGCGCTGATCGGCAGCAGGATCGGCACGACGAGCACCAGCACGGCCGTCGGGTCCACGACCGTCCCGAGGACGAGCATCAGGACGGCGGTCATCAGCAGGAAGACGGTGGCGTTCTCGGTGAAACCGAAGACGTTCTCCGCCAGCAGCTGAGGGACCCGCTCCCGGGCGAGGATGTAGCCCAGCAGCGACGCGGACGAGACGATCAGCATGATCGCGGCCGTCGTCGCGACGGTCTCGGTGAGCACCTTCGGGATGTCCCGGACCGGCAGGCTGCGGTAGAACAGGGCGAGCAGGAGCATGTACGCGACGCCGACGGCCGCGGCCTCGGTCGGGGTGAAGAACCCCCCGAGGATCCCGCCGAGGATGATCACCGGGGCCAGGATCGGTCCGAGGACCCGTCGACCGGTCACCAGCAGCCGTCGCATGTCGAATCCGGTCGTCACGATGTCCGGCTGCCGCCGCACCAGGAAGAAGACGGCGATGCACAGCCCGACGGCCATGAGCAGCGCCGGGACGACCGAGGCGGCGAACAGCCCGCCGGTCGAGACCGCCGCCAACCCGGCGAAGATGACCGCCGGGATGCTGGGCGGCATGACCGGCGCGATCAGCGAAGCCGCCCCGGTGACACCCAGGCCGAACCGGAGCGAGTAGCCGTTCCGCAGCATCGCCGGGATCTGGATCTTGCCGAGCGCCGCGGCGTCGGCGACCGCCGAGCCGCTCATCCAGGAGAAGCCGAGGCTGACCCCGACGCTCACGTATCCCAGGCCTCCTCGCACGCGTCCGAGGAGGGCGAGGGCGAAGTCGAACAGCCGGTCGGCGATGCCGGCCCGGTTGGCGATGACCCCGAGCAGGACGAACAGCGGCACGGCCAGGAGCGGGAAGCTCGCGGTCGCGTTGACGATCAGCCGGAGACTGAGGCCGATCGACTGACCGTTCGTGAGCATGTAGAGCAGGGACGGGCCGAGGAAGGCGAAGGCCACCGGCACCCGCAGGAACAGGAACGCGACGATGACGACGCTGAGCAGCACGAGGCTCATGCCCGCGCCCCCTCGGCGCCGGCCGGCGCCGGCACGCCCCGCACGGCGAAGACGGCCGCCGCGACGGCGCCCCGGATCGCCGTGCTCACGAAGCCGATGAACGGGAAGACGTAGAGCCAGGTCAGCGGCAGGCGCAGCGACGGTGACCGCAGCTGGCCCTGGGTCTGCATCAGCTCCCAGGCCTCGACCGCGAAGCCGACGCCGATGACCGCCACCAGGATGCTGGCGACCACCCGCACCACTCGCACGACCCACGGCTTGCGCACCGTGTCGACGAGCTGCAACGCGATGTGCCCGTCGGTGGTGACCAGCACCCCCGCGACCGTGAACGTCACCCAGACCAGGGAGAACCGGGCGAGCTCCCCGGTCCAGGACCATCCGCCGACCGGCAGGTATCGCTGGGCGGCCTGGACGAGCACCAGCACGAACAGGAGCGTCAGGGCGGCCGCAGCCAGCCCGAGCTCGATCCGGGTGACCAGCCTGACCAACGGGGCCCACCAGCTCCCCGGGGGCCGGGAACGTTCCCGGTCGACCATGACGGCTCCTCTCGCTGCCTGTGCTGCCAGTCACAGCACTGCAGGGACCGTAGGAGCGGAGCTCGCGCTTGGCAAAGGGTTGCCAACTGTTGCCAAATCGCCGTGATCCGACTGTGATGGAGCCGTGAGCACGCCGACCATCTACGACGTCGCCCGGGCCGCGGGCGTGGCGACGTCGACCGTCTCCCGCGCGTTCAGCACTCCGGGACGGGTGACGGAGGCGACGCGCGAGCGCATCGTGGCCGCTGCCCAGGAGCTGGGCTACGAGCCGAATCCGCACGCGAGGGCGCTCATCTCACGCCGGACGCAGACCCTCGCGATGGTGGTCTCGGACATCACCAACCCGCACTTCTTCGAGGTCATCCGGGGTGCGGAGATGCGCGCCAAGGCGGCCGCGTACACGTTGGTCCTGGTCAACGCCGAGGAATCGCCGCGCATGGAGCTCGAGCAGGTGCGGCGACTGGCCCGCTCCGTCGACGGGTTCCTGCTGGCCGCCAGCCGGCAGCCGGAGGAGAACCTTCTCGAACTGGCGGCTGCGCACCCGGTGGTGATGATCAACCGCCAGGTGCCGGGCATGGCCAGCGTGGTGGTGGAGCACACCGAAGGATGCCGCCAGATGGTCGCGCACCTGGCGTCGCTGGGTCATCGCGAGATCGTGTACCTGGCCGGGCCGCGCAACTCCTGGATGGCGGCGAGCCGCTGGGCGGCCATCCGGACGGCTGCCCGGGAGCTGGAGCTCCGCGCCACCCGGCTCGGCCCGTTCACACCCACGGTCGCCAGCGGCGGCCCCGCGGCCGACGCGGCGCTGACCACCAGCGCCACCGGGTTCATCGCGCACAACGACATGCTGGCCATCGGGGTGCTGCGGCGGCTGACCGGACGCGGCGTCCGCGTCCCGGCCGAGATCAGCGTCCTCGGCTTCGACGACATCTTCGCCGCCGAGCTCTCCACCCCCACCCTCACCACCCTCGGTGGCCCGCACGCCAACGTCGGCCGGGCCGCCGTCGAGTTGCTGCTCGAGTCGATGTCCAGCGCCCGCGACCGGGGAACCCCGCCGCAGCTCGTCCTGGCATCACAGCTGGTCCTGCGCCAGTCCACCGGCATCCCCGGCGCCGAGCGCGCCGGACACTCCTAGGAGATCCACGGCCATGGCACGAGCAACCCCCCGTCGGACGATCGCGACCGTCTGCCTGTCCGGCACCCTGGAGGACAAGCTCGACGCCACGGCCGCCGCGGGGTTCGACGGCATCGAGTTGTTCGAGCCGGACCTGCTGGCCTCGCCATGGGCGCCGTCGGAGGTCGCGGCACGATGTGCCGACCGCGGCCTCACCATCGACCTCTACCAGCCCTTCCGCGACCTCGACTCCACCGACGACGACCGGTTCGCCCGCAACCTGCGCCGCGCCGAGCACAAGTTCGACGTCATGAGCCGGCTCGGGGCCGACACGGTGCTCGTCTGCTCGTCGGTCGGGCCGGACGCCGTGTCCGATCCCGACCGGCTGGCCGAGCAGCTGGCCACCCTGGGGGATCGCGCCGGGCGACGGGGACTGCGGATCGCCTACGAGGCGCTCGCCTGGGGTGCGCACGTCTCGACCTGGGAGGCCTCTTGGGACGTCGTCCGCCGGGCCGATGTGCCCTCGGTGGGGTTGTGCCTGGACAGCTTCCACGTGCTCTCGCGGGGTGGGGACCCGACGGGCTTCGCGGCCGTGCCCGCCGAGAAGCTCTTCTTCCTGCAGTTGGCCGACGCACCGACCATGCACATGGACGTGCTGCAGTGGAGCCGCCACCACCGGCTCTTCCCGGGGCAGGGGGCGTTCGACCTCACCGCCTTCCTCGGGCACGTGCTCGCCGCCGGATACGCCGGTCCGCTGTCGCTGGAGGTCTTCAACGACGTCTACCGGCAGGCCGACCCCACGCGGGCCGCCGTCGACGGCATGCGTTCGCTGCGCTGGCTCGAGGAGTCGCTGTCGCCCACCGGGGCGCCCCCGCCCCTGCCGGCGCCGCCGGTGTTGACCGGCCACTCCTTCGTCGAGCTGGCCGTCGACGGGATCTCGGGCCCGCAGGTGGCCACCGTCCTGTCGCGCATGGGGTTCACCCACACCGGCCAGCACCGGTCGAAGCCGGTGCAGCTGTGGGAGCAGGGGGACGCGCGCGTGCTGCTCAACGCGTCGGTGGTCCGTCCGGACGGCGCCGGAGTGGCCACCGTGGCGGCGCTGGGTCTGGAGAGCAGCGACCCGCCGCGATCGGCCGCGCGCTCCGTCGCCCTGGGGGCGCCGGTCCTGCCCCGTGCGCGCGGCGCGGCCGAAGCGGATCTGTCCGCCATCGCGGCCCCGGACGGCACCCAGGTCTTCTTCACCCGGACCGGCCCGGACGGCTGGCCGGCCGACTTCCTCCCGACCGGGAACGAGGTCGCCGAGTCGGCCCTACCGCTCAGGATCGACCACCTCGGCCTGACCCAGCCCTTCGACGCGTTCGACGAGGCGGCGCTCTTCTACCGGGCCGTCCTGGGCCTGGAGCTGCAGGACGTCACCGAGGTCGCGGCCCCCTTCGGACTGGTGCGCACCCGAGCCGTGATCGGCGCGGACCGGGGGGTGCGGCTGGCCCTCAGCGCGCCGACACTGCGCCGTGGTGAGTGGGCGCCCGGTGTCCGCGATCCTCAGTACGTCGCCTTCCACACCGATGACGTCGTCGCCGCGGCGGTCAGGCTCCGCGCGGCCGGAACTCCCCTGGCACCCGTTCCCCCCAACTACGCCGACGACCTGGAGGCGCGGCTCGATCTCCCGCCTGATCTGCTCGGCGCCATCCGGGCGCACGGCCTGATGTACGAGGAGGACGCCACCGGCGGCTACCTGCACCTGGCCACACAGGTGCTCGGCGACCGGGTCTTCTTCGAGGTGGTGCAGCGCATCGGCGGCTACGACGGATACGGCACCGCCGACACCCCCATCCGCATGGCCGCCCAGCGGCGGGCCCGCATGACGCCGGTGTGCTGACCGAGCCGACGGGCACTGGCCCACCCGGCCCACCGGAGCCCAACCGGCGCAGCGGAGACCGCGGGCGTTGTCGAGCCCCGCTGCCCGTCGATGTACCGGTGCGAAAGGCGGGCCGACCTCTTCGGTCGGCCCGCCTCTCACCTGCGGTGTTGCACTGTCGGGCTGACAGGATTTGAACCTGCGACCCCTTGACCCCCAGTCAAGTGCGCTACCAAGCTGCGCTACAGCCCGCGTGCCGCCCCACCACACCGGGATTCCCGGCTGCGCGACGACCGCCCCGGAAGATTACCGCACGACCCTCCCCCGGTCCGACGGTGGTCAGCCGCGCCTGGCGTCCTTGTCCCGGCCCTCGCGGACCTTCACCGAGATCTCGATCGGCGTGCCCTGGAAGCCCCACTGCTCGCGCAGCTTGCGCTGCAGGAACCTGCGGTAGCCGGCCTCCAGGAAGCCGGTGGAGAAGACGACGAACCGCGGCGGCCGGACGTCGGCCTGCGTGACGTACTTGATCTTCGGCGCGCGCCCACCGCGGGCCGGCGGCGGCGTCTCCTGCACCAGTGCCCGAACGAAGGTGTTCAGCTCCGCCGTCGGCACCCGGGTCTCCCACGAGGCGATCGCGGCGCGGAGGTGGTCGGCCAGCTTTCCCACGCCACGGCCCGTGGACGCCGAGATGTTGACCCGCGTCGCCCACTTCACGTGCGCGAGGTCGCGATCGATCTCCCGCTCGAGCTGGGCGTGCCGGTCCTCGTCGAGGGTGTCCCACTTGTTGAAGGCCAGGACCAGCGCGCGGCCGGACTCGACGACCTGGGTGATGACCCGCTGGTCCTGCTCGCTGATCACCTCGTCGGCGGCGAGCAGGACGACGCAGACCTCGGCGGCCTGGATGGCGGCCTCGGTGCGCAGGCTGGCGTAGTACTCCATCCCGCTGGCGGTGTTGACCTTCCGCCGCAGGCCCGCGGTGTCGACGAACCGCCACTCCTCGCCGCCGAGGGACACGATCGAGTCGACCGGGTCGACGGTGGTGCCGGCCACGGAGTCGACGACCGAGCGCTCCTCCTTGGCGAGCCGGTTGATCAGGCTCGACTTGCCGACGTTGGGCCGGCCGACCAGCGCCACCCGCCGGGGCCCGCCCTCCTCCTCCTGCTCGCGCGGCGCCTCGGGCATCGCGTCGAGGACCAGGTCGAGCAGGTCACCGCTGGACCGCCCGTGCAGGGCGCTGACCGCCTGGGGCTCCCCCATGCCGAGCGACCAGAGCTCGGCGGCGTTGGCCTCGCTCCGCTCGTCGTCGACCTTGTTGGCCACGAGGATCACCGGCCGGTCGCTGCGGCGCAGGATGCGCGCCGCAGCCAGGTCGGTGTCGGTGGCGCCCACCTGGCTGTCGACGACGAAGACGATGACGTCGGCGGTCTTCATCGCGTACTCGGCCTGGCGGGTGATCGCCGCACCCAGGCCCGCGGCCTTCGGGTCCCAGCCGCCGGTGTCGACCACGGTGAACCGCTTGCCGTTCCACAGCGCCTCGTAGCTGATCCGGTCGCGCGTGACGCCCGGGACGTCCTGCACGACGGCGGCGCGCCGGCCGAGGAAGCGGTTGACCAGGGTCGACTTGCCGACGTTGGGCCGGCCGACGATCGCGACGACGGGCAGCGGCCCGGTGCTCTCCTCGGTCATGCCCGCTGCCCCACGGCCGCCGTGGCCGTCGCCAGGGCGACGATCCGGTCGATGGTGCCCTGCTGGTCCAGCTCGGTGCTGTCGACGACGACGGCGTCGGCGGCCGGCCGCAGCGGGCTGTCGGCCCGGCTGCTGTCGAACTCGTCGCGGCGGCGCAGGTCGGCCGCGAGCTCCGCGATCTCGGCCGGTTCCCGGATGCCGAGCTGGGCGGCGCGGCGCTGGGCGCGGGCCTCCGGCGCGGCGGTCAGGTAGATCTTCAGGGCCGCGTCGGGCAGGACGACGGTGCCGATGTCGCGCCCCTCCACGACGACGGTCCCGGCGGAGGCGACGAGCGCGCGCTGCTGGTCGACCAGCTTCCGCCGGACCGCCGGCACCGCGGAGACGGCGGAGACGGCCCGGGTCACCTCGGCCCCCCGGATGCGGGCCGCGACGTCGACGCCGTCGACGCGCACGATCTCGGTGGCCGCGTCGGTGCCCACCTCGATGCGGGCCCCGGCCACCGTGCGCGCCACGCCCTCGGCGTCGGCCGGGTCGATCCCGGCGTCGAGCACCGCGACGGTGGCCGCCCGGTACATCGCGCCGGTGTCGAGGTAGGCCGCACCCAGGCGCGCCGCCGCACCGCGAGCCACGCTGGACTTGCCGGTGCCCGACGGGCCGTCCAGGGTCACCTGGCCGCTGAAGGTCATCTGCTCACTCACTGCTCTCTCCACCCCGGTGGGGCGATGCTCGCTCACTGCGCGATGTCCCGGCGCAGCGCGACGGCGCCCCGCAGGTAGACGTGCTGGATGTCGGCGCGCGCCCGAGGCGTCTCCGCGTGCGCCATGAGCCGCAGCACCCGGGGCAGGGCGTGCGGCACCGCGATCTCGGTGGCGCACATCAGCGGCACGTCTCCCAGCCCGAGCTCCCGCGCGGCCAGCGCCGGGAACTCCGACACCAGGTCCGGCGTGGCCGTGAACAGGATGCTGATCAGGTCCTCGGAGGCCAGCTGGTTGCGCTCCAGGACAGCCTGGACCAGCTCGCGGGTGGCCTCGAGCACCTGCTCCCGGTCGTCGGCCTCGACCTGCGTCGCGCCCCGGATGGCTCGGACGGCCATGCACTCTCCTCGTTCGCCTGAGACACACCGGATCGCCGGGCGCCTCGGACGAGTCTAGGGAGCGCGCGCCACCGACCTCCCCCCTGCTGGGTCAGTCCGCCAGACGCTGACCGCTCGCGACGTCGAACAGGTGCACGTGCCCCTGCCTCGGAGCCACGTGGATGACCTCGCCGCGCTGCGGCGGGCGGCGCCCGTCGACGCGCGCGGTGATGAGGTGCTCGGTGCCGTCCAGCGTGGTGCGGCCGTAGACGTAGGCGTCGGCGCCGAGCTCTTCGACGACGTCGACGTCGACGGCCAGTCCGCGATCGGAGACGTCCAGGTCCTCGGGGCGGACGCCCACCTGCACGGAGGAGTCCGCGGACTGGCCGAGCACCTCGCGGGGCACCCGGTAGATCTCGTCGCCGAACCGCACGCCGCCTTCGGCCCGGGGCAGGGTGAAGAGGTTCATCGCCGGCGAGCCGATGAAACCGGCGACGAAGGCGTTGGCCGGGCGGTCGTAGAGCTCGCGCGGCTTGCCCACCTGCATGAGCAGGCCGTCCTTGAGCACGGCCACGCGGTCGCCCATCGTCATGGCCTCGACCTGGTCGTGGGTGACGTAGACGGTGGTGATGCCCAGGCGGCGCTGCAGCTGGGCGATCTGGGTGCGGGTCTGCACCCGCAGCTTGGCGTCGAGGTTGGACAGCGGCTCGTCCATCAGGAACACCTGGGGCTGGCGCACGATCGCCCGGCCCATGGCCACCCGCTGGCGCTGGCCGCCGGAGAGGGCCTTGGGCTTGCGGTCCAGGTAGTCGGCGAGGTCCAGCAGCTTCGCCGCCTCGCGCACCCGCTCGGCGATCTCCGCCTTGCCCATGCCGGCGATCTTCAGGGCGAAGCCCATGTTGTCGGCCACGGTCATGTGCGGGTACAGCGCATAGTTCTGGAACACCATCGCGATGTCCCGGTCCTTGGGCGCCACGTCGGTGACGTCCCGGTCGCCGATGAGGATCCGCCCGTCGGTGACCTCCTCCAGGCCGGCCAGCATCCGCAGCGAGGTGGACTTGCCACAGCCGGACGGGCCCACGAGGACCAGGAACTCGCCGTCCTCGACCGTCAGGTCGAGCGCGTCGACCGCGGGCCGCTCGGCGCCTTCGTACACCCGTGTCGCGTGGTCGTAGGTGACCGTTGCCATGTCGTGCTCCTGTCTTCTCGTCCGGCGGCGTTGCCGGCTCCGGTGCTGTCCGGTGGTGGGTGCGGGTGGGTCGGGGCGGTCGATCACACGGTCAGCACAGGGAGACGGCCGTCCACGAGACCGGAGGCAGGGTCACGTGGAGCGTGCCCTCGACCACCGCTGCTCGAGCGTTCGGCCGCACCCGGACCCGGTCCTGGCGGTCGGTCGTGTTCGCCGCATGCGGATCGGGGTCGGACAGCGTCAGTGCCTCCGCGACGGTGTCCACCCCGAGCGCGGTGAGGTCGACGGAGACCTCGGCCTCCTCCGTCTGCGAGCGGTTCACGAGGAACAGCGCAGCCACGCCGGCGTCGGCGGTGGCCGCGGCGTCGATGACCGGCACCTCGCCGTAGGCGGCGGTGTCGTAGCCGGGGCCGTCGACGCCGACGACGAGGGCGACGCCGCGCGCCAGGCGGGAGGTGGTCGCGAACGGGAAGAACGTCGACTTGCGCCACGCCGGCCCGCGCGGCTCGGCCGCGATCGGGGCGATCACGTTGACGAGCTGGGCGATCGAGGCGCTGGTCACCCGGTCCGCGTGCCGGAGCAGCGACATCAGGAGGCTCCCCACGACGACGCCGTCCGCGACCGTGTAGGGCTCCTCGCTGATGGGGGGCGCGAGCGGCCAGTCGTCGATACGCTTCGCGAGGCCTCCCGGCACCTTCGACAGGTACCAGACGTTCCACTCGTCGAAGGAGATGTCGATCGTCTTCGGGCTCCTGCGCACGGCCTTCACGTGGTCCGCGGTGGCGACGACCGTCTCGATGAACCGGTCCATGTCCGTCGCCGACGCGAGGAACGAGCCGAGGTCACCGTCCTTCTCCTCGTAGTACGCGTGGCAGGAGATGAGGTCGACGTCGTCGTAGGCATGGGCGAGCACGGTGCGCTCCCACTCACCGAAGGTCGGCATGTCCGCGCCCGACGAGCCGCAGGCCACCAGCTCGAGGCCCGGATCGACCTGGCGCATGGCCTTCGCCGTCCGGGCGGCGAGCTTGCCGTAGTCCTCCGCGGACCGCTGGCCGAGCTGCCACGGACCGTCCATCTCGTTCCCGAGGCACCACATCCGCACGTCGAACGGCTGCCGCCGCCCGTTGCGGATCCGCTGGTCCGCGAGCGTCGTGCCGGATGGCACGTTCGCGTACTCGAGCAGGTCCAGCGCTTCCAGCGTGCCGCGGGTACCGAGGTTCACGGCGAGCATGAGCTCGGCGCCGACCTTCTCCAGCCACGAGGCGAACTCGTGCAACCCGACCTCGTTGGTCTCCGTGCTGTGCCACGCGAGGTTGAGCCGGACGGGCCGGTCGTCGCGCGGCCCGACGCCGTCCTCCCAGCGGAAGCCGGAGACGAAGTTCCCGCCGGGGTACCGGACCGTCGTCACCCCCATCTCCGTGACGAGGTCGATCACGTCCCGGCGGAAACCCTCCTCGTCCGCCTCCGGGTGCCCCGGCTCGTAGATGCCGCCGTACACACCGCGCCCCATGTGCTCGACGAAGGCGCCGAAGAGCCGACGGGACACCGGACCCACCGGTCGCGCCGGGTCGATGGTGAGGCGTGCGGTGAGCATCAGACGCCCAGTTCCCGCGCGGCGGGCAGCCCGAGCCGGCCGCGGAGCCAGGTGAGCTGCTCGCGCTGCTGGCGGGCCTCCCCGCCCTCGTGGTCGTTGAACGGGTACACCGCGATCTCCTTCGGGCCGGCGTAGGCGTTGTACGCCGCGAACACCGTCGACGGTGGGCAGATCTCGTCCATGAGCGCCACGGAGAACAGCGCCGGTGCCGACGCCGCCCTCGCCAGGACGGCGGCGTCGAAGTAGCTCAGCGTCCGGAAGACGTCGTCCACGCGGTCCCGGTGGGCCTTGAGGTACCGGACGACCTCGCCGTAGGGGTCGCCAGGAGCGACGCGCGTGGCGCGCGGGAAGTCGCAGAGGAAGGGGACGTCGGGCATGACCGCCGCGACGCCGCGGTCGAGGGCCGCCACGGCCAGTGCGATGCCACCGCCCTGGCTGATGCCGGCCACCGCGATCCGGTCGCCGTCGACCTCCCGGTGGCCGCGCAGCACACCGAGCGCGCGCACCGCGTCGGTGTAGACGCGGCGGTAGTAGTAGTCCCCCGGGTCCAGCACGCCCCGGGTCAGGAAGCCGGGCTGGGCCGCCCCCGATCCGACCGGGTCACCGGTGTCCCCGACCGTCCAGCCGCTCCCCTGGCCACGCGTGTCGACGACGAGGTGGGCGAACCCCGCCGAGGCCCAGAAGACGTGCTCGTGCGGCAGACCCCGGCCGCCGTTGTAGCCCTGGTACTGGACCACCCCGGGCAGCGGACCGTCGCCGCGGAGCCCGCGGGCGGGCAGGTGCAGCCAGGCACGCACCGGGGAGCCCCCGAAGCCCGCGAAGGACACGTCATGGGTCTCGACGGTCACCAGACCCGAGTCGACCGGTGTCGAGGTCGCGTCCAGGGGCCGTTCCGCCGCCTCGCCGAGCGTCGCGGACCAGAACGCCTCGAGGTCCCGAGGGGCGGGGAGGTCCGGGGCGTAGCGCCGCAGCTCGTCCAGCGGGAGGTCGGTCTGCGGCATCAGCGCCCGCTTCCCCGGCCGGAAGCCGCCGGCAGGTGCTCGACGACGCTCTCCGGGTGCAGCCGGCGGTCGACCCCGACCGTGCGGCGGCTGCCGGAGAGCGTGAACCGGAGAACCTCCCGCACGTCGGCGCTGGAGGCGCCCACCCGGAGTTCCACCTCGCCGGGCTCCACGATCCGCAACCCGTCCCGCCCCGTGAAGGAGGTGAGATCGGCGTGCAGGGTGAACCGGACCGACGCCGCGCAGCCTGCCGGGAGATCGACCCGCCGGGCGGCGATGAGGGACTGGACCGGCCGGACCACCTCGGCCGCCGGGTCGTGCAGGTAGACCTGCACGACCTCGGTGACCTCGCGGTCGGTGTCGTTGCGGAGCTCGACCTCCAGCACGCTGGACGCGTCGGTGTCCCACTCCGGTCCGCTCGTCGGCCGCACTCCCGCCCAGGTCGCGGAGCCGTATCCCAGCCCGTGCCCGAAGGGGAACAGCGGGGTCGGGTCCACCGAGCTCACGTCGGTGCGCCGGCCCAGGGGCGAGGCGAGATAGGTCGCGGGCTGGCTGCCGGCGCCGCCGGGGAAGCTCACCGGCAGCCGGCCCGACGGGCCCACCCGCCCGCTGAGGACCTCCGCGATCGCGGGACCGCCCTCCTCCCCGGGGAAGAACCCGCAGACCACCGCGGCGAGCCGGTCGACCTGCCGGGACAGGTCGTAGGGGCGGCCGGACAGCAGGACGAGCACGACGGGGGTGCCCGTCGCCAGCAGGGCCTCCAGCAGCTCCTCCTGGCGGCCGGGGAGCCGGAGGTCCACGGCGTCGCAGCCCTCCCCCGAGGTGCCGTTGCCGAACAGCCCGGCCTGGTCCCCCAGGACGGCCACGCAGACGTCGGCGCCGGCCGCGGCGTGCGCGGCCGCCTCGATGCCCGCGTCGTCGCCCCCCAGCACCGGGCAGCCCTCGGCGACGACGACGTCGTAGGCCGCCGGCGACTCCTTCAGCGCCTGGGCCAGCGTCGGGATGTCGACGCCCACGGGCACGCCCGGGTGGTGCACGCCGACGTGCATCGGGAAGGAGTAGCAGCCCAGCATCGCCTGGGCGGTGTCGGCACGGGGGCCCACGACCGCCAGGCGCTGCCCCGCCTGCAGCGGCAGGGTCCCGTCGTTGGCGAGCAGCACCACCGAGCGGCGGGCGAGCTCCCGGGCCACGACCCGGGACTCGTCCGGGTCGAGCGTGACCTCGCCGTCGACGACCGCCGGTGAGTCGGGCGACCAGTCGGCGTCCAGCAGGCCCAGCTCGCACTTCTGCAGCAGCACCCGGCGCAGCGCCCGGTCCACGAGCGCCTCGTCCACCGCGCCGCTGCGCACCGCCGCCACCAGCGGCTCGCCGTAGCAGGCCACGGTCGGCAGCTCCACGTCGATCCCGGCCTCGAGGGCGAGCGCGGCCGCCTCCGCGGGCGAGCCGGCGACGCCGTGCAGGCTCTGCAGGAAGGCGATCGAGAAGTAGTCGGCCACGACGGTGCCGGTGAAGCCGTAGGTGTCGCGCAGCAGCGAGGTCAGGAGGGCGGGGTCGCCGGCCGCGGGCACCCCGTCGATGTCGGTGTAGGAGTTCATCACCGACCGGGCCCCCGCCCGCAGCGCCATCTCGAACGGCGGGAGGAACACGTCGGCGATCTCCCGTGGGCCGGCCGACACCGGGGCGAGGTTGCGCCCGGCGCGGGAGGCGGAGTAGCCGACGAAGTGCTTCAGCGTCGCGACGACCCCGCTGGACTCGAGGCCGCGCACGTACGCGCTGCCGATCGTGCCCACCAGGTGCGGGTCCTCGCCCATGGTCTCCTCGACCCGGCCCCAGCGCAGGTCCCGGGCGACGTCGAGGACGGGGGCGAGCCCCTGGTGGACGCCGAGCCGGCGCATGCTGCTCCCGATGGCCGCGCCCATGCGCTGCACGAGGTCCGGGTCGAAGCTGGCCGCCCAGCACAGCGGCGAGGGGAAGACGGTCGCCGTCCACGCCGCGAGCCCCGTGAGGCACTCCTCGTGCACCAGCGCGGGGATCCCGAAGCGCCCGGCGGACATGATCTGACGCTGGCTCTCCGCCAGGCCCTTGGCCCCGAGCAGCGGATCGACCGGCGCCGTCCCGAACGGCCGGGTCAGCTGGCCCAGCCCGCTGCGGATCAGCTCCTCCCAGTCCACCGGCATCGCCGCCATCTCGTGCTGGTGCGGGGCGACCTCCCCCTCCGTGGCGTCGATGCCCACCCACACGCCGTAGAGCTGGGCGACCTTCTCCTCCAGCGTCATGCGGTGGACCAGATCGGCCACCCGGTCCTCGGCGGGGACCTCCGGGTCGCGCCAGGGCGCAGTGTCGGTGTCGACGTTGATGACCATGCTCGCGGAAGTCCGTCCTGTCTCGTGGTTCGGGATGCGGCGGACCGGGGGCCGCCTGTGCCGGGCGACGGCTGCGGCGAGGAGGTGCGCCCGCAGCATCCTGCCCCGGCCGGGGGTGCTGCGCCGTCAGGCCAGGGTGGCCTCCGAGATCGGCGCGTCGCGCCGCAACTGCCAGGTGGCGGAGCGGTCGCCGATCGACACCGAGTAGTCGCCGGGCCAGCCGCACACCGGGACCCGGCCCTCTCCGTCGGTCCGCAGCCGGGTCGGCGGCAACCACCACTCGTCCTTGACCAGGCCGCGGAGTGCGTCGTACGCGGGCTTGGGAGTGCCGTCGGTGCGCACCAGCCCGGCGGGCGCGCCGAGCCAGGCCCCTTGGTCGGTGATCCCCCAGTAGGTCACGGCCTCGACGGCCGGGTGCCCGAGGAGCGTCCGGTAGTGGCGGACGACGTCGTCGGCCTGCCGCTCCTCGCCGTCGGGCGTGGAGGGCCACTCGTCGACCTGGTGGTCGTTGAGGTCCACGATCTCCGGGGGCATGAGGTCGCCGGAGACCAGGGTCGTCTCGGTCCAGTGCAGCGGGAGGCCGTAGCGAGAGAACCGCTCCAGGACCTCCAGCGTCCGCTCCTCGCCCCAGTAGCCCTGGTGCATGTGGCTCTGCAGGCCGAGGGCGTCCACCTGCACGCCGGCCTCGAGGACACCTTCGATGAGGCACTCGTACGCCGTCGACAGGTTGAAGTCGTTCAGGATCAGCGTCGTCGCGGGGTGGGCCCGGCGGGCCTCCTCGAAGGCGAGCCGGATGGTCGGGATCCGGCCGATGCGGCGGCACAGGGCTGTGATCGGGTTCTGCCGCTCCTCGTTGGAGAACACCGGCATGATCACGACCTCGTTGATCGCGTCCCAGGTGTCGACCAGCCCGGCGAGGGCGGTGACCTCACGCCGGACGCGCGCCCGCACGATCTCCTCGACCTCGGAGGCGGGGTACTCCCCCAGCCAGTCCGGCGTCAGCGTGTGCCAGACCAGCGGATGCCCCTTGACCGACACCCCGCGCTCGCGGAACCACGCCGCGGTGGCCTGCAGCCGCCGGGTGTCCGGCTGCCCTTCCACCGGCTCGAAGCCGGCCCAGTAGAACGGCAGCGTCGCGGTGTTGAACACGTCGAGCCACAGGCCCTCGAGCCGCTGGGCAGCCTCGGGATCGGCGCCGCCGAAGACGTTCTCCCGGGTCCCGCCCTGCTCCTGGTTGGCGAGTCCCACGAAGTCGAAGCCGATGTTGCCGAAGGCGAAGTCGTGCCGGAGCTGCTGGACCAGGACCTCCCGGTCGGCGCACGGCGCGCCGTCGGCGGAGCGCACGGTGAGGGTCGACTCGGTGCGCCGGACGGCGTCGGCGGCCGCTGCGGGGGTCATGGGGCGAAATCGTTATCGACAACGATTGACAGCGCAAGCCCTCGCCTGGAACGTTCTCGGAACGTGTTCTGCGCCACGACGGCGTGGAGGGACAAAGGGGTCAGACATGCGGCGTTCGGGGCGAGCAGCTCTCTCGGTGCTCTGCAGCAGTGCGGTGCTGCTGACGGTCACTGCCTGTGGTGGTGACGACAGCAGCGCCTCGGGAGGCGATGACAGCACGATTACCTGGTGGCACAACTCGAACAACGAGCCCGGCCGGGGCTTCTACGAGCAGGTGGCCGAGGACTTCGAGAACGACAACCCCGGCGTGGAGGTCGAGGTCGTGGCCATGGCCCACGAGGACATGGTCGACCGGCTGGCGGCCGCTTTCCAGAGCGGCGACCTGCCGGACGTGTACATGGAGCGCGGTGGCGGCGAGCTCGCCGACCACGTGGAGGCCGGACTGGTCCGCGACCTCACCCAGGAGGCGGACGAGATCATCGACAAGCTCGGCGGCACCGTGTCCGGTTGGCAGGTCGACGGACAGACCTACGCGCTGCCGTTCTCCCTCGGCGTCGTCGGCTTCTGGTACAACACCGAGCTCTTCGAGCAGGCCGGCATCAGCGAGCCGCCGGCCACGATGGAAGAGCTCTACGCGGCCATCGACAAGCTGAAGGCCGCGGGCATCACGCCCATCTCCGTCGGCGCGGGCGACAAGTGGCCGGCCGCCCACTACTGGTACTACACGGCGCTGCGGGCCTGCGGCCAGGAGGTCCTCGAGGATGCGGTCACCAGCCTCGACTTCACCGACGAGTGCTTCGTGACGGCCGGCGAGGAGCTGCAGAACCTGATCGAGACCGAGCCCTTCAACCCCGGCTTCCTCACGACGCCGGCGCAGGAGGGGGCCACCTCGGCCTCCGGCCTGCTCGCGTCGGAGCAGGTCGCGATGGAGCTGGCCGGCCACTGGGAGCCCGGCGTGATGCAGGGCCTCACCGATGACGGCGAGGGTCTGGGCGAGAAGACCGGGTGGTTCGCGTTCCCGGCCATCGAGGGCGGCGAGGGCGACCCCGATGCACAGCTCGGCGGTGGCGACGCGTGGGCCGTCTCGACCGACGCCCCGGACGCATCGGTCGACCTCGTCAAGTACCTGCTCTCCGACGACGTCCAGCGGGGCTTCGCGGAGAACGACATGGGTCTCCCGACGAACCCGGCCGCGACGGACGCCGTCTCCGACCCGGCGCTGGCCCAGCTGCTCGAGGTCCGCGACGCGGCGCCCTACATCCAGCTCTACTTCGACACCGCCTTCGGGGCGTCGATCGGTGGTGCGATGAACGACGCGATCGCCCTCATGTTCGCCGGCGAAGCGACGCCGGAGGACATCGTGGAAGCGACCACGCAGGCCGCCGAACTGGAGAAGTGATCCAGAGATGACCAGAGTGACCGCTGCGCCGGAGGCGACGGACCCCGGCGCAGCGGTCACCCGGGGCGGCGCACACACGTCCCGGGTGACCCGCCGCCGCCGGGGCGGAAAGCGCCGGCAGCGCCTCGAGATCCTCCTGTTCGTGACGCCGGCCCTGGCGCTGATGGCGATCTTCGTCCTCTACCCGGTCTTCTCCGCGACCCGGATGTCGCTCTACAGCTGGAAGGGCTTCGGCCCGATGGACGACTTCGTCGGCCTGGACAACTACCTGCGCGTGCTGTCCGACGACGTCTTCACCGACGCGGTCATGCACAACTTCATCATCGTCTTCGCCTCGATCGCGGTGCAGCTGCCGCTGGGCCTGGCGCTCGCACTGCTGCTCAACCGCCGCATCAAGGGGCGCGGGGTGCTGCGGACGATCGTCTTCGTCCCGTACGTGCTCGCCGAGGTGATCGCCGGCGTCGTGTGGTTCCAGCTGCTGCAGCCGCGCACCGGGCTGCTCGAGCGGATGCTGTCGTCGGTGGGGATCCCGGTCCCCGAGCAGGGGTTCCTGGGCACGCCCGACCTCGCCCTGGCCACCGTCTTCGTCGTCCTGACGTGGAAGTACCTCGGCCTGGCCGTGCTGCTCTTCCTCGCCGGGCTGCAGGGCGTCCCCGACGAACTGCACGAGGCCGCGCAACTCGACGGCGCCTCGTGGTGGCAGGTCCAGCGCCGGATCGCCGTCCCGCTCATCGCGCCCACCATCCGCACCTGGATCTTCCTGTCGATGATCGGCTCGCTGCAGCTGTTCGACATGGTCTGGATCCTCACCGGTGGTGGCCCGGCGAACGCCACGACCACGATGGTCACCTACCTGATCAGCATGGGCACCCAGCGCAGCAACTACGGGATCGCCGGTGCGGCGTCGGTCGTGCTGTTCCTCATCGGCTTCGCGATGGCGGTGGCCTACCAGGCCCTGGTGCTGCGCCGTGACACGAAGGCGGACGCATGAACCCGATGGCGCAGGCACCCGAGGGGAGGTCCCGGTGATGGCACGACGACCGACGAGGTACGGACAGGGCGGCCCGTTCGTCTACCTGGTGGCGCTGCTGGTCGTGGCGGTCACGCTGGGGCCCGTGCTCTACGGCGCCCTCGGCGGCTTCCGCACCAACGCCCAGCTGGCACGCGACCCCGCCGGGCTCCCCGACCCGTGGGTGTTCAGCAACTACACCAACGTCCTCAGCAGTCCGGCCTTCTGGCAGTACACGCTCAACTCGACCGCGATCGCCCTCATCACCACGGTGGTGGCGGTGCTCGCCGGCGTGATGGCCGCCTATCCGTTGGCGCGCTACCAGTTCAAGCTCCGGGAGCCGCTGTTCCTGGTCTTCGTGCTGGGTCTGCTGTTCCCGGCCGCGGTGGCCATCATCCCGCTGTTCATCCTCGTGACCCAGGACCTGGCCCTCGCCAACACCTGGTGGGGCGTCGCGCTGCCGCAGGCGGCGTTCGCGCTGCCGGTCACGGTGGTGATCCTGCGGCCGTTCCTGGCGGCGCTGCCCAAGGAGCTCGAAGAGGCGGCCATGCTCGACGGCGCCACCCGCGTGGGCATCTTCTGGCGGATCGCGCTCCCGCTGTCGATGCCGGCCCTGGTCACGGTCGGCGTCCTCGCCTTCGTCACCTCCTGGAACGCCTACCTCCTCCCGCTGCTCCTGCTGCGGGGCGACACGCGCACCCTGCCGCTCGGCGTGGCCGACTTCTCGACCCAGTACTCCGCCGACACCGCGGGTGTGCTGGCGTTCACCACCATCGCGATGATCCCGGCGCTCGTCCTGTTCCTCGCGATGCAGGGGCGCATCGTGAGCGGCCTGCAGGGAGCGGTGAAGGGCTGAGGACGGCAGTCATCGAAGGGCCGTCCTCGGGCGGGCCCTCGACTTCCGGCCCGCGTCGCGAAGCCCAGGGGCTCCGCCCGCGGTCAGCGGGTACGCCCCCCTGCCGGCACGGGGCCGCCTTCCACCGAGACCGACCGGCACCTTGACTGTCCGGCCTGCGGGCCCGACCGTCGAGGATTCGGACCACGAGAGGTTGCACATGACGCTCGACTCATCGCCTGCCGACGTCGCCGGCCGGGACACCGACGACGTCCCGATCCCGGTGATCCCCGCCGTCACCGTGCCGGCACTGCGCGGCCGCGTGACGATGCAGCAGGTCGCGGCGGAGGCCGGCGTCTCCATCTCCACCGTGTCGAAGGTCATCAACGGGCGGTACGGCGTCTCCGCCGAGACGGTCGACCACGTGACCCAGGTGATCGAGCGCCTGGGCTACGAGGCGAGCCTGGTCGCGCGCAGCCTGCGCAATCGCCGCACCAACGTCATCGGCGTGCTGGTCATGGACTTCGAGCCGTTCAGCACAGAGGTGCTCAAGGGGGTGGCCGACGCCATCCACGGCTCCGGCTACGAACTGATCGCCTACTCCGCCGGCGGGCACGTCGAGGCGCGCGAGGGGTGGGAGCGCCGATCGCTGACCCGGTTGATGGGATCGCTCGTCGACGGTGCCGTGCTCGTCACGCCGACCGTGACCGACGTGCAGATCGACGGACCGGTGGTGGCGGTCGATCCGCACACCGGTCCGTCGCGACTTCCCTCGGTGGCTGCGGACAACCTGCAGGGTGCTCGGCTCGGTGTGGAGCACCTGCTCGCGTTGGGACACACCCGGATCGGCATGATCACCGGACGGTCGGACCTGCTCTCCGCGCAGCAGCGGGAGCAGGGCTACCGCGAGGCGCTCGCCGCCGCGGGGCTGCCGGTGGACCCGGATCTGATGCGGTCCGGTGGCTTCGAGCTGGACCCGGCGCGGCAGGCGGCCCGCGAACTGCTCTCGCGCTCCGACCCACCGACCGCGGTGTTCGCGGCGAACGACCTCTCAGCGCTGATGACGCTGGAGGTGGCGAAGGAGCTCGGCCTGGACGTGCCCGGTCAGCTCTCCGTGGTCGGATTCGACAACATCCCGGAATCCGCGATGGCCGATCCCCCGCTGACCACGGTGCAGCAACCGATCCGGCGGATGGGGGCGGAGGCCACGGCCATGCTCCTGGCCCTCATCTCCGGCGAGGGGCTCGCCGACGCCCACCGCACCCTGGCCACGTCCGTGGTCGTGCGCGCGTCCACCGTCCCCCCGGGGAGGGCGTGACGACCGACCGGGAACATCGGCATCTGCGTCGCGTGGCCGCGGCCGACCAGGTGCCGGCCACGCCCGTGGACGGCGGCCGGCCGGGGGGTCAGAGCCCGACCAGCTCCTCCAGGGCGCCGACCTCGTGGCGGGCGAGCTTGCGGATGGTGCCCGAGCGCATCGCGCGGAGCTCGATCGGGCCGACCGCCGTGCGGGTGAGCCGGGAGACCGGCAGGTTCACGGCGGCGAGCAGGCGGCGGACGATGTGCTTGCGGCCCTCGTGCAGCACGACCTCGACGACCGACTGGCCGGCGTGGGTGTCGACCACGCGGAACGAGTCGACCTTCACCGGCCCGTCGTCCAGGTCGATCCCGGCGCGCAGCCGGCGGGCCAGGTCACGCGGCACCGACCCCGAGACCTGCGCCAGGTAGGTCTTGGGCACCGCGTAGCTGGGGTGGGCCAGGCGGTGGGCGAGCTCGCCGTCGTTGGTGACCAGCAGCAGGCCCTCGGTGTCCTGGTCGAGCCGGCCGACGTGCACCAGCCCGGGTGCGAGGTCGCCCACCATCTCGCCGACGGTGGGGCGGTTGCGGTCGTCGCTCATCGCGGTGATCACGCCCGGCGGCTTGTTCAGGGCGTAGGTGACGCGGTCGTCGCGGATCTCCAGGCGGACACCGTCGACGGAGATCTTGTCCGTGGCCGGGTCGACGCGCATGCCCTGGACCCGCACCTGCTGGCCGTTCACGGCGATCCGGCCGGCGTCGATCATGTCCTCGACGACCCGCCGCGAGGCGACTCCGGCCCGGGCCAGCACCTTCTGCAGCCGCTCCCCCTGCCGGTCGTCGCCGGGGCCGGCGGGTGCGCGGTCGCCGGGGTGCTCGGGGGCCAGTTCCATGTCCTCGGACCAGCCGTCGCCGGCCTCGGTGGTGTGCTCGTCGTTCGGGGATGCGGTGTTCATCGCCGCCCAGTCTCCCACCCGCCGGCGGCGCGCCCCGCCGCGCGCTGCCCCGACCGGGTGCGCTCCCTCCGAGGGCACCGCACCCGGAGGGGTGGTGCCCGCGGCTGGGCCGCCCCCAGGATGCGCCCATGAGCAGGACGCGCATGGTCGGCCTGGCCCTGGCCACGGCGGCGACCGCCCTCTGGGCGTTCTTCGTGGTCGCCCTCGCGGCCACGGATCCGGCCGACGGTGCGAACATCGGCGCGGGCCTGGGGGGCCTGCTGGCCTTCGTCCTCTCGGTGGCCGCGCTGATCGTGCTGCTCGTGTCGCTGCGCTCGCAGGGTGACGCATCCGGCCGCAGGCCGCGCGAGGCGCGGATCGGGGCGCCGCTGGCAATGGTCTCCCTCGTGCTCCTCGGCGCGTTCTGGGTGCGCAGCGCGTCGGTCTCGTCCGTCACGTCGGGGACCGCCGTGCTCGTCGCGCTGGGCGCCGGCATCGTCACCTTCGTGGCCTCGGCCGTGTGCTTCATGCCCCAGCGCCGTCCCCGCGCCTGACCCGGCCGTCGTCCCGCCGCCCCGGCTGCCCCCGTGTCAGGCGTCGGGGTGCTCGTCGAGGACCGTCGCGGTCTCCGGCAGCAGCGGCGCCAGCTCGGGCAGCTCGTCGAGGCCGCTCAGCCCCAGCCGTTCGAGGAACAGCGGCGTCGTCGCGTAGAGCCCTCCGCCGCTGTCGGGGTCGCTGCCCACCTCGTGTACGAGGCCCCGGCCGATCAGCGTGCGCATCACGCCGTCGACGCCGACGCCGCGGATCGCCGAGACCCGCGCCCGGGTCACCGGCTGCCGGTACGCGATGACCGCGAGGGTCTCCAGCGCCGCCTGCGTCAGGCGGCTGCGCTGGCCGTCCACCAGGTACCGCTCGACGACGGCGGCGTGCTCCTCGCGCGTGTAGAGCCGCCAGCCCTCCCCCACCCGGCGCAGCGTCATCCCGGCCGATCGCTGGTCGTAGCCCGCCGCGAGCTCGGCCAGCCCGGCGCGGACCTGGTCGGCCGAGCAGCGCAGCGCGGCCGCCAGGGTCTGCTCGTCGACCGGGTCGTCCATCACGAACAGCAGCGCCTCGAGACCGCCCCGCAGCTGCACCGGGTCCAGCAGCTCCAGCGGCTCCGGCTCCGGCTCGGGCTCGGGCACGGGCTCGGGCACGGGCTCGGGCTCGGGCACGGGCCGGGCGTCCCGGGCCGGCGCCGTCTCGTCCGGGACCACCGGCACGGGGTGGTCGTCCGCCGGCCGCTCGGCGACCCGGGCGGCCAGCTCGGCGGCGACGGCGTCCCAGGTGGTGGGGTCGGCGTCGCCGCGCTCCTCGGCCTGCTCGCGGGTGGCGGCCAGCTCGGCGGCGAGGGCGTCCCACGAGATGGGCACACGCTCGTGGTCGGGGCGATCGTCGGTCACCGGTACTCCTCGTCGGCGTCATCGGCGGGTGCGCCGGCCGGGTCGGGTACGGCGTCGCCGATCCAGCGGACGTGCAGGTCCCCCAGCGGCGTCAGCTGCTCGAACACCACCCGCTGCTGCCGGTACAGCTCGAGCAGGGCCAGGAAGCGGGCCACGACCTCGAGGGTGTGCGCGCAGTCGGCGGTGAGCGCCCGGAAGCTGGCCGTGCCCGCCCGCACGAGCTGGTTGCGCACCAGCAGCAGCTGCTCGGAGACGCTCACCGCCGGCGCGTGCAGGTGCGAGACGCTGACCGTCTCGGGCGCCTTGGGGGCCAGTGCGCGGGCGGCCAGGGCGGCGAACTGCTGCGGGGTGAGGTCCAGCAGCACCTCCGGCACCAGCTCGGCGAACCGGGCTTCCAGGCCGGCCTCCCGCGGGAACCGGCGGGCGGCGTCGCCCTCGCGCTCGCGGAGGAAGGCCGCCGCCTGCTTGTAGGCCTTGTACTGCAGCAGCCGCGCGAACAGCAG
Organism: Blastococcus sp. HT6-4; assembly: GCF_039679125.1. Classification (NCBI taxonomy): domain Bacteria; kingdom Bacillati; phylum Actinomycetota; class Actinomycetes; order Geodermatophilales; family Geodermatophilaceae; genus Blastococcus; species Blastococcus montanus. The sequence goes on along the minus strand of NZ_CP155551.1, from coordinate 1,927,100 downwards.
GTCCCGGGCCTCCAGCAGCTCCAGGTCCTCCTCGTCGTCGACCTCCGCGGCCGGCAGCAGCCGGGCGGCCTTGAGGTCGAGCAGCGTGGAGGCCACGACGAGGAACTCGCTGGCCTGGTCGAGGTCCAGCTCGTCGCCGAGCGCCCGCAGGTGGGCGATGAACTCGTCGGTGACCGTCGACAGCGCGATCTCGGTGACGTCGAGCTTGTGCTTGCCGATCAGCTGCAGCAGCAGGTCGAACGGCCCCTCGAAGTTGGTGAGCTTGACCGTGAAACGGGCCGGAGCGGCCCCGGCGGCCTGATCGGCCGGCGGAACCGCTCCGGTGCTCTCGCTCACGGACGCCGAGAGTAGGCGTCCGGCGCTCATCGTCCCTGGAGGCGACGGACCAGCACGGCGTCCTCGCCGCGCTCGGTCAGGTCGGCCAGCAGGACCGAGATCGCCTCGCGGACGATGCGGCCGCGGTCGGCGGCCAGGCCGTGCTGGGCGCGCAGGGTGAGCCGGGCCGTCTCCAGCGCCACCAGTTCGTCCGCGGAGATGTAGACGGTGATCTTCTCGTCGTGCTTGGTGCGCTCCGCCCGCCCGCGGGCGGGCCGGCCGCGGGTGGCGACCCTCGGCTGCAGGACCGGCGCGGGGGCGGGCTCGGCCGAGGCGCCGCGGAAGGCGGCGAGGTCGTCGGCCGGCTGGGCGCCCCCGGGCACGAGGGTCAGCGCCGCGGCCGCCTCGGCGGCGGACTCGCCGACGCGGCGGGCGGCGCTGCGCAGCGACGGGGAGCTCGCCGGCGTCGGCAGGCTCGGCAGCTCGGTCACCTCGGGGACCGAGGCGGTGGTGTCGGTGCGCCGGAACAGCTCCGACGCACCGGGCAGAACGGGCCGACGGGTCATGACGCCTCCTCGCTGGCGCTCGTCGGGACCATGCCCGTCGCTCCGTACATGTGTGCCCTCGCACGCTCGGTCACGGCGCCAGCACCTCCCTGGCGAGGTCGCGGTACGCCGCGGCGCCCGTCGACGTGGGTGCCCACGTGGTGATCGGCTGCCCGGCGACCGTGGTCTCCGGGAACCGCACGGTGCGCTGGATGACGGTCTGGAAGACGGTGTCGCCGAACGCCTCGACGACCCGGCTGAACACCTCCCGGCAGTGCACGGTCCGGGAGTCGTACATGGTGGCGAGGATGCCGTTGATCTCCAGCGACGGGTTGAGCCGCTCCTTGACCTTGTCGATCGTGTCGACCAGCAGGGCGACGCCGCGCAGCGAGAAGAACTCGCACTCCAGCGGGATGACCACGCCCTGCGCGGCGGTGAGCGCGTTGACCGTCAGCAGGCCGAGCGAGGGCTGGCAGTCGATGAGGACGTAGTCGTACTCGTCGCGGACCTCGGCCAGCACGCGCAGCAGGGTCTGCTCGCGGGCCACCTCGCTGACCAGCTGGACCTCCGCGGCGGACAGGTCGATGTTGCTGGGCACCAGGTCCAGGCCGGGGATGTCGGTCGCCACCCGGACGTCCCGGAGGCCGGTCTGCCGCTCCATCAGGACGTTGTAGATCGTCCGGTCCATGTTCTGCGCCGGCACGCCCAGGCCCACCGACAGCGCACCCTGCGGGTCCAGGTCGATGAGCAGCACCTTCCGCCCGAACTCGACCAGCGCGGCACCCAGGTTGATCGTGGACGTCGTCTTGCCCACGCCGCCCTTCTGGTTGCACATCGCGATGACACGGGCGGGACCGTGCTGGGTCAGCGGCTTCGGGTCCGGCAGCGGGCGCTGACGCGCCCGGGCCGGATCGGTCCGCAGCGCAGCCGCCCCCATCTCTGGGTCGGAGTCGTGCGGGCGCGCGACGGCAGAGGCCGCGTCCGCTCGGATCGCCATGGGTAGTCGCCTCCAGCTCGTGCCCCGTCCGGACTTTCCGGGTGCGGTCAGCCGTCCTGTCCGCTCGGGTGAGGAGAACGCTAGGAAGCTGGAGCGAGGTTCCGAAGGCGGCGCGCCGTCGACCTGTCGACATGGCGACGAATGCCAACCAGTGTGACCACTCAAGCCGAACCGGCGCCACTTCTTGCCAAATGGGCGCGGGTGACGCTGTCAGCTCAGCGCGCGTGGATGGCTGGTGGCGTACACCTCGCGCAGCCGGTCGACGGTGACCAGCGTGTAGACCTGCGTGGTGGTCACCGACGCGTGGCCGAGCAGCTCCTGCACGACGCGGACGTCGGCGCCGCCGTCGATCAGGTGGGTCGCGAAGCAGTGCCGCAGCGTGTGCGGTGAGATCTCGCCGGTCAGCCCGGCCCGCTCGGCCGCGGTGCGGAGGATCGACCAGGCGCTCTGCCGGGACAGCGGGCCGCCGCGGACGTTGAGGAACAGCGCTCCCCGCCGCACGCCGCCCGCGGCGCCGGCCGCCAGCGCCGGCCGCGCCCGGACGAGGTACTCCTCGACCGCGCGCAGCGCGAAGGTCCCCACCGGGACGACGCGCTCCTTGCCGCCCTTGCCGGCCAGGCGGACCGTGCACTGCCCCTGGTCGAGGTCGTCCACGGCGAGCCCGACCACCTCGGAGATGCGCGCACCGGTGCCGTACAGCAGCTCCAGCAGCGCGCGGTCGCGCAGCCCGCGCGGCCCCTCCAGCGATCCGGCCGCCTCGATCAGCGCGACCACCGACTCGACCGGCACCGCCTTGGGCAGCCGGCGGGCCGGCGTCGGCGGGCGCACCTGGTGCGCCACGTCGTCGGTCACCAGGCCGTCGAGCAGGGCGAACCGGTGCAGCCCCCGGACGGCGACGACCGCCCGCGCCGCCGACGTCGCCGACAGCGGGGGGTGGTCGTCGTCGCCCCGGCGGAGGGCGGCGAGGAACCCCGCGACGTCGGACTCCGCGACCTCACCGAGCCCGCGCACCCCGGCCGCGTCCAGGTACTCGGCGTAGCGGCGCAGGTCGCGCCGGTAGGACGCGATGGTGTTGGCCGCCAGGCCCCGCTCGACGGTGAGGTGGTCCAGGTAGCCGGTCACGACCCGCTCGACGTCGGGACCGGCGGACGTCGCGATCGTCAGGTCAGCACCTCCTCCAGCGGGACGGCCCCCATGCCGTGGGCCTCGGCGACCTCCGGCAGCACCACCCGGCCGTCCACGACGTTGACGCCGTGGGCGAGGGCCGGGCGCGCGCGGACGGCACCGACGGTGCCCTCGTTGGCCAGCGCCATCACGTAGGGCAGCGTCACGTTGGTCAGCGCGTGCGTGGAGGTGTTGGGGACGGCGCCGGGCATGTTCGCCACGCAGTAGAAGACCGAGTCGTGCACCCGGAAGGTCGGCTCGTCGTGCGTGGTCGGCCGGGTGTCCTCGAAGCAGCCGCCCTGGTCGACGGCGATGTCGACCAGCACCGAGCCCGTCTTCATCCGGGAGACCAGTTCGTTGCTCACCAGGGTGGGCGCCTTCGCCCCGGGCACGAGCACCGCGCCGATCACGAGGTCGGCGTCGAGCACGGCGCGCTCCACCTCGTAGGCGTTGGAGGCGACGGTCTGCAGGTGGCCCTGGTAGATCCGGTCGGCGGCGCGCAGCTTGTCGATGTCCCGGTCCATGACGACGACCTCGGCCTGCATGCCGAGCGCGATGGCCGCGGCATTCATCCCCGAGACCCCGGCGCCGATGACGACCACCTTCGCGGCGTAGACGCCCGAGACCCCGCCCAGCAGGACCCCTCGGCCCCCGTGCGCCCGCTCCAGGCAGTGCGCCCCGACCTGCGGCGCCATGCGGCCGGCGACCTCCGACATGGGGGCCAGCAGCGGCAGCGCGCCGTCGGCGGTCTGCACCGTCTCGTAGGCGATCGCGGTGGTGCCGGAGGCGACCAGCGCGTCGGTGCACTCCTTCGAGGCCGCCAGGTGCAGGTAGGTGAACAGCGTCTGGTCCGCGCGCAGGCGGCCGTACTCCTCGGCCACCGGCTCCTTGACCTTCAGCAGCAGGTCGGCGTCGGCCCACACGTCATCGGCGGAGGCGACGATCCGCGCCCCCGCGGCGGCGAAGTCGGCGTCGGGGATCGAGGAGCCCTCCCCCGCCGCCTGCTCGACCAGCACCTCGTGCCCGGCCCGCGTCAGCTCCGTCACCCCGGCCGGGGTGAGCGCCACCCGGTACTCCCGATTCTTGATCTCTCGGGGAACCCCGACCCGCATCGTCCGTCTCCTGGTCCCGGCGGGCCACTCCCGAGCGTGACGGGGTACCCCACCGCATCGTGGGCCGCCCGGTCGGGGCGGGCCTCGGCCGGAGTGTAGGCACGCCGGCGCCTCTCCCCCGAGCGCCTGGGCCGATTCGTGATCTCGGCGCTCACCCGCGGGGCCGGGCTGCCGGGCCACCCGTCGACGCGCCGCCACCCCGGGCAGCCCGCGCTGCGCACCCGCCGGACGGTGTCACCCGGGGCGGGGCCGCCCCGCAGGGCCGCTGAGGCCGCCCGCCTCAGCCGGCGTCGACGGGGCGCAGCCGCGGCGACGACGCGCGCGCCTGAGCGGCGGCGAGCAGACCCACGACGGCGGCGACGTTCCGGATGTCCCCGTCGAACACCCGCTGGACGGCGTCGCCGAGCGGCACCCGCTCGACGGTCATGTCCAGCTCCTCGTGCTCGACGGTGAAGCCCTCGGGCCGGTCGACGTCGCTGAGCCCCTCGGCGAGGTAGACCAGCACCTTCTCGTCGCAGAACCCGGGGCTGCTGTAGTGCGTGGTGAGCAGCGACCAGCGGTCCGCGGCGAGCTGCACCTCCTCGGCCAGCTCCCGCTTCGCCGTCTCCAGGGGCGGCTCGCCGTCGGCGTCGCGCAGCCCGGCGGGCAGCTCCCACAGGTAGTCCCCGACCGGGTGCCGGTACTGCCGGAGCAGCACCACGTTCCCGTCGTCGTCGAGCGCCACGACGGCCACGGCACCCGGGTGGCGGACCACCTCGCGGACGCTGTCGCCGCCCTCCGGCATGGCGACGGTGTCCCGACGGAGCTCGATCACGTGGCCGGTGTAGATCTCCTCGCTGGCGACCACCCGGTACGCGTGCGCCCCCTCCTCGGCCATCAGATGCCGACCTTCTCCGCCTCGTCCACCGGGACCGGCAGCCGGGCCGCCTCCTGGTAGTCGACCGCGGCCTGCACGAACGCCGCGAACAGCGGGTGCGGGCGGGTCGGCCGGCTCTTCAGCTCGGGGTGGGCCTGGGTGCCGACGAAGAACGGGTGCGCCTCACGAGGGAGCTCGGCGAACTCGACCAGCAGGCCGTCCGGCGAGGTGCCGGAGAAGACCAGCCCGGCCTCGGTCAGCCGGTCCCGGTAGGCGTTGGCCACCTCGTACCGGTGCCGGTGCCGCTCGGTGATCTCGGTGCTCCCGTAGGCGGCCGCGGCCACCGAACCGGGCAGCAGGGCCGCCGGGTAGCTGCCCAGGCGCATCGTGCCGCCGAGCCCGCGCTCGCCGGCGATGACGTCGACCTGGCTGGCCATCGTGGCGATGACGGCGTCGGGCGTCCCGGGGTCGAACTCGGCGGAGTTCGCCCCCTCCAGCCCGGCGACGTTGCGGGCGTACTCGATGACCATGCACTGCAGGCCGAGGCACAGCCCCAGGGTCGGGACGCCGTTGACCCGCGCGTAGCGGATCGCCCCCAGCTTGCCGTCGATCCCGCGGACGCCGAAGCCGCCGGGGATGCAGACGCCGTCGACGCCGGCCAGCGCCTTCTCGGCGCTCTCGGGGGTCTCGCAGTCGTCCGAGGGCACCCAGCGGATCTGCACCTTGCTGCGGTGGGCGAAGCCGCCCGCGCGCACCGCCTCGGTGACCGAGAGGTAGGCGTCGGGCAGGTCGATGTACTTGCCGACGAGCGCGATCGTGACGGTCCGCGTGGGGGCGTGCACCCGGTCGAGCAGGTCGCCCCAGACGGTCCAGTCCACGTCGCGGAACGGCAGGCCCAGCCGCCGGACGACGTAGGCGTCGAGGCCCTCCCGGTGCAGCACCTTGGGGATGTCGTAGATCGACGGCGCGTCGGGGCAGGAGATGACCCCCTCGGCGTCGGTGTCGCACATCAGGCTGATCTTGCGCTTGAGGCCCTCGTTGATCTCCCGGTCCGACCGGCAGACCAGGGCATCGGGCTGGATGCCGATGCTGCGCAGGGCCGCGACTGAGTGCTGCGTGGGCTTGGTCTTCAGCTCCCCCGACGGCGCGATGAAGGGGATCAGCGAGATGTGCAGGAAGAAGCAGTTGTCACGGCCGATCTCGTGCCGCACCTGGCGGGCGGCCTCGAGGAAGGGCAGCGACTCGATGTCGCCGACCGTGCCGCCGATCTCGGTGATCACCACGTCGACGCGCTCGGCGCTGTCGGCGCCGGCGAGGATGCGCGCCTTGATCTCGTTGGTGATGTGCGGGATGACCTGCACCGTGTCACCGAGGTACTCGCCGCGCCGCTCCTTGGCGATGACGTCGGAGTACACCTGCCCGGTGGTCACGTTGGCGCGACCGGACAGGTCGGTGTCGAGGAACCGCTCGTAGTGGCCGATGTCGAGGTCGGTCTCCGCGCCGTCCTCGGTGACGAACACCTCGCCGTGCTGGAACGGGTTCATCGTCCCCGGATCCACGTTGAGGTAGGGGTCCAGCTTCTGCATGGTGACGCGGAGGCCGCGGCTGGCCAGGAGCGCACCCAGCGAACTCGCCGTCAGCCCCTTGCCGAGAGAGGACACGACACCGCCGGTGACGAAGACGAACTTCGTCGGCTGCGTGTTGTGCAAGAGCCCGTGATCACGTGTTCCAGACGGTCGACCCACGGGAGACGACCGTAACACGCTCCGGGCCGTCGGCCGGCCCCGAGTGGGGAGCGCCACCCGCGCTCTCCCCCGCCCCGGGGGGCTGCCCCTGCGGAACCGCGGCGAGCCGGACCAGCAGCGGCACGAGCAGCGCGGCGGCGGTGGCCGGCAGCGCGACACCGGAGTCGTTCACCGCCGCGCCGATGGTGAGGCTCAGGGCGACGGCGAGCAGCGTGGCGCGGAGCACCGCGGCGTCGGCCGGCGTCAGCCCCGCCGGACCGCGACGCGCGGTGCCTGCGCGCGGCCGGGCGCCCCGCAGCGGGCCGCCGGGCCGGAGCAGCCACACCGCGGCAACCAGCGCGACCGGCAGCATCCAGGCCAGCGGGCTGCCGAGGAGGATGCCGAGGTTGGCCGCGGCCTTGCGACTGACCACCGTCCAGGCCTCACCGCTGAGCACCTGCTCGACGAAGCGGCCCAGGTGCGTGCGCTCCCCCGCCGGCCGCAGCCAGTCCAGCACCGCGACCGTCCCGACGGCGAGCACCGCGGCGGCCAGGATGGCGACCAGCCGGACGACCGTCACCCGCACGTGCGCCAGCAGCATCGCCAGCAGCAGGAAGCCGGGCAGGGCGGCGAGCACACCACCGAAGTCACGCCCCAGCGGCGGCGCCCCGATGACCACGACCGCGAGGACGCCGGCGCCGACCACCACCGCCGCGGTCACCGCCCGCCGGCGCCGCGGATCCGCCCGCCGACCGGCGGCCGTGGCCACCGCCGCGGTGACCGAGAGCGCGCTCACGGCCAGCAGGCCGAAGGAGAGGTTGCCGTACCCGGTGAACCGCCCGGCGACGATCGCGTCGTAGCCGAGCGGGCCGTTCAGCTCCAGCGACGACCCGGTCAGCACGTCGCCCACCAGGGTGCCCAGGGTCACGGCGAGCACCGCCAGCGGCGGCCCCAGGGGCCACCGCCGCCAGGGCCCGAGCGCGGCCAGGGCGGTGACCGCCAGGTCGGCCACGACGACGGCCGCCCACAGCGCGGCCAGCGGCGCGGCGGCACGCTCCCAGGGCGCCAGCCCGGCCAGGTAGGTGGCCACGGGCAGCGCGGCCGCCGCGAGGCAGAGCAGCCGCAGCGCCCGCCGGGCACCGCGCAACGGGCCCGGCCGACCGGCCCCACCCACGCCGAGCACCAGCATGCCAAGGACGACGACGGCCGCGGCGACGGCGACGAACGTCCAGAAGAAGGTCCCGGTGCTGCGGTGGTGCGTGATCGCGGCGACGTTGGCCCGCTCCAGCTCGGCGACGGCGGCCGACAGCGCGGGCCGGTCGCCGGTGTTGCGCAGCGGCTGCCCGTTCATCGAGGCCGGCGGGTCGACGCCCAGGGCACGCAGAACGGTGGGGGCGACGTCGATCAGCTGCACGAAGGGGGGCCGGCCGGTGCTCGCCGAGGTCAGCCAGCCGCGCTCGAACCCCGGGCCGGAGGCGATCCCGACGTGCAGCTGGGGCCGTCCGTCGTTGACCTCGGAGATGCCGGCGAGCAGGAGCAGCGTTTCCCCCGGGAGCCCGTCCACGGCCGCCCGCAGCCTGGCCAGCGACTCGTCGATGCGGGTGAGCGCATCCGCCCGTGGCTCGGGCCGCGTGCCGTGGTCGGTGGGCTCGGCGCCGGGGGCACCCGCGTCGGTGAGCTGGTCGAGGGAGACGAGAGTGAGCGGGCACCCGGTCAGGACGGTCGCGAGGCCCTCCGGCTCGACGGGCAGGCCGCCGACCGTGGTGAGCGGCACGTCCGGGGCGGCGACCGCGAGGGCCGCGGCGCGCCCCACGACCGATGCGCAGCCGACGGCGGCGCCGAGCGCCCCGGGTTCGGCGCCGAACCGGACGGTGCCCGGGTCGTCGGCGATCCGGGCGACGGTGGCCTGCGGATCACCCAGCGCCGCGTCGGCCACCCGTTCCTGCAGCCCGCAGTGCGTCAGCGAGGTGTCCAGCCGCGGCGCCGCGCCCTCGCCGGCCCCCTCGGGGTCCCCGGTCGTGCCGTCGGCGCCGTCGTCCCCGGGCAGCCCGACGCTGGGCAGCGGAACCGGTGGCAGGCCCTCGTCCGTGCCGGGGAAGCGGGCCCGGTTGCCGGCGCCGAGCGTCGCCCAGCCGTCGAGCAGGCAGCTGGTCGAGCGGGCGGCCCGCACCGACATCGCGCCGATCGCCGAGCCCTCGGCCAGCTCCCACAGCCCGGGGGTGGCCTGCGAATCGACGTCGGCCCAGGTCAGCCCCGGCACGCCGACCACCACGACCCGATCGGCGCGGTACGGCTCCGCAGCCCGCGCGACTCCGGGCAGCGCCACCAGGAGGGCGGGGACGAGACCGAGCAGCAGGGCGAGCAGGGCGGCCGAGCGGCGGGCCGCCACCGGAGCCGTGCCGCTCATGGGCGTGGCCGGGCCGGGGCGTCGAGCAGCTCGCGGTAGATCTCCACCAGCTGGGCGGCGGTGGCCTCCTCGTCGGGCCAGCCGGCCGCCTGCCGGAACCCCTCCTCGACGAGCGCGGCGGCGAGCGCGCTGTCGCAGAGGACCCGGACGACGGCCGCGGCCAGCGCCTCCGGATCGCCGACCGGGACCAGCTCGGCGGCGTCACCGAGCAGCTCCGGCAGCCCACCGGTGCGGCTGGCCACGAGGGGCACGCCGGCGCGCAGCGCCTCCTGGGCGGTCAGCGAGCGCGCCTCCCAGCGGGACGGGAGGACGCAGAGGTCGGCGGCGCCGAGGAGGTCGGCGACGTCGTCGCGCCGGCCCAGGAGGCTCACCGGGAGCCTCTCCGCCCGGATCCGTCCGGCCAGCTCGTCGTGCAGCGGCCCGTCGCCGGCGACGACCACCAGCGGCGCCGGGCGGACCCGCTGGTCGGCCAACCAGCGGGCGACGGCGTCGAGGAGGACGTCGTAGCCCTTCTGCGGGTGCAGCCGCCCGACCGCGACCACCAGCGCCCGGTCGTCGACGAGCCCGAACTCCTCGCGCACCTCGGCGCGGCCGCGGGTGGCCCGCGGCAGTGGTGGCGCCGAGACCGGCGCCAGCCGCACGTCCCGGGCGCCCAGCCGGCGGGCGTTCGCCGCGAGGTCCTCCGAGGCGGCCAGCACGACGTCGGCGGCCCGGACCGTGGCCCGCTCGGCCCGTTCCAGCAGCTGCCGGCGCAGCCCCCCGCCGTCGGGGAGCGCGTTGTGCAGGGTCAGCACCAGCCGCGCGGAGCGGGCGCCGAGCCGGCGCGCCGCGGCGGCGACCAGCCCGGCCCGCAACCCGTGGGCGTGCACCACGTCGGTGCCGGCCAGCGCCTGCCGCAGCGCCTGGACCGCCCGCGCGTCGGCGGCAGGCGCCAGCCCCGCGGAGATCTCCACGGGGGTGAAGCGCGCACCGCGGCCGGCGAAGCCGAACAGCTCGTCGGTGGCGCCCGGCCCGCACACCTGGACGTCGGCGCCGGCGGCGACCAGCGGCGGGACCAGCGACCGCACGTGGGTTCCCACCCCGCCGGTGCTGGTGGCCAGCACCTCGGTGACCCGGCAGCCCTGGAGGGGTGGCTCAGCCACTGCGCACCTCCCGCTCGCCCGTCGACCGCAACTCCCGGAGTGCCCCCACCAGCTGCGCGCGGGCCGTGCCCATCATGACGGCCACCGCGACGACGAGCACGGTGCCCCCGGCGAGGAACCCGGCCGCGAGGGCGGCGGCCACCCCGCCGTCGGGCACCGGGTCCGCGCCGAGCGTGCGGGCGACCCAGAGCCCCGCCGCACCGCCGAGCACCGCCGCCAGCAGGGCCGCCGGGCCGCTGCGTGCGAGTCCGCGCAGCGCGGGCCGGCCGGCCACACGGAGGACGACCGCGAGCAGCCCCGCACCGGCCACCGTGACTCCGACCGTGTGCCCGATGCCCAGCGCCAGGGCCCGGTCCGCCGGGGGCAGCGCGCGGGCCAGCAGCACGTCGGCGACGACCGCGAGCAGCCAGCCGGCGAGGACCCAGGCCGTGGGCGCCTTCCACAGCCCGCGGGCGTAGAGCGCGCGGGTCAGCAACGCGACCAGGCCGTAGCCGAGCAGGCCGGGGGCGAAGGCGACGATGGTGTTCCTGAGGGCGGCCACGACGCCGGCCGGCTCGCCGCTCAGGAAGATCCGCGCCATGGGTCCGGCTCCCGCCACCAGAGCCGCCGCGGCGAGGGCGGACAGCGCCACGGTGAGCACGGTGACCGGGGCGAGCGCCCGGTGGTAGCCGGCCTCGTCGCCGCTGCCGGCGCGCTCGGCCAGGCCCGGGTAGACCGAGGTCGCCAGCGGGACCGCCAGCGCAGCCCACGGCAGGAGGAAGACGGTGAGGCCGGCCGCGTAGACGACCTGGGTGCCGTCCGGTGCGCCGTCGTTGGCCAGCCGGATGGCGACAGCTGCCAGCAGCTGCTGGCCGGCCAGGGTGAGCACGCCGGCGGCGGCCAGCCGGCGGACGCGGGGCGCCGCGCCCACCGGGAACCGGAGGGTGGGACGCAGCCCCAGCCGCAGACCCCGCAGCGGGACCAGCAGGCTCAGTGCCAGGGCGGCGACGCCGAGGGTGGTCCCGACGCCCAGCACGAGCTCGGCGGGCGTGGACAGCTCGGCGGCCTGCTCGTCGCCGCCCAGCGCGGCGAAGGTCAGGTAGGCGCCGGCGACGACGAGGCTGGACAGCAGGGGGGCGAGGGCCGGCCCCGCGAACCTCCGATGGGCCTGCAGCACACCGGTGACGACGATGCCGATGCCGTAGAGGACGACCTGCGGGGCGAACACCAGCAGGAACCGGGCGGCGAGCTGGATCTCGGCCTCGTCGCTGTCGCCGAGCAGCAACCGGGCGATCGGCTCGGCCAGCAGGGCGACCAGTGCCGCCAGCGGTACGAGCACCAGCAGGGTCCAGCCCAGCAGGGCCGACGCCGTCCGGCGGACCTGGTCGCGGTCAGCCGCCGCGATCCCACCGGCGAGCATCGGCACGACCAGGCTGGCCAGCGCGCCACCGGCCACGACCTCGAAGACGATGTTCGGGACGTTGTTGGCCGCCAGGTAGGCGTCCCCGGTGCTGTCGGGCCCGACGGTGTTCGTGAAGACGAGGGTGCGGGCGAAGCCGGCCAGCCGCGCCAGGATGGTGAGCCCGGCGATCAGGGCAGCAGCGGCGGCCACGCCCCCCACCACCTGCCGGGTGCTCACGACGGCAGGCGGCCGAGCCGGTCCAGTTCCCGGAGGCCCGGCGTCGCCTCGATGACGCGGGTGAAGCTGACCTTCTCGCTGGCGAGCGTGAGCCCGGCGATCGCGGTCAGCGCCCCGGCCCGGACGGCCCGCGACGGGTGCCGGGCCAGCCGGAGCCCCAGCAGCGCACCGAGCGCGTTGGCTCCGCAGTCCCCGAGCATGACCTGCTCGCCGAGGTCGGCGGGGAGGACGGCGAGCGTCGCGCCCAGGGGCCCGGCCACCAGTCCGCCGGCGGGCCCGCCCAGGGTCGCCGCGGCGGCGATGCTGCCGGCCTTGGCCGCACGTCCCGGCCGGAGGTCGAGCAGGTTGAGCAGGTTGGCGGCGCCGGCCACCAGGCCGGTGGCGAGCACGCCGTCGACCAGCAGGCCGGCGCCCCGGCCCTGCCCGCGGGTCAGCACGGCGGCCACGGCGGCGGCCGTGCCGATGCCGGCCACCTTGACCGCCCCGGCGGAGACCCGCCCCTCGCGCAGCGCCCTCAGGTGGCCGGCCAGGCCCTTGTCCCGCGCCTGCTCCGGTCGTGCCCCCGCGAGGTCGTCGTAGCCGCCGACCAGCCCGGACACCGCGCCGACGACGGCGGTGGCCGCCCGGACACCGGCGGGCGCACCCAGCGTCGCGGTCACGGTCGCGGACAGGGCCAGGGCGGGCCCCCCGAGCAGGGTGACCGGCCGTCCGGCGTAGTTGGTGCGCCGCCACGCGGCCCCGGCCGGCCGCGCCGACAGGGCGTGCGCCCCGGTGAGCGCGGCGCGGGCCGCGCCGGCGCCGGCGAGGGCGAGCAGCGCCCGGCGCCGGCCCGTCACGGTGCGGCGACGGGCACGGGCGGCACCGGCTGGGCGTCCTCGCCGGTCCCGTACATGCCCGACGTGCCCCGGGACTCCTGGCCGAGTGCCAGGACGGTGCTGATCCGGCCGACCAGGGTGCGCACGTTGTCCACCGTCGAGATGGCGGCGGCGAGCGCCGGATCGGCGCGCACGGTGCCGATCAGCCCGTTGCCCTCCGCCGACTCCTGGTCGCCGGCGACGACGGCGCCCGCGCCGCGGCCGTCGAGGGCGGTGACGAGCTCGACGAGGGCGGCGTTGCGGCGCTCGGCGTCCTCGCCGGTGAAGCCGCTCCCGGTCAGGACGACGACGTGGTCGGCCTGGGTCACCGACGCGCCCTCGACGGCGAGGACGTCGAGCGAGCTCAGGCCGGCGAGCACCGAGGAGACAGTGGCGGTGTCCGGCGCCGGGCCGCCCGGAGGGGTCACGAGGACCTGGGCGAGCAGCGAGGCGACCAGGGCGGCGGCGTCGCCGTCCTCGGGCAGCTGGATCCCGGCAGGCAGGCCGGGCCCGGTGACGTAGCTCTGCAGCGCCGTGGCGGTGGCCGGGTCGCTGTACTCGGGCTCCAGGCGGACGACGCCGCTGACCGAGCCGCCGGCGTCGGACACCAGCCCGCCGATCTCCTCGATCGTCTCGGACGTCACGCTCTCGTTGGTGGGCAGCAGCAGGACGTTCCGGTCGGTCAGCGTGCCGTCGACCAGGGGCGTGGCGACCGCCTCCTGGAAGGACTCGGCGGTGGCGAGCTCGGCCTGGAGCTGCTGGGTCTGGTCCTCCAGCGACCGCTTGTCCTGCTCGAGGGCGCTGACCTGGCTCTCGATGTCGTTGAGGATCGGCTGGTTGAGCTGCGTCGTGCCGATGACGATGCCCAGTGCCACCGCCAGGAAGACGGCGATCAGCGACACCAGGTGGTAGCGGAAGTCGATCACGAGAAGAGGTTCTCCAGCCAGAACACGAAGCTGTTCCATTGGTCGAGCAGCAGGTCGAGGTACAGCCGCCCCGCGGCGGAGACGGCCAGGGCCGACCCGATGGCGATGAAGGCGGCGATGACCAGGACGACGAGCGCGGTGGTCGAGATGCGGCTCCGGTAGAGCCGGCTGACGCCCTTGGCGTCGACCAGCTTGCCGCCCAGCCGCAGGCGGGTCAGGAAGGTCGAGGCCATGCCGCCGCGGCCCTTGTCGAGGAACTCGACCAGGGTGGCGTGGGTGCCGACCGCGACGATCAGCGTGGCGCCCTTCTCGTCGGCCAGCAGCATCGCGATGTCCTCGCTGGTGGCGGCCGCCGGGAAGGTGATGGCGTCGACCCCGAGGTCCTGCACCCGGGCGAGGCCGGGGGCGCGGCCGTCGGCGTAGGCGTGCACCACGACCTCGGCGCCGGAGCGCAGGACGTCGTCGCTCACCGAGTCCATGTCGCCGATGATCATGTCGGGCGAGTAGCCCGCGTCGACGAGGGCGTCGGCGCCGCCGTCCACGCCGATCAGGACCGGGCGGTAGTCGCGGATGTAGGCGCGGAGGGCGTGCAGGTCCTCCTTGTAGTCGTAGCCGCGGACGACCACGAGCACGTGCCGGCCCTCGATGGAGGTGCTGACGTCGGGCACGCCGACGCCGTCGAGGAGGAGCGCGCGCTCGCGCTTCATGTACTCCATGGTGTTGGCCGCGAACGCCTCGAGCTGCACCGACAGCCCGGCCTTGGCCTCGGCCATGGCGGCGGCGACGCTGTCGGCGTCGTGCGCGCGGCCCTCGGCCACGACCGTGCCGTCCCCGTCGAGGAGGCGGTCGCCGTCGAGGCGCACCGGCGCGCCTTCCTGCAGCTTGGCGAACACGTCCTTGCCGACGTCGTCGAGCAGGGGTATGCCCGCGTTGATCAGGATCTCGGGGCCGAGGTTCGGGTACCGGCCGGAGATGCTGGGCGCCGCGTTGACCACTCCGGCGACCTTGCAGCCGACCAGCGCGTCAGCGCTGACCCGGTCGATGTCGACGTGGTCGATGACGGCGATGTCGCCGGGGCGCAGTCGCTTCGTCAGGTTCTTGGTGCGGCGGTCCAGACGGACGGTGCCGGCGACGCCGGGCCCCGTGTCCTGTGCCCGGCCGCGGCGAACGGTGCCGATGCGCATGACATCGCATGCTGCCACGCGGGCTCTCCGGTCCGGTCGTCCGACGCGCTCCGGCGATCTTCCGGTCACGGAGCGTGCCCGACACCGGGTCCGGCCGACACGCCGGTGCGCCGTCCGCCACCGCGCCGGCGGGACCGTTACCGACTTGTGACTAGCGTGGTCCACGTGACTGGAGTGGCCGGTGCCCTGACGACCGCAGTACCCGTTCCCGACTCGGACGGGGACGCCGCGGCGCCCGTCGGCGGAGCAGTGATCCGGGCGGTACCCCGCCCTGACCTCGACCGGCCCGCGCCGAGCCCGGAGCCGAACGCGGAGGTGGCGGCGCCCACCGCTCCCCCGCCGGCCCCCGCGGTGGCCGCCCCCGCACCGCCGGTCGCCCCCTCCCCGGTCGCCGACGGCGACACCAGCGGCCCGCGCCGCGGGCGGCGGGCGCTGCGCGGGTCGGGGCTCCGGGAACGACGGCGGCAGCAGACGCGGGCGCGGATCGTCGACGCCGCGACCGAGCTGTTCACGGAGCGTGGTTTCGACGCGGTCAGTGTGGTGGAGATCGCACAGCGCGCCGGCGTCGTCGAGAAGACGGTGTTCAACCACTTCCCGGTCAAGGAGGGTCTGGTCTTCGACGCCGACCCGCCGATGCGGGCGGCCCTGCTGGACGCGGTCCGCCGGCGCCCGGCCGGTGAGTCGGTGGCCGCCGCCGCGGGCAGCTTCGTCGTCGCCGCGGTCAGCCTGCTCGGCACACCGGAGGCGGCCGACGGCGTCGCGCAGATGGCGCAGGTGATCCGCGGCAGCCGCACCCTGCAGATCCGGGAACGGGAGATCCTCGGCGAGATCACCGTCTCGCTGGCCGAGCTGGTCGCCGAGGAGACCGAGGCCAAGCAGGGGCAGATCGAGCCGTGGCTGGCCGCGCACGCGATCCTCGGGCTCTACGCCTCCCTGCTGGAGCTGGCGCGCGACCAGGTGCTGGCCGGCGTCGGCGGACCGGAGCTGTCGGCGGAGCTGCGCCGGCAGGGCCGGCGCGGCCTGGCGCTCCTGCAGTTCGGCCTCGCGGGTTACGCCAAGCGGAGACCATGACTCTGTCGTCCTCCGGACGACGACCGCGGCCACGTGCCGTCCCCGACCTGAGCTGTGCCCACACCGGCCCTCGTCGAGGAGGCCTCCGGCCCCTTGCTCCGTCGAGGAGGCCTCCGGCCCCTTGCTCCTCGGCCCGCCTCGCAGGGCGGCTCCCAGCTCCTCCTCGGGGACCCTCCGGGCCCCGCTCGTCAGAGCTGCAGTGACCTGAGCAGCTGGTCGGCGCGGTCCCCGGGCAGGTCGGGGTTCCGGCTGAACAGCGCGATGGCGACCATGTACCCCTCGTCCCCCGCCCAGGCGCGTCCCTCGGCGCAGAGCCGGTCGATGTGCGCGCGCACCTTGGGCTCGTTGCTGTACGGGCCGAAGTCCAGGCCCATGGCGAGGAAGTTGACCACCCGGTAGCCCAGGTCCTGCGCCGTGCGCACCGACGTCTCGGGGTCGGAGTAGCTGGCCACCGCCGTGATCACGTTGTCGTACCCGGTCTTCAGCAGCTGCAGCACCAGGTCGTTGCCGCGGACGCCGCCCCACAGCTCGGGCATGAGGATGTCCCGGTCCGGCGCCGGGACGTACGGCGGGTTGGAGATCACCGTGGCCGCCTGGTCACCGCCGGCGGAGTCGGCCTGGTCGAAGAAGTCGCCGACCTCGACGGTGTACCGGTCGGCGACACCACGGGCGGCGATGTTGGCCCGGGCCAGCTCGACCGACGACGCGCTGATGTCGTAGCTCCGCACCCGGAGCCCGGGGATGGTCCGGACGACGTCGGCGATGGCCGTCGCGTCGCCGGTGCCGAGCTCGTCGACCCCGCCGTCCGCCCAAACCAGCTGATCGCGGTACTGCTCGAGGAGCATGCACACCGAGAAGCCGTAGTGCGCCGACTCGTCGGCGGCGGAGAAGCAGCTCACCGACGCCCCTTACCCCGCCGCGAGCCCCGGCACTCCCGGTTCACAGGGAGGCGGTGGTCACCGTCCGGCCGCGGCCACCGCCAGCAGTTCGCGGGCGTGCGCCTGGCCGGTCTCGCTGTCGGCCAGCCCGGAGAGCATGCGCGCCAGCTCCCGCACCCGGTCCTCACCCTCCACGGAGCGGATGTCGGTCGCGGTCACGCCCGCGCCGGTGTCCGGTGACTTGTCGACGACCAGGTGGGTGTCGGCGAACGCCGCGACCTGTGCCAGGTGCGTGACGACGACGACCTGGTGGTCGCGGGCCAGCCGGGCCAGCCGCCGCCCGATCTCCCCCGCCGCCTGCCCGCCCACACCGGCGTCGACCTCGTCGAACACCATGACCGGAACCGGGTCCGCACCGGCGAACACGACCTCGATGGCGAGCATGACGCGGGACAGCTCACCGCCGGAGGCCCCCTTGTGCACCGGCCGCGGCGGCGCGCCGGGGTGCGCCGCCAGCAGCAGCGCCACCTCGTCGATGCCGTCGGGTCCGGGGTCGTCGGGGTGGCTGTCGATGCTGAACGAGACGCGGGCGCTCTTCATCGCCAGCCCGGCCAGCTCCCGGCCGACCTCGGCGGCGAACCCCTCGGCCGCCGCCTTCCGGCGCTCGGAGATCTCGGCGCCCAGCCGGTCCACCTCGGCGCGGGCGGCGTCGCGGTCGGCGGCGAGCGCCTCGAGGGCCTCGTCGGAGACGTCGAGCGCGCTGAGCCGGCGGGCGGCGTCCTCGCCCCATGCGAGCACCCCGGCCACGCCGTCGCCCGGGTCGGCGTACTTGCGCACGAGCGCGGTGATGGCGGCCCGGCGGTCGAGCACCTCGGCCAGCCGGCCGGGGTCCGCGTCGAGGTCGGCGACGTAGCCGGCGAGCTGGCCGGCGACGTCGGAGACGACGGCGACGGCGTCGGCGAGGTCCTGGGCGAGCAGGACCAGCGTCGGGTCGTCGGAGCCGGCCAGCGCACGCTCGGCGATGGCCAGGGCCGCGGTGGCGTCCTGCGGCAGCTCTCCGCCGCCCAGGTCACCGGTCACGTCGCCGATCAGCGCCATCCGTGCCTCGTCGGCGGCGGCACGCAGGGCATCGGCGTCGCTGAGCCGCTTGGCCTGGGTGTCGAGCGACTCGTCCTCCCCCGGCTCGGGCGCGACGGCGGCGATCTCCTCGAGCCCGTGCCGCAGCACGTCGGCGGCCTGCGCGAGCTCCCGCGCCTGGCCGCGCCGGCGTTCCAGGTCGGCGACCAGCGCCCGCCACCGCTGGTGCGCCTCGCGGTAGCGGTCGAGCAGCTCGAGGTGGTCCGCGCCGGCGTAGCGGTCCAGCGCGCGGCGCTGCTCGGCCGGACGGGAGAGCCGCAGCTGGTCGGTCTGGCCGTGCACGGCGAGCAGGTTCTCGGCCAGCTCGGCGACCACACCCACCGGGACGCTGCGCCCACCGAGGTAGGCGCGGGAGCGCCCCTCGGCGCTGACGGTGCGGGCCAGGATCAGGCTGCCGTCGTCGTCGGGATCGGCGCCGGCGTCGGCGGCCCGGGCCCAGACCGGCGAACCGGGTGGGAGCTCCAGCCGCCCCTCGACGCCGGCCCGCCCGCTGGCGCGCACCCGCCCCGGGTCGGCCCGCCCACCGAAGAGCAGGGTCAGCCCGGTCACCACCATCGTCTTGCCGGCGCCGGTCTCCCCGGTGACCACGGTCAGTCCGCGGCCCAGCTCCAGGGTGACGTCGTCGATGGCGCCCAGACCCCGGATGCGCAGCTCGGACAGCCGTCCGGGGGCGGATCCGGCACCGGCGGCCGCCGGGCGCTCAGCCGTCCTCGCGCGTGCCGCCACCGCTCACCTCCGGCTCCGGCATCGTGCCGTCCTCGTCGGCCGGACCTTCGGCGGCGAGCACGTCGCGGCCGGGGAACACCTCGTGCCCGGGCCCGGTGCGCCGCACGTCGCGGAATCCCCGGACCGGGAGACCGAACTTGGCCACCAGGCGGTCGCCGAAGGTGGCGGCGTGGACGCGGGCGATGCGCACCGGCCGGTCGGCGCGGCGGACGTCGACGCGGCCGCCGTCGGGGATCTCCACCATCCGCCGCCCGTCGGCCGAGACGCGGGCGCGGTTGCCGTCGGCCGGGATGGCCACGGTGAGCACCGAGTCCGGCGAGGTGACCAGCGGCCGCGCGAACAGCGCGTGGGCGTTGGTGGGCACCAGCAGCAGCGCCTCGACGTCGGGCCAGACCACCGGACCGCCCGCGGAGAACGCGTAGGCCGTGGAGCCGGTCGGGGTGGCGCACAGGACCCCGTCGCAGCCGAAGCTGGTCAGCGGCCGGCCGTCGATGGCGATGACGACGTCGAGCACCCGCGAGCGCTCGGCCTTCTCCACCGAGACCTCGTTGAGCGCCCACGTGCCGCCGACGAGGGTGCCGGCGCGGTCGAGGACGTCGACCTGGATGGCCAGGCGTTCCTCCACCGAGTACTCGCACTGCTCGATGGCGGTGAGGGTCTCCTCGACCGCCTCCGGCTCGGTCTCGGCGAGGAAGCCGACCCGGCCGAGGTTGACGCCCATGAGCGCGGCGTCGGTGTAGCGGGCCAGTTCCGCCGCGCGCAGGAAGGTGCCGTCCCCGCCGAAGACCATGACGATCTCGGCGTCCTTGGCCGCGGAGGCGTCGCAGGCGACGACCTCCGCACCGGGGATGTCGAGGTCGCCGGCCTCCTCGTCGAGCACCTTCACCCCGATCCCCCCGCGGAGCAGGCGGGCGGCGGAGGTGCGGGCCAGCTCGACGACGTCCCGCCGACCGGTGTGCACGGTCAGCAGCACCCGCCGGGTGTCCTGCTCGTCCGGCGATGCGGTGCTCGGCTTGCTCATTGAGGTCCCTCCTGGACTGCTCGACGGACGGCGTCCTCCTCGATCGGCCCGGCGTCGGACCGCAGCCACAGGAAGAACTCCACGTTGCCGGCGGGGCCGGGCAGTGGGCTGGCGACCACACCGGCGGTACCCCACCCGAGGGCGTGCGCGGCGCTGCCCACCTCCAGCACCGCCCGCACCCGCTGCTCGGGGTCGCGCACCACGCCACCGGCGCCCAGCCGCTCGCGGCCCACCTCGAACTGCGGCTTCACCATGGGCAGCAGGTCGGCGCCGGGCCGGGCGCAGGCGGTGAGGGCGGGGAGCACCAGCCGCAACGAGATGAAGGACAGGTCGGCGACGACGAGGTCGACCGCCCCGTCGACGGCCTCCGGCGTGAGCGTGCGGACGTTGGTGCGCTCGTGCACCCGCACCCGTTCGTCGGTGCGCAGCGACCACGCCAGTTCGCCGTAGCCGACGTCGACGGCGACGACCTCGGCCGCGCCGCGGCTCAGGAGCACCTCGGTGAACCCGCCGGTGGAGGCGCCGGCGTCCAGCGCCCGCCGGCCCTCGACGGCGACCGGGAAGGCGTCCAGCGCGCCCAGCAGCTTGTGCGCCCCGCGGGAGACCCAGGAGGGCTGGTCGGGGTCGGTGCGCACGACGACGGGGGTGCCCGCCTCGACACCGGTGGCCGGCTTGGTGGCCGCCTGCCCGGCGACGGCGACGCGCCCCTCGGCGATCAGGGCCACGGCGTGCTCCCGCGACCGGGCCAGGCCCCGGCGCACGAGCTCGGCGTCCAGCCGGCTGCGACGGGCCATCAGAGCGGGTCGATCGTGCCGAGCTCGCGCTGCAGGCGCGCGTGCTCGGCCTCGAAGACGGCGACGTGCTCGGCCACGGGCAGCTCCTCGAGGCCGGTCAGCCGGCGTCCGTCGGCCCCCTGCTCGCCGGTGTCCTCCCCGGGGTGGGGGGCAGCGCCCGGCCGGTGGGTGTCCTCCGCGGCGCGATCCGCGGCCGGGACCGCCGGCGCGGCCGCGGGACCGGGCCGGTAGGGCCCCGGCATCGGTCGCTGCGCGGTCGGCTCGGTCATGTGCGCCTCTCGGGTGCGGGGATCGGGTGGTAGGGCTCGGGCAGCGGTCGTCGCACGCACCGGCGTCTCCTGCGGAGGTTACCGGCCGGGAATGACGTGGACGGGCCGGACGGGGCAGCGCGATAGCGTCGGCGACGATCGAGAACCGCTGCCGACTCCAGGGAGTACCGCCCGCGTGGCCACGATGGATCAGTGCATGACCGCCCTGCGGGGCATCCTCGGCGATCTCGCCGCCAACCCGGCGGCGGCAGGGCTGGACCGCAGCCTCTCCTGCCGGCTGACCGATCTGGACCAGGTCGTGCTCGGACGGCTGAGCTCCGGTGCGGTGCGCGACCTGCGCGCCGTCCCCGACGGGCCGGCCGTCCCGAAGGCCGACATCCGCCTGACCATGACCAGTGACGACCTGGTCGCCCTCACCGACGGCACGCTGTCCTTCGGCTCGGCCTGGGCCGCCGGCCGGGTGAAGCTGGAGGCGGGGCTGCGGGACCTGCTCCGGCTGCGCACGCTGCTCTGATCCCTGCGGGCGGACGTCCCCCGCCGCGGCTCACCGCCGCGTGGCCGTGGTGAGCAGCCCCCAGCCGGTGAGCAGGTCGGCGGCGGCCGCATCGGCCCCGACCACGCGGGCGGGAACGCCCTCGTCCGGGTGGGACGACCAGTGGGCGAGGCACAGTGCCCGGAGTCCGTCGAGCCCGTCGTCGGCCACCTGGTCCACCCGTGGGTCGGGCCCCGCCGGGGCGAGCGAGAGCACTCCCCCGCCCTCGGCCACGCTCGCCGACCACCGGCCGCAGCGCCAGGCCCCGTCCGCTGCCACGACGGGAGGGTGCCCCGTGAGCAGTCCGGCCGCGTCCGCGGACAGCAGGTCGGGCCGGTGCATCGGCGCAGCGGCCAGCAGGGTCGCGGGGTCGGTGACCCCGGAGAGGACCAGGAGGCTGGCCGCCCCGGCCCGGCGGGCGCCCTCGATGTCGGTGTCCAGCCGGTCGCCGACCACCAGCGGTCGCCGGGCACCGGTGCGCCGCACGCACTCGGCGTGCATCGCCGGGTCCGGCTTCCCGGTGACCAGTGGCTCCTGCCCGGTGACGCCCCGGACGACGGCCACCATGGCGCCGTTGCCGGGCAGCGGTCCGCGGGGGGACGGGATCGTGGCGTCGGCGTTGGTGGCCACGTGCCGGGCTCCGGTGCGGACGGCCACCACGGCCTCGGCCAGTTGCGGCCAGCCGACGTCCGGGCCGTAGCCCTGGACGATGGCGTCCGGCCGATCCTCGGCGGCCGCGACGACGGTGAGCCCGGCCGCCCGCAGGGCAGCGGCGACACCGGGGCCACCGACCGGCAGCACGCGGGATCCGGCGCCCAGCAATCCGGCGACCACGCTCGCCGCGGCCTGGGAGCTGGTGATGACGTCCGCGGGGTCGGCCGGCACCCCCAGCCGGGACAGGTGCCCGGCGACCTCGTCCGGGGTGCGTGCGGCGTTGTTGGTCACGAACCCCAGCCGCATGCCCGCCTCCCGGGCGGTGGCGAGCGCCGCGGGCACCCCGGGAACCGCGTCCGGGCCGACGTAGACCACGCCGTCGAGATCGAGCAGCGCCACGTCGTACCGCGTCGCGGGGGGCTCCGCACAGCCCTCGGCGAGGGTGGGCGGCGCTGCGGTGGGGACATCGGTCATGCGGACTCCCTGGTCTGCCGGGCCCGGACGGCGCGCAGCGCCCGTCCGTAGTGGTCGAGGTCGGGGCGCATGGCCACCGCGAGCGCGAGGTGCTCGGCGGCCAGCGCCAGGTCTCCGGCCCGGCTGGCCGCCAGGCCCAGGCCGAACTGCGCGTAGTCGTCGGTGGGATTGGCCGCGATGAGCGCGCTGAAACTGGCGATCGCGTCCCCGTACCGCCCGGCGTCGTACTGGGCACGGGCCAGGGCCTCGCGGATGCTGCGCGACGCGGGCTCCGCCTCGGCCGCGCGGGCGAGCAGGGTGGCGGCCGCGTCGGGGTGCTTGTCCTCCAGCAGCGACAGCCCGCGCCGGTACCACTCGTAGACCCCACCGCCGGGCCCGCTCGGCCCCGGCGCAGGGAGGTCCGGGGACCCGTCCTCGGACACTGCCGCCCCCTTCCGCGTGGTGCGCTCCTCGCTCGACCTCTCCGGCCCGCGGCCGCGGCCGGCGAGCGGCCGGCCGGAGCGGATCGGCCCGCTCCTACGATCTCGTCGTGCACTCGTCGCCGGCAGGTCCTCGGTCGCCGCGGTCGGAACCGGGCCTGGAGGTCCGGCCGTTCCGGGCGCTGACCTACCGCCGGCACGACGCCGAGCACCTGGCCCGGGTCAGCTCGCCAGCCTACGACCTGGTGACGCCCGCCGGCCGCGAACGGCTGGCCGAGTCCGATCCGCACAACGTGGTCCGGTTGATCCTGCCCCGGGCGGACGGGGCGCCCCTGGACGGACCGGCCTCCGCCGAGCTAGCCGCGGCCACCCTGCGCACCTGGGAGGCCGACGGCGTGCTGGTGCGCGACGACCGGGCGGCGCTGTGGCTGTACGAGCTGCGACCGGCCGACGGAGGGCCGGCGACCGTCGGATGGTTGGGCGCGGTGGCACTGCCGCCGGCCGGATCCGCGGCGGTCCTGCCGCACGAGGACACGTATCCCCGGGCGGTCGAGGACCGGCGCGCCCTCTTGGCCGCGACCGGCACCGATCTGGAACCGATCGTCCTCGCGCACGACCCCGAGCCCGCGCTCGCGGATCTCGCCGCGACCGTCCGCCGGGACCCGGCGACGATGGCCGTGCGGGATGCCGACGGCGTGCGGCATCGGCTGTGGCGGGTCACCGACCGCACCACCGTCGCGGCGGTGAGCGAGATGCTGGGACGTACTCGGGCGGTGATCGCCGACGGGCACCACCGGTTCGCCGCGGCTCGGGCCCACGCCTCCGAGCAGCCCCGCACCTCCGGTGCCGGCGCCGTGCTGGCGCTGGTGACGCCGATGGGGCTCGGCGGTCTCCGGGTGGACCCGATCCACCGGGTCGTCCCCGCGCTGCCCATGGCTGCCGCCATCGACCGGGCCGGCCGCGGTTTCGTCACCGCCGAGATACCGGTGGCCGGCGAGGGCCCCGCCGGTGTCGTCGCCGCCGCCCGCGACTGGCTGCGCGATCCCGCCGAGCGCGGACTGCTCGTCACCGACGGCCACAGGCTGGTGCGGCTGACCGCACCGTCGGCCGAGGTCCGGGGGGCGGTACCGGCCGGGGTGCCGCCGGCGTGGTGCGATCTCGACGTGGTGCTGGCCCACCACGGCCTGCTCGGGCAGCTGTGGGGGCGGCCGGACACGGTGGACGCGGTCGTGATCGCCCACGGTCTCGAGGAGGCGGTGGAGGGAGCGGTCGAACGGTCCGGGGTGGCCGTGCTGCTGCGCGCCCCCTCGCCCACGGACGTGGCGGCCGTGGCCCGCGCGGGCGCCCGGATGCCCCGCAAGTCGACGCTGTTCGTGCCGAAGCCGCGGACCGGTCTGGTGTTCCGGCCGCTGTCGGGCTGACCCGGCGAGGAGCCACGGTCACGCGGTCTCCTCGGCCGTCCGCGCCGCCGATCGCGGGACCTTGCGCCCACGTCGGCAGTTCACCTCGCAGACCGACGCCGTCCCCGAGGCGGTCCGCCAGAAGCGGCGCTGGAGGGCCCCCTCGACCTCGACCACGTCCCCCGGCTGCCACATGCCGATGCGCCGTTGCAGGGCCCGGTCGTAGGAGATGCAGGTGAGCACGTCGACGGACTGACCCCGCGCCCGAGGGACGGGCCTGCGGACCACCAGCCGGAACGTGACCAGCGCGTCCCCGCTGGGCAACGTCCGGAGTTCCGCCGGGGCGGACACGCGTCCGCGAAGGACGACGTCGTTGCGGTCGATCACAGCCACGGTCATGACGGAAGCCTGGCCGCTCGTGCTGCCCCCCGGGGGGAACCCGAACGATCTGTGGACACCACGTCCGCATGTGGACGGACGTGGCGTCCCTGTCAGACCTCAGTGCTGGTCGGCGCTGTTCCGATCGGCGTCGGCGTCGGCGTCGGCGTCGGCGTCGGGGGTCGGTTCGCCCCCGGACTCGCTCTCACCCAGCAGCTCGGCGACCTCGGCCTCGACCTCCTCCTCGAAAGTCAGCGACTGCTCGCCGGCGTCCAGGGGCTCGTCGTCGTCCTCCACGGCGGCGTCCTCCGCCGCGCCGTCACGTCCGCCGGCGTCCTCGGCCGCCTGCTCCCCCACGAGGTCGTCCGCCTCCTCGAGTTCGCTGAACTCGACGCCGAGGTCCTCACCGGCGAGCTCCGGGTCGACGGCGGCGACGGCGGCGAGCCACTGGTCGGCGCGCTCGTCCTCACCCTGCGCGCGGAGAAGGTCCGAGTACGCAGCGGCAAGGCGGAGCTGCCCGTGATCGTGGACGTCGAGCCGCGACGGGTCCGGCCTGCCACCGAGTGCGGCCTCCAGGACCAGCCGCGCGGCGGCGTCCTCACCCAGGTCGCGTCGCGCTCCGGCCTCGACCATGCGCAGTTCGACGACCTCCTCGGCGTCGGGGCTCTCGGCGAGCGCCTCGGCGACGAGCCGGAGCGCCACCTCTGGCCGCCCGAGCGCCCGTTCGCAGTCGGCGAGGACCGCCCGGTAGCCGTGGTCACCGCTCATCCGCCGGTACGCGCGGATCTCCCGTGCCGCCTCGGCGTAGTCCCCCGCGTGGTAAGCGGCGACGCCGACGGCCTCACGGACGACCGCGAGCCGCGACGCGCGGTCACGGGCTGCGCGGGCGTGCGCCAGCGCCGTCTCCGGGTCCTCGTCGACGAGCGTCCCGGCGACGACCAGGTGGCCAGCGACCTTCGCGGAGTTCCGCGGGTCGAGCCCCCGGAGGGCGGCCCGGATGGACGGGTCGAGTTCGCTGGGGTCGGCCCATTCGGGAATCTCGGGCCCAGCCGGCACCGGTGGACGACGGTCCTGCGGGGCCCCGCCGGGGCGTCCCGGCGAGTCTCGCCGGTCATCGGACGGGCGGCGCTCACGCCAGTTGCCTGATCCGCCGCGGTCGGATCGCTGCGGCCGGTCACCCTGCGGACGGTCGGACCGCTGCGGGCGGTCACCCTGCGGGCGCCGGTCCTGCCAGTCACCACGAGGCCGATCCCCCTGCGGGCGGTCCGAACGCTGCGGGCGGTCACCCTGCGGGCGCCGGTCCTGCCACGCACCCTGCGGGCGGTCCGATCGCTGCGGGCGGTCACCCTGCGGGCGCCGGTCCTGCCAGTCACCGCGAGGCCGATCGCCCTGCGGGCGGTCCGATCGCTGCGGGCGGTCACCCTGCGGGCGCCGGTCCTGCCAGTCACCACGAGCCCGATCACCCTGCGGGCGGTCCGAACGCTGCGGCCGGTCACCCTGCGGGCGCCGGTCCTGCCAGTCACCACGAGCCCGATCACCCTGCGGGCGGTCCGAACGCTGCGGCCGGTCACCCTGAGGACGGCGGTCCTGCCACGCACCCTGGGGCCGGTCCGAACGCTGCGGCCGGTCACCCTGAGGACGGCGGTCCTGCCACGCACCCTGGGGCCGGTCCGAACGCTGCGGCCGGTCACCCTGAGGACGCCGGTCCTGCCACGCACCCTGCGGACGGTCCGAACGCTGCGGGCGGTCACCCTGGGGACGCCGGTCCTGCCACGCACCCTGGGGACGGTCCGAACGCTGCGGGCGGTCACCCTGGGGACGCCGGTCCTGCCACGCACCCTGCGGACGGTCCGAACGCTGCGGCCGGTCACCCTGGGGACGCCGGTCCTGCCACGCACCCTGCGGACGATCGGAACGCTGCGGGCGGTCACCCTGCGCGCCCGCCCGTCCCCCGCCACCCGTGGATCCGCGGTGCCCCTGAGGGCGGCCGCCTCGAGGCGCCGGTCGTCCGTCGCCGGAACCGCGACCGGAGTCGCCCGAACCGCGTCGCGGAGAAGTCATGAGTTGTGGGTACCTCTTCGCTCGATGCCGCGCTCAGCCAGCGGGCCGGCGGCGGCCAGAAATGCGAATGGGGGCCAGAGCACGTGGCTCTGACCCCCATTCGGTGAAGTATGTCCGGCGGCGTCCTACTCTCCCACCCCGTCTCCAGGGCAGTACCATCGGCGCTGAAAGGCTTAGCTTCCGGGTTCGGAATGTGACCGGGCGTTTCCCTCTCGCCATGGCCGCCGTAACTCTGTGAACATGTACGAACCGGCTGGTTCGTGCGTTCAGAACCGCACAGTGGACGCGTGACATCTTGTTATCCGAGCTCGTTCACAGCACCAGAAGGTAGGTGTGTGTGGTCAAGCCCTCGGCCTATTAGTACCGGTCAGCTCCACACCTTGCGGTGCTTCCACTTCCGGCCTATCAACCCGCTGGTCTGGGCGGGGGCCTTACCCGGTTGACCCGGTGAGAGACCTCATCTTGAAGCGAGCTTCCCGCTTAGATGCTTTCAGCGGTTATCCCTGCCGAACGTAGCTAACCAGCAGTGCACCTGGCGGTACAACTGGCACACCAGAGGTTCGTCCGTCCCGGTCCTCTCGTACTAGGGACAGCTCTTCTCAAGTCTCTTACGCGCACGGCGGATAGGGACCGAACTGTCTCACGACGTTCTAAACCCAGCTCGCGTACCGCTTTAATGGGCGAACAGCCCAACCCTTGGGACCTACTCCAGCCCCAGGATGCGACGAGCCGACATCGAGGTGCCAAACCATCCCGTCGATATGGACTCTTGGGGAAGATCAGCCTGTTATCCCCGGGGTACCTTTTATCCGTTGAGCGACACCGCTTCCACATGCCGGTGCCGGGTCACTAGTCCCAGCTTTCGCTCCTGCTCGACCCGTCGGTCTCGCAGTCAAGCTCCCTTGTGCACTTGCACTCGACACCTGATTGCCAACCAGGCTGAGGGAACCTTTGGGCGCCTCCGTTACATTTTGGGAGGCAACCGCCCCAGTTAAACTACCCACCTGACACTGTCCCTGATCCGGATCACGGACCGAGGTTAGACATCCAATTCGACCAGAGTGGTATTTCAACGGCGACTCCACGAACACTGGCGTGCCCGCTTCGCAGTCTCCCACCTATCCTACACAAGCCGAACCGAACACCAATATCAAGCTATAGTAAAGGTCCCGGGGTCTTTCCGTCCTGCCGCGCGTAACGAGCATCTTTACTCGTAGTGCAATTTCGCCGAGCCTGTGGTTGAGACAGCTGAGAAGTCGTTACGCCATTCGTGCAGGTCGGAACTTACCCGACAAGGAATTTCGCTACCTTAGGATGGTTATAGTTACCACCGCCGTTTACTGGCGCTTGAGTTCTGAGCTTCGCGCCCGAAGGCACTAACCCGTCCCCTTAACGTTCCAGCACCGGGCAGGCGTCAGTCCGTATACATCGTCTTACGACTTCGCACGGACCTGTGTTTTTAGTAAACAGTCGCTTCTCACTGGTCTCTGCGGCCACCCACCGCTGCCCACCGCAA
This sequence comes from Blastococcus sp. HT6-4, assembly GCF_039679125.1. Lineage (NCBI taxonomy): Bacteria > Bacillati > Actinomycetota > Actinomycetes > Geodermatophilales > Geodermatophilaceae > Blastococcus > Blastococcus montanus. The sequence goes on along the minus strand of NZ_CP155551.1, from coordinate 1,898,926 downwards.
GGGTGTTGACAGTAGATGGCCCCCCTTCTCCCGAAGTTACGGGGGCATTTTGCCGAGTTCCTTAACCACAGTTCGCTCGATCGCCTCGGTATTCTCTACCTGACCACCTGAGTTGGTTTGGGGTACGGGCCGCTCGGAACTCGCTAGAGGCTTTTCTCGGCAGCATAGGATCATCCAATTCGCCTCATTCGGCTATGCGTCGGGCCTCACCCTGTATGTCCGACGGATTTACCTATCGGACGGGCCACACCCTTGCCCCGGTACTACCACTCACCGGTAGGACTACCTTCCTGCGTCACCCCATCGCTTGCCTACTACCAGTCCGGGTCCCCAGCTAGTCCGGATTGCCCACAAGTGGGCGCACCGGCGTCGGTGGGTTAGCATCGCTGGGTTCAGCATGGGCGTTCCTTCGCGGGTACGGGAATATCAACCCGTTGTCCATCGACTACGCCTGTCGGCCTCGCCTTAGGTCCCGACTCACCCTGGGCGGATTAGCCTGGCCCAGGAACCCTTGGTCTTCCGGCGGGGGAGGTTCTCACTCCCCTCTCGCTACTCATGCCTGCATTCTCACTCGTGTGGCGTCCACGGCTGGATCACTCCGCCGCTTCCACCGCCACACGACGCTCCCCTACCCATCCACACACCTGGCCGGCACCCCAAAAGGTGTCGGCGGGCTAACGTGTGAATGCCACGGCTTCGGCGGTGTGCTTGAGCCCCGCTACATTGTCGGCGCGGAACCACTTGACCAGTGAGCTATTACGCACTCTTTCAAGGGTGGCTGCTTCTAAGCCAACCTCCTGGTTGTCTCTGCGATCCCACATCCTTTTCCACTTAGCACACGCTTAGGGGCCTTAGCCGATGATCTGGGCTGTTTCCCTCTCGACTACGAACCTTATCGCCCGCAGTCTCACTGCCACGCTCTCACTTACCGGCATTCGGAGTTTGGTTGACGTCAGTAACCTTGTGGGGCCCATCGGCCATCCAGTGCTCTACCTCCGGCAAGAAACACGTGACGCTGCACCTAAATGCATTTCGGGGAGAACCAGCTATCACCGAGTTTGATTGGCCTTTCACCCCTACCCACAGCTCATCCCCCAGGTTTTCAACCCTGGTGGGTTCGGTCCTCCACGCGGTCTTACCCGCGCTTCAACCTGGCCATGGGTAGATCACTCGGCTTCGGGTCTAGGGCACGCGACTCAATCGCCCTGTTCGGACTCGCTTTCGCTACGGCTACCCCACACGGGTTAACCTCGCCACGTACCGCTAACTCGCAGGCTCATTCTTCAAAAGGCACGCAATCACCCCTCCACCGAAGTGGATAAGGCTCTCACGGCTTGTAGGCACACGGTTTCAGGTACTATTTCACTCCCCTCCCGGGGTACTTTTCACCTTTCCCTCACGGTACTAGTCCGCTATCGGTCACCAGGGAGTATTCAGGCTTAGCGGGTGGTCCCGCCAGATTCACACCGAATTTCACGGGCTCGGTGCTACTTGGGAGCAAGCTCGGGAGAGACTGAGTTTTCGTGTACGGGGCTCTCACCCTCTACGGCGACCCCTTCCAGAGGCCTTCCACTAACACAAGTCTTTTATGACTCCCTGCACCCCCGGCAGGAGGTGCTGAACTGTCCCACGACCCCGACCACACAACGCCTGCCGGCTATCACATGCGATCGGTTTAGCCTCATCCGCTTTCGCTCGCCACTACTCACGGAATCACTGTTGTTTTCTCTTCCTGTGGGTACTGAGATGTTTCACTTCCCCACGTTCCCTCCACACGCCCTATGTGTTCAGGCGCGGGTCACACCACATGACTGGTGCGGGGTTCCCCCATTCGGAAATCCTCGGATCAACGCTCGGTTGACAGCTCCCCGAGGCTTATCGCAGCCTCCTACGTCCTTCATCGGCTCCTGGTGCCCAGGCATCCACCGTGTGCCCTTAACAACTTGGCCACACAAAAATCCCGCTCCTCGCCCCCGGAAGGAAACAAGAAACGGGCCTACAAACTGAAACTCTGCTTCAGAGTCAGAAGATGCTCGCGTCCACTGTGCAGTTCTCAACGTACGACCAGCCACCCCCCACACCGTCCCGCCAGACCCGCCACCCCCACAGGGGCGACGACGGTACGAGAACCAGGAGGCCCTGACACAAGAGACCGGTTCCCCGCTCCCTCAGGACCCAACAGCGTGCCTACGAACCGACCAACCCCCACCACCCCGTTCCCCACCACACACCCCCCAAGAGGAGCGCGCGGCCGTACTAGGAGCAGCACCAGGCTGCCGGCCGAACTGGTCAGCGTTCCACCCTCGAGCACCACCCCGAACACCCGTGACCCACCAGGACTGGTGAACCATCACGGTCCGAGCGCGGCTCTGGACCACACCCACGAGGGGCGCGGCCAGTGCTCCTTAGAAAGGAGGTGATCCAGCCGCACCTTCCGGTACGGCTACCTTGTTACGACTTCGTCCCAATCGCCGATCCCGCCTTCGACGGCTCCCTCCCACAAGGGGTTGGGCCACCGGCTTCGGGCGTTACCGACTTTCGTGACGTGACGGGCGGTGTGTACAAGGCCCGGGAACGTATTCACCGCAGCGTTGCTGATCTGCGATTACTAGCGACTCCAACTTCATGGGGTCGAGTTGCAGACCCCAATCCGAACTGAGACCGGCTTTTTGGGATTCGCTCCACCTCGCGGTATCGCAGCCCTTTGTACCGGCCATTGTAGCATGTTTGCAGCCCTAGACATAAGGGGCATGATGATTTGACGTCATCCCCACCTTCCTCCGAGTTGACCCCGGCAGTCTCCTATGAGTCCCCGACATTACTCGCTGGCAACATAGGACGAGGGTTGCGCTCGTTGCGGGACTTAACCCAACATCTCACGACACGAGCTGACGACAACCATGCACCACCTGTGCACGGCCCTTACGGACCCCCCATCTCTGGAGGATTTCCGTGCATGTCAAGCCTAGGTAAGGTTCTTCGCGTTGCATCGAATTAAGCAACATGCTCCGCCGCTTGTGCGGGCCCCCGTCAATTCCTTTGAGTTTTAGCCTTGCGGCCGTACTCCCCAGGCGGGGCGCTTAATGCGTTAGCTGCGGCACGGAGACCGTGGAATGGCCCCCACACCTAGCGCCCAACGTTTACGGCGTGGACTACCAGGGTATCTAATCCTGTTCGCTCCCCACGCTTTCGCTCCTCAGCGTCAGTAGTTGCCCAGAGACCCGCCTTCGCCACCGGTGTTCCTCCTGATATCTGCGCATTTCACCGCTACACCAGGAATTCCAGTCTCCCCTGCAACACTCAAGTCCGCCCGTATCGACTGCAGGCCCGAGGTTGAGCCTCGGGATTTCACAGCCGACGCGACGAACCGCCTACGAGCTCTTTACGCCCAATAATTCCGGACAACGCTTGCACCCTACGTATTACCGCGGCTGCTGGCACGTAGTTGGCCGGTGCTTCTTCTGCAGGTACCGTCACTCTCGCTTCGTCCCTGCTGAAAGAGGTTTACAACCCGAAGGCCGTCATCCCCCACGCGGCGTCGCTGCGTCAGGCTTTCGCCCATTGCGCAATATTCCCCACTGCTGCCTCCCGTAGGAGTCTGGGCCGTGTCTCAGTCCCAGTGTGGCCGGTCACCCTCTCAGGCCGGCTACCCGTCGTCGCCTTGGTAGGCCACTACCCCACCAACAAGCTGATAGGCCGCGGGCCCATCCCTGGCCGATAAATCTTTCCACCACCAGACCATGCGGTCAGCGGTCACATCCGGTATTAGCCCCAATTTCTTGGAGTTATCCCAGAGCCAGGGGCAGGTTGCCCACGTGTTACTCACCCGTTCGCCACTGATCCCCCCGCAAGCGAGGTTCACCGTTCGACTTGCATGTGTTAAGCACGCCGCCAGCGTTCGTCCTGAGCCAGGATCAAACTCTCCGTAGATGATTTGATCACAGCTGAGAACCGCGAGCTGACACTCGCGATATCAATCAACCAAAGGAATCCCTGCCACAACCACAAGAGCCATGGCACGGGGTATTACTTGGCACTGACTTTCGGCACGCTGTTGAGTTCTCAAGGAGCGGACGCGCAGGAAGTAGACCCTCGCGGGCTTCGTCCCTGGCTGGATGTCCAACTCTACGCCGGTTTCCAGAGGCCCGCTAGAGGGGCCATCCGGTCCGGCGGCCCTCCCGGGCCGCGCGGCGCAAAGAGAAAGTTACGCGGCCCGGCGAGCGGTGTCAAACGAGGTCAGGGGTGACGCCGGACACGCGATCGCCACGCCCGTGCCACCGGCCGTTCACCCTGGTCCGACGCCCGGCGGGCCTGGCCGACCGGTGCTCTACGCCTCCCGGCGCACGCCCGCGATCGACCGCCGTCCCCGGCGCAGGACGAGCCATCCGCCGGGCAGCCAGGCGTCCGCCGGCGGCGCGGCGTCGGCGTCGGTGACGCGCTCGTTGTTCACGTACGCCCCGCCCTCCTTCACCGTGCGCCGGGCCTCGGACAGGCTGGCGACGAGGCCGGTCTGCTGCAGCAGCTGCGCCACCGTGGGCACCTCGCCGTCGACGGTGATGCTCCCCGCCTCCTGCAGGGCCGCCGTCAGCGTGGCGGCGTCGAGGGAGCCCAGGTCCTCCCGCCCGAACAGCGCCCGCCCGGCGGCCTCGGCCTGCCGGAGCTGCTCGGGCCCGTGGACCAGGAGCGTCAGCTCCTCGGCCAGCGCGCGCTGCGCCGTCCGGGCCGCCGGGCGCTCCAGGCTCTCGGCGACCAGGGCCTCGAGCTCCTCGGCCGGCCGCTCGGAGAACAGCGGCAGCCACGTGCGGGCGTCGACGTCGTCGGCGTTGAGCCAGAACTGGAAGAAGGCGTACGGCGACGTCAGGCCCGGGTCCAGCCAGACGGCGCCGCCTTCGGACTTGCCGAACTTGGTGCCGTCGGACTTGGTCACCAACGGCGTCGAGAGGGCGTGCACCGACGTCCCCTCGGTCCGCCGCACCAGGTCGATCCCGGCCGTCAGGTTGCCCCACTGGTCCGAGCCGCCGGTCTGCAGCGTGACGCCGTGCCGGCGGAACAGCTGGAGGTAGTCGTTGGCCTGCAGGATCTGGTAGCTGAACTCCGTGTAGCTGATGCCGGCCTCGGAGTTCAGCCGGGCCGAGACCGCCTCCTTGGCCAGCATGCGGCCGACGCGGAAGTGCTTGCCCAGCCCGCGCAGGAAGTCGATGGCCGACAGCTGCGCCGTCCAGTCGAGGTTGTCGACGTAGATCGGTGCCCGGAGCCCGTCCCGCTCGGCGGGCAGCTCGAGGAACGGGGCCACCTGGCGGCGGATGCCGGCCACCCACGCGGCGACGACCGACGGGTCGTTCAGCTGCCGCTCGGCCGAGGGCCGGGGGTCACCGATCAGGCCGGTCGCGCCGCCCACCAGGACGACGGGCTGGTGGCCGGCCCGCTGGAGGGCGCGGAGCACCATGAACTGCACCAGGTGGCCGACGTGCAGGCTCTCCGCCGTCGGGTCGAAGCCGCAGTAGAACGTGACCGGCCCCTCGGCGAGGTGCTCCCGCAGGGCGGCCTCGTCGGTGCTCTGGGCGATGAGCCCACGGCGGTGCAGGTCGTCGATGACGTCGTTCACGGGGACCCATCCTGCCCGGCCGGCCGGCGGCGCGGCTTGCCCCCTGCCCGGAACACGCTCACGGAGGGGGCGTCGGTCGCCCAGAACCGCCACGGCAGCTCCGCCGCCCTGGTGATGCCGACCCGTGGGCCGGCCGAGACGGCCGCCGGGGGCTCCCCCCGGTGCAGCCGCACCGGGCTCCCCTGGTCGAGCAGGTGGCCGCCCCGGTCGTCGGGCCCGATGGCCAGGGCCTGGGTCAGCCGCGCCGGCCCCCGGGCGAGGTCGCGTGCGGCACGGGCCGCGGGCCGGCGGTTCCGGGCGATCTCCTCCCCCACCACCACCTCCCCCGCCCGCAGCAGCACCGCCGACCCGCGCCCCTCGGGGCCGACGACGACGTTCGCGCACCAGTGCACGCCGTAGCTGAAGTACACGTACAGCCGGCCCGGCGGGCCGAACATGATCTCCGAGCGCGGAGTCGGGCCGCCGTGCGAGTGCGCCGCCGGGTCCATCCCCTCCCCCGAGTACGCCTCCACCTCGGTCAGCCGCAGCGCCACCCGGCCCTCCGGCCGGTCGGTGACCACCCAGCACCCGAGCAGCGCCGGCGCCACGACGTCGACCGGCCCGAGCAGGTCCTCCTCGCGCACGAGGGGACCCGGCCCGGGCCGGCACGACGGAACGGTGCTCACCGGGTCAGAGCGCGGCCGCCACGGGCGACGCCGCCGCCCAGTCGGCGTGCTGCCGGGCCAGGTCGCCGAGCGACACCAGCTGCTCGGCCACCCGCTCGGGCGCCGTGCCACCGCGTGCCTTCCGGGCCTCCAGCGCGCCGCGCACCGACAGGACCGACCGCACCTCGGCGCTGAGGTCGGGGGAGATCGCGGCCAGCTGGCCGTCGGTCAGCTCGTCCATCTCCACCCCGGCCTGCTCGCAGTGGGCCACGAGGGCGCCGGAGATCTCGTGCGCCGACCGGAACGGCACCCCCTGGCGGACGAGCCACTCCGCCACGTCGGTCGCCAGGGCGAACCCCTGCGGCGCCGCGGCCTCGAGCACCTCCGGACGCAGGGTCAGCGTCGCCATCATCCCGCTGACGGCGGGCAGCAGGAGGAGCAGCTGCTCCATGGAGTCGAAGACCGGCTCCTTGTCCTCCTGCAGGTCGCGGTCGTAGGCCAGCGGCAGGCCCTTGAGCATCGTGAGCAACCCGGTGAGGTTGCCGACGAACCGGCCGGACTTGCCGCGGGCGAGCTCCGCGATGTCGGGGTTCTTCTTCTGCGGCATGATCGACGACCCGGTCGCCCAGGCGTCGTCGAGCCTCGCCCAGCCGAACTCGGTCGACGTCCAGAGCACGACCTCCTCCCCCAGCCGGGAGAGGTGGACCCCGATCAGGGCCGCCACGAAGCAGAACTCGGCGGCGAAGTCGCGGTCGCTGACGCCGTCGATCGAGTTGTCCGTCGCCCGGTCGAAACCGAGCTCCGCGGCGACGGCGTCGGGGTCCAGCGGCAGCGACGAGCCGGCCAGGGCACCGGAGCCGTACGGGCTGACGGCGGCCCGCTTGTCCCAGTCCACCAGCCGGTCGACGTCGCGGGCGATCGAGTGGGCGTGGGCGAGCAGCTGGTGGGCGATGAGCACCGGCTGGGCGTGCTGCAGGTGCGTCATCCCCGGCGCGGCCACGTCCTGGTACCTCTCGGCGAGCCCCACCAGGGCCTGCTCGAGCGCCGCCAGCTCACCGACCAGCGCGCGCACGGTGTGGCGCAGGTACAGCCGCAGGTCGGTGGCGATCTGGTCGTTGCGGCTGCGGCCGGCCCGGAGCTTGCCGCCGAGCGCGCCGAGCTTCTCGGTGAGGCCCCGCTCGAGGGCCTCGTGCACGTCCTCGTCCGCCTCCACCGCGGTGAAGGTTCCGTCGGCGACCTCTGCCGACAGCTCGTGCAGCGCACCGACCATCTGCTCGAGCTCGTCGTCGGTCAGCAGCCCGGCCCGGTGCAGCACCCGGGCGTGCGCCCGGGAGCCGGCCAGGTCGAACGGCGCCAGCTTCCAGTCGAAGTGGGTGGACTTGCTCAGCGCCGCCATGGCCTCCGACGGGCCGCCGCCGAAGCGGCCGCCCCACAGCCGCGTCCGGCTCGCCGGCGAGGGGGTGCCGGTCATGAGCCGAACCGCTGGTCGCGCGCGGCGGCCAGCTTGGAGGGCATGCCCCACAGCTGGACGAAGCCCTTGGCCAGGCCCTGGTCGAACGTGTCGCCGGTGTCGTAGGTGGCGAGGTTGAAGTCGTAGAGCGAGGCGTCGCTGCGCCGTCCGGTGACCGTGGCGCGGCCGCCGTGCAGGGTCATCCGGATCTCCCCGGTGACGTGCTGCTGCGACTCGGCGACGAAGGCGTCCAGCGACCGCTTGAGCGGGGAGAACCACAGGCCGTCGTAGACCAGCTCCGTCCACCGCTGCCCGACCGTGCGCTTGAAGCGGGCGAGGTCGCGCTCGACGGTCACCGCCTCCAGCTCCTGGTGCGCGGTGATCAGGGCGATCGCGCCGGGGGCCTCGTAGACCTCGCGGCTCTTGATGCCGACCAGCCGGTCCTCGACCATGTCCAGCCGGCCGACGCCGTGCGCGCCGGCGCGCGCGTTGAGCTGCTCGATCGCCTGCAGCATCGTGACCGGCTTCCCGTCGAGCGACGTCGGGACGCCGGCGGTGAAGCCGATCGTGACCTCGTCGGGCTCCCGGGTCACCGCGGGGTCCTGGGTGTACTCGTAGACGTCCTCGATCGGGCCGTTCCAGATGTCCTCGAGGAAGCCGGTCTCGACGGCGCGGCCCCACACGTTCTGGTCGATGGAGTACGGCGACTTCTTGGTGGTCGCGATCGGCAGGCCGCGCTCCTCGGCGAAGGCGATGGCCTTGTCGCGCGTCATGCCCGAGTCCCGGACCGGGGCGAGCACCTGCAGGTCCGGGCCGAGCGCGCCGATGCCCACCTCGAAGCGCACCTGGTCGTTGCCCTTGCCGGTGCAGCCGTGGGCCACCATCGAGGCGCCGTGGTACTTGGCCGCCGCGACGAGGTGCTTGACGATCAGCGGCCGCGACAGCGCCGAGACCAGCGGGTAGCGGTCCATGTAGAGCGCGTTGGCCTGCAGCGCGGGGAGGCAGAACTCGTCGGCGTACTCGTCGCGCATGTCGGCGACGATCGACTCGACGGCCCCGCAGTCCAGCGCCCGCTGGCGGATCACCTCCATGTCCTCGCCCCCCTGGCCGACGTCGCCGGCGACGGCGATCACCTCCGCGCCGGTCTCCTCGGCGATCCAGCCGATGGCCACGGAGGTGTCCAGCCCTCCCGAGTAGGCCAGGACGACGCGTTCACTCACGGTGCACTCTCTTCCAGGTCGGACGTCAGTTCGGGGTAGATGGGGGGTGTGCGCTCGGCGAGCCCACGCAGGCGGTCGGCCAGGGCCGGCCCGCCCGCGGGGTCGCGGGAGACGACCAGCAGAGTGTCGTCCCCCGCGATCGTGCCCAGGACGTCGGGGAGGGCGACCTTGTCCAGCGCCGAGGCGAGGAACTGCGCGGCGCCGGGCGGCGTGCGCAGCACGGCGAGGTTCGCGCTGCCCTCGGCGCCGGTGAGCAGGTCGGCCAGCAGCCGGGTCAGCCGCGCCGGCGCGGCCTGGGCCGGGCGCAGCGGGGCGTTCTCCGGTGGGACGACGTAGGACGCCGGGGCCCCGTCGGACCCGCGCAGCTTCACCGCGCCGAGCTCGTCCAGGTCCCGCGAGAGCGTGGCCTGCGTGACCTCGATGCCCGATCCGGCCAGCAGCGCGGCGAGCTGGGTCTGCGAGGTCACCGGCTGGGCCTCGATCAGCTCCCGGATGCGGGCCTGGCGCGCCGACCGGGTGAGCGCCGTCGTCACCGGTTCCTCTCCAGCAGCCAGATCAGGACGGCCTTCTGGGCGTGCAGCCGGTTCTCGGCCTCGTCCCACACCGCGCTCTGCGGCCCGTCGATGACCTCGGTCGCGATCTCCTTGCCGCGGTAGGCGGGCAGGCAGTGCAGGACGACGGCGTCGTCGGCCGCCCGGGCGAGGGCCGCCTCGTCGAGGGCGTAGGGCAGGAAGGGGGCGATGCGGGTGTCGTACTCGTCCTCCTGGCCCATGGAGACCCAGGTGTCGGTGACGAGCACGTCGGCGCCCTCGGCCGCGGCCTCGGCGCTCGCGGTCCAGCTGACCGACCCGCCGGTCTCCGCCGCGATCGCCGCGGCCCGCTCCAGCACGGCGGGGTCGGGCCGGAAGGACTCCGGGGAGCCGATCCGCACGTGCATGCCGGCCGTGGCGCCGCCGAGCAGGTACGAGTGCGCCATGTTGTTGGCGCCGTCGCCCAGATAGCTCAGCGACCGCCCGGCCAGCGCGCCCTTGTGCTCGACCACCGTCTGCAGGTCGGCCAGGATCTGGCACGGGTGGTACTCGTCGGTGAGCGCGTTGACCACCGGCACCCGGCTCACCGCGGCCATGGCCTCGATCCGGTCCTGGCCGAAGGTCCGCCAGACGATGGCGGCGGCCTGCCGGTCGAGCACGCGGGTGGTGTCCTCGATCGGCTCGCCGCGGCCGAGCTGGCTGGTGCCCGCGTCGATCACCAGCGGGTAGCCGCCCAGCTCGGCGACGCCGACGGAGAAGGACACCCGGGTGCGGGTGGACGGCTTGTCGAACACGACCGCGACCGCCCGCGGGGTGCCGTTCGGCGCGCGCAGCGGGGTGGGGGCCTCCGCGGTGTGCCGGCTCCGCTTCAGCTCGGCGGCCAGGGCCAGGACCTCGGCCTGCTCGTCGGGGGTGAGGTCGTCGTCCTTGAGGAAGTGCCGGGTCACGAACCGTTCTCCATCGCGGTGTCGAGGGCCGCAGGGAGAGCCGCCACGAAGGCGTCGACCTGCGCGTCGGTGAGGACCAGTGGCGGGGCCAGCCGGAGCACGCCCGGCGCGACGGCGTTGGTGAGGAAGCCCGCGGCGCGCAGCCGGGCCTCCAGCTCCGCGGCGACGTCGGCGGTGAGGACGACGCCGAGCAGCGCGCCCCTCCCCCGGACGGCGCTGACGCCGGGGTGGCCCAGGGACTCGATGCCGGTGGTGAACCGGTGCTCGAGCTCCTTGGCGCGCTCCAGCAGGCCCTCGTCGCGGATGGTGTCGAGCACGGCGAGCGCGGCCGCGGCGGCGATCGGGTTGCCGCCGAAAGTGGAGCCGTGGGAGCCCGCCGTCAGCAGGTCCGCGGCCTCTCCGAAGGCGAGCAGGGCCCCGATGGGCAGCCCGCCGCCGAGCGCCTTGGCCAGGGTGATGACGTCGGGATGCAGGCCGTCGGCCTGGTGCGCGAACCAGTGGCCGGTCCGGCCGATGCCGGTCTGCACCTCGTCGAGGGCGAACAGCGCGCCGGCCCCGGACGCCGTGGACGCGGCGGCGGCGAGGTAGCCGGCCGGCGCCGGCAGCACGCCGCCCTCCCCCAGCATGGGCTCGAGCAGGACCATGGCGGTGCTCCCGGAGGCGGCGCCGGCGAGCGCGGCCTCGTCCCCGTAGGGCACGTACCGGACGCCGCCGGGCAGCGGGGCGAAGGCGGCGGCCTTCGACGGCTGGCCGGTGAGCGCCAGCGCGCCCATGGTGCGGCCGTGGAAGGCCCCCTCGGCGGTGATCACCTCGGGGCGACCGGTCAGCCGGCTGAGCTTGAACGCCGCCTCGTTGGCCTCGGTGCCGGAGTTGCAGAAGAAGACCCGGCCGGGGCGGCCGGCGAGTTCGAGCAGCCGCTCGGCCAGGGCGATGCCGGGCTCGTGCATGGCCAGGTTGGAGACGTGGCCGAGCTTGTGCGCCTGGGTGGTGATCGCCTCGACGACCTTGGGGTGCGCGTGGCCGAGGATCGTCGTCGCGATGCCGCCGAGCAGGTCGGTGTACTCGCGGCCGTCGACGTCGGTGACGGTCGCCCCGGAGCCGGAGTCGAGCGCGACCGGCGGGGCCTTGTAGTTGTTCATCATCACGGCCGACCAGCGACGGGCCAGCTCCTCCGTGTGCGTCGTCATGCTGTGCCCTCCTTCTGGTCCCTCGCCGGGACGACCATCGTCCCGGTGCCTTCGGTGGTGAACGTCTCCAGGAGCAGGGCGTGCGGCGTCCGGCCGTCGACGACGGTCGCCCGCTTCACCCCGCCCTCGACCGCCCGCAGGCAGGCGGCCATCTTCGGGATCATCCCGGCGTCGAGCGTGGGCAGGATCTCGGCCAGCTCGCGGGCGTCGATCTGCTGCACCAGGGAGTCGCGGTCGGGCCAGTCGGCGTACAGGCCCTCCACGTCGGTGAGTACCACGAGCTTCACCGCGCCGAGCGCCGCGGCCAGGGCCGCCGCCGCCGTGTCGGCGTTGACGTTGTGCACGACGCCGTCGGCGTCGGGGGCGACGCTGGCCACCACCGGGATGTGGCCGGCCTCGAGCAGCGCGGTGACCGGGGTGGTGTCGACCGCCACGATGTCGCCGACCAGCCCGATGTCGACCGGTTCGCCGTCCACGACCGCGGTGGTCCGCCGGGCGGTGAACAGGCCGCCGTCCTCGCCGGAGAGGTGCACCGCCATCGGGCCGTGCTGGTTGATCAGCCCGACGATGTCGGGGCCGACCTGGCCGGTGAGCACCATGCGGACGACGTCGATCGTCTCGGGGGTGGTCACCCGCAGGCCGCCGCGGAACTCGCTGGTGATGCCGAGCTTGCCCAGCATGGCGCTGATCTGCGGGCCGCCGCCGTGCACCACCACGGGCAGGATGCCGCAGGTCCGCAGGAACACCATGTCCTCGGCGAAGGCGCGGCGGCACTCGTCGTCGACCATGGCGTGGCCGCCGTACTTGATGACGACGACGTTGCCGTGGAACTCCTTGAGCCACGGCAGCGCCCCGGTGAGGACGGCGACCTTGGCGGCGTCGCCCTCCGGGTCCTTCCGGCGCATGAGCCGGCGGGTGCCGACCGTCCGGACCGGCTTCGGCGGGGGCGCCGGCTCGTCGGTCCGGACGTCGGGCGGGGTGGGGTCCTGGGCGGTGGGTTCGCTCATGTCGAGTAGGCCGAGTTCTCGTGCACGTAAGCGATGGACAGGTCGTTGGTCCAGATGGTCGCCTGCTCGCCGCCGGCCTTCAGGTCGACGTCGATGGTGATCGCCCGGCCGGTGAGGTCCACGCCCTCGCGCGGGTCGCCGATCGCGCCGCCCCGGCAGACGGTGACGCCGTTGATGGTGACGTCGACGTCGCCGGCCTCGAAGGCGGCGTCGGTGGTGCCGATCGCGGCGAGCACCCGGCCCCAGTTGGGGTCGTTGCCGAACAGCGCCGTCTTGAGCAGGTTGTTGCGGGCGCAGGCCCGGCCGGCGGTGAGGGCGTCCTCGACGCTGGCGGCGTTCCGGACGGTGATCGCGATGTCCTTGGTCGAGCCCTCGGCGTCGCCCAGCAGCTGCATCGCCAGGTCGGTGCAGGCGGCGGTGAGCGCCTCGGTGAGCTGCTCCTCGGTGGGCGCGACCCCGGCCGCGCCGTTGGCCATGACCAGCACCGTGTCGTTGGTGGACAGGCAGCCGTCGGAGTCGACCCGCTCGAAGCTGACCGCCGTCGCCTGCGCGAGGGCCCGCTGCAGGACGTCGGCCGGCACCTGCGCGTCGGTGGTGAGGACGACGAGCATCGTGGCCAGGCTCGGCGCGAGCATGCCCGCGCCCTTGGCCATGCCGCCGATGGTCCAGCCGTCCCGCTGCTGGACGGTCGTCTTCGGCACCGAGTCGGTGGTCATGATCGCGCGGGCGGCGTCGGCGCCGCCGTCGGCGGACAGGCTCTGCACCGCGCCGGTGACGCCCGGCAGGAGCTTGTCCATGGGCAGCCGGACGCCGATGAGGCCGGTGCTCGCGACGACGACGTCGATCGCCCCGATGCCGATCTCCGCGGCGGCATGCTCGGCGGTGGCGTGGGTGTCCTGGAAGCCCTCGGGCCCGGTGCAGGCGTTCGCGCCGCCGGAGTTGAGCACGACCGCGCGGGCCCGCCGGCCGGCGAGGACCTGACGGCTCCACTGCACCGGCGCGGCGGGAAAGCGGTTGGTGGTGAAGACCGCGGCCGCGGCGTCGTCGGGGCCGGTGTTGAGGACGACGGCGACGTCGGGGTCGCCGGAGGACTTCAGCCCCGCGGCGACGCCGGCGGCGGAGAACCCCATCGGGGCGGTGGTGGTCACGGTGCGACTCCTACGACCGGGAGGCCGGTGGTCTCGGGGAGGCCCAGGGCGAGGTTGGCGCACTGGATCGCCGCTCCCCCGGTGCCCTTGGTGAGGTTGTCGACGGCGGCGACGACGACCAGCCGGTTCGCCTCGGCGTCGACCGCGACCTGGAGCGCGACGGTGTTGGCGCCGAGCACCTGCGCCGTCGTCGGCCACTGGCCCTCGGGCAGCAGGTGCACGAACGGCTCGTCGGCGTAGGCCGCCACGTAGGCGGCACGGGCAGCGGCGGCGTCGACGCCCGGCTCCAGGGTCGCCGAGCAGGTGGCGAGGATGCCGCGGCTCATCGGGACGAGGGTCGGGGTGAAGCTGACGGTCACCGGCCCGCCGGCGGCCTGGGACAGCCCCTGGATCATCTCCGGGGTGTGCCGGTGCACGCCGCCGACGCCGTAAGCGCTGGCCGCGCCCATGACCTCGCTGCCGAGCAGGTGCGGCTTGGGCGACTTGCCCGCGCCACTGGTGCCGCTGGCGGCCACGACCACGACCTCGGGCCCGACCAGGCCGGCGGCGAGGGCCGGGGCCAGCGCGAGGGTGACCGAGGTCGGGTAGCAACCGGGGACGGCGACCCGCGTGGCGCCGGACAACTGCTCCCGCTGGCCGGGCAGCTCGGGCAGGCCGTAGGGCCAGGTCCCGGCGTGCACGCCGCCGTACCAACGGGCCCAGGCGGCGGGGTCGTTCAGCCGGTGGTCGGCGCCGCAGTCGATGACCAGCGTCTCGGCGGGCAGCTGGTCGGCGATGGTGGCCGACTCCCCGTGCGGCAGCGCCAGGACGACGACGTCGTAGCCGGCGAGGCTCGCCGCATCGCTGGGCTGCACCTCGAGGTCGGCGAAGGGCAGCAGGTGGGGCTGCAGCTCACCCAGGCGTCGGCCGGCGCTCGAGTTGGCGTGCACCCCGGCCAGCCGGAGGTTCGGGTGCCCGGCCAGCAGCCGGCACACCTCTCCCCCCGCGTACCCGGTGGCGCCGGTGACCCCGACCGTCCACGTCTGCCCTGTGCTCACGTGCATGACCATACACGGGCATGCATGACCGTTCATGCGGATATCCGCGGGCCTCGTTACCGCGGTGCCGTCGTCCCGGGACTGCTGGGACGACAGCCGGTTCGCGCTCAGGGTCGGAGCGCTGCCCGCACGGCCACGAACCAGGTGCCGGCCATCACCACCTCCCCGCCCAGCTCCGCCACCAGCCGCGCAGGAGCCAGGTACCGCTTGTAGATCCGGTGGCGGGACCCGTCGTTGAGCACCCGCTCCTGCCACTCCTCGGCCGGGGCCCCGGTCCGCGAGGCCGAGTCCACGACGACCAGCTCACCGGCGACCCGGTCGGCCTCGGAGAGGAACGCCGCACGCTCGTCGGTGGGTAGGTGGCCGTAGAAGTGCCCGGTGAAGAGCCGGTCGAAGGAGCCGTCGGGGAACGGCAGGGCGAGCGCGTCACCGACGAGCGTGCCGCCGGTCGGTATCCGCGACCGGGTGAGCAGGGCCATGGCCGGGCTCCGGTCCAGGCCGACGACCGGGCCCCGCAGGTGGCGGGTGAGGAACCCGCTGCCGCAGGCGATGTCCAGTGCGCGCGCGGGCTCCAGGCGACGCACCAGGCGCACGAGTTCCGCGACCTCGCCGTCCCACCCCGGTCGGTCGCGGACGGCGAACCGCCCCTTGCCGAGGTACCACTCGTCGTACTCCGCCGCCCGCTGCTCGTAGTAGGCGGCGGTTGCCGCGTCCCGGGCGAACGCCGCACCAACCACTCCCCGATCGTGCCTGTTCCGGCACAGGTCCGCGGGGCACGGCACCGCGCCGGAGGACGCACGGGTGCCGGGTCACCGGCGGGGGTAGACGCCGGCATGGCCAGCGGCTTCGATCCCTCCGAGTACGGCCGGCACATCGCCGAGGTGTACGACGAGCTCCACGCCGACCTCTCCCCTGACGCCGCGGTGGCGATGATCGCCCACTACGCGGCCGGGGACGCCGTCCTGGAGTTCGGCATCGGAACCGGCCGGATCGCGCTGCCCCTGGTGGCCACCGGTCACCAGGTCGACGGCGTCGACGGCTCCGCCGAGATGGTGGAGCGGCTCCGCCGCAGCCGAGAGGGCGCGTCGCTGCGGGTGGAGATCGGCGACTTCACGACGACGACCATGGACCGGCGGTACGCCGTCGTCGTCCTGGCCTACAACACGATCAACGCGTTGCCGTCGCAGGACGCCCAGGTGCAGACCTTCCGCAACGCGGCGGCGCACCTGGAGCCCTCCGGCGTGTTCCTCGTCGAGAACTGGGTCCCGGACGTGGCGGCCTTCCACAGGGGCCGGGTGGTCCGCGCACACGAACACGCAGCGGGCCGGGTGCAGATCGAGGTGGCCGAACTGCACCCCGCCGAGCAACGGATGTCCGCGACACGGTTGGCCTTCACGGCCGACGGCGTGCGGCTCCTGCCGGTGAACCACCGATACGTGTGGCCCGCCGAGCTCGACCTCATGGCGCGCCTGGCCGGCCTCCACCTCGAGGACCGCTGGCAGGACTGGGACCGTGCCCCCTTCACCGACCAGAGCACCACCTACGTGGCGGTCTACCGGAAGGACACCTGATCCCGGGCGGGCCCACCGCGGCCGCTCGACTCGACAACACCAGCGCGCCGGGCTAAGACTGCGGTGCGGGAGTCGGAGACCCATCCGGCAGGTCGATCAGCACCTGGACGGGGAACGGGACGAACCGGCGCCGCACGGAGGCCGGGATGCTCTTGCCGAGGCCGCGGGGCCCGCTGAGCGCGGAGCTCTGTGGTGCGTTGCGGGGGGACCGACGCAGGCTGCCTGCCCTGGCCGACCGGGCTGAGGAGCTGGTCGAGACCATCGAGCCGGCCGACGTCCTCGCGCACGAGGACCTCCAGCTGTCACTGCACGACTTCTACGAGCTGCACTACCGGGGGTTCGACGACGTCGATCCGGACGCCGAGTGGTGTCCGGACCTGCTCGCCGTCCGCGGACGGCTGGAGCGCCTGCTCGAGGACGCCCTTCGTGCGCAGGCCCCGGTACCCGCAATCGCTCCGGCCGTGGACGTCACGACGGCCCTCACCCACCTCGTCGCGGTGGACGAGGGGCCGCCCCTGTCCTCGTTCCTGGCCAGACGGGCCACGGCGGGCCAGTTCCGCGAATTCGTCGTCCACCGGTCGGTCTACGAGCTGAAGGAGGCCGACCCGCACACCTGGGCCATCCCTCGGCTGACCGGACGCGCCAAGGCAGCGCTGGCCGAGATCCAGATCGACGAGTACGGCGGTGGCCGGCCCGAGCGCATGCACGCCGTTCTCTATGCCCGTGCCATGCGGGCCCTCGGGCTGGACGACACCTACGGCAGCCACGTCGAACGAGTGCCGGCGCCCACGCTGGCGACCGTCAACGCGATGTCCCTGTTCGGGCTGCACCGCCGGCTGCGCGGCGCGATCGTGGGCCATCTCGCCGCCTTCGAGATGACCTCCACGGTGCCCAATCGGCGGTACGGCACGGGCCTGCGCCGCCTCGGCTTCGGCCGCGACGCCACCTGGTTCTTCGACGAGCACGTGGAGGCCGACGCCGTGCACGAGCAGGTCGCCGCTCACGACATGTGCGGCGGGCTGGTCGCCGACGAGCCGGAGCTGCTGGCCGACGTGCTCTTCGGGGCAGCCACCGCGATGCACCTCGAGCGGCGGTTCGGCGAGCACGTCCTCGGCGCGTGGTCGGCCGGGCGCAGCTCGCTCCGGAACGCGGGCGTCGCCGTGAGCCCGGCGAGGTGAGGGTGCGCGAACCGCTCGACGGGGAGTACGTCCTCCCGCTGCGCTGGACCGACGACGGGGGGCTGGACGAGCTGACGGCCTACCTGCGCCGGCTGAGCTCGTGGATCCCCGTGACGATCGTCGACGGCTCCCCGGCTGAGCTCTTCGACGCCCATGCACGGGCATGGAGCGGGCTGGTACGGCACATGCCGCCGCTGCCCTGGCCCGGTGCGAACGGCAAGGTGGCCGGCGTGGTCACCGGCGTCCGCGCGGCTCACCGGGAGCGGGTGGTCGTCGCCGACGACGACGTCCGTTTCGACCGCGCTGCCCTGGAACGGCTGCTGGGTCTGCTCGACACCGCCGACGTCGTGCGCCCTCAGAACGTGTTCCGCCCGACACCGTGGCACGCCCGTTGGGACACCGGCCGCACCTTGCTCAACCGAGCCGTCGCCGCCGACTACCCCGGCACCTTCGGGTTGCGGCGCACCACCTTCCTCGCGATGGGTGGCTACCGGGGCGACGTCCTCTTCGAGAACCTGGAGATGCTCCGCACCATCCGGGCCCACGGCGGGCGGGAGCACCACGCCGCCGACCTGTTCGTCGAACGCCGCCCCCCGACCGCGGCGCACTTCTGGTCCCAGCGACCCCGCCAGGCCTACGACGACCTCGCCCAGCCCTGGCGTCTGGTCGCCGCCCTCTGGGTGTGGCCCGTCGTCATCGAAGGCCTGATCCGGCGGCGCGGACGACGTCTCGCCGTGCTGGCCCTGGCCGTGACGGCTGTGGGCGAGATCGGCCGGCGACACGCGGGCGGACGGGACGTCTTCCCGGCGACCGCGGCCCTCTGGTCACCGGTCTGGGCGCTGGAACGGGGGCTGTTCTCGTGGCTCGCACTCGCCGCGCGGGTGCTGCGCGGCGGAGTCGCCTACGGGGACGTACGGCTCCGCACCGCTGCCTCGTCGATGCGGCGGCTGCGCGCCGAAGCAGGCCGTCGGCCACCTCTGCCGCCGGTCCGGCTGGTCGGCGACCAGGGCGACAGGCCGGGCCGGGCGACGGGCGGCGCGTCCACGTAGGCCAGGACGGCAGCCGACCGACCCGGCCAGGATCGTGCGCCGGTGGCCGAGCCGGCCGCTGTGCCGGACCGTACGGACAGTCGTCGGCCGGGGATCAGGTCGGCCGCGGTCGGACGCGGTCCCGCCCGCGGTCGATCCACGAGATCATCGCGGCGACCAGCAGCAGCAGCGACGGCAGCAGGAACCACAGCCCCAGCCCCGGACCCGTGAGCAGGGACCACCCGACCGACACGGCCCCGAGGACGGCGACCACCGCCGGAGCCGGCGCCGTCACGCTCGCGTTCTCCGCCCACAGGGCGAGCGCCGCGCACGCCAGCGGGACACCGAACAGCACGAGGCGAACGCGGCGCTGTCCTCCCACGCCGCCGCCCGTACCAGGCGGCGAACCCGACCACGCCCACGAGCGAGACGGTGGTCAGCCCCCGGGCCCCCGGAGAACGGCCCGCCATGGTGGATCGCTCCGCTTCCTCGCTCGGCGCCGGTACCGGAACTGCCGGGCACCGGTGCCGCACGGTGGCACGCCGGCCGCGCCGGGTCAACGATGCCATTGCCGCCTGCGCCCGGGAACGGGCACGAGCCGTCAGCCGAGCGGGTCGCCGTCCCCGTAGGGCCGCAGCCGCAGCTGGCGGGCGGTGCCCTCGGGGTTCACGGCCCGCAGCGTGTCCAGGTCGTCCTTGCCCGCCCGCATGAACCGGCCGGACCACGGGTCGAGCTCGCCGGCGGCGATCGCCGCGATGATCTCCACGACCTGCTCCGGCGGCGTCCAGTCCGTGAAGCCCTGCCACATGTGCATCGACCGGGTCATCGGGGTGTCGACGACCCCGGGCGCGACGTCGAAGGCCCGCACGTCCGAGCCCTCCAGCGCGGTGGCCAGCGACTCGGTGAGCCGCATGAGCCCGGTCTTGGCGACCGAGTAGGCCGAGTAGTCGGGGTTGGCCCGGGTGCTCATCCCGCTGGCCACGTTGACCACCCGGCCACGGTTGCGCAGCAGCATCCACGGGACGACGGCGCGGCTGAGCAGGAAGCCGCCCCGCAGATGACTGGTGACGACGTCCCACCACTGGTCCGGGTCGGCCTCCCACAGCGGCACCTCGGCCTCGTCGATCAGGCCGGCGTTGTTCACCAGCAGGTCGACCGGCCCCAGCTGCTCGCGGACCTCGCCGACCGCGGCCTCGACCGAGGCGCGGTCGGTGACGTCGGCGGTCACCGCTAGGGTGCGGGCGCCGGTGGCGTCGGCGACCTCCGCCATCGCCGCCCGCAGCCGCTCCTCGCCCCGGGCCAGCCCGGCGACGGCCATGCCGCGCGCGGCGAGCCCCTCGACCAGGTGCCGCCCGATGCCGGTGGACGCCCCGGTGACGAGGGCGACGCCGGTGAGCTCAGGCACGGAGCTGCGCCCCGGTCGCCGCGGCGGCGGCCGCCACGGCGGCGTCGCGCACCGCGGTGGCCTCCTCGCTGGTGAGCGTCCGGTCCGGGGCCCGCAGCGTCAGCGCGTACGCCAGCGACCGCGATCCGGCCGGCACCGGGGCGCCGGTGTAGACGTCGAACAGGCGCAGGTGCTCCAGCAGCTCACCGGCGCCCTCCCGCAGCGCCGCGTCGACGTCGGCGGCGGGGACGTCGTCCGCCACCACGAGCGCGAGGTCGATCAGCACCGGCGGGAACGTGGAGATCGAGCGCGCCTGCGGCACCGCCGGCTCGGGGAGCGCGTCGGCGTCCAGCTCCATCACGGCGGTGCGGGCGGGCAGGCCGAGCACCTCGCACACCTTGGGGTGCAGCTCGCCCGCGTACCCGATCACCCGGTCGCCGACCAGCAGCGCGGCGCACCGGCCGGGGTGCCACGGAGCCCGCTCGGCCTGCTCGACCGTGAGCTCGGCCCCGGCGGCCGCGGCCACCACGCGCGCGGCCTGCACGGCGTCGGCCCACGCGGCCGGCCGGCCCGGCCCCCACCAGCCACGGGGCTCGCGCTGCCCGGTCAGCGCCACGGCGACGTGCCACGGCTGCACCGGCACCGCGCCCAGCAGCGCGGCGAGGGTGGCGTCGTCCGGACGGCGGTCGGCCCCGGGCAGCGGCGCGGTCGCGCGCTCCCCGCCGGGGAAGACCGAGCCGTGCTCGAAGAGGGCGACGTCGCGGAGCCCGCGGGCCAGGTTGCGACCGAGGGCGGCCAGGAGGCCGGGCAGCAGCGTGGTGCGCAGCGCCGGGGCCTCCTCGGAGAGCGGGTTGCGCACGGTGATCACCCGGCGCCGGTCGTCGTCCGCGGGCAGCCCGAGCGCGTCGAGCTGCGCCGTCCCGGTGAACGGGAACGCGGGGGCCTCCACGTACCCGGCCTCGGCGAGCGCCCGGCCGATGCTGCGGCGACGGCGCTGCCGCTCGGTGAGCCCGCCGCCGGGCGGGGCGGTGGGCAGGATCGAGGGGATCTCGTCGAACCCGCGGAAGCGGACGACCTCCTCGACGAGGTCGGCCGGCTCCTGCAGGTCACCGCGCCAGGACGGCGGGGTCACGCGCAGGGCGTCGCCGTCACCGGCCACCTCGGCGCCGACCGCGGTCAGCACCTCGAGCACCTGGGCGCGGGTGTAGGGCACGCCCGCGATCCGGCCGGGGAGCCCGGCGTCGACCGCGATCGCCGGCCGCGGCGTGCGGGTGTCGATGTCGACCGGCGCGCCGACGACCCGCGCACCGCCGTGCTCGGCGAGCAGGGCCGCGGCCCGGGCGAGCGCGACGACGGTGACCTCGGGGTCGGTGCCGCGCTCGAAGCGCTTGCCGGCCTCGCTGGGCAGCCGGTGCCGGCGGGCGCCGCGGGAGATGCCGTTCGGCTCCCAGTGCGCGGCCTCCAGCAGCACCGCGGTGGTCCCGTCCCCGATTTCGGTCGACGCCCCGCCCATGACCCCGGCCAGCCCGATGGGGCCCGACTCGTCGGTGATGAGCAGGTCGTCGCCGGTGAGCGCGCGGTCGGCGCCGTCGAGGGTGGTGAGCCGCTCCCCCGCCGTCGCCCGGCGGACCGTGATCGGGCCGGTGACGGTGGCCCGGTCGAAGGCGTGCATCGGCTGGCCGAGCTCGAGCATCACGTAGTTGGTGACGTCGACGGCCAGCGAGATGCTGCGGATGCCGCACTGGGCCAGCCGGCGGCGCAATGGCCATGGGCTGGCCGCGGCCGGGTCGAGGTCCTCGACGGCGAGCATGGAGAAGCGGTCGCAGCGGTCGGGGTCGGCGACGGTGACCTCCCACGCCGGCGCACCCGCCCAGTCGGGCAGTGGCAGGTCGGCCGGATCGCGCCAGCCCACGCCGAGCACGCCGGCCAGGTCGCGGGCGATCCCGCGCATCGACATGGCGTAGCCGCGGTCCGGCGTCACCTCGAGGTCGAAGACGACGTCCTCGAGGCCGAGGACGTC
This sequence comes from Blastococcus sp. HT6-4, assembly GCF_039679125.1. NCBI lineage: Bacteria > Bacillati > Actinomycetota > Actinomycetes > Geodermatophilales > Geodermatophilaceae > Blastococcus > Blastococcus montanus. The sequence goes on along the minus strand of NZ_CP155551.1, from coordinate 1,876,970 downwards.
GGCGGCCGGGGTGCCCGGCACGTAGCCGCCCTGGCCGAGCACGAGGATGCCGGCGTGGTCCTCGCCGATCCCCAGCTCGCGGACCGAGCAGATCATGCCGTCGGAGACGTGGTCGTAGGTCTTCCGCGCGGCGATGGCGAAGTCGCCGGGGAGCACCGCACCGGGCAGCGCGGCCACGACGAGGTCGCCGACGGCGAAGTTGCGGGCGCCGCAGACGATGCCGCGCGGCTCGCTCTCCCCCACCTCGACCTGGCAGTAGCGGATCGGCTTCTTGAAGCCGGTGAGCTCCTCGACGTCCAGCACGCGGCCGACCACGAGCGGTCCGGTGGTGACCGGCGGGCGGACGACGTCCTCCACCTCGAAGCCCAGCCGCACGAAGGCGGCGTCGAGCTCCTCGACCGTGATGCCGGCCGGGAGGTCGACGAGCTCGGACAGCCAGCTGACGGGGACCTTCACTGCTCAACTCCGAAGACGCTGGTGAAGCGGACGTCCGCCTCCGCGATGTCGTGCATGTCCGAGAGGGCCGACCGGAACTGCAGCGCCCGCTCGATGCCCATGCCGAAGGCGAAGCCGGTGTAGGTGTCGGGGTCGACGCCGCAGGCGCGCAGCACCCGCGGGTTGACCATCCCGCAGCCGCCCCACTCGACCCACTGCGGGCCGTCGCGGTGCTCGGGGAACCAGACGTCGAACTCCGCCGAGGGCTCGGTGAAGGGGAAGAAGTGCGGCCGCCACCGGGTGCGGGCGTCGGGGCCGAACAGCTGGCGGGCCAGGTGGTCCAGCGTGCCGCGCAGGTGGGCCATGGTGAGCCCCTCGTCGACGGCCAGGCCCTCGACCTGGTGGAACACCGGCAGGTGCGTCGCGTCGAGCTCGTCGGTGCGGTACACCCGCCCCGGGGCGACGACGTAGATCGGCGGCTGCCGCTCGAGCATGGTGCGCGCCTGCACCGGGCTGGTGTGCGTGCGCAGCACCAGGCCGGAGTCCTCGGGCGCGACGAAGAACGTGTCCGACAGCCACCGCGCCGGGTGGTCGGGACCGAAGTTGAGCGCGTCGAAGTTCAGCCACTCCGCCTCGAGCTCCGGACCGTCGGCGACCTCGTAGCCCATGCCGACGAAGGTGTCGGCGATCCGGTCGATCAGCGTGGTCAGCGGGTGCCGGGCGCCCCGCGGGGTGCGGTCCCAGGGCAGCGTGACGTCGACCCGCTCCTCGGCCAGCACCCGCGCGTCCCGCTCGGCCTCCAGCTCGGCCTTGCGGGCCTCGTAGGCCTCGGTGACGGCGACGCGAGCGGCGTTCACCCGCTTGCCGGCGTCGCTGCGGGCGGCCGGGGGCAGCGCGCCGAGCTCCCGCCGGGCCTGCAGCACCGGGGCGCGGTCGCCCAGGTGCGCCGGGCGGACGGCGGCCAGCGCCTCCAGGTCACCGGCGGCCGAGAACGCCCCGAGCGCGGCACGCACCGCCTCGTCGAGGGCCTCGGGAGAGAGCGCGGCGACCTGCTTCGGGTCGTAGGGATCGTTGGCGCCAGACACGGGAGGCCATTCTGCCCGGCTCCCCGCCCCGCCCGCGCCTGGGTTCCCGGTACGACGATGGCGCGGCGTCGCCGGCAGCCGCGTCCGCCCTCACCGCGCAGCGTCCTCCCCCACCGCAGACGCCGCGGGAGGACGCGCCATGATCAGGTGAGCTGATCGTGGAACGAGGCAGGCGGGGGTGCGTGTGGCGGTCGTGCTGGCGCTGGCGTCGGCGGTCGTCTACGGGGCCTCGGACTTCCTGGGCGGGCTCGCCAGCCGGCGGACGTCGGTGTTCGGCGTGGTGGCGCTGTCCCAGCTGGCGGGCCTGGTGGCGCTGGTGGCGCTGCTCCCCTGGCTCGGTGGGCCGGCGACCGCGGCCGATCTGTGGACCGGTGCGGCGGCCGGGCTGGCCGGCGCGGCCGGGCTGCTGATCTTCTTCCGCGCGCTCGCACGCGGGGTGATGAGCGTGGTCGCCCCGGTCACCGCGGTCACCGCCGCCGCCGTGCCGGTGCTCGTGGGGACGCTCGGCGGCGAGCGGATCGGCCCCTGGGCGACGGCGGGCATCGTGCTGGCACTCGCCGCCGTCGTCCTGGTCTCCGCCGAGGGCGGGCTGGCCGCGCTGCGCGGCGCCCGTCCGGCGAGCCTCACGCCGGCGCTCGTCGCCGGCGCGGCGTTCGGCCTGTTCTTCGTGCTGCTCGACCGCACCTCCCAGGACGCCGGCCTCACCCCGCTGGTCGCCGCGCGGCTGGCCTCGGTGACCCTCGTGGCCGCGGTCGCGCTCACCAGCGGCCAGTCGCTGCGGCCGAACCGGGCGGCGCTGCCCCTCGTGCTGGTGTCCGGGATCGGCGACATGACGGCGAACGCGCTGTTCCTGCTGGCCACCCAGACCGGCGGGCAGCTGGCGATCACCGGGGTGCTCGCCTCGCTCTACCCGGTCAGCACCGTGGTGCTCGCCCAGGTGGTGCTGCGCGAGCGGCTGGTGCCCGCCCAGCTGGCCGGGCTGGTCTCCGCGGGCGCCGCCGTCGTCCTCATCACGCTGCCGGGCTGATCGTCCGCTCCGGGTCCCCGCGGCCGTTCCGGGCCCCGCTGCTTCCCCGGCGTCGGCGTCCGCCGGATCAGCGCCCCCGGCGGTCGCCCAGTCCCGCTTCCGCCGCGGGCCTCGGGCCCACCATGCCGGTCACCGGCCTCGCCGGCTGCGCGGCGCGATGGGAGCGGCGAGGACCGGGGTCGGCAGCCTGCACCGTGGGAGCGGTCGCACGGGAGGCATCGACGACCGTCAGGCGCGAGTTGGCGTACGTGGCCACGGCGTGCAGGAAGACGATGACGCCGAGCATCTCGAGCATCTCCTCCACCGTGGTGACGACGCTGTACGCCGGGGACAGCGTCCCTCGGGCATCGGCCACCCAGCTGCCCACGATCTCCATGCCCATGGCGCCCCCGACGTACAGGGCGCCGGCGAGCACCATGAGGCCGCCGACCTTCGCGGGCAGCGCGCGGAGGAAGCGGAGGTAGGCGATGGCGAAGACGATCACCAGCGGAGCCGCCGGGACCCACCAGCCGAAGGTGAAGATGCCGGTCGCGTCGATGACCTGGCTCACGGGCCCGATGGCCTTCTCGTGCAGCCGCACGAGTTCGTCGATCGACAGATAGCAGAAAGTCGCCGCGAGGACCCACCAGTGCCAGCGCCAGCGGTCGCGGGTGCGGGACGCCCATGCCGCGACGCCGGCCACCGATGCAGCCGCGAGCAGGAGCACGGCGGTAGCGAACCAGGTCGGGAGATTCGCCTCCCGGTCGACGTTGAAGAAGTCCTGCGGGCCGGCTCCCAGGCTTCCCGCCACCGGCGTCTGCGTGGTCCCGGCCCGGAACGCGAGAAGGTTGACGGTGAGGCTGACGGCTCCGAGCAGGACGGCGACACCGATCAGGACGAGAGTCAGGCGGCGGGGCCGGACGATGACGAGCACCGCGTTCTCCCTTGCGGTAGAGACCCGCGCGCGACGGCAACCCGGGTGACCGGGGACTGTATAGCGTTAACGCAGAGTGCTAGAACGGTGCATTCTCGGTGAACGGCCGGTGAACGCGCCGAATCCGCCGGGCGCTCGCCTCGCTGTGCACGGCGGTGCACGCCCGATGAGGACGTCTCGTCGTCCACGACCCCGCCGGGCCGATCTCCCCCTTCGGGGTGGCCGCGGCCGATCCGGCTTCGGGCGGCCGGCCCGGCGGCCGATGGCGCTTGACGTGGACCCCGTTCGCCCTCTGCCCGACCCCGCCCTCGCCGAGGCCCTCCGCCCCGGTGGGGTGCGCAGCGTCTTCCAGCCGATCGTCGAGCTGGACACCGGCCGCGTCGTCGCCTTCGAGGCGCTCGCGCGCGGACCGCAGGGCCCGCTGGAGCGGCCCGACCACCTCTTCGCCGCCGCCCGGGAGGCCGGCCTGCTCGCGGAGCTGGACGAGGCCTGCCGTGCCGCCGCCTTCCGCGGCGCGGCCGGGCACGGCCTCCCGCCCGGGGTCGCCCTCTTCGTCAACGTCGAGCCGGAGGTGCTCGACACCGCGCCGCTGGACGAGCTGCTGGCCATCGCCTCGACCGCCCCCGGTGGGCTGCGGGTGGTCCTGGAGATCACCGAGCGGGCGCTGGCCGCCCGCCCGGCGGAGCTGCTGCGCACCGTCGCGCGGGTCCGGGAGCTCGGCTGGGGCATCGCGCTGGACGACGTCGGCGCCGACCCCATGTCGCTGGCCTTCATGCCGCTGCTGCGCCCGGACGTCGTCAAGCTGGACCTCCGGCTCGTGCAGGAGCGCCCCGGCCCGGCGATCGCGCAGATCATGAACGCGGTCAACGCCTACGCCCAGGCCACCGGGGCCGTGATCCTCGCCGAGGGGATCGAGGACCACGCGCACCTGGCCATGGCCCGGGCGCTGGGCGCCAGCGTCGGCCAGGGGTGGCTGTTCGGGCGGCCCACGCCGACCCCGGACTCCTCGCGGCCGGTGGGTGCCCTGCCGCCCCCGGCCGAGCATCCCGGCGGCACCGACGCCGGCTCACCGTTCGCCTGTCTGCCCCCCGGGACGGCGCCGCGCCGTGCACCGAAGGGGCTGCTCATCGAGCTCAGCAAGCAGCTGGAGCGGGAGGCGCTGCGCCTCGGCGAGACCTGCGTCGTCACCGGGACGTTCCAGGAGGCCCGCCACTTCACCCCCTCGACCGCCCAGCGGTACCGGGACCTCGTCGAGCGCACCGGCTTCGTGTGCGCGCTCGGCGAGGGCCTGCCGGCCGAGCCGCTGCCGGGACTGCGGGGGGCCGACCTGGCCCCGGGCGACCCCGTCCGCGGCGAGTGGGACGTCGTGGTGCTCGCGCCGCACTTCAGCGTCGCGCTGCTCGCCCGCGACCTCGGCAGCACCGGCCCGGACATGGAGCGGCAGTTCGAGTACGCGCTGACCTACGACCGCGACACGGCGGTCCGCGCGGCCCGTTGCCTCCTGGGCCGGGTGACCCCGCGCGCCGGGGCGCCGCTCGTGCCGCCCGCCGTGCCGGTGACCGCCGAGGTGGTTGCGGCGGCCACGCAGGCCGGCGAACTGCTCGACGACAGCGCCCTCGTCCGGCGCGCGCTCGAGGCCACCCCGAGCGGGGTCTGCCTGGTCGACGTGCGGCTGCCCGATCAGCCGCTGGTGTACGTCAACCCGGCGTTCGAGCGGCTGGTCGGCCTGCCCCGTGCCGAGCTGCTGGGCCGCAACTGCCGGTTCCTTCAGGGCCCGGACACCGACGCCGCGGCGCAGTCCCGGATCCGGGCGGCCGTCGCCGCGGGTAGGGAGTGCCGCGAGGTGCTGCTCAACCACCGCGGGCCGGAGCGCACGCCCTGGTGGAACGAGCTGCACCTGGCGCCGGTCACCGACGGGACCGGCGAGGTCGTGCAGTACATCGGTGTGCAGGTCGACGTCACCGAGCGGGTGACGGCGCAGCGCGAGCTGGAGCAGGAGCGCGACCGGTCCCGCGCCTACCTGGCCCGCATCGAGGAGCTGTCGGTGCCCGATCCGCTCGCCGGGCTGGCCTCCCGCCAGCACCTGCTGGAGCAGGCGGAGATCGAGGTCTGGAACGCCCGCGCCACCGGCGACGCCGTGGCCCTGGTCATCGTCGCGCTCCAGGGGCTGGCCGAGGTCGAGGTCGAGGACGAGCACGGGCCGAAGGCGGCCGAGGAGCTGCTGGCCGTCGCGGCGCAGCGGCTGCGGGGACGGCTCCGGCGCGGCGACCTGCTGGCGTGCTGGGCCCGGGACTCCTTCGTCGTCGTGCTCCCGGGCCTCGCGGCCGGCACCGCCGTGCGCGAGGCGGACCGGATCCGCGCCGAGCTCGAGGCGGCCGTCCGCGGGCCGGTGGTGATCGGCGGCGTGCCCCTGGTCGTCACGGCGCGCGCGGGCGCGGGCTGCTTCCCCGTCGACGCCGGCGACGTGGCGGGGCTCCTCGCCGCGGTCGGCCGGGCGGCCGGCTGGCTGCCCGCCTCCTCGCGCTGACACCGGGGCCCCGCCCGGTCAGCTCCGGGGTGGGAGCAACGTGCCGAGGCCGCCGTCGGCCAGCGCGGTCAGCTGGTCGACCAGATCGGCGGCGGACACCGTGCGGGCGGCCGACCACCAGTGCGCGGCGAGCTGCACCATCCCCACCACCCCGTAGGCCCAGGTCATCGCGGCCTCCCGGGGGCGGCCGGCGTCGGCCAGCCGCTGGGCCAGCAGCGCGCCCAGCGCGGTGGCGACCGCGTGCTCCGTGGCGGCCACGAGGTCGGCGCGGCCGGCCCGTCCGGCCTGCGCGTAGGCGAACCGGTAGAGCGCCGGCTCGTCCTCGATCAGCGAGACGAACGCCGCGATGACCGCGCGGAGGCGCTCCCGCTCGTCGCGGTGGTCGACGGCCAGCCCCCCGAGCAGCCGGGGCAGCAGGACCCCCTGGGAGATACGCGCGAGGACGGCGTCGACGAGCTCGTCCTTGTCGCTGAAGTACCGGTAGATCACCGTCTTGGAGACACCGGCGCTGCGCGCGACGTCGTCGACGGCGAAGTCGGGACCGGCCAGCCGCACCGCGTCGACGGCCGCTCCCACGAGCTCCTCGCGCCGCGCCCGGCGGTGCTCGGCCCACCGGGAGCGGCGTCCGTCGGTCCGCGGCGGCGCGAGCGTCCCGGGCCCCGCAACGCCCTGCGTCATCGTGCCGGCCGGCGCACCTGGCGCATCGGCCGGCCGTTGCCTGTCGTCCACCGTTCCCGCTACCTCCGTGACCGCCGTGTCGACGTCCTGGACGTCCGACGACGGGCGACATCCTCCCGTCCGCATCGTCACGTGCGCCACCACGTGCCGGACCTGCGATCCCGGGCAGAGCGACGGGGCGGCCCGGATCCCGGCAGGCCCGGAGGACGGCAGGCCGGGACTTCTCGCCCGCGGCGCAGCTCAGCCCTGGGCGAGCTGGGTGGTGTACAGGCAGATGGCCGCGGCCGCGGCGAGGTTGAGGCTCTCCGCGCGGCCGCGCATCGGGATGCGCACCCGCGCGTCGGCCAGGGCGGCCAGGGACGGCGGCACGCCCCGCGCCTCGTTGCCGAACAGCCACAGCACCGGCCCGGTGAGCCGGCCGCCGGCGACCAGGGCGGGCAGCTCGGCCGCTCCCCCGCCGTCGGCGGCGAGCACCGTGACGCCGGTCGCCCGCAGCGCGGGCAGCAGCTCGTGGAGGTCCGCGCCGCGGACGACGTCGACGTGGAACAGGCTCCCGGCGCTCGAGCGCACGGCCTTGCCGCCGTACGGGTCGGCCGAGCCGGCGCCGAACACCACCGCCCCCGCTCCGCAGGCGTCCGCCGTCCGCAGCACGGTGCCCGCGTTGCCCGGGTCGGCCAGCTCGGCCAGGGCGACGGCCAGCCGCGGCGGCGCCGTCGTCAGCGCCTCGGCGTGGACGTCGCGCAGCTCGCAGACCGCGACCAGGCCCTGCGGCGTCACCGTCTCCGACAGCCCGGCGGCCGCCTTCTCGGTGGCCATCCGCACCGGCACCGGGGTCCGGGCCAGCAGGTCGGAGTGCACGGCCGCCGCCGCCTCGGTCGCGAAGACCTCGCGGACACCGTCGGGACGGGCCAGCGCCTCCACCACGGCCTGGCGTCCCTCGGCGAGGAACAGACCGGCGGCATCGCGGCCGGCCCGGCGGGTGAGCTTGCGCGCCGCCACGACCCGGGCCGAGCGCTCGGTCAGCAGCTCGGGCACGTCTCCTCCACTTCCCAGCACGGGACTGCACAGACACCGACGCCGCCGGCGCCGGCCCCGTGGGGCCGGTCACCGACGGCGTCGGGATGTCACTGCCGCCTGGTCAGGCGGCGGCCTCGCCGGCCGGCGCGGCGGCGACCGCGGCGCGCGAGGTCTCCACCAGGGCGGCGAAGGCAGCCGGCTCGTTCACCGCGAGCTCGGCCAGGACCCGACGGTCCAGCTCGATGCCCGCGAGCTTGAGCCCCTGCATGAACCGGTTGTAGGTCATGTCGTTGAGGCGGGCCGCGGCGTTGATCCGGGTGATCCACAGCTTGCGGAAGTCACCCTTGCGCGCCTTGCGGTCGCGGTAGTTGTAGGTCGCGGAGTGGAGGATCTGCTCCTTGGCCTTGCGGTACAGCCGGGACCGCTGACCCCGGTAGCCGCTGGCGGCCTCGAGGGTGCTCCGACGCTTCTTCTGGGCGTTGACCGCCCGCTTCACGCGTGCCACGTGAGAGCTCCTGTCTTCTCGTTACGGGGTGGGCGGTCTCAGCGACCGAGCAGCTTCTTCATGCGCGGGGCGTCGGCCGGGGACAGCACGCCGATGCCGCTCACCCGCCGCTTGCGCGAGGACGACTTCACCTCGAACTTGTGCTGGTTGTTGGTGTGCTCCCGCACGAGCTTTCCGGAACCCGTCACGCGCACGCGCTTGGCCGTGCCCTTGTGGGTCTTCTGCTTCGGCATGTCCCTCGTCCTGTTCGTGGTGATGTCGGTGCCGGCGGCAGCACGGGGCTGCCGCACGGCACCGGCCGTCTTCGGTGGTGCGGTCTCGGTGCGACCGGTCAGGCCTGCGAGGCCTGCTCGTCGGCCGCCTGCTTCTCCGCCTTCGCCGTGCGGCGCACGGCGTCGGTTGCGGCCTGGTTCCGGTGCGGGGCGATCACCATGACCATGTTCCGTCCGTCCTGCTTCGGGTTGGACTCGACGACGCCGAGCTCGGCGACGTCGGCAGCCAGCCGCTGCAGGAGGCGGTAACCCATCTCCGGGCGCGACTGCTCGCGACCGCGGAACATCACGGTGATCTTGACCTTGTCGCCGCCCTTGAGGAAGCGCTCGACGTGGCCCTTCTTGGTCTCGTAGTCGTGCGGGTCGATCTTCAGGCGCAGCCGCATCTCCTTGATGACGGTGAGCGCCTGGTTGCGCCGGGCCTCGCGGGCCTTCTGCGCGGACTCGTACTTGAACTTCCCGTAGTCCATGAGCTTGGCGACCGGCGGCCGCGCCATGGGGGCGACCTCGACCAGGTCGAGCTCGGAGTCCTGCGCCAGGCGCAGCGCCTCGCCGATCGACACGATGCCGACCTGCTCGCCCTCGGGACCGACCAGGCGGACCTCGGGAACGCGGATACGGTCGTTGATGCGGGGCTCGGTGATGGCCTCTCCTCTGCTGCTGCATGGGAGGAGTCGCTGGCCCACCCGGGCGCCGACGGACAGAAGGCCCCGTGAGCATCTGCTCACGGGGCCCACTCGCCGGTGGCGCACGACCCGTGAGGGTGCGTGCACTACGCGAGCTCCGACCGGTGGCCGGCTCTCGCGATCCGGGGACCTGAGCGCCTGGACGGCGTCAGGTGGGAGCGGGCTCCTCTTGGATCAGCGGCCCGGGGCGGGGCCGCTGGTGGTTCGCGCGCCTCGATGTAGCGGGGAGGCACGCCCATGTTACAGCGTCGTCGACGCCATGGGCATTCCCACCCCCGCGAGCCCGCGGGGGCGGAGGAGACAGGGCGCTCAGTCGTCGTAGAGCAGCGGCGGCCGGACCGGGTCGTTCGCCCGCGCCGCCGCGTGCAGGGCACGCATCCCCTCCACGGCCTGCACCGCCTGCTCCTTGTCCAGCGCCTGCAGGCCGTGCATGGAGATCTCGTCGCCGTTCTCGAGCAGCAGCGACGCCCACGCCGACGACCGCTCGAACCGGACCGCGCGCACCGCCGTCCAGGGCACGGCGTGGTGGACGACGAAGTTGCGGACGTGGACGCCGGCGGCGTCGGCGTCCACGCGCGACCGGCCGAGGAGCAGCACCCCGGCGCCGAGCAGCAGCCCGAGCGCCCCGATGGCGATCTGGTCGGCGAGGCCGTAGTTCACGACCGTGTTCGGGGTCGAGGGCAGGCTGAGGGCGACCACGACCGCCACCGCCACCACCACGGCCGCGCCGACGGCGAGCATCTGCCGCATCCGGCGGGGGACGGCGGAGACGGTGCGGACGGGGGGCGAGGGGGCGCTCACGCCCCCATGCTCCCAGCCCCCCGCCCGGCCGCGGCTGGCAGAGTGCCGGGACGTGGAGATCACCGGCACCGACCAGCACGCGGCGTGGCGGTCCCGCACCCTGCCGCCGGTGGAGCGGCTGCGCCCCGACCTGTGGTCGATCCCCGTGCCGATCCCGGACAACCCGCTGCGATACGTCAACGTCTACGCCCTGGCCCTCGACGGCGGCGGGCTCGGCCTGGTCGACACCGGCTGGGAGAGCGACGCCGGCTGGGACGCGCTCACCGATGGGCTGACGTCGCTCGGCGCCGGCATCGGTGACGTCCGCGGCGTCGTCGTCACCCACCTGCACTTCGACCACCTCGGCCTGGCCGCGCGGGTGCGCGAGGCCAGCGGCGCGTGGGTGGCGATGCACCCGGCCGACGCCTCCGCCGTCGCCCGGCTGACCCGCACCGCGGCCGTGGACGCCGTCGCCGCCGAGGTGGAGTTCCTGGTCGGGCTGGGTGCACCGCGGGCGGACGCGGCGTCCGACGTCGGCGGGGCGGAGTACCTCTCCGGCTTCATGCGCATGGCCGTGCCCGACCGGCTGCTGGAGCACGGCGACCGAGCCGCGTTCCCGGGGTGGTCGCTGCGCGCGGTGCACACCCCGGGGCACACCCCCGGGCACCTCTGCTTCGCCGAGGAGCGCACCGGCCTGTTCTTCTCCGGCGACCACGTGCTGCCCCGCATCAGCCCCAACGTCTCCACCACGGGCGGCGGATCGGCGGATCCACTGGGCGACTACCTCGACTCGCTGGCCGGCGTGCGCGGGCTGGACGCCACCGAGGTGCTGCCGGGCCACGAGTGGCGGTTCCGCGGCCTGGCCGACCGCGCCGACGCGCTGACCGCGCACCACGAGGCGCGGCTGACCGAGCTGCTGACCGCCGTCGGCCAGCACCCCGGCTCGACCGCGTGGGACCTGGCCGCGCACCTGACCTGGTCGCGGCCGTGGGACCGGTACGAGCGGCGGATGCGGATCTTCGCGGTCACCGAGACCGACGCGCACCTGCGGCTGCTCGCCGGCCGGGGCCTGATCGCCGGCAGCGGCGGGGCGGTACCGACGTGGACGCTCCGCCCGCGGTGACCGTGCCCGGGCTGGCCGAGCGGGTGCGCGCCGCCGGGCCACGCCTGGGCGGCACGCGGCTGGTCTGCATCGACGGGCCGGCCGGCTCGGGCAAGACCACCCTCGCCGCCCGGCTGGCCGACGTCCTGCCGGGGACGACCACCATCCACATGGACGACGTGTACGCCGGCTGGACGCTCACCGGCGCCGCGTCCCGCCTGTCCGCCGGCGTCCTGCGGCCGCTGGCCGAGGGCCGGCCCGGCGCGTACCACCGGTACGACTGGGTCGCGGGCCGCTTCTCCCCCGATCCCACGCCGGTGCCCGTGCCGAGGGTGCTGGTCGTGGAGGGGTGCGGCAGCGCGTCGCGCGCGGTGGACCCGTGGGCCGCCCTGCGCGTGTGGGTCGAGGCCGACGCGTCGCTGCGGCTGGCCCGCGGGCTGGCGCGCGACGGCGCCCACCTGGCCGGCGAGTGGCGGCGCTGGCAACGCACGGAGGCCGCGCACTTCGCCGCCGACCGGACGCGGGCGCGGGCCGACGTCGTCGTCGACGGCGGGGCGTGAGGCCGGTCACTCCGGGCCGGGTACGACCGGTCGTGACACATGCGCGAAACCCGCTACCCCGACGATGGGGACCGACCGCATGCGAGGGGGACACGTGACCGACACCGTCCGGGAACAGGACGCCGAGCTGCCGCTGGCCGGATACACCGTCGCGGTGACCGCCGCCCGCCGCAAGGAGGAGCTCGGCGCGCTCCTGGACCGCCGCGGGGCCCGGGTGGTGCACGCCCCGGCGATCCGCATCGTGCCGCTGTCCGACGACACCGAGCTGGTCGCCGCCACGCGCCGGGTGCTCGCCGCCCCGGTCGACCTGGTGGTCGCCACCACCGGGGTCGGCTTCCGCGGCTGGCTCGAGGCCGCCGACGCCTGGGACCTGCCACTGGTCGAGCACCTGTCCGGTTCCCGCGTCCTCGCGCGTGGCCCCAAGGCCCGGGGCGCGATCCGGGGCGGCGGCCTGGTGGACGCGTGGTCACCTGCATCGGAATCGTCGGCCGAGGTCCTCGAGCACCTGCTGTCGGGGGCCGAGGGACCACTGGCCGGGCGGCGGATCGCCGTCCAGCTGCACGGCGACCCGCTGCCCGACCTGGTGTCGGGGCTCCGCGAGAGCGGGGCCGAGGTGCTCACCGTCCCGGTCTACCGCTGGGTGCTGCCCGACGACATCGCCCCGGTGCGCCGGCTGGTCGCCGCGATCGTCGCCCGGGGGGTCGACGCGGTGACCTTCACCAGCGCGCCGGCCGCCGCGAGCCTCCTGCAGGTGGCCGGGGAGCTCGGCCAGCGGGACGAGATGGTGGCCGCGTTCGGCGACCGGGTGCTCGCCGTCGCCGTCGGCCCGGTCACCGCCGCCCCGCTGGACGCCGCCGGGATCCGCTCCTCCCAACCCGGGCGCGCCCGCCTGGGTGCGCTCGCGCGGGAGGTCGTCGCCCGGCTCCCCGAGCGCGACCCGGTGCTGCAGGTCGGCCCGCACTCGCTGCAGGTGCGCGGCCATGCCGCCGTGGTCGACGGCCGGCTGGTGGAGCTGCCCCCCGGATCGCTGGCCGTGCTCCGCGAGCTGGCCCGGCAGCCCGGCCGGGTCGTCGCCCGGGCCGAGCTCGTGGCCTCCCTGCCGGGAGGCGGGGACGGGCACGCCGTGGAGATGGCGGTCACCCGACTGCGGGCTGCGCTCGGGACGCCGCTGGTGGAGACCGTGGTCAAGCGCGGGTACCGCCTCAAGGTCTGAACCGGTCAGCGCAGGTCGAGCCGCATGAGCACCCGCGGGAAACCGTTGAGCACCGAGTCGGTGTCGGCCGCCTTGGCGAACCCGGCCCGCTCGAAGAGCGCCCGCGTCCCGACATAGGCCATCGTGAGATCGACCTTCCGGGCGCCGTTGTCCACCGGGTACGCCTCGATCGCCGGCGCCTCGTTCACGCGGGCGTGGTCGACGGCACCCCGGACCAGGTGGTGGCTGATGCCCGCCCCCCGGTGACCGGGGCGGACCCGGATGCACCACAGCGACCAGACCGGCAGGTCGTCGATCCACGGGATCTTCCGGTTGCGGGCGAACGTCGTGTCCGCGCGCGGGTGGACCGCCGCCCAGCCCACGACCTCGTCACCGTCGTAGGCCAGGACCCCGGGCGGCAGATCCTCGCGGAGCAGTTCCCGCACGCGCTCGCCGCGGGCCGGGCCCTGCAGTGCCTGGTTCTCCTTCGACGGGATGCGGTAGCTCAGGCACCAGCAGACGTTCGCGTCGGGCCGCTTGGGCCCGACCATCGTCGCGACGTCGTCGAACCTGCTCGCCGGGCGGACCTCGATCGCCATGCGCGCATCGTGGCAGCACGCACCGACAACTCACAGCGGGCGGGCGCCACCGGTGAGAGGACCGTTCCCGAGCGGTCACGCGCGTGCGGCGCCGGGGAAACGACCCGTTCCTAGCGTCGCGCCATGACCTCGAGCCCGACCGTCCGCACCACCGGAACCGGAGCGGCCCCCGCGACCGGCACCGCCCCTCCCCCGAGCCGGCCGCGCGGCTCGCGCTGGATCGACGACTACAACCCCGAGGACGCCGCGTTCTGGGCCTCGCCGCAGGGCCGGCCGGTGGCCCGGCGGAACCTGGGGTGGTCGGTGCTGGCGGAGAACATCGGCTTCAGCGTCTGGCAGATGTTCAGCATCGCCGCCGCCGTCCTGGCCTCGATCGGCTACGGCTTCACCAGCGACCAGCTGTTCTGGCTCGTGGCCACCGCGGGCCTGGTCGGCGCGATCATGCGGGTGCCCTACACGTTCATGCCCGCGGTGTTCGGCGGCCGGAACTGGACGGTGGTCAGCGCGGCGCTGCTCCTCGTGCCGGTGACCCTGCTGACCGTCGCGGCGACGACCGGGCAGCCGTACTGGTTCTGGGTGCTGACCGCGATCACCTGCGGGTTCGGCGGGGGGAACTTCGCCTCGTCGATGGCGAACATCTCGTTCTTCTACCCGGACAAGGAGAAGGGCTTCGCGCTCGGCCTCAACGCCGCGGGCGGGAACATCGGGGTGGCGATCATCCAGCTCGTCGGGCCGCTGGCGGTCACGGCGGGCGCGATCGCGTTCGTCGGCGGCAGCACGGGGACGACGGAGGCCGGGGACGCCCGGTACGTGCAGAACGTGGCCCTCATCTGGGTGCCGTTCATCGTGCTGGCGGTCGTGGGCGCCTGGTTCTTCATGGACAACCTGTCCGGTGCGAAGGCGAACGTCGCGGACCAGGCGGCGATCGCCCGCCGGAAGCAGACCTGGGTGATGTCGTTCCTCTACATCGGCGCCTTCGGCTCCTTCATCGGGTTCTCCGGCGCCTTCCCGCTGGTGCTCGCCAACGAGTTCGCGGCCGACACCTACCGCTACGCCTTCCTCGGGCCGCTGGTGGGCTCGCTGTCCCGACCGTTCGGCGGATGGCTCGCCGACCGCGTCGGCGGGGCGAAGGTGACCGTCGTGACCTTCGTCGGCCAGGCCCTCGCGATCGGGACCGCGATCGCCTTCCTCCGGGCCGGGAGCTTCGTCGGCTTCCTCGTCAGCTTCCTGGTGCTGTTCGCGGTCGTCGGCATGACCAACGGGTCGACCTACCGGATGATCCCGATCATCTACCGCGCGGAGGCCGCCGCGGGCCACCCCGGCGACGCCCCGGCGGCCGTGCTCTACCGGGCGCGGCGGGACACCGCCGCCGCCGTGGGCATCATCTCCGCGGTCGGCGCCCTGGGCGCGGTGTTCATCCCGCGGATCGTCTCGGAGTCCTACGGGGCCACCGGCGGGGTGGAGACGGCGCTGCTGTCGTTCTGCGGCTTCTACATCGCCTGCGTGGCGGTGACCTGGTTCGTCTACCTCCGTCGCGGCACGCTGATGCAGCAGGCCGGCGTCTGACCGCCGCTCCGGACGCCGCCGGGACCGGCCCCTCGGAGCCGGCCCCGGCGGCGCGCCCGTGGCCCTCGCGGGTGAGGCCGCTCGTCCCGGGGTGCAGGCAGGCCGCCGGACCGACGAAGATCACGGCGTGACCGCAGCCGAGGAGACCAGCACCGGGCGCGCGCTCATCGAGGCCGGCGCCCCGGTGGCGGGATCGATGAGCTCCGCCGCCGCCGCGGTGGTGTTCGAGCCGGCGACCGCGCGGGTGCAGGTGGACGACCGGTTCGCCGCCGTCCTGCGCACCGCGGCCGGGGAGGCCTCCGGCATCCCCGTGGAGCGGGAGCGGGTGCGGGCGGGCGCGGCCCTGGCCTTCGCCGTCGAGTACGCCGCCACCCTGCACCGCAGCGGCCGGGCCGTGCGCGCCGACGGCTTCTTCACCGCCCGGCCCGGCAGCCGGCCGGCGGCCGACGAGCTCGTCGAGGCGGTCGTGGCCGCCGCCCGCCGGTCCACCGACGAGCGCCGGGTGCGGCACCTGGGCTACCTGCTGGCCGAGGTCGGCGTCTCCCCCGACATCGACGCCGAGCTGGTCGGCCGCGCCCTGCGGCTGGCGGGCGCGCTGCGCTGGCGGCAGTTGGCGCTGCTGGCCGCCGTCGGACGTCGCGACCGCGTCCCGCTGCCGATGACCCCGCTGGAGGACGAGCCGCGCGGCTGGACGGCCTGGGGCGCCCGCGAGGACATCGCCGACCTGCAGCGCACCGGCCTCCTCGACCCTCCGCCCGCCCAGCCGCGCCCCGGTGGCTCGGCGCTCCCCCGCCTGCGGCCGGCCGATCTGCGGCTCACCCGCCGCGGGGTGCTGGTGCACCGGCTGCTGGTGCTCGAGCTCCTGCGGGACGACGCCGTCGCCGCGGCCCTGGCCGACCTGGGGCTACCCCGCTCCTGACCGCCCTCGACCGCCCGGGATACCTCCGGCCGGGTCCGTCTCTGCCCACCCCACGTGGGCAGAGACAGATGACGCTTTCGGTCTCTGCCCAGCCCCGGTGGGCAGCGACCGACATCTGGGCAGACACCGGCATCTGAGCAGAGACCGAGCTCGCGCGGAGCAGCGGACCGCTCCCGGCCGACGGGCTCCTCAGCTCCGCCGCGCGACCAGCACGGTGTCCGGCACCGGACTCCCCGTCCGCTCCGCCGCCCCCGGATCGCGGTCCCGGGTCTCGGTGACGACGTCGCGCCACTCCTGCGGGTCGAGCACCGCCGCGACGTCCTCGGCGGTGTGGAGCACGCCGGGCTCGTGCGCGTGGTGCTGCCCGTGGCCCCGGTGGTCGCCCATCAGGTGCCCGACGACCAGCAGGGTCCCGCCCGGCGCGACCGCGGCGGCCAGCCGGCGGAACAGGGCCTCGTGGTCGGTCCAGGTCGAGTGCAGGTAGTGGGCGGTCACCAGGTCGAAGCGGCCCTCCGGCGGCGCCCACACGTCCAGGTCCTCGTGCCGCCAATCGACGCGGTCGCCGAGCCCGCGGGCGCGTGCCTGGGCGGCGCCGCGCTCCAGGGCGACCGGCGAGAAGTCGACCGCGGTGACCCGCCAGCCGCGCTCGGCCAGCCAGAGGGCGTCGCCGCCCTCGCCGGAGCCGGCGTCCAGCGCGCTACCGGGCGGCAGCTCGGCCGCCTCCACGACCAGCTGCCCGTTCGGCCGGCCGCTCCACACCGCCGGAGCCGAGCGGTAGAGCTCGTCGTAGGACTCCCGGTCCACGGCGCTCACGCCGCCACGCTCCGGCGCCCCGGCCACCGCGCGTGCGGTGTCCTCCTCGATCAGGTCCGCGTTGATCATCGCTCCGGCCTTGAGGCCCTGCGCCGCCGCGACGATCACCTGTGCGCTCAGGTCACCGGCGTTCCCGGCCACCCACACGCCCGGGACGTCGGTGCGCCCGGTCGGGTCGGCGGGCAGGTAGGTGCCCAGGACGGCGCCGTGCATCTCCATCGGCACCGGCACTGCGCCGAGGTCCGCGAGCAGCTCGCCGTTGGCGACGAACCGCGGGGCCACGACCACCGCGTCCCGGGCCACCAGCCCGCCGTCGGCCAGGCGGACGTCGGCGCCGCCCTCGAGGCCGGCCACTCCGCCGCGCACGATCCGGACACCGCGGGCCGCCAGCTTCTCCAGGTCGGCCTCGGCCGGCTCGGCGCCGGTGTGCACGAACAGGACGACGTCCTCGCTCCACTGCCGCCACAGGAGGGCGGCGTAGGCACCCAGCGGTCCGGTGCTCACGATGCCGACGGCGCGGTCGCGGACCTCCCAGCCGTGGCAGTACGGGCAGTGCAGCACCGTGCTCCCCCACCGTTCGGCCACGCCGGGGACGTCGGGCAGGTCGTCGGTGAGGCCGGCCGCGAGCAGTACGCGCCGCGCGTGCACGTCCCTGCCGCCGTCCAGGGCCAGGCGGAAGCCGTCGTCCTCGCGGCGGACCGACATCCCCCGCCCGGGCACGACCGTGCCGCCGTAGGACTCCACCTCGCTCCGGCCGATGGCGTACAGCTCGGCCGGCGGGGTGCCCTCCCGGCCCAGGTAGTCGTGCACGTTCCCGGCCGGTGCGTTGCGGGGCTCCCCCGCGTCCACCACCAGCACGCTGCGCCGGGCGCGGGCCAGGGTGAGCGCACCGCTCAGCCCCGCCGCGCCGCCACCGATGACCACCACGTCGTATCGCTCGTCCATGCCGTCCACTGTCACCGCGGGCGACGCATATGGCAACGACGGTTGCCGGTATGGCAAGGTATCCGAGATGACCGACGACCACGTCCTGCTGAACGTGGGCCCGCGCCTCCGTGCTCTCCGCACCGAGCGCGGAGCCACGCTCACCGAGGTCGCCGACGCCACGGGGATCTCCGTCAGCACCCTGTCGCGGCTGGAGTCGGGCGGGCGCCGCCCCACGCTGGAGCTGCTGCTGCCGCTGGCCCGGACCTACGGCGTGGCCCTCGACGACCTGGTGGACGCCCCGGCGCCGGCCGATCCGCGAGTGCACGCGCGCCCGATCGAGCGCGACGGCATGACCATGGTGCCGCTCACCCGCCAGACCGGCGGGCCCCAGGCCTACAAGATGGAGCTCCCGCCGCGGTGGCAGGTCGGGAACACCGAGCAGAAGGTGCACGACGGCTACGAGTGGCTCTACGTCCTCTCGGGCCGGGTGCGACTGCTGCTCGGCGCCCGCGACTTCGTGCTCGGCACCGGGGAGGTCGTCGAGTTCGACACCCGGGTGCCGCACGCGTTCTCCAACCCGTTCCCCGAGCCCGCCGAGTCGCTCGTCCTCTTCGGCCCGCAGGGCGAGCGGATGCACGTCCGCGCCCGCCCCGCCGGCCGTTAGCGGGGCCGTCCAGGTCCCGCACCGCACCGGCGGGTCCGCGCCGCCTTGCGCCCCGGCTGGGCGGACCTGTCGAATGGGGCGATGTGGCGGTCAGCGGCCTGGGGCCTGGGCCGGGAGCTGAGCTTCAGCGCAGCGCTGGTGGCCGCTGCCATGCTCGTCGTCCACCTCTCCCCGTGGCCACCGTTCTGGGTGGTCGTCACCGTGGTGACCGCCGGCTGGTCCGCCCGGGTCGCGGCGGAGCCGGCGGTGTGGGGCCCGCGCTACACCTCGACCACCAGCGCGCCGTCCTCCTCCCGGACGGGGTAGACGCGGATCGGTGCGGCGCCGGACGTCGAGGCGCCGTCGGCCCACCGGTAGGCGTACTGGTGCAGTGGGCAGACCAGCACGTCGACGTCGGTCTGCCCGTCGGCGAGCGGGCCCCCGGCATGGGGACAGGCCGCCTGGGTGGCGTGCAGCGAGCCGTCGCGCAGCCGGAACACCGCCACCTGCTCACCGCCGACCACGAAGGTGCGCCCCTCCCCCGGCGGGACCTCCGCCACGCTGCCCACCACGTGCGCCGTCGTGGACCGCTCCTCGGTGAGGCTCATCGGACCGGCACCTTCGGCAGCGCGACCAGCGGCAGCGACGGGCGGAACTGACCGGGCGTGGCCGGCTCCGCGGCGTCCTGGCCCCACGGATCGGTGTAGGCGTCGATCGACCGCTGCATGCCGGCGTCCAGGTCGGCGACGATCCCCTCGCTGTCCTCGAGCAGCACCGCCTTGATCGTCTCCAGCCCGATGCGGGGCACGAAGTCGTACGTGCGCTCCAACCAGTTCGCGTTCTCCCGGTAGTACTGCATGAACCGGCCGGCCAGGGTGATCACCGCCTCCGGGGAGTCCACGGTGGCCAGCAGGTCGCCCTTGCGGATGGTCGCCCCGGCGGCCCCGCCGACGTAGACCTCCCACTTGCCGTTGCCCACGGCCACGACACCGACGTCCTTCACGTACGCCTCCGCGCAGTTCCGGGGGCAGCCGACGACGGCGAGCTTCATCTTCGCCGGGCTCTCGATGCCCTGGAACCGGGTCTCCAGGTCGATGCCGAGCTGGGTGGAGTCGCCGAGGCCGAAGCGGCAGAAGTCGCTGCCGACGCAGGTCTTCACCGTGCGGAAGCTCTTGCCGTAGGCGTACCCGGACGGCATGCCGAGGTCGGCCCACATGGCCGGCAGGTCCTCCTTGCGGACGCCGAGCAGGTCGATCCGCTGGCCGCCGGTCACCTTCACCATCGGCACCTCGTACCTCTCGGCGACGTCGGCGATCTTCCGCAGCTGCGCCGGCGTGGTCACCCCGCCCTTCATCTGCGGGACGACGGAGAAGGTGCCGTCACGCTGGATGTTGGCGTGCACCCGGTCGTTGATGAACTCGCCGTCCTTCTCCGGGACGAAGTCGTGCCCCCAGATCATCTTCAGCAGCGAGGTCAGCCCCATCTTCGACTTCGCGTCGTCCCTGCCGTCGGGCGCGAGGGTCGAGAACACCGCCGACACGCTGCGCAGGTCGTGCTCACGGATGGCCCGCATCAGCTCCGGCTTCGGCATGGGGATGCCGGGCACGTACCAGGACGCCGCCGGGTCCTCGGTGAGGTCGCCGTCGGCGGCCCACTCGACGATCTGCTTCACCAGCGACTTGCAGGAGCCACAGCCCTTGCCGGCGCGGGTGCGGTCCATGACCTCGCCGACGTTCGAGCAGCCGCCGGACACCGCCCCGCAGATGTCGCCCTTCGACACCCCGTTGCAGTTGCAGACCTGGCTGTCGGCGGGCATCTCGGCGACGCCGACCTCCGCCGCGCCGTCGGAGAGGTCGACCAGCAGCCGGATGCGCTCCTCGGGCAGCGGGGCGCCGCGGTCGAAGGCCTGGGTGAGGAAGGCGACCTTGCGGGTGTCCCCGAGCAGCGTGGCGCCGACCAGCTTGTCGTCGCGGATGACCACCGACAGGTGCACCCCGCGCTTCGGCTCGGAGATCACCAGGAACTCGTCGTCGTCGCGCTCGGGGGTACTGACCCCCATGACCGCCACGTCGACGCCGGCGACCTTGAGCTTCGTCGCCGTCCGGCTGCCGTGGTACTCGGCCGCCGGGTCGGTGCCGGTGAGGACGTCGGCCAGGACCTTGGCGTGCTCCCACGCGGGGGCGACCAGTCCGTAGAGCTCGCCGCGGTGCTGGGCGCACTCGCCGATGGCGTAGACGTCGGGGTCGTCGGTGCGCAGCTGGTCGTCGACGACGATCCCGCGCTGCACCTCGAGCCCGGAGCGGACGGCGAGGTCGCTGTGCGGGCGCACCCCGGCGGCGACGACGAGCAGGTCGCAGTCCAGCCGCCGGCCGTCCTTGAGGACGACGCCCTCCACGTGGTCGGTGCCGAGAACCTCGGTGGCCAGGACGTCGAGGTGCACGGTGATGCCGAGAGATTCGACGCTCTTCCTGAGGATCGCGCCGGCCTCGGCGTCGAGCTGGGCGTTCATCAGCCAGGGCATGGCGTGCACCAGGTCGACCTGCAGGCCGTGGCCCTGCAGCGCCCGCGCCGCCTCCAGCCCGAGCAGCCCGCCGCCCATGACGACGGCGCGCGTGCACCGGCCGGTCGCCGCGAGCATCGCGCGGGTCTCGTCGATGGTCCGGAAGCCGTACACGCCGGGCAGCAGCTCACCGCCGTCGGTGCGGACCCCGGTCATCGGCGGGATGAACGAGTAGCTGCCGGTGGCCAGCACCAGGTGGTCGTAACCGGTCACGCTGCCGTCGGCGGCGTGCACCTGCTTGGCGGCGGTGTCGATCCGCTCGACCCGCACGCCGGCCCGCAGGTCGACGCCGTTGTCGGCGTACCAGTCGTGCGAGTTCAGGACGATGTCGTCCTCGTGCGACTCCCCGGCCAGCACCGGCGAGAGCATGATGCGGTTGTAGTTGCCGTGCGGCTCGTCACCGAAGACGGTGATGCGGAACTGCTCGCCGCCGCCGCGCTCGAGCACCTCCTCGACGAAGCGGGCCCCGGCCATGCCGTTGCCGACGACGACCAGCCGGCCGCGGGTGTCCGGCTCGTCCTCGAGGTGCAGGGTCGTGGCGCCGGTCAGCCGGCCGCCCAGGATCGCCGTCATCAGACCTCCACCAGACCCAGGTCGACGACGATCTCGCCGGTGACGCCCTCGGGGGCCGCGGCGTGGAGCTCCACCACCGAGCCGCCCAGGAGGTCCTCGACCACCCGGAGCGGCACGTGGGTGTCGGCCTTGGCGCCGATCGGGAACCAGCGCACGGGCTCGCCGTCCCGCACCAGGAGCACGTACACCAGCTCGCCGGTGCTGTTCCCGCCGCGGAAGTAGAGCGCCTGGGCCGTCCGGCCGGGAGGCACGGTCCAGCGCAGCGCCGGATCGACCGGGCCGGGCTTGGACAGCCCCTCCCCGGTGATCGGGAAGACGCCCTGCAGGAAGCGGGGTGTGCTCTTCACGGGGGTACTCCTCGGGGTCGTCGTCGTGCGGGACGGCGGGTGGGGCGTGGGTGGTACGGGGCCGGTGTGCTCCCGGGGCCGCGGCTGGGTGGCGGCGGCAGGAGGCGGGATGTGCTCGTCGGGCTCGCCGATCCGGGTGACCGCGACGGCGCAGACCTTGAAGGCCGGCATCCGGCTGGTGGGGTCGAGCGCGTCGGCGTCGGTGAGGGCGTTGGCGCTGGA
The DNA here is from genome assembly GCF_039679125.1 of Blastococcus sp. HT6-4. NCBI lineage: Bacteria > Bacillati > Actinomycetota > Actinomycetes > Geodermatophilales > Geodermatophilaceae > Blastococcus > Blastococcus montanus. The sequence goes on along the minus strand of NZ_CP155551.1, from coordinate 1,855,022 downwards.
GCCGCCGCCCCAGTGGAAGGGCACGAAGACGACGTCGGGCCGGATCGTGTCGGTGACGGCGGCGTGGAAGCGGGCGCGGCCGCGGCGGGTGACCAGCTCGACGACGTCGTCGTTGGCGATGCCCAGCGCGCGCGCCAGGTCGGGGTGCAGCTCGGCGCGCGGGGTGGGCGCCACCATCTGCAGGCTGCGCGAGCGGCGGGTCTGGGTGCCCGACTGGTACTGGGCGAGGACCCGGCCGGTGGTGAGCACGTACGGGTAGTCGGCGTCGGGTCGATCGTGGGCGTCGACGTGCTCCACGCGGAGGAACCGGGCGCGCCCGTCGGGGGTCGCGAACCGCTCGGTGAACAGCCGCGGGGTGCCGGGGTGCGCATCCCCGGGGCAGGGCCAGAAGACGCCGTGCTCCTCGTCGATCCGCCGGTAGCTGATGCCGGAGTAGTCGGCCACGCCCCCGGCGCTGGCCCGGCGGAGCTCCTCGAAGACCGTCTCCGGGTCGCCGCTGAACCTGTCCCCCGCACCGAGGCGGGCGGCCAGCTCGGCGAGCAGCTGGAGGTCGTCGCGCACGCCCTCGGGGGGCGCGAGCGCCTGCCGCCGGCGGAGCACCCGGCCCTCGAGGTTGGTCATCGTCCCGGCCTCCTCCGCCCACATGGCGCTGGGCAGGACGACGTCGGCGAGCTCGGCCGTCTCGGAGAGGAAGAAGTCGCTGACGACGAGGAAGTCCAGGTCGGCGAGCCGGCTGATCACCCGCCGGGCGTCGGGGGCGGAGACGGCGACGTTCGACGCGAGCACCAGCAGGGTGCGGACGCCGCCGTCGGTGCCCAGCGCGTCGAGCAGCTCGAAGGCGCTCTTCCCCGGCATCGGCAGCTCGTCGGGGTCGACTCCCCAGACGGCGGCCACGTGCGCGCGGGCGGCGGGGTCGGTCAGCGACCGGTAGCCGGGCAGCTGGTCGGCCTTCTGGCCGTGCTCGCGGCCGCCCTGCCCGTTGCCCTGCCCGGTGACGGTGCCCCACCCGCTGCCCCGCCGGCCGGGCAGGCCGAGGGCCAGCGCCAGGTTGATCCACGCCTGGGCGGTGTCGGTGCCGCTGCGGTGCTGCTCGGCGCCGCGGGCGGTGAGGACCATCGCCTTCTCCGCCCGGGCGAGGGCGAAGACGGTCCGTCGCTGGTCGGCCACCGGCACGCCGGTGAGCCGCTCGACTCGGTCGGGCCAGTACGCGGCGACGCCCTCGCGCACCGCCTCGAAGCCGGTGGTGCGCGCGGCGACGTACTCCTCGTCCACCAGCCCCTCGACCAGCGCGATGTGCAGCAGACCGTTGGCCAGCGCCAGGTCGGTGCCGGGCAGCGGCTGCAGGTGCAGGGCGGCGTTGCGGGCGGTGGCGGTCCGCCGGGGGTCGACGACGATGTGCCGCGCGCCGCGTTCGCGGCCGGCGTCGAACCACTGCATGGCCGGCGGCATGGTGTCGGCGGGGTTGCTGCCCACGAGCACCACGACGTCGGCCTCGGCGATGTCGGCCAGCGGGAAGGGCAGGCCCCGGTCCAGGCCGAACGCCCGGTTCGCGGCGCCCGCCGCCGAGGACATGCAGAACCGGCCGTTGTAGTCGATGGCGCTGGTGCGCAGGGCGACGCGGGCGAACTTGCCGAACTGGTAAGCCTGCTCGTTGGTCAGCGACCCGCCGCCGAAGCAGCCGACGGCGTCGCGGCCGTGCGTCCGCTGCGTCCGCTCGATCGCGGCGACGACCCGGTTCAGGGCGTCGTCCCAGCTGGTCTCGACCAGCGGGCTGGTGCGGTCACCGGGGACCGCGCGCACCAGGGGGCGCAGCAGCCGCTCGGGGTGGTCGAGCAGCTCCGCCGACGACCAGCCCTTCGAGCAGAGCCCGCCCCGGTTGGTGGGGAAGTCCAGCGGCACGAGCGTCGCCGGGCGGGCCCCGGCAGTGACGGCCATGCCGCACTGCAGCGAGCAGTAGGGGCAGTGGGTGTTCGTCGTCCGGGAGGCACGGACGCCCGGGGCGGCGGACGCGGGCGACACGGTGGCGGACACGGCACGAGCTTCGGATGCGGTCGTTTCCCCTCGTCGACCCCGACGTCAACGCTGCGTTCCGTCGGCCTCACGGCGGCCGCCGGGTCGGTGTGCGGTGCCCGCGTGGTCGAATCCTCCGGTGACCCACGGCCCCACCATCCGGCGGATCGACGACCCCGACGAGCCCGGGCCCGACGTCCGTCCCGCCGAGCAGCGCGACGTGCCGCGGATCGCGGCGACCCTTAGCGTCGCGCTGGCCGACTCCCGCTGGACCCGCTGGGCGCTGCCCGACGACGGCCGCATGCAGCGGCTCACCCGCCTCCACGAGCTCGACGCGGCGCACCGCGGGGTGTCCACCGGCACCGCCTGGGTGACCGAGGACCGCGACGCCGTCGCCGTCTGGGAGCCGCCCCCGGGCGCGCCCGGCACCCGCCCCATGCCCGACGACGTGCGGACCACCCTGGCCCGCGAGTTGCCCTACCTGTCGGCCCACCGCGCCCGGGTGGTGGCCGAGACCGAGGCGCTGGTGAACGCGGCGCTGCCCGACCGGCCGCACTGGCGGCTGCGGCACCTGGGTGTGCGCCCGTCGGCCCGCCGGAAGGGGCTGGCCGCGGCCGTGCTCGCGCCGGTGCTGGTGCGCTGCGACACGGAGAAGACCCCCGCCGCCGCCGCGGTGTTCGGCTGGGCCAACGTGCGGTTCTTCCGCGGCTTCGGCTTCCAGGTCATCGAGACCACCCGCACCAGCGACGACGAGCTGCCGCTGTGGGTCCTCGTCCGCGAACCGCTCTCCCTGAGCTGACCGCCGTCCTGCCGATCCCGGAGACCCCGTGCCCAGCCCTGCCGCCCGCCTCCTCCCGCCGCTGATGCGCCTCATCCGCTTCCGGCGGGAGTTCGAGCGCCCTGAGCTGATGCTGCGGGGCGTGCAGGAGCGCCTGCTGCGCCCGGTGCCGTACGGGCCACCGCGCGGACTCGGCCCGGTGGAGGTCGTGGTGGACGTCCACCACGCGACCGGCTGGCCGGTCTACCGCGTCCTCCCCCGCGGCCGGACGCCGGACCGTGCCGCCGTCTACGTGCACGGGGGTGCCTGGGTGAACCAGATCCACCCCCTGCACTGGCGCCTGGTCGCCCGGCTCGCCGCCCGCAGCGGCACCGCGATCACCGTGCCCGTCTACCCCCTGGCGCCGGTGGGCACGGCGGCGACCGTGGTGCCGCCCGTCGCCGACCTGATCGGCGCGCTGGTCGACCGGCACGGCGCCGGGCGGGTCACCGCCATGGGCGACTCGGCCGGCGGTCAGATCGCGCTGTCCGCCGCCCAGCAGCTCCGCGACCGGGGCGTGCCGCCGTTGCGCCGGACGGTGCTTGTCTCGCCGGCGCTGGACCTGACCCTGGCCAACCCGGAGATCGACCTGGTGGAGCCGCAGGACCCCTGGCTGGCCCGCCCCGGCACCCGGGCGGCGATCGAGCTCTGGCGGGGCGAGCTCCCGCTGACCGATCCGCTGGTGAGCCCGCTGTTCGGGGAGCTGGCCGGACTGGGTCCCCTGACCGTCTTCAGCGGCACCCGGGACATCACCAGCCCGGACACCCGGTTGCTGGTGGACCGCGCCCGCGCGGCCGGCGTGCCGGTCGACCACCACGAAGAGGAGGGCCTGGTCCACGTGCACGCGCTGCTGCCGGTGCCCGAGGGGCGGCGCGCCCGGCGGGTGATGGCCGCCGTCCTCGCCGGCTGAGGAGCACCCCGGTAGCGGCCGCTCCGCCCGGGTGCCGCTACCGAGGTGCTGGCGCGGCCCGTGGACGTGCTGGGAAAGTCGCGCGGGGGGTGTCGATCCGGCCGCACCTCGTTCGTACAGGGGGTGAGCGACCGGCACGAGGCCGGCGCCGCACCCCAGGAGGCAGCCATGGCGCAGTACCTGCTCAACATCGTCCAGCCGGTCGGCGAGGTCCCCCCGCCGGAGGAGCTGGGGCCGGTGATGAAGGAGCTCGCGGCGCTCAACGAGGAGATGCAGGCAGCGGCGGTGTGGGTCTTCGCCGCCGCGCTGCAGCAGCCGGAGGCATCGACCGTGGTCCGCGCCGAGGACGGCGACGTCCTCGTCACCGACGGCCCGTACGCCGAGGGCAAGGAGTTCATCGGTGGGTTCGACGTGATCGAGGTCGAGGACCTGGACGAGGCACTGCTGTGGGCCGGCCGGCTCGCCCGCGTCCTCGGCGGCCTGCCGGTCGAGGTCCGGCCCGTCGCCCAGCGCTTCTGACTCCCGTGGACGACGTCGTCGCCGAGGTCGAGCGGGTCTTCCGCGAGCACCACGGCCGGGCGGTCGCCGTCCTGATCCGCCTCCTCGGTGACGTCGACGCCGCCGAGGAGGCGGTCCAGGATGCCTTCCTCACCGCCGTCGCCCGCTGGCCGGCCGACGGCGTCCCGCTCAGCCCGGCCGGCTGGATCATCACGACCGCCCGCAACCGGGCGATCGACCGCCTGCGGCGGGAGAGCACGCGCACGGACCGGCACGTCCAGGCCGCGCTGCTCCTCGGCGACCCGAGCCCACCCGAGCAGGGGCCCGTGCGCGACGACCGGCTCCGGCTCGTCTTCACCTGCTGCCACCCGGCGCTGTCCGTGCCGGCCCGGGTGGCGCTGACCCTCCGGCTGATCGGCGGGCTGACCACGGCGGAGATCGCCGCCGCCTTCCTGGTGCCCGAGCCCACGATGGCCCAGCGCCTGGTCCGGGCGAAGGCCAAGATCCGGGCCGCCCGCATCCCCTACCGGGTGCCGGCGGAGGCCGAGCTCCCGGACCGGCTGCCGGCCGTGCTCGCCGTCGTCTACCTGGTGTTCTCGGAGGGCTACGCCGCCTCGTCGGGGGAACGCCTGCTGCGGGAGGACCTCTGCGCCGAGGCGATCCGGCTCGGTCGGCTGCTCGCCGAGCTGATGCCCGACGAGCCGGAGGTCCTCGGGCTGCTGGCGCTCATGCTGCTGACCGAGGCCCGGCGGCCGGCGCGGACCACCGCCGACGGCGACCTCGTGCTGCTCGCCGACCAGGACCGGACGCGCTGGGACCGGGCGCTGGTCGCCGAGGGCCTGGGCCTGGTGCGCCGGTGCCTGCGGCGCGACCGGCCCGGTCCGTACCAGCTGCAGGCCGCCGTCGCCGCCGTCCACGGCGACGCGGCGACGGCCGCCACCACCGATTGGCGGCAGGTCGTCGCGCTCTACGACCAGCTGATGGCGCTGGCCCCGAGCCCGGTGGTCGCCCTGCACCGCGCCGTCGCCGTCGCCGAAGTGGCCGGACCGGCGGCCGGCCTGGCGCTCGTCGAGGAGCTGGACCTGCCCCGCCACCACCTGCTGCCCGCCGTGCGCGCCGACCTGCTGCGCCGGCTGGGCCGCACCGCCGAGGCGCTCGAGTCCTACCGGGCGGCCCTGGCGCTGGCGGGCAACGACTCCGAGCGCGCGTTCCTCCGGCGGCGCTCCGATGAGTTGTCGGACCCACGGCGGTCGATGGGTGCATGAGCACCCCACCGCCCTGGAGCTCACCTTCACCGCGCCCATCGAGAAGGACGGCGCCTTCACCACCTACCCGGTCGTGCCGGACTCAGCCGAGCTGCTGGGCACCCGCCGGGCCGTGAAGGTGACCGGCACCGCCGACGGGCACGCCTTCGCGGCCACCCTCATGCCGTCGGGCACCGGCCCCCACTGGCTGCCGCTGCGCGCGGCGATCTGCTCGGCCATCGGCAAGAGCCGCGCGGGCGAGGAGGTCACCGTGCACCTGCAGCAGCGGCTCGGCTAGCTGCCGCAGCTGCGGCTATTCCCAGTTCCGGCGCTGCTTCTTCAGCTGACCGCGCTGCTTCTTCGCCTCGATGCGCCGCTCCTTCGAGCCGCGTGTGGGCTTGGTGCGCCGCCGGGCCGGAGCCGGCGGGGCGAGCGCGGCACGGAGCACCGCCGCCAGCCGCTCGCGGGCGGCCTGCCGGTTGCGCAGCTGCTGGCGGTGCTCGCTCGCGGCGATCGTCAGGACGCCGTCGACCAGCCGGGGTCCCAGACGGGCGGCCAGCCGGGCGCGCTGCGGGTCGGTGAGGCCAGGCAGGTCCAGCGGCGACACCGACAGCTCGACGCGGGAGTCGGCGGTGTTCACGCCCTGCCCACCGGGGCCCGACGACCGGGAGAAGCGCCACGACAGCACGCCCGCGGGCACGACGACGGAGCCGGTGACCGGGAGGTCACCGGAGGCGTCGTCGGCGGCAGGCACCCCCACAGTCTCGCCGATGGTGGGGCCCCGGGGGTCAGGCGGCTGCCGGTACCGGGTCGGCGCCGCCGCGGGCACCCGGGCGGCAGCGCAGGAGCCGCCGCACGGTCAGCCAGGAACCGCGTCGGGCGCCGTGGGCCTCCAGCGCCTCGACGGCGTAGGCCGAGCAGGTGGGCGTGAACGAGCAGCACGGGCGCCGCTTCGGGCTGATCTCGCGCTGGTAGAAACGGACGGCGGCGACGAGGCGGGCCGCCGCGCCGGTCCCCTGCCGGCCGGCCCGGATCGCGGGCAGCGACCGCGGGGCGACGTACAGCAGGTCCATCCCGCAGCCGACGGCGTTGGCCAGGCAGCAGCCGGTGTTGAGGAACAGCAGGTCGCGCAGGCAGGAGTCGTTCCGGCGGTACCCGCGCGGCCGGCCGTACCCGGGCCCGTAGCCCCCGTAGCCCCGGCCGTAGTGGCCCGCGTAGTGCCCGCGGTACCCGCCGCCGTACCCCCGACGGGGTCGACGGCGCCGGGGACCCCAGCCGCTGCTCCAGATGAAGACCATGGGGAGGCAGGTACCGCGCGAGGATGGTGCCCATGCCTGATCTCGCCGATGCCCTGGCCGCCGGACCGGTCGTGCTGGACGGCGGCCTGTCCACGGAGCTGGAGGCCCGCGGGCACGACGTGTCCTCGGCCCTGTGGTCGGCGCGGCTCCTGCGCGACGATCCAGGGGCGATCGTGGCGGCGCACGCCGCCTTCGCCGCGGCGGGCGCCGAGGTCGCGACGACGGCCAGCTACCAGGCGACGGCCGAGGGCTTCGCCGCCGCCGGCGTGGACGCGACCGAGGCCCAGCGGTTGATCGCGTCGTCGGTGGGACTGGCGCGCGAGGGGCAGGGCGGCGGCTGGGTCGCCGGTTCCGTCGGCCCGTACGGCGCGATGCTGGCCGACGGCTCCGAGTACACGGGTGCGTACCTGGCCGGGACGGACGTCGCCGCGCTGCGCGCCTTCCACCGGCCCCGCATGGAGCTGCTCGCGCAGGCGGGCGCCGACGTGCTGGCCTGCGAAACCGTGCCCGCGGCCGCCGAGGTGGAGGCGCTCGTCGCCGAGGCACGGTCGCTGGGCGTGCCCATCTGGCTCTCGCTGACCACGGTGGTGGACGACGACGGGGTCGCGCGCACCCGGCGCGGGGAACGCGTCGACGAGGTCTTCGGGATGGCGGCCGGCATCGACGAGGTGATCGCGGTCGGGGTGAACTGCACCGCCCCGGCGGCGATCGGCCCCACGGTCGCCGCGGCCGCCACGGCCGGGAAGCCGGTCGTCGCCTATCCCAACAGCGGCGAGGCATGGGACGCCGGAGCCCGGCGCTGGACGGGCTCGGCAGGGGTGCCCCCCGGCGACGTCCCCGGCTGGGTGGCCGCCGGCGCCCGGCTGATCGGTGGGTGCTGCCGCGTCCGCCCGGCCGACATCGCCGCCCTCGCCGCCACGATCAGCTGACCTGATCATCGAGCGTCCTCCCCCACCGCGGGCGGTGAGGGAGGACGCGCCGAGCCGAGGGAGGACGCGGTCAGAGGATGGGGCGGCCGCCGGTGACCGCGACCCGCGCGCCGGACACGTAGGAGCCCTCGTCACTGGCCAGCAGCACGTAGACCGGCGCCAGCTCGGCCGGCTGGCCGGCCCGGCCCAGCGGTGTGTTCCCGCCGAAGCTCTCCACCTTCTCCTCGGGCATCGTCGAGGGGATCAGCGGTGTCCAGATCGGGCCGGGCGCGACGCTGTTGGCCCGGATGCCCTTCTCGCCGTACATCTGCGCCAGGCTGGCGGTGAAGTTCGCGATGCCGGCCTTGGTCATGGCGTAGGCGATGAGGTTCGGGCTCGGGTTGTCGGAGTTCACCGACGAGGAGTTGATGATCGAGGCGCCCGGCCGCATGTGCGGGATGGCGTCCTTGGTGAGGGTGAACATGGCCGAGAGGTTCGTGGCGACGGTGTGGTCCCACTCCTCGTCGGAGATCTCCTCGAGCGAGTCGTGGCTCATCTGGAAGGCGGCGTTGTTGACCAGGACGTCGACCCGGCCGAACTCCTCGATCGCCGTGGGGATGACCGTCTTGGCGTGCGCCCGGTCGGAGAGGTCCCCGGCCACCAGGATGCACTTCCGGCCGGCCTCCTCGACGTACCGCGCGGTGTCCTGGGCGTCCTCGTGCTCGCTCAGGTAGCTGATGAGGACGTCGGCGCCCTCCCGGGCGAAGGCGATCGCGACGGCGCGGCCGATGCCGCTGTCGCCGCCTGTGATGACCGCGACCTTGCCGGTGAGCTTCCCGGAGCCCTGGTAGCTCTCCTCGCCGTGGTCGGGGCGGGGGTCCATCTCGCCGAGGGTGCCCGGCGGGGTCTGCTGCTGGGCGGGCTGGCTCTCGGGGCGGGGTGACGACATGGGGCTCCTCCGGGGCGTCTGGGGTGGACCGGGCCGAGCGGCCCGGGGCTCACCCGCGCGCTACCCGGCCGGCGACCGGAGGAACCCGCCGGAGGACATCGTCAGGCCGCGCGGGAGAGGCTCGTCTCGGCGGGCGGCGCGACGGGCAGCTGCCAGCGCATCTCGAGGCGGCGCTTGCCGAGCCGGTCCACGACGGGAACCCACCGGCACTCCGGGCACTCCTGCTCGCGGGTCTCGACCTTGTCGCGCATGGCAGCCACCTTCCGTTCATCTGTTGTTCACCTTCCTCTCCGACAACGACCTACGTCACACCCCCCGCGAGTCTCTGTTACCGGATCGTTACGTTTCGCCGGGCGCGGGCCGCCGGAGAGGCGCGGTCGCGGGAACGTCCGGGGCATCGGGCACGCTGTTGCTCCTGATGACCGCCACCGCCCCTCCTCCGCTGCTCGACGACCCCGCCGACCTCACCGCGCTGCGCGCCACGGGCGGCGACCCCGACGAGCTGTTCGCCGCCTTCGCCGCGTGGGCCGAGGCCGGCGGCACGACGCTGTACCCGGCGCAGGAGGAGGCGCTGATCGAGCTGGTCAGCGGCGCCAACGTCGTCCTGGCGACCCCGACCGGCTCGGGCAAGTCACTGGTCGCCACCGGCGCGCAGTACGCGGCCCTGGCCGCCGGCCGGCGCAGCTACTACACCGCCCCGATCAAGGCGCTGGTCAGCGAGAAGTTCTTCGCGCTCTGCGGGGTCTTCGGCGCGGCCAACGTCGGCATGCTCACCGGCGACGCCGCGGTCAACCGGGACGCGCCGATCATCGCCTGCACCGCGGAGGTGCTGGCCAACATCGCGCTGCGCGAGGGGGCCGACGCCGACATCGGTCTCGTGGTCATGGACGAGTTCCACTTCTACGGCGACCCCGACCGCGGCTGGGCCTGGCAGGTGCCGCTGCTGGAGCTGCCGAAGGCCCAGTTCCTGCTGATGAGCGCCACGCTCGGCGACGTCACGTCGCTGCGCGAGGACCTCACCCGCCGCACCGGCCGCCCGACCGCGCTGGTCGCCAACGCCGTCCGCCCGGTGCCGCTGCACCACTACTACGCGACGACGCCGATGCACGAGACGATCCAGGAGCTGCTGGACACCCAGCAGGCGCCGGTCTACGTCGTGCACTTCACCCAGGCCTCCGCGCTGGAGCGGGCGCAGGCGCTGATGAGCGTGAACGTGTGCAGCAAGGAGGAGAAGGCCGCGATCGCCGAGATGATCGGCGGCTTCCGGTTCTCCTCCGCGTTCGGGACGACGCTGTCCCGCCTGGTGCGCCACGGCATCGGCGTCCACCACGCCGGCATGCTGCCCAAGTACCGGCGGCTGGTGGAGCAGCTCGCCCAGGCCGGCCTGCTCAAGGTCATCTGCGGCACCGACACCCTGGGCGTGGGCATCAACGTGCCGATCCGCACCGTCGTCTTCTCGGCGCTGTCCAAGTACGACGGCACCCGCACCCGGCTGCTGCAGGTCCGCGAGTTCCACCAGATCGCCGGCCGCGCCGGTCGCGCGGGCTACGACACCGCGGGCACCGTCGTCGTCCAGGCGCCCGAGCACGAGGTCGAGAACCTCAAGCAGTTCGCGAAGGTCGCCGACGACCCGAAGAAGCGCCGCAAGCTGGTGCGCAAGAAGGTGCCCGACGGCATGGTGCCGTGGAGCGAGGCGACGATGAACCGGCTGGTCGAGGGCGAGCCGGAGAAGCTGACCAGCCACATGCGGGTGACGACGGCGATGGTCCTCGACGTCGTCGACCGGCCCGGCGATCCCTTCCTCGCCATGCGCCGGCTGCTCACCGAGAACCACGAGCCGCGCGCCAAGCAGCTGAAGCTGATCCGCGACGCCATCGGCATCGCGCGGTCGCTGCTGCAGGCCGGCGTCCTGGAGCGGCTGCCCGAGCCGGAGCCGGACGGCCGCCGCTACGACCTCACCCTCGACCTGCCGCCGGACTTCGCGCTCAACCAGCCGCTGTCGACGTTCGCGCTCGCGGCCATCGACCTCCTCGACCCGGAGTCCGACACGTACGCGCTCGACGTCGTCAGCGTCATCGAGGCGACCCTCGACGACCCGCGGCAGATCCTGTCCGCCCAGCTGAACAAGGCCAAGGGCGAGGCGGTCGCCCAGATGAAGGCCGAGGGCATCGAGTACGACGAGCGGATGGAGCTGCTCGAGGAGGTGAGCTACCCCAAGCCGCTGGAGGAGCTGCTCGGGCACGCCTACGACGTCTACCGGCAGAGCAACCCGTGGGCGGCCGACGGGCAGCTGTCCCCGAAGTCGGTCGTGCGGGAGATGTGGGAGCGGGCGTTCACCTTCCGGGAGTTCGTCAACACCTACGGGCTGACCCGCGCCGAGGGGGCCGTGCTGCGCTACCTCTCCGACGCGTTCAAGGCGCTGCGCTCCGGGGTGCCCGCCGCGGCGCGCACCGAGGAGGTCACCGACCTGGTCGAGTGGCTGGGAGAGCTGGTGCGCCAGGTCGACTCGAGCCTGCTCGACGAGTGGGAGCAGCTCACCAACCCGGAGGACGGCGCGGTGGCCGAGGTCGCCGTCCCGGCCCGGCCGCGCCCGCTCACCGGCAACGAGCGGGCGTTCACCGCCATGGTCCGCAACGCGCTGTTCCGCCGGGTGGAGCTGTGGGCCCGCCGCCGCTGGTACGACCTGGGCGAGCTGGACGCCGGCTCCGGCTGGGACGCCGACCGCTGGGGCGAGGTGGTGCACGCCTACTTCGCCGAGCACGGCGAGGTGAACACCGGCGCGGACGCCCGCGGGCCGGCGCTGCTCGTCTGGGACAAGCAGCCCGGGGTCTGGCGGGTGCGGCAGATCGTCGACGACCCCGAGGGCGACCACGACTGGGGCTTCGACGTCGAGGTCGACCTCGAGGCCTCCGACGAGGAGGGCGCCGCGGTGATCCGCCTGGTCGACGCCGGCCGCAAGGACTGATTCAGCCGGGCAGCACCTTGCCCGGGTTCATCAGGCCGGCAGGGTCGAGGAGCTGCTTGATGCTCCGCATCAGCTCCAGCTCGAAGCCGTCCTTGTAGTCGGCGATGACGTCGCGCTTGGACTGGCCCAGCCCGTGCTCGGCGCTGATGCTCCCGTCGAAGCTGCTGGTCGAGTCGTAGACGACGCGGGCGAGCTCGCCGGCCCGCCGCCGGAAGGCGTCGTCGTCGGAGTCCACGGGCTTGCTCAGGTTGTAGTGCAGGTTCCCGTCGCCGACGTGCCCGTAGGTGACGATCCGAATGCCCGGCACCGCTTCCCGCAGCGCCCGATCGGTCCGCTCGACGAAGGCCGGGATGCTGCTGACCGGCACCGTCACGTCGTGCTTCAGGCTCGGGCCCTCGAAGTTCTGGGCCTCCGAGATGCCCTCGCGGAGCGCCCAGAGCGCGGCGGTCTGCGCCGGACCGGACGCCACGACCGCGTCGGCGGCCACCTCCCGCTCGAACGCCCCACCGAGGGCGGACTCGAGTAACCCGTCCAGGCCGGCGCCGGGCAACGTGTCGCTCAACTCCACGAGCACGTACCAGGGGTGGACGGCCCCGAAGAGGTCGCGCGCGCCCGGTCCGTGCCGCAGCACGAAGTCGACGCTCTGGCGGGACATGACCTCGAAGCCGGTCAGCCGGTCGCCGCAGAGCCCGCGCACGATCCCGAACAGATCCACGGCCGCCTGGACCGAGCCCACGGCCACCCACGCCGTCGCCCGGCTGCGGACGGCCGGGAAGAGCTTGAGCACCGCCGCCGTCACCAGACCGAGCGTGCCCTCCGCTCCGATGAACAGCTGCTTGAGGTCGTATCCGGTGTTGTCCTTGCGCAGCCCGCGCAGGCCGTTCCAGATCCGGCCGTCCGGCAGGACGACCTCGAGCCCGAGCGTGAGGTCGCGCATGGTGCCGTAGCGGAGGACCCCGGTACCGCCGGCGTTGGTCGACAGGTTGCCGCCGATCGTGCAGCTGCCCTCCGAACCGAGGGAGAGCGGGAACAGGCAGCCCTCGGCGGCGGCCGCCTCCTGCACCGTCTGCAGCACGACGCCGGCCTCCACCGTGATCGTCTGGTCGACCGGGTCGACGGCGCGCACCCGCCGCATGCGGTCCAGCGAGACCACCACCTGCCGGCCGGAGGAGTCGGGCACCGCTCCCCCGCACAGCCCGGTGTTGCCGCCCTGGGGGACGACGGCGACGCCCTCCTCGGCGCAGGCGCGCACGACCGCGGCCACCTCCTCGGTGCTGCCCGGCCGGACGACGGCCGCGGCGCTGCCCGAGTACGCGCCGCGCCAGTCGCTCAGGTAACCGGCCAGCTGCCCGGGATCGGTGACCAGGCCGGCCTCCCCCACCAGCGCGCGAAGCCGTCCGGCGAGCGCGGGGGCGGTCATGCGGGGTCCTCCCGTCGGCCGGGGGTGGCCGGGTCCAGGTCCAGCACCCGGCGGGCCGCCGCGGCCCGCGCCAGCAGCTCGCCGGGGGTGGGTCGCTCCGGGCCGGCGGCGGCGATCTCCGCCAACCGCGGAGCCCACCGCGCCATGCGCCCGGGGAAGCCGACCGCGAGCACGTCGACCATCGTCGCGGCCGCCGTGGAGGCTCCGGGTGACGCCCCGAGCAGGGCGGCGAGCGATCCGCCGGCCGAGGTGACCACCTCGGTGCCGAACCCGACCATCGCGCCGCGGCCGCCGGACATCTTCAGCAACTGCACCCGCTGTCCCGCGGGGACCAGTTCCCAGTCGTCGGCCTCGGCCGAGGGGACGAACGCCCGCAGCGCGTCGAGCCGGCCCCGGGGCGTCTGGGCTAGCTGCCGCACCAGGTAGGCCATGAGCGACCGGTTGTCCCGGGCCGATGCCGCGAGGACGGGCACGTTGCCCGGCCGCACCGAGCGCAGCAGGTCGGTGCGCCGTCCCGCCCGGAGGAAGCGCGGGGAGAAGGCGGCGAACGGGCCGAAGAGCAGGTGCTCGCGGCCGTCGACGGTGCGGTGGTCCAGGTGCGGGACGGAGATGGTCGGCGCCCCCGGGGCGGCGTGCCCGTAGACCTTGGCCCGGTGAGCGGCCACCAGGTCCGGCCGCGCGGTGCGCAGGAACAGCCCGCTGATCGGGAAGGCGCCGTAGCGGCGCACCTCGGGGACCCGGGCGCGCTGCAGCAGCGGCAGCGTCGCACCGCCCGCTCCGACGAAGACCCACGGGGCGCGCAGCCGGCGCTGCTGCCGCGTCGCCACCTCCCGGACGCCCACCGACCAGACGCCACCGGTCCGTTCCAGGGCGGTCACCTCGTGCCCCAGCGTGACGACGCCACCGCGGGACCGCAGCGCGGCGAGGAGTTGCCGGGTCAGCACCCCGAAGTCGACGTCGGTGCCCTGCGCCGAGCGGGTGACGGCGACGGGGCCGTCGTCGGGCCGGTCGCCGAACATCAGCGGCAGCCAGCCGGCGAGCACCGCCCGGTCGTCGCTGTACTCCGAGTCGGCGAACAGCGGGTGGTCGCGCAGCGCCTCCCACCGGGCCCGCAGGTGCGCGACGCCGTCCTCCCCGCGGCCGAAGCCCAGGTGCGGCACCGGGCGGACGAAGTCCCGCGCCGGGCCGATCCGGCCGCTCGAGACGAGGTGTGCCCAGAAGACCAGGGAGGCGGCGAACTGCTCGCCGATCTCCACGGCGCGGGCGACGTCGACCGACCCGTCGGCCCGGCGGGGCGTGTAGTTGAACTCGCAGAGCCCGGCGTGGCCGGTGCCGGCGTTGTTCCAGGCGCTCGAGCTCTCCAGCCCCGCCTCGGGCAGCCGCTCGACGACGGCGATCCGCCAGCCCGGTTCCAGCTCGCCGAGCAGCGTCGCGAGCGTCGCGCTCATGACGCCGCCGCCGACGAGCACGGCGTCGAACTCCTCGGTCTCCACGGTGGTTCCTCTCATGCCAGGAGCACGGCGATGCCGACGAGGACGGGAACCGACAGCACGGTGCTGAGCAGGATCGCGTCGCGGGCCAGCAGGGTGCCGCGGTCGTAGGTCGCGGCGTAGACGAAGACGTTCTGCGCCGTGGGCAGCGCGGAGGTCACCGTGACCGCGAGCAGGGCGATGCCGTCGAGGCCGGCGACCCAGCGGCCCAGCGCGTAGGCGACGGCGGGCATCACCAGGTTCTTCAGCGCGACGGCCAGCCACACCTGCCCCGCCAGCGCGCCGGCGGCCGGCCGGGGCGCACCGTGCAGGGTCATCCCGTAGGCCAGCAGCGCGGCGGGCACCGCCAGGGCCGCGATGAGCTCGACCGGCTCGAGGAGCACCGGCGGCAGGTCCAGCCCGCTGGCCGCCAGCAGCAGGCCGAGCGCGCACCCGATCACGACCGGCGTCCGCAGCGGGGCGAGGACCAGTTGCCGCCAGGTCGGGCTCTGCTGCCGGTCGGCACGGGAGCCCGCGAGCACGGCGAGCCCGACCGGCGCCATGACGAGCACCTGGAAGAGCAGGACGGGCGCCACGTAGGAGGCGTTCCCCACGATGTACACGGCCACCGGGATGCCGAGGTTGCCGGCGTTGACGTAGGAGGACGACAGCGCGCCGGTGGTGAGCTGCCCAGCCGGCAGCCGCCACCGCCACCGCGCCAGACCGATGTACAGCAGGGCGGCCACCACCGCGCTGCCCGCAGTGGCGATCAGCGCCAGCGACGCGACCGTGGCCGTGTCGGACCGGCCCAGGGTGAGGAACAGCAGCGCCGGCGTGGCGACGAAGAAGGAGAGCCGGGAAAGCATGCCGGGCGCGTCCGCGCCGAGGATCCCGGAACGGCCCACCCCCCAGCCGACGGCGATCACCGCGGCCAGGGCCGCGAAGCCGCCCAGCACCCCGCTCACCGGCGGAGTTCCGCCTCGACCGCTCGCGCGAGGGTCGCGGCGGCCTCCGGGGCCTGCGGCAGGAACAGGCTCGGCTCGGTCAGCTCCAGCTCCAGGAGCACCGGCCTGCCGGCGTCGTCGGCGACCAGGTCGATCCGGGCGTAGAGCGGCGTCGCCGCGCCGGGCACCAGGTCGCCGATGGCGTCGAACACCGACTGCGCCACCGACCGCTGGCCGGCCGTGGGCGTCATCGGCCGGAGGTCGCCGCGGCTGTCCCGGTCCTGCCGGACTCCCTCGCCGGGCTTCAGCAGGGCGCCCTTGCGCACGGCATGGGAGAACCGGCCGCCGATGAAGAGCATCGCCGTCTCGCCCCGGTCGTCGACGCTGGCGAGGTACGGCTGCACCATCGCGGTCCGCCCCGCCCCGGTCAGCTCCGCGACGTGCGCCAGCACCGCCGCCGGTTCCGACCACCGCGCGGTGTCGCGGGAACCGGCCGACACCGACGGCTTGACCACCCACTCCCCCGCCTCCGGCAGGTCCTCCGCGCGGACCGGGCTCCACACCGTCGGCACCACCGGGAGCCCCGCCCGCTCCAGATCGCGCAGGTAGGTCTTGTCGGTGTTCCAGCGCAGCAGCTCGACGGCGTTGCGCAGCCGCGGGACCGCCTGCGCCCAGGAGAGGAACTCCTCGAGTCGCCAGGCGTAGTCCCAGCAGGAACGGACGACGACGAGGTCGAAGCCCGACCAGTCGACGTCGGCGTCGTCCCAGCGGACGAGGTCGGCCGCGTACCCGGTGTCCCCCAGCGCGGCCACGGCCAACGGCAGGTCGGGATCGACCCGGAGCCCCCGTTCGGAGCCGACCAGCGCAACCCGCTCAGCCACGGGGCAGCTGCAGCTTCCCGTCGATCCGCCGCGGGATGCCCTGGTAGTCCTCGGTCAGCTCCTCCGGCAGCACCTCCGCCGGGGCTCCCTGCCAGGTGACCGGCCGCAGGAACCGGCGGATGGCAGTGGTCCCCACCGAGGTGTGCTGGCTGTTGGTCGAGGGCCACGGGCCGCCGTGGTGCTGCGCCCAGGAGACGGCCACACCGGTGGGGTACGCGTCGTACACCAGCCGGCCGGCCCGGGTCCGCAGCTCCTGCGACACCGCCAGCGGCAGCTCGGTCTCGCCCTCGCCGCGCAGGACCGTCGCGGTCAGGGACGACGGCATCGTCCCGAGCGCCGCGAACAACGCCTTCTCCCCGTCGTAGCGGGCCACCACGGCCACCGGGCCGAAGCACTCCTCCGTGACCTCGTGCGGGAGGTCAGCGGCGTCCGTGGTGAGCAGCAGCGGCGCCGCCCCGAAACCCGGACCCTGCGGTTCGCCCCCGTGTGCGACCGTCGAGACGCCGGGGAGGTCGGCGAGCGAGGAGGAGATCCGCTCGTACGAGCCGGCGATGCCCTCGTTGAGCAGCGTCGGAGCGGCGGTCTCGCGGACGGCGGCGGCCATGGCCTCGAGGACGGTGTCCCCCTCGGGGCCGCTGGGGACGAAGGCCAGGCCGGGCTTGGTGCAGAACTGCCCGGCGCCGAGCGTGAAGGAACCGACGAGTTCGCGGCCGAGCTGCCCACCGCGCTCGGCCGCCGCCCGCGGGGTGACGACGAGGGGGTTGAGGCTGCTCAGCTCGCCGAAGAAGGGAACCGGGTCGGGACGGCGCTCGATGATCTCCAGCAGCGCCCGGCCGCCGTTCACGGAGCCGGTGAAGCCGACGGCGCGGATGGCCGGGTGGGCGACCAGGTCCGCACCCGCCTGCAGGCCGTGCACGATGCCGAGCGTCCCCTCCGGCGCACCGGCCTTGCCGGCGGCCTCGGCGAGGACGTCGAACACCAGCTGGGAGGTCGCGGGATGCGAGCCGTGCGCCTTCACCACGACGGGACAGCCCGCGGCCAGCGCGGAGGCGGTGTCGCCGCCGGGCACCGAGAAGGCGAGCGGGAAGTTGCTGGCCCCGAAGACGGCGACCGGGCCGATCGGCACGAGCATGCGGCGCAGGTCCGGGCGCGGTCCCATCGGGCTGTCGCCGGCGTGGTCGATGGCCGCCTCGAGATAGCTGCCCTCCTGCAGCACCTCGGCGAACAGGCGCAGCTGGTAGCAGGTGCGCGTGAGCTCGCCGTTCAGCCGGGTCGCGCCGAGGGCGGTCTCCCGGTCGGCCACCGCGACCACGTCCCCCCGGCGGGCCTCCAGCGCGTCGGCCAGGGACCCGAGCAGGGCCGCCCGGCCGGCGCGGCCGAGGTCGTCGAGGGCCGGCGCGGCGGCCAGCGCCGCGGCGCACAGCCGCTGCACCTCCGCGGTCGTGGTCTCCTGCGCGACGACCTCGACCTCCTCGCCGGTGCGCGGGTCGATGCTGACGACGTCCATGGGAGTCCTCCTGGAAAACGGGTGGTGGTCGGTGGGGCGATCGTGATCAGCGCGGCGCGTCGACGGTCACGGTGTCCACCGTCCACGCGCGGGCCTGCTCGGTCAGCGAGAAGCCGAGGCCCGGCCGGTCGGACAGGTGCATCCGGCCGTCGCGGATCTCCAGCCGCTCGTGGAACAGGGGGTACAGCCAGTCGAAGTGCTCCACCC
This sequence comes from Blastococcus sp. HT6-4, assembly GCF_039679125.1. Taxonomy (NCBI): domain Bacteria; kingdom Bacillati; phylum Actinomycetota; class Actinomycetes; order Geodermatophilales; family Geodermatophilaceae; genus Blastococcus; species Blastococcus montanus. Next base: position 1,836,995 of record NZ_CP155551.1, on the reverse strand, counting down.
AGGCGCCGTGCGGATAGGCCGCCGTGAGGTGGAGGTGGATCTCCATCGCGAAGTGCGGCGCCAACTGCAGGTTGCTGTGCTCGGCGAGGGCGGCGAGCTTGAGGAACTGGGTGATGCCGCCGATCCGCGGGGCGTCCGGCTGGATGATGTCGACCGAGCCGTGCCGGATCAGCTCGTAGTGCTCGGGGACGCTGGTCAGCATCTCGCCCGTCGCGATCGCCGTGTCCAGCGAGCGGGCGAGCTGGGCGTGCCCCTCGGCGTCGTAGGCGTCGAGCGGCTCCTCGATCCAGACCAGGTCGAACTCCTCCAGCGCGCGGCTCACGCGCATGGCGGTGGGCCGGTCCCACTGCTGGTTGGCGTCGACCATGAGGGGCATGCGGTCGCCGATGTGCTCGCGGACCGCGCGGACCCGCCGCAGGTCCTCGGCCCAGTCGGGCTGCCCCACCTTGATCTTGATGCCGCCGATGCCCTCGGCCATGGTGCGCGTCGCGTTCTCGAGCACCTGCTCGATCGACTCGTGCAGGAAGCCGCCCGAGGTGTTGTAGCAGGGCACCGCGTCGCGGTGCGCCCCGAGCAGCTTGGCCAGCGGCAGGCCGGCACGCTTGGCCTTGAGGTCCCACAGGGCGATGTCCATGGCCGCGATGGCCTGCGTCGCCGCACCGCTGCGGCCCACCGATGCGCCCGCCCAGACGAGCTTGGTCCACAAGCGGCCGATGTCGCTCGGGTCCTCACCGATCAGGTCGGCGGCGATCTCCTTCGCGTGGGCGAACTGCGCCGGGCCGCCGGCGCGCTTGGAGTAGCCGAACCCGATGCCCTCGTGCCCGCTCTCGGTGCGGACCTCGGCGAAGAGGAACACCACCTCGGTCATCGCCCGCTGCCGGCCGGTGAGGACCTTGGCGTCGCTGATCGGGTCGGCCAGAGGGAGCACGATCGACGACAGGGTCACCGACGCGATGCGGTCGAGGACGGCCGGGCTGTCCGTGCGGGCGAGCTGTGCGGCGGTCATGGGTTCTCCAGCCTGGGGGCGGTCAGCGGACGAGGCACGGACGCTTGGGGTCGAACGTCCAGCCCGGGACCAGGAACTGCATGGCCACGGCGTCGTCACGCGCCCCCAGCCCGTGCTCCCGGTAGAGCTCGTGCGCGGCGGCGAGCGCGTCCCGGTCGAGCTCCACCCCGAGGCCGGGCGCGGTCGGCACGGCGATGGCGCCGTCCCGGATCTGCAGCGGGGACCGGGTGAGCGGCTGCCCGTCCTGCCAGATCCAGTGCGTGTCCAGGGCCGTGATGTCGCCCGGGGCCGCCGCGCCGACCTGGGTGAACATCGCCAGCGAGATGTCGAAGTGGTTGTTGGAGTGCGAGCCCCAGGTGAGGCCGAAGTCCGAGCACAGCTGGGCGACGCGGACCGAGCCGCGCATGGTCCAGAAGTGCGGGTCGGCGAGCGGGATGTCCACGGCGTTCGACCGGACGGCGTGGGCCATCTGCCGCCAGTCGGTGGCGATCATGTTGGTCGCGGTCGGCAGGCCGGTCGCCCGGCGGAACTCGGCCATGGTCTCGCGGCCGGAGAAGCCGGCCTCGGGCCCGACCGGGTCCTCCGCGTAGGCGAGGACGTCCCCGAGGTCGCGGCACAGCTCGATCGCCTCGGCGAGCAGCCACCCGCCGTTGGGGTCGAGGGTGATCCGGGCGTCGGGGAAGCGCTCGGCCAGCGCGCGGACGGCGGCGACCTCCTGCACACCGGGGAGCACGCCGCCCTTGAGCTTGAAGTCGGAGAACCCGTACCGGGCCTGCGCGGCCTCGGCCAGGGCGACCACCGCCTCGGGGGTCATCGCCTCCTCCCGCCGCAGCCGCTCCCAGTCGTCGGCCGGGGCGGCCTCGGCCAGGTACGGCAGGTCGGTCGCCGTCCGGTCCCCGACGTAGAAGAGATAGCCGAGCATCGGGACGCTGTCGCGCTGCTGCCCGTCACCGAGCAGCTCGGCGACGGGGACGCCGAGGTGCTGCCCCAACAGGTCGAGCAGCGCCGACTCCAGCGCGGTGACCGCGTGGATCGTCGTCCGGAGGTCGAACGTCTGCAGGCCGCGGCCGCCGGCGTCGCGGTCGGCGAAGGCGGCCGCGACCTCCCGGAGCAGGCGACCGTAGGCCGCGATCGGCTGCCCGACCAGGATCGCCGCGGCGTCCTCGATCGTGCGGCGGATCGCCTCGCCACCGGGCACCTCCCCGAGACCGGTACGGCCCTCGGAGTCGGTGACGATCGCGATGTTGCGGGTGAAGAAGGGCCCGTGCGCGCCGCTGAGGTTCAGCAGCATGCTGTCGTGCCCCGCGACGGGGACCACGTCGATCGTGGCCACGGTGGGCGTCCGGCCGGTCATGCCGTCCTCCAGGTGGGTGTGCGCGCCGGGGTCAGGAGACCTTGTTCACCAGGGCGGTCAGCTCGGCGAGCTCCGCCTCGGTGAGGTCGGTGAGCGGCGGGCGCACCCGGCCGCCGTCGCGGCCCACCGCGGTCAGCCCCGCCTTCACGATCGAGACCGCGTAGCCCTTCGTGCGGTCCCGGATGTCGATGTAGGGGAGCACGAAGTCGTTGAGCATGCCGTACACGGCGGTCCGGTCCTGGGCCCGGACGGCCGCGTAGAAGCGCAGCGCGAACTCGGGCAGGAAGTTGTAGAGCGCCGAGGAGTACGTCGTCACGCCGAGCTCGAGGAGCGGCAGCGCGAACGTCTCGGCCGTGGGCAGCCCGCCGACGTAGATCAGCCGGTCACCGACGCGGGCGTAGGTGCGCGTCATCTGCTCGATGTCGCCGATGCCGTCCTTGAGCCCGATCAGGTTGGGGTTGCGCTCGGCCACCTCGGCGACAGTGGTGTCGCTGAGCACCGCGTTGGCCCGGCTGTAGACGATGACGCCCAGGTCGGTGGCCCGGCACACTGCGCCGATGTGCTCGACCAGGCCCTGCTGGCTGGCCTCGGTCAGGTACGGGGGGAAGAGCAGCAGGCCGGACGCCCCCGCGGCCTGGGCCGCGCGGGCCTGGGCCACCGACACCGCGGTACCACCGGTGGCCGGGGCGATGACCGGGACCCGGCCGGCGACCTCGTCGACGGCCACCCGGACGACGCGGTCCATCTCCTCGGAGGTCAGCGAGAAGCCCTCGCCGGTGCCGCCGGCCGCGAACAGGCCGGCCACGTCGAAGCCGGCCTGCCAGGCCAGGTGCTCGCGGTACCGCACCTCGTCGAACTGCAGGTCGGCATCGAAGTGGGTCACCGGGAAGGAGAGCAGGCCGGACTTCAGCCGGTCAGCGAGAGCGTCCGGGGGCAGCAGCGTCACGGGTGGTTCCTCGGGTCCGACGGGTCCGCCCCTCGGCGCTCAGCGGCGCACGCGGCGGTGGTCGACGTCACGGTAGGAAGGAACCGCGATGCATGTCCAAGAGCTGTTTCGCATCGCGTGATGCTCACAGTGCATTGACGCGGATCGTCAGCCGGCGACGGCGCGCCGCCCCAGGACGTCGAGCACCCGGCGCAGCGCGGGGTTCTTCGACTGCCGGGCCCAGAGGAGGTGCAGCTCCACCGGCTCGGGGACGGGCGTCTCCAGCCGCACGAAACCGACGCCCTCGATCGGGAGCCGCGCCGCCGACGCGGGGACGAAGGCGATCCCGCGGCCGGCGGCGACGAGCCAGAGCATCGTCAGCACCTGGCTGACGACGTGCACGGCGTTCTCCGAGGCGACCGGCACGACGCCCACCACGAGGTCGTAGAAGTACCGGGCCCGGGTGGGCGAGTGCATGACCACCGGCTCCGCGCCGAGGTCGGCCCCGGTGACCGGCCGCCCCAGCTCCAGCAGCCGGTGCCCGGTGGGCGCGGCGACGAGCATCGACTCCCGGTGCAGGAGCCGGGAGCCGAAGGCCTCCGCGTCGAAGGGTGGACGGGCCAGCCCCAGGTCGATCTCCTCGTCGAGCAGGCCGGCCACCTGCTCGCGGGTCACCATCTCGGCCAGGTCGATGTCGACGTCGGGCAGCTCCCGCGCCAGGTCGTTGAGCAACCCGCCCAGCACGCCGTAGGTCGATGCGGCGGTGAAACCGATCCGCACGATCCCGCTCGATCCCGACGACACGCGGCGGGCCAGTTCGGGTGCCGTGTCGGCCAGCGCCAGCAACCGGCGCGCCTCGGTCTGGAACACCTCGCCGGCGGCCGTGAGCGTCACCCGGCGGTTGTCCCGCTCCAGCAACTGGGCACCCACTGCCCGCTCCAGCTTCTGGATCTGCCGGCTCAGTGGCGGCTGGGTCATCTTGAGCCGGGCGGCCGCGCGACCGAAGTGCAGCTCGTCGGCGACCGCCACGAAACCGCGGAGTTGCTCCAGCGTGAACGCCATACCGACAAGGTATCAATCAATGCAGCATCGGTTTTGGACAGGCATGGAAGACCGCCCATACAGTCGCCGCACCGAGTGACCGCCCTCACAGCGTCGGAACCCTCCGACCGGGCTCTCGACGAGGAGACACAGATGACCCAGATGCACCGGGTGCGCCGCGGAGCCGCGGCGGGTCTCGGCGTGGCCACGGCCCTCGCCCTGACCGCCTGCGGGGGCAACCTCGGCGGCGGCGAGTCCGCCGACGCCGAGTCCTTCCCCGATGGCCCGATCACCATCCTGGTCGGCTTCGACCCCGGCGGCAGCACCGACCTCATCGGCCGCGCCGTCGCCGACGGGCTGTCCGACGAGCTCGGCGTCCCGGTCAGCGTGGAGAACCGGCCCGGGGCCAACGGCGCGGTGGCCGCCCAGCAGTTCCTCTCCGCGGAACCCGACGGCCAGACCCTGATGGTCATCAACGGCAGCCTCGCCTACATCACCCCGATGGCGGTGTCCGAGGACGAGGTCGTGGACATCAACGACTTCGAGGTCATCACGGGCCTCTCGCTCGACGACTACGTCCTGGTCACCAGCCCGAGCACCGGCTTCACCTCCCTCGAGGACGTGGCGAACGCCGACCGGACGGTCACCTACGGGACCGCCGGCGTCGGCACGGGCAGCCAGCTGTCCTCGGAGCTGCTGTTCAACCAGCTCGACGTGGAGGCGACCGCCGTCCCCTTCGACGGCGGATCCCCCACCCTGACCGCCGTGCTCGGCGGGCAGGTCGACGTCGGCTCCATCCAGCTCGGCGAGGCGATCGAGCAGATCGAGTCCGGCGAGCTCGTCCCGCTGGTGACGTTCGCCGAGGAGCGGCCGGAGTACCTGCCGGACACGCCGACCGCGATCGAGGCCGGCTACGACGTGCCGGTGCAGCAGTCGCGGGCGCTCGTGGCCCCCGAGGGCACGCCCGAGGAGATCGTCGACCAGCTGCAGGAGGCGACCCAGGCCGTTTTCGAGACCGAACAGTACCAGCAGTTCAACGAGAACAACCTGCTGACGCCGAACGAGATCGACGGCGAAGAGCTGCAGCAGCGGTGGACGGAGAACCTGGAGAGCTACCGCAGCCTGGTCGACGAGTACGGCATCGACCTCGGCGGAGCGCAGTGAGCTCTGCTCCCGACGGGGCGCACCGCCCCACCGGTCCCGGCGGCCAGACGGCCGCCGGGACCGGCCCGGCGGGCCTCGTCGAGCGGCTGCACGAGGACCCGACGGTCGCCGACGCCGACGACCTCGCCGCCGAGATGTCCGACGAGGATCGCCCGCCCCCGGCCGGTCCCCTGGCGAACGTGGTCATCGCCCTCGTCGTCGTGGCCTTCGGCATCGCGGCGATGGCCGGCTCGATCGGCCTCGGTATCGGCAGCACATCCACCCCGGCCGGTGGCACCTGGCCCTTCCTCATCAGCGTCGTGCTGATCGCCCTCGGCCTCGGGCTGCTGCCCCTGGCCCGGCGGACCGCCGACGCGGAGAGGTTCACCCGCGCCAGCTGGCTCGTGGTGGCGGGGGTGGCCACGATGGTGGGCTTCGTCGCCGTCATCGGCGTCATCGGGTTCGAGATCCCCGCCGCCGTGCTCGTCTTCGTGTGGCTGCGGTTCCTGGGCCGGGAGAGCTGGCGCCTGTCGGCCGGGCTCACCCTCGGCGTGGTGGCCGCCTTCTACCTGGTCTTCGTCGTGGCCCTCTCGGTCCCGATCCCGCACCTGTTCTAGGGAGTTCCCGGTGGACCTGGCCCCAGTGCTGAACGGCTTCTTCGTCGTCCTCGAGCCCACGAACCTGCTCTACTGCCTGATCGGCGTCCTGGTCGGCATGCTGATCGGCGTCCTCCCCGGCCTCGGACCGGCGGCGACCATCGCCATCCTGCTGCCGCTCACCATCGGCCTCGAGCCGGTGACGTCCATCATCATGCTGGCCGGCATCTTCTACGGCGCCCAGTACGGCGGGACGATCACCTCGGTGCTGCTCAAGCTGCCCGGTGAAGCCTCGACCGTGGTGACCGTCTTCGACGGCTATGCCATGGCCAGGCAGGGGAAGGCCGGGACCGCGCTGGGTATCGCCGCCATCGGCTCGTTCATCGGCGGGACCGTGTCGATCGTGGCGCTGTCCTTCGTCGCCCCACTGGTGGCGAGCTTCGCCCTGGACTTCGGCCCGCCCGAGTACACCGCACTGGCGCTGCTCGGCATCCTGCTCGTCTCCACGATCAGCAGCGGCGACCGGGTCAAGGCGCTGATCGCCGCCGCCGCCGGCCTGCTGCTGGCGACGGTCGGCCGGGACGCCTTCACCGGCGCGGAGCGCTTCACATTCGACAACCTCAACCTCGCCGACGGCCTGGACTTCGTCCCGATCGCCATGGGCCTGTTCGGTCTCGGGGAGATCCTCTACAACCTGGAGGAGCGCCACCGGGCGGTGCAGGCGCCGTCGACCGTCGCGAACGTGTGGCCCTCCCGCAAGGACCTGCGCCAGTCCTCCGGCGCGATCGGCCGGGGCTCGGTGCTCGGCTTCTTCCTCGGCATCCTCCCCGGCGGTGGGGCGACGCTGTCCTCCCTGGCCGCCTACTCGATGGAGAAGCGCCGGTCCAAGACCCCCGAGCGGTTCGGCAAGGGCGCGATCGAGGGGGTCGCCGGCCCCGAATCGGCCAACAACGCCGCGGCCACCTCGTCGTTCATCCCGCTGCTGACCCTGGGCATCCCGGCGAACGCCACGATGGCCGTGATCTTCGGCGCCCTGCTGATCCAGGGCGTGACGCCCGGACCGCGGCTGGTCGAGGAGGACCCGGAACTGTTCTGGGGCGTCATCAACTCCATGTACATCGGCAACATCCTGCTGCTGATCATGAGCATCCCGCTGGTGGGCCTGTTCGTCCGCATCCTGCGGGTCCGCGCCACCGTCCTGGCACCGATCACCGTGATGATCACGCTGGTCGGGGTCTACACCGTCCGCAACAGCGTCTTCGACATCGGCCTCGTCATCGTGTTCGGCGTGCTCGGCTACCTGATGAAGAAGCTGGGCTTCGATCCGGGGCCGCTCGTGCTGGCCTTCGTGCTCGGGTCGCTCCTGGAGAGCAACCTGCGCCGCTCGCTGCTCATCTTCGAGGGCGACCCCACCGGGTTCCTCACCCGCCCGATCTCCGGAACCCTGCTCGTCCTCTTCGTCCTCGTCGCCCTCGGACCCCTGTTGTCCCGGTTGCTCGCCCGTCGACGGGCGGAGACCTCCGACCGTCCCGTCAAGGAGCCCGTATGACCGTCCTCGTCGGATTCGTCCCCACCCCGGAGGGCCGGGCGGCGTTCGCCGCCGGGCTCGCCGAGGCTTCGCGCCGCGGGGAAGGGGTCCTGGTGCTCAACTCACCGCGCAGCGGGGCCCCGGTCAGCGTGGACGTCGCCGACGAGAACACCGTCCGCGACATGACCGCCCGGGCCGAGCAGGCCGCCGTCGCGCTCGAGATTCGGCAGGGCGCACACGACGGCGAGGTGGCCGACGAGGTCCTGCGCGTGGCTCGCGAGACCGACGCCTCGGTGATCGTGATCGGTCTGCGCAGACGCTCGCCGGTCGGCAAGCTGCTGATGGGCAGCAGCGCTCAGCGGATCCTCCTCGACGCCGACCGCCCGGTTCTCGCGGTCAAGCCCTGAGAGACGCCGTCGGGGCGTGACAGCCCCGAGGGCGTGACCGGATCGTCGGGTCACCTCCCGGACGCGGACCGGACGCGACGTGCCAGGCTTCGTCGTGATGGACGCATGACCGGTTGCGAGACGACCGCCGTCGCGACCGCGGGGACCGTGGTGGCGATCGCGGCACCGGTGTCGCGGTGAGCGTCTGGGAGTTCGCCCTGCTGGTGCTGGCCGGCGTGGGTGCCGGCCTCACCGGCAGCATCGCCGGGCTGGCGTCCCTGATCAGCTACCCCGCGCTGCTGGCGACCGGCCTGTCCCCGGTCACCGCGAACGTCACGAACACCGCGGCGCTGGTGCTGACCGGTGTCGGCTCGGTGAGCGCCTCGCGGCCCGAGCTCACCGGCCAGGGCAGACGCCTGGTCCCGCTGGCGGCCGCCGCGGTGCTGGGTGGAGCCGCCGGGGCACTGCTGCTGCTGCTCACGCCGACGGACGCCTTCGAGCGCATCGTGCCGTGGCTCATCGGCGGGGCGTCGGTGGCCATCCTGGTGCAGCCACCACCGCGGGAGCTCGCCGTACGGGGTGTCCTGGCGCACGCCGCCCACCCGCACCGCGACCAGTGGTGGCTCCCCGGGGCGGTCTTCGCCATCTCGGTCTACGGCGGCTACTTCGGCGCAGCGGCCGGGGTGCTGATGCTCGCCACCTTCCTGCTCACCACCGGGGAGGGGCTGCCCCGGAGCAACGCCATGCGCAACGTGGTCCTGGGCGTGGCGAACACGGTCGCCGCACTGGGCTTCGTGCTCTTCGCCTCGATCGCCTGGTCGGCCGCCCTGCCGCTGGCCGCCGGCCTCCTCGGCGGATCGCTCCTGGGCCCTCGCGTCGTGCGCCGGGCACCGCAGGTCGCGCTGCGCCGGGTCATCGCGGCCGCGGGGCTGGGCCTGGCCGCCTACCTGGCCGTCCAGGCCTACTCCTGACCCCGGGTCGCCCCCGGGCCGCGCTCCGTCGCCCGGTGATCAGCCCCGGGCGACGTAGGCGGACAGGAACAGCACGAAGGCGCTGACCACCAGCAGCAGCCGGGCCGGGGTCAGGCCGTTGACGAGGCCGGCGGTGGCCTCCACCCACTGCGGGCGCACGGTGACCTCGCGCGAGCGCTGCCGCACGATCCGCACCTCGTCGGCGAGCAGGACGCCGGCGGCGCCGAGCAGACCCAGGCCGACGACGCCGAAGACCAGCGCCAGCCGGCTTTCGAAGGTGTCCGCCGATCCCGCGAGCAGGAGCACCGCGATCAGGCCCACCAGGAGACCCAGCACCCCGCCGGCCACCGGCGCCCACGGCCCCATGATGGTCAGCGGTCCCCGGCGCGGCCCGCGGGGGGCGGGGCGCACGCTCACCGGCGCGGTCGCGTGCGGGTTCACCTGCTGCGGGCCCGCCGCGGCGCCGTCGCCGTCCGCCGGCACCGGCGTCGCCTCCGGCAGCGGCGGTACAGCGGCGGCTCCCGGAGCGGCTCCGGCGGCGGAGGCACCGGCAGCAGAGGCGCCGGCGGCACCGGCGCCGTCGGCACCGGCCTTGGGCAGGGACATGGTCTGGTTCCGTTCGGTCATCGCACTCACCTCACCGGCCACGCTAGGCACTGCGGCACCACGATGGGCGCAGGACACCCCGCCCGGCGCACGTGGGTCATCCCTCACCGCCCCGACATGCCGGAGCCCTGGTCAAGCGGTAGTCGGGCACGCGCGCGCAGCCACCGCCACGCCTACAGCACCTTCCGGGTCGCTCCGCTCACAGCAGCCGGCGGCTGTCCTCCCGGACCACCCGCAGCCAGCGGTAGCCGTACCCGTCGAGCGTCACCTCCGCCGTGCCGTCCTCCTCGATCGCGGTGGTCCCCTCCTGCAGCAGGTCGGTGAGCCGGGCCCCGGCGAGGTCGGGCAGCCGGAGGAGCACCGACCGCGGTTCGGCGCCGAGGTTGTGCACGGCGACGAGCGCGGCGTCGCCCCAGGCGCAGCGGTGGGCGAGGACCGCGGCGTGCGGCTGCTCGAGCACCTCGAACGTGCCCCAGCCGAGCTCCGGGGACTCCCGGTAGCGCCGGACGAGCAGCTTCATGAACGACAGCAGCGAGTCCGGGTCGCGGCGCTGGTCGGCGACGTTGACGAACTCCGGGGAGAACCCGCCGTCGACCACCGGGCCGGGCAGCTGGTCGGGCTCGGCGAGGGAGAACCCGCCGTTGCGCCCGCTGGTCCACTGCATCGGGGTGCGGACGGCCAGCCGCCCCTTGGCGTCGAGGTCCTCCCCCATCCCGATCTCCTCGCCGTAGAAGAGCACCGGCGTGCCGGGCAGCGAGAACATCAGGCTGTAGACCATCCGGATCCGCCGCGGGTCGCCGTCGAGCATCGGTGGCAGGCGGCGGCGCAACCCCCGGCCGAACAGCTGCATCCGCTCCTCCGGGCCGAACGCGGCGAACACCTCGGCCCGCTCGTCGTCGGAGAGCTTGTCCAGGGTGAGCTCGTCGTGGTTGCGGACGAAGGTCGCCCACTGGCTGTCGGAGGACACCTCCGGGCGGCCGGTCAGCGCCGTGGAGACCGGGCCGGCGTCCCCGCGCGCCAGCGACAGGTAGAGCGCCTGCATGCCGACGAAGTCGAACAGCATGGTCAGCTCGTCCCCGTCGGAGCCGCCGAAGAACTCCAGCTGCTGCTCGAACGGCAGGTTCACCTCGCCGAGCAGCACGCCGTCCCCGACCCGGCGGCCGAGGAAGGAGCGCAGCGAGCGCAGGTACTCGTGCGGCTCGGGGAAGTGCCCGTCGTCACCCGGCTGCGTCTCCAGGAAGAAGGGGACGGCGTCGACGCGGAAGCCCGACAGCCCGAGCTGCAGCCAGTAACCCATGATCTTGGCGACCTCGTCGCGGACCTTCGGGTTGGCCACGTTCAGGTCGGGCTGCTCCTTGTAGAAGCGGTGCAGGTACCACTCCCCCGTCTCCTCGGTCCGGGTCCAGAGGCTGTCCTCCTGGTCGGGGAAGACCACCTGGTCCGAGGTGTCCGGCGGCTCGTCGGCACGCCACACGTACCAGTCGCGGAACGGCGAGTCCTTGCTCGACCGGGCCGACCGGAACCAGGGGTGGTGGATGGAGGTGTGGTTGACCACCAGGTCGGCGATGACCCGGATGCCGCGGTCGTCCGCCGTCCGGACCACCTCCACCAGGTCGCCCAGCGTGCCCAGCCGCGGGTCGACGCCGTAGTAGTCGGTGATGTCGTAGCCGTCGTCGCGCTCGGCCGTCGGGTAGAAGGGCATCAGCCACAGGCAGGTGACGCCGAGGTCGGCGAGGTGGTCGATGCGCTGGGCGAGCCCGGCGAAGTCGCCGATCCCGTCGTCGTTCCAGTCCAGGTAGGTCTCGACGTCCAGGCAGTAGACGACGGCGTTCTTCCACCACAGGTCGCTGGTGTCGGTAATCCTCACGGCGCCGGCACCGGGTCGAGGTTCGGACGGCGGTTCTCGGCCGGGCCCGGCGGATCGATGGCGACCGCCGGCGGCGGGGCGGTGACCCCCAGCTGCGGCAGGACGTGCTCGCCGAACGCGTCGAGGAAGGGCCGCTGCTCCTTCCCGACGTGGTGCAGGTAGATCTCGTCGAAGCCCAGGTCCACGTACTCCTGCAGCCAGGCGGTGTGCTGCCCGAGGTCGGCGGAGATGCGGACCGGCCCGGTCATGTCCTCCGGCATCACGTGCGCGCTGGCCTGCTCGAACGCCTCCGGGCTGTCGAGGTCCCAGCACAGCGGGGGCGGGAAGACGTTGCTGCGCCACTGGTCGTGGGCGATCGCCAGTGCCCGGTCGGGGTCCGGATCCCACGACACGTGCACCTGCAGCGCCAGCGTCCCCTGGCCGCCGGCGTCCCGGTAGGCCGCGATCATCTCGCGGAGCTTGTCGTGCGGCTGGTTGATGGTCACCAGCCCGTCGGCCCAGTCGGCGTTGTTGCGCGCCGTGGCGACGCTGACCGCGGGACCGATCAGCGCCGGCTGCTGCGCGGGCAGCGTGTAGATCATCGCCCGGTCGACGGTGACCAGCCCGTCGTGGCTGACCTCCTCGCCGGCCAGCAGCCGGCGGATCACGTCGACGCACTCCCGCAGCCGGGCGTCGCGCACCTCCTTGCGCGGCCACACCTCGCCGGTGACGTGCTCGTTCATCGCCTCGCCGCTGCCGAGCGCCACCCAGAACCGGCCCGGGAACATCGCGCCCAGCGTCGCGATCGCCTGGGCGACGATCACCGGGTGGTAGCGCTGGCCCGGCGCGTTCACCGCGCCGAACGGCAGGGACGTGGTGGCCATCGCGGCCCCCAGCCACGACCAGGCGAACCCCGACTCCCCCTGCCGCGGGTTCCAGGGCGTGAGGTGGTCCGAGCACATGGCGGCGGTGAAGCCCACCTCCTCGGCGTGCCGGACGGCGTCCAGCAGCGCCGCGGGGTGCACCTGCTCGTGCGAGTTGTGGAAACCGATCACCGGCATGCCCGATGCCTACCGGAGTTCCGGCGCCCCGGCGACCTCAGCCGGGCCGGGTGGACCGGCCGACCCCGACCGGGGGGACCCGTCGCCGCGTGCGAGCCGACGGGCACGACGGCAGCGGCCGTCGCGATCGGCGGCATGCGACGCTTCCGTGCGATGTCCACATGACCGGCTGGGAGATGCTCGCGGTGGCCGCCGCCGGCTTCGCGGCCGGAGGCATCAACGCCGTCGTGGGCTCGGGCACCCTGGTCAGCTTCCCGGTCCTGCTGGCCGTGGGGCTGCCACCGGTGCCGGCCACCATCAGCAACTCCCTCGGCCTGGTCGCCGGGAACCTCAGCGGTTCGATCGGCTACCGCCGCGAGCTGCGCGGCCAGCGTCGGCTGCTCCTGCGGCTGCTGCCCGCCTCCGTCCTCGGCGCGCTCACCGGGGCCTTCCTGCTGCTGACCCTGCCCGCCGCCGCGTTCGAGACGGTCGTGCCGGTCCTCATCGGGCTCGCCGTCGTGCTGGTGATCCTGCAGCCGGCGGTACAGCGCAACCTCCCGGCCCACCCGGACGACGGCACCGCGCGGCCGGTCCGGGGTGGCCGGCTCGCCGCCTGCTTCGTCGGCGCGTACTTCACCGGCAGCTACGGCGGCTACTTCGCCGCGAGCCAGGGCGTTCTGCAGATCGGCATCTTCGGGCTGCTCCTCCGCGAGCCGCTGCAGCGCCTGAACGCGCTCAAGAACGTCCTGACGCTGGCCGTCAACGCCGTCGCCGCCCTCGCCTACGTGGTCGTCGCGCCCGACCGCATCGACTGGGGGGCCGCCGCGCTGCTGTCGGTGGGATCGCTCATCGGCGGGGCGGTCAGCTCGCGCTACGGCCGGCGGCTGCCCGCGGCGGTGCTGCGCGCGGCGATCGTCGCCCTCGGGCTGGTCGCGATCGCGGTGCTGATGACCGGGTGACCGGGTGGGTGACGGGCACCCCCACGCGGGGGTGGCGGCCCACCGCGGCTGGCTAGGCTCCGGCGGTGAACGCGGCTGCGCTGGTCCTGCCGGAGTTCGCCCTCCTCCTCATCGGCCTGCTGCTGCGCCGGTTCGCCTGGCGGTCACCGGAGTTCTGGGTCGACCTCGAGCGCCTGGTCTACTTCGTCCTCTTCCCGGTCCTGCTCTTCCGCACCACGCTGTCGGCGGACCTCGCCGCCGCCGGTGGCGGCGGCGTCCTCCTGGCCGCCCTGGGTGCCACGGTCGCCGGCGCCCTCCTCGGAGCCGGGGTCCGGTGGCTGCCGGGCGTCGACCGCATGACGGCGGCCTCGGGGTGGCAGACGGCGTTCCGGTTCAACACCTTCATCGCCCTGGCGCTGGTCGACCACCTGGGCGTGGCCGCCCTGGCGCTCATGGGCGTCCTGCTCGGCGTCACCGTCCCGCTGGTGAACGTCCTGGCGGTGACGGCGCTGGCCCGCAGCGCACCCGGTGGCGCGGCCGGCGGACGCGGTCCCGGCGTCCTGCTCGCCGTCGCCCGCAACCCGCTGATCATCGCCACGGTCGCCGGGCTGAGCGGCAACCTCCTCGGGCTGGCGCTGCCCTCGCCGGTCGACGCGACGCTCTCCCGGCTGGCCGCCGCCGCGGTACCGCTGGGGCTGCTCGCGGTCGGCGCGGCCCTGCGCCTGGGCGGTCTACCGCGCGGCCAGCGGCTCATGGCCGGCTACCTGGGGGCGGTCAAGCTCCTCGCCGTCCCGGCGGTGGCGCTGGGGCTGTGCGCACTCCTCGGGGTGGACGGCGAGCAGCGCTTCGTCGTCCTCGCCTTCGCCGCCGTCCCGCCGGCCACGGCGTCGTACGTGCTGGCCGCACGCATGAACGGCAACGGCGGGTTCGTGGCCGCACAGGTGTCCGCGGCGACGACGGCCGCGCTCCTCACCCTGCCGCTCTGGCTGGCGCTGGCCGCCTGACCCACGACGCAGCGGCAGGTCAGTCCTCTTCCTCGAACACCACGTCGCGCTTGCGGCGGACCGTCGGCAGCACGGCGATCGCGAACGCGCCTGCGGCGAGGAGCAGCAGCACCAGGGAGATCGGCCGGGTGACGAAGACGGTGGGGTCACCGTCGGAGATGATCAGCGCCCGGCGCAGGTACGTCTCCAGCAGCGGACCAAGCACGAAGCCCAGCAGCAGCGGCGCCGGCTCGTTCCCCAGCTTGATGAGGATGTACCCCAGGATGCCGAAGAACGCGATCGCGTAGACGTCGTAGGGATTTCGGTTGATGGAGAAGGTCCCGATCGAGGCGAACGCGATGATCGCCGGGAAGAGGAACCGGTAGGGGATCGTCAGCATCTTCACCCACAGCCCGATGAGCGGCAGGTTCAGCAGCACCAGGAAGAAGTTGCCGATCCACATCGACGCGATGAGGCCCCAGACCAGCTCGGGCTCGTCGTTGATGACGTTCGGTCCCGGCACGATGCCCTGGATGATGAAGGCGCCGAGCAGCAGCGCCATGATCGGGCTGACGGGCAGCCCCAGGGTCAGCAGCGGCACGAACTGGGTCTGCGCGGCGGCGTTGTTCGCCGACTCCGGGCCGGCGACACCCTCGATGGCGCCCGTGCCGAACTCCTGGGGGCGCTTGGACACCCGCTTCTCCACCGAGTAGGAGACGAACGAGGCGAGCACGTGGCCGGCGCCGGGGAGCACGCCCAGCACGGTGCCGAGCCCCGTGCCGCGCAGCACCGGGCCCCGGATCCGGCGGAAGTCGTCCTTGGTGAGCCAGAGGTTCTTGACCTTCTGGACCATGACGCTGCGGGTGATGTCCCCCTCGAGGTTGCGGAGGATCTCCGCGACACCGAACAGGCCGACGGCCAGGGCCACGAAGTCGAGACCCTGGTACAGCTCGCGAAAGCCGAAGGTGAACCGCGGGGTGCCGGAGCCGAGGTCCTGGCCCACCGTGCCGAGCAGCAGCCCGAGCACGATCATCGCGAGCGCCTTGAGCACCGACCCGCGCGCCAGCGCGATCGAGGCGATGAGCCCCAGGACCACCAGCGAGAAGTACTCCGGCGCCCCGAACAACAGCGCGGCCTGGGAGATCGGTACCGCGAACAGGGCCAGGGCGAGGGTGCCCACCGTTCCTGCGAAGAAGGAACCCAGCGCGGCCGTGGCCAGCGCCGGCCCGGCCCGGCCCTGCTTGGCCATCTGGTGCCCGTCGAGCGCGGTCACCGCCGCCGATGACTCACCGGGCAGGTTGATCAGGATGGCGGTGGTCGAGCCGCCGTACTGGGCGCCGTAGTAGATGCCGGCGAGCATGATCAGCGAGGTGACCGGCTCGAAGCCGAAGGTGATCGGCAGCAGCATGGCAATGGTCGCCGTCGGGCCGATGCCCGGGAGCACTCCCACCGCGGTGCCGAGCGCCACCCCGATGAACGCGAAGAGCAGGTTGATCGGCGTGAACGCCGTCTCGAACCCGAGGCCGAGGTTCTGCAGGATGTCCATCGGCCGGTCAGCCCTGCAGCCAGGGGCCGACGTACGGCAGCCGCAGCTGCAGCGCGATCACGAAGATCAGGATGCTCAGGGCCGTGAGGGACGCCGCGACCAGAGCGGCGGGGATCACGCGGGCATTGCGCCCGGCCATCGCCGTCAGGAAGACCGTCACGAGCATCGACGGGATCAGCCCCAGCCCCCGCACGGTGTAGCCGAAGAAGAGCAGCGCGGCCACGAGGAGGACGGCCGCCTTCCACGGCACCGGTCCGAGGTCGTCGCCCTCGCCGGCGACGAACGCCTTGACCGCGATGGCGATGCCGAGCACGACCAGCAGGCTGCCCAGGACGAGGGGGAAGTAGCCCGGCCCCATGCGGAGCGCGCTGCCGACCTCGTAGGTGCTGGAGGTGATGGCGAACGCCAACCCGAAGCCGACGAATACCGCACCCGCAAGGAGATCCTTGCGCGCACCGTGCATGTTCACAGACAGGACCTCACGTATCGAGGAGGACGGTGGGGCGGCGTCCGCGCCGCCCCACCGTCGTCGGTGGGTCAGTTGGGGGCGACGCCGGCTTCCTCGATGATCGACTGCCACTGCTGGATCTGCTCCTCCAGGAGCTGGCGGTGGGCCTCGGGCGTGGCCTCCTCCTGGCTGAACGGGGCGGCACCCAGCTCACCGAGCTGGCTGACCACGTTCTCGTCCTCCAGGGCCGCCAGGATGGCCGTGGAGAGCTCCTCCTGGACGCCCTCCGGCGTCCCCGCCGGGGCGTAGAACCCGTGCCAGACACCGACCTGGAGCTCCTCGAGCCCGGCTTCCTCCGTGGTGGGCAGGTCGGGGAGCGTCTCGACCCGCTCGGGGGTGGTCACGGCGTAGGCCTTGATCTGACCGGCCTGGATCTGCCCGGTCGTGTTGGTGGTCTGGTCGCACATGAGGTCGACCTCACCGGCGACGAGGTCGGTCAGGGCCGGGCCGGTCCCCTCGTAGGGCACCTCGGTGAGCTCCACGCCGAGCGCATCCTGCAGGAGCAGCCCGCACAGGTGGGACGCGGCACCGATACCGGCGTTGGCCAGCGTGATGTCCCCGGCGTTCGCCTGGACGTACTCGACCAGCTCCTCCATCGTCTCGGGCTCGAAGTCGCTGCGCGCCACGATCGTCATCGGGACCTGCGTGACCAGGCCCAGCGGCTCGAAGTCCTCGAGCGGGTCGAACGGCAGGTCGGCGTAGAGCGACGGCGCGGTGGACATGCCGATGTGGTGCATCAGCACCGTGTAGCCGTCCGGGTTGGCCGCGGCCACCTGGCCGGCCGCGATGGTGCCGCCGGCGCCCTCGACGTTCTGCACGATGATGTTCGCGCCCAGCTCCTCGGCGATCGGCTCGGCGACCAGGCGGGTCACCGTGTCCGTCGGCCCACCGGCCGAGAACGGCACGACGAAGGTGATGTCGTCCTCCGGGAAGGCCTCCGCGGCCGCCGGGTCCTCCTCGCCCCCGGCTCCGCCCCCCCCGCCGCCGCACGCGGCCAGCAGCAGGGAGGCGGCGGCCAGGCCGGCCAGGCGCGAGAACCGGCCGACGCCGGGTCGAGCCGTGCGCGGGCGCGTGAGGCCATCGTTGAGGTGATGCAGGGACATGGGTGAACCCCTCCAGGTGTCGCGGACCGGCTCCGGTCGCGCACACCATGCACCCCCGGTGTGACGTAGGCGACATTTCGGCCATTCTGTACACGCGGGAGGCCGGAAGGGCCCCGGTACGCACCCCTGCGCGGCGCCCCGACGGGCCGCTGCGGTGGACCGGCTGACGCACCCGGCAGAGCATGTCGGGGTGACCGCGGCCGCCACCCCCTCCGTCGGGCACGGGCGGGGAACCTCCGGTTATCGCCGTCTCGTCGCCGCCGTCTGGGCCGCCGGGGTGGGCTGCTTCGCCCTGCTGTACGCCCCGCAGGCTCTCCTGCCCCTCATCTCCGGTGACCTCCACGTCCCGCCGTCGAGCGCGGCGCTGGTCGTCTCCGTCGCCACGGGCACGCTCGCGCTGGCCCTCCTCCCGATGAGCTATCTCGCCGACCGGGTCGGCCGGACCCGGCTGATGACGGTCGCGCTGGTGACCGCCGCGGTGCTCGGGATCGCGGCCCCCCTCGCGCCGTCGATCGAGGTGCTGCTCCTGGTGCGGGCGGCGCAGGGCGTCGCGATCGCCGGGCTCCCCGCTCTCGCGATGGCGCACCTGACGGAGGAGGTGCGGCCGTCGGGCGTCGGCGTCGCGATGGGGCTCTACATCGCCGGCAACACCGTCGGTGGACTGTCCGGGCGGGTGCTGAGCAGCGTGGTCGCCGACATCGGCGGCTGGCGGGCCGGCCTGGCCGCCACCGGGGCGCTCGCCCTGGTCTGCGCCGTCGCGTTCCACCTGCTGCTGCCCCCGCCGGTCGCCCGGCCCGCTGCTCCGCTCCCCGCGGCCCCCCGCGGGCACCTGGGCCGGCACCTGCGCGATCCCGGCATCCGGCTGCTGTGCCTCACCGGGTTCGTGCTGATGGCGGCGTTCGTCACCGTGTACAACTTCCTCGGGTTCCGCCTGCTCGACGACCCCTTCGGACTGTCACCGACCCTCGTCGGGCTCGTCTTCCTCACCTACCTCGCCGGCACGACCAGTTCGCCGGCGGCCGGCCGGCTCGGCGACCGGTTCGGCCGGCGGGCCGTCCTGCTCGCCGGCGTGCTGCTGACCCTGGCAGCGGCGCTGCTCACGCTGAGCGCGCTACTCCTCGCGGTGCTGGTCGGCCTCGTCCTGTTCACGATCGGGTTCTTCGCCGCCCACACCTCGGCCAGCGGCATGGTCGGCAACAGGGCCCGGGTCGGACGCGCGCACGCCTCGGCGCTCTACCTGCTGGCCTACTACGCCGGCAGCAGCGTGGGCGGATGGCTCGGCGGCTTCGCCTACGAACGCGGGCAGTGGCCGGCCGTGGTGGGCTACGTCGCCAGCCTTCTGCTCGTCGCGATCGGCCTGGCGCTGCTGCTGCGGCGGACACCGCCCCTCCCGGTCGCACCCCCTCCGGTCGGCTGATCCGGCCGGGGCCTGCCGCGTCTCACCGCCAGCGGTACTCCGTCTCCGGTCGGCCCGCGCCGCCGTAGCGGGGTGTGCGGGTGGCCAGCCCTGCCTCCGCCAGGTACTCCAGGTACCGGCGGGCCGTGATCCGGGACGTACCCGTCCGGCCGGCGGTCTCGGCGGCGGACAGCCCGTCGGCGGCGCGGAGCACCGCCACCACCGCGTCGAGGGTCTGGGGGTGCATGCCCTTCGGCAAGGACGCCTGCCGCTGCGGCCGTGGGCCCTCCAATGCCCGGTCGACGTCCTCCTGGCCAGCGGCGTCGCCGTCCGCGGGCAGCCGGTCCCGGTAGTCGGCGTAGGCCAGCAGCCGGTCCCGCAGGGCCGCATAGGTGAAGGGCTTGAGCAGGTAGCCGACGACGCCGTGCGCCGCGGCGGCGCGCACGGTGGTGAGCTCCCGGGCCGAGGTCACGGCGAGGACGTCCACGTCGAGGCGGGCGGCGCGGATCCGGCGGCACAACTCCACGCCGTGCGTGTCGGGGAGGTTCATGTCGAGCAGCACCAGGTCCACCGGCACGCGCGCCAGCGCGTCCAACGCGAGCGCCCCGGTGCCGGCGACCGCGGCAGTGCCGAAACCCGCCGTGCGGTCGACGTAGGTGCGGTGGGCCTCGGCGGCGACCGGCTCGTCCTCGACCACCAGGACCCGGATCACGGTGCACTCTCCACGGCGGTACGGACGGGCAACGACACGGCGAACTGCGCACCGGGACCCGGGCGCACGGTGACCGAACCGCCGTTGCGGCGGACCGCCTGGGCGACGAGCGCCAGGCCGAGACCCCGTCCGGAGCCCGCCGAGGGCTGGTCGTCGGCGTCCTTGGTGGTCCAGCCCCGCTCGAACACCCGGGGCACCTGCTGCTCGGTGAGCCCCGGCCCGCTGTCCTCCACGCGGATCTCGAGGCGATCGCGGTCGACCCAGGCGGCGAACTGCACCTCACGCGGAGGGGCACCGGCGAGCGCGGCGTCGATGGCGTTGTCGAGCAGGTTGCCGACGATGGTCACCAGCTCGCCGCTGGGGATGCCCGTCGCCGCGACGGCGGTGCCGGGGTCGATCTCGAGCCGCACCCCCCGTTCGTGCGCGGTCGCCGACTTGCCCAGCAGCAGCGCCGCGAGCACCGGCTCCTCGACGGCGTCGACCACGCGGTCGGTCAGCCGCTGGGCCGACGCCAGCTCGGCCGTGGCGAACTCCACGGCATCCTGCTCCCGGCCCAGTTCGATCAGGGACACCGTGGTGTGCAGCCGGTTGCCCGCCTCGTGGGCCTGCGCCCGCAGGGACTCGGCGAACGCGCGCACGCTGTCCAGCTCACCGGTCAGCGCCTGCAGCTCGGTGTGGTCGCGCAGCGTCACCACGACACCGGCCGAGCTGCCCGAGGCGCGGGCCGGCACCTGGTTCACCACCAGCACCCGCCCCCCGCTGACGTGCACCTCGTCGACCGTCTGCTGCTGCCCGCACAGCATCTCCGTGAGGTCCTCGGACAGGCGCAGCTCGCTGACGTGGCGTCCGTTCGGGTCGGCGTCGAGGGACAGCAGGCGGCGCGCCTCGTCGTTGACCAGCTGCACCCGCCGATTCCCGTCCACGACCAGCAGCCCTTCGCGCACGGCGTGCAGCACGGCCTGGTAGTAGTCGAGCATCCGGGCGAGAACGGGCGCGCCCAGACCGCGCGTCTGCCGCCGCAGCCGCCGGCTGATCAGCCAGCTGCCCGCGCTCCCCACGGCGAGGGTGACCAGCCCGGCCACGAGGATGCCGGGCAGCGACCGGGCGAGGTCCGCCCCGATCGCATCGAGCGTGATCCCCGCCGAGACGAGCGCGACGACGTCGCCGTCCTGGTCGAGGATGGGGCCGGTCGCCCGCACCGACGGCCCCAGGGTCCCCGTGTACGTCTCGGTGAAGGTCCGGCCCGCCAGCGCCGGCTCGATCGTGCCGATGAACGAGCGGCCGATCTCCGACGGGTCGGGATGGGTGTAGCGGGTCCGGTCCGGCGCGAACACGGTGATGAAGGACATGCCGGTGTCCCTGCGGACGGCCTCCACGTACGGCTGCAGCACGTCGGTCGGCCGGGGGCCGCTCACCTCGTCGACCACCAGGGGTGAGTGGGCGAGTGCGGCCACGATCGCCGTCGCCTGCACCTCGGCGTCGTGCTGCGCCGTCCGTTGCGCGTTCACATATGCGGCGGCCGTCGCCGTGAGCACGATGACGGCGACGACCAGGCCCTGCAGCAGCAGCAGCTGTCGCGCCAGGCTGGTCGGCCTGGGACGCCGTCGCAGCGGGAGGTCGGGGCTGCGCACGCGGTCAGTGTGCCCCGCATCACACCGGCGAGGGCCGGCAGGCCATGGAGCCCCCCGATTACGAAATGAACGAATCCTGCCTCGGCGGCACGACGGCGCGCATCGTGGGCATCGTCGTCCCGGCCACGGGCCGCGGGGGCCGGAGCACCGCGGCCCGGCCCGTCACGGACGACCGATGGCGGCAGAGAGGTCGGAGTCCATGCGCATCGTCGACATCCGCGAGACGACCGTCCCCATCGAGGCGGACATGTCCAACGCGTTCATCAACTTCTCGAAGATGACCGTCAGCGTCCTGGCGCTGGTTACCGACGAGACCCGCGACGGGGAGCCGGTGATCGGCTACGGCTTCAACTCCAACGGGCGGTACGCGCAGGGCGGCCTGCTGCGCGACCGGATCATCCCGCGGGTGCTCGAGGCTGCGCCGGAGAGCCTGATCGGCGAGCACGGGGACATCGATCCGGAGCTCGTCTGGCGCGCGGCGATGCGCGACGAGAAGCCCGGCGGCCACGGCGACCGGGGGGTCGCGATGGGCGTGCTGGACATGGCGTCCTGGGACCTCGCCGCCAAGCTGGCCGGCGTTCCGCTGAACCGGCTGCTCAGCGAGCGCGCCCGTGACCCGCGGACGCCGGCGGCCCCTGCCGAGAAGGTCTGGGTCTACGCCGCCGGTGGCTACTACTACCCGGGGCGCGGGATCGAGGCCCTGCAGGCCGAGATGCTCTCCTACGTGGACCTGGGTTACCGCACGGTCAAGATGAAGATCGGCGGCGCCCCGCTGGCCGAGGACCTGCGGCGTATCGAGGCCGTCCTGGACGTGCTGCCCGACGGCTGCGACCTCGCGGTGGACGCCAACGGACGCTTCGACCTCGCGCGGGCGCTGGCCTACGCCGACGCGCTCAGCGCCCATCCGCTGCGCTGGTACGAGGAGGCCGGGGACCCGTTGGACTTCGAGGACCTGCGTGCGCTGGCCGAGCGCTACCCGGGGCCGCTGGCGACGGGAGAGAACCTGATGTCGTTCCAGGAGGCGCGCAACCTCATCCGCTACGGCGGGCTGCGACCCGACCGCGACATCCTCCAGATGGACCCGGCGCTCAGCTACGGCCTGACCGAGTTCCGCCGGATCGTGACCATGCTGTACGACTCCGGCTGGAGCCCCGACCGCTGCGTGCCGCACGGTGGCCACCAGTTCAACTTGTCCATCGCCTCGGCGTTCCACCTGCACGGCTGCGAGTCCTACCCCGGCATCTTCGAGCCCTTCGGTGGTTTCGCCGACGGGTACCCGATCGAGGACGGCCACGTGCGGCTCCCGGACGCACCCGGCATCGGCCTCGAGCAGAAGGCGTCGCTCGCCCCGGTGCTCCGGGACGTCCTCGCCTGACCGGCGGTTCCCGGTGCCTGGCCCGTCCGGGGCGGCCGTCGTCCCCGGCCCGGCACGTCCGGCGTCGCGGTCGGCTCAGCCGGTCCCCTCCCCCGTGTCGGGCGCCCAGTCCGGGGCGAAGCCGCCCAGGTGCGGGTGGTACATCTCGTCACCGGAGTGCTGCGTGAACTCCACCTTCAGCCGGCGCTCCTCCAGTCCGCAGACCCGGACGCACACGTCGACGATCCGGCGGGCGAGGAGTTCTCGCGTCGCGGCGGGCCGGCCGGCGCGGACGTCGCACATCACCAGTCCCGCGGGTTCGGGACCGTCCCCGCCACACCGCCACACCCCGCCGGGGCCCAGATCGTGGATCGCGACGGTGATGAACTCGAGCGACACCCCCATCACCTCGGCGTAGACCGATCCGATCTCCCTGGCGAGAGACCGCTTGGCGTCGAGGTCCATGCGGAGCGGGAGGTCCAGCTGCAGCGACGGCACGCCCATCCCCTTTCCCTGCCGGGGGCCGACGCACGCCCGCACAGTGGTGGCGGAGCGCCGCACCCTGCCCGCCAGACTGGGTTCCGTGCTGCCACCGCCCGGGACGCCCGGGACCGATCTGCCGGTCCGCTCCGTGCTGCCCGCGGTGGCCGACGCGCTGTCGGCCCGGGGGGGCGCCGTGCTGGTGGCCCCGCCCGGAACCGGGAAGACCACGCTCGTCCCGCTGGCACTGGCCGGTTCCCTCCCGGGGCGCGTCGTCGTGGCCGAGCCGCGCCGCGTGGCCGCCCGGGCCGCCGCCCGCCGGATGGCCGCGCTGCTGGGCGAGCCCGTCGGCGGGCGGGTGGGCTACAGCGTCCGCGGGGACAGCCGGCGCAGCGCCGCCACCCGGGTCGAGGTGGTCACCACCGGCCTGCTCGTCCGCCGCCTGCAGGCCGATCCGGAACTGCCGGGCGTGGACGCGGTGGTCCTGGACGAGTGCCACGAGCGGCACCTGGACACCGACCTGGCGCTCGCCTTCGGCCTCGACGTCCGTGGTGCGCTGCGCCCGGACCTGCACCTGCTCGCCATGTCGGCGACGGCCCAGGCCGACCGGCTCGCCGCCCTCATGGGCGGGGAGGCCGGCCCGGCTCCGGTCGTCGAGGCGCGCGGGGCCCTGCACGACGTCGACGTGGTCTGGGCCCCGCCCGGCCCGGTCGAGCCGCCGCACGGTCCGCGGGTCGATCCGCGGCTGCTCGCCCACGTCGCCGCGACCGTCCGCCGGGCGCTCGCCGAGCGGAGCGGCGACGTCCTGGTCTTCCTGCCCGGCGCCGCCGAGATCGGCGCGGTGACCGGTCGGCTGCACGGCCTGGACGCCGACGTGCTGCCGCTGCACGGCCGGCTGCCGGCCACGGCGCAGGACGCCGCGCTGCGGCAGGGGCCCCGCCGCCGGGTCGTCCTCGCCACCGCGCTCGCGGAGAGCAGCCTGACCGTGCCCGGCGTCCGCGTCGTCGTCGACGCCGGGCTCGCGCGCGTGCCGCGGGCCGACCTGTCCCGCGGCCTGGGCTCGCTGGCCACGGTGCGGGCGTCCCGGGCATCGGTCACCCAGCGCGCCGGCCGGGCCGGCCGCGAGGCGCCGGGTGCGGTCTACCGCTGCTGGACCGCCGCCGAGCACGACCGGCTCCCGGCGCACGAGGAGCCGGAAGTGGTCACCGCCGACCTCACCGCCTTCGCGCTGGAGCTGGCGTGCTGGGGGGCGCCGGGCGGCCAGGGCCTCGGCCTGCTCGACGCTCCCCCGCCGGCCGCCCTGCTCGTCGCCGGGCAGACGCTGCGCACCCTCGGCGCGGTGGACGACGACGGCCGGGTGACCCCGCGGGGGCGAGCGCTGAGCGCGATCGGGGTGCATCCGCGGCTGGCCCGTGCGCTGCTGGACGGCGCCCCGCTGGTGGGCCGTCGCCGGGCGGCCGAGGTGGTCGCCCTGCTGTCGGCGGACCTCTCCTTCCGCAGCGACGACCTGGCGGCGGCCTGGCGCGACCTGCGCTCCGGGGCGGACCGCGGCGCCGCCGGCCGCTGGCGGGAGGAGGTCACCCGCCTCGAGCGGGCGGTCGAGGACGTCCGGGCACCGCGGCTGCCCGACGACACCGCGGCCGGGCTGGTGGTCGGCCTCGCCCATCCCGAGCGGCTCGCCCGTCGCCGGCCGGGCAGCACCGGCACCTTCCTCATGGCCGCCGGCACCGGCGCCGAGCTGGCGCCCGGCTCGGCCCTCACCGGTGCCCCGTGGCTGGCGGTCGCCGTCGCCGACCGTTCGCCCGGACGTCGGGACGCCCGCGTGCGATCGGCGGTCGCGATCGACGAGGCCACCGCCGTGGAGGCCGGCGGGCCGCTGCACGCCGAGGGCGACGAGGTGGCCTGGCGCGACGGCGACGTCCGCGGCGCGCGGGTGGAACGGCTGGGCGCGATCGTGCTGGCCGAGCGCCCGCTCCCCGACCCGGACCCGGCCGAGGTGGGCGCCGCCGTCGCCGAGGGGCTCCGGCTGGAGGGGCTCGGGCTGCTGGCCTGGACACCGGCGGCCCGCCGCCTCAGGGCCCGCCTGGCGGCCGCGCACGCCGGGCTCGGCGAGCCGTGGCCGGCCGTCGACGACGACGCCCTCCTCGCCGCGATCGACGTCTCGGGTGCCCGCAGCCGCGCCGACCTCACCCGTCTCGACGTCGTGGCGGCGCTCCGGGGGCTGGTGCCCTGGCAGGTGGCGGGGAGCCTGGACGCCCTCGTGCCCGACCAGGTGTCCGTGCCCACCGGCTCGCGCATCCGGGTCGACTACACCGATCCGGCCGTCCCCACCCTCTCCGTCCGCGTGCAGGAGGTGTTCGGCTGGGCACAAGCACCCCGGGTCGCCGGCCGCCCGCTGCGGCTCCAGCTGCTCTCCCCCGCGCAGCGGGTCGTCGCGACCACGGCCGACCTGGCCGGCTTCTGGGTGACCGGCTATCCCGCCGTCCGCAGCGAGCTGCGCGGCCGCTATCCCCGGCACCCCTGGCCGGAGGACCCGGCGGCCGCACCGGCCACGAGGCGAGCGACGTCACGGGCCCGACCACGGGACTGAGACTGCGGGCTGCCGCCGCCCCGGCGAGGATCGCGGGGTGACGACGAAGCCGACGACCGACGAGTGGGGCATCGATGCGAGCTGGCTCGACGCGCTCGACGAGGAGCACCAGGTGGCCCGGGAGACGATCGAGAAGCTGCGGGGGGTGATCGGTGAGCCACCGGCCGACCTCGAGGAGCGGGCGCCCATCGTGGCCCGTCCCGGTGACGCCCTGGAGGTCGACGAGGCCGACGTCGTCTGCGAGGACGGCGAGGTCCGGCACATCGACGGCGAGCTGCCCGCCGACTTCCCGCTGGGCTACCACTGGCTGCAGTCGCCGGCGGGACGGCGCCGCCGGCTGATCGTCTCCCCCGGCCGCTGCTGGCTGCCCGAGGACCGGGCCTGGGGCTGGGCGGTGCAGCTCTACGCGGCCCGCAGCCGCGACAGCTGGGGCATCGGCGACCTGGGCGACCTGCGCAGCATCCGCCGCATGGCCGCCGACCAGGGCGCCGGCTTCGTGCTGGTCAACCCGCTGCACGCCGTCGCCCCCATCGCCGATCAGGAGGCCAGCCCGTACCTGCCGGCCACCCGCCGGTTCCGCAACCCCCTGTACCTGCGGGTCGACGAGGTGCCCGGCGCCGACGCCGTCGACCTCGAGGCCGACGCCGGGCGGGCGCTGTCGGAGGGGCCGTTGATCGACCGGGACGCCGTGTGGGCCCGCAAGCGGGAGGTCCTCATGCGGATCTTCTTCGCCCACGGCGGCGGCGAGGCCTTCGTGCGCTGGCGCGAGGCGCAGGGCACGACGCTGCAGACCTGGGCCACCTGGGCGGCGATCACCGAGGAGCACGGCGCGGACTGGCACACCTGGCCGGAGGAGCTGCGCCGCTCCGACGCGCCCGCCGTCGCCGCCTACGCCGAGCAGCACGGTGCCGTCGTCGCCTTCCACGCGTGGCTGCAGTGGGCGCTGGACCTGCAGCTCACGGCGGCCGCCGAGGGGATGACCGTCATCCAGGACCTGCCGATCGGTTTCGCCGGCGGCGGGGCCGACGCCTGGGCCTGGCAGGAGGTGCTGGCCGACGGCGTGAGCGTCGGCGCGCCACCGGACGCCTTCAACTCCGCCGGCCAGGACTGGGGGGCCCCGCCGCTGATCCCCTGGCGGCTGCGCGACGCCGACTACGAGCCGTTCGTCCAGTCGATCCGCGCCACGATGGCCGGCGCCGGCGGCCTGCGGATCGACCACGTCATGGGCCTGTTCCGGCTGTGGTGGGTGCCGGCGGACAGCAGCGCCGCCGACGGCGCCTACGTCCGCTATCCGGCCGAGGACCTGCTGGACATCGTCGCGCTGGAGAGCCACCGCGCGCAGGCGCTCGTGGTGGGTGAGGACCTCGGCACCGTCGAGGAGGGCGTGCGGGAGGCCATGGCCGAGCACGGCGTGCTCTCCTACCGGCTGCTCTGGTTCGAGGAGGACGCCCCCGCGGAGTGGCCGGCCGAGGCCATGGCCGCGATCACCACCCACGACCTGCCCACGGTCGCGGGGCTGTGGACCGAGGCCGACGCCGACGAGCAGCGGGAGCACGGGACCGGCACCGACGAGGAGCTGGAGCGCGGGCGGAACTCGCTGCTGGCGCACCTGCCCGGGCTGTCCGACGACGCGACCGTCGAGCAGGCGGTGGCGCGGGCGCACGAGCTGCTGGCGCAGGCGCCGTCGCTGCTGCTGTCGGCCACGCTGGACGACGCCGTCGGCGAGCAGCGGCGCCCGAACATGCCCGGGGCCGGCGAGCGCCCCAACTGGTCGCTGCCGCTGCCGGTCCTGGTCGAGGACCTGCCCGCGCACCCGCTGCTGCAGACGGTGGCGCACACGCTCGCCGAGGGCGTCGGCACCGACCGCTGACCGGCAGGCGACCCCCGCACGGACCGGAGGCCGGCCCCCACGACGTGGGGACCGGCCTCCGGCCGTGTGTCGGGGTCAGTCGCGGATCAGCTGCCAGATGTACTGCAGCCAGCCGAGGAGCCGGCCCAGGAAGCCGCCCTGGCCGTTGCCCGGCCGCTCGGGCTCCGTGATCTGCACCCCCACGGTGGCGGTGCGGCCGGAGTCGGTCCCGGTGGCCACGATCTCGGCCGGGCCCGCGTCGACCCGGCCGGGCACCGTCAGCTGCACCGAGCCGGCGCCGTCGGCGTCGGTCCGGATCGGCTTCAGCCGCCGGCCGTCGAGGGTCAGCTCGACCCGCTCGGACGGCGCGAAGCCGGTGACCGAGACCGTGATCCGGTCACGGGCGGCGAACGTCGTCGGCGACACCGTCACCCCGGCGTCCGGCGCCGGCTCCTCGGCCTCGCCGATGGTGACCCGGCCGGTGTAGTCCTCCGGGCTCAGCGGCGAGAACTCCTCCAGGTAGGCCTGGAAGGCGTCGAAGTCGATCAGCCCCGTCTGCTCCGTGGTTCCCTCGGTGAAGACCGTGAAGTTGTCACCGCCGGAGGCCAGGAAGCTGTTGGTGGCCACCCGGTAGGTGGCACCGAGGTCGATCGGCTCACCCGAGATCCGGATGCTGTCGACGATGATCCGCTCCCCCGCAGGCGCGTCGGGGTCGTAGGACCACGTCAGCTCCTCGGACGTGCCCAGCGCCAGGAACGGCCGCGAGCTGCCCTCGGGCTGCCACTGCTGCTCGAGCACCTCCACCAGCTGGGCGCCGGTGAGGGTGACCACGACCAGGTCGTTGGCGAACGGCGTCACCTCGTTGGCCTCGGCCAGCGTGATCTCCCCGTCCTCCTCGTACAGCAGGTCGGCCCGCAGGCCGCCGGGGTTGACCAGGCCGAGGTCGGCCGGCTCGATCGGGCTGAGCTCGGAGCCGTACACGTAGGTGTCGGCGACGAGACCCCCGAGGGACGAGTAGGACCCGCGGTCCTCCGCCCCCGCCTCGGTGAACGCCCGCGTGATGTCGTCCGTCACCGAACCGATCACCTGGCCGCCCACCTCGTCGGCGTAGGCCTCCGCCGCCGCGACGGTCCCGGCGACCTCGGCGACGCGCGGGTACGCGGCGACGAGCTCGTCGGCCGGCCGCTCCGTGGGCGCGATGTTCTCCACCGTGAAGGTGGTCACCTCGTCGGTGGCCTCCTCGTAGGTGAGCACGATCCGGCCCAGCGCGTCGGCGTAGGACCCGGTCTGGATGACCGGACGGGTGTCGGCCTCACCGGGGACCGGCGCCGCCCAGGCGTAGCTCTGGTGCGTGTGGCCGGTCACGATGGCGTCCACCTCGGCGTCCACGCCGGTGACGATCGCGGTGAACGCGGTGTCGAGGGCGAGCTGCTCCTCCAGGGAGTCGCTCCCCGGCGCGCCCTCGTGGGCGAGCAGGACGATCACGTCCGCCTCGTCGCCGACCCCGTCGGTGAGCTCGCCGACCACGCGGTTGGTGGCCTCGACGGGGTCGCCGAAGGTGATGCCCTCGATCCCGGCCGGGGAGACGAGCGAGCTGGTCTCCTCGGTGACCACGCCGATGACCCCGACCGTCACGCCGGCGGCGTCGAGCAGCGCGTACTCCGGCAGCGCGGGGGCGCCGTCCCGGTAGACGTTGGCGCCCAGGTAGTCGAAGGCGGCCAGGCCGCTCTCGCCGTCGACCCCCACGCGGTCGACCAGGTCGGCGAACCCGCGGTCGAACTCGTGGTTGCCCACCGCCGAGGCCTGCAGGCCCATCTCGTTGAGCACCTCGAGCGTCGGCGCGTCCTGCTGGACGGAGGACACGAAGGGCGAGGCGCCGATGTTGTCACCCGCCGACAGCAGCAGCGTCGCGTCGACGTCGTCGCGGGCCCGCTGCTCCTCCACCGTGCCCGCGAGGGCGACGGCGTCGGCCAGCCGGCCGTGGAAGTCGTTGATCGCGAGCAGCTGCAGCTCCGTGGTGCCGTCGCCGGTGCCCGTCCCGGCCAGGTCCAGGCCGACGACGAGCGGATCGTGGTCGCTGGACCGGTACGGGTCGGCCGCGTAGAGCTCGGGGTCGCCGCCGTACTGGTAGGCGTAGGACTCGACGGCGTTGATGTTCCAGTGCGCGACGTCGGTGACCTTCGCCGTGAGCTCGGGGGTGGCCATCGCGTGGTCCAGCGAGCCGGACATGTCGTCGTAGACGTAGCTGTAGCGACCCTCGTCGAACTGCGTGCCCAGGTCGGTCAGGCCGGCGTCCCGGAGGACCTGGATCGGGTCCTCCTGGCTGTAGGCGTTGAGGTCGCCGAGCACGAGGACGTCCTCGTCCCCGGTGGTCGCCCGGAGATCCTCGACGAAGCCGGCCAGGGCCTGCGCCTGGCGCACCCGGTCACCGTTCCACGCGCCCTGGCCGTCGCCGGCGTCCACGTTGTCCCCGGTCGGACTGCCCGGGCTCTTGGACTTCAGGTGGTTCGCGACGACGGTGAACGTGTCACCGGCCGCCTCGAAGGTCTGCGCGAGGGGCTCGCGGGCGTTGTCGAAGTTGGCCTCGTCGACCAGGCCGACCGGGTCGCCGACCGGCGCCACGGCGGCCGGCCGGTAGATGACCGCGTTGCGGATCACGTCCCGGTCGACCGCGTAGAGCTCCCGCGGCAGGGGCACGAAGGCCCACGCGTCCTCGTCACCGGCGTAGGTGTTGAGCCGGGCGACCAGGTCCGCGAGCGCGGTGTCGGCGTTGCCCGGTGTGTACCCGGTGGAGTCGGTGTCCTCGATCTCCATGAGCGTCACGACCTCGGCGTCCAGCGCGTCGATGGCCGGGACGATCTTGGCGGCCTGCAGCTCGAACTCGGCCTGGCTCTCGGCACCGCGGCCGATGGACTGGTCGAAGGTGAGGAAGTAGTTCAGCACGTTGAAGGCGCCGACCTGGATGTCGCCGCCGACCGCGTCGGGGGCGGCCGGACGGGTGTTCTGCGGCGCGAAGACGCCCTCGGCCGTGCCGTCGGCCGGGAAGAGCCGCCACTGGTCGAAGCCGAAGCCCAGGACCAGCGGCTCGGTCAAGTCGAGCTCGTCGCCGACCCGCACCGGGTGGTCCGGCGTCAGGTACGGCGCGGTGCTCGGCGTGACCTGACCGCTGACGGCGTCGTCGAGGACGATCCGGCGGAGCGTGTTCTCGGCCGCGACCGCCTCGGCCGCGGGACCGGGGCGGGCCACCTCCGTCGGCTGCACGAGCACACCGCCCGCAGAGAGGGTCAGGTCGCCGTAGCGCGTGAGGTCGTAGACCTCGCTGACGGTGAGGGTGTCGGCCGGCTCGACCAGCATGCCCTCGAGCCGCTCGCGTGCGGCGGCGTCAGCGGGGAGGTCCAGCACGGTGGCGGCGGGCAGGTCGGTGACCGTGCCGTCGGTGCACACCTCGGCGCCGGCGCCGGCGCCGATCTGGGTCTGGCCGAAGCGCTCCTCGGCCGTCCCGCCGGCGATCACCGTGTCGCCGAGGTCCACCTCGAGGGGGCTGAAGACGAAGATCCCGTCCGACGTGGCGGCGTCGCCGTCACCGTCGGGGTCCTGCAGGAAGAACCCGGACATGCCCGGCAGGTCGCCCACCACGACGCCTCGCACGCTGACCTGCTGGCCGGCGAGCGGGGTGGCGTCCCCTGCCCCCTGGACGGCACCGATCTCGTGGGTCGGCGCCGTCTCGCAGCCGACGGGCACCCCGGGCTCCCCCGGCTCCCCGGTGGCGGGACCGTTGACCGCCCCCGGCGTCGCTGCGGCCGGTCCGGCCCACACCAGGGCGTCGGCCCCGGCGTCGTAGCTGCGCGACAGCGACTGCCCGGCGGGCGTCGAGCCGCTCTCCACCACGCCGATGTCGGTGCTGGTCATGCCGTCGGCGGACCCACCGACCGCGGTGAACGTGCCCTCGTAGGAGAGAAACTCGAGAACCGTCCCGGCGGCATCGACGAGAGCGAGCCCGTCCGGTGCTCCGTTCTGGAGATCCGGGGCGTCGACCACCACGGCGACCGCGCCGTCGGCGGGAGCCGTCACCTCCGGCACCGGCAGGGTGCCGTACGAGGCGCCGCCCTTGCCGTTGTAGAGCTCGACCACCAGGCCGGCGGAGCTGGCGGCGGGGGGCAGTTCGACCTCGATGAACTCGCCGCTGTCGGCGCCGTCGTTGTCGTAGTGGATCTCGGAGATGAAGGGGGTGGTGGGCGGGGCCGCGAGGGCGACGACGGGCATGCCGACGACTGCGATGGACGCAGCCGCGGTGCCGAGGGCGGCACGCCGCGCGACCACCCGAGCGGTGGTGCGGGGCGACGTGGTGCCGGGACGTTCGGGCACGCGTGTTCCTTCCGGGGAGAAGTGGGACGCCGGGCAGCTAAGGACGCTTCGGTGACGGGCAGGTGACGCGGCGTCGACGATGCGCACGCCCACCGCACCGGCGGCGATGTCATGCCTCGCTCTCTGTCTATCCGCAATTGCGCCTAGTGAGGACACGGTGGCCAACACCGGGAGCGAGGTGCTCGGGGAGGGCCACCCGCCGCGGATCCTATGACGCACATCACACGCTGACGACACCCAGAGTTCACTTCGCGATCGCCATGCCGCGGCGCGGTCGAACACACGTTCGGGCCGTGCCATGCTGTCCCGGTGGCCGGCGGGATGAATCGGGGGCGCGGCGGGCGGTCGCTGGGCGAGCGGGCAGCGGAGTCCGGGGTGGCTCCGGCGGACGTGACCGGGCCCGGTCGCGCGGCCGCGCCGGGCGCCGGTGCGTCGGTGGACCGGGCCCGCGGCGAGCACCCGGCCGCAGGTGCCGGCGGGGAGGGGCGGCACTGCTGGGTGCACGACCCGCCGGACTCCCCCGGCACCTGGCCCGGTCTGCTCGTCGAGTGGCGCCAGCGGGCCGGCGCCTGGCAGGGGCGGGTCGCCTACACCGTCGCCGGGCCGCACGGGCCGGCACTGGTCGAGGCCTGGCTCCCGGCGGCGGGCCTGGAGCCGAGGTGACCGGTCCGGTCGGCCGCACCCGGTCGGCCGCACCCGGTCAGCCGCACCCGGTCAGCCGCACCCGGTTAGCCGGGCCCGGTCCCGGGCTATGGCTCTTTCCGACCGCACCCGATCCGTCCGGAGGACGCGACGATGACCGAATCCCACGACCGCCCCACCCTCGACGACGTCATGGAGCCGCAGGAGAACCCGACCCGCGACCGCACGCAGCACGCCAAGGACCCGCACCCCAGCGACGAGGTGCTCGAGCACCGCACCGAGCACGAGCGCCAGGCCGTGGGCTCCGACGACGCGGACCCCACCGGAGCCGACTTCCACGCGGCCACCGACTGACCGCGGTGGCGCGCTACCGGCCCGACCGCGCCCGGTAGCGCGCCGCGCGCCGGGCCGCCGCCGCCCGCCGCCGCTGCGAATCGGTGGCTTCGCGCTCCTCGGCCGCCCGGTGCCGCAGCCGCCCGGCCGTGCCCGCCGGATAGCCGGCCCGCACCGCGCGGTGCTCCACGGTCTCGGGCATGTAGGCCAGCGAGAACACCAGGCCGATCAGCACGCCGCCCAGCGCGGCCATGCCGCGGATCCAGAAGGGGCCGGGCAGGAACAGCAGGATGACCGCGATGGGGACGGCGAGCTGGACGGCCGCCCGCGCGAGGTGCCGGAGAGCCCACGTGCGCGTGGTCGCGTCGAACAGCACCCAGGAGTGGTGGCGGGCCGGCAGCGTCCCGCCGAGGGCGAACCAGAGCCAGCGCAGCGGGCCCGGCCGACGGACCGGCCCGTCGGTTCCCGCGCTCCCGGCTCCCTCCTGCTCCCCCCGCACGCTCCCCATGGTGCCCCAGGAGGCCTGCGACCATGGCAGCCGTGACTCCCCACCGCCTCCGCCTGGGTGCGCTCGCCTGGGTGCTGACCCTCCAGTTCTTCGTCGTGGAGACCATCGCGCAGCTCCGGTACGGCGGCCCGTACTCGCGGGTGGACGACGTGATCAGCGCCCTGGGCGCCGGGGAGTCCGCGGCGCGGCAGCTCATGAACGCCTCGTTCGTGGTGCAGGGAGCCCTCATCCTGGGTGGCGCCCTGCTGCTGCGCCCGATGCTGCACGGCGGCGCGGGCCGCGCGGTACCGGCGCTGCTCGGTGCCGCCGCGGTGGGCGTGCTACTGGTCGGCGTGTTCCCGTCCGACGCCAACTCGACCCTGCACGCCGTCGGCGCCGTCCTCTACCTGCTCGGAGGTGGCCTCGGCCTCGTGGCACTGGCGTACGCTGTACGGCCCCGGTCGGAGGCGCTGGGCACGACGGTGGTGCTGCTGGGCATGCTCGCGACCGCGGCGACGGTCTTCTTCCTGGCCGGCGTCACCGGCTACCTGGGCGAGGGCGGCACGGAGCGGGCCGCGGCCTATCCGCTGCCGATCGGCCTGGCCCTCACCGGGGTCGCGCTGTGGTGGATCGCCCGGCGGGGCGACGCGGCCCCCGAGGGGACGTCGATGCGTGCCGAGCGTGCCCGGGACCGGGCCCGCCGCGCCGAGCTGGCCCGCGAGCGGGACGCCGCGCTGGAGGCAGCCGCACGCGGGAACGGCAGCGCCGACGACGCGGAGCCGGAGGACCCGTGGGGCCCCGCCGGCCGGCGCTCCTGAGCCGTCCCGGCCCGGTCAGCCGGTCGGCTCGAAGCTCAGCACGTCCTGCACCGGCCGCCGGCCGCTGACCGGCGGCGCCGGCTCCCCCTCCCCGGGCTGCCGCGGGTAGCCCAGCCGGAGCAGCATCTGCGGATGCCCCACGAGGGAAAGCTGCGCCCGCATGCGCACGCGGGTCGCCGGCCAGTCCAGCGCCTGGGTCAGCGGCGAGGCGGCCAGCCCCGCCGCGGTGATCCGCAGCAGCACCCGCCCCACGGCACGCCCCGCCAGCACCCAGGCCACCCGGTCGTCCCCGTGCGTCCCCATGAGGACGACGGCGGGCCGCTCCACCTCCGGCGGCGGCGCGGCGGGGTCGCCGGCGACCCGGAACCGGTGCGGATCGCGCTGGCCGGCGACGAAGTCGCGGACCAGCCAGTTCGACGCCCGCTCGTGCGGATCGCCGCTGGGCACCGCATCCGTCGGCACCCCGTCCACGGCCGCCGGGTCGGTGCGCAGCCAGCGCTCCAGCTCGGCGAGGTAGTCGGGGTCGCCCTGCTCGATCTCCTCGGCCCGCGAGGTGAGCAGCACGGTGGCGATCTCCTCGTCCTCGCCCGCGATGGGCTTGACCCATGCCCCGTATCCCGCGGCCTCGGCCTGCAGCCGCTCCACCAGGTCGTCGGGGACCGTGCGCGGTTCGAACGGCGCCCGGACGGTGTGCCGCCGCTCGATCGCGGCGGCCAGCGCACGGTCGTCCGCCGGGGCGTCGACGGACCCGGTGATCCGCACGGTGGCGAGATGACCGGGGTCGGCCGGGTCCGGCACCGGGTCGACCTCGGTGGCCAGGCCCCGGGCGGCGAGCGCGACGACCGCGAACTCCACCGCGATGCCGCAGCTGATCACCTGCTGGCGGCCGGTCGGGTCGAGCACCGGCAGGGAGCGGTCGGGATCGAGGTGCAGCTCCAGCCGGTCGGGGCCGGCCACGAACCGCCACGGCTGGGTGTTGTGGATCGACGGCGCCCGCGTGGCGGCCGCCACCACCTGCGTCCAGTCCTGCTCCTGCACCACGGACCTCCCGACGGGTCTGCCCGGGCCGCCACCACCGGCCGCCCCGTGCCGTGCCTACCCCATCACCGCCGCCGCCTGCACACCGGGCGGGCCGGCTCAGCTCACCGGCACCGGGGCCGCCGCCACCGGCCGGCGGCTGCGCCGGCGGGACAGCGCGACGCCCACCAGGCACACGCCACCGCCGACGAGGGCCAGCGGCGGCGGGGCCTCCCCGAGCAGCCACCAGCCCAGCAGGATGACCAGTGGCGGGACCAGGTAGGTGGTGACGCCCAGCCGGCCGGCGTCCATCCGGGAGAGGGCGTAGGCCCAGGTGCTGAACGCCAGCGCGGTCGGGACGACCCCGAGGTACACCAGTCCGGCGACGGAGCTCGTCGGGGCCCGTTCCAGATCGGCGACCAGCGCACCGGCCCACGGCAGGCAGCAGAGCGCGCCGATGACGCACGCGGCGAAGGTGACCTGCAGGCCCGGGAGCCGGCGCAGCAACGGCTTCTGCGCGATCACCCCGACGGCGTACGTCAGCGCGGCGACGACGCACAGGGCCACGCCGGCCACGTCGGCGTCGGCGCCGCTGGTGGCCGCCCCGATCAGCAGCACCCCGCCGAAGGCGACCGCCATGCCGACGACCAGCCAGCGCGGGAACCCCTCGCCCAGCCACAGCCCGGCGAACACCGCGATCAGGATGGGGCCGATGTTGACCAGCATCGCCGTGGTGCCCGCGTCCAGGTGCTGCTCGGCGGCGTTGAGCGCCACGTTGTAGACGGCGAACCAGCCGACGCCGCACACGGCCAGCAGGCGCCAGTCACGACCGGTCGGCCGCACCCACCCCCGCCGGGCGACGAGCGCGCCGAGCACCAGCGCGCCGATGAGCAGCCGGCCGAGGGCCAGGGCCCCCGGCGAGACGTCCTGGCCCACGGCGCGGATGCCCACGAAGGCCGACGCCCACGCGAGCACGGTGACGACGACGGCCAGCAGGGTGCGGCCGTCCGGTACGGCGACGACGGAGGTGGTCACGAGCGGACCCTAGGGCGGCGGACCGACCGTTCTCCGGCGCTTTCCGGACGCGGTACCGGAGCTGGCGGGCGCGCTCCGGCACATGGCAGGAAAGCCGCGCTCCCTCAGCCGCGCAGGTACTCCTCCCAGGTGCGGCCGCCACGCCCACCCCGGGCGGGGAGCGCGCCGCCGTCCCGGACCGCTGCGCCCAGGCGGCCCGGCACCGGGGTGGCGACCACCCGGGCCGTCGGGGCCCGCAAGGCCGCCCACGACCGGGCCAGGTCGGCCACCGAGTGCTCCTGGGGGCCGCCGAACTCCACCACCGCGCCGGCCGCCGGGGCGGTCGCCAGCCCGGCGAGGTGCGCCGCGGCGTCGGCCACGTCCACGGGACGGACCCGCCACCCCATCGGCACCGGCAGCAGCGGCCCGCGGCGGGCCGTTGCCAGCAACCCGTCGACGAAGTGGTGGAACTGGGTCACCCGGACCAGGGTCACCGGCAGCCCGGACGCCAGGAGCACCTGTTCCGCGGCGTACTTGGCCCGGTAGTAGCCCAGCGGGATCCGGTCGACGCCGACGATCGACACGTACACGAGGTGGCGGAGGAGGCTGCGGTCGACCGCCTCCACCAGGCGACGGGTACCGGCGACGTCGACCTCCCACGGGTCGCCGCGGGGATCGCTGGCGGCGTGCACCACCACCTCGGCGCCGGCCAGGGCGATGCCCAGGTCGCGGCCGGTGGCGAGGTCGCCCCGGACACCCCCCGGGCCGGTGCCCCGCCGCGACATCTGCCGCACCCGGTGTCCGTCCTCGCGGAGCCGCGGCACCAGGTCCTGTCCGAGCCGGCCCGTCCCGCCGGTGACCAGTACGTCCACGGGGGCAGTGTGGCGCGCCGCGGCCGGCTCGGACAGCCCGGCGCCCGCCGGCCGGCCGATCTCCACCCGTGCGCCTGCCGATTTCATCTCACATGCGAGATAACGTGACCCGGTGACGCTGACCGACCTGCCCACCGATGATGCGATGCGCCGGATCGGAGCTCTCGTCCGCGACGCCCGCCGCCACCGCGGGCTCACCCAGCAGCAGCTCGCCGAGCGACTCAGCACCAGCCAGAGCGCGATCGCCCGCATCGAGCAGGGCAGCCAGAACCTGACGCTGGAGTTCCTGGGCCGGCTCTCCGCGGCCCTGGACAGCGAGCTGATCAGCCTCGGCCCGGCTCCCGCGGGCCCCGCGCACCTGCGCGTCACCGGCGGGCGGCCGCTGCGCGGCCGGGTCGTGGTGAAGTCGTCGAAGAACGCCGCCGTCGCCCTGCTCTGCGCCGCGCTGCTCAACCGCGGCCGCACCACGCTGCGCAACGTCTCCCGGATCGTGGAGGTGGAACGCATCCTCGACGTGCTGCGCTCCATCGGCGTCGAGGCCACCTGGGACGAGCACGGCCACGACCTCACCCTCGTCGTCCCCGACGAGCTGGACCTCGGTGGCATCGACGCCGACGCCGCGCGGCGCACCCGCAGCATCATCATGTTCCTGGGACCGCTGCTGCACCGTGCCCGCAGCTTCCGGCTGCCCTACGCCGGCGGCTGCGACCTCGGCACCCGGACCGTGCAGCCGCACATGATCGCGCTGCGGCCCTTCGGCCTCGAGGTCGAGGCGCACGCCGGGGAGTACCAGGCCACCGTCGAGGGGCCCGCCGCCGCCCACCGCACGATCGTGCTCACCGAGCGGGGGGACACGGTCACCGAGAACGCGCTGCTGGCCGCCGCACGGGCCGACGGCACGACGACGATCCGCAACGCCAGCTCCAACTACATGGTGCAGGACCTCTGCCTGTACCTGCAGCTGCTCGGCGTCGAGGTCGAGGGCCTCGGGACGACGACCCTCGTCGTCCGCGGCCGCCCGGTGCTGGAGGCCGACGTCGACTACACGATCAGCGAGGACCCGGTCGAGGCGATGAGCCTGCTCACCGCCGGGATCGTCACCTGCTCCGAGCTGACCGTGGCCCGCGCCCCGGTGGAGTTCCTCGAGGTCGAGCTGGCGGTGCTGGCCGAGATGGGGCTCCGCTACGAGCTGTCGCCGGAGTACCTGGCCGACAACGGCCACACCCGGCTGGCCGACATCACGATCCACCCGTCGGACCTCAAGGCGCCGATCGACAAGATCCACCCGATGCCGTTCCCCGGCCTCAACATCGACAACCTTCCCTTCTTCGCCGTGATCGCCGCCCAGGCCCAGGGGGCGACGCTGATCCACGACTGGGTCTACGACAACCGGGCGATCCACCTCTCCGACCTCACCCGGCTCGGGGCCGACGTGCGCCTGCTGGACCCGCACCGGGTGCTGGTCAGCGGCCCGACCCGGTGGTCCAGCGCCGAGGTGGTGTGCCCACCGGCGTTGCGGCCGGCCGTGTGCATCCTGCTCGCGATGCTGGCGGCCAAGGGGACCTCGGTGCTGCGCAACGTCGACATCATCGCCCGCGGCTACGAGCAGCTCTACGAACGGCTCGTGGAGATGGGCGCCGACATCGAGGTCTTCCGCGACTGAGTGGAGGACCCGCCGGCCGTCAGCGCTCCTGGTCCGTGGGGCGGACGAGGACCTCGTTGACCGCCACGTGCGGCGGCTGGGTGACCACGTAGACGACGGCGCGGGCGATGTCGTCGGCGTGCAGCGCCCGCATGCTCGCGTGCATCCTCTCCGAGGCGGCCTTCGCCTCGGGCTGGGTGATGTGCGAGGTCAGCTCGGTGGTGACCGCTCCGGGTTCGACGAGCGAGATCCGCACGCCCCGGCCGGTCACCTCCTGGCGCAGCGACTCGCTGAAGGCGTTCACCGCCCACTTGCTGGCGTTGTAGACCCCGGCCCCCTTGCGCGCGGTCCGGCCGGCCACGCTCGACATGTTCACGACGTCGCCGGAGCCCTGGTCGAGCATGCCGTCGATCGCGGCGTGGGTCATGTACATGACGCCCATGACGTTGGTCTGGACCATCCGGCGCCAGTCCTCGGGATCCGCACCGGCGATCGTGCCCAGCAGCATGACGCCGGCGTTGTTGACCAGGACGTCCAGGCCGCCCAGCTCCTGCCGGGTGCGGGCCACGGCGTCGCCGCACGCCCGCTCGTCGGTGACGTCGAGATCGAGCGGCAGCACCGTCGCCCCGCCGTCCCGCATCCGGGCGGTGAGGGCGTCGAGCCGGTCCTTGCGCCGGGCCCCGACGGCGACGGCCGCGCCGGCCTCGGCCAGGGCGATCGCCGTCGCCTCCCCGATGCCCGACGACGCCCCGGTCACGAGTGCCACCTTGCCGGCGAGCGGACGTTCTGCCTGGGTCATGCGGACCTCCTCCGCGCCGCCCCGTGCGGCGCACCCCCTCACCCTGCCCGCACGCCGGTCCACCCGCCGCCCGGGGCGGGCAGGGGTCAGCGAAGGGGGACGCCGAAGCCGTGGACGGCGAGCCGGACGAGCACCGGCCCCGGCCGCAGCAGGTCGCCGACCCGGGCCGCGCTCGCTCGCTCCAGTTCGGCCAGCCGGTGGGCGTAGGCGGCGTCGCCGTCCAGCCGTGCGGCGTGCAGCGCCCGGGTGTTCCGCCACACCGTGCGCCGCGACTCCCGCAGGAAGAGCCGGCTGGCGGTGCGGTTCACCGGTGCGAGCACCCGGTCCAGGCGGGTGCGCCGGCCGCCGGAGCGTTCGAGCGCGAGGTCCTCCTCGGCCACGCGCGCGGCCAGCACGCCGTCGATCCGCCCGTGGTCGCGGTGCCGGCGGGCCAGGATCTCCGCATCGAGGAAGTCCGCCGGCGGGATGGCCCGCAGCAGCGACTGCGGCAGGTCGTAGTTGATGTGCGCGTTCATCCCCAGCAGCACGTGCGCCTCCGGGGGCAGCGCCGGGTCCGCCCCGAAGGCCAGCCGCCACGGCGCGGGCGCCGACCGCGGGTCCCGCCGGTGCGCCTCCAGCGCGTCGAGGTACAGGCCGGCGAAGTCCACATCCCACGCGGTCACCCACGGGACGTCTTCGAACACCCCGTCGTCCAGGGCAACGCCCACCGCCCGAGTGGTGCGCAGGTAGGTGCCGAGGAAGTGCCGGGCGGGGTCGCGCCCGGCTGCGAGCGTGCGGCCCAGGTCCTCCATCCGCGCGACGAGCGCCTCCACGTCCGCGGCCACGGGCTCAGACCAGCGCGTCGAACCCGTCGTCGGACGGGAGCGCCAGCCCCCCCTCCGCCGGCGGCCGGTGCGGCTGGTCCAGGCCGCGCATGCGGGCGGCGTGCAGGGCCAGCAGCAGGTTCAGCCGCAACGTCGGGTCGGTGGTGAAGGACCCCAGGAGGCGCTCCAGCTTCCCGATGCGGTACCGCATGGTGTTGTAGTGGAAGTGCAGCCGACGGGCCGACTCGGCGACGTTGAGGTTCGTCTCCAGCAGCACCCGGAGCGTCTCCCGCAGGTCGGCGGAGTCGGCGTCGGTCGCGTCGGCCAGCGGGCCGAGCACCTCGTCGACGTAGGAACGCAGCTCGGAGCTGTCGGGGATCAGCGACAGCAGCCGGAAGACCCCGAGCTGGTCGAAGTGGGTGACCACCGAGGGCCCGTGGATCTCCTGCCCCACGCCCAGCGCCCGCTGCGCCTGCCGGTGCGCCTCGGCGAGCTCGGCCAGCGAGTCCGCCGGACGGCCGATCCCGGTACCGAGGAGGCGACCCACCCGGCGCAGCCGGCCGTTGACCCGTGACGTCACCGCCGACACGAGGGCCGACAGCTCCTCCGGTGTCCGGCCGTCGAGGGGCAGCAGCGTGACGATCTCGGTGGCCAGGCCGGCGACGGCGGCGCCCGCCACCTCCGACTCGAGCGCCGCCCGCCAGCCGTCGGCGAGCCGGTCGAGGACGTCCAGCGCCCTCGTCGGGTCGGCCGCGGCGTCGGCGACGGTCTCGGTGGCGGTGACCAGGACCGCCACCGGCCCGTCGAGCCGCCAGCCGAACGAACGGGTGTAGGCCAGCGTCCGCTGGGTGTGGCCGACCGAGCCGCCGACCAGCCGGCGGACCAGGTCGCCCTGGAACCGGAGCTCCACCGAGTGGACCGCCTGCAGCCGGATCACCGACAGCGCGGCGATGACCGCGGCCCGCTCGAGCACGCCGCCGGCGCCGAGCATCATGGCGCCCGTGCGGTGGACCGCGACCAGCCACCCGTGCCGCTGGTCACCGGCCATGATGGGGGCGACCGCGTACTCCCCCACCCCGCCGGGCAGCTCGTGGTGGCCGGGCACGAGCAGGATGCCGTCCGCCGGGGAGAGATCGGCGTCGGCGAGCACGTCGGCCGGCGTGACGACGGTCTGGTCGGCACGGACGCCGGAGAGCCGGCGCGACGGCGCGAGCTCGGCCAGCGCGTCGTCGGCGGCCGCGTCCAGCAGCCAGAGCCAGTCGCTGATCTCCGCGACGTCGTCGGCGGGGCCGGCGCTGGTGACCACGTCCCGGTCGGGGCCCAGGCCGAGCACGGCGGCGCCCTCGAGCATCACCGCGAGGCGCTGGGTGACCTCGGCCAGCCCGCCGCCGGAGAGAGCCACGCCGATGAACTCGTCGTCCATGCGCGAGGAGAGCGCCAGCGCCTGGCCCTGCTTGGCGACGACGGCGCCCAGGACCGCGGAGACGATCTCGTCGAGCCGGGCGCCGGGGGGCAGCGCCAGCACGGGCAGCCCCCGGCGGTCGGCCTCGGCGAGCACCTCGGCGGGCAGCGGCGCCGGCCCGTCGGAGCGCCGGTAGGCCAGGGCGGCGGTGCCCGCGGCGTCGAGGCGGTCGACCAGGGCCCGGCAGCTGGCCGGGTCGGCCGGCGGCAGCCGGGCACCGAGCACGACGAGGACGTCCGGGCCCGCGGCGGCCAGCGGCTCGGCGGGGTCGTCGACGACCATGTGGCGGAGGACCCGTCCCAGGCCTGTGGCACCGGCGGTGACCGTGGCACCGGCCAGGACCGGCAGCCCGAGGGCCTCCTCGACGGTCAGCCCCATCCGCTGCTGCCAGTTGCCCCGGTCGTCGCGGCGCTCGTCCCGGGGCGACTCGTCGACAGCCCAGTTACGACGGAACGGGGCGGTTCCATTACGGAAAGTAGAGGTCAGAAGCGGTGCATCACTCTGAGTCACGAGGCATCCCCTCTCAGTCCTCATCCAGGGTGCCACACCACAGGAAGCTGTCAGGTGTCCCTCGACGCCGGAGGCCATTCTTGGCGACATCCGCCATAAGAGGGCATGCGACGCGCCGCATAGGTTCGACCTCGAGCCACCCGCTCGCTGGATCGTAGGCGCTCCCCCGGGAGCGTGTGCACCCTCCCTGCGGGAGGGGTGGACCGCACGGCGGAACGCCGATCTCCCGGCCTCCGCCGTCCCGTCTGGTGGAGGGCGACCATGAGCGCGATCGACGACACCACAGTCCGGACCGGCCCGAGCGACGGCGCAGCACTGCGCGGCCGGGCAGCACCCGCGGGCGTGTCGACCATCCCGCTCCCCCGCGACTCGGTCCGCGCCGCGGCCCGCCCGGCCGGGCCCGCGACGGCGGCCTCCGCCGTCCCCGCCGCGGCCAGCACCGGCGTGGCCGATCTGCTGCGGGGCCCGGTGCGCCCCGCCCGCGTGCTGCTCTCCGGCCCCGCCGCCGTCTACGTGCAGGTGGTCGGTGAGCGCGGCGGCGGGGACGTCGTCGGTGTCATGACCAGCGACGCCGCCCGGCTGCCGCTGGGATGCATCCTCTTCCGTCCGAGCAACGGCCGGCCGCTGGTCGGGTTGCCGCCCGGCGCACCGGCCGAGGTGGGCGGCGGGCGGATCGTCGTCGGTGACCTCGCGGTCAGCGCGGCCGCCTGGTGGGACCCGCGCCCCCGCCTCCCCGGTGGGCGTCCCGCGCTGCTGCCCGAGGGCGTCCGGCAGCTGCGCACGACGCTCTACGGCGAGGGGATGCCGCACAGCGCGTTCACCCTGCCCGGCCTGCCCACCGGTCCCGGGGGGCCGCTCGCGGCCCTGCGCGGGGCGGTGCGCCGGGCCGATCTGGAGGCGGCGCTGCGCACCGCCACCCGGCTGGTCGGCCTCGGCCCCGGTCTCACCCCGGCCGGTGACGACGTCATGGCCGGCACGATGGCCGGGCTCGTGCTGCTCGGGCACCCCGCCGCGGAGCGGTTCGCCGCGGGCGTGTGCTCCCTCGCCGCCGGTCGCACCACCGAGCTGTCCCGGGCCCTGCTCCGGCACGCGGCCGCGGGCCGGGTGAGCGGCGAGTACGCCGCGGTGCTGCGCGGCCTGGTCGGCGAACGCCCGCTCGCACCGGCGATCGAGCGGCTGCTGGCCACCGGCGCCACGAGCGGCCGGGCGATGGCACTGGGGCTGTGCACGGCGATCGACCTCGTGGACCGCACCGCGCGGACGCGCTGAGCCGCTCTCCCGGACCCCTGCCGGGCTCCGCCGTCAGGCCAGGGGCTGGATGCCCACCGGCACGGGGAGCACCGGCCCGAGGGAGTCCCACTGGGCGATCGTGCAGCCGTTCTCGCGGGACAGTTCCAGGTCCACCGGTTCGGCCGCCCACTGCCCGGTGATCCGCGCGGTCTGCGGGCCGCCGTACTGCTGGGTGCACACGGCGTCCTCGGGCACCGGCGCGAACGGTTCGCTCATCCCGCGCAGGTGCTCGCAGGCGGCCTCCGCCTGCGGGTGGCTCCCCTCGGCCGATCCGTCGCAGGTGAGCGTCCAGGTCTGCGGCGGGGAGCCGTCGCCGAGGTCCACCTCGATCCGCAGGTCGTTCTCGGCCCGGGCGACGCCGGAGCCCGCACCGCCGTCGGCCGGCGTCGTCGGGGAGCCGCCGACCGCGCCCGGAGCCGGCCAGCCGTCGTCACCCGTCGCGCACCCGCCGAGCGCGGCGACCAGGGCCAGCAGGACGAGGGGCAGCAACCGTCGCATACCGGTCCGACGAACGGGACGCCGGGAAAGTTGCCGCACCGCGGCCCTCGATCAGACCCGCGAGGCGTGGATGCTCGTGACCAGGATGGCGCGGGCCCCCAGGTCCCAGAGCTCGTCCATCACCCGGTTGGTCTCGGTGCGGGAGACCATCGCACGCACCGCCGACCACCCCGGGGTCTGCAGCGGGCTGACCGTGGGGCCCTCGATGCCGGGGGTCATCGCGGTGGCCTTCTCCAGCAGCTCGTTGGGGCAGTCGTAGTCGAGCATCACGTACTGCCGGGCCACCAGGACGCCGCGCAGCCGGCGGCGCAGCTGGGCGACGGCCGGGATCTCCTCGGCGCC
The DNA here is from genome assembly GCF_039679125.1 of Blastococcus sp. HT6-4. NCBI lineage: Bacteria > Bacillati > Actinomycetota > Actinomycetes > Geodermatophilales > Geodermatophilaceae > Blastococcus > Blastococcus montanus. The sequence goes on along the minus strand of NZ_CP155551.1, from coordinate 1,792,569 downwards.
CTCCCGGCGGACCAGCACCGCCTCGCTGCTGAGCACCGGGTCGCCGATGATGTGCAGCCCCGCGGCGCGCAGCGTGGTGCCGGTCTCCACGACGTCGCAGACGGCGTCGGCCACGCCCAGCCGGCAGGCGGTCTCCACCGCGCCGTCGAGCTTGACCACGCCCGCGGAGATGCCGGCGTCGTCCAGGAAGCGCTGCAGCAGCACCGGGTAGGCGGTGGCGATGCGCTTGCCGGCCAGCTGGTCGACCCGCTCGATGCCCGACTCCACCGGGCTGGCGAAGCGGAACGACGAGTGCCCGAAGCCCAGCGGCATGACCTCGACGGCGGCCGGCCCCTCGCCGTCGGCCGGCGCGGTCTCCAGGAGCATGTCCCGACCGGTGATGCCGACGTCCAGCGTGCCGGCGGCCACGTACACCGCGATGTCCCGCGGCCGGAGGTAGAAGAACTCGGTGTCGTTCTCCGGGTCGAAGACCGCGAGGTCCTTGGTGCTGCGGCGCTGGCGGTAGCCGCTCTCGGCGAGCATCTCCGCCGCCGGCTCGCTCAGGACGCCCTTGTTGGGCACGGCGATGCGCAGCACGGTGCGGGACTCCTCGGTTCGGGGGGCGGGACGATCAGAGGTGAGCGTAGACGTCGTCGAGCGTCAGGCCCCGGGCCAGCATGAGCACCTGCACCCGGTAGAGGAGCTGGCTGATCTCCTCCGCGGTGCGGTCGGCACTCTCGTGCTCGGCGGCCATCCAGGACTCGGCGGCCTCCTCGACGACCTTCTTGCCAGCGGCGTGGACGCCGTCGCGCACGGCGGTGACGGTGCCGGAGGCCGGATCGCCGTCGGCCACCTTGGCGGCGAGCTCGGCGAACAGCTGGTCGAAGGTCTTCACGGACGGGCCTCCTGGCCGGCGGGGATCACGGAGAAGCCGGTCGGCCGCTGCGTCCCCCGGATCTCGCGCAGCGTGAGAGCGGTGGCCAGGGCGGCGATCGCCGCCTCCCAGCCCTTGTCCTCCGCCGATCCGGGGAGCCCGGCGCGGTCGCGGGCCTGCTCCTCGGTGTCGCAGGTGAGCACGCCGTTGCCGACCGGCTTGCCGGCGTCGAGCGACACCCGGGTGAGCCCCGCCGTCACGGCGTCGCAGACGTACTCGAAGTGCGGCGTGCCACCGCGGACGACGACGCCGAGCGCGACGACCGCGTCGTGCCGCTCGGCCAGGGCCTGCGCGACGACGGGCAGCTCGACCGCGCCCGGCGCGCGGACGACCGTGGGCGCCGGGATGCCGCTGGCCTCCGCGGCCGCCACGGCGCGGGCCAGCAGCGACTCGGTGAGCTCGGCGTGCCAGGTGGTCGCGACGATGCCCAGTGTCAGCCCGGCGGCGTCCACCGCGCCGACCTGCGGCGCACCCGCCCCGCTCATGCCGGCTGCTCGTCCTGGCCGAGGGGCACATCGGTGCCCGGCACCGTGGTCGCGCCCGGTGCGTCGGCCGGACCCGACTCGGTCTCCGGCTCGATGATGTCGAGCAGGTGGCCCATGCGGTCCCGCTTGGTCCGCAGGTAGCCCAGGTTCTCCGCGGTCACGTGGCTGGGCAGGGGCACCCGGCCGAGCACGCGCAGCCCGTAGCCCTCCAGCCCGGCGCGCTTGGCCGGGTTGTTGGTAAGCAGCCGCATGGTGTGGATGCCCAGGTCGACGAGGATCTGCGCACCGGTGCCGTAGTCGCGCGCGTCGGCGGGCAGGCCGAGGTCGAGGTTGGCGTCGACGGTGTCGACGCCCATGTCCTGCAGCTGGTAGGCCTGCAGCTTGTGCAGCAGGCCGATCCCCCGGCCCTCGTGCCCGCGGATGTAGAGCACGACGCCGCGGCCCTCCTGGGCGACGGCGGCCAGCGCGGCCTGCAGCTGGGGGCCGCAGTCGCAGCGCAGCGAGCCGAAGACGTCGCCGGTGAGGCACTCGGAGTGCACGCGCACCAGCACGTCCTCGCCGTCACCGATGTCGCCGTAGACGAAGGCCACGTGCTCGCGCTCGTCGTAGGAGCTGCTGTACCCGACGGCGGTGAAGGTGCCCGGGGCCAGCGGCACGATCGCCTCCGCCACCCGCTCCACGAGCTTGTCGAACCGCTTGCGGTAGGCGATCAGGTCGGCGATGGAGATCAGGCAGAGGTCGTGCTCGTCGGCGAACACCCGCAGCTCCTCGCTGCGGGCCATGCCGATCGGGTCCTTCTCGCTCACGATCTCGCAGAGCACGCCCGACGGGCGCAGCCCGGCCAGCAGCGCGAGGTCGACGGCGGCCTCGGTGTGGCCCGGCCGGCGCAGGACGCCGCCGTCGCGCGCCCGCAGCGGCACGACGTGCCCGGGCCGGGCGAGGTCGGCCGACGTGGTGTCCGCCGCGGCGAGCGTGCGGATGGTGTGCGCGCGGTCGGCCGCGGAGATGCCCGTGGTGACGCCCTCTCGGGCGTCCACGGTGACGGTGTAGGCGGTGCCCAGGCGGTCCTGGTTCACCCGGTGCATCGGCGGCAGGTCCAGCCGGTCGGCGTCGGCCTCGGTGACGGCCACGCAGACGTAGCCGGAGGTGTACCGGACCATGAACGCGACCAGTTCCGGGGTGGCGAGCTCGGCGGCGAAGATCAGGTCGCCCTCGTTCTCGCGGTCCTCGTCGTCGACGACGACGACCGGCTTGCCGCTCTTGATCGCGGCGAGGGCGGTCTCGATGGAGTCCAGCCGGGTGGCGGGCGCGCTCATCGACGCGCCTCCAGCAGCCGTTCCACGTACTTGGCGATCACGTCGACCTCCAGGTTGATGGGGTCCCCCGTGGCGCGCGCGCCGAGCGTGGTCTCGCGGAGGGTGGTGGGGATGAGGCTGACCTCGAACCAGGGGTCGGGGTCGGCCACGGCGCTGACCGCGCTCACGGTCAGCGAGACGCCGTCGACGGCGATGGAGCCCTTCTCGACGACGTAGTGGGCCAGCGCGGCCGGGAGGGCGATGCGCACGACCTCCCAGTGCTCGGCCGGGGTGCGGGAGGCGATCCGGCCGACGCCGTCGACGTGCCCCTGCACCATGTGCCCGCCGAGCCGGGTGTGCGGGCTGACGGCGCGCTCGAGGTTGACCGGCGCTCCGTCGGTGACCGAGTCGAGGCTGCTGCGGCGCAGGGTCTCGGCCATGACGTCGGTGGTCCAGACACCGCCGCCGTCGGCGTCGGGCCGCACGCCGGTGACGGTGAGGCAGACGCCGTTGACCGCGATGGAGTCGCCCAGCGAGACGTCCTGCAGGACGGTGCGGGCGCGGATGCTCAGGACGGCGGAATCGCCCTGGTCCTGCCGTCCGGCCAGGGTGCCCACCTCTTCGACGATGCCGGTGAACACCTCAGCTCCCTCCGTCCGGGCCGTCCCCGCCGGTGCGGGTGCCCCCACCAGTGTGCCGGGTGGGGTGCAGCCGGATCTGCACGTCCCCGCCCAGGGGGGTGAGTTCGGCCGGCGAGAAGGACAGCGCCGCGCCGATCCCGGTGATTCCCAGGTCACCGACGAGGGAGGGGCCGGCCCCGAGCAGCTTCGGCGCCAGGTGGACGACGGCCTCGTCGACCAGCCCCGCCCGCAGGAAGGCGGCGGCGAGCGTGGGGCCGCCCTCGAGCAGCAGCCGGCGGACGTCGCGGGCGAAGAGCTCGGCCAGCAGCTCGTCCGGGCCCGTGGCCCGGCTCACCAGCGTGGGCGCCGCGTCGTCGAGCACCCGGGCCCCGGCCGGCAGCCGGCCGCGGCGGTCGACGACCACCCGCAGGGGCTGCCGGGCAGCGTCCCGGCCGTCGGCGTCCCGCACGGTCAGCTGCGGGTCGTCGGTGAGCGCGGTGCCCGAGCCGACGACGACGGCGTCGCAGCCGGCGCGCAGCCGGTGCACCTCCGCGCGTGCCTCCGGCCCGGTGACCCAGCGACTGCTGCCGTCGGCGGCGGCGACCCGCCCGTCGAGCGTGGCGGCGACCTTCCAGATCACGTACGGGCGGTGCTCCCGGACCCCGGTGAGCCAGCCGGCGAGCGCGCCGCGCTCGGCGGCCTCCTGCTGGAACCCCAGGACGACGTCGACGCCGGCGGCCCGGAGCCGCGCCGCTCCCCCGCCGGCCAGCTCGGTCGGCTCGGGCACGGCGACGACGACCCGGGCGATCCCGGCCGCCAGGAGGGCGTCGGCGCAGGGCCCGGTGCGACCGGTGTGCGCGCACGGCTCGAGGGTGACCACCGCGGTGCCGCCCCGGGCCCGCTCCCCGGCCTGCGCGAGCGCGGCGACCTCCGCGTGCGGGCCGCCGGGCGGGGCGGTCGCCCCCTCTCCCGCGACGGTGCCGTCGGGGGCCAGCACCACGGCGCCGACGGCCGGGTTCGGGCTGGTGGTGCCCAGCGCCGTCGCGCCCAGCGCCCGGGCGCGCGCCATGGCACGCAGTTCGAGCGGGCCGACGCTCACCCGGGCATCGCCGCGGCGGCCTGCGCGCGCAGCGCGGCGATCGCCTTCGCCGGGTCGTCGGCGCCGTAGACGGCGGATCCGGCGACGAACATGTCGACGCCGGCCTCCGCCGCCTGCTCGATGGTGTCGGCGTTGATGCCGCCGTCGATCTCGACCAGCAGGGTCAGCTCGCCGGCGTCGACCAGCTCGCGGGCGCGCCGCACCTTGGGCAGCACGTCGGCGATGAAGGACTGGCCGCCGAACCCGGGCTCGACGCTCATCACCAGCAGCGTGTCGAAGTCGGTCAGCACCGCGAGGTAGTCCTCCAGCGGCGTCCCGGGCTTGATCGCCAGCCCGGCGAGCGCCCCGGCGGCCCTCAGGTCCCGCGCGACCGCGCGCGGATCGGTGCAGGCCTCGGCGTGCACGGTGACGTTGCGGGCGCCGGCCTCGGCGTACCCGGGCGCCCAGCGCTCCGGGTGGTCGATCATCAGGTGGCAGTCCAGCGGCACCGGGCTGACCTTCTGGATGGCCTGCACGACCGGGAGCCCGAGGGTGAGGTTCGGGACGAAGTGCGCGTCCATGACGTCGACGTGCAGCCAGTCGGCATCGGCGACGCGGGCAACCTCGTCGGCGAGGCGGGCGAAGTCCGCGGACAGCAGGCTGGGCGCGATCAACGGTTCCCGGGACACGTCCGCGGAGTCTAGGTGGGCGCCCGACGGGGAACCGGACCCGATCGCCGGACGTCGGGCCAGGTGGGTGCCGCAACCGCGCACCGGAACCCCGGAGGGAGCCGTCGTGCCGCTGTACGTCTCGATACCCCTGGTCGTCGTCATCTGGCTGGCCATCGGCCTGGGAGCTGCGGTCTGGCTCGGCCGCCGCGGCTACCGTGACCGGAAGTGGTACCTGATCGGGGCCGCGCTCGGCCCGCTCTTCGTGCCGATCGCGCTGGAGCGCGGCCGGGAGCAGAACCGCGTGGTCGAGCGGACCCCGATGGCCGACGCGACGCCGGCCGGTCCCGACGGCACGGTCACCGTGGTCGTCGGCGTCGACGGGTCGGAGGAGTCCGACCGGTCCGTGCGCGACGCCGCCCGGCTGTTCGGCGGTGGAGGCACCCGGGTGGTGCTGGTCATGGCGATCGACCCGGACGTGGTGGAGTTCCACGACGACACCGAGCGGGACCGGTGCCGGAGCCTGCTCGCCGACCGCGCCGACTGGTTCCCCCGGAGCTCGCCGGTGGTGGAGATCGCCAGCGGCCGGCCGGGCCACGCACTGCTCGAGGTGGCGCGGCAGGAGTCCGCCGACGTCGTCGTCGTGGGCCGGCGGGGCCGGGGCCTGTCGCACCGGATGCTCGGCAGCGTCGCCGAGCACGTGACCCGCCACTCCCCCGCCCCCGTGCTGCTCGCCGGGCCCGTCGCCGGGAGATGACCGGGCGGGCCGTCCCGGGGCCCGGGTGGCAGGTGTCCGTTGCGGACCACCGGGTAGGGCCCGCTCCATGGCTTCCGACCCCTCGACCCCCGCTCCGTACGACGGTTTCGACCGGATGCCCATCGGCGGCACCTGGCGCCCCGGCAACGCCGGGAAGACCGCCACCGACACCGACCCCTACACCGGCGCGACGCTGACCGAGATATCCCTCGCGGACGCCGGCGATCTCGACGAGGCCTACGCGACCGCCAAGGAGGCGCAGCGCGAGTGGGCCGCCCGGCTGCCCAGCGACCGCGCCGACGTGATGCGCCGGGCCGCCCGCATCATGGAGGCCCGGAAGGACGAGATCGTCGACTGGCACATCAAGGAGAGCGGCGCCGCCGCACCGGCCGCCGAGTTCGAGTTCGCGATCACGCTGCGCGACTTCCACGAGGCGTCGTCCTACCCGTACCGGATGGAGGGCCGGATCCTCCCGGCCGACATCGAGGGCAAGGAGAGCCGCGTCTACCGCCGCCCGGTCGGCGTCGTGGCCGTCATCAGCCCGTGGAACGTGCCGATGCACCTGTCGAACCGGTCGGTGGCTCCCGCGCTGGCGCTGGGCAACGCCGTCGTCCTCAAGCCGGCCGGTGACACCCCGGTCACCGGCGGCCTGCTGCTGGCCAAGGTCTACGAGGAGGCCGGCCTGCCGCCGGGCCTGCTCTCGGTGGTCATCGGCGCCGGTCGCGACATCGGCGACGCGATCGTCAGCCACCCGACCCCGCGGGTCGTGTCCTTCACCGGGTCCACGCCGGTGGGCAAGGGCATCGCGGAGAAGGCCGGGCTGAAGAAGCTCTCGCTCGAGCTGGGCGGGAACGGCCCGCTGGTGGTGCTCGACGACGCCGACCTCGAGTACGCGGTGGACGCCGCCGTCTTCGGGAAGTTCTTCCACCAGGGCCAGGTGTGCATGATCACCAACCGGATCGTGGTGGACGCCGCGGTGCACGACGAGTTCGTCGACCGCTACGTGGAGCGGGTGCGCGGGCTGAAGGCCGGCGACCCCACCGAGGCCGACACGGTGATCGGCCCGATCATCAACGCCAAGCAGCTCGAGGGCATCCAGGAGAAGGTCGCCCAGGCGCGGGACGACGGCGCCCAGCAGCTGCTCGGCGGCGACCCGACCGGCCCGATCGGCTCGGTGCTGCCGCCGCACGTGCTGCTGGGCACGAACGACGTCGCCACCGCCCGGCAGGAGGTCTTCGGCCCGGTCGCGACGATCATCCGGGCCCGGGACGAGGCCGAGGCGCTGAGCATCGCCAACGACACCGAGTACGGGCTGTCCAGCGCCGTCTTCACCCGGGACACCCTGCGCGGGGTGAACTTCGCGCTGCAGGTGGAGGCGGGCATGACCCACGTCAACGACTCGCCGCTCAACGACGAGAACAACACCGCGTTCGGTGGCGAGAAGGACTCCGGGCTCGGCCGGTTCGGCGGCGAGTGGGCGATCGAGGAGTTCACCACCGACCACTGGATCAGCGTCCAGCACACCCGGCGGCAGTTCCCCTTCTGACGGTAGGCCGGGTGGCGGCCACCCGGCCCGTCCGGCCGTGCCGCGCACGATCGGATCCTCGCGCCGGCCTGCGCCGTCACCGCGGTGCTGCGCGACGACGTCCGCGGCGTGCTGGCAGCCGTGCTCCCCACCGGGTCATGAACCGATCCGCTTCCGGGTCGCGCCGCGGAGAACTGTCGTACCCCCCCCCGCTTAGCCTGCGGATATGTCGGTGGTCGGGTTCGCGGTCGGGGTGACCGTGACGTCGGTGGACACGGCGCCCTCGCCGTGGGAGATCGACGATCCCGACTTCTGCGACCGGGAGGAACCGCTCGGCGGGTGGCTGCCGGCCCGCCGCAGCGCGGCGGAGACCGCGGAGTTGCTCGCGCAGATCGTGGTGGCCGAGGCGAAGCTGGCCGCGCTGCGCGCCGAGCTCGTCATGGACCTGGCGGCCGCCCGTCCCGCGCCGGACGGCCGGTCACCGGGTGGGGAACAGGCCGGGCAGGTCGGGCCGCCGGGGGTCAGCGAGTTCCTGCCCGATGAACTGGCGCTGATCCAGAACTGCAGCCGCACTGCGGCGGTCACCCAGCTCGAGCACGCCGAGATCCTCACCACCCGGCTGCCGGCCACGCACGCGGAGCTCAGCCTGGGACGGCTGGACTGGGCGCGGGCGCGGGCCATGGCCGCGGAGGTCGCCGCCACCGGCCGCGACACCGACCCGGCCGCGATCGCCGGCATGGAGACCGCGGTCCTGCCCCGCGCCGCCGAACTGGGCGCGCGCAAGCTACGGGAAGCCGTGCGCGCCGAGCTGCTGGCGCGCGACGCCGCGGCGGCCGACCGGCGGCGGGAGCAGCGGCGGCGCGGGGCGGATGTGACGGTGCGTCCGGTCGGGGACGGGATGAGCGAGTTCCGCGCTCTGCTGCCCCATCCCGAGGCCCGCGCCTGCCGGGACGCCGCCGACCGGCACGCCCGCGCGGCCAAGGAGGCCGGCGACACCCGGCCGATCGGGATGCTCCGCGCCGGAGCGGCGGCCGACCTGATGCTCCGCCCCTGGGACGACACCCGGCCACCGGTGACCGCGCACCTCACCGTGGTCGCACCCCTGACCGCGCTGACCCCGGCCAGCTTCCTCGCCGCCGGCGCGCCGCTGCCCGCCGCCCTCACCCACGCGCCGGCGCCGGTCGGGGAGGTGGACGGGGAGCCGATCACCGCCGCCCACCTGCGCGAACTGCTCGCCCAGCTCGACGCGGTCGGCCCCTCGCGATCACCGACGCCGCCGGCGCGCTGCTGGCCGTCCTCGGCCGCACAGAACTCGAGCGGCTGGCCCGCCGCGGCTGCCCCGACCACCCCGCCACGCTCTGCGCCTGCCCCCTGCCGGCCCGGCCGGGCCCGGTCGACCGCTACCGCCCCACACCCGCCCAGCAGCGGTTCCTGCGGGTCCGCGACCGCACCTGCCGGCACCCCGGCTGCACCGTCCGGGCCGGCTGGGCCGACCTCGACCACGTCGTCGCGCACGCCCACGGCGGCCAGACCTCGTGCCACAACCTGTGCTGCCTCTGCCGCCGCCACCACCGGCTCAAGACCTTCGCCCCCGGCTGGACCCACACCCTCGACGACGACGGCGTACTCACCGTGATCACCCCCACCGGCGTCACCCGCACCAGCCGGCCACCCGGCTACCGCGTCCTCACCGAACCACCCGGTCCACCACCCGACCCGGCCGACGACCCACCACCCTTCTGACCGGCGCTCAGGCGCCGTCCCGCCCCCGCGACGCGGCGACTTCCGCGGTGCTGCGCAGGATGCAGAACTCGTTGCCCTCGGGGTCGGCGAGAACCACCCAGCCGGTCCCGTCGGTGTTGCGGCGGTCGTCGACGGCCGTCGCGCCGAGGGCCAACAGGCGGGCGAGCTCCTCGTCGCGCGTGCCCTCGCGCGGACGCAGGTCCACGTGCACCCGGTTCTTGACTCGCTTCGGATCGGGCACCTCGATGAAGAGCAGCTGGTGGTGCCCGTCGCGCGACCTGATGAGGCACTCCTCGCGGCCGGGCCCGTTCGGGTCTTCCGGGTCCTCGACGTAGTCGAGGACGACCTGCCACCAGCGCGACAGCGCGTAGGCATCAGCGCAGTCGACGCTGGTGTGCGACACGTACGACGCCATCCCCGGATGGTGGCACGGTGCCCGGGCGTCCACAGCCGGCCCGGCGGTGCGGCTGCTACCGCCGACCGCACGACGCGGTCAGCGGGTGCGGCGGAGCAGCGCCATGAACATGGCGTCGGTGCCGTGGCGATGCGGCCACAGCTGCCCGTACTCGCCCCGCGCGATGCCCGGCACCTCCGGGAACAGCGGCGCCACCGGCAGCACCTCGACGTCGTCCCGCCCCGCCGCCGCGTCGGCCACCGCGACGGTCTCGTCGGTGTGCGGCGAGCAGGTCACGTAGGCGACCACGCCCCCGACCCGCACCGCGCGCAGTGCGCTGTCCAGCAGATCGGTCTGCAGCTCGGCCAGCGGGGCGACGTCGGCGGCGGTCCGCCGCCAGCGCACCTCCGGGCGGCGCCGCAGCGCACCCAGCCCGGTGCACGGCGCATCCAGCAGCACCCGGTCGAAGGAGCCCGGCGCCCACGGCGGCTGCGTGCCGTCGGCGGCCAGCACCTCGACGTCGTCCTCGTCGCGCAGCGCCTGGCGGACCAGCTCCGCCCGGTGCGGCGCGCGGTCGGCCGCCGTCAGCCGCACTCCGTCGGGCCGGCGGACGGCGAGCAGCCCGGCCTTGCCGCCGGGGCCGGCGCACATGTCCAGCCACGCGGTCTCCGGCCCCTCCAGCGGCGCCCGCGTGAGCAGCAGCGCGGCCAGCTGGCTGCCCTCGTCCTGCACGGCCGCGCGACCGGAGCGCACCGACGCCAGCCGGCCGGGGTCTCCCCCGCCCAGGCGCACCGCGTGCGGCGACCACGGTCCCGGCTCGCCACCGGACTCCTCGGCGAGCGCCGTGCGGTCCATCCGCCGGGCCACCAGGTGCACCTCGGGCGCGGCGTCGTCGGCCAGGAGCGCCGTCTCCAGCTCGCCGTCGTCGTCCAGCGCGTCCCGCCACGCGTCGACGATCCACCGGGGGTGGTCGGTGGCCAGGGCCAGCCGCTCGTCACCCTCGGCCGCCAGGGTGTCGAGCCAGGCGGCCCGGTCGCCCCCGGCGGCCACCTTGCGCAGGACCGCGTTGACCAGGCCGGAGGCCCCGGTACCCACGATGGCGCGGGTGAGGTCGACGGTGGTGTCGACGGCGGCGTGCGACGGCACCCGGAGGTCGACGATCTGGTACGCCCCCAGGCGCAGCAGGTCCAGCACCCGCGGGTCCAGCTCCGACAGGGGACGGGAGACCAGCCCGGTCAGGATCGCGTCGAGGGTGCCCTGGGCACGCAGGGTGCCGTAGGCCAGCTGGGTGGCGAACCCGGCGTCCCGCGGATCCAGCTGCCGCTCGCGCAGCAACTGGGGCAGCAGCAGGTTGGCGAACGCCGCGCGGGAGGAGACGGCATCCAGGACGTCGTAGGCGGTCAGCCGGGCGCCGTCGAGCACCGGCCGCCGGGTCGCGGGGTGCCGGCGCCGCCCGGGAGCTCCCTTGCGCGGGGGACGGGTCACTCGTCGCCCATCCGCTCCCCCGGGGCGGGGCGGGCGCCACGGGCCCAGTCGGCGGCCGGGAGCATCCGCTTGCCCGCGGGCTGCACCTGGCCCAGCCGCACGGCGCCGTTGCCGGTGCCCGCGACGACGTCCCCCGAGGTGACGAGCACCTCACCGGGCTCGAGGGCGGGGCCGTCCACGACGAGCTCCACCGGGCCGAGCCGCAGGCGCTCCCCCCGCCAGGTCGTCCACGCGCCGGGCGCCGGCGTCACGCCCCGGATCCGCCGGTCGACCACGTGGGCGGGCAGCGCCCAGTCCACCCGGGCGTCGGCGGCCTCGACCTTCGGGGCCAGGCTGACCCCGTCGCCCGGCTGCGGCCGGGGCTCCAGGGCACCGGCGGCGATCCCGTCCAGCGTCGCGACGAGCAGCCCGGCGCCGCTGACCGCGAGCCGGTCGAGCAGGTCACCGGCGGTGTCCCGCGGGCCGATGGCCTCGGTCAGCGTGCCGTACACGGGACCGGTGTCCAGGCCCGCCTCCAGCAGGAAGGTCGACGCCCCCGTGACCTCGTCGCCGGCCATGATCGCGTGCTGGACCGGCGCCGCGCCCCGCCAGGCGGGCAGCAGGGAGAAGTGCAGGTTGATCCACCCGTGCCGCGGCAGGTCGAGGGCGGCCTGCGGCACGAGGGCGCCGTAGGCGACGACCGGCGCGCAGTCGACGGCGAGGTCGGCCAGCTGCCCCAGGAACTCCGGCTCGCGCGGGGAGCGCGGCTGCAGGACGGGGATCCCGGCCGCGTCGGCGCGCTCGGCCACCGGGGAGCGGCTCACCTTCCGGCCGCGCCCGGAGCGGGCGTCGGGCCGGGTGAGGACGGCGACGACCTCGTGGTCCGAGGCCAGCAGCGCCTCCAGTGACGGGACGGCCGGTGCCGGGGTGCCGGCGAACAGGAGCTTCAGTGCGGGCTCACCTTCACGACGGGCAGATAGCTGCCGTAGCCGGCCCACTCGGCGGCCTCGATCTCGGCCAGCGCGGCGGCGCGGTCGGCGGCGTCGAGCCGGTCGACGAACAAGACGCCGTCGAGGTGGTCGGTCTCGTGCTGGATGGCGCGGGCCAGCAGCTCGGAGCCCTCGATCCGCACCGGGTCGCCGTGCATGTTCCAGCCGGAGGCGACCACGTGCAGGTGGCGCCGGCAGTCGTAGCGCAGGTCGGGGATCGACAGGCAGCCCTCCGGCCCGTCCTGGACCTCCTCGCCCACGGCGGCGACGTCGGGGTTCACCAGGTGGCCGACCTCGCCGTCCACGTACCAGGTGAACACCCGCAGGCCGACGCCGAGCTGCGGCGCGGCGAGCCCCGCGCCCCCGGCGGCCTGCATGGTGTCGGTCAGGTCGGCGACGAGCTGCCGGAGCTCCGCGTCGAAGTCGGCGACCGGGGCGGCCGGCCGGTGCAGCACCGGGTCGCCGTACAGCCGGATGGGGGTGACGCTCACCCGACGATCGTAGGTGGCGGCGCGGAGCCGTCCGACGCCAGCGCGGCGCGGACGGCCGCGCCTCGCTAGACCAGGTCGAGCGGGTCGAGCTGGACGCGGACGTGCTCGGGCGCCTTCTTCGCGCTGCGGACGCCCTGGACCTCGGCCAGCGCGGAGGCCAGGGCGGCGCCCTCGGCGCGCGGGACCCGCACGAGGTACCGCTCCCGCTCCCCCTCCTGCCCGGGACGGGGCCGCTCCGGGACGGGGCCCAGGAGGTCGGCGTCGGCGGGCAGCCGGGCGGCCGCCAGGAACTCGGCCAGCGCGGCCGGCGACCCCGCGAGCGACGCGATCCGGGTGACGGGCGGGAACCCGAGCTCCCGCCGGTCGGCCAGCTCGCGCTCGGCGAGCCAGGCCGGGTCCCAGCGCACCAGCGCCTGGACGACGGGGTGAGCGGCGTCGGCGGCCACCACCACGAGGCCGCCGGCGGCCGCCGGGCGGACCAGCGACGCGGCGTTGACCCACCGGCGCAGCGTCTCCTCCCCCGCGCGGAGGTCCGCCCGGCCCAGCAGCGCCCACGAGTCGAGCAGCAGCGCCGCGCCGTAGCCCCCGTCCGCGACCGGTTCGGCGCCCGGCGTGGCCACCACCAGGGCGGGGCCCGCCGGCACGGAGGCGAGCACACCGGACGTGCTGCCCGAGGTGCGGACGGTGGTGCCGGGGAAGGCACGCGCGAGCTCCTCCGCTGTGCGCGACTCCCCCACCACGGCGGCGCGCAGCTTCGTCCCGTGGCAGTGCGGGCAGTCGAAGGTGGCGGCCGGGCGGGCGCACCAGCGGCAGGCCGGGATCCGGGTGCCGCCCGAGCCCGGTCGCGGCGAGATGCCCAGTGGGCCGGCGCAGTGCGGACAGCGCGCCGGCGCCCGGCAGCGGTCGCAGGACAGCGACGGCACGTAGCCGCGCCGGGGCACCTGCACGAGCACCGGCGCGCCGGCGGCCACCGCCTTGCGGGCCGCCTCGTAGGCCAGCGAGGGCAGCCGGGCCGTCCGGGCCGCGGGGTCGCGGGCCAGCTCGACGTCGTCGCCCAGCGCCTGCACCCGCGGGGCCGCGGCGCGCAGCACCGCCCGGTCGGCGGCCAGCTCGTGCGCCCAGCCGGACTCGACCAGCAGCGCGGCCTCGGCGGTGCGGGAGGCGCCGGCGACCACCGCGGCGCACGAATCCAGCCACGCCCGCTGGACGAGCACGTCGCGGGCGTGCGGATAGGGCGCGTGCTCGTCGGAGTGCAGGTCGTCGCCGTCGTCCCAGACCACCACGAGCCCGAGGTCCCGGACCGGCGCGAACATCGCGGCCCGCGTGCCGAGCACCACCTGCGCGGCGCCCCGCGAGGCGGCCAGGAACCGGCGGTAGCGCTTCTCCGGCGAGTCGTCGGCGCGGAGCACGGTGAAGGAGTGCGCGGGCAGCAACCGCTCGGCCGCGGCGGTGAGCCGGTCGAGGTCCCTGCCGTCGGGGACGACCACCAGCGCCCCCCGCCGGCCGGAGAGCGCCGCGCGGCACAGCTCGACCAGCCGGGTGGGCCAGTCCTCGCCCGGCAGCGCCGTCCAGACCGCCCGGGCCGGGCGCCCCTCGGCCAGCGCGCCGAGCAACGCCGGACCGGCCTGGTAGCGGGCGAAGCCGGCCGGGTCCGGCGGCCCGGGTAGCTCCTCGGGGGTGGGCGTGGGCCGCTTCTCGGCGGCGGCCCGCCGCGGCGGCAGCGCCAGCCGCAGCACGTCGCTCGCCGTGCCGGCGTACCGGTCGGCGACCGCGCGGACCAGCCGCGCGACCTGCGGGGTGAGCACCGGCTCCCCGGACGGCACGTGCGAGAGCGGCTGCAGCGTGCCCGCGAACTCGGTGGTGTCCCCCAGCTCCCAGACGATGCCGTCGACCAGCCGGCCGCGGAAGCGCACCCGCACCCGGCAGCCGGCCTGAACCGTGTCGGCGAACCGCTCCGGGACGGCGTAGTCGAACGGCCGGTCCAGGTGGGCCAGCGGGACATCGACGACGACCCGGGCCACCTGCACCCGACCAGTCTCCCCGCCCGTACCGACAGCGCTGTCCCACCCGGCCCCGGCCGTGCGAGGGGCGCGGTGGGCGGGGTCCTCCGTCAGACCCCGACGGCCGAGCGGAGGGCGTCCACGCGGTCCAGCCGCTCCCACGGGAGGTCCAGGTCGCGCCGGCCGAAGTGCCCGTAGGCGGCGGTGGGCCGGTAGATGGGCCGCAGCAGGTCCAGGTCGCGGACGATCGCACCGGGCCGCAGGTCGAACACCGAGGCGATCGCCTTCTCCAGCACGTCGTCGGCGACGGTGCCGGTGCCGTGCGTGTCGACGAACAGGCCGACCGGGTGGGCGGCGCCGATGGCGTAGGCCACCTGCACCTCGCAGCGGCGGGCCAGCCCGGCGGCGACGACGTTCTTGGCCACCCACCGCATCGCGTAGGCGCCGGAGCGGTCGACCTTGGACGGGTCCTTGCCGGAGAACGCCCCGCCGCCGTGGCGGGCCATGCCGCCGTAGGTGTCGACGATGATCTTGCGGCCGGTCAGGCCGGCGTCGCCCATCGGGCCACCGATCACGAACTTCCCCGTCGGGTTCACCAGCAGCCGGTGCCCGGTGGTGGGCAGGCCCAGCGCCGCGAGCTCCGGCTCGACGACGAGCTCTTCGATGTCGGGCGTCAGCAGCGTCTCGATGGAGATGTCCTCGGCGTGCTGCGAGGAGACGACGACCGTGTCGACGGCGACCGGCCGGTCGTCCTCGTAGACCACGGTGACCTGGGTCTTGCCGTCGGGCCGCAGGTACGGCACCGAGCCGTCCTTGCGCACCGCGGACAGGCGCCGGGACAGCCGGTGGGCCAGGGCGATCGGCAGCGGCATCAGCTCGGGGGTCTCGTCGGTGGCGTACCCGAACATCAGCCCCTGGTCGCCGGCGCCCTGCCGCTCGATGGCGTCGTCGGAGGAGCCGGAGGTGCGGGCCTCGTACCCGGTGTCCACGCCCTGGGCGATGTCCGGCGACTGCGCGCCGATCGAGACGCTGACGCCGCAGGAGGCGCCGTCGAAGCCCTTGCGGGAGGAGTCGTAACCGATGCCCAGCACGGTCTCGCGGACGATCGCCGGGATGTCGACGTACCCGGCGGTGGTGACCTCGCCGGCGATGTGCACCTGACCGGTCGTGATCATGGTCTCGACCGCGACCCGGCTGCGCGGGTCCTCGGTGAGCATCGCGTCGAGGATCGCGTCGCTGATCTGGTCGGCGATCTTGTCCGGGTGGCCCTCGGTCACCGACTCGGACGTGAAGAGGCGGCGTGGCACTCGGGACTCCCTGAGACGGTGGCGGTGGGCGGTTCGGTGCGGAGCACCGGGTGGCACGTTACCGGCGTGGCCCCGGGCCAGCAGCGACGGCGTCCCTCAGTGCCCGCTGCGGGGGCTCAGCCGGGCCGCGACGGCGGCCCAGATCCCGGCGGCGACGGCGTCCTTGCTGCCGTGCGACACCTCGGTGGACGCACCGTCCGGAGCCAGCACGACGACGGCGTTGTCGGGCCGGCCGAACACCTGACCGGCGGAGACGTCGTTGACCACCAGGAGGTCGCAGCCCTTGCGCGCCAGCTTCGCGCGGGCGTGGGCCAGCACGTCGCCCTCTGCGTCGCCGGTCTCGGCGGCGAAGCCGACGACCAGCTGCCCCGACGGCCGCTTGGCGACCAGCTCGGCGAGGACGTCGGGAGTGCGCACCAGCTCGACGGCGCTCGGCTCGCTGGCCGCGCCCTTCTTCAGCTTGGTGGGCGCGGGGCTGGCCGGCCGGAAGTCGGCGACCGCCGCGGCCATCACCACGACGTCGGCATCCGCCGACTCCGCGATCACGGCGGCGCGCAGCTCCTCGGCGGTACCGACCGGCACGACGCGGACCCCGAAGGGCGCCGGCAGCTCCACGTTCGCCGCGACGAGGACCACCTCCGCACCACGGGCGGCGGCGATCCGCGCCAGGGCCCAGCCCTGTTTGCCCGAGGACCGGTTGCCCAGGTAGCGCACCGGGTCCAGGGGTTCGCGGGTACCGCCGGCGCTGATGACCACGCGCCGGCCGGTGAGGTCCTGCGGCAGCGCGGCGGCCCCGTCGGCGAGCACGACCGCGGCCAGCGCGGCGATGTCGGCGGGTTCGGGCAGCCGGCCGGGGCCGGAGTCGGGCCCGGTGAGCCGGCCCACGGCGGGCGGCAGGACGACCGATCCGCGCCGGCGCAGCGTGGCCACGTTGTCCTGCGTGGCCGGGTGCAGCCACATCTCGGTGTGCATCGCCGGCACGAAGACGACCGGGCAGTGCGCGGTCAGCAGCGTGGCGGTCAGCAGGTCGTCGGCCCGGCCGGCGGCCGCCCGGGCGAGCAGGTCGGCCGTGGCGGGGGCGACCACGACGAGGTCGGCCTCCTGGCCGATCCGCACGTGCGCCACCTCGGGGACGTCGGACCAGACGTCGGTGGTCACCGGGTTGCCCGACAGCGCCTCGAACGTGGCCGCGCCGACGAAGTGCAGTGCCCCCGGGGTGGGGACGACGCGGACGTCGTGCCCGGCCTCGGTCAGGGCGCGCAGCAGCAGCGCGGCCTTGTAGGCGGCGACGCCACCGCTGACGCCCAGGACGATCCGGCTCATGACGTCATCCTCCCGATACGACGACGCACCCGGCAGTGCCTGCCGGGTGCGTCGTCATCAGTTCTGGGGTGGCCCGTCGCGGGGGGACGGGCCGCTCTCTCAGTTCTCGCCGGCGGTGTGGGCGAGCAGGCCGTCGTTGATCTCGCGGAGCGCGATCGACAGGGGCTTCTCCTGCGGGGCGGTGTCGACCAGCGGGCCGACGTACTCCAGGAGACCCTCGGAGAGCTGGCTGTAGTAGGCGTTGATCTGACGCGCGCGCTTGGCGGCGAAGATCACCAGGCCGTACTTGCTGCTCGTGCGCTCGAGCAGCTCGTCGATCGGCGGGTTGGTGATGCCCTCGGGGGCGGGTGCGACTCCGGACACGGGCGGGCGGGTCTCCTCGATCGATCGGCGGGAGTGGGCGGGCCGGCAGGCGGCGGGCTCACTCGTGGGCGCTGCCCCCCGGACTGAGGCTGGGTGACGGCGCAGTCAGCAAGCCTACCAACTCGTCCGCGGCCCGGACCACGTCGTCGTTGACCACCACCACGTCGAACTCCCCCGAGGAGTCGAGCTCGGCCTGCGCGATGGCCAGCCGGCGCTCCTGGACGGCGGCCGGCTCGGACCCGCGGCCGGCCAGTCGGCTGACCAGCTCGGCCCACGACGGCGGCGCCAGGAACACCAGCTGGGCCTCCGGCGCACGGGCCCGGACCTGCCGGGCGCCCTGGAGCTCGATCTCCAGGAGCGCCGGCCGCCCGGTGGCCAGCTGCTCGCGCACGGGGGCGACCGGGGTGCCGTAGCGGTTCCCTGCGTACTCGGCCCACTCCAGCAGCCCCTCGGTGGCGATCAGCCGGTCGAACTCGGCGTCGTCGACGAAGTGGTAGTGGACGCCGTCGACCTCACCGGCGCGAGGACGACGAGTGGTGGCCGACACCGACACCCACACGTCGGGATGCCGCCGCCGGACCTCGGCGATCACAGTGCCCTTGCCGACCCCGGAGGGCCCGGAGAGCACGGTCAGCCGTGCCGGTGTCGCTGCTGCCACTCGTCGTCCTCGTCCACGGTCGTCGGCGGTGCCGACGGCCCCTCAGACGGAACCGTCGGCGGGAACCTGCTCGGGGTCGACCCGGTCGCCGCCGAACTCGGACTCCAGGGCCCGCCGCTGGTTGGCGCCCAGACCCCGCACGCGGCGCGTCGGGGAGATCTCCAGGCGTTCCATGATCTTCGCAGCCCGCGCCTTGCCGACTCCCGGCAGGGACTCCAGCACCGCGGAGACGCGCATCTTGCCGATCACTTCGTCGGTCTCGCCCTGCTTGAGGACGTCGCCGACCGTGGCGCCCTTGCTCTTGAGTCGCTCGCGCAGTTCAGCGCGCGCCTTGCGGGCGGCGGCCGCCTTCTCCAGGGCGGCCGCCCGCTGTTCCGGGGTCAAGTCTGGCAGGGGCATGGTGCAACCCAATCGTGTCGTCTCCGGTCGCGATCCGACCGGCGGTCGTTCGGTTCGTCGAGACGGGATCCGCCTCGTGTCCGAGCCTCACCGTCCAGGATGTGCCCGGCAAATCCGCAGGTCACGCACGCCCCACGAGAAAAGATGCGGACGCCGCGACAGGGCGTCCGCACGGACTCCACGCAGCCAGTCACCCAACGTGATCAGTCCTGTTCAGGGCGGGTTTCCGTACGAAGTCGTTTCGCTTGCGGCCCTTGCTGCCCAGGTGGGGCGGCCGTGTCCGACACGCCGCAGACGCGACACGCCGAGACGCGGGCCGGCCCCGCTCGCGGTCGTCATCCGCCGGGCCCGGCTGCGCCGCCCGCCGGCGCCCCGGCCCGCGGGCGGACGGCGACCACGGCCACGTCGTCCGCGCCGCCGTCGGGCACCAGGCGGGCGAGCAGGGCGTCGCAGAGCGCGCCCGGCTCGTCCCGGGCATGCCGCTCGACCGTCTCCAGCAGCAGCGCGATGCCGTCGTCGATCGTCTGCTGCCGCCCCTCGATCAGCCCGTCGGTGTAGAGGAGGAGGGTCGCGCCGGGCGGGACCACCGCCCGCGCGGTCCGCCTCGGGCTGCCGGGGTGGACGCCCAGCAGGAGGTCGGCCCGCCCGGTGGCGTGGTCGAGCAGCCGCGCCCGACCGTCGGGCTGCAGGAGGACCGGCGGCGGGTGGCCGGCGTTGGCCCAGCGCAGGTCCGCGCCGTCGGTGCCGCGGGGGGACAGCTGCGCGACCACCGCGGTCGCCATCGTGGTCAGCTCGAGCCCGTCGATCGCCTCGTCGACCGCCGCGAGCACCTCCCCCGGCGTGCCCGCCGTCGTGAAGCCGATGCCGCGCACCAGCGAGCGGAGCTGACCCATCGCCGCCGCCGCCCGGGTGTCGTGCCCGACGACGTCGCCGATCACGACCGTCAGGTCGCCGTCGCGCTGTCGGAAGGCGTCGTACCAGTCGCCCCCGACCTGGGCCTCGCTCGCGGCCGCCACGTACCGGACGGCGATGTCGGCGAAGTCGAGGACGGGCGGCTCGGTCAGCAGGCTGCGCTGCAGCTCGGTCGCGAGGTGCCGCTGCCCGGCGTAGAGCCGGGCATTGTCCAGCGCGATGCCCGCCCGGCGCCCGATCTCCGTCGCCAGCGACAGGTCGCGCCGCCCGAACGGCGCGCTGCCGGGCGCGCGGATCAGTTGCAGGGCCCCCAGCACCCCGCCCCGGCCCGCCACGGGGACCGCCAGCGCGCTGCCGACCCCGAGCCGCGTCACCAGCGCGCGCAACGCGGGGTCGGGTACCTGGGCGGTGAGCGTGGCCTCGTCGACGGCGGGCAGCAGGACCGCCTCCCCGTCGGCCGCCCGCCGGCTCGGCTCGCTGCCGGCCCCGTACCGGCGCACCAGGTCCTCGACCCCACGGGCGTCGTCGGCGAGGTGCGGGTCGCGGTGGCGGACGGTCACGGCCGCGAGCTGGTCGCGTTCGTCCCGCACCTGCACGCTGATCCAGTCGGCCAGCGCGGGAACCAGGGCGCCGGCGAGGCGGGACAGCGACTCGCCGAGATCCAGGGACTGCATGAGCGACTCGGACACCCGTGCGAGCAGCTCCACCTGGCCGGCCAGCCGGTCGCGCTCCCGCTCGGCCTCCCGGTGCGCGGTCACGTCGGCGAGCAGGAGGAGCGCCACCGGACGGCCGTCGTCGGTCTGGCTGCCCACCGCCGTCACCTCGACGTCGGCCCGCCCCCCGACGCGGAACTGCAGAGGAGTGACCGCGGCGTCGGGCCGGCCCCCGTCGCCGCTCAGCACCGGCGCCGTGAGCGCTCCGACACCGGGGAGGAGGTCGTCCACCGACTGCCCGGCCCGGACCTGCCGCAGGTCGAGGAGGGCCTCCGCCCGGCGGTTCCAGCCCAGCAGCTCCGCGGCCGGGCCGGCGACGAGCACGGCGATCGGCGCGTGGTCCAGCAGCGCGCCGATGGCCGCCGGCGCCGCGGGCGCCGTCCCGACCGCGGCGACCGACCGGGCCACGGCAGCGAGCACCGCCGCGTGGCGCCGCCGGTCGACCCGGGTCCGGCGCAGGCCGGCCAGCTCGTCGAGCAGCCCCCGGTCCGAGCCGGGGACGACGAGGAGGTCCAGGGGCACGCCCGGGGCGTAGGAGGCCTGCCGGCGGATCTCGGCGTCGTCGTCGGTCAGCACCACGACGGCCGCGTCCGGCAGGAGCCGGTGCACCTGCTGCGCCAGGGCGACCGGCGCGGCGGTCAGGGAGCCGAGGACGACCAGGTCGACCGGCTCGGCCGGGGTGGTCAGCCGGGCGTCCAGCTCCGCGGCGGAGATCCGGTCGCGACCCGGCACCGCCTCCAGCAGCGCGGCCTCGGCGGCGGAGAGATCGACGAGGACGCAGCGCCCCGGCCGGTCCGGCGCGGTCACTCGCCGAGCAGCGGCAGACCCAGAGCGGCCCGGCCGGTCCAGGTGCGCAGGATGTCGGTGGTGGGGCTCATGACGTCGGCCGCGCGCGCGTCGCGCAGGTGCCGCTCCAGCGGTGACCGGTCGCGGTAGCCGATGCCGCCGACGAGGGTCATCGCCGCGTTGGTGACCTCGACGGCGCACCCGGCGACCTCGGCCTTGGCCGACGCCAGGCCGGGCAGAGCCGACGGTCCGCCGGCGTCGGCCTCCTCGGCCGCCCAGTGCACCAGCCGGCGGGTGCGCTCGACCTGGGCCCACAGCACGCCCAGCCGGTGCTGCAGGAGCGGCTCGGCGGCCAGCCGGCGGCCGGTGTGCGCGTGCGCCCGCCGCCCGAGATGGGCCGTCGCCTCGTCCAGGGACGCCTGCGCCACGCCCACGTAGGTGCCGGCCATGGCCATCAGGAAGGACGGGGCGATGACCTCGAAGACGTACCAGATCTGGTCGCCCTCGTCGCCCAGGAGGTGGTCGGGGCCCAGCCGGACGTCGTCGAGCCGCAGGCCGCGCGAGGAGTTCCCGCGCATGCCGATGCCGCTCCACTCCTCACCCCAGGTCAGCCCCTCGGCGTCCGCGGGCACGAGGACGCACGAGAACTGCCCCGCCGGCGCGTCGGGGTCGGCGGCCACGGTGCTGAGCACGTAGGAGTCGGCCTGCGACCCGTTGGTGACGAAGGACTTCTGCCCCGTGACGAGCAGACCGGTCTCGTCCCGCGTCATGCGGGTCTGCGGCAGCCAGAACTGGGCGCCGGTGCCCGGCTCGGACAGGGCGAGGGTGGTGAGGTGCTCGCCGGCCACGATCGCGTCGAGGAACTCCGCGCGCTGCCGCGGGCTCGGCCGCGCGGCCAGCACGGCGGTCGCCACGCAGTGCATCCCGAAGCAGAGCGCGGTGGAGGCGCAGACCCGGCCGAGGGCTTCGCAGACGGCGGCCACCCCGCGCAGGCCCAGGCCGGCGCCACCGAACTCCCGGGGTGCGGCCAGCCCGCCGAGCCCGGCGGCCTGGAGAGCACGCACCGCCTCGGCCGGCCAGATCCCGGAGTCGGTGCGCTCGACCAGGGGCAGCGCGACGGAACGGGCGACCTCGTCGGCACGGGCGACCGCCTCGGCCACGCTCGTGGGGGTCGCCGTCACGGTCGCCGAGCATAGGTCGGCACCCCTGGGGATCTCCCATGCGGCCCGCCGGTGGTCACCCGGTCGTGGTCCTCCTCCCGATCGGCGCGGCTCACGCCGAGAGGGCCTCGGCCCAGCGGTCGGCGGCCGCCCGCAGGGCGGCCGGGTCCGGTCCGGCGCCGAGGACGTCCCGGGAGACGGTCGGGACGACGGCCACCCCGTCGCCGAAGAGCCGCCGCAGGTCGCTCACCGCCCCGCCCTGCGCACCCAGTCCGGGCGCCAGCACGGGACCGCCGAGGCCGGCCAGGTCGACGTCCAGGTCGCGCAGCGTCGCGCCCACCACGACGCCGAACGATCCGGTGGCCGGCCCGAACCGGGTGGCCAGGTCCCGCACCGATCCCAGCTCCGGGAGCGGGTCCCCGACCACCCAGCCGGGGGTGTTCCAGCCACGGACGGTGTCGACGACGACCTGCGCGGTCGACCGCTCCCCCGCCAGCGCGTGCTGGAGGGTGCCCGCGTCGGGGTTGGAGGTCCGGGCCAGCACGAACAGCCCGCCGCCGTGCTGCCGGGCGGTGTCGACGGCCGGCTGCAGCGAGCCGGGCCCGAGGTAGGGGCTCACCGTCATCGCGTCCACGGAGAGGGGGTGGCCGGGCCGCAGGTAGTCGGCGTAGGCGTCCATGGTCGAGCCGATGTCCCCGCGCTTGGCGTCCAGCAGCACGAGCGCGCCCGCCGCCCGGGCCCGCGCCACACCGTCCTCCAGCACGGCGAGGCCGCGGGAGCCGTGGCGCTCGTAGAAGGCGATCTGCGGCTTGAGGACGGCCACCGACCCGGCCAGCGCGTCGACGACCGCGTCGGTGAACCGCGCCAGCCCGTCGGCGTCGTCACCGAGCCCCCAGGACGCCAGCAGCGGCGGGTGCGGGTCGATGCCCACGCAGAGGGGGCCGCGCACGGCGACGGCCTCGGCCAGCCGCTGCCCGAAGGGCGCGGTCACCTGGCCTCCTCGAGGGTCCGGGGCAGCATCTCCCCCAGCTCGGCGATGCAGCGCCGGGCGAGGAACGGGTCGGCGAACGCCCCGGCGGCCGACTGCACCGCGTCGGCGCCGAGGGCGAACAGTGCCTGGAACGAGCCGGGGTCGGTGACCCCGCCCATCGCCAGGACGTCGAAGTGCCGGCCGCCGGCGTCCCGCAGCGCCACCAGCCGCCGGGTGAAGTCCAGCGCCGGGTCGCGCACCGCGATCCCGGAGAGCCCGGCCAGCTCCCGGCCGGGGAAGGTGGGCTGCCCGTCGCTGCGGCGGACCCGGCTCTGCAGGGTGTTGATGCCGGCGACCCCGTCGACCAGCGGGGCCAGCCGGGGCACGAGCGCCGCCAGGGCCGGCTCGTCGAGCCAGGAGAGCTTGGCGACCAGCCCGGTGCGGTCGTCCAGCGCGCGGCGGACGGACTCGACCACGGCCACGGTGGCGTCCGGGTCCAGGCACAGCGGGGGCTTCACGCCGGCCGCGGAGGCGCTCAGCGTGTTCGGGCACGAGAGGTTGAGCTCCACGACCGGCGCGCCGGCCTCCTCGGCCAGCCGCGCCGTGCGGGCGAAGTCCTCGACCAGGTCGGTGCCGTTCCCCTCCCCCATGACGCTCACCAGGAGCAGCGCGTCCTCCCCGACGGCGGCGAGCGACCGCTCCAGGTCGGCCATCCACTCCTCCGGCGCCGGCGAGGGCACGCCGAAGGAGTTCACCGTGCTCACCGCCGGAGAGCCGGGATCGACCCAGTCCCACGGGTCGGAGACCACGTCGCCGGCCGCCCCCGGCGGCAGGCTGCCCGTCGCCCGCGGGGCGAACGTCCAGTTCGGCTGCTCGTTGGGCGGGTGCACCCGACCGCGGACGGTCTTGTAGGTGAGCACGCTGTAGCCGTTGGCCACGTTGTGCCGCACCCATGCCTCGCTGCCGTTGAGCACGCAGGCCGGCACCCCGATCGGGAAGCCCACCGACCGGCCGAGCACCCGCCAGCGCCGGCTCCCCGCCCGGGGCCGCTCCGGGAGCCGGGGACCGAGCGGGCGGGCCAGGTTCTCCCGGAAGCCGCCCAGCACGTCGTACGCCGGCACCGGCAGGCCGGCCCCGGCGAGGACGTCGGCGTGCCCGGCGAAGAACAGCACGCGGGTGAGCAGCGGCAGGTCACCGGCGCCGACCGCGCCGGTCGCCAGCCGGGCCGCCAGGTCGTCGGCCGCGCCGGTCAGCGCATCCAGCTCCGCCCGCAGGGGCCGCCCGAACCTCGTGACCCCCGCGGCGAAGGCCGCGGGCAGCCCCTCGACCAGACCGCGGGCGACGAGGTCGTCCCGCAGCCGGCCCGCGGCGCCGGGTGGCACCGAGGTCACTCGCCCGTCCCGGCGAACGTGCTCGGGCCGCCGTGCGTCCCCCCGGCCAGGGCTGCGTGCACCTCCTGCAGGCTCCGCACGCCGATCCCGCCCTGGCGCAGCGCCTCGATGCCCTGCACCGCGGCGCCCAGGCCCTGCACGGTCGTGATGCACGGGATCCCGGCGGAGACCGCGGCGGTGCGGATCTCGTAGCCGTCCAGCCGCGGCCCGCTGTTGCCCGGCGCACCGAACGGCGTGTTCACGACCATGTCGACGTCGCCGGCGAGGATCCGCTCGACGACGTTGTCCGGCCCCTCGCTGAACTTGCCGACCACCTCCGCGGCGACGCCGTTGCGGCGCAGCACCTGGGCGGTGCCGGCGGTGGCCAGCAGGCGGAACCCCAGGTCGGCGAGCCGCTTGATCGGGAAGACCGCGGAGCGCTTGTCCCGGTTGGCCAGGGAGACGAAGACCGTCCCCTCGGTCGGCAGGGAGCCGTAGGCGGCGGCCTGCGACTTGGCGAACGCGGTGCCGAACTCGGCGTCGAGACCCATCACCTCGCCGGTGGACTTCATCTCCGGGGAGAGCACGGTGTCCACGCCGTGGCCCTCGACGGTGCGGAACCGGTGGAAGGGCAGCACGGCCTCCTTCACCGCGATGGGGGCGTGCTCGGGCAGGTCGGTGCCGTCCCCGGTCCCGGGCAGCACCCCGGCGGATCGCAGCCCGGCGATGGTCTCCCCGACCGCGATCCGCGCCGCCGCCTTGGCCAGCTGGACGGCGGTGGCCTTCGAGACGAACGGCACCGTCCGGCTGGCCCGGGGGTTGGCCTCGATGACGTAGAGGATGTCGTCCTTGATCGCGTACTGGACGTTCATCAGCCCGCGGACGCCGATCCGGGCGGCCAGCTTCTCCGTCGCGGCCCGGATGGCCCGCAGGTCGGCCGAGCCCAGGGTGATCGGCGGAAGGGCGCAGGCGGAGTCGCCGGAGTGGATGCCGGCCTCCTCGATGTGCTCCATGACGCCGCCCAGGTACAGCTCGGTGCCGTCGTAGAGCGCGTCGACGTCGATCTCGACCGCGTCCTCGAGGAACCGGTCGACCAGCACCGGGTGCTCCGGGCTGACGTCGGTGGCCTTGGCGATGTAGGCCTCCAGCGTGGCATCGTCGTAGACGATCTCCATGCCGCGGCCGCCGAGGACGTACGACGGGCGGACCAGCACCGGGTAGCCGATGCCCGCCGCGATCTCGTGCGCCTCGGTGAACGTCGTCGCCGTGCCGTGCTTCGGGGCGACCAGGCCGGTGTCGGCCAGCACCCGGGAGAACGCACCGCGGTGCTCGGCGTCGTCGATCGCCTCCGGCGAGGTCCCCAGCACCGGGACCCCGGCGTCCTTGAGCCGCTGGGCCAGGCCCAGCGGGGTCTGGCCGCCGAGGGTGCAGATGACGCCGGCGACCGGGCCGGCGGCGCGCTCGGCCTCGACCACCTCGAGGACGTCCTCGAAGGTCAGCGGCTCGAAGTAGAGCCGGTCGGCGGTGTCGTAGTCGGTGGAGACGGTCTCGGGGTTGCAGTTGACCATCACCGCCTCGTAGCCGGCGTCCTGCAACGCCATGACGGCGTGCACGCAGGAGTAGTCGAACTCGATGCCCTGCCCGATCCGGTTGGGCCCGGAGCCGAGGATCAGCACCGCCGGCTTCTCGCGCGGCTGCACCTCGGTCTCCTCGTCGTAGGACGAGTAGTGGTACGGGGTGCGGGCGGCGAACTCCGCGGCGCAGGTGTCGACCGTCTTGTAGACCGGCCGCACGCCCAGCCGCCAGCGCAGCACGCGGACGCCGTCCTCGCCGGCCAGCTCCGGCCGCAGCGCGGCGATCTGCCGGTCGCTCAGGCCGTGCCGCTTGGCCCGCCGGAGCAGCTCCGGGGTGAGCGACGGCGCCTCCCGGACGGCGGTCCCCACCTCGCGCACCAGGTCGATCTGGTCGACGAACCACGGATCGAAACCACTCGCGGCCGCCACCTCCTCGACCGTCGCGCCGGCGGCGAGCGCCTGCTCGGCGGTGTACAGCCGCCCGTCCACGGGGGTGCGCAGCGCCTCCACCAGCTCCTCGGCCGACCGCGGGTCCGGCTCCCCCGTCCAGAAGCCGGCGGCCTTGGTCTCGGTGGACCGCATCGCCTTCCCCAGCGCCTCCGGGAAGTTGCGGCCCATGGCCATGACCTCGCCGACGCTCTTCATCGTCGTGGTCAGCCGCGGGTCGGCGCCGGGGAACTTCTCGAAGGCGAACCGCGGGATCTTCACGACGACGTAGTCCAGCGCCGGCTCGAAGCTCGCCGGGGTGACCCCGGTGATGTCGTTGGTGATCTCGTCGAGCGTGTAGCCGATGGCGAGCTTGGCGGCGATCTTGGCGATCGGGAACCCGGTGGCCTTCGACGCCAGCGCGCTCGACCGGGAGACCCGCGGGTTCATCTCGATGACCACCAGCCGGCCGGTCTCCGGGTGCACGGCGAACTGGATGTTGCAGCCACCGGTGTCGACGCCGACCTCGCGCAGGACGGCGATCCCGACGTCGCGCATCTGCTGGTACTCGCGGTCGGTCAGCGTCATCGCCGGGGCGACGGTGACCGAGTCGCCGGTGTGCACGCCCATCGCGTCGATGTTCTCGATCGAGCAGATGACGACCACGTTGTCGCTGCGGTCGCGCATCAGCTCCAGCTCGTACTCCTTCCAGCCGAGCACCGACTCCTCGATGAGGACGGTGTGCACCGGGGAGTCGGCCAGCCCGTGGGCGGCCATCCGGCGGAGCATCGGCTCGTCGGTGGCGATGCCCGAGCCGAGCCCGCCCATGGTGAAGCTGGGCCGGATCACCACCGGGTAGCCGACGTCGGCGGCGGTGGCCAGGGCCTCCTCGACGGTCCCGCACACCGTGGAGCGCGGGGCGTCGGCGCCGATCGACCGGACGATGTCCTTGAAGAGCTGCCGGTCCTCGCCGCGGTTGATCGCGTCGACGTCGGCGCCGATCAGCTGGACGCCGTACTTCTCCAGCACCCCGTTCTCGTACAGGCCGATCGCGATGTTCAGCGCGGTCTGGCCGCCGAGGGTGGCCAGCAGCGCGTCGGGGCGCTCCTTGGCGATGACCTTCTCCACGAACTCCGGCGTCAGCGGCTCGATGTAGGTGGCGTCGGCGACCTCGGGGTCGGTCATGATCGTCGCCGGGTTGCTGTTGACCAGGCTGACCCGCAGCCCCTCGGCACGGAGCACCCGGCAGGCCTGCGTGCCCGAGTAGTCGAACTCCGCCGCCTGCCCGATGAGGATCGGCCCGGAGCCGATGACCAGGACGTGCTTCAGATCGGTGCGCTTGGGCATCAGTTCTTCTCCCCGGTGCTCGACTCGACGACCGGTGCGGGGCCACCCGCGCGCACCTCGTGCGTGCGGGCCTCGGCCATCAGGTCGACGAAGCGCTGGAACAGTGGCGCGGCGTCGTGCGGACCGGCCGCCGACTCCGGGTGGAACTGCACGCTGAACGCGGGCACCTCCAGGCAGCGCAGCCCCTCGACGACGTCGTCGTTGAGGCCGACGTGGCTGACCTCGACCTGCCCGTAGGGCGTGTCCGTGGGCCGGTCCAGCGGTGCGTCGACGGCGAAGCCGTGGTTGTGGCTGGTCACCCGCACGGTGCCGCTGACCCGGTCGAGCACCGGCTGGTTCAGCCCGCGGTGGCCGAACCGGAGCTTGTAGGTGCCCAGGCCCAGGGCCCGCCCCAGGATCTGGTTGCCGAAGCAGATGCCGAACAGCGGCCGCCGGGCGTCGAGCACCCCGCGCACCGCCTCGACGGCGTAGTCGGCCGCGGCCGGGTCGCCGGGGCCGTTGGAGAGGAAGACGCCGTCGGGACCGTGCGCGAGCAGCTCCTCGGCGGTCGCCGTCGACGGCAGCACGTGTGTCTCCACGCCGAGGGCGGCCAGGTGCCGCGGGGTCGCGGTCTTGATGCCCAGGTCGAGCGCGGCGATGGTGAACCGCTTCTCCCCCACCGCCGGGACGACGTAGGCCTCGCCGGTGCTCACCTGCGGCGCCAGGTCGGCCCCGGTCATGGTCTCGGACTCCTGCACCAGGGCGAGGAGCCGGCCGGGGTCGGTGATCTCGCTGCTGATCCCGGCCCGCATGGCCCCCCGCTCGCGCAGGTGGCGGGTCAGGGCGCGGGTGTCGATGCCGCTGATGCCGACGACCCCCTGCGCGACGAGCTCGTCGTCGAGGGTCCCGGTGGCCCGCCAGTTCGCCGGGCGGCGGGCGGGGTCGCGGACGACGAAGCCGGCGACCCACATCTTCCGGCTCTCGTCGTCCTCGTCGTTGACCCCGGTGTTGCCGATGTGCGGGGCCGTCATGACGACGACCTGCCGGTGGTAGCTGGGGTCGGTCAGCGTCTCCTGGTAACCGGTCATCCCGGTGGAGAACACCGCCTCGCCGACCGTCGTCCCGACCGCGCCGTAGGCCTCGCCCCGGAACGTCCGTCCGTCCTCCAGGACGAGCAGTGCCTCACTCACTTCTGTGCCTTTCCGTCCAGAACGGTCGGGACGCCCCGCAGGAACGTCGCGACCACCCGGCCGGGGAGCTCCCGGCCGGCATAGGGGCTGTTGCGGCTGCGGCTGGCCAGCGCCGCGGGATCCACCGTGGCGCGGGCCGTGGGGTCGACGAGCACCAGGTTGGCCGGCTCGCCGGCCGTGATCGGCCGGCCGTGCTCGCCGAGGCGGCCGATGGCCGCGGGACGCACCGACATGCGGTCGGCGACGCCGGCCCAGTCCAGGCGGCCGGGCTCGACCATGGTCTCGATGACCACCGAGAGCGCCTGCTCCAGCCCGAGCATGCCGGGCCGGGCCTGCGCCCACTCGCTCTCCTTGTCCTCCACCGCGTGGGGGGCGTGGTCGGTGCCGACGGCGTCGATCGTCCCGTCGGCCAGCCCGGCCCGTAGCGCCTCGACGTCGGCGTCGGTGCGCAGCGGCGGGTTCACCTTGAACACCGGGTCGTAGCTCTCGGCGCACGCGTCGGTGAGCAGCAGGTGGTGCGGGGTCACCTCGGCGGTCACCCGGACCCCGCGCGACTTGGCCCAGCGCAGGATCTCCACCGACCCCGCCGTCGAGACGTGGCAGACGTGCAGGCGGGCGCCGACGTGCTCGGCGAGCAGCACGTCGCGGGCGATGATCGCCTCCTCCGCGGCGGCCGGCCAGCCGGTCAGACCCAGCCGCGCCGACCGGTCGCCCTCGTGCATCTGCGCGCCGACGGTGAGCCGCGGCTCCTCGGCGTGCTGGGCGACGACGCCGTCGAAGGCCTTGACGTACTCCAGCGCCCGCCGCATGAGCGCGGGGTCGGCCACGCAGTGCCCGTCGTCGGAGAACACCCGGACGCGGGCGGCGGAGTCGGCCATCGCCCCGAGCTCGGCCAGCCGCTCACCCGCGAGCCCGACGGTGACGGCCCCGACCGGGACGACGTCGACCAACCCGGCCTCCTGCCCCAGCCGCCAGACCTGCTCGACGACGCCGGCGGTGTCGGCGACCGGATCGGTGTTGGCCATGGCGTGCACCGCGGTGAACCCGCCGAGCGCCGCGGCGCGGCTGCCGGTCTCCACGGTCTCGGCGTCCTCGCGGCCGGGCTCGCGCAGGTGGGTGTGCAGGTCCACCAGCCCGGGGAGGGCGATGAGGCCGTCGGCCTCGATCACCTCGGCGCCGGTCACGGGCAGCGAGTCGCCGATCGCGGCGATCCGGCCGTCCTTGATCAGGATGTCGGCGGCCTCGCCGCCGTAGGGCTTCGCGCCCTTGACCAGGTAGTTCGTCATGCTGGCGACCCTCCGAGCAGCAGGTACAGGACGGCCATGCGGGTCGAGACGCCGTTGGCGACCTGCTCGACGATCGTGGAGCGGACGGAGTCGGCGACGTCGGCCGCGATCTCCATGCCGCGGTTCATCGGCCCCGGGTGCATGACGATGGCGTCGTCGGGCAGCGCCGCCATCCGCCGGCCGTCGAGGCCGTAGCGGCGGCTGTACTCCCGGGCGCTGGGGAAGAACGAGGCGTTCATCCGCTCGGCCTGCACCCGCAGCATCATCACCACGTCGCTCTTCGGCAGCACCGCGTCGAGGTCGTAGGTCACCTCGGCCGGCCAGCTGCCGACGCCGACCGGCAGCAGGGTCGGCGGCGCGACGAGCGTGACCTCCGCGCCGAGGGTGTGCAGCAGGCCGACGTTGGACCGGGCGACCCGGCTGTGCAGCACGTCGCCGACGATCGTCACCCGGACGCCCTCGAGCCGGCCCAGCCGCTGCCGGACCGTGTAGGCGTCCAGCAGCGCCTGGGTGGGGTGCTCGTGGGTGCCGTCGCCGGCGTTGACCACGCTGCCCTTGACCCACGACGCCAGCCGGTGCGGCGCCCCGGACGCGGCGTGCCGGATGACGACCGCGTCCGCGCCCATCGCCTCCAGCGTCAGCGCGGTGTCCTTGAGGCTCTCGCCCTTGGAGACGCTGCTGCCCTTGGCCGAGAAGTTGATGACGTCGGCGGACAGGCGCTTGGCGGCGAGCTCGAAGGAGATCCGGGTGCGGGTGGAGTCCTCGTAGAAGAGGTTGACCACCGTGCGGCCGCGCAGGGTGGGGAGCTTCTTCACCTCGCGGCCGGCCAGCGCCTGCTCGATCTGCGCCGCGGTGTCGAGCACCAGCGTCGCGTCGGCCCGGTCGAGGTCGGTGGCGTCCAGCAGGTGCCGCTTCACGGCTCACCGTCCAGCACGACGACCTCGTCGACACCGTCGATCTCCGCGAGGTGGACCTTGACCTGCTGGCTGCGCGAGGTGGGGACGTTCTTGCCGACGAAGTCCGCCCGGATCGGCAGCTCGCGGTGGCCCCGGTCGACCAGGACCGCCAGCTGCACGCTCCGCGGGCGGCCGAGGTCCCGCAGGGCGTCCAGCGCCGCCCGGACCGAGCGGCCCGAGAAGAGGACGTCGTCGACGAGGACGACGAGCCGGCCGTCGATGCCGGCGTCCGGCAGCACGGTCGGCTCGAGGGCGCGGACGCCGCGCAGCCGGAGGTCGTCGCGGTAGAGGGTGATGTCGGCGGTGCCGACGTCCACCCGGGTACCCGTGAACGCCTCGATGCGGGCGGCGAGCCGGCGGGCCAGCGGCGCGCCGCGGGTCGGGATGCCGACGAGCACGAGGTCGGGGAGGCCGCCGTCGGCCGAGCCGGGATCGGCGGTGGCCGCCCGCTCGATGAGCTGGTGGGCCATGCGGTCGACGACGCGGGCGACGTCGGCGGCGGCGAGCAGGGTGCTGGGGGCGCTGCCGGGAACCGGACTCCGGGCAGGCTCGGACGTGCGGGCCATGAGGCCTCCTTCCCCGCCTCACGGGACGGGTCGTTAAAGGAGTTGGTAGGACCGGCGACGACGGTACTGCACCGCCGGCGGTCACCCGCGGGGCACCCGGCAGCCACGTCCGGTGGCGTTGCGGTGGCGTCGCGCTCACCTGCGATTCTGCGGCGACCCGCCTGTTGTGATCCCCGCTTCACAAGTACGCTGCGTGACGACCAGCACCGATCCGAGACGACGGACAGTGAGCAGACAGCGATGAGCACCGACTACTCGCGGGCCCTCGGCGCCCGGCTCCGCGCCATCCGCAACCAGCAGGGCCTGTCCCTGCAGGGAGTGGAGGACAAGTCGCACGGCCGCTGGAAGGCGGTCGTCGTCGGCTCCTACGAACGCGGGGACCGCGCGGTCACCGTGCAGCGTCTCTCCGAGCTGGCCGTGTTCTACGGCGTGCCGGTGTCCGAGCTGCTGCCCGACCCGCGGCCGAGCTCCGCCGTCACCTCGACGAACAAGATCGTGCTGAACCTGGAGTCGCTGGGCTCCCTGCCTGCCGACGAGGCCGGCCCCCTGGCGCGCTACGCCTCCACCATCCAGGCCCAGCGGCACGACTACAACGGCAAGGTCCTCTCCATCCGCGCCGAGGACCTGAAGTCGCTGGCGATCATCTACGACATGAGCCCCGACGAGCTCACCTCGCGGCTCATCGAGTGGGGGGTGCTCTCCCCCGGCATGGACGGCATCGTCAGCAACGGCGACGACGACCTCGAGGAGGACGTCGACGAGTCCGCCTGGGGCGACCGCCGGCGCTCTCCGCGCTGAACCCGACGGGGCCCTGCCGAACCGGCGGGGCCCCCTCGTCGGTTCCGGCCCGCGCCGGTCTCGACACGCGCGGCTGACGCTGTCCAGGCCGGCGCGAATGTGCCAGGGTGCTGCCGACCCGGGCACTCCGCCCGGGACCCAGGGAGGTCCGGATGCCGGCGGTGGAGATGGTGGGGGTCTCCAAGACCTACCGCGGACGCGGGGGCCAGCCGCACAAGGCCCTGGACGACCTGAGCATGACCGTGGAGTCCGGCGGGGTCCACGGCCTCCTGGGGCCCAACGGCTCGGGCAAGACCACGTCGATCCGCGCGCTGCTGGGCCTGGTCGGCACCGACGGGGGTTCCGGCCGGATGCGGCTGCTGGACCGGCCGGTGCCCGCGGAGCTCCCCCGGGTGATCGGTGACGTCGGCGCGCTGGTGGAGACGCCGCTGTTCTTCCCCACCTTCTCCGGGCGCCGCAACCTGCGGCTGCTGGCCGAGACCGCCGGGGTCCCCCGGGCCCGGGTCGAGGAGTGCCTGGACCTCGTGGAGCTGCGCGACCGCGCCGACGACCGGTTCAAGGGCTACTCGCTGGGGATGAAGCAGCGCCTGGCCATCGCCGCCGCCCTGCTCAAGTCCCCCCGCCTGCTCATCCTCGACGAGCCCAGCAACGGCCTCGACCCGGCCGGCATCCGTGACGTGCGCGAGCTCATCCGGCGGCTCGGCACCGACGGCCGCACCACGGTGCTGGTCTCCTCGCACCTGCTGGCCGAGATCCAGCAGGTCTGCGACTCGGTCACGATCCTGGCCCGCGGTCGCCGGCTCGCCTCGGGCCCGGTGTCCTCCGTCCTGGCGCAGACCGGCACCGGCGACGTCCGCGTGGCCGTACCCGACCCGGCGGCCGCCGCGGCGGTGCTGGCCGGTGCCGGGTTCTCCGTCTCGCCGGCGCCCGACGGCCAGGTGCTGGTCCACGGCGCGCCCGCCACCGGGGAGATCACCCGGGTGCTGGCCGAGCACGGTCACTACCTCGAGGAGCTGGTCCGCGTGACCCCCGACCTGGAGAGCGCCTTCCTCGCCATCACCGGGGAGCAGTCGTGAGCGCGCTGGCCGAGCAGCCCACGGCCACGCCCGAGCCCGAGGCGGCCCGGCGGGCGGGGAGCCTGTTCCGCGCCGAGGTGCACCGCTTCGCCGCCCGCCGGTTCATCCAGGTGCTGCTCGGC
This sequence comes from Blastococcus sp. HT6-4, assembly GCF_039679125.1. Taxonomy (NCBI): domain Bacteria; kingdom Bacillati; phylum Actinomycetota; class Actinomycetes; order Geodermatophilales; family Geodermatophilaceae; genus Blastococcus; species Blastococcus montanus. Next base: position 1,758,866 of record NZ_CP155551.1, on the reverse strand, counting down.
CTGGCCGTGCTCGGCTGGCTGGCGGCCGTCGTCCTGGGGCTGCTCAACTTCGGCGAGCCGACCGACGCCGACTACGCCGCCGCCCGGGAACGGATGGACGAGGTCATCGCCTCGGAACAGGAGTGGCGGGAGCTCTGCCGGCAGGACGCCGAGCAGGCCGGCGACCCGGTCGAGCAGGTCTGCGGGCCCCCGCTCGACACGTCGACGTGGCGGGTCGAGGACTACCTGACCACGGCACCGTTCGACCTCGCCATGGCCGGGGAGGCCGGCGCGATGGGCTTCGCGGCGGCCGCCGCGGTGCTCGCGTTCCTCGTCGGCGCCACCTGGATCGGCGCCGAGTGGTCGCACCGCACGATCGTGGCCCTGCTGTTCTGGGTGCCCAGCCGGCTGCGGGTCATGGCGACGAAGATCGGCGTCCTCGCCCTGGCGGCCCTCGTGATCGGCGTGGCCGCACAGGTCGCCTGGTTGGTGATGGGCTGGATCCTGCGGACCTTCGTGGGCACCGACGCTCCGCTGCCCGCCGGCTTCTGGTCGGAGCTGCTGGCCGCGCAGGGCCGCGCGATCCTCCTCGTGGTGCTGATCGCGCTGATCGGCTTCGGCCTGGCCAACCTGGTCCGCAACACCGGCGCCGCGCTCGGGGTGGGGTTCGTCTACTTCGCGATCGTGGAGAACGCCCTGCGCATCTACGACCCGATGCTCGAGCGCTGGCTGCTGTCGACCAACGCGGGAGCGCTCGTCGTCCCGGGCGGCCTCCGGGTGTTCGACTACAGCGCCATGGGGCCGGGGACGACCGAACCGCCGTCCTACCTGGTCACCAACCTGCAGGGTGGCCTGGTCGTCGGCGCGTTCGCCGCAGTCATCGTCGGCGTGGGCGTCTGGCTCTTCGCCCGCCGCGACCTGCACTAGGAGCCGGTGGACGCGGGGTTCACGGCGCTGGACGAGGGGAGGACCGCTACCGCCTCGATCTCCACGAGGAGACTGTCGGCGAAGAGCGTCTCGACGCCGACGCAAGTGCTCGCCGGAGCGGGGACTCCCTCCGGTCGTACGGCCGCGATCAACTGGGCGACCTCAGGGAATCGGTCGGGCGTGTAGCCCACGAGGAAGATGGTCTCCTTGACGACATGCCGACGGGACGTGCCGGCCGCCTCGAGAACCGCATCGAGGTTGGCCCAGGTCTGCCGGAACTGGGCTGCCAGGTCCGCTCCGACGGGCCGGCCGGTCGCGTCCCAGGCCACCTGTCCCCCGGTGAACACGAGGCCCAGCGCCGGGACGACCGTCCCGTGGGAGATGGCGGTGAAGGCGGGCAGGGACGCGGGGTTGACGGCGACGGCGGCGACCGTCGACAGCTCGGTCGTCATCGCTCAGCCCGCCGGCACGGTGGACACGGAGTAGTCGGGCAGCTCGAAGCCGTTGGAGATGCGCATCTGCGACCGCATCAGCAGGGATTTCCCGGGCACGTAGCGCGCCAGCCGGACGAGGTTGTTGCGGAGGGCGATCCCGCTTCCGGACTCAGGAGTCATCATCTGGCCCTGTCCTGCGGCCAGGCCGTGCACGTCGACCAGCCATCGGCGCAGTCGTTCCTCGTAGCGTTCGAAGGCGGCACGGTGGTCGTCCGGGCCGGCGGCCAGCTCGCCGGCGAGAACGTACGCGCCGACCAGTGCGATCGTGGCCCCGTGCCCGGTCAACGGTGAGGAGCAGTAGGCCGCGTCGCCGACGAGTGCGACACGTCCGCGCGACCAGCTGTCCAGTCGCACCTGGGCGCACGAATCGAACCAGAAGTCGGGCGCGGTGTCGACCTGGGCGAGGAGCTGGGCGCACTCCCATCCCATGCCTGCTGCGCGCGCATGGACGATGCGCTTCTGCGTCGCGACGTCCCGGTGGTCGTAGGCCGGGGGGCCACCGCGGAAGCTGAGGAAGGCCATGACTCGGCTGTTGTCGAGGATCGCCCGCATGCCCATGGTGCGGCCCGGCTCGCTGTAGATGTAGGTCCAGTCCTCGATGCCGAGATGGTTCTGCGCCGTCCAGAACGCCAGGTACGTGTCGAGGTGGGCGAGGTGCGCGGCATCCTCGCCCATGGCCAGCCGCCGGGTCTCCGAGTGCGCGCCGTCCGCCCCCACGACGAGATCGAACGTCCGCACGTCCCCCGACGCGAAGGTCACGTCGACACCGTCGGATCTGTCCTCGAGCGCGGCGATGTGGTCGCCGAAGAGGTAGTCGACGTCCGCCGCCGTCGCCTCGTGGATGACCCGGGACAGCTCGCCCCGCAGGATCTCGATCTCCGCGATGGGGCCATCGCCGCCGAAGTCCTCGGCGCGCAGCGTCCCACGAGGCCGGTTGCGCCCGTCGACGAAGGAGAGGCCGTAGTTGGCCTCCGCCGCGGCACGGACCCGCTCGTCCAGCCCCATGCGCGCGACCACCGACCTGCCCACGCCGCGCAGATCGACGAGCTGACCGCCCGGCCGCAGCTCGGGCGCCTTCTCGACGACCGTCACCCGGGCGCCGGACCGGTGCAGCCAGTAGGCCAGCGCCGGCCCGGCGATGCTCGCGCCGGACACCAGAATGCAGCAGCCTTCCAGGGGACCTCGCATGATCACCGTTCCTTCGACATCGTGTGAGTGGGGCAGGCGGGGGCAGCGGTTCTAGTCCTCGTCGAGGACATCGGGTTCTTGATCGAGCACCAGACTCGACAGCTGGCGGAAGTTGTGCCGCGCCATGTTGGGATTGCCGAACTGGCGACGAGCGAGGGTCGCCTCCTCGTCGGTCATGACCCGTGGCGTCCCGGCGGCTTGGGCCAGCAGTTGCATCTGACAGGCGCGGTCCATCGAGATGAACCACCATGCGGTCTCCTCGACCGAGCCGCCGACGGTGATCAGGCCGTGGTGGCGCAGGATGACCGCGCGCCGCGGGCCGAGCCGTTGTGCGATGCGGACGCTCTCGTCCCGCTCGACGACGAGCCCCTTGTACTCGTCGAAGACGACGTGGTCGCGGTAGAACGCGCAGGACTCCTGCACGATCGGGAGGAGTTCGCGGCTCAGCGTCGAGAAGGCGCGACCGTGGATGGTGTGCGCGTGGGCCACCGCGACGGCGTCCGGCCGAGCCTCGTGGATCGCGGCGTGGATGTGGAAGGCAGCCTTGTTCGTGCGTCCCGTGCCCTCGACCACCTTCCCCTGGCCGTCGATGAGCAGGAGGTCGCGCACCCGCATCCGCGAGAAGTGCACGGCGAACGGGTTGACCCAGAAGTGGTCGACGAGGTGCGGGTCCCTGACGGTGATGTGCCCGGCGACGCCCTCGTCGTAGCCGTACCGGCCGAACACGCGGAAGGCCGCGGCCAGTTGCTGCTTGCGGCGACGGCGTTCGGCCTCCACGTCGCCGAGGCGTTCGGGGATCTCGCCGAGGTCCAGCTCGTCCTGGTCGGGGGCGGCCGTGGTGGAGCTCATGCCGGAACCTCCTGTGTCTCGTCGGCGGTACGCAGGAGCGCTGCGGTGACCGGCACGGGGTCGGTGATGGGCGCGAGATGCTGCAGGGGCAACCGCTCCACGCGCCAGCCGGCGTCCTCCAGCTCGGCGGCCACCCCGTCGAAGAACGACCCGCCGGCGAGCTGGATGTACACCGCCGGCACGCCCCCCGGCCAACCCGGCGAGGCTTCACGGTGGGTGGCCAGCGGCCACGGACGCATGCGGGCTCCGATGTCGGCGGCGGCCGCGGGGTCGGTGATGCCGAACATGGACAGCGGGAGTGGCGGCGCGGCGTCGGATCCGGCCGCCGAGGCACCGCTCTCGAGCGGTTCCCGGATGGCGGGAAGCAGGTCGAAGGCGGAGCAACCCGGCGTCGGCACGAACGCGTCCAGGAAGACCACCATGCGCACGGAGTCGGTCCCTCCGTCGACCACGCCGGCCGCCACCATGCCGGCGTAACTGTGCGCCACCAGGATGGTGTCCGGCGCGCCGTCGAGCAGTGCCGTCACCTCGGCGATGTGCTCGCTCAGCGTGCCGCCGCTGAGCGTGGGTGCGACCGAGGAGTGGCCGCGCCGTCGCAACTCGCGCGCGACCCCGTCCCACATCCAGCCGCCGAGCCATGAGCCGTGCACCAGCAGAAAGTGAGCCACAGCACAGACTGTTCTATAGAGTGGCTAGTACGTCAACAGACTGGACGCCCTTTACTCAGGTCGTCGCGACACGCGCTTCCGTGGAGACGACGAGTGCCCGAGCCAGGTCCCCTTCGGCCGACGAGATCCGATGCGGCGTCGTCGACGGGAAGAAGATCGAGTCCCCATGGTGGAGGACGACGGGTTCCTCGTCACGGAACTCCAGGGCGAGGCTGCCCTCCAGGACGAAGATGAACTCCTCGCCGGCGTGCTCGGACCAGCTCGTCATCGCGGACTCGCGCCGGTACTCCACCACGAAGGGCGTGAAGGGGTGCCGGCGGTCGGGGGCGGCGAGGAACACCTCGACGCCCTCGGCGATGGAGAACACCGGCGTCCGTTCGTCGGCCCGCACCACGCTCTCGCGCGGCGCCCTGCCGTTGGCGAACACCTCCTCGATGCCGAGCCCGTAGTGGTCGAGCACGGGCAGGAGCCGGCCGAGGCTCACGTCGGTGCGCCCCTGTTCGAGCAGGGAGAGGAACGAGGAGGAGACGCCGGTCGCGGCACCGACGCTGGCCAGCGACTCACCGCGACTGCTCCTGATCTCGCGCAGTCGGCGTCCCAGGACGTTGGTCCACGGCGGGAGGTCGTCAGGCTGCCTGCTGGGCCTTGCTCTGGACACAGGTGCAGTCTATGGCCCAGCACGCCCGTGTATCGGACGACAACTCGCCGCCCTGCGTCCGCGACGGACGCAGTCGGCCACGTAGCCGGACGAACCGCGTGGGTCCACCCCCGGCCTCAGGCGTTCGGCAGTCCCTGACTCGGGATCTCGGCCTGGAGGATGGCGCCGAGGACGCCGTTGACGTACCGGGGGGACTCGTCGGTGGACAGCGCCTTCGCGAGCTCCACCGCCTCGTCGATGACCACCGCGTCGGGCACGTCGTCGGCCCAGAGCAGCTCGTAGGTGGCCATCCGCAGGATCGCGCGGTCGACGTCGGGCAGCCGGTCCAGCGACCAGCCGGAGGTGTGGGTCTCGATCAGCTCGTCGATGCGGGAGCGGTTCTCCTCCACGCCCTCGACGAGGCGGACGGTGTGGTCGGGCACGGGCGGGTTGCCGTCGGCGACCCGCTCGCGGAGCAGTTCCAGCCGGTCACGGCTCCGGACATCGGCCTCGTAGAGGACGTCAACCGCACGCTTGCGCGCCTTCGACCGTGCAGCCATGGGAGAACCGGCGCTCAGTTGGCGCGGCCGAGGTACCGGCCGTCGCGGGTGTCGACCTTGAGCTTCTCGCCGGTGCTGATGAACAGCGGCACCTGGATCTGCGCGCCGGTCTCCAGGGTGGCGGGCTTCGTGCCACCGGTGGAGCGGTCGCCCTGCAGGCCCGGGTCGGTGTGCTCGACGACGAGCTCCATCGTCACCGGCAGCTCGACGTACAGCGGCGTGCCGTCGTGCATGGCCACGACGACCTCGGTGTTGTCGAGCAGGTAGTCCGCACCCGAGCCGACGGTCTCGGTGGGCACGTAGATCTGCTCGAACGTGTCGCCGTCCATGAAGACGAAGTCGGTGCCCTCCTTGTACAGGTAGGTCATCGACCGCTTGTCCACGTTGGCCGTCTCGACCTTGGTGCCGGCGTTGAAGGTCTTGTCCACGACCTTGCCCGACAGCACGTTCTTCAGCGTCGTCCGCACGAAGGCGCCGCCCTTGCCGGGCTTGACGTGCTGGAAGTCGGTGACGGTCCAGAGCTGGCCGTCCAGGTTGAGGACGATGCCGTTCTTCAGGTCGTTGGTGGTAGCCATCTAGAGAACCAGCAGTTCCTTGCTCGTGAGGGTCAACAACTCGGGCGCGTCGTCGGTGACGATCAGGGTGTCCTCGATCCGGACACCGCCGTGGCCGGGCAGGTACACGCCCGGCTCCACGGTGACGGCCATGCCGGCGGCCAGCCTACCCGCGCCCTGCTGGCCGATGCCCGGTGCCTCGTGGATCTCCAGGCCCACGCCGTGCCCGAGACCGTGGGTGAAGTGCTCCCCGTGGCCTGCGGCGACGATCACGTCGCGGGCGGCGGCGTCCACCGCGACGACGTCGGCACCCACCGCCAGCGCGGCCCGGCCGGCGGCCTGCGCGGCGGCGACGAGCTCGTAGATCTCCCGCTGCCAGTCCGCCGCGTGGCCCAGCACCAGGGTCCGGGTCATGTCGGAGTGGTAGCCCTCGACGGTCGCGCCGAAGTCGAGCTTGAGGAAGTCACCCCCGCGGAGGACGGTCGAGTCCGGGCGGTGGTGCGGGATCGCCGAGTTCGCGCCGGTGGCCACGATCGTCTCGAACGACGGCGCCTCGGCGCCGAGCGCCAGCATGCGCGCGTCGAGCTCCCGGCCGACCTCCAGCTCGGTCCGGCCGGGCCGCAGCGCACCCTCGGCGGCCAGCTCGGCCAGCGCCTGGTCGGCGATCGCACACGCCTGCCGCAGCAGCTCGACCTCGCGCTCGTCCTTGATCGCGCGCTGCCCCTCCACGATGCGACGCACCGACGTCAGCTCGGGCGCCGTCCGGCCAGAGGTCGCCGCCTCGGCCAGCACCTTCTCCAGCGCGGCCAGCCCGTCGACGGTGAGGTCGTGCGACTCGTAGCCCAGCCGGCCGGTGCCCCGCCGCACCGCCAGCTTGGCCAGCCCCGCCACCGTCGAGCGGTCCTCCACCAGCTCGCAGCCCGACACCTGCGCCGCGGCCTGGGTGGTGTACCGGCCGTCGGTGCCGAACAGGTCGTCCCCCGCCGTGCGCACCAGCAGGGCGCCGTTCGAGCCGGTGAAGCCGGTCAGGTAGCGGACGTTGAGCAGGTTGGTGACCAGGACGGCGTCGAGCCCGCGCTCGGCCGCGGCGGCCCGCAGCGCGTCCCGCCGCGCCGCCTCCCGCGTGGTGTCGCGGCTCACGAGACGCCCCGCAGGACGAGCCATTGCAGCGCCACCACGTACCCGTGCACCCCGAGCCCGGCGATGACGCCGTCGGCGACCCGGGAGACGTAGGAGTGCCGCCGGAACTCCTCGCGCCGGTGGATGTTGCTGATGTGCACCTCGACCACCGGGGCGGTCACCGCGGCGAGCGCGTCGTGCAGGACGACCGAGTTGTGCGTCCAGCCGCCGGGGTTCACGACGATCGGGTCGCCGGCGTCGGTGGCCTCGTGGATCCAGCGCAGCAGCTCGCCCTCGTCGTCGGTCTGCCGCACCCGCACCTCGACCCCGAGCTCACGGGCCGCGGCCTCCACGAGCTCGGCCAGCTGCGCGTACGTCGTCGTCCCGTAGACCTCGGGCTCGCGGGTACCGAGCCGTCCCAGATTGGCGCCGTTCAGGACCTGGATGGTCATGCTATCTCCTCGCTCACGGCGGCCCAGGCGGCGTCGAGCCAGGCCTGGTCGGGGTCGGTCAGGATTCTCGGGTTGCCCAGCCCGTCGAGGACGACGAAGCGCAGGGAGGCGCCCCGGGCCTTCTTGTCCACCCGCATCACCGCCTGCAACCGCGACCAGTCCCCGGCGTACCGGGTGGGCAGCCCCATGGCCGCGACCAGCGTGCGGTGCCGGGCCACCTCCGCCGGCGTCAGCAGCCCGGCCCGGCCGGCCAGCTCGGCGGCGAAGACGAGCCCGACGGCCACGGCCTCCCCGTGCCGCCAGCCGAAGTCCTCGACCCGCTCCACGGCGTGGCCGAGGGTGTGCCCGTAGTTGAGGAACTCCCGCACTCCCGTGTCGTGCAGGTCCTCCCCCACCGCGGCGGCCTTCACCCGCACCGCGCGCTCGATCAGCTCCTCGGTGTCCCGGCGGCCGGTGGGGTCGGCCTCGAGGAGCTCGAGGATGCGGGGGTCGGCGATGAACCCGCACTTGACCACCTCGGCCATGCCCGACCGGAACTCCGCCTCGGGCAGCCCGGCCAGCAGGTCGGTGTCGGCGAGCACCGCCGCCGGCGGGTGGAAGGCGCCGACCAGGTTCTTGCCGGCCGAGGTGTTGATCCCGGTCTTGCCACCCACGGCGGCGTCCACCATGCCGAGCAGGCTGGTCGGCACCTGGACGACGCGGACACCGCGGGTCCAGGTGGCGGCGAGGAAGCCGGCCAGGTCGGTCACCGCGCCACCGCCGATCCCGACGACGGCGTCGGAGCGGGTGAGCCCGAGACGGCCGAACTCCTCCCAGGCCCCGGCGGCCACCTGGGCGGTCTTCGCCGCCTCGCCGTCGGGCACGACGACCGCCTCGGCGGCCACGCCGGCGCTCTGCAGCGTCTCGACGGCGGCGCCGGCGGCAGCGGCCAGCGGCGGTGCGTGGACGACGGCGGCCTTCGGGGTGCCGGCCAGCACGAGCCCGAGCTCGGCATGGGCGCCGGCGCCGATGACCACCTCGTAGGGCTTCTCCCCCGCGACGGGGACGCGGCGGGTCACCGGGCCTCCTCCTCGGGCGTCAGGACGGCGAGCACCTCGGCGACGACCTCCTCCGGCGAGCGCCCCGCGGTGGTCACCGGGTGGGTGGCGACCGCCGCGTAGAGGGGGGCGCGCTGTTCGAGCATGGTGCGCAGCATCGCGCGCGGGTTCACTGCCAGCAGCGGGCGGTCGCGGGACAGGCCCACCCTCTTGGCGGCGGAGGCGACGTCGACGTCGAGCCAGACCACGGTGCCGCCGGCCTTCCCGTAGGCCACCAGCAGCTCCCGGCTGGCGGCGCTGGTCACCGCACCACCGCCGAGCGCCAGGACGCCGTCGTGCTCGGCCAGCGCCCGGGCCACGGCCCGCTCCTCCAGCGCGCGGAAGTGCGGCTCGCCGTGCTGGACGAACAGGTCGGCGACCGTCGTCCCGGTCCCGTCCTCGACGTCGCGGTCGGTGTCCCGGAAGGGCAGCCCGCGGGCGGCGGCGACGGCGGTGCCGACCGTGGTCTTGCCGGACGCGGGCGGACCCACGATGACCATGACCGGGCGCGTCACCGGTACGGCAGGGAGTCGAGGTAGGCCCGGGCGTTGCGCCGGGTCTCGGCCACCGAGTCGCCGCCGAACTTCTCCAGCACCACGTCGGCCAGCACCAGGGCGACCATCGCCTCCATCACCACGCTGCCGCGCGGCACCGCGCAGGCGTCGCTGCGCTGGTTGATGGCGACCGCCGGCTCACCCGTGGCGACGTCGACGGTCTGCAGCGCCCGCGGCACCGTGCTGATCGGCTTCATGGCGGCACGGACCCGCAGCACCTCGCCGTTGGTCATGCCGCCCTCGATCCCGCCGGCGCGGTCGGTGAGCCGCTGCACCCGCGGCTGCCCGTCGGCCGAGCCGGAGAGCACGATCTCGTCGTGGGCCACCGAGCCGCGGCGGCGGGCGGTCTCCAGCCCGTCGCCCACCTCGACCGCCTTCACCGACTGGACGCCCATCAGCGCGGCGGCCAGGCGGGCGTCGAGCCGGCGGTCCCAGTGCACGTGGGTGCCCAGGCCCGGGGGCAGCCCGTGCACGACGACCTCGATGACGCCACCCAGGGTGTCGCCGGTCTTCCGGGCGTCGTCGATCTCGGCGATCATCCGCTCGCTCGTGGCGGGGTCGGCGCAGCGCACCGGGTCCTCGTCCAGGCGCGGGTTGTCGTCGGGGCCGGGCACCAGGCCGTCGGGAGCGACGACCGGGCCGATGCCGACGACGTGGCTCACCACGGAGACGCCCACGGTCTGCCGCAGGAACGCCTGCGCGATCGCACCGAGCGCCACCCGGGCCGCCGTCTCGCGCGCGCTCGCCCGCTCGAGCACCGGGCGGGCGTCGTCGAAGCCGTACTTCTGCATGCCGGCGAGGTCGGCGTGCCCCGGGCGCGGCCGGGTGAGCGGCGCGTTGCGGGCCTGGCCGGCGAGCACGTCGGCGTCCACCGGGTCGGCGGCCATGACCGTCTGCCACTTGGGCCACTCGGTGTTGCCCACCTGGACGGCGATCGGCCCGCCCTGGGTGCGGCCGTGCCGCACTCCCCCGGTGATCGTGACGACGTCCTGCTCGAAGGACATGCGGGCGCCCCGGCCGTGACCGAGCCGGCGGCGGGCCAGCTGCAGGTCGAGGTCGGAGGTCTGGACCTCGACCCCGGCGGGGAGGCCCTCGAGGATGGCGGTGAGCTGCTGGCCGTGCGACTCACCGGCGGTCAGCCAGCGCAACATGCCGGGGATTCTGCCAGGCCCGTGTCGCGCGCCCCGGTGGCATGGCTCACGCGGGTGGCGCACCGCCCACCAGGAGCGCCAGGACCGCGCCGACGAGCAGGGGCGGCCCGAAGGGCACGGCGCTGCGCCAGGTCGCGCGCCCGACGACCACCAGGGCGACCGAGGCCAGCGCGCCGACCAGCAGGCCGAGGAAGATGCCGGCGAGCACCACCCCGCCGCCGAACCAGCCGAGGACCAGCCCGATCAGGCCGAGCAGCTTCACGTCACCGAAACCCAGCGCCGAGGGGGCGACCAGGCGGAGCACGCCGGGGACGACGACGAGCGCGGCAGCGGCGGCGGCCGCCCGCGCCAGCGGCAGCCAGGTGCCCAGCACGACGGCGTCGACGAACAGCGCCGTTCCGCAGACCACCACGGCCGGCAGGAGCACCCGGTCGGGCAGCCGGTGCGCGGCGAGGTCGACCGCGGCCAGCACCACCGCCGCACCGGCCGCCCAGGCGAGGGCCACGGTGGCCGGGCGCGGGCCGCCCAGGAGCAGCGCGCCGGCCAGCCCGGCGGCGACGAGGCCGGTGACGACGCCGATGGCCCGCGCAGTGGTGACGGCGCGGTGGTCACGGGCCGCGAGCCGGGCGGCGGTGCGGGCCAGCCACGGGCCGACCGCCAGCGCACCCACGAGGGCCGCGCCGACCAGCACCGGCCGTGCGACGTCCACGGCGACGCCTCAGCGGGCGTCGAGCGCGGCGCGCATCGGACCGATGGGCGCCGGCTGCCCGGTCATGAGCTCCACCTGCACGGTGGCCTGCCAGAACAGCACCTCGAGGCCGCTGACGACGGTCCCCCCGGCCGCGGTGACCCGCTCGGCCAGCGGGGTGGGCCACGGGGCGTACAGCACGTCGAGCACCGTCTGACCGGCCCGCCACGCCACGCCGGCGACGGCCGGCTGGCCGCCCACCGGGACGGTGCTGACCACGACCGGCGCCCCGACCTCGGCCCCGGCCAGCGGGAGCACCCGGGCGTCCACGCCCAGGGCGTCGAGGACCCGGAGCACCTCACCGGCGCGGGCGGGCTCCCGGACGACGACGTCGACCTGCTGCGCCCCGAGCGACGCCAGCGCCACGGCCGCGGCCGCCGCCGTCCCGCCGGCGCCGAGGATCGCCGCGTGCCCGACGTGCCCGACCCCGGCCAGCTGCAGCGCCATGCCCACACCGGTGACGTCGGTGTTCTCCGCGCGCCACCCGTCCGCGGTGCGCACGAGGGTGTTGGCCGCGCCGAGCAGGCGCGGCAGCGGCTCCACCGCGTCGGCGACCTCGACCGCCGCCTGCTTGCACGGCATGGTCACCGAGAAGCCGCGCCACTCCTCACCGAGGCCGGCGAGGAGCACCGGCAGGTCCGCGGGCCCCACGTCCAGGGCGTCGTAGCTCCAGTCGGTGAGGCCCAGCGCGGCGTAGGCGGCCCGGTGCAGGAGCGGGGAGAGCGAGTGCGTCACCGGCCGGCCGAGGACCGCCGCCCGCTGCTGCCGCTCAGCCACCGCATCCGAGATCGGCCTCGGCGCACCGCTGCCGGGCGGCCTGGAACTCCGAGTAGTCGCTGGTGAAGAAGTGCGAGCCGTCCTCGGACTCCAGCACGTAGTACAGGAGGTCGCCGCTGCTGGGAGCGAGGGCCGCCTCCAGGCTGGCCTCGCCGGGCGAGCTGATCGGCGTCGGCGGCAGCCCCTGGCGCGTCCGGGTGTTGTACGGGCTGTCGGTCTGCAGGTCCGACACGGTCAGCTCGTTGCCGCTCTTGTCCAGCCCGTAGGCCAGCGTGGCGTCGATGCCGAGCGCGATCCCCTGCTCGAGCCGGTTGTAGATGACCTGGGCCACGTCGGGACGCTCCTCGTCCAGCCGCGTCTCCGACTGGACCATCGACGCGACCGTCACCACCTCGTACGGGCTGAGGCCCAGTGCCGCGGCGCGCTCCTCCAGCCGCAGCCGGGCGGCCACGTCGACGAACGTGTCGATCATCCGCTGCAGCATCTGCTGCGGCGTGGTGTCGGGCTCGAAGTCGTAGGTCGCCGGGAACAGGAAGCCCTCGAGCTGGCCGTTGGCGTACGGGGGGAGGGTGAGCGCGGCCGGGTCGGCCGCCGCCTGCAGCTCCTCGAGCGGCGTGCCGGTCTCCTCCGCCAGCCGCGCGAGGATCTGCTCGACCGTGAACCCCTCGGGGACGGTCACCCGCGCCACCTGGCGCGAGACCGGGTCCAGCAGCAGCTCCAGGGCCGCCTCTCCGCTCATCTGCTGCCGCATCGTGTAGACGCCGGGCTGGATGCCGGTCGCCGCCGGGTTCGCCGACGCCGCATCGATGAACGGCCCGGTGGAGGCCACGACGTCGGCCTCCTCGAGGGTGCGGGCGATGTCGCTGAGGGTGTCGCCCTGCTGCACGCGGATGTCGACGCTGCCGGTGCCGCTGCCGGTGTAGTCCTGGGCGGCGGGGTTGACCATGGACAGCAGCTGCTGGCCGCCGATCACGATCCCGGCCACCATGCCACCGAGCACGAGGAGGGCGAGGGCCACGGCGAACGGCCGCCGGCGGCGCCGCCGGCGGCTCCGCTCGGCCCGCGGGTCGTAGGGGACGACCGGGATCTCGTCGTCGGCCGCCGTCGCGCCGGCCGCGTGCTCGGCGTCCACCGGGTGGTGGTCGGTGGCGTCGTGCGGTGCGTCCTGCGCCTGCCCGCGCTCCACCGCGTCACCGGGGTGGCCACCCGCACCCGTGTCCTGCGGGGGCGGGCCGGCGGCCCGGCGGCCGCGCAGGAGACCCCGCCGGCGCGGGGCGTCGTCGTCGACGTTGGCGCCGATGACGTCCAGGCCCCCGGTCTCGTCCTCGTACGCGTGGGCGGAGGTCGGCGTGTCGTCGGGCTGCGGCTCGCCCGGTGCCGGCTCGTCGGGGAGCCGGCCCAGGCGGGGGGCGGCGACGGTGGCCTCGTCGTCGGCGTCCTCCCGGGGGTGCAGCCGGTCCCAGACACCGCGGGGCAGGGGCGGCAGCGGCGCGGACGGGTGCTGGCGGCCGAAGCCGTGCTCGTCGGCGCCGCGGTCGAACCCGCGCTGCGACGACTGCGCGCCGCCCGGCGGGAAGCCGCCCACGGAGGTCCCGGGAGCCGTCGGGAACGACGGGAACATCCCACCGGCACGGTCGTCGAACGCGTGCCTCCCCCGCCGCGGCGCCCCGCCGGGCGCGCTCACGAGGGCGACCGCCGGGCGTCGAGGTACTGCTGCAGGATGACCACGGCTGCCGCCTGGTCGATCACCGCACGCTGGCGACGGCTGTCGATGCCGCCCTCGCGGAGGTGGCTGGCTGCGGTCACGGTGGAGAGCCTCTCGTCGATCAGGTTCACCGGCACCTCGGGGATGCGGTCTGCCAGTTCCTGTGCGTAATCGGCAGCGTCCTGCGCGGAGGCACCCGCGGCGCCCGACAGGTGCACCGGCTCCCCCACGACCACCTCTGTCACCTCGTGTTCCACGACGAGGGCGGCCAGCTGGTCCAGGTCGGACCCGCTCTTGGCCCGGCGGAGCGTCTCCAGCGGGCTCGCCAGGGTGCCGGTGGGGTCCGACAGCGCGACGCCGACGCGCACCGTGCCGACGTCGATGCCGAGCACGCGGCCGCGGGTGACCGGCGCACCCGGGCGGCGCGGCGGCACCTTCAGGTGCTGCGGCCAGCCGCCGGACAGGTCGATCTCGGTGGTCTCGTGCTTGACCGGCGGGAAGCCCTGGCTCAGGTCGATCTCGGTGGTCGGGTGATGGGCCGGCTGCTCACCCGTGTTCGGCCGGGGACGGGCCGGCGGCACCGCCGGGAGCTCACGACGCCGCCCGCCGACCGGGCCGGTGTCCTCGGGGCTGTGCTCGGTTCGGGACACGATGGTCTACCTCCCAGTAGCGGCCGCGACCGCCTGCTCGCCGGCCTGCAACGCCGCGGGGATACCCGCGGGATCGGTGCCGCCCCCTTGGGCGACGTCGGACTTGCCGCCCCCACGACCGCCGACGGGTGCCGAGGCCGCCCGGAGGACGTCGTTGGCCGACAACCCCTGCGCGACCGCGGCCGGGTTCAGCACGGCCACCAGTGCCACCTTGCCACCGGACTCCGACGCCAGCAGCACGACCGACGGCCGGTCGCCGCTCAGCCGCCCCCGGACGTCGAGGGCCAGGGTGCGCAGATCGCCGCCGCCCAGCCCGGCCGGCGCCCCGGTGACCAGGGCCACCCCGCCGACGTCGCGGGCGGAGGCGGCCAGCTCACCGGCCGCCGCCACGGTCTGCTGGGCCCGCAGCTCCGCCAGCTCGCGGTCGAGGTCCCGCAGCCGGGCGACCATGCCGCTCACCCGGTCGACCAGGCCGTCCTGGGGTGACTTCAGGATCTCGCCCAGCTGCCGCACCAGGTCGCGCTCGCGGGCCAGGTAGCGGAAGCCCTCCAGCCCGACGACGGCCTCGACCCGGCGCGCCCCCGAGCCGACCGACGATTCACCGGTCAGCGCGAGCGTGCCGATCTGGGCGCTGCCGCGGACGTGGGTGCCACCGCAGAGCTCGCGCGACCAGGGCCCACCGATCTCCACGACGCGCACCTGCTCGCCGTAGGTCTCCCCGAACAGGGCGAGCGCGCCGAACGCCTGCGCCTCGGGCAGCGTCATCCAGGACGCGCTCACTCGGTGGTCCGCTCGGACGGCGGCGTTGGCGACGTCCTCGATGTCGCTGCGCTGCTGCTGGGTGAGGGCGCCCTGCCAGGCGAAGTCCAGCCGCAGGTAGCCCGGCCGGTTGTACGAGCCGGACTGCAGGGCCTGCGGGCCGAGCACCTGGCGCAGCGCGGCGTGCACCACGTGGGTGCCCGAGTGCGCCTGGCAGGCCGACAGCCGCCACTCGCGATCGACCTCGGCGGTGAGCTCGGCACCCTCGCGGAGCTCGCCCTCCAGCACGCGGACCTGGTGGGCCACCAGCCCCTTGACCGGGCGCTGCACGTCGATGACCTCGGCGCGCCCGCCGTCCCAGGTCAGGATGCCGGCGTCGGCGACCTGCCCGCCGGACTCGGCGTAGAAGGGGGTGCGGTCCAGGACGACGCGGGTGATCTCCCCCGGGGCGGCCGGGCGGGCGGCAGCGTCCTCGCCCTCGTGCACGAGGCCGAGCACCCGGGAGTCGGTGCGGAGGGTCTCGTAGGCGCGCCAGTCCGTGGGGCCGTGCTCGGCGAGCAGCTGCCGGTAGGCGACGACGTCGACCGAGCCGGTGCGCTTGGCGCGGGCGTCGGCGCGGGCCCGGTCGCGCTGCTCGGCCATGAGCGCGCGGAAGCCCTCCTCGTCGACGGTCACGCCCTGCTCGGCGGCCATCTCGAGGGTGACGTCGATGGGGAACCCGTAGGTGTCGTGCAGCGAGAACGCCTGCTCACCGGAGAGCGTCGCCGCGCCGGCCTTCCTGGCCTGCGAGACGGCGGTGTCGAAGAGGGTCGTCCCCGCGCTGAGGGTGCGGCGGAAGGCCTCTTCCTCGGCGTAGGCCACCGCGGAGATGCGGTCGAAGTCGGTGGCCAGCTCGGGGTAGCTGGCGCTCATCGCGTCGCGGGACACCGGCAGCAGCTCCGGCAGCGTCGCCTCGTCGACCCCGAGCAGCTTCATGGAGCGGACGGCGCGGCGCAGCAGCCGGCGCAGGATGTACCCGCGGCCCTCGTTGCCCGGCGTCACGCCGTCGCCGATGAGCATCAGCCCGCTGCGCACGTGGTCGGCCACCACCCGGAGCCGCACGTCGGCGTCGGGGTCCTTGCCGTAGGTGACCCCGGCGACGTCGGCGGCGCGGCGCAGGACCGGCGCGACCTCGTCGATCTCGTACATGTTGTCGACGCCCTGCAGGAGGAAGGCCACCCGCTCCAGGCCCATGCCCGTGTCGATGTTCTTCTTCGGCAGCTCGCCGACGATCCGGAACTCCTCCTTGCTCCGCACGTCGGCCAGCTCGTACTGCATGAAGACCAGGTTCCAGATCTCGAGGAACCGGTCGCCGGCCGTGTCGACCAGCGGGCCGCCCTCCGGGCCGAACCGGGGCCCGCGGTCGTAGTAGATCTCCGAGCAGGGCCCGCCGGGGCCGTCGGCACCGGTGTGCCAGTAGTTGTCCTTCTTGCCCAGCCGCTGGATCCGGTCGGTGGGCAGGCCGGCGATGCGGTGCCAGGCGTCGGCGGCCTCGTCGTCGTCGAGGTAGACCGTCGCCCAGATGCGGTCCGGGTCGAAGCCCAGCCCGCCGTCCTCGACCCGCCCGGTGATCAGCTCCCAGGCGTGCCGGATCGCCCCCTCCTTGAAGTAGTCCCCGAAGGAGAAGTTGCCGTTCATCTGGAAGAACGTGCCGTGCCGGGTGGTCTTGCCCACCTCCTCGATGTCGAGGGTGCGGACGCACTTCTGCACGCTGGTGGCGCGCGGGAACGGCGCGGGCTCCCGGCCGGTCAGGTACGGGATGAACGGCACCATGCCGGCCACCGTGAACAGCAGCGACGGGTCCGGGGAGACCAGCGAGGCGCTGGGGACGACGGTGTGGCCGCGCTGAGCGAAGTGCTCGAGGAAGCGGCGGCGGATCTCGGCGGTCTGCATCAGGTCCACTCAGTCGTGCGGAGCCGGGGCCGCGGCTGCTGCCGGCCCCCGGCCAGGGTGATCAGAGGTCGGCGGCGGTGGAGCCGTGTGCCCCGGGCAGCTGGCGACCGGGCAGCTGCACCTGGTCGCCGGTGGGCAGGGGCGCGTCCAGCCCGGTGCCCGAGCGCAGCTCGAGCTCCCGCTCGGCGGCGGCGGCACGGACGTCGGCGCCGAAGTCACCGATCGCGTCGGCGAGGTCGCGCAGCCCCTCGGCGATCGAGGCACCGATGCCGGCCGGCGTCATCTTCTCCGCGGCGGCCGACAGCTTGCGGACGACGAGGGCGCCGATGGTGATGCCCATGGCGAGCCAGAACAGCCGGCGCATCAGGCGGCCCGCCGGGCGGCGCGGCGCGCGCGGCGCTCGGCCTTGTCGCGGGCGGCGGCGTCGGCGATCGCCTGGCCCTCGCGCTTCTTCCTGGCCGCACTGCGGACGCCGTAGCTGAAGGCGGCGACCTTGATCAGCGGGCTGCCGAGGGTGGCCGCCACGACGCTGGTCAGGGCCGCGACGTTGCTGGAGACGTTCGCGGCGTTGCCGGTGATGTCGTCCACGCGCTCCAGGTTGCTGTTCACGTGCGCGACCGTGGTGCTGGCCTGACCCAGGATGGGCGCGCTCTGCTCACGGACCTGGCGGATGGTGAGGGTGGTCTCGTCGAGCGTCCGGCCGAGCTTCAGCAGCGGGACGGCGACCAGCGCCACCAGCAGCACCAGGGCGCCGGCGGCGATCAGCCCGGCGATCTCTCCTGCGGACACACGTGCTCCTTGTTCTGGGATGTCTCGGGCACCGGCGACGTCCGTCCGGCCTCGTCACAGTAGTCGCGGGCCGGCCGGGGCGTCCTTCCCCCGCCGGGGGGTCACCGCTGTCGCCTGACGATCGCCCGGAGCTTGGCCAGCCGTTCGCCCAGCCGCCCTTCCGCCCCGCGACCGGTCGGCCGGTAGTAGTCCTTCCCGATCAGCGCGTCGGGCGGGTACTGCTGCGGCACGACCCCGTCGGGATGGGCGTGCGGGTACACGTAGGTCTTCCCGTGGCCGAGCTTCTTCGCCCCGGCGTAGTGGGCGTCCCGCAGGCCCGGTGGCACCGGGCCACCCAGGCCGGCCCGCACGTCGGCCATCGACTCCCCCATGGCCGCGGTGATCGCGTTCGACTTCGGCGCCGTCGCCAGGTGCACCACCGCCTGGGCCAGCGGGAAGTGACCCTCGGGCATGCCGATGAAGGCGACCGCGTCGGCGGCGGCGACCGCGGTGAGCAGCGCGGTCGGGTCGGCCATGCCGATGTCCTCGCTGGCGGAGATGACCAGTCGGCGGGCGATGAAGCGCGGGTCCTCCCCCGCCGCCACCATGCGGGCCAGGTAGTGCAGCGCGGCGTCGACGTCGCTGCCCCGGATCGACTTGATCAGCGCGCTCGCGACGTCGTAGTGCATGTCGCCCTGCCGGTCGTAGCGGACCGCCGCCTGCGCGACCGCCGTCTCCAGCGTCGCCAGGTCGATCTCGGGCGCGCCCGCCGCCAGCGCCGCACCGGCGCCCGATTCGAGCGCGGTGAGCGCCTTGCGGGCGTCGCCGCCGGCCACCCGGACGAGGTGGTCCTCGGCCTCGGCGCTCAGGGTCAGGGCGCCGTCGAGCCCGCGCTCGCTGGTCAGCGCCCGGTGCAGCACCGCGCGGACGTCGTCGTCGGTGAGCGGCTGCAGGGCGAGCACGAGGCTGCGGGAGAGCAGCGGACTGACCACGGAGAAGAACGGGTTCTCGGTGGTCGCGGCGATCAGGCTGACGATCCGGTCCTCGACCGCCGACAGCAGGCTGTCCTGCTGGGTCTTGGAGAACCGGTGCACCTCGTCGATGAAGAGCACGGTGCGGCGGCCGGCATAGGTGAGCTCGCGCCTGGCGCTCTGGATGACCGCCCGGACCTCCTTCACCCCGGCGTCCAGGGCGGAGAGCTGCACGAACTGGCGCTTGGTGGCCAGCGAGATGACGTGCGCCAGCGTGGTCTTGCCGGTGCCGGGCGGGCCGTAGAGCACCAGCGACATCGGCTCGTCGGACTCGACCAGCCGCCGCAGCGGGGCGCGGTCGCCGAGCAGGTGCTGCTGGCCGACGACCTCCTCCAGCGAGCGGGGCCGCATCCGCACCGCCAGCGGCGCCCCCGGGTCGACCCCCGCAGGGCCGTCGTCCTCGGGAGCGTCGAACAGCGAAGTCACGGTTCGGACGCTACCCGCGGGGCACGACAGGCCCCGTGCAGCAGCGACGCATCGGGGACGTGACCGTGGGCGCCGTCGGGCTCGGGGCCATGCCCCTGTCCACGAAGGACGGCCGGCCCTCCCACGACGACGCCGTCGCGGTGGTGCACGCCGCCCTCGACGCCGGGGTGACGCTGATCGACACCGCCGACGCGTACGCCCGGGACGAGGCCGAGTTCGGGCACAACGAGTCGCTGGTCGCCGACGCCCTGCGCGGCTACGGCTCCGGAGCCCACGACGTCCTGGTGGCCACCAAGGGCGGGCACACCCGGCGCGGCACCGGCTGGGACCTCGACGGCACCCCCGGTTACCTCCGGCGGGCGTGCGAGGCGTCGCTGCGGAGACTGGGCGGCGACGCGATCGGGCTCTACCAGTTCCACCGGCCCGACGCGGCGACGCCGTGGGACGAGTCGATGGGCGCCCTGCGGTCCCTGGTGGACGCCGGCCTGGTGCGGATGGTCGGCATCTCGAACGCCGACGTCGCGCAGATCGACATCGCCCGCGCGATCGTCGGGGACGCCCTGGTGAGCGTGCAGAACCAGTTCTCCCCGGGCTGGCGCTCCTCCGCCGACGAGCTCGCGCACTGCGCCGGCCACGGGCTCGCCTTCCTCCCGTGGAGCCCGTTCGGCGGGGTGACCGCGGCCGGCTCGCTCGCCTCGACGGCGCCCGCGTTCGCTGCGGTGGCGTCCGAGCTGGGCGTGTCGGTGTACCAGGTGACGCTCGCCTGGCACCTGGCCCAGAGCGACGTCGTCGTCCCCATTCCGGGCGCGTCGCAGGCGTCGTCGATCCAGGACTGCGCCGCGGCCGCCGACCTGCGGCTCACCGCCGCCCAGCTCGCCCGCCTCGACGCCGCCTGACACCCGCCCCCGCGCCGGCGCGGGCGATCACGGGTGCTCAGTCGGCCGCCGTCCGGCGGAGCCGGGGCAGGGCCGCGCAGAGCAGGGCCGCGACGACGACGGCCGTGATCCAGGGGGCGACCGGCTGGGAGGAGCCCGGCTGCGCGGCCTGCCAGAGCGTCTGCCCCGCCGCGGCCAGGGCCTCGGGCAGTGTCTCGGGGAAGCCGGGCATGCCGGGCATGGCCCCCCGCAGGTAGAACTCCAGGTTGACCGCCGCGGTGAACGCCGGTTCCACGAACCAGGCGCCCACCACTACGACCGCCCACCACGCCAGCCGCGCCGCCGGACGGACGCCGATCACCACGAGGGCCGCCGCGAGCAGCACCGCCCCGGCCCACTGGCCCCAACGCCAGTCGAGGGCGAGGAGGTGGTCGGCCTGCGTGGCGTTCAGCAGCGCCAGCTGCAATCCGTTGAGCCAGCCGGTCACGGCCGTGGCCAGCGCGGCAAGGCCGACCCCCAGCCCGACCGGGCCGAACACCCAGGCCGAGCCGAGTGCCCACCCGACGCAGCCCGCGACGACCGTGAGCAGGCACAGGCCGGCGATCACCCGGTCGGCGCCCAAAGGCACCGGCTGGTCGGCGATGAACAGCCCCACCTGCAGCAGCGTCACCGCCATCGCCACGGCCACGCCGGCGCCCGTCGCGGCCACCGCCGTCCGACGTCGCCCCGGGCGGGCGAAGCGGCCGAGCAGGCCGGCCACGACCCCGCCCCAGAACGCCCCCATCCACAGGAGACCGGAGCGGGAAGCCAGCAGGGGCACCACCGGCCAGCCCGGGAACGGGTGGTCGGTGAGCACGTCCTCGATCAGCGACGGGAAGAACCCGAACAGCCACCAGCCGAGCGCCGCCACGGGGACCAGCGCCCACGGCGGCAGTGTCCGGAACGACCGGCCGGCCGACGCCCCCCGGCGCGGAACTCCTGCGTGCAGCATGTGCCGGAGTGTGCCGCACGCCACGTCGTTCCGGGGCGTCGCCTGGGCCGGCGTGGCGCGACCGCCCGGGCGTCAGCGACCGAGGACGTCCTTCAGGGCGGCCAGCACGAGCGCGACCTTCGCGGGCGAGGCGTTCGGGCCCATGAGACCGATCCGCCAGACGGTCGAGGCGTAGGCGCCCACGCCCCCGCCGATCTCCAGGTCGTAGCGCTCCAGCAGCTCCTTGCGGACGGCGGCCGAGTCGACGCCCTCGGGCACCGCCACCGTGGTCAGCTCGGGCAACCGGTGCCCCTCGGCCGCGAAGAGCTCCAGCCCGAGCTCGGCCAGCCCCTCGTGCAGGAGCCGCCCGGCCTCGGCGTGGCGGGCGTGGACGGCGTCCAGGCCCTCGTCGAGGATCCGGCCGAGCCCGGCGTGCAGCGACACGACCATCCCGGTGGGCGCCGTGTGGTGGTAGGTCCGGCCTCCCGACCCGGCGGCCTCGCCCGCGTACCCGCCGAGCATGCCGAGGTCGAGGTACCAGCTCTGCGGCTTCTCGATCCGCCGCTCCCAGGCCCGGTCGTTGATGGTGAACGGCGCGAGCCCCGGTGCCACGCCCAGGCACTTCTGCGACCCGGAGTAGGCCAGGTCCACGCCCCAGTCGTCCAGCTCCACCGGGATGCCGCCCAGCGAGGTGACGCAGTCGGCCAGCAGCAGCGCGTCGCCCTTGCCGGCGGCGAGCGGGCCGAGGTCGGAGCGCACGCCGGTCGAGGTCTCGGCGTGGACGGCGGCGATCAGCTTCGGTGACGGGTGCGCGGCCAGGACGCGCTCGGCGTCGACCGGCTGCCCCCAGTCGTGCTCGACCGCGACGACCTCGGCGCCGCACCGGCCGGCGACGTCGACCATCCGCTGCCCGAACAGCCCGTTCACCGCGACGACGACGACGTCGCCGGGGCCCACGGTGTTCACGAACGCCGCCTCCATGCCCGCCGAGCCGGTCGCCGAGAGCGGGAGCGTGCGGCGGTTCGCCGTGCCGAACACCTGCCGCAGCCGGTCCGACGTCTCGTCGAGCACCTGCAGGAACACCGGGTCGAGGTGGCCCAGCAGCGGCCGGCCAAGCGCGACCTGCGCCTCCGGGTACGGGTTCGACGGGCCGGGACCGAGCAGGGTGCGGGCGCGCAGCGGCATACCCGGGAACCTACCGGCGCGGGCGACGACCGCACCCCGGACCACCGGCTGCGCGGGACCCGCGTGGACTACTTCGTCGGGTCGGACGGACCGGGCGCGCCGGGCTCGCCCGGCAGCGGCGGCTCCTCCGGCTTCGCGTCGATCCCGGACTCCGTGCGCTGCGCCTCGGTGATCGGCGTCGGCGCGCCGGTCAGCGGGTCGTAGCCGGCGCCGGTCTTCGGGAAGGCGATCACCTCGCGGATCGACTCGACACCGGCCAGCAGCGCGGTGAGCCGGTCCCAGCCGAGGGCGGCGCCCGCGTGCGGCGGCGGGCCGTAGGCGAACGCCTCGAGGAAGAAGCCGAACCGCTCGCGGGCCTCCTCGCGGGACATGCCGAGGGTCTCGAACACCCGCTCCTGCAGGTCGGCGTCGTGGATACGCACCGAGCCGCTCATGACCTCGTTGCCGTTGATCACCATGTCGTAGGCGTCCGACAGCGCCGCGCCCTTGTCCTCGGCGAACCGCTCGCGCCACTCGGGGGTGGGCGAGGTGAAGGGGTGGTGCATGAAGGTCCAGTCGCCGTCCTCGGTCTCCTCGAACATCGGGAAGTCGACGACGAAGAGGAACGACCAGGAGCCCGGCTCGATGAGGTCCAGGCGCTTGGCGATCTCGTTGCGGGCGGCGCCCAGCAGCTCCTGCGCCGAGCGCCGCGCCCCGGCGGCGAAGAAGACGCAGTCGCCGGGCTCCGCGCCGACCGCCTCGACCAGGCCGGCCCGCTCGGCGTCGGAGATGTTCTTCGCCACCGGACCGCCGAGGGTGCCGTCCTCGGCGATCGTCACGTAGGCCAGGCCGCGGTAGCCCCGCGACTTCGCCCAGTCCTGCCAGGCGTCGAAGGCCCGGCGCGGCTGCGAGCCGCCACCGGGCATGACGACCGCGCCGACGTACGGCGCCTGGAAGACGCGGAAGGGGGTGTCGGCGAAGTAGGACGTCAGCTCGGTGAGCTCGACGCCGAAGCGCAGGTCGGGCTTGTCGGAGCCGAACCGGTCCATCGCCTCGCGGTAGGTCATCCGCGGGATCTCCGGGAGCTCGTAGGAGGCGAGCTCCCGCCACAGCGAGCGGACGACGTCCTCGGCGACGGCGAGCACGTCGTCGCGCTCGACGAAGCTCATCTCGTAGTCCAGCTGGGTGAACTCCGGCTGCCGGTCGGCCCGGAAGTCCTCGTCCCGGAAGCAGCGGGCGATCTGGTAGTACCGCTCCAGGCCACCGATCATGAGCAGCTGCTTGAACAGCTGCGGCGACTGCGGCAGCGCGTACCACTTGCCCTGCTGGAGGCGGACGGGGACGAGGAAGTCCCGGGCGCCCTCGGGCGTGGAGCGGGTCAGGTTCGGCGTCTCGACCTCGACGAAGCCGTGCTCGGCCATGACCCCGCGGGCGATCCGGCTGATCTCCGAGCGCAGCCGCATCGCCTTCGCCGGACCCTGCCGGCGCAGGTCGAGGTACCGGTACTTGTAGCGGACGTCGTCGGAGGCCGCCTGGTCGGTCTCGATCGGGAACGGCAGTGGCGCCGAGGTGGAGAGCACGCGCAGCTCCGTCGTCGCCACCTCGATCTCGCCGGTGGGCAGCTCCGGGTTCTCGTTGCCCTCCGGACGGCGGCGCACCTCACCGGTCACGAGCACGCAGTACTCGTTGCGCAGGTGGTGGGCCTCCTCCTCCCGGACGACGACCTGCACGTAGCCGGAGGCGTCGCGCAGGTCGAGGAAGACCACGCCGCCGTGGTCGCGGCGACGGGCGACCCAGCCGGCGAGGGTGACGGTGGTTCCGGCGTCGGACGCGCGCAGCGTTCCGGCGTCGTGGGTGCGAAGCAAGGTCGGGCCTCTCAGGACGGGGGTGGCTTACCAGCGGTCGTGCACGTGGGCGCGGATGCGCTCGTCGTACAGCCGCTCGAGGTCGGCGAGCTGGGCATCGGACAGCGGCGCCATCGACGCGGCCGCGACGTTGCCCCGCACCTGCGTGACGTTGCGCGCCCCGGGGATCACGGTGGTGACGCCGGGCTGGTCGATCACCCAGCGCAGGGCGAACGCGGAGGTCGGCACCGCGTCGCCGGCGATCGCGGCGACCTCGCGGGCGGCCTCGACGCCCACCTCGAACGGCACGCCGGCGAAGGTCTCGCCGACGTCGAAGGCCTCGCCGTGGCGGTTGAAGTTCCGGTGGTCGTCGGCCGGGAACGTCGTCGACTCGTCGTACTTGCCGGTGAGCAGCCCGCTCGCCAGGGGCACACGGGCGAGGACGCCGACGCCGGCCTTCTGCGCGGCGGGCAGCAGCTCCTCCAGCGGCTTGCGCCGGAAGATGTTCAGGATGACCTGGATCGTCTGGACGCCCTCGTGCTCCAGCGCCGTCAGGCCCTCGGCGACGGTCTCCACCGACACCCCGTAGGCGGCGATCGAGCCGTCGGCCACGAATCCGTCGAGGGTGTCGTAGAGGCGCTGGTCGGAGTAGACGGCGGTCGGCGGGCAGTGCAGCTGCACCAGGTCGAGGGTGTCCACGCCGAGGTTGCGGCGCGACCGGTCGACCCACGCGCGCAGGTTCTCCGGCGTGTACTGCGCGGCCTCGAACGGGTCGGCGCGGCGGCCGGCCTTCGTGGCGACGAACGGCCGCTCCGACCGCGGGGCCAGCGCCTGGCGGATGCGGACCTCCGAGCGGCCGTCGCCGTAGACGTCGGCGGTGTCCAGCAGGGTGACGCCGGCGTCGAGCGCCGCGCCGAGGACCTCGGCGGCCGCCGCGTCGTCGACGTCGCCCCAGTCACCTCCGAGCTGCCACGTGCCCAGGCCGATCACGCTGACCTCGGCCCCGGTCCCGCCGAGCGGTCGCTGCTCCATGCTCATCGTTCGACTCCGCCCTCGTTCCGCTCCTCGGTCGCTAGCGCTCCCTGCGATGCTCGCTCGGGCGTCGTTCTCACCATCGAAGGACTCATCCCTCCACACTCGCACGCACCGTGTCGAACAGCTCGGCCACCGGGACCGCCCGCTGCTCGCCGGTGCTCATGTCCTTCAGCTGGCCGACGCCCTCGGCCAGGTCCCGCTCACCGATGACGACGACGTGCGAGGCCCCCGAGCGGTCGGCGGCCTTCATCGCGCCCTTGAGGCCGCGGTCGCCGTAGACGGTGTCGGCCGCGACGCCGGCCTGGCGCAGCCGGCCGACCAGCCCGACCGCCAGCCGCTTCGCCTCGGCCCCCAGCGGGACGACGAACGCCTGTACGCCCGCGGTCGCGCCGATGTCCAGCCCCTCGGCCTGGACGGCGAGCAGCGTCCGGTCGACGCCGACCGCGTACCCGATCCCGGAGACGTCGGGCCCGCCGAGCGCCGCGGACAGCCCGTCGTAGCGCCCGCCGCCCCCGATGGCCGACTGCGCGCCGAGTCCGTTGTGCACGAACTCGAAGGTGGTCTTCGTGTAGTAGTCCAGGCCGCGCACCAGCCTGGGCGCCTCGGTCCAGGTCACCCCGAGGTCGGTGAGGTGCTGCCGGACGGCGTCGTAGTGCGCCTTCGTGGAGTCCGAGAGGTGGTCGGCCATCAGCGGCGCGTCGTCGAGCTGCGCCTGCACCTCGGGCCGCTTGTCGTCCAGGACGCGCAGCGGGTTGATCGCCGCCCGGCGCCTCGTCTCCTCGTCGAGGTCGAGCGTGGCCAGGTAGTCGACCAGCAGCTCCCGGTACTGCGGCCGGCACGTGCTGTCGCCCAGCGAGGTGAGCAGCAGCTCGAAGTCGGTGAGCCCCAGGTCGCGGAAGCCCTGCACGCCGAGCGCCACCACCTCGGCGTCCAGCGCCGGGTCGTCGACGCCGAGGGCCTCCATGTCCACCTGGGTGAAGTGCCGGTACCGGCCGGCCTGCGGCCGCTCGTAGCGGAACGCCGAGCCGACCGTCCACAGCTTCACCGGCAGCGCGCCCTGGTACAGCCGGTGCTCGATGAAGGCGCGCATCAGCCCGGCGGTGAGCTCGGGCCGCAGCGTGAGGGAACGCCCGCCGCGGTCGTCGAAGGTGTACATCTCCTTGGTGACGACGTCGGTCGACTCGCCCACCCCGCGGGAGAAGACGGCGGTCTCCTCGAACACCGGCGTCTCGACGTAGCCGTAGCCGGCCCGCCGCAGCGGCGCGGTCAGCGTGTCGCGGACCGCCAGGTACGTCGCCGACTCGGGCGGCAGCGTGTCGAACGTGCCCTTCGGCGCCGTCAATCCACTCACAGCCCGCGCCCCTTCGGCGCCTGGGCCGCCTCGGCGAGGTACGGGTTGATCGCGCGCTCGCGGCCGATCGTCGTCGCCGGGCCGTGGCCGGGGAGCACGACCGTCTCGTCGTCCAGCGGGAGCACCACGTCCTGCAGGGAGCGGAGCATCGCGTCCCAGGAGCCGCCGGGCAGGTCGACCCGGCCCACCGAGCCGGCGAACAGCACGTCACCGGCCAGCAGCCCGGGCGCCTCCCCCAGGTCGAGCTCGAAGACCACCGAGCCCTGGGTGTGGCCGGGCGCGTGCCGGACGGTGAGGTCGACCCCGGCCAGGGAGAGCACCGCGCCGTCGTCGAGCGCCCGGACGTCGGACGGGTCGGGCAGCCGGACGCCGGTGATCAGCGGGGCCAGCTGCGGGCCGTGCCAGCGGACCGGGTCCGAGAGCATGCCGTTGTCGGCCGGGTGGAGGTAGGCGGGGATGTCGTAGCCGTCGCACACCGGCAGCACCGAGAAGGTGTGGTCGAGGTGGCCGTGGGTCAGCACGACCGCGACCGGCTTGAGACCGTCGTCGGCCAGCATGCGGGCCAGCGGCTCGACGGCGTCCATGCCGGGGTCGACGACGACGCACTCCTGCCCGGGACCGGAGGCGACCGCGTAGCAGTTGGTGCCGAACGCGCCGGCGGGGAAGGAGCGGATGAGCACCCGTGCAGGTTACGCGGGCACCCCCGGCCGGCCCGGCGCTCCCAGGGAACCGCCAGGCCCGCCACCTAGACTCGCTCCCCGACCAGCGGGCAGCGGCCCCGGCCGCACCGCCGATCACACCGCCGCCTCGCCCCCCGTCCGCCCGAGGAGTCCGCCCCCGTGCCCACGAACAAGCAGCGCCGCCAGGCCGCGCAGCGTCACCTGCAGCGACAGCTGGAGCGCCGCACGGAGGAGGCCAGGAAGCGCCGCCGGAACCTGGGCGTCCTGCTCGCCGCGCTGGTTGCCGTCGTCGTCGTGGGCGCGGCGCTGCTGTTCACGGACGTGCTCGGGGGCGACGACGAGGACGCCGCCGCCGCGGCCGACCCGACCACGGCGACCACGCCCACCACCAGCGCGGCGGCGCGGACCACCAACCCCGACGGCACGGTGACCTGCGAGTACCTGCCCGACGAGTCGGGGAACCCGAACCTCACCGACGTCGGCACGCCGCCGGCCCCGGAGTCGACGCCCGCCCAGGGCACCGCGACCGTCCTGATGAGCACGAACCAGGGCGACCTGACGCTCACCCTCGACCGGGAGACGGCCCCCTGCGCGGCGGCCAGCTTCGTCTACCTGACGGAGCAGGACTTCTACGACGGCACCTCCTGCCACCGGCTGGTGAACGCCGAGACCTTCGGCGTCCTGCAGTGCGGCGACCCGACCGGCACCGGTGCCGGCGGCCCGACGTACAAGTACGCCGAGGAGGTCACCCCCGACACCACCTACCCGCGGGGCACGATCGCCATGGCGAAGACGGCGGCGCCGAACACCACGGGCGGCCAGTTCTTCCTGACCTTCGTCGACACCGAGCTGCCGCCGGAGTACACCGTCGTCGGCACCGTGGACGAGGCCGGGCTGGCCGTGCTCGACGAGGTCGCCGCGGGCGGCGTCCAGGGCGCCGAGGGCCCCGGTGACGGCCCGCCGAACGTCCCGGTCACCATCGAGGACATGGCCGTCGTCGGCTGATCCGCCCCCGCACGGCATAGGAGGCTTTGCCTACGGTTTCCGCCTCGGAACCGTAGGCATAGCCTCCTATGCCTACTGCGGACGAGGCAGCCGACGGCCGTGGGCGGTGCGGCTGCTTACGCGGTGACGCGCTCGACGTCGAAGACGCCCTCCACGTTGCGCACCGTCTGCAGCACCGCGCCCAGGTGTGCCGGGTCGGCCAGCTCGAAGGTGAACCGGCTGATGGCGACGCGGTCGCGGCTGGTCTGCACCGACGCCGACAGGATGTTCACCCGCTCGTCGGCCAGGGCCTTGGTCACGTCGGAGAGCAGCCGGTGCCGGTCGAGCGCCTCGACCTGAATGGCGACCAGGAACATCGAGCCCGGATTCGAGGCCCACTCGACCTCGACCAGACGTTCAGGCTTGCGCTGCAGGTCGCCGGCGTTGGTGCAGTCGGTGCGGTGCACGCTGACCCCGCCACCACGGGTGACGAACCCGAGGATGTCGTCCCCGGGCACGGGCGTGCAGCACTTGGCGAGCTTGGCCCAGACGTCGGTCATCCCGTGCACGATGATCCCGGGGTCGCCGCCGGCCGGGCGTCTCGCGGCCGGGCGCCGGGTCGGGATCGCGGTCTCGGCGATGTCCTCCGCCGCGCCCTCGCTGCCGCCCAGCGCGATCATGAGCTTCTCGACCACCGAGGCGGCCGAGAGCTGGTTCTCCCCCACCGCCGCGTACAGCGCCGTCACGTCGGAGTGGCGCAGGTCCTTGGCGAGGGTGGACAGCGCCTCCCCACCGAGCAGCCGCTGCAGCGGCAGGCCGGCCTTGCGCATCGCGCGGGTCAGGGCCTCCTTGCCGGCGTCGACGGCGTCCTCGCGGCGCTCCTTGGTGAACCACTGCCGGATCTTGGTGCGGGCGCGCGACGAGCCGACGAACGTGAGCCAGTCCTTCGAGGGGCCGGCCGTGGGCGACTTGGAGGTGAAGATCTCCACGACGTCGCCGTTGGTGAGCTTGCTGTCCAGGGAGACCAGCGAGCCGTTGACCCGGGCGCCGATCGTCCGGTAGCCGACCTCGGTGTGCACCGCGAACGCGAAGTCCACCGGCGTCGACTCGCCGGGCAGGCTGACGACGTCGCCCTTCGGCGTGAAGACGAAGACCTCCTGCGGACCGAGGTCGTAGCGCAGCGTCTCGAGGAACTCGCCCGGTTCCTGGGCCTCGCGCTGCCAGTCCAGCAGCTGGCGCAGCCACAGCATGTCGTCGGGCGTGCCGGCCTTGGGCGGTGCGCCGAACTCGCCGGCGCTGGGCTTGCCGCCGACCCGGGCCTTCTCCTTGTACTTCCAGTGCGCCGCGATCCCGTACTCGGCGGTGCGGTGCATGTCGTGGGTGCGGATCTGCAGCTCGACCGGCTTGCCCTGCGGCCCGATCACCGTGGTGTGCAGCGACTGGTACATGTTGAACTTCGGCATCGCCACGAAGTCCTTGAAGCGGCCGGGAACCGGCTGCCAGTGGGCGTG
The DNA here is from genome assembly GCF_039679125.1 of Blastococcus sp. HT6-4. Taxonomy (NCBI): domain Bacteria; kingdom Bacillati; phylum Actinomycetota; class Actinomycetes; order Geodermatophilales; family Geodermatophilaceae; genus Blastococcus; species Blastococcus montanus. The sequence continues at coordinate 1,729,448 of NZ_CP155551.1, read as the reverse complement.
CATGATGCCCAGCGCGGCGTAGCAGTCGCGCACCGAGTCGACGAGGATCCGGATGCCGACGAGGTCCCAGATGTCGGTGAAGTCGCGGCCGCGGACGATCATCTTCTGGTAGATCGAGTAGTAGTGCTTGGGCCGGCCGGTGACGACGGCCTCGATCTTGGCCGCCTTCAGCTGGTCGTTGACGGTCGTCGTGACCTCGGCGAGATAGGTGTCCCGCGACGGGGCGCGCTCGGCCACCAGCCGCACGATCTCGTCGTAGCGCTTCGGGTACAGCGTGGCGAACGCGAGGTCCTCGAGTTCCCACTTGATGGTGTTCATACCCAGCCGGTGGGCCAGCGGGGCGAGGATCTCCAGCGTCTCGCGCGCCTTCTTCTCCTGCTTCTCCGGCGGGAGGAAGCGCAACGTGCGCATGTTGTGCAGCCGGTCGGCGAGCTTGATGACCAGCACCCGCGGGTCCCGGGACATCGCCACGATCATCTTGCGGATCGTCTCGGCCTGGGCGGCGTCGCCCAGCTTCACCTTGTCGATCTTGGTGACGCCGTCGACGAGGTGGGCGACCTCGGAGCCGAAGTCGGTGGTGATCGTCTCCAGCGTGACGCCGGTGTCCTCGACCGTGTCGTGCAGCAGCGCCGCGATCAGGGTGGTGGTGTCCATGCCCAGCCCGGCCAGGATCGTGGCGACGGCGAGCGGGTGGGTGATGTACGGATCGCCGCTCTTGCGCCGCTGCGTCGAGTGCGCCGCCTCGGCGACGTCGTAGGCCCGCTGCAGGAGCACCAGGTCGGCCTTCGGATGGCTCTGCCGGTGCAGGACCGCCAGCGGTTCGAGCACCGGCCGGACCAGGCCGCTGCGCTGGCCGGAGACGATCCGGCGAGCGAGGCGGTCGCGGACCCGGCGCCGGGGCGCCCCCGACTCCGGGTCGACCGGCTCGGTGCCGACGTCGTCGGGCCGGCGCACCACGGGCCGTTCGGGCAGCGGGCTGCGGACCGGGGCCTCGTCCACCCCGCCGGGGAGGGACGCCTGACCACCTGCGGCCGCGGCGGCCCGCGCGGCAACCGCGTCGGCGGTCACGTCGGAGGCCACGGCGACTCCTGCGGGTCGAGGAGGACAGACCCTCCCCATGCTAGCCGCAGGAGCCCGGAGGCAGGCGCGCCGGCTCGCGGACCCGACCCGGTCAGGTGGCCCAGAGGGCGTGCACGGTGTGCGGGGCCAGCCGCTGCCGGCCGCCCAGTGCGGCCAGCTCCACGACCACCGACACGGCGGTGACCACGCCGCCCAGCTGCTCGACCAGGGCGACCGCGGCGGCGAGCGTGCCACCCGTGGCCAGCACGTCGTCGACGACGAGCACCCGCTGCCCCGGCCGGATGGAGTCGGCGTGCAGCTCGAGGGTCGCGGTCCCGTACTCGAGCGCGTAGTCGGCGGCGATGCGCTCGCGCGGCAGCTTCCCGGCCTTGCGCACCGGCACCACCCCCACGCCCGCGTCGAGCGCGACCGCGGCCGCGAGCAGGAACCCGCGGGCCTCCACCCCGACGACCACGTCGAAGTCCCGCTCCCCGGCCGCACCGGCGGCCACGGCGGCCGCCCGGGGATCGGACCCCGCCGGCGCCGCCAGCCCCTCGACCATGCGCCGGAAGGCCGGCCCGTCGGCGAACACCGGGGTCAGGTCGCGGAACACCACCCCGGGCATGGGGTGGTCGGGCACGTCGACGGTCAGCCCGGCGATGAGCTCGTCCAGCGGCAGCCCGGCCGCGGTGCCGGTCACCGGCGGCGCTTGCCGGCGGGCCGGCTGGAGCCGGCGCGCTGCGGCCGCGCGCCCGGTCGCGGCGCGGTGGCACCGCCGCGGCCCGGCTCGGGGCGCACCGTCGCCGGCGACTCGACGACGACGTCGGCGGGCACGCTCTCGGGCAGGTCGGCCACGGCCACCCCGCCGGCGGGCCGGCGCCGGCGGGCGCTGGCCACCGGCCCGGCCGGCATGGCGGCGGCGCCGGTGCGGGCGGCCGAGGACCGCCGGGCGAGCACCCGGCGGCGCAGCGCCTCCTGCGCCGGCTCGCGCTCCTTGAGGTCGGCCACGACCGGCGTCGCCAGGAAGATCGACGAGTAGGTGCCGGCGGCCAGACCGACGAACAGCACGAGGGCGAGGTCCTTGAGCGTCCCGACGCCGAGCAGGCCGGCGCCGACGAACAGCAGCCCGGCGACCGGCAGCAGCGCGATGACCGACGTGTTGATCGACCGCATCAGGGTCTGGTTGACCGCGAGGTTCGCCGCCTCGCCCCACGTCATGCGGGCGCTGCGCTCCAGGTCGCGGGTGTTCTCGTCGACCTTGTCGAAGACGACCACGGTGTCGTAGAGGGAGAACCCGAGGATGGTGAGGAAGCCGATCACCGTCGAGGGCGTCACCTCGAAACCGATCAGCGAGTAGATGCCCGCGGTGAGGATGATGTCGTGCGCCAGCGCCGCCATGGCGCCGACGGCCATCTTCGGCTGGAAGCGCACCGCGAGGAAGAGCACGACGGCGACCAGGAAGACCGCCAGCGCCACGAGCGCCTGCTGGGTGATGTCCTGGCCCCAGTCGGCGCTCACCGACTCGGGGCTGACGTCGTCCGGCGCGATGCCGGCCACGCCGGCCAGCGCCTCGACGACAGCGCGCTCGGTCTCGTTGTCCAGCTGCTCGGTGCGCAGCAGCAGCGTGTTGCCGCCGACGACCTGCGCCGTGGCGACCTCCGCGCCGGCCTCCTCCGCCGCCTCGCGCGCCTCGGCGAGCTGCTGCTCGCTGCCGGGCAGCCGGAAGCTGTTGCCGCCCTCGAAGTCGATGCCGAAGTTGAACCCCCGGAACACCATCGAGGCGATGCAGAGCAGCAGCACCACGGCGGTGATCCGGTAGATGAGCCGGCTGCGCCCGACGACGTCGAGGCCGACCTCGCCGTTGTAGAGGCGGTGGGCGAGCCCGCCGCTGCGTCCCTGCGCGGCTGCCGGCGCCACGGTGTCCGCGCCACCGGGGTCCTGCGGCAGGCCCGCGTCGGCCAGCGCGTCCTCGCCGCTGCGCGCCGTCGTCTCCTCCGGCGGCACGTCCGCCGACGTGAGGTCCTCCGGGTCGGTCGGGCGGGTCATGACGTGCTCCTGTCCTGGCGGCCGTCACCGGACGCGGTGGCGCCGACGAGGTCACGCCGGCGGGCCGGCGCACCGGCGCGGCGGGTGTGCTCGACCTGGCCGAGGCCGGAGAACCGGCTGCTGCCGAACGACTTGAACCGGGACAGCACCGCCATCAGCGGGTGGGTGAAGAGGAAGACGACGACGAGGTCCAGCACCGTGGACATGCCGAGCGTGAAGGCGAAGCCCTTCACGTCACCGATGGCCAGCACGTAGAGGATCGCCGCCGCGAGGAAGCTGACCGCGTCGGCGGACAGGATCGTGCGCCGGGCGCGCACCCAGGCCCGCGGGACGGCCGAGCGCAGCGACCGGCCCTCGCGGATCTCGTCCTTGAGCCGTTCGAAGTAGACGACGAACGAGTCGGCGGTGATGCCGATCGAGACGATGAACCCGGCGATGCCCGCGAGGCTCAGCGTGAAGCCGATCTCCCGGCCCAGCACCACGAGGACGCCGTAGACCACCACCGCGGACAGGGCGAGGCTGGCGATCATGACCAGGCCCAGCAGCCGGTAGTAGAACAAGGCGTAGACGAAGACCAGCGCGATGCCGAGCCCGCCGGCGATCAGGCCGGCCTCCAGCTGCTCCTCGCCGAGCTCGGTGGAGATCGACTGCGCCGTCGCCTGCGTGAAGGTCAGCGGCAGGGCGCCGTACCTCAGCTGGTTGGCCAGCTCGGTGGCCGACTCCTGGTCGAACTGCCCGGTGATGGTGGTCGGGTTCGTGGTGATGGGCTGGTTGATCGTCGGCGCGGAGATCACCCGCCCGTCGAGCGTGAAGGCGACGTTCTGCCCGACGTTGGCCGTGGTGTACTCCGCCCAGGAGGCCAGGCCGTCGGACTGGAACTCCAGCAGCACGATCCACTCGCCGGTCCCGGGCTCGGTGCCGGCCGACGCGTCGTCGATCTCGGTGCCCTCGATGATCGTGGGGCCGAGCAGGTACTTGGCCGAGCCGTCCTCGCTGCAGGCGGCGACGTAGGAGTCGGGGCGGGCGACCTCACCGGCGAGCTCCTCCACATCGCAGGTCAGGGTCGCGAACTCCGCGGCCGCCTCCTCCTGCGTGACGGGGGGCGCGTCCGGGTCGGCCGGCGCCGGCTCCTCGGCCGCGCCGTCGGTGGCGGCGTCCGTGGGCTCGGCATCCCCCTCGGCGGCCTCCGCGTCGTCGGTGCCCTCCTCGACCGCGGCGTCCTCCTCGACCCCGGCGTCCTCGTCGGCCGCGGCGTCCTCCTCGGCGGGGGCCGCCGGGGCGGGACCACCCACGACCGGCCGGAAGCGCAGCTGGGCCGTGGCGCCGAGTTCGCGGGCCTGCTCGCCGTCGTCCCCGGGGACGGAGATGACGATGTTCGAGTCGCCCTCGGTGACCACCTCGGCCTCGGAGACGCCGAGGCCGTTCACCCGCTGCTCGATGATGCGGCGGGCCAGCTCCAGGTCCTCCTGGGCCGGCGCGGCGCCGTCGGGCGTTCGCGCGGTCAGGGTGACCGTCGTGCCGCCGCGCAGGTCGAGCCCGAGCTGGGGGGTGCGGGTGTCCCCGGTGAAGAAGACGAGCCCGTAGAGCAGGGCGACGATCAGCGCGAAGGCGCCGAAGTACCGCCCCGCGGGCAGCGAGCGATTGGCCACGGGGTCCTCCGGGTCAGACGGTGCCGTCGGCCGGACGCGAGGGGTCGTCGCCGACCGCGTCCGCGCCGGCCGGGCGACGCACCTCGAGGATCGCCGGGCGGGCGAAGGTGACGACCACGCCGGGGGCGATCTCCAGGTCGACCGTGGTCTCGCCGAGCGCGGCCACCGTCCCGTGCAGCCCGCTCGACGTCATGACCGGGGTGCCGATCGTCAGCGACGCCTGCATGGCGGCGGCCTGCTCCTGCATCTTCTTGCGCTGCCGGGCGGGCAGCACGAAGAGCAGGACGGCCAGCAGGGCCAGCATGATCAGCGGGAAGTACTCCACGACAGGTGTGCCTCTCTTCCGCGACTGGTGCACCGCGGTGGGTGCGGTCCGGGACGGGACCGCTCGGGTACGTCGGTGCCGGCACGCGCGGCGACCAGACGGGACGCGCGTGGCCCGGCCTGCGAGTTGCGCGCCAGCGTCCGGGAGTCTAGGCGTCGAACAGGGCCTCTGACGACGACCCTGGTACCTGTGGGTCTGCTGTGACCCGGCCGAGCGGGATCCCGCCCCGGGGCAGGGGCCGGCCGAGGTGGTGCCATGCGGCCTCGGTGGCCACCCGGCCGCGCGGCGTACGGGCCAGCAACCCGGCGCGGACCAGGAACGGCTCGCACACCTCCTCGACGGTGTGCGGCTCCTCCCCCACCGCGACGGCGAGGGTGGCGACCCCGACCGGCCCCCCGCCGAACTTCCCTACGAGGGCTTCGAGCACCTCGCGGTCCAGCCGGTCCAGGCCCAGGTGGTCGACGTCGTAGAGCGCGAGGGCCGCCTCGGCCACCTCGCGGGTCACCCGGCCGTCGGCCTCGACCTCGGCGTAGTCGCGCACCCGGCGCAGCAGCCGGTTGGCGATCCGGGGCGTCCCCCGGGAGCGGCCGGCGATCTCGGCCGACCCCTCGTCGGTCAGCTCCACGCCGAGCAGCGCGGCGCTCCGGGCCAGGACCCGCTGCAGCTCGGCCGGCTCGTAGAACTCCATCTGGCCCACGAACCCGAACCGGTCGCGCAGCGGGCCGGTGAGCAGGCCGGCCCGGGTGGTGGCGCCGACGAGGGTGAAGGGGTTGATCTCCAGCGGGATCGCCGTCGCCCCCGGCCCCTTGCCGACGACGACGTCGACCCGGAAGTCCTCCATCGCCATGTAGAGCAGTTCCTCGGCGGGCCGGGCAATGCGGTGGATCTCGTCGATGAAGAGCACGTCGCCGGGCGCCAGGTTGGACAGCATCGCGGCGAGGTCACCGGACCGCTCGATCGCCGGACCGCTGGTGATCTTCACCGCCGTGCCCAGCTCGGAGCCGATGATCAGCGCCAGGCTCGTCTTGCCGAGCCCGGGCGGGCCGGACAGGAGCACGTGGTCGGGGGTGCGGCCACGCCGCTTGGCACCCTCGAGGACGAGCGCGAGCTGGCGGGCGACCTTCGGCTGGCCGATGAAGTCGTGCAGCGAATGCGGCCGCAGCGCCGACTCGACGACCCGCTCCTCGTCACCGGCCTGCGGCGACACCGACCACTCCGGCGGGGCGTCACCGGCGAGCTCTCCGGTCAGCGACCGGTCGAACGGGGCGGTCACGTCCTACCCAGCAGCTGGAGGGCCTGCCGCAGCAGGACGGCGACCTCGACGGTGCCGGTCGCGGCGAGCTGCTCGTCGGCCACCGGGGCCAGCTGCCCCACCGCGGTCTCGGCCTCCTTGGCGCTCCAGCCCAGCCCGACGAGCGCCGAGGTCAGCTGGTCCCGCCAGGGGGCGACCGGCGTCACCGGCGGCAGCCCGGCCGGTGCGGGACCGTCCAAGGAGGTGTCGGTGCTGGTCGAGCCGAGGCGGTCCCGCAGCTCCAGGATCAGCCGCTCGGCGCCCTTCTTGCCGATGCCGGGCACCTGCATCAGCGCCTTGACGTCGGCGGTCGACACCGCCCTGCGGACCTCCCGCGGCGGGTGGATGGCCAGCACCGCCTGGGCCAGCCGCGGGCCGACGCCGTTCGCCGTCTGCAGCAGCTCGAACAGCTGGCGCTCGTCGTCGTCGGTGAACCCGTAGAGCGTCAGCGAGTCCTCGCGCACCACGAGGCTGGTGGCCAGGCGCGCGGCCTCGCCGACCTGCAGCCGGGCGATCGTGCCGGGGGTGCACTGCACCGACAGCCCGATGCCGCCGACCTCGACGACGGCGCCGTCGGGCCCCACCGCGGCGACCCGGCCGTGCACGCTGGCGATCATCGGGCCGCCACCCCCGTCCAGCGCGGCAGCGTGGTGGCGCGCACGGGCGCGCCGATCCCGCCGGCGATCGCAGCCGTGCGCAGGCGCTGCTGCGCCGGCCCGCGCCAGGCGTGGCAGACCGCGAGCGCCAGGGCGTCGGCGGCATCGGCCGGCTTGGGCGCGGCGCCGAGGCCGAGCACTCGGGTGACCATGAGGGTGACCTGCTCCTTGTCCGCGCGGCCGTTCCCGGAGATGGCGGCCTTCACCTCGCTGGGCGTGTGCCAGGCGACCGGCCGGTCGGCCTGCGCCGCCGCGAGCGCCGCGACCCCGGCCGCCTGGGCGGTGCCGGTGGCGGTGCCCTTGTTGTTCTGGGTGAACACCCGCTCGATCGCCACGACGTCCGGCCGGTGCTCGCGCAGCAGCGCGGTGACGGCGGTGTGCAGCTCCAGCAGCCGGAGCTCGAGGTCGAGCTCCGGCAGCGTGCGGACGACGCCGACCCCGACCGCCGTCGGACGCGCCCCGGGGCGCCCGTCGACCACTCCCCACCCGCACCGGGTGAGGCCCGGGTCGATGCCGAGCACCCGCATGGTCACGCTCCTGTCGGCCGAACTGGTGTTCGACCGAGGCTAACCGGCAGGGACGACCGGACCCCGCCAACACGCCCGGTGAGGTCAGGCGTCGGCCGCGACCTGTTCCATGACCTCGTCGGGGACGTCGTAGTTCGCGTAGACGTTCTGCACGTCGTCGAGGTCCTCGAGGGCGTCGATGAGCCGGAAGACCTTGCCGGCGCCGTCGACGTCGAGCTCCACCTGCACGCTCGGCTGGAAGCCGGCCTCCGCCGAGTCGTACTCGATCCCCGCGTCCTGCAGGGCGGTGCGCACCGCGACCAGGTCGCCGGGCTCGCAGAGCACCTCGAGGGTGTCGCCGAGGTCGCGCACCTCCTCCGCGCCGGCGTCCAGGACCGCCATGAGCACGCTGTCCTCGTCGACCCCGTCGGCCTGCGGCACCACCACGACGCCCTTGCGGGAGAAGAGGTAGGAGACCGATCCCGGGTCCGCCATCGACCCGCCGTTGCGGGTCATGGCCGTGCGGACCTCCATGGCCGACCGGTTCTTGTTGTCGGTCAGGCACTCGATGAGGACGGCGACGCCGCCGGCGGCGTACCCCTCGTAGGTGATGCCCTGGTAGTCGACGCCCCCGGCCTCGGCGCCGGACCCGCGCTTGACCGCGCGGTCGATGTTGTCGTTGGGCACCGAGCTCTTCTTGGCCTTCTGGATGGCGTCGAACAGCGTCGGGTTGCCCGCCGGGTCACCGCCGCCGGTGCGGGCCGCGACCTCGATGTTCTTGATCAGCTTGGCGAAGAGCTTGCCGCGCTTGGCGTCGATCCCAGCCTTCTTGTGCTTGGTCGTCGCCCACTTGGAATGGCCGCTCACGGCTCTCCTCTCCTGCCGGCGTCGTCGATCCGGCCTGCGTCGGCCAGGTGACGGCGCACGATGTCGACGAACAGCGCGTGCACCCGGCGGTCCCCGGTCAGCTCGGGGTGGAAGCTGGTGGCCACCACGTCGCCCTGGCGGACCGCGACGATCCTACCGTCGGCCGGACCCCCGACGACCCGGCCGAGGACCTCGACCCCGGGGCCGGCCTGCTCGACCCACGGCGCACGGATGAAGACGGCGTGCAGCGGCCCGCCGTCGACGCCCGCCAGCTCGACGTGCGACTCGAAGGAGTCGACCTGGCGGCCGAAGGCGTTGCGCCGCACGGTGACGTCGAGCCCGCCCACTGTCGGCTGGCCCGGCGGGGCGTCGACCAGCCGGTCGGCCAGCAGGATCATGCCGGCGCAGGTGCCGTAGGCGGGCAGCCCGGCGCGGACGGCGTCGCGCAGCGGCTCGAGCAGGCCGAACCGGCCGGCGAGCTTGGCCATCGTCGTCGACTCGCCGCCGGGCACGACCAGCCCGTCCACCTCGGCGAGCTCCTCCGGGCGGCGGACCGGCCGCGGCTCGGCGCCCTCCGCGCGCAGCACCGCGAGGTGCTCGCGGACGTCGCCCTGGAGCGCGAGGACCCCGATCACGGGCCGGGCAGAAACGGTGGACACGGGGTCCGACGGTACGGCGCGCCCCGCGGCGCCTCCGTCGTCGGCCCACTCGTGCCGGCTCAGGTCCGCCGCGTGGGCTGGACGGCGGCGGCGCGCGACGAGCTCCACGTCAGCAGCCGCTCCAGCGGTCCCCGCCCGAGCTTCCACCGCCACGTGCCGGCCGCCGCGAGCGCCGTCAGGACGAACAGCAGCCACACGCCGACGCCCCGCGCGGCGGCCGGATCGCCCGTGAGCAGCAGCGCCCACAGGGCGACGATGTGCAAGGTGTAGACCGACAGCGCCATCGCGCCGACGGCACGCAGCGGAGCGGTGGGCAGCGGCAGCCGGTCGGCGACCACCAGGCAGCCGGCGATCACGAGCAAGGCGACGCCGCACGACCCGACCAGCTCGAAGGTCGTGCCGCTGTGCGGCTCGGCTCCCGTCAGCCACGCCGCCTCCCACTCCCCCACCGGCGAGGCGAACCCCTCCCGGGGGCCGGCGGACGAGACGCCGTCGGCGACGGCCCGGGTGCTCACCCAGCCGCCCCCGTAGCCCAGCACGGCGGCGGCCGCGCCCGCCCCGGCCAGGCGCGCCCGGACGCCCGTGGCAGCCAGGTCGAGCCGCCCGACGGCCAGCCCGACCAGCACGAACGCCAGCCAGAGCATCGCGGGGTAGGTGCCGGTGACCAGCAGCTCCGCGACGTAGTGGGACTTCGCGTCGGCGGCCGACAGGACCTGGCCGAGGAGCGCGTTCAGCGGCGGTCCCGCCACGGCCACGACCCCCGCGGCGACGAGCAACCGCCGCGTCGGCCGGCGGAGGAAGGGCAGCGCGAGCACGAACAGCGTGCCGTAGACGCCGAGGATGATCGCGACGAACGTGTCCAGCCACTCCAGCACCGCGCCGATCGCGACGATCCACGCGGCCCGGACGAGGATGCGCAGCCGGGCCCGGACCAGGTCCACGCCGTCGGCCGGCCGGGACCGCCCCGTGAGGAGCGCGATCGAGACGCCGGCCAGGGTGGCGAACAGGATGGACGAGCGGCCGTCGACGACCGCCCCCCACGTCGACGGGTCCGCGTGCAGCTCGTCGCTGATGCGGAGGTGGGCACCGAACATGCCCAGCACGGCCAGCCCGCGGGCGAGGTCCAGGCCCGCGATGCGGTCCGGCCCCACCCCCGGGTCGTACGTCACCAGCCGCGGGTGGCGTACCGCTCGCTCTCCGGCAACGTGGAGACGTTGATCCCGACCATCGGCTCACCCAGGCCCCGCGACACCTTGGCGATCACGTCGGGGTCGTCGAAGAAGGTCGCGGCCTGGACGATGGCCGCCGCGCGCAGCGCCGGGTCGCCGGACTTGAAGATGCCCGAGCCCACGAACACGCCCTCGGCGCCGAGCTGCATCATCATCGCCGCATCGGCCGGGGTGGCGATCCCACCGGCGGTGAACAGCACCACCGGCAGCTTGCCGAGCCGGGCCACCTCGGCCACCAGGTCGTACGGCGCCCGCAGCTCCTTGGCCGCGACGAACAGCTCGGTCTCGTCGAGCGTGCCCAGCGCCTTGATGCCGGCCCGGATGGACCGCATGTGCCGGGTGGCCTCGACGACGTTGCCGGTGCCCGCCTCACCCTTGGAGCGGATCATCGCCGCGCCCTCGGAGATGCGCCGCAGCGCCTCGCCGAGGTCGGTGGCGCCGCAGACGAACGGGACGGTGAACGCGCTCTTGGCGATGTGGTGCGCCTCGTCGGCCGGGGTCAGCACCTCGGACTCGTCGATGTAGTCCACGCCGAGTGACTGCAGCACCTGGGCCTCGACGAAGTGCCCGATGCGCGCCTTGGCCATCACCGGGATGGAGACGGCGTCGATGATGCCCTCGATCATGTCGGGGTCGCTCATCCGGGCGATCCCGCCCTGGGCGCGGATGTCGGCCGGCACCCGCTCCAGCGCCATGACGGCGACCGCGCCGGCGTCCTCGGCGATCTTGGCCTGCTCCGGGGTGACCACGTCCATGATGACGCCACCCTTGAGCTGCTCGGCCATGCCGCGCTTCACCCGGTCGGTCCCGGTCGAGGTGTCCGTCGGGTCGATCTGCGCTGCCACTGCTGTCCGCCTTCGGGTAGACGAGGTCACTGGCGCACAACGGTACGGCCGTCAGCCCGCCGGGCGACCGGCCGGGTCCGCGTCCTTGCTCACAGAGCCGACGCGGTCGTCGATGTCGAAGTAGCGCGGCAGCCGACGGGACCGGTGCAGCCCGGCCCAGCGCGCGAAGCGGCCGCCGCGGAGTTCCCGGGTGTCGCGGACGGCGTCGTTGTAGAACCGCCGGGCCAGCGCCACCCGCGTCTGCGTGCCGTCGAGGTCGGTGCGCAGCGCCGGCGGCACCCCCGGCAGCTCGTCCGGCAGCTCGCGCAGGTCGTGCCCGAGGGCGTTCTCGGCCAGCTCGCGATCCCCGTCGGTCCGGGCGGCCCGCGCCTCGGCGGCTCCGGCGGCCAGCCGTGCGGCCAGCGCCTCGCCCAGGGCCGCGGGGTGGTTCCGAGCCAGCTCCCCGGCCAGGCCGGCGCGACGCTGCAGCTGCATGTCCAGGGCGGCCCACGCGCGGTCGACGCGGGCGGCCAGCCGGCGCAGCCGGGTCAGGGTCCAGCCGGTCCAGGCGACGAGGACCAGGAGGACTCCGGTGGCGAGCAGCAACCAGGCCTGGGACGTCACGGGGGCCGAGGCTAGCGGCGCGCGCGCCGGATGCGGGGAGGTTGCGCCGCGGTGCCTGTCGGCGGCACACCCGGGAAGTCGTCGTCGTCACCCACCGTGACCACACCCCCGCCAGGGGGCAGCACCGTCTCGTAGACGGCGAGGATGCGGCGGGTGAGCACCTGCCAGTCGTACCGCGCGGCGGCCTGCGACCCGCAGGCCGCCAGCTCGGCGCGGCGGGCCGGGTCGGCGAGCAGCGCACCGAGGGCCCGCGCGAGGGCCGCGGGGTCGTTGCGGCGCACCAGCACACCGGCGGAGCCACCGTCCAGGACCCGCGAGAACGCGTCCAGGTCGCTCGCGACGATGGGGGCACCGGCCGCCATCGCCTCGATGAGGATCACGCCGAAGGACTCGCCGAGCAGGTTCGGGGCGCAGTACACGTCGACCGACCGGAGGAACGCCGCCTTGTCCGCCTCCGAGATCTCGCCCAGCAGCGTCACGTTCGGCCGCAGCTCCTCCCCCACCAGCCGCCACAGCTCGTCGGCGTCCCCCCGGCCGGCGATCAGCAGACGCACGTCGGGGTGCTCCCGGGCCACCTCGCGCATCGCCTGGAGCAGCACCGGCAGGCCCTTGCGCGGCTCGTCGTAGCGGCCCAGGAAGCCGATGGTCGGCGGGCCACCGGTGCCGCGCCCGTAGCCGGGCAGCGCCGGGCCCTCGGCGAAGAAGGGCACGTGCACCCCGTTGGGGAGGATCACCGCGTCTCCCCCGAGGTGCTCCACCTGGACGCGGCGCGCGAAGTCCGAGACGGCGATCCGGCCGCTGATCTTCTCCAGCCACGGCCGCGCCATGGGGCCGACCACGGCCAGCCACTTCGAGCGCGTCGTCGCCGCGTGGAACGTCGCCACGATCGGGCCGGTCGCGATCATGCAGACCAGCAGCGACACCGACGGCGTCGCCGGCTCGTGCACGTGGACGACGTCGAAGCGGCCCTCGCGCAGCCAGCGCCGCACCCGCGCCGCCGAGACCGGGCCGAACTGGAGGCTGGCCATCGAGCCGTTGTAGGGAACCGGGACGGTCCGGCCGGCGAAGGTGAGGAAGGGGTCGGTGACCGACTCCTCCCGCTCCGCGGGCGTGAGCACCTCCACGTGGTGGCCCAGGCCGCGCAGCGTCTCGGCCAGGTCGCGGACGTGGTACTGCACCCCGCCGGGGACGTCCCAGCGGTACGGGCAGACCAGGCCGACGCGCATCAGGCGGTCGCTCCCTCGCCGCGCCGTGGCGGGTCGGCGGGGACGTCGGGCCAGACACGGCCGAGCATGTGCCAGTCCACGGGCCGCTGCGCGATCGTCGTGGTGAACGCGTCGGCCACGCCCTGCATCGCCGTCGCCACCCGGTCCTTGAGCCGGCCGGGCCCCTGCACCGGCACCTCGGGGTGGACGCACACCCGCCAGCCGGTGTCGGTGAACTGGCCGACGGCCGGGACGAGGGCGGCGCCGGTGCGGTCGGCCAGGAGCGCCGGGCCGCCCGGCATGGTGGCCGCGCGGCCGAAGAAGGTGACCGGGACGCCGCCCGCGCCGAGGTTGCGGTCGACCAGCAGGCACGCCACGCCGCCGTCGGCGAGCCACTCCCGCAGCACGTCGGCGCTGGGCCGTTCGCCGCCGGTGAGCGGCACGACCCGCATGCCCAGGGACTCCCGGTACTCGAGGAAGCGCCGGTAGAGCGACTCCGGCTTCAGCCGTTCGGCGACGGTCATGAAGGGTCCGCCGAGCCAGTCGACGAACCAGGCACCGGCCGCGTCCCAGTTGCCGCTGTGCGGCAGGGCGATGACCACGCCGCGCCCCTCCTCGCGGGCACGGGCGATGTGCTCGATCCCGGGGAGTGCGGTGTCCCGGCGGATCCGCTCGGCGGTGAGGGTCGGCAGCCGGAACGCCTCCTGCCAGTAGCGCGCGTAGGAGCTCAGCGCCTCGGCGGTGAGGTCGTCCAGGGCGGCCTCGCTGAGCGCACCGCGCGTCGCGACGCGCAGGTTGGCCCGGAGCTGGCGGACGCCCACCCCGTCGCGCCCGGCCGTCCAGCGGCCGGCGCGGTCGAAGGCGGCCCGGGCGACCGGCTCGGGGAGCGCGCGCACCGCGCGCCAGCCGGCGGCGTAGCCGGCGTCGGAGAGCCGCTCGGCCAGCTGCTGCCGGGCCCCGCTCACGAGGTGATCCGCCGGCCGGCCGCCGCCCGCTTCACGGCCAGGACGCGCTGCCCCACCGTGACCGCGCTGCCGACCAGCAGCACCCACAGGGCGACGTCGACGGCGTACGGGATCCCGAGCCCGGTGAAGCCGGTGCCGACGAGGACGAGGATCAGCCGCTCGGTGCGCTCCACCACCCCGACGTCGCAGGCCAGCCCCATGCCCTCCGCGCGCGCCTTGATGTAGGACGTCAGCACCCCGAGCACGAGGCAGAGCAGCGCGAGCAGGACCAGCAGGCGGTTGTCCCCCGCTCCGGAGAACCACCACACGAGCGCACCGAAGATCGCGGCGTCCGCGGCGCGGTCGCCGGTGGAGTCGAGGACCGCGCCGAACAGCGAGCCCCCGCCGCGCAGCCGGGCCAGCGCACCGTCGAGCATGTCGAGCAGCACGAAGAGGGTCACCGCGAAGGCGCCCCAGAACAGGTGCCCGGTGGCGATGAGCGCGGCGGAGGCCACCACGGCGCCGACGGTCCCGGTGATGGTGACCATGTCCGGGGTGACCCCGATGCGCGCCAGTCGGACGGCCAGGGGGTTCACCACCTTGGCCACGACGGGACGGGCGTTGACGCCGAGCACTCAGGCCTCCGAGACCGGTGTGACGTACTCGGCCCAGGCGGCGGCCAGCAGCGCGCGGGTCTCCCCCAGCACCTGCGGCAGCACCCGGGTGAGACCGACGACCGGCATGAAGTTGGTGTCCCCGCCCCAGCGCGGCACCGCGTGCTGGTGCAGGTGGTCGGCGATGCCGGCCCCGGCCACCGAACCCTGGTTCATGCCGATGTTGAACCCGTGCGCGCCGGTGACCGCACGCACCACCCGCATCGCCGTCTGCGTGAACGCCCCGAGCTCGGCCACCTCCTCGGCGGTGAGGTCGGTGTAGTCGGGCACGTGCCGGTACGGGACCAGCATCAGGTGGCCGGCGTTGTACGGGTACAGGTTGAGGACGGCGAAGACCGACGTCCCCCGCGCGACCACCAGCCCGGCCTCGTCGTCGAGGGTCGGGATGACGCAGAACGGGCAGTCGTGGGAGCCCGTGGGCTTCCCCTCCCCCCGGATGTAGGCCATCCGGTAGGGCGTCCACAGGTGCTCGAACACCGTTGCCGGGCCGCCGTCGTCGGAGGACACGGCGACCCGGTACGGCTCGTTCGGGCCGGTGGTCATCCGGGGACCGCCGTGTTGTCGGCCGTGGGGTCGGCGTTGCTGCGGGCGGCGACCCAGGCGGCGATCTCCCCGACGGCGTCGTCCACCGGGATGCCGTTGCGCTGGCTGCCGTCGCGGTACCGGAAGGAGACCGCGCCGGCCTCGGCGTCGGTCGCGCCCGCGATGAGCACGAACGGCACCTTCTGCTTGCTGGCGGTGCGGATCTTCTTCTGCATCCGGTCGTCGGAGTCGTCGATCTCCACCCGGATGCCGCGGGCGCGCAGCTTCAGCGCCACGTCGGTCAGGTAGGGCACCTGCTCGTCGGTGACCGGGATGCCGACCACCTGCACCGGCGCCAGCCAGGCCGGGAAGGCGCCGGCGTAGTGCTCGGTGAGGACACCGAAGAACCGCTCGATCGAGCCGAACTTCGCCGAGTGGATCATCACCGGCTGCTGCCGCCCGCCGTCGGCGGAGGTGTACTCGAGGCCAAACCGCGCGGGCTGGTTGAAGTCGTACTGGATCGTCGACATCTGCCAGGTGCGCCCGATGGCGTCCCGGGCCTGGACGGAGATCTTCGGCCCGTAGTAGGCCGCCCCGCCCGGATCCGGCACCAGTTCCAGGCCGGTCTCCTTCGCCGCCTCCTCGAGGACGGCCGTGGCGACCGTCCACTCCGCGTCGGAGCCGATGAACTTGTCGGAGTCGTCGCGCGTGGACAGCTCCAGGTAGTAGTCGTCGAGGCCGAAGTCGCGCAGCAGACCGAGCACGAAGTGCAGCAGGTGCCGGATCTCGCCCGGGGCCTGCTCGGGGGTGACGTAGCTGTGCGAGTCGTCCTGGGCGAACCCGCGCACCCGGGTCAGGCCGTGCACCACGCCGGACTGCTCGTACCGGTAGACCGACCCGAACTCGAACAGCCGCAGCGGCAGCTCGCGGTAGGACCGCCCGCGCGACCGGAAGATCAGGTTGTGCATGGGGCAGTTCATGGCCTTGAGGTAGTACTTCGCGTTGTCCAGGTCCATGCCCGGGAACATGGTCTCCTCGTAGTACGGGAGGTGACCGGAGGTCTCGAACAGCCCGCTCTTGCTGATGTGCGGGGTGCCGACGTAGTCGAACCCCTCCTCCAGGTGCCGGCGCCGGACGTAGTCCTCCATCTCCCGCTTGATCACCCCGCCCTTGGGGTGGAAGACGGGGAGGCCGGAGCCGATCTCGTCCGGGAAGCTGAAGAGGTCCAGCTCGACGCCGAGCCGGCGGTGATCACGGCGCTCGGCCTCCGCCAGGTGCTCCAGGTAGGCCTTGTGCGCGTCCTTGCTCTCCCACGCGGTGCCGTAGACCCGCTGGAGCTGCGGGTTCTTCTCGCTGCCGCGCCAGTACGCCGCGGCGCTGCGGGTGAGGGAGAACGCCGGGATGCCCGACGTGCGCGGCAGGTGCGGGCCTCGGCACAGATCGGTCCATACCCGGTCGCCGCTGCGCGGGTCGAGGTTGTCGTACATGGTCAGCTGGGCGCCGCCGACCTCGACGTCGGCCCCCTCGGCAGCCTCCCCGGCACCGCCCTTGAGACCGATCAGCTCGAGCTTGTACGGCTCGTGCGCGAGCTCGGCCTGGGCATCGGCGTCGCTGATCTCCCGGCGGGCGAAGTGCTGCCCGGCCCGGACGATCTCGGTCATCTTCTTCTCGAGGGCCTGCAGGTCCTCGGGGGTGAACGGCCGCTCCGGGTCGAAGTCGTAGTAGAAGCCGTTCTCCACCGGCGGCCCGATGCCCAGCCGGGTGCCGGGGAAGAGCTCCTGCACGGCCTGGGCGAGCACGTGGGCGGCCGAGTGCCGGATGACCGCGCGGCCCTCGGCGCTGGCGGCCGCGACCGGGTCGACCTCGGCGTCGGCGTCGGGCACCCAGGCGAGGTCCTTGAGGTCACCGCTGGCCAGGTCGCGGACGACGACGGCGCCGTCGGGGCCCTTGAGGGGCACCCCGGCGTCCTTGAGCGCCTGCTGCGCCGTCGTCCCGGCCGGCACCCGGATCGGGCCGACGGCGGTTGGCGAGGGCGGGGTGGACACAGGAGCTCCCGGGGGTCGTTGCGGCGTCGTCGTCGGCGACCGGGCAGGCCCGACGCCGGCCCCGAGCCTAGTGCGCTCCCCGGCCGGGCCTGCGGCCATTACCCGGGGACGACCGCCAGCCCGTCGGCGACGGCGCCCCGGCGGTCGAGCACGGCCGAGACGCGGTCGTACGTGGCCGGATCCGCGGGCCGCACGGTGACCGCGTCGCTGCCCATGTCGATCACGAGCGGCACCGCCTCGGCCGCGGTCACGGCGAACCGGCCGTCCGCCCCCCGGGTGAAGGTGAACCGCGCCGCAACGGAGTCCTCCGTCGGGTACCCGCGGGTGGCGTGCTCGGCCAGGTGGTTGCCGAGCCCGTAGGCGACCCACTCCCCGTCGATGCGCTCGAACGGCTGCACCACGTGGGCGTGGTGCCCGAGCACCAGGTCGACGTCGGGCGAGGCCAGCAGCGTGCGCACCGCGGCCTCCTGCGCCGCGGTCGGGTCGTGCCGGTACTCGGTGCAGCAGTGCAGGCTGGCGACGACGATCTCGGCACCGGCTCCACGCGCCCGGGCGGCCGCCTCCAGCATCGGCGTCACGTCGGGCACCGGGACGACGTCGACCGACCACTCCCGCCCGGCCGGCAGCGGGACGCCGTTGAGGCTGAACGTGCCCGCGACGGAACCCACCCGGACGCCGTCGACGTCCACGATCGTCGGTTCCTCGCTCGCCGCCTCGGTCCGGTAGGTGCCCTCGGGGGTGATGCCGGCCGCCTCGAGCTCGTCGAGGGTGCGGACCAGCCCGTCGAAGCCGGCGTCCAGCGAGTGGTTGGAGGCCGTGGTGCACAGGTCGTAGCCGGCGCCGGCGAGGGCGTCGACGATCTCGGGCTGGACGGCGAAGCTGGGATAGCCGCGGTACGGGCCGCCGTCCGGCGCCACCGGCGTCTCCAGGTGGCAGATGGCCAGGTCGGCCGCGCTCACCAGCGGGGCGACCGGCGCGAAGACCCCGGAGAAGTCGTAGCTGCCGTCGGCCTGCCGCGCGCCGGCGGTCAGCGCCCGGCCCTGGTGCACGAGGACGTCGCCGGTCGCGAGCACGGTGATCTGCTCCGGCTCGCTCGCCGTCGTCGGCGCCGCCGGCTCCGTCGGGTCGGGGGCCGTCGTGGTGGCAGCCGACCCGGCCGCCGGCTCCTCCGTGGTCGTGCCGCAGGCGGTCAGCAGCAGCCCGATGATGGCCGTCCCCGCCACCGCACGTCGCACCACGGAGGCGAGGCTAGAGCAGGACGGCGTCCCCGACGGCGATCTCACCGGGTCGGCGCACCTCCGCGTAGACGCCCAGGCAGTGCTTCGGCGTCCGGGTGACGTGCAGCTCGGCCGAGCCGATGCGCACGGTGCGGCCGACCCAGGCACGCTCGTCGTCGTCGGGCAGGTCGAGCAGCACGTTGGCGCGCGGGTCGTCGGCCGAGCAGCCCTCCGGGACGTCGCCGTTCGCGGCCCGTTCGATCGCCTGGCGGGAGACCAGGTGCACCGCGGCGGCATCGGCACCGCTGCCCCCGGACGCCGGCTCGATCCGCACCGGCCGGCCGAGGGCGCCGGTGACCGCGCGCGCGTCGGCCCGCGGATCGCCCGTCGGGGCCAGCTCCCCCAACCCCGGTGCGTGCTTCCCGCGGAGCACCTCGCCGCTGGCCGCGTCGACGACCGTGTACGCCCGGTCGCCCTCCGGTCCCGCCGGCGCCAGGCGCACCCGGTCGCGCGCCGTTCCGCCGAGGGACTTCACGGGATAGACCCAGAGCTGGGCCACGCGGGCGGTCGTCGTCACGGTCGCGACCCTAGGCGGCCGGCCGGAGTCGACGCAGGCGGCGGAGCTGCGCGTCGAGGTAGGGCCGGGCCCGCCGCTGACCGCCGGCCCGGGCGATCGCGTCGGTGAGGGCGGCCAGCGTCCGGGCGAGCCGGGCCTCGTCCGCGGCCCAGCCGCGCCGCCGGCACTCCTCGAGCCACTCCACCGGGGTGCGGTGCCCGCGCTCCCCGTTGCAGCGGCCGCAGGCCGCCACCTCGTTCTCCAGCCAGGAGGGTCCGCCCTTGACGCGGGGCACCACGTGCTCGGTGGTGGGCCGGACCAGCGGGGAGAAGTCCCGTCCGCACCACACGCAGGTCGGCCCGTCGCGGTCGAGGATCAGCTGCAGCCGGGCCGCGCGGTCGGGCTGGGCGCTCACCTCTCCCATGGTCCCTCGTCCGTGGGACGTGCGCCGTCGGCCGGGCGCGGCGCCGGGACGACGAGAGGCCCGGCCCGCTGCTGCGGGCCGGGCCTCTCGTGCCGGTGGGCGATACTGGGTTCGAACCAGTGACCTCTTCGGTGTGAACGAAGCGCTCTACCACTGAGCCAATCGCCCGGTACGCGTCCGATTGTGCCAGACGCTCACCGCCAGAGCGGCACCCACCCCGGCACCCAGTCCGGCACGCCCATCAGGTGCAGGGTGACGACGAGGAGGCCGTAGACGACAGCCGCCGTCCCGAGCCCGAGCAGCATCCGGACCCACAGCGGCTGCGCGGTGACCCAGTCGGTCCAGCGCGAGACGTGCCGCTTGGTGAACTCCAGCAGCCGCTCCGCCCAGGTGAACTCGCTGGCGAGCACGAAGAGGCCGGCGATGACCGTGAGCCAGCCCGGCCCGGGAAGCGGGATCGTGACGATCCCCACGGACACGATCAGGGCGCCGACGATGCCCACGCCCACGCGGTAGCCGTGGTCGATGCCGCGGCGCGCGGCCAGCCAGCGTCGCCAGCGCAGCAGCGCGACCCGCTCGCGCAGGCTGTGCATCCCGTCGGCGTCGTAGCGGGCCCGTCGTTCCCCGGCGGTCTCGGGGGTGGGGCGCCCGGCAGCCGACACCCTGGTCTCCGTTCCGTTCAGCTGGTCACCTGCCCGGTCGCGACGACCTCCGTCGGGGACGACGGAGCCTGTTGACCGGGCTCGATGCTGATCCCGTACTCGGGGAACTCGTCGATTCCGGCCTCCCCGGAGCCTACGGTCCGGATGTCGATCTGTGACCTCACGACGTCGAACGTGCCGAGAGCCACCGGATCTCCCTCGCCGAGTCCCCACACCACGTAGGTCGACGATGCCGCGTCGTTGGGCGGCAGCCCGTCGGTGAGGACGGACAGGTCGCCGTCGCGCACCACCACGGTGGCGACCTGACCCTCGTCGGAGGCCAGCGGGGTGATCAGCGCCTCCCCGGGCCGGGTCAGCTCGGCCACGACGGCGTCCTGCGCCGCCAGCGTGGAACGTAGCTCGTCCTCCGTCTGGGCGAGCACCGCGACCCAGGCGCCGAGGCCGACCACCGCGGCGACCGCGGCCGCGGCCAGCGCCCGGGGCAGCAGCTGACGCCGGGTGCGGCCCCCTCGCGGGACCGGCACCGGCCCGGCCTGCTCGGCGGCGCTCGCCCCCGCGGCCGTGCGCGTCGCGCCGACGCCGGGCACCGCCCCGGACCCGCGCGGCGGGAGCTGCTCGGTCTCGTCCACGGCTGCGCGGAGGCGGGAGCGCAGGCCGGGCGAGGGCTCCGACAGGGGCAGGTCACGGGCCATGGCCGCCATGACCTCCGAGGTCTCCGCGACCGTGCGGGTGCACCGCGCGCACCCGGCGAGGTGGCGGGCGAAGGCCGCCTCGTCCTCCGGCTCGAGCGCGTGCAGCGCCCAGCCGACGGCGAGCTCGTCGTAGGGGTGGTCGCCGGTCATCGAGTCGTCCCGTCCAGTGGGGCGGCGCCGTCCAGCGCGCCCCCTCCCGCCGAGCCGGACAGCCCGCCCAGCTCGGCCTTCAGCCTCCGCATGCCCGCCAGCATCCGGGTCTTGACCGTGCCGAGGGGCGCGCCGGTCAGGGCGGCCACCTCGCGCTGCGTGTAGCCGCCGTAGTAGGCGAGCGCGAGGGCCTCCCGCTGCGGTGGCGGCAGCTCCCCCAGGGCCGACCGCACCTGGTCGGCGACCACCCGCGCCCACGCGTCGTCCTCCACGTGGCGGGTCGCGCCCGGCACGTCGAGCACCGCCTGGTCCTCCGCCCGCGCCTGCCGCCGTCGCTGCGACTCCTCCCGGCGCACGGCGTCGACCGCCTTGTGGTGCACGACGGCGAGCAACCAGGACGCGAAGCTGCCCCGGGCGCGGTCGTAGGCGCTCGGGTCGCGCCACACGCCGAGGAAGACCTCCTGCAGGACGTCCTCGGCGAGACCGTCGTCGGCGAGGATGCGACGCGCCAGGGCGAACGCGGGGCGACGGAAGCGCTCGTACAGCTCGTCGACGGCGCCACGGTCACCGCCGCGGATGCGCCGGAGGATCTCGTCGTCGCCGACGCCGTCCTCCGGCCGGCTGACCGGTCGGCTCACGGCTCCCATCGTCACACGAGACGTTCGCAGGAACGCACCCGTCCGGTTCGGCGGCACCGATGTGGCGCATGATGCGGGTGTGACGCGACTCGCCGTTCCTCGTGACTTTCCCGCGCCCCGGTCGTTCACCTGACATGACGAGCCGATGGATGCCCGGCCACATCACCCCCATCACCCTTCAGCTCGTCGGCCCTCAGTCCTGGACCGAGGTGCCGGCCCTGCTCTGCTACGACCCGGCCGACCCCTTCGCCGTCCGGATCGCCTTCGGTGAGTCGGGTGAACCTGACCACGAGGCGGACGACGGCATCGCCTGGCTGGTGGGCCGCGAGCTGCTGCAGACCGGCCTCGAGCGCCCGACGGGGGACGGCGACGTCCGCGTCTGGCCGGCCCGCGCGACGACCGACGTGCTCTTCCTCCACCTGCGCGCACCGTCGGGCGAGGCGCTCTTCGAGCTCTCGCGCGCGACCGTCGCGGCATTCCTCCGGCACACCGAAGCCCTGGTGCCCTTCGGCTCGGAGAGCGCACTGCTGCCCCTGGACGAGGAGCTCGATGCGCTCCTGCAGAACGGTGGCCCGGACGCACCGGGCCACTGACCTGCGGAAACAGCTCCGCGGAAGGGTCCGGAGGGAGGCGGGGGACCCCCCCTTCGAACCGCCTCCGGACGTCCGCTACAGTTCTTCTCGTAACGCGGACGTGGCTCAGCTGGTAGAGCATCACCTTGCCAAGGTGAGGGTCGCGGGTTCGAATCCCGTCGTCCGCTCGGAACCTCGGGCGCCGGTCGAGAGACTGGCGCCCGCGTGCGGTGGAGTGGCCGAGAGGCGAGGCAACGGCCTGCAAAGCCGTCTACACGGGTTCAAATCCCGTCTCCACCTCGTCGCTTCCTCGCGGGGCACGAGCGCGGAGGAGGGAACCGGCCCGTTGGCCGGATCGGGCGATTGGCGCAGTGGTAGCGCGCTTCCTTGACACGGAAGAGGTCACTGGTTCGAACCCAGTATCGCCCACCACAGAGAGCCCCAGGTCGATGATCTGGGGCTCTTCGCATGTCCGGGCACGTCCCCACCGACCGGGACGGATGTGACGATCAGCATGATGGCGCAGGTGACCGCGCCCGACGCCCCGCCGCCCCCGCCGACCCGACCACCCGTGCCCGGCGGGCCCGACCTGTTCACGCTGCGCGCCTGGCTGGCCGCCGAGGGCGCGCTCGCGTCAGGGGCGCGGGTCGACGACGCGGTGCACTTCCTGCAGGACACGGCGATGGCCGTGTTCGGCCAGGGCGCTCTCCGGCGCCTGAGCGTCTTCGTCGCGGCCGAGGGGCTCGGCGGGCTGGAGGACGGCGCTGCTCGACGACGAGCCGCGCCTGCAGCGACTCCTGGGCGAGCTGCTCGCCGGCGGGGACGCACTGCCGGAGCCGGAGCACGGGTGGTGGGCGTTCGCCCCCGGCGACGGTCGCCGCCGCGTGCGCCGGGCGGCGCGCCGGAGCCGTCGTGCAGCCGCCTGGGGCGCCCTCGCACCGCGCCGGCCGCGCGTGGCCGGCCGGCGGCGTCGGTGACTCAGCGCGTCGCCGGCACGACCCGCTCGACCCAGAAGCGGTCGACCTGCTCGGCCAGCTCC
Source organism: Blastococcus sp. HT6-4 (assembly GCF_039679125.1). NCBI lineage: Bacteria > Bacillati > Actinomycetota > Actinomycetes > Geodermatophilales > Geodermatophilaceae > Blastococcus > Blastococcus montanus. The sequence continues at coordinate 1,706,373 of NZ_CP155551.1, read as the reverse complement.
TCGAGGGTCCCGCTGTTGTCCAGCAGGACGTCCGCGGCCGCACGCCGCTGCTCGTCGGTGGCCTGGGCGGCGATCCTGGCCCGGGCGTCGGCCTCCGTGAGACCACGCTCGACCAGGCGCGCCACCCGCACCTCGGGATCGGCCTCGACCACCACCACGAGGTCGTAGGACCCCGCCTGCCCCGTCTCCACCAGCAGGGGGACGTCGTTGACCACGACGGCGTCCGCGGGCGCCACCGCGATCAGCTCGCCCGACCGCTGCCGGACCAGCGGGTGCACCAGGGCGTCGAGTCGCCGGCGGGCACCCTCGTCGGCGAAGACGATCGCCGCCAGCGCCGCGCGGTCCAGGGACCCGTCCCCGGCCAGCACTCCGCTGCCGAACGCGTCCACCACGCCGGCCAGGCCGGGCGTCCCCGGCTCGAGCACCTCGCGGGCGATCCGGTCGGCGTCCACGATGATCGCGCCCCGCTCGGCCAGCAGCTTCGACACGGTGCTCTTGCCCGAGCCGATCCCGCCGGTCAGTCCGATCCTCAGCATGCACGGACAGTAGCGACCGACCGAGGAAGATCACGGAGCGGTAACGCACGCCCCGTCCGTCCGGCGCGTCGCAGTAGTCACACGCGCCCCATCACTAACGTGCGTCCTGGCGATCTTCCCCGCCGAGAGAGGCAGAACGAGACATGTCCGGTCACACGCCCCCTGCATCCCCGTCGACCCGTGCCGCCCGCCGTGGCGCCGGCCGGCACCGGCCCGGCGCCGCCACCGGCGTGCGTTGCGCCGACATCCCCGCCGTGCGCGAGCGGATGCAGTTCCAGCGGCCGGCCGTGGCGCACCGCAGCTCGCTGCTGCGCTGGATGTTCCAGACGCCGACCACGGGGCGCCACACCTGGAGCTTCCTGGCCGGCTCCGGCGGCCGCCCCCGCACGGCGTTCGCCATCATCCTCAGCCTCTGATCCGCGCCCGCCGGCCACGGGGCGCCCCTCCCCCGCGGCCGGCGGCCGCCGCCACCGGACCTCGACGAGGCCCGCGGAGAGCATCCGCGGGCCTCGTCGTCGTGCTCGCGTAGCTCCCGCGGGAACGCCAGAGGCCCAGGACCGGATCGGTCCTGGGCCTCCGACGTGCAGAGCCAGCGGGTCAGACCCTCAGGTCACTCCCCGCCGGCCAGCTTGGCACGGAGCGCGGCGAGCGCCTCGTCGCTGGCCAGCGTGCCGCCGGTGCTGGCCGGGGCGTCCGGGCCGGCAGCGTCGTCGCTGGAGTAGCTGCCACCGGCCGCCGCCTCGGCGTCGGCCTCCTTGGCGGCCGCGATCTGCTTGCGGTGAGCCTCGAAGCGGGCCTGGGCCTCGGCGTACTGCCGCTCCCACGTCTCGCGGGCCTCGTCGTAGCCCTCGAGCCACTCGCCGGTCTCCGGGTCGAAGCCCTCGGGGTAGATGTAGTTGCCCTGCTCGTCGTACGAGGCGGCCATGCCGTAGGCAGCCGGGTCGAACTGCTCCTCGTCGCCGACGACGCCCTCGTTGGCCTGCTTGAGCGACAGCGAGATCCGGCGGCGGTCCAGGTCGATGTCGATGACCTTGACCAGGATCTCGTCGCCGACCTGCACGACCTGCTCCGGGATCTCCACGTGGCGCTCGGCCAGCTCGGAGATGTGCACCAGGCCCTCGATGCCCTCGTCGACGCGCACGAACGCACCGAAGGGAACCAGCTTCGTGACCTTGCCGGGCACGACCTGCCCGATCTGGTGGGTGCGGGCGAACTGACGCCACGGGTCCTCCTGCGTCGCCTTCAGCGACAGGGAGACCCGCTCGCGGTCCAGGTCGACGTCGAGGACCTCGACGGTGACCTCCTGGCCCACCTCGACGACCTCGGACGGGTGGTCGATGTGCTTCCAGGACAGCTCGGAGACGTGCACCAGGCCGTCCACGCCACCCAGGTCGACGAACGCACCGAAGTTGACGATCGAGGAGACGACACCCGAGCGCACCTGGCCCTTGGCGAGCTTGTTGAGGAACTCGCTGCGGACCTCGGACTGCGTCTGCTCCAGCCACTGACGGCGGGACAGGACGACGTTGTTGCGGTTCTTGTCCAACTCGATGATCTTCGCCTCGAGCTCGCGGCCCACGTAGGGCTGCAGGTCGCGGACCCGGCGCATCTCGACCAGCGAGGCCGGGAGGAAGCCGCGCAGGCCGATGTCCAGGATGAGACCACCCTTGACGACCTCGATGACGGTGCCGGTGACGACCTCGTCGGCTTCCTTCTTGGCCTCGATCGTGCCCCAGGCGCGCTCGTACTGGGCGCGCTTCTTGGAGAGGATCAGCCGGCCTTCCTTGTCCTCCTTCTGGAGAACAAGCGCTTCCACCTCGTCGCCGACGCTCACGACCTCGTTCGGGTCGACGTCGTGCTTGATGGACAGCTCGCGCGAGGGGATGACGCCCTCGGTCTTGTAGCCGATGTCCAGCAGCACCTCGTCCCGGTCCACCTTGACGATGACGCCCTCGACGATGTCGCCATCGTTGAAGTACTTGATCGTCTGGTCGATGGCGGCGAGGAAGTCCTCGGCCGTACCGATGTCGTTGATGGCGACCTGGGGGGTGCTGGAAGGACGGACCTGAGTGGAGGTCATGTGGTTGGTTGCTCCGGACGGTTTATGCGTAGGGACAGGACGACCCGCGGCCGTCGGACCGCGGGGAAGTGCAGCGGGGAGAACCGGCGGGGCATTCCCGGGAGGGAAGGGCACGACAGACCTCTGGCGCCTCCCCATCGTACGGACGCCGGGCGCATCCGGTCCACCTGGGTGGGACCGGTCGTGCCCGGTCGGCGGCGTGTCACGATCGGCGTGTCATGAACGCACCCTCCCCCGGGCCGGGCCTCCCCATCGGCAGCGACGGCTATCCGGCCGCCGGCGGCGTCGCCCGCCGCTCCGCGGGCGCCGAGGAGTCGGTGCGCGCCAACCGCCGCTGGTGGGACGCGGCGGCGCCGGCCTACCTGGCCGAGCACGGCTCCGACCTCGGGGACGCCGACTTCCTCTGGTGCCCCGAAGGGCTGCGCGAGGCCGATGCACACCTGCTGGGCGACGTCGCCGGCCGGCGGGTGCTGGAGATCGGCTGCGGATCGGCACCGTGCTCCCGCTGGCTCCGGTCGGCAGGCGCGGACGTCGTCGCGCTGGACCTGTCGGCCGGCATGCTCTCGCGGGCGGCCGAGCTCAACCGGACGACCGGCATCCCCGTGCCCCTGGTGCAGGCCGACGCCGGTGCGCTGCCGCTCACCGACTCGAGCGTGGACCTCGCGTGCTCGGCCTTCGGCGGGCTGCCGTTCGTCGCTGACGTCGAGGGGGCGCTGCGGGAGGTGGCGCGCGTGCTCCGGCCGGGCGGGCGCTTCGTCGCGTCGGTCAACCACCCGATGCGCTGGCCGTTCCCCGACTCCCCCGACCCCGACGACCTGCGGATCGTCTCGTCGTACTTCGACCGCACGCCGTACGTGGAGACCGACCACGGCGGCGCCGCCGTCTACGTCGAGCACCACCGGACCGTCGGGGACTGGGTCCGGGCCGTCGTAGGCGCCGGCCTCGTGCTCGAGGACCTCCTGGAGCCCGAGTGGACACCCGGCCGCACGGAGAACTGGGGGCAGTGGTCACCCGAGCGCGGCGCTCTCGTGCCGGGAACGCTCGTCCTGGTCTGCCGCCTCTGAGGGGGCTGCAACCGGCTCGCCCGGGGAACGGGCTCTCGTCCGGCCGAGGCGGCCACCGGCCGGCGCCGGCTCAGCGGCCGGCCACCGGCGGTGAGCCGTGGCGCACCCACACCTCGTGGGCGCCGGCCGACACCGCAGCGGCCAGCGGGACGAACAGGAGGGCACCGGCTATGCCCCACAGCAGTCCACCGGCGGTGACGGCCACCAGCACCATGAGGGCGTTGAGCGGCAGCCGGTTGCGCATCACGTACGGCTCGACGACGTCGTTGCCGACCTGCTGCACCACGACGACGAGCGCGAGGACGAGGGCGGCCGTCCCGAGCCCGCCGGAGCCGTAGGCCACCACCACGGCGAGCAGTCCGGCGACGAACGCTCCGATCGTGGGGATGTAGGAGGCGAGGAACTGCAGGGCGCCCAAGGTCAGGGCCAGCGGTACGCCGATCAGCAGCAGGCCCGCGCCGATGAAGACGGCGTCGAAGAGGGCGACGATCGTGAGTCCGCGCACGTAGGCGCCGACCGTGGTCCAGGCCGCCCGGCCCCCGGCGTCGACGTCCTCCCGCAGGCGACCGCCGAACTTGCCGACGAGCCACCGCCAGATCGCCTGGCCCCCGTGCAGGAACAGGAACGCGAAGGCCAGGGTGAGGAAGATGCCGATCAGGACCTCGGACACCGTCTGCACCGGGCCGAGGAGCGAGCCCGCGCTCGTCCCCCCACCCGAGCCCTGGGACGCGCCGGAGCCTGATCCCGAGCCGAAACCGGGCACGTCGACGCCGAACCGGTCCGAGATCTGCGAGGCGACCTGGTCGAACTGCTCGCGCAGGCGCGGCAGCTGCTCGGCGACGCGCGCTCCCAGGACGACGGCCAGGCCGGCCAGCGGGGCGACCAGGAGCAGGAGCGGACCGCCCGCGGCGAGCCACGGCGGAGCTCCCATTCGGCGGGCCCACTGCGCGAGGGGGGTCAGGATCCCGGCCACCAGCAGTGCGACGAGGAGCGCGACCAGGAGCAGGGTCAGCTTGACGGCGAAGCCGGCGAGCAGCCACAGCAGGACGGCCAGCACCAGCAGCCGCCCACCCACCGCGGCGCTCCGCACCAGCCAGTCGGGCGCCTGCGTGGTGGGCCGGTCGGGACGTGGCTCAGCAGCAGCACTCACCTGACGGATGTTGACCACCAGGACCGCGCTGACACATCGCCCGGTCGACACAGACCCTCTACTGGAGGGTGAGGGTCAGTGCGCGGCGGCGTCCCAGCTCGCCCCGAAGCCGACCGAGACCTCCAGCGGCACCGACAGCTGCGCCGCCCCGGCCATCTCCCGGCGCACCAGCGCCTCCAGCGCCTCCCGCTCCCCCGGCGCGACCTCGAGCACGAGTTCGTCGTGGACCTGCAGGAGCATCCGTGAGTTCAGCCCCTCGGCGGCGATCGCCTTCTCCACGTCGAGCATCGCCACCTTGATCACATCGGCCGCCGAGCCCTGGATCGGTGCGTTGAGCGCCATGCGCTCGGCCATCTGCCGGCGCTGCCCGTTGTCGCTGGTGAGGTCGGGCAGGTAGCGCCGTCGCCCCAGCGTCGTCTCGGTGTAGCCGGTCTGCCGGGCGTCGTCCACGACGCCGTCCAGGTAGTCGCGGATGCCACCGAACCGCTCGAAGTAGGCGTGCATCTGCTCGCGCGCCTCCTCGACCGAGATGCGCAGCTGCCCGGACAGCCCGTAGGCGCTCAGTCCGTAGGCCAGGCCGTAGCTCATCGCCTTGATCCGGCGGCGCATCTCCGGGTCGACCTCCGCGATGGGGATGTCGAACGCCCTGGAGGCGACGAAGGAGTGCAGGTCCTCCCCCGACGTGAACGCCTCGATCAGCCCCTCGTCGCCGGAGAGGTGGGCCATGATCCGCATCTCGATCTGGCTGTAGTCGGCCGTCATCAGCGACTCGTAGCCCTGCCCGACGACGAACGCCTGCCGGATGCGCCGGCCCTCGGCGGTGCGGATCGGGATGTTCTGCAGGTTCGGGTCGGTCGAGGACAGCCGTCCGGTGGCGGCGATCGTCTGCTGGAACGTGGTGTGGATCCGGCCGCCGTCGTCGACCATCGGGATCAGCCCGTCGATGACCGTGCGCAGCCGCGTGACGTCGCGGTGGCGCATCAGGTGCTCGAGGAACGGGTGGCCGGTCTGGGCCAGCAGCGTGGTGAGCGCCTCGGCGTCGGTCGTGTACCCGGTCTTGTTCTTCTTGGTCTTGGGCAGGCCCAGCTCGTCGAAGAGCACCGCCTGCAGCTGCTTGGGGGAACCGAGGTTGACCTCGCGACCGATCACCGCGTAGCACTCGGCCGCGGCGGCGGCGACGCCGTCGGCGAACTCGCGCTGCAGCTCGCGCAGGAAGTCCAGGTCGGCGGCGATGCCCCGGAACTCCATGGCGGCCAGCACCCGCGTCAGCGGCAGCTCGATCCCGCCGAGCAGGTGGTCGCCGCCGCGCTGGCCCATGACCGTCTCGAGGGCGGCGGAGAGGTCGTTGACGGCGACGGCCTTGAGGACGTCGGCGTGCGCGGCCTCGCGGGCGACGTCGTCCTCGCTGGGGCCGAGCCCGTCGAGCGTGAGCTGCCCCTCCGGCTGGGCGGCGTCCTTGAGCTCCCGCCGCAGGTAGCGGACGGCGAGGTCGCCCAGGTCGAAGGACCGCTGGCCGGGCAGCGCCAGGTACGCGGCCAGCGCCGTGTCGCTGACGATGCCGGCCAGCTCCCAGCCGCGGGCCCACACGGCCAGCAGCGGGCCCTTGACCTCGTGCACCACCTTCTCGGCGGCGGGGTCGGCGAGCCAGGCGGCCAGCGCCTGCTCGTCGGCGGCGTCGAGGTCGGGGCCGACGTCGACGAACGTCGCGTGGCCGTTGCCCGCCGCGAGCGCGATGCCGGTGAGCTCACCGGTGCCGCGTCCCCAGGTGCCCCGGAAGATGACGCCGGTGCGGCCGGTGCGGGCGTTGGCCTGCAGCCACTCCCCGAGCCCCCCTGCGGGCACCTCGTCGGCCTGGACGTCGAAGCCTCCCTCGACCTCGGGCTCGGCGCTGGTGAGGGTCGCGAAGAGGCGGTCGCGCAGAACGCGGAACTGCAGGTTGTCGAAGAGCGTGTGCACCTCGTTGCGGTCCCACGCCTGGACCGCCAGGTCCTGCGGGCCCACCTCGAGGGGCACCGAACGGTCGAGCTCGGTGAGCCGCCGGTTCTGCAGCACCGCGGAGAGGTGCTCGCGGAGCTTCTCGCCGACCTTGCCCTTGACTGTGTCGACCTGGTCGACGAGCGCGTCGAGGGAGCCGTACTCGCGCACCCACTTGGCGGCGGTCTTCTCGCCCACGCTGGGGATGCTCGGCAGGTTGTCGCTCGGGTCCCCCCGCAGCGCGGCGAAGTCGGGGTACTGCGCCGGCGTCAGGCCGTACTTGGTCTCGACCTCCTCAGGGGTGAAGCGGGTCATGTCCGAGACGCCCTTGCGGGGGTAGAGCACGGTGACGTGGTCGTTGACCAGCTGCAGGGCGTCGCGGTCGCCGGTGGCGATCAGCACGTCGAGGCCCTGCTCGACCGCCTGCACGGTGAGGGTGGCGATGACGTCGTCGGCCTCGTAGCCCTCGGCGGTGATCACCGGGACGCGCAGGGCGCCGAGGACCTCCTGGACGAGGCTCACCTGGCCGCGGAAATCGGTCGGGCTCTCGGCCCGGTTGGCCTTGTACTCGGCGTAGATCTCGCTGCGGAAGGTCTTCCGGCCGACGTCGAACGCGACGGCGAGGTGGGTGGGCTGCTCGTCGCGCAGGATGTTGATCAGCATCGACGTGAAGCCGTAGACGGCGTTCGTCGGCTGCCCGGTGGTGGTCGAGAAGTTCTCCACCGGCAGCGCGAAGAACGCGCGGTAGGCCAGGGAGTGCCCGTCGAGCAGAAGCAGCCGTGGGCGCGGACCCGTGCTGATCGGGGCGGCGGACGGCGGGGCGCTGGGGGTACTCACCGGAGCGGACATCGCGGTCGATCCTAGGTGCGCTCCCCGACAGGACGGCGCGGCCGACGCGGCCGATACGGTCCCGGCGTGAGCACCCCTCCCCCGGACTGGCTGCCGGCCGGTATCAGCAGCCCCCTCGACGACAAGCTCGGCGTGCGGATGACCGACTGGAACCCCGACCGGCTGGTCGCGACGATGCCGGTGGACGGCAACCAGCAACCCTTCGGGCTGCTCCACGGCGGCGCGACGTGCACGCTGGCCGAGACCATCGGGTCGATGGCCGCCGCCGTGGGCGCCGGGCCCGACCGTCAGGTGGTGGGCATCGAGCTCAACGTCAGCTACCTGCGTGCGGCCACCTCGGGCTCCGTGACCGCCGTCTGCACGCCGGTCCGCCGCGGCCGGACGCTGTCGACGTTCCTCATCGACATCACCGACGACCAGGGCCGGCGGACCGCGACCGCACGGCTGACCTGCATGACCCTCGACGCGTCGAAGACCTGAGCCGGCCTGGCCGACCGCCCCGGTCGACGGCCGGGCCCCCGCTCGGACCCTCGGCGCATCACCCGATCGTGCGGCGGGCCGCCACGCAGCGCTCCTCGAACGGCACGGCGTGTCGCAGAAAGGTCACAGGTCGGTGCACGGAGGCGGCCTGGGTGGACAACTACGTTAGGTTCCGACCTCAACGAATCCGCCGAGGAGGTCGAGTGACGCACCCGACGGACCGTGTCCGCCGGCACGGTCGACGCAGCAGTCCCGCGAGAGCGGTGGCTCGGAGGCCGGCTGGTGGACCGCCGCGCAGAGGGCTGGCCGCGGCGGTACGGCTGCTGCTGGTGGCGCTGTTCACCGCCGGACTGGCCACCCTCGTCCCCGGTGTCGCGCACGCGGCGGACGGGGAGGGCGAGCAGGTCTCCGGCACGCTGCGGACGAGCCTGAGCGGCCCCATCGAAGGGGTCGAGGTGGTGGTCACCACGCCGGACGGCGACGTGGTGGGCACCGACGAGACCGACGAGAACGGCCGCTTCGTCGTCGACCTGCCGGGCCCCGGTGAGTACACGGTGACCATCCCCGAGGACTCCCTCCCCGAGGGTGTGGAGTTCAACGCGGGGAACAGCCGCACGGTCACCGTCGACCCCGGACGCAGCCAAGGTGTGATCATCGGGCTCAACGACGGCTCCCGGGAATCCGGCGGCGGGTCCGTCCGCTGGGTCGAGTTGCTGGTCTCGGGGCTCCGCTTCGGCCTGCTCATCGCCATGGCGGCCATCGGCCTGTCGCTGATCTTCGGCACCACCGGGCTGGTGAACTTCGCGCACGGCGAACTGGTGACCATCGGCGCGATCGTGGCCTGGTTCATCAACGTGGGGGGCGGAGTACCGCTGATCGCCGCGGCGATCCTGGCGATGATCGTGGGCGCCGGCATCGGTGCCCTCAACGAAGTCGCCCTGTGGCGACCGCTGCGCCGCCGGGGCACCGGCCTGGTGGCCGCACTCGTCATCTCGATCGGCCTGTCGCTGCTGCTCCGGTACCTCTACCAGGTCATCTACGGTGGCCGCTCCAACGCTTTCGCCGACTACCGGGGTCAGCGCACCGTCGACTACGGCGCCTTCTCGATGACCAACAAGGACCTCACGTCGATGTTGGTGGCGCTGGGCGTCCTCGTCCTCGTCGCGCTGATGCTGCAGCGGACCAAGATGGGCAAGGCCATGCGGGCCGTCTCCGACAACCGCGACCTCGCCGCCTCCTCCGGGATCGACGTCAACCGAGTGATCCTGGTGGTCTGGATGGTCGGTGGCTCACTGGCCGCCCTGGGCGGCGTGCTGCTGGGCCTCTCGGACGAGGTCCAGTGGGACATGGGCTTCCGGCTCCTGCTGCTGATGTTCGCCGGCGTCACGCTGGGTGGTCTCGGCACCGCCTACGGCGCCCTCGTCGGCAGCATCGTGGTCGGCGTCTTCGTCCAGATGTCGACGCTGGTCATCCCCAACGACATGAAGTACGTAGGCGGTCTGCTCCTCCTGATCGTCATCCTCATCGTGCGGCCGCAGGGCATCCTCGGCAGCCGGGCCCGGATTGGTTGAGCCATGGCTGAACTCCTCGACGCACTCGCCGTCGCACTCAAGGCGGGGATCGGCTTCCAGGCCGTCTTCTTCGCGCTGCTCGCCATCGGACTCAACATCCAGTTCGGCTACACGGGGCTGCTGAACTTCGGTCAGATCGCCTTCGCCATGCTGGGCGGCTACGGGATCGCGATCTCCGTGGCCCAATGGGGGCTCCCCTTCTGGGTCGGCGTGCTCATCGGCATCGCCGCCGCCGTCCTGCTCGCCCTGCTGCTGGGCATCCCGACGCTGCGACTGCGCGCCGACTACCTGGCCATCGCCACCATCGCCGCCGCCGAGGGACTCCGGCTCACGTTCCGGTCGGTCTCGGCGACGCCGATCACCGCGGGCACCCGGGGGCTCTCCGGGTTCAGCGATCCCTTCGTCGATCTTGCGCCCTGGGACACCGCGCGCCGCTACAGTCTCCTGGGCACCCGCTGGAGCGGCGCGGACCTGTGGGTCACGCTCGTCGGCTGGGTGCTGGTCGCACTGGCCTGCCTGCTGGTGTGGCTGCTCGTCCGTAGCCCCTGGGGCCGGGTGGTGAAGTCCATCCGCGAGGACGAGGACGCGGTGCGAGCCCTGGGCAAGAACGTCTACGTCTACAAGATGCAGGCCCTCGTGCTGGGCGGCGTGCTCGGTGCGCTGGGCGGCATGGTGTACGCCGTCGGGACGGCGTCCGCCACCCCGGACCAGTACCAGAACGCGAACACCTTCCTGGCGTACGCGGCACTGATCCTGGGCGGTGCGGCACGGGTCCTCGGGCCCGTCATCGGCGCGATGATCCTGTACTTCATCGTCCAGTTCGCCGACACCGGGCTGCGTACGCTGATCAGCAACGGGGTCATCCCCGAGGACCTGCTGTCGGCCACCGACGTGGCCCAGATCCGGTTCGTCCTGATCGGTCTCGGGCTGATCCTGCTGCTGATCTTCCGGCCGCAGGGCATCTTCGGTGACCGACGAGAGGTGATGCTCGATGCCCGCTGACCCCACCCCCACGAGCGGCGCGCACGCGAGTTCCGCAGGCGCTCCGGCAGCCCCACGGCGGCTGGCGCAGGCCGCCCTCCGCGACCTGCCATGGGAGGTCGGCGTCGCCAAGCCCGATCCCGCCATCGTGGTGGACGGCGTCGTGCGCACCTTCGGCGGTCTCACCGCCGTCTCGGTCGACCACCTGGAGATCCAGCGCGGTGGGATCACGGGCCTCATCGGGCCCAACGGGGCCGGCAAGACCACCCTGTTCAACCTGCTCACCGGGTTCGACCAGCCCGACGGGGGCTCGTGGTCCTTCGACGGCCGCCCGCTCGGCAAGCTGGCCTCGCACCAGGTGGCGCGTCTCGGCGTGGTCCGCACCTTCCAGCTGACCAAGGCCCTGTCCCGGCTGACCGTGCTGCAGAACATGCTGCTCGGCGCGCAGGGGCAGAAGGGCGAGAGCTTCTTCCGTGCACTGATCCCGGGGATCTGGCGGGCGCAGGAGCAGGCCAACACCGAGAAGGCCATGGAGCTGCTGCGCCGGTTCAAGCTCGACACGAAGAAGGATGACTTCGCCGGCACGCTGTCGGGCGGACAGCGCAAGCTGCTCGAGATGGCCCGCGCGCTGATGAGCGACCCCAAGGTCGTCATGCTCGACGAGCCGATGGCCGGGGTGAACCCGGCGCTGACGCAGAGCCTGCTGGGGCACGTCAAGGACCTGCGCGAGCAGGGCATGACGGTGGTCTTCGTCGAGCACGACATGGACGTCGTCCGGGACATCAGCGACTGGGTCGTCGTGATGGCCGCGGGCAAGGTCATCGCCGAGGGCCCCCCCGAGTCGATCAGCCAGAACCAGGCCGTGGTCGACGCCTACCTCGGTGCACACCACGATGCCGCGCTCACCACCGAGGACGAGGACCGCCAGCTCGCCGAGGCCGCGGCCAGCATCTCCCGCGAGGAATCCACGGCCGACGTCCGGCGTCCGGAGCCTAAGCGCGAGAAGGGGACGGACCGATGACGATCGATCCCGGTCAGGGCAAGGACCCACGTGAGAGCACCGACCCGGAGTACGAGTTCGACCGACCGGCCGACCAGGGGGACGGTGCGGGAGCGGTCGGTCGGGGACCGAGCCGGCCCGAGGCGGCCGGCGACCTCTCCCCCGCCGAGCAGGCGGCCACCCGCGAGGAGCACGTCCGGCTGGCCGGCGATGCGCTGATCCGCGCCGACGAGCTGGTCGCCGGCTACCTGCCGGGGGTGAACATCCTCAACGAGTGCGACTTCTATCTCAACGAGGGCGAACTGGTCGGCATCATCGGGCCGAACGGTGCCGGCAAGTCGACGTTGCTCAAGGCGCTGTTCGGCCTGATCCCGGTGCGCTCCGGTTCGGTGACGCTGCGCGGGGAGAACATCACCTCGGCGCCCGCGCACCGACTGGTGTCCCTGGGCGTGGGCTACGTGCCGCAGAACAACAACGTGTTCCCCTCGCTGACCATCGAGGAGAACATGCAGATGGGCGTCTACCTGCGGCCGAAGTCGTTCAAGGAGCGTTTCGACTACGTCGCCGAGCTGTTCCCCATGCTGGGTGAGCGGCGTCGGACCAAGGCCGGTTCGCTGTCCGGTGGCGAACGCCAGATGGTCGCCATGGGCCGTGCGTTGATGATGGAGCCGTCGGTGCTGCTCCTGGACGAGCCCTCGGCCGGCCTCTCCCCCGCGTACCAGGACGAGGTGTTCATCCGCTGCCGGCGGATCAACGCCACGGGCGTGTCGATCATCATGGTCGAGCAGAACGCCCGCCGTTGCCTGCAGATCTGCGACCGGGGTTACGTGCTCGACCAGGGCCGCAACGCCTACACGGCCACCGGTGAGTCGCTGATGCACGACCCCAAGGTCATCGAGCTCTACCTGGGCACGCTGGCCAAGGCGCACTGACGGGTCCACCCGTTCGGCCCTCCGGCGCCGTCCCCTCGACAGGGGGCGGCGCCGGACCGCTTTCCGGGCGCGTAGCCGGCTCATGACGACCTCTCCGCCCCGAGCGCAGTGCCGCCTGCCCGCGCTCGAACCGCCGCACGGTCGCCGAGGCCACGGCAGGACCTGATGCCCCGGCCGCGGTGCTCCCTGGCGCGCCACCGCACTGCTCCCCGCTCCAGCGCCCGCCCGGCAGCCGGCTGACGCGCTCCTCGCACCGGCGAGTGAGCACCGGGGCCCCGGCCGGGGCGGAAGACGGGCCCAGCGCCCCGCACAGCGGGCCGGAGGGGCAGCACAGTGGCCCGGACAGCACAGTGGCCCGGACAGCACAGTGGCCCGGACAGCACAGTGGCCCGGACAGCACAGTGGCCCGGACAGCACAGTGGCCCGGACAGCACAGTGGCCCGGCACCCCGTGGGGTGCCGGGCCACTGCGACCGGGCGGTCGGCCCGCCCGGGTCACCGTGGTGACCCGGGCAAGCCGGACTGCGTCAGTCGCGCGCCGGGCCGATGCCCTCCGCGTTGAGGCCTTCGATGATCCGCGCCGACTCCTCGAAGCCGATCACCACCACAGCGTCGGGGTTGAACTCGACCATCTGCTGGATCTCGGAGTCGAAGTTCGCCGCCTGCGGGTCGTAGGTCAGCGTCTGGATGCTGTCCTCCGACAGACCTGCGGCCTGCAGGTTCTCCACGGTGTTCTCCATGAGACCGGTGCCGTACGGGTCGTTCAGTGCCATGATCCCGACGGTGTTGTTGCCGTCGTTGATGATCAGGTCGGACAGCGCCCGGGCCTGCAGGGTGTCCGGCGGAGCCGTCCGGAAGTACAGACCGTTGTCGTTGTAGGTCGTGAACTGGTCCGACGTGTTGGCCGGCGAGAACTGCACCACACCGGCGCGGGTGATGGCGTCGATGACGGTCAGGCTCACCCCGGAGGACGCGGCACCGACGATGACGTCGACGTTCTCCTGCAGCAACCGGTCGACCGTCTGCGAGGCGGTGTCGGTCGACGCGTCGCCCGAGTCACCCTCGATCAGCTCCACATCCTGGCCGAGCACGCCACCGGCCTCGTTGATCTCCTGGACGGCCAGCCGGGCGCCGGCGACCTCCGGGGGGCCGAGGAACGCGAGGTTACCGGTGAGCGGCAGCAGGGTGCCGATGACCAGCGGGTCGTCCGTCGTGGCGCCCGGAGGCGCCGGGGCCGGACCCTCGTCACTGGCCGCGTTGTCCGCGTCACCGGCGAGCACGAACTCGGTGGCGTCGGAGTCGATCTGGTTGTCCTGGCCGAACTCCAGGATGCCGAAGCTGGCCACCGCCGGCTCGCCGGGCTCGGTGAACTCGAGCGGACCGGACACGCCGTCGTAGTCGGGGTTGCCGCCCGCGTCGATGATCTCCTTGCAGGAGACGAAGTCCTCGCAGGTCTCGCCGCCGAAGGTGATGCCGTTGATGTAGGGCGCGAACTCCGTGGGCTCGGTGCTGCCGGCCAGCTGGGCGGCCAGCGCGCTCACGATGATCGCGTCGTAGGTCTCACCCGCGTAGTTGAAGTCCTGCAGATCGGGATCGATCGCCAGGAGCCGGTCGGTGAAGTCCGAGGACAGCTCCGTCAGTGGCGTGGTGCCCCGCATCCCGGCCAGGGCGCCCTCGGTGGTGAAGGACTCGCCCAGGGCGTTCCCCATGTTCCCGTCGGTCCCGTAGACGTTGACCAACTTCTCGCCGCCGCCGACGCCGCCGTCGCCGCCCTCGGCAGCAGGCGTGCCGCCCTCGTCGCCGCCGCCGCATGCGGTGAGGGCGAGCAGGGCGGCACCGGTCACGGCGATGCCGCGGGCATTCTTGCCAGTGCGCATCAAGCAACTCCCAGTGTCATCAGTGCGTCCGTGGCCGTTGCGCATGCGCGACAACTGCCGATCGAACACCGATCAGTTCGCAGAACCTAGCCGCCGATCATGGAGATGCACCCGACCGCAGAGGGATAGTGATGAGGTCGTGACCTGGGCGTAGGCAACATGGAACATCTGGTACACAGAGTCACACCCGCGCAACATGCAGCCGCCGGACCGCTCGCCGCGCGCGCCCAGCGGGTCAGGCGGAGCTCTCCTCGGTGGCGGGGCCGCCGGCCAGGATGGCCTCCGCCAGCGCCTTCATGCTCGTCCGCTCGTTCATGGCCGTGCGCTGGATCCACCGGAAGGCCTCGGCCTCGGTCATCCCCTGGTCGGCCATCAGCCGCCCCTTCGCCTGCTCGACGACCTTCCGCGTCTCCAGGCGCTCCTCGAGGGTCTTGACCTCGCTGTCGAGCGCCGTCATCTCGGCGAACCGGCCGCGCGCCACCTCGATCGCCGGGACGAGGTCGTTCTTCGAGAACGGCTTGACCAGGTAAGCCATCGCCCCGGCGTCGCGGGCCCGTTCGACGAGCTCCCGCTGGCTGAACGCCGTCAGCACGATGACGGGCGCGATCCGCGCCGATGCGATCCGCTCCGCCGCGGACAACCCGTCGAGGACGGGCATCTGGATGTCGACGATCACCAGGTCGGGGCGCAGCTCCTCGGCCCGGTCGATCGCCTGCTGGCCGTCACCGACCTCGGCGACGACCGTGTACCCCTCCTCCTCGAGCATCTCCTTGAGGTCGAGACGGATGAGCGCCTCGTCCTCGGCGATCACGACGCGGATCGGCTTGCTGGTCACGGCACGAGAGCCTAGCGAGGTCCGGTCGCCGGCACCGCCCCGCTACTCTGCTCGGGCAGCCGGGTCACCCCGGCACGCCCCCGTACCCCAATCGGCAGAGGGAGCGGATTCAAAACCCGCGCAGTGTGCGTTCGAGTCGCACCGGGGGCACCCTGCTCATCCGATCCGCCGGATCGCACGGCGGACTCGTGCCGCCCCTCGGCTCGGCCCACCGCGCCCGGCGGTGGGCCCGCCCGAAGGCCACCGCCTCGGTGATCCGCACCCTCGCGAGGAGGACCTCCACCGCGAGCCCGACCGCGAGGCCGGCTTCTCCCACCGGACCCGACCGCGGGCCCCTCGGCACGGCAACACCCCCCGCACCGCGCCCGGGCGCCGTCCCCGCACCTAATACGGTGGCACCGTGACCGAGCCCGCCCCGCACATGACCCCCGAGCAGTTCCGGCGCCACGGCCACGAGGTGGTCGACTGGATCGCCGACTACTGGACGCGGATCGGCTCCTTCCCGGTGCGCTCGCAGGTCTCCCCCGGCGACGTCCGCGCGGCGCTGCCCGCGGACCCCCCGGAGTCGGGTGAACCGTTCTCCGCGGTGCTGGCCGATCTGGACCGCGTGGTCATGCCGGGCATCACGCACTGGCAGCACCCGGGGTTCTTCGGCTACTTCCCGGCCAACACCTCCGGCCCGTCGGTGCTCGGCGACCTGGTCTCGGCGGGCCTGGGCGTGCAGGGCATGTCCTGGGTGACCAGCCCGGCGGCGACCGAGCTGGAACAGCACGTCATGGACTGGTTCGCCGGCCTGCTCGGCCTGCCGGAGTCCTTCCTGTCCACGGGTACCGGCGGTGGCGTCGTCCAGGACTCCAGCTCCGGGGCCAACCTCGTCGCGCTGCTGGCCGCCCTCCACCGCGCCTCCGGCGGGGCCACCGTGCGCGGCGGGGTGCAGCCCGACCGCGCCACCGTCTACGTCTCCGCCGAGACGCACTCCTCGATGGAGAAGGCCGTGCGCATCGCCGGCCTGGGCACCGACGCGGTCCGGATCGTGGAGGTGGACGGCGACCTCGCGATGAACCCGGGTGCGCTAGCCGCCCGCCTCGAGCGCGACACGGCCCGCGGGTACCGGCCGGTGCTGGTCTGCGCGACCGTCGGCACGACGTCGACCACGGCCGTCGACCCGCTCGCCGCCATCGGCCCGATCTGCCAGAAGTACGGCGTCTGGCTGCACGTCGACGCCGCCTACGCCGGCGTCAGCGCCGTCGTCCCCGAGCTCCGGCAGCTGCAGGCCGGCGTCGAGTGGGCCGACAGCTACACCACCGACGCGCACAAGTGGCTGCTGACCGGCTTCGACGCCACCCTGTTCTGGGTCGCCGACCGCGCAGCGCTGACCGGCGCGCTGGCGATCCTCCCCGACTACCTGCGCAACGCCGCCACCGACGCCGGCACGGTGGTGGACTACCGCGACTGGCAGATCGAACTGGGCCGCCGCTTCCGCGCGCTCAAGCTGTGGTTCGTGCTCCGTTGGTACGGCGCCGAGGGGCTGCGGGCCCACATCCGCGGGCACGTCGCCCTGGCGCAGGAGCTCGCCGCCTGGGCGGCCGCCGACGAGCGCTTCGACGTCGTGGCCCCGCACCCGCTCTCCCTGGTGTGCCTGCGGCCCCGCTGGCCCGACGGGGTCGACGCCGACGTCGCGACGATGACGCTCCTCGAGCGGCTGAACGACGGCGGGGAGGTGTTCCTGACCCACACGACGGTCGAACGCCAGCCGGTGCTCCGCGTCGCGATCGGCTCGCCGGCGACGACCCGTGCGCACGTCGAGCGCGTGTGGACGCTGCTCAAGGAGGGCCACGACTGGCTCGCCGCGGATTTCGCCGCCCAGGCGGCGGAACAGGCGGCGGCTCGGGCCGCCGAGCGCGAGCGGGCCGAGGCCGAGCGGGCGGAGCGGGACCGCGCCCGGGCCGAGCGCCAGCAGGCGGGGCGGGAGCAGGCGGAGCCGGAACCGGCGGGCCACGGGCAGGCCGAACGCGAGAAGTCCGACGCGTCGGCTCCGCCGCCGGTCGACGAGACGGCCGCGGTCCTCGACGAGACCGATGCCGTGCAGGCCGGCCCGAGCGGTCCGGGCGGCCCGGTCAGCCCTTCAACGAGCGGATGAGGCCCTGCTGGGCGACCGTGGCGACGTGCGTGCCGTCCGCGGCCCAGACCTCCCCGAAGCACAGCGCCCGGCCGGCCGAGGCGGCGGGGCTGTCGGTCTGGTACAGGAACCACTCGTCGGACCGGACCTGCTGGTGGAACCACACGGCGTGGTCGAGGCTCGCGCCCACGAATCGGCCACCCCAGCCGCCGCCCAGCCGGGCCAGGCCCGCGGACAGCAGCGTGAGATCGCTGGCGAAGGTGAGCGCCGCGGTGTGCACCGCCGGCACCTCCGGCAGCCGGCCCGCCACCCGCATCCAGGCGTAGGTCCGGGTGTGCGGTGGCCGCTTCGGTTCCCGGTTGAACGGGTCCTCCATGAGCCGCTGCTCCACCGCGCGGCTGATGGCCAGGGCAGCCGCGGCGTGCTCCCCGTAGGGCGCCACCATCTCGGCCAGGGTCGGCAGCGTCTCCGGTCGCGGCACGTCCGGCATCGGCAGCGCGTGCTCGGCGACGGCGGGCTGCGGGGCCGAGGCGTCCGCGGTGAGCGAGAAGATCGCGACGTCCTCCCCCTTGCGCCGCTGGCAGGCGATCACGCGACGGGTGGTGAAGGTACGGCCGTCACGGATCCGGTCGACGGCGTAGCGGATCTCCTCGTTCGGGTCGCCCGGCCGCAGGAAGTACGAGTGCAGCGAGTGGACGGTGCGGTCCTCCGGCAGCGTGCGGGTGGCCGCCATCAGCGCCTGCCCGGCCACCTGGCCGCCGAAGATGCGCTGCAGCGGCGTGCTCGGTGTCTGCCCGACGAACAGGTCGTCGTCCCGCTGCTCCAGGTCCAGCACCGACATCAGGGCCGACGCCTGGCTGTCGGCCGCCGGCTCGCTCACGAGTCGGTACCCACCTCGTGGACGCGGATGAGGTTGGTGGACCCCACCGTGTTCGGCGGGCTGCCCGCGACGACGACGACGCGGTCGCCGACCTTGAGCCGGCCGATCGAGAGCAGGGAGAAGTCGACCTGCTCCACCATGTCGTCGGTGTGCTCCACCGTCGGCACGAGGAAGGTCTCCACGCCCCACGCGAGGGCCAGCTGGCTGCGCACCCGGGCGTCCACGGTGAAGGCCAGCAGCGGCTGCCGGGGGTGCAGCGCCGCCAGCCGGCGGGCGGTCTCGCCCGTCTGCGTGAAGGTGCACAGCGCCTTCACGTCCAGCGACTCACCGATGTCCCGCGCCGCGCGGACGATCGCGCCCGATCGCGACCGCGACCGGCGCGCCAGGTCCGGCGCCCACAGGTGGTCGTTCTCGACCGCGTCGATGATCCGCTCCATCGTGCGCACGGCGCCGATGGGGTAGGCACCGACGGACGTCTCGCCCGAGAGCATGACCGCATCGGTCCCGTCGAGCACGGCGTTGGCGACGTCGGAGGCCTCTGCGCGCGTGGGCCGGGAGTTGGTGATCATCGACTCGAGCATCTGCGTGGCGACGATGACCGGCTTGTTGCGCTCGCGGGCCGCCTGGATGGCGCGCTTCTGCACCAGCGGGACCTGCTCCAGGGGCAGCTCCACGCCCAGGTCGCCGCGGGCGACCATGACGCCGTCGAAGGCCTCCACGATGGCGTCGAGGTTCCGGACCGCCTCTGGCTTCTCCAGCTTGGCGATGACCGGGACGTGGATGTCCTCCTGCCGCATGATGTCGCGCACCAGTGCGACGTCGGTCGGCGAGCGCACGAAGGACAGCGCGATGAAGTCGGCTCCCAGGTGCAGGGCGAAGCGGAGGTCCTCCTCGTCCTTGTCCGACAGCGCCGGCACGCTCACCGAGACGCCGGGCAGCGAGAGGCCCTTGTTGTTGGAGACGGTGCCGCCCTCGACGACGAGGCAGTAGACGTCGGGGCCGTCCACCCGCACGACGCTCAGCGAGAGGTTGCCGTCGTCGACGAGCAGCCGGTCGCCCACCCGGACGTCGTTGTGCAGGTCCTTGTAGGTCGTGGAGACCCGCTCGGCGGTACCGGGGACGTCCTCGACGGTGATGCAGATCTGGCTGCCGGTCTCCCAGACGACGGGGCCCTCGGCGAACGTGCCGAGCCGGATCTTGGGCCCCTGCAGGTCGGCGAGGATGGCGACGGCGCGACCGGTGGCGTCGGAGGCGGCGCGCACCAGCCGGTAGGCCGATGCGTGGTCCTCGTGCGAACCGTGGCTGAAGTTGAGCCGGGCGACGTCCATGCCCGACTCGACGAGGGCGGTGACCTGCTCGGCCGAGCTGGTGGCCGGACCCAGGGTGCAGACGATCTTCGCGCGGCGGGACATGGCGATAACGCTAGTGGTCCGCCGAACCACCGGCCCACGCGACCCGCGCGGCGGCGACGACGTGTCCCGCCGAGCGGCTCCGCGCAGGCGGGACGGAGACGCTCCTCCGGACCGGGGGACGGCCGTTGGCCGCGGTGTCGCGCCGAGTGGGGCCCGGAGGGCTCCGCGCAGGCGGGACGGAGACGCTCCTCCGGACCGGGGGACGGCCGTTGGCCGCGGTGCGGTCCGGAGGAGCGCGGTGTTATCGCAGGGCGACCGCCGTCGGGGTCACCGGTGCCGGCAGCATCGACTCGCCGGTCAGCCAGGTGTCGACGCCGGCGGCCGCGGCGCGCCCCTCGGCGATCGCCCAGACGATCAGCGACTGGCCGCGGCCCATGTCACCGGCCACGAACACACCCGGGACGGTGGTCATGAACGCGTCGTCCCGGACGACGTTGCCGCGTCCGTCGACCTCGACGCCGAGGGTGTCGACCAGGCCCTCCCGCTGCGCCCCGGTGAACCCCATCGCCAGGAACACCAGGTCGGCCGGGAGCTCGCGGTCGGACCCCTCGATCTTCTGGAACCGGCCGTCCACCCGCTCCACCTCGTGGATGAGCAGCGCCCGCACGTTGCCGTGCTCGTCTCCCACGAAGCGCTCGGTGTTGACCGAGTAGAGCCGCTCGCCGCCCTCCTCGTGCGCACTGGAGACGCGCATGATCATCGGGTAGGTCGGCCAGGGGTTGGTGTCCTGGGCGCGCCGCTCCGGCGGCGCCGGCATGATCTCCAGCTGGGCGACCGAGGCCGCCCCCTGCCGGTGCGCGGTGCCGAGGCAGTCGGCGCCGGTGTCACCGCCACCGATGATCACCACGTGCTTGCCGTGCGCGTCGATCGGCGGGGAGTCCAGCTCGCCGAGGGCCTGCCGGTTGCCGTAGGGCAGGTACTCCATGGCCAGGTGGATGCCCGACAGCTCCCGGCCCGGGGCGGGCAGGTCACGGCCGACGGTCGCCCCGCCGGCGAGGACCACGGCGTCGAAGTCGGCGCGCAGCTGCTCCACCGACAGGTCGCCCTCGGCGCTGCCGCCCACGTCGACACCGGTCACGAACCGGGTGCCCTCGGCGCGCATCTGGTCCAGCCGCCGGTCGAGGACCGACTTCTCCATCTTGAACTCGGGGATGCCGTAGCGGAGCAGCCCGCCGACCCGGTCCGCACGCTCGTAGACGGTGACGTCGTGCCCGGCCCGGGTGAGCTGCTGGGCGGCGGCCAGGCCCGCGGGCCCGGAGCCGATGACGGCGACCTTCTTGCCGGTGCGCTCGGCCGGGGTCTGCGGGGTGACCCAGCCCTCGTCCCACGCCCGGTCGATGATCTCCCACTCGATCTGCTTGATCGTCACCGGCGACTCCTGCAGGTTGAGCACGCAGGAGCCCTCGCACGGCGCCGGGCAGAGCTTCCCGGTGAACTCCGGGAAGTTGTTCGTCGCGTGCAGCCGCTCGATGGCGTCCTGCCAGTCGTCGCGGCGGGACAGGTCGTTCCACTCCGGGATCAGGTTCGCCACGGGGCAGGCGTGGTGGCAGAACGGGATGCCGCAGTCCATGCAGCGCGCCGCCTGCTTGCGCACCTCCGCCGTCGGGAACAGCGGGTCCTCGCCGTTCTGGCGCCGGGTGTAGACATCCTTCCAGTCCATGATCCGGAGCTCGACCGGACGCCGCGGCGGGAGGCCGCGCTCGTACTTCAGGAAACCGGTCTGGTCAGCCACGTGCTGCCTCCCTCTGCTGCTCGTTCGTTCCGCGGACGCATCGCACACGCATCTCAGCCACGCGCGGCCTCCATGACCGCCCGGTCGACGTCCGTGCCCGCGGCCTCGGCCGCCCGCCGGGCGTCCAGGGCCCGCCGGTAGTCGCGCGGCATGATCACGCTGAACTGCTCCGACCAGCGGCCCCAGTCGGCCAGCAGGGCGTGCGCCACCGTGGACTCGGTGTCCGTGACGTACCGGACGAGGACGTCGCGCAGCCACTGCGCGGACTCGCCGTCCAGCGGCTCGACGTCGACCATCTCAGTGTTCACCCGGTGCCGGGCGAGGTCGAGCACGTAGCCGATGCCACCGGACATGCCCGCCGCGATGTTCCGGCCGGTGGGCCCGAGGATCACCGCACGACCACCGGTCATGTACTCGAGCGCGTGGTCACCCACGCCCTCGACGACGGCCAGCGCGCCGGAGTTGCGGACGCAGAAGCGCTCCCCCACCCGGCCGCGCAGGAAGATCTCCCCGCTCGTGGCGCCGTAGCCGATCACGTTGCCGGCGATGACGTTGTCCTCGGCCAGGAAGGACGCCTCGCGGGAAGGCCGGACGACGATCCGGCCACCCGACAGCCCCTTGCCGACGTAGTCGTTGGCGTCACCGAACAGCCGCATGGTGATGCCGCGCGGCACGAAGGCGCCGAACGACTGCCCGGCCGACCCGCCGAAGGTGAGGTCGATCGTGCCGTCGGGCAGGCCCTCGCCGCCGAAGCGGCGGGTGACCATCGACCCCAGCATCGTGCCGACGGTGCGGTTGACGTTGCGGACCGGCAGCTCGAGGCTGACCGGCCGCGCGTCCAGCAGCGCGCCCTCGCACAGCTGGATCAGCGTCTGGTCCAGCGCCACGTCCAGGCCGTGGTCCTGCCCGCGCACCGCGCGCCGCGGCGTGCCCTCGGGCAGCTCGGGCACGACCAGCATCGGCGAGAGGTTCAGCCCCGCGGCCTTCCAGTGGTCGACGGCCTTCCGGGTGTCGAGCAGCTCGGCGTGGCCGATGGCCTCCTCGACCGACCGGAAGCCCAGCTCCGCCAGGTAGTGGCGCACCTGCTCGGCGAGGAACTCGAAGAAGGTGACGACGAACTCCGGCCGGCCGGTGAACCGCTTGCGCAGCTCCGGGTTCTGCGTGGCCACACCGACCGGGCAGGTGTCGAGGTGGCAGACCCGCATCATCACGCAGCCGGAGACCACCAGCGGCGCGGTCGCGAAACCGAACTCCTCGGCACCGAGCAGCGCCGCGACGATCACGTCGCGCCCGGTCTTCATCTGCCCGTCGACCTGGACCACGATGCGGTCGCGCAGGCCGTTGGCCAGCAGGGTCTGCTGCGTCTCGGCCAGCCCCAGCTCCCACGGGGAGCCGGCGTGCTTGAGCGAGGTCAGCGGTGCGGCGCCGGTGCCGCCGTCGAACCCGGAGATCAGGACGACGTCGGCGTGCGCCTTGCTGACCCCGGCCGCGACGGTGCCGACGCCGACCTCGGCGACCAGCTTGACGTGGACCCGCGCCTCGTTGTTCGCGTTCTTGAGGTCGTGGATCAGCTGCTTGAGGTCTTCGATCGAGTAGATGTCGTGGTGCGGCGGCGGGCTGATCAGGCCGACGCCCGGCGTCGAGTGCCGGGTACGGGCCACCCACGGGTAGACCTTGCCGCCGGGCAGCTGCCCACCCTCGCCCGGCTTGGCGCCCTGCGCCATCTTGATCTGGATGTCGTCGGCGTTCACCAGGTACTCGCTGGTCACACCGAACCGGCCCGACGCCACCTGCTTGATCGCCGAGCGGCGCAGGTCGCCGTTCGGGTCGGGCGTGAAGCGGTCGGGGTCCTCGCCGCCCTCACCGGTGTTGGAGCGTCCACCGAGGCGGTTCATGGCGATGGCGAGGGTCTCGTGCGCCTCCTGCGAGATGGAGCCGTAGCTCATCGCGCCGGTGTTGAACCGCTTGACGATCTCGCTGACCGGCTCGACCTCGTCGATCGGCACCGGGGGCCGCACGCCGGTCTTCAGCGTGAACATCCCGCGCAGCGTCGCCGCGTCCGCCGACATCTGGTCGACCGTCTGCGTGTACTTCTCGAACACGTCGTACTGGCGGGACCGGGTGGCGTGCTGGAGCAGGAACACCGTCTCCGGGTTGAACAGGTGCACCTCGCCCTCGCGGCGCCACTGGTACTCGCCGCCGGTCTCCAGCCGGCGGTGCGCCCGCTCGGTGGGGTTCTCCGGGTAGGCGCGGCGGTGGCGCATGGCCACCTCCTCGGCGAGCACGTCGATGCCGACGCCGCCCAGCGGGCAGGAGGTGCCGGTGAAGTACTCGTCGACGAGATCCTGGGACAGGCCGACGGCCTCGAAGATCTGCGCCATCGTGTACGACCCGACGGTGCTGATGCCCATCTTGCTCATGACCTTGAGGACGCCCTTGCCCAGCGCCTTGACCATGTTGCGGACGGCCTGCGCCGGCTCGACGCCGGTGAGGGCGCCGTCGCGGATCAGGTCCTCGATGGACTCGAACGCCAGGTACGGGTTGACCGCCGCGGCGCCGTAACCCAGCAGCAGGGCGACGTGGTGGACCTCGCGGCAGTCGCCGGACTCGACCACGAGCCCGACCTCCATGCGGGTCTTCTCCCGCACCAGGTGGTGGTGGACCGCGGCGGTCATCAGCAGCGACGGGATCGGGGCGCGCTGCTCGTCGCAGTCCCGGTCGGAGAGCACGATGATCCGGGCGCCGGCGGCGATCGCCTTGCTGACCTTGCTGCGCAGCTGCTCGACGGCCTCGGCGAGCGCGGCCCCGCCACCGTTGACGTCGAAGTGGCCGGTGATCCGGACGGCGGCGTAACCGGGCAGGTCGCCGTCGTCGTCGATGTGCAGGATCTTGGCCAGCTCGTCGTTGTCGATGACCGGGAACGGCAGGTGCACCTGCCGGCAGGAGGCCGGGGAGGCCTGCAGGAGGTTCTGCTCGGGCCCGAAGGTGCGGCCGAGGCTGGTCACCAGCTCCTCGCGGATGGCGTCCAGCGGCGGGTTGGTCACCTGGGCGAACAGCTGCCCGAAGTAGTCGTAGAGCAGCCGGGAGCGGTCCGACAGCGAGGCGATCGGGGTGTCGGTGCCCATCGACCCGATCGGCTCGGCACCGCTGGCCGCCATCGGCGTCACCAGCATGCGCAGGTCCTCCTCGGTGTACCCGAAGAGCATCTGCCGGCGGACGACGGACTCGTGGCTCGGCCGCGAGCGCCGGCGCTCGGGCAGCGCGGGCAGGTGCACCAGGCCGGCGTGCAGCCAGTCCTCGTACGGCTGCTCGGCGGCCAGGGCGCCCTTGACGTCCTCGTCGGAGACGATCCGCCCAGAGGCGGTGTCCACGAGGAACATCCGGCCCGGCTGCAGCCGACCCTTGGCGACGACGTCGGCGGCCGGGATGTCCAGCACGCCGACCTCGCTGGCCATGACGACGAGGTCGTCCTTGGTGTGCCACCAGCGACCCGGGCGCAGGCCGTTGCGGTCGAGGACCGCGCCGATCAGCGTGCCGTCGGTGAAGCAGACCGCGGCCGGCCCGTCCCACGGCTCCATGATCGAGGAGTGGAACCGGTAGAAGGCCCGGCGGGCCGGGTCCATCTCCTCGTGGTTCTCCCACGCCTCCGGGATCATCATGAGCACCGCGTGCGGCAGCGAGCGGCCGGACAGGTGCAGCAGCTCCAGCACCTCGTCGAACGTCGCCGAGTCGCTGAAGTCGCTGGCGGTGACCGGGAAGATGCGCTCCAGGCCCAGCTCGGACGCCGGGCCGGCGGGGCCGTCGAACAGCTCGGTGGCGAGCTTGGCCTCACGGGCCCGCATGCGGTTGCGGTTGCCCTTGATCGTGTTGATCTCGCCGTTGTGCGCGATGAAGCGGAACGGGTGGGCCAGCGGCCAGCTCGGGAACGTGTTGGTCGAGAACCGGCTGTGCACCAGCGCGATCGCCGACTCGTAGCGCTCGTCGCGCAGGTCGGGGAAGAACAGCGGCAGCTGGTCGGTGGTCAGCATGCCCTTGTAGGTGATCGTCCGCGACGACAGCGAGGTGACGTACAGGGAGCTGCCGGCGTCGACGGCGGCGCGCTCGGCGCGCTTGCGCAGCACGAAGGAGCGCCGCTCGAGGCGGGTGACGCCGTTGCAGACGACGTTGCCGCCGAAGGCCTTCTCGTCGGCCCGCGCGCCCATGGTCTCGGCGACGAAGAGCTGGGCGAAGTGCGGCATGACCGCGCGGGCCGTGGGCCCGAGGTCGGCGCCGTCGGGGTCGACGGGCACGTCGCGCCACCCGAGGACGGTCAGCCCCTCCTCCTCGGCCAGCCGGGCGACGTCGGCGACGCGAGCGGCGCGCTCGTCGGGGTCGACGGGCATGAAGGCGATGCCGACCGAGTACTCGCCCAACGGCGGGAGGTCGAAGTCGACGCCGGCCCGCAGGAGGGCGTCCGGGATCTGGGTGAGGATCCCGGCGCCGTCGCCGGAGTTCGGCTCGGACCCGGCGGCGCCCCGGTGGTCGAGGTTGTGCAGCGCGGTCAGACCGGCCTGCACGATGCGGCGGCTCCGGCGTCCCCGGGCGTCGGCCACGAAGGCGACACCGCAGGCGTCCTTGTCGTTCGCCGGGTCGTAGAGGCCCACCGGGGCGGGCACCGCGGAGAACGGGACGGCCGGCGGCATGGCGGAGCCGGGAACTGCCGTGGTGGCGGGGGCGTGGAAGTCGGTCATGTCACTCCCGTCGTCGGCGCACCGTCCTCCCCCTCGGGGCGAGGGGGTGGGACGGGGGGCGGGGGCCCGGCCGGAGGTCAAGGGCTGCGGAGATTGCGGCACGTGCGGAGCGCCGGGTGCCGACCGGACAGCGGTGCACCGGCCGGCCGGCGCGAGCCCACCGGTGGTGCCGCTGGGCCGTCGTCCGCGGGGCAGCGCTGGCCCGGTTCCGACACACTACGACCCCGCCGGGATCGCCGGCGGGTCAGCCCGAAGGGTACACAGCCGTAACACCCAACTGATACCGCCGAAGCCGATCCGTGATGGTCGGACGGAAACCGGCGATATGCGGCCGGACCTGCGCGAACACCGGCCTCAGGTGGTGGACGACGGCGGTTGGTGATCGTCCTCACGTATCCGGGCCGGCGACGCCCCGGCGGCCCGGTCGGCGGCCGCCGGCGACTCGGCGGCGGCGGCCTCGGCGCGGCGGGTGATCACCTCGCGGGGACGGCCGCGCTGCCAGACGAAGTAGGCCACCGCGAGCAGGCCGACGATGATCGAGGTGAACACGTTGACCCGGACCCCGAAGAAGGTCTCGGCCGGATCGGTGCGCAGCAGCTCGATCCACAGCCGCCCGGCGCAGTAGGACGCCACGTACAGGGCGAACACCCGGCCGTGGCCCAGCCGGAAGCGCCGGTCGGCCCAGATGACCAGCGCCGCCGCGGCGAGGTTCCAGAGCATCTCGTACAGGAAGGTCGGGTGGAACGTGCCCAGGACCACCGGCTCGCCGTCCGGCCCGGTCACCGCCCGGCCGCTGCTCCACTCGTAGATGGTCAGCGCCCACGGCAGGTCGGTCGGGCCGCCGTAGAGCTCGTTGTTGAACCAGTTGCCCAGCCGGCCGACGGCCTGGGCCACCAGCAGCCCGGGGGCCACCGCGTCGGCGAAGGCCGGGAGCGGGATGCCGCGGCGCCGGCAGGCGATCCGCGCACCGACCCCGCCCAGGGCGATCGCGCCCCAGATGCCGAGCCCGCCCTCCCAGATGGCGAAGGCGCGCAGGGGGTCCCCGTCCTCACCGAAGTACGGGCGCGGGCTGGAGACGACGTGATAGAGCCGCCCACCGACGATGCCGAACGGCACCGCCCAGACGGCGATGTCCAGCACGTCCTCGGCCAGCCCACCCCGGGCGACCCAGCGTTTCTGGGTGATCCAGACGGCCAGGACGATGCCGACGATGATGGCCAGCGCGTAGGCGCGGATCGGCAGCGGCCCCAGCTCCCAGACGCCCTGCGTGGGGCTCGGGATGGCGGCGAGCACGGTCATGCCCGCACCCCCGCCCGCCGGACGCCGGCGGCCAGGTCCTCGGTGAGGGCCCGGACGCCGTCGGCGCCCCGGCCCTCGAGCAGCTCCCGCACGTAGGCCGACCCGACGATGACGCCGTCGGCGAAGGCGGCCACCTCGGCGGCCTGGTCGCCGTTCGAGACGCCCAGCCCGACGCACACGTGCCGGTCGGGGGCGGCGGAGCGGGTGCGGGCGACCAGCGTCTCGGCCGCGTCCCCCACCGTCGCGCGGGTGCCGGTGACGCCCATGGTGGAGGCGGCGTAGACAAAGCCCCGGCAGGCGGCGGCGGTCGAGGCCAGCCGCGCGTCCGTGGACGACGGCGCCACCAGGAAGACGCGGTCGAGGCCGGCGCGGTCGCTCGCCGCGATCCACGCCCCGGCCTCGTCGGGGATGAGGTCGGGGGTGATGGCCCCCGCGCCCCCGGCCGCGGCGAGATCGGTGGCGAACCGGTCGACCCCGTAGCGCTCGATCGGGTTCCAGTAGCTCATCACCACCGCCACGGCGCCGGCTGCGGCCACCGCCTCGACCGCGCGCAGCACGTCGGGCATGCCCACCCCGGCCCGCACGGCGACGTCCACGGCCTGCTGGATGACCGGCCCGTCCATGCCGGGGTCGCTGTAGGGCACCCCGACCTCGATGACGTCGGCCCCCGCCTCGACGGCGGCCCGCATGGCATCGATCGATCCGTCGACGTCCGGATAGCCGACCGGGACGTAGGCGATGAGCGCCGCCCGCCCCTCCCGCTTCGCCGCGTCGAGGCGCTCGGCCAGCCGGCTCATGCCGTCTCTCCTGCCTGCTCACCGGGCACCGCGTCGTCGTTGCTGACCGCGCCCTCGGTGGGCTGCTGGTCGGTGTCCAGGCCCGGCCCGGGGTCGACCTGCTCGCGGTCGCCCAGCCCGAACCACGCCGAGGCGGTCTCCACGTCCTTGTCGCCGCGGCCGGAGAGGTTGACCAGCAACAGCGCGTCCCGGCCGAGCTCCCGGCCGAGCTTCATGACGCCGGCCAGCGCGTGGGCCGACTCGATCGCCGGGATGATCCCCTCGGTGCGGCACAGGAGCGCGAACGCCTCCATCGCCTCGGCGTCGGTGACCGCGCGGTACTCGGCCCGCCCGATGTCGTGCAGGTAGGAGTGCTCGGGGCCGACGCCGGGATAGTCCAGGCCGGCGCTGATGGAGTGCGACTCGATCGTCTGGCCGTTGTCGTCCTGCAGCAGGTAGGACCGGGCACCGTGCAGCACGCCCGGGGTGCCGCCGGTGATGGTCGCCGCGTGCCGGCCGGTGTCCACGCCGTCGCCACCGGCCTCCAGGCCGACCAGCCGCACGCCGTCGTCGGGCACGAAGGCGGTGAAGATGCCGATGGCGTTGGAGCCACCGCCGACGCAGGCCAGCACCGCGTCGGGCAGCCGGCCCTCCCGTTCGAGCACCTGCCCGCGGGCCTCGTCACCGATGACCCGCTGGAAGTCGCGCACCATCGCCGGGAACGGGTGCGGGCCGGCGACGGTGCCGAAGACGTAGTTGGTGGTCTCCACGTTGGTCACCCAGTCGCGGAAGGCCTCGTTGATCGCGTCCTTCAGGGTGCGCGATCCGGTGGTCACCGGGACGACCTCGGCGCCCAGCAACCGCATGCGGGCGACGTTGAGCGCCTGGCGGCGGGTGTCCTCCTCGCCCATGTAGATGGTGCAGGAGAGCCCCATGAGCGCCGCGGCCGTGGCCGTCGCCACCCCGTGCTGCCCCGCGCCGGTCTCGGCGATGACCCGGCTCTTGCCGATCCGCCGGGTCAGCAGCGCCTGGCCCAGCACGTTGTTGATCTTGTGGGAACCGGTGTGGTTGAGGTCCTCGCGCTTGAGCAGGACGCGGGCACCACCGCAGTGCTCGGCGAACTTGGGCACCTCGGTGACCGGGCTGGGCCGGCCCGTGTAGTCGCGCTGCAGGCGGGCGAACTCGGTGAGGAAGGCCGGGTCCACGCGCATGGCCTCGTATGCCTCGGTCAGCTCGTCGAGCGCGGCGATCAGCGCCTCGGGCACGAACCGGCCGCCGAAGACGCCGAAGTGCCCGGTCGCGTCGGGCCAGCCCGGGCGCGCCGGGAGGGAGAGTTCTCCGGGCTGCGGTGGGCTGGTGGTCGTCATGGGATCAGTGTCCCGCGTCGGCCCGGCAGGAGGTGGAGGGGGTCAGCGACTCGTGCGGGGCGTCGCCGGGTGCGAGCCGGCCGTGACCAGGTCGGCCACCGCCTGGCGGGCGTCCCCGGCGGTCACCAGGCCCTCGCCGACGAGGACGGCGTCGGCGCCGGCGCCGGCGTAGCCGATGAGGTCGTGCGGGCCGCGGACACCGGACTCGGCGACCTTGACGACCTCCGAGGGCAGGCCGGGAGCGATCCGCTCGAACGTCGACCGGTCGACCTGGAGGGTGGTGAGGTCACGGGCGTTGACCCCGATGACCGACGCACCGGCGTCGAGCGCCCGGTCGGCCTCGGCCTCGGTGTGCACCTCCACCAGCGCCGTCATCCCGAGCGACTCCACCCGCTCGAGCAGCCCGACCAGCACGTTCTGCTCCAGCGCGGCGACGATGAGCAGCACGACGTCGGCGCCGTGCGCCCGCGCCTCGTGCACCTGGTAGCTGCTGACGATGAAGTCCTTGCACAGCACCGGGACGTCGACCACCGCGCGGACGGCGGCGAGGTCGGCGTACGAGCCGTGGAAGTGGCGGCGCTCGGTGAGCACGGAGATGACCCGCGCTCCCCCGGCCGCGTACTGCTGGGCGAGGTCGGCCGGATCGGGGATGTCGGCCAGGTCACCCTTCGAGGGGCTGCGCCGCTTGACCTCGGCGATGACGCCGACCCCGGGGGCGCGCAGGGCCGCGAGCGCGTCCAGCGCCGGCCGGGCCGCCCGGGCGGCTGCCTTCACCTCGTCCAGCGGCGTGCCGGCCTCGCGGACGGCGAGGTCGGCCCGGACGCCGGCGACGATCTCGTCGAGCACGCTCACGGCGTCGTCGCAGCGTCGGGTGAGGTGTCGCGGTTGCTCATCTGCGCCACTACCTCTCGCACGTCGATCCCGCCACACGGCGGATGGGTGGACCCACTCTAGAGGCGGCCCGGAGCACCCCTGGCCCGGGGGCCGTGGACGTGGACCCACCCGGTTCCGCTACCGGCCCGGCCCGGGCCGCGTCGTCGACGAGGGGTCGGTCGGGTCCTCGCCGCGGTCGAGCGCCTTCCAGGCGTCCTCGGCGCGGTCCTCCTCCGAGCGCACCGGCGCCGGGCCGGGGCTGCGCTCGTAGCGCTCGCCCATGCCGGGCCACGAACTGCCGCGCACGGCCGCCACCAGGCCGGCGGCCACTCCCAGCCCGCCGGCGACCAGTGCCAGCACCGGCCAGGTCACCGAGACCTCCACGGTGGTCGCGGTGGTGCTCCCACCACCGAGGCCCGGCAGGTCGGCGGCGGCGTCGGCCACTCCCCCGCCGAGCACCCGCACCCCCGACCACAGCAGCGCACCCCCCGCAGCGGCCATGAGCAGGCCCACGACGGCCCGGCCGGTCCCCCGGACGGCGAGGAGGGCGAGCGCGGCCGCCAGGAGCACGAGCCCCGCCGCGGTCCCCAGCGGTGCGGCCTCGGCGCCGGAGAGGGTGCCCGACACCGGGGGCAGCGGCGGCCGGCGCTCGGCGGTGACGGCGGCCCAGGTCTGGGCGGCGGCCGTCAGCGCCAGCGCCCCGGCCAGCGCACCGCCGAGCACGACGCCGGTGAGCTCCCGGCGGCCCGACCCCGGCCGGCGCGCCGGCTGGTCCCTGCCGGGCGCCTCGCTCACGGGAGCTCCCGCAGCCCCTCGGCCGTCGCGATCGCCGAGAGCACCGCACGCGCCTTGTGCCGGGTCTCGGCCTCCTCGGTCTCCGCGTCGCTGTCGGCCACGATCCCCGCGCCGGCCTGCACGTAGGCGCGCCCCTGGTGCAGGACGGCGGTGCGGATGGCGATCGCCATGTCCATGTCGCCGCTGGCGTCGACGTACCCGACGGTGCCCGCGTACAGCGCCCGCCGGGTCGGCTCCAGGGTCTCGATGATCGTCATCGCGCTCGGCTTGGGCGCGCCCGAGACGGTGCCCGCGGGGAACGTGGCGTCGAAGACGTCGAGCGCGTCGCAGCCGGGGCTGACCTGGCCGGCGACGGTGGAGACCAGGTGCATGACGTGGCTGTAGTGCTCCACACGCATGAAGTCGGGCACCTCGACGCTGCCCGGCACGCAGACCCGGCCCAGGTCGTTGCGGGCCAGGTCGACCAGCATCACGTGCTCGGCTCGCTCCTTGGGGTCGGCGAGCAGCCCGTCGGCCAGCCGCACGTCCTCCTCCGGCGTCGCGCCGCGCGGCCGCGTGCCCGCCGGAGGGTGCACGACCGCCGACGAGCCGGTCACGGTCACCAGCGCCTCCGGCGAGGAGCCGACGACGTCGAACGGCGTCTCCCGTCCGGCGAAGCGCAGCAGGTACATGTACGGCGACGGATTGGTGGCCCGGAGCACCCGGTAGAGGTCGAGGGCCTCGACGTCGGTCTCCAGCTCGAAGCGCTGGGCCAGCACCACCTGGAAGGCGTCCCCGGCGCGGATGTGCTCGCGCACGCGCTCGACGCCGTCCCGGAACGCCCCGGGAGCGAGATTGCTGCGCACCGGCGGGGCGTCCGCGGGCTCGAACACCGCGACCGCCGGGGCGGTGGGCGCCACGAGGGCGGCGGCCATCTCGTCCAGCCGGGCGACGGCGTCGTCGTAGCCGCTGCCACCACGCAGCGCGTTGGCGATCAGGAGCACCGATCCGTCGCTGTGGTCGAGGACCGCCAGGTCGGTGACCAGCATCATCGCCAGCTCGGGCATGCCCAGGTCGTCGGTGCTGGTCTCCGGCAGCCGCTCCAGCCGGCGGACCACGTCGTAACCCAGGTAGCCCACCAGGCCCCCGGTGAGCGGGGGCAGGCCCGGCGTCCGGGGGGAGCGCAGGCGGCGCGCCAGCACGCGGACGGCGTCCAGCGGGTCGGCCGGGAGGCCGTCGGTGAGACCGGGGATCTCCTCGCCGAGCCACTCGGTGCGCCCGTCCCGCTCGGTGAGCACCCCGGCGCTGCGCACGCCGACGAAGCTGTACCGGGCCCACCGCTTGCCCTGCTCGGCCGACTCGAGCAGCACCGTGCCCGGACGGTTGCCGGCCAGCTTGCGGTAGATGCCGACGGCGGTCTCGCTGTCGGCGAGCAGCCGGCGAGTGACGGGGACCACGGCCTCCCCGCCCGCCGGACCCGGCGCCGCGAACTCCTCGCGGGTGGGCGAGGTCGCACCGAACCTCACGACGACGCCCCCTGCACCGCGGGCAGCTCGCGGTGGAAGCAGCTGCGCTCGCCGGTGTGGCACGCGGCGCCCTCCTGGTCGACCAGCAGCAGCAGCGCATCGCCGTCGCAGTCGACCCGGACCTCGCGCACCCACTGCCGGTTGCCCGAGGTCTCGCCCTTCACCCAGTACTCCTCGCGGCTGCGCGACCAGTAGGTGGCCCGGCCCGTGGTCAGGGTGCGGCGCAGCGCCTCGTCGTCCATCCACGCCACCATGAGCACCTCACGGCTGTCGTGCTGCTGGACGACGGCGGCGACCAGCCCGGCCGGGTCGCGGCGCAGCAGCGCGGCGACCTCGGGGGCCAGCCCGGGTGGGGACGGCGACGCGGCGGACATGCCGCCAGTGTGCCGTGCCCGCCGGTCAGCCCTACGGGGCGGTGAACCAGTGCCGCCCGCCGCCGAACAGCACGAGCCCGAGCGCGACGACCGGCAGTGCCGCGAAGAAGAGGGCGAACGCGGCGAGGACCCCGCCGGCCTCGCCCGTGGCGGCCGGGCCGAGGAGGTCGTCGAGCTGCCCCGCCCAGTAGATCGCCAGCGCCACCTGGACCCCGTGCGCCCCCACGAGCAGCAGCCACGCCGGCCGGCCGCGCCGGCTCAGCGCCAGGATGCCGGCGGCCACGAGCAGCACCGCCGACACCAGCTGGACGATCGCCAGCACGTCGCCCTCGCGGGCGAACTCGTAGGCCTGGGCCGGCGCGGCGGTGGGGCTCTGCTCGATCGCGAGCTCCGCGATCGAGGCGAAGAACCACACGTACAGCGAGGCGATCAGGACCAGCAGGGCCTGCACGAAGCTCAGCACCGCGGCGCCGATGACCTGTCCCGGCCGGCGGTCCGGCTGCGGGCCGTACCCCCCGCCGTAGGCCGGCGGCGGGTAGGGCGCCGGATAGCCGTAGGGCGGCGGCGGACCGTAGCCGTAACCGTGACCGGGCGGCGGGGCACCGTACGGGCCCGGCCCGCCGTAGCCGTACGGCGGCGGCACCGTCGGCGGCGGCCCGGTGTAGGCCGGCCCCGGCTCGGCAGCCGTCGACGGATCGGACCAGGGATCGCGCGGCGCGCTCACAGTGCTTCCCGCCCGCTCACAACGACGCCGCGAGGGCCCGGCCGGCCACCCGCCCCGAGAACAGGCACCCGCCGAGGAACGTGCCCTCCAGCGAGCGGTAGCCGTGCACGCCGCCGCCGCCGAACCCGGCGACCTCCCCGGCGGCGTAGAGACCCGGGAAGACCTCACCCCCCGGGCGCAGCACGCGCGCGGACAGGTCGGTCTCCAGGCCGCCGAGGCTCTTGCGGGTGATGACGTTGAGCCGGACGGCGATCAGCGGCCCGGCCTCCGGGTCGAGGATGCGGTGCGGCGGAGCGACCCGGATGAGCTTGTCGCCGAGGTAGTTGCGGGCTCCGCGGATGGCGGTCACCTGCAGGTCCTTGGTGAACGGGTGGGCGATCTCGCGGTCGCGGGCCACGACCTCCCGCTCCACCTGGGCGAGGTCCAGCCGCGGGGTGCCCCCGGTGATGCGGTTCATGCCGTCGACGAGCTCGGGCAGCGTGCGGGCGACGACGAAGTCCTCGCCCCTGTCGAGGAACGCCTGGACCGGCCCGGAGACCCCGGCCTTGACCCGGCCGAGCAGCAGCTTGACGTCCTTGCCGGTGAGGTCGGGGTTCTGCTCCGAGCCCGAGAGCGCGAACTCCTTCTCCACGATCTTGTGGGTGGCGAGGAACCAGGTGTGCTCGTGGCCGGTCTGCCCGATGTGGGCCAGCGTGCCCAGCGTGTCGAACCCGGGGAACAGCGGCACCGGCAGCCGCTGCCCGGTCGCGTCGAGCCACAGCGACGAGGGGCCGGGCAGGATCCGGATGCCGTGCCGCGCCCACACCGGGGAGTGGTTGGCGATGCCCTCGGTGTAGTGCCACATCCGGTCGCCGTTGACCATGCTGGCGCCGGCCGCCACGGTGGCCTCCTGCATGTGGCCGTCGACGTGGGCCGGGACGCCCGACAGCAGCCGCTGCGGCGCCGGACCCAGCCGCGCCGGCCAGTTCTTCCGGACGAGGTCGTGGTTGCCGCCGATCCCGCCGGAGGTGACGACGACGGCCTGCGCGGCGATCTCGAACTCCCCGACCTCGGCGCGCGAGCTCGCCTCGCCGCGGGCGACCTCACTGGGCTCGAGCACCGCCCCGCGGACGCCGGTGACCGCTCCCCCGCTCACCACGAGCTCCGAGACCCGGTGGCGGAACCGCAGCTGCACCAGGCCGGCATCGACGGCCGCCCGCACCCGGCGGGCGAAGGGCTCGACGATGCCCGGGCCGGTGCCCCAGACGATGTGGAAGCGCGGCACCGAGTTGCCGTGGCCGGTGGCGGTGTAGCCGCCGCGCTCGGCCCAGCCGACGACCGGGAAGAAGCCGATGCCCTGCTCCCGGAGCCAGGCCCGCTTCTCCCCGGCCGCGAACTGGAGGTACGCCTCGGCCCACTGCCGCGGCCAGTGGTCGCTGTCGCGGTCGAACCCCGCGGTGCCG
The DNA here is from genome assembly GCF_039679125.1 of Blastococcus sp. HT6-4. Taxonomy (NCBI): domain Bacteria; kingdom Bacillati; phylum Actinomycetota; class Actinomycetes; order Geodermatophilales; family Geodermatophilaceae; genus Blastococcus; species Blastococcus montanus. The sequence continues at coordinate 1,671,017 of NZ_CP155551.1, read as the reverse complement.
AACCAGTCCTGCCGGGCCAGCTCCAGCGAGTCGTGCACCCGCAGCCGCCGCTGCTCCGGGGAGTCGACGAGGAAGAGGCCGCCGAACGACCACCACGCCTGCCCGCCCAGCGACGCCTCGGGCTCCTGGTCGACCAGGACGACCCGCTTGCCGGCGTCGGCCAGCTCCGCGGTGGCGACCAGCCCGGCCAGCCCCGTTCCCACCACGACGGCGTCGGCCTCGATGCGGCCGTTGTCGGAAGTCACGCCGCGACGCTAGCGGGCCCTCCCCACCGGACGCGTCCCGCCTTCGGGGTGAGTCGCGCCGCGATGGCTGCGTCGCGCGGATGGCCTGCCGGTCCGGTCAGGCCACGTGGTCGCGCACGGCCGGGCCGAGGCACAGGGCCAGCAGCGCGACGAGCAGGAGCGCCATCGCCAGCGCGATCCCGTTGCCGTCGCCCGCACGAGCGGCCAGGACACGAGGACGGCGGTCAGCGCGCTCGCCGCCGCGAGCAGTCCGCTGCTGCGTCGGCGCAGCAGCTGCACCCCCCCCGGTCCCCCGCTCCGCTGCCCGGAATGCGGCCACGCTGGTCACCGGGCACCCGTCAGGCGACCGACGGCTCGGGCTCGCCCGCCGACGAGCGGCGCCAGGAGGCGTGCAGCCGGGCGTAGGTGCCCTCGGCGTCGACCAGCTCGGCGTGCGTGCCGCGCTGCACCACCCACCCGGCGTCGACCACGAGGATCTCGTCGGCCCGCTCGGCGGTGGAGAGCCGGTGGGCGATGGTGAGGGTGGTCCGGCCCGAGGTGAGCGTGTCCAGCGCCCGCGTCAGCCGCTGCTCGGTGGCCGGGTCGACGGCGCTCGTCGCCTCGTCGAGGACCAGCAGGTCGGGATCGGCGACGTAGGCCCGCGCGATGGCGACCAGCTGCCGCTCCCCCGCCGACAGCGACTCCCCGCGCTGACCGACCGCCGTCGCGACGCCGTCGGGCAGCCCGGCGAGCCAGGCCCCGAGCCCGAGCCCGTCGAAGGCGGCGACGACGTCGGCGTCGGTCATGCCGGGCCGGCCGTAGCGCACGTTCTCGGCGACGGACGCGTCGAAGAGGAACCCGTCCTGCGGGACCATCACCACCCGCGCGCGCAGCGAGGCGAAGGCGACGTCGGACAGCGGCACCCAGCCCGCGGCGTCCGAGCCGAGCAGCACGCGCCCGGCGGTCGGGTCCATGAGCCGGGTGACCAGCTTGGCGAACGTCGTCTTGCCCGAGCCGGTCTCCCCCACGATCGCCACCCGCGTGCGCGGGGCGATCGCCAGGTCGACGTCGTCCAGCGCCGGCCGCGCGCCCGGCGCGTACCGGAAGGTGACGGAGTCGAAGCGGATGCCCAGCGGCCCCTCCGGCAGCTCCCGGACCCGCTCGGGTGCGGCGACCGCGGGGTCGCGGACGTCGGGCTCGGTGTCGAGCACGTCGAGCACGCGGCGGAAGCCGGCGACCGCGTTCTGCGCCTCGTTGAGCACCTCGCTGGCGGTCTGCACCGGCGCGACGAACAGCGTGACGAGGAACAGGAAGGCCACCAGCGTGCCGGCGGTGATGTCGCCGGCCAGGCCGAGCAGCACCCCGACGACCACGACGGCGGCGTTGGCCAGCGCCGCGACGAACTCACCGCTGACGAACACCGCGGCGGTCACCTTCTGCGCGTCGACCTGCGCGCGGTAGTGCCGGTCGATGGCGGCGTCGAGCCGGGCGGCGGTGCGGGCGCGCACCCCGTAGGCGCGCACCGTGGGGGCGCCGACGACCGACTCCGCGACCGCGGCGAGCACGTCGCCGACCCGCTCCCGCACCACGCCGTAGACCCGCACCAGCCGGCGGGCGAACCACCGGACGGCGAACACCAGCGGCACGAAGCAGACCAGGACCAGCAGGGTCAGCTGCCAGGAGTAGACGGCCATGACCACGGTGGCGACGAGCAGCTGGCCCACGCTGACCAGGCCGAGGACGCCGCCCCACTGCATGAACACCGACAGCTGGTCGACGTCGCTGGTCACCCGGGAGACCAGCGACCCGCGCCGCTCGCCCTGCTGGTGGAGCACCGAGAGGTCGTGCACGTGCCGGAAGGCGCGCACCCGCAGGTTGGCCAGCGCGGTCTCCGTGGTGCGGAACAGCCGGACGTTCATGCGGTAGACCGCGACGGCGGTGATCACCACGACGACCGCCGAGGCCGCCACCACCCACGTGATGAGGTCCAGGTCGGGTCCGGCGTCGGCGTCCAGCCCGCGGTCGATCACCTGCTGAACGGCGATCGGCACCACGACCCGGCCGGCCGTGGCGACCAGGGCGAGGGCGAAGGTGACCGGCAGCCCGCGGCGGAACTCCGGCATCATCCGCAGGCCCCGGCGCAGGGTCGCCAGGGCGCCCTCGGCGGGGCGGTCGGCCGGCACGGTGGCGGAGCTCACGCCGCCACCTCCGCCTGCGAGTAGGCGCGGACCAGCGCCGCGTAGCCGGGCACCTCGGCGAGCAGCTGCTCGTGGCTGCCGCGGGCGACGGCGCGCCCGTCCTCCAGCCACACCACCTCGTCGGCCAGCGCGATCGTCGCCTGCCGGTAGGCCACGACGACGACGGTCGTCGGGGTCTCGCTGCCGCGCAGCGCGTCGAGGATGCGCGCCTCGACGGCGGGGTCGACGGCGCTCGTGGCGTCGTCCAGGACGAGCAGCCGGGGCCGGCGGACGACGGCGCGGGCGAGGGCCAGCCGCTGCCGCTGGCCGCCGGAGAGGCTGGCGCCCCGCTCCCCCACCCGGGTGTCGAGGCCCTCGGGCAGCGCCGCGACGAACGCGTCGGCCGCGGCCACGCGCAGCGCGGCCTCCACCTCGTCGTCGGAGAACGGGGCGCCCAGGGTGATGTTGCCGCGGACGGTGTCGTCGAAGAGGAACGCGCTCTGGGCGACGAACGCCGCCTGCGCGCTCAGCTCGCCCTCGCGCAGCCGGCGCAGGTCCACCCCGTCGACCAGCACGGCGCCGTCAACGGGGTCGACCAGCCGGACGAGCAGGCCGGCGAGCGTGGACTTGCCCGAGCCGGTCGGCCCGACCACGGCGATCGTGCGTCCGGCCGGCACGTCGAACGTGACGCCGGTGAGGGTGGGCCGCGCGACCCCGTCGAAGGTGAAGCCCACGTCACGCACCGCCACCCCCGCCCCGCCGGCGGCCCCGGCCGCCGCGTCGGCCCCGTAGGGCGTCTCCCCGGTCGCGTCGAGGACCGGGCGCACCCGGTCGAAGCCGGCCAGCGCCCGCGGGAGGTCGGCGAGCACCCAGCCGATCGCCCGGATCGGCAGGGCCAGCAGCGTGAACAGGTAGGCGATGGAGACCAGGTCGCCGGCGTCGGTGGCGCCGTCGGCGACCCGGCCGGCGCCGATGAGCAGCACCGCCAGCGTGCCCAGGGTGGGCAGCGCCTCCATCAGCGGGTCGAACAGCCCGCGGACCCGGCCGACGGCGACCAGGCCGTCGCGCAGCTGCTCGGCCCGCTCGGTGAAGCGCTCGGTCTCGGTGTCCTCCCGGCCGAGGGTCTTGACCACCAGCGCGGCGTCGAAGCTCTCGTGGGCGATCTCGCTGACCTCGGCGCGCAGCTGCTGGGCGCGCTGCATGCGGGGGCTCATGACCTGCGAGTAGACGACGTTGGCGGCGAACACGAGCGGGAAGACGACCAGGCCCACGACGGCCAGCAGCGGGTCGGTGAGCACGAGCGCGACGCTGGTGATCGCGATCATCACCAGCGCGCCGCAGGCGAAGGGCAGGGGGGCGACGAAGAACCAGGACGCCTCGACGTCGGAGTTGGCGTTGGACAGCAGCTGCCCGGTGGGGTGGCGCTGGTGCCAGGACAGCGGCAGCCGGAGGTACTGGCCGGTGACCCGGCGCCGGTACTCGGCCTGCAGCCGGAAGCTCATGACCCCGGCGAACAGCCGGCGGCCGAGGATGCCGAGGATCTTGAGGACGGCGACACCGAGGATGGCGACCGCGGCCAGCGTCAGCGCCGAGCCGGTGGTCACGCCCTCGTCGAAGGCCGGCAGCAGCACGCGGCTGGTGATCTCGCCGATGACCCAGGCGCTGGCGACGGTGGCCGCGCCGTAGAGGCTGCTGGCCAGCAGCGCCAGGGTGAACATGCCCGGCTGCTCGCGGACGGCCCGGCCGATGTGGCGGAGCCCGCGGCGCACGACGGCGTCTCGGCGGCGGGACACGGGGCTCCTCGGGGTCGGTGCAGGCACCTGCATGCTACGCGGTCGTTAGTGGGGCTAAGCGACCTCGCGCGCCGGGTTTCGGGTCCGGGCTCCCTCGGTAACTTCGCCGGGTGAGCGCCTCTTCCCCGCCCCTCGCCGACCGCGAACGCGCCGCCCTGGCCGACCTCCTCGGCGAGCTCGGCCCGGACGCGCCGACCTGCTGCGAGGGGTGGACCACCGCCCACCTCGCCGCGCACCTGGCCGTCCGCGACCGGCGGCCCGACGCCCTGCCGGGATACGGCCTCGAGATGCTCCCCGGCGGCGAGCGCCTGGCCTGGTGGTCCCACCGGCTGGAGGACCGCCTGCGCACCTCGACGCCGTACCCGGAGGTCGTCGAGCAGGTGCGCAGCGGGCCGCCGCCGTGGTCGCCGATGGCCCTGCCGGCCGCGGCGGAGGCGGTCAACGTGTCGGAGTTCGCCATCCACCACGAGGACGTCCGCCGTGCCCAGCTGGGCTGGGAGCCGCGGGTGCTGCCCCGCGAGGAGCAGGACCGGCTGTGGTCCGCGCTCGGGCTCTACGGCCGCCGCGCCGCGGGCCGGCGCGGCCTCGTGCTGCGGCGCAGTGACACGCCCGATGCCGAGAAGCGGTTCGGGAACGGTGGGCGCACGGTCACCGGCGAGCCCCTCGAGCTGCTGCTGTGGGCGTCCGGCCGGCGCGACGTCGCCCGGGTCGAGGTGTCCTGATCGCCTTCCCGGGCGGGTGACGGCGCACGGAACAGGGCGCCTCCCGATCGGTGGCGGCGCTACGGTGCGCCCGTGACCGTCGCAGACCACCCGCCTGCCGCCGAGCGCCGGCCGGCCGTGCCGCCCCCTCCGGCCCGCATCGCGGACATGCCCGCCGCCCACCGTGACGTACCCGCTGTCGGCGCGGCGCCCGTCCCCACCCGGCCCGGGCCCCGGCACGCGGCCGCCGCGGACCCGTGGATCGCCCCACCCCGCGGGAAGGTGCTCGCGGTCGTCTTCGCCGTCGCCTGGCTGACCTGCCCGCTGGTGGAGCCGCTGCCGACGGGGGACGTGCACTACCCGCTGTGGCAGCTGCCCGTCGACATCGGGACGGTCGTCTCGATCGTGTTGGCGGTGGCCGCGCTCTGGCGGGGCAGCCGGCACTCGGCCCGGCTCGGCCTCGTGGCGGGCGGGTTCATGGCCGTCATGACCATGGTCTGCCCGCTGGCCGGGCACACGCCGGTGGGCTGGTGGACCTGGGTGCAGACCGGCATGTCGCTGTTCGTCCTGCTCACCAGCGCCGCCCTCCCCCGCCTCGTGCCGGGTCTGGGGCGCCCGGTCAGCTGAGCGGCTGGTCGGCCTCCCGGCGCACCGGCACGCCGGCCGCGGCCAGGGCGTCCTTGACCTCGCCGATGCGCATGACCCCGAAGTGGAAGACGCTGGCGGCCAGGACGGCGTCCGCGCCGGCCTGCACCGCGGGCGGGAAGTGCTCGGCGGCGCCGGCTCCCCCGCTGGCGATCAGCGGCACCCGCACCTCGGCGCGCACCTGCCGGATCAGATCGGTGTCGAAGCCGGCCCGGGTGCCGTCGGCGTCCATGGAGTTCAGCAGGATCTCCCCCGCCCCGAGCTCCGCGGCCCGGATGCACCACTCGACGGCGTCGCGCCCGGTCCCGCGGCGGCCGCCGTGCGTGGTGATCTCCCAGCCGGAGTCGGTGACCGCGCCGTCGCGCGTCCGGCGGGCGTCGAGCGAGAGCACGAGCACCTGGCTGCCGAAGCGGTGCGCGATCTCGGCGATCAGCTCCGGCCGGGCGACGGCCGCGGTGTTGACCGCGACCTTGTCGGCGCCGGCCCGCAGCAGCCGGTCGACGTCCTCCACGGCGCGCACGCCCCCGCCCACGGTGAGCGGGATGAACACGCTCTCCGCGGTGCGGCGGACGACGTCGTAGGTGGTCTCGCGGTCGCCCGAGCTCGCGGTGATGTCGAGGAACGTCAGCTCGTCGGCGCCCTCGGCGTCGTAGACGCGGGCCATCTCCACCGGGTCGCCGGCGTCGCGCAGGTCGACGAAGTTGACCCCCTTGACCACGCGGCCGGCGTCGACGTCGAGGCACGGGATGACGCGGACGGCGAGACTCATGCGCCGGCCCCCCGGACGGCGTCGGCCTCGATCTCCACCAGCATCGCGGGATCGATCAGCGCCGACACCTCGACCATGGTGGAGGCCGGGCGGATGTCGCCGAACACCTCGCCGTGGGCCCGGCCGATCTCCTCCCAGCGGCTGATGTCGGTGACGTACATCCGGGTGCGGACGACGTCGGCGAGGGTGAAGCCCGCCCGCTCCAGCGAGCGCCGGATGGTGGCCAGCGCCTGGCGCGTCTGGGCGGCGCCGTCGCCGGGGTGGGCGACCTCGCCGTCGACACTGGACGTGGTGCCACTGACCCAGGCGGTGTCCCCGCGGACGACGATCCGGCTGTAGCCGACCACCGGCTCCCACGGGTTCGCCGACCCGAGGTTCAGCACGGTCACGAGCGCCCCTGGGTCACGCGCAGCGCCTCCGGCAGGGTGAAGGCCCCGGCGTACAGCGCCTTGCCCACGATGGCGCCCTCGACGCCGATCTCGGTCAGGGCGGCCAGGGCACGGATGTCGTCCAGCGAGCTGACCCCGCCGGAGGCGATCACCGGGCGCGACGTGGCGGCGCAGACCTCGCGCAGCAGCTCCAGGTTCGGGCCCTTGAGCGTGCCGTCCTTGGTGATGTCGGTGACGACGTAGCGGGCGCAGCCCTCGGCGTCGAGGCGGGCGAGGGTCTCGTACAGCTCCCCGCCCTCCTTGGTCCAGCCGCGCGCGGCCAGCCGGGTGCCGCGGACATCCAGGCCGACGGCGATCCGGTCGCCGTGCTCGGCGATCGCCTTCGCGCACCACTCCGGCGACTCCAGCGCCGCCGTCCCGAGGTTCACCCGGCGACACCCGGTCGCCAGCGCGGCGGTCAGCGAGGCGTCGTCGCGGATGCCGCCGGAGAGCTCCACGTCGACGTCCAGCTCCCCCACCACGCGGGCCAGGAGCTCGCGGTTGGAGCCGCGCCCGAAGGCGGCGTCGAGGTCGACCAGGTGCACCCACTCGGCGCCGTCGCGCTGCCACTGCATCGCGGCGTCGAGGGGGTCGCCGTAGGAGGTCTCGCTGCCGGCCTCCCCCTGCACGAGACGGACGGCCTGGCCGTCGGCGACGTCGACGGCGGGGAGCAGCTGCAGCGTGGGCACGACGACAGCGTAGGGACCGGCCCGCCGCGTCCCCGCGTCAGCTCCCCGGGACGTACCGGGCCGCGAACTGCCCGGGGGTCATGGCCGTGACGCGGGCGAAGTCCCGGGTGAAGTGGGCCTGGTCGGCGTAGCCGAGCACCGCCGCCACCTCGCCGATGCTCACCGGGTTCCCGCGCAGCCGCTCGGCCGCCTCCTGCAGCCGGCGGCGCTGGATGAGCCACTTGGGGGTCAGCCCGAGCCGGCGGTGCACCAGCCGCTGCAGCGCCCGCTCCGACACGCCGAAGCGCTCGCACACCTGCGCGACGCGGACCACCTCTCGGTCGCCCTCGACGAAGGCGACGATCTCGTTGACCAGGCGGCCGTCGTCGTCGACGGGGAGGAACGGCCGCAGCGCGTCGCCGAACGCGGCCATCGCCGCGGCGTGCGCGGCCGGCGCGTGCGGGTCGCCCGCCATGGCGGCGCGGACCCGGGCGGTCAGGCGCTCCCCCTCGGCGCCCAGGACGTCGCCGACGTCGACGTGCCGGTCGGTGTACGCGCTCATCGGCCCGCCGGCGACCAGTGCGCCCGCGGCCGGCGCACACATGACGCCGACCGCCCAGCCGGTGCCGGTCAGCGTCGTCGTGGAGAGCCCCGGGACCACGCCGTAGAAGCGGGCGTAGTCGGCGGCGACGACCAGCAGCGCGACCGGGTACTGCAGGACCCGCTGCGGGGCCTCCCGCCCCGGCGGCACCGACCACACCGGGATCCAGAACCGCTGCAGCAGGCCGTCGAACTCAGGCTCGGCCGGATACCGGTACATGACGTGCGAGGCGTCACCGGGGTCCTTGAGGTGCGCGCGCTCGACGTGGTCCATCGCCCCACCGGAGGTGTCGGGTTTCATCAAGACCGAGCCTGCCGCACGCCCCTACGTTCCGGGGCATGACCTCCACCGCCACGAGTTTCGCGGCCGCCGACCGTCCCCTCACCGCGCTGCTCGACGCCGTGCCCCCGGCCGGCTGGACCCGCCCGTCGCCCTGCGAGGGCTGGAGCGCCGCCGACGTCGTCGGGCACCTGGTCGGGACGCAGCGGGACTTCCTCACCACCCACGGCGTGGACCTGGGTGACGAACCGGACGTCGCCGCCGATCCCGCGGCCGCCTGGCGCCGGCACGCGACGCGGGTGGCCGAGGCCCTGTCCGACGACGCCGTACCGGGCCGGGAGTTCGACGGCTTCTTCGGGCGCACCACGGTCGGCGCCGCCTTCGAGCAGTTCTACGTGTGGGACATGCTGGTCCACCGCTGGGACGTCGCCCGCGCCGTCGGCGCCGATGCCGGCCTCACCGACGGGGAGCTGGACCGGATCGAGGCCGGCGCGGACAGCTTCGGCCCGGCGCTGCACATGGACGGGATCTGCCGGCCGGCCGTCGAGGTGCCCGACACGGCCGACCGCGAGGCCCGGGCGCTGGCCCGGCTCGGCCGGCGGGCCTGACCTCCGCGCGCGCCGTCCGGCAGGCTGCACCCGTGGAGTTCGCCGAGGTCGTCCGCCGCCGCCGCATGGTCCGGGACTACGACCCCGACCGCCCCGTGCCGCCCGAGGTGCGGGAGAAGCTGCTCGCGCACGCGATCCGGGCCCCGTCGGCCGGCTTCAGCCAGGGCTGGGCGTTCCTCGTGCTGGAGACGGCCGGGGAACGCGACCGGTTCTGGGCCGCCACCACCGACGGGGGCGCGCCCGACCGGTGGCTCACCCGCATGCGCCGCGCGCCGCTGCTGATCGTGCCGCTGGCGAACAAGAACGCCTACCTCGACCGCTACGCCGAGCCGGACAAGGGCTGGACCGACCGCGACGAGGCGCGCTGGCCCGTGCCGTACTGGGACGTCGACGCGGGCATGGCGTCGCTGCTGATGCTGCTCACCGCGGTCGACGAGGGGCTGGGCGCCTGCTTCTTCGGCGTCCCGGCGGTTCGGGTGGACGCCTTCCGGACGGCCTTCGGCGTGCCGGCCGAGTACCGCCCGGTCGGCTGCGTGTCGGTCGGCTACCCGGGCGCCGACGACCGCCGCTCGCCGTCGCTGCGCCGCGGCCGGCGGGGCGTGGACGAGGTCGTGCACCGCGGCCGCTGGTGACCGCTCAGCCGAGCTCGGTGACCGAGGACACCAGCAGCAGGTCCGAGCCGTGGGCACCGGCGACGTCGACGCCCTCGGGCCGGGGCTCGTACCCCGGCAGCCCGGCGAGCCCGTGGCTGCCGTCGGTCGCCCGCAGCGTCACCGGTCCGTCGCCCTCGATGCTGAAGCCGGCCTGCAGCCCGCCGGCGGGCGGGGCGTGGAAGGTGACGTGCAGCCGGTCGGTGCCCAGCGCGCCGTCCGGGACGGCCCGGCCCTCGATCCGGCTTCCGGCCACCGTGTCCCCGTCGACGGTCAGGTCGAGGTCGACCAGCCGCACGCCGTCCCGGCGGGGGGTCACCCGCACGGTGATCTCCCGCCGGTTCCCCACCACCTCGTCGGAGGCGACGGTGACCTCGGGGGCGGGCAGGTCGGCGGCCTCGGCCGGGCCGGTGAGCAGCGGGCGCCCGGCCAGCCAGGGCGGCTCGATGTCCAGCTCGCCGGGCCCGTCCACGAAGCGGGCGGTCCACTCCGCCGGCGTCGTCTCCGTGCTCACCCAGCGGGCCTGCCCCCGGTCGGTGTCGAGCACGTAGGCCAGGCGGGTGGGGACCGGGTGGTCGGCGTCGAACCGGTCGACGGCCAGCCCGGCGGCGACGCACGCCCAGGCCACGGCCAGGGCGGTGGCCGGCACGGCGGCGGCCGCCAGGCGGCGCCGCGCCGCCCCCGGCTCGGCGCTGGGGTCCGGGAACAGCAGCTCCAGGGCGGGCAGCAGGGCGAGGGCGGCCAGCGTGACCACCACCGCCGGCACGCCCGCGGACGACAGGCCCATTGCCGGGAAGAACAGCGCCGCGGTGGGCGCCAGCAGCAGCAGCGCGACCGCACCGGTCAGCAGCGCGGCGAGGGTGCGCACGACGCAACCGGGGGCCAGCGCGGCGACGGTCCCGGCCAGCGCGCCGACCAGCGCCGGCCAGGCCGCCAGGTAGGAGCCGCCGGGCGCCACCGCGGCGAGCACGGCCCCGAGCACGGCGAGCCAGACCAGCGCTCCGGCCGCGAGCGCCGCGGGCCCGACCCGGCGGCGCAGCAGCGCGTACCAGATCAGGACCACGGCCACGACGACGGCGACCGCCGCCAGCCGGACCCAGCCGGGGCGCCACGGGTCGAGCATCCCCGCGTACTCCGGCCGCACCGCCACCAGCGCCCGCCACAGGCCCTGCGCAGCAAGCGGGGCGAGCACCAGCGGCAGCAGCGCCAGGGCCGCGGCCGCGGCGGTGCGGCGCAGCGAGCTGATCCCCCGGCGACGCAGCACCCAGGCGAGCCCGGCGACGGCGACCAGCGCCGCACCGGCCAGCGGCCACACCAGCCGGCCCGGGTAGCCGACCAGCAGACCGGGCAGCGGGAAGTACGTCGCGTCGTCGGCGGCCGGCTCGGCGAGCGCGGCGAGATCACGGCCGCCGAGGTCGCGGGCGAGCGCCAGCACGTTGTCGCCGAGCGCCTGGAGCGAGCCCCGGTCCAGCCGCTCGGGGCGGTCCCGGGGCGAGTGGTACGCGGCGGCGCCGTCGATGAAGGCGGTGTTCAGGCCGGTGAAGTCACCGTCCTCGAGCAGCACGCTGAAGTCGGTGTCGTTGGGCAGCGCGCGGTAGACCTCGACGGCGAGGCTGCTGGCCACCGGGTGCGGCGCCGCCTCGGCGAAGACCCGGGCCAGCTCGGCGTTGCCCTGCGACGTCTCGAACATGATCGGCGGGCCGCCGGTCCCGCGGGCCTCGACGTTGAGCACCACCCCGCCGGTGGCCAGGGGGTGGGAGGCGGCGAACGCCTCGGCGCCGCACAGGCACGCCTCCTCGGCGTCGGTCAGCACGACGACGACGTCGTTGCGCAGCGGGGCTCCCGCGGTCAGCGCCCGCACCGACTCGAGGATCGCGGCCACGCCGGCCGCGTCGTCGGCGGCGCCGGGCGCGGCCGCGACCGAGTCGTGGTGGGCGGTCAGGTACAGGCGGCCGCTGGGGTCGGTGCCCGGCAGGACCGCGACGACGTTGCGCACCCGGGCCATGCGCGCCTCGCCCGGACCCCCGCTGCGCGCCCCCACGGCGTTCTGCACCCGGGTGTCCAGCCCGAGGTCGGTGAGCGTGCGCACCAGCCGGTCGACCACCTCCTCGTTCGCGGCGCTGCCCGCCACGTGGGGGCGGGCCGCGATCGCCTCGACGTGCTCGAACGCGCGCGCCGCGCTGAACTCCCCGGCGGGCACGTCCGCGGGCCGCGGGTCCGGCGGCTGCAGGGCGGCCACAGACCACGCGGCCAGACCGAGCAGGAGCGCGACGACGACGAGCCCGGCGAGACGGCCGGGCCGCCCTGCGGTGGGCCGTGGGGAACGCTCGGCGGGCACGCCGACCTCCTGGGAGCACCGGGACGGGACCCGGGAACCCTAGGCCGTGATCGGGGCCCGGCCGGGCAGGCGCGATGCCCGGGCGGCAGGCGGTTGGTGGACGCCGCTGGTTGACTTCGCGCGTGGCCGACTCCAGCGACTCGCGCGCCGTCCTCGTGACCGGCGCCTCCCGCGGCATCGGGCGGGCGATCGCCCACGCCTTCGCCGACCGGGGCGACCGGGTGGCCGTCCACTCCGGCAGCTCCCGCGAGGCGGCCGAGCGGGTGGCCGCCGAGCTGCCCGGCCGGGGGCACGTGGTGGTGCAGGCCGACGTCGCCGATGCCGAGGCCGTCGGGGCGGCCGTCGACGAGGCGGCGGCCGCGCTGGGTGCGCTGCAGGTGCTGGTGAACAACGCCGGCGTCTACACGGCGCACCCGCCGACGGAGACGTCCTGGGCCGACTGGCAGGCGATCGTGGCGCGCACCCTGCAGGTGAACCTGGTCGGCGCCATGCACGCCACGTTCCGGGCCGTGCCGCACCTGGTCGCGGCCGGTGGCGGCGCGGTGGTCAACGTGACCAGTCGCGGCGCGTTCCGCGGCGAGCCGAACACCCCCGCCTACGGCGCGGCGAAGGCCGGGCTCAACGCCTTCGGGCAGTCGATGGCCCAGGCGCTGGCGCCGCACGGCATCACTGTGGGCAGCGTCGCCCCGGGGTTCGTGCAGACGGAGATGGCGCGGGAGATCCTCGACGGCCCGGGCGGCGACGCCGTCCGCGCGCAGTCACCCTACGGCCGCGTGGCCCGTCCCGAAGAGGTGGCCTCGGCCGTGCTGTGGCTCGCCTCGCCGGGCGCCCGCTTCTCCACCGGCACGATCATCGACGTCAACGGGGCCAGCTACCTGCGCAGCTGAGCCGGCCGCTCAGTCCAGCGTGCCCAGCCAGTTGGTCAGCAGCTGGGCGCCGGCGTCGCCGCTCTTCTCCGGGTGGAACTGCGTCGCCGAGAGCGGGCCGTTCTCCACGCCGGCGACGAACCGGTCGCCGTGCTCGGCCCAGGTGATCTTCGGGGGCGCGAGCCGCGACGGCGCGCCGTCCTGGACGAGGGGGAACTCGCGGACCCCGTAGGAGTGCACGAAGTAGAAGCGCTCGTCCTCGAGGCCGTCGAAGAGCACGCTGTCCGGCGGCGCCTGCACGGTGTTCCAGCCCATGTGCGGGAGCACGGGAGCCTCCAGGGGCTCGACGACCCCGGGCCACTCGCCGCAGCCCTCGGCGTCCACACCGTGCTCGACGCCGCGCTCGAACAGGATCTGCATGCCCACGCAGACGCCCAGCACCGGCCGGCCACCCGCGAGCCGGCGGCCGATGATCCGGCGCCCCTGGACGGCGTCCAGGCCGGTCATGCAGGCGGCGAACGCGCCCACACCCGGGACGACGAGCCCGTCGGCGTCGAGCGCCGTCTGCATGTCGGAGGTCACCGTCACGTCGGCCCCGACCCGCTGGAGCGCGCGCTCGGCGGACCGCAGGTTCCCCGAGCCGTAGTCGAGGACCGCCACCTTCTTCACGCCTGCCACGCTACCGACCAGCACGTGAGCGGCCGGAAGTGTTCCCCGTCGTGGCACCTGAGGCGCACCCTCTTGCGCTCACCGGTCGACGCCAGGCGCCGCGACCGGCCCCTGCGGAACGGGTCAGCGATTCACGCCGTCGATGGTCGCCTCGTCGTCCCCGAAGCGGGCCACCAGCCGCTCCGCCGGCGTGATCCCCTGCGGCAGCTCCACCACGGTGACGTGCGGACTCATGTCTGCGGTGCAGGTGTCCCGGTCGGGGAACAGCGGCCCCAGCTGGACCACGATCTCCTGGTCGGCGACGACCTCGATGTCGTCCGGCCCGCTGGGGCAGCTGCCGCTGCCCTGGGTGATGACCGCGAGGTACTCCCCGTCGTTGACCCAGGCGATCGAGGGCTGGAAGGCCGACCCGAGGAGCGACTGACCACCGGGGTCGGGCGAGGGCGGGGGCAGCTCGAAGCCCTCCCCGGGATCGGGCAGCGTGATCCGCGGCGGGGGGGACGGCTCCGGGAGCAGCTGGACACGGACCCCGGGCATCGGCGTGAACTCGAACTCCTGCGCCTCCGGGGTACCGGCTCCGAGGGCGAACTCCGCGACGTAGGGCGAGGTGCCCGGCCCGTCAGCGCCGCAGGCGGCGAGCGCAGGCGTAGCGGCGAGCAGCGTCGCCATCACCAGCAGGGGGCGCGCCGATCGACATCCGTCCACAGCCTGCATCCTGCGGCGGCACGGCCTCACCGTCCAGCAGCTCGACCGGAGCGGGACGCCGGGACACTCCCAGTGCATCGGCCCCCACCATCGATGCGCAGCCGGTAGCCAGGAGGCTGGAACGGCCCGACTGTGGTCTTCCCGCCGCCACGATCACGGCCGCTGTCAAGGCTTCCCGCAGATCTGTGGGCAGGCGTCTGACCTGCCGCTTTGAGTTGTCGGGGGACGGTCACCCCGGTAGTCTTCGTACATGTGTTCGACGACTGCGGGTGATGCGCTGGGCCGGTTGACGGCCGCGCTGGACGACCTGGCGGCCGAGGACCTGGCCGGCCGGTTCGGCCCGCAGCTGCTGGACCGGCTGCGGCCGCTGCTGGTGGCGAGCAACCGGCTGGCCGCGGAGGTCATCCGCACGGTGCGGGAGTGCGAGGTCACCTCCGCCGCCGAGCACGACGGGCAGAAGGCGATGGCGTCCTGGCTGCGCGGGCACGCCCGGCTGTCCCCGGCGGCGGCGTCGCGGGTGGTGCGCTCCGGGCGGGCGCTGGCGCAGCTGCCGGCGGTGCGGGCCGCGTTCGCCGCGGGTGCGGTGACCGCCGAGCAGGTCGCGGTGATCGCCCCGGTCGCCGCACCGGGGGTCGGCCGCCGCCCAGGCGCAGGACGTGGAGCTGGCCGGGGTCGACGCGACGCTGGCAGCGGTCGCCGCGGCCCGCCCGCTGGACGAACTGCGCCAGGTCGTGGACCACTACCTGGCCCGGCTCGACCCCGACGGGCCCGAACCCGACCCGACCGAGGGCCGGTCACTGGTGTTCGTCACCCACGCAGATGGCAGCGTCGGATTCCGCGGCGAGCTCGACGCCGTCGGCGGGGAGAAGTTCCAGGCCGCGGTCGAGTCGATCGTGCAGGCATCCCGCCCCGCCGGGGACATGCGCACCCGCGCCCAGCAGTCCGCCGACGCCCTGGTCCAGCTCGCCGACAACCAGCTCGCCTCGGGCGCCCTGCCGGTCCTGCGCACCGTGAAGCCGCACGTCATCGTCCGGATCGACCTCACCGACCTGGTCGACCCCGCCACCGGACCGGGCGCGGCCACCACCGGGTTCGGGGCGACGATCTCCGCCGCCCGCGCCCGCTGGCTGGCGTGTGACGGCAACGTGAGCCGGATCGTCATCGGCCCCGACGGCGAGCTCCTGGACCTGGGCCGCCGGCACCGGGTGGTCCCGCCGCCGCTGCGCCGGGCGGTGGAGTACCGCGACCGGGGATGCGTGTTCGCCGGCTGCGACGCCCCGGCCTTCTGGTGCGACGTCCACCACCTCGTGCACTGGGCCGACGGCGGGGAGACCTCGCTGGAGAACTCAGCGCTGCTGTGCGAACGCCACCACACCAAGGTCCACCACGGCTTCCGCGTCGAACGAGATACCAGCGGCCGATGGCACACCTACCGGCCCGACGGAACCGAGATCCTCATCCTCCCCGCAGCACCGCAGAACCCGAACGCTCGCGGACGGGTTGGGCCCTGCCCGTGGTCAGCGGGACGGCTGCTCCGGCCAGGGCAGGACCGTGAGCTCGGGCCACTCCTCGACCCAGCGCGCGGCCTTGGCCTCGTAGACGTGCCGCGGCGCCAGTCGCGGGTTCGGCCTCACGATGAGCGCGAACAGGTCGTCGTAGCCGTGCGGTGCGTACACCTCGACCGCGCCGCCGCCGCCCACCCGGATCCCGTAGCAGCAGCAGACGGCGGCGAAGTGGTCGATGGCGTCGGCGCAGTCGCGGAACGGCGCGGCCGGCACGCCGAACTTCCGCTCGTACCAGAGATGCACGCGGGCCTCGTTGCGCATCTCCACCGGAACGGGCAGATCGGCGAACAGGTCCGCGCCCGCCCGGATCACCGCGTCCTCCGCCGCCCAGGACGTGTCGGGGTCGAAGTAGAAGCAGTCGGCGTCGCGGATGCCGGTGCCGGCCGGGCGGCCGGTGAGGGCGTTCCACACCGTCTGGAAGAGCACCCCCGCCGTGAGCCACCAGTCGTCCAGGCCCAGCGCGGGGGCACGCTCGAGCACGGCACGCACGGTGGGGTCCGCGGCGACCAGCTCGACGAACCGGTCCTCGTCGCCGCGGCTCACACGAGCCGGAGGATGCCCGAGACCGAGGCGAGCAGCGCGGCGAGCAGCAGGATGGCGGCGAAGACGACCTGCGGCCCGGTGCGCCCGGCGGTCTCGGAGTCCGCCCGCCAGATGCTCCAGGCACCGCCCAGGAGAAACCCGCCGAGCACGACGAGGATCAGGCCGAAGTCCACCGGGCTACAGGGCGCCCTTGGTCGACGGCACGTCGGTGACCCGCGGGTCGAGCGCCACGGCGGTGCGCAGCGCCCGCGCCAGCGCCTTGAACTGGCCCTCGACGATGTGGTGGGCGTCCCGGCCGGCGTAGAGGACCCGCACGTGCAGGCTGATCCGCGCGTTGAACGCGAAGGACTCCAGCACGTGCTTGGTCAGGCTGGTCGGGTAGTCCGGCCCGATCACCGGGGTCATGTTCTCGGGCTCGGCGTGCACGAAGTACGGCCGGCCGGAGAGGTCCACCGCGGCCTGCACCAGCACCTCGTCCATGGGGATCGTGGCATCGCCGTAGCGGGTGATCCCCCTCTTGTCCCCCATCGCCTCGGCGAACGCCTGGCCCAGGGCGATGGCGACGTCCTCCACCGTGTGGTGCGCGTCGATGTGCAGGTCACCGTCGGCGCGCACGGTCAGGTCGATGCCGCTGTGCTTGGACAGCGCCGTCAGCATGTGGTCGTAGAACCCCACGCCCGTGCTGATCGAGCTGGCGCCGGTGCCGTCGAGGTCGAGCTCCACCACGAGCTTGGTCTCGTTGGTCTGTCGCTCGACGCGTGCGGTGCGGGTCATGCGGTCAGTCTCCCAGAGTCGTGCGGTGGTCCGGCGCGACCTCACCCAGCGCGGTGAGGAACGCATCGGTCTCCGCGGCCGTGCCGGCCGTGACGCGGAGCCAGCCGGGCAGGCCGACGTCCCGCACGAGCACCCCGCGGTCCAGCAGCGCCTGCCAGGCCTTCCCCGCGTCCGCGAAGTGCCCGAACAGCACGAAGTTGGCGTCGCTGGGGACGCTGGTCAGCCCGAGGCCGGGCAGCGCGGCGACGATCCGGTCACGCTGCTCCTTCACCGCGTCGACGGTGCCGAGGAGCGCGTCGGTGTGCGCGAGCGCGGCCCGCGCGGCGGCCTGGGTGAGCGAGCTGAGGTGGTACGGCAGGCGGACGAGCTGCAGCGCATCGACGACGGCGGGGTCCGCGGCCAGGTAGCCCAGCCGCAGCCCGGCCATCCCGAAGGCCTTGCTCATCGTGCGGCTGACGATCAGCCGCGGGCGCCCGGGCAGCAGCGCGAGCGCCGAGACCGTGCCGGTGCGGGCGAACTCGGTGTAGGCCTCGTCCACGACGACGACCCCCTCGGTCGCCTCGTACAGGGCGACGACGGTGTCCAGGTCGACGGCGGTGCCGGTCGGGTTGTTCGGGCTGGTGACGAACACGACGTCGGGCCGCACCTCCCGCACCTGCGCGACGGCGGCCGCGACGTCGATGGTGAAGTCTGCCGCGCGGTGCCCGTCGGCCCACGCCGTCCCGGTGCCCGCGGCGATGATCGGGTGCATCGAGTACGAGGGCGTGAACCCCAGCGCGGTGCGCCCCGCTCCCCCGAAGGCCTGCAGGATCTGCTGGAGCACCTCGTTGGAGCCGTTGGCCGCCCACACCTGCGCCGGCTCCACCGGCTGGCCGCTGGTGCGCGCGAGGTAGGCCGCGAGGTCGGTGCGCAGCGCCACGGCGTCCCGGTCGGGGTACCGGTTGAGCTCCAGCGCCGCATGCCCGAGTGCCTCGCCCAGGTCGGCGAGCAGCTCGGCCGGCAGCGGGTGCGGGTTCTCGTTGGTGTTGAGCCGGTGGGTGGCCGGGACCTGGGGGGCGCCGTAGGGCGTGCGCCCGCGCAGCTCGGGCCGGAGGGGAAGGTCCTCGAGCGACGTCACGACCGCTGCCGGATGCGGACGGCGGCGGCGTGCGCCGGGAGGTCCTCGGCGCCGGCGAGGGCATCGACGTGCCGGGCGACGTCGGCGAGCGCCTGCTCGTCGTACTCGACGAGGTGGATGCCGCGCAGGAACGACTGCACGGACAGGCCGCTGGAGTGCCGGGCGCACCCGCCGGTGGGCAGCACGTGGTTGGACCCGGCGATGTAGTCACCCAGCGAGACCGGCGACCAGGCGCCGACGAAGATCGCGCCCGCGTTCCGCACCCGCAGCGCGACCTCGCGGGCGTCCCGGGTCTGGATCTCCAGGTGCTCGGCGGCGTAGGCGTCGACCACCCGCAGCCCGTCCTCGAGGTCGTCGACGAGCACGATCCCCGACTGGCTGCCGTCCAGTGCGGTGGTGATCCGGTCGGAGTGCTTGGTGGCCGCCACCTGCGCGGGCACCAGCGCCAGGACGGCGTCGGCCAGCTCCTCGCTGTCGGTCACCAGCACCGCGCCGGCCAGCGGGTCGTGCTCGGCCTGGCTGATCAGGTCAGCGGCGACGTGCGCCGGGTCGGCGGTGTCGTCGGCGAGGATCGCGACCTCCGTCGGGCCGGCTTCGGAGTCGATGCCGATGAGCCCGCGCAGCAGCCGCTTCGCGGCGGTCACGTAGACGTTGCCCGGCCCGGTGACCATGTCGACCGGCTCGCAGGACCCGGCGCCGTAGCCGAACACGGCGATCGCCTGGGCGCCGCCGACGGCGTACACCTCGGTCACCCCGAGCAGGGCGCAGGCCGCCAGGACGCCCGGATCGGGCAGGCCACCGTGGTCGCGCTGCGGCGGCGAGGCGACGGCGATCGACTCGACGCCGGCGATCTGCGCGGGCACGACGTTCATCACGACGCTGGACAGCAGGGGGGCGAGCCCACCGGGCACGTACAGCCCCACACGGCGGACCGGCAGCCAGCGCTCGGTCACGCTGCCGCCGCCGACGACCTGGGTGGTGACGTCGGTGCGGCGCTGGTCGGTGTGCACCGTCCGGACCCGGGAGATCGACTCCTCCAGGGCTTCGCGCAGCGTTGGGTCGCACTCGGCCAGCGCCCGGTCCAGCGCCTCCTTCGGCACGGCGAAGTCCTCGGCGTCCACCCCGTCGAGCCGGGCGGTGATCTCACGGACCGCCTGGGCGCCCCGGAGCCGTACGTCCTCGCACAGCGGGCGGACGGTGGCGAGCACCGAGTCGATGTCGGTGGCGGCCCGCGGCAGCAGCCCGGAGAGCTCCCGGACGCCGGGCAGCGTGGATCCACGCAGGTCGATGCGGGCGAGCACGGGCCACCTCCGGAGGTGAATCGGGATCCTCAGGGTAGCCAGCGGTTCCGGCCGCGCCGGGGGCGCCCGGACGGCGGACGGCCCGGCGGCCCGTACGCTTCCCGGGATGGCCGAGCTGATCCCGCTGTTCCCGCTCGGGCAGCCGCTGTTCCCCGGGGTGGTGCTGCCGCTGCAGATCTTCGAGCCGCGCTACCGCCGGCTGATGCGCGACCTGACGTCCCTCCCCGAGGACGACCGCCGGTTCTTCGGTGTCGTGGCGATCCGGCAGGGCTGGGAGGTCGAGCGGGTGGCCCCGGCGGCGGCGCTGTACGACATCGGCTGCGCCGCGCGGCTGCAGCGGGTCCAGCCCCAGCCCGACGGCGGTTTCCGGATCGTCACGGTCGGCGGCGAGCGGTTCCGCCTGCTCGACGTCGTCGTCGCCGACGACCCGCCCTATCTGCAGGCCGAGGTGGAGTGGCTGGCCGAGGAGGAGGCCGCCGAGGAGGCGGCCGGGGACGCCGAGACGCTCACCGACGCATCGGGCCTCGACGCGCCACCGCTCGACGACGTCGCCGCATCCGTCACCCGTGGCTCGCTCGTCCTGCTGGCCCGCGGCGTGGGCGCGCTGTTCACCCGGTACGTGGCCGAGGTGTCGGCGCTGGGCGCCGGCGCGCACGGTGACGGCGCCGAGGCAGCGGTGCGGCTGGCCGCGGCCGCCGACGACCCGGAGGCGCTGTCCTGGCTGGTGGCGTCGTCCGCGTTGCTCACCACCGAGGACCGGCAGGCGCTGCTCGCCGAGTCGGCCACCCGGCGGCGGCTGGCGCTGGAGTCGCGGCTGCTCCGTCGCGAGCTGACGATGCTGCAGGCGCTCGGCGCGGTGCCCGCGCCGCTGCAGCAGTTCACCACCCCGATGACGGTGAACTGACCGACCCTCCGCCCGCGGGCGGGACGGCCGTGCGTGCCGGCGGCGCGACGTCGTCGCCGACCGGGCGGCCGAGGCCGTCGTCGACGGCGACCAGCGCCCCCACCAGGTAGACCAGCAGCGCCGCGAACGGTGCGGCGGCGAGCGCCGGCAGCGAGCCGAGCGTCAGCCCGGTGGTGACCTGCGTGCCGACGTCGGCGAGTGCGGCCTCCGTGGGCGCGGGGCCCAGCAGTTCGCCGGTCTGCCAGGCGATCAGCGCGGCCAACGACGCCCCCACCGCGAGCACCAGCAGCATGCCGACGCCGCGGCCCCGGCGCAGCAGCCAGGCCGCAGCGCCGGCCAGCGCCCCGAGAGTGAGCAGGATGAGGAGCAGGACGGTGTCGTCGGCGATCTGCAGCTCACCCGACGGCCGGCCGAGCACCACCGGCCCGGCCTCGGTGATCTGGTAGTCCGCCCGGGGCGCGAGCAGCCACCACAGGACGCCGGCGGGGACGCCCGCGAGCACCAGGCCGAACCCCAGCGCGCGCCCGGCCCGCAGGTCCTGCCGGACCTCCGGCCAGCCCCGCCAGTAGGCGTGCGGGGGCACCCCGAGGGCCGGCTGGGCGGGCAGTGGTGGGGTGCTCACCCGTCCAGTGAACCAACGGCGGCCGGCCGGGGGACGTCCGGGCACCGTCGGGGAGTGCCCGACGGCGCGCTCAGAGGATCGCCACGCTGGTCGGGCCCAGCAACGCCTTGATGTCGCCCATGAGCGCGGTGCTGGGCCGCACCCGGAGCCCCTGGTCCAGCCGCAGGACGGTCTCCCGGCTGCCGTTGACCAGCTTGAGCTGCACCTCGGTCGTGCCCGGGTGGCTGCCGAGCACCTCGCGGAGCCGCTCCACCACCGGTGGGGTGCAGCGCGCCGCCGCCATCGAGACGAGCACCGGGCCGCGCGGGCCCTCCGTGAGCTCCGGGATGCTGACCTCCGACCCGAACAGCGACGGCTGGTCGTCGCGCCGGCTGATCCGCCCCTTGACCACCACGATCTGGTCGCGGACCACCTTCTCCGAGACCTCGGCCCAGGTCTTCGGGAAGAACAGCACCTCGATGCCCGATTCGAGGTCCTCCAGCGTCGCGATCGCCCACGGCGCGCCCTGCTTGTTGGTGCGCGGGGACACCGCGGTGAGGATGCCCGCGATGGTCACGTTCGCGCCGTCCTCCACGCCGCCGGCGTTGATCTCGGCGATGGGCGTGTCGGCGTGCGAGGTCAGCACGTGCTCCACCCCGTGCAGCGGGTGGTCGGAGACGTAGAGGCCGAGCATGTCGCGCTCGAACATCAGCCGCTCGCTCTTCGACCAGTCGGCGGTGGGGATGGTGATGTCGAGGGCGCCGGCGAACGGGTCGTCGGCCGCCCCCTCGTCACCGAAGCTGCCGAACAGGTCGAACTGGCCCTCGGCCTCCTTGCGCTTGAGCCCCATGGCCGAGTCGACCGCCTGCGCGTGGACGGCCACGATGCCCTGCCGCGAGTGACCCAGCGAGTCGAACGCGCCGGCCTTGGCCAGGGACTCGATGACCTTCTTGTTGCAGGCGACCGTGTCGATCTTGCGCATGAAGTCGGCGAAGTCCTTGAACGCGCCCTTCTCCTCGCGGGCGCGGACGATCGAGTCGACGACGTTGGTCCCGACGTTGCGCACCGAGGCGAGGCCGAAGCGGACGTCGGTGCCGACGGCGGTGAAGTCCCAGGACGACTCGTTGACGTCCGGCGGGAGCACCTTGATGCCCATCCGCCGGCACTCGGCCAGGTAGATAGGCCGGCGGTCCTTGTCGTCGCCCACGCTGGTGAGCAGCCCCGCCATGTACTCGGCCGGGTAGTTCGCCTTGAGGAACGCCGTCCAGTACGACACCAGGCCGTAGGCGGCGGAGTGGGCCTTGTTGAAGGCGTAGTCGGCGAACGGGACCAGGATGTCCCAGAGCGTCTTGATGGCCGCGGCGGAGAAGCCGTTGGCCTTCATCCCCGCCTCGAAGCCGACGAACTCGGCGTCGAGGACCGACTTCTTCTTCTTGCCCATCGCGCGGCGCAGCAGGTCGGCCTTGCCGAGGCTGTACCCGGCGACCTTCTGCGCGATCGCCATGACCTGCTCCTGGTAGACGATCAGGCCGTAGGTCTGGCCGAGGATCTCCTCGAGCGGCTCGGCCAGCTCCGGGTGGATCGGCGTGATCTCCTGCTGGCCGTTCTTGCGCAGCGCGTAGTTCGTGTGCGAGTTCGCGCCCATCGGACCCGGCCGGTAGAGCGCGCCGACGGCGGAGATGTCCTCGAAGTTGTCCGGCCGCATCAGCCGCAGCAGCGAGCGCATCGGGCCGCCGTCGAACTGGAACACACCCAGGGTGTCGCCCCGGCCCAGCAGCTCGTAGGTCGCCTTGTCGGTGAGGTCCTTGCTGAGCTCGTCGAGGTCGATCGGCTCCTTGCCGTTCAGCACGATGTTGCGCAGCGCGTCGTCGATGACAGTGAGGTTGCGCAGGCCCAGGAAGTCCATCTTGAGCAGGCCGAGCGTCTCGCACGTCGGGTAGTCGAACTGCGTGATGACCGCCCCGTCGGCCTCGCGCCGCATGATCGGGATGCTGTCGATCAGCGGGTAGCGGCCGATGATGACGCCGGCGGCGTGCACGCCCCACTGCCGCTTCAGCCCCTCGAGCTTGCGGGCCTGGTCGACCACCTCGGCGGCGCCGGGGTCGGACTCGTAGCGGGCCCGGAACTCCGCGGCCTCCTTGTACCGGGGGTGCGCGGGGTCGAAGATGCCCGACAGCGGGATGTCCTTGCCCATGACGCCCGGCGGCATGAGCTTGGTCAGCTCGTCGCCGACCGAGTACGGGCGGTCGAGCACGCGGGCGGCGTCCTTGATCGCGGCCTTGGCCTTGATCGTGCCGTAGGTGACGATCTGGCTGACCCGCTCCTCGCCGTACTTCTGCGAGACGTACTGGATGACCTCACCCCGGCGGCGGTCGTCGAAGTCGATGTCGACATCGGGCATGGACACGCGCTCGGGGTTGAGGAACCGCTCGAAGATCAGCCCGTGCGCCAGCGGGTCGAGGTCGGTGATGCCCATCGCGTAGGCGGCCAGCGAGCCCGCGGCCGAGCCGCGGCCCGGGCCGACCCGGATGCCGTTGTCCTTCGCCCAGTTGATGAAGTCGGCGACGACGAGGAAGTACCCCGGGAAGCCCATCTGGGTGATGATCCCGACCTCGTAGTCGGCCTGCTTGCGCACGTGGTCGGGGATGCCGCCCGGCCAGCGCTTGTGCAGGCCGCGCTCGACCTCCTTGACGAACCAGGAGGTCTCGTCCTCCCCCGGCGGCAGCGGGAACCGGGGCATCAGGTCGGCGCCCTCGGTGAAGGACACCTCGCACTGCTCGGCCACCAGCAGGGTGTTGTCACAGGCCTCGCGCAGGTCGCCGGTGAACAGCGCCCGCATCTCCGCCGCGGACTTCAGGTAGTAGCCGTCGCCGTTGAACTTGAAGCGGTTCGGCTCGTTGAGCCGGGAGCCGGTCTGGATGCACAGCAGGGCGTCGTGGGCGTCGGCGTCCTCCTTGTGCGTGTAGTGGAGGTCGTTGGTCGCCAGCAGCGGGATGCCGAGGTCCTTCGCGATCGCCAGCAGCGCCGGGCGGGTCTTCTTCTCGATGGACAGCCCGTGGTCCATCAGCTCGGCGTAGAAGTTCTCCCGCCCGAAGATGTCCTGGAAGTCGGCGGCCGCCTGGCGCGCCTTGTCCTCCTTGCCGGCGCGCAGCCACATGTTCACCTCGCCCGAGGGGCAGCCGGTGGTGGCGATCAGGCCCTTGCCGTACCGCTCGAGCAGGTCGCGGTCGAACCGCGGCTTGCGGTACTGCCCCTCCAGGCTGGCCAGCGAGGAGATGCGGAACAGGTTGTGCATGCCCTCGGTGGTGCGCGCGAGCAGCGTCATGTGGGTGTAGGCGGCCTTGCCGCGGTTGGACCCGCCGTCGCCCTCCTCGTCGAGGAGCTTGTCGCCGAAGTCGAACGGGGCGCGGTCGAACCGCGAGCCCGGGGTGTAGTACCCCTCCATGCCGATGATCGGCTTCACACCGGCGGCGTTGGCCTGCTTGTAGAAGTCGTAGGCGCCGAAGACGTTCCCGTGGTCGGTCATCGCCAGCGCCGGCATGCCCTGCGCCGCGGCCGCTGCGGTGACCTCCGGCAGCTTCGCCGCGCCGTCCAGCATCGAGTACTCGGTGTGCACGTGCAGGTGCACGAAGTTCTCGTCGCGGGACGGGCTGCTCACGGTGCGGGGTGCTCCTCACGGGTCTCGACGGCCCGGCCGGCGCGGGGCGGGCAGGGTCGACGGGGTGGTTCTCATGACCGGCGGGGAAGGCCGTTCGGCGGTGACGCTCCAGCGGTGACCGGTGCCTGCGATCCTCGCACCTCGACAGGTCTACCGGCGACCACCGACAGTTCGTGTCTCGGCGATCCGGACCACTCCGTCACACGGTTCCCGCCGGCCCCTCCCCGAGCCGCCGGCGCATGGTGACGTGGGCGATCCCGGCCTCCTCGAAGACCTCACCCACGGCGGTGTACCCGGCCCGCTCGTAGAAGCGCCGGGCCGGCAGCTGGGCGTGCAGCTCCACGGCCGTGGCACCGAGCCGCAGCGCCTGGCGGTGCAGCTCGTCCAGGACCACGCCGCCGTGCCCCCGGCCCCGGACCTCGGCGGCGGCCGCCATCCGGCCGATCCGTGCCGTGGCGCCGTCGACGAGCACCCGGCCGGTGGCCACCACCCGCCCGGTGCCGTCCCGGCTGAGCACGTGGACCGCGGACGCGTCGGCGGCGTCGCGCTCGATCTCGGGCGGGACGCCCTGCTCCTCGACGAAGACCCGGGCACGCAGGGCCGCGACCTCGGGCCAGTCGGCGGTGGTGGCGAGCTGCGCGGACGGGACGGCCATGCCACCCATCCTCACCGCCGGCTCAGCCACCCGCCGTCTCCTGGGCGCCGGGGGCCTGCCCCGGCAGCGCGCTGGCGGGCACGAGGAGGAAGCGCAGGTCGATCAGCGCGTGCAGCAGCACGGGCAGCAGGAGCGAGCCGGTGTCGAGGTAGAGCACGGCCATGACACCGCCGAGGACGCCGGTGGTGATGATCCCCGCCCGGCCCTGGTAGGCGTGCGCGAGACCGAACGCCACGGCGGCGACGGCGACCAGCACCGCCGTCGGCGCCCCACCGGCCGTGGCCGCGACCACGGCGAGGAAGAACCCCCGGTACAGCCACTCCTCGCAGACGCCGGCGGTGAGGCCGACGACGGTGAACAGCCGACGCTCGCGGTCGGTGCGCGGCAGCAGGGCCAGGGTCGAGTGCCCGGGCGGTTCGGCGTGCCGCCCCTCACCCGGCCGGCGCGCCGGCCGGGCCGTCTCCAGCAGCGCACCGGCCCGCAGCTGGCGGGTCGACGCGACGACGAGCAGCAGCACCACCACGACCAGCACCGCGGCCAGCGGCCCCGGCCGCTCCTGCGGCCAGCGGAGCCCGACGGCGGCGGCGTCCACACCGGGTGCGGACAGCCAGACCGCCAGCGCGAGCACCGCGAGCCCCCACTCGAGCACGAGCAGCCGCCGGTAGAACGAGCGGCGGGCGCCGCTGTCGGTGCGCAGCCGGCCCTCGAAGCGCCGGTGCAGCACCTGGCCGACCACCGGTTCGCCCACCACCAGGTAGGCGGCGACCACCACCGCGGCGAGCGCGGCGGGGCCGAAGTCGGCGAGGGAGGCCGGCAGACCCGTCACCGTCCCGGCGTCAGCTGTCGGCGCGCAGCAGGGCCAGCGCGCCGGCGAGATCGGACGGGTAGTCGCTGGTGAACTCCACCCAGCGTCCGTCGGCCGGGTGCGGGAAGCCCAGCCGCACGGCGTGCAGCCACTGGCGGGAGACGCCGAGCCGGGCGGCGAGCGTGGGGTCCGCGCCGTAGGTCGTGTCCCCGACGCAGGGGTGGCGCAGCGCGGAGAAGTGCACCCGGATCTGGTGCGTGCGGCCGGTCTCCAGCCGGATGTCCACGAGGCTCGCGGCGGCGAACGCCTCCGACACCTCGTAGTGGGTGACCGAGGGGCGGCCGCCGCTGACGACGGCGAACCTCCAGTCGTGGTGGGGGTGGCGGTCGATGGGCGCGTCGATCGTGCCGCGCGAGGGATCGGGGTGCCCCTGCACCAGCGCGTGGTAGCCCTTCTCGACCGTGCGCTCCTTGAACGCCGCCTTGAGGGCGGTGTAGGCCCGCTCGCTCTTGGCCACCACCATCACGCCCGTCGTCGCCGCGTCCAGCCGGTGCACCACGCCCTGCCGCTCGGCCGATCCGGAGGTGGAGATCCGGAAGCCGGCGGCGGCCAGGCCACCGATCACGGTGGGCCCGTCCCACCCGGGGCTCGGGTGGGCGGCCACGCCGACCGGCTTGTCGACGACCACCAGGTCGTCGTCGTCGTACAGGATCGCCATCCCCTCGACCGGCTTCGGCGGCGCGGGCTCGCCGGGCGGGGGCGGCAGCTCGACCTCCAGCCAGCTCCCGCCGCTGAGCCGGTCGCCCTTGCCACGGACCCGGCCGTCGACGACGACGTGGCCGGCGTCGGCGATCTCCGCCGCCGCGGTGCGGTTCAGCCCGAACAGCCGGGAGAGGGCCTGGTCGACCCGCTGGCCCTCCAGCCCGTCGGGCACCGGAAGGGCCCGGTGCAGGCCGGGAACGCTGGTCACGCGCACCATTGTGCGGGGTCGGGTCGGTCAGGACGCCGCAGCGTGGTTTCAGGCGGTGTCGGCCCGGTCGGACCCGTCGTCCCGGGTGCCGTCGAACTCGATGCCGCGGAAGGCCAGCAGCACGCCGAGGATGCCGCCGCAGACGATCGCCGAGTCGGCGACGTTGAACACGGGCCACACGCTGCCGTCGGGACCGAACACCGACAGGAAGTCGACGACGCCGCCACGGAGGAACCCGGGGTCGCGGAAGATGCGGTCGACCAGGTTCCCCAGCGCCCCGCCCAGCACCAGCCCCAGCGCCACCGCCCAGCCGGTCGAGCGCAGTCGCCGGGCGGTCCGGACGATCACGACGGCGACGACGATCGCGATCAGGGTGAACAGCACCGTGGCGCCCTGCGCGAAGGAGAAGGCCGCACCGGTGTTGCGCAGGTTGGTGAGGTACAGCGCGCCGCCGAGCACCCGGATGTCCTCGCCGGGCTCGATCGTCGCCACGACGACGAGCTTGGTGACCAGGTCCAGCAGCAGGACGGCGGCCGCCAGCGACAGCAGCAGCCGGGTGCGGAGCGGGTTCGGCGGCGCGACGGCGGAGGATCCCCCGGACGCGTCGTCCGCCGGCTCGACGTGCTCGGACAGCGGGGGCTCCTCGGCTCGGCGCGATCGCGGTGGCCGCGACCATCTGCGTCGACGATAGCCGCGGGGATCGGCCCCGGGTCGCAGGAGACGGCCGGCTACGAGGCGCCGGGCTCCAGCCAGACCGCGGTGTCCGGGGGGAGCAGGTCCGCGCAGGGTGCGCTGGACAGGAGGTGGCGGCCCGCACCGCGCAGGTCCAGCGGCTCGTCCGACAGGTTCACCACGCACCGGAACGCGGGTCCGCGATCGAACGCCACGACGTCGTCTGCGGTCCGCCACCAGGAGAAGGCGCCGCTGCGCACACCCGGGATGCGCCGGCGGAGGTGGAGCGCCGTGCGGTAGAGGGACAGGGTCGACGTCGGATCGGCCAGTTGTGCGGCGACGGTGGAACCCGCCCAGTCCGCGGGCTGCGGCAGCCACGGTTCGACGCCGTCGTCGGTGAACCCGAACGGCGGGCGGCCCCCCGACCACGGGAGGGGCACGCGGCATCCGTCACGGCCCCGGGAGGTGTGGCCCGACCGCTCCCACGTCGGGTCCTGCAGCACCTCCTCCGGCAGGTCCTCCACCTCGGGCAGGCCGAGCTCCTCGCCCTGGTAGACGTAGGCCGAGCCGGGCAGGGCGAGGGTGAGCAGCGCGGCCGCCCGGGCTCGGCGGAGCCCGACTCCCAGGTCGGCGGCCGGCGCGCCGGTGTCGAAGCCCATCGTGGCGGCCGCGCTCCGGGCGCGGCCGAACCGGGTCACGTGCCGGGTCTCGTCGTGGCTGGACAGCACCCAGGTGGCCGGCGCCCCGACCGGTTCGAGGGCGGCCAGGCTGGCGTCGATCACGGCGCGGAGGTGGCCGGCGTCCCACGGCGAGGCAAGGTAGTCGAAGTTGAAGCTGGTGTGCATCTCGTCCGGCCGGACGTAGCGGCTGAGCCGCTCGGGGCCGTTCACCACTGCCTCGGTGACGAACAGCCGACCGCCCTCGTAGCTGTCCCCGATCCGCCGCCAGCGCCGGAGGATGTCGTGCACCCCGTCGACGTCCCAGTGCGGGTTGCCCACCCAGGTGCGGGACTCGAACAGGGCCCCCGGTCCGTGGCCGGCGTCGGGCAGCCCCGTCACCTTCGCCATCGCGGGGGCGGCGTCGACCCGGATCCCGTCGATCCCCCGGTCGAACCAGAAGCGCAGGATCGCGTCGAAGTCGTCCCGGACGCCCGGGTGGTCCCAGTCGAGGTCGGGCTGCTCCGGGGCGAACAGGTGCAGGTACCACTGCCCCGGCGAGCCGTCGGGGTCCCGCACCCGCGTCCAGGCGGGGCCCCCGAAGGCGCTGATCCAGTCGTTCGGCGGTTCCGAGCCGCCCGCCCGGCCGTCGCGGAAGAAGTACCGGCTCCGCTCGGGCGACCCAGGCCCGGCGGCCAGGGCCGCGAGGAACCACGGGTGCCGGTCGGAGGTGTGGTTGGCGACCAGGTCGGTGATGACCCGGAGCCCGAGCCCGTGGGCCTCGGCGAGCAGGGCGTCGGCGTCCGCGAGGGTGCCGAACCGGGAGTCGATGTCGCAGTAGTCGGCGACGTCGTACCCGCCGTCGGCCATCGGCGACGGGTACCAGGGGGTGATCCACAGCGCATCCACGCCGAGGTCGACGAGGTAGGGCAACCGGCGGCGCAGACCACCGAGGTCGCCGATCCCGTCCCCGTCGGAATCGGCGAAGCTCCGCAGGTACACCTCGTAGACGACGGCGTCCCGCCACCACGTCTCCGGCTGCGCTCCATGCATGTCCACGCGTGGCCCCGTCCAGGAGTCCGGCCCTGCAGGGACGCGCGAGCGCCGGACTCGGTGGGCCTGGGTCAGGCCGAGGCCGCCGTGGCCCCACCCACCTGCGCCCCGCCCGCGGGCGCACGGCCCGCAAGCGCACCGCCCGCCTGCGCCTGCGAGTCCTCGAGCTGCTCGACCCGGTCCTGGGTCGCCATCCGGGTGAGCTCGGCGCCGGCCTCGGGATCGCGGGTCAGGTTCTCCCCCGACTCCGGGTCGAACACGTGCACCTTGCGGCTGTCGAGCCAGAACTCCGCATCCCGGCCCTCCCGGATGCGGCTGGTCGCGTCGATCGACACGATCGCCTGGGTGCGCAGCTCCTCGGAGTCCAGTTCCTTGGACAGGTCGCGCAGCTGGGCCTGGATCGACTCCGGCGCCTCGTACGGGATGTAGGCGTACTGCGAGTCCCCCAGCCACTCGGTGACGTCGACCCGCGCCCGGAACGTCGAGCCGAGCGGGCGCTTGGCCTCGTCGACCAGGGAGGCGTCCTCGAAGTACTCCGGCCGGATGCCGACCAGGAGCAGCTCGCGGCCGGCCACCTTGGCGGCGCGGCCGGCGTCCAGCTCGATCGTCCCGAACGGCGTCCGCAGGGTGTTGCCCTCGGGCGTCGCCGGCAGGAAGTTCATCGGCGGCGACCCGATGAACCCGGCCACGAAGAGGTTGACCGGCTGCTCGTACAGCTCGCGCGGCGACGCGACCTGCTGGATCTTCCCCTTGCGCAGGACGCAGACCCGGTCGCCGAGGGTCATGGCCTCGGTCTGGTCGTGGGTGACGTAGACGGTGGTGATCCCCAGCCGGCGCTGCAGCCGCGAGATCTCCGTGCGCATCTGACCCCGGAGCTTGGCGTCGAGGTTGGACAGCGGCTCGTCGAAGAGGAACGCCTCGGCCTCCCGGACGATGGCCCGGCCCATCGCGACGCGCTGCCGCTGACCACCCGAGAGGTTGGCCGGCTTGCGCTCCAGGTGCTCCTCGAGCTCGAGCACGTCCGAGGCCTCGTCCACCCGGCGGCGCACCTCGTCGTCGGGCATCTTGGCCAGCCGCAGCGGGAAGGCGATGTTCTCGAACACCGTCATGTGCGGGTACAGCGCGTAGTTCTGGAACACCATCGACAGGTTGCGGTCACGCGGTGCGAGGTCGTTGACCCGCTTTCCCCCGATGACCATGTCGCCGCTGGTGATGTCCTCGAGGCCGACGATCATCCGCAGCAGGGTCGACTTCCCGCAGCCGGAGGGGCCGACCAGGATCATGAACTCCCCGTCGGCGATGTCCAGGCTGACGTCGTTCACCGCCGGGAACCCGTCGCCGTACTTCTTGACGATGTTGTTCATCTCGATGGAGGCCATCAGTGGTCGTCCCCTCGGTGGGTCGATGAGGTGGGGCAGGTCGGGGTCATGGCGGTCAGCCCTTGACCGCGCCGTTGGTGAGGCCGGCGACGATGCGCCGCTGGAAGAGGAGCACGAGGACGACGACCGGGATCGTCACGATCAGGGCGGCCGCCGCGATCGCGCCCGTCGGGTCCTCGAACTGGGAGGCGCCGCTGAACAGGCCGAGCGCGGCCGGAACGGGCCGGGCCGCCTCGGTGGAGGTCAGGACGATCCCGTAGACGAAGTCGTTCCAGGCAATGAAGAACGCGATGATCGCCGTGGTGAACACGCCGGGAGCGGCCAGCGGCACGATCACCTTGCGGAACGCCTGCCACGTCGTGGCGCCGTCGACCTGGGCGGCCTGCTCCATCTCCCACGGGATCTCCCGGAAGAAGGCCGACATCGTCCAGATCGAGATGGGCAGTGTCAGCGACAGGTACGGGAGGATGAGGCCTGGCCAGGTGTCGTAGAGACCGATCTGCCGCCACACGTTGAACAGCGGCGTCACGATCGAGATGACCGGGAAGATCGCCACCGCCAGCGCCGTGGAGAGGATCACCTTCTTGCCCGGGAAGTCCAGCCGGGCGATCGCGTAGGCGGCGAACATCGCCAGCAGGCAGGAGATGGCCGTGGCGATCAGGCAGATGCCGAACGAATTGCGCAGCGCGGGCAGGAACAGTTCGCTCGCATCTCCGGTCAGGACCGTCTCGTAGTTGCCCCAGGAGACGCTGCTCGGCAGGAACTGACCGTTGGCGATGTCCGACGGGGCCTTCAGTGAGATGGAGATGATCCAGGCGATCGGGAACAGCGCGTAGACGACGATGATCGCGCCACCGATCCACCACATGACCTTCTTCCGAGTGGACATCGTCACTCCCCCCGCGTCGAGGCCAGATCGACCTTGAATGCCTTGATGAAGGTGAAGGCGATGAGCACCACCACGAGGAAGAGCAGCACCGACACCGCCGATCCCAGCCCGATCTCCAATCGTGCGATCGTCTGCCGGTAGGCGAGGAACGACACCGATTCGGTGCCGTTGGCGCCACCGGTCATGATGAAGATGCTGTCGAAGACCCGGAACGCGTCCAGGCTGCGGAACAGCAGGGCGACCATGATCGCCGCCTTCATGTTCGGGATCGTCACCCGCCACAGCCGCTGCCACCACGTGGCGCCGTCGACCTTCGCCGCCTCCTGCAGCACCTCGGGCACCTGCGCCAGACCGGCCAGCAGCAGGAGCGAGATGAACGGGGTGGTCTTCCAGATCTCCGCCAGGCAGATGACCAACAGGGACTGCCACCTGTCGCCGAACCAGTCGGTGTCCGCGGTCACCCCGGGAATCCAGGCGAACCAGGAGTTCACGAAACCGGTGTTGATGTCGAAGGCGAACTGCCAGGCGAAAGCAGAGACCACGGTGATCACCGCGTACGGGATGAGGATCGCCGCGCGCACCACCGGCCGGATGGAGCTGAGCGCCTTGGCCATCACCATGGCGAGCCCGAAGCCGAGCACCAGTTCCACCGCCACGGTGACCACCGTGATGAAGACGGTGACCCAGATGGCCTGCCACCAGATGGGGTCGGTGAGGATCACCCAGTAGTTGGTCAGCCCGGTGAACTCCCGGTTGGCCGGGTCGGTGAGTCGGTACGAGAACAGCGACTCGTAGACCGCCTGCAGGATCGGATAGGCGGTGACCGCGAGCATCACCACGAACGCCGGGCCGGCCAGCAGCCAGCCGAGCTTCCGCTCGCTGCGCGACCGGTCGCTCAGCCCCCGTTTGGGTGCCGAGACCGGCTCGGTCTTCTTGACCGGGGGAAGCGTGGTCTGGGTCACAGCAGTTCCTCCCCTCGCAGGACGGCCCTGATGAGTTCGGCGGCTTCCTCGCCGGTGGTGCCCGGGTCGACCGAGCTCGCCGGGTGGTAGACGCGCTGCAGCGCCCCGGAGACCTCGCTGTAGTAGACCGTCTGCGGCCGGGGCGCGGCCGCCTCCAGCGACTCCCGGATGAGCGGGGCCTGCGGGAACACCTCGAGCACCTCGGGGTCGTCGAAGACCGACGCCAGGGACGCCGGGTTCCCGTTGGTGAGGAAGTAGTAGGTCTGGTTCTCCTGCGAGACGATGCACTCGGCGGCCTCGTAGGCCAGGTCCGTGTTCCGGCTGAAGGCACCGACGCCGAGGTTGATACCGCCGTAGGGCGGCCTGCTCTCCTCGCCCTCGACGGTCCGCGGGTAGCGCGCCCAGCCGTAGTCCTCGGGCACGCTCGCGTCCAGAGTGCCTGCCTCGACCGCGTCGAGGGCCCGGCCCCAGACGAACGGCCAGTTGACCATGAACGCGGCGTCGCCCTCCTCGAAGTCGACGACGTTGGCGTCCTCACCTGCGGTGGAGAAGGCCGGGCCACCGACGGTCGCCACCGACCGCATCGCCTCGGCCGCTTCCACGGCGGCCTCGGACTCGAGGCCGAGCACGATGTCCTCCGGGTCCTCGGCGGTCTCCTCGATGATCGAGCCGCCGGCCCCTTCGATCAGCGCGTTGATCCAGACGGTGAGCGCCTCGGCGCGGATGCCCTGCGCGGCGATCTGGGTGTCCTGGGCCTCGGCCGCCTCGACCAGCTGCTGCCAGGTGACCGGCTCGTCCATGTCGAGTCCTGCGGCCTCGGCGACCGACTCCTTGTACCAGAGGAGCTGGGTGTTGGCCCAGAACGGGACCGCGACGATCTCGCCGTCCCACGTCGAACCGTCGATGGCACTCTGGACGACGCCCTCGGTGACCCGCTCGGCGACGTCCTCCGGCACCGGCGCCAGGAAGCCCGCCTCGGCGAACTCGGGAATGTAGGGCGGGTCGAGGCTGATGAGGTCGATCGAGTCGTCCTCGGCGGCGAGCCGGCGGATGAGCTGCTCGCGCTGCTGGGAGGACTCGCGCGGCAGCTGAGCGGTCTCGATGCGATAGGCCCCGTCGGCCTCCTCCGTGCACCGGCTGGCGATCTCGGCCTGCCCGCCGGCGTCCGGGTTGGTGTACCACGTGAGCGTCGAGTCGTCGCCCGAGTCACCTCCGCAGGCCGACAGCGCGGCGACCGCGACGAGCGAGGCCGCGGCACCCGCTGCCCTCTTCTTCTGGCGTTTCCGACCAGGAGCGTTCGGCATCAGTCCTCGCCTCCGTTGGCGTTCCCCCGACGGTGATCACGACGGCTATCGGAGCGTGATACAGCTCACAGGGAGTGTCAATTCGAACCGGTCCGACCGCAGCGATTCGCGACTGGACCGAGACCGGCACTCCGCCGAGCCCCCCTCCGTGCGGCTACTTCCGCCGGGCGATGACCGACGGCGTGGTGACCTCGCTCGGCGTCTGCGGCAGGACGTGGTCGACGTAGGACCGCGCCGCCTTCGTCGTTCCGACGTCGCGGCCGGCCCGCTCCGAGAGGAACCACCGGTGCTCGAGCACCTCGTGGAAGATCTCCGCCGGCGCCAGCCGGCCGGCCAGGTGCGGGGGGATCGCGTCGACGACCGGCTGGTAGACCTCGGCCAGCCAGCGGTGCCCGGCGATGGTCTCCGGCACCGGCGACCCGGACTTCTGCTCCAGGTAGGCACGGAAGGCGCGCACGTCGTTGACCAGCCGCTGCGCCTGGCGCTCCTGCACCTCCAGACCGGTCAGCCGGAACAGCTCCCGGCGGTTCTGCCCGGGCTCGGCGACCCGCGTCTCCACGCGCAGCCGGGTGCCCTCCTCGGTGGTGACCAGCTCGACCTCGCCGACGTCGAACCCCAGGTCGTTGAGCCGCTGCAGCCGCTCGGCGACCCGGTAGCGCTGCTCGTCGGTGCGGAACACCTCCTCCCGGGTCACCTCCTCCCACAGCGATGCGTAGCGGGGAGCGAGGCTCTCGGCCACCTCGATCGGGTCGATGCCCTCGGGCAGCAGGCCGCCGAAGCGGAGATCGAGCAGCTCGGCGCCGACCCGCTCGCGGGCCAGGTCGACGTCGTAGGCCCGCTGGCCCGGCGAGAGCCGCGGGTGCCGGTCGACCGTCTCGGCGTCGACCAGGTAGGCGGAGAAGGTGCCGGCGTCGAGACGGAACAGCGTGTTCGACAGCGAGCAGTCGCCCCAGAAGATCCCGGCCAGGTGCAGCCGCACCAGCAGCACCACCATCGTGTCGAGCAGCTGCTCGGCCGAGTGGTCGACCTGCGGCCGGGAGAACAGCCAGCGGTAGGACATCGAGTACTCGAGGTAGCGGGTGACCAGGATGGCCTGCTGGTCGTCCGGCCGGTCCACGCAGATGCCCAGCACCGACACCGCCGGGAGCCCCTCGCCCTCGAAGGCGGCGAGCAGCGCGTACTCGTGCCTGGCCAGCGACTCGGAGATCTCCTTCAGCGCGTAGACCCGGCCCTCGACGGCGACGAAGCGGACCACGTGCCGGGAGATGCCGCGCTGCGGGACGTCGAGCAGGAGGTCGTGGTCCCACTCCTCGAGGGGCTGCTCCCAGGGCAGGGCGAGCAGGCCCGTCGCGTCGCCGGCCGGCGGCCGGAAGAGGTACCGCATCGCGCGCTCCGTGGGGTCCCGGCACGGCGACCGCCGCCCGGTGCCGGTGCTGCGATCACGATGTCACGACATGGTCCGGCACGCAGGCGTTGACGGACGGGCCGACTGTTCGGCGCGCGACCGACCAGGCTCTCCGGGCCGCCCCGTCACGCGACTCCAGAGTGCCCACGCCGCCCCACGCACGCGACGCGCAACAAGGCGGCGGACCGCGGGAAGCCCGGTGCCCGGCGGCCGCGGCGGCCGAGGATCTCGAAGCGGGATGGTCACAACGGCTGCTGAGGACAGCCGCCGCACGCCTGGAACGACTGGACAGGTTGACAGGGCACCTGCCGATCCGCCCGAACCTCCCAACCGTTTCGAGAGCTATCCCCCCAGCCGATTCCGACGGTGCTTCCGTGTGATCCGTCCCCAGATGAGTACGACCCCCAGCCAGATCGAGTCGACGACCATCATGATCCCCGTCGTCACGGCCAGATCCTCCGGCGGAGCAGGCGTGCCGAACAGGAGGACCGAGATGATCGAGAAGACGGTGACTATCCCGAGGAAGTAGAGCACTCCCCCGGCATGCGACAGGCGGTTCTCCCGACGCCCGCTCATCAGAACCTCGTGAGGCGGTAGGCGGCCGCCGCTCTCACGCCAGCGCGTGCGGCTCGAGCACTTCCGCGGTATCCGCCGTACTTCCGCGTTGCTTGGAAGACGGTCGTCCCGAACCTGCCGACGGTCGCCCCGATGCCGCTCTGGAAACCCGCGGTAGCCCCCTCAAGGCACCTCCCGCCATCCATCCCAGGACCTGACGGCCGGAGACTCGCTCCCCGACTGTTCGGGCGACCGCCAAGCGTGCGCCCGCGGTCGCCGACTGCGCCAGCCCGACCCGGTTGCTGTCGACGTCGAAGGTGTACCGGCGGGTGCAGGAGGCGCCGGTCGGCAGACCGTTGGCGTCGCGCGCCGTCGGTTCAAAGGGTCACGGGCCTTGGACCCGGACATACCGTTGCACCACCTCCTCAACTCTCCGCTCGGCCTGTTCTACGTCTCGTGGTCGGACGAGGAGGAAACTTGGAGAGCGGTCGATCACCGACCCCTTCTCACTTTCGTGGACCACGCTGACACACGGGAACATCGCCCACCTGCTCCACTCCGGCCACCGGTCACCCCACGTCAGGTGAACCTGCTCGGTAGTAGCCCACGGATAGTGACGCACCAGCTTTCTGCCTCGTCGGACGAACAGTCCTGAACTGTCATAGCTGACCGTGACGCGTGCCGGCAGTAGGCGCCAGACGAGCGTTCTAGCGACCGCCAGGACGGCGCAGGCCGCTACGCAGAAGAGGACGACGGGGAGAGCGACCGACGCCCCCTGCGCTGCAAGCGGAACGCCCACAAGCGCAATGAGACAAGCGATCGCACCGAACGCGTAGACCGGTCGCCAGATCTCCCGCCCGACAGGAACGATGAGCACTTGCTCATTGTTCGACATCGTCATCGTCGCCGATTCCCTATGCGATCTATGGTTGCTCCCACAGCCATTCCGTGCAGTTCGCTCGAGGTCCAGGCGGTAACTCTCCATGCCCTTCCTGGACGACGCGGAACTGGATATCGCTTCGTAGAGGCTGCCGCGGCAGACGTGTATGCCCGGCTATAACCTCTCTTCAGGGCGCCCGTCACGACATTCCCACCGATCAGGCCGACAGCCGAGACAGCGGCTTCCCTGAATCTTCCCTGGCGGGCATAAGCGGCGGTGTACACGACACCGCATACAGCCGACGCCGGGCCGATCGCGAACGTACACACCCTGTTGATGCGCTTTCCCCACCTGCTGTTGGTCAGCCACCGGGACGCGCTCAGCGACGTCTTGACCACGGCACGCGTGGCCTTCTTCCACGCCTTCTTGGCCCATCCCCAACGCCCGTCCAGGTCGAACATGTTGACCGGGTCGGCCGGATAGACGTAGGCGTTCGGGTTGCCGCCCTCCACCGGGTCGACGGTGAGGAAGCGGCCGAGGGTGGGTGCGTAGAGCCGCACGCCCATCAGCGTGAGGCCGCCGATGGTGCTGGCGTCGCGCTGGTGGGTGCCCAGCCAGCCGTAGCGGGCCTGGGTGGTGCCCGCGGCCGGCCTGACCCGGGGCAGTCCGTACTCGGTGGTCTCGGTGACCCGCAGGTCGATCGGGCTCTCCGCGCCGGCCGGCACGGTGGCGGCGACGTCACCGTGCAGGTTGGCCAACTGCAACGCCACCTCCGCCCCACTGGTGCCGCTCTTGGTGACGACCGAGGCCAACCCGCCGAAGGAGCTGATGTTGCGGGTGTAGCTGTTGTCCGGCTCCTTGACCACGTCGGGGTTGTCGTCGTCCCCGCTGTAGAGACTGGTGGCGCGGCGCGCACCCGGGGTCGTCCCGTCGGTGTCGGTGCGCACCACCCGCCGGCCGGTGGCGTCCAGGCCGAACACCGTGGTCCGCCCCGCTTGGCTCATGCCCGCCACCAGGTCGTCCACGAAGTAGTCCAGCGCCACGTCACCACCCTGGTCGACGGTGTCCACCGAGGGCAGCACGCGGGTGCGGCCGAGGGCGTCATAGCGCAGCGTCGCCCGGGCAGCGTCGGCCTTCAGCCGGTCAGCGGTGTCGTAGCCGTAGCCGGCGGCCGCCGCCACGGTGGCCGGGCACGTGCCCGCCGGCGCGCCCGCGGTCGCCGACTGCGCCAGCCCGACCCGGTTGCCGTTGACGTCGAAGGTGTACCGGCGGGTGCAGGAGGCGCCGGTCGGCAGACCGTTGGCGTCGCGCGCCGTGGAGTCGGTGGCGGTGACCAGCCGGCCCAGGTTGTCGTAGCCGTAGCGGTTGGTCCGGTCCAGCCCGGTGATCGCCACGGTGCGGTAGCTGTCCACCTGGTCGAAGCCGTTGATCGTGGCCGTCGACTTCAACCACTCGCTCGTGCTGCCATCTGCTGCAGTCTTGACATACCTCAGGCTGACGGAGTCACCGGCGGCGTCGCGCACCGTGGTCGCACTCAGCCCGCCGGGCAGCTCCTCGCGGACGATGCTGCCGTCGGCCCCGTACCGGGCGGTGAACACACCGATCCCGGAGACGTCCAGGCTGGTCGGCAGGCTCCCCCGCTCCCCGTCGCCGTCGTAGCCGACCGTGCGGGTGCCGTGCTCGTTGGCCACCGTGATCAGCCGGCCGACCGCGTCGTAGGACTGCGTGGTGACCAGGCCGCTGCCGTCGGTGTAGGACACCAGCCGGCCGTAGGCGTCGTACGTGCGGGTGATCGGCCCGGTCCCCTCGGCCGGCGCCCCGGCGGCTGACCCGTCGGCAGCCAGCAGCCGGGTCGTCTCGACCAGTCCGGCGGCCGTGTAGGTGGTCCCCACCTCCGGCCGCTGGAGACCGACCTCCGGGCCCGTGCCGGAGATGCCGCTGCGCCGCGGACGACCCGCCGCGTCGTAGGCGGTGTTCACGACCCGGGTGACCCCCGCGCCGGTCTCCACGACCTGCACGACGTTGCCGTACACGTCGTAGCGGGTCACGTGACTGCTGGGCAGAGCGGCCCCGGTGTCCGGTGCGCCGCCGGGACGGCTCTTGCACAGCCAGCCCGCCCACGCCTCGCTGGCGCACCCGGGCTCGCCGCTGGTCGCCGAGTAGTAGACCTTCACCGTCGTCGCCGCGGTGGCCGTGCTCGTCCCGCCGGCAGGCAGCGTGCTGGAGACCGTGCGACCCTGCTCGTCGATCACCTGCCGCGTGACCACCTCGGCCGCGCCGCCGCCGGGGTCGACCCGGGTGGCCGACGGCGCACCGAGCTTCCACGCGTTCGGGGTGCCGTACTCCAGGGTCGTCACCCGGCTGCGGCCGTCCAGCGCCGGAAGTGCGGGGTCGGTGCCGGTCGATCCGGCCGGGAGACCCTTGTGGATCTCGACCGCGTCGACGGTGGTGCGCACGGGCAGCCGGCGGCTGGTCCCCGGGGTGGGGTGTCCCGCTTCCGCGCCGGTGTCGTAGGTGGTGGTGGTCCGGGTGCGGGCGCTGACCTGCCGGTCACCGGCGGCGACGGTCACCAACCGGGCGGGCTGGTAGCTGCGCAGCAGGTCCACGCCGTCTGCGGAGTAGGCGTGCACGGTGTCCAGCAGCCTGGACTGAGCGGCCTGCGCGGCAGCGTCCGTCCCGACGGCCAGGGCACGGTCCCGGTTGCCCGCGGTCAGCTCGCGGACGACGTTCCCCCGCCCCTCGGCGTCGTACTCGGTGGTGCTGATCCGCCACGCCGGCGCCTGGTCCGCGCCGGTGTCCTGGTTGACGGTGCCGCCGAAGTTGGCCGTGTTCACCACGCGACCGTTCACGTCCATGGCCAGCAGCTGGGCCCCCCGCCACTGCGCGGCGGTCGGGGTGGCGGCGGGCACCACGTCCGCGCCGAACACGGCGGTCATGTCGGTGGGGCGCACCTTCTGGCCCCACCGACCGATCTCGGCGGAGGTCAGCGCGGGCAGCGCGGCGTTGCTGCCGTCCAGCGGCAGTTCGTAGCGGACGCTCGTCCGCTGCGGGGGGAGCCCGTCCGGCCCGTCGTCCAGCGTGGCCGACACCAGGCGGGGCAGCAGCCGGTCGTCGTAGCCGAGGGTCCAGGTCGCGGTCGCGCCCACGGGCGTGACCGTGGCGAGCCGACCATCGGACCGGTAGGTGTAACCGACGGACGTGCCGCTCCGGGGATCGGCGGCCGACGCCAACCGGCCCTGGGCGTCGTACCGGTAGGTCGCCACCACGATCGAGTGCGCCTGCACCGGCGTGTCAGCGGTGAGCAGCCCGCCGTCGGGGGCAGCGGCGCCGTGCGCCCTCAGCCGCACCTCCGCGAGCCGTTCGCCGGCACCGCTGCCGGTGTAGACGAACTCCAGCGCCCGGCACCCGGCCGGCTGGGTCGTGACGGACGGATCCGGGCAGGCCGCCCCGGCGTCGGTCGGCGCGAGCAGGAAGCGCGGGTTCCCGGCGGCCGTGTAGACGACGGTGGTCACGGCCGGGGCCAGGTCGGTGCTGCCCGCCTTGCCGCGGATCGCCTCGACCTTGGTGACGCGGAACAGGCCGCGGTCGAGGTGCCCGTTACCGCCGTCGGCGCGGGTGAAGGTGACCTTGTCCCCGTCCAGGTCGGTGAGCACGTACGAGCTGGCGGTGCCCGCGGCACCGGGGACGAAGGTCAGCGTGCTGGCCTCGGTGCTGGCCTCGCCGTCCCCGACGTAGTTGTTCACGTCGGTGGCGTGGGCGGACTTGCGGACGAACGGCATCTGGGTGCCGTCACCGCGGGTGATGAGCGCGGTGTCCACGCGGTCGACCAGGGAGAGGAAGTCCGCCCCCGCCTCGTCCACGGCCAGCGACATGCGCCAGCCGGGGCCGAGCGGGCCGGGGCGGTCGGGGTCGTTGCTCGTGAAGCTGCGGGTCGCGGCGATGCCCCCGTGCGGCGCGGTGAACTCGGCGTCCCGCCCGACGACGGCGTAGGCGCCGGTCAGCAGGCCGACCGTGCCGGGCCCCGCGTCGGAGGTGGCGTTGGCGCCGGTGAGCCCCGCCCGGTCGACCGTGATCTGGGTGACGCCGGTGCAGCGCTCCGTCGTCCCGCCGGCGACGCGCAGGCAGGCGCGGACCTGGAACAGGCCGTCGATCGGGATGCTCGTCGTCGCGTTCCAGGTGTAGACCGTGGACTCCTTGCCGCCGTTCGCGTCGGCGAGCGGGAGCCAGGTCCCGCTCACCGCGCTCCCGTCGGGCAGGGAGAGGGTTCCGGGGTTGACGTCGGTCCACCCCTCGGCCGGCGTGAGGCTGTAGGCCCGCCACTGGAACCGGACCCCGTCGTACGTGCCGCCGCCGCTCGGCAGCTTCGCCGTCGCCTGGAGCTGGGTGCGCGCCTGGGTCACCCGCTGGAACTGCGTCGGGTGCTTGAGCACGCCGGCGCCGACGGTGGTGGCGTTCGCCCGGGTGTCGAAGAGGATGTTGCCGCCGTGGAACTCCTGCCGCGTACCGCCGGCGACGGGGATCGGGCCGCTGGTCGGGTACCCGAGCCAGCCGTTCTCCCAGCCGAGACCGGCCCACGTGTCGCGGATGGGACCGCTGATGTCGTGGAACCCCATGCCGGGCGTGCGGGAGCCGTAGATCGAGCCGCCCTCGAAGTGGTTGAACCAGCCGCCGCTCAGGGCGACCTCGTCGGTCGTCGGGTAGCCCAGGTAGGAGTTCTCCCAGCCCATGGACGCCCACTTGTCCCGGATCGAACCCTTGATGATCTGCGCGCCGGTCGCCGGTGACCAGTAGATCGAGCCGCCCTGGAAGTGGCTGAAGCAGCCACCCCGGACCAGCCCGCAGGTCTCGTTCTGGATGGGCAGCCCGAGGACCGAGTTCCACGCTCCCACGGCGTGCCACTTGTCGCGGATGGCGCCGCAGATCAGGACCCCGTGGTACTGGTCGCACCGGCCGTCGTAGGCGAAGGTCAGCGTGGGCACCCCACCGCCGGCGTTCCCCGAGTTGAACTTCTTCCAGGCGAAGTTGTCGCCCTCGCTGCCCGCGGTGACCGCCAGGGGCATCACCGCGGGGGCGCCGTTCCGGGCGTCGGCGTGCGCCGCTACCCAACCGGTCAGGTTGAAGTCGATCCAGCGGGCCGGGCAGGCGGCGACGTGGGCGTTCGCCTTGATGCCGGCCACGCTCCAGTCGATCCCGGGCTGGTTGCCCCAGGTGACCCGCGCCGGGTCGTGGTCGCCGGCCGCGCGGATGTCGACCCACCGCGGGTCGCACGACCACGAGTGGAAGTGGTAGAGCGCCAGGTTCGCCGACTGGACCACGCGGTTGAACACCGGGCTCACGTCGAAGCGGAGCAGGGAGCGCGCCACCGTCCGGCCACCGTCGTAGGTGCCCGACCGCAGCTCCGTCGCCCCGCCCTGCGGGGTGTTGAGGATGCTGCTCTGGACGAACGTGTCACCGAGGGGACCGAG
Source organism: Blastococcus sp. HT6-4 (assembly GCF_039679125.1). Lineage (NCBI taxonomy): Bacteria > Bacillati > Actinomycetota > Actinomycetes > Geodermatophilales > Geodermatophilaceae > Blastococcus > Blastococcus montanus. Next base: position 1,628,783 of record NZ_CP155551.1, on the reverse strand, counting down.
CGCCTGGGTGGGGTCGATCGTGACGGGGTAGACCGTCGCCGGGTCGGTGAGCATGCCCATGTCGGGGCTGAGGACCAGGGTGGAGTCGGTGCCGCGCTTCATGGGGTCGGCCAGGTCGAGGCCGACCGCCTTCGTCAGCACGGGCTCGTCGGTCCGGGGATCGGTCCGGCTGTCCCACATGATGGGCGCGGCCGCGGTGCCGACCACCTTCCCGTCGTCCTCGACGAGGAGCTGCCCACCCTTGCCCTCGGTCATCTCGGCGCCGTTGACCGCGACCGGGAACTGCAGTTCGCGCAGCGTGGCGAGCGTGGCTCGGTTGGGCCGCTGCTTGACGACGAGGTGCTGCTCGAAGCCGACGCGGGTCGCGGACAGCACGAGGTCGACGTGCGGCATGACGTTCCGGTACGTCGCGGTGTTCCCGTCGAGCTCGGGCTCGGGGAGCCGGCCGTCCCAGTCCAGCCGGAGGGTGGCGGACACCCCGTCGCTGAGGCGCACCATGGGCTCGGCGCCACCCGGCGAGAACGTGATCTCCCCGGTCACGGCGACCGGCTCGACCCCGTTCTCGGTCAACCGCAGCGTCGTGTCGACGTCGATCCAGTCGCCGTCGACCTCCGTGCGCACCGGGCCGGCGGCGGTCTGCACCTGAACGGTCCCGTCGGGCTGCGCGAAGCTGATGGACGTCTCGGTCGTCTCCGACTCCAGCTCGACCGGGCGGCCGGTCCGCGCCGCCTCCAGCAGGGCGGCGTTGAGCTCCTCGAGGTCCCGCTCCGGCCAGAGACCCTCCGGTACGGGAGGCAGCTCCGGCGCCGGCGGCAGGGCGGGGGGCGGCACGTCGGCCGGTGCCGGCTCCTGCTCGGCGGAGGGAACCGGCACCGGTCGCTGCGACGACCCCTCGAAGGCGGCGTCCGGGAGCACCCTGTCGTCAGGCGCCGCCTGGGCGGGCACGGCCTCCAGGAGGCTCATGCTCAGGGCAGCGGCGACCACGAGCCCCAGCACCCCACGGGAGCGCCAACGAGTGACCGACTGGAAGCCGGAACGAACCTTCACGCGGAATCCCCCCACCGAGCCGCATGCCGACGCACGCGAACGAGCAGCGAGAAACTCGCAGGTCAGCCGCCTGCGGGGTGGGATGTGTGACGATACGTATCCGTATCGTTACCGTCAGGCGGGAGGTGGGATCAGTCCGTCTCGTCGGGGCGGCCGGTCTCCCCGCGCCAGGTGGCCAGCCGGCCGGCCCGGCTGACCGCCCGCAGCCGCCGCTCGGCCTCCGGCCGGGACCGCCGCGCCGAGACCAGCAGCGCCTGGTCCCCCCGCATCAGCCGGGTGTTCTCGCCGGGCACGAACGCCCGGCCGTCGCGGACGATGAGGACGACGGCGGCGTCCTCGGGCAGCCGCAGCTCGGGCAGGTACACCCCGTGCAGCCGCGAGCCCGCGGGCACGGTCATCTGCATCAGCTCGGCGTCGAGCTCCTCCAGCGGCGCGGCCTCCACCTGGATCTCGCGGGGTGCGACGGGCGCGGCGATGCCGAGCCGCCGGGCGACCCAGGGCAGCGACCAGCCCTGGACCAGGGTGAAGACGACGACCAGCACGAAGACGGTGTCGAAGACGACGGTGGCGCCGGGCACCTGCGCGGTCAGCGGGAAGGTGGCGACGACGATCGGCACGGCGCCGCGCAGCCCCGCCCAGGAGATGAACACCTGCTGGCGCACGGGGAACCGGAACCAGACCAGGCTGGCCAGCACCGACAGCGGCCGCGCCAGGAGGAGCAGCGCGCCGCCGACGACCAGCGCCGGGCCGACGGCCTCGGGCAGCCGGGACGGGGACACCAGCAGCCCGAGCATGACGAACAGCCCGATCTGGGCCAGCGAGGCCATGCCCTCGGCGAAACCGATGCTGGCCGAGCGGTGCGGCAGCGCGGCGTTGCCGAGGACGAGCCCGCACAGGTAGACCGCGACGAAGCCGGAGGTGTACGCCAGGGAGGCCCCCGCGAAGGCCAGGACGCACAGCGCCAGCGTCGCCAGCGGGTAGAAGCCCGACAGCGGCAGCGCCACCCTCCGGAGCAGCTCCGCGCCGCCGAACCCGACGGCCAGCCCGAGCGCCGCCCCGCCCGCCAGCTGGGCCACCACCTCGACCGGCACGAGCCACCAGGGGCCCCTCGCGCCGTCGGTGAGCACGTCGGAGAGGACGATGACGAGCAGGATGACCGGGGCGTCGTTGAGCCCGCTCTCGGTCTCCAGCGAGGCGGCGAGCCGGCGCGGGAGCGGCAGCCGCCGCAGCGTGGCGAAGACGGCGGCGGCGTCGGTGGAGCTGATGACGGCGGCCACCAGGAGCGCGAACCCCCAGGCCCAGCCGAGCAGCCAGACGGTGACGGCGGCGGTGACCCCGATGCTGACCGCCACGCCGACCGTCGCCAGCGTCAGCCCGGGGCCCAGCGCCCGGCGGACGTCGGCCCACCGGGTGGTCAGCCCGCCCTCGGCCAGGATGACCAGCAGGGCCGCCACGCCGAGGGTCTGGGTGAGCGGGTAGTCCTCGAACTCGATGCCCAGCCCGCTCTCCCCCAGCACCACCCCGATGGCGAGGTAGAGCAGCAGGCTGGGCAGGCCCAGCCGGTCGGCCAGCCGCAGGGCGATCGCCGCGAGCAGCACGACGACCGCCCCGAGGGCGAGGGCGAGGGCGACCGTGGTGTTCACCGGTCCGCCGCCATGGCAGCAGTCTCCCGCACGCCGCCCGTGGCCCCGCCCGGTCGATCGCACCCGGCGGGTCGGGGTTCCCGGACGTGCCCGGCGAAGCCGTTTGCCCGTTCGGGGAGAATGACGGCGTGAGTGCTCCCACCGGCCCCTTCGCCGCACTGCCCCCACAGGTCGACCTGCCCGTTCTCGAGCACCGCATCCTGGAGCGCTGGGCGGCGGGCAAGGTGTTCGACCGGTCGCTGGAGGCGTCGGCGGGCCGGCCGCAGTGGAACTTCTACGAGGGGCCGCCCACGGCCAACGGCCGGCCGGGCACCCACCACATCGAGGCGCGTGCGTTCAAGGACGTCTTCCCCCGCTTCAAGACCATGCAGGGCTGGCACGTGCCGCGCCGGGCGGGCTGGGACTGCCACGGCCTGCCGGTGGAGATCGCCGTCGAGCAGGAGCTCGGCTTCGCCGGCAAGCCCGACATCGAGCGGTTCGGCATCGCCGAGTTCAACGCCCGCTGCCGCGCCTCGGTCGAGCGGCACGTCGACGCCTTCACCGAGCTCACCCAGCGCATGGGCTACTGGGTCGACATGTCCACCGCCTACTGGACGATGGACCCGGCCTACATCGAGAGCGTCTGGTGGTCGCTCAAGCAGGTTTTCGAGAAGGGGCTGCTGGTCGAGGACCACCGGGTCGCGCCGTACTGCCCGCGCTGCGGCACCGGCCTGTCCGACCACGAGGTGGCCCAGGGCTACGAGACCATCACCGACCCGTCGGTGTACGTCCGGCTGCCGGTCACCAGCGGCGAGTGGGCCGGCCGGGCCGACCTGCTGATCTGGACGACGACGCCGTGGACGCTGCCGAGCAACACCGCCGTCGCGATGCACCCCGAGGTCGCGTACGTCGTCGCCCGGGCGGCCGGCTCGGACGACGTGCCGGTCGTGGTCGCCGAGCCGCTGCTGGCCGCCGTCCTCGGGGAGGACGCCGAGGTGCTCGGCCGCGCCCCAGGCCGCGACTGGGAGCGCACGTCCTACCGGCGCCCGTTCGAGCTGGTCGAGTTCCCGGCGGGCGAGGACGCCCACTTCGTGGTCCTGGCCGAGTACGTCACCACCGACGACGGCACGGGGCTGGTCCACCAGTCCCCCGCGTTCGGCGCCGACGACCTCGCCGTCTGCCGGGCGTACGGGCTGCCCGTCGTGAACCCGATCGACGCGACCGGGCACTTCCTGCCCGAGATCCCGCTCGTGGGCGGGCACTTCTTCAAGGCCGCCGACCCGGCCCTGGTCGAGGACCTGCAGGCCCGCGGCGTGCTGTTCCGCGAGATCCGGTACGAGCACAGCTATCCGCACTGCTGGCGCTGCCACACGCCGCTCATGTACTACGCCCAGCCGTCCTGGTACATCCGCACCAGCGCGATCAAGGACCAGCTGCTCGCCGAGAACGAGAAGACCGCCTGGCACCCGGAGAACATCCAGTGGGGCCGGTACGGCGACTGGCTGCACAACAACGTCGACTGGGCGCTGTCGCGGGACCGCTACTGGGGCACTCCCCTGCCGATCTGGCGCAACGACGCCGACCCGAGCCGGATGGTCGCCGTCGGCTCGCTGGCGGAGCTCTCGGAGCTGACCGGGCGGGACCTCTCCGACCTCGACCCGCACCGGCCGTTCATCGACGACGTCACCTTCACCGTGGCCGGTGAGGAGGGCACCTACCGACGGGTCCGGCAGGTCATCGACGCCTGGTACGACTCCGGTTCGATGCCCTTCGCGCAGTGGGGCGCGCCGCACCGCAACCAGGAGCAGTTCGAGGCGGCGTACCCCGCGCAGTTCATCTGCGAGGCGATCGACCAGACCCGTGGCTGGTTCTACACGCTCATGGCGGTCGGCACCCTGGTGTTCGAGAAGAGCTCGTACGAGAACGTGCTCTGCCTCGGCCACATCCTGGCCGAGGACGGCCGGAAGATGAGCAAGCACCTGGGCAACATCCTCGAGCCGATCCCGCTGATGGACCGGCACGGCGCCGACGCCGTCCGCTGGTTCATGCTGGCCGGCGGTTCGCCGTGGTCGGCCCGGCGGGTCGGGCACGAGACGCTGTCCGAGGTCGTCCGGAAGGTCCTGCTGACCTACTGGAACACCGCCAGCTTCTTCACCCTCTACGCCGAGACCAACGGCTGGGACCCGGCCACCTCACCGGCCCCCGCGCGCGAGGAGCGGCCGCTGCTCGACCGCTGGGCGCTCGCCGAACTGGCCGCGGTCACCCGGGACGTCACCGCGGCGCTGGAGGACTTCGACACCCAGGGCGCGGGCCGGCTGCTCGCCCAGTTCGTCGACGACCTGTCCAACTGGTACGTCCGGCGGTCCCGGCGGCGGTTCTGGGACGGCGACCCGGCGGCGCTGGGCACGCTCCACGAGGTGCTCGACGGCCTGACCCGCCTCATGGCGCCGTTCACCCCGTTCGTCACCGACGAGGTCTGGGCACGGGCGGTCGCCCCCGGTCTGGCCGACGCGGCCGACTCGGTCCACCTCGCCTCCTGGCCGCAGGTGGACACCGCCGCGCTCGACGACGACCTGGTCGCGCAGATGACCCTGGTGCGGCGGCTGGTGGAGCTGGGCCGCTCGGCGCGCACCGCCGCCAAGGTGCGCACCCGGCAGCCGCTGGCCCGCGCCGTCGTCGCGGCCCCGGGATGGTCGGCGCTCCCCCGCGACCTGGTCGCCGAGGTGGCCGACGAGCTCAACGTCGCCGAGCTCATGGAGCTGTCGGCCGTGGGGGGCGACCTGGTCGACGTGACCGTCAAGATCGACTTCCGGGCGGTCGGGCGGCGGCTGGGTAAGCAGGTGCAGGCCGTGGCGAAGGCGGTCGCCGCGGCGGACGCGCCGGCGCTGGTCGCCGCGTACCGCGCCGGCACCGCCACCGTCGAGGTGGACGGCACGCAGGTACCGCTCCTGGAGGGCGACCTGATCGTCACCGAGACGCCGCGGGAGGGCTGGACGGTGGCGAGCGCCGGCGGCCTCACCGTCGCGCTCGACCTCACCCTCACCCCGGAGCTCGAGCGCGCCGGACTCGTCCGCGAGGTCGTCCGCCTGGTGCAGGAGGCCCGCAAGAACAGCGGCCTGGAGGTCAGCGACCGCATCGAGCTGTCCTGGACCGCCGACGGCGCCATGGCGCAGGCGCTCACCGAGCACGCCGAGCAGTTGGCCGGGGAGGTGCTGGCCGGCACGGTGCACGCCGGGACGGCCGGAGCGGGCGAGGGCGTCGAGGGGCCCGAGGGCTCCCGGTTCTGGGTGGTGAAGGCCGGCTAGCTGTCTCCGGGCAGTACAGCTAGCCGTCCGGAGCGGCGCGGCGGGCCCGGGCGCGCTCGGCGAAGGTGTGGTCGGGGCGGCAGGCGCCGCACGGGGTGAACCCGTCGGCGCGCGCCTCGTCCAGCGGGAGCGGGATCGTGGACTCACCGCGCAGCCACGCGCAGCCCGGCACGTGGTAGCGGGGGCGCTCGTCCACGACCAGCACCTCGTCGGTCAGGTCCACGATGATCAGCAGGTCGGTGACCTCGACCTCCTCGACCGGCGGTTCTGTGTACTCCTCGTCCGGGGGGCGCGCGGTGACCGGCGGATCGGCCGCGGGCGCGGTCGCCGCCGGCTCCCCGACCGGCGCGGGCCCAGGGATCGATGCGGGCTCCTCCGCCGGCGCGGGCCCGGCGGAGACCGCCGTGCTGCCGGCGCCCGGAAGCAGGTCGGCGGGAGGCTCCTCCGGGGCGACGGGCCGGTCGGCCGGCGCCGGCGGGCCGGGCCCGGCCCGCATGGCGCGCTGTGCGGCGACGAGCAGGCCGGCGGCCACGAGACAGGCCGCCACGCAGCCCCAGTAGAACGCGGGCACGCCGGTGACGAGGCCGGCCACGAACAGGGCCAGCCCCAGCAGCCAGAGAAGTCCGGCGGCCACGATCACCCCCCGGACTCTAGGTCGGCCCGGCACCGGGGCGCCCCTCGGACGGTGCCGCGACCGCACACCGTGGCCGCACGACGACGGGGCCCCCGGACCGATGTCCGGGGGCCCTCGTCGTCGTGCGCCCCTCCCGGAGGAGGGATCGGCTCAGGCGCTGGCGTGCTGGTTCTGCCGGCCCGCCGACGCCGGCTCGGCCGAGCCGCGGCTGTCGAGGTCGCGCAGGTGCGACTCGAGGTAGGACCGCAGCCGGGTGCGGTACTCGCGCTCGAAGGTGCGCAGCTCCTCGATCTTCCGCTCCAGGCTGCTGCGCTTCTCCTCCAGCGAGCCCATCACCTCGACGTGCCGGCGCTCGGCGTCCTGGTCGAGGGCCGCGGCCTTGGCGCGGGCCTCGCGCTCCATCGTCTCGGAGCGGGTGCGGGCGTCCCCGATCATCGAGTCGGCCCGGTGCTTGGCCTCGGTGACCATCTGCTCGCTCTTGGCGCGCGCCTCGGACATCAGGCGGTCGCTGTTCGTCTTGGCGCCGGTGAGCATCTGCTCGGCCTGCGTCTTCGCCTCGTTCACGTACCGGTCGGCGGTCTCCGTGGCCAGCGCCAACATGCGGGAGGCACGGGCGCTGTCGTCTTCACGGGGCTGCTGGACCGGCGGCGGCGCCGCCACGGGGGGCGCGACCGGCGCCGGCGGCTCGGGCCGCTCCTCGGCCCGCGCCGGGGCGCGACCGGCGCCCGAGCGCAGCTCGTTGTTCTCCTCGATCAAGCGGGCCAACTCGGCCTCCACGACGTCGAGGAAGGCGTCCACCTCGTCCTCGTCGTAGCCCCGCTTGCCGATGGGCGGCTTCTTGAAGACGACGTTGTGCACGTCGGCAGGCGTGAGTGGCATCGCAGGTCACCTCGGGTCGGACGGCGGGAACAGGGACGTGCTGGGACGAGCGGCGGTGCACGCCCGTCCGTCGGCTCTGATCCCGGGGGATTCAGCGTGCGAGTGCGAGCGTGACGTTCCGGAGGACCACCACGGCGATCAGCAGCACCATAAACCCGAGGTCCAGTCGGATGGACCCCAGGTTCAGAGGCGGGATGACCTTGCGCACCGCCTTCAACGGCGGGTCGGTGGTGGAGTAGACGACCTCGAGGACCGCCGCGACCGCACCCGAGGGCCGCCAGCTGCGGGCCAGGACCATCACCCAGTCGACGACGAACCGCGCGAACAGCAGCACGAGGAAGACGAGCAGCACCGACGAGACGATCTGCCAGAAAAGAGACACGGGCCCCGCTCGTTCAGGGCACCCCCCGGTGCCGACTCCACCACTGCGCTCAGGACTTGGGGGTGAAGCCGCCCTCGCGGATCTTCGCCTTGTCCTCAGCGGTGACGGCGACGTCCTGCGGGCTGAGCAGGAACACCTTCGCCGTGACGCGCTCGATACTACCGCGCAGCCCGAAGCTGAGTCCCGCAGCGAAGTCGACGAGTCGCTTGGCGTCGGCGTCGTCCATCTCCGTGAGGTTCATGATGACCGGCATGCCGTCGCGGAACCGCTCGCCGATGGTCCGCGCCTCGTTGTAGGTCCGCGGGTGCAGCGTCGTGATCCGGTAGGGCTGGGCGGCGGGGGTGGCCACCGGCTCCGGCTCGGGCTCCGCGGCGACCAGCGGCTCCTGGACGGCGAGACCGGCGGCGACCGGGCCGCTGCTCAGGCTCCCCGCGCGGGACCCGATCGAGCCGGCACCGCTGGCGGTGGCGCCGCTGGGCGCCAGGCCCAGCGGTCGGGCCTGGACGCGCCGGACCGAGATCGGCTCGGGGTCCCGGGCGGCAGGGATCCCGGCGGCGGGCTCGTCCTCGTCGGCGTACCCGCCGGCGTAGCCGTCGTCGCCGTAGGAACGGTCGGCGTACTCGTCGCCGTAGCGGTCCTCGTCGTACCGGCCGTAACGGCGGTCGTGCTCCAGCTCGTCCGGCGAACGGGGGTCGTACCGGCCGTAGCCCCGGGTGTCCTCGTCCTCGACGAGCCCCAGGTAGATCCCCATCTTCCGCATGGCTCCAGCCATCGGACCTCCCCCTCTGCTGGTGTCCTCAGCGTCGCGTCTGCACGATCGTCGTCACATCGTTCCCGGTAGACCGAGGGGCGTGCGACCCGTGTTACTGCTGTGACTCACGTGGCTGGTGTTCCTCGAACTCACCGCAGGGTAGGGGCCGTTCGCCGAAGAGCGCGGTTCCGACACGCACGATGGTCGCGCCGGCCGCGACGGCGTCGGCGAGGTCGCCGCTCATGCCGGCGGAGATGTCCACGGCCTCCGGGTGGTCGGCCCGCACCCGCCCGGCGAGGTCGGCCAGCCGGTCGAACGCCGGGCGGGGGTCGGCACCGCGGGGGGCGACCGCCATGAGTCCGCGCAGCCGCAGCCCGGCCGCCCCGGCGACGGCGTCGGCGAGGGCCGGGACGTCGGCGGGCCGGGCTCCGCCACGGGCGGCCACCTCGCCCGCCGGGCCACCGAGGTCGACCTGGATCAGCACGTCGACGGGATGCCCGCCCTCCTGCCCCGCCCGGTCCAGCGTGGTCGCCAGGGGCTGCCGGTCCAGGGAGTGGACCACCGCGCCGGTCCGCGCGACCGCCGCGGCCTTGTTCCGCTGGAGTTGCCCGACGAAGTGCCAGCGCGGGCCGGCGTCGGCGAGCTCCGCGGCCTTGTCGAGGAGCTCCTGCACCCGGTTCTCGCCGAAGTCCCGCTGCCCGAGCGCGGCCAGCGCCCGCACGTCGGCCGCCGGCCAGGTCTTGCTCACCGCGAGGAGCGCCACGCTCCCCGGGTCGCGCCCAGCGGCCCGCGCCGCCGCGTCGATCCGGGCACGGACCGCGCGCAGGTTCTCCTTGAGACTGGCCACGACGCCGATCCTCCCCGACGCCCGCACCCGAGGGGCGGGGGCGGGTGCCCTCAGTCGAGCCAGACCAGCCCGGCCTGCCGGCCCGTGACGCCGTCCCGGCGGTGGGAGAAGAGGGTGCGGTCCTCCACCGTGCAGCGTGCGTCCTGGACGACCTCCGGGATGCCGGCCCGGCGCAGGATCTGCTCGACCCCGGCCCGCAGGTCCAACCCGGGCGTACCGGCACGCGTGGTGACCGCGGCGTCCGGCGCGACCCGCGCCACCTCGGCCTGCATCGCGGCGGGCACCTCGTAGCAGGCGCCGCAGACGGCCGGGCCCAGCAGCGCGGTCACGTGCCGCGCACGGGCGCCGAGACCGGCCATGGCCGACAGGGCAGCCGGCAGCACGCCGGCGCGCACGCCCTCGCGGCCGGCGTGCACCGCGGCGACGACGCCCGTGTCGTGATCGGCCAGCAGCACCGGCACGCAGTCGGCGGCGAGCACGGCCAGCACCAGTCCGCGGTTCGCCGTGACGAGCGCGTCGGTCGCGGGCACCGGGCCGTCCTGGGGCCCCTCGACGACGGCCACCCCGGTGCCGTGGACCTGGTCCATCCAGATCAGTCGGTCGTCGGCCACGCCCAGCTCCCGGGCGACGCGGGCCCGGTTGGCGGCGACGTCGGCCGGGTCGTCGCCGACGTGGTCGCCGAGGTTGAAGGAGTCGTACGGGGAACGGGAGCGGCCGCCCCGTCGGTCGGTGACGACCCTGCGGGGTCGCACCGCCGACGGAGCGGCCGGATTCGTGCTCATCGACGCCAACCCTACGGGCACTCCCGTGGGGCGGCGGGTCCTCCGGAGGGTGGCGCTACCCCTTGAGGAACTCCGGGATGTCGAGCTCCTCCTCGAAGTCCTCGTTGGACAGCGGCCGGCGACCGTTGCCCGGGGAGCCCTGGATGGGCGGCAGCGGCGGGACGGTGATCCCGCCACCACCTGCCGCCCGCTGCGGAGCCGCGGCGGCGCCCGGCGCCGGCTGGGCCAGCCGCTCCCCCGTCACCGGCGGGGCGGCCACGGCCGGCGGCGGGGTGACGACGGGCGGCGCGGCCGCGACCGGCGGCGCGGCGACCGGACGACGCGGCGCGGCGAACGGCGAGGCCGCACCGGTGGAGACCGCTCCGGGGGTGTTCGTCCCCGTCGCGGCGCCGTCCTTGCGCGAGCTCGGCCGGCCGCCGTCGAAGCCCGCGGCGATGACCGTGACCCGAACCTCGTCACCCAGGGCGTCGTCGATGACGGCGCCGAAGATGATGTTGGCGTCGGCGTGCGCGGCGTCGGAGACCAGCGAGGCGGCCTCGTTGATCTCGAACAACCCCAGGTCCGAGCCGCCGGAGATCGAGAGCAGCACCCCGTGGGCGCCTTCCATCGAGGCCTCCAGGAGCGGACTGGCGATCGCCTGCTCGGCGGCGAGGAGCGCACGGTTGTCGCCCCGCGCGCTGCCGATCCCCATGAGCGCCGAGCCGGCCCCGGACATGACCGACTTGACGTCGGCGAAGTCCAGGTTGATCAGACCCGGCGTGGTGATCAGGTCGGTGATGCCCTGGACACCGGACAGCAGCACCTGGTCGGCGGTGCGGAACGCGTCCATCACGCTGACGTTCCGATCGCCCAGCTGCAGCAGCCGGTCGTTCGGGATCACGATGAGCGTGTCGCACTCGTTGCGCAGCTCCTCGATGCCCGACTCGGCCTGCACCGCGCGCCGCTTGCCCTCGAAGGCGAACGGGCGGGTGACCACACCGATGGTCAGGGCACCGAGCTTGCGCGCGATGGAGGCGACGACAGGGGCGCCACCGGTACCGGTGCCACCACCCTCGCCCGCCGTCACGAAGACCATGTCGGCCCCCTTGAGGACCTCCTCGATCTCCTCGCGGTGGTCCTCGGCGGCCTGGCGGCCCACGTCGGGCTGCGCGCCGGCGCCGAGGCCCCGGGTGAGCTCACGCCCGACGTCGAGCTTGACGTCGGCGTCGCTCATCAGCAGCGCCTGCGCGTCGGTGTTGATCGCGATGAACTCGACGCCCTTGAGCCCGACCTCGATCATGCGATTGACCGCGTTCACCCCGCCGCCGCCGATGCCGACGACCTTGATGACCGCTAGATAGTTGTGCGGAGGTGTCATGCGGCGCTCCCCAACTGGACCCTCATCCTCAAGTTCAGCCTTACAGTTATGTCAACTCGGTCGACGTGGATGAAGTTAGGTGGGCGCAGAGAGGCGCTACAAGCACCTCCTCGGGGTCGGCGTGTCGGTGAGGCCGGATCGCACCACACCCTGACGACCCTTTGGTCACACGGACACCACGAGCCGTGACGACTCGCGCCGAAACCGTCTCATCCGCAGGTCCAGAGCAGCCCGGCGGACCGGCCGAGAAACATCTCGCGACGAACTGCGTGTCGGGCGTGTCGCACCGCCCGGCGTGTCGGTCGGCGTGCTCGCTCCCAGCCGTCCGCACGCGGGCGGCGACGGTGTGCCACCGTCGGGGACCACGGAGCGGCAGCGCCCGCCGGATCAGGCCCGGGGCACCCGGCCCATGAGGAAGAACTCGGGGTTGGGCGGGATGGCGGCCCAGTGCGCGAGGCGGTTCGAGAGCGCGAAGAACGACACGATCGCCCCGACGTCCCAGACGTCGTCCTCGGTCAGGCCGTGCTCGCGCAGCCCGGCGAGATCCTCCGCCCGCACGGCGCCCGGCTCGACGGCGAGCCGGACCGCCACCTCGAGCACCGCGAGCATGCGCGGGGACAGCGGCGCCTTCCGCCAGTCCACGGCCACCTGGTCGGCGACGTAGGGGTCCCGCGCGCGGATCCGGGCGACCGCGCCGTGGGCCACCACGCAGTACAGGCAGTCGTTGGCCGCGCTGGTGGCCACCACGATCAGCTCGCGGTCGGCCTTCGACAGGGCCGCCGTCTCCTTGTCCATCAGCGCGTCGTGCATCGCGAAGAAGGCGCCAGCCTCCGCGGGGCGCCAGGAGAGCGCGGCGAACACGTTCGGCAGGAACCCCGACCGCTCCTCGACGTCGGCGAAGCGCTCGCGCAGGTCGGCCGGCAGGTCCTCTCTCGGGGGAACGGGGAACCGGCTGATCGCCGTGCCGTCACCCCCCGGTCCGGAAGGAGTGGGATCGGACGGACGGGGGGACTCTGGCTCGGACATGCCGCCATGCTGCGCCGGGCGCTAGCGGAGCACCACCGCGTCCGGCGTGCTGACGTCGATGACCGACGCCGGCTCGAGCTCCCCGTCGTCGATCCGGTCGAGGAGGGCCACCAGCACCTGCGCCTTGGTCTCCACCTCCCCGGCGCTCCCCCAGCGCACGATCGTGCCGTCCCGCATGGTCAGGGTGATGTCCTCGGCCCCCGGCGCGGCGACCTCGGCGAGGTCGGCGCGCAACCGCTCGGGCAGCGCCCGGATCGCGGCGAGCCCGGCCGCGGTGGCGGCGTCCCCGGGTCCGGGGTCGGCCACCTCGAGCGGCACCACCCCGGGGGGAGCGTCCCCGGTGACGGTGTCGAACAGCACCCCCTCGGCATCGACCAGGGCGCGCCGGCCCGTGTCGCCGACGACCGCCACGGGCACCCGCTCGGCGACCGTGACGACGATCTGGTCGGGCCAGCCGCGGGCGACCTGCACGTCGCGGACCTGCGGCAGCCGGGCGACCCGGTCCTCGACCGCGCCGAGGTCGATGCGCAGCAGCGGCACCCCTTGCGGCACCTGCGCGGTCTCCCGCACCCGGTCCGCCGACAACGTCGCGGTGCCGTCGACCTGCACCGTGCGGACGGCCAGCACCGGGCTCAGCCAGAGCAGCCAGCCGACGGCGGCGAGCACGGTCAGCGCCGTGGCCAGCTGCAGCGTCCGGCGGTGCCGGGACGCCCGCCGGGCCCGCCGGCGGTCCGGCGGCGGCGTCGCACCGGCGCTGCGGCGCCCGGTGGTCCGGCGCGGCCGCCGCGTGCGGTCACTGGTGGTGCTGCCCGAGCGGTTCACCGCCCGGCGTCCGGCGCGTCGTCCCTCCCGGCGGAGCCCTCGGCGGCGCGCAGGGCGTCGAGCACCTCCGGCCCGACCATCGACACGTCGCCGGCCCCCATGGTCATCACGAGGTCCCCGGCCCGCGCCCGCGACGCCAGCGCCGGACCGGCCGCCGACCACGACGGCTCGAAGAGCACCCGGTCGCCGGGCAGGGGCACGGCGTCGGCCACCATCGCGCCGGTGACCCCGGGGACCGGGTCCTCCCGGGCGCCGTAGATGTCCATGACCACGACCTCGTCGGCCAGGCCGAGCGCTGCGCCGAACCCCTCGGCGAACTCCTGCGTCCGGCTGTAGAGGTGCGGCTGGAAGGCGACCACCAGCCGCCCCTCCCCGGCGACCGCCCGCGCGGCCCGCAACTGGGCGGCCACCTCGGTGGGGTGGTGGGCGTAGTCGTCGTAGACCCGCACGCCCGCGGCGACCCCCTTCAGCTCGAACCGCCGGTGCACCCCGCCGAAGCGGCCGAGCCCGTCGACCAGGCCGGCCGCGGGCAGCCCCAGCTCGAGCCCCGACAGCAACGCGGCGGCGCTGTTGCGGGCCATGTGCTCGCCGGGCACCTGGATGCGGACCCGCCCGAGCGACGTCCCGTCCAGCACCGCCGTGTAGCTGGTCTGCTCGCGTCCGACGTCCAGGTCGACCAGCCGCAGGTCGGCGTCGGCGGCCGTGCCGTAGGTCCGCACCCGCGCCGGCGCGGGCACCTGCCGCAGCCGGGCCGAGCCCGGGTCGTCGGCGCAGAGCACCACGAAGCCGCCGGGATCCACCGTCTGCAGGAACCGGTCGAACGCGGCCTCCACCGCGGCGAGGTCGCCGTAGTTGTCCAGGTGGTCGGCCTCGACGTTCGTGACGATCGCGGCGAACGGCGCGAGCAGCAGGAACGACCGGTCGCTCTCGTCGGCCTCGGCGACGAACACGTCCCCCTCGCCGGCGTGGGCGTTGCTGCCCGACTCGTTGAGGTTGCCGCCGATGGCGAAGGACGCGTCGACGCCGCAGGCCTGGACGGCGACGGTGAGCATGGAGGTGGTGGACGTCTTGCCGTGCGTCCCGGCGACGGCGATGCTGCGCCGCCCGGCCATCACCGCGGCCAGGGCGACCGCCCGCGGCAGCACCCGCAGGCCGTGTTCCCGGGCCGCGACCAGCTCCGGGTTGTCGGCCCGGATCGCCGTGGAGACGACGACCGTGTCGGCATCGCCGACGTGCGCGGCGTCGTGGCCGAGCTCCACCCGTGCGCCGAGGGCGCGCAGCGCGAGCAGCGTGGGGCTGTCACGGCGGTCGCTGCCGGACACCGGGACCCCGCGGGCGAGCAGGATGCGGGCGATCCCGCTCATCCCCGCACCACCGATGCCGATGAAGTGGACCCGCCCCAGCTCGGGCAGCGACGGGACCGGGCCGGTCCAGGCCGCGACGTCAGCAGCGCTCATCGCTCGACTCCGGGCTCGTTCCGCTCCTCGCTCGGCGACACAGGCCGCCTCCGCGGTCGCTCCGCTCCTCGCTCGTCCCTCGCTGCGATGCTCACTCCCTGTCGGCGGCCGCCTCGCTGCGATGCTCGCTCCCCCGTCGTCCTCGCGGTGCTCATTGCTCGACTCCGGGCTCGTTCCGCTCCTCGCTCGGCGACACAGGCCGCCTCCGCGGTCGCTCCGCTCCTCGCTCGTCCCTCGCTGCGATGCTCACTCCCTGTCGGCGGCCGCCTCGCTGCGATGCTCGCTCCCCCGTCGTCCTCGCGGTGCTCATTGCTCGACTCCGGGCTCGTTCCGCTCCTCGCTCGTTCCTCGCTGCGATGCTCGCTCCCCCGTCGTCCTCGCGGCGCTCATCGCTCGGCCACCTCGCAGACGATGTCGGCCAGCCGCTCGTCGGCGTCCGGCACCCCGGCCGCGGCGGCGTGCCGGGCCAGGCCCCCGAGCGCGACGGGGTCGGTGAGCAGCGGCAGCAGCCGCGCGGCGATCCAGTCCGCGTCCAGGTCGGCGTCCTCGACGAGCAGCCCGCCGCCGGCGTCGACGACGGGCAGGGCGTTGCGCCGCTGCTCCCCGTTGCCGATCGGCAGCGGCACGAAGGCCGCGGGCAGGCCCACCGCGGACAGCTCGGCGACGGTGACGGCACCGGCCCGGCACAGCGCCAGGTCGGCGGCCGCGTAGGCGAGGTCCATGCGGTCGAGGTAGTCGACGACGACGTAGGGCGCGCTGCCGGCCGGCGGGGCGGGCACCGTGACGTCGGTGTTCTTCGGCCCGCGCGCGTGCAGCACCTGGACGCCCGCGGCGGTGAGGGCGTCCGCGGCGGCGACCGCGGCGCGGTTGAGCGAGGCGGCGCCCTGCGAGCCGCCGAAGACCAGCAGCGTGGGCCGGTCGGCGTCCAGGCCGAACTCGGCTCTCGCCTCCGCCCGGTGCGCCGCCCGGTCGAGCGAGGAGATCGCCCGGCGCAGCGGCATGCCGACGTGCTCGCCACGGTGCAGCGGGGTGCCCGGCACGGTGACCGCCACCCGGGCGGCGAGCCGCGCACCGATGCGGTTGGCCAGGCCCGGGAGGGCGTTCTGCTCGTGCACGACGACCGGCACCCCCGCCCGGCGGGCGGCGAGGTACGCCGGCAGGGCCACGTAGCCGCCGAAGCCCACCACGACGTCCGCCGCGAGCTCGTCGAGCACGGCGCGGGTCTCGGCCACCGACCGGCGCACCCGGCCGGGGACCCGGAGCAGGTCCGGCGTCGGCTTGCGCGGCAGCGGGACCGGCGGGATCAGCCGCAGGTCGTACCCGCGCGCGGGGACCAGCCGGGTCTCCATCCCGCGGGCGGTGCCCAGGCAGGTGATCCGCAGCTCCGGGCCCCCGCGCCGGCGCAGCGCGTCGGCCAGCGCCAGCATCGGCTCGATGTGGCCGCCGGTCCCGCCGCCGGCGAGCACGACCGAGCGGACGGCCCTCATCGGTCACCCCCCGGCCGGCGCCGGGCGGCGCCCGACGCGGAGGACCCGGAGCGCTGCCGCGGCGGCGGGGTGGCCGCACCGGTCCGGGGCGCGCCGGCACCGCGGCCCGCCGCCGTCCTCGACCGCGGCGGCGCCTCGGTGCGCTGGGGCGTGCGCCGGGGCGCGGCACCGCGGACGTGCAGGAGGGTGCGGCCGCTCCCCACCGCCGGACGCGGGTTCCCGGGGTCGTCGCCGAGGCGCCGGGGACGGACCTGGTCGACCGCCGTCGTGGGGGCCGGCAGGAGCAGCCGGGCCAACCGGCCGCGCTCGGCGGTGCGCAGCGCCTCCACCGCGGCGGGCTCGGACAGTGCGAACCGGGCCAGGAGCCCGACGATGAACAGGGTGAGGATCAGGGAGGTGCCGCCCGCCGAGATCAGCGGGAGCGTCACCCCGGTCACCGGGAGCAGACCCACCACGTACCCCATGTTCATCGTCGCCTGGCCGATCAGCCACACGGTGATGGCGACGCTGGCCAGCTGCACGAAGCGATCGGCCGAGCGGCGGGCGATCCGGAAGCCGGCGTAGGCCAGCACGCCGTAGAGCGTGACGACCACCAGGCAGCCGAGAAAGCCCAGCTCCTCGCCGATGATCGCGAAGATGTAGTCCGACTCCGCCTCCGGCAGGATGTTCCACTTCATGGCGCTGTTGCCGAGCCCGACGCCCCACAGCCCCCCGGTCGCGAGCGCGTACATGCCGCGGATCGCCTGGAACCCGGTGTTGGTGGGGTCGGCGAAGGGGTCGAGGAACGAGGTGACCCGTGCCATCCGGTACGGCGCTGCCCACACCATGACGGCGAGGGTGACGACGGCCACGCCCGCGAAGGCACCGAACCAGCGCATCGGCATCCCGCCGGCCCACAGCAGACCGACCAGGACGAGGCCGAGGCTGACCACCCCACCGAAGTCCGGCTCGGCGATCAGCAGCAGGGCGAGGACGCCGAAGACCGGCAGGACGGGGACGAGCAGCGACTTCGTGGTCAGGTAGCGCTCGCGGAGGGCGAGCACGTGCGCGCCCCACAGGGCGAAGACCAGCTTGCCCAGCTCGGAGGGCTGGAAGTCGGTGAAGCCCAAGGGGATCCACTGCCGGGCGCCGTTGCGCTCCAGCCCGATGCCGGGGATCAGCACGAGCACCAGGAGCACGACGACCACCACCAGGGCGAACCGCGACCAGCGCCGCACCAGCCCGACCGGCAACCGCAGGGCGATCATCAGCGCGCCGAGCCCGATGCAGGCCAGCACCAGCTGCTTGACCCCCGGCGCCCAGGCCGGCTCGTCGGCGAGCGCCGCCTCGATGGCCGACGCGGAGAACACCATGACCACGCCGATGACCAGCAGCAGCCCGGCGGCACCGAGCACCAGGTGGGCGCTGGTCATCGGCCCGTCGAGCCAGGCCGGCCCCGTCCAGCGGCGGACGACCGCCCGGGCGGCGGGCGCCCGCCCGCGGTCGTGGGCCGGCCGGGCGGGGCGCGACGGCCGCTCGGTGGTGGTCATCGGGCGATCACCGGAGCGCCCGCACCGCGTCGGCGAAGGCCCGCCCGCGGTGCCCGTAGTCGCGGAAGACGTCCATGGAGGCGGCGGCCGGCGCCAGCAGCACCGTGTCCCCGGGCCGCGCCAGCGTCGCCGCGGCGGCGACCACACGGGTCATCGCCGTCTCCGCATCCGGCCGGTCGGCGTCCACCGCCCCATCGTTCCCGCTGGCCACCTCCACCACAGGGACCGACGGGGCGTGTCGCGCCAGGGACCGCGCCACGACCGCGCGATCACGGCCGAGCAGCACCGCCCCGGCCAGCCGGGGGGCGACGGCCGCGACGAGCGGATCGACGTCGGCGCCCTTGAGCAGGCCCCCGGCGATCCAGACCACCCGGGGGTAGGCGGCCAGGGAGGCGCCGGCGGCGTGCGGGTTGGTGGCCTTGCTGTCGTCGACGTAGTCGACGCCGTCGATCGTGGCGACGAGGACGTTGCGGTGCGCGCCGCCGGTGAACCCGGCGAGCCCGAGCTCGACCGCCTCGGCCGGCACGCCCGCCGCCCGGGCGAGGGCCGCCGCGGCGAGGGCGTTGACCGTGTTGTGCGGCCCGGGCACCGGCAGGTCGGCGCGCGCCATCAGCACCTCACCGCCGGGGTCCGCGGCGAAGGCGCGGTCGACCAGGACGCCGGCGCGCACGCCGAGCTGCCCCGGCGCCGGCTCGCCCAGGGTGACGGTCACCCGGCCCGGGTGGCCCGCGACGAGGCCGGCGGCCACCGGGTCCCCCGCGTCGGCGACGGCGACCGGCGACCGCTCGAGGATGCGGGCCTTGGCGTCGCGGTAGGCGGCGAAGGAGCCGTGCCAGTCGGTGTGGTCGTCGGCCACGTTGAGGACCGCGGCCGCCGCCGGCGCCAGTGAGGAGGACCAGTGCAGCTGGAAGCTGGACAGCTCCACGGCGATCACGTCGTAGGCGGGGCTGCCGTCGTCGGCCAGCGCGGTGACCACCTCCACGAGCGGCCGCCCGACGTTGCCGGCCGCGACGGCCCGGCGGCCGGCCGCGGTGAGGACGGTCTCGAGCATGGTGACCGTGGTGGTCTTGCCGTTGGTGCCGGTCACCGCCAGCCACGGCGCGGGGGTCCCGTCCGGGCCGGGGACGCGCAGCCGCCAGGCGAGCTCCGGCTCACCGATCACCTCGACCCCGCGGGCGGCGGCGTCGGCCAGCAGGGGGGCGTCGGGGCGCCACCCGGGCGAGGTGACGACGAGGTCCACCCCGTCGGGCAGCGCCTCGAGCGCGCCGAGCCAGGTCGCGCCCGCGCCGGTCAGCTCCGTCACCGCCGGTGGCTGCGCGGCGTCGGTGAGGAGCACCCGGGCCTGCCGGTCCAGCAGCACGCGGGCGGCGGCCACGCCGGAGACGCCGAGACCGGCGACCAGGACCGTGCGGCCGGCGATGGCCGGGGGCTGCTCGCTCACAGCGTCCTCCGGTTCGCTCCCGCGGCGCGCTCCGCTCCTCGCTCGGACGTCCAGGCCGACTCCGCGGTCACTCCGCTCCTCGCTCGTTCCTCGCTGCGATGCTCGCTCCCTGTCGTCGGCCGCCTCGCTGCGATGCTCACGCTCCTGTCCGCTCACAGGCCCACGAAGCTGAGCCAGTCGGCGTAGAACAGGCCGAGACCGAAGGCGACCGCCATGCCGGTGACCAGCCAGAACCGCACGATCACGGTGTTCTCGGTCCAGCCGGCGAGCTCGAAGTGGTGGTGCAGCGGCGCCATGCGGAACACCCGCCGGCGGGTGGCGCGGAAGAAGGCCACCTGGATGATCACCGACAGCGTGACCGCGACGAACAGACCGCCGAGGACGACGAGCAGCAGCTCGGTGCGGGTGACGATCGCCAGCCCGGAGAGCAGGCCACCGAGGGCGAGCGACCCGGTGTCGCCCATGAAGATCCGGGCCGGGCTGGTGTTCCACCACAGGAAGCCCAGGCAGGCGCCCATGCCGGCGGCCGCCACGAGGGTGACGTCGAGCGGGTCGCGGACCGTGTAGCAGCCCTCGATCAGCTCGTTGGCGCAGTCGTGGGTGAACTGCCAGAACGAGATGACGATGTAGGACGCCAGCACCATCGCCGAGGCCCCGGCGGCCAGCCCGTCCAGGCCGTCGGTGAGGTTGACGGCGTTGGAGAACCCGGCGATGAACAGGTAGGCGAGGATCACGAACGCGATCGGTCCGAGGGCCAGGGGGGCGATGTCGCGCACGTAGGAGACGACGGTGGACGCCGGCTCCACACCGTCGTCGTTCGGGAAGTTGATCGCCAGCACCGCGAAGGTGACGCCGACGACCAGCTGCCCGACCAGCTTCGCGGTCTTGTTCAGCCCGAGGCTGCGCCGGTGCCGGATCTTGAGGTAGTCGTCCAGGAAGCCGACCGTCCCCATGCCCACCATCAGGAAGAGCAGCAGCAGGCCGGTGGCGCTGAACCCCCAGCCGGACTCGCCGAGGAACGCCAGGTGGGCGGCGAGGTAGCCGAGCACGGTGGCGCCCACGATCACGGTGCCGCCCATCGTGGGCGTGCCCTTCTTCGACAGGTGGCTCTCGGGGCCGTCGTCGCGGATCTCCTGCCCGAGGCCCTGCCGCCGGAAGGCGCGGATGGCCAGCGGCGTCATGAGGATGGAGATGACCAGGCCCACGGCGGCCGCGATGAGGACGCTCCTCACTGCGCGGCACCGCCCAGCAGGTCGGCCGCCAGGAGCTCGAGGCCGTAGGAGCGGCTGGCCTTGACCAGGACGACATCGCCCGGACGCAGCACCTCCGTCAGCCACGCTAGGGCAGCGCCCCGGTCCGGCACGTGCACCGACTCCTCTCCTGCGCGCCGCCCCGCGGCGGTCGCGCCCTCGGCTATGCCTACCGCATCGGCGCCCACGGCCACGAGCAGGTCGACCCCGGCGGCGACCGCGTCGCGGCCCAGCAGCCGGTGCTCCTCGGCCGCGTCGGGGCCCAGCTCGGCCATGCCGCCGAGCACCGCGATGCGGCGCCCGGCGGAGAGCCCCGCGAGCGCGGCCAGCGCCGCGCGCATCGACTCGGGGTTGGCGTTGTAGGCGTCGTTGACCACGGTGACGTCGTCGTCGCGCCGGTCGACCTCCATGCGCCAGCGGCTGCGCGGCTGCGCGGCCGACAGCGCCGCGGCCACCTGCGCCGGCGTCATGCCCACGGCCAGGGCGGCGCCGGCGGCCGACAGCGCGTTGGCCACCTGGTGCTCGCCCACCACCCGCAGCGCCACCGGGTGCCGCTCGCCGGCGGCGATCAGGGTGAACCGGGCGTGCGCCGCGCCGTCCAGAGCGACGTCGACGGCGCGCACGTCGGCGTCCCCGGCACGGCCGGTGGTGCGCACGCGGGCCCGGGTGCGCGGCGCCATCCCGGCGACCCGCGGGTCGTCGGCGTTGAGCACCGCGGTGCCCTCTGCGGGCAGCGCCTCGACCAGCTCACCCTTGGCCTGCGCGATGATCTCCGCGCTGCCGAACTCGCCCAGGTGGGCCGACCCCACGTTGAGGACGACGCCGACGTGCGGCCGGGCGATGCCGCACAGCCGCGCGATGTGCCCGGGGCCTCGCGCACCCATCTCGAGCACGAGGAACCGGGTGCCCTCGTCGGCCGAGAGCACGGTGAGCGGCAGGCCGATGTCGTTGTTGTAGGACCCCGGCGGGCTGACGGTGGGCCCGGCGGTGGCCAGCACCTGGCCGAGGAGGTCCTTGGTCGAGGTCTTGCCTGAGGACCCGGTGATGCCCAGGGTGCGCAGCCCACCGGCGACCAGGCGCGCGTGCACGCCCGCGGCGAGCCGGCCCAGCGCCGTCACGGGGTCGTCGACGACGACGCAGGGCAGTGCGGGGTCGGGCCGGGCCACCAGCGCGGCCACCGCACCCGCGGCGGCCGCCGCACCCAGGAAGTCGTGCCCGTCGGCCCGCTCCCCCGCCACCGCGACGAACAGGTCCCCCGGCGCCACGGCACGCGAGTCGAGGGTGACCTTCCCGGTCACCACGCCGGACGGTGCGCCCTCGAGCCGGCCACCGGCCAGCGCGGCGACGTCGGCCACGGACAGCTCGATCATGCCGGCGCCACCGATCCGGTCAGGACCTCGCGCAGGGCGGTGCGGTCGTCGAAGGGGTGCACCGTGCCCGCGACCTCCTGACCGGTCTCGTGGCCCTTGCCCGCCACCAGCAGCGTGTCCCCGGCCCCGGCCAGCCGCACCGCCGTCGCCAGGGCCGTGCGCCGGTCCCCGACCTCCAGCACCTCCGCACGACGGCCGGCCGGCACCTCCCGCGCCCCGGCGAGCATCGCCGCCCGGATCGCGGCGGGGTCCTCCGAGCGCGGGTTGTCGTCGGTGACCACCAGCACGTCGCTGCCCTCGGCCGCGGCCCGGCCCATCTCCGGCCGCTTCCCCGCGTCGCGGTCGCCGCCGCAGCCGAGCACGGTGACCAGCCGTCCGGGCGTGGCGTCCCGGAGCGCGGCCAGCGCGGTGCGGACGGCGTCCGGCGTGTGCGCGTAGTCGACGACGGCGACGAACGGCTGCCCGGCGTCGACCGGCTCCATGCGGCCGGGCACCACCGTCTCGGCCAGCCCGGCGACGGCGTCCTCGACGGCGACACCGACGCCGTCGAGCAGTGCGACGGCCAGCAGGGCGTTGGCGACGTTGAAGCGGCCCGGCAGGCGCAGGCGGGCCGGCCAGGTGCGGCCGCCGGGTCCGTGCAGGGTGAACGTCGAGCCACCGCCGGGCGCCGTCACGACGTCCGTCGCCGTCCAGTCCGCCTTCGTGCCGGGGGTGCCCGCCACCGTGACCGGGCGGGGACGGCCGGGCCGGTCGACCAGCCGGCGGCCGTAGGGGTCGTCCACGTCGACCGCCTCGACGGCGGCCCGGCCGTCGAACAGCAGCGCCTTGGCCTGGAAGTAGTCCTCCATGTCGCGGTGGAAGTCCAGGTGGTCGCGGCCGAGGTTGGTGAAACCGGCGGCGGCGAACCGCACCCCGCCGACCCGGCCCTGCACCAGGGCGTGGCTGGAGACCTCCATGACGACGCTGGAGACGCCGGCGTCGGCCATACCGGCCAGCAGCGCGTGCAGTGCGGGCGCCTCCGGGGTGGTGCGGACACTGGGTAGCGCGGTGACCGTGGGCGTCCCGTCGGCGGCCCGGCCCCGGGTGCGGGTCTCCACCGTGCCGATCAGCCCGGTGGAGCGGCCGGCCGCGGCCAGCCCGGCCTCGACCAGGTAGCTCGTCGTCGTCTTGCCGTTGGTGCCGGTGATGCCCACGACGGTGAGCCGGCGGCTGGGCTCGCCGTAGACCCGGTCGGCGATCGCGCCGAGCACCTGCCTCGGGTCCTCGACCACGCACACCGGCAGCCCGGCCGCCAGCGCCTGCTCGCGGCCCGTCGGGTCGGTCAGCAGGGCGACGGCGCCCCGGGCGGCGGCGTCGGCCGCGTACCGGGCGCCGTGGGTGCGCGCGCCGGGCAGCGCGGCGTAGAGGTGGCGGGGGGCGACCTCACCGGAGGCCAGGGTCACCCCGGAGATCTCGATGCCGGCGCCGGTGGCGTCGGCGCCCACCGGAGCACCGACGAGATCGGCCAGTGCGGCGAGGGGCAGTGGGCGGTTCCCGGCGGGCCGCGGGACCGCCCCGGGGTCGGTCGGGGTCACGGGGCTCCAATCTACCGGCGGGGGCCGACCCGGCCCGCGCACGTGCGCGCGCCCCCGGCGGCCGCGGCGCGTCCCGGTCGGGCGACGCCTTCGGCCGGGGCCGCGGTCAGGGCGTGCCGGTCAGGGTGAACTCGGGGCGCGGGGTACCGGAGGGCACCACGGCGTCGGCGGTCAGGGCGGCCCGCATGACGTCGGCGAAGACCGGCGCGGCGACCTGCCCGCCCTCGGCGTTGCTGGTGGGCCGCTCCAGGTCGACGGCGACGACGTACTGGGGGTCGTCGGCGGGGGCGAACCCGACGAACGTGGTCACGTAGCCGCCGCCCGTGTAGCAGTTGCACTCGGGATTGGCGCGCTGCGCGGTCCCGGTCTTGCCGGCCACCCGGAAGCCCTCGATCTGCGCCAGGGGCGCGGTGCCCCCGGGTCCGACGACGGCCTCGAGCATGTAGGCCATCTGGGCTGCGGTGGACTCGCTGACCGCGCGGGTCCGCGCCGGCTCGGGGGCCGCCCTGACCGTTCCGTCCGGGCCGGTCACCGACGTGACGAGGCGGGGTTCGATGCGGACGCCGCCGTTGGCGATGGCCTGGTACATGGAGGCCATCTGCAGCGTGGTCATCGCCACGCCCTGGCCGATGGCCACGTTGGCCGCTCGGATGGCCGTCCACTCCTCGGACTCCTCGAGGATGCCCCGGCTCTCGCCGGGCAGCTCGATGCCGGTCTTCTCCCCCACCCCGAAGGCGCGCAGGTACTTCTCGAGCGTCTCGTCGCCGACCTCGCGGGCCAGCATGATCGTGCCGACGTTGCTGGACTTGGCCAGGATGCCGGTGACGGTCCAGTCGACGGGTGCGTGGTCGTGCGCGTCGGTGACCACCCGGTCGCCGGCCTGGATGTGCCCGTCGACGGTCAGGACGGTGTCCGGGGTGGCGACGCCCTCCTCGAGCGCCGCGGCGAGCGTCGCGGCCTTCATGATCGAGCCGGGCTCGAACACGTCGGACACCACCGGGTTGCCCAGCAGGTCCGGATCCGTCTCGGAGTAGGCGCCGGGGTCGTAGCCGGGGCAGGAGGCCATGGTCACGATCCGGCCGGTCTGGACCTCCTGCACCACCGCGGAGGCGCGGGTGGTCGACCCGTCGGCGCACGCCTCGGCCAGCCGCTGCTCGGTGGTGAACTGCAGGTCCTGGTCCAGGGTGAGGGTGACGTGGTCGCCGTCGGTCGCCGGCGTCGACTCGTCGATGCCCGAGGGGATCGGGTTGCCGCCGCTGCCCACCTCGACCGTGCGCCGGCCGGGCGTGCCCGACAGCTGCTCCTCGAAGGTCTGCTCGATCCCGGCGAGCCCGGTGCCCTCGGACCCCACGAAACCGACGACCTGCCCGCCGACGAACCCGGCCGGGTACAGCCGCAGCGGGTCGTCCTCCAGGATCACGCCGCCGAGACCGAGTTCCTCGATCGCGTCGGCGGTCTCCGGCGTCACCTGCGTGGCCAGGACGACGTACCGGCCGTCCTCCGACAGCTTCTCGGTGAGCTCGGGCACCGGGACGTCGAGCAGCGTGGTCAGCGCCAGGGCGGTGCGCGCCGGGTCACGGACCACCGTGGGGTCGGCGACGACGCGGGAGGCGTCCACGGTGTAGGCGAACGGGTTGCCGTCGCGGTCGAGCACCTGCCCGCGGATCGCCGCGACCGGGTAGTCGCGCAGCCGGTCCTGCTCCGCGGCGCTGGCGTAGGCCGCGCCGTCGATGCCCTGGAGCACCACCAGCCGCCCGACCACCACCACGAGCAGGGTGATCAGCAGGGCCAGGCCCCACCGGTTGCGCAGGCTCCGCTGCCCCACCGACAGACCGGCGCCGCTGCGCCTGGTCCCGGGGGCACGGCGGGACACGAACGCCCCGGCCTCACCGCGGCCGGGGACCGACCCTCGCGTGGTGCGGGGACCCGCGCCGGGTCCGCGAACGCTGCTCGGCACGGCTCAGTTCCCGCCCGCCGGGGGCTCGGCCGCCGGGGCCTCGGCTGCCGGGGCCTCGGCTGCCGGGGCCTCGGGTGCCGGGGCCTCGGGCGCCGGGGCCTCGGGCGCCGGGGCTTCGGCCGCCGGGGCTTCTGCTGCCGGAGCCGAGGGCGCAGGCGCGGGCTCGGGCTCGGGAGCCGGCTCCGGCGTGCCCCGCATCATCGTCGTCCCCTCGGGCCCGAGCACCAGGTAGGCGGCGACACCGGCGGGCACCAGGCCGGCGGCGACGGCCGCCGCGGCGACGCCCGCCGGGGTGTTGCCGGCCACGACCTGCCGCTCGAGGCGCTGGACCTCCTGGGCCCGGGAGGCGTTCTCCGCGCGCAGCTGGGTGGCCTTGAGCGAGTCGACCGCGATCGCGGTGTTCAGGACCAGCAGCCCCACGGTGGTGAGGCTGAGCAGCGCGACCACCAGCAGGACGAACGGCGCCTTGCGCGACCGCAGCGCCGCACGGGTGTCGCGGCGCGGCCGGGCGGCGGCGCCGCCGGTCGGTACCAGCCGCAGCTCCGGCCGGGGCGCGGTCCGGACGGTGGCCCGCGTGCTCCCGGCCGGAATCCGCGGTGCGGCGGGGACGCGGACGGCGGCGCGGGTCATGCCGCCCGCCGGATGCGCTCGGCCGCCCGCACCCGGGCCGACGCGGACCGCGGGTTGCTCGTCAGCTCGGCCTCGCCGGCGGCCTCGCCGCCGCGGGTGAGCAGGCGCAGCACCGGCCCGTACTCGGGCAGCGGCACCGGCAGGCCCGGCGGGGTGCGGTCGGCGGCTCCGGCGGCGAGCGTCTGCTTCACGACCCGGTCCTCCAGGGAGTGGAAGGTGATGACCGTGACACGACCCCCCACGGCCAGGGCCTCGATCGCGGCGGGGAGGGCGCGCTCGAGCGCGCCGAGCTCGTCGTTGACCTCGATGCGCAGGGCCTGGAAGGTCCGCTTCGCGGGGTGCCCGCCGGTGCGGCGGGTGGCGGCGGGGATGGACTCGCGCACCAGCTCGGCCAGGCGGGCGGTACCGGTGAACGGCTCGCGCACGCGCTCCCGGTCGATCGCCGCGGCGATGCGGGAGGCGAAGCGCTCCTCGCCGTAGACCCGCAGCACGCGCGCGAGCTCCTTCGGCGGATAGGTGTTGACGACGTCGGCGGCGGTGCGCGGAGCGCCGGGGTCCATGCGCATGTCGAGAGGCGCGTCGGTCGAGTAGCTGAACCCCCGGTCGGGGCGGTCCAGCTGCAGCGAGGAGACGCCGAGGTCGAACAGCACGCCCTGCACCTCGTCCATCCCGAGGCGGTCGAGCACCTCGGGGAGCTCGTCGAAGACGGCCGGGACGACCGTGACGCGATCGGCGTGCCCCGCGGCCTCGATCCGGCGGGTGGCCTCGGCGCGGGCGTCCGGGTCGCGGTCGAGGCCGACGACGCGCAGGCCCGGGTGCGCCTCGAGCATGGCGATGGTGTGGCCGGCGAGACCGAGGGTGGCGTCGACCAGGACGGCGCCGTCGGCGGCGCAGGCCGGGCCGAGCAGCTCGACGACCCGGTCGAGGAGGACGGGCACGTGCACCGGGGGCCGCGAGTGGCCCGGCGCCGCGGCACCTCCAGTCCTGCTCATCGTCTGCTGCCTCTCGAAGGGTCCGGGATGGTGCGGCGATGGTGCCGCGCCCCGCCCGGCGGCGGGGGGACGCGGCGGCGGGCGGTGTGCGGGATCGTGCGGGTGGGGCGGAGTGGGGCAGGTGGGGCGGAGTGGGGGCGGTGGAGCGCAGTGGGGCGGGGGGACGTCGGACCGGGGTGGTGTCCGGCCCCGCGGGGTCCGCCTGGCGTCGGGGAAGAGCGTCAGGTGGCGCCCCGCGGGGCCGGTGGGGTCACCCGCGCCGGCCGAGGGCCGGTGGCACCCGCTGGTCCGTGCGGTCCTCCGCGGTGGGACCGAGCCGCGGGGAAGGCGGCTGGGGCCCGGGCCGGTCGAGCCGCGGGGAAGGCGGCTCGTTCGGTGCGGCGCGGAGGCCGGTGGAGCGGGTGGGGCGTTCCCGGGATCACGACAACGTCGGCATCCCCTCGCTCTCCATGTCGGCGAAGGAGGCCTCCTGCTCGGCCACGTAGGCGTCCCAGGTGGCGGAGTCCCAGATCTCGAACCGCGTGTCCACGCCGACCACGACGACGTCCCGGTCGAGGTGGGCGTACTCGCGCAGTCCGGCGGGGATGGTGATGCGGCCGGTCTTGTCCGGCTCGATCTCGACCATCGACCCGAAGCTCATGCGGGCGCGCATGCGCGCCGCGGCGGTGTCGGAGGGGGCCATGGCGGCCATCGCGGCGCTCTGCTCGGCGACCCGGGCCATGGTGAGCCCGTAGATGCAGTGCTCCTGGCCCTTCTTGATCACCATGCCGTCGGCCACCTGCTCGCGGAAGCGGACCGGGAGAGCGAGCCGGCCCTTCTCGTCGAGGCGCAACTGGTAGCTGCCGACGAACACCGGATCACCCCCTGCATCGGTCCTCCCATGGCTCTGCAGGCCCCCCGGACGGAACCCTGCCTCCCCACCGGTCGACACACTAACCCACTAGCCCCCACTGACCACCACTTGAGGCCGTGTCGTGGGCACCCGCTCCACCCCCGCCCGCAGGGCCGGCCGCCGGCCCCCGGCGCGGGTGGGCGCGAACCCACCGCCCGGTCCTGCGGGGCACGTACGGTGTGGTGGTGACGGAGGCGACACGGGCCACCGACGGGACGGCCGACTCGTCGGTCGACGTCGCTGCGGAGGGCGCACGGATCGCGGCGAGCATCGGCCGCGTCGTCCAGGGCAAGGAGGACGTCGTCCGGCTGGCCCTGGTGGTCCTGCTCGCCGAGGGGCACCTGCTCGTCGAGGACGTCCCCGGGGTCGGCAAGACGACGCTCGCCAAGGCCCTCGCCGCCAGCCTCGACGCCAGCGTCCGGCGCATCCAGTTCACACCCGACCTGCTCCCCAGCGACGTCACCGGCGTGGCCGTCTACGACCACGAGACGCGGGAGTTCGAGTTCAAGCCCGGCGCGATCTTCGCCAACGTCGTCGTCGCCGACGAGATCAACCGGGCCTCCCCCAAGACGCAGTCCGCGCTGCTGGAGTGCATGGAGGAGCGACAGGTCACCGTCGACGGCGTCAGCTACGAACTGGCCCGCCCGTTCCTGGTGATGGCCACGCAGAACCCGCTGGAGATGGAGGGCACCTACCCCCTCCCCGAGGCCCAGCGCGACCGGTTCACCGCGCGGGTCTCGATGGGTTACCCCGACCCGGCGGCCGAGCTGGCGATGCTCGACGACCGCGCCACCGCCGATCCGCTCGCCTCGGTCCGACCGGTCGCCGATGCCGCCCTCGTCCGCTCCCTGGTGGCCGCGGTCGGTCGCCTGCACGTGTCCGACGCGGTGCGCCGCTACGTCGTCGCCCTGGTCGACGCCACCCGCCGCTCCCACGACCTGCGGCTGGGCGCGTCCCCCCGGGCAGGGCTCCAGCTGCTCCGGGCGGCGCGCGCCTCGGCCGCCCTCGACGGACGGGACCACGTCCTGCCCGATGACGTGCAGGCCCTCGCCGTGCCGGTGCTGGCCCACCGGTTACTGCTCAGCGGCGAGGCGACGGTGGCGCGGCGCACCCCCGAGCAGGTGGTGACGGCGCTGCTCGCCTCCGTCCCAGTCCTCCGCGGGCGCTGACCCGTGCGCGGCGCACCCGGCCGGACCCTGTCGACCCTCACACCCCGCGGTCACTGCCTGGTCGGCGGCGGGGCGACCCTCGCGCTGGTCGGCGCGGTGCTGGGTGAGCAACCGCTCGTGCAGCTGGCGCTGTTCGTCCTGGCACTGCCGCTGCTGGCCGCGCTCACCGTGCTCCGCGGCCGGTTCCGCGTGACGACCCGGCGCCAGGTCACCCCGCAGCGGCTGCCGCGCGGAGGGGTGGCCGAGGTCGCCCTCCAGCTGGGCAACACCGACACCCGCCGCGGTGGGCTGTGGTTGCTCACCGAGCAGCTCCCGCCGGCACTGGGGCAGGGTCACCGGTTCTCGGTGGCCGGCCTGGCACCCGGCGCGGCGACGACGGTCCGGTACACGCTGGCCGGCCGGCACCGCGGTGATTACGTGCTCGGCCCCCTGCAGCTGCGCGTGGTCGACCCGTTCGGCCTGGTGGAACGCACGGTCGCCGGCACCGACACCGCACCGCTGACCGTCGTCCCCCGGGTCCGCCCCCTCGGCCCCGGTGGGCCCGGCGGCGGGCACGGGCGCGGCGGCGACGGCGCGCGCCGGGCCATCGCCGTCCACGGGGACGACGACGTCAGCGTCCGCGAGTACCGCCGGGGCGACGACCTGCGCAAGGTCCACTGGCGGGCGACCGCGCGCACCGGCGAGCTCATGGTCCGCCTCGAGGAACGCCCCTGGCGGGCACAGGGCACGCTGCTGCTCGACACCCGGTCACGGGCCCACCTGGTGGTCCCCGCCCGGGACGCCGGCCGGCCGGTCCCCGGTCCGCCCGGTGACGACTGCCCGCCCGGCGACAGCCTCGAGTGGCTGGTCGAGGCGGCCGCCAGCATCGGGGTGTCGCTGGCCCAGCGGGGCGCGGAGCTGCGGGTCGTCACCGACACCGGGGAGCTGCCGCCGGCCGCGGGGCGCACCGGGCTCGGCGCCGACGAGCTGCTCGACCGGCTGGCCGGCGTGGGGCCGTCGCGGGCGGGCAGCCTGCGCCCCGCGATCAGCACGGCGGCCCGCGCGGCCGGCGACGGCCCGCTGATCTGCCTGCTCGGAGCGGTGGGGCCCGACGACGTCGCCGACCTCGTGCAGCTGCGGCCGGGCCCGGTCACCGACCTCGCGATCCTGCTCGACATCACCGGCTGGGCCGGCAACGGGCCGGGCCGGGCCGGGCGCATGGGGTCGGGGGCGGCGCGGGACGCCCTGTCCGCCCAGCGGGAGCAGGCCGCGGCACTGCTGTCGGGGGCGGGCTGGCGGGTGACGACGGCGACCGCCGGGCAGGACGTCGCCGCGGCGTGGGCCGCGCTGGGCGGGGTCCGGTCGGGAGCGCCGGCATGACCGGTCCGGACGTGCGCGGCTCCGTGGCCGCCGCCGTCGCCACCCTGCTCGGCGCCTGCGCCCTGACCCCGGTCTTCGCCTCCGGTGCCTGGTTCCCCCCGGTCGTGCTCGCCATCGGGGCGGTCCTCGCCGGCGGGCTCCTCCTCCGGAGGGCCGGTGCGCGGCTGAGCAGCGGAGCGCCGGTCCCCCGGCCGCTCCGTGCGCTGGGGACCGCGCTGGTGCCGCTCGGCCAGCTGGCGCTGCTGGTCTGCGTCCTCACCGCCGCGTTCGCCCCGG
The DNA here is from genome assembly GCF_039679125.1 of Blastococcus sp. HT6-4. Lineage (NCBI taxonomy): Bacteria > Bacillati > Actinomycetota > Actinomycetes > Geodermatophilales > Geodermatophilaceae > Blastococcus > Blastococcus montanus. Next base: position 1,597,946 of record NZ_CP155551.1, on the reverse strand, counting down.
AAGGCGCGCTGGCGGGGATCGTCCCCACCCCGGAGAGCCTGGACCGGCTGGGCGGCGTCTTCGCCGACGGCGCGGCCGAGATCCGGGAGCAGGCCACCCCCGCGCTGCCGCTGACCGGCCTGCTCGCGCTCACGACCCTCTTCGTCGGCCTGGTGGCGATCCTGGTCGACCTGATCACGGTCGCCGGCCGGCAGGCCGCGGTGGCCGGGATCGGTCTCCTCGTCCTCGTGTGCGTCCCCGTGGGCACGGTGATCGGCGGGATCGGCCTGCTGGCGCTCGCGGCGCCGGCCGCCGGGTTCGCGCTGCTCCTGCGCGTCGACCAGGAACGGGCACTGGCCGGCCGGGGCCGGGACAGGAAGGCGCTGACCGGCGGGACCGGCACCGCGGTGCGCATCGGCCTGGCCGCCCTCGCGGCGGGGATCGTGCTCGGCGGCGTCGTCCCGACCCTGCCCGAGGGCTCGTTCACCACCGGCCTGGGCGGCGGCACCGGAGACGCCACCGGCACCTCGCTCGACCCGGCGGCGGAGCTGCGCGGGCAGCTGATCCTGCCCGAGGCCATCGAGCTGCTGCGCGTGGCCACGTCCGTGGAGGACCCCGGCTACCTGCGCGCCGTCGCCCTCGACGAGTACGACCCGGCCGACGGCTGGTCGCTGAGCAACCTCGACGGCGAGATCTCCGTGGCCGAGGCCGACGCCCTCGCGCTGCTGCCGGACCGCCAGGCGACCCGGCCGGTGACCGCCTCGATCCAGGTCCTCGAGCACGACGACCGGTTCCTGCCCGTCCCACCCGTCCCGCAGTCGGTGCAGGTCGACGGCGACGACGGCGCGTGGCGGTTCGACACGGCGACCGGGACGGTGTTCGGCCGCGACGTCACCAGCGCGGGGCTCTCCTACCGCGTCTCCGCCACCGAGCCCCGGCCGTCGCCGGAACTGCTGTCCCGGGCGGCGCCGCTCCCGGCGACCAGCGGCATCCAGCAGCGGTTCTCCGCCCTTCCCGACCTCGACCCGGCCATCGCCGAGCTGACCGCCCGGCTGACCGACGGTGCGGCCACCGGGTACGAGCGGGTGCAGCGGATCCAGAGCTACCTGAGCGACCGGTCCAACGGCTTCACCTACAGCCTCTCCACCGCCCCCGGGACGAGCGGTGACGACCTGGTGGACTTCCTCCGGCTCAAGCGTGGTTACTGCGAGCAGTACGCCGGCGCGATGGCGGTGCTCGTCCGGCAGGCGGGAATGCCCGCCCGCGTGGCGCTGGGCTACACGCCCGGTGACGTGCAGCGGGACCGCACCCGGCTGATCACCAGCGACGACGCGCACGCCTGGGTGGAGGTCTTCTTCGACGGCTTCGGCTGGGTGCCGTTCGACCCCACCCCGATCGCACCTGACCGGCAGGTCGCGCTCCCCTGGTCGCCGCGGGCGACGGCCGAGGACCGCGCTGACGCGGCGCCCGCGCTGCCGGTGCCGACGAGCGCCCCGCAGGCGCAGGTGCCGCGGGCCGACCGGCTCCCCCAGGCGGTTCCGCAGGTCGGCCCGCAGGAGACCACCCAGGCGTCGCTGCGGCCGCTGCTGACGGTGCTGGGCGCGGTGACCCTGACCGGCCTCGTGCTGGTCTCCCCGGCGGCACTGCGCGCCCTGCAGCGCCGCCGCCGGCTCGCGGCCGGCGGACCTGCCGGGGTGTGGGACGAGCTGACCGCGAGCGCGGTGGACCTGGGGCTGCACCTGCATCCGTCGTGGACCCCTCGCCGGGTCGCCGACGCGCTCGCCACGGCCGTGCGCCGCGGACCGGGTGGGCCGGCCGCCGCGGCAGCGACGGATGCGGTGCGGGGGCTCGCCCGGGCCGAGGAGGCCGCCGCGTACGGCCCCCCCGCGACTACGGGTGCCACCACGGGGGACGCACGGCTGCGGGCGACGCTGCGGACGGCCCGGCGCGGGCTGAACGGTGCGCGGCCGTGGCCGGTACGGGTGCGGGCACTGCTGTGGCCGGCATCGCTGGTGGACGACGTGCGGGCGACCTGGAACCGGTGGCGCCGGGACGCGGCCGGCCGCCGCTGATCCCCGGACGCCCGGACGACGTCACCGCCGGCGCCGGACGCCCCTCGGACACCTGCGCCCGGACCGGCCCGGGCCCCCGGTCACGGGTACCGCCCGGCGCACCGGGGCCGTCAGGGTGGTCCCGGCGCACCGGAGCCGTCGGTCACGCCGGAGGAACGACGCCGGCCGCCGTCCCGGGGGACGGCGGCCGGCGTCGGACGGCGCGGCTGGCTACTGGTCGTAGCGGCGGCGGAAACGCTCCTCGAGGCGGCTCTTCATCGGCTGACGGCCCCGGCGGGCACGCCCACCACGACCGGCGGCGGTGGCCCCGCGGGAGCCGGCCGAGCCGGGGGCGGGCTCGACCGCGCCGGTGGCGCCGCGATAGTTCAGGACACCCAGGGTCGCACCGGCGAAGGCGACCAGGAAGCCCAGGACGCCCAGCGGTACCGACCCGGCGACCGCGCCGCCGACCAGGACGGCCAGGCCGACCAGGACCAGCAGGCCGCCGAGTTGCAGCATGCGGCGGGCCTTCAGACGGCGATCACCGGTGCGGACCGAGGAAGCGAACTTGGGATCGTCATCGACGAGGGCGCGCTCGATCTGCTCCAGCAGACGCTGCTCGTGCTCGGAGAGCGGCACGTCGACCTCCAGGGTGGGGCGGAGCCAGTGGCCGTCGGAGGCTCCCGCCGACGGTACGTCTGAGGATACGAGCCCTTTGCAAGCCGCGAAAGGCGGCGCCGCGACGACCCGCCGGGCGAGCCGGCCGATCACTTCTCCGGGTGGACCGGCCGACGCATCCGGCCAGGTCAGGGGCCTGCTCGCCGCACCGGGCCGGAGCGGTGCAGCAACGTGGCCGGACGCACGGCGCCGGCCCCGAACCGCCGGGCTGCGCGATCGGCGGCCAGCTCCGCCTCCCGGCGGCCGTGCTCGCGGGCCCCGAGCTCCAGTTGACGGGGCGCCGATCCGGCGTCGACGAGCCGCTCGGCCCGCACCCCGACCAGCCGGATCCGGGCCCGTTCGAGCCCCAGGGCGTCGTAGAGGGACCGCGCCGTGTCGTAGAGCTCCTGCCCCACGTCGGTGGGTGCCCCGAGGGTGCGGCTGCGGGTGATCGTCGCGAAGTCGGCGAACCGCACCTTGATGCTCACCGTCCGGGCCAGGCAGCCGATCGAGCGCAGCCGGCCGGCCGTGCGCTCGGCCAGGCGCAGCAGCTCGCGGTGGACCACGACGGGGTCGTCGACGTCGGTGGCGAAGGTCTCCTCCGCGCCGGTGGAGCGCTCGGGCTCGTCGGGGACGACGCGCCGGGGATCGCGGCCCCAGGCGAGCTCGTGCAGGTGGGCGCCCGCCGCGGGACCGAGCGCCCGCTGCAGGGTCTTCGCCGGCACGTGCGCCAGGTCGGCCACGGTGCGCAGCCCCAGCCGGACCAGCGTCTCCTCCGTCTTCGGGCCCACGCCCCACAGCGCACCCACCGGCAGCGGGTGCAGGAAACCCATGACCTCCGGTGGGCGGACCACCAGCAGCCCGTCGGGCTTGGCGCGGGTCGAGGCCAGCTTCGCCACGAACTTCGTGCCGGCCACGCCGACCGAGCAGGTGATCCCCTGCTCGTCGTACACGCGGGCCCGGATGTACTCGCCGATCTGCGCGGCATCGCCCAGCCGGCGGCCAGCACCGGCGACGTCGAGGAACGCCTCGTCCAGGCTCAGCGGCTCGACCAGCGGGGTGATCGAGCGGAACAGCGCCATGACCGAGCGGGACACCTCGGTGTAGAGGGCCATGTCCCCCGGCAGGACCTTCGCCGTCGGGCACAGCCGCAGCGCCCGCGCGGTGGGCATGGCCGCGCGCACCCCGTACCGCCGGGCCTCGTAGGTGGCCGAGGTGACCACCCCCCGGTTGCCGGCCCCACCGACGATCACCGGCGTGCCGGCCAGCTCCGGGTGCCGGCGCACCTCGACGCTGGCGAAGAAGGCGTCCATGTCGACGTGCAGGACGGTGCACCCGTCCGCCCGCGCGACACCGTTCGTCACCGCCACCTCCCACACGTTCCCGTGGGTCGAACATGTGTTCGATCCACGGGAACGATAGCGGTCAGGTGCCGGGGCGGCCGGTCGGCACGCCCCGGCGTGCCGCGGTCAGCGGGTGGCGACGACCTCGTCGGTCTCCTTCTTGCCCGGCCACATCTTGGCGCCGATCACACCGCCGAGCGCGGCCGCGATGATCGACAGGCCGAGCCCGAGAACCGCCCAGCTGGCGGCCGAGCGCGCCGTCTCGGCGGCCTGACCGGCCTGGATGTCGGGCAGGTTGGCCTGCTGGATGCCGGCCACATCGGTGACCACACCGGCGAGGGAGCCGAGCAGGGCACCGCCACCGAACAGGGTCAGCAGCACGATGGTGACCACGGCCAGCGCCCACACCAGGATGCCGTGGAGCAGCCCCTCGCTGAACCCCCGCCACAGCGCGGTCGCTCCGGCGGTGAGCCCGCCCAGGAAGAGCGCGATCAGCCCGTTGATCCCGCTGATCAGGTCAGCGTTGTTCCCGGCGTCTCCGGCCAGCTCCCACCAGCCGAGCGCCAGCGTGGCCAGCTGCAGCAGCAGGAAGGTGGGCACCGCGACGATCAGGCCCGCCCAGACCGGCCCCCAGCGGACGCGGTCGCGGCGCGTCGGCGGCGTCTGGTGGTGCGTCTCGCGGAGGCCCACGCGGGTCGCCCCCTCGTCGGGGGTCGTGTCCACCCGGGCACCCGGCGTCTCCCGCGTCACGTCGGCGCTGGCGCCGGTCTGGGTACGACTCTCTGTCATGACATCTCCTCCTCGTGCGTCGTCTCATTGCCTCTGGCACACCAGAGGTGCCCGTCGAGGGCGTACCCACACCGGATGCCCGCCAGGAAAGGAATGAGTGCACCGGACGCCGACCCGTCACCTGATCGTGACCCTCGCCGGATCGGGGGAAACCGCTGGCCGGGCAGCAGGTGTCAGACCCGGACGAGGGAGGTAAGCAGCGACGCAGGGGCTGCCGTCCGGCTGCCCTGATCGACCTGGACGGAGATGCCATGGCGCTCGACGACGACGACATGACCAGCACGGAGGGCCCGGCCGACGGCGGAGCCTCGGGCACCCCGGGTACCCACGACGGCGGCGCCGACGGTGGCGCCGACAGCGGCGCGCACGGCCCGGCCGACGGCGCCGCGGGAACGGCCGACCACGGCGCGTCCGGCACCCCGGGTGGCCACGACGGCGGCGCCGACGGTGGCGCCGACAGCGGTGCGGACGGCGGCGCGGACGGCGGTGCCGACGGTGGCGCCGACGGTGGCGCGGACGGTGGCGCGGACGGTTCGGCCTGACCGAGAACCCGACCCCGCGGGGCGGGGCGGAGCAGCAGCTCCGCCCGGCCCTGCGGCGGTGCACGAACATGGCGCCCGAGCTCTTCGCCGAGCAGTACTGGGCACAGCGCCCGCTGCTCACGCGGGCCGAGGACACCGGCAACTCCTTCACCGACCTGCTCGACCTGCCCGCGGTCGACGAGCTCCTCTCCCGACGCGGCCTGCGCACGCCGTTCCTGCGGATCGCGAAGGACGGCGCCGTCGTCGACCCGAAGCGGTTCACCACCTCCGGCGGGGCCGGCGCGGAGATCGCCGACCAGGTCTCCTCCGACGCGGTGCTGCGGCTGTTCGCCGACGGGAGCACCGTCGTCCTGCAGGGCCTGCACCGGCTGTGGCCGCCGCTGATCGAGTTCGCCGACCAGCTGGCCGCCGACCTCGGCCACCCCACGCAGGTGAACGCGTACGTCACCCCGCCGTCCTCGCAGGGCTTCAGCCCGCACTACGACGTGCACGACGTCTTCGTGCTGCAGGTCGCCGGCGAGAAGCACTGGACCATCCACGAGCCGGTGCTCCCCGACCCGCTGCGCACCCAGGTCTGGACCGGCCGCGCCGACGAGGTCGCCGTGGCCGCCGCGCGTGAGCCGGTCGTCGACGCGGTGCTCCGCCCCGGCGACGCCCTCTACCTGCCCCGCGGCTACCTGCACTCCGGGAAGGCGCTCGGCGAGATCAGCGCGCACCTGACCGTCGGCATCCACTCGGTGACCCGCTGGGCCGCCGCCGAGTCGGTGCTGGACCTGGTACGCACCCTGGCGGCCGAGGACCGCACGCTGCGGGGGTCGCTGCCCCTGGGCGTCGATCTCTCCGACCCCGACGTCGTCGCCGACGACGTCGCCGCGGTCGTCGAGGGGCTGCGGGACTGGCTGGGCCGGGTCGACCCCGCCGAGGTGGCCGATCGCCTCCGTGCCCGCACCTGGGCCCAGGTGCGCCCCGAGCCGGTCGCACCGCTGGCGCAGTCGGCTGCCGCCGCGGCGCTGGGCCCCGACACGGTCCTCCGGCTGCGCCGACGGCTGCGCTGCGCACTGCGCGACGCCGACGACGGACGGGTCGGGCTGCTCGCGGGCCGCCGCACGCACTCCTTCCCGGCCGAGACGCGCGCCGCCCTCGCCGAGCTGCTCGCCGTCGGGGAGCTCAAGGTCGGTGACCTGCCCGGGCTGGAGCCGGCCGACCGGGTCACGCTGGCCCGCCGGCTGGTGACCGAGTCGATCGCCACGGTTCCCGACGCGGCCCTGCCGGAGCACGGCGATCCGACAGGGACCCACCGATGAGCGCGCGGCGGACCCGGTGGAGGGAGTGACCGGACCCATTCCCACGGACGCCGACGACTTCTGCCGTACCGACGCCCCTGCCCGGCCGCCCGGCCGCCTCGACGCCGGCCGCTGCTCGGTGCAGGCGCTCGAACGCGGCGACTCCGGTGTCGCCACGGCCGCCCCCGTGTCCCGCTGGCTGCTGATCGAGCAGCCGGGTCCGTGGGGCCGGCAGGCCCTGACGCAGTCCCGCTTCGACGCGCGGGTGGCCCGGCTGCTGGCCGAGCGGGCGGCACGGGAGGGCGTGCGGGTGCTGCTGGTGCGCCGCCCCGGTGACCGGCTGGCCGATTCGGGGCGGCGCTGGGCCTACGCGGACAGCCGCCCCGGCCGCGAGGGGGTGTGGTGGTCGGTGCGGTCGGCCGACGCGGACCTGCTGACCGCCCCGTGGGACGGCACCGCCGGAGAGCCGGCGGCCGGCGCCACGTACCTCGTCTGCACCCACGGGGGGCATGACGCCTGCTGCGCGCTGCGCGGTCGCCCGCTGGCCCGGGCGCTGCCCGTCGACCCGGCCGACGTGTGGGAGTGCAGCCACCTCGGCGGTGACCGGTTCGCCGCCAACATGCTCGTGCTGCCGCACGGCTTCTACTACGGGCAGGTGCCCGGTGACGGCGGCCTGGTCGTCGCCGCGCACGCCCGCGGCCAGGTGGCGCTGGCGTGGCTGCGCGGCCGGGCGGGCCTGACGGCTCCGGCCCAGGCGGCGCAGCACTACGCACGCGAGGAACTGGGGTTGCTCGGCGTCGACGACCTCACCCCGCTCGGCGTCGTCGGACTCGATGCGGCCGAGCCCGGGGCGGAGCGGTGGGAGGTCACCCTGGCGGGACGGGCGGAGACGGTCGTGGTGACGGTGGAGAGCCGGCCGTCCCCGGAGGTCGTGCACCTCACCTGCCAGGCCGCGCGGCCCGGCCGGGTGCGCACCTGGCACCACCTGTCCCTGACCACCCGCCCCGGGTGATCTGCGGGCAGCTGACGGCCGGGCTCAGGAGAGGGCACGCCCGCGGGCGGCCAGCAACGGGATCGCCAGCTCGGTCGAGGTGAGCGACCCGTGGTACGCCGCCAGCCGGCTCGGGCTGGGCTCCAGGCGGGAGCTCACCATCGCCCAGCTGCCCCGGGCCAGCGCCACGACGTCGCCGATCCGGGCGGCCAGGGCGTCCTGCACCGGCCCGAAGATGCCGCTGGCGATCGCCTCGTCCCGGCCGGCCACCCACGCCCGGTCGCCGAGGACACCGCGCCAGCGCGCCAGGACGTCGGCCTCGGCGCCGGGCTCCGCGTGCACGTAGCGGGCGCGCGGTTCGCCGGCGAGCAGCCGGACGCCGTCGGCCAGATCCGGCTCGTCGTCCAGCTCGAGACGGGTGTACGCGGGGACGTCGAGCATCCCGTGGTCGGCGGTGACCAGCAGCGCGGCGTCGTCGGGCAGGCCGTCGACGAGCTGCTCGACGACGCGGTCGACCAGGGCCAGCTGGGCGCGCCAGCTCGGCGAGTCGACCCCGCGGACGTGGCCGGTCAGGTCGAGCTCGGCCATGTACCCGTAGACCAGCGCGCGCGGACCGGCGTCGAGCGCCGCCCGCACGAGCGCGGTCAGGTCGCCCGGGCCCACGGCGCCGGTGTAGTCGGCACCTCGGTAGGCCGCCTCGGTCAGCCCCGACCCGGCGTAGGCCCACGGGCCGACGGCCGTGACGGCGACGCCGTCGGCGGCGGCCCGCTGGAAGACGGTCGGCTGGGACTGCCAGTCGGCGGGATCGGGGTCGTCGGCCCACTGGGTGTGGTTGAGGGTGCGCCCCTCCCCCGGCACCTCGGTGACGAACCCGAGGACGCCGTGGCTGCCCGGGGGCAGGCCGGTGCCGATGGTGGCGAGGCTGACCGGCGTGGTGCTGGGGCAGGGCGCCTGCAGGTCACCGGCGGGGCTGCTCAGCGCGGCGAGCGTGGGGGCGAGGGCCGCATGGGCGCGGAGCAGGTCGGCGCCGAGCCCGTCGACCAGCAGGACCGCGACGCGGCGGGCGCCGCGCAGGGCCTCGGTGAGGCCGAGCGGGTCGGCCGGCAGGTCCCCGCGCGGCACCGGGGTGCCGAGAGCCGCCGCGACACCGGGCAGGACGTCGGCGAGGGTGGCGACGCCGTACGCCGGCCGGTGGAGGTCGGGCGGGAGCCCGTCGCCGTCGGCCGGGGCGGTCACGGGCGGCTGGCCAGCAGGTGCAGCCCGGCGGCGACCTCGCGGTAGGGCGAGATCCCGGCGAGCGCCAGCTCCAGGTGCCGGACGTCGGCCGGGTCGGCGCCGGAGGCGGCCTCCAGCAGGTCGGCGACGACCGACACGCCGCGCCAGACGCCGGAGGTCAGGCCGGCGCCGTCGATCAGGGCGACGAGGTCCTCCGGCGAGAACCGGCGGCGGGCCGGGCGTCCCGGGATCGGCCCCTGGTCGCCGAGCAGGGCGAGCGCCTCGGCCGGGTGCCCGGCGACGGCGCGGGCGAGCACCGCGCCGGCCCGGTTGGCGACGGCGAGGCTGACCTGACCGCCGATCCGCAGTGCGCCGGCGATCTCGCGCAGCGTCGCCGCCGGGTCGTCGACGACCTCGAGCACGGAGTGGCACAGCGCGAGGTCGTAGTCGCCGTCGTCGGCCAGCACTTCGTGCAGCAGGTCGCCGTCACCCTGGACCCCACGGACCCGCCCCCCCACGCCGGCGGTCTGCGCGCGGCGGTGGAGCGTGGCCAGGGCGTCGGCGCTGGGGTCGACGACGGTGACGTCGTGACCGAGCCGGGCCAGGGGCACGGCGAACACGCCGCTGCCGCCGCCGACGTCGAGCACGCGCAACGGGTCACCGGCGCTGACCAGCGGATCCAGCGCCGCCCACACGGCGGCGGTCCGGACGGGCAGCTGCTCCGCGGTCGGCGAGGCGGGAACGGTGGGCACCCACCGGAGCCTAGCGGCGGTGCGCCGGCCACACCGGCCGCGACGTCCGGGACGCCGGCCGCTCAGGCGGGAACGCTGTCGGCGGCCTGCCGGATGACGTCGAGATCGATGCGGCGCATCTGCATCATGGCGTCGGTGGCGCGCCGGGCCCGGCCGGGGTCGGGGTCGTTCAGCAGGGACATCAGCTCGGTGGGGACCACCTGCCAGGAGACGCCGAAGCGGTCCTTGAGCCAGCCGCACATGCTCTCCTCGCCGCCGTCGGTGAGCCGGGTCCAGTAGTGGTCGGCCTCGTCCTGGTCGGCGCACATGATCTGGAAGGAGATGGCCTCGCTGTGCGGGAACTGCGGCCCGCCGTTGAGCGCGACGTACTCCTGCCCGTCGAGGGTGAAGCTGACGGTCATCGCGGTCCCCTCCGGCATGGGCATGCCGGGGCCGTAGCGGGTGACGTCGCCGATGGAGGAGTTCGGGAAGATCGAGGTGTAGTGCGCTGCGGCGTCCTCGGCGCAGCCGTCGAACCACAGGCACGGGATCTGCTGGGGCATCGCTGGTCCTCCTTCGCGGGCCCCGGCCGGGTGCCGGGGTCGGTGGGTAGACCTCCTCCGGCCGCCGGACTCATCGGTCGGCCGGCACGGCCCCGCAGCTCACGGCCCCAGCTCACGGACGCGTCCGGAGCCAGGCCTCCCACTCCGGCCACACGAGGTCGGCCAGTTCCTGGTAACCGGCCGCACCGGGGTGGGCACCGTCGCCCTCGGCCACCTGGCGCCGCCACGGGTCGCTGGCGCCCAGCGGCCCGGTGACGGAGACGTAGGGCACGTCCCGGGCCGAGCAGATCTCGGCGAAGCGGACGTCGAGCGCCGCGATACGGGCGTTCTGCCCGTCATCGGCGATCGGCGGCGGGCCGACGACCAGCACCGGCCACCCGGCCGCCACGGCACCGTCCAGGAGGGCCGCCAGCGCGGTGACGGACCGCTCGGCCGGCACGCGGGGTGTGCCGCCCTCGAGCGCCGTGTCGTTGACGCCGACCCCGACGACGATCCGGCGGTCGTCGCCCACGGAGAGCCGGGGCCGGCACTCGGCCTCCCACCGGGCGAGCACGTCGACGCTCGTCTCCCGCCGGACGCCGAGGTTGTAGGCGGTGAGCGGGAGCCCGGCCCCGGTGCTGCGGGCGCACAGCCGAGCCACCCAGCCCCGGTGCTCGGCGTCGCCCACACCGGCGACGAACGAGTCGCCGATGAAGCAGACGCGCAGGTCGGTGATCACCACCGCATCCTCCGGCACCCGCTGCCCGCCGTGGCCACCCGGCGATCGTTTACCGGTTCAGGGGCCGCGGGCAGAACTCCTCGGTCAGCGCCGTCGACGACCGAGGAGTTCCCATGGCCAGCTCCACCCGCCCCCGCCCGCTCCGCACGACCGCGGCCGCGTTCGCCATCGCCGCCGCCTCCCTCACGACGACCGCCTGCGGTGACGACGTCGTGGACGACGGCGTCGAGCAGAACGTCGAAGAGGGCGTCGACGACATCGAGCAGGAGATCGACGGCGCCACCGACACCGAGGGCTGAGTTCCTCGGCGCGCAGCCGCGTGGAACTCAGTGACCGGAGCTGCCGGGGCTGGAGTGCCAGAGCTTCCGCGGCGGCGCCGACGCGGCCCGCCGGGCCGCCCCCTTCGTCTCGTCGCCGGCGGGCCGGATGTCGGCGTAGGGCGACATCCGGAAACCGGTCGGGTGCACCAGCACCGGCCGCACCATCACCGGCCGCGAGTTCCGGGACGCGGCGGCGCCGGCGATCGCCTGCTCGGTGTACTCCCCCGGTGCCGCCATGAGCTCGGCGACCGCTGCCAGCCCACCGGCCTCCCAGGCCTCGTGCAACGCCGGCAGCTCCCAGGCGCCGGTGGCCCGCAGCGACACCCCGCGCGGGCCGGTGCGCCGCAGGACACCGCGGATCACCAGCAGCCACGAGTGGAAGACCGTCGCCGCGTAGGGCCCCTGCGCGTCCTCGAAGAAGGTCGAGTCGGTGCAGCCGCTGCTGTCGTCGAGGGTCACGAAGACCACCCGGCGGCCGGACCGGATCGGCGGGGTCTGGGTGGCCACCTTCACCCCGGCCACCAGCACCTCCGCGCCGCTGCGACAGCCGAGCAGCTCGCCGGACGGCACCGCGCCCAGGGCGCCGAGGAACGGCCGGTAGAAGTCGATCACGTGCCGGCTGGCGTCCAGCCCGAGCACCTCGAGTTCGGCCCGCACCAGCTCGGCGTCGGTGAACTCGGGCAGCCCGCTGCTCTCCGCCCAGCTCAGGGCGGCCGTCCCGTCCCGCTCCGAGTTCCCGCCCGCCGGCTCCTCCTCCAGCCCCATCAGGTCCAGGCTCAGCTGCCCGTCGGACGTGGCCCGCGCACCGCTGCGGCTCCACCGGTCCAGCTCGCTGATCTGCAGCAGCAGGTCCCGCCGGGTCACCTGCCGGCGCCGGCGGGTCGGCCGGCCGGCTTCGCGGTCCCGCATCCCGAAGCCGTAGAGCGAGTCGAAGCCGCCGGCCAGCACCAGCCGCTCGACCACGGGCCGGGACACCGACGCCCGCGACCAGAAATCCGTCAGTGACCGAAAGGGCTGTCCCGCCACGATCCGGGTGACCTCGTCGTCGGAGATGCCCTTCACGTCGGCCAGCGACAACCGGATGCCGTACCGCGAGGGATCGGGCATCGCCGCGGGCATCCACTCCGGCCGCCGCCAGCCGCCGGAACCCTCACCCTCCACGTCATCCTCAGGGTCGTCGGGGTCCTCGCTGGTCAGCTGCTCGACGCGGTAGCTGCCGGTGGAGGCGTTGACGTCCAGGCCCAGCACCCGGATGCCGAAGTTGCGGGCGTCGTCGAGGATCAGCCGCTTCGGGTACATGCCCGGGTCGTGGGTGAGCACCCCGGCGAGGAAGGCCGCCGGGTGGTGGGTCTTCAGCCACGCCGACTGGTAGGTGGGCAGCGCGAACGCCGCCGCGTGCGCCTTGCAGAAACCGAACGACCCGAAGGCCGCCAGCACCTCCCACACCCGTTCGGCCACCTCGACCGGGTAGCCGGCCGCCAGCGCGCGCGGCACGAACCAGGCACGGACCTCCGGATGGGCGTCCTTCTCCCCCAGCGCACGGCGCACCTCGTCGGCCTCGGCCAGCGTGCAGCCGGCCATCCGGGCGACCACCTGGAGCACCTGCTCGTGGAAGACCACCACCCCGGCGGTCTCCGCGAGGGCGAACTCCAGGTCCGGATGCGGGTACTGCGCCTCCTGCCAGCCGTTCCGGGCCAGGAGGAACGGGGTGACCATGTCGCTCTTCACCGGCCCGGGCCGGAACAACGAGATGTCGACGATGAGGTCCTCGAAGGTCTGCGGCCCGAACTTGCCGACCAGCTCGCGCTGCCCCGGCGACTCGATCTGGAACATGCCGAGCGTGCGGGTGCTGCGGATCAGCTCGAACGTCGTCGGGTCGTCCCGGGGGACGGCGTCGATGTCGACCGACTCCTCGTCGACCCGCGCGATCTCGTCGAGGGCGTGCGCGATCGCCGACTGCATCCGGATGCCGAGCAGATCGAGCTTGAGCAGCCCCAGCTCCTCGACGTCGTCCTTGTCGAACTGGCTCATCGGATAGCCGAGATAGCTGCTCTCCACCGGGGTGCGGTCCAGCAGCGTGGCGTCGGACAACAGCACCCCGCACGGGTGCAGGGCGATGTGGCGGGGCAGCCCGTCGAGCCGGGCGACGAGGTCGAACAGCAGGTCGAGGTCACCACTGCCGCCGGAGCGCCTCGACCCGAGCCGGCTGGCCCGCAGCTCGGGCAGGTCGCGCAGCGCGGCGTGCACCTGGTTGGCCCGGATGTGCGGGAACGCCTTGGCGACGGCGTCGACCTCCGCCTGCGGCAGCCCCAGCGCGGCGCCGACGTCGCGGATCGCGTGCCGCACCCGGTAGGTGTCCATCATCGAGATGCAGCTGACCCGGTCGGCGCCGAAGCGGTCGATCACCGCGTCGTAGACCTCCATCCGGCGGGCGGACTCCACGTCGATGTCGATGTCGGGCAGCTGGTGGCGCAGCGGCGAGAGGAACCGCTCCATCAGCAGGCCGTAGCGCAGCGGGTCGACGTCGGAGATGCCGAGCAGGTAGGTGACGAGACTGCCGGCCCCCGACCCGCGCGCCGCCGCCCGAACCCTCAAGCTCTTGATGAGGTCGACCACGTCGGCCACGGTGAGGAAGTAGGACGGGTACCCGAGGGACTCGATGACCCCGAGCTCCTCGGCCAGCCGCTGCCGCACCCGTGCCGTGGGCGCCATGCCGCGCCGGCCCAGCCCGGCCTCGCAGCGGGCCCGCAGCACCTGCGCCGGGCCCATCCCCCGTTCGGCCGGTGTGGTGACCACGTCGAGCTCGGGATACCGGACGCTGCCGATGCCCAGGTCGCCCGCCGGATCGACGGCGCACTGCTCGGCCAGCCGGGCGGTGCGCTCGAGCAACCGCAGGGCGGCGTCCCGGTCGGGGCCGACCACGTCCTCGGCGACCTCGGCCATCTCCTTGCCGGACTTCAGGTAGCCCTCGGCCGTGGTGCGGTCGACGTGCCGGGCACCGAGCGGGACCAGCCGCCGGGCGGCGTCGAGGACGTCGGCGGTCGGCGCGTCCAGCGCGTCGACGTACCGGACGGCGTTGCTGAGCACCACCGGCACCTGCTGCTCGGCGGCGAACCGCAGCATCGCCTGGGCGCGGGAACGGTCACCCCGGCCACGGTGGTGCACCAGCTCGAGCGCCAGGCCGGGTCCGAAGACGGCGCGCCACACGTCCAGCTGCCCGGCGGCCAGATCGGCCCGGCCGGCCAGCAGCGCCCGCCCCACCGGGGAGTCGGGACCGAGCAGCGGGGTCAGCCCGGTCGCGTGCTCGGCGGCGATCGCCAGCGAGCTCACCGGCTCGCCGCGGGTCCCGCGCAGGTGGGTGGCGCTGGTGAGCCGGCACAGCGACCGCCAGCCGGCGCCGTCCCGGGCCAGGAAGGTGACCCGGGGCAGCCGCGGGTCGACGCTCGCCCCACCGCGGGCCGGGGCCCGACGGGCAGACGTCGTCGCCCGCGGCCGCCGCGCCGCGGCGGGATCCTCGCCCAGCACGTGCGCGAGCGCCGGCGGCACGCTGGTGCCCAGTGCGGGCGCCACCGCCAGGTCGACCCCGAAGATCGGTCGCACCCCGGCCGACCGGCAGGCCAGCGCGAACTTCACCGCGCCGTACATGCCGTCACGGTCGGTGAGGGCCAGCGCGGGCATGCCGTGCTCGGCGGCGCGGGCCACCAGATCGGCGGGGTGGTTGGCCCCGTACCGCATGGAGTAGCCGGAGGCGACGTGCAGGTGGACGAAGGGGTCACTCACGCGGCTTCCTTGCTGTCCCCCGCAAGCGGGAGGTGCCCCCAGCTCGTCAGCCGCGTGACCGCGACTGCTCTGTCCACCGGTGAGTTCGCACGCTCGCTCACTTCCGGGATCCGGCGGACCAGGACGGGGCTCCACCGACCACGTGCGGCCGCGGGTAGCGGGACGACTCCGGCAGCGGGGTGCTGCCGAGCGTGGTCTCGACGACGGTGAGGAAGGCGCGGACGTCGCGGACCAGGTCGTCGGCCTCCCGTTCGGTGACCGCCCGGGACAGGCCCGCCTCGGCTGCGGCCCGCTTGGCCGCCCCGGCGGCGAAGAAGGTGGCCCACTCCCCCAGCTCCGGCGCCACCTGTCCGAGCAGGACCCAGGCACTGCGCGGCCGGCGACGACCGGCCTCCGGGCGGGTGCGCGCGGCCAGCACGGCAGCGGCGGCACGCAGCGCACCGAGGTGCGCGGTGGCGTAGCGCTCCCGCGGATCGGTGGCCGCCGCGGCCTCGGCCAGCCCGCGGTGGGCCTGGTCCAGCAGCGCCGCCGCCGCGGCGGGCAGCGCGGGCGGCAGGGGCAGCTGGTCGGCCGGCACGGCTCGTGCGGCGCCCATCAGTCGTGCACCCGCACGAGCCACCAGCGGTTGCCCGACGCGTCCCACGACAGGTCGTAGACCCCGGCGAAGCTCATCCGTGAGCGGCCCGCCCGGACCGCCTCGACCCGCCAGACCTCCCGCGGAGCCACCATGTCGGCGGAGGCGCCCCCGGCCTCGGCACCCCGGATCCACCACGGCACCGTCTCGATCCAGGAGTCGAGCAGCTCGCCCACGACGTACCGGGACTGCCCGCGCCAGAACTGCACCGGGCCCAGCGGGCCACGCTCGACCTGCACCTCTTCGCCGGTCCGACCGACGACCTCACCGAGCACCCGGCTCATGACAGACTCCCCACGCCTCACCCCGCGTGCACGCCGGCACGGCGCTCCACCGGCGGGGAAGAGGCCGGGTGGAGCAGGCCGGACGTCGTTCGAACGTGTGTTCGAACGACGTCCAGTAGACCCGAGCGGCCTCCCCTCGTCAAGCGACGCCACCGCCGTGTCCCGACCACGGCGGGTCCGCGTGCACCGCCGTCGGCCCGGCCCCGGGACACGCCGGGCACCACCCCCTCGGGCGGTGGCAGGATCAGTGCATGAGCCGACCCCCGCACCCCCGGGTGGCCGACGTCGCCCGCGTCCTCGCCGAGGCCGGTGCCACCGGCGAGGTCCGCGTCCTGCCCGCGGAGGTCCGCACCGCGGCGGCGGCCGCCGCCGCGCTGGGCGTGCCGGTCGGCGCGATCGTCAACAGCCTGGTCTTCCTCGCCGACGACGCTCCGCTGCTGATCCTCACCAGCGGAGCGCACCGCGTCGACGTCCACCAGGTGGCGGCGCTGCTCGGGGTCGGTTCCCTGACCCCCGCCCCCGCCGACGTCGTCCGCCGGCACACCGGCCAGCCCATCGGCGGCGTCGCCCCGGTCGGCCACCCCGAGCCGCTGGGCACGCTGGTCGACGTGGAGCTGGCCCGCCACGACGCGGTGTGGGCCGCGGCCGGCCACCCGACGGCGGTCTTCCCCACCACCTACGACGAGCTGCTGCGCCTCACCGCGGGCACCGCTGCCGAGGTGGGCGAGGGCCCGGGCACGGCCACCACCGCCGGGAACGCGTCACCCGCCGGCGCACCCGAGGCGGTGTCCCCGTGACGGGCACCCGCCCCGCCACCCGCATCGTCGAGCTGCCGCCGCCGTGGATGCGGGAGCACATGCACGAGGTGCTCACCGTCTACGGGCTCGCGATGGGCTACGACTCCGGCGTCGTCGCCGGCCGGTACGGCTACGCCGTCCAGCACACCGAGCGGCCCGGCTTCCGCGCGGTGGGCGCGTTCGCGCAGACGCCGGAGGGTGAGCGGCTGGTCGGCTTCGGCTACGGCTACCTCATCGCCCCCGGCCAGTGGTGGCACGACCAGGTGCGGGCCGCACTCGACCGCCGGACGGCCAGGAGGTGGCTGCCCGGGGCCTTCGAGATCTGCGAGCTGCACGTCCACCCCGACGCCCAGAGCCGGGGCCTGGGCCGGCAGCTGCTGCACGCGCTGGTCGAGGGCCTGCCGCACCCGGTCGCCCTGCTCTCCACGCCCGACGCCGACACCAAGGCCTTCCGGCTGTACCGCGCCGACGGCTTCGTCGACCTCGCCCGCGGCTACCACTTCCCCGGCGACTCCCGGCCCTTCGCCATCCTCGGCGCCCGGCTCCCGCTGCATCCACCCAGCCCCTCCGCGGCGAACGACCGAGCGTGACCGCACCCCCTGCCCCCTCCCCGCCCGCCGACGTCGTCGTCATCGGTTCGGGCCACAACGGCCTGGTCGCCGCCTGCTACCTGGCGCGGGAGGGCCTGACCGTGGAGGTCGTCGAGTCCGACGACGTCCTCGGCGGCGCGGTGTCCACCGTCGAGCGGTGGCCCGGCGTGCGGGTCGACCGCGGCTCGAGCGCGCACGTGATCATCCGGCACAGCGGCATCGTCGAGGAGCTCGACCTCGCCGCCCACGGGCTGCGCTACATCGACTGCGACCCCTGGGGCTTCGCGCCGGCACCCGCGCCGGGCGATCCCGGGCCCGCCGGCCGTCCCCTGGTGTTCTCCGTGGACCTGGACGCCACCTGCGCGTCGATCGAGGCGGCCTGCGGACCGGCCGACGCCGCCGCCTACCGCCGGTTCGTCGAGGTGTGGGGACCCCGCAGCCGCGCCGTGGTCGCCTCGTTCGGCCGGGCGCCGTCGGCCGGTGGTCTGGTCCGCTCCTTCTGGCCGCTCGGCGCCCCCGCCGACGGTCGGCCGCGCACCCCCGGCGGCGAGCTCGCCGTCGACTTCCTCGGCTCGGGCGACGCGCTGCTGGACCGGTGGTTCACCAGCGAGCGGCTCAAGGCGGCGCTGGCGTGGTTCGGCGCCCAGTCCGGCCCGCCGATGTCCGAGCCCGGCACCGCTGCGATGGTCGGCTGGGTGGCGTTGCTGCACGACGTCCCGCCGGGGCACCCGGTCGGTGGCTCGGGCGGCCTGACCCGGGCGCTGCGCCGGCGGCTGGAGTCCGACGGCGGCCGGGTGGTGCTCGGCGACGGCGCCGCGCGGCTGCTCGTCGAGGACGGCCGGGTCGCCGGGGTGGAGACCCGGTCCGGCCGCGCCGTCCGGGCACCGGCGGTCGTGGCCGCCTGCCACATCGGCGTCACCCGCGACCTGGCCGGGGACGCCGCTCCGCCGGTGCTGGCCGACGCCGCCCCACCGATCGGCAACGGGTTCGGCCTGGTCGTGCGGGCCCTGACCGACGCCCCACCGTCGTACCCGGGCGTCCCGGCGGCCGACGCGCTCCAGGGCCTCCAGCTGCTGTGCACCGACCGTGCCCAGCTGGCCGCCGCGCACGGCGACTGGGGCGCCGGCCGGGTTCCGCGCGAGCCGGTGCCGCTGGCCATGTCGTTCTCCGCGAGCGACGACACCCTGGCGCCGCCCGGGCAGCACGTGGTCACCGTCTGGGGCCAGTGGTACCCGTACGCGCTGGCCGACGGCGGCGACTGGGACGCGCTGGCCGACACCGAGGCCCGGCGGCTCGTCGAGGCCGTCGACCGCTACGCCCCCGGCTTCGCCGCCTCGGTGCGGGAGATGCACGTGCAGACCCCGCTCGCCCTGGAGCGGGAACTGTCCCTGCCCCGTGGCAACGTCATGCACGTGGAGATGGGCCTGGCCAGCATGTTCGCCTTCCGTCCGGCACCGGGGCTGTCGGGCTACCGGGTGCCGGGCCTGCCCGGCCTGTACCTCGCGGGCGCCTCCACGCACCCCGGTGGCGGCGTCTCGGGCAACTCCGGCCGCACGGCCGCCCGCGCCGTCCTCGCCGACCGCCGTGCACCGGCGCGTGCCCGCGCGGGTGCCCGCCGGGCCCTGGCGCGGCTGCGACCCGGGACGGGGCGGGCGTGACGGCCGCGACCGCCCAGGCGCCGGCGCCGGCCCTGCGCCGCGTCGTCCCCCTGGTGCTGGCCGGCGCGCTCGTCGCCACGGCCATCGCCTACCCGCTGAGCTCGGGGGCCGGCCGGGACGTCGTCTCCTGGACCATCGTGCTGCTCGGTTCGGCGCTGTCGGTGGTGCACGCGAGCCTCAGCCGGGGGCTCCGGACGGGTGCCGGCGTGCTGGCGCTGGTCGCCGCCACCGCGATCGCGTTCGAGTCGCTGGGCCTGGCCACCGGCTACCCGTACGGCAGCTACACCTACAGCGACACCCTCGGCCCCACCCTGCTGGGCGTGCCGTTCCTGGTGCCGCTGGCCTGGCTGATGATGGCCTGGCCCAGCTGGCTGCTGGGCGAGGTGCTGGCGCGGCCCGTCCGTGCGGCCCGCCGGCGGCCGGCGCGGATCGCCTGGGCGGCCGCGGTCTTCGCCGCCTGGGACGTCGTGCTCGACCCGCAGCTGGTGCAGGCCGGCTACTGGACGTGGGCCGATCCGTCCCCGGGCCTGCCCGGCATCGACACCGTGCCGCTGACCAATCTCGCCGGGTGGCTGGTCGCCGGCGCGGTGCTCATGACGCTGCTCGACCTGCTGGTGGAGCGCACCCGGGCACCCGGCCCTCCGCGGGTGGGGCCGGCCGCCCCGCTCTTCGCCCTCGCCTGGATGACCCTCGGCGGCGCCCTGGCCCACGCCGGCTGGCTGGGCCTGCCCGGTTCGGCGGCCTGGGGGGCAGGGCTCGGCGCTGTCGTCCTCGCCGTCCTCGGCCTCCAGCACCGGCGCGCGGGCCGGCGGTGACCGGCCGCCTGGTGCCGGCGCTGGCCGGCGTGGCCGTGCTCGGGGCCGCGCACGCCGCGGTCAACGCGGCGCTGCTCCGCCGTCCCCCGCCGGACCCGCCGCAGGTGCCCCGCCAGGTCACCGTCGTCCTCCCGGTGCGGGACGAGGCCGACCAGGTGGCCGGCTGCCTCGCCGCGCTGCTGGACCAGCGCGGGCTGGACCGGCTCTCCGTCGTGGTGGTCGACGACGGCTCGACCGACGGCACCGGCGACGTCGTCCGCGCGGTGCACGACCGGCGGGTCCGGATCGTGACCGCTCCCCCGCCGCCGCCCGGGTGGCTCGGCAAGCCGCACGCCTGCGTGGTCGGCGTCGCCGCGGCACCGGCCCCGGACGGCGGCACCGACGACGACGTGCTGGTGTTCGTCGACGCCGACGTGCGGCTGTTCCCGGATGCGATCGCCGCCGCCGTGGCGCTGCTCGACGCCCACGGCCTCGACCTCGTCTCCCCCTGGCCGCGACCGCTCGCGGTCGGCGCGGCGGAGCGCCTGGTGCAGCCGCTGGCGCCGTGGCTCTGGACGACGACGCTGCCCCTGCGGCTGGCCGAGCGCTCCCCCCGGCCGTCGCTGGCCGCCGCCAACGGGCAGTTTCTGGTCGTGCGGCGGGGGGCGTACCTGCGCGCGGGCGGTCACGAGGCGGTCCGCGGCGAGGTGCTCGAGGACATCGCGCTGCTCCGGGCGGTCAAGCGGGCGGGCGGCCGCGGCGTGCCGGTGGACGGCTCGCGGCTGGCCGCCTGCCGGATGTACGAGGGCTGGCCCGCGCTGCGGGAGGGCTACGCCAAGTCGCTGTGGGCCTCGGTCGGGGGCCGGCCGGCTGCCGGGCTGGCCGCGGCGGCGGCGCTCACCGCCGTCTACGTCGTGCCCGCCGTCGCGGCGCTGTGCGGCTCACGGGCGGGGTTGCTCGGGTACGCCGCAGGTGTCGCCGGCCGGGTGGCCAGTGCCCTGGCCGGTGGGGGGCGCGCCTGGCCCGACGCGTTCGCCCACCCGCTGTCGGTGCTGGCCCTGGACGTCCTGATGATCCGGTCGGTGCGGGGGCATCGGCGGGGCAGCCTGCGCTGGCGCGGTCGCCCCGTCGACGCGAGGGCTGCGGCCGCATCGGCGACGATGAGCCGGTGACCTCCGCCGAGCAGCAGCGCCCGCGCACCACCTTCGACCCCGCCGGGATGGACACCGGCGCGTTCTACCGGGTCCTCAACTCCGTCGTCGTCCCGCGGCCGATCGCCTGGGTGTGCACCCGCTCGGCCTCGGGCGTGCACAACCTGGCGCCGCACTCCTTCTACACGGTCGCCTGCGTCGCCCCGCCGATCGTGCAGTTCACCTCGGTGGGGCGGAAGGACTCGCTGCGCAACGTGGAGGCCACCGGCGAGTTCACCGTCAACCTGACCCCGGAGGCCCTCTTCGAGCAGGTCAACGCCACGGGCACCGACTTCCCGCCCGACTCCAGCGAGGCCGAGCACTGCGGGGTGCGCCTGGAGCCGGCGGACACCGTCGCGGCCATGCGCGTGGCGGAGTCCCCGGTCTCGATCGAGTGCACGCTGCACTCCACCGTCCGGCTGGGCGACAGCACCGTCGTCTTCGGCGCGGTCCGGCGGATCAGCGTGTGGGCCGAGGCCGTGCGGGACGGGCGGCCCCGGATCGAGCACCTCAGGCCGCTGGCGCGGCTCGGTGGCAACGAGTGGGCGACCGTCGGCGAGGTGCGCGAGATCGCCCGCATCCCCTACCGCAGCTGGGCCGAGGACCCCTCGATCGGGGAGCGCCTGCGCGGCGGCTGACTCCGGCGACGACCGGACGGGATCAACCGGGCAGGTGGGCGGCGATCTCGTCGGCGGCCTCGGCGCCGAACGCCTCGGCGAAGCGGGCCAGGAAGCTCTCCCGCGGCAGGTCGTACTCCTGGGTGCCGATCACCTCGACGGCCGCGGTGGCGACGGCGGAGCCGAGCTGGGTCGACCGCTCGAGGCCCAGCCCCCACATGCGGCCGGCGATGAACCCGGCGCGCAGCGCGTCGCCGCCCCCGGTCGGCTCGACCGGCTTGGTCTCCGGGACGGCGATCACCGACAGCGACTCCTCGCCGGCCCGCCGGACGAGGACGCCCTCGGCGGCGCGGGTGGTCACCCAGGTGCCCACCCGGGAGAGGACCTCGTCGGCCGTCCAGCCGGTCTTCTGCAGCAGCAGCGCCGCCTCGTACTCGTTGGTGAACAGCAGCTCGGCTCCGGTGACCAGCTCGCGGATCATCGCGCCGTCGGCCCAGGCCAGCTGCTGGCTGGGGTCGGCGGCGAACGGGTAGCCGCGGTCCCGGCACTCCTGGGTGTGGCGGACCATCGCCGTCGGGTCGTTGGGCCCGATGACGACGAGGTCGGGGGTGCCGATGCGGGCGGCGACCGGCGCGAGCTCGATCTGGGACGCCTCGGCCATCGCGCCCGAGTAGAACGACGCGATCTGGTTGTTCGCCTCGTCGGTGGTGCAGACGAACCGGGAGGTGTGCTTGAGCTCCGACCAGTGGACGCTGCCGGTGTCCACCCCGTGACGGGTCAGCCAGGCGTCGTAGTCGGCGAAGTCGCTGCCGACCGCACCCACCAGCGCCGGCGCGAGGCCGAGCAGCCCGAGCCCGTACGCCATGTTCGCCCCGGCGCCACCGCGGTGCTGCACCAGGTCGTCGACGAGGAAGGACAGGGAGACGTTCTCCATCTGGCCCTCGACGAACTGCTCGGTGAAGCGGCCGGGGAAGGTCATCAGGTGGTCGGTGGCGATGGAGCCGGTGACGACGACGGGCACGGGTGCTCCTGGGGGATGGACGGCGTCGGGGCGCGGTGGGCCGGCTCCCGGGGCCTGGGACGGAACGGGCGCCGATGGGGAGACCGGGCAGAGCACACCCTAGGTGGCCGGTCTCGCCGTCGCCGTCCGGAGGTCGCCGCGGGAGTGCAGGCGCCGGGTCAGTCGGGTATCGGTACGTCGGTGGTTCCCGGGCCGGCCAGCTGACCGCGCAGCCACCAGCCCAGCTGGACGGTTCCGGCGACCCCGAGCAGCGCACCGACCGCCGCGCCCACGGTGACCACCAGGGGCGCCGGGTCGAGCCCCGGGACCTCCAGCCCGGAGACGACGCCGGCCCCGGCGAGGGTCAGGCCGGCCATGGCCACCCGGGTGGGCCGCTCCCACAACGAGATCGGCCCGGTGCGGCGGACCCCCGCCTGCCCGGCGCGGGCCCGGAGGTAGTCGGGGAGCCAGCACAGCGCGCCGAAGCAGACCGCGAGCCAGCCGGGGGCCCCGGCGGCCCACAGCGCCGCCGCGTAGGCCGCCTCGGTGAGCCGGTCGACGACGGAGTCCAGGACGTAGCCGCGCTGCGAGGCGCGCCCGGTGCCGATCGCCAGGGCGCCGTCCAGGCTGTCGAGCAGGCCGGAGAGCCCCACCAGCAGCCCGGCCACGAGCAGCCAGGCGCCACCGGCGGCCGCAGGACCGACCGCCGCTGCGGCCACGACCACCCCGGCGGCCGTGGCGGCCAGCGGGGGCAGGGCCGCCAGTGGGCGGGCGAGGGCGTGCGCCAGCGAGAGCCAGGCACGCACCACCGGCGCCCCGGTGTCGGCGCCGCCGTGCCACCGCGACCACGCGGCGAGGTACTCCTCCCGGCTGAGCACCGCACCTCCTCCAGGCCGTCCGATCCGCACCAGGGACAGTAGGGACATGCTCGCCGCATTCCCGACGCGCCGTCTCCTGCTGATCCTGCTGGCCGCGGCGCTGGTCGGCGCGGCGGTCCTCGCCGGCGTCGTCCTCAACCGGTCCGACGGTCCGGGTCGTGCGGTGGCCCCCGCCGCCGTGGAACCACCGGGAGCCGCCGTGGAACCACCGGGAGCCGCCGTGGAACCACCGGGAGCCGCCGTGGAACCACCAGGACCGGTGCTCATCGTCCCCGGGTACGGCGGCGACACCGTGGCGCTGGAGCCGCTGGCCGACCGGCTCCGCGATGCGGGCCGGGACGCCACCGTGGTCGCCCTCCCGGACGGGGGCGTCGGGGACCTGCGCGGGTCGGCCGCCGCCCTCGACGCCGCGGCGACGGCGGCGCTGCGGCGGACGGGCGCCACGAGCGTCGACGTCGTCGGCTACTCGGCCGGCGGCCTGACCGCGCGGCTGTGGGTCGCCGACGGCCACGCCGACGTGGTGCGCCGGGTGGTCACCCTCGGCTCCCCTCACCACGGCACGCGACTGGCCTCGCTCACCGGCACGTACGCGCCCGAGCGGTGCCCGGAGGCCTGCCGGCAGATGGCCCCGGGCAGCGACCTGCTGACCGAGCTGGGCCTGGACGAGACGCCCGAGGGAGTCGACTGGGTGTCGGTCTGGACGACGGGAGACACGGTGGTCACCCCGCCGGACTCCGCCCGGCTGGACGGCGCACTGAACCTGACCGTGCAGTCGGTGTGCGACGGGCTGCAGGTCGGCCACGGCGAGCTCCCCGGCGACCCGGTCGTCCAGGGCATCGTGCTCGCCCAGCTCGCGGCCGGGGAGCCGGTCGCCCTCACGCCGGCGGACTGCTCGCGGCTGGCCGGCTGAGCCGCCCCGGGCGGGAGCCCGGTTCGGCAGGGCGCCCGGGCGAAGCAGCCGGTGAGCGTGCGTGCAGGGCGCGGGGTCGGGGCAGGATCCCCCCATGGCCCCTCCCCTCACCGACGCCGTCGTCGTCGACGTCCTCCGCCGGGTCGACCGCGTGCTGACCCCGCTGGCCACCCGCCTGGGTCGGCCACCGGAGCTGCCGCGCCGCGAGCGCGACGAGTGGTGGGCCGACCAGGTCTCCCGGGTGGCCGCCGGGGTCTCGGCGGCGCCGCGGTTCGCCGGCAAGCTCGCCGACCTGCTGCCGCTGCAGAACACCGTGGGTACCGCCGTGCAGTCACTCGTCGTCCTGGGCGTCGCCGGGGAGCACGGACTCGAGGCGCCCGCCGAGCGGGTGTCGCTGCTGGCCCGCGTGCTCCTCGACCGGCCGCTCAGCGCGGAGCGGGTCGAGCCGCTCCTCGTCCCCGCGAAGGGCACCTACGCCGAGGGCGCCCTGGGGGCGAAGGACGAACGCCGCGGGGTCAAGGGCGCCGCGCGCACCCTGTGGCGGGCCGCCCGGCTGCTGAGCCGGATCGACGCCGCCCTCGACGCCCGGCCCAAGGGCCGCCTGTTCGCCCGGGCGCTGTCGAACCTGCCGGTCGTGGGGGTCCTCGGCGGCTACGCGTCCGAGCGGGAGGGCCTGCGCCGCGCCGCCGCCCGCAGCGCGGACCTGCTCGAGGGCCCCTGACCCGCGGCCGGACCTAGGAGGCCCCACCCGACCGGACCGGGACCCCCTCGCCGGGTGCGTCTGCGGCCCGGCGGGCGCCGTCCCCGGTCGCGCCGTCCCCGGTGGCGTCGTCCCCGGTGGCGTCGTCCCCCGTGTCGTCGTCCCCGGTGTCGTCGTCCCCGTCGCCCCAGCCCGGCCCGGCCTCGGGCCGGCGCCCGCGCACGTAGTCGATGAGGCGCGCGAGACAGGCGGTCAGCGGCACCGCGAGGAACGCGCCCAGCACGCCGTACGTCACCCCACCCACCGTCACGGCCAGGATGATGACGAACGGGTGCAGCCGCAGCACGGGGCTCAGGATGAGTGGCTCGAGCAGGTTGCCCTCCGCCTGCTGCACCACGACGACCACAGCCAGGGCGAGGAGCGCCGTGGTCAGCCCCTGGTCGGCGAGCGCCACGAGGACGGCGATCAGGCCTGAGACGAAGGCCCCGACGATCGGGAAGAAACCCCCGAGGAAGATGAGCAGCGCGAGCGGCAGGACCAGGGGCACCCCGAGGACGGCCAGCCCGATACCGATGGCGACGGCGTCGACCAGCGCGACCACCATCTGCCCGCGGAAGTAGGCGCCCAGGGTCCAGAACAGCTGGTCCGAGACCCGGTTCGCGTGCCGCCGGGTGTTCTCGGGCAGCAGGCTGGTGATGCCCGACCAGATGCGCTCCCCGTCGCGCAGGTAGAAGAAGAGCGCCACGAGGAACAGCACGATCGACGTCCCGGTGTCGGCCAGCATGCCGACGACCCGCAGGCCCTGGTCGACGACGGCGCCGTCTCCCCCGGAGCCGCCGAACGCCTGCTGCGCCATGTCGGCGAGCCCACCGTCACCGACCTCGAACGGCAACGAGAACGGGGTCCCCTCGAGGAACTCCCCGAGGTCGGCGACCGCCTCGGCCAGGCTGTCGGCCAGCTCGGGCAGCTGGTCGGCGATCCGGGGCACGAGGAACCACAGCGCCAGCGCCAGCAGCCCGAGCAGCGCGATCACCAGCAGCAGGGCGACCACGGTGTCCGGCACGCCCGCGCGCTTGAGCCACCGGGCCACCGGCCACAGCACCGCCGCAGGGAACAGCGCCACCGCCAGCGGCGCGGCCACCACGCTGATCTGCTGCAGCAGCAGGTACAGCAGGTAGACCCCGACCAGCACGCCGAGCAGCGCCCATGCGCGGCGCCCCACGCGCAGCAGGACGGCGTCGCGCTCCCGGCTCCTGTCCGACAGGTTCATGTCGCCTCCATGCCCAGAAGCCCGGTCGGCAGACGCCGAGCTCAGCCGGCCGTGGCCGGTGCGCCGGTGGAGGAGAGGTTGGCGAAGACCTCGCGGGTCGCCGTGGACCGGTTCATGGTGATGAAGTGGATCCCGGGCACGCCCTCGTCGAGCAGCCGCCGGCACAGGTCGGTGGCCACCTCCACGCCGAGCGCGTGCACCGCGGCCTTGTCCTCGGGCCGGTCGCCGTCCAGGACGGCGAACCGCTCGGCGAGGTCCTCGGGGAACGCCTGGCCGGAGAGCTGGACGATCCGGGTGATCTGCCGGACGTTGGTCACGGGCATCACGCCGGCGATGACCGGCACCTCGCAGCCCCGGGCGGCCACCCGGTCCCGCAGCCGCAGGTAGTCCTCGGGGCGGAAGAACATCTGCGTGATCGCGAAGTCGGCACCTGCCCGGCACTTGGCCACGAACATCTCGACGTCGGTGTCGAAGTCGGGAGACCGGGGGTGCCGCTCGGGGAAGGCGGCCACGCCCACCGAGAAGTCACCGATGGAGCGGATCAGCTCGACCAGCTCCGAGGCGTACCGCAGCCCCTGGGGATGCGGCACCCACTCGGCCTGCGGGTCGGCGCCCGGCGGGTCGCCGCGCAGGGCCAGCAGGTTGCGGACCCCCGCCGCGGCCAGCCGGCTCACGACGTGCCGCAGCTCGGCGACGCTGTGGTCGACGGCGGTCAGGTGGGCCAGCGGGGTCATCGTCGTCTCGGCGGCGATCCGCTCGGTCATGGCGACGGTGCCCTCGCGCGTGGAGCCACCGGCGCCGTAGGTCACCGACACGAACGAGGGGTGCAGCCGCTCCAGCTCGCGCAGCGCCGTCCAGAGCTGCTCCTCCCCGGCGGGCGTCTTCGGCGGGAAGAACTCGAACGACCACGTCGGGCGCTCGGTGGTGAGCAGCTCACGCACGGTCCGGGTCACGGCACCCGAGGGTACGGGCGCCCACGCGGCGCCCGTACCGGCACCACCGAACTTCCCGCCTCGACGTGCATCCGGAACCGTCCGGGGCACGGAAGAGCCCCGTACACCGGGATCCGCCGACGGGAGTGACGATGGAGCGCAGCACGGCAGCTGCCCTGCTGGAGGGGCCGCGCCCCACCAGGTTGGGCGATACTGACCAGATGATCGCCGCGGAGCAGCAGCGCGAAGCCGTCCGCCCCGCGCCCCCGCTGGCAGCCGCCGATCTGGACCGGGTGCGCGCCGCGGTGGCCGTGGCGCTCACCGACTTCCTCGACCAGCAGCGCGCGACGCTCGCCGGGATGGACGGCCGCCTGGTGCCGGTCGTGGACGAGGTCTGCGCGCTCGCCGAAGGGGGCAAGAAGCTGCGGCCCTCGTTCGCCTACTGGGGCTGGCGCGGCGCCTGCGGCCAGGGATCCGGGGCGGGCGAGGACGAAGCGGCCGTCCTGCGGGCGGTCGCCGCCCTGGAGTTCGTGCACGCGAGCGCACTGGTGCACGACGACGTGATGGACGCCGCCGGCACCCGCCGGGGCCGGCCGACCACCCACATCGGGTTCGCCGACCGGCACTCCGCGCACGGCTTCTCGGGTGACGGCGAGCTGTTCGGCGTCGGCGCCGCGATCCTGGTGGGCGACCTCGCGCTGGTCTGGTCGGACGAGATGCTGCGCTGCTCCGGGATCTCCGAGCCGGCCCTGGGCCGCGCCCGGGCGGTCTGGGACACGATGCGCACCGAGGTGACCGCCGGGCAGTACCTCGACCTGCTGCGCGCCGCCGGCGGCCTGCCCGGGCCCGACGGCGCGCTGACCGTCGCCCGCTACAAGAGCGCCGGCTACACGGTCCAGCGGCCGCTGCAGCTCGGGGCCGCGATCGCCGGGGCCGGGCCGGCCGTGGTCGAGGCGTGCGCCGCCATCGGGCTCCCCCTCGGCGAGGCCTTCCAGCTCCGGGACGACCTCCTCGGCGTCTTCGGCGATCCGGAGGTCACCGGGAAGTCCGCCGACGACGACCTGCGCGAGGGGAAGCAGACGCTGCTGGTGGCCCTCGCCGAGGAGGCGACGGACGACGTGGGCCGCCGGCTGCTCGGCGAGCTGCTCGGCAACCCCGACGCCGGAGCCGACGAGTTCCAGGCGCTGCGGGGCCTGCTGGTCTCGACCGGCGCGCGGGACCGCGTCGAGGAGCGGATCACCCAGCGCACCGCCCTGGCCCGCGAGGCGATCGCCGAGGCGCCGATGGCCGAGGACGCCCGCGCCGCCCTGGACGCGCTCGCGGTGGCCGCCACCACCCGCACCGCCTGATGGCCCGCAGCGTCCCCGGCCGTACCGACCGGGTCGTCGTCGTCGGTGCCGGGCTGGCCGGCCTGGCCGCCGCCCTGCGCCTGCGCGGCGCCGGCCGCGAGGTCACGGTCGTCGACCGCGGCGCCGGGCCCGGCGGCCGGGCCGGGCGCATCGAGCACGCCGGGTACGCCCTCGACACCGGCCCGTCGGTCTTCACCGCACCGCAGGTCGTGGCCGACACCCTGGCCGCCGTCGGGGAGAAGCTCGAGGACCGGCTGACCCTGCACCCCCTCGAGACCAGCTACCGGGCCCAGTTCGCCGACGGCACCCACCTCGACGTGCACGCCGACCCCGACGCGTTCGCCGCCGAGGTCGCCGCCCTGTGCGGGCCGGCCGAGGCCGACGCCCTGCGCCGCTACCTCGCCGATCTCGCCGAGCTGTACCGACTGCAGCTGGACACCTTCATCGACCGCAACCTCGACTCCCCGCTGGACCTGCTGGGCCCCCAGCTGCTGACGCTCGCCCGGCGCGGCGGCTTCCGGCGGCTGTCCGGCCACGTCGAGCGCGCCTTCACCG
This sequence comes from Blastococcus sp. HT6-4, assembly GCF_039679125.1. NCBI lineage: Bacteria > Bacillati > Actinomycetota > Actinomycetes > Geodermatophilales > Geodermatophilaceae > Blastococcus > Blastococcus montanus. The sequence continues at coordinate 1,568,826 of NZ_CP155551.1, read as the reverse complement.
ACGACCGGCTGCGCCGGCTGTTCAGCTTTCAGGCCCTCTACGCCGGGGTCTCCCCCTTCCGCGCCATCGCCGCCTACGCGGTCATAGCGCAGCTCGACATCGGCGCCGGCGTCTGGCACCCGGAGGGCGGCATCGCCGCGGTGCCGCGTGCCCTCGCCGCCGCTGCGGCCGACGCCGGGGTCGTGTTCCGGTACGGCGCGCCGGTGGCGGAGCTGGAGACCGCCGGCGGCCGGGTGGGCGCGGTCCGCCTGGCCGACGGCGACCGGCTGCCCGCCGACGCCGTCGTCGTCACCACCGACGCCCCGCACACCCTGGTGCCCGGGCTGCGCGGGCCGCGCCGGCCCGTCTACTCCCCGTCGTGCGTCGCGCTGCACCTGGGCGTGCGCACCGAGCTGCCCGGCCGGTCCCACCACACGATCAGCTTCGGCGCGGCGTGGCGGCAGGTCTTCGACGAGCTCACCCGCGACGGCCGGCCGATGAGCGATCCGAGCCTGCTGATCAGCATGCCCTCGCGCACCGACCGGAGCCTGGCCCCCGAGGGCGGGCAGGTGCTGAGCGTGGTCGCCCCCACGCCGAACCTCGACCGCCGCAGCGGCGGGAACCCGCAGCTGGACTGGGCGACGCTCGGCCCCCGCTACCGGGACGAGCTGCTGGGCACCCTCGAGGCGCGCGGGTACACCGGGGTCACCGAGGCGATCGAGGTCGAGCACATGGACACGCCGCTGACCTGGGCCGCGCAGGGCATGGCCGCCGGCACCCCGTTCGCGCTGGCGCACACCTTCGGGCAGACCGGCCCGTTCCGCCCCCCGACGCTCTCCCGGCGCGGGCCCGAGAACGTGGTGCTGGCCGGCTCGTCGGTGCAGCCGGGCGTGGGCGTGCCGATGGTGCTCATGAGCGGCCGGCTGGCGGCGGAGCGGATCACGGGGGTGCAGCCCTCATGACGGCACTGCGACCACCCGACACGCAGGCCGAGCGCCAGGCGCGGCTGGACGCCGCCTACCGGCACTGCGCGCAGATCGCCGCGCGGCACGGCAAGAGCTACCACCTCGCCACCCGGCTGCTCACCCCCGACCGCCGTCCGGCGATCCACGCCCTCTACGCCGGGGCGCGGACCGCCGACGACCTGGTCGACCTGCCCGGGCCCGATCCCGCCGGCGACCTGGCCGACTGGTCGCGCGCGGTCCTGGCCGAGCTGGAGGCCGGCTGGTCCGACGACCCCGTGCGCCTCGCCCTGGTGCACACCTACCGGCGCCACGCGATCCCCGTCGAGCACCTGGTCGACTTCCTCGCGGCGATGACCAGCGACCTCGACGTCGACGCCTACCCCGACATGGCCGCCCTCGACCGGTACATGTGGGGCTCGGCGTCGGTGATCGGGCTGCAGGTGCTGCCCGTGCTGGGCACCGCACCGGGTGTGGCCCGCGAGGAGGCGGCGCCGCACGCGATCGCCCTCGGCGAGGCGTTCCAGCTGACCAACTTCCTGCGCGACGTCGCCGAGGACGCCGACCGGGGGCGGGTCTACCTGCCCGCGGACCTGATGGCCGCCCACGGCGTGACCCGCGAGCAGCTGATGGAGAAGCGGCACGACGCCCGGTTCGCGGACCTGATGCGGGAGATGGTGGCGATCGTCCGCCGCCGGTACGACGACGCCGCCCCCGGCACGCCGCTGCTCGCCCCCGATTCACGGGACTGCGTCCGGGCGGCGACCGACCTGTACGGCGGCATCCTCACCGAGATCGAGCGTGCGGACTACCGGGTGCTCGACGGGCGGGTGTCGGTGTCCAGGCCGCGCCGCCTCGCGGTGTTCGCCCGCCGGTTGACCGCCGCCCAGGTGGCCAGGGTGAGGGTGACCATCGCGAACCCGAAGAGCAGGTCCTCCACCGGGGCGTAGGCGATCCGCGGCCCCCAGATCGTGTCCGGGTCGTAGGTGACCACGTCCAGGCCGGTGAGCACCCCGTTCATCAGCAGCTGGAACGTCACGATGATCGCGTAGGCGGTCCAGAAGACCTTCCGGGTGACCATCCGCGTGCGCAGCACCGCCAGGTCGACCACCAGGACGGCGACGACCGCGAGCACGGCGAGGGCGGAGTAGCTCATCGTCCGGCCCGCTCCCCCGCCGGGAGGGCCTCCTCGGCGGGGTAGCCGGCGTCCCACCCCGTCACCTTCCGCACCGCCTCCAGCGCGAGCACCGAGCACAGCGGGACGACCAGGAAGAAGAGCACCTCCTCGAGCGGGATGCCGCCGGGCAGCCGGACGCCGAGGGTGCGCACGTCGCTGTAGTCCCAGTGCCCCTGCGCGATCGCGTAGAGCACCCAGACGACGAAGACGACGAACTCGGGGACGACGGCGAGCAGGAACCGCCGCCAGCGCGCGTACACGCGGACGCCGAGCACCAGCTCCAGGGGCGCGGTCACCACCAGGCAGCCGGCCAGCAGGCCCAGGTAGGTCAGCTGCTCCACGTCAGCAGCTTCCGCCCGGCCCGGTCGTCCGGATGCACCGGGCTCAGAGCGCCAGGGCCTGCGCCCGGCGGGTGACCTCGGTGTGCCGGTTGTCGCGCAGCGCCTGCACCGGGGTGCCGGGAAGCGACTCGTCCTCCCGGAACAGCCAGTCGAAGGCCTCCTCGTCGGTGAACCCGCCGTCCTGGAGCACGGTCAGCAGCCCCGGCAGGTGCTTGAGGATCACGCCGTCCTGCACGAAGGCGGCGGGGATCCTGCCGTTGCCGCTGCCGGGCACGGCCATCAGCTTCCGGTCGCGCAGCAGCTGCCGGACCCGGTTCGGCGAGGTGCCCAGGAGCTGGGCGACCTCCGCGGGCGTGAGCGTGTCCATAGAGTGCGAGCCTATGGCGACCATCGGACCAGCCGACACCCCGGTGCCGGGCGCGCGCGAGCAGCTCGTCGGCCAGGAGATCCCCGAGGACCCGCGACCCGAGCCCCCGTACCTGGATCTCGAGGTGCTCGAGGCCCGGGCGCGCGAGGTGCTGGCGCCACCCGTCTACGACTACTACGCCGGCGGCGCCGAAACCGAGACGACGACGAGCGAGGCCACGGCCGCCTGGCGCTCGTGGCGGCTGCGCCCCCGGGTGCTGCGCGGCGTCACGACGGTGCGGCTGGGCACCGAGCTGCTCGGCACCCCGGTGCGGACGCCGATCGGCGTCGCCCCGTGGGCCTACCAGGGCATGGCCCACCCCGACGGGGAGCTGGCCACGGCGCGCGCCGCGGCGGCCACCGGCGCGCTGATGACCGTCTCGACCAGCGCGACGCAGACCCTGGAGGAGGTGTCGGCCGCCGCGCCGGACAGCCCGCAGTGGTTCCAGCTCTACCGGTCGGTCTCCGACGCCCACACCGACGACCTCGCCCGCCGCGCCGGCGACGCGGGCTACCGGGCCCTGGTGCTCACCGTCGACCTGCCGCTGCTGGGCCGCCGGCGCCGGGACATGCGGCACGGCTTCGCCCTCCCCGAGGGGCTGCGGATGGCCAACCACCCGCCGGAGCACCTCCGGCCCACGTTCACGGACCTGGTGACCGCCACCTGGACCTTCGACGACATCGCCCGCTTCGGCCAGGTCTCGGGCCTGCCGGTGATCGTCAAGGGCGTCCTGCGGGGGGACGACGCCGCGCACTGCGTGCAGGCCGGCGCCGCCGCGGTGTGGGTCTCGACGCACGGCGGCCGCCAGGTGGACCCCGCCGTGAGCAGCGCCCACGCCCTGCCCGAAGTGGTCGACGCCGTCGGCGACGACGTCGAGGTGTACGTCGACGGCGGGATCCGGTCGGGCTCCGACGCGCTCACCGCGCTGGCCCTGGGTGCGACGGCGGTCTTCGTCGCGCGGCCCGTCGCCTGGGGGCTCGCGACCGGGGGAACCCGGGGTGTCGCCGGGGTGCTCGACGGGCTGAGCGCGGAGCTGGCGCACACCATGGCTCTGTGCGGCCTCCCCGACGTGCGCTCGCTGCCACGCGACACCGTGACGCCGGCCGGCGTGATCCGGCGCACCTGACCACGCGTACCAGCCGTACCAGCCGCCTCCTCCACCGCGTGGTTGGGCCACCGCGGCCGATCCCGCTCCTACACTCGGCGGGGTGGACACCGCCGTGACCGACCCCGTGGTCGGCCTCGTTCTCGAGGGGCGCTATCGCCTCGAGGAACGGCTGGCACGCGGCGGGATGTCCACCGTCTACGCCGCCACCGATCTCCGGCTGCACCGCACCGTCGCGGTCAAGGTCATGGCCGAGCACCTGGCCCACGACCCCACGTTCGTCGACCGGTTCACCCGCGAGGCGCGCGCGGCGGCGATGCTCAGCCACCCCAACGTCGTCGGCGTCAGCGACCAGGGCAGCGACCAGGGCCTGGTGTTCCTCGTCATGGAGCTGGTCCGCGGCCGCACCCTCCGCGACCTGCTCAGCGCCCGGGGCCGGCTCACCGTCGCCGAGGCGTTCGCGGTGCTCGAGCCGATGCTGGCCGGGCTCACCGCCGCGCACCGCGCCGGCATCGTGCACCGCGACATCAAGCCCGAGAACGTGCTCATCGGCGTCGACGGCGTGGTCAAGGTCGCCGACTTCGGCCTGGCCCGCGCCGTTGTCGGCACCGGGCAGACCAGCCAGACCGGTGGCGTCCTGATCGGCACGGTGGCCTACCTGTCACCGGAGCAGCTCGAGCGCGGCCGCGCCGACGCCCGCAGCGACATCTACGCCGCCGGGATCGTGCTCTTCGAGATGCTCACCGGGCACCCGCCCTACGGTGGCGACACGCCGCTCGCGGTCGCGTACCAGCACGTCCATCACGACGTCCCCGCCCCGTCGAAGGACGTCCCCGGCCTGCCGTGGCAGGTCGACGACCTGGTCGCCCGAACCACGCGGCGCGATGCCGCCGGCCGGCCGCTGGACGCCGGGGCGTTCCTCGCCGAGCTCTCCGACGTGCGCAAGGACCTCGGCCTCGAGCCCGTCCCGGTACCCACCGGGCAGACGACGGCCGGCCCGGCGACGCTGCGGCCCACCAACCGGCCGACCCGGCCCCGGCCCGGTCACCCGAGCAACCCGGGCACCGAGGTGCTCGGCGCCCGGGCGTCCCGCCCGAGGGGGACGAGCACGCTCCCGGGCATGGGGGCCGGCCCCACCACCGACGTGCACGGCCGCCGTCCCGGACCGGCGCGCCCCCGCCCCGGCGTGCCGGACCACATCCGGCGGCGTCGCGGCCGGCTCGCCGTGGCGGTCGTGCTGCTCATGACCATCACCATCGGCGCGGTCGGCTGGTGGGTCGGCGTGGGCCGCTGGACCGACGTGCCGGAACTGGCGGGCAAGGAGGAGGCGGCCGCGATCGACCTCCTGCAGGGCGCCGGCCTCGACCCCGACCCGGTGGTCTCCGAGTGGAGCGAGACCGTTCCCGACGGCGTGGTCATCTCCGCCGACCCCGCCGAGGGGGAGGTCATCCGCGGGACCGACGTGCGCGTCGTCGTCTCCAAGGGGCCCGAGCGCTACATCGTCCCGCCCGACCTCGTGGGCCTGCCCATCGACGAGGTCGAGGCCGCGATCCAGCGCGACCTCCCGGTGCAGGTGACCCGCGGCCAGGACTACGACGACGACGTCCCCCCGGGCATGGTCATCCGTTTCGAGCCGGCCGCCGGCATCGAGCTCAAGCGCGACCAGGTCGTGACGGCCGTGGTCAGCCAGGGCCGGGCGCCCGTGGCGGTCCCGGACGTCACCGGGCAGACGCCCGAGCAGGCCACGGCCAACCTGCAGGGCCTGGGCTTCACCGTCGAGCGGATCGAGGACGGCCGCAGCGACCAGGTCGACGCCGGTGAGGTCATGGCCGTCGACCCCGGGCCGGCGGCCGGGCCGGTCCCCTACGGCAGCACCGTGCGGATCCAGGTCTCGGCCGGCGTCCCGCTGGTCACCGTGCCCGACGTCGTCGGCATGAGCGGTGACGAGGCGACGGCCACCCTGGAGGCCGCCGGGCTGGAGGTCGAGGCCACCCGGTTCTTCGGCAACAGCGTGCTGCGGCAGAGCCCGGCCGCGGGCGAACAGGTCGAGCGCGGCACCCCGGTCACCATCCTGCTCAGCTTCGGATAGGCGTTTCTCTCCCGTGTCGAACACCTCCCCCGGTGTGCCGCCCGTCGGCGCGCACATCCAGATCAAGGGCGGCCTGGCCAAGGGCGGGCTCGCCTACACCGACGCCGTCGCCGCGCGTGCCGTCCAGGTCTTCGTCGGCAACCCCCGCGGCTGGAAGCTGACCGACGGCGACCCGGCGCAGGACGCGCTGTTCACCGCCGGCTGCGCCGAGCGGGGCGTGCCCTCGTTCATCCACACGCCGTTCCTCGTCAACCCGGGCTCGCCGACCGAGGCCACCGTCGAGCAGTCGATCGCCTCGATCGAGCACAACCTGCGGCGCGGCGCGCAGCTGGGCTGCCAGGGCGTCGTCGTGCACGCCGGCTCCTCCGTCGGCGAGGACCGCTACGACGACGCCCTCCGCCAGCTGCGCGAACGGCTGCTCCCGGTGCTGGAGGCGGCGCCCGCGGACGGCCCCCGGCTGCTGATCGAGCCCACCGCGGGTGGCGGCAAGGCGCTGGCGGCCACCGTGCAGGAGCTCGGCCCGTACTTCGCCGCCCTGGACGACCACCCGCTGCTCGGCGTCTGCTTCGACACCTGCCACGCCTGGGCCGCCGGACACGACGTCTCGGTGCCGGGCGGGATGAGCGCGACGCTGGACGCCCTGGAGGCCACCGTCGGCCCCGGCCGGCTGGGGCTGGTGCACGTCAACGACTCGCTCGACGAGTGCGGCTCCAAGCGCGACCGGCACACCACGATCGGCGCGGGCACGATCACCAGCGGCGAGTACGGCACCGGCCCGTTCGCCGAGCTGCTGCGCCACCGCACCACCGCCGGCGTCCCGATGGTCGTGGAGACGCCGAGCCTGCGCGACGGCGATCCGTGCGGCGGCCACACCGCCGACATCAAGCTGCTGAACTCGCTCATCGGGGACCCCCCGCCGGCCTGACCAGCGGCCGCGCGATCAGCACGCACCCATGGCTGCCCCTCCGGTCTTCCGGGCCGCCACCGGTGCGTGCTGATCACACCTGTGGACAGCGAGCGGGGCGCATCGCCGGGAGCGGGCAGGCTGCCCTGCCGTGCACTCCCCCGATCCCGCCCCTCCCGGCACCGTCTTCCGGGGCACCGACGCCCTCCGCCGCGGCACCCTGACTCGCGCGCAGCTGCGCTGCCGCCGCCGGCGGCGACTGCGACTGCGACTGCGACAGGACGTCTACTGCGACGCGGCGCTCCCGGTGACCGACGAGCTCGCCGCCCGGGCGGTCCTGCTGACGGCACCCCGGCAGGCGGCGCTGGGTGGCGGGGTCGGTGTCACGGTGCGGACGGCCACGACGACGGGTGACCTGGTCGGTGACGGGGCCCTGGTGCTCACCGGTCGCACGCGGACCGCGCTGGACCTCATCCGTCGTCCGCCGGTCGACGAGGCCGTGGTGCTGCTCGACCGCCTGGTGCACAGCCGCGTCGCGCTCCTCGACGACGTCCGGGCGGCGGCGCTGCGGCAGCCGCGGTGCCGCGGGAGCCGCCAGGCCAGGGAGGTCGCCGCGCTGGCCGACGGGCTCGCGGAGTCGCCGCAGGAGACCCGGCTGCGGCTGCTGCTGCACCGCGCGGGGCTGCCGGCGCCGGTGGCGCAGTACGAGGTCCGGCACGAGCGGACGTTCGTCGCCCGGCTGGACTTCGCCTACCCGGAGCACCGCCTGGCGATCGAGTACGACGGCGTCTGGCACGGGGACCGGGCCCAGTTCGCGCGGGACCGGCAGCGGCTCAACCGGCTGCTCGCGGCGGGCTGGCGGGTCCTCTTCGTGACGGCGGCCGATCTGCGCGACCCCGTGGCCCTGGTCGCCCGCGTCGCCGCGGCGCTGGCCGGGTGATCACCACGCGCCCACGGCTGCCCACCGGGCTCTCCGGGCAGCCACCGGTGCGGGGTGATCACCCGCGCCCCGCTCAGCGGTCGAGCAGCCCTCCGAGGAGGTCGGCGGCGCGGTCGATGCCGGCGCGGTCGACGTCGAGGTGGGTGACCAGCCGGATCCTCCGGGCGCTCACCTGGGAGATCAGCACGCCCTGCGCCTTGGCCGCCTCGGCCAGCATCGGCGCGTCGACGTCGTCGAGGACGACCATGTTGGTCTCCACCGACGCCGGGTCGACGCCGAGCCGCTTGGCCAGCAGCCGGGCGTGCTCGTGGTCCTCGGCCAGCCTCGGCAGGTGGTGGTCCAGCGCGTGCAGGCCGGCCGCGGCGAGCACCCCGGCCTGCCGCATGCCGCCGCCGAGCCGCTTGCGCCACAGTCGCGCGGTCGCGATCCGTTCGGCCGAGGCCACGAGGACCGAGCCGACGGGCGCGCCCAGCCCCTTGGACAGGCACACCGATGCGGTGTCGGCCAGCCGGCCGTAGGTGAGCAGGTCGACGCCGGCGGCCACCGAGGCGTTCCAGACCCGGGCGCCGTCGAGGTGGACGGCGACCCCGGAGCGGCGCGACCAGTTCCAGAGCTCCTGCAGCTCGGCCAGGGGCTGGACGAGCCCGCCGCCCCGGTTGTGCGAGTTCTCCACCGCGATCGCGGCGGTGCCGGTCAGGTGCCAGTTGTCCCGCGGCCGGACCTGCTCGATGAGCTGCGCCGCGTCGAGCCGGCCACCCGCCGAGACGACGGTGCGGGTGGAGATGCCGAAGATCGCCGCGGCCGCGCCCATCTCGTAGGTGACGACGTGCGCGTCGGCGTCGCAGAGCACCTCCTGGCCCGGCTCGCAGACCAGGCGCATGCCGATCTGGTTGCCCATGGTGCCCGACGGCACGAACAGCCCCGCCTCGTGCCCGAACATCGCCGCCACCCGCTCCTCGAGCGCGGTGATCGACGGGTCCTCGCCGTAGACGTCGTCGCCGACCTCGGCATCGGCCATCACCCGGCGCATCGCCGGGGTCGGCCGGGTGACGGTGTCCGACCGGAGGTCGACCAGGGAGTGCTCAGCCACGCAGCATCTCCGCGACGAGGAACGCCAGCTCCAGCGACTGCCCGGTGTTCAGCCGCGGGTCGCAGGCGGTCTCGTACCGGCTGTTGAGGTCCTCGTCGCTGATCTCCATGGCCCCGCCGAGGCACTCGGTGACGTCCTCACCGGTGAGCTCGACGTGGATGCCGCCGGGCCAGGTGCCGAGTGCCCGGTGGACGTCGAAGAAGCCGAGCACCTCGTCGACGACGCGGTCGAAGTGGCGGGTCTTGTAGCCGGTCGGAGACTCGTGGGTGTTGCCGTGCATGGGGTCGCACTGCCACACCACCTGGTGGCCGCTCGCGGTCACCTTCTCCACGATGGCCGGCAGGACGTCGCGGATCTTGCCGTTGCCCATCCGGCTGATCAGCGTCAGCTTGCCCGGCACGCCGTCGGGGTCGAGCCGCTCCACCAGCTCGGTCGCCTGCTCGGGCGTCGTCGTCGGCCCGATCTTGACGCCGATCGGGTTGGCCAGCTTCGAGACGAACTCGATGTGCGCGCCGTCCATCTGCCGGGTGCGCTCCCCCACCCAGACGAAGTGGGCCGAGAGCGCGTACGGGCGGCCCTCGTGCATGCGCAGCAACGCCCGCTCGTAGTCGAGGATGAGCGCCTCGTGGGAGTTGTACAGCTCCACCCCGCGCAGCGCGTCGGAGTCGATGCCGCAGGCCCGCATGAACGCCAGCGCCCGGTCGATCTCGCGGGCGATGACCTCGTAGCGCACCCCGGCCGGGGAGCTGGCGACGAAGTCCCTGTTCCAGTCGTGCACGGCGTGCAGGTCGGCCAGCCCGCCGCGGGCGTAGGCCCGGATCATGTTCATGGCCGCGGCCGAGTTGGCGTAGGCGCGCACCAGCCGGTACGGGTCGGGGATCCGCTTCTCCAGCACCGGCTCCAGGTCGTTGACCATGTCGCCGCGGTAGGAGGGCAGCCCCAGGGCGTCGGTGTCCGACGAGCGGGGCTTGGCGTACTGCCCGGCCACCCGGCCGACCTTCACCACCGGCACGCTGGCGCCGTAGGTGAGGACGACGGCCATCTGCAGCAGGGTGCGCGTCGTGGCCTGCAGGTGCGGCTCGGTGTTCAGGTCGAAGGTCTCGGCGCAGTCCCCGCCCTGCAGCAGGAAGGCCTTGCCCTGGGCAACCTCGGCCAGCTGGGCGCGCAGCGTGTCGACCTCGGTGGGGGCGACGATCGGCGGCACCGTGGAGAGCGTCTCCAGGACGGCGTCGAGGGCGGCGCGGTCGGGCCACCGCGGCTGCTGGGCGGCGGGCAGGTCCCGCCACCGGTCCAGGCCGGGCACCGTCTGCGTAGATTCGGGGAGACTCACGCCCCGAGGGTACGGCGGGTACCCGCAGGAACCCGAGGGCGTGTAGCCGGTTCCACACGTACGGCGGGCATCGCCGGCCCCTAGCCGAAGAAGACCTCCGCCTCGGCGTACCGCTCCGGCGGCACGAGCTTCAGCTTCGCCGTCGCCACCGACAGGGGGACGCGCACGATGTCGGTGCCGCGCAGCGCCACCATGACCCCGGTCTCCCCCGCGTGCAGCGCGTCGACGGCGGCCAGGCCGAAGCGGGTGGCCAGCACCCGGTCGAAGGGCGAGGGCGTGCCACCGCGCTGGACGTGGCCGAGGACGACCGCGCGCGACTCGCGCCCGGTCCGCTCCTCGATGAGCGCGGCCAGCGCCGGGCCCATCCCGCCGAGCCGCACGTGCCCGAACGCGTCCTTCTGACCGGTGGCGAGCACCAGGTCCCCGTCGGTGGCCTGGGCGCCCTCCGACACCACGATGATCGGCGAGAAGCCGGAGGCGAACCGGTGCTCCACGTGCCGCACGACGGCGTCGACGTCGAACGGGTGCTCGGGGATGAGGATGACGTTCGCGCCACCGGCCATGCCGGCGTGCAGCGCGATCCACCCGGCGTGCCGGCCCATCACCTCCACCACGAGCGCGCGGTGGTGGCTGTCACCGGTGGTGTGCAGCCGGTCGATGGCCTCCATCGCGACGCCGACGGCGGTGTCGAAGCCGAAGGTGTAGTCGGTCGCGTCGAGGTCGTTGTCGATCGTCTTCGGCACGCCGACCACCCGGACGCCGGCGTCGGCCAGCCGCCCGGCGACGCCCAGGGTGTCCTCGCCCCCGATGGGCACGAGCCCGTCGATCCCCAGGCGGTCCAGGGCGGCCAGGATCCGGTCGGCGCCGTCGTCGAGGGCGTAGGGGTTGGTGCGGGAGGTCCCGAGCACGGTTCCGCCCCGCGGCAGGAGGCCGCGGACCGCGGCCAGGTCCAGGGGCACGCTGTCGGCCTCCATGACCCCGCGCCAGCCGTCGCGGAAGCCGATGATGTCGTCGCCGTGCTCGCCGACGCCCTTCCGGACGACGGCGCGGATGACGGCGTTGAGCCCCGGGCAGTCACCCCCGCCGGTGAGGATGCCGATGCGCATGGGGGTCCTCCGGGAAGGGCGGGGCCTGCTGCCGGGTTGTCGGCGACATGATGCCGCAGGTCACGCCCTCATCGGCGGGTTCGCGTCCCGTCGCCGTCACCGGAGCGACGGGGGCGCTCGGCGGGCGCGTCGTGGCCCGCCTCGCCGCCGCCGGGGTGCCGTTGCGGTTGGTCGTCCGCGATCCGGGCCGGGCCCCGCGGCCCGCCGGGGCCGAGATCGTGGCGAATCCTGGCGGCTACGCCGACGGACCGGGACTGACCGCCGCGCTCACCGGCACCGACACCCTCTACCTGGTCTCGGCCGCGGAGTCCGAGGACCGGCTGCGCGAGCACCTCACCGCCGTCGACGCCGCCGCGGCCGCGGGGGTGCGCCGGATCGTCTACACCTCGTTCGTGGGGGCCGCGCCCGGCGCCGTCTTCACCCTCGCCCGCCAGCACGCGGCGACGGAGGCCGCCATCGCCGCCACCGGCCTGCGCCACACGGTCCTGAGGCACGGCATGTACGCGGACTTCGTGGCGTTCTTCGCCACCGTCGAGGACGACGGGACGGCGGTGATCGCCGCGCCCGCGGGGAACGGCCGGGTCGGCTTCGTCTCCCGGGACGACCTCGCCGACGTCGCCGCGGCGGTGCTGCTCGACGACTCCCCCGCGCTCGACGGCGCCGTCCTCGACGTGACCGGACCCGAGGCCCTGAGCCTCGCCGAGGCCGCCGCGGTGCTGACCGAGGTGACCGGTCGGCGCGCCGAGTACCGCGAGCAGACCGTCGAGGAGGCGTGGGCCACGCGCCGGCCCACCGGCGCGCCGGACTGGGAGATCGCGGGCTGGGTCTCCAGCTACCTGGCCATCGCCGCCGGCGAGCTGGCCACGGTCAGCGACGTCGTCCCGGCGCTGACCGGCCACCCCGCCCGGACACTCGCCGAGCACCTGCGCGCCCACCCCGGGGACTGGTCGGCACTGCGGTAGTCACGCCTCGGTCTCGATTGGACGCCCGGGTACCGGATCGTCCCTGAGCTGCCGAGATAGCCGGAAGCAGCGGCGCCGGGCCGCTGGCGATCCGGAAGGCCGACCATGCGCTGGACGACCCTGCCCGCCCGGGCGACCCCCTCCTCGTGGGGCATCCGCGCCAAGGTGGTGGCGCTGGCGGTGACCAGTGTCGCCGTGACCGGGGTGGCGATGGGCGGTGTGAGCGCCTGGCAGAGCAGCGGCTTCGCCGACGACGCGGCACGGGACATGGACGCCCTGGTCGCCGAGGACATCAGCCGGGCGGCCCGTGGCGCGTACGACGTCGTCTCCACCCAGGGCGCCTCGACGGCGGCGAAGGTCGACTCCGACCTGGCGACCGCGCAGTACGTGCTGGAGCAGTCCGGCGGGTTCTCGATCGACGACTCCGGCTCGCGACCCGTCGCGTGGGACGCCAAGAACCAGCTGACCGGCGAGGTCACCCCGCTCCAGCTGCCGCGCGTCCTGGTGGGCGGCGAGTGGCTGGGCAAGAACAGCGACGCCGCCGTCCCCACCCCCGTGGTCGACACGATCAAGTCGATGGTCGGGGCGACGGTGACGATCTTCCAGAAGACGCCCGCCGGCGACTACCTCCGCGTGGCGACCAACGTCCAGGCCGCCTCGGGCGCCCGGGCCATCGGGACCTACATCCCCGCCACCAACCCCGACGGCAAGCCCAACCCGGTCGCCTCCGTGGTCGGCAGCGGGCAGACCTACCGGGGCAACGCGTTCGTCGTCGACTCCTGGCTGGTGTCGGCCTACGCCCCGCTCTTCGGCTCCGGCGGCGAGGTGACCGGCGTGCTCTACGTCGGCGTGAAGCAGGAGAACCTGCCGGCGCTGCGCGAGGGTCTGCAGGCCACGACCATCGGCGAGCACGGCCACATCGAGGTCTACGGCGGAACCGGTGAGCGCGCCGGCACCGTCCTGATCAGCCCTGACGGGATCCGGGACGGCGAGCAGCTCCTGACGGCCGCGGACGCCGACGGCGCACCGTACGTGCAGCAGATCGTCGACGCCGCGGTCCAGCTGCAGGACGGCGAGCAGGCGACCGTCCGCTACGTCGACCCCGAGGCGGGTCCGACGACGGTGCGCGTCTCCTACTACGCCCCCTGGGACTGGGTGATCGCCACCGTGGCCCGCGACGCCGACTTCACCGCGGCGAAGGACGCGCTCGACGAGGGCCGCGCGGCCATGGTGTGGGCATTGGTGGTCGCCGGCGTGGTCATCGCCGTGATCGGTGGGCTGATCGCGCTGTGGGTCGGGCGCCGGCTCACCCAGCCGCTCGTGCACCTGCGCGACCGCATGGCCGAGATCGCCGACGGCGAGGGCGACCTGACCCAGCGCATGGACGACTCGCGCGGGGACGAGGTCGGGCAGCTGTCGGGCGCGTTCAACCGCTTCGTCGACAAGGTCGCCTGCACGGTCCGCGACATCCACCGGTGCGCGCAGGAGGTCGCCGCCTCCGCGGCCGGGGTCTCCACCGTCGCCGACGGCCTGGCCACGCGGGCGTCGCGCAGCCGGAGCCAGGCGCAGGGCGCGCACGGCGTCGCTGCGGAGATCAGCGGCAGCGTGTCCTCGGCCGCGGCGGGCGCGGAGGAGATGGGGGCCTCCATCACCGAGATCGCCCGCAGCGCCGCCGAGGCCGCGGACGTGGGCCGGCAGGCCGCCGCGCTCGCCGAGGAGACCGAGTCGACCATCGCCGCGCTCGGCGCCAGCTCGGCCGAGATCGGCGACGTGGTCAAGGTCATCTCGGGAGTGGCGGAGCAGACGAACCTGCTCGCGCTCAACGCCACGATCGAGGCGGCGCGCGCCGGCGACGCGGGCAAGGGCTTCGCCGTCGTCGCCAACGAGGTCAAGGAGCTCGCGCAGGAGGCGGCCAAGGCCAGCGAGGAGATCGGCCAGCGGGTGCAGGGCATCCAGACCGAGACCACGGCAGCGGTGCGCTCCATCGCCCGCATCGCCGAGGTGGTCCGCTCGATCAACGACCACCAGACGACGATCGCCAGCGCCGTCGAGGAGCAGACGGCCACCACCCGCGAGCTCACCCGCAGCGTCGCCGCCGCGGCCGACGGCGCCGGGACGGTGACCACGACGCTCACCACGGTCAGCCGGGACGCCGACGACAGCGCCGACGACGTCGAGCGGGCGCGGTCGGCGGCGCAGGAGCTCGACGGCCTGTCCCGCGAGCTCAACCGGCTGCTGGCGGTCTTCACCGTCTAGCCGCACCCGGGCCGCCGCCGTCGTGCGCTGATCGTGGTGGTGTCCGCGCCATCACCACGATCGGCGCACGGTCACGTGCCGCCCGGGCGATCAGTGCCGGGCCGCCGCCTCCATGGCGTTCCAGCGCTCGAGGTTGTAGCGGGCGTCGACCAGGGCGTCGTGGGTGCCGGCGGGCTTCGGCGGCAGCGGCGGCTGCCCGCGGTCGTCCCACCGCTGGCGCAGTTCGCGGGTGAACCGCGGGATCGGCCGGGGCAGCGCGGGCATCGCGCCCCACAGCTGGGCGAGCGCCACGTGGTCGTAGGCGGCGAACCAGGCCCACAGCTCGATCTCCTCACCCGGTGCGGTGAGGAAGGACAGCAGGTCCTCCCGGATCCGCTCCCGGCTGCGCCACGCCCGGTCCGCGGGCGGCGGCAGCTGGTCGAGCACGTTCCGCCGCACCCACGGGATCGCCTTGTCCGGGTCGAACTCCGTGCTGACGGCGTAGAACTCCCGGCCGGTCTCGTCGACGACGCCGATGGAGACCAGGTCGATGGTGGTGCCGTCCTCGATGAACTCGGTGTCGTAGAAGTAGCGCCGCACGGTCACGCGTCAACGGTAGAGGCGTCGTGCGGCGGCCCCGGCTCCTGCCAGCTGTCCCGCACGGCGACCGCCTCGACCTCCACCAGCTGGTCGGGGTGGCCGAGGACGGTGGCCCCCACCAGCGTGCTCGGGGCGTCGTGCTCGCCGAACGCGGCACGCACGACGTCCCACGCCGCCACCAGGTCCGCCCGGTCGCGGGTGACCACGAAGACGGTGGTCTTGAGGACGTCGGCCGGCCCCGCACCGGCCGCCTCGAGGGCGGCCACCAGGTTGCCCACGGCCTGCCGCGCCTGCCCGGCCACGTCGCCGACGGCGACGGTGTTCCCGTCGGCGTCCAGCGGGCAGGCGCCGGCGGTGAAGACCATGCGCCCGGGATCGGTCACCGCCGCGTAGGCGTAGGGCACGGTGCCGCTCAGGCCCGCCGGACGGACGAGCTCGATGCCAGTGGTCACGTCCCGATCATGGGACACCCGGCCCCGACCCGACAGCGGAACGCGGGGCAGCCGGGTGGGCGGCCCCGGCTCGTGTCCCGCTAGCCGGCGAGCGTCGTGGGCGCGCGGTCGGCGGCCTCGGTGGCCGGCGGCTGCAGGGTGGCGACGACGTCGTTCGCGCTGGCGCCCGTGGCGTCCATCGACTTCTTCACCGTCGCGCCGTAGACGTCGACATACTCCTGGCCCGAGAGCGTCATGATCTCGTACATGATCTCGTCGGTGACCGAGCGCTCGACGAAGCGGTCGCCCGCGAGCCCCTCGTAGCGGGAGAAGTCGAGGGGCGCGCCGAAGCGCAGCCGCACCTGGGTCAGCTCCTTGCCGAACGGCAGCCGGCGCCGGCTGTAGATCATCGCGACGGGGATGACCGGGACACCGGTCTCCAGCGTCATGCGCGCGACCCCGGTCTTGCCGCGGTACAGCCGCCCGTCCGGCGAGCGGGTGCCCTCCGGGTAGATGCCGAGCAGCTTGCCCTCGCGCAGGATGCGGATGCCGGTCTGGATGGCGTTCTCGGCGGCCGAGGCGCTGGACCGGTCGATGGGCACCTGGCCCGCCCCGGTGAAGAACGCCCGCTGGAGGAAGCCCTTGACCCCTGTGCCGGTGAAGTACTCGGCCTTGGCCAGGAACGTCACCCGCCGCTTGAGCTGCATCGGCATGAAGACCCAGTCGGACGCGGACAGGTGGTTGCTCGCCAGGATCGCCGCGCCCGTCGAGGGCACGTGCTCGGTGCCCTCGGCCTTCGGGCGGAAGATCACCCTCGCCGCCGGGCCGATCGCGACGAACTTGAGGAACCAGTAGAACAACACGCCTCCCTCGGGGACTGCCAGACTAGGGAGCCTGGGTCCCGAATCACAATCGGGGCCCCTCCCGTGAGGTACCCGACACCGGCCGTCCGCCGGCGGCGACGAAGGAGCACCGTGCCCGGACCGACCCCCGCACCCGAGGTCATGCCCGGCGCCGAGCCGTTCGACCTCCCCGGCGGCGACGGCCCCGACGGCCGCACCGGCGTGCTGCTGGTGCACGGCTTCACCGGGACGCCGATGAGCATGCGGCCCTGGGGCGAGCGCCTGGCCGCCGAGGGCTTCGCCGTCCGGTGCCCGCTGCTGCCCGGCCACGGCACCCGCTGGCAGGACTGCAACGCGAGCACCCACGACCAGTGGACGGCGACGGTCGAGGAGGCCTTCGACCGGCTCGCCGCGACCTGCGACCGCGTGTTCGTGGCCGGGTTGTCGATGGGCGGCACGCTGGCCACCCGGCTGGCGCAGGTCCGCCGGGACGACGTCGCCGGCCTGCTGCTGGTGAACCCGGCCCTGCTGACCCAGCGGCTGGACGCGAAGGTGCTGCCCCTGCTCGCCCGGCTCACCGCCAGCTGGGCCCCGATCGCCAGTGACATCAAGAAGCCGGGCGTCTCCGAGCTGGCCTATCCCCGGCTGCCCACGCGGGCGATGCTGCAGCTGCGCGGCCTCTGGAGCGCCACCCGCGCCGAGCTGGGCCGGGTCACCGCCCCCGTGATCGTCTTCACCAGCCGCGAGGACCACGTCGTCGAACCGGTCAACAGCCGGATCCTGCTCGCCGGCGTCGGCAGCACGGACACCACCGAGGTCGTCCTGGAGGACAGCTACCACGTGGCCACCCTGGACAACGACGCGCCGCTGATCTTCGACCGCTCGGTCGAGTGGATCCGGGCGCGCGTGCCCGCCGCCCCGTCGGCCGACCACCGATGACCGAGCGACGCGGACGCGGACGCCGCGACAACGGCCTCGACGCCACGCTGTGGAGCCCGGTGCGCGACGTCGACCCCCGGGTCGGGGAGCACCTGCTGGACATGCTCGGGGCCGCGGGCATCGCCGCGTACCTGGAGCCCTCCGCGGACGTCGCTCCCTACACCCGCTCGGTGTTCCTGCCGAGCCCGCCGTCGGACCGCCTGTTCGTCGACCGCACGCGCCACGCCGAGGCCCGGGTGCTGGTCGACCAGCACGCCGACGACCACCCCGCCCGGCCGCGGCCGCCCCGCCCCGCGGTCCGGCGCGACGTCGACGAGGACGCCGAGTGGCGCCGCATCGTCGCGGCGTTCGAGGCCGAGCACGGTCGCGCCGCCGTCGACCAGCAGCCGTCGGAGGCGCCGCCGCCCGTGGCCCACGAGGTGCCCGTCCTCGACCGGCCCGACGAGCACTACGAGCCGCCCCCGCCACCGCCGCTGCCGGTGCCCGCGCCCGCGGTGCTCTACGCGCTGCTGCTCGTCGCCGCGGGCATCCTGCTGATCGGGGCGCCCTCGGTGCTGCGGCTCTCGGCCGACGCCGGCCTGGTGCTCGGCGGGGCGGTCGTCGCCGGTGGCGTCGCGATGCTCGTCTCCCGGATGCGCGACCGGTCCGACGACGGCGACGACGGCGCGGTCGTCTGAGGGCCGGGACGCCGTGGCGAGACTCCTCTACACCGGCCCGGGCTTCGCCACGCTGCACGAGCAGTACGCCTCCCGGGGCCGGATCGACACGCAGGCGCAGATCTTCTCCGCCAGCGAGATCGACATCCGGGCCGGAGTGGAGCAGGTGTGGGCCGTCGTCGCCGACGTGGCCGGGTACCCGGCACTCGACCCCGCCTTCGGCGCGGTGCGCCCCCCCCGGCTCGCCGCCGGCGAGCCGCTGTCCTTCCGCATCCGCGGGTTCCCCGTCCGTGCCGTGCTCGCCGTCGTCCGGCCACCGCACGAGCTCACCTGGACCGGCCGGTCGCTGTGGGTGAACGCCGTCGACCGGCACGTCCTGGAACCACTGCCGGGCGGCGGGACGCGATTGCGGGTGGCGGAGTCGCTGGCCGGCGCCTTCGTGCCCTGGCTGTTCACCGAGCGGCGGCTGCGCGCCCAGCACCTGGCCTGGCTCGAGGGCGTCAAGCGGACCGCCGAGGCCGGGTGAGTCCACTAGCGTGCGGCCGGTGAGCACGCACACCGCCACCGTGACCGTGACCGGCCACCTCATGGACACCGGCATCCTCGCCCGGGTGCTCGACGACGTCCTCGAGTACGGCGGCGACTACCGGATCAGCGACCTCGACCTCGGCCGCGAGCACGAGGACGAGTCGACGGCCCTGGTCGAGATCCGCGCCGACGGGGCCGAGCGGCTGGACCGCATCCTCATGCGGGTGCAGGTGCACGGCGCGAATCCGGTCGACCCCGGCACCGCGAGCACCCGGCCGGCCCCGGCCGACGGCGTCTTCCCCGAGGACTTCTACTCCACGACCAACCTCGACACCCTCGTCCGGCTGGACCAGGACTGGCTGCGCGTGGTCAACCCGGAGATGGACTGCGGCCTGGTGGTGACCTCCGGGGACGCCGGCCCGGTCGTCCGCACCGTCCCGGTGAGCGACGTGCGCGCCGGGGACGCCGTCGTCTGCGGGGCCCACGGCGTGCGGGTGGAGCTGCCGCCACGGGCGCCCCGCGGCGAGGAGGAGGACTTCGGCTTCATGTCCTCGGCGGTGTCCAGCGAGAAGCCCCAGGCGCTGCTCGTCCGGCAGATCGCCGAGCGGATGCGCGAGGTGAAGGCGGCCGGCCGGCGGATCCTGTGGGTGGGCGGGCCCGCCGTGGTGCACACCGGCGCCTCCCCCGCCGTGGTCCGGCTGGTGCAGGCCGGCTACGTCGACGTCCTGTTCGCGGGGAACGCCCTGGCCACCCACGACATCGAGGCGGCGCTGTTCGGGACCTCCCTCGGCGTGGACCTCGCGAAGGGCTCCGGGGTGCCGCACGGGCACGAGCACCACATCCGGGCGATCAACACCATCCGCGCCGCCGGTTCGATCGCCGCCGCCGTGGAATCCGGCGTCCTGACCGGTGGCGTGATGCACGCGCTCGTGCGGGCCGGCAAGCCGTTCGTGCTGGTCGGCTCGGTCCGCGACGACGGCCCGCTGCCCGACGTCCTCACCGACGTGATCGACGGTCAGCGGGCGATGCGGGCCGAGCTGCACGACGTCGGGTTCGCGATCATGGTCGCCACGATGCTGCACTCCATCGCGACCGGGAACATCCTGCCGGCGTCGATCCCGCTGGTGTGCGTGGACATCAACCCGGCGACGGTCACCAAGCTCGCCGACCGCGGCAGCGCCCAGGCGATGGGCATCGTCACCGACATCGGCCTGTTCCTCGAGCAGCTCGCCCGCGAGCTCTGCCCGGAGTGATCCTCGGCGACGGGCTCAGGCGTCGCCCTCGGCGACGGCCTGCCGCACCAGGTCGGCGGCGCCGACGATGCCGGCCTGGGCGCCCAGCGCGGCCGCCACGATCCGCGGCCCCGGGCGGAAGCCGCGGCCGGGCAGCGCGCGCTCGAGCCGCTCGCGCGCCGGGCGGAGGACCATCTCCCCGAGCACGCTGACGCCCCCGCCGATCACCACGACCTCCGGGTCGAGGACGGCGGCCAGGTCCGCGATCCCCTGGCCCAGCCAGTAGCCCACCTCGGTGACCAGTTCGAGAGCGAGCGGGTCGCCGTCGTAGGCGGCCCGGGCCACGTGCTCGCCGGTGAGCCGGTCCGGCTCGCAGTCCACCCGCTCCAGCAGCATCGCCGCGGCGGCCGGGGAGGTGCGGGCCACCTCGCGCGCGGTCTGCCCGAGCGCCGTCCCGCTCGCGTACTGCTCCCAGCAGCCGCGGTTGCCGCAGGCGCACAGCCGGCCGTCGGGGACCACGCGCATGTGGCCCCACTCCCCCGCGACACCGTGCGAGCCGCGGCGCAGCCGCCCGTCCAGCACGATCCCGCCGCCGATGCCGGTGCCCAGCGTGACCATGAGGGCGAGGTCGGCGCCCTGCGCGGCGCCGTAGCGGTACTCCGCCCAGGCGGCGGCGTCGGCGTCGTTGCCCACCCAGAGCGGCCGCTGCAGCCGGGCGGCGAGGTCCTTGCGCAGCGTCGAGTTCCGCCAGGCCAGGTGCGGGCTGAACAGCACGGTGTCACCGGTCCGGTCGAACCACCCGGCAGCACCGACGCCCACGCCGACGAGCGCGCCGTCGTACCCGTCGGCCAGCTCCTCGACCACGGCGGCGATCGCGTCCTCGGTGTCGCGCACCGACGCTCCGGGCGTGGCCCGGCGGGCGGTCGCCAGGATCGAGCCGTCGGGCGTGACGATGCCACCGGCCACCTTGGTGCCACCGATGTCGATGCCGAGCGCGGGCAGCCCCGCGGCGTCCGGGCCGGTCACGCGATGTCGATCCGCTGCACCGGCGGCTGCTCCCCACCCGGCTCGTCCGCGGGCGCCGCGCCCGGGGTCTCGGCGAACGTCCGGAGCGCGGCCGCGGCCGTGGTGAGGACGTCGGCGAGCGCCGCGGTGACCTCGGGACGCTCACCGCGGACGACGGCCGCCACCTGGCAGACCGGGCACCAGCGGCAGTCGTCCCCGTGCGCCCCGTCGGCGTCCGGGGCGGGCCGGGCGCCGGCGCTCGCGGCCTCGAGCAGTCGGCGGGCCTGGTCGAACCAGTCGGCACCGGTCGTCATGACGTCCTCTCCTCGGCCTTCAGGAGGTCGGCCGGCCACAGCTGCGGATCCGGGCGGAAGCTGACCTCGAGGCGCGCGTCGGCGGTTCCCGCGTCGGCCAGCCGGCCACCGGTCACCTCGCAGCGGCGCAACAACGAGTCCAGGCGCAGCGAACGACGATCCTCCCCCACCCCCACCACGAGGTCATCGCCCCACCGGGTCAGGCCCACGTCGGTGCGCTCGGCGAAGGGCAGCGGCACGGCGAGCTGCCAGCCGCCGTCGCAGCGCCGGGGCGCCGGGGGCGGCGGGCCACCGGCGGCCGGCAGCTGGATCCCGTCGAGCAGCGCCAGGGCCTCTGCCGGGTCGGCCGGAGCCCCGGCGAGCTCGGCGACCGGGTGGACGGGCGCGACGGCACCGAGCGCCGTCACCGCGGCCTCGTGCTCGGCGGCCCGCCGCTCCCACCACTCCCCCGTTC
Source organism: Blastococcus sp. HT6-4 (assembly GCF_039679125.1). NCBI lineage: Bacteria > Bacillati > Actinomycetota > Actinomycetes > Geodermatophilales > Geodermatophilaceae > Blastococcus > Blastococcus montanus. The sequence continues at coordinate 1,547,199 of NZ_CP155551.1, read as the reverse complement.
CGCGAGGGGGCAGCCCCCGCGCGAGCACCGCGGCGGGTCGCAGCCCGTGCAGACCCAGCGCCGTCGCCGCCCGGCGGAGCGCGGGGACCGCGTCGGCGCGGGGACCGGCGGTCAGCCAGACGGCGGTGCCGGCCGGGTCGGCCAGCCGGTCGTGCCCCAGCAGCCGCTCGACGGCGGGCAGCGCGGCGAGCACGGTGTCGACCGGGCCGCGACGCGCCGCACCGGCGGACACCGTGGCGGTCCGGACGGCGGCCAGCGCCCGCACCGACGGCGGCAGCGCCTGGTCGAGCCACCAGCGCAGCGCCCCGGGAAGGGCGGCGAAGGCGAGCCCGTCCCGCAGCGGCCCGGCGTCGACCACCACGACATCGGCGTCCGCGCCGGCCACGGCACCCAGCAGGGCGAGCTCCTCCGCACCGGGGAGCGGCACGACCGAGCTCTCCGGAGGGAGCGGCAGGTGCGGCAGCACCCCGCCCAGCGCCTCGGCCTGCGCGGCCCAGAACGTCTCGACCGCCCGGCGTCCGCCGACCTGCTGCACGCCCAGCCCGGCCACCTCCGCCAGGCCGGGGACCGGTGGGGCCTGCCGGGTCACCAGCTGCGTGCGACGCCCGGCGCGGGCGCACCGGACGGCGGCCGCCGCGGCCAGCGTCGACGTCCCCGCCCCACCCGGGCCGGTGACCAGCAGCGTGCGCACGCCGGGTCAGCCCTCGACGCGCTTCTTGAGCTCCTTGAGCGCGGTGTCGAGGATGACCTTCTCCGCCTTGCGCTTGATCATCCCGAGCATCGGGATCGAGAGGTCGATCGTGATCGAGTACGTCACCTCGGTACGGCCGTCGGTCTCGACGAGGGTGTAGGAGCCCTCCTGCCGCTTCTGCATCTGGCCCCTGACGAGGTTCCAGGAGACGCGGCGGTCGTCGTCCCATGTGTAGTCCAGGACGTAGTCGTCCTTGACCGCGCCGGCGTCGAGCACGAAGTGGACGCGGCGGGCGCGGCCGTCGTCCCCGGTCTCGAGGACCTCGACCTTCTTGGCGGCGGAGACCCACTGCGGGTAGGCGGGGAAGTCGGCGATGACCGCCATGACCTCCGCCGCGGGCGCCTCGACGACGATCGACTGGGTGGACTGGTCGGCCATGGCCAGCAGGCTATCGGCTCCCGGGTGGACCGGCCCTCCCCGGTGCAGCACTGAGCTACTGCCCGGTAGCACCAGCGGCTAGATTGACCCGGACGTCCCCGTACCGGGGCGCGCGGGCGACGGTGCCTCGCGGCCGGCGGGGAGGAGAGGACCAGCGTGCGCGAGTTCAGCGTTCCTGTGACCACCGAGGTCGGGCCCGGCGAGGCCCTGACCGACATGCTGGCCGCCAATGTGGCGGAAGCCGGCGACGCGGTCGGTCTCCGGCGCAGGCGGAACGGCCAGTGGCAGGACGTCACCTGGAAGGAGTTCGCCGCCGAGGTCGCCGGCGTCGCGAAGGGGCTGATCGCCGCGGGCGTCGCCCCCGGTGACCGCGTGGCCCTCCAGGCCAAGACGCGCTACGAGTGGACCGTCTTCGACTTCGCCATCTGGACCGCCGGCGCCGTCGTCGTCCCCATCTACGAGACCTCCAGCCCCGACCAGGTGGCGTGGATCCTCTCCGACTCCGGGGCCACCGCGGTCATCGTCGAGCGGGACGAGCACGCCACCGCCGTCGACTCGGTGCGCGACCAGGCGCCGGACCTCAAGAGCGTCCACGTGATCGAGGACGACGCGGTCGGCACCCTCACCCAGGCCGGCGCGGGCGTCCCCGACAGCGAGCTCGAGGCCCGCCGGAAGACGCTGGCCGCCGACAGCCTCGCCACGCTGATCTACACCAGCGGCACCACCGGCCGGCCCAAGGGCTGCGAGCTGACCCACGGCAACTTCCTGTTCGAGATCGGCAACGGGATGAGCCTGCTCGGCCGGTTCATGAACACCCAGGGCTCGCTGCTGCTGTTCATCCCCCTGGCGCACGTGCTCGCCCGCGTCCTGCAGGTCGGTGCCGTCAAGACCCGCACGGTCATCGGCCACACCCCGGACGTGTCGAACCTGGTCGAGGACCTCGGCGAGTTCAAGCCGACCTTCGTCCTCGCCGTCCCCCGGGTGTTCGAGAAGGTCTACAACCAGGCGAAAGCCAAGGCGGAGGCCGCCGGCAAGGGCAGGATCTTCGACCGGGCCGCCCAGGTCGCCATCGACTGGTCGCGGGCGCAGGACACCGGTGGCCCCGGGCTCGGCCTGCGGCTGCAGCACGCGCTGTTCGACCGGCTCGTGTACGGCAAGCTGCGCGCGGCCCTCGGTGGCCGGTGCCAGGGGGCCATCTCGGGCGGGGCTCCTCTGGGCGAGCGGCTGGGCCACTTCTTCCGGGGCATCGGCGTCACCGTCTTCGAGGGCTACGGCCTCACCGAGACCACCGCCGCGGCCGCGGTGAACCACGACGACGCGATCAGGATCGGCACCGTCGGCCGCCCGCTCCCCGGGGTGTCCGCCGCGATCGCCGAGGACGGCGAGATCCTGCTGCGCGGCGGCGTGGTCATGCGCGGCTACTGGAAGAACGAGCAGGCCACCGCCGAGGCGATCGACGCCGACGGCTGGTTCCACACGGGTGACATCGGCGAGATCGACGCCGACGGCTTCATCAGGATCACCGGCCGCAAGAAGGAGATCCTGGTGACCGCGGGCGGCAAGAACGTGGCCCCCGCCGTGCTCGAGGACCGGCTGCGCGCTCACCGGCTGGTCAGCCAGTGCATCGTCGTCGGCGACCAGCGGCCGTTCATCGCCGCGCTGATCACGCTGGACGCCGAGGCCCTGCCCCAGTGGCTGGAGTCCAAGGGCAAGTCCCCCGACCTCAGCGCCGATCAGGTGCGCCAGGACCCCGACGTGCTGGCCGAGATCGACGCCGCGGTCACGGACGCGAACAAAGCGGTGTCCCAGGCGGAGGCGATCAAGAAGTTCGCGGTGCTGAGCACCGACTTCACCGAGGACAACGGGATGCTGACGCCCAGCCTCAAGCTGAAGCGCAACGTCGTCATGAAGGAGTTCGGCCCCGAGGTCGACGCCCTGTACGACCGCTGACGGCCCCCACCGAGCCCCGTCCCGCCGTCGCGGGACGGGGCTCAGTGCTCCGCGGGGTCCAGCAGCCGGTCGAGGTCGGCCGCGATCGTGGTCCAGGACCACCGCTGCTCCACCCAGGCCCGGCCGGCCTTCCCCATCGCCCGCGCCCGGTCGGGGTCGTCGAGCAGGCGGACCAGCGCTGCGGCCACCGCGGTCGGCGAACGCGGGTCGACCACGTGCCCGGTGACGCCCTGCCGGACCGCTTCGGGCGCGCCACCGGAGGTGCCGGCGACCACGGGCAGCCCGCAGGCGGCAGCCTCCAGGAAGACCATGCCGAGCCCCTCGACGTCCAAGCCACCGCGGCGGGTACGGCACGGCATCGCGAACACGTCGCCGGCCGCGTAGTGGGCGGGCAGCTCCTCGTGCCGCACCGGCCCGGTGACGACCACGGAGTCCTGCAGCCCGGCGGCCGTGACGGCGCGGCGCAGCGACGGCTCGGCCGGGCCGCCACCCACCAGGAGCATGCGGGCGCCGGGGTGCCGGGCGAGCACCCGCGGCCAGCCGGCGACCAGCACGTCCTGGCCCTTGCGGGCGACCAGCCGGGAGACGCAGACGACCACGGGCGCCTCCCCCAGCCCGTACCGGCGGCGGACAGCGGTCCCGTCGACGCCGGGGGTGAACCGGTCGACGTCGACGCCGGGCGACAGCTGCGCCAGCCGCGTGCGGCCGCCCAGCGCCGGGGCCAGCCGGTCCCGCGTGTACTCGCTGATGTAGGTGACGACGTCGAGCCCTGCGGCGATCCGCTGCATGAGCTGCCGGCTGCCCGGCATCGCCACCCAGCCGGTCTCGTGGCCGTGCGTCGCGCCGACGAGGTGACCGACACCGGCGGCACGCAACCCCGGGGCGAGCAGGCCCAGCGGGGCGGCCGCACCGAAGAACGCCGTCGCGCACCCGAACCGGTCGACGAGCTCGACGGCCGCCCGGGCGGTCTCCCGGGTGGGCAGGAGCATGCCCGTGGGCCGGCGGACCACCGGGTAGGGCAGTGCGGCGTCGTGCTCCGCGGAGCCCGGGTGGTCCGACGCGAGGACGACCAGAGAGTCCGGCGGCCGGCGCTGGAGGAGTGCGGCCACGAACGTCTGGATGCCCCCCTGACGGGGCGGGAAGTCGTTGGTGACGACCAGGGTGCGGGTCACGGGCCCTCCGACCGCTGCCAGTCCCGGGCCATCGCGATGCGCTCGGCCACGGTCGGATGACTGCCGAAGAACCAGTGCCAGGCGGCGGGCGGGTCCGGATCGCCGAGGTTCCCCGCCGCCAGCCGGCGCTGCATGCCGATGAAGGTCTCCGGATCTCCGGTGAGCTCGAGAGCGCGCACGTCGGCCCGGGCCTCGATCTGCCGGGAGACCACGTTCTGCACCGGGGTGGCCAGCAGCGTGCCGACGGCGACCAGGAACAGCAGCAACGGCACGACCCGCGGGTCCCCGGCCGACTCGGCGCCGGCCCGGCGCAGCAACCGCGGCGAGGACAGGAGCCAGCCCGCGAGCGCGGTGGCCGCGCCGGCCCCGAGCGCACCCATGAGGGTTCCGGTCAGCACGTCCTGGGCCACGACGTGCCCCAGCTCGTGCGCCACGATCGCCTCGATCTCCGCGTCGGGCAGCTCGGCCAGGACCGTGTCGTAGACGACGATGCGCCGGGTGGACCCGAAGCCGGAGACGTAGGCGTTCAGGGTGGTGGTCCGGCGGGAGGCGTTGGAGACGAGGACGTCCTGCACCGGCGTGCCGTTCTCCTCGGCCAGGGCCAGCAGCTCGCTGCGCAGCTCACCGGCCGGCAGCGGCTCGAACTCGTTGAACGCCGGCTCGATCACCACCGGGTACAGGAACGAGCCGATCACCACCAGCCCCGCCACCGCGGCACCGGCCCAGGCCCACCAGCTGCGCGGGGCCCGGCGGACCAGCCACAGGAAGACGAGGACCACCAGCGTGGTCAGCGCGGCACTGATCGCCAGGGACACGGCGACGTCGCGCAGCCACAGCCCCCAGCCGCGGGTGGACAGGCCGTAACGGTGCCGGATGACCTCCGCGTAGACCGACACCGGCAGGGTGACCAGCCGCCCGACGACGACGAGAGCGGGCACGCCGAGCAGCACCTGCGCGAACCACCGCCGGCGCAACGGAGCCGCGGCGGCGCGCATCAGCCGCCCGCCCAGCGGGGTGAGACCGAGGACCGCCGAGACCGCCAGCCCGAGCGTGATGGAGATCAGCGACAGCGGGCGCATCGCCGTGGCGAAGGCCTCGGCGAGGGCGATCTGCCGGGGGTCCAGCCCCGCGGTGGGGTCCGGATCGGTGTACCCACCGGGCGGCTCGGGCAGCACCTCCCACGGCGTGCGGACGACGATGACCACCACCAGCGCCGCGCCCAGGACGGCCGCGGTGACGAGTGCGGCACGAGCTCCTGCCCGTCCACCCCCGGTCACCCGAGCGATCCTAGGTGGGACGGTCCCCGGCACCGGACCGGTCCGGTGCCCGAGGCTGTCAGCCGGCGATGGCACTGGCCGGCCTCCGCGCCCCGGTCCGCTCCTCGCTCGTCCCTCGCTGCGATGCTCCCGAGGCTGTCAGCCGGCGATGCGCCGGGCGCCGTTGTAGTTGCCCATCGCATCGAGGCTCGCCACCTTGACCGGCTGGCCGGAGGTCGACGCGTGCACCATCTGCCCGTTGCCGATGTACATGCCCACGTGGCTGACCGGGCTGTAGAAGAACACCAGGTCACCCGGCTGCAGCTGGCTGCGCGGGACGGCCGTGCCCATCTGCGACTGGGCGCGGCTGGAGTGCGGCAGCATCACGCCGGCGGCGGCGTAGGCGTAGGACGTCAGGCCCGAGCAGTCGAAGGCGTTCGGCCCGCCGGCGCCCCAGACGTAGGGGTCACCGACCTGCGCCAGCGCGGTGTCCACGGCCGCCTGCGCAGCGGAGCTGGGAGCGACGACGCCGCTGGGCGCGGGCAGGCTGTCCCCGCCGTGCGCCAGCGCCAGCTGCGCCCGCTGCGGGGCGGTCAGCGTCTCGTAGCGACGCTGGTAGTCGGCGATCTTCGCCTCGAGCTCCGCCTGCTTCGCGCTGATCTCGTCGACGACCCGCTGCGCGTCGGCGGCGGCCTCGTCGGCGGCCTCGCGGAACTGCTCCGCCTGCTCGGAGGCCACGGAGACCTCGGTCAGGAGTTCGTTCGTGTGCCCGGCGATCGCCTCGAGGGTGCCGAGCTGGCTCACCGCATGGTCGGCGGAGTCGCTGCTGAGCAGCACGTCGAGCTGCGACATCCCGCTGCCGGTGTAGACGCTGCGCGCCAGCAGCCGGATCCGGCCGTCGAGGGCGCGGACCCGGTCCTGCGCGGCACCGGCCGCCGCCGAGGCGGCCTGGACGTCGCTCTGGTGCCGCGCCAGGGCGACGCGGGCGTCGTTGAGCTGCTCGGTGACGACCTCCAGCTCGTGCCCGGCCTCGGCCATCTGCGCGGCGACCTGGTCGACGGTGGCGTCACCGGGAACCGCGGAGGCGGTACCCGGCATCAGCGTGAGGGTCAGGGCGGCGGTGGCGCTGATCAGCACACCCGAATGCAGCGGTCCGAACCGGCGGCCGCGCGACTGCCGGGGCCGGAGGTCGGTATGGAGGAGTTCGGGGGCGTGCGTCTGTCGGGCGTAGGGGGTCGCCACGTGCGGCGGCTCTCCGTTTCTTCCACTGCGACCGCCGACCGAGTTAGCTGACGGGTTCGGGCTGGGAAGACTGGCCCTATCCCCCGCTCGCCGGCGTGCCGGCCGCGGGAGAACTCACCCCAGGAGTGCGGTGGGTCCCCGGTTCACCTCGGGCGCCGGTGGTGCGCGCCGTCCGGTGATTAGGCGGTGTCCGGCCGGGGCCATCCATCTGCGGATGACGACCACCCGTCCGGACGGCGACGACCCTACGACCGTGATCATGGCCGGGACAAACGGGACAGCCGGATACGCGCGAGGCGTCCACGGACGGGTGACACGGCGCGCCTGACGCGTGCCAGGACCTCGACCGGGCACTCGCGGGCACCGCCGACGCGCAGGTCAGCCGGTGCGGCGGCCGCCGGAGCCCCCGCTGCCCGACTCCTCCGCGCCCTCGCGGTGGCGCAGCGGCGGCACCAGGCCACCGTCGGCCAGCGCCCGGACCGCCCGGCGCTCCACGTCGTCGAACTCCACCACCACGCCGGGCGGGGGCACCACCACGTCCTCCGCGGCGAGCGCGGCCGGGACGTCACGCGCCGGCCGCCCGGTCATCGGCACCACCACCGGATCGACCCCCTGCCATCCCGGTGGGGCGCCCAGCAGAACGGTGACCACGCAATCGGCGCAGCCGGTTCCACGCGCGGTGCAGGTGTCGCAGTCGATGAGCATCGCTTCTTCTCCTCCGTGAGTCGCCGCGGACGCTAGGTGCAGGCACCGACAGTTCCGCTCGGCCGCCGACCGGTCCGGCCGGCCGGGCACCCGCGCTGTCGCCGCCACGGCTCCGCGTGGCGGCGCGCGTCCCCCGGACTGTCAGCACCCCGACCTAGCGTCCCGGCCGTGCCACCACTCCCCACCGCGTCGCAGCGCTACCAGCAGGTCGCCATCGAGGAGCTGGGTACGCCGCTGGCCGAGGTCACCTTCGTGGTCGTCGACCTGGAGACCACCGGCGGTTCGCCCAAGGACAGCGCGATCACCGAGATCGGCGCGGTGAAGATCCGGGGCGGCCAGGTGCTCGGGGAGTTCCAGACGCTGGTCGACCCCGGCCACGAGATCCCGCCCTACATCAGCGTGCTCACCGGGATCACCTCGGCGATGGTCGCCGCGGCACCGCGCATCGGGGCCGTCCTCCCGACGTTCCTGGAGTTCGCGCGAGGCGCGGTCCTGGTCGCGCACAACGCCCCCTTCGACCTGGGTTTCCTCAAGGCGGCCTGCGCCGAGAACGCCCTGGTCTGGCCCACCTCGGCGTCGGTGGACACGGCCGTCCTCGCCCGGCGGCTGCTCACCCGCGACGAGGTGCCCAACTGCAAGCTGGCCACGCTGGCCCCCTACTTCTCGGCCGCCACCTCCCCCACGCACCGCGCGCTCGACGACGCCCGCGCGACCGTCGACGTCCTGCACGGTCTCTTCGAACGCCTCGGCCCGCTGGGGATCACCACGCTCGAGGAGCTCACCGGTCTCACCCGCCAGGTCGATCCGGAACGGCGCCGCAAGCGGCACCTGGCCGACGGCGTCCCGCACGGTCCCGGCGTCTACCTCTTCCGCGGACCGAACGACGAGCCGCTCTACGTCGGCACCTCCACCGACCTGCGCAGCCGGGTCCGCAGCTACTTCACCTCCGGCGAGCAGCGCAGCCGGATCACCGAGATGGTGGGCCTGGCCCAGCGGGTCGACTCGATCCCCTGCGCGCACGCCCTCGAGGCCGCCGTGCGCGAACTGCGCCTGATCGCCGAGCACAAGCCCCGCTACAACCGCCGGTCCCGCTTCCCCGAGCGCGCGCTGTGGGTCCGGCTCACCGAGGAACCCTTCCCCCGGCTGTCGGTCGTGCGACGCGTCCGTCCGGAGGCGGGGGTGTTCCTGGGACCGTTCCCCGATCGCCGGGCCGCCGACGCCGCCGTCGCGGCCGTGCACGAGGCCCTGCCGCTGCGACAGTGCACCGCCCGGCTGTCCCCGCGGACTCCCGTCAGCGCCTGCGCGCTGGCCGGCATGGGCCGCTGCGGCGCCCCCTGCACCGGCGCCCAGTCGGTCGGGGAGTACGCCGACGTCGCCGCCGTCTTCGCCGCCGCGGTCACCCATGACCCGCGGCCGCTCCTCTCGCCGCTGCTGCAGCGGGTCGACCGGCTGGCCGACGAGGAGCGGTACGAGGACGCCGCCGTGCTCCGCGACCGGATCGCGGTCCTCGTGCGGGCGGTCCGTCGGCGGCAGCGGCTGGCGTCACTGGCCGCCGTCCTGGAGCTCGTGCTCGCCCGCCCCGACGGTGACGGCGGCTGGGAGCTGTCCGTCGTCCGGCTCGGCCGACTCGCGGCCGCCGGGAACGCTCCCCGCGGCACCACGGTCCGCAGCGTCCTGGCCGGGCTCCTGGCGACCGCGGAGACCGTGGCCGGGGCCGCCGGCGAGCTCACGACGTCGGTCGACGAGACCGAACTGGTGCTCCGCTGGCTGGAGAAGCCCGGCACCCGGCTGGTCCAGCTGACCGGCACGCTGGCCAGCCCCGCGCCCGGCACGGGGGGCTACAGCGCGTTCCTGACCCGGGTGGAGACCGGGCGCGACGTGCAGGACCCCTTCGCCGACGGCCGATCCCTCGGCACCCGCGCACGGCCGGAGCGGGTTGCCGCAGCTGCGCCCGCCGGGCGCCGCACCCGGCTAGCATCCCCCGTGTGATCACCGCCATCGTGATGATCGATGCCGCCACCGACTCGATCGCCGAGGTCGCGCAGGCCGTCGCCGAGCTCGACGGTGTGAGCGAGGTCTACTCCGTCGCCGGCGAGGCCGATCTCATCGCCATCGTCCGCGTCCGCGAGTTCGAGCAGGTCGCCCAGGTGATCGCCGGCCGGATCAACAAGGTGCCCGGGGTCGTCGACACCGACACCCACATCGCCTTCCGCGCCTACTCGCGACACGACCTGGAGGCTGCGTTCTCCATCGGCTTCGACGCCGCGGACTGACAGGCCGCCGCACCCACCCCCGGCGGGGGGTCGGCGCCCCCCAGGGCCCGCGCCCGCGCGGAGCGAGGCGTGAGCAGGACGGGTCCTCCGTCAGCGCGGCGGAGCCACCTCGCGGGTCACGGCCACCCAGCGGTCCAGCAGCGCCGCGGCCCGCCCGTCGTCGACGGCGGCGGCCGCACGCTCCAGCCCGGCAGCCAGGGCGTCGTGCAGCCGGGCCGGGCGGGCGTCGAACGCCACCAGGGCGGCAGCGGCGTTGAGCAGCACGGCGTCGCGCACCGCACCGCGCTCGCCGTCCATGACCCGCCGGAACACGTCCGCGTTGACGCGCGCGTCACCACCCCGCAGTGCATCGGGGGCCGGCACCGGGATGCCGAGCACGGCCGGGTCCACGCGGTCGGCCTCCACCGCGCCGTCGCGCACCGCCCACACCGCCGACGTCGTCGCGGTCGTCAGCTCGTCCAGACCGTCGTCCCCGCGGAAGACCAGCGCGCGCGTCCCCCGGGCGGCGAGCACCTCGGCGAGCACGGGAGCCATCCGCGCATTGGCGCAGCCGATGGCCGCGGCCACCGGGCGCGCCGGATTGGTGAGGGGACCGAGGAAGTTGAAGACCGTGCCGATGCCCATCTCCCGGCGGGGCGCGGCCGCGTGCCGCATGCCCGGGTGGAAGACGGGCGCGAAGAAGAAGCCGATCCCCGCTTCACGGACGCAGCGGGCCACCGCCGCCGCGGGGAGATCGATGACCACGCCCAGCGCCTCCAGCACGTCGGCCGCGCCCGAGGACGACGACGCGGCCCGGTTGCCGTGCTTGGCGACCGGGGCACCGGCAGCCGCTGTCACCACCGCGGCCATCGTCGAGATGTTGACGGTGTGGGCCCCGTCGCCCCCGGTGCCGACGATGTCGACGCAGTCCATGGGCAGCTCCACCGGCGTGGCCTGGGCGAGCATCTCGGCAGCCAGGCCGGCGACCTCCTGCGGCGCCTCGCCCTTGGCCCGCAGGGCCACGGTGAACCCGGCCACCTGGGCCGGGGTGGCCTCGCCGGTCATTACCTCGCGCATCGCCCACCGCGTGTCGGTCGCGGACAGGTCCACACCCGCGAGCAGGCGGTTGAGCAACCCCGGCCAGCTCGGGGCGGCGGACGGCGACGGCACTGCCCGCGTCACCAGCTCGCGGCCGGGCGGCGCCCGTGGCTGCGGAGCAGGTCGGCGACCACGCCCGGCGCGACCAGCGGATCGACGGGGAGGGGCAGGGTCGCCTCGGCCCGCGACCAGTGCGCGAGCCACCGATCCGGCTGCCGGGCGATGAGCACGCAGACCGCGGGCCGGTCGGCCACCTCGACCTCGAGCTGGCGGGTCAGCGCGAGGCCTCCGGTGGGCTGCGCCTCGCCGTCGAGGATGCACAGGTCGATGCCTCCGGCGTCCACGGCGGAGACCACCTCGTCACCGGTCGCGCACTCGACCCAGGTGAGCGGCCCCACGTCCGCGGCCGGCCGCCGGCCGACCGCCGTTCGGACGGCATCGCGGACCTCGGGTCGGTGGCTGTAGACCAGGACGGTGGCCGGTGCAGCGGGCGGCTCGGCAGCACTCACGCCGCCGAGCCTAGTGCCCGGAGCCGTCCGCGCAGGCCAACCCCGCGAGTCGGTATCGAGCTGATCACGTTGCCGCCACGCCCACCGCCCCCGCGGTCGTGACGGGGCCCCCCCGATGCCATGATGACCCCCGTGACAACGGCCCCCGTGGCGAGCAGCACCTTCGACACCTCGCGGGTGCACTCCCTGACCCGACCGAACATGGTCAGCGTCGGCACGATCATCTGGCTCTCGAGCGAGCTGATGTTCTTCGCCGGTCTGTTCGCCATGTACTTCACCGCGCGAGCCCGGGCCACCGACGGGTGGCCGCCGGAGCCCACCGAGCTGAACCTGCCGTACGCGCTGACGTTCACGATCATCCTGGTCGCCTCCTCGGTGACCTGCCAGTTCGGCGTCTTCGCGGCGGAGCAGGGCAACGTCTACGGGCTGCGGCGGTGGTTCACGATCACCTTCCTGATGGGCCTGACCTTCGTGCTCGGCCAGGCGTACGAGTACGTCGAGCTGGTCCACGACGGCACGACGATCGCCTCGTCCACCTACGGCTCGGTGTTCTACCTCACGACGGGCTTCCACGGTCTGCACGTCATCGGTGGCCTCGTGGCCTTCGTCTACGTGCTCATCCGGTCCACCATGGGCCGCTTCACGCCGGCACAGGCGACCTCGGCGATCGTGGTCTCCTACTACTGGCACTTCGTCGACGTCGTGTGGGTCGGGCTCTTCGCCACGATCTACCTGATCCGCTAGGGAACCGGTGTCCACCACGAACCCCCACTCCGACGCCCAGCCCGACGACGCCGGCACCCCGGCGGCCCGGGCCCGCGCGCGGCGTCGCTCCAAGCAGCGTCGCCGGCTGGCCAACGTCGCCGGCCTCATGGCCTCGCTGGTGCTGACCGGCGCCCTCTACTCGGTGTTCGCGCCGGCGCAGGCCGCCGTCGAGCCCACCGAGTCCGCCGCCGAGGCCGCGGGACGCGAGCTGTACATCCGCAGCTGCATCACCTGCCACGGCGAGAACCTCGACGGCGTGCCCAACCGCGGCCCGTCGCTGATCGGCGTCGGCGCCGCCGCCGTCTACTTCCAGGTGCACACCGGCCGCATGCCGCTGGTGCGCCAGGAGGCCGACGCGCCCGACAAGCCGGTGGTCTTCTCCGACGAGGAGATCGATCAGCTGATGGCCTACATCCAGGCCAACGGCGGTGGCCCGACCCTTCCCTCGGGTGACCTGCGCGGCGGCGACATCGCCGAGGGCGGCGAGCTCTTCCGGCTCAACTGCGCGTCCTGCCACAACTTCGTCGGCGAGGGCGGCGCGCTCTCCTCCGGCAAGGACGCGCCGAGCCTCGAGGACGCCAACGACCTCGAGATCTACACGGCGATGCTGACCGGGCCGGGGAACATGCCCGTCTTCGGGGACAACCAGCTCACCCCCGAGGAGAAGCGCGAGATCATCACCTACATCCAGACGGTGCAGGAGATGGCCGATCCGGGCGGCGCCGGGGTCGGGCGCATCGGCCCCGTCGGCGAGGGCCTGGTCATCTGGGTCGTCGGCGTCGGAGCCCTCCTGTTCGGGATCTTCTGGATGGGGAGCAAGGCGTGAGCGAGCTTGCGAGCCCGCCGGTCAACACGACTGCTGCGCGAACGCTGACCGCGGACGCCGGCAAGGAGGAAGCGTGAGCACGCGCGACACCCGCCCCGGCTCGACCGGTGGCGAGGACACCCCGGGACCGCTGCACGGCGGCCCGGACGAGGACTACACCCCCGAGCAGCTCGCGGCCATGAGCCGCGAGGAGCTCGACCTCCTCGGAGCCCGGTACGACGGCGTGGAGATCCTCCACGTCGAGCCGGGTCCCGAACCCGGGTCCCCCCTCGAGCGGCGCGCCGTGCGCCAGGTCGGGTGGACCTTCGCCCTGGCCGGCGTCTTCGCCTTCCTGTTCCTGGTCGTCTACATCGGCTCGGGCTGGTTCCTCCCCGAGTGGTCGTGGGCCGAGGAGGGCACCACCTGGAGCGCCATGTTCACCCCCCTGCTGGGGCTGTTCATGGGCCTGTCGCTCACGCTGGTCGGCGTCGGGTTGGTGCTCTACACCAAGAAGCTCCTCCCCCACGAGACGGCGGTCCAGGACAAGCACGATGGGTCCCACTTCGACCGGGTCACCACCGGCGCCACGTTGGTCGGCGGCCTGCACAACAGCGGCCTGCCGCGCCGCAAGCTGATCACCCGATCGCTCGGCTTCATGGGCGTCGGCGTCGGCGTCATGCTGATCGCCCCGCTGGGTGGGCTGATCAACAACCCGAGCGCCGGCAACACGCTCGGTCGCACCTCGTGGGCCGAGGGCATCCGGCTGGTTCGGATCGACGGCAGCCCGGTCCGCCCCGGCGACCAGCAGCCCGGATCGCTGGAGACCGTGTTCCCGGCCGTGCCCGGCGGCAACTTCCAGACCGACGCCGCGACCATGCTCATCCGGCTCAGGCCGCAGCAGGTCATCGAGGACCAGCCCCGCGAGGGCCAGGAGGACTTCGGCTTCGGCGACTACGTCGCCTACTCCAAGATCTGCACGCACGCCGGATGCCCGGTGTCGCTGTACGAGCAGGAGACCAGCCGGCTGCTCTGCCCCTGCCACCAGTCGATGTTCGACGTCACCCAGGGCGCCAGGCCGGTCTTCGGCCCGGCCAGCCGGCCGCTGCCGCAGCTGCCCATCGCCGTCGACGACGAAGGATTCTTCGTCGCCCGCAGCGACTACATTGAGGCCGTCGGCCCCACGTACTGGAACCGGGAGCGCATCTGATGGCAGCTCGTACCGCCTCGGCACCGGGGGCCCCGACGGGCGCGGTCGGGAAGGCCGCCTTCCAGGTCGACGACCGGCTGATCCTCGCCGGCCCGGTCCGCCGGACCCTGAACAAGGTCTTCCCCGACCACTGGTCGTTCCTGCTCGGGGAGATCGCCCTCTACTGCTTCATCATCCTGCTGCTCTCGGGCACGTACCTCACCTTCTTCTTCCAGGCCTCGATGACCGAGGTGGTCTACGACGGGTCCTACGACCCGCTGCGCGGCTTGGACATGTCCATCGCCTACGCCTCAGCGCTTGACATCTCCTTCGACGTCCGCGGCGGGCTCTTCATGCGCCAGCTGCACCACTGGGCAGCCCTGCTCTTCGTCGCCGCTATCGCCGTGCACCTGCTGCGCATCTTCTTCACCGGTGCGTTCCGCCGGCCGCGCGAGAGCAACTGGCTGATCGGCGTCCTCATCCTGATCCTGGCCCTGCTCGAGGGTTTCTCCGGATACTCGCTCCCCGATGACCTGCTCTCGGGTACCGGCCTGCGGATCATGTCGGCGATCATCCTGGCCATCCCGGTGGTCGGCACCTGGGTGCACTGGGCGGTGTTCGGCGGTGACTACATCGGCGACCTGATCATCGGCCGGCTCTACATCGCCCACGTCCTGCTCATCCCGGCGATCCTGCTCGCGCTCATCGCGGTGCACCTGCTGATCCTGGTGAAGCAGAAGCACACCCAGTTCCCCGGCCCTGGGCGCACCGAGCACAACGTGGTCGGCAACCGCCTCTTCCCGGCCTTCGCCGGGAAGGCGACCGGGCTGCTGTTCGTGGTGTTCGGTGTCTGCGCGGCACTCGGCGGTCTGGTCCAGATCAACCCGATCTGGCTGTGGGGCCCCTACAACCCCGCCCAGGTCTCGGCCGCGTCGCAGCCGGACTGGTACATCATGTGGCTGGACGGCTCGAGCCGTCTGTTCCCCGCCTGGGATCTGAACCTGCCCGGGGACTACACGATCCCGGCACTGTTCTGGCCGACCGTGGTGCTGCCCGGCATCATCTTCACGCTCCTGCTGTTCTACCCGTGGATCGAGCAGAAGCTGACCGGCGACACCGCGTCGCACCACCTGCTGCAGCGACCGCGCGACGTTCCCGTCCGCACCTCGCTCGGCACGATGTCGCTGACGTTCTACCTGGTGCTGTTGATCTCCGGTGGTAACGACGTCGTCGCCGACAAGTTCGACATCAGCCTGAACGCGATGACCTGGGGCGGCCGCATCGGCATGATCATCCTGCCGCCGATCGTGTACGTGATCACCTACCGCATCTGCCTCGGTCTGCAGCAGCACGACCGCGAGGTGCTGGAGCACGGCATCGAGACCGGCGTCATCCGTCGGCTCCCCAGCGGCGAGTTCATCGAGGTGCACCAGCCGCTCGGCCCGGTCGACGACCACGGTCACGGGCAGCTCGCCTACGGCGGGGCTCCGGTCCCGAAGCGCATGAACCAGGTGGGTGGCGCCCGTCGCGCCATCCGCGGGTTCTTCTCGCCGGTCGAGCGGCCCTCCGCGGTGGAGCTCGAGCAGCGAGGCGAGGGCCGTGGGCTCGCGGCTGGTGAGTCCGAGCGGGAGCTGACGACCTCGGGGCGTCCGTCCGAGGGTGGCCGTCCGTCCGACGGCGGTCGTCCGCAGGACCCGCGCGACTGATCGGTCACTCATGCAGAAGGGCCCCGGTGGTTTCCACCGGGGCCCTTCTACATGTCGGGACGGTCGTGGACGGCTCGCCCGGCCGCGCGAACCCCCCGTCGACCACGGTGGTGCGATGCCACCACCCCGCGCCGGGGGCTGCGGCATCCGCTGGTCGGGGATGTGAGCCGCGCCCCCGGCGGCCGTGAGCTGCGCCGCCCTCTGCGGGCCCACGCCCGTGCGCGGTTGCCGGTGAGGTCCGCTGCCACACCTGTGCCGGCGGCAAGCCGCCTGGGCCCGTGTGCCCCGGGGTCCGAGGTCCGCCCGTATCGGCAGCAGAGGGGCGGACGCCCGTGTCAGCGCCTCGAGCCGGGCCAGCGCCCCGTTCGCGCATCCGCGCCGACACGACCCCCGGACCGCCGCCGGACCGACTCCCGCGGGCAGCCCGGGTGCCCGGCCGCGCGGACGGCAGGGATGCCCCCTGGGCCGCGCTTCCCGTTCACCGGTCACGCGTGCGTGTCACATCCGGCGGCAAGCCACCGGCGGGAAGGGGGGGCACCGCCGCGCGCGCTGGCTGTGAGACGGGTGCGGCCCCGCGCCACAGCGGCCGCCGTCACGGGGCCGAGCTACCCCACGCGGGCCCCTGGGCGCCCCACTCCACCGACGGTCGGCCACCGCGCGACGAGGGCCCCCTCCACCGGGCGGTGGAGGGGGCCCTCGTCGTGGGATCGGGCGCTCAGCTCTGCTGCGCGTTCTGCCCGACGTAGTACTCGAACAGCAGGCCGGCGACCGTGACCACGATCGCAGCGACCGCGATCAGCATCAGCCAGTAGTACCAGAACGCCAGCGCCAGCCCCATGAGCGCGGTCGCCAGGGCCAGGCCGAAGGGCCAGTAGCTGGCCGGGGGGAAGAAGCCCAGCTCGCCGGCGCCGTCGGCGATCTCCGCGTCCTTGCGGTCCTCGGGACGGGCGTCGATCCGGCGGGAGACGAACCAGAAGAACCCGCCGATGAGGCCGGTGAGTCCACCGGAGAGCGCCAGCGCGGTGGTGCCGATGGGCTCGCGTGACCACACGCCGTACACGATCGCGGCCACGATGCAGAACACACCGATGATGTTGAAGATCAGCGCCTCGACCTTCACGGCCGTGCCTCCTCGTGCGTCTTCCGGATGCGGGTTCTCGGAGCGGGGATGTCAGTCACCGCTGCTGATCAGCTGGTCGTCGACCTTTTCCTCGATCAGCTCGAGCGGCGTGGTCGTCGTCGCCTCACCGGGTAGCCCGATCTCCTCGAGCGCCTCGTACGTGCTCAGGCCCGACTCGCGGGCCTCGATGTAGTCGTCGTACACGTCCGGAGCGACGGAGCGGACCTCGAAGTTCATGTAGGCGTGGTAGGTGCCGCACAGCTCGGCGCACCGGCCGACGTAGGCACCTTCCTCGCGGACCGTCACCTCGAAGACGTTGTCCCGGCCGTTCTCGTTGCCCGGGATCACGTCGAGCTTGAAGAGGAACTCCGGCACCCAGAACGAGTGGATGACGTCGGCCGACGCGAGGTCGAACCGGACGGTGCGCTCGGTGGGCACCACCAGGATCGGGATCTCGGTGCTCGTGCCGACGGTGTCGACGGGCTCGCCGTCGGGGCCCTCGGTCCCCGCGTAGACGAACTGCCAGTTCCACTTGAACGCGTTGACCGCGATGATCTCGTCGGGGTTCTCGCTGCGGTCCCGCACCTCGTTCTGCACCACCACGGTGAAGAAGAACAGACCGGCGATGATGATGAACGGGATGATCGTGTAGACGATCTCCAGCGGCAGGTTGTACGCCGTCTGGCGGGGCAGCTCGTCACCCTTCTTGCGGTGGGCGATCACCGAGTAGGCGATGAGCGCCCAGACCGCGAGACCGATGATGAGGGCCGCGAAGGTGGAGCCGATCCACAGCTCACGCATGGCCTCTGCTTCATCGGTGATGCCCTCGGGCCATCCCCACCGGACGAAGTTGCGCTCCCAGAAGGCGCTCTCGCCGAGCTCGCACCCGCTGAGGGTCAGCACCCCCAGGAGACCGAGCGCGGCCAGCCGCGCGAGCCTGCTGCCTCGAGCCACTGCTCGCTGCCTCCTCGTCCTCCACCCGGCTTCCCGGGTGGTCCTTACAGCGGGTCGTCCACCGGCGGTCGGCGGAGTCGTTCCACGCCGATCACAGTGTGGGCCGAGACTAGCCGACCCGCCTCGGCGGCCGACCACCGGAGACGGTCGGGCGGGTCGCGGGCCCCCGTCGCCACGCGAATGCACCGGCCGGGGCCGTGGGTCCCGCGTGCCCGCCCCGGAAACGGGGCGGGACGCGCTCCCGCGGCCCTGCGACGCCCGCCCCGGAAACGGGGCGGGACGCGCTCCCGCGGCCCTGCGACGTCGGTCACCTGGACCGGTCCGGCGGCGACGGCGGCTAGAGTCGACGGCGTGTTCTCCCGGCTGCTGACCCCGAAGTGGGTCCTGCTGCACCTGCTCGTGGCCGCCCTGTTCGTCGCCACCTTCTTCCTCGGCTACTGGCAGCTGTCCAAGGCCGAGGCCGGCGGCGGCGCGGTCAACTGGAGCTATGCCATGCAGTGGCCGCTCTACGGGTTCATGGGGCTGTGGTTCTACGTCCGGATGGTCCGCCTCGAGCTCCACCGCGACCCCGACGAGGAGCAGCCCGGCAACGCCGTGGTGCTCTACCAGCGCCCACGCATCGACACCACCGGCGACCCCGAGCTCGCCGCCTACAACGCCTACCTCGCCGAGCTCAACGAGCGGGCCCTCGGACAACGGAGCAGCAGCAATGGCCGCTGAACGGACCGCCCCGGCCCGCGATTCGGAGCAGGCGATCGCCGCGGCCCTGCAGCGCTACCGCGTCATGGCCACGGTCGTCGGCGTCCTCCTGGTCCTGCTGTTCGCCGTCGCCATGCCGCTGAAGCACCTGGCCGGCATCCCGGAGCCGGTCACCGTGCTCGGAACCGCGCACGGCTGGCTCTACGCGTTGTTCTTCCTCGCCACCGTGGACCTGGCGCTGCGGGCGAAGTGGACGCTGAAGGGCGCCGTCGTCGCGCTCGTCCTGGGCACCATCCCCTTCGTCTCCTTCGTCGCCGAGCGGACCGTCACGCAGAAGATGCGCGCCGGCGAACGCGTGTGACCGCGAACCTCTCCCCCACCCCGAGGACCTGCGCCTGATGTGTGGCCTGCTCGCCTACTTCTCCACCGACGCCCCGCGCGTCACCGACGCCGTCGTCACCGACGTCCGGGAGGCGCTGCACTGCCTGCGGCACCGCGGGCCCGACGAGAACGAGGTCTGGCACGACGACCGCGTCGTCTACGGCTTCAACCGGCTGTCGTTCATCGACATCGAGCACAGCCACCAGCCGATGCCGTACGCGGACGGCCGGTACCGGATCGTCTTCAACGGCGAGATCTACAACTACCTGGAGCTGCGCGAGGAGCTGGCCGCGGCGGGCGCCACCTTCGCCACCGAGGGCGACACCGAGGCGATCGTGGCCGGGTACCACCTGTGGGGCCAGGACGTCGTCGACCGGCTGCGCGGGATGTTCGCCTTCGTCATCTGGGACAGCGAGACCCGGACCGTCTTCGGAGCGCGCGACCCGTTCGGCATCAAGCCGCTGTTCACCGCCCGGCTCGCCGACGGCGCGCTCGCCTTCTCGTCGGAGAAGAAGGCGCTCCTGGAGCTCCTCGGCGGCAGCACGGCCGCCGGCGGTGTCGACGGCGCCTCGCTGCAGCACTACCTCACGCTGCAGTACGTGCCCGAGCCCGCGACGCTGCACCGGGGCATCCGCCGGATCGAGAGCGGCACCAGCTTCACCGTCGTCGACGGCGAGCTCACGACGACCCGCTACTTCCACCCGACGTTCCCGGTGCGCCCGGTCGCGCAGGACGAGCAGCAGGCGCTCTACGACCGGATCGCCGACGTCCTCGACGACTCGGTCCGGATGCACATGCGCGCCGATGTCACGGTCGGGTCGTTCCTCTCCGGCGGTATCGACTCCACGGCCATCGCCGCGCTCGCCAAGCGGCACAATCCCGACCTGATGACCTTCACGGTCGGCTTCGAGCGGGAGGGCTTCTCCGAGATCGACGTCGCGGCCGAGTCGGCGGCCGCGATCGGGGTCGAGCACATCACCAAGGTGGTCACCGCCGAGGAGTTCGCCGGGTCGATCCCGCTGGTCGTCTGGTACCTGGACGACCCGGTGGCCGATCCCGCGCTCGTGCCGCTCTACTTCGTGGCCCGCGAGGCGCGCAAGCACGTGAAGGTGGTGCTCTCCGGCGAGGGCGCCGACGAGTTGTTCGGCGGCTACAACATCTACCGGGAGCCGCTGTCGCTGGCCGTGTTCGACCGGCTCCCCGACGGGATCCGGCGCGCCCTCGGGACGCTGTCGACCAAGCTCCCCGACGGCATGCGGGGCAAGGACCTGCTCCGCCGCGGGTCGATCCCCCTCGAGCAGCGCTACTACGGCAACGCGCGCATCTTCCGCGACGAGGAGCTGACCTTCCTCGAGAAGCGGGACCCCGACCTGTCCCACGTGGCCGTCACCCGCGAGCTGTACGAGCGCACCCGCACCGCCGGCTACGACGACGTGACGGCGATGCAGTACGTCGACCTCTTCACCTGGCTGCGCGGCGACATCCTCGTCAAGGCCGACAAGATGACCATGGCGAACTCGCTGGAGCTGCGGGTGCCCTTCCTGGACCCGGAGGTCTTCCGGGTGGCCTCGACCATCCCGGTCGACCAGCGGGTCACCAGGGAGACGACGAAGTACGCCCTGCGCCGCGCGCTGGAGCAGATCGTGCCGCCGCACGTGCTGAACCGCCGCAAGCTCGGCTTCCCCGTGCCCACCCGCCACTGGCTCGCCGAGGACCTGCACGACTGGGCGCGGCAGGTGATCGTGGACAGCCAGACCGACCAGTGGCTGGACAAGCAGCAGATCCTGGCCATGCTGACCGCCCACCGCCAGAACCAGCGGGCGGGTTCACCGGTCGACCACTCGCGCAAGCTGTGGACGCTCCTGGTGTTCATGGTCTGGCACGGCATCTTCGTCGAGGGGCGGATCACACCCGAGATCCCGGCGACGGTCTACCCCGTCCGCCTCTGAGCCGATGAACCACCGAGGCCCGGGATCGACGTGATCCCGGGCCTCGGTGGTTCATCGCTCATCGAGCGAGCGGCGCTCAGTTGAAGGAGTCACCGCACGCGCACGAGCCCTGCGCGTTGGGGTTGTCGATGGTGAAGCCCTGCTTCTCGATGGTGTCGACGAAGTCGATGACCGCACCGCCCAGGTAGGGGCCGCTCATCCGGTCGACGATGACCTCGACGCCGTCGAACTCGTAGGTCTGGTCGCCGTCGAGGAACCGCTCGTCGAAGAAGAGCTGGTAACGCAGACCGGAGCAACCGCCGGGCTGGACGGCGATGCGCAGCCGCAGGTCGTCGCGGCCCTCCTGGTCCAGCAGTGCCTTGACCTTGGCGGCCGCGGTGTCGCTGAGCACGACGCCGGTGGCCGTGGTGTCCTGCACCGTCATATTCCTGTCCTCTCCCTCCGAGGTGTCCGCGTAGGCGCGTCCTGCCACGGACGAACGCCGCCGGAGCGGGTCCTCTTCCCGTGCGCACCCACTGTACGGCTCGCGGCTCGCCGTCCGGGGCTGCATTGCTCACACACGTAGACTTCGCTGCCGTGAAGCTCCGCCTCCCCGGCCGCCGGAACCACGCCGCGACGCCCGACTCCGCGTCCGGCAGCACAGCCGCGCAGACCGAGCAGCTCGTCAGGGCCGGCGGCAAGGGCCGGCCCACCCCCAAGCGCCACGTGGCACAGGGCAAGCGACCGGGTCCGCCCCCGCCGCCGCCCACCACGCGCAAGGAGGCCTACAAGCGGATGCGCGAGCAGCGGGCCGCCCAGGGCGCGGGGGCCCGCCAGGGCATGGCCCGCGGCGACGACGGGTACCTGCCCGCCCGCGACCGCGGACCGGTGCGCAAGCTCGTGCGCGACGTCGTCGACAGCCGCCGCAACGTCGGCAGCTTCTTCCTGGCCATCGCGGGCGTGGCGCTGATCGGCACCTTCGTCCCGAGCCTGGCCGTGCGCAGCTACGCCAGCTTCCTGCTGCTCAGCTTCTTCCTGCTGCTGATCGTCGACTCGGTGGTGCTGGGCCGGAGGATCAAGCGCGCCGTCGCCGCCCGGTT
The DNA here is from genome assembly GCF_039679125.1 of Blastococcus sp. HT6-4. Taxonomy (NCBI): domain Bacteria; kingdom Bacillati; phylum Actinomycetota; class Actinomycetes; order Geodermatophilales; family Geodermatophilaceae; genus Blastococcus; species Blastococcus montanus. The sequence continues at coordinate 1,525,242 of NZ_CP155551.1, read as the reverse complement.
CCCGGACCAGCAGCACAAGATGAAGGGCCTGGTCTGGTACGGCATCAGCCGATCGACCATGATCCGCCGGTGGCGCTTCCCGAAGCCCGAGGTCCCGGTCGGCGCGGAGGTCTGAGGCCGGGGACCCTCCGGCGGGCCCGGCTCACGGAGTCGGGCTAGCGTCGGCACGCGTGGAATTCAGACGCCTCGGCCGTTCCGGCCTGACCATCTCCGAGATCGCGTACGGCAACTGGCTGACCCACGGCGGGCAGGTCGAGGAGGACGCCGCGCACGCGTGCGTCCGGGCCGCGCTCGACGCCGGGATCACCACCTTCGACACGGCGGACGTCTACGCCGGCACCCGCGCCGAGACGGTCCTCGGCGCGGCCCTGGCCGGGCACCGGCGGGAGTCGGTGGAGCTGTTCACGAAGGTCTACTGGCCCACCGGCCCCGGCCGCAACGACCGCGGGCTCGGCCGCAAGCACGTCATCGAGAGCTGCCACGCCTCGCTGCGGCGGCTGCGGACCGACTACGTCGACCTCTACCAGGCGCACCGCTACGACCCCTCGGTGCCGCTCGAGGAGACGATGACCGCCTTCGCCGACCTGGTGCGCTCGGGCAAGGTGCTCTACATCGGTGTCTCGGAGTGGAACGCCGAGCAGATCGCCGCCGGGGCGGCGCTGGCCCGTGATCTCGGCGTCCCGTTCGTCAGCAACCAGCCGCAGTACTCGATGCTGTGGCGGGTGATCGAGGCCGAGGTCGTCCCGACGTCGGAGCGGGAGGGGCTCTCCCAGATCGTCTGGTCGCCGCTCGCCCAGGGCGTGCTCACCGGCAAGTACCGCCCGGGCGAGCAGCCGCCGGCCGACAGCCGCGCCGGCCACGCCGAGGCCGGCCAGTCGATGCAGCGGTTCATGACCGACGACATCCTGGACCGGGTGCAGCAGCTGCGTCCCGTGGCCGGGGACCTCGGTCTGTCGATGGCGCAGCTGGCCCTGGCGTGGGTGCTGCAGAACCGGAACGTGGCCGCGGCCATCATCGGCGCCACCCGGCCCGAGCAGGTGCACGACAACGTGACGGCCGCCGGCGTGACGCTCGACGCCGACGTCCTGGCGCGCATCGACGACGCCCTCGGGGACGTCGTCGAGCGCGATCCGACCAAGACCGCCCGCGGCTGAGCCGAGCCCCCTCCTGGCCCGTCGCATCGCGGGGCGAGGAGGGGCCTCGTTCGTCCTCGACCTCTACCGGAGGGTCAGGCCGGGGCGAGCCCCATCGGGCCGTAGACCTTGCGGTCCCCCTCGAACAGCGTCACCGTCGCGACGCCGCGGTCCAGCAGCTCCCGCCAGTTCTCCCCCAGCCACGACTCGGCGTCGCCCTGGTTGTCGTCCTCGGGCAGCTCGACCCCCACCGACGCGGGATCGATCTCCGCGCCGGACGGGTCCTCCAAACGCCAGTGGAAGCTCATGGGGTCGAGGCTAGTGATCCCGCGGCCGTCGGCATCCCGGCGCAGGGATGAGCCGCAGGCGGATTACCGGAGGGCCGGAAGGGGCATGGACCTGCATCGACCCGCCGACCGGAGGACCGATGACCGCATCCACGCCCCAGCCCACCACGGGCGCCACCCGGGCGACCGACCATCCAGCCGTGCCCGACAGCGCGTCGACCGGGCAACTCATCAGCCAGCTGACCGAACAGGTCAGCCGCCTCGTCCGCGACGAGGCCCGGCTCGCCCAGGCGGAGATGACCCAGAAGGCCAAGAACCTCGGCATCGGGGCCGGCCTGTTCGGCGGCGCCGGCCTGTTCGCCTTCTTCGGCCTGGCCGTCCTGATCACCACCGTCATCCTCGCGCTGGCCCTGGTGATGCCGGCCTGGCTCGCCGCGCTGATCGTGGCCCTCGTGCTGTTCGCCATCGCGGGCGTGCTCGCGCTGGTCGGGAAGAAGGACGTCCAGAAGGGTTCCCCGCCGGTGCCCACCGAGGCGATCTCGAGCGTGAAGGCCGACATCACGACCGTGAAGGAGAGTGCACAGCGGTGAGCACGTCGAGCAGCTCCGGCCCCTCGGACGGGCAGGACGCGAATGCGAACGGACCGACCGACCCGGACGCGATCCGGGCCGACATCGAGGCGACGCGGGAGCAACTGGGACGGACGGTCGACGAGCTGAGCGACCGCCTGGACGTCCAGGCGCGGGCGAAGGAGAGCGCCTACCGCGCTCGCGACACCGCCGTGGAGACCTACCGGGAGAGCCCTCCGGCGGTGATCGGCGGGGCCTCCGGTCTCGTCGCCGCCGTGATCGGGCTGCTGACCTGGCGCGCGCGACGCCGTCGCAAGGCCAAGAGGGTGGCGACCGCCGCGATGGCGGCCGAGGTCCGTGCCGCCGCCCGGCGGGCGGCCGCCGAGGAGCGCAAGCAGCAGCGGCGCGCCACGACGAAGCGGCTGGCCAGGCAGCAGCGCCGGGACGCCCGGCGGATCAAGAAGGCGACCCGGCGCGCCCGCCGGCGACGCATGCTCGGGAGGAGCAAGCGGTGAGCACGGGAGCCAAGCTGGCCTACCGGCCGATCGGCCTCGCGGCGGGCATCCTCGCCGGCGCCGTGTCCGGCGCCGTCTTCAAGCAGATCTGGCGGCTCCTCGCCAAGGAGGACGACGCCCCCGGCGCGCTGCAGGGCGAGTACCCGATGCGCCAGGTCGTCCTGGCCGCCGCCATCCAGGGCGCCATCTTCGGCGCGGCCAAGGCCGCGATCGACCGGGCCGGCGCCCGCGGGTTCACGCGGATCACCGGCGCCTGGCCCGGCGACTGACGACGGGAGGCGCCGGGGACGGGCACCTGCCCGCCCCCGGCGCCTCCCGCGCTCCGCACTGCCTCCGCTCGACCCGTGCCGCCGAGGGCGGCCCAGCACCTGGGAGAACGTCCATGACCGGCACCCGGCCCCGGGAGCGAGCCTCCGACCGGATCCGCGAGCGGGTCGAGGAGAAGGCCGCCCGGCGCGCCGCCGCGGCCGAGCCGGCCTCGCGTCCGCGGCCCGGTGACCCGCAGGCCCTGCCGCCGGGAGCGCCCGGCCCCGAGACGCTGCCGGGCATCGACGCCTCCTCGCCCACGCAGATCCCGGCCAAGGGCTGGAAGCAGGTGCTCAAGCGCGCCTGGGCGGAGAACAACGCCGACAACATGCCGATCATCGCCGGTGGCGTCGCGTTCTTCGGCTTCCTGTCGATCTTCCCGGCGCTGATCGCCCTCATCTCGATCTACGGGCTGGTGGCCTCCCGCGAGCAGGCCGCGAGCCAGGTCGCCGACTTCACCTCCGGCCTGCCGGACGAGGCCCGCCAGCTGATCACCGACCAGGTCACCGCCATCACCGAGGCCGGCGGCGCGCTCACCTGGGGCCTCGTCCTGTCGATCCTCGCCGCGCTCTGGACCGCCTCCGGCGGCGTGAACAACCTGGTCAAGGCGGTCAACATCGCCTACGACGAGGTCGAGACCCGCAACTTCCTGAAGCTCCGCGCCCTCTCCCTGGCCCTGACGCTCGGCGCGATCGTCTTCGTCGTCCTGACCATCGGCCTGGTCGCGGTCGTCCCGCTGGTGCTGGACGCGCTGCCGCTGGGCGGGGTGGCGACCGTGCTCGCCCAGGTCGCCCGCTGGGTCCTGCTGCTGCTGGTCGTCATCGGCTCGCTGGCCGTCCTCTACCGGGTCGCCCCCGACCGGGATGCGCCGCAACTGCGCTGGGTGAGCCTCGGCTCGGTCGTCGTCACCCTGGTGTGGGCGGTGGTCAGCCTCGGCTTCAGCTTCTACGTCAACAACTTCGGCTCGTACAACGAGACCTACGGCGCGATCGCCGGCGTCATCGTCCTGATGCTGTGGCTGTACCTCACCTGCTACCTGGTGCTGCTCGGGGCGGAGATCAACTCCGAGGCCGAGCACCAGACCGGCCACGACACCACCGAGGGCGAGCCGCTGCCCATGGGCGAGCGCGACGCGGTGAAGGCCGACACGCTGCCGGCCAAGGCCGAGCCGGAGAAGGGCGACAGCGACCCCACCCGCAAGAACGCGCCCTGACAGGGCGCGCCGGCCTCAGCGCACGTGCGAGGGCACGAACGGCGGGCGGACGGCGGTGACCGGCTGCGGACGGCCGCGGACGTCGACGGTGAGCTCCCCGCCCTCCTCGACGCCGGCTGCGGTGTCGACCAGCGCCAGCCCGATCCCGGTGCGCAACGACGGGGAGAAGGTCCCGCTGGTCACCTCGCCCACGGGGGCGCCGTCCGCGCCGAGCACCGCCATGCCGGGGCGCGGGATCCCGCGCCCGGTCGCCTTCAGCCCCCACAGCACGCGCTCGGGGCCCGCCTCCTTCTCCGCCGCGAGCGCGTCCCGCCCCCAGAACACCGGCTTCCGCCAGCCGACGGCCCAGCCGGCCCGTGCCTGGTTCGGCGTGATGTCGCGCGAGAGCTCGTGGCCGTGCAGCGGGTACCCCATCTCGGTGCGGAGCGTGTCCCGCGCGCCCAGCCCGCAGGGCCGGATGCCGAGGTCCTGACCGGCCTCGAGGACGGCGTCCCAGAGCTCCACCGCGCGGTCGGCGCCCACCAGCAGCTCGTAGCCGTGCTCCCCGGTGTACCCGGTGCGGCACACGGTCACCTCCGCCCCGGCGCCGCCGGTGCCGGTCACGAACGACATGTAGCCGATCTCCCCCGGGACGCCCAGCAGCTCGAGCACCTGCAGCGACCGGGGGCCCTGGACGGCGAGGACGGCGACGTCGGCGTGCCGGTCCTCCACCGTGACCCCCGGCGGCGCGGCGTCGGCGAGCCGGCCGAGCACCTCCGCGGCGTTCGCGGCGTTGGGCACGAGCAGGACGTCGTCCGGGCCGTGGAGGTAGACGATCAGGTCGTCGACCACTCCCCCGGCGTGCTCCTCCCCGTCGGGGACGCAGCACAGCGTGTACTGGGCCTGCCCCGGGCCGATGCGGTCCAGGTCGTTGGTGAGACAGGCGTTCACGAACTCGGCCGCGCCGGGCCCGCGCACCGTGCCCGTGCCGAGGTGGGAGACGTCGAACAGCCCCACCCCGTCGCGGACGGCGGCGTGCTCGGCGAGCACGCCGCCACCGGCGTACTCGATGGGCATCGACCAGCCGCTGAAGTCGGCGAGCTTGGCCCCGGCCGCGAGGTGCCGGTCGTGCAGGGGGGAGGTCAGCGGACTCACACCGGCCACGCTAGTGGGGTCCGCCCGCGAGGTCCCGTCGCGAGCGGGCGGATCGATGGGGGCAGCAGGGTCCCTCCTAGGATCGAGCGGTGCCGCCGACGATCTCCGCCACCGACCACCCGCTCGAGAAGCTGACCGGCGACGCCGTCGTCGTCGCCGTCGGCAAGGGGCCCGAGGGCCTGCTGCCCACCCCCGGCGCCGAGGCGGTCGACCGGCTGCTCGGCGGCCGGCTGCTGCCCGCGCTGGCCGACCTGGGCGCCCGGGGCGCCGAGGACGAGGTCACCCGCCTGCCCTCCTTCGGGCAGGGCCCCTTCCCCGTCGTCGCCGTCGCCGGCCTGGGCGCTCCCGACGCGGCCGGCGGGTACCGCCCCGAGGCGCTGCGCCGGGCCGCCGGCGCCGCCAGCCGCGCGCTCACCGGCCGCCGCTCCGTGGTGAGCCTGCTCGCCGCCGTCGGCGGCACGCCCGACGCCGACCGGCTGCACGCCGTCGGCGAGGGCTCGCTGCTCGGCGCGTACGAGTTCACCGCGTACAAGTCCGACCTGCCCGCCGACCGGCCGGCGCCGCCGAGCGAGTTCACGATCGTCGTCCCGGGCGCCGGCGCCGCCGAGACGGCTCTGCGCCGCGTCCGCGCCGTCGCCGACGCGGTGGCCCTGGTCCGCGACCTGGTCAACACCCCGCCGAACGACCTGCACCCGGCCGAGATGGCCGCCCGCGGCGCGGCCGCCGGCGAGAAGCTGGGGCTGTCGACCGAGATCCTCGACGAGGACGCGCTGGCGGCCGGCGGCTACGGCGGCATCCTGGCCGTCGGCGGGGGGTCCACCCGCAAGCCGCGGCTGCTGCGGCTGTCCTACGCGGGCAAGGGCGCGCGCAAGAAGGTGGCGCTGGTCGGCAAGGGCATCACGTTCGACAGCGGCGGCATCTCGATCAAGCCCGCCGCGAAGATGGAGGACATGAAGAGCGACATGGCCGGCGCCGCCGCCGTGATCGCCACCGTGTGCCTCGTCGCGCAGCTCGGCCTGCCCGTCGACGTCGTCGCCACCGTGCCCATGGCGGAGAACCTGCCCAGCGGCACCGCCTACCGCCCGGCCGACGTCGTGACCTTCCGCAACGGCAAGAAGGCGGAGATCACCAACACCGACGCCGAGGGCCGCGTCGTCCTGGCCGACGCGATCGCGCGCGCCGCCGAGGACCGTCCCGACGTCCTGCTGGAGACGTCCACCCTCACCGGCGCCCAGATGGTCGCCCTCGGCGCCCGCACCTCCGGCGTCATGGGCTCCGACGACCTGCGCGACGCGGTCATCGCGGCATCGGAGCGCAGCGGTGAGTCCATGTGGCCGATGCCGCTGCCGGCGGAGCTGCGCAAGGGGCTGGACTCGACGGTCGCTGACCTCGTCAACGCCAACGCCGACCGGCTGGGCGGCATGCTCGTGGGCGGTCACTTCCTGGCCGAGTTCGTGCCCGCGGGCCTGCCGTGGGCGCACATCGACATCGCCGGGCCGAGCTACAACACCGCCGCCCCCTGGGGCTACACGCCCAAGGGCGGCACCGGCGTTCCCGTGCGCACCCTCCTCGCGACGATCGAGGACCTCATCGCCGACTGAGTCGCGGCCACGATCAGCTCACCTGATCATGACGCGTCCTCCCTCAGCGTGGACGGTGAGGGAGGACGCCGTGCGGTGAGGCAGGACGCCTAGTTGCCGCGCTTCTGGCGGGCGCTCCAGTCGCGCATGCGCTGGGGGTAGCCGGTCACCTGCGCGTCGTACACCGGGATGGTCAGTTCCCGGGACAGCCGCCGCGCCACGTCGGGTCCGTCGATCCGCCGTCGGGTCCATTCACCGTCGGCCGCCACCAGCACGATCGTCGCCTCGGTGACCGCCGTGCGCGGTTCGACGTACCCCTCGACACCGCGGCGGGTCGCGACGAACTGCTCGAGGTGGGTGAGATCGGCGCGCTGCGAACCGCGGTCGAGCGTCGCGCGCTCCGGACCGCCGCCCCGCCGCCGGCGCCACCGGTCGAGCACGCCCATCCGTCTGCTCCCCACGCTCGGGGCCGCGGTGATCACCACGACGCTCGCGAGTGCAACGGTGGTCCGGGCCAGGTCGTTCCCGGGGTGGCAGGATGGGCACCAGCCCCCGCCCGCTCGAGCGGGGACGTCGCCTGCCGCATCAGAGGAGCACCCGTGAGCGAACCCACCTCCCCCGCCGACCTGGTCATCCTCGGTGGTGGCTCGGGCGGATACGCCGCGGCCTTCCGCGCCTCCGAGCTCGGGCTGAAGGTCGTCCTGATCGAGAAGGACAAGGTCGGCGGCACCTGCCTGCACCGCGGCTGCATCCCCACCAAGGCCCTGCTGCACGCCGGTGAGGTGGCCGACCTCGCCCGCGAGGGCGAGCAGTTCGGTGTGAAGACGTCGCTGGCCGGCATCGACATGGACGGCGTCAACAGCTACAAGGACGGCGTCGTCTCCAAGCTCTACAAGGGGCTGCAGGGCCTGGTGAAGGCCCGCAAGATCACCTACGTCGAGGGCGAGGGCCGGCTGACCTCCCCGACCACCGTCGAGGTGAACGGGCAGAGCTACGAGGGCAAGCACGTGCTGCTGGCCACCGGCTCCTACCCCCGCACCCTCCCGGGGATCGAGATCGACGGCACGAAGGTCATCACCAGCGAGGAGGCCCTCCGGCTGGACCGGGTACCGAGCTCGGCGATCGTGCTCGGCGGCGGCGTCATCGGCTGCGAGTTCGCCAGCGCCTGGAAGTCCTTCGGCGTCGACGTCACCATCGTCGAGGGCCTGCCCCACCTCGTGCCGCTGGAGGACGAGTCCTCCTCCAAGCTGCTCGAGCGGGCGTTCCGCCGCCGCAAGATCGGCTTCGAGCTGGGCAACAAGGTGGCCGGTGTCCAGACCACCGACAACGGCGTCAAGGTGACGCTGGAGAACGGCAAGGAGCTGGAGGCCGAGCTGGTGCTCGTCGCGGTCGGCCGCGGGCCGGTCAGCTCCGGCCTCGGCTACGAGGAGGTGGGCGTCGAGATGGAGCGCGGCTACGTCCTCGTCGACGAGTACATGCGCACCAACCTCCCGACGGTCTCCGCCGTCGGCGACCTCGTCCCCACCCTGCAGCTGGCCCACGTCGGCTTCGGCGAGGGCATCCTCGTCGCCGAGCGGGTGGCCGGGTTGGAGCCCGCGCCGATCGACTACGCCGGCGTCCCCCGCATCACCTACTCCGACCCCGAGGTCGCCTCGGTCGGCCTCACCGAGGCGCAGGCCAAGGAGCGCTACGGCGAGGTCAAGACCCTCACCTACGACCTGGCCGGCAACGGCCGCAGCCAGATCCTGAAGACGACGGGCGCGGTGAAGCTGGTCCAGGCGCCGGACGGTCCCGTGGTCGGCATCCACATGGTCGGCAGCCGGGTCGGCGAGCTCATCGCCGAAGCCCAGCTGATCTACAACTGGGAGGCCGAGGCCGACGACGTCGCCAGCCTCATCCACCCGCACCCGACGCAGAGCGAGGCGCTCGGCGAGGCCCACCTGGCCCTGGCCGGCAAGCCCCTGCACGTGCACGGCTGATCGAACGCTCGTCCCCTCTCCCCCACGCCAGAAGGAGCACTGCCCCGATGCCGACGTCCGTCACCATGCCCGCCCTGGGCGAGAGCGTCACCGAGGGCACGGTCACTCGATGGCTCAAGCAGGAGGGTGACCAGGTCGAGGTCGACGAGCCCCTCCTCGAGGTGTCGACCGACAAGGTCGACACCGAGATCCCCTCGCCGGCCGCCGGCGTGCTCACCAAGATCCTCGTGTCCGAGGACGAGACCGTCGACGTCGGCGCGGAGCTCGCGGTCATCGGCGGCGGGGACGGCGATGAGGGTGCCGGCAGCCCGCCGGCCTCCGCCGAGGACACCGACACCACGCCGCAGACCCCCGACCAGCAGGTCGAGGACGCCGGCTCCGGCGGGCAGGAGGAGCAGCCCGCCGCCGAGCCCGAGCCCGAGCCGCAGCCGGCCGCCGGGTCCGGTGGTGGTGGCGGCGGCGAGGGAACTCCCGTCACCATGCCGGCGCTGGGCGAGAGCGTCACCGAGGGCACCGTCACCCGCTGGCTGAAGGCCGTCGGCGACGAGGTCACGGCCGACGAGCCGCTGCTGGAGGTCTCCACCGACAAGGTCGACACCGAGATCCCGGCACCGGTCAGCGGCACGCTGCTGGAGATCACGGTCAACGAGGACGAGACCGTCGACGTCGGCGCCCAGTTGGCCGTCATCGGCACCGGCGCCTCCGGCGGCGGCACTGCCCCCGCCGCCCCCGCCCCGCAGCAGGAGGCGCCGAAGGAGGAGGCCCCGGCCGAGCCGGAGCCGCAGGCGGCGCCCAAGGCGAAGGAGGCCGACCCCGCCAGCGAGCAGCCCGGTGGCGACTACGGCGCCAGCGGCGCCCAGCCGGCCGCCTCGCCCACGTCGGCACCGCCGCCCCAGGTGGCTCCGCAGGCCCCGTCCGCCCCGGCCGGTGACGGCGGCGGTCAGTACGTGACCCCGCTGGTGCGCCGCCTGGCCGCCGAGCACGGGGTCGACCTGAACTCCGTCTCCGGCACCGGCGTCGGCGGTCGCATCCGCAAGCAGGACGTGCTCGCCGCCGCGGAGAAGTCCGCCGCCCCGGCCCAGGAGGCTCCGGCCGCGGCCGCCCCCGGCGGTCTCCGCACGCCGTCGCCGGCGGCCACGCCGGACACCTCGCTGCGGGGCCGCACCGAGAAGATGTCGCGGCTGCGCTCGGTCATCGCCCGGCGGATGGTGGAGTCGCTGCAGGTCAGCGCGCAGCTCACCACCGTGGTCGAGGCCGACGTCACGCGCATCGCCAACCTGCGCCAGCAGGCGAAGAAGGACTTCGAGTCGCGCGAGGGCGTCAAGCTCTCCTTCCTGCCGTTCTTCGCGAAGGCCTCGATCGAGGCGCTCAAGGCGCACCCGTCGGTGAACTCCTCGATCGACCAGGAGGCGGGCACCGTCACCTACCACGACGCCGAGAACCTCGGCGTCGCGGTGGACACCGAGCGCGGGCTGCTGGTGCCGGTCATCCACGACGCGGGTGATCTCAGCCTGGGCGGCATCGCCCGGAAGATCGCCGACCTGGCGGAGCGGACCCGGACGAACAAGGTCACGCCGGACGAACTGGGCGGCGGCACCTTCACGCTGACCAACACCGGCAGCCGGGGCGCGCTGTTCGACACCCCGATCATCAACCAGCCGCAGGTGGCGATCCTCGGCGTCGGCTCGGTCGTCAAGCGCCCGGTGGTCGTCCAGGACGACGAGCTCGGCGAGGTCATCGCGGTCCGGTCGATGGTCTACCTGGCGCTGACCTACGACCACCGGATCGTCGACGGCGCCGATGCGGCTCGGTTCCTCGTCACGGTGAAGGAGCGGCTCGAGGCCGGTCAGTTCCACGGCGAGCTCGGCCTCGCCTGATGTCGTCCCGCTCGGGGCCCCGGTCGACCGCCGGGGCCCCGAGCCATTTCCGCCCTCCGCACCTGGAACCGCCCGGGAGTAGCGCATGAAGGTCGCCGTGTCCGGTGCGTCCGGGTTGATCGGCAGTGCCTTGCTGCCCGCCCTCCGCGCCGACGGTCACGAGGTGCTCCAGCTGGTGCGCCGCACCCCGCGGACCGCGGAGGAGCACCGCTGGGACCCGGCGCACCGGCGGATCGACCCCGCGCTGCTCCGCGACATCGACGCGGTCGTCAACCTCGCCGGCGTCGGCATCGGCGACCGCCGCTGGAACGCGCAGCACAAGCAGGCGGTCCTCGACAGCCGCGTCGACAGCACGGCCACCCTGAGCGAGGCGCTCGCCCAGGCCGCCCAGTCCGCCCCCGACCGGCCACGGATCCTCCTCAACGCGTCAGCGGTCGGCTACTACGGGGACACGGGTGACCGGATCATCGACGAGTCCGCTCCGCCCGGGGACGACTACCTCGCCGACGTCTGCGTGGCCTGGGAGGGCGCCACCGAACCCGCCGCGAACGCCGGGGTCCGGGTCTGCGCGCTGCGGACCGGCCTCGTGCTCGGCCCCGGCGGCCTGCTGGCCCGGATGCTGCCGATCTTCCGCGCCGGGCTCGGCGGACGCCTGGGCTCGGGCCGCCAGTACTTCCCCTGGATCAGCCTCGAGGACGAGGTCTCCGCGATCCGCTTTCTGCTGACCAGCCTGGTGTCCGGCCCGGTCAACCTCTGCGGTCCGGCGCCGGTCACGAACGCGCAGTTCACCGCGGCGCTGGCCCGGGTGCTGCACCGCCCGGCGGTGCTCCCCGTGCCCGGCCCGGCGCTGTGGCTGGTCCTCGGTGAGTTCGCCCGGGTCGGCGTCCTCGCGGGGCAGCGCGCCGTGCCCACCGCACTGCAGGACGCGGGGTTCCGCTTCGCCCACACCGACGTCCACTCCGCACTCCGGGCGGCGATCGCCAAGCCCTGAGCCGGCTCAGCCCAGCCGCTCGGCGTGCTCGATCCGCCATCCGGCGGGCGTGCGCGCCAGGACCATCCGCACCTGGGCGTCCGGCCGTCCGGCCACCGTGCGCAGCGCCGCGCCGTCCGGCCGGTCACGGGGCACCACGCGGTAGTCGGGCCAGCGGTCGGTCAGCAGGAGCTCGGCGCGCCCGGCGGAGGCCGTGACGACGGTGAGCTCGACGACGGCCGGCTCGAAACCGCGCAGCACCTCACCGGCGGCGGCCAACGCCCGCACGTGCTCCGCGTCGGCCGCGCCCAACGTGCTGCCGGGGGTGTAGACGTCGGCGAGCCGCGCGACCGAGGGGGCGCCGAAGGCCTCCGCGCGCCGGCCGTAGAGATCGGACACCAGCGCGGTCCACTCCCCCGGGCCGGTCGGTACCGATGCGGCTCCGGGCCCGGGCCGCGGCTCGGGAGCGGCCGGCGGCGACGCGTCCGGCGTCCCGGTGGCGGACGCCGGGGCGCGCACCGCGGCCACGGCCACGGCCGCCTCCTCATCCCGCGTGCTCCCCCCGCCCCAGCGGGTGCCCACCCAGGCGGTGGTCGCCAGTGCGGCGAGGACCAGCGCCGCGGCCAGCAGGCCCTTGGCCAGCCGACCGGACGCCGATACGACCCGTCCGGCCCGGGCCAGGCCCCGGTGCCGACCGGCCGGTCGCACGACCACGGGCGCGGGGCGGGGACGGCGGCCGGGGACCACGTGGGTCAGCTCGGTGCGTGCGTCGGGCCCGCCGGTGCCGGCCGGCCGCGCGAGCCCGGTCAGGGCCACGGGCTCGGGGCGGCAGGCGTGCCGGAGATGGAGCGCGAACTCCGCGGCCGTCCCGCGGTCGTGCGGGTCCGGGGCGAGGCCCCGGGTGATGACCGCGACCAGTTCCGGCGGTGCGTCCGGCGCCAGCTCCCGCAGGTCGGGCAGCTGCCCTCCGGCCGCCACGGTCAGCGTGTCCCGAGGGGTCGCGGCGTTCCAGGGCGCGACGCCGGTGAGGGCGTGGAAGGCGGCCGCCGCCACCCCGAACACGTCCGACGCCGGGCCGGGCGTCCCGCCGCGGGCCACGATCGGATCGACGTAGGCGGGAGTGACCTCGGCGGCCGCCGTCTCCCCCAGCACCCGCGCCACACCCAGGTCGGTGAGCACCGGCCGCCCCTCCGCGGTGAAGACGATGTTGCCTGGTGAGAGGTCGGCGTGCACCACTCCGTTGGCGTGGGCGTGCGCCAGCGCGCCGGCCACCGGGGCGATGGCGGTGACCACCTCCCCGGGCCGCAGCCGCCCGCGCCGCGCCAGCAGGGCAGCCAGGCTCCCACCCGCGAGCAGGTCGAGGACCAGCGCGATCCGCGGCGTCCCGCCCCGCCGCGGCTGGTGGACCACCTCGACCAACCGCACGAGGTGCGGGTGGTCCAGCTCGCCGAGGAGGGCCGCCTCGCGCGCCTGGCGCTCGGGGTCCCCGGCCAGGAGCACCTTGACCGCGACGGGCTCCCCGCCCCCGCGCGGTACCGCCCGCCACACCTCGCCGGAGCCGCCCCGGCCGAGCAGCGTCTCCAGCACGTAGCCGGGGACGGCGGGCGGCTGGACGGCGGGGGGCTCTCCAGGGGGGACCACGGCAGGCATGCCGGGCACCGTAGGGCGACCCGGGCGGACGGCGCTGCGCTCGTCCACAGGCATGCGGTTCACCGCGCCGCGCCCTGGCTACCTCCCGACCGTGTCGATGCCACCGCGGGCTGAGGTCGTCGTCGTCGGGGCCGGTCTGGCCGGCCTGTCCGCGGCGATCCGGCTGACGGCGGCCGGCCGGGACGTGCACGTGCTCGAGGCCGGTGGGCACGCCGGCGGCCGGCTCGCGACCGACCGCATCGACGGGTTCGTCGTGGACCGTGGCTTCCAGGTCTTCAACACCGGCTACCCGAGGGCGGCCGACCTCGACCTCCCCGCCCTCGAGCTCGGCTGGTTCGAGCGGGGCGCGGTGATCCGGGTCGACGGCCGCGCCCACCGGGTCGTCGACCCGCGACGGCGACCCGCCGCCGTCGTGGGCACGGCGACGGCGCCCCTCGGGTCCCTCCGGGAGAAGGCGGCACTGGTCGCCTTCTCGCTCCGCGCCGGCTACTCCCCCGTCGGGCACCTGCTCGGTGCGCCCGAGGTCCCGGCCGAGCAGGCCCTCCGGTCGGCGGGTGTGGGCGACGCCGCCCTGGAGCGGTTCCTCCGCCTCTTCCTCGCCGGTGTGCTGCTGGAGGACGAGCTCGCCACCTCCAGCCGGTACCTGGACCTCCTGTGGCGCAGCTTCGTGCGGGGCGGCACCGGGCTGCCCGCCGAGGGCATGCAGGCCGTCGGCGGGCAGCTGGCCGGGCGCCTGGGCGCCGGGCGGCTCCACCTGCACACCCCTGTCCGCTCGGTGGCGCCCGGGTCCGTGACGACCGACGACGGGACGTGGTCGGCCGACGCGGTCGTCGTCGCGACCGACCCCGGGACGGCGGCCGCGCTCCTGCCCGGTGTCGAGGCCGCCGCCGCGACAGGTCACCACCCACCTGCACGTGCTGCCGGAGTCCCCCTGGCGGACGCCGCTGATCGTGCTGGGGCAGCCCGCGGGCGCGCTGGTCAACAGCGCGGTCGTGTCCGACGCCCAGCCGCGGTACAGCCCCGACGGGCGGGCGCTCGTGGCCAGCGCCACCCTGGAGCGGACGCGGGAGGAGGACGTGCGCGCCGAGATCGCCCGGGCCCACGGCGTCTCGCCGTCGGACCTCGAGCACCTGACGTCGGTCACGGTCGCCGGCGCGCAGCCCGCCGCGCTCCCGCCGCTGCAGCTGCGCCGCCCGGTCGAGCTGGGCGACGGCTTGTACGTCTGCGGCGACCACCGCGACACCCCGTCGATCCAGGGCGCGATGGCCAGCGGCGCCTGGACGGCGCGCCGTCCTCCGCGCCCTCCCGCCGGCCGCCGACGGGAGCGCCGGCTGATGCCTGCGTCCGCACCCACGATCCTGGCCGGCTGTACTACCGCCCCGACGGCACAGTGATCGCGACCCGGCTGGACCCGCGCCGCCCCGCCTGACGCGGGCATAGGGTGGGCCCGTGGCCGAACTGCACGTGGTGCGCGCCGGGACCGTTCCCTACGAGGAGGCCTGGGCGCGGCAGCGCGAGCTGCACGCGCGGAGAGTGGCCGGCGAGGTCCCCGACACGCTGCTGCTGCTGGAGCACCCCTCGGTGTACACGGCCGGCCGGCGCACCGAGCCCCACGAGCGGCCGGTGGACGGCACGCCGGTGGTGGACGTCGACCGCGGCGGCAAGATCACGTGGCACGGACCGGGCCAGCTGGTCGGGTACCCGATCGTGGCCCTGCCCGACCCCGTCGACGTCGTCGCCTACGTCCGGCGGCTCGAGGGGGCGCTGATCGACGTCTGCGCCGGGTTCGGCGTGGCCGCCGGCCGCGTCGAGGGCCGCAGCGGCGTGTGGCTGCCGGCCGACCCGCCGGGCAGCGGGTTCCGGCCCGAGCGCAAGGTCGCGGCGATCGGCATCCGGGTGGCGCGCGGGGTCACGATGCACGGCTTCGCCCTCAACTGCGACCCCGACCTGGGCGCCTTCGGGGCCATCGTGCCCTGCGGCATCCCCGACGCCGGGGTCACCTCGCTGTCGGCGGAGCTGGGCCGCGACGTCCGCGTCGCCGACGCGCTGGACCCGACCGAGCAGGCCGTGCACGCGGCGCTGGCCGCGGTACCGACCCCGTCGTGACCTCGCTCCCCGACAGCGAGTACGTCAGCCTGACCACGTTCCGCCGCACGGGCGCGCCGGTGGCGACCCCGGTCTGGGCCGCGGCCGACGGCGGCTCGCTCGTGGTCTGGACCCCGGCCGATTCGGGGAAGGTGAAGCGGCTCCGCCACACCAGCCGGGTCACCGTCGCACCGTGCGACGTCCGCGGGCGGGTGACGGGCCCGGCCGTGGAGGGCACGGCGGCGTTCGTCGACCGTGCCGAATGGCCCTCGGCGCTCGCCGCGATGCGACGTGCCTACGGCCTGAAGTTCACCCTCGGCAACGCCGTCTCGCGGCTGTGGCACCGGCTGCTCCGCCGCAGCGGCGAGCGGCACGAGATCATCCGCATCCCGCCCAGCCTGAGGGAACCCGTGAGCGGCAGCACGGCGCAGGTGTTTCAGCGTTAAAGTAGTTTCTCCCGTGCCGAGGAGGAGCCGCCATGCCCAGGATCGAGCCGCTGCCCCGTGAGTCGCTGCCGCAGTACGAGGACACCTTCCGTGCCGTGGAGTCCGCGCTGGGGGTCCTGCCCAACAGCACGCTGACCATGGCCCGGCGACCCGAGATCATGGAGGCGTTCGCCCGCCTCAACGCGGTCGTCATGGCCGAGGGAACGGTCGGAGGCGTGCTCAAGCAGTTGGTCGCGACCGTCGTCTCCGGCGCCGCCGGCTGCGCGTACTGCCAGGCCCACACCGCGCACGTGGCCGAGCAGCGGGGCGCCGACGCCCGCAAGCTGGCCGCGGTGTGGGAGTTCGAGTCCAGCCCCCTCTTCACCGACGCCGAGCGGGCCGCGCTGCGGGTGGCCCGCGGCGCCGGGCTGACCCCCAACGCCGTGACCGACGACGAGATGGCCGACCTGCGCCGGCACTTCGACGACGACCAGATCGTCGAGATCGTCGCCGTCATCGCCAACTTCGGTTTCCTCAACCGGTGGAACGACACCATGGCCACGCAGCTGGAACGCTCACCGCTGGCGTGGGCCACCGACCGCCTGCAGGACGCGGGCTGGGAGGCCGGCAAGCACGCCGGCTCCTGAGCGGCCCGGCCGGTGGGCGGCGCGGCCTCGCCGCACCGCCCACCGGCCGGGTCGGATGCTCCTATGGATCGTCAAGCCGCCGGAGCGAGGTCGTTGGTTGGGTGAGCGGGGCGTAGGACGTAGTAGAGCTCGCGGGCGATCATGCGCTTGAGGCAGCGGATGATGTCCTTCTTCGACAGGCCTTCGGTGGTGCGGCGTTCGACGTAGGCGCGGGTGCGTGGGTCCCAGCGCATCCGGCAGAGCACGATGCGGTAGAGGGCGGCGTTGGCCTGTCGGTCTCCGCCGCGGTTGAGCCGGTGGCGGTGGGTCTTGCCCGAGGAGGCCGGGATCGGGGCAACGCCGCAGAGCATGGCGAAGGCCGGCTCGGAGTGCAGCCGGTCGGCGTTCTGTCCGACGGTGACGAGCAGCTGGCTGGCGACGTCGGCGCCCACGCCGGTGCAGTCGAGCAGGTCGGGGTTGATCTGGGCAACCAGCGGGCCGATGAGGTCGTCGAGCTCGTTGATCTCCTCGCTGAGGAGCTGGTGGCGGCGGGCCAATGAACGCAGCGCGCGCTTGACGGCCTGCTCCGGCTCGCCGATGCGGTTGAGATCGGGGCGCAGCCCGGCGCAGGTGCCGATCAGCGTGACGCCCTTGAGGCCGCGCAGCTGGGCGCGCAGCGGCTCGGGAGCGGTGACGATCAGCGACTTGATCCGCCGCTGGCAGTCCGCCCGCTGGTCGATCGCGCTGCGACGGGCCACCCGCAGGTTGCGCAGCGCCTCCACCTGCCCGCTGCGGTCCTTCGGGGTGCCGGTGCGGGTGCGGGCCAGCGCGGTGCGGGCGGCGGCCTCGGCGTCGAGCGGATCGGACTTGCCGGCGAACCGGCGGGTCTTGCGGTCGGGCCGGTCGACCTCGACCATCGCCACGCCCTCGACGGCCAGGTGCCGGGCCAGCCCGGCGCCGTAGACGCCGGTCCCCTCTACGCCGACGACCAGCAGCACCCCGAACCCGCGCAGCCAGGCCAGCAGTTGCCGGTAGCCGGCCGCGGTAGCCGGGAACTGCCGGTGGCCCAGCAGCCGCCCGGCGCCGTCCACGGCGGCAGCGGTGTGGGTGTCGGAATGGGTGTCCACGCCACCGGCCACCTGGACCTGGCCCGGGACGATCTCTGGTGCGATGGTGGTCATCGCCGTCCTTCTCGCTCGCAACCGACAGGGCGGCACGCACCGCCGGGCGAACGGACAAGACAGTGATGGGTGCCTGCTGGCACAGGCTCCTATGAAGTCACACCGCCACGACCGGTGAGTGCAGGCAGCCCCGCAGCGGACCGAACCGACAGATCCCGTTGAAGACCCGAAGTCAGTCAGCCGAAGGGTCAGGAACGACCGCTGCGGGGCAGCGCCTACATCCTCACTGTCAGCCGAGGACGAAGTTGACCAGCCGGCCGGGGACGGCGACGACGCGGCGGACGGTCGCGCCGTCCAGGTAGCCGGCGATTCTCTCGTCGGCCCGCGCCGCCGCCTCCAGCGCAGCGGCGTCTGCGTCGGCCGGCACGGTCACCTGCGCGCGCACCTTGCCGTTGACCTGGACGGCGACCTGCACCGTGTCCTCGACCAGCCAGCGCTCGTCGACCTCCGGGAACGGCGCCCACGCCGAGGACTCCGCGTGCCCCAGCCGCGACCACAGCTCGTCGGCCAGGTGCGGGGCCAGCGGCCCCACCATCAGCACCAGCGCCTCGGTGACCGCCCGCGGTACCGGCGACGCCGCTCCGTAGGCCTGGGTCAGGTGGTTGGTCAGCTCGGTGACGCGGGCGATCGCGATGTTGAACCGCAGCGTCGCGTAGCCGTCACGCACGCCCGCGATCGCGCGGTGCAGCGCCCGCAGGGTGTCCTCGGCGGGCTCCACGTCGTCGCTCGCGCGGACCGCGCCGGTCTCCTCGTCGACGACCACCCGCCAGATGCGCTGGAGCAGCCGCTGGGAGCCCACGACCGCCTTGGTCTCCCAGGGGCGCGACTGCTCAAGCGGGCCGGTGGACATCTCGTACACCCGGAAGGTGTCGGCCCCGTAGGCGCCGATCATCTCGTCGGGGGTGACCATGTTCTTCAGGCTCTTGCCGATCTTCCCGTACTCACGGTTGACCGGGCTGCCCTGGTAGAAGAAGCGGCCGTCCTTCTCCTCGACCTCCGCGGCGGGTACGTAGAAGCCCCGCTCGTCGGTGTAGGCGTAGGCGGAGATGTAGCCCTGGTTGACCAGCCGGCGGAACGGCTCCTCGCTCGACACGTGGCCCAGGTCGTGCAGCACCTTGTGCCAGAAGCGCGCGTACAGCAGGTGCAGGACGAGGTGCTCGACGCCGCCGACGTACATGTCGACGCCGCCGACGTCACCGGGCTCGCGCGGGCCCATCCAGTAGCGCTCCAGCTCCGGGTCGACCATGCGCTCGTCGTCGCCCGGGTCCAGGTAGCGCAGGTAGTACCAGCAGGAGCCGGCCCAGTTGGGCATCGTGTTGGTCTCGCGGCGGTACTTCTTCACGCCGTCACCCAGGTCCAGCTCCACCGTCGTCCAGTCGGTGGCCCGTGACAGCGGCGGCTCCGGGACGGAGTCGACGTCGTCGTCCGAGAAAGTCTTGGGCGAGTAGTCGTCGACCTCCGGCAGCAGCACCGGCAGCATCGACTCGGGCACGGCGACGGGCCGGTCGTCCTCGTCGTACACGATCGGGAACGGCTCGCCCCAGTAGCGCTGCCGGCTGAACAGCCAGTCGCGCAGCTTGTAGGTGGTCGTCGCCTCGCCGTGGTCCTTCGCGACCAGCCACTCGGTGATCCGCGCGATGGCGGTCGCCTTGTCCAGGCCGTCCAGCGACAGCTCGTCGTTGGCCGAGTTGATCATCTGGCCGGGCCCCGTCCAGGCACCGCCGTCCCAGTCCGCGGGCGGCTGCACGGTACGCACGTGCGGCAGCCCGAACGCCTCGGCGAACTCCCAGTCGCGCTGGTCCTCGCCGGGCACCGCCATGATCGCGCCGGTGCCGTAGCCGGTCAGGACGTAGTCGGCGATGAAGACCGGCAGCTGCCGGCCGTTCACGGGGTTGACCGCGGTGACGCCCAGCCAGACGCCGGTCTTCTCCCGGCCGGCGTCCTGCCGATCCAATTCGGAGCGCCGGGAGGCCTGGCGCTGGTACTCCCGCACCGCCTCGGCGGGCGTGGCCGCTCCCCCGGTCCAGCGCGGGTCGGTGCCGTCGGGCCAGGCGGCCGCGGTGAGCTGCTCGACCAGCGGGTGCTCCGGCGCCAGCACCATGTAGGTGGCGCCGAACAGCGTGTCTGGGCGGGTCGTGAAGACCTCGATCGTCTCCGCCCCGCAGGGGAAGCGGACCCGGGCGCCGGTCGAGCGGCCGATCCAGTTGCGCTGTGACACCTTGGCCGATTCGGACCAGTTCAGCCGGTCCAGGTCGTCGAGCAGCCGGTCGGCGTAGGCGGTGATCCGCATCATCCACTGCTTGAGCGGCCGCCGGAACACCGGGAAGTTGCCGCGCTCGGAGCGCCCGTCGGGGGTGACCTCCTCGTTGGAGAGCACGGTCCCCAGGCCCGGGCACCAGTTGACCGGGGCCTCGTTCAGGTAGGCCAGCCGGTGCGCGTCGACGACGGCCTTCTTCTCGCGCTCGTCCAGCTCGGCCCACGGGCGGCCGTACGGGTTGGTGCCGACACCGGGCTCGCGGGTCCCGGCGTCCAACTCGGCGACCAGCTCGTCGATCGGGCGGGCCTTGCCGGCGGCCTCGTCGAACCAGGACCCGAAGATCTGCAGGAAGATCCACTGGGTCCACTTGTAGTAGCCCGGGTCGATGGTGGCGAAGCTGCGGCGGTCGTCGTGGTCGACGCCCAGCCGGCGCAGCTGCGCCCGGATCGCCGCGATGTTGGCCTCGGTGGTGATCCGCGGGTGCTGCCCGGTCTGCACGGCGTACTGCTCGGCGGGCAGGCCGAAGGCGTCGTAGCCCATCGGGTGCAGGACGTTGTCGCCGTCCATCCGGTGGAACCGGCTGGTGACGTCGGTGCCGAGGTAGCCCAGCGGGTGGCCGACGTGCAGCCCCGCGCCCGAGGGGTACGGGAACATGTCCATCACGAAGAACTTCGGCCGGTCGGCGACCCGCTCGAAGCCCGCACTCAGCCGCCCGACGGGGTTGGGCGTGTGGAAGGTGCCCTCGCGCTCCCAGCGGTCCTGCCAGGCCAGCTCGATCCGCTGGGCCAGCGCCGGGGTGTACCGGTGCGGCGGGACGCCGTCGCCCGTGGGCTCGGTACTGGGGCTGTCCGTCTGGCTCATCGTTCGTGCTCCCGGATCGTGGTGCGCGGTGCGGTACCGGTGGTGGGCAACAAAAAACCCCTCACGCAGGAGGGGTCGCCGTGCTGTCCGAGGGGTCTCAGGTCAGCACGGCCGGTGAAGCAGGAGCCGCCCGGTCACGACCGGCAGCCTACCGCCTGCGCACACCGACGCACCGGCGGAGGCGGCGCGCGGGGCGGGACCCCGTGCTCCCTCCTTCGGGCGAGAGCGGACGGATTCGTCTCGTCTCCCCTCCCCCCGCGACCGATGACCCTCCCGTGACCGGATCCGACGCGCAGCACCGCAACGGTCACGCGCCGTCGACGGGCCGGCTGCTGATCGCCTGTCTCGCTGCGCTCGCGTTGTACGCCAGCGGGTTCGTGGCCCGCCCTCCGTGGGGTCCGGCCGCCGTCGGTTACGACCTCGTCCTCTACAACGCCGTCTTCCTGCTGGGTGCACTGGTCTGCCGGCGGACGGCCGCGCACCGCCCGAGGGAACGGATGGTGTGGCTGGCCCTGACCGTCGCCCTCGCGGCCGGCGCCGTCAGCACGATCGTCTACGGCGTCGGCCTCGTGCCCGCCTTCGGCGACGTCCCGGCGTGGCTGCTCCTCCTGCTGTGGCTGCCCTCGTACCCGGCGATGGCCGTGGCCCTCGTCGGGCTGATCCGCTCCCGCGTGCGCACCACCCACCCCAGCATGTGGCTCGACGCGCTCATCGGTGCGCTGGGCGCCGTCGCCTTCGCCGTCACCCTGCTGCCCTCGATGCCGTCCGGGAACGGGGACGGCGCCCTGGCCGTGGCCCGCCTCTACCCCGTCGCCGACACCCTGCTCCTCGCCGCGATCACCGCCATGGGCGCCGTGATCGGGGTGCGCCGCGACTGGCCGCTGGCGCTCCTGGTCGGCGGCCTCCTGTGCACCCTCGTCGGCGACGCCCTCTACCTGTCCTACGTGGCGCGCGGCGAGCTGACCGTCGACGGGCCGCTCAACCTGACCTGGCTGGCCGGTGCGGCGCTGACCGCCGTCGCCGCGCACGTCGCCGGGCGCACCGGCCGCACCGCCCCCGCCGACGCCGACCCCGTCGCGCGGATCGGCTGGCGGGTGGTCCTCGTGCCGTTCGCCTGCAACGCCATCAGCCTCGCGGTCCTGGTGACGGCGTGGGGCGGGTCGTCCCTCGGGATCGCCGGCTGGGCGGCCGTGGGATGCCTGCTGGCCACCCTCGCCCGCACCGCCATGTCGTTCCAGGAGATCCGCGGCCTGCACGAGATCCGCGAGCAGGCACGGACCGACGAGCTCACCGGTCTGCCCAACCGGCGCGCCCTCCTGGAACGGGCCCGCGCCGCCCTCGCCGCCGCCGACGCACGCCGGCCGGTCGCCCTGCTCCTGCTGGACCTCGACGGCTTCAAGGAGGTCAACGACAGCCTCGGGCACTCGGCCGGTGACGACCTGCTGCGGCTGGTCGGCCCCCGGCTCTGGCCGGAACTGTCCGCCGGCGAGCTGCTGGCCCGCCTGGGCGGCGACGAGTTCGCCGTCCTGCTGCCCGCGACCGGGCTCGACGCCGGCATCTCCCGGGCCGAGGAGCTGCGCGCCCGTGTGCTCGAGCCCTTCGTGGTGCGCGGCGTGCGGCTGCACGTCGGGGTGAGCATCGGCGTCGCCACCGCCCCGGTCCCCGCAGCGTCGGTCACCGAACTGCTGCGCTGCGCCGACGTGGCGATGTACGCGGCCAAGACCGCGCGCGAAGGGGTCCGCTCCTACGTCCCCGACCCGCACAGCGGGACCGGCGACCGGCTCCGCACGATGGAGGACCTGCGGACGGCGCTCGACGAGGGGCAGCTCCTCGTGCACCTGCAGCCCCAGGTCGCCCTGGCCGGCGGCGCGGTGGTCGGCGTGGAGGCGCTGGTGCGCTGGCAGCACCCGGAGCGCGGGCTGCTGTCCCCCGCCGCGCTCCTGCCCGCGGCCGAGCAGGCCGGCCTGATGCGGCCGCTGACCGACACCGTGCTCGGGCTGGCGCTGAGCGCGGCCGCCCGGTGGTGGCCCGAGCGCGCGGTGCCGGTCTCGGTGAACCTGTCCGCGGCCAGCGTCACCGACCTCGGCCTGCCCGCCACCGTCACGGCTTTGCTCCGGGTGCACGGTCTGCCGCCGGAGGCCCTGACCCTCGAGCTGGTCGAGGACACCCTGATGGCCGACCCGGACCGGGGCCGCACGGTGCTCGGTGAGCTGCGGCGACTGGGCATCCGCACCTCGATCGACGACTACGGCACCGGCTACAGCTCGCTGGCCTACCTGCGGTACCTGCCGGCTGACGAGCTCAAGCTCGACCGGAGCCTCACCCGCGACGTCGGCCGGGACGGCCGGGCCACCGCGATCGTCCGGCACACCGTCGCCCTGGCCCACGACCTGGGCCTGAGCCTCGTGGCCGAGGGCGTGGAGGACGACGAGACCGCCGCGGTGCTCGCCGAGCTCGGCTGCGACGTGGCGCAGGGTTACGCCATCGCCCGCCCCATGCCCGTCGACGACCTCCTCACCTGGCTGGCCGCACCCCGCCCGGGGGACGCCGTGGTGCCGGCACCCCGGCCGTCGCTCGAGCCACGGCGTCCCGCCCGGCGCTGACGTACGGACGACGTCCCGCCGGGGGCTGATCCGGGCGTCGACCGGTGACCGCGTCCCTGCCCCGGGCAGCGGTCACCGGTCGGCTCGGTCCAGCTGCGGGGCCACCTCACCGGCCACCAGGTCGAGGTGGTCGAGGTCCGAGAGATCCAGCACCTGGAGGTACACGCGCTCCGCCCCGGCCTCCGCGTAGCGACCGAGGGTGTCCACGGCCTGGGCGGGCGTGCCGGCGACACCGTGCGCGCGCAGCTCGTCGACCTCACGGCCGATCGCGGCCGCCCGACGGGCGAGCTCCGCCTCGTCGCGGCCGACGCAGAGCACCAGCGCGGAGCTGCACACCAGCGACGCCGGGTCGCGGCCGGCCTCCTCGCAGGCCGCGCGGACACCGGCGAACAGCCGGGCGTTGTCGTCGGCCGGCATGAACGGGACGTTGAACTCACCGGCGTACCGCGCCGCCAGTCGCGGCGTCCGCTTCCTCCCGCGGCCACCGACCAGGATCGGCACGCCGCCCTCCTGCACCGGCTTGGGCAGCGCCGGGGACCCGGACAGCTGGTAGTGGCGCCCGTCGAAGTCGAACGTCTCCCCCACCGGCGTGCGCCACAGCCCGGTCAGCACCGCCAGCTGCTCCTCGTACCGGTCGAAGCGCTCGCCCAGGGGAGGGAACGGGATGCCGTAGGCGGTGTGCTCGGCCTCGAACCAGCCCGAGCCGATGCCCAGCTCGACCCGGCCACCGCTCATCTGGTCGACCTGCGCCACCGAGATCGCCAGCGGGCCGGGGAGCCGGAAGGTGCCGGCGGTCATCAGGGTGCCGAGGCGGATCCGGCTGGTCTCGCGGGCGAGCCCGGCGAGGGTGATCCACGCGTCGGTGGGGCCCGGCAGTCCGTCACCACCCATGGTCAGGTAGTGGTCGGAGCGGAAGAAGGCGTCGAAGCCGGTCTCCTCCGCGCGGCGCGCGATGGCCAGCAGGTCGTCGTAGGTCGCGCCCATCTGCGGCTCGGTGAAGATGCGCAACTGCACGACCGGACCCCAACCACGACCGACCGATCGTCGATCGGCCGCCGCTTCGGGGTGTGGGCACGGCTCGGACCGGGCAGGATGATCGCCAGACGATCAACTCGGAGGTGCAGCTCGTGTTCCGCAAGAAGACGCGCGGCGAAATCATCAGCGCCGAAGTGCAGGAGGGCCTGGCCCACCTGGGGACGGCGGTGACCGAGGCAGGTCGCGCCGCCGCCGAACAGCTCACCCCTCACGTGGAGGCGGCCCAGCGGGCCGTCGCGCCCCGGGTGGCTGCCGCCGCGGCGGCGGCCGCGCCCGCCGTCGCCACCGCTCGCGAGACCATCGGCGACCGCGTGGACGCCGCCCGGGACGCCATCGGTCCTCGCGTGGAGGCCGCCCGCGGGGCCGCGGCGCCGCGGGTGACCGCGGCCCAGCTGGCCGCCGCGCGCGCGGCGGCCGACCTCGGTCCCCGGGTCGGGGCAGCCCGGGAATCGGCGCAGCGGGCGCTCAAGGACGACGTCGGCCCCCGGCTGACCGCCGCCCAGACCGCCGCTCTGGCCTACACCACGCCACGGGTGCTCGCCGCCCGCGAGGCGGTGACGCCCGCGCTGGAGAGCGCACGCGGGACCCTCCTCGCCGGCGTGGACAGCGCGCGCAGCGAGCTCGACGCCCGGCGCGCCGAGCTGGCGGCGGCAGCCGCCGAGTCCACGCGCCGGACGCGCAAGGCGGCGAAGAAGGCCCGCAAGAAGGCCGGCAAGAAGCACCGCGAGTTCGAGAAGGCGGCGAACGCGACGGCGAAGTCCGTCAGGCGCCGTTCCGGCGTGCAGCCGCAGCCCCGGCGCTGGCCGTGGGTGGTCGCCGTCCTCGCGCTGGCCGCGGGGGTCGCGGTGCTGCTCCGCCGGAAGAACGACGACTGGAACCCCGCACCCGCCGGCGACGGCCCGGTGCCCACCTACCGGGAGGACCCCGTGCCCAGCTCCCCCAGCGACTCCGGCAAGACCGTGTCGACCGCCGACACCACCGGCGACTCCGCGCCGCCGGAGTCGGACATGGGCGTCCGCGACGCCCAGTTCGTCGACGGCGACGGCGCCGACAGCGCGAGCGAGGACATCACGAACACTCCGAAGCCCTTCACCTCCGGGGGCGGCGCCACGGAGGGCCCGACCGCCGGTCCGGACGACCGTCAGGTCTGATCCTCCCGCAGCGATCCACCGCCGCAGCCCCCGTCGCCACGTGCGACGGGGGCTGCGGCGTCTTCGCGAGTACCGTGGGGATCATGAGCGAGGCGCCGAGGATCCCTGAGCCGACACCCGTCCAGGACTCCCGGATCGAGCCCGCCGGCCGGAAGATGCTCCGCCTGGAGGTCCGCAACAGCCAGGTCCCGATCGAGCGCAAGCCCGAGTGGATCAAGACCAAGCTCAAGACCGGCCCGGAGTACACCGAGCTGAAGTCGCTGGTCCGCCGCGAGGGCCTGCACACCGTCTGCGAAGAGGCCGGCTGCCCCAACATCTACGAGTGCTGGGAGGACCGGGAGGCGACGTTCCTCATCGGCGGTGACCAGTGCACCCGGCGCTGCGACTTCTGCCAGATCGACACCGGCAAGCCCGCCGAGTTCGACGCCGACGAGCCGCGCCGCGTCGCCGAGAGCGTCGCGACGATGGGGTTGAAGTACGCCACCGTCACCGGCGTCGCCCGGGACGACCTCCCCGACGGCGGGGCGTGGCTCTACGCCGAGACCGTCCGGCAGATCCACGCCCAGCTCCCCGGCTGCGGGGTCGAGCTGCTGATCCCCGACTTCAACGCCGACCCGGACCAGCTCGCCGAGGTCTTCTCCTCCCGGCCCGAGGTCCTCGCCCACAACGTCGAGACCGTGCCGCGGATCTTCAAGCGCATCCGTCCCGGCTTCCGGTTCGAGCGCTCCCTGTCGGTCATCACCGCCGCGCGCGAGGCCGGCCTGGTCACGAAGTCCAACCTCATCCTCGGCATGGGCGAGGAGCCGCACGAGGTCGTGGAGACGATGCAGGCGCTGCACGAGGCCGGGTGCGACCTGCTCACCATCACGCAGTACCTGCGGCCCTCGCCGCGGCACCACCCCGTCGTCCGGTGGGTCAAGCCCGACGAGTTCGTGCAGTTCCAGAAGGACGCCGAGGAGATCGGTTTCCCGGGCGTCCTGGCCGGCCCCCTGGTGCGCAGCTCCTACCGCGCCGGGCGGCTGTTCCAGCAGGCTGTCGAGGCGCGCGGGCTCACCCGCCAGGGCTGACTCCGGCAGGTCCGGCCGGTGAGTCCGGGCTGCACGCCGCGGACGCCCCTATCCTGGGGGCATGGCACGCAGCAAGCCCACAGACGCGACCGCTCCGAGCGGCAACGCCGGACGCGGACCGAAGGACGGTGGGCGCGGCCGCACCTCGGGTGCCACGGTCGCCGGCGCCACCGCCTCCGGCAAGACAGCCAAGCCGGTCAAGGCGCCGAAGCTGGACAAGAACGGCCAGCCCAAGGTCGGCCGGCTCACGAAGGTCCGCAGCCAGGGGCGGATGATCAAGCAGGCGTACGGCCTGACGCGGAAGAACGACCCCAAGCTCCCCTGGATCATGCTGATCTGGTTCGTGGCGGTCGCCGCCGTCATCGAGCTGATCGGCATCCTGCTGGGCTCGCCGTTCCTCTTCATCCCCCTGGCCCTGCTCTTCGGTGGCCTCGCGGCGCTCATCGTCTTCGGCCGCCGCGCGCAGGGCTCGGCCTACCGGCAGGTCGAGGGCCAGCCCGGTGCCGCGGCGTGGGTGCTCGAGGGCATGCGCGGGGACTGGCGGGTGACCTCCGGCGTCGCCGGCACACCGCAGTTGGACGCGGTGCACCGGGTGCTGGGTCGGCCGGGGATCATCCTCGTCGGCGAGGGCTCACCGGGCCGGGTCCGAGGCCTGATCGCCCAGGAGAAGAAGAAGATCGCCCGCGTCGTCGGGGACACCCCGATCTACGACATCACCATCGGCGACGACGAGGGCCAGGTGCCGCTGAAGAAGCTGAGCACCCACGTGATGAAGCTGCCTCGCAACCTCAGCGCCGCGGAGGTCAACGCGCTCGCCCGGCGGATGAGCGCGCTGGGCGGCCCACGCATGCCCGTCCCCGGTGGCCCGCTGCCCGGTGGCCGGCAGATGTCGGTCAGCCAGCGCCAGGTCCGCCGCCGCTGACCCGATCACCTGCCCGAGAGCCCCGCACCCACCCGGTGCGGGGCTCTCGGCGTCCTGGGCCGTCCCTCGTCCGGGTGGCATCCGATGATCAGCCGACCTGATCGTGCAGCGTCCCCCCTCACCGTGGGAGGTGAGGGAGGACGCTCGATGATCAGGTCACCTGATCATGGACGCGGGCGGCTCAGTCGAGGACGACGGCGGTACCCGTGAGCCGGTCGTGCAGGCCGCGGCCGTCGGCGTCGACCAGCAGGGCGGGCACCAGCAGCATCAGCAGGGCCGTCCGGGCGACGGCGCGCCACGGGGCCACCCTCGCGCCGGGCGTGGGATGCGCCAGTCGCATGCCGAACACCCGGTGCCCGGGCGTCTGGCCGAACAGCACCAGCGTGACGACGGTCATCACACCGAACACCAGCAGGCTCCAGTTGCCCGGTCCGGCGGGCGCGGTGAACACCCACGCGATCAACGCCGAGGTCACGGCGTCGACGAGGTAGCCGCCGACCCGCCTGGTGAACGGGGCCAGCGAGCCGGGCCCGTCGGCGGGCAACCCCAGGGAGGCGCCACGAGCCGGGGCCTGAGAGGGTTGTTCGGCATCCCTGACCATGACCGCAAGCGTAGGACCCAGCGGCCCGGCCTCCCCCGGGCCCGCGGTGCCGCACCCCGGACGACACGCCGGGGTCGTTGTTACCGCCCCGAAACACTCGGGACACGGCGGGGCAACTCCCCGCTCGTAGCGTTCCGTTCGGCCGCCCGCCCAATCCCGGAGGATCGATGTTCACCAGTCCCGACGAGGTCGCCGCTTACATCCGCGACAACGACGTCGAATTCGTCGACGTCCGTTTCTGCGACCTGCCCGGCGTCATGCAGCACTTCACCATCCCTGCGTCGACGTTCGGCGAGGACACCTTCAGCGATGGCCTCGGCTTCGACGGCTCCTCGATCCGCGGGTTCCAGGCGATCAACGAGTCGGACATGCTGCTGCTGCCCGACGCCAACAGCGCCTTCGTGGACCCGTTCCGCAAGCACAAGACGCTGAACGTCAACTTCTTCATCCACGACCCGATCACGCGTGAGGCCTACAGCCGCGACCCGCGGAACGTGGCGAAGAAGGCGGAGGCCTACCTGGCCGCCAGCGGCATCGCCGACACCGCGTACTTCGGCCCCGAGGCGGAGTTCTACGTGTTCGACTCGGTGCGGTACGACACCTCGATCAACGAGGGCTACTACCACATCGACTCCGAAGAGGGCTCCTGGCGTTCCGGCGCTCGGACCGAGCTCGACGGCAGCCCCAACCGCGGCTACAAGGCGCGCCCCAAGGGCGGCTACTTCCCGGTCGAGCCCTACGACCAGCAGAGCGACCTGCGCGCCGACATGATGCTGAACCTGACCAGGTCGGGCCTGGAGCTCGAGCGCGGCCACCACGAGGTCGGCACCGGCGGTCAGGCCGAGATCAACTACAAGTTCGACACGCTGCTGCGCTCGGCCGACAGCCTGATGCTGTTCAAGTACGTCATCAAGAACACGGCCTGGGCCGCCGGCAAGACCGCCACCTTCATGCCCAAGCCGCTGTTCGGCGACAACGGCTCGGGCATGCACTGCCACCAGAGCCTCTGGAAGGACGGGCAGCCGCTCTTCCACGCGGAGACCGGCTACGCGGGCCTGTCCGACATGGCCCGCCACTACATCGGTGGCCTGCTGGCCCACGCTCCGTCGCTGCTGGCCTTCACCAACCCGACGGTCAACAGCTACCACCGCCTGGTGCCCGGCTACGAGGCCCCGATCAACCTGGTCTACTCGGCCCGCAACCGCTCGGCCTGCCTGCGCATCCCGATCTCCGGCGACAGCCCGAAGGCCAAGCGCATCGAGTTCCGCGTGCCCGACCCGTCGGCCAACCCGTACCTCGCCTTCTCGGCGATGCTGATGGCCGGCCTCGACGGCGTGAAGAACAAGATCGAGCCGCCGGCGCCGGTCGACAAGGACCTCTACGAGCTGCCGCCCGAGGAGGCCCTGGGCATCGAGAAGGTTCCCGCGTCGCTGGACGCCGCGCTGGACAACCTCGAGACCGACCACGAGTACCTGATCGACGGCGGGGTGTTCACGCCCGACCTGATCGAGACGTGGATCGAGTACAAGCGGGAGAACGAGATCGACCCGATCCGTCTCCGCCCGCACCCGCACGAGTTCGCGATGTACTACGACATCTGATCGGAGGGGGCGACACCGCCCCTGACCTGCACATTCGCGCAGCCCCCGCCAGGGTTTTCCCCGGATTCCCCCTGGCGGGGGCTGTGCTGCGCCCGGCGCCGTTCCCGCGCATCCCCGTGGCTAGCGCGACGGATGCGTCACCAGAGACCCGGATCGTCCGAGCGACTGCCGTGCTCGCCGGGGTCCGGACCGACAGTCCGGTGAACATCGACCTGTCGGTCCCGATCTGGACCATCGAGCACGTCGCGGCCGCCTTCCACCTCTCGGTGGACGCCGCCCGCGATTACACCTACCGCGAGGACTTCCCCGCCCCCGCGCCGGCTTCTCCCGCAACCTGTGGACCCGCCAGGAAGTCCTGGACTGGTTCGCCGGGCTGCCGCCCAGGCCGCGGGGCCGCGCCGGCCGCGGCACCGTCAGCACGGCCACCGTCACCCGCACCGCACCGCGCCCCGCCCCCGCCCCGCGTTCGGTCAGCACCCGCCCGGTCGGTGGCCGGCCCGCCGGCGCGCCCAAGTCGTACACGCCGAGGCGGAAGTGAGCCCCGCGCGCCGCCCGCCGGTCGAGACGATCGGCGTGGTCGACATCTACGCCCCGACCAGCACCCTGTACTTCCGGCTGAAGTGGACCGAGCCCGACGGCGCTCCCGGCGACACCAGCGGGGGCCGGACGCTGGACGGGGCGCGGCTCAAGGCGGCCGAGATCGACGCCCGGGTGAGCACGGCCGCCGGGCCGCTCGCAGTGACTTCGCTCAAGGTGATGGTCAAGCAGTTCCTGTTCGAGGCCCGCAGCCCGTACAAGGACAAGGCGCCGTGGAAGGGTTCCTACCTGGACAAGGTCACCGAGGCCATGCACCGGTGCATCCGCAAGCACGAGCACTACCGGGCCATGGACGTCGACCGTCCGATGTGCGACAAGATGCGCGCCCAGGCCGGCACGCGGACGGCGGTCACGCAGAACACGACCGCCCTGCGGGCCTTTCTGCTGTGGGGTCAGCAGAACGGCTACTTCACCGTCGCCCAGGCGGAACTCCTGCCCGAGGGGGCCGCCCAGCCGGCGCCTTCAGTCCTGGGCACTCCGGCGCCAAAGCGCCGGCGCCGGGCCCGCCGCGTCGGCGAGCACGAGGAGTACGTCCGCGACGAGGACGCCCCCTCGCTCGCCCAGGTGATCGCGCTCCGGGAGGAGTTCGCCGCGGCCCGTCGGGCCTGGGGCGCGCTGGCCGTGGAGCTGAGCAGCGGGTCGGGGCCGCGCTGGGGCGAGGAGTTCCAACTGACCGCCTACGACGTGCACCTCGGCGGCTGCTGCCGGATGGCCAAGACCCGCCGGAACAGGAACGGGCACGGCGCGAAGGGCAAGAAGGACAGGAAGGACAAGAAGAGTTTCCGGCCGCACATCCACATCGACTGGCAGATCGACGCGGCCGCGACGGCCGATGACTCCAACGGGCGCCGCTGCCTGCCGAAGGGGGACAAGCGTCGGAGCGTGGCCATCCCGAAGAAGACGTTCACCGGCTATCCCCTGCGTGCCGAACTCGCCAATCGGGTCGGCGAAGCGCTCAAGGAGCAGGCTGCGGGGACTAATCCCGAGGCGCTGCTGTTCCCCGCCGAAGGCGGCGGCCTGCAGTGGCACACCTCCTTCAGCAGCGACCTGCTGCACCCGGCGATGGACCGGGCGGACTGGCCACTGGAGCACTGGACCGAGGTCCGCGACGAGTGGTCCGAGCAGACCCGGTCGTACACGCGCGTCGAGCGCAAGCGGACGATGGCCCACCTGCCGTGGCACTCGCTGCGCCACCGGTTCGCCCGGTGGATGATCGACCGTTTCGGCCTGCCCTCTGGTGAGCTGATGGCGGTCGGCGGCTGGGAGAACATCGCTACCGTCGCGAACCGGTACTACAAGTCCGGCCAGGAGCACGAGGACAGCGCCCTCGATCGAGTCGAGCGCGGATAGTGCTCGGCCGAGGTCATCCGAAGCCCCGCCGGTTCTCAGCCGGCGGGGCTTCGGCTTGTGCGGCGACCACAGCGGCCTGCCGACCGGCGCGGTTGGGACGGCGTCGCGTGGCTGGAGCTGAGCCCCACGGGTGCAACGCGAAACCGCATGATCTCGGCAATCCGGTGGATCTGGCAGCCCGGGGCAGTCCGCGTCCGGCCATCGCCCCCGGCGGTCGTCTCGTCCCGGGTGTCGTGCCGCATCTTCCACGCCGGGGACGACCTGGTGCTCACTGCTTGGTTGTCACGCAGATCGGCGCACCACTGGACGTCACCCTGGACGAGCTGCCGCTTGAGCTGGTCTACACCGCAGGCGAGCAGCCCGCCGTTGGTCGAGGGCGGCTGATCCGAAGCCGCTCGTGGGATTGCGCTGCTGGCTCCGGGCACAGCCGCTATAGGGGCTGGTCCGGGGTGAGCTCGGTGTGCCGCCGGGCGAGGAAGGCGGTGTCGGCGGCGGTCCGCGCCAGCGCAGCCGCCTGGCCGTAGGCTGCGGCGGCCTCATCGCGTCGTCCCAGCCGCTCCAGCATCGATCCGCGCGCGGCGTGCAGCAGGTGGTACCCGGCCAGGTCCCGCGCCAGGTCGTCGAGATGCCGAAGGCCCGCCGCCGGGCCTTCGGTCTCGGCGACCGCCACCGCCCGGTTCATCGCCACCACCGGCGTCGGCATCACCGCGAACAGCCGGTCGTAGAACCGGACGATCGCCGCCCAGTCGGTCTGCTCGTAGCGGGGTGCGGCGCAATGGAGCGCCTGGATCGCCGCCTGCAGCTGGAACGGGCCCAGCCGACGGCGGCGCAGGCACGCCAGCACCAGTCCCTGCCCCTCGGCGATCAGCGAACGGTCCCACAGTGACCGGTCCTGGTCCTCGAGCTGCACGACGTGGGCTACGTCGCGGCGGGCCGGCATCCGGGCGTCGCTGAGCAGCATCAGGGCCAGCAGACCCGCGGCCTCGGGTTCGCCGGGCATCAGCCCGACCAGTACCCGGGTCAGCCGGATCGCCTCGGCCCGCAGGCCCCGCCGCCCGAAGTCGTCGGCACCGGCGTTGTAGATGAGGTACAGGACCGTCAGCACGGCCTGCAGGCGGCGCGGCAGGTCGGCGTGGTCGGGGACGCGGTACGGGATGTTCGCCGCCTTGATCTTGTTCTTCGCGCGCACCAGCCGCTTGGCCATGGTTGCGTCGGTGACAAGGAACGCGGCTGCGACCTCCGCGGGGGTGAGCCCGGCGACCAGTCGCAGGGTCAACGCCACCTGGTGCTCGAGCCCCAGGGCCGGGTGGCAGCAGGTGAAGATCAACCGCAGTTGGTCGTCGGGCAGCGGTCCCGGCACCTCCGGGCCCGGGGCGCGCTCGGCCTGGAGGTGATCGGTCGCGATCTGCTCGGTGAGCCGACGGCCCCGCCGCTCCCGGCGGACGACGTCGGTGGCCCGGTTCCGTGCGGTGGCGACGATCCAGCCGGCGGGGTTGTCCGGGAGACCGTCGCCCGGCCACCGGTCCATGGCGCGGACGAACGCGTCCTGGACGGCGTCCTCGGCGAGCGAGAGGTCACCGAAGACCCGGGTGAGCGTCGCCACGGCCTGACCGTGCGCCTCCCGGAACGCGCGCTCGACGTCGTCCATCCGGCGGCTCCGTCAGTGGCCGCCGGCCTGCAGCCGCCCGGTGGCCCGGAACGGGCGCACCTCGATGTCGTGGCCGATGGCCTCGACGACCTTCTCCGCCCACGACAGCGCCTCGTCGAGGTCCTCGGCATTGACGATGTAGAACCCGCCGATGTGCTCCTTCGCCTCCACGAAGGGCCCGTCGGTGGTCACCTTGTCGCGGCCGGTGCCACCCCGCACCACGGTGGCCGCGTCGGGACCGTGCAGCGCACCGCCGAACGCGAACGCCCCGGACCGGTCCATCTCCTCCTCCAGGGCGATCACCCGGCCCATGAAGGCCTGCATCTCCTCCGCCGTGGCGGGCGCTCCGTCCACCTGTCCTTCCACCTCGTACACCGACAGCAGGTACTGGTTCATCTTCACTCCTCACGTCCGCGGGAGGATCCCGCTCCGATCTACTGACGAACAGCACGGGGCGGATGAGGACACTCCGGCACGGGAACCCGGCGGGCAACCCTGCCACCGGCGCGAAAGGGAACCCGGGAACGTCCCCGGCTGCCGCTGGATTCCGGGCACGAACTGCATCGACCTGCTGTACGCCCTGGTCGAGGAGCTGCGGGCCGGCGGTCCCCGGGGACGGACGGCGCGGCTGCTGGCCGACCATTTCGAGGTCAGCGCCCGCACCCAGTGGCGTCGAGGGCGAGCAGCCGGGTGACGACGAGGATCTTGACCAGCCAGCTGTGTACTTCGGCGCGCCGGGACCGGGACTGGCGACGAGCGACCGACCGTCGGCGTCCAGGACGACCACCGTCATCCAGCCGCCGGCGCGGGCCGCAGCCGCCTGGACCTCGGTCAGGACCCGGCCCTGGTCGACAGGATTGTCGCAGAAGGCAGCGCGGCGGCGGCGGTCGCGCCCGTGACGCAGCAGCCCAGGACCACGACCGCCATCACGCTGGCAGCCCCTGTCGAGGCGGCGAGCGCCGGCAGCCAAGCGCGGTGGCGGAGGCGTCGACGGGCGGTAGGCCGGCGGGCCTGTGGAGCGCCGGCAGCACGGGCGCGCCGGCGCAGGAACAGCCAGATGACCGCGACGACGACGGGCACACCGGCCAGGGCCACCATGTCGTTCAGGAGCGCCGCGGCGGCGCCGGCAGCAGCGCCCGCCGCAACCAGACCCCACGACCACAGCAGCGCCGCGGGAACCGTTCCCCGCAGCATGATCGACAGCGGCACCCCGGATCGGGCGGCGATGCGCGGTGCGAGCGTCCGCGACCCGGTGAAGAGCTGCGACATCCCCGCCACCCGCACCGGCCGCCCCGCGACGGCGTCCGACCACGGCCCCGCCGCCCGGTCGACCAGGTCCCGCATCCGACCCGGTAGCAGCCGCCCAAGCGGCCCGCCGGTCGGCAGGAGCGTGCCGGAGCCGGCGCGCGCGGCGAAGCAGTGACCGAGCGCAGCGCCTCCCACCGTGGCGGCGGCCACGGTCAGGGCGGCCACCGGCAGCGGGACCAGCCCGGCGCCGACGAGGACACCGAGGCCGATCACCAGCGACGAGCCGGGCAGCACCAGCCCGACGAGCAGACCGGACTCGGCCACGAGCACGACGGCGACCACCGCCGTCACCGTGCACGCGGGCAAGCCGCTGACCCAGTCCATCAGCCTGTGCCCGGCCCGGCGGCACCGGCCCCGGTGGCCGACCCGGCAGCCCGGGCGGGTGGTGCCAGGTTGCGCAGCCCCGCGGGTGGTCAGGCGGCCAGCGCGTACGGCTGTTGCCCGGCAGGAGCGCCCAGCAGCCGCCCCAGCTGGAAATCAGGCCGCTTCCAGCTGACCTACGGGCCTGGGCTCGGTGCCCCGCCCCGGGCCGGGTGGACCACGAGGTACAGCCGGTCGAAGGAGCTGCGGCACCGCTGGCACTCGTCGTGCCGCTGCGTCACGTCCCCGGGCCGCGGAGAGCAGCGGTGGCCTGCCACGCAGACGAGAACGACCGGGCGTCCGCGTCGACGTAGCGCGCCCCGGGGCGGCGAACGACCGCTCGGCCTGCCGATGGGACAGTCGGGTGGGTCGACGTCGGCGACGGGCGTCGGTCGGGTCCACGGCCGCCACAGAGCTGGGTGAGGACCTCCTCCCCGTCCTCACGGATGAAGCCCGGGTCGGGCGGAGAACCGTCGGGGTCTCGTGCAGCATCGGGGTGGCGGTGGCGGCACCGCATTGTGACGTTCGACGATGTCCTCCGCACCGCCGGCGGAGCCATGTACGCCGCGAAGGACGCCGGCCGCGGACGCGTGCACACAGCCGGTCTGCTCCGACTGCGCTGACCTCGCTGTCGCGCCCCACCGGTCGCCCACGCTTCCGGACCGCGTCGTCCGCAGCGCCGCCGATGATCACCGACACCGGGCTGCTCAGGGTGCTGATGCGGATCCGGACCGGGCGAGCGACGGTCTGGGCAGGGAGGCCGTGACCTCGGGAGGCGCCTCCGCCCGGGTGTAGTCGATCCGCGCCCAGGCGACCTTGCGGGTGCCGTCGACGTACCAGCCGTGCGCTCCGCAGATCTGCCCGACCAGGTACAGGCCCAGGCCACCGTCCGCGGCGTCCCGATCGACGGCCGGGGTCGGCGGCGTACTGACGTCGGTGTCCCCCACCTCCAGCAGCCAGTAGTTGCCGAAGCTGCACACGGTGATGTCCACAGGAGCGCCGCCATGTCGCAGCGCGTTGGAGCCGATCTCCTCGAACACGAGCAGCAGCCGCTCCACGGCCCCGCCGTCGGCGCCGGCCGCATGCTGCAGGTCTGCGGCGAGCCGTCGTCGGGCGCGCGTCAGGTCTGCGATGCCGGCCGGCTCCCACCGTCCGACGAGGACGGTGTCGGCGCCCGTCGGCGGCGGATGGCGGTGGCCCCACAGGTCGTTGCCCAACGTGCCCTCCGAGGATCGACCGACTGTGGTGCATGAGCCGGCCCCGGCTGTCCGGCGGCGCCCAGGCTGTGGTCGGCGGCGTACAGCCGCCGAACTCGCGACTGACGACGCTAGCCCCTCACCGATGGCCGCCGGTACTCACACCCGTCTCGGTCTGCTCCGCGTCGGCCGTCGCCGCGGCCGGGAATGGCTAGTCCGGCATGCCGACCCCCGGAGGGACGACGCCGGATGGTCGACGCCCGAGTGCGCCGCCGCGCGCGATCCGCCGGTTCACCTGCGTTTCTCCGCAGCAGGGACATCAGAGGTCAGTCGGCCGGCACGTTCGGTGGCACCCGCTCGGGACCGGCCTCGGCCGGGCGCGGCCGGTCCTGCGGGTGCAGTCGCACCGCGACCAGAGCGACGTCGTCGTCGGGCGCGTCGGGCAGCATGCGGGCCAGCAGTTCGTCGCACAACTCGTCCAGGTTCCGGCCGGCGAGCTGGGCCAAGGTGTCCTGCAGGCGGGCCGTGCCGGCATCGAGGTGGGAGTCGCGGCGTTCGACCAGCCCGTCGGTGTAGAAGAGCACGACCGTGTCGCGGCCCAGGTGCACCTGGGACTCGCGGCGCGGGGCTGTGGCGTCCACCCCGAGCAGCAGATCGGTGTGGGCGGTGGTGAGTGCGGTGACCGAGCCGTCGGATCCGACCGCCATCGGCGGCGGATGCCCGGCGTTCGACCAGCAGAGCCGGGTCAGCCCGTCGGCGCGTTCTTCGTCGGTCTGCTCCAGCCGGGCGACGACCGTGGTCGCCAGGATCGGCGTCTGCAGGGTCTCCATCACCTGCTCCACCTGCCTCAGCACCGCGGCCGGCCCATCGTGGTCCAGCGCGCCGAGGGTCCGCACGATGCTGCGGATCTGTCCCATCGCCGCGGCGGCCTGCACGTCGTGGCCGACGACGTCGCCGATGACCAGCAGCGTCGCGCCGCTGGGCTGCATGAACGCGTCGTACCAGTCCCCGCCGACCTGCGCGGCCTGCGCCGCGGGCACGTACCGGACCACGATCTGCAGGTGGTCCGGTTCCGGCGGCGGGGTCAGCAGGGACCGCTGGAAGCCTTCGGCCAGATCCCGCTGCTGCCGGAACAACCGGGCGTTGTCCAGGACCAGGCCGGCGCGGCCGGCGACGTGCCGGGCGGTGTTGAGGTCTTCGGGGGTGAACGGGCCACGGCCGGCACCGTTGGCCAGGGTCATCAGCCCGACCGGGCCGGTGCGCCCGGGCAGCGGAAGGACGGTCATGGCTTCGGGTGCCAGCGCCCGGATGGCCTCGTGCGTCGGGCCAGGGGTCAGCATCGTCAGCGCGTGCGCGGTGGCGCCGGTCCCGACCAGCTGCAGCCGCCCGGTGCGCATCGCCCGGACGACGATCGCCTCGTCGCCCAGCGCGCCCAGCCGCGCCTGCGCGTAGCCGTCGAGGACCGGCCGCATCGCCGGATCGACGTGCTCCGCGGCGGCCGGGCGCAGGCCGCGGCGGGAGCCGGCGGCCTGGTCGTCGTCGACGAGGGTGACGATGCACCAGTCGGCGACCGCGGGCAGCACCAGCCGGGCCAGGCGGTGAGCGGCCTCGTCGGCATCCAGGGTGCCGCTGAGCTCCTCGGTGATCCGGCTGAGCAGCCGCTCCCGGGCGGCGGCCTGCTGAGTCTGCTGCTGCGTCAGGGCGCGGTCGGTGGTGTCGTGCACCACCCCGACGAGGTGTCCGGTGGCGCCTTCGGCGCCATCGACCACCTGCCCGCGGGCGGCGACCCACCGGTGAGAGCCGTCGGCGAGCACGATGCGGTACTCGGCGTCGTAGATCCCGCCGGTGTCGACGGCGTGCTGAACGCGGGCGCGGACATCGGCGACGTCGTCGGGGTGCACATGGGCGTAGACGTCCTCCGGGCGGCCGGTGAAGGTGTCCCGGTCCATCCCCGACAGCTCCAGCAGGCGGTCGTCGACGGTCAGCGCGCCGGTGGCGAGGTTCAGGTCGAAGGTGCCGACCTTCCCCGCGTCCAGCGCCAGCGCCCACCGGGAGCGGTCGATCGCCTGCTGCACGAGTAGCCGCTGCGCCCGCTTCGCGGACTTCTGCGCCTCGGCGACGGCGTCATCGGCGCGCTGCTGGGCCGCCCGCAGCCACAGCTCCGAGCTGCACGCCCCGGCCAGATCGGTCAGCACCGCCAGGTCATCATCCGACCAGGTCCGCGGCCGGCTGTCGATGGCGCACAGCGAGCCGACCACGACGCCGTCGCCGTCGGTCAGCGGAACGCCGGCGTAGGCGATGACGCGCAGGTCCGCGATGGCCAGGTTGTCGGCGACCAGCGGGTCGGTGCGGGCATCGGTGACGACGAGCGGAGCCGCCGAGCGCACCACGTGCTGGCAGAACGAGTGGCTCAGCGGCGTCCTGCGCGTCGACTGCCACGGCTCGGGCAGCCCCACCGCGCCGGGGAACACCTGCTCATCGACCGACACCAGCGTGACCAGCGCGACCGGGACGTCCAGCTGACGTCGGACCAGGCGGGCGAACCGCTCGAACGCCGGATCCGACCGCGGGGGCAGCGCGGCACCGGAAGGCAGTGAGCCAGTCACACGTCCCCCCGGCGACAGGGACACGTCGCCGACGTCCCGATGAGTGAGGGCACCAAGGGTACTGGGCTGCTAGTCGGGTCCGACTGAGTTCGTTGGTGCCCGCGAGCGCGCGCCGGGAGGTGCGCCGTACCCGCAGACCAACTCGGGGCCTGTCGGCTGGAGCGCGACCGGGTCGGCGCCCCCACAGCCCGGCCGATGCAGCTCTCAGCTTCACCGTGCGGCGTGGTTTACGAACTCGGACGGATCCCACGCCGCTGACTGCCGACGGCTCCTTCCTGCGCACCGTGAGGGGTGGGCCGACCCGGGCCCACCGACCCCACCAGGAACCGTCCGATGTTGTACCCGACCGCCCCGCTCTCGCCGACCGTCGTCCTCGTCCCCGCCACTGACGGCACGGCACCGCCCGAGTCCCCCGAGCCGACCGCTGAGCACGCCGGGCTGCCGGCCGACACCGCACGCGAGGTGGCGTTCTGGCTCGCCTGGGGTCCGCACACCGTGCGCTGCTGGACCGCCGCCGACGCCCGACGGTCGGCACGCGACCTCCACGAGCGGACCGGCCGCGCCGTGATCGCCGTCGGCGACCGCCAGCACGGGTACGCCGTCCACATCGCTCGTGCTGGCTGATCAGCAGCACAGCGAAGCGGAGCTTCCCGCTACGGCGTCGAGGCATCGTGCCGTCTGAAGGTCGCCGCGTCGGCGCACTTGGCCAATCAGTGGACGCCACCACGGTGACCGTCGGACATCCACCGATGCCCCGCGCGATCGCCGGGGCATCCGGTACCGGCACGCGCCGTCCCAAACGGAGCTCACCTTGTCCCGACCCACGGCGTTCCAACCCACAACGCCCGCTACCCGCACGGCCGCCGCCATCCCCACCCAGCGCAGCTGCCTGCCGCCCCGACCGTCCCGGCCGCCTGAGCAGGACTGGATCACCCTGGTCGCCACCGTCCGGCTGCTCAACCGCCTGCAGGTCGAGAGGGCTCGCCATCACTTCCTCGATGACGCCGAAGCGTTCGCACGCGACGCCGACTGCGCCGAAGAAGACCTCGAACATCACTGGCCGGCCCGCTGGGCCACCCTCAAGCGCCGCATCGCCGGCGAGGTCGCCCGGTGGTGGACGGAGGAACACGGTTCCGACCCGCTCGGCTGCACCGCCTGCCGGATCCAGAACCGGTCAGCCGAACAGCCGATCACCGTGCCGCCGCCGGGTCAGCCCTGGCTGACCTGAACGCAGAGGGCCCCCGCCGCACCGGCGGGGGCCCGCTGGCTACGCGAGTTGCGGGCGATCGCCGGGGGTCCGACAGTCCCGGGCGGGCTCAGTCAACCCGCCGCGTCATCCTCGGCCGGCGACCAGCCCAGCAGCTGCGCCCTCTCCTCGAAGTAGACGACCTCGGCCACGTCCACGATGCCGGTCAGCGTGGTCGCCAGCTCCACACTGCTACCCACCGGCATCGTCCCCAACGTGCTCCTGGTCGACGCCGTGACCCGGACGTCGCCGGCCGCCGTGGCGATCCGCAGCCACGAGTTGCGTACGTGCCGCTGTACCCGTCACCGACCGCGGCGACCCTCCCCCGGACCCGCACCCGGGCGCGCTGGGTGGCGGCCGCGTGCAATCGCGCGCGGGACTTGATCATCGGCAACTCTCGGGCGGACATGCCCTTCCTTCCAGACCCCGGGGATGGCCCCGCTGCCTGGGAAGGTGACGAGCCCGGCAACGAGCGCAATGGGCTTCGCCCCTTACCCGGCGGGACAGCTCATTGCGGACGGCACCGCCCGCGCCGACGGTGCGGGCAATGACCTCCACGCCCCCCGCCATGCGCGTTCCCGTGCCGACCACCGACCCGAGCGCGCCCGTCAGTGCGGCCGATCGGTTCCTCGCCCTGGTCGAGCAGACCCGGGCCGCCGTCGAGGACGCGCTCGCCGCCGACGCCGCCGCACGCCCCCGTCG
Source organism: Blastococcus sp. HT6-4 (assembly GCF_039679125.1). NCBI lineage: Bacteria > Bacillati > Actinomycetota > Actinomycetes > Geodermatophilales > Geodermatophilaceae > Blastococcus > Blastococcus montanus. Next base: position 1,484,601 of record NZ_CP155551.1, on the reverse strand, counting down.
AGACGACGCCGGGCACACCAGGTCCTCCGAGGACGCCGATGACGCCGCCGGCGCGGAGGACACCGCGGTCCCGCCGACGCAGCTGGAGCAGCTGGTCAGTGGCCTGCTCGGCGGCCACGACGTCGCGTGGGTCCCGGTGAGAATCGTCGGCTGAGCCGAATGAAATCTCCTACCGGGCTGCACTTGCTGACCGACGAGTTCCCGTCCACGCGGGTTCGCGGCTGTCCCAGGACTGACGCGATGCCGGGTTGATTGTCAGGCGGAAGACGGCGCGCACGGTGCCCCGCAGCCGGGACCAACCCGGGGGATCTCACGGAGACACCAGTGAACAGCAGCACCTACGGGTCGACCTACCACGGCATCGCCAGTCTGCTCGAGGGCAAGCTGCCCCCGGAGGCCTGGACCGGCGTCGCCTTCCGGGTCAGCGCCCGCAGCGCCGACGAGCTGAAGAAGAACATCAAAGCCGCGACGAAGAAGCTCGGCGCCTTACCGGCGATCGCCTATCTGAAGACCCTCGACGTCGAGGGGCTGCTGCTGGACAGGTCGTCCGCCGGCGACCGGATGCGCCAGCAGGCCGGACTCATCCCGATCCGACGGCAGAACGCCCACCGGCACGCCGTGGCACCGGGCACGCTCATGGGCTACGCCCTGCCCGTGCCGGCGCACGCGACCGTCTTCGTTCTGCTGTTCGAGAGCGCGGCCGAGCCGACCGTCAAGAACCCCGAGGAGCTGCGGACTTCTGGTGCACAGCGCGACGAAGTCCATCGGCGGGCACTCCGACCTGCTGCTCGGCGTCGTGGTCTGCGGGCGCGAGGACGACCGCGAGCGGGTGGCCCGCCGCCGCGAGGTCGCCGGGGCCACCCCCGGCGCGCTGGAGGCCTACCTGGCGCTGCGCGGCGCCCGCACCCTGGCCGTGCGACTGCGCCAGGAGCAGGAGTCCGCCGGTGAGCTCGCCCGCCGGCTTGCCGCGCATCCCGCGGTCGACCGGGTGCGCTACCCGGGCCTACCCGGCGACCCGCATCGCGATCTCGCCGCCCGCTGGCCGACGCCGGCGCCGCCGACGCCGTCTGTGCCGAGCTGCGCGTCGACGCTGGGATGATCGGGACGTTCAACGGCCGCCCGGGCTCGGAGCCCCCGCGTCCGAGGACCGCAACCGGGTCTCCACCCGTAGCCCCGCGTCGCTCGACCGGTGCCCCTGTACAGCCATCACCGCACCTCCTGATGCACTATGTTGCACTGTCGGAGGCAGCGTAGAGGGGTGCGGTGGGGATGACGCAACGGAGGCGGCACTGATGACGGCCGAAGTGGTCGCGGTCAACGAGGTGATCGGGCAGCGGGTTCGGCAGCACCGGATCGCCCGCGGCTGGACGCTGGATGAGCTGGCCGACCGCTCGGGGGTCAGCCGCCGCATGGTGATCACCATCGAGCACGGCGAGGGCAACCCGAGCATCGCCACGCTGCTGCGGATCAGCGACGCCCTCGGTGTCGGGCTGCCCGTCCTGGTCGACGTCGAGCGCCCGCACGCCCTCACCGTGACCGCGGCCGGGCGGGCCCCGGTGCTGTGGCACGGGGACCACGGCGGGCAGGCGGTGCTGGTCGCCGGCACCCAGCCGCCCGACGTCGTCGAGCTGTGGGACTGGTCGCTGCAGCCGGGCGATGCGAACACCAGCGAGGCGCACAGCGCCGGCACCCGGGAACTGCTGCTCGTCCTGGAGGGCGCAGTCGACCTGCGCGTCGGTGACCGGACCGAGCGGTTGACCGTGGGCGACTCCGCGGCCTTCGCCGGTGACGTCGCCCACGGCTACGCCAACCCCGCCGACGCCACCGGCCCCGCCCGTTTCGCCCTCACCGTGTTCCAGCCCCACGTCACCGGGAGCCATTCATGACCGACCCCCAGCAGTGGCTCGCCGCCGCCACCGTCGACGACGCGGTGTTCGCGCTGCGGCCGGACTACCGCGTGGTGCTGCTGACCGCCGACGGCCTGCAGGGCGGCCCCAGCGACGAGTCCAGCGAACAGGTTCTTGCCGCCGCCGAGGCGATCACGCGGGAGCGGCTCGACGGGCGCAAGCCCGAGGAGCTGCCGCACCTCGCCGCGTGGCGGGAGGCCTACCGGGCCTTCGGCGCCAAGCCGCAGCGCACCCGGCCCAGCGTCGAGGCGCTGATGCGCCGGATCGACCCCGGCGGCCTGCCGCGCATCGACCGGATCACCGACGTCTACAACGCCGTCTCCATCGCCTCCATGCTGCCCTTCGGTGGGGAGGACCGCGCCGCCTACGCCAGCCCGCCGCGACTCGTCCGCGCCGACGGCACCGAGGCCTTCGACACCACCGCCGGCGGCGAGGCGGTCGTCGAGCACCCGGAGGTCGGCGAGGTCGTCTGGCGCGACGACGCCGGCGTCACCTGCCGCCGCTGGAACTGGCGCCAGTGCACCCGCACGGGCATCACCACCGCCACCACCAGTGCCGTCTTCATCCTCGACGTGCTCGACCCGCTCACCGATGACGACGCACACGCCGCAGCCGACGCGCTCACCGAGGGCCTGCTCGCCCACAGCCCGGACGCCACCTTCCACCGCCGGCTGATCACCCGCGCCGACGGAAGTGCACCGTGCTGATCCACCCCCGGGACGACGCCCACGATCACCTGTGGCGCGCCCGGCCGGCCGACGGGTGAGCGCAACGCTGGACACCAGGCCTCGTCCCCGCTGGGGTGTCCGGTTCAGCCGGCAGGAGATGGCGCTGATCGCCGTCACCGCCGTCTGGGGCGCCACGTTCCTCATCGTCCACCTCGCCATGCAGCACGGCGCGCCGCTGCTCTTCGTCGGCCTGCGCTTCCTCGCCGCCGGCGCGATCAGCCTGGTCATCTTCCGCCGGACGCTGACCGGGCTGACCCGGCGGGAGCTGGGTGCCGGCGCGGCGATCGGCGTGACGATCTTCGGCGGCTACGCGCTGCAGACCATCGGCCTGCAGACGATCCCCAGCAGCACCTCGGCGTTCCTCACCGCGCTCTACGTCCCGCTCGTGCCGCTGCTGCAGTGGGCGGTGTTCCGCCGCGCACCCAAGCCCGCCGCCTGGGCCGGGGTGGCGCTCGCCTTCACCGGACTGGTCCTGCTGGCCGACCCCGGTTCGGCGGGGCTGACGCTGAGCACCGGAGAGATCCTGACGCTGGTCAGCACCGTCGCCATCGCCGCGGAGATCGTCCTCATCGGCCTGTACGCCGGCACCGTCGACCTCGGCCGGATCACCGTCGTACAGCTGCTCGTCGGCGGCGCCCTGTCGGTAGCGATGATGCCCGTCGTCGGTGAGGCCGTTCCGTCCTTCTCCTGGCTCTGGCTCGCCGCCGCGATCGGTCTCGGCGCCGCCAGCTGCCTCATCCAGCTCACCATGAACTGGGCCCAGCGGTCGGTGTCCCCGACCCGGGCCACGGTCATCTACGCCGGTGAGCCGGTGTGGGGCGGCGTCATCGGGCGCCTCGCCGGCGACCGACTGCCCGGCCTCGCCATCGTCGGCGCCGCCCTCATCGTCGCCGGCGTACTCGTCAGCGAGCTCAAGCCCCGGACCCGTGGTGAATCGCCGCCGCGCCGAGATGACGTCGAACCGGCTTGCAGCTGACGGCCCACGAACAGGGCGGAGGGCGTCCAGCCACTCGAGCTCACCGAGGTGGCCGAGTAGTCCGCGGCGCGCGTGTCCCAAGGCCCCACTCGGGGTGGCCCGGCGGGCTGCTGGAGCTGTTCGCGCGCACAGCGGGCACGCTGCGGGCAGCTACGGCGCCGCTGGGTGGGTCACTGCTGCCACCAGCGGAGCGGGCGCCGTGAGCAGATTGCCGGCCGGGCCGGCGACCGCGTGCGCCAGCAGCAGAGACCGGACCTCATCGGCCGTCATCGCCCGCGTGCCGGTCGCACGCGCCTCGACGTCGGCGCGGCTGATCCGGCGGTGCGTGCCCGACCAGCTGTGCGCGAGCTGCCCGGCGTTGCAACTTCCGTGCCAATCTCATGCAACTGCTCAGCTGGCTCATGCAACAGCTCAGCTGGCGCTGCTGACGCGGTGCGTGCACGCGGCCGTCGCCCCGCGCGGGTTCACCGTGACGGTGCTCAAGCCGAACAGCTCGCTGACCGTCGAACCGCTCGACATCACCCTGCTCGGCGAGTACTCCGGCGGGGAGAATTTCACCGCCTGCGTCGCGCTGTACTGCACGCTGGCCCGACTGCGCAGGGTCAACCGCGGCCTCGGGCACGTCGCCGGCACCCTGGTACTGGACAACCCACTGAGTACCGCCAGCCACGCGAGCTGCTGCGGCTGCAGCGCGACGTCGCCGCCGCCCACGGCGTGCAACTGGTGTTCACCCACCGGCGTGGAGGACTTCGGCGCGGTCGGGCAGTTCCCGATCGTGATCCGGCTGCGGAACAGCCCCGGCACGCTCAAGCAGCGCCGCTACGTCACCCTCCAGTCCCGCAGTGGCTCAGCGATCACCGGGCCGGCGAGGACGACGGCATCACTGCGGTCCGCGTCCTCCGCACCGGTGCCGCGAGGTGACCGCACCGGCCGCGCCGGGCGGCGCGGAGCTCGGCGCGCTGGCCGCGCACCTGGCGGGCGTCGTCGCCGCCTTCCGGCGGCAGACCGTCGAGCTCGACGTGCTCTAGCGGGCCGCGGTCGACTTCAACCGGTCGCTGGCCACGTCGGTGACCGGCCGGGCGGAGCTGCTCGACGCGCTTACCGAGCTGGAGCGGGCCGGGGCCGCGGTGCTGCCCCGCGGCGGGGCGCTCTACGACCGGCGCAGCGCCCCGCCGCTGCCGCGGTGGGTCCGCCGGACCCCGGCCGCCCCACCGGGCCCGCGGCCCGACACGGGCCGGGTGTGGCCGAGCGCGCTGCCGGCCGCCGCGCGAATCGCCCGACGACCGGAGGAGTTCGAGGTGCTCGAGGCCGCCGCCGGGTTCCTCCGCGGCGCGGCGCGGAACGGATCAACGTGCCGCTCCGCGAGCGCAGCCTGGAGCTCTTCGGCGACGAGAAGCGGCTGGACGCGCTGATGGCGGGCCGGCTGTTCGCCTCCGGCGGGCTGACCCTGCAGCTGCTGCGCTGCCACCTGGTGCCGATGCCGTTCGCCGCACAGTGCGTACCCGGGGCCACCCCGGCAGAGGTCGAGCTGCTGGTCGCGGAGAATCACCACACCTACGCCTCGCTGCTGGAGGCGACTCGGGTGCACGCCGTCGCCGGCGGGCCCGCCCGGTGGGTCGGGTACGGCGGCGGCCGGCAGTTTTGCTCCGCGGTCGCATCGGTCCCGCTGCTGCAGCCGGCCCCGGCCCGCATTCAGTACTTCGGCGATCTGGACCTTCGCGGCCTGGAGATTCCCGCCGCCGCGTCGGCCACCCTCTACGACGACATCGAGAGCCGCGGCCCCGCCACCCGCGCCGGCCTGCCGCCCGTTGATCCGGCGATGCCGTTGTACGAGGCGCTGCTCGCACACGGTCACCGGGCCGCCGCGACCGCCGTCCCCAGCCGGGCGGCGGCCGCGGCGGCCGCATGGCCGGGGCCTCTGGCCGACACCGCAGCGGGCGTCCTCACCAGCGGGCAGCGGATGGCGCAGGAGGCGGTCGGGCTGGAGAAGCTGCTGCTTCATCCGGGCTGGCTGGCGGCGGCGCCCTGACTGGAGCCCCGTACGTCGACGCCTTCGCCATGGAACGGACATCCAGCTCGTGGGGCTTGCCCTGTCGCCCAAGGCGTTCACCCCAGATGATCTACCGGTGTCCGGGAGTTGATCTAAGTTCTGGTCGTGACCGACACACACCCGGCTCCCCACTCGGCCGGTCGCATGCCGTCCTCAGCGGTCCTCGAGGAGCGAGGAGCGCCGAGCCGTTTCCCCCAGTTTTCCCCCAGAACCAGGGGGAACGAGGGCCGAATCAGCGCCTATGGCGGTACCGAACCTCGCCGCGACGACGCGCTGACCTGCGGAAACCTCTCTGGAGTCACGCTCGGTGTGCCGGTTCGACGTGTACTACGACATCTGAGTCGTCGACATCTGAGTCGTCCAGCCGCGGCCCCCGCCCTCATCGAGGTCGGGGGCCGCGGTGCATCCGGGCCGGGGACCCGCCGCGACGCCGCGGTCAGCCGTCCCGACGACCGGTTCCGGCCGGGTCCACGCCGGCCGGACCCTGCGTCAGCACCACCGTCGCCCCGCCGGCCTCGACGGCCTGCAGCGTGCGCAGCTGCAGCAGCGCCGGCTGCTCGGCCACCAGGCGAGCGGCGTTGGCCAGCGCCCTCGTCGCCGCCACCTCCGAGCGGGCGCGCTCGAGAGCGGCCTGCCCCTGGGCGCGGGCGGTCGCGACCTCGGCGGCGGCCCGCCGGAGCTCCGCCGGGACCATGACGTCGCGGAGGGCGAGGCTGTCGATCGCCACGCCCACGGCCTCCGCGGAGCCGGCGACCCGCCCTCGCAGGTCGTCGGGGAGCGAGTCGCGGGCGGCGAGCAGCTCGTCCAGGGTGCGCGCGCCCACCGCCTCGCGCAGCGCGATCTGCAGCGCGGCGTAGAGGAAGCCGTCGGCGTCGTCGACCGCCTCGTACCACCGCCGGGGATCCGCGGTCCGCGCCGCGACGGTGAGACTCACCTTGACCGACAACCCGTCGGCGGTGAGCACCTCCTGGCTCGGGACGACGAGCAGCCGGGGCCGGACCGGCACGCGGACCCGGCGGCGCCGCCAGCGCAGCCGGCGGTGGCGGCCTGCTCCGAGGACCTCCTCGAACCGGCCGTCCCGGTAGAGCAGGACCCGCTCCCACTCCTGGACGACGATCTGCACGTTCCCTGCCCTCCTCTCCCGTCTGCCGGCGCGCGGACCGTCCGGCGCGCGGTCGGGCGCCGGCGGGGAGCGCACGAGGCGCTGCAGACCGCCGGAGCCGGGATGACCACGCGCCGAACGGCGTCGGGAGTCGAACCCGCGCGCTCCTGAGACGCTTGCCCACATGGCATGCCCGCGGCCGACGCGCAGGACCTGCGGCGGCGATGCCGCCCGGCTGCTGACCTCGGGCGGGCAGGATGGTAGCCGCCCAGCGGCCGCAGGGCGTCGGAGTTTTGCCGGGCCTGCCGTCAGGCCGCCGTCCCGAAGGCGCGCCGGAAGTGCTGCGCGGCCTCCTGCTGGGCCTGCTCGGCCTTGTCCAGCACCGCGGCCGCACCGAAGAACTCGTGCATGACGCCCTCGTAGTTCCGGTGCCCGGTCTCCACTCCGGCGGCCTCGAGATCCCTCGCGAACTGCTGCCCCTGACTGCGCAGCACGTCGCGCCCGGCGGTGATGACCAGCGTCGACGGCATGCTCGCCCGCTGCTCCGGCGTCCAGTCGAGCAGCGCGATGCGCGGGTCCGTCGCCGCCTCGGGCTTCCCCTGGAAGGCGTGCATCGCCATCCACGACAGGAGGGCCCGGTTCAGCGGACGGGCGTCGGCGGCGTCGGCCATCGACTCGCCGAACTGCTCGCCGGTGGTGAGCGGGTAGACGCAGACCTGGGCCAGTGGGCGCGGCTGGCCGTTGGCCGCCAGCGTGAGCGCGGTGGCCGCTGCCATGTTGCCGCCGACGGACTCGCCGCCGATCGCCATCCGGGTCGGGTCACCGCCGAACTGGGCGGCGTTCTCCCGCACCCAGGTCCAGGCGGTCAGGACGTCGTCGTGGGCCGCCGGGAAGACCGCCTCCGGCGCCCGCCGGTAGTCGGGGCTGACGACGATCGCACCGGTCTTGGTGCACAGGGCCCGGCAGGAGTCGTCGTAGTGGTCGTCGATGTCGAACAGGACCCACCCGCCACCGTGGAGCCACATGATGATCGGCAGCGCACCGGGCCCGGCGCCGTCGGGCTTGTAGACGCGCAGTCGCTGCTGCCCGCCGGCGCCGTCGGGGATCATCAGGTCGTCGACCGAGCCGACCGGCTCCGGGCCGTCGATGCCCCGCTCGGCCATGACCTTCTGGACCGCCTGCTTGGGGCCCGGCTGCTTGCGCGCCTGGTCAGGCGTGAGGATCTCGAACGGCAGCAGCCCCAGCGAGGAGTGCGCGTCGACGATCGCCTGGGCCTGCGGGTCGAGCAGCCCGGAGGGGTCGGTGGCCATGTCCTTCTGCTTGCCCGAGAGCACGTCCCGGACGTGGTCCAGCGGCTTGGCCAGCATGCCCGCGATCCGCTCGGCCAGACCCTCGTCGGGGGCGTGCGGGTGCGGCCGGGTCGGAGCCTGGCGCTTGGCCGCCAGGAACTTCTCCCCCAGCTCGGCCATCCGTGCGGGCCCGGCCTTCGACCGGAACTCCGGCAGCTCCTCGGACTCCTCGTCGTCGACGTGGTGGCGGACGAGCCCGATCAGGTTTCCGAGCGCCTCCTCGAACTCCGCCTCCCCCGGCTGCGTCCGGCCGAGGACGACGAGCAGCTCCTTGATCTCCTGGTGCTCGTGCTCGGCGTCCTCGTGCTCGTCGGTCATGCCGATCTCGGGCCAGATCGGGTAGAGGACCGTCTCCTCGGCGAAGGCGTGCAGCGCCAGCTGCATCGTGATCTGGTCGACCAGCACCCTCCGGTCGCCGCGGCCGGCCTCCAGGTGCTGGAACTGCCGCTCGACGAACGCGTGGTCGTCGGCGATCAGGTGGTCGATGTCGCCGGGCCTGGTGGGGTACGTCAGGGCCATCGGAGCCTCCGAGGCTGTCGGTCGCGCGCGATCAGGGTCTCCTCCCCGCCTACCCCCGGGGGCGGGGAGGGACACCGTTCCCCGCGGTGCGGCGCGGTCGCTCCCCCCGGCCGCACGACCGCCGCCGTCAGATGCGGAAGGACCCCGCGTCGCGCGGCCACGTCCCGGTGAGCAGCCCGACGGCCGCCTCGACCAGGCCGTAGACGACCAGGGCGGCCGCGATGAGCACGGCCGGCGGCACGACGACCGGCGCGGCCAGCAGGGAGATGCCCAGCACCGCCGGCGCGCTGCGCCACCAGCCCCGGCCGCGCACCGGGTCGGCGAAGGCGCCCCAGCGCACGCCGCACCACATCAGCCAGCGGCGCACCACCGGCACGCCGCTCTCCCGCAGCACCCGGCGGAACAGACCGTCGGCCTCCCGGCCGGTCACCACCCCGCTGACGATCCCGGCGGTGACCAGCCAGTCGTGCAGGATCGCCGCGGCGGTGTAGCGGCCGAACCGCGGCACCAGCCACACCACGACACGGGGCACCGTGGCGAAGTCGGTGACGAACCCGGCGGGGATGACGAACCGGTCGCGGTTGCCGACGTACACCAGCGGCTCGACGACCGTCCAGCGCGTCTCGTCCCGCCTCCGGACGACGACGTCCCCCACCTCGAACGGCACCTGTGCCCCCTCCCCTGCCGGACGCCGCTCAGCGCAGCGCCGGGGCCTCTCGTCCGTCGATGCGTCCGGCCGCGCCGGTGGCCGCCAGTCGGTGATCGACCAGCCGGAACACCAGCAGGAACGCCAGGGCGAGCAGGACGACGAACGCGAGGTTGCGCAGGGCGACGGCGTAGCCCTGGACGCCCACGTCCATGAAGTCGTAGGGGTACCAGCCGGTGACCGTCCCCTGGGCCAGGATCCACGCGATCCAGGCGACCGGCCACAGCAGGGCACGCAGCACCACACCCGTGGTGACGCGGGGGCGCGGCCCGAACAGCAGCCAGCCGACGACGGTGAGGACGGGCGAGACGTAGTGCTCGCCGGCGTTGGTCCACCGGTCGAGGCCCTCCGGGTCGTGCAGCGGCGCCAGCACGACGGCGTAGACGATGCCGGTGATGGTGATCCCGAGCAGCGAGGCCAGCCGCACCACCCGCCAGACCGGCCCGTCGTGGTCGGGATCGCGCACGAGCGGCAGCACGGACGCCAGCACGAGCAGGTCGCTCTGGACGGTGAAGTAGCTGAAGAACCGGACGATCCGCTCGGCGATGCCCAGCGACGCGCCCTCGGGGTCGGTCAGGAGCAGCACGAACTGGGTCGCGACGGATGCGGCCACCACGACCGTGAGCACCGCCCACCAGACCCTGGCCGCGGTGCGGGGAGCGGTCGGCGTCGTCCGGGTCACGCGCGGATCATGCCAAGCAGCCCCCGGGGGGCGACATCACACGTACCGGGCGCATCGTCTGCCCGGGCACTGGGCATGGTGCCGGTCATGCGCCTGCCCGAGCCACGGGGTCCGCTCAGTGACGCCCTCGCCCACGACCTCGCCACCCGCACCAGCCTGTCCGAGACGGTGCTCGAGCGTGCCGGGCGCCTGGCCACGGGCCGGGACGAGGCGCTCACCCACGACGACCTGCAACTCTCCCTCGCCGTCTGCTACGAGCTGCACTACCGGGGATTCGACGAGGTGCCGGAGGACTGGGAGTGGGACCCGGCGCTGCTCGGCCTGCGCGCCGGCCTGGAGCGCCGCCACCTCACCGCGCTGCAGCATCTCGTGGGCGACCTGGCGGTCACCGACGAGCCGATCGACCGGCAGATCACCGCGCTCATCGACGCCGACGAGAGCCCGTCCCTGTCGTCCTACATGGCCAGGCGGGGCACGCTCGAGCAGTGGCGGGAGTACCTGACCCTGCGGTCGGTCTACCACCTCAAGGAGGGCGATCCGCACACCTTCGCCGTCCCGCGGCTGTCGGGCCGGGCCAAGGCGGCGATGGTGGAGATCCAGGCCGACGAGTACGGCGGCGGGTCCGCCGCCCGCATGCACAGCGAACTGTTCGCCGGGCTGATGCGCGATCTCGACCTGGACGCCGGCTACGGCGCGCTGTGGGACCGCGCACCGGCCGTGGCGTTCTCGTCGGTGAACACCATGTCGCTGTTCGGCCTCCACCGGCGCTGGCGCGGCGCGGCCCTCGGACACCTGACCGCGGTCGAGATGACCTCCTCGGAGCCCAGCCGGCGCTACTCGGCCGGGCTGCGCCGGCTGGGCTTCGACGAGCGGACGACGGTGTTCTACGACGAGCACGTGGAGGCCGACGCCGTGCACGAGCAGATCGCCTCGGTGGACATGTGCGGCTCGCTGGTCACCGAGGAGCCGGAGCTCGCCGCCGACGTCCTCTTCGGCGCGGCCGCCTCCCTGGCGATGGACGGCCTCGCGGCGCACCACCTGCTCGGCGCCTGGGACGCCGGCAGCCCGGCGCTGCGCCGGCAGCAGCCGATCGCCGCCTGAGCCGGGCGGGGGATGCTCCTATGGATCGTCAAGCCGCCGGAGCGAGGTCGTTGGTTGGGTGAGCGGGGCGTAGGACGTAGTAGAGCTCGCGGGCGATCATGCGCTTGAGGCAGCGGATGATGTCCTTCTTCGACAGGCCTTCGGTGGTGCGGCGTTCGACGTAGGCGCGGGTGCGTGGGTCCCAGCGCATCCGGCAGAGCACGATGCGGTAGAGGGCGGCGTTGGCCTGTCGGTCTCCGCCGCGGTTGAGCCGGTGGCGGTGGGTCTTGCCCGAGGAGGCCGGGATCGGGGCAACGCCGCAGAGCATGGCGAAGGCCGGCTCGGAGTGCAGCCGGTCGGCGTTCTGTCCGACGGTGACGAGCAGCTGGCTGGCGACGTCGGCGCCCACGCCGGTGCAGTCGAGCAGGTCGGGGTTGATCTGGGCAACCAGCGGGCCGATGAGGTCGTCGAGCTCGTTGATCTCCTCGCTGAGGAGCTGGTGGCGGCGGGCCAATGAACGCAGCGCGCGCTTGACGGCCTGCTCCGGCTCGCCGATGCGGTTGAGATCGGGGCGCAGCCCGGCGCAGGTGCCGATCAGCGTGACGCCCTTGAGGCCGCGCAGCTGGGCGCGCAGCGGCTCGGGAGCGGTGACGATCAGCGACTTGATCCGCCGCTGGCAGTCCGCCCGCTGGTCGATCGCGCTGCGACGGGCCACCCGCAGGTTGCGCAGCGCCTCCACCTGCCCGCTGCGGTCCTTCGGGGTGCCGGTGCGGGTGCGGGCCAGCGCGGTGCGGGCGGCGGCCTCGGCGTCGAGCGGATCGGACTTGCCGGCGAACCGGCGGGTCTTGCGGTCGGGCCGGTCGACCTCGACCATCGCCACGCCCTCGACGGCCAGGTGCCGGGCCAGCCCGGCGCCGTAGACGCCGGTCCCCTCTACGCCGACGACCAGCAGCACCCCGAACCCGCGCAGCCAGGCCAGCAGTTGCCGGTAGCCGGCCGCGGTAGCCGGGAACTGCCGGTGGCCCAGCAGCCGCCCGGCGCCGTCCACGGCGGCAGCGGTGTGGGTGTCGGAATGGGTGTCCACGCCACCGGCCACCTGGACCTGGCCCGGGACGATCTCTGGTGCGATGGTGGTCATCGCCGTCCTTCTCGCTCGCAACCGACAGGGCGGCACGCACCGCCGGGCGAACGGACAAGACAGTGATGGGTGCCTGCTGGCACAGGCTCCTATGAAGTCACACCGCCACGACCGGTGAGTGCAGGCAGCCCCGCAGCGGACCGAACCGACAGATCCCGTTGAAGACCCGAAGTCAGTCAGCCGAAGGGTCAGGAACGACCGCTGCGGGGCAGCGCCTACATCCTCACTGTCAGCCGGCGGGCACCGCGTCGCCGCGCTCGCCGGCGCCGGTCCGCGTCCGGGTGATCGCCCAGCCGAAGACCGCGGCCACGGGGAACATCACGACCCCGTAGACCGCCGCGGGCACCGCGAGCTCCACGCTGCCGAGCACGCTGATCGCGACGGTGATCGCCAGCGTGCTGTTGTGCACACCGATCTCGAAGCTGCTCGCGATGGCCTGCGCACGCCCGATGCCGAGGAGCCGGGGGACGGCGAACCCCACGCCCAGGCTGCACAGGCAGAAGACCAGGGCGGGCAGGCCGACCGCCCGCAGGTACTCGCCGACGTCGTCCCGCTCGGCGACGATCGTGCCCGCGATGACCAGCGCGAGCACGAGCGCCGACAGGATCCGCACGGGCTTGTCCATCCGGTCCGCGAAGGCCGCCGCCGACCGCCGCACCAGCATGCCGAGGGCCACCGGCACGAGCACGATCGCGAAGACCTGCAGGGTCTTGCCGAACTGCAGGCCCAGCGTGCCGCCACCGGCCGGCTCGAAGAAGCCGATCGCGAGGTTCGTGACCACGGGAAGGGTCACCACGGCGATCACCGAGTTCAGCGCGGTGAGGCTGATGTTGAGCGCGACGTCACCCCGGTAGAGGTGGCTGAACAGGTTCGCGGTGGTGCCGCCGGGCGAGGCGGCCAGCAGGAGCAGGCCCACGGCCAGGAGGGGTGGCGGGTCGAACGCCAGGACCAGCCCGAAGCACAGCACCGGCAGGGCCAGCAGCTGCAGGAGGAGGGCGATGACGACGGCCTTCGGCTGCCGGGCGATCCGGGCGAAGTCACCGGGGGTGAGCGACAGGCCGAGCCCGAACATGACGACCGCCAGTGCCAGCGGGAGCGCGACGGCGGTGAGCGCAGAATCCATGGCCCGCATCCTGCGCGATGCAGGTCACGTTCCCCGCATCCGACGCCCCGGCGCCGGTCAGTCCTCGCCGCCGTCCTCCCGCAGGAGACGGGCCGCGGGGCGGGGCCGGCTCGGCGCGCTGGGCGCGGAGAACCCGGCCCGTTTGTGCGAGCCGTCGCAGAACGGCTTGATGCCGGACTTCCCGCACCGGCACAGCGCGATCGTGCGGCGTCCCGGGTCGATCTCGGTGCCGTCCTGGTCGACGAGCCGGAAGTCGCCGCGGACGATCAGCGGACCGTCCCGGTAGGGCGTGATCGTGGCGCCGTCCTCCGGGTCGCCGGCGGGCCCGCCCTCGACGTCCTCGGGCAGGTCCGGCTCGGCCGACAGTGATCGCGACACACCCCCAGCATGCCCGCGCCGACGCGGGACTACACCGCGCCGGCGCCGGCCGCTCAGCCCTCCGTGAACTCGAGGGTCTCGACCATGCGGTCCAGGACCCGGACGTTCCGCGCGTAGTCGAACTGCGGCAGGCCGACCGTGTTGACCACCAGCGTGCTCGGGCCGTCGTCCCCTTCGCCGAGGTCGACGACGTAGCTGGTGGTCCGCACCCCCTCGGGCCAGAGGCCCTCACCCGAGGAGACCCGCTCGATCCGCACCGCGGTCCGGCCGCCGACCGTCGTCTCGGTCCGGCTCTGCACCTCGTCGGGTCCGGAGCCGGCGACCCGGTCGAACGGAACGGGCTCCACCGAGGCGGTCACCGCACCCACCCGGGCATCGGTACCGGCCGGCACAGTGAACGGCTCCGGGGCGAACCGGGTGCACGCGGGCACGGTCTCCCCCGAGTTCACCGACCACGACTCCGGATACGAGATCGCGAAGCCGGCCGGGCTCTCGCAGCGCTGGGAGAGCGCGACGGGCGCCGCCGGCTCCTCGGCGAGGATGTCGACCACGATCCGCTGCGGCGAGGTCAGCGCCCCGACCGCGAACGGGCGTTCCCGGTCCACCCCGGCGAAGAAGGTGTAGTGGCCCTCGAAGAGGGTGTCCTCGACGAGGGTGTCCAGCACGGTCGCCCCGGCGATCTCCTGCTGGTCGGGACCGTCCCAGGGCTGCACGCCCTCGGGCGCGTCGCCCGGCAGCGCGAGGTTGGTCAACGTGATGCCGAGGACGGCCTCGCCGGGCACCTCCACCGGGGCTCCCGACCCCTGGGCACGCGGGTCGTCGGTGTAGCCGACCCGCCAGCCGGCCTCACCCTCGCCGGCGACCTCGAAGACGATCCGGTCGAACCCCTCGTGGGCGCCGAGTCGCACGTCGGTGAGGGCCACCAGCGGCCCGTCGCCGGTGGCGATGGACTCGGCGGTGTCGCCGTCCCCGATCGGCTGCAGCGTGCCGGCACCGTCCTCGGACGGATGGCGGACGTCCACCACCAGGCGCGGCGGATCCTGGAAGACGGCGACGCCGTAGGGTGTCCGGTCGGTCAGGCCGACCGTCCAGGCCATGTTCGCCTCGAAATCGCCGGTCTGGACGACCTCGGTCACCACGGTGCCACCCGCCGGCTCGATGCGGTCGGCCCCCTCGTAGATCTGCTCGGGGCGTTCGCCGGACAGGTCGACGGTGCTGGCGGGGGTGGTGCGCACCTCCAGGAAGGCGTCTCCCTCGATCTCCACCGGCCGGCCCGAGGCGTCCTGCGTGACCGGCGGCTCGACGTAGGACACGCGGTAGCTGGGCACCCGGTCGCCCTCGAACTCCAGCACGACCCGGTCGAAGCCCTCGTGCTCGGCGGCCCGGACGTCGGTGAGGTGGGCGACCGGCCGGCCGACATCGGGGAACCCACCCCCCTGCACGGCGGAGGTGCCCGGGTCGCCGACCGGCTCGAGGGCCTGGTCGTCGCTCAGCGTGATCTCGGTCGGTGAGGTGGTCGGGGACGCGGTGGGGGACGCGTTCGGGTCGGAACCGGCCGACGAGCCGCCGTCCGTGGTGCAGGCCGTGAGGAGCAGAGCCGCGCAGACTCCGGCGGGAAGGAAACGCATCGCATGTCCTGCCTTGGTCTCGGGGTCAGGTCCTCCCCGTGCCCTTGCCGTCTTCCCCGGTTCCGAACCCACTCGGGCCCGATGCAACCGGATCGTCATGTGCCGGCCCGGCTCCGGTCACTGCGCCGGCCCGGGCGGGGGCTGCCCGTAGAACACCTGCTCGACCACGGTCCGGGCGTGCCGGGTGGTCCGGCGGTAGTCGTCGACGAACTGACCCGGGTCGTCGTCGGGGCCGTACCCGCACGCCCGGGCGACGCCGGCCAGCTCCAGGCCCGGGCGCGGCAGCTGATCGCTGGGCCGGCCGCGTACGAGGAAGATGGCGTTCCGCGCCCGGGTGGCCAGGTCCCAGGCCGTCCGCAGCGCGTCCGCCTGCTCGCCGTCGAGCAGCCCGGTCTCCTCGAGGGCGCCGAGCGCCTCGGCCGTGGGGGTGACCCGCAGCGCGGGCGTCTCCGCGGCGTGCTGGAGCTGCAGCAGCTGGACGGTCCACTCGACGTCGGCCAGCCCGCCCCGGCCGAGCTTGGTGTGGGTGGCCGGGTCGGCGCCGCGCGGCAGCCGCTCCCGCTCGACGCGCGCCTTGATCCGGCGGATCTCGGCCACCTGCTCGGCGGTCAGGCCGGCGGCCGGGTAGCGGATCGGGTCGATCAGCTCGACGAAGTCCGCGCCGAGCCGCTCGTCGCCGGCGACCGGCACCGCCCGCAGCAGCGCCTGCGCCTCCCAGACCGACATCCACCGCTCGTAGTACTCGCGGAAGGCCGAGAGGCTGCGGACCAGGGGACCCTGCCGGCCCTCCGGTCGCAGATCGGCGTCGACCTCGAACGCCGGGTCGGGCGCCGGCTCGCTGAGCAGCCGCCGGAGGGTGTGCGCGACCGCGTTGGCCGCGGCCGAGGCCTTGGCCTCGTCGGCACCCGACCGCGCCCGGTGCACGAACAGCACGTCGGCGTCGGAGCCGAACCCCAGCTCTCCCCCACCCAGCCGGCCCATGCCGATGACGGCGAGGTCCATGGGCAGGTCGGCCACGTCGGTTCCCGAGTCGGCGGCGTGCGCCCGCAGCGCCGCGTCGAGCCCGGCCTGCAGGGTGGCGACGGCGACGTCGGTCAGCGCGCGCCCGACCTGGAGCGCGTCCAGCCCGCCCAGCAGGTCGGCCGAGGCGATGCGCAGCAGCTCCTGCCGGCGCAGCCCGCGGATGACCCGGACCCCGGCCTGCGGATCCGGCGCCCGGCCGGCGGCCTGCCGCCACGCCTTCGCCAGCGCGGCCG
The DNA here is from genome assembly GCF_039679125.1 of Blastococcus sp. HT6-4. NCBI lineage: Bacteria > Bacillati > Actinomycetota > Actinomycetes > Geodermatophilales > Geodermatophilaceae > Blastococcus > Blastococcus montanus. The sequence continues at coordinate 1,467,979 of NZ_CP155551.1, read as the reverse complement.
CCGATCGCGGCGCCAGCTCGGCGTCATCGGCCAGCAGCCGCAGCGCCTCCGGGGTACGGGTGAGCAGCGAGGCGACGTACTGGCTCGAGCCCAGCAGCTGGGCGAGCCGCTCGGCCACCTGCCCCTCGTCCCGGAGCAGCCGCAGGAACCACTGGTTGCCACCCAGCGCATCGCTGACCTGCCGGTAGGCGAGCAGGCCGGAGTCGGGGTTCGGGCAGGAGGCGAACGCCTGCAGGAGCACCGGCAGGAGATACTTCTGGATCGAGGCCGACCGCGAGACCCCGGCGGTGAGCGCCGCGAGGTGCCGCAGGGCGCCGTCGGGGTCGGCGAAGCCCAGCGCCCGCAGCCAGTCACCGGCGGCCTTGGACCCCAGCTGGAGGTGCTCCCCCGGCACCCGGGCGACGGCGGTGAGCAGGGGCCGGTAGAAGAGCTTCTCGTGCAGCCGGCGCACCTCGCGCGTGTGCAGCGCCAGCTCCGCCCTCAGCACGTCGACGGCATCGCCGCGGTGGTCGGGCTTGTACCCCAGCGAGCGGGCCAGCCAGCGCAGCTGCTGCTCGTCGGTGGGCAGCAGGTGGGTGCGGCGCAGCCGCAGCAGCTGCAACCGGTGCTCGACCGTGCGCAGGAAGCGGTAGGAGGCGATGAGGGTGGCGGCGTCCTCCCGGCCGACGTACCCACCGGCCGACAGCGTCATCAGCGCCGGTAGCGTGCCGCCCACCCGGAGCATCGGATCGGCCCGGCCGTGCACCATCTGCAGCAGCTGGACGGCGAACTCGACGTCGCGCAGGCCCCCGCGGCCGAGCTTCAGCTCCCGCTCGGCCTGCGCCGGCGGGATGTTGGCCTCGACCCGGCGGCGCATGGCCTGGACCTCGGCGACGAAACCCGGCCGGTCGCCGGCCTTCCACACCAGCGGCCACAGCGCCTCGACGTAGGTCCGGCCCAGATCGGGGTCACCGGCGACCGGACGCATCTTGAGCAGCGCCTGGAACTCCCAGGTGTCGGCCCACTGGTCGTAGTAGGCGGCGTGCCCGGCGACGGTCCGCACCAGCGCGCCGGCCTTGCCCTCGGGCCGCAGCGCGGCGTCGACCTCCCAGGCCGCCTCCTGGCAGATGCGCATGAGCGACGCGGCGACCCGCGTGGCGCCGGCGAGGGCCGGGGGCTCGGGGTCACCGGGGTCGACCGGCTCGGCCACGAACACGACGTCGACGTCGCTGACGTAGTTCAGCTCCCGCCCGCCGGTCTTGCCCAGCGCGATGACCGACAGCCGGCAGGGGGCCGTGTCCTGCGGCTGCTCGGCGACGGCCAGCGCCAGGCCTGCGGTGAGCACCGCGGCGGCGATGTCGGCGAGCTCCGCCGCGGCCTCCTCGGCCGGCACCCCATCGGCCAGGTCGCGCCCGGCGAGCGACAGGATCGCCCGGCGGTAGGCGTGCCGCAGGGCCGCGATCCGCGAGGGCCCGGCGTCGGGCGCTGCGGAGCCCAGGCGGACCCCCCACGGCGGGTCGTCGGGGTCGGCACCGACCGCCGCGAGCATCTGCTGCTCCAGCGCGTGCGGGGTGGGCCGGTTCGGCCCGTTGGCGTCGTCGAGCACCTCCCAGTCCAGCGGGTAGGCGGCGAGGTGGTCGGCCAGCCCCGAGCTCGCGCCCAGGACGGCGAGCAGGCGCGCGCGCAGGTGACCGGAGCCGCGCAGCCGGGCCAGGAGCGTGGCGGCCGCGCCACCGGTGTCGTCCTCCGCGTCCAGCGCCTCGACCAGCCGGTGCAGCGACCGGACGGCGAGATCCGGATCGCCGGCGCGGGCCAGGGCCGCGACCACCGGGCCGGCCTCCGGGTCGGCCGGCTCGTTGCGCCCGAGATCCCACAGCCCCAGCGACGGGTCGGACAGCAGCCGCGCGGCGCGCTCGCCGTCCTCGAATCCGAAGCGGACCAGACGGACGACCGCCGGGCGCGGGATCTCCGCCTGCGGCACGGTCATGCGCGCGCCCCGGAGCGGCTTTCGACCAGCGCGGCGAACCGGGCGGCGAACGGCTGCCAGGCGTCGGCGATGTCGTCGTGCGCGGCGTCGGCCCGGGCGCACAGGGTCTCCAGGTCGAGGGGGGCGGCGGCCACGCCGACCGGGTCGCTCCCGGCCCAGGCACGCACCATCTCCGGCGTCGTCTCGATGTGGAACTGCAGCCCGTACACGCAGTCGCCGACCCGGTAGGCCTGGTACGGGTAGTGCGGGCTGCTCGCGAGCAGGGTCGCGCCGGCGGGCAGCTCGGCGATCTCGTCGTGGTGCCACTGGATCACGTCGGGCGACAGCGGCAGCGGCCCGAAGACCGGGTCGGCGTCCGCGGCGTCCCGCTTGGCGACCAGCGTGGCGCCCACCTCCGGGCCGTCCACGCCGACGCGGACCCGGCCGCCACCCACCTGCGCCAGCAGCTGCGCCCCCAGGCAGACGGCCAGGGTGGGGAGGTCGGCCTCGACCGCCCGGCGGAGCAGGGCCCGGACGCCGACGAGCTCGGGGCTGGTGGCCTCGTCGTCCAGCGACGACTGCGGCCCGCCCAGCACCACGAGCCCGTCCACACCGGTCAGGTCGGCCGGCAGCGGGTCGCCGGTGCCGAGGTGGCGCTCGTCGAGCTCCAGCCCGGACTCGCGCAGCCACTCCCCCAGCCGCGCGGGCGGATCGGTCTCGCTCGGGACGACGACGAGCAGGCGGGCCACGCCGTCGAGGTTAGTGGCCCGCCCTGGTGGGCGTCAGAGACCGGGCAGGTACCGGCGCAGCTCGAATGGCGTCACGTTCTGCCGGTAGGAGTTGAACTCCTCCCACTTGTTGCGGAGGAAGAACTCGAAGACGTGCTCGCCGAGGGTCTCGGCGACCAGCTCGCTGCCCTGCATCGCGCTCAGCGCCTCCCCGAGGCTGACCGGGAGGTCCTCGTACCCGGCCGCGCGGCGCTCGGTGTCGGTGAGCGACCAGACGTCGTCCTCGGCCTCCGGCGGCAGCTCGTAGCCCTTCTCGATGCCCCGCAGCCCGGCGGCGAGCAGGACGGCGAAGGTCAGGTACGGGTTGCACGCGGAGTCCGGCGAGCGGACCTCGACCCGGGCCGACTGCGCCTTGCTGGGCTTGTAGGAGGGCAGCCGCACCAGGGCCGAGCGGTTCGCCCGGCCCCAGGTCGCCGCCGTCGGCGCCTCGGTGCCGGCCAGGAGCCGCCGGTAGGAGTTCACCGTCTGGTTCGTGACGGCGGTGTACTCGCGGGCGTGGGTCAGCAGGCCGGCGATGAACTGCCGGCCGGTCGTGGACAGCCGCATGGGGTCACCCGCGTCGTGGAAGGCGTTGCGGTCGCCCTCGAACAGCGACAGGTGCGTGTGCATCGCCGAGCCGGCCAGCTCGGTGAACGGCTTGGGCATGAAGGTGGCGTACACGCCCTGGGCGAGCGCCACCTCGCGGACGACGTGCCGCAGCGTCATGATGTTGTCCGCCATCGACAGCGCGTCGGCGTAGCGCAGGTCGATCTCCTGCTGGCCGGGCGCCACCTCGTGGTGGCTGAACTCGACCGAGATGCCCATGGCCTCGAGCGCGAAGACCGCCTCCCGGCGGAAGTCGTGCGCCACGTTGTGCGTGGAGAGGTCGAAGTAGCCGCCGTTGTCGGCCGGCTCCGGCGGGCTGCCGTCGGCCGGCAGGTCCTTCAGCAGGAAGAACTCGACCTCGGGGTGGGTGTAGAAGGTGAACCCCATGTCGGCGGCCTTGGCCAGCGTCCGGCGCAGCACGTGCCGCGGGTCGGCCCAGGACGGCGAGCCGTCGGGCAGCGTGATGTCGCAGAACATCCGCGCGGTGTCGCTCGGCTGCCCCTTGGCCGCCGGCATCACCTGGAAGGTGCCCGGGTCGGGCTTGGCGAGCATGTCGGACTCGTAGACGCGGGCGAAGCCCTCGATCGCCGAGCCGTCGAAGCCGATGCCCTCCGCGAAGGCCGCCTCGATCTCGGCCGGCGCCACCGCGACGGCCTTGAGGTAGCCCGAGACGTCGGTGAACCACAGCCGCACGAAACGGATGTCACGTTCTTCCAGGGTCCGCAGGACGAACTCCTGCTGTCGGTCCATGCCCGCCATGATCCAGTCCGCTCGTTTCCGGGATGTGAATTCAGCGCAAGCCTGCCCCGTCCGGGCGGTTCGCACACGGGGGTGCGCCACGAACCGTCGTCGTGTCGCAGGTCCGGCCGGGCCGGCGGGGGCCCGGCGCGCCGCAGCGGCAGCTCCTCGACCCCGCGCCTGCCGCCGGCGAGTGACCGGCCGGACAAGGACCCGTCTGGCCGCCGGAGGCCGGTGACGACCAGACTGGCCTCGTGAACGATCAGCGAGCGGTGCAGCTGCGGGTGGGCCTGGCCCAGATCGACACCCGCGTCGGTGACCTCGACGGCAACGCGGACCGCGTCCTCGACCGGGTGCGGCAGGCCGCCGACGCCGGCGCACACCTCGTGGTCCTCCCCGAGATGACGCTCACCGGGTACCCCCCGGAGGACCTCGTGCTCCGCGAGTCGTTCGCCCGCGCCAGCGAGCGCGCCGTGGTCGACCTCGCGGCCCGGCTCGCCGAGCAGGGCCTCGGCGACGTCGCCGTCGTCGTCGGGTACCTGGCGCACAGCGCGGACGGCGCCCCGGGCCCCGAGGCGGAGCCGGGCGGCGAGCACGAGGACGCCGCCGACCTGCCCGGCGACGCCAACCCCCGCCGGGGCACCCCCCGCAACGCCGCCGCCCTCCTGCACGGCGGGGAGGTCGTCGCGCGGTACTACAAGCGGCACCTGCCCAACTACGGCGTCTTCGACGAGGCCCGGTACTTCGTGCCCGGCACCGAGCTGCAGATCGTCCGGCTGCACGGCGTGGACGTCGCCCTGACCATCTGCGAGGACCTCTGGGTCGAGGGCGGGCCGTGCGGCGTCGCCGGCCGGGCCGGCGTCGACCTCGTCGTCTCCCCCAACGCCTCCCCGTACGAGCGCGCCAAGGACGACCTGCGGCTGCCCATGGTCCGCCGGCGGGCGGCCGAGGCGCGCGCCCCGATCGTCTACTGCAACCAGGTCGGCGGGCAGGACGAGCTCGTCTTCGACGGCGACTCGATGGTGGTGGCCGCCGACGGCACCCTGCTGGCCCGCGCGCCGCAGTTCGTCGAGCACCTGCTCGTCGTCGACCTCGCTCTCGACCCGACGACGGCGCCCGAGCGCCGGGACGGCCGGATCGGGCCCATGACGGTCACCCGGCACGTGCTGTCCGAGGAGCCCGTGCCGGCGTTCGAGGCCCGGGCGGCCACGATCGCCGAGCCGCTCGGCGACTGCGAGGAGGTCTGGCGGGCCCTGGTCGTGGGCCTGCGCGACTTCATCGACAAGAACGGCATGCCCTCGGTCGTCCTGGGCCTCTCCGGCGGGATCGACTCGGCGGTCTGCGCAGCCCTCGCCGTCGACGCGCTCGGCGCCGACCGGGTGCACGGCGTGGGGCTGCCGTCGAAGTGGTCCAGCGAGCACTCCCTCGCCGACGCCGAGGACCTCGCCCGCCGGACCGGCCTGCACTACTCGGTCGTGCCGATCGCGCCGATGGTCGACGCCTACGAGGCCTCGGTCGAGCTGTCCGGCGTGGCCGCCGAGAACCTGCAGGCGCGGGTGCGCGGCACGCTCCTCATGGGCCTGTCCAACCAGCACGGCCACCTGCTGCTGACGACGGGGAACAAGAGCGAGGTCGCCGTCGGCTACTCGACCCTGTACGGCGACTCGGCCGGCGGCTTCGCCCCGATCAAGGACGTGCCCAAGACCCTGGTCTGGGAGCTGGCCCGGTGGCGCAACGCCGAGGCCCGCCGCCGCGGGGAGACCGAGCCGATCCCGCGGAACTCGATCGACAAGCCCCCCTCGGCCGAGCTCGCGCCCGGCCAGGTGGACAGCGACTCGCTGCCCTCCTACGACGAGCTGGACGCGGTGATCACCGACTACGTCGACCGGGACCTCGGGCTGGCCGAGCTGCTCGAGCGCGGGCACGACCCGGAGGTGGTCGCCCGGGTCCTCCGGCTGGTGGACGCAGCCGAGTTCAAGCGCCGCCAGTCGGCCCCGGGCACCAAGATCAGCCTCAAGGCGTTCGGTCGCGACCGGCGCCTGCCCATCACCAACCGCTGGCGGGAGACCCTGCCCACGGTCCGCGAAGGAGCATCGTGAACGAGTCCGCGAGTTCGGCGAAGGACAGCGCAGTGACCGAGTCGGTGCTCTACGGCGGCACGTCGACCGCACGCGTGCGTGTCCACCACCTCCAGCAGGCCAAGCAGCGTGGTGAGAAGTGGGCGATGCTCACCGCCTACGACACCTACAGCGCGGCGGTCTTCGAGGAGGCCGGCATCCCGGTGCTGCTGGTGGGCGACTCGGCGGGCAACGTCGTCCTCGGGCACACCAGCACGGTGGCGGTCACCGTCGAGGACCTCCTGGTGATGACCAAGGCGGTCACCCGCTCCACGAAGCGGGCGCTGATCGTGGCCGACCTGCCGTTCGGCAGCTACGAGTCCGGTCCGCAGCAGGCGTTCGACACCGCCGTCCGGATGATGAAGGAGGGCGGCGCCCAGGCGGTCAAGCTCGAGGGCGGCGTGCGGGTGGCCCCGCAGATCCGGCTGCTGCGGGAGTCGGGCATCCCCGTCATGGCGCACGTGGGGTTCACGCCGCAGAGCGAGCACGCCCTCGGCGGGTTCCGGGTGCAGGGCCGCGGCGCGGGCGCCGACCAGCTGCTGGCCGACGCGCACGCGGTGCAGGAGGCGGGTGCGTTCGCCGTCGTCCTGGAGATGGTCCCGGCCGAGATCGCCGGCCAGGTGACCAAGGAGCTGTCCATCCCCACCATCGGGATCGGCGCGGGCGTCGACTGCGACGCCCAGGTGCTCGTGTGGCCGGACATGGCCGGGCTCAACGGCGGGCGGGTGCCCAGGTTCGTGAAGAAGTACGCCGACCTGCGGGGCGAGCTGCTGCGGGCGGCCCGGGAGTACGCCGACGAGGTCCGCGGCGGCGTCTTCCCCGGTCCCGAGCACTCCTTCGACTGACCGGCCGCTCCGGTGGACGTCAGCCGGTGAGCTGACCCAGCAGCACCGCCGGCGCCTCGACCAGCGAGGGGCCGTACCAGGTGAGGTGGCGCCCGCTCACGAACACCGGCCGGGCCTGTGGCCATGCCTCGGGGCCGTCGTCGGGGGTGAACGCGTAGGGCTCGTCGGGGAACACGACCAGGTCGACGTCGACCGTCGCGGGCTCGTTCCTGGCCAGCTTCGGGTAGCGGTCCACGTGTCCGGCGAAGACGTTGCGGACGCCGAGCCGGGCCAGCACGTCACCGGCGAAGGTGTCCCGGCCGAGCACCATCCACGGCCGCCGCCAGATCGGGACGACGGCGCGCGCGCCGGGCAGCCGGGGCCGGTCGGCCCAGACCTCGTGGGCGCGCCGCAGCCAGCCCGGGTCGGGCCGGTCCAGCGCCGCGAGCAGCCGGCCGAGCGAGTCGAGCGCCTGGTCGACGGTCGCCGGCGCCGTCACCCACACCGGGATGCCGGCGGCGCGCAGCGCGGCCACGTCCTCGTCCCGGTTCTCCTCGGCGTTCGCGACGACGAGGTCCGGCGCCAGCGCGAGCACCCGGGCGAGGTCGGGCCACTTGGTACCCCCGACCCGCGGCACGTCGAGCCCCACGGGATGCGTGCACCAGTCCGTGGCACCGGCGAGCAGGCCCGCGTCGGTGACCGCGACCGCCTCGGTCAGCGACGGGACCAGCGACACGACGCGACGCGGAGGTGGCCCGTCGTAGGCGGTCCCCCGGTCGTCGCGGCGCTCCGGCGCGGGCACGACGAGGTCCGGCGGTCAGACGTCGGTGACCCGGATGCCGGCGTGCACCTTGTAGCGGCGGTTGACCGAGACGAGGTTGATGGTCAGCGCCTCGACCTGGCGGGCGTTGCGCAGCCGGCCGGCGTAGATCCCGCGCATGCCGGGGATGCGGCCGGCCAGGGCCTGCACCGTGTCCATCGCGCCGCGGTCGTCGCCGATCACCATCACGTCGCCGTCGATGGTGGGCTTGGACAGGTCTTCCAGCAGCGTCGCCGACAGGTGGTGGAACGCGCCCACCACGTGCGAGTCGGGCAGCAGCGTGGCCGCCTGCTGGGCGACGCTGCCCTCCTCGACGTCGAGCACGTAGGCGCCCAGCTCGTCGAAGCCCATGGGCACCACGCAGTCGACGACGATCTTCCCGGCCAGCGGGGTGGCCAGCTCGGCCAGCGTGGCGGCGTGCCCGGCGAAGGGCACCGCGACGATGACCAGGTCCGCCGCCCCGGCGACGTCGACGTTGGAACCGCCGGTGACGGAGACCGCGGCGTCCCCCGCCACCGTCGCCGCCCGCTGGGCGACCTCGGCGGCCACCTCGGCGGCGCGCTCGGCGTCCCGCGACCCCAGCAGCACCCGCTGCCCCTGGGCGGCCAGCCGGACGGCCAGCCCGCGCCCCTGGGGACCGGTGCCACCCAGCACCCCGACGACCAGTTCCTCGACCGCGCGACCGTCCGTCACGTCCACCCCTCCCGCGGAGCCGGACAGCCCGGCTTTCCGGACCGATCATGCCTCGCCGTGGGAGGGCGCTTCAGTCGCCCTCCCACTCGCGGTCCTCGGCGTCGAGCCGCTCGTTGCGCTCGGCGACCGTCTCCAGCGCCTGCTCGGCCTCCTGCCGGGTGTCGTACGGACCCAGCCGGTGGCGCTCGGCGCACCCGTCCCGGTCCTCGACGGTGCGGTGCTTGAGGCAGTAGAACCACGGCCCCTGCGGCATGCGCAGCCTCCTTCGCTCGTCGTCGGGAACCAGCCTTCCATCCCTCGGCTGTGGTCGCTCAGGCGTCGACCATCACCTGGTCGTGCCGGGCGTAGAGGGCGGCCATCTCCTCCGTGGTCGGCGTCCGGCCGCTACGCGCGATCTCGGCCATCTCGGCGAAGAAGGTCTCCCGGGCGATGCCGGGCGTGAAGAGGATGAGCATCGAGGCGGGCTCGTCGCCGTCGTTGCGGAAGCCGTGCACCCCCTGCTCGTGCGCGATGGCGAAGTCGCCCGGCCGGCACACGCGCCACGCGCCGTCCACGAAGAGGGTCAGCTCCCCCGAGAGCACGTAGAACGACTCGGAGAACGTGCGGTGGTAGTGCGGCGCCGCCCCCGGGGTGCGCGGCCCGAGCCGGTACTCCACCAATCCGAACCGGCCGGCGGTGACCGCCCCCGGCGCCACCATCCGCAGGGCCCGGCCCTCCCCCGCGTCGGCCAGTGGGTGGTCGGCGAGCGGACGGACGTCGACCAGTGCCGGATCGGGGTGCGACATGGCCCCACCCTGGCACCGACCTCACCCGCACGGGCGGCCCACCGGCGTGATCGCATCCGGAACCGTGCCGAAACGCCTGGTCGTACGGCATCCTCGTGCCGTGATCAGCCTGGACGCCGGCCTCCCGGAAGCCGCGGGGAGCGAGTCGGCACGCGGTCCCGAGCGCCGGGTCGCCGGGCTGACGGTGGCCACGCTCCTGGCCACCGGAGCGCTCATGGGCTCGATCAACCTCGTCGTCGACGGCGTGCTGCGCGAGGGCGCCGCGCGGTGGGCCTACGGCGCCACCATGCTGCTGCTGTTCGGGCTCGCGGTGGCCCTGGGCGTCCGGGGTCGCGCCGGGCCACGCCACACCTTCGCCCTGGTGATCCTGGGCGACCTGGTCTACCTCGCCGTCGTCCTCTGCATCGAGGACCCGCTGCGCTACGCCACGCCGCTCATGCTGCTGTTCCCGGCCCTCGTCGCCGCCTGGTTCCTGGACCTGCGGGGGCTGGCCGTGCACATGGCCGTGACGACGGCCGTCTGCCTGGCGGCGCTGTGGCCCAGCTACGACAGCGCCGTGGGCCTCGGGGTCCAGGTGGGCGTCAGCGCGGGGACGCTGAACGGCGCCGCGGCGGGCGTCTTCCTCCTGCGCCGGCGGGTGCAGCGGCTGCTCGAGCACACCGAGAGCCTCGCCCGGCTCGACCCGCTGACCGGCCTGCACAACCGCCGCTACCTGGTCGAGCAGGCCCCCCGGCTGTGGCGGCAGGCCCGCCGCGACGGCAGCCACGTGACCGCCATGGTGCTCGATCTCGACCACTTCAAGCGGCTCAACGACGAGTTCGGCCACGCGGCCGGCGACTCCGTCCTCGGCGCCGTGGCCCGGTCGCTGTCCACCACCGTCCGCCCGGCCGACGTGCTGGCCCGGACGGGCGGTGAGGAGCTCGTCGTCCTGGGCTCGGTCAGCGACGTCACCGAGGCGACCCGGCTGGCCGAACGACTGCGGCAGGCGGTCGCCGACGGCCGCGGAGGCGACGGGCACGCGGTCACCGCCTCGGTCGGCCTCGCCGTGGTCCGGCCGGTCGACGGGGAGGACCCGGTCGCCGCGCTGTGGCGGCTGATCGACCGGGCCGACGCCGCGATGTACGACGCCAAGCGGGAGGGACGCAACCGGGTGGCCGCAGCTCCCCTCGCGCCGGCCCGCGCGCCACGGCCTGACCGGACGACCGCCTAGCCCCGCCGTCCCCCGCCCGGACGGCGTCCGAGCGGAGGTGCCCTTCTCGACCGGTGGGTTCGGCCGTTCTCTGCTTCGCTAGGCGCATGACGGTCGTCGCGCCTGACCCGACGCGGACGGTTCCCCTGCCGCTGCGCGAGCAGGCCGACGTGCGCGACCGCTGGCTCAGCCAGCGACTGCTCGACGTGCTGCCCGGCCTGATGGACCGCGCAGGCATCGATCTGTGGATCGTGGTGGGCCGCGAGTACAACGAGGACCCGGTGCTCGCCACACTGCTGCCGGCCACCTGGCTGTCGGCCCGGCGACGCACGATCCTCGTGCTGCACCGCAGCGACGACGGCGTCACCCCGGCGGCGGTCTCCCGCTACCCGGTGGGCCAGTTCCTGCCGGCGTGGACGCCGGGGTCCACGACGGGGGAGCCGCCCGAGCACGCCCAGTGGGCGGAGGTGCGCCGGTTCGTCGAGCAGGCCGACCCCCGGCGCATCGGCATCGACGTCTCGGAGCGGTTCGCGCTGGCCGACGGGCTGTCACACACCGACCACCGCCTGCTCACGGAGGCCCTGGGGCCCTACGCCGACCGGCTGGTGCCGGCCGAGGAGCTGGCGGTGGGCTGGCTGGAGACCCGCCTGCCCGAGGAGATCGCGGCGCTGCGGGCGCTCAACCGGCTGGTGCACGAGACCATCGCCGAGGCGTTCTCCCCCGCCGTCGTCACCGTGGGGACGACGACGGCGCTCGACGTCGCCTGGTGGATCCGGCAGCGCTTCCACGACCTCGGCGTGGAGCCGTGGTTCCAGCCCGGCGTCGTCCTGCAGCGGTGCGGGGTGCCGCTGGCCGAGGAGCAGGGCACGCTGCTGCCGGCCGTCCCCTACGACTCCGTCGTCCGGCCCGGTGACCTCCTGCACTGCGACGTCGGGCTGACCAGCCTCGGGCTGCGGACCGACACCCAGCGCAACGCCTACGTCCTCCGGCCCGGTGAGACCGCGGCGCCCGACGGCCTGCGTGCCGCGCTGCGGGCCGCGAACCGCCTGCAGGACCTGACCACCACGGCGCTGCAGCCCGGCCGCACGGGGAACGAGGTGCTGGCCGCCGCCCGCGCCGCGGCGGCCGCCGAGGGCATCGACGGCGACATCTACTCGCACCCGGTGGGCTACCACGGCCACGGCGCCGGGCCGGCGATCGGGCAGTGGGACGAGCAGCGCGGCGTCCCCGGGGCCGGCGACTACCCGGTGCACCCCCACACCGTGTACGCGCTGGAGCTGGCGGTCCGGCGACCGGTCCCCGAGTGGGGCGGCCAGTGCGTGCGGCTCGGCCTCGAGGAGGGCATCGCGCTCACCGACGACGGGGTCGAGTACCTGGACGGCCGGCAGACCGGCTTCGTCCTGATCCCGCCCGGCTGACCGCGGGCGCCCGGCGCACCGCGGTGGCACAGGAGGCGTCGGGGCGACCACCGCCTGGTCGTCGCCCCGGGCCGCGGGCTACTTCTTGCGCGCCGCGGCGGTCTTCTTGTCGCTCGCCTTCTTGATGGCGTCGACCAGTTCCTTCTTCTTCATCGTCGAGCGGCCGTCGATGTCGAGCTTCTTGGCGAGGTCGTAGAGATGGGACTTGGAGGCGTTGGCGTTCACGCCCCCCTTGGTGTCCTTGTTCGTCCCCCGGCCACCCTCGGCCTGCTCGTCGGAGGGCCCCTTCTTGCCACCAGGCTTCTTCTCCCAGTGGTCGCCCACCTTCTCGAAGGAGTGCTTCACCGCGGCCCAGGCCGTCCGGTTGGCGCGCTCCTCGTCGTCGTACTCGTCCACCGCCGAGTCGTAGGCCTTGGTGAAGGTGCGCTGCGCCTTCTTGGGCGAACGCTGCAGCGTGCTGGGCAGCTCCGACTGCTTGGCCGACCCGTTCTTCGCCGTCTTCGGCATGGTCGCTCCTCTCTCGTCGTCGCCGGAGGCCCTACCCCGATCGGCGGAGATGATCACATCGCGAGAAAGGGGACGAGCGCCGCGACCAGCTCGTCCGGGGCCTCCTCGGCCATGTGGTGGCCACTGTCGATGCGGACGCCGCCGCGCACGTCGGTGGCCCACTCCGCCCAGATGGTGCGCGGGTCGCCATGCAGGTCCTCGAGGTCGTCACGGCCCGACCACAGCACCAGCGTCGGGCAGGTGACCCTGCGGCCCGCGGCCCGGTCGGCCTCCTCGGCGGCCCGGTCGATGCCGAGACCGGCCCGGTAGTCCTCGAGCATGGCGAAGACGGTGTCCGGGTCCCGGATCGCGGCCAGGTGGTCGGCGTGGTTGTCCTCGCCCATGGCGGCGGCCCGGCCCGGCGCCAGGGAGCCGTACCAGGCGTCGGGGTCGGCGCAGATCGCCCGCTCGGGCTTCTCCGGCTGGGCGAAGAAGAACCAGTGCCACCAGGCGGTGGCGAACCGGGCGTCCGCGCGGTCGAGGTGCTCGACGATCGGGATGCAGTCGAGCACCGCCAGCCTGACGACGGCATCGGGATGGTCCAGCGCCGTCCGGAGCGCCACGTAGCTGCCGCGGTCGTGCCCGACGGCGGCGAACCGGTCGTGCCCGAGCGCCCGCATCAGCGCGACGACGTCACCGGCCATGGCGCGCTTGGAGTAGGGCGCGTGGTCCGGTGTCGTCGGCACCACCGTCGACCGCCCGTAGCCGCGCAGGTCGGGGCAGACGACGGTGTGCCCGGCCGCCACCAGCAGCGGGGCGACCCGGTGCCAGGTGGTGTGCGTGCGCGGGTGCCCGTGCAGGAGCACCACCGGGGGCCGTCACCGCCCGCGCGGAACCGGATGACGACGTCCCCGCCGACGTCGGCGTACCGGAGCTGGAAACCCTCGAAGAAGGCCATGCCCGGCATCCTGGCCGAAGGGGCCGCCACCGAGCACGCCGGCGGGCCTCGGCCGGCCCCCGTGAGGCCACGGGAACCGGCCGAGGAGCTCGAGCGACAGCCGGCTCCGTGCCGGTGTCAGTCCTGCGCGGCCGCGAGCGCCTCGCGCAGCGCGTAGTAGGCGGGCTTGCGCTCGTAGTCCTCGAACATCACGGTCGCCGCCCCCTGGCCCGCCGAGAAGCTCGGGACCCAGGAGTACTTGTCGTTGAAGCCCCAGATCGTGAAGGAGTTGCAGTCCTCGACCGACAGGCAGGCCTCGAGGACCCCCTGGTAGGTGTCCGCCTGCTCGGCCAGCTGCTCCGCCGTGGGCACGCCGTTCTCCGGCAGCGTGAACCGGACGTCGAGCTCGGTGATCGCCGTCTCCAGGCCGAGGTCGTCGAAGCGCTGCATGTTCTCGTCCAGGGTGGCCGGGAAGGGGTACTGCAGGTCCAGGTGCGCCTGGAAGGCGAAGCCGTGCAGCGGGACGCCCTCGGCGAGCAGCTCCTTCGCCAGCTCGTAGTAGAAGTCGCTCTTGCCACCCATGTCCTCGACGGCGTAGTCGTTGAGGAAGAGCTTCGCCTCCGGGTCGGCCTCGTGCGCCCAGCGGAACGCGTCGGCGATGATGCCGGGGCCCAGCTGCTGGATGAAGGGGTTCTCCTGCCGGAGCGTGATCGGGCCGTTCCAGGGGTCGCTGAAGATCTCGTTGGCGACGTCCCACTGCTGGATGCGGCCCTTGAAGTGGCCGACCACCGTCTGGATGTGGTCCTTGAGGATGGCCCGGAGCTCGTCGTCCGTGTAGTCGCCGGAGGTGACCCAGGACGGCAGCTGGCTGTGCCAGAGCAGGGTGTGCCCGCGGACGACCTGGCCGTTGGCCTCGGCGAAGTCGACGATGGCGTCGGCCGGGCCGAAGTTGTAGACGCCCGGCTCCGGGTGGATGAAGTCCCACTTCATCTGGTTCTCCGGCGATACCGAGCTGAACTCGGCGGCGAGGATCTTGCGGTACGTGGAGTCGTAGGTGAACGGGTCGGGGTAACCGGCGTCGAGGTGGTGTCCCCCGCCGGCGGCGGCGGTCCCGATGACCAGGTCGTCAGGGGTGACGGTGCGCAGACCGTGCTTCTTCGCCTGGCCGTAGGACCGGTCTTCCTGGGCGTGGACCGGCGGGGCTGCGGCCCTGTCGGTGCCCGCGGCCGCGGGGAGGACGGTGGCGGCCAGGACGACGGGCAGCACGCCCAGTGCCGCCGCGCTGCGCGTGACCGCGCCGGAACCGAACCTGAGAGAGCGCATTCTGGGACCTTTCCTCGGCGTCATGCCGCTTCCGGTAACTTCCGGAAATGGTGCCGAGACGTTACGAAGTTCACATCGGGGCCGTCAAGGGCGATGTGCGAGGTGGCTCGTCAGGTCGCGTGTCGCGCGGCCCCGCGTAGCCGGCCGACCTCCCGGGTGGGTGGTACCCGACGGCGGGCAACCACCGTCCAGCCCCTCCCGCCGTAGGCTGACCACCCGACGAGGAGGAGCTCCGTTGCCCGACGAGCAGGCCCGCACGGTCACGATCGCGGCCATCGCCGCCGCGGCCGGGGTCTCGGTCCCGACGGTCTCCCGCGTGCTCAACGGGCGGTCCGACGTGGCCCCGCACACCCGGCAGCGCGTCGAGCAACTCCTCCGCGACCACGGCTACCAGCGGCGCGGCGGACGCCCGCCGGGCCGGGCCCGGCTGGTCGACCTGGTCTTCAACGATCTCGACAGCCCCTGGGCGGTCGAGATCATCCGCGGCGTGGAGGAGGCGGCGCACGCAGCCGGGGTCGGCACGGTGGTGACCGCCATCCACCGGCGGGCCAGCGACGCCCGGGAGTGGCTGGACAACCTCGGTGCACGCGCCAGTGACGGCGCCATCCTGGTGACCAGCGACCTCGATCCCGACCTGCACTCGGAGCTGCGCAGCCTGCACGTGCCGGCGGTCGTCGTCGATCCGGCCGGTGTGCCGGGCCTGGACGTGCCGACCATCGGCGTCACCAACTGGGCCGGCGGCCTCAGCGCGACCGAGCACCTGACCGGCCTCGGGCACCGGCGCATCGCCTTCGTCGCCGGCCTCCCGACCCTCTGGTCCAGCCGGGCACGCCTGGACGGCTACCGGGCGGGGCTCGAGACCGCCGGCCTGCCCTACGACCCGGAGCTGGTCGTGGAGGGCGACTTCGGCTATGCGTCCGGAGCTGGGGCGGCGGACCGCCTCCTCACGCTGGCCCATCCCCCGACCGCGGTCTTCGCCGCCAACGACCAGATGGCCCTCGGCGTCTACGAAGGCATCCGCCGCCGGGGCATGCGGGTGCCGGAGGACGTCAGCGTGGTCGGGTTCGACGACCTGCCCGAGGCCCGCTGGTCCTCTCCGCCGCTGACGACGGTGCACCAGCCACTCGTGGAGATGGGGATGCTCGCAGTGCGCACCGTGCTGCGGATGGTGGACGGCGACAGCATCGAGAGCCCCCGGGTGGAGCTGGCCACCCGCCTGGTGGTGCGGGACAGCACCGCCCGGCCGGACGCGCGGTCCGACGGCCGGACGAGGCCCTAGCGAGGGCCTCGTCCGTCGCCCCCCAGCGCCCTCAGCCCTCCAGGTACCGGCTCCAGTGGGCACGCTCGCCGTCGGTCATGGCCCGGCTGGCGTTCGCCGCGAAGTCGAAGACGACCAGGACGACGTCGGCGCGGATCGCGACCTCGCCGTCCTGCGCCAGCTCCTGCCGCATCGTGAAGGACTTCGTGCCCATCCGGGTCACCCAGCTGTGCACGCAGAGCTCCTCACCGACCCGGTAGTAGAGCTGGCGCAGGTAGTCGACCCCCAGACGGGCCAGGATCAGCCCGCCCCCGGTGTGGTCGTCACCGAGCGCCAGCCGGGCGTCCTCCAGGAGGCTCAGCGCCCTCGCGTGGTTGACGTGGCCCAGCATGTCGGGGTCCGACCAGCGCAGCCGGACCGGGTGCTCGTGCCGCACGTCAGGGCTGGTCCGCGGTCTCGGCCGACTGCCGGTGCGCACCCTGGGCGTCG
This sequence comes from Blastococcus sp. HT6-4, assembly GCF_039679125.1. Taxonomy (NCBI): domain Bacteria; kingdom Bacillati; phylum Actinomycetota; class Actinomycetes; order Geodermatophilales; family Geodermatophilaceae; genus Blastococcus; species Blastococcus montanus. The sequence continues at coordinate 1,451,584 of NZ_CP155551.1, read as the reverse complement.
TCGGGATCGGGATGCACCGTCCGCTCCTCCGACTCGGCGAGGATGACCTCGGCGGCGACCTCCTCCATGCCACTGCCCTGGAGCGCGGCCTCCTCCGGCAGGAGCTGGGACCTCGTCTCGATGTTGTCCTCGGTGACGTTGTCCAGCGCCTCGGGGCTGGGCCTCTTCTGCGTGGTCACGTCAGAACCGCTGCTGCTCGGTGCCCAGGCCCAGCGCCTCGGCGACCTGCTGCACGTTCTCGAACCGCTGCCCTGCCGGCAGTCGCTGCAGGTCCGAGAGCACCCGGTCGGGCGCCGGCCCCTCCTGCGCCTTGGCGATCAGGGCGTCGCGGTCGGCGGGCCAGACCTCCTTGCCCAGCGACTCGGCGAGAGCGGCACGCCGTTCGATGTCGCGCTCGCTGGTGCCGGACGGGGTGCCGGGCTGGTGCGGGTCGGTCACGACAGTTCTCCTTCGGTGGACGGGATCAGGAGGTGGACGGGGTGGAGTCGTCGGTGTAGCGCAGGATGGCAGCCACCGGCTCGTCGCCGGGCAGCGCCGCCTCCGGGACGACGAGGACCCCGGCCGCGCTGGCCACCGCGGCGGCCAGCAGCGCGGACCCGGCGGGGACGACCTCCCCGTGGGTGGCGAGGGCGTCCATGTCCTGCTGCTTGACGCCCAGCTCCAGCGGGCTGTCGCCGACCAGGAGCGTGGCGTCGTCGTCCCGGGCCTCGGTGACGACGAGCGTCTCCACCTGTCCCTTGCGCAGCGCCTCGACGACGGCCTCGGTCCCGGTGACGGCCAGCCCGTGGGCTCCGGCGGCCTGCACCTTCTCGACGGCGTCGGCGATGTCGCGGGCCTCGTGCTCGGCGATCAGCTCGGCGGTCCGCCGCTCCACCGGCTCGCGGTCGGCGCCGGCGGCACGGCCGCCCTCCTCCGTCGTCACGACGAGGTCCGACCACGCGGCGTGCGCCTTGTCGCTCAGGATCTGCCGGGCCCGCACGTCGCCGGCGATCAGGATGAACCGGAGCGGCAGCCGACGGGCCTGGGACTCCAGCTCGTCGGCGACCAGGCCGGCGTTCTCCTCCCACTGGTTCTCGGCGGTGTGCATGTAGGTGTTGTGCGCCCAGCCGCCGACCTTGACCTTCCGCATGTGGAAGGTGTCGCCCTCCACCTGCTTCTCCTGGTCCGGCCGGCCCGGGAGGCCGGCCGTGGTGATGTCCGCGCCCACCCGGTCGGCGACGACGACGACGTGCGGCACCCGCCCGGCCAGCTGCTTGAGCACCGGCACCAGGTCGGGGTGCGGCGACCACTCGGCGGTCTCGCGGGCCGGCGCGTCGGCCAGCACCTCGTCCAGCACGACCGTGCCGTCGGCGGCAGCGATCACCGCGCGCCCCTTGAGCGTGCCGGCCTCGCCGCCCTCGTTGCCCTCGAGCAGCCGGGCCCGCACGGCCTCGACCACCTGCTCCGGGGCGCCCTGCTCGGTGAGCTGCTCGGTGAGCGCGCGCACCCGCAGGTCCAGCTCCGTGTCGGCGTTCTCGTTGGTGTGCGTCACGTCGGCGCAGACCGTGGCGTAGGGCCCGGGCGCGGCGAAGACCGGCTCCAGGAAGGACACGTCCATGTCGGTGGGACAACTCCTCGGTCGATCGGGGGCGTTCGGAGGGGGATCACCGTCGTGGCGAATCCCGCCGTCGCCGCCTACCCACCGGCCACCGGCTCACACCCGGTGTCGTTTCCGGGAGCCGGGGGTAGGCGGTCCGGCGACAAGGAACCGCCGAGAGGACGAGGGATGACAGAGCACGATCAGCTGCCGTTGCCCGACTACGACCACCTGCCGGTGGAGGGACTGGCCGCGCGGATCCGGACCCTGGACGAGCAGGGCCTCCAGACCGTGCTCGAGTACGAACGCGCGCACGCGAACCGGGTGCAGGTCGTCACGATCATGGAGAACCGGCTCCAGGCCCTCCGTGAGGGCGCCGAGCCGTCGGGCGGCGACCCGGCCGCGTCGGCCGCCGACGACCCCTCGCACGCGCGTGGCGGGTCGAAGGTCTCCGAGGCGACGACCGGGCCGGCCATGAACCCGCCGTCCCAGGGTGACCCCACGAACCCGGCGCAGCCCCGCTCGACCGGCTGACACGGGCCCGCCGGATGTGACGAACTCGTGGTCATCAGCTGCTGATGGCCACGAGTTCGTCGCATTCGGCGCAGGGGCGGCCCGAGTGGGCCCCGGAGGGGTCCACGCAGGGACGACGGACGGGCTCAGCTCAGCCGGGGGACGGCACGTGGCCGCGGTGTCGTCCGGAGGACGACACCGGTCATGGCCCGCTGAAGGCGGCGGCGATGTCCATGACGGCGGGCCCCAGCAGCACGATGAACAGCGTCGGCAGGATGCACAGGATCAGCGGGAAGATCACCTTCACCGGGATCTGCATCGCCTTCTCCTCGGCGCGCTGACGGCGCTTGAGCCGCATCTCCGCCGCCTGGGTGCGCAGCACGTCGGCGATCGAGACGCCGTACTGGTCGGCCTGCACGACGGCGCGGATGAACCGGCGCAGGTCGGGCACCCCGGTCCGCTCCGCCAGCGCCAGGTAGGCGTGACGCCGCGGCTGCCCGACGGCGATGTCCTGCAGCGTGCGCACCAGCTCCTCGGCGAGCGGGCCCTTGCCGTTGCTGCCTGCCCGCGCCATGGCCGACTCGAAGCCGAGCCCCGCCTCCACGGCGATGGTCATCTGGTCGAGCGTGTCGGCCAGCTCGAGGGCGATGGCCTGCTGCCGCTCCTGCCCGCGGCTGTAGAGCAGCAGCTCCGGCACGACGTAGGCCACGACGGTCGCGACGGCCGCCACCAGGACGGTCAGCACGCTCGGCCCGGAGGTCGCCACCAGCAGCCCGAGCGACGCCGCGACCAGGCCCAGCACCAGCTTGGCCGCCACCAGCTTCGGCACCGGCCAGGCCGCCGGACGACCGGCCCGTCCCGCCAGGCGGTCGAGCCGGGCCACCGTGCCGCGCGGGGTGAGACCGCGGGTGAGCCGGGAGAGCGGGCCGGACCCCGTCCGGGCGCCACGCCCGGCCGGGCCGGTGACGTCGATGCCCCGGAGCAGGTTGTCCCGCACCTGCACGGTCCCGGCCCCCGGGCGGGCGAGCAGGGACCAGCCGAGGAGCGCGACGGCGCCGCTGACGGCGATCGCGGCCAGCAGGACGGAGGCGGGCACGATGCTCATCAGAACTGGATCTTCACGGTCTTCTTGAGCCACAGGCCGCCCACCAGGAGCATGAGCGCCGCCGCTCCCAGCATCCCGTAGCCGACGAGGCTCTCGGTGAACTTCGCGATGTAGCCGGGGTTGGTGACGGAGATGAAGCCGGTCACACCGAACGGCAGCGCCATGAGGACGACCGCGGAGAGCTTGCCCTCGGCCGACAACGCCTTGACCTGGCGGCGGATGGCGTTGCGCTCGCGGATGGTGTTCCCGACGGCGTCGAGCACCTCGGCGAGGTTGCCGCCGACCTCGCGGTGGATGGCGATCGCCTGCGCCACCCAGGTGAAGTCGTCGCTGCCCATCCGCTCGGCGACCTCGTCGAGCGCGTCGCTGAGATCCCGGCCGACGCGGGTCTCGTTGACGATCCGCGCGAACTCCTCCGACGTCGGCGCCTCGGCCTCCTGCGACACCGAGTCCACCGCCCGGAGCAGGCTGTGCCCCGCGCGGAGGCTGCTCGACATCAGCTGCAGCGAGTCGTCGAGCTGATCGGCGAAGGCGGCCTGCCGTCGTCCGGCGCGGAAGCCCAGCAGCAGCTTGGCGCCGAACGGCACCAGCACCAGGAGCAGCACGGCGAGCAGCGGGCCCGCCAGGAGAGCGCCGGTCACCACGGCGAGCACGGTGGTCAGCCCGACGGCGAGCACGAAGTTCGGCAGCGTCGTCGCCATGCCCGCGCGCTCCAGCGCCGCGGCCCCGGCGGCCAGCCGGCCGCGCTTGAGCAGCACCTTCTCCACCGCCGCCTCGGCCGCCGCCCCCGCGCCGGCCAGGGCGGAGGCCGGCGGGGCCACGGACGGGTCGAGCCGGGCCAGCGGCACCCGCGAGGGCCCGCCGGGAAGGACGACGAGGGCGAGGATCAACAGGGCCGCGGAGATCGCTCCGACGCCGAGGAGGAGAAGGGTCGCGGGCACCGTCACCACCTCGGCGCACCGGTCGGCTCGGCCGCCCCGAAGACCCGCGGTGAGAGCCTGATGCCCAGCTCGTCGAACCGGTCGGTGAACCGGGGGCGGACGCCGGTGGGCACCGGCTTGCCGAGGAACCTGCCGGAGGCGTCGACGCCGGCGGAGTAGTCGAAGAGGAACGCGTCCTGCAGCGTGACCGTGTCGCCCTCCATCCCCTGGACCTCGGTGACGTGGGTGACCCGGCGGGTGCCGTCGCGCAGCCGGGTCAGCTGGACGACGACGTCGACCGCGGAGGCGATCTGCTCGCGGATGGCCCGCAGCGGCAGGTCCATGCCGGCCATGAGCACCAGCGTCTCGAGGCGGGCGATGCCGTCGCGCGGGGAGTTGGCGTGCACGGTGGACAGCGAGCCGTCGTGGCCGGTGTTCATCGCCTGCAGCATGTCCAGGCTCTCGCCGCCGCGGCACTCCCCCACCACGATCCGGTCCGGGCGCATGCGCAGCGAGTTCCGGACCAGGTCGCGGATGGTCACCGCCCCCTTGCCCTCGATGTTGGGCGGCCGCGACTCCAGCCGGACCACGTGGTCCTGCTGGAGCTGCAGCTCGACGGCGTCCTCGATGGTGACGATCCGCTCCCCCTCGGGGATGAACGAGGACAGCACGTTGAGCAGCGTCGTCTTCCCGGTACCGGTACCGCCGGAGACGATCACGTTCAGCCGCGCCTCGACGCAGGCGTGCAGCAGCTCGGCCATCTCCGGCGTGAGCGTGCCGAAGCCGATCAGGTCCTCGACGGTGAACGGGTCCTTGGCGAACTTGCGGATGGTGAGCGTGGAGCCGCTGAAGGCCAGCGGCGGGATGATCGCGTTCACGCGGGAGCCGTCGGCGAGCCGCGCGTCGACCAGCGGCGAGGACTCGTCGATCCGGCGTCCCACCCGGGAGACGATGCGGTCGATGACCCGCCGGAGGTGCTCCTCCGAGGTGAAGCGCGTCGGGGTGCGCTGGAGCTTGCCGCTGCGCTCCACGTAGATGGCGTCCGGGCCGTTGACCATGATCTCGCTGACCGCGTCGTCGTCGAGGAGCCGCTGCAGCGGCCCGTAGCCGAGCACGTCGTCGGCCAGCTCGGCGGTCAGCCGCTGGCGCTCGTCGGTGCTGAGGGGGACGTTCTCCTCCTCGACGACCTCGTCGAGCTCCTTCAGCACGATCGACCGCAGCTGGCTCTCGCTGAGCGACGGGTCGTTCATCCGGCTGCCCATGCGCTCGAACAGCGCCTTGCCGACGCGGTCCTTGAGCCGCGCCAGCGCGTCGGTCGGCGGGGCCGGGGCCGGTGCCACGGCCGCCCGGGTGGCCGGCACCGGCCGCACAGCCGGGCCGGCCACCGGCGTCGCGGTGCTCCCGGGCGCCGGGGCGTCGGGGACGGGAGCGGCCGGCCGGGCCGGGGCGGCCTCGGGCCCGCCGCGCAGGGCCTCCAGCCGCTGGGCGAGGTTCACGACGCGGCCCGGTGCTTGGCCCGGTAGCGGCTGGACTTCATGAGCGGGGTGGCGGAGAAGCGGGACACCAGCCGGCGCAGCTCCCGGACCATCGGGTCGCGGCGGCCGCCGCTCTCCAGGATCGGAACGCCCTGGTTGGTGCTGGCCGGGACCGACATCGAGCGGGGCAGGACGACGTCGATCCCGGTGCCGATCGTCGTCTCGACGTCGCGCACCGTCAGGCCGCCCTTGGGGTCGGCGAAGTTCATGACGACGTGCCGGCCGGCCGGGATCATGCACAGCTCCCGGAGCACGTCGAGCTCCTTGCGCAGCCCGCGCACGCCGGGCACGTCCATGCTCGAGAGCATGATCACGTCGGAGGCCCGGTCCAGCGCCGCCAGGGTCTGCTCCGACAGCCCCGGGGCGGTGTCGACGACGACGTAGCGGAACTCGCGGGCGAGCGAGGCGAGCAGCCGGCTGACGTCCTCGCCGGTGATCGTGTCGCCGGCCGCCGGCGACTCCGACCCGCAGACGGCGTACAGCCCGCTGGGGTGCTGGGTGAGGAAGGTCTTGAGGACCATCGTGTCCTCGCTGGCCGGGCCGTGGACGGCGTCGGGCAGGGTGTACTCCGGCGTCAGGCTCAGCGCCGAGGCGACGTCGCCGAACTGCACGTCGAGGTCGACGAGGACGGTGGACTGGGGCGCCGCCGCCGTCAGCCCGATCGCCAGGTTGGTGGAGACGGTCGTCTTGCCCACGCCGCCCTTGGGCGAGGCGATGGTGATGACCCGGCCGGCGTAGCGGTCGGTCTCGGTGGCCGGCCGCAGCACCCGGCGGCGGCCCGCCGCCGCGTGCCCGGCGCGCTCCACGGCGGCGGCGATCTCGGCCACGCCGGCGTCGGGCGGGAGCAGGTCGCGGATGCCGGCGCGCATCGCCGCCTGCAGCATCTCCGGCGACGGGTCGGCCATCAGGACGACGGTGATCCCGGGGCTCTGCACGTCCAGCCGGGCGGCGAGGGTCAGCACCTCCGGCGCCGGCGCGTGCGGGCCGACCAGGAGCACGTCGGGCAGCTCGTCGTCGAGCAGCTGCTCGAACAGCCGGGCCGGGTCGCTGGGCAGCCGGCCGGGCGGCAGCACGTGGACGTCGCCGGCGGTGGCCTCCTTGACGCGGAGGACCAGGTCCTCGCCCGCTCCGGCCAGGACGACGCGGCTCATGAGTAGGCCTTTCCGTAGATGGTGTCCGGGGTGATCACCTGGGTGCGGGAGACGTCGGGGCCGGCCGGCTCCAGGGACAGCCAGATGCTGGCGTGCTCCGCGGCGAAGACGACGGCCTCGGCCTGCGACGCGGTGACCGCGAACGTGACCATGAGGCTGCCCGAGGGGACGGGTGCGGAGGCGGCCGGCACCGTCCCGTCGGCGGGCGGCGCCGGCGGTGCCGGCGCCCCCTGCACCTGGGTGACCAGGACCTCGTGCAGGACGGCGTGGGTGGTCCCACCGGCATCACCGCTCATGGACACGAAGACGCCCACCGTGTCGCCGGCGGCCAGCCGGCCGCCCACGGCGCGCTGCGGGTCCAGGACGACGCTGACCTCCTGCATGCCCTCGGGCACGGGCACCGTTCCGGGCGCCTGCAGCTGGTCGGGCCGCTCGAACCGGCTGGCGAGCAGCTGCTCCCCGGGCTCGAGGTCGACGGTGGCGACGCGGTCGGCCAGCGCGGCGAGGTCGGTGACCCGCCCCCGCAACGCGGCCTTGGCGGGGAGCACCTCGGTGCTCACCAGGTCGGCCAGTGCGCTGCCGGGAGTGCCGGCAGGGATGAGCGCATCGGCCACCAGTACCTCGATGGTCTGCACACCCGCGTAGGCGCGGGCCTCCGCGCCGCGCACGTAGGTCACCAGGACCACGGTGCCGACGGCGATGAGCGCGAGGGCCGCCACGGCGGCCAGGAATCGACGTCTCACGAGTGGGCGCCCCTATCGGATCAGTCGGAGGATCGAGGCCCCGAGCTGGGGCGCGTCCGGGCTGTAGTTCCAGTCGTCGGAGAGCTCGACGAAGCGGGTGTAGTAGCCGGTGACGCACCGGTCGCTGGAGTTGGTGCCGGGCCCGCAGACCTTGTGACCGCTCGAGATCGAGCCGTTGACGGCGTAGCCGGTGAGCGTGAAGGCGGCGTAGCCGTAGACGCGGTACCAGCCGTTGCTCCCCCCGTCCCCGAACTCGTCGAAGAGCGGCAGCAGGACCGTCCGGCCGAGCCACCCCTCGAGGTCGGCCTCGGCGCAGCCGGCCGGCAGGGAGACACCCGTGTCGGAGAAGAGCCGCTGCCCGATCGCGGAGGTGGCGTGGCACCTGCCCTCGTCGGGGACGACCCACCCGAAGCCACCGGGCACGAAGTTCCCCGACGGGCCGGTGCAGCCACCGACGCCGTCGGACTTGCTGAACATGATCGTCTGATGGGTCTCGGTCGACGGCAGCCCGCCGCCGGTCTGGGCCTTGAACGAGCACCAGGAGAAGGTCAGCGGCAGCACCGCGGTGCCCTGGCTCGGGCCTCCCCAGCCGACCGTGGCCGTGGCTGCGACCTGGCTGGAGTCGTGCCCGATGACCGGCGCGAACCAGTGCTCCTTCGGGGTGCTGCCTTCCACCGTCACGCTCAGCGGGTCGCTGCTGAGCACCGGGTACGACGCCGTGCCCGGACCGTGGTTCAGGGTGATCAGGTTCTGGGCGGTCGCCAGCATGTCCCCGCAGTTGCCGCGGGAGCAGTCCTGGGCGACCGCGATGGCGGCGGCGTCGGCCGCCACCTGGAGCCGGGCGCGCTCGGCGTAGAGCGCGCCGATGTCGACGGCGATGGCCGCGAAGCCCAGGAGCGGGACCATCAGCAGGGAGAGGACGACGGCGCTCGCGCCGTGCTCGCCCGCCAGCCGGCGCCGGGCGCGGGAGGTCAGCCGTTGCATCGCATGACCCCCGTTCCGGTGAGTTCGATCTCCGCGCCGAAGAACCCGGTCAGGTACGGCTTCGGATAGGTGATGGTGAGGCGGACGGCGGTGTCGCCGGCGCCGGTGGTGGGGCAGGTCCCGGCCGTGCCGCCGACGATCACGATGTCGATCTGGTCGTCGGTGACCGCCGGGTACAGCGACGCGGCCGCGGTCCGGACGACGTCGCGGGCCTCGACCGGGTCGTTGCGCAGGGCCATCGCCCGCACCCCCTCGCGGGCGGCGGCCGACAACGTGCCCTGCACCTGGAAGGCGTGGCCGAACTCGGCGATGCCGATCACGAGCACGATCAGCAGCGGCACGATGAAAGCGAACTCCACCGCGCTGGCGCCGCGCTCGTCGCGCAGTCGTCCCCTCATCCCGGTCCACCGCCTCTCTCGTGCAGCGGCGCAGCGACCCCCAGGACGAGGGCCGCTGCGCCGGAACCGCTACGTCGCCGCGCAGCAGCGAGTGGTCAGCCCCCGGTGGTGGTGGTGGTCGTGACGGCCGGGAGCTCCTCGCTGACCGACGCGAACAGCTCGGCCAGCTGGCCACCCAGCGTCGCGACGACGCCGATGATGACGACGGCGATCAGGCCGACCATGAGGCCGTACTCGACGGCGGTCGCGCCCTTCTCCTCGTTCTTCAGGCGGTCCTGGGCGAACGCGACCAGGCTGGCCAGGGTGGCGTAGGCGTTGATCATTCGGTGCTCCCTCGGTTGTGAGCCGTCGAGATCCGGATCGGGGTGATCCGGCTTCGTGGCGTTGGGGAGAGTTGTCGTGCAGAACAGAGCGCGACTTGAGCGAGCCTCACCCGATCCGATGAGGCCGGACCTCCGGCGGGGGGCCATCCGCGAACGCCGGTCACGCACCGTCACCGGCCCAGGGGCCCGGGTCAGCCGAGGAGCGAGCCGCTCCAGCCGACGGCGAGGGCCGCGCCGAGCAGCATCGCCGGCCCGAACGGCAGCTCGGCCTTCCGGTCGATGCGCCGTCCGGCCAGCAGCAGCAGGGCCAGGACCGCCTGGACGACGAACCCGGCGACCGCCCCGAGCGCGACGGCGCCCCAGCCGAGCCAGCCCAGCGGGAGACCGAGCAGCCCGGCCAGCTTCACGTCGCCCATGCCGAGACCCCGCGGCGAGATCAACGCCAGCACGAGGTAGAGCGCGAACAGCACGGCCGCCCCCAGCCCCGCCCGGAGCAGGGGGTGCCACGTTCCCTCCGCAGCCGCCGCCAGGGTGAGCAGGGCGGCCGTCGCGCCCACGGCCGGGACGATCACCCGGTTGGGCAGCAGCCGGTCGCGCAGGTCGATCACGGTGAGCAGCACCCCGGCGGACGTCACGGCCAGGAAGGCGGGCAGCTCCCAGGCGGCACCGAGGCGGAGGGCGACGAGGGCGAACAGCGCCGCGGTCGCCAGTTCGAGGAGGGGCGGCCGGACGGCGAACCGGGCGCGCGGGCCGTCCGTCGCCCCCCAGGGGAAGGCCCCGGCGGCGCGGTTCACCGCGAACCCCGCCAGCAGCCCGGACACCGCCGCCACGGCGACGGCGACCCCGGTCACCGGGGCGCGGAGGGGCGCGGGACGATCACCTCCGCAGCCTCGCACAGCACCCGCGCCCGGCCCGGGAGCTCCGCGGGAACGCGGCCGGCGGCGGAAGGAGCGGTTCGTGAGCGGTCCGGTGCTCGCCCGGCGGCTGGGGACGGCCGACGCGGTGCTGATCGGGCTGGGGTCGATGCTCGGTGCCGGGGTGTTCGTCGCGTTCGCGCCGGCGGCACGGGCCGCGGGGGCGGCGCTGCTCCTCGGGCTGGCGCTGGCTGCCGTGGTCGCCTACTGCAACGCCACCGCCTCGGCCCAGCTCGCCGCGCAGTACCCCGCTGCCGGCGGCACCTACGTGTACGGCCGGGAACGGCTCGGTCCCTGGTGGGGCTTCCTGGCCGGCTGGGCGTTCGTGATCGGCAAGACCGCCAGCTGCGCCGCGATGGCGCTGGCCTTCGCCTCCTACGCGGTGCCTCCCGACTGGCGCCGGCCGGCCGCGGTCGCCGCGGTGCTGGCCCTCACCGCCGTGAACTACCGCGGCATCACGCGCACCGCGGGGCTCACCAAGCTGCTCGTCGGCGTGGTCGTGGTCGTGCTCGCCGTGACCGTGGGCGCCGGCCTCGCGGGCGGCCGGCCGGACGTCGGCCGCCTCACCGAGGGGGTGGACGCGGGCTGGTACGGCGTCCTGCAGTCCGCCGGGCTGCTCTTCTTCGCCTTCGCCGGCTACGCCCGCATCGCGACCCTCGGGGAGGAGGTCCGGGATCCCGGGCGGACCATCCCCCGGGCCGTACCGCTCGCGCTCGGCATCGCCGTCGCCGTCTACACGGCCGTGGCCGTCATGCTGCTGCTCGTGCTCGGCTCCGGGCCGCTGGGCGCGACCACCGCTCCCCTGGCGGCCGCGGTGGAGGCCGCCGGCGCCGACTGGGCGCAGCCGGTGGTCCGGGTCGGCGCCGCGGCGGCGACCCTCGGTGCGCTCCTGGCGCTGGTCGCGGGCGTCGGCCGGACCAGCCTGGCGATGGCGCGCGAGGGCGACCTCCCCCGGGTCCTGGCCGCCGTCCATCCGCGCTTCCGGGTGCCGCACCACGCCGAGCTCGCCCTCGCCGCCGTCGTCTGCGGGCTCGTCCTCGTCGTCGACCTGGCCGACGCCATCGGCTTCTCCTCGTTCGGCGTGCTCCTCTACTACCTCGTCGCGAACCTGGCGGCGTTCACCCAGCCGGCCGAGCACCGGCGCTGGCCACGTGCCCTGCAGGTGCTCGGCGCGGTGGGCTGCCTGGTGCTCGCCGCGACGCTGCTGTGGCAGGCGGTGGTGACCGGGATCCTGGTCCTGGCCGCGGGCGTCGCGCTGCGGGCGCTCCGGCTGCGGCGGTCCGGCGGTCGGCGACCGGGCGGACCGGCCGCTGGTGGGCCAGACTCCCGAGGGTGACCGCCGACGAGGGCACCACCACCCGGACCGCAGCAACGGGGACGTATCAGGGGCACGGCGTGCACGCCGCTCCCGGAGTGCACGAGTACGCCGTCGAGCTGGCCAGGCGAGCGCTGCCCGACGGTGGCCGGATCCTCGAGGTCGGTGCCGGCTGCGGTGCGCTGGCCTGCCGGCTCCGGGACGCCGGCTTCGACGTCGTGCCCACCGATCTCGACCCGCCGCACGACTGGATCCACCGCCTCGATCTCGACCACCCGGAGTGGACCGAGGAGACCCGCGGCCCGTTCGACCTGGTGATGTGCGTCGAGACGCTCGAGCACGTGGAGAACCCGCGGCAGGTGCTGCGCTCGATCCGCTCGCTGCTCCGGCCCGGTGACCGGCTCGTCGTCAGCACCCCGAACATCACCCACCCGCACTCCCGGCTGAAGATGTTCCTGCGGGGCGCGCCGTTCATCTTCGGGCCGGGGCACTACCACCAGCCCGGCCACATCTCGATCCTCCCGGACTGGATGCTGACCGAGCACGTCCGGCTGGCCGGGTTCCGGGACGTCGAGGTGACCACCGGTGGCAGCACCTGGTACGAGGGGCGGCGCCGGCTGGCCCACCGGATCGAGACCGCCCTGCTCTGGCTGATCGGGATCCGCCACCGGGCGGACTCCGGCGAGGGGATCTGCACGTTCGTCACCGCCGTCGCCGCCTGACGGGGAGCCCGGGGACGGCAGGCAGAATCGCCCGGTGACCACGACCCAGATGCCTCCTGTCCGCGCCGGCCTGGTGGGCTACGGCTTCGGCGGCCGGTACTTCCACGCCCCGCTGCTGGGAGCCGCGGCGGAGATCGACTTCCTCGGGGTGGTGACGACGTCGCCCGAGCGCCGGGCGCTGGTGGCCGAGGACGCACCCGGCCGGGCGGCCTTCGCCTCCCTGGAGGAGCTCAAGGACGCCGGCGCGGAGGCGGTGGCGATCTCCACGCCCGCCGCCACGCACAGCGGGCTGACCGACCGGGCGCTGGAGCTGGGGCTCGCGGTGGTCTGCGACAAGCCGTTCGCGCTGGACGCCGACGCCGCCCGCCGGTCGGTGGAGCTCGCCGAGCGGGCGGGCCTGGCGCTGTCGCCGTACCAGAACCGGCGGTGGGACTCCGACTTCCTCACCGTCCGCCGGTTGGTGGCCGAGGGTGCGCTCGGAGAGCTGGTCCGTTTCGAGTCCCGCTTCGAGCGGCTGGCCCCGGGGAGCGGGCCGGGCGCCGCCGGTGGTGGCACGCTGCTCGACTTCGGCAGCCACCTCGTCGACCAGGCACTGGTCCTGCTCGGGCCGGCCGTCTCGGTCTACGCCGAGTGGCGGCTGCGGGAGAACGGCCTGGACGACGACGTCTTCATGGCCGTGACCCATGCGAACGGCGCACGGTCGCACCTGTCGGGCAGCTGGAGCCAGGGTGCACCGGGGCCCCGGTTCCGGGTGACCGGGACGACCGGCAGCTACGTCAACGACACCCTCATGGACGGCCAGGAGGACCTCCTGCTCGCCGCCCACACCCCGGCGTCGCTGGGCCCGGCCTGGGGTGCCGAGCCGCCGGAGCGCTGGGGCCGCGTGCACCGCGGGGACGCCGGCCGGCCGGTGCCCACCGAGAACGGCGCCTGGGACACCTTCTACCCGGCATTCGCCCGCGCCGTCCGCGGGCTCGGGCAGGTGCCGGTCGACCCGCGTGCCGCCATCGCCTCGATGGCCGTGCTCGACGCCGCCCGGCGCAGCGCGACCGAGGGGGTCGTGGTCGGGATCGGCTGATCAGCACGGCCGCACGGGGAGCGCCCCCCGCCCGGAACCCGGGAGGGGGGCGCTCGTCGTCTCTCCTGGAGCCCAGCGGCCCCCGTGGCCGGTTACCCCGCGGGGAGGAAGGACACGTGCGGGTGGTCCATGTGGTTGGCCGTGGGGGATCCGCGGTCGGCCATGGCCTTCCACTGCCAGCCGGTCCACGGACCGGCGACCTTCTGGTGCCAGATCACGTAGTCGACGCGGAGCCGGGCCGCGTTGTCGACCACGTACTGGGCAATGGCGTCACCCTTGGCCCGGTCGGTGTGGACCATGAAGTCGGCCGCGCGGCCGGCGGTGGGGCTGTGACCGGGGCGGGTGAGGACACGTGCGACGCCGAACCGCTCGGCGACCTCCTGGACGGCGGGGCGGACGTGCGGGTCCCACTGGCCGTAGGCCGCGGAGGTCGCAGCCGGGGCCGGCGCGGGAGCCGGGGCGGGCCGGTTCGACCGGCTGGCGCGGTCGGGTGCCGCGCTGGGGGCAGGCGCCGCGGCCGTGGCGCCGCTGAGGACCAGTCGCTGTCCGACGCGCAGCACGTTGGGGTTGGCACCGATGACCGCACGGTTGGTGGCGTGCAGCTGCTGCCAGCTGATGCCGTGTCGGGCGGCGATCCTGCCGAGCGTGTCTCCCGGGCGTACGACGTACGCGCCGGAAGCGCTCGGCGCGGGCGCGGGCGCGGCGGCGGTCGGCGCCGGGCCGGAGCCGCCGATGGTGAGCACCTGCCCGACCCGCAGGACGTTCGGGTTCCCACCGATCGTGGCCCGGTTGGCGTCGTAGACGCTGCGCCACGACGTCCCGTGACCGGACGCGATCGTGCTGAGGGTGTCGCCGGAGCGAACGGTGTGCTCCCCGGTGTGGGCGGACGCCGGAGCGATCGTCCCCAGGGTGACGGCCGAAGCAGCCCCGAGGACCACGGCCGGGTAGGTCACGGCCGACATGACGCGGTTGCGGGCGGGACGACGGTGTCGGCCCAGGGTGCGGTTGCGAGTGCGCATGGAGTGGTGAGCCCTCTCGCCGCCTGCGGAGTTAGCTGTCGGGTTCGGGCGAGAGTTGCCCGGCCGCATCGTGCGGCTTCACCCCGAGGCCCCGGAGGGCCACTGGTCGGTGGGTCCCCCGCGCCTGCCCGTTCTGTCGACGCGTCCGGTGGCCGTGGGCAGGTTCGGCGGGCGGCCATCCGGGTCACCCGGTCGGGTGACGTGGGAAGGCTAGGCAGACCGGACCGGGGACAGCGGAACCACTCCGACCTTTTCCGGGACCCTCCGCAGAGGCGCACGGTGCGTCATGGACCGTGCGCGCAGCGCCGCGTTCACCGGACGATCGGCGCCCGGGGCACGGTCCGCCGATCCGGCCGGGGCGAGCAGCGCCGGGCGGCAGCGCCGGGCGGGCAGCGCCCGCCCGGCGTGCACCGGGCTGTGCGATCAGGCCTGGTCGGTGGCCTGGCGGCGGCGGTAGGCGGTGACACCGGCCGCGGCCGCACCGGCCGCGGCGAGGGCGCCGACGCCGATCGCGGTCTGCTGCTCGATGCCACTGGTCGAGCCGGCACCGGTCTCGGCACCGCCGGCGGGCATGGTGCCCATCTGCGAGGCCTCGAGGACGCCACAGGCGGCCGGGGCGGTGGCCTCCAGCGGCAGCGACGGGTCGAGCGGGCTCATCCCGGCGCTCGGGTCGTACGCACCGTCACCGTTGGCGTCGATGCCGTGCACGACCAGCACCGCGTTGCCGGCAGCGAAGGACTCCTGCACGTCCTCCGACACCGAGAAGGTGCGCTCGTAGGTGTACGAGCCGCCCTCGGCGGTCGGGAAGCGGTCCACGGCCAGGCCGCTGTCCGGGCCGGTGTCGCCGGTGGTGGTCAGCGACGCGCCGATGGAGCCGTAGTACTCCGCGGCCTCGGGCGTGCTGACGATGCCGTCCCCGTCCGCGTCGTCGTCCGCCGTCGGGCACTGGCCCAGGGCGCCGATGTGGAAGTGCTGAGCGTGCGGCGCGCCGGCGAGCAGGTTCGACGCCTCGACCGTCACGGTGGCCTGGTCACCGGAGAGGGTCACCATGCCGGTCCCCGTGACGCCGGACTCGTTGAGCGCACCCAGCGTGGCCTGGTAGCTGCCGTCGTGGTCGGCGGCCGAAGCCGAGGTCGCGGCCAGCAGCGGGAAGGCGGTGGCGACGAGGGCGACGGTCGGAAGTGCGAACGCCTTGCGCATGGAGACTCCTTCGTCCGAGGGGGCATGCCCTCCCGGTGCTGCGGAGGACATCGGGCACGGTGCGGTACCGCCACCCGTGGTGCGGACGGCGAATCGGTTCCCGCCGGGGAAGAACATGGGTCGGGGAGGACCCGGCAGCACGGTGGACGGACCCAGGGAGGTCCGCGTCCCACCAGGCCCGCCATCGGGCCTTCGCATTCCATGCCCGGAGCGGTCCATCTCGAACGCGCACAACCCGATCGCGCGCATGACGTTTTCGTGACACGCCGAGGGGACCTGCGGGGACAGGTCTGATCATGGGGAGGACGACGGACGAGTCGGCCTGTACGCCGGGTTCTGTCCACGGGCGCCTCGCGGCGTCCCGATGGGCGGTCATCCATCTAGGCCTGCCGTTGCCGGCAGGCTCGAGCGGTCTACCCGCAGGCTCGGGCGGGCCGCCCTCGAACGCCTGCGCGGGACGACGGCGAACCGCCGCCCCTTCTTGACCTAGCTCCGGGTGGGGTTTACCGAGCCACGCCGGTCACCCGGCGTGCTGGTGGTCTCTTACACCACCGTTTCACCCTTACCAGCGCACGCGCTGGCGGTCTGTTTTCTGTGGCACTGTCCCGCGGGTCACCCCGGGTCGTCGTTAACGACCACCCTGCCCTGTGGAGCCCGGACGTTCCTCGGCGACGGGGTCTCCCCCGCCGACGCGACCGCCCAGCCGACTCGTCCGTCGTGCCGGCCAGTCTAGGACCTGCCCGTCCGGCCGCGTCGCCGACCGGCCTGGATCGGGGCGCCGGAATGTGTCGTACCCCCCGCTTAGCCTGCGGGTATGTCGGTGGTCGGGTTCGCGGTCGGGGTGACCGTGACGTCGGTGGACACGGCGCCCTCGCCGTGGGAGATCGACGATCCCGACTTCTGCGATCGGGAGGAACCGCTCGGCGGGTGGCTGCCGGCCCGCCGCAGCGCGGCGGAGACCGCGGAGTTGCTCGGGCAGATCGTGGTGGCCGAGGCGAAGCTGGCCGCGCTGCGCGCCGAGCTCGTCATGGACCTGGCGGCCGCCCGTCCCGCGCCGGACGGCCGGTCACCGGGTGGGGAACAGGCCGGGCAGGTCGGGCCGCCGGGGGTCAGCGAGTTCCTGCCCGATGAACTGGCGCTGATCCAGAACTGCAGCCGCACTGCGGCGGTCACCCAGCTC
Source organism: Blastococcus sp. HT6-4 (assembly GCF_039679125.1). Taxonomy (NCBI): domain Bacteria; kingdom Bacillati; phylum Actinomycetota; class Actinomycetes; order Geodermatophilales; family Geodermatophilaceae; genus Blastococcus; species Blastococcus montanus. The sequence continues at coordinate 1,434,908 of NZ_CP155551.1, read as the reverse complement.
GAGCACGCCGAGATCCTCACCACCCGGCTGCCGGCCACGCACGCGGAGCTCAGCCTGGGACGGCTGGACTGGGCGCGGGCGCGGGCCATGGCCGCGGAGGTCGCCGCCACCGGCCGCGACACCGACCCGGCCGCGATCGCCGGCATGGAGACCGCGGTCCTGCCCCGCGCCGCCGAACTGGGCGCGCGCAAGCTACGGGAAGCCGTGCGCGCCGAGCTGCTGGCGCGCGACGCCGCGGCGGCCGACCGGCGGCGGGAGCAGCGGCGGCGCGGGGCGGATGTGACGGTGCGTCCGGTCGGGGACGGGATGAGCGAGTTCCGCGCTCTGCTGCCCCATCCCGAGGCCCGCGCCTGCCGGGACGCCGCCGACCGGCACGCCCGCGCGGCCAAGGAGGCCGGCGACACCCGGCCGCTGGGCATGCTCCGCGCCGGAGCGGCGGCGGACCTGATGCTCCGCCCCTGGGACGACACCCGGCCACCGGTGACCGCGCACCTCACCGTGGTCGCACCCCTGACCGCGCTCACCCCGGCCAGCTTCCTCGCCGCCGGCGCGCCGCTGCCCGCCGCCTTCACCCACGCGCCGGCGCCGGTCGGGGAGGTGGACGGGGAGCCGATCACCGCCGCCCACCTGCGCGAACTGCTCGCCCAGCTCGACGCGGTCGGCCCCGGCGGGCTGCGCGCACCGACCGGCGGCAGCCTGGACATCGCGATCACCGACGCCGCCGGCGCGCTGCTGGCCGTCCTCGGCCGCACAGAACTCGAGCGGCTGGCCCGCCGCGGCCGCCCCGACCACCCCGCCACGCTCTGCGCCTGCCCCCTGCCGGCCCGGCCGGGCCCGGTCGACCGCTACCGCCCCACACCCGTCCAGCAGCGGTTCCTGCGGGCGCGGGACCGCACCTGCCGGCACCCCGGCTGCACCGTCCGGGCCGGCTGGGCCGACCTGGACCACGTCGTCGCGCACGCCCACGGCGGCCAGACCTCGTGCCAGAACCTGTGCTGCCTCTGCCGCCGCCACCACCGGCTCAAGACCTTCGCCCCCGACTGGACCCACACCCTCGACGACGACGGCGTACTCACCGTGATCACGCCGAGCGGGGTCACCCGGGTCAGCCGGCCACCCGGCTATCGGGTCCTCACCGAGCCACCCTCACCACCACCCGACCCGGCCGACGACCCACCACCCTTCTGAGCCCTCCGGTGACCAGCTCTCGCCGACCTCGCCCGCTGCGGGCGAGGCCGGCGGCGTCGGCTACCCCCAGTAGAGCCGGAAGCCCACCCGGCGACGTCCGTCCTCCGTCAGCGTGGACATGTCGACGATCTGCCGGGCCTGTTCCTCGACCGGGTCGTCCGACAGCAGCTCCAGGTACCGCCGGTGCTCGGACAGCGATGCCACGGCCAGGTCCACCACGCCGCTGACGTCCACCTCGTGCGGCGGGTCGACCAGCTCGCCCACGGCGATGTACCGCACATCGCTCCACCGCTCCTCCGCGAGGTCGGGGAAGATCCACTCGTTCCCGGCGTCGGCCACCGCGTCGATCACCGACTGCCCCAGCGCCCGGTGGTCCGCGGAGTTCACGGAGGCCGGGGAGACACCGGGCGGCGTCCACGTGGCACCGAAGTAGCCGGTGACGACCAGCTCCGGCCGGTGCCGCCGGATCGCCGCGGCCAGGTCGCGGCGCAGCTCGGGGCCGGCCACCAGCACGCCGTCCCGGTGATCGAGGAACTCGACCTCGCCGACCCCGACGACGGCGGCCGACCGCCGCTCCTCCTCCTCGCGCAGTGGCCCGGCCTCCTCGGGAGGCACGCCGGCCATCCCCGCCTCCCCGCGGGTGGCCAGCAGGTAGTGCACCTCCTTGCCGGCTGATGTCCAGACGGCGACGGCGGCCGCGAGGCCGTACTCGATGTCGTCGGGGTGAGCGGCGATCACCAGGGCGCGCTGCCAGTCGTCGGGCAGGGGACTCGTCGGCATGGGCGCAGTCTGCCGCGACGACGGGGTCAGCGTCCGCGGGCGACCCGGAGTGCGGCGGCGACCATCGGCGCCTGCAGCGGCAGCCGGAGCGTGGCCACCGCCAGCGGCAGCGCCTCGCGCGGGATCACCCGGAACGTGTGCAGGTGCGCCGGCACGAACGCGAGCAGCAGGCCCGCGGCGGCCCAGCCCCCGGCCCGGCGGGTGGCCGGCGCGGCCAGCAGCGCCGCCGTCCCGATCTCGGCGACGCCGGAGGCCACCACCCACGCCCGGGCGTCGCCGAGCTCCGGTGGCACCAGCCACTCGTACGTGCGCGGCCGGACCAGGTGCAGCCCCCCGGAGCCGCCCAGCAGGGCAGCCAGCCACGTCGCGTTCCCCGGCTTCCGCATGGGTCCACCGTAGGGTCACCGCTCGTGTCCGCCGCCGAGCTGCTCATCGTGGCCGGCGTCGCGCTTCTCGCGGGAGCCGTCAACTCCATCGCCGGCGGTGGCTCGCTGATCCTCTTCCCCACCCTCGTGGCGCTCGGCCTGGGCACGGTGGCGGCGAACGTCACCAACTCGCTGGCGCAGTGGCCCGGGTATCTCGGCGGCGTCGCCGGGTTCCGCCCGGAGTACGCCGGCCAGCGTCGGCGGCTCCTCCGGTTCGGCGCGGTGGCGGTGCTCGGCGGCCTCGCCGGCAGCGTCCTGCTGCTCACCACGCCGTCGGACGCCTTCGACGTCCTCGTCCCGGTCCTGGTGCTGCTGGCCAGTCTGCTGCTGGCCGTCCAGCCCGTGATCACCCGGCGGCTGTCCGGCGTCGACGCCGCCGAGCCCGGCCGCGACCCGGGGTGGCTGTACGTGGTGCTCTTCTTCGCCACGGCCTACGGGGGCTACTTCGGGGGCGCGCTCGGGGTCATCCTCGTGGGCGTGCTGGGCATCGGCCTGCAACGGATCAAGCTGGCCAACGCGCTCAAGTCGGCGCTCTCCGCCGTCACCGCCACCGTCACCCTGGTGGTCTTCGGGCTCTTCGGCCCGGTCGACTGGGTGGTCGTCGCCGTGGCCGCCCCGGCCGGCCTGGTCGGCGGGTTCCTGGGCGCCCGCATCGCCACCCGCATCCCCGCGACCCTGCTGCGGGTGGTGATCGTGACCTTCGGCGTCGCGGTCTCGGTCTACCTGTTCACCCGGGTCTGACCAGCCCGTCTCCGGTTCCACCGCTGCACCCCGTAGGCGACCAGGAACGTCAGCCCGAACACGAGGACCACCGAGAGGGCCAGGATTCCCAGCTCACCCGCCGGCGGGAGCAGGACGTCCCCGCCGCCACCGCGCCCGACCTGGAGCAGCACCGGGAGGCCGAACGCGGCCAGCGTCACGCCCACCGCCCACGCCATCGCCCGCTTCGCCATCCCGGAACCGCCTCAGCGCAGGTGCGCGGTGTCGTTCACCAGGCGCACCGACGCCCGGCCGTCGGAACTCCACGCGACAGTGCACAGCGACGCCGCCTCCAGGAACACTCGATGGACCACGTCGTCGCCGGTCCCCAGCCCGGCCGCCAGCAGGAGCTTGATCGGCGTCACGTGGCTGACGACCAGCACGGTCCTCCCCGCGTGCCGGGTGAGGATCCGCCGCCGGGCGCCGGCCAGCCGCGTGCTCACGTCGGCGATCGATTCGCCGCCGGGTGCCGCGACCGTCACGTCGGCCATGAACCGGCGCACCGCGAGCGGGTGCCGGGCACGGGCCTCGTCGAAGGTCAGCCCCTCGAGGTCACCGAAGTCCAGTTCCCGGAGGTCGTCGTCGAACTCGACCGGCAGGCCGAGCCGCGCGGCCACGATCTCCGCGGTCTCCCGCGTCCGCCGCAGCGGCGACGCGACGACCACCTCGATGCCCAGCTGGGCAGCGCGCTCCCCCGCCGCCTCGGCCTCGGCCCGGCCGGTGCGCGACAGGGGAAGGTCGTTGCGGCCGCTGAACCGGCGTTCGGGCGTGTGCTCCGTCTGCCCGTGGCGCAGCAGGTGGGTCACCGTGGTGACCACCGGCGCCGGCTCGCGCACCGGCTGGACGTCGTCCTCGGCGACCGTGGGTTCGGCGGCGGCGTCGCGGTGGACCGGCCTGCCGTCCATCGCGCTGTTGGCCAGCGCGTCAGCCGCGCCGTTCTGGGCCCGCGGCACCCAGGTGTAGCGCACCCCGCCCAGCTTGCGGGCGATCTGCTGGGCCTGGAGCGCCAGCTGCTGCATGTCGGGGTGCTTGATCTTCCAGCGGCCCGACATCTGCTCGACCACGAGCTTGGAGTCCATCCGGACCTCCACCTGGGCGGACGCGTCGAGATCCAGCGCCGCCTGCAGCCCGGCCACCAGGCCGCCGTACTCGGCGACGTTGTTCGTGGCCCGGCCGACCGACGCCGCCCGCTCGGCCAGCACCCGCCCGGTCTCCGCATCGCGCACCAACGCGCCGTAGCCGGCCGGCCCGGGGTTGCCCCGGGACCCGCCGTCGGCCTCGACGACGAACCGCCGGGTCACAGCCCGGACTCGGCGGTGCGCACCAGGATCCGCCCGCAGTTCTCGCAGCGGACCACCTCGTGCGGGTCGGCGTTGCGCACGGCGGCGAGCTCCCGGCCGTTCAGCTCGATCCGGCACCCCTGGCACTGCCGGGCCTTGAGCATCGCCGCACCCGTGGCGCCCGTCTGGGTGCGGATCCGCTCGTACAGGCTCAGCAGCGGCCCCGAGATGCCCCCGGCGACGGCGGCCCGCGCGGCCTCGTGCCGGGTGGTGCTGTCGGCGATGTCGGCCAGCGCGTCGTCGCGGAGCTGCTCGGCCCGCCCCAGCGCGGCACGCGCCTCGTCCCGGCCCGCCTGCGCCTCCCGGAGCGCGGCCTCGGCGGTCTCCAGGCTCTCCATCAGCTCGAGCTCCTGGTCCTCCAGGTCCGACTGACGACGCGCCAGGGACTGCATCTCGTGCTGCAGGTCGGTCATCTGCTTGGGCGAGACGCTGCCGGAGTCGAGCAGCTTCTGGTCCTTGGCCGCGCGCGCCCGCACGGTCTCGACGTCCGCCTCCAGCCGCTTCACCTCGCGCTGCAGGTCCCGCGCCGCGGTCTCGGCCCGGACGGCGTCGTCGGCCAGCGTCCGCTCCGCCTCGGCGGCGGACTCGACGGCGACCGCCTCCGGCAGCGTCCGCCGGCGGTGCGCGAGCTGGGTGAGCGCGACGTCCTCCGCTGCCAGCTCCAGAAGCTTCTGCTGCTCGAAATGGTCGGCCTTCACGCGCTCAACCTACCTGCGCACCACCCCTGCCCCGCGCGGGTCGGTCGCCCGGTGGCCGGCTCACCGCAGGGCCAGTTCGGCCTCCACCGCGGCGACCGCCGCGGCGGGGGCCGGGAGCCGGCCGGAGGCGAGCACCGCGCCGTCGACGATCAGGGACTCGACCGCCATCCCGGCGCGCACCGAACGCCGGAGCGCCGGGCCGCGCAGGCCTCGCCGACGGCCGCCCCGCACCAGCTCCGGCACCAGCCAGAGCCAGTTCGACGGCGAGACGATCTCGATGGCGACGTCGTCCGGGAGCGCCGCACGCAGCGCGCGGTACACCGGGGCGACGCCCTCGTCGCCGCCGTCCCGCGGTGCGTGGCAGTGCGAACCGCCCTCGTCGAACGGCCTCACGTCGCCGCTGCAGCAGCCGCCGCCCCCGCCCGCGGCCCGGGGGCCGCGGACGAGGACGACGCGGGAGGTCACCGGCGGTCGTCCCGGTCGGCCCCACCCAGCGGGACGTCGGAGGTGGCCTCGTCGGGGTTGGCCCGCGCGACGACGGACTCCGGGCCGGTGCCCGTGCCGTCGACCGGCACCGCGGGCCGCTCCCGCCGGGCCTGGACCAGGGCCAGCGCCGCTTCCACGATCAGCCAGACCGCCAGGACGAAGATCAGCGCGTCCAGCGGAGCCAGCACCCACTGGTCGTTCTCGACGAACCTCACCAGGTTGATGATCAGCGCCCACGTCGTCATCACCAGCAGGAACACCAGCGGGATGATGGCCGCGATCGGGTTGCGGCCCTGACGCGTCACCCACACCGCGATGACCGAGAGCGCCAGACCGGCGGTGAGCTGGTTGGTGGTGCCGAAGAGCTGCCACAGGACGCCGAAGGTGTAGCCGGCCTCGCCCTCACCCGGGATCAGCGCCATGCCCAGCGGGATCAGGACCGCGATGGTGGTGGCGACCGTGAGGTTGCGCGAGATCGCCCGCACGTTGAGCAGCTCGCCGATCTCCTGGACGACGTAGCGCTGCAGCCGGACGCCGGTGTCCATCGTGGTCGCCGCGAAGCTGATCACGACGACGGCGGCGAAGATGGTCGCGATGTCGAGCGGGACGGCGATGTTGTTGGCGAACTGGGCCACGCCGGCGACGAAGTTGCCCACCGCGCCGCTCGACGCCGTGGCGAAGTCCGGGTAGAGCGCCTGCCAGTCCGCCTGGGAGGCGGCGACGCCGGCCGTGGCGGCCAGGACGGCTCCCGTCGCCAGCGAGCCCTCGCCGACGGCCCCCATGTAGCCGACGTAGCGGGCGTCGGTCTCCTTGTCCAGCTGCTTGGACGTCGTCCCCGACGAGACCAGGGAGTGGAAACCGGAGACCGCCCCGCAGGCGATGGTGATGAACAGGAACGGGAAGAAGCTCGGCGACCCCTCCGGCACGTCGTTGATCACCGGCGCCTGGATGGTGTTCATGCCGACGATCACCCCGAGCGCGATGACACCGAGGGCGATGAAGAGCTGGTGGCTGTTGATGTAGTCACGCGGCTGCAGGAGGACCCACACCGGGATGCGCGAGGCGATCCAGGTGTAGGCGAACAGCAGCACCACCCAGACGTTCCGGGTCTGCTCCACACCGAGCGCGTCGGCCAGGCCGTCGAGGGAGATCGGGTAGGCGTTGCCCACGAGGATCAGCGCGTACAGGACGATGACGCCGACGATCGACGGGATCAACGCCGACGAGCGGGTGCGGTAGATGTAGACGCCGATGGCGATGGCGAGCGGGATCTCGAGGACGATCGGGATGACCGCACCCGGGTTGGCGACGAACAGGTTGCCGATGACCACGGCGAAGACCGCGTTCACCAGCGTGAGCAGGAAGAAGATGATGGCCAGGAACAGCTTCCTGGCCCGGCCGTTGATGACCTCGCCGGCCAGCGTGCCGATGCTCTTCGCCTTGTGCCGGACCGACACCGCGAGCGCCCCGAAGTCGTGCACGCCGGCGGCGAAGATGGTGCCCAGGACGATCCACGTCAGAGCCGGACCCCAGCCCCAGAAGACCGCGATCGCCGGGCCGACGATCGGCGCCGCCCCGGCCACCGAGGTGAAGTGGTGACCGAACAAGACGTGCTTGTTGGTCGGGACGAAGTCGTTGCCGTCGTTGAACTCGTGCGCCGGCGTGACGAACGCCGGGTCGAGGGCGTAGACCTTCCGGGCGAGATAGCTGGAGTAGTAGCGGTAGCCGAGGAAGAACAGCACCCCGACCACAGCAGCCACGACGAAGGCAGGCACGGTGACTCCCTGGTCCGAGGGCGGCTCTGTCGCCGCCGTCCGAGGGGAGTAGACAACCAGGCGATGGACGTCACAAGTGCTGAGACCGCAGTTCGCTCGGCCGGTGTGGCCGAACTGTTATGGCGGACGCCGGAGGGACCGCCCGCGGCCATCGGCGTCGTCCCCCTCGTCCTGGGCGGGAAGCCGACGGTGGCGCTGCCGTGGGCGCAAGTGGCCACCGCCCGCGCGGCCGCCGCGAGCGACGCCGCGGCGCTGGTCCTCTCCGACCCCCGGCTGACCGGCTCGCGATGGGCGCCGCTGGTCGCCACGGGCCGTCTCACCCTGGTCGAGGACGGCGACGGCGAGCTGTTCTCCGAGGAACTGCTGGACCAGGAGCTCCGCAAGCACCCCCCGTCCCGCGCCCTCGCGGACTCGCACATGCTGCGGCGGGAGCACTGGTGGTACCTGCCGCGGCTGGTGCTCGTGCTCGAACCCGTCGACGTCGTCCCGGGCGGGCGCCGCGACGACCCGGCGGACGCCGTCCTCGGCGTCGACGACGGCGGCCTGCACGTCCGCACCGTCCGGGTCCCCGACTGGTCCGCCGATCCCCTGCCGGTGCTCGACGGACCTCCGGAGGCCGCCGGACCGGCCGTGCTGATCGGCCAGGAGCTGTCGGTACCCGACGTCGAGCGCTGGACCGTGCACACCACCACCGGCCGGTACTCCGGCGGCCGGCTGACCGAGGTCCGGCCGGCCGCCACCCGTGAGCTGGAGCCGGTGCCCGGGCTGCTCGCCCGCATGCGTCGCCAGCGCGTCCTCGAGCGCACCTGCATCCAGGCGCTGAAGGCCGCCGGCCACGCGTAGACCGGACCGGCTACCCCGGCGCCCCGGCGCGGCAGGTCCAGGGGTCGGTGCGCCGGGTCGAGACCGCGACCTCCACCCGGCCGCCCAGGTCGCCGCGCAGGACCTCGGCGGCCACCGGCAGCCACGGCCACTCGGAGGCGTAGTGCGCCACGTCGCAGAGCGCCGGGCCGGGCACTGCCAGGGCGTCGGACACCGGGTGGTGCTTCAGGTCGCTGGTGAGCAGCACGTCGGCGCCGGCCGCCGCGGCTGCGCCGACCAGCGAGCCGCCGCTGCCACCGCACACCGCGACGGTGCGGACGATCCGCTCGGGGTCACCGGCCGCCCGGACCCCGCCGGCCGTGGCGGGCAGCACCGCGGCCGCGTGCCGGGCGAACTCCCGCAGGGTCAGCGGCTCCGGCAGCCGGCCCACGCGGCCCAGCCCGGCGCGCGGGTCGGTGGCCACCGGCTCCAGCGGCACGGCGTCGGCGAGCCCGAGGACGGCGGCCAGCGCGGCGTTCACCCCGTGGTCGGCGGCCCGGTCCGCGTTCGTGTGGGCGACGAACAGGGCGGCACCGGCTCGCACCAGCCGGTGCACCAGCCGGCCCTTCGGGTCGTCGGCCGGCACCCCGTGGACCGGCGAGAGGAACAGCGGGTGGTGCGTGACCAGCAGCTGCGCGCCGGTCCCGATCACCTCGTCGACGACGGCGGCGGTCGGGTCGACGGCGAACAGCACCGACCGCACCGCCTCGGCGGGATCCCCGCAGACCAGGCCGACGGCGTCCCACCCCTCGGCGAGAGCGGGGTCGTAGCGGGCGTCGAGGGCGGCGAGGACCTCTCCGAGCTGCACGGTCACGGCTCCGCAGCGTAGGCGGCACCCTCCCCGCGGGCCGCGGGGCGGAATGACACGCTTCCGGCGTGGCGGGATGGCGGCGGCAGCGGGCACTGCGCGCCCCGGCGTGGCTCGAGGCGCTGGTGCGGACCTCGCCGCCACCGGTGCCCTGGCGCGACGTCGCCCGGTTCGCCGTCGCGGTGCCCGCCCCGCTGGCCCTCGCCGTCGCCGTCGGCGGCGGGATGGACTCGGCCGCGCCGCTCGCGGCCGGCGTGTTCGGCACCATGGGGGCGCTCGCGGCCAGCCTGGCACCGCAGCCGGGGCCGCTGCGCGACCGCCTGCGCCGGGTCGGCGCCGCCACGGGCTTCGGCATGCTCGGGCTGCTCGCCGGCCAGTACGCCACCGGCGGCGGCTGGGAACCGGTCGTCGTCATCGCTCTGCTGTCGGCGGCCGCGGCGCTGGTCAGCGCCGTCAACGCCGCGCTGTCGCTGGGCGCCCTGCAACTCCTCATCTACACCGCGCTCGCGTCCGGGCTGGTCACGCCCTTGCCGGCGGTGGCGGGTGTCGGGTTCTTCCTGTGCGGCGCGGCGTGGGCGACGCTCGCCACGCTGGTCCAGTCGCGCACCGAGGCGCTCGACCCCGACCGCGCGGCGGTGGCGGCGGTCTTCACCCGCATCGCGGCGCTGCTCTCGGCGGTCGGCAGCGACCGCGCCCCCGACGCGCGACGGGCGCTCACCACCGCGCTGAACGCCGCCTACGACCGGGTGATCCGCAGCCGGAGCCGATCGGCCGGCCGCAGCCGCGAGCTCTCGGAGCTGGCCGGCGTCCTCAACGCCGCGGCGCCGCTGGTGGAGGGCGCGGTCGCGGCCGCCCGCGCCGGCGTGCCGGCCGGGCGCGAGGACGTGACCGCCGTGCACGCGCTCGCCGCCGGCGTCGCCGGCACCCGGCAGTTGAGCGGCCGGCGACCGCCGCCGCTCGAGGGCGGCCACCCGGCCGTGCGCGCCGTCCGGCACGGGGTGCGGCTGGTGTGGAACGTCGTCGGGGATCCGGAGGAACGGGCGACCGCGGCTGCCCCGTCCCCTGCGCCCACCCCGCGGGAGCGGCTGAGAGAGCTGGCCGACCACACGCTCGGCAGCCGCGACACCCGCAGCTTCGCCGTCCGGCTCTCGCTGTGCATGACCGTGGCCGAGATCGCCCGCCAGTACCTGCCCGTCGAACGCCCCTACTGGGTGCTGCTCACCGTCGCCATCATCCTCAAGCCGGACTTCGGCTCGGTCTTCACCCGGGCCGTGCAGCGCGGCGTCGGCACGATCCTCGGGGTGCTGCTGGGCTCGGCGCTGCTGGCCGCCCTGCCCCACGACGCGTGGGTGCTCCTGGCGCTGGCGGGCGCAGCCGCCGTCCTGCCCTGGGCCCGCGACACCAGCTTCGGGCTGTTCTCGGTCTTCCAGACGCCGCTGATCATCCTGCTGCTGGACGTCGCACTGCCCAGCGAGCCGGGCCTGGTCGTCGCCCGCCTGCTCGACACCCTGGTCGGCTGCGCGATCGTGCTGGTCTTCGGCTACCTGCTCTGGCCCCAGACGTGGCGCGCCCCGTTCGACGAGGCCATGGCCGGGGCCGCCCTCGCGCTGGACGCCTTCGTGGCGGCCGCCTTCACCGGCGACCCGGCCGAGCGCCGCCGCGCCCGCCGGCGCACCTACCGCGCGCTCACCGAGCTGCAGACCCAGCTGCAGCGGCGGCTGGCCGAGCCACCACCGATCAGCACCCGCGCGGCGGCGTGGTGGCCGGTCATCGTGCAGCTCGAGCGCACCGCCGACGCCGTCACCGAGGCGGTGATCGCCACCCGGGGCGGGGACCCGGCCCCCGACCCGGCGCAGGTGGCCGCGCTGCGCCGGGCGATCCACCGGCTGGGTGACGACATCGGCGCCCGGCGGACGCCCGACGACGCCGAGCTGCACGCCGACGGGGTGCTGGCGCCGGTGGCCCGGGAGGTCGACGCCGCCCGCCGGCTGGTGCGCGAGACGGCCCCCGGCCGGCGCGGCGGGCACTGACCACGGGTTGCGCCGCCGGCCGCGGGCCCCTGGGATGGCGCCGTGGCCACCGACCCGCCCCCGCTGACCCTGCCCTCCATGGACGGCTCGCCACCGCCGGGGTCCCGGACGGTGACAACCGACGACGGCGTCGACCTGCACGTCGAGGTCGACGGCCCGGACAACGCGCCGGTGACGGTCGTCCTCTGCCACGGTTTCACCGCCCGGCTGGCGGAGTGGGACCTGCAGCGGGCCGTGCTGCGCGACCGCGTCCGCCTGGTGCTGTGGGACCACCGCGGGCACGGCCGTTCCGGCTGGACCCCGCTGCGCCGGGCCACGATCGACCGCACCGGCCGCGACCTCGCCCAGGTGCTCGACGCCGTCGTCCCCACCGGGCCGGTCGTGCTCGCCGGGCACTCCATGGGCGGGATGAGCATCATGGCGCTGGCCCGGCAGCGGCCGGAGCTGTTCGGCACCCGCGTCGTCGGTGCCTTCCTGCTCGCCACCTCGGCCGGCGGCCTGGTCGACACCGGCCTGGCCGGATTCGTGGTGAAGGTGGCCCGCCGGCTGGGTCTGCTGGCGCTCTACCTGTGGCTCCTGCAACTGCTGGCCCCGCGCATGGACAGGCTGCCGTGGCGGGGGCGGTTCCTCGGCCGCCGCCTGATCCGCCGCCTGCTCTTCGGCCGGGACGACGCCGACCGGCACTCGGTGCGGCTGGTCCAGCAACTCCTCGAGGCGACGCCGCTGCCGGTGACGATGGCGTTCTACGCGACCTTCGTCGACCACGACGAGACGGCGGCCCTGCCGGTGCTGAGCCGGGTGCCGGTGACGGTGGTCGCCGCCCAGTACGACCGGCTCACGCCCGCCGAGCACGGGCGCCGGATCGCCGAGGCCGTGGGACCGGGCGCCGACCTGGTGGTGGTCCCCGGTGCCGGGCACAGCGTCAACCTCACGCGCAGGGCGGTGGTCGACCGCGCCTTCCTCGACCTGCTCGACCGGATCGAGGACGGCTCCCGGAAGGCCGGTTGACCCACCCGTGACCGGGGCACCCCTGAATGTGGTCGCCGCCACACGATCTGTCAGCCGTCCACCTGACGGCGCTGGCGCAGGCGGCCATCCGACGGACGTGCGATGGCCCCGTCCGAGCAGCGCGACGGGGCGGCGAGGAGCGAGACATGGACCGCATGAGTGCCCTCGACAGTGGCTTCTACTTCGCCGAGAGCGAGAACACCCCGATGCACGTGGGATCGGTGGCGGTGTTCGAAGGCCCGGCCCCCAGCTACGGCGACGTGGTGCGGCTGCTGCTGAGCAAGCTGCCCCGGGTGCCCAGGTACCGCCAGCGGGTGCGCGAGGTCCCGCTGCAGCTCGGCCGACCCATGTGGGTCGACGACCCGCACTTCCAGATCCTCTACCACGTCCGGCACACCGCCGTGCCCTCGCCGGGCGGCGACGAGCAGCTGCGCAACCTGGCCGGCCGGGTGCTGGGTCAGCGCCTGGACATGGCCAAGCCGCTGTGGGAGCTGTGGCTCGTGGAGGGCCTGGCCGACGGCCGCTGGGCGCTCATCTCCAAGGTCCACCACTGCATGGTCGACGGCGTCGCCGGCACCGACCTGATGCAGCTGATGTTCGACCTCGACCCCGACGCCACCCACGCCGAGCCGCGTGACTGGACCCCGCGGCGCGACCCGTCGTCGGCGGCGCTCGTGGCGGGGGCGCTCACCGACGCGGCGACCGCACCGCTGCGCACCCTGACCGGCCTGCCGGGCGTCGGCGCCGCCCTGCGCAACGCGCGCGGCCTCACCGAGACCGGCCGCACGCTGGCCGGGACGGTGCCCTCGCTGGCCAAGCAGGCGATCACCCCCACCGCCCGGTCGCTGAACGGGTCCATCGGCCCGCACCGGCGCTGGGCGTGGACGCAGGGCAGCCTCGCGGAGTTCAAGGAGGTGCGCACGGCGCTGGGCGGCACGGTCAACGACGTCATCCTCACCGCGATCACCAAGGGCTTCCGCGACCTCCTCCAGGGCCGCGGCGAGCTGTCCTCGGACAAGCTCGTGGTGCGCTCGATGGTGCCGGTGTCGGTCCGCTCGGCGAGCCGGCGCGGCTCGCTGGACAACCAGGTCTCCGCCGTCTTCGTCGACCTGCCCGTCGGCCAACCCGATCCGGTGTCCCGGCTCCGGTCCATCCGCGGTCAGATGGACGAGTACAAGAGGGCGATGCAGGCCGTCGACGTCCCGTCGATCATCGCGATGGGCGACTTCGTGGCCCCCAGCATGCTCTCCCTCGGGGTGCGGGCGGGCATGCAGGCCGGGCAGTCCTGGTGCCAGGCCGTGACCACCAACGTGCCCGGCCCGCGGGTCCCGCTGTACGTGCTGGGCAAGCGGATGTGCTCGGCGCACGCCTACGTGCCGATCGCCGGTGGCATCCGCTGCTCGATCGGGATCTTCAGCTACCTGGACACCATGACCTTCGGTCTCAACGCCGACTTCGACGCCTTCCCCGACGTCGATGTGCTCTCCGGGGGCATCCGGCGCGGCATCGAGGAACTGCTCGAGCACGCCCGGGCCGAGCAGGCCACCCCCGACGTCCCGCAGCCGACGGGCACGAAGTCCACCGCCCGGGCAGCCACCCGGTGAGCCCGGCGAAGAAGCGGACGACCACCGGCGGCGGGGCCCGCGGGCTGACCGTCGCCGTCACCGGGCCCACCGGCACCTTCGGCGCCGGGCTGGTCCCTCTCCTCCAGGACGACGACCGCGTCGACCGGATCATCGGCATCGCGCGCCGTCCGTTCGACCCGGCCGGGCGGGGCTGGACGAAGATGGAGTACCGGCGGGGCGACGTGCGCGACCCCGACGCGTTGCGGGAGGCCTTCCAGGGTGCCGACGTCGTCGTGCACCTGGCCTTCCTCATCACCGGCAACGCCTCCCGGGAGACCACGCGCGCGATCAACGTGGACGGCACGCTGAACGTCTTCCGCGCCGCCGCCGGGGTGGGCGCCCGGAGGTTCGTCTACGCCTCCTCCGTCGCCGCGTACGGCTTCCACGCCGACAACCCCGCGCGGATCGGCGAGGACTGGCCGACCCGCCCGGCCGGCCGGCTCTTCTACGCCCAGGAGAAGGCCGAGCTCGAGTCGCTGCTCGACCGGGAGGCGGCCGACCACCCCGAGCTCGCCCTCTACCTGCTGCGGCCCCCGGTCGTCCTCGGCCCCAACGCGATCGGCGGCAAGGACGTGCTGCCGGGCCCGCTGGCGCCGCTGGGGCGCGCGCTGTTCGGCCGGCCGCGCCGACTGCCGGTTCCCGTGCCGGTGTTCGTGCCGCGGCTGCCGATGCAGTTCGTGCACGAGGAGGACGTCGGCCGGGCGCTGCAGCTCTGCGTCGTCGGGGCCGGCCCGCCCGGGGCCTACAACATCGCCGGCGACGGCGTGCTGACCGCCGCCGACGTGGCCCGGGAGTTCGGCGCGATCCCCGTCCCGCTACCGGCCGCCCCCGCCCAGGCGGCGGCCCGGGCGGTGGCGCGGCTGCCGTTCCTGCCGCCGGTGGCCGAGTGGATCGAGGCGGCCGGCCGCCCGGCGATCATGGACACGACACGGGCCCGGCAGGAGCTCGGCTGGCAGCCGCGCTACACCGGTCTCGAGGCGTTGCGGGACACGCTCCGCTCCCGGGGCTGACGGCGCGCTGGCCGACGGGGTGAGCGGCCGACGGGCGGTGCGGGTGCTGGCGTGCGTGGCAGCCGGTGCCCTACAGTGCCGACGTGCACACGGCTCAGCTGACCTGGTGGCGCGCCTGCTGAGGCGCCCATCCGCACACTCCTGAACGTCCGCGGCTGCCTCCTCCGAGGCAGCCGTTCGTGCTCTCCACGGGTTGACTCGGACGGCGGTCATCTCCCCTGGAGGACCCCGTGCCCCGCCTGCTCCCCCACCTGCTCCACGATCCCGACGCGCAACCCTTCGCCGTCCTGCGACGCGCCGGTGGCGCCGGGGTAGAGGTGCTGACCGGCGACGTCATCGACGTCGAACGGCTCGCCGACATCCCCCTGCCCGAACCGGCCACCGGGTCTCCGGGCCACCGGGTGCTCGCCGCCGTCCCCTACCGCCAGGTGGCCGAGCGCGGCTTCGTCTGTCACGACGACGGCGCGCCGCTGCGTTGCCTGGTGGTGAGCGACGCCGAGGTGCTGACGCTGGAGGAGGCGCTCGACCTGCTGCCCGACGAGGACCCCGGAGTGCACGGTGGTGACTTCAGCGTCGACGACGACGACTACGCCGCCCTGGTCGAGCGCGTGGTGGAGCAGGAGATCGGCCGGGGCGAGGGCGCCAACTTCGTGCTGCGCCGTGACCACGTCTCCACCGCCTCGGCGCCCCCGGCGACCACGGCGCTGAGGGTGCTGCGCCGGCTGCTGATCGGTGAACCGGGCGCCTACTGGGCCTTCGCCCTGCACGCCGGCGACCTCACCATGGTCGGGGCCACCCCGGAGCGCCACGTCAGCTGTGTCGCTGGCGAGGTGGTGATGAACCCGATCAGCGGCACCTACCGCTTCCCGCCGTCGGGCCCGACGGCCGAGGGGCTGCTCGCCTTCCTGGCCGATGACAAGGAGGTCGAGGAGCTCTTCATGGTGGTCGACGAGGAGCTCAAGATGATGAGCCGGGTGTGCTCCCGCGGCGGGCAGGTGGTCGGTCCGCGGTTGCGGCAGATGAGCGCTCTGGCCCACACCGAGTACCTGCTGCGCGGGCACAGCGACCTCGACGTGCGCGACGTGCTGCGCGAGACGATGTTCGCGCCCACCGTCACCGGGTCACCGGTGGAGAACGCCGCCCGGGTGATCGCCCGCCACGAGGTGACCGGCCGCGGCCACTACGCCGGCGTGCTCGCGCTGATCGGACAGGATGACGCCGGGGTACGGACGCTGGACGCACCCATCCTCATCCGGACGGCGTACCTGGAGCCCTCCGGCACGGTGCGGGTGCCGGTCGGGGCGACCCTGGTGCGGCATTCGGACCCGGTCGCCGAGACGGCCGAGACCCACGCGAAGGCGGCCGGCGTGTTGCGCGCCCTGGGCGTGCTGCCCGCGCCGGAGCACCGACCGGTCCCCCTCCTGACCGACCGAACGGGGGTCGCCGAGGCGCTCTCCCGGCGCAACGAGCGCCTCGCCCCCTTCTGGGCGACACCGCAGCACGACCGGCCGGACGCCGCCCTGGCGGGCCGCAGCGCCCTTGTGGTCGACGCCCAGGACGGGTGGACCCAGATGCTGGCGCACCTGCTCCGCCGACTGGGGATGACCGCGAGGGTGCGCCGCTGGGACGCCGTCGCCCCGTACGACGCCGCCGACCTGCTGGTCGCCGGCCCCGGGCCGGGTGACCCGCGCGACCTGGGCGATCCCCGGATCGCCGCCCTCCACGCTCTGGTGCGCCGGCGCCGGGCCAGCGGCCGGCCGCTTCTCGCGGTCTGTCTCAGCCACCAAGTGCTCGCCGCTCAGCTCGGCCTGGCCGTCGAACCGCTGCCGGTGCCGCACCAGGGGACGCAACGCAGCATCGACCTGTACGGCCGACGAGTGCGGGTCGGCTACTACAACACCTTCGCCGCCGTCGCCGCGCCGTCAGGGCTCCCCGGGGTGCTGCTCGCCGCCGAGCCGGGCACCGGGGAGATCCATGCGCTGCGAGGAGAGGGCTTCGCCTCGGTGCAGTTCCACCTGGAGTCCCTGCTGTCCCCTGACGGGTTGGATGTGCTCAGCGGCCTCACGCGGGAACTGCTGCGCGACGTCGCTCCTGACCACGGACGACACCGTCGTGGTCGCGACGGCTAGGCCGGGGAGCGCGTCAGCGCCGACTCCCGCATCCAGTCGAGCACCTCGGCCGCCAGCCGCGCCGGCTCCTGCAGCTGGGGCACGTGCCCCCCGCCGGACCACTCGATGTAGCGCCATGCCGGGTGCCGGCGGGCGATGTCCCGGGCCGCCGCCACGGGGACGAGCCGGTCGCGGTCGCCGTGGACCAGGAGGACGGGCAGCTCGATCGACGCCATGGCCTGCCGGTAGCGGCGCGGATCGGCCAGCACGCGCAGCAGGGAACGGGCCGCGGCGAGGAAGGCGCGGTCCATGCCCTCGACGTCGCGACGCTCCTCCAGCAGGCCGACCGACCGTTCGACCACCTCCGGCGGCACCTGGTCGGGGTCGACCCCGCACAGCGTGAGCATCTCGCGCACCCGGGCGAGCGCCGAGTGGCGCTGCCGCCGCCACAGGAGGAACCGCTCGCCGACGAAGGGCACCGCGTAGAGCACGAAGGTGACCGCGACCAGGGGGTCCAGCGCGCGACGCGGCCCGGGGACGGCGGGGTCGAGCAGCACGAGGCCGGAGACCCCCTCCGGGCGCTCACCGGCCTCGAGGATCGAGATCATCCCGCCCATCGAGTTGCCGACGAGCACCGCCGGCTCCCCCACCACCTCGGTGAGGAACCGGTGCAGCACCGCCACGTTGGCCGTCACGCTGGCCGTCCGGTCGCCGGGCTCGCTGCGGCCGAAGCCGGGCAGGTCGATCGCCCACACCCGTGCGTGCCGGGCGATCAGCGGGGCGAAGAGGTCCCAGTTCAGGTGCGACCCGCCCAGGCCGTGCACGAGCACGACCGCCGGGCCGTCGTCCGGACCGCCGAAGTCGACGAAGTGCACCGGACCGTCGAGGTCCACGGTGCAACTGCGTCCCGGCATGCCGCCGTCGGCCATCGGTTCTCCTCTCGAAGGTGATCGTCCGTACGGTGGCACGTGGTGCCAGCGGGCGCAGTCCGGTCTCCGCCGACACGCCCGATGGAACGCACACGTCCGATATGACCCAGGACACGATTCGGCAACATGTGCCCGCGCGTACCCGACCGGCACGTGTGAGCCAGACCTCATCTTGGTAGAGCCCATCCACCATCGGGCGGCATCCAGGAGGACGACGTGGCACGACAGCAGGGTGACGGTCCCGCACTCCCGCTCTATCTGAGCGAGCCGGGACGGGCGTTCGCCGACTTCGGCCTCTACCTGGCGGCCCGGCCGCTCGCGCAGCGGCTGCCCAAGGGCGACGGGCACCCGGTGCTGGTCCTCCCCGGCCTGCTCGCCGACGACTCCTCCACCCGCGTCCTCCGCGCCACGCTCCGGCGGCTCGACTACCGGGTGCACGGCTGGGGGCTGGGCCGCAACATCGGCCCGACCGCCACCTGCGTCAACGGCCTGCGCGACAAGCTCGACTACCTGCACGGCCGCTACGGCCGCGAGGTGACGGTGATCGGCTGGAGCCTGGGCGGCATCTTCGCCCGCGACCTCGCCCGGCAGTGCCCCGACCAGGTGCGCCAGGTGATCACCCTCGGCAGCCCGTTCCGCATCGAGCGGCACAGCCAGACCCGGGCCACCAAGGCGTTCGACCGCTACGCGCACCTGCACGTGGAGAAGCGCCAGTTCCCGCTGGAGCCCGAGGGCTGCCCGCTGCCGGTGCCCGCGACGTCGATCTACTCGCACTACGACGGCATCGTGCACTGGCAGACCTGCCTGAACCTGCCGGGCGAGCGCTGCGAGAACATCGCCGTGACCGCCAGCCACCTGGGGATCGGGCACCACCCGGCCGCGCTCTGGGCGATCGCCGACCGGCTGGCCCAGCCGGAGGGCACCTGGACGCCGTTCAAGGCGCCGGCCTTCCTCCGCCCCGCCTTCCCCAAGCCGGCCGAGCCCCGCACCGCGGCCGCCGCGGACGTCGGCGCCGCCTGACCGGGCCACTCGAACCATGCGAACTCGTGGCCATCGACGATCGATCGCCACGAGTTCGCATGGTTCGGCTCCCACGCACCGTGGGTCCGGCCGGGCAGCAGGGGTGGGCGCGACAGGGTTCGAACCTGCGACCGCTCGCTTGTAAGGCGAGAGCTCTACCGCTGAGCTACGCGCCCCGCGGGCCCAGGGTATTGCCCCGGGCCCTGTGGCCGGTCGGTGCTCAGGCCGCGAGCTTCGCGACCGCGTCCTTCCACCCGGACTGCTCGCGGGCGTCGCCGGGCCCGTTGACCTCGGCGAAGGCGATGGCGCCCTCTGCGTCGACCAGGAAGGTGCCGCGGACGGCCATGCCGGCCTTCTCGTTGAAGACGCCGTAGGCCTGCGCCGTGGCGCCGTGCGGCCAGAAGTCGGACAGCAGCGGGAAGTCGAAGCCCTCCTGCGCCTTGAACGCCTTGAGGCTGAACACGGGGTCGGTGCTGATCGCCAGCACCTTCACCCCGGCGTCGGTGTAGGCGGCCAGCTCGTCGCGCAGCTGGCACAGCTCACCGGTGCAGATGCCGGAGAAGGCGAACGGGTAGAAGACCAGCAGCACGGGCGTGCCCCGCAGGTCGGCGAGGGAGACGACCTGCTTGTCCTGGTCGGGAAGGCTGAACTCGGGGGCGCGGTCGCCGACGGAGAGCGTCATGCCGCGATCGTGCCGCACCGGCGTGCCGCGCCGCGCGGCGGGTTCAGCGACGGCTGCGTGCGGCCTTCGGCGTGACCAGCCGGATGCCCGACCAGTCCTTGGCCGCCGAGATGCTGCTGGTCTGCGACAAACCCGCCGTCGGCGCCACCTCGGTGACGTCACCGGGCTCGACGTGCCCGGGCCGGCCCGACTTGGGCACCAGCAGCCAGACGACGCCCTCGTCGGCCAGCGAGGTCAGCGCGTCGGTGAGGGCGTCGAACAGGTCGCCGTCGTCCTCGCGCCACCAGAGGACGACGACGTCGGCCACCTCGTCGGTGTCCTCGTCGACCATCTCGCTGCCGGAGGCCTCGATGATCGAGTCGCGCAGGTCCTCGTCGGCGTCCTCGCTCCAGCCGAGCTCCTGCACGACCATGCCCGGCTTGATGCCCAGCCGGGCCGCCATGCCGGCGCTGTCGACGCTCATCCCTGCTGCTCCTCCATAGGTGGTCCTGCTGCTGACCTGATGTGGGGTGGATGGTGCCCTGTCGAGCCGCCGGCCGCGCGGGGACGCGTCACGGGACCACCTGGAGAACGCCGAGCCGGGCGGCAACCGGGCGGGCGCGAGCCTGCGGCGGACACGACCAGCGGGAGAACCACCCGCACCCCGGTCATGTCACCCCTCTCGCTGTCGCCCGGCACGCCCGCCGTCCGGCCGTCGTGGCCGGGCACCGGGGCGGCACCCGTCGTGTCGGGGCGCCGCAGGCGGAAGCGTAGGGCATGACGGGCGGGTCGCACGACTGCGTGCGCGAACCACGACGGTCGTCCTGCCGCGACAGCGCCCGACACGACTTCTTCCGTTGATCGGTCCCAGACGTGACGACGGCGACCCCGGCGGGAGACGATAGGCGCATGAGCGCACCGCAGCAGCCGGACGGCGACCCCGCCCGCGCAGGACAGGCCCGCGCGGTCATCACCGACGGGCTCCCCAGCCAACTGGTCGACACCGACCCCGACGAGACCCAGGAGTGGCTGGAGTCCCTCGACGCCGTCGTCGACCATGCCGGCCGCGGCCGGGCCCGCTATCTCATGCTCCGGATGCTCGAGCGCAGCCGGCAGCAGCAGGTAGGGGTGCCGGCCCTCCGCAGCACCGACTACATCAACACGATCCCGCCCGAGCGCGAGCCCTGGTTCCCCGGCGACGAGCACGCCGAGCGGCGCATTCGCGCCTACATCCGCTGGAACGCCGCGATCATGGTGCACCGCGCCCAGCGGCCCGGGATCGGCGTCGGCGGGCACATCTCCTCCTACGCCTCGTCCGCCTCGCTCTACGAGGTCGGCTTCAACCACTTCTTCCGCGGCAAGGACCACCCCGGCGGCGGCGACCTGATCTGGTTCCAGGGGCACGCCTCCCCCGGCATCTACGCCCGCGCGTTCCTCGAGGGCCGGCTCACCGAGGACCAGATGGACGGCTTCCGCCAGGAGGTCAGCCACCCCGGCGGCGGGCTGTCGTCCTACCCGCACCCGCGGCTGATGCCCGAGTTCTGGGAGTTCCCGACCGTCTCGATGGGGCTCGGCCCGCTCAACGCCATCTACCAGGCCCGGTTCAACCGCTACCTGCACGCGCGCGGGGTCAAGGACACCTCCGACCAGCACGTGTGGGCCTTCCTCGGCGACGGCGAGATGGACGAGCCCGAGTCGCTCGGCGCCATCGGCCTGGCCGCGCGCGAGGAGCTCGACAACCTCACCTTCGTCATCAACTGCAACCTGCAGCGGCTCGACGGCCCGGTCCGCGGCAACGGCAAGGTGATCCAGGAGCTGGAGTCGTTCTTCCGCGGCGCCGGCTGGAACGTCATCAAGGTGATCTGGGGCCGCGGCTGGGACAAGCTGCTGGCCGCCGACCGCGACGGCGCGCTGGTCAACCTGATGAACCAGACGCCCGACGGCGACTACCAGACCTACAAGGCCGAGGACGGCGCCTTCGTCCGCGAGCACTTCTTCGGCAAGGACCCCCGCACCCGCAAGCTCGTCGAGGGGATGAGCGACAAGGAGGTCTGGGACCTCGCCCGCGGTGGCCACGACTACCGCAAGGTCTACGCCGCCTACAAGGCCGCGGTGGAGCACAAGGGCCAGCCCACGGTCATCCTCGCCAAGACCATCAAGGGCTGGACGCTGGGCAGCCACTTCGAGGGCCGCAACTCCACGCACCAGATGAAGAAGCTGACCGCTGAGGACCTCGCCGCCTTCCGCGACCGGCTCTACCTGGACATCCCCGACTCGGCGCTGGACAAGACGCTGCCGCCCTACTACAAGCCCGACCCCGACTCCGACGAGATGCAGTACATGCTCGAGCGGCGCCGGGCCCTCGGCGGGGCGGTGCCGCGCCGGCGGTCGGAGTTCAAGACGCTCAAGGCGCCCGACGACAAGGCCCTGGACGTCCTGCGCCGCGGGTCGGGGAAGCAGGAGGTGGCGACGACGATGGCGTTCGTCCGCCTGCTGAAGGAGTTGCTCAAGGACTCCGAGCTCGGGCCCCGCTTCGTGCCGATCATCCCGGACGAGGCCCGCACCTTCGGGATGGACAGCCTCTTCCCGACGCAGAAGATCTACAACCCGGCCGGCCAGCGCTACACCTCTGTCGACCGCGAGCTGATGCTCACCTACAAGGAGTCCGAGCAGGGCCAGATCCTGCACGAGGGCATCAACGAGGCCGGCTCCACGGCGTCCTTCACGGCCGCCGCGACGTCGTACGCGACGCACGGCGAGCCGATGATCCCGATCTACATCTTCTACTCGATGTTCGGGTTCCAGCGGACCGCCGACTCGATCTGGGCGGCCGCCGACCAGATGAGCCGCGGTTTCCTGCTGGGGGCCACCGCCGGACGGACGACGCTCAACGGCGAGGGGCTGCAGCACGAGGACGGCCACTCGCTGCTGCTGGCGCACACGAACCCGGCGGTGGTGTCCTACGACCCGGCGTTCTCCTACGAGGTCGCGCACATCACCCGCGACGCCCTCGTGCGCATGTACGGCGAGGACCCGGGCGCCCCGCTGGGCGGCTCCCGCTCCCCCGACGTCATGTACTACCTGACGGTCTACAACGAGCCGTTCAGCCAGCCGGCCGAGCCGGAGGACCTGGACGTGCAGGGCCTGCTGGCCGGCATGTACCGCTACGCCGAGGGCCCGCGGGCCGACGACGGCGCGGCCGGCGAGGTCAAGGCGCAGGTGCTCGCGTCCGGCGTCGCCGTGCCGTGGGCGCTGCGGGCCCAGGAACTGCTGGCCCAGGACTGGGGCGTGAGCGCCGACGTCTGGTCGGTGACGTCGTGGAACGAGCTGCGCCGGCAGGCCGACGAGTGCGCGGAGTGGAACCTCCTGCACCCCGAGGAGGAGCCGCGCACCCCGTACGTCACCTCTCGCCTGCAGGAGACCGTGGGCCCGGTCGTGGCCGTGTCGGACTGGATGCGGGCGGTGCCCGACCTGATCGCGCCGTACGTGCCCGGTGGCATGTCGACGCTCGGCACCGACGGGTTCGGGCTCTCCGACACCCGCCCGGCACTTCGCCGGCACTTCCACGTCGACGCGGAGTCGATCGTGGTGCGCACGCTGGCGTCGCTGGCCGACGAGGGCCAGGTCGAGCGCTCGGTCGTCCGGCAGGCGGTGGAGAAGTACCAGGTCCGCGACGTGCAGGCCGCGCCGGCCGACGACCGGTCCGACCCCAGCCCCGCGACCTGAGAACGGGGGCCGGCGGCGCAGACCCCCCTGCGCCGCCGGCCTCCGCTCAGCCCTCCGGGGCCTGCCGGTGGCGCCGGAGGAGTTCGGCGTAGACGTGCGCGCTGTCCTTGAGCGTGCGCTGCTGGGTCGCGTAGTCCACGTGCACCAGCCCGAAGCGCTGGGCGTACCCCCGCGCCCACTCGTAGTTGTCCAGCAGCGACCAGGCGAAGTACCCCCGGACGTCGGCGCCGCCGTCGATCGCGGTGGTGACCGCCTCGAGGTGCCGGAGCAGGTACTCGGTGCGCTCGGGATCGTGCACGGCGCCGTCGGCGGAGACCGCGTCGTCCCAGGCGGAGCCGTTCTCGGTCACCACCAGCGGCAGCCCGGGCGCCCGCTCGTGCAGCCACAGCAGCAGCCGGGTGAACGCCCCGGGGCTCACCCCCCAGCCCATGGTCGTGGTCGGGCCCTGGGGCTCCAGCTCCACGACGTCCTCCCCGCCGATGAAGGACGTCGGCCGGTCCGCCGGCCGGACGCCGACCTGCACGGTCGACTCGAAGTAGTAGTTCACGCCCAGCCAGTCCAGCGGCGTGGCGATGACCTCCAGGTCCCCGTCCCGCACCGGGAGCGGCGCCCCCGCCGCGGCCAGGTCGGCGACGACGTCCTCGGGGTAGGCCCCGTGCACGACCGGCTCGAGGAACATCCGGTTCTGCTGCCCGTCCAGCCGCCGTGCCGCGTCGACGTCGGCGGGCCGGTCGGTGGCCGGCGTCATGGGCGTGAAATTGAGCGTGATGCCGAGGCTCTCGGCGCCCTCGTCGCGCAGCAGGCGGGCGGCCAGTCCGTGGCCCAGCAGCAGGTGGTGCGTCGCCCGGGACGCCGCGACGGCGTCGCGCAGGCCCGGCGCGTGCTGCCCGGACATGTGGCCCAGGAGCGCGCTGCACATCGGCTCGTTGAGCGTGGACCAGTGCCGCACCCGGTCGCCCAGGGCGTCGTACACCGTGCCCGCGTAGTCGGCGAAGCGGGCGGCGGTGTCCCGGGCGCTCCAGCCCCCGCGGTCCTGCAGCGCCTGCGGCAGGTCCCAGTGGTACAGCGTGAGCCAGGGGTCGACGCCCTGCGCCAGCAGTTCGTCGACCAGCCGGCTGTAGAAGTCCAGCCCGCGCTGCTCGACCCGGCCGGCTCCCTCGGGCAGCACCCGCGACCACGCGACGGAGAACCGGTAGGCCGACAGGCCCAGGTCCGCCATGAGCGCCACGTCGTCGCGGTACCGGGCGTAGTGCTCGACGGCGACGTCCCCGGTGTGCCCCTGGAAGGTCCGGCCCGGCGTGTGGCTGAAGGTGTCCCAGATCGACGGCCCCCGGCCGTCGACGCCGACGGCGCCCTCGATCTGGTAGGCGGCGGTGGCGGCGCCGAAGGTGAAGCCGGGCGGGAAGGTCAGCCCGCCGGTGAGGTCCGGTCGGATGTCGGTCGAGGTCATGGGCGCACGTCTCCTGGGCGAGAGGGGGGAGGGATGGGGCGGGGACGCCGGCGGGGTGCCGGCGGGAGCGACGGGGACGGCGGCGGGGTCAGTCGACGCGCGCCTGCGAGACCGGGTCGAAGACGTGCAGAGCGTGTCCCGGGACGCGCAGCCGGACGGTCTGCCCGACGGCCGGCGCCTGCCGCGGCTCGGTGCGCACCACGACGTCGGAGGAGTGCAGCCGGCCGTGGGCGTCCTCGCCCGCCGGCGTGGTGTGGAGGAAGGCGTCCGAGCCCAGCTGCTCGACGACGTCGACCACGACCGGGATCCCCTCCCCCGGGCCGGCGAGCTCCAGGCACTCGGGGCGGAACCCGACGGTCACCCGACCCGTCCCGGCCGACGCCCGCGCCAGCCGGTCGCGGGGTACCGGCAGCACCGCCGTCCCGAGCCGGACCCCGCCGTCGACGACGTCGCCGGTCAGGATGTTCATCGCCGGGGAGCCGATGAAGCCGGCGACGAAGACGTTGGCCGGGCGGTCGTAGAGCGTCGCCGGGGTGTCGCACTGCAGCAGCAGGCCGTCCTTGAGGACCGCGACCCGGTCGCCCATCGTCATGGCCTCCACCTGGTCGTGGGTGACGTAGACGGTGGTGGTGCCCAGCCGGCGCACCAGCGCGGCGATCTGGGTGCGGGTCTGCACCCGCAGCTTCGCGTCGAGGTTGGACAGCGGCTCGTCCATCAGGAACACCTGCGGCTTGCGCACGATCGCCCGGCCCATCGCCACCCGCTGCCGCTGGCCGCCCGACAGCGCCTTCGGCCGGCGCTGCAGGTAGTCCTCGAGATCGAGGATCGTGGCCGCGTCGGCCACGCGCCGGGCGATCTCGGCCTTGGGGACGCCGGACAGCTTGAGCGCGAAGCCCATGTTCTGCTCGACGGTCATGTGCGGGTAGAGGGCGTAGCTCTGGAACACCATCGCGATGTCGCGGTCCTTGGGCGGCTGGTCGGTGACGTCGCGCTCGCCGATCAGCACCGAGCCGGAGTCGACCTCCTCGAGGCCGGCCAGCATGCGCAGCGACGTCGACTTGCCGCAGCCGGACGGGCCGACGAGGACCAGGAACTCGCCGTCGGCGATGTCGAGGTCGAGGGCGTCGACGGCGGGCCGCTCGGTGCGGGGGTAGGCCCGGGTCGCCTGGGCGAAGGTCACGCTGGCCATGGGAGAGACCTCTTTCGGGAGGGACGGGCGCGCTGGGACCGGTCGTGCGGGGTGGCTCGTACGAGGGGCGCCGTCATCCCTTCACCGCGCCCTGCATGATCCCGCCGACGATCTGCTTGCCGAGGACGGCGAAGACGACGAGGACGGGCACGGTGCCGAGCAGGGTGCCGGCCATGATCACCGAGCGCTGCGGGACGTAGCCGGAGCCGAGCCCGGCGAGCGCGACCTGGACGGTCGGGTTGCTGTTGGTCAGCGCGATGATCGGCCAGAAGAACTCGTTCCAGGCGGTGAGGAACGTCAGCATCGCCAGGACCGCCATCGCCGGCCGGGCGGCCGGGAGCACGATGGACCGGAAGACGCGGAAGGTCGAGGCGCCGTCCACGCGCCCGGCCTCGAGCAGCTCGTCGGGCAGGGCGGAGACGAGGTACTGGCGCATGAAGAACACGCCGAACGCGCTGACCAGGGTGGGCAGGATGACCGCCTGGAGGTGGTTCACCCACTGCAGCTCGGCGATCATCATGAACAGCGGGATGACGGCCAGCTGGGTCGGCACCATCATCGTGCCGACGACGAGCGCGAGGAGCAGGCCGCGGCCGCGGAACCGCAGCTTGGCGAAGGCGAACCCGGCCAGCGTGCAGAACAGCACGGTGCCGACGGTGATGCTGCCGGCCACGATGACCGAGTTGAGGATCGCCAGCCCGATCGGCGCCTCCTCCAGGGCCCGGCCCATGTTCTCGAACAGGCTGGCGTCGGGCAGGAACGGCGGCGGGGTGGCGGCGATCTCGGCGTTGGTGTGCGAGCCGGCCACCAGGGTCCAGTACAGCGGGAAGATCGACACCAGCGCCGACAGCGTCAGCAGCGTGTAGGCCACCGGGCCGGCCGAGGCCGACTTCCCGCCCCGGCCCCTGCGCCGACGCACGGGGGCCCGGGGCGGTTCGGTCGGCGCCGACCTGCCGGGGAGTGTGAGGGTCGCCATGACGGGCTCCTACCGGTCGGCCCGGGCGCGGAGCCGGCCGACGACGGCGGCAGCCCCCACGATCACCAGGATGATCAGGAACATGGCCCAGGCGGTCGCGGCGGCCTGGCCGATGTGGAAGTTGCTCCAGCCCTGCTGGTACATCAGCAGTCCGAGCGTCTGGTACTGGTTCGACGTCCCGCCGTTGGTCGTGCCGTTGCCGCTGAACAGCAGTGGCTCGCCGAACAGCTGCACCGCCCCGATCGTCGAGACGATGACGGTGAACAGGATCGTCGGGCGCAGGGCGGGGATCGTGACGTGCAGGAACTGCCGCCACCGGCTGGCCCCGTCCATCTCCGCGGCCTCGTAGAGCTCACCGGGGATGGACTGCATCGCCGCCAGGTAGATCAGGGCGTTGTAGCCGGTCCACCGCCAGGTGACGATGGTGGCGATGGCGAGCTGGCTGGTCCAGGTGCCGCCCTCCCAGTCGATCCGCTCCAGGCCGACGCCCTCGAGGACGGCGTTGATGAGGCCGTAGTCGCGGCCGAAGATCTGGGCGAAGACCAGGGTGGCCGCCGCGATGCTGGTCGCGTAGGGCATCAGCATCACGGTGCGGAAGAACGTGCGGTGCCGGAGCTTGTAGTTGAGCAGGTGCGCCAGCCCCAGGGCCATGCACAGCTGGGGCACCGTCGCCAGGATCCCGATGGTCAGGGTGTTCCGGGCGGCGTTCCAGAAGAACTCGCTCTGCAGCAGGTTGCGGTAGTTCTCCAGCCCGACCCACGTGCCGCCGTCGATGTTCGACAGGCTCGTCTCGTGCAGCGAGACCCAGGCGGTGTAGAGGAACGGGAAGAGGCTGAAGCACCCGAAGACGAGGAAGAAGGGCGCCACGTAGGCGTAGCCCCAGCGGTTCCTCGTGAGCCGGGTGCGCCGGCGGGCCGGCGGGGTGGTCGTCGGGGGCGCGACCACGGGCGCGGCGATCAGCGCTTCGCGGGGTCCGGAGCTCGCGATGGTCATGGGCTGTCCTCAGCGGGGGTGGCGGACGGCTGACAGGGGTGGTCCGGGACCGGGGCAGGTGCCCGGGAGCGGGACGCGCTCCCGGGCACCGCGTCCGGCCGGCGGTCAGCCGCCGGTGACCTGCTCGACGCTCGCCATCGCGTCCTCGAACGCCTCGTCCGGGCTCACACCCTGCGTGGCCACGTTCGTGAGCGCCGTGGTGAACGCCTCCTGGATCTGCGTGTCGTACCGACCGATCGGCGTGCGGCGGATGTTCTCGGCCGACTCGCCGAAGATCTGCCCGATGGGTGCGCCGCTGAAGTACTCGCTCGTGGCGTCGGCGACCTCCGGGTCCTCCGCGGCCTCCGAGCTGGACGGGAAGTGCGCCTCGCGGGTGAACATCTTGATCTGCTGCTCCGGCGCAGTCAGCCACTCGACCAGGGCCATCGCCGCTTCCTTGTCGTCGCTGCTCTCGGGGACGCCGAGCCACGAACCGCCCCAGTTGCCGCCCTGGCCGGGCAGCGGGGCGATGTCCCACTTCCCGGCGCCGTCCTCGCCGACCTGCGAGGTGATGTAGCCGAGCATCCAGGCGGGGCAGGCGATGGTGGCGAAGGCGCCGTTGGCGAAGGCGGAGTTCCACTCGTCCCCGAACTGGCTCAGCCCGGCGGTGAGGTCCTCGGCCGCGGCCTCGCTCGCGTGCTCCCAGGCGTTCTCGACGCCGTCACTGGACTCCGGGGCGGGGTTGCCGTCCTCGTCGTTGTAGGCCAGCTCGCCCTGGTACACCGCGGCGGAGAACACACTGGCCGGGCTGTCCACGAACGCGCT
Organism: Blastococcus sp. HT6-4; assembly: GCF_039679125.1. NCBI lineage: Bacteria > Bacillati > Actinomycetota > Actinomycetes > Geodermatophilales > Geodermatophilaceae > Blastococcus > Blastococcus montanus. The sequence goes on along the minus strand of NZ_CP155551.1, from coordinate 1,406,259 downwards.
GCCCGCGGGCTTGGTGGGCGAGTCCTGGTACCTGCGACCGACGTCGAGGTAGCCCTCCCAGTCCGACCAGAGCTCTCCGAGCTCCTCGCGGTCGGTGGGCAGGCCGGCCGCCTCGAAGAGGTCCCTGCGGAAGCACATCGCCTGCGGGCCGGCGTCGGTGCCGAGGCCGACCACGCGGCCGTCCTCGGTCATGGCCTGCTCGTACTTCCAGTCGTAGAACGTCTCGCGCACCTCGTCGGCGTTCTCGGCCTGACCGAAGTCGGCGAACGCGTCGGCGTGGTTCTGCACGATGTCGGAGACGAAGCCGATCTCGATGCCCTGGACGTCCTCCAGCCCCGACCCGGCGGCCAGGCGGGTCTGCAGCGCCCGGTAGTAGTCGGCCGACTTCTCGACCGACGTCTCCTTGATCGTGACGTTCGGGTGCAGGTCCATGTACTCGTCGTAGAGGCCGGCCTCCTGGAACCCGAACGTGCCGAACAGGCCCACCGTCAGCGTGACGGGGGCGTCGGGGTCGTACGGCGCGTCGTCGTCGCTGGCGGCCGACCCCCCGCACGCGCCGGTCAGCAGTGCGACGGCGAGCGCCGCCGACGCCGCCTTGCCCTTCCCGGACAGAGACATCGCAGACCTCCTGGGGTCCTCGGCCGCACCCGCTGGGAGATGGGGTATCGGCGCCGGTGTGAGAACGCTCTCACGGCTGGTGGGCGAAACAGTGGTCCCCATCACACCAACCTGTCAAGGGGTCTCGTGGAAACGCTTCCACGGCGTTACCGTGGACGAGCCGCCACCGCCCCTCCGGGCCCGTCCCCGCGGCCGCCGACCTCCCGAGGAGTGCCCATGACGACCACCGGCGCACGGCCCGCGACGCCCACGCTCGACGAGGTGGCCGTGCTCGCCGGGGTCTCCCGGGCGACGGTGTCGCGGGTCATCAACGACTCGCCGCGGGTCAGCGAGGAGGCGCGGCTGGCGGTGCAGACCGCCGTCGAGACGCTGCGGTACGTGCCCAACCGCATGGCCCGCAGCCTGGTCACCCGGCGCACCGACACGATCGCCCTGGTGCTGTCGGAGTCCAACACCCAGGTCTTCTCCGACCCGTTCTTCGCCAGCATCGTCCGCGGGCTCTCCGACCGGCTGGCCGACACCGACCTGAACCTGGTCCTGCTCGCGGCCCGCGGACAGCGGGAGCAGGAGAAGATCGGCCGGTACGTGCGGCAGGGGCACGTCGACGGCGTGATCCTCATGTCGCTGCACAGCGACGACCTGCTGCCGGGCATCCTGGCCGGCGCGCATGTTCCGCTGGTCCTGTCCGGCCGGCCGCTCGACGACCGGCCGGCCGCCTACGTCGACGCGGACAACACCGGCGGCGCCGCCGTCGCCACCCGGCACCTGCTCTCGCTCGGGCGCTCCCGCGTCGCCACCATCACCGGGCCGCTGGACATGGTGGCCGGCCTCGACCGGCTCGCCGGGTACCGGACGGCACTGGCCGACGCCGGACGGGACGCCGGGCCGAAACTGGTCGCCGAGGGGGACTTCACCGAGGCCGGCGGGATGCGGGCGATGACCCGGCTGCTGGCCGAGGCCCCCGAGCTGGACGCCGTGTTCGTCGCCTCCGACCCGATGGCCGTGGGCGCCCTGCAGGTGCTGCGGGCCGCCGGCCGCCGGGTGCCCGAGGACGTCGCGGTCGTGGGGTTCGACGACGCGGCGGTGGCCCGGGCCTGCGACCCGCCGCTCACGACCGTCGCGCAGCCGCTCGGCGAGATGACCGGGCTGATGGTCGACCTGCTGCTGGACCAGATCGAGGCCGGCGAGCGGACCGTCGAGACCCGCGTCTGCCCCACCTCGCTCGTCCGGCGGGCCTCGGCCTGACCCGAGAGCCTTCGCCCGCCCCCTCCAGGCATAGGAGGCTATGCATACGGAATCGCGCCGAAAACCGTATGCATAGCCTCCTATGCCGAGGTGGACGAGCCCTGGGCGGACAGGGCCTGCAGCGCCATCTGCGCGTAGAGGGCGACCCCGGCCGGGAGCGGCTCCTCGTCGAACACGACCAGATTCGAGTGGTTGGGTGGGGCGCCGGCCGGATCCACCCCGGGAGGGCAGGCGCCGAGCCAGGCCATGACACCCGGCACCCGCTGCAGCACGTAGGAGAAGTCCTCGGCGCCCATGAGCGGTGCCGGCATGGGCACGCTGGCCTGCGGCCCGAGCAGCTCGGCCGCCGACCGGAGCACCAGGGTGGCCATGCCGGGGTCGTTCATCGTGACCGGGTAGCCCTCGAAGTGCTGCCAGTCCAGGCCCATCTCGTGCGCGGCCGCGACGTGGGTCGCCACCCGCTGCACGGAGGCGACGACGTCGGCGCGCCGCGCGGGCGAGAGGGTGCGGATCGTCCCCTCGAGCACCGCCGTGTCGGGGATGACGTTGTTGGTCGACCCCGCTTCGATGTGGGCGACGGTGACCACCGCGGGGTCGAAGACGTCGACCCGGCGGGTGACCATCGCCTGCAGCGCCAGCACGATCTCCGCCGCCACCGGGATCGGGTCGGCCGCCGCGTGCGGCTCGGAGGCGTGCCCGCCCCGGCCGTGCAGGGTCATCCGCCACTGGTCGGCCGCCGCCATGATCGGCCCGGGTCGCACGTTCACGCTGCCGCTGGGCATGGTGGCGGAGACGTGCAGGGCGAACGCGCCGCTCACCGGCGCCTCCGGGACGACGTCGAGCAGCCCCTCGTCGAGCATGTAGCGCGCCCCGTGGAAACCCTCCTCCCCCGGCTGCACCATGAAGACGACCTGCCCGGCCAGCTCGTCGCGGCGCGCCGCCAGCAACCGCGCCGCCCCCACGAGCATCGCGACGTGGGTGTCGTGGCCGCAGGCGTGCATCGCGCCGGGGACCTGCGAGGCGAACGGCAGGCCGGTGTCCTCGTGCACCGGCAGGGCGTCCATGTCACCGCGCAGCAGGAACGTGGGCCCGGGCCGGGCACCGCGCAGCACACCGACGACGGAGCTCGTCGTCGTCCCGGTGATCACCTCGATCGGCAGCTCGGCGAACGCCTCGAGCACCGTGGCCTGGGTGCGTGGCAGCTGCAGTCCGATCTCCGGGTGGCGGTGCAGCTGACGGCGCAGCTCGATGGTGCGGTCGGCGTCGGAGTACGCGGCGGCGAGCAGGTCGGAGGAGCTGATCGGCATGCCCCCACTCTGCCCGTCACGCGGGGGGCGCACCCGTTCTCCGCGATGACGGGAGCCGGTCCTCCGCCCAGCTCGGCCGGCCGCCGTCGACCCGCCAGACCAGCACTGTCACCGGCACCGGGGGCCGTACCGGCCCCGATCCGGCGCGGTGCACGCCGGAGCCGTCCGCGACGAGCACCACGCCCGGCGGCGGCGTCAGCTCGTCGCCCGGACCCGCCCGGCCCACCCACAGGGCGGCGTCCGCCCGGGCCAGGTCGATCCAGCCGCCGGCCGCCCGGTGCACCTCGTGGGCCGCGGGCGCCGACGGGTGCGCGCTGCGCAGGTAGCACTGCAGCACCCGCGCGCCCCCGGCGCCGGCCACCTCGTCGTGGGCCAGCCCCGCACCGGCGCGCAGGACCGCGACGTCACCGGCGGCCAGCGCCGCCCCGGCACCCCAGCGATGGGTGAGCGTCCCGGCCAGGACGACGGCGACGACGTCGACCGACCGGTGCTCGTGCTCGCCGTATCCGGCACCGGCGGCCAGCCGGTCGTCGGCGATCCGCAGCACCGGCCCGAGCGAGCCGTCGTCGGGGGCCGCGACCACCCGGGAGTCCAGGCCGGCGCCGCCGACCGGGGGAACGTCCACCGCTCCACTGTCCCCGACGCAGGGGCGGCGTGACACGCTGACCCGGTGAGCGGGGTGAGCAACCGCCCGCCGAGCGAGGCCACGCTGCGGCGGCTGGAGCGGGCGTCGGGGTCGCTGGCCACGCAGGCCGTGGCCCGGATGGACGACGACCTGCCGTGGTTCCGCGCGATGCCGGCCGACCAGCGCTCCTGGGTCACCCTGGTCGCCCAGGCCGGCATCGCCTCGCTCGTCGAGTGGTGCCGCAACCCCGGCCGGCCACCCCGGCTCACCGGCGAGGTCTTCGGCGCCGCCCCGCGGGAGCTCGTCCGCGCCGTGGCGCTCAAGCAGACGGTCGACCTGGTCAAGGTGACCGTCGAGGTGATGGAGGAACGGGTCACCTCGGTGGCCGCGCCCGGTGACGAGGACACGCTGCGCCTCGCGGTCCTGCAGTTCAGCCGTGAGGTGGCCTTCGCGACGGCGCACGTCTACGCCGCCTTCGCGGAGAACCGGGGCGCCTGGGACGCCCGGCTGGAGGCGCTCGTCGTCGACGCGCTGGTGCGTGGGGAGCGGTCCGAGGAGCTGTCCGGCCGCGCCGCGGCGCTGGGCTGGGCGGCCGCCACCCCCGCGGTCGTGCTGGTCGGGGCCACCCCGACCGGCGTCGACGACCCGCACGGGGCCGTCCGCCGGGCCGCCCGCGGCCTCCGCTGCGACGTCCTGGTCGGCGTCCACGCCGAGCAGCTGGTCGTCGTCCTCGGCGGCGCGGGCGACCTCGAGGCCGTCGCGGACCGGGTCAGCGACGAGTTCGGCGACGGCCCGGTCGTGACCGGGCCGGTCGTGGACGGCCTGGGCCGGGCGGCGGTCTCGGCGGCGGCGGCGCTCGCCGGCCTGCGCGCCGCGCGCGCCTGGCCGGAGGCGCCCCGCCCGGTCGCCGCGGACGCACTGCTGGCCGAGCGCGCGCTCGACGGCGACCCACTGGCCCGGGCGGCGCTGCAGGAGCAGGTGGCCGCACCGTTGCGCGGGGCCGGCGGCGGGGTGCTGGAGACGGTCCGGGCCGTGCTCGCCAGCGGGGGCAACCTGGAGGCCAGCGCGCGGGCGATCTTCGTCCACCCCAACACGGTGCGGTACCGGCTCAGGCGAGCGGCCGAGCTGACCGGCCTGTCGGCGACCGATCCGCGCGGCAGCTGGACCCTGCAGGTGGCCCTCGCACTGGCCGCACTGGACCGCGAACGCTCGCTCTGGCACTGAGGCGCCGGCTACCACAGACGTACGGTTCCCACGAGCGGACAGCTGCGCGAGTCGGCGTTTACCTGCATGTGTTGGAGGGTTCCCACAAAGATCACCGGTCTCCTTTCGTACCCCAGCCCACCGCGGCCGGAGCCGATCACTGGCACGGTGAACACGTGCTCGCCGTCCTCGCCCCGGGTCAGGGTGCGCAGAAGCCCGGGATGCTGACCGACTGGCTGGACCTCCCCGGCGCGGAACCGTTCTTCCGCTGGGCCGGTGCGATCGCCGGTGCCGACCTGCTCTCCCTCGGCACGACGGGCGACGCCGAGGCGATCAAGGACACCGCCGTCACCCAGCCGCTCGTGGTCGCGATGAGCCTCTTCGTCGCCCGCGAGCTCGGTGGTCTGCCGGGCCCGGTGGCCCACACGCCGCACACCGGTCGGGACGTCGTCATCACCGGCCACAGCGTCGGCGAGCTGACCGCCGCCGCGCTGGCCGGGGTCCTCTCGGTCGAGGCGGCGATCGCGCTGACCGCCGTCCGCGGCCGGGCGATGGCCGCCGCCTGCGCCCGGACGCCCACCGGGATGTCCGCCGTCCTGGGCGGCGATCCCGACGAGGTGCTGACCGCCCTCGAGCGGCACGGCCTGACCCCGGCCAACATGAACGGCGGCGGGCAGGTCGTGGCCGCCGGACCCCTGGACGGCCTGGCGGCGCTCAAGGCCGAGCCCCCCGCCAAGGCGCGGATCATGCCGCTGTCGGTCGCCGGCGCGTTCCACACCGGCTACATGGCTCCGGCGCGCGAGGAGCTCGAGGGCCTCGTCGGCGGGCTCCGGCCGGCCGATCCCAGCCGGCTGCTGCTGTCCAACGCCGACGGCGCCGCCGTCGACTCCGGCGCCGAGGCGCTGTCCCGGCTGGTCAGCCAGGTGACCAGCCCGGTGCGGTTCGACGCCTGTCTGGCCACCCTGCGGGACCTCGGCGTCACCGCGGTGCTCGAGCTGCCGCCGGCCGGCGCGCTCGCCGGGCTGGCCAAGCGGGAGTGGAAGGGATCCGGCATCGAGGTGCTGGCCATCAGCAGCCCGGCCGACCTGACCCGCGCCCGGGAGCTCATCGACGCCGAGCGGGGCCGGGCCGAGGCCGAGCACCTGCCCGACTGGCGGATGGTGGTGGCCCCGGCGCGCGGCACGGTCAGCCCCGCCGAGGTCGCGGAGGGCACCCACCTGCCCGCGGGCACGTTCCTGGGGTGCATCCGCGGCCGGCGCGAGGAGGTCAACGTGTCCGCCGGGTACGACGGCGTGCTGGCCGAGTGGCTCGTCCATGAGGGCGACCTCGTCGACGCCGGCGACCCGATCGCCCGGCTCTACCCGGAGGTGACCGCGTGACCCCGATCAAGCTGGACAAGGGCGCGCCGGGGGCGCGGATCCTCGGCTTGGGGAGCTACCGGCCCCGCCGGCGGGTGACCAACCACGAGCTCGCCGAGCGGATGGAGACCAACGACGAGTGGATCCAGGCGCGGGTCGGGATCGCCGAGCGTCGCTGGGCCGAGCCCGACGAGACGCTGGTGGAGATGTCGGTCGCGGCCGGCGGCAAGGCGCTGGCCGCCAGCGGCCTGGACGCCGGCGACATCGATCTCGTGCTGCTCGCGACCACCAGCCCGCCGAAGGCGATCCCCGGGCTCGCGCCGCGGATCGCCCACCAGCTCGGGGTGCCCCGGCCCGGGGCCTTCGACGTCAACGCCGGCTGCGCCGGCTGGTGCTACGCGCTCAGCGCCGCCGCCGACGCGATCCGCAGCGGGACGGCGCGCAACGCGCTCGTCATCGGCGGGGAGCGGCTCACCGACTACACGAACCTCGACGACCGGTCGACGGCGGTGATCTTCGCCGACGGCGCAGGGGCCGCGGTCGTCAGCGCCTCCGACGAACCGGCCATCGGCCCGGCCGTGTGGGGCAGCGACGGCGACCTGCACGAGGCGATCGCCATCCCCCCGGACGAGACCGGCATGAGCATGGCCGGCCAGGCGGTGTACCGGTGGGCGACGACGAAGCTCACCGACACCCTGGTCGAGGCGATGGACCGTGCGGGGGTGGGCCCCGACGACATCGACGTCTTCGCGCCGCACCAGGCCAACCTGCGGATCATCGAGCTGATGGCCAAGCGGCTGAAGCTGCCGGAGCGGACCGTCATCGCCCGCGACGTCGTGCGCTCGGGCAACACCTCCTCGGCGTCGGTCCCGCTCGCCCTCGCGGCCCTGCTCGAGACCGGCGAGGCCAAGAGCGGCGACGTCGCCCTGCTGCTGGGCTACGGGGCGGGCCTGACCTTCGCCGGCCAGGTCGTCGTCCTGCCGTGAGCGCCACCACCCAAGATCCCCGGGACACCGTGTCCCGGACGTCGGCGGGCACCGCCCGCCCCATCCGAGAGAGAGGACCCGCGTGAGCACCCAGGAGATCCAGTCCGGTCTGGCCGAGATCCTGGAGGAGGTCGCCGGGGTGGCACCCGCCGACGCCACCCCGGAGAAGTCCTTCACCGACGACCTCGACGTCGACTCGCTGTCGATGGTCGAGATCGCCACCGCCGTCGAGGACAAGTTCGGCGTCGCCATCCCCGACGACCAGCTGGCCAACATCAAGACGGTCGGCGACGCGATCACCTTCATCGAGAAGAACCAGGGCTGACCCAGCGGGTCCCGCCGGCCGACCGCCGGCGGGACCCGCTCCGCCCCGATCCGGCCCCACCCCCGGCCGACGCCCGCAGAGGAGACCCCATGAGCAGCCCGTCCACCACCGACGTCGTCGTCACCGGCCTCGGTGCCACCACGCCGCTCGGCGGCGACGTGGCCACCACCTGGGAGGCCCTCCTCGCCGGCCGCTCCGGCGTCAGCCGGATCACCGACGACTGGGTCAAGGAGTTCCCGGCGCAGCTGGTCGCCCGCCTCGCGGCCGACCCCGCCGAGCAGATCGACCGGGTGCGCGCCCGCCGCCTGGACCGCAGCCAGCAGGTCGCGGTGATCGCCGCCGAGCAGGCGTGGGCCGACTCGGGGGCCGCCGACTCCGGCGTCGACCCCGTGCGGATCGCGGTGGTGTTCGGCACCGGCATCGGCGGTGCGCTCACCCTGCTCGGCCAGGACGACGTCCTGGAGGCGAAGGGCCCCAAGCGGGTCTCGCCGTTCACCATCCCGATGCTCATGCCCAACGGGCCGGCCGCCGCGGTCGGCCTGGCCGTCGGCGCCAGGGGCGGCGTGCACGCGCCGGTCAGCGCCTGCGCATCCGGCGCCGAGGCCATCCGCTGGGGGCTGGACCTCCTGCGGTTCGACCGCGCCGACATCGTCCTGGTCGGCGGCGCCGAGGCCTGCGTCCACCCCCTGCCGATGGCCGGCTTCGCCGCCATGCGGGCGATGTCCACCCGCAACGACGAGCCCGAGCGCGCCTCGCGGCCGTTCGACAAGAGCCGCGACGGGTTCGTGCTGGGCGAGGGCGCCGCCGCGCTGGTGCTCGAGCGCGCCGACTCGGCCGCCGCCCGGGGGGCCCGCGTGCACGCCCGGGTGGCCGGCGCCGGCGCCACCGCCGACGGCTACGACCTGGTCGCCCCGCACCCGGAGGGCGAGGGCGCGGGCCGGGCGATCACCGCCGCGCTCCGCGACGCCGACCTCTCCCCCGCCGACATCGGCCACGTCAACGCGCACGCCACCTCCACCCCGGTCGGCGACACCGCCGAGGCCGCGGCGATCCGCTCCTCCCTCGGCGAGCACGTGCTGGTCAGCGCCACCAAGAGCCAGACCGGCCACCTGCTCGGCGCCGCCGGCGCGCTGGAGTCGGTGTTCGCCATCCTCGCGCTGCGCGAGCAGATCGTCCCCGCGACGGCCAACCTCGACGACCCCGACGACGACCCCGCCGTACAGGCCCTGGACATCGTCCGCCGCGAGCCGCGCCGGGCCACGCTCCGCGCGGCCGTCAACGACTCCTTCGGCTTCGGCGGGCACAACATCGCGCTGGTCTTCACGACCGCCTGAGCGCACCACCCCGGCCCCGGCCCGCACCACCTGAGGAGACGCCGTGACGACCGTCCAGGCCGCACCGACGCTGCCCACCCCCGACCCCCGCGACCCGGAGGACCGCCTCCGGCGGTTCTTCGACGCGGCGTCGATGCAGCAGCTCGGCCCGCGCGACGACTCCGGGGTGCTCGCCGCCCGCGGCACCGTCTCCGGCAGCCCGGCGATCGCCTTCTGCACCGACGCCACGGTCATGGGCGGCGCCATGGGCGTCGACGGCTGCCGGCACATCGTCGACGCGATCGACACCGCCCTGCGGGAGCACGTCCCGGTCGTCGGCATCTGGCACTCCGGCGGAGCGCGGTTGGCCGAGGGCGTCACGGCGCTGCACGCGGTCGGGGAGGTCTTCGCCGCCATGGTGCGGGCCTCCGGCCGGGTGCCGCAGATCTCGGTGGTGCTCGGACCGGCCGCCGGTGGCGCCGCCTACGGCCCGGCGCTCACCGACCTGGTGATCATGGGCCCCGCCGGCCGGGTCTTCGTGACCGGCCCGGAGGTCGTCCGCTCGGTCACCGGTGAGAACGTCGACATGGAGAGCCTGGGCGGCCCGGACACCCACGGGCGGCGCAGCGGCGTGGTGCACGTGGTCACCGAGTCCGAGGCCACCGCCCTGGAGACCGCCCGGCTCGCCGTCGACCTGCTGGCCGCCCAGGGCAGGTTCGCCCCGGCCGCGGAGGAGCGCAGCCTCGACCTCGGCGCGTTCCTGCCCGAGCAGACCAACCGTGCCTACGACGTCAAGCCGCTCGTCTCCGCGGTGCTGGACGAGCCCGGTCTGGAGCTGCACCCGCGCTTCGCACCCAACGTCGTCACCACCCTCGGCCGGCTGGCCGGGCGGACGGTCGGCGTCATCGCCAACAACCCGCTGCGGCTGGGGGGCTGCCTGGACTCCGCGTCGGCGGAGAAGGCGGCCCGGTTCGTGCGCATGTGCGACGCGTTCGGCGTCCCGCTGGTCGTGCTGGTCGACGTCCCCGGCTACCTGCCGGGCGTCGGGCAGGAGTGGGACGGCGTCGTGCGCCGCGGGGCCAAGCTGCTGCACGCGTTCGCCGAGGCCGTTGTCCCGCGGGTGACGCTCGTGACGCGGAAGTCCTACGGCGGCGCCTACATCGCCATGAACTCCCGCTCGCTCGGCGCGACCGCCGTGTTCGCGTGGCCGGGCGCGGAGGTGGCGGTCATGGGCGCGAAGGCGGCCGTCGGCATCCTGCACCGCAAGAAGCTCGCCGCCGCCCCTCCCGGGGAGCGGGAGGCGCTGCACGCGCAGCTGGCCGAGGAGCACGAGCGGATCGCCGGCGGGGTGAACCGGGCGCTGCAGATCGGCGTCGTCGACGAGGTGGTGGAGCCGGCCCGCACCCGGCAGCGGCTGATCGAGGCGCTGGCGGCGGCCCCGCTCGGCCGGGGCGCGCACGGCAACATCCCGCTCTGACCGCCCCGGCCGCCCGGCCGGTGGCGGGCGACCTCACGCACCACGTGGGAGGTCGTCCGGGCGCCGCTTCCCCGACGGCGCCCGGACGACCGGTTCCAGGCTACGACGCCTTCCGGGCCGGGCCCGGAGTGTCGTGTTCGGATCGTGATCCGGAGGTCCCCGCGCGGCCGCCCACGAGGGCGGGCGCAGCGGGCCTCCTGCTGCTCGACCGGTGAGCTACACGACCTGGTGGAGCCAGGTGACCGGGCTACCGTCGCCGGCGTGCCGGTAGACCTCGAGATCGGCGTCCCAGGCCGCGCCGAGCAGCTGGTCGACCCCGTGCCGGAACGCCTCGATGGAGCTCGCGGTGGCCGCCAGGTGGCGCAGCTGCTGCTCGGTGACGATGAGGTCGCCGTTGGCGCTCGTCGGCGCCCGGAAAACCCCGTGCCCGGGCACGTAGGACATCCGCTCGCCGTCGTTGCCGTGACTGGCTTCCTCGGTGACCTCGAAGCGCAGCATCGGCCACGCGCGCAGCGCAGCGACCAGCTTGGCGCCGGTACCGGGGGCACCGGTCCATGCCACTTCAGCACGGTAGGAACCGTGCGCGGCGGGCTGGTCAGCCCATGACAGGGAGACCGGCGCGCCGACGACGCGTTCCAGCGCCCACTCGACGTGCTGGCAGAGCGCCTTCGGGCACGCGTGCACGAAGACGACACCCTGGGTAGACCGTCGCTGCACGGGGCACCTCCATCGACTCGATCGGTCTCGTCTTCCCCTACGGACCCATCGATTCGGTGACGCGCCGTGTTCGGCAGTGTCGGAGCAGGGCTCCCGCGACAAGTTTGCACGATGGGGACCCGATCGCGCCAGCCCGGATGCGACCCGTGGGACGAAAGTGGTTGTTGATCACCGACACGGCGCCTTGTCCCTGGTCAGCGGCCATACCACGGCCATGGAGTCGGCGTCTACCCGGTCCACCCCTCCCCCTGGGATCCGGCGACCGGCGGCTGCGCCCGCCACACGGGACGGCGGGGCACCCGGCACCTCGACCCGAGACGTTCGTCACACACGGTAACCAGCCCACCGGCCACCGAGGGGGCGAAGTGCTGGGCCACCTGCGCTGCCGCGCCGACCGGCAGTCACGCTTCGTGTCCGAGGTGCGACGCCGAGTGGCTCATCGGGCGCCTGCCGTCAGCCCCCGACCGCGCTCACCCGATCGCCACCACCGCTCTTGGCCCGGTACATGGCGACGTCGGCCCGGTGCAGGAGGTCCTCCACCTCGTCGCCCGGCTCGATCTCCGCCACGCCCACGCTCGCGGTGACCCGGTACCGGGTGCCGGTGAGCGCGACCGCCGCCCGCAACCGCTCGGCGAGCGCCTCGGCGGAGAAGCCGGCGGTCACGTCGGCCAGGACGCCGAACTCGTCGCCTCCCAGCCGGGCGACGGTGTCGGTCTCGCGGACCGCCCCACCCAGCGCCGTGGCGACGGCGCTGAGCAACGCGTCGCCCGCGGCGTGCCCGCCGGCGTCGTTGACCGTCGTGAAGCCGTCGAGGTCGACCAGGCACAGGACCGACTGGTGGCCCCAGGCCGCGGCGTCGACCGCGGCGGACACGCGCTCGCGGAAGAGCCGCCGGTTGGGGGCCCCGGTGAGCGCATCGGTGGACGCGAGCAGCTCCTGGGTGCGGATCAGGAGCACGTGGCGGTCGTAGGCGGCCCACGAGTTGGCCGACGACATCGCGCAGACCACCGTGAAGACGCCCGTGATCGCCGCGAAGAAGAGTCCGCCGGCGCTGAGCCCCGGCAGGTCGACCAGCAGCAGGTGGCCGACGGTGATCAGGCTGCCCATGGCCACGACGCCCTGGGGCGGGTACGCGACGGCCGTGTAGGCGAGGACCAGGAACACGAGCGCGTCGAGCGGGCTGCCGGCACCACCGTCGAGGCGCGTGGCGATGATCACGACGGCGGCGGAGGCGAGGGTCCATGCGTAGAACAGCGTGGGGCCGCGCCAGTCGCGCATCATCGCCGCCAGCGGGAGCAGCAGGATCGCCGGCGTGCAGACGAGCACCACCGTCGCGAGGGCCAGCAGCGCCCGGTCCCGGGCGGCGAGGCCGTCGGTCAGCAGGACGTGGGCCGTCACCGCCAGGGCCGCCAACTCCGTGAGGAGCACCCCGATCCGCACGTGCCGGACCCAGTAGGTGACGCGGGCGTCGTCCCCGGCGAGAGGACGGTACAGACCGTTCCGGACACCGGTCAGCGCGCGGCGCAGGAAGCCCGAGGACGGCCGCTCGGACGGCGCGGGACTGCCCGCTCGGCGGTCGTGTGCCGCTCGCTCGATCACAGGGAGGCGATCGGCGCGCCCCGTCGGCTGCTTGACGCCGTCCTCACCCCGGGGGGTGAGGACGGACGCCCCCTGCCCCGCCGGGGTGCGACGGTGGCCATGCCTGCCCGGACCGGGGGCCGGGTAGGGGCGTGCCGTGGGCGGACACCAGGGGATGGCCGGCGCGGGCCGGGACGAGGTCGCCGGGATGGTGCTCGGCGCGTGGGACGAGTTCCTCGCGCGGGCCGGATCGGTGGACCTGGACCGGCGCTCACGGCTGCCCGGCTGGCGGGCGCACGACATCTGCGTGCATCTGGGCTGCTGGGACGACCACGCCGCGCTGGCGGACCTGATCGCCTCCGCCCGCTCCGGTGGACGTGGCACCCCGCCCGATCCCGACGCCGTGAACGCCCGGGTCACGGCCGCGCACCGGGACGCCTCCCGCGAGGAGGTGCTGGCCGCGCTGCGGCGCAACCGGGAGGCCACCACCCGGTACCTCCACGAGGAGCCGACGGAGCTCGACACCGCGCCGACGGTCTCCGTCGTCGGGCGGCTGCCGCTGCTCAGCGTCGTCCTCGGGCAGGCCTACGAGCTCGCCGTGCACGGGCTGGACCTCGTGTCGTGCGGAGCCGAGCCACCGTCTGCGGCCGTGCTGCAGTCCGGCCTGGCAGCCCTCACCGACGTGACGGGAGCGCTGGCGGCCTCGACGGGGATCCGTGGCCGGGTCACCCTGGCCACGCCGGACGGCGGCTGGGGCTTCGCCGCCGACGGGAACGGGTGGCAGGTGCACCGGGTGCCGGCCGGCGTGGTCGAGGGCCCGGCCGTCGAGGGAGCGGCCGATCTCCTGCTCGACGCCGCCTCCGGGCGGGTGAACCCGGTGCCGGCGGCCGCCCGGCGCAGGCTGAAGGTCCACGACGTCGGCGGGCTGCTCCAGCTGGCGCCCATCGTGCAGCAGGTGCCCGGCATCCCGGGCGGGCCGATCCTGCAGCTGGCCGCCCGCACGGTGGGCGGGGCGGGGGGCGTGGTCGGCCGGCTGTTCGGCCGCGGTCAGTAGCGCTGCCGCTCCCCCGCCCGCCGCCGGTGCCACCACGCGAGACCACCGGCCAGCACGAGCAGGACGACGACGGCGACGACCGGCACGGTCGTGATCGTGGACAGCCGGGACACGACGAACCCGGCCGAGGCGCCGATGCCGACCTGCACCACCGTGCTCGGGACCAGCCCGACGGCGGTCGCCGCCAGGTAGGGCACCGGCCGGACGCCGCTGAGACCCGACCCGTAGCTGAGCACCGCGAACGGGATCACCGGAATGAGCCGGCCCACGAGCACGGCGGTGAACCCGCGGCCGGTGAAGAACTGGTCGGCGCGCTGGAGACGGGGCCCCGCCAGCCGGGCGGCGGCGGGCCGGCCGAGCACGCGGCCGAGCCCGAAGGCGGCGAGACCGGCCAGCACCCCGCCGGCGAGCGCCACGGCCAGCCCGGGGCCGAAGCCGAGGACCGCGCCGGCCAGCACCGAGAGCACCGACCGGGGCACGGGGGCCAGGAGCACCAGCGTCAGCGCGGCGACCAGAAGCGCCCAGCCACCCGCGCCGGCCGCGTCGAGCCAGGCGCGGAGCCGGTCGGGGGACGGCAGGTCGACGACGAGCGCCGCCACCGCACCGCCGAGCAGCAGCGCGGCCAGCGCGGCGGCGCGCAGCCAGACGTCCTGCCTCGCCGCACGCACATCCCGGTCCTGCGCGGGCTCCGGCGACCGCCGCGCCGGGGTCAGCTGCAGCTGCCCCCCAGCGAGACGCCGCGCTGCTCCAGCCACGGCACCGGGTTCGACCGATCGGCGTACAGGCCACCGCGGTGCACCTCGAAGTGCAGGTGCGGGCCGGTGGACTGACCCCGGTTGCCGACCTCCGCGATCTGCTGCCCGGCGCCCACGACCTCACCGGGGTTCACGAAGAACTGGTTGACGTGGCCGTAGACGGTGATGGCGCCGTCGGGGTGCTGGATCGCCACGGCCAGGCCGAAGCCGCTGGCCGGCCCCGCCTGGAGGACGACACCGGACTCCGGCGCGAGGACGGGGGTGCCGATCGGCGCGGCGATGTCCAGACCGAGGTGCATGGTCCCCCACCGGGCCCCGTAGCAGGAGGTCACGCGGCCCTGGGTCGGCGCGATGCCACCGCCGGCGGCGGACAGCGTGCTGACCGTCTGCTCGGCGGCTTCCCGCTGGTCCCACGTGGCGACGGGGTCGGCGGTGCCCTGCACCGACAGGAGCCTGATCTCCGCGTCGCGCAGCTGACCGTCGAGAGCTGCCTTCTCCGCCGCGAGCGCGTCGAAGTCGGCCTGGGCTTCGGCGAGCAGGGCGTCGGCGGCCACCTGGGCCTCGTGCGCCGCGCGGGCGGCCGCGTCCCGCTCCGCCACGGCCGCCCGGGCCTCGCGGTCGAGCTGGGCCTCCCGGGCCTCGACCACCCTCATCTCCTCGAGGGTCCGGGCCCGCTGCTCGCCCAGCAGGTCGAGCGTCGCGGCCTGCTGGAGGAGCTCGCCGGGCCCGTCGGCGTCCAGGACCATCTCCATCTCGCTGAGCGACTCGTCACCACCCATGTACGCCTCCCGGCCGAGGGTCGCGACGTCGTCCTGGGTGCGCGCCACGACTGCCCGGACGGCGGCGAGCTCCGCCGCGGTGGCCTCGGCGTGCTGCTGGGCCGTGGCGAGCGCGGCCTGCGTGGCGAGGACCGTCCCGCTGGCCTCCTCGGCCTCGAGCGTCATCTGCTGCAGGCGGTCCTCGGCCTCCCGCACCCGCTGCTCGATCCCGGCGACCTCGGCGGCGACGCGGTCGTGCTCGGACTGCACGTCGACGGCCGCGCCGGGGGCCGCGAGGGCCGGCCCGGCGCCGAGCCACGGGACGGCCAGCAGCGCGGTCAGCGCGGCCGCCCGCCGTCCGGTCCGGCGGAAACGCCCGGTCGTCCGCGTGGGCCCGGTCGGGTGGTGCAGGTGGTGCAGGGTCGCCAAGGCGACGTTCTCCGTTCCTCTACTCCGCCTACCGAGTCAGCTGACGGGTTCGGGCCGGAACGTGGCCCTACCTGCCTGCCGGTACGTGCGCAGGCAGGACTCACCCCAAGAACGGTGGGTCCCCGGTCCGTCCGGCCATCAGGCCGGACGGTTCGGCGGGGCCCGGTCGAGCCCCCGGGTTCGGGGGCGGGGTCGGCCGGGCCGCGAGGAACGGTACAAGCGAAGAGCCGAGATGTCACAGGGTGGTAACGCACCATGTCGGTCCGCCCCACCGGCACCACGGCGAGGCGGGCCCTTCTGGCAGGCTGTCGCCACCGGGGCGGTAGCTCAGCCGGTCAGAGCATGGGACTCATAATCCCTGGGTCGTGGGTTCGAGCCCCACCCGCCCCACCTGCGCCGACGCCCGCGCCGGACGACCTGGGACGGGAGCGTCGGCACCGGGCCGCCCGCCGCGGGACGGCCGTCGGGCCGCGGCAACCGGGGGGTATTCCCCCGCCGACCGCCGTCCACTCGTCGCCGGCGCCGACGTGACGAACACCTCAGGCCGAGACACCGACGATCCGCTCCGCCCGTGCTGCGCCGGTTGTCGCGAGTCGTGCGTCGCCACCCGTCCGCGGGTAGGACGGATGCATGACCCGCGACGACCTCGGTCCGGCGGCTCCGCCGCCCCCGCCCCGGTTCGGTCCCGTGCCCGCCGTCGTCGCACTCGTGCGGCTCCCCTTCGACCTCGTGGTCCTGCTGGACTACACGGTGCGCCAGCTCCCCCCGCTCCTGCAGGACGTGCGCAGCACCGTCAACGGGATCGCGCGGCTGGTGCGGCACGGCGAGGACGAGGGCGCGCTCCGTGAACTCCTCGACGAGCTCGCCCGCGCCGCCCGGGCGGACAACGCCGGTGCGCTCGCGCACCTGCTGCGCTCGTCCGGCGACCTGTCGGCCGTGCGGGCCGAGCTCGAACGGCTCCGTCTCCGGGCCGCCCTGGCCGACGACACCGACGTGCTCGAGAACTGACGCCGGCGGCCGTCGCGAGCGAGGTGTGGGCCGCCACGAAGGTGCCGTTGCCGCCCATCCAGGCGGTCAGCACGTAGGACCGCCTCACCGCCTGCCGATCGCGTAGACGTGGGCGACCACCGTGGTGCCGCTGCCCGGCCCGGCGAGGAACGGGGCGGCGGCGGCACGGAACGCGGTGATCGAGGGATCGCCGCTCCGGTCGACCGCACGGGCGGCCGGCCGGTAGGCCTGCTCGAGCCCGTGGTTGTCCCCGATGTCGCCGTGCTGGACCTCGAAGATCACGGTCGTGACGTTCGGGCTGTCGTCGTTCGGGCGGCTGTCCAGCCGCGGCACGACGTCGTACGCGTTCTCCAGCGCCAGCACCTGCACGGACGCCGGGATGTCGGCACGGGCGATCGGCGAACCGGCCGTGACCACGCTGCGCACGTCGAAGTCGAAGTCCGGGGTGCCGGCGTCGGAGGCGGCCTGCGCGGCCACCATGCCGCCCTGGCTGTGGCCGACCAGCATCACCGGGTCGGCCGGCCCGGCCCCCGCCCGCCGGAGGGCCTCGGCGATCGCCCGCTGCCTGGTCGTGACGCCGCCCCCCAGCACGCGGAGGTTGGTGCCCAGGTCGTCGGTCCGCGGGTTGACCGACGCGCTCGGAGGGTTCCAGTCGCGGGTGCCGGGGATGTCGACGATGTACGCGGTGCTGCCGTCGGCGGAGGTGAGCACCCGCACGGCGACGGTGTCCTGCCCGGGGCCCGCCCCGCCGGCGCGGGCGTCGAGCGCGCGCAGCAGGTCGTCGACCCCTCGCGGCGGCGTGACCACCGCGGTGCGGTCGTCATCGGGGAGCTGGCTGACGACGGGGGCGCCGTCGGGCCACAGCCGGCCGAGCCGACGGGCCGCCGAGCCGACGTCCCCGCCACCGAGCCACGGAGCGGCCACGCCGATGGTCAGCACGTTCGCCAGTCCACCCAGCCCGGGCAGGGCGCCGGCCACGTCGTCCACCAGGCCGGGGTGCTCGGTGAGCCAGCGCTCCGGGTCTGCGAGCAGGACGCCGATCTCCTGGTCCGCACCGGCCGGGTCGCCGATTGCGCGGCCGGTGCCCGTGACGAGCAGCCCGCCCACCGTGACCGGCCAGAAGAAGCCGCTCGCCCAGCGCAGGTCGTCGGCCAGCTCGGCCAGCGCGGCGTCGGCGGCCGCGTAGGCGGCCGCCGCGGCGTGCAGCACCACGGCCCGCGCGGCCAGCCCGGCGGCCAGCGCCGTCAGCCCGCTCGGCCCCTCCAGCACCCCGAGCAGTGCCGCGTCGAACCGGGCGACGCCGCCCGGGTCGAGCAGCGCGGAGGCCAGCAGGTCCGGATCGACCAGCACCGCGTGGCAGGCGCCGCTGGTGCCGGCCAGCAGCTCGGCCAGCGCGGCGCTGCTGCGCGCGAGGGTCTCCAGGTCGGCCAGGTCGGCCTCGACGCCACCGGCGCCCCCGCTGACCGCCAGCTCAGCCCTGCTCATCGGCGGCCTCCAGCAGCGCGGCCACCGCCGGCGCGACCCACGTCCCCAGGTCGGCCGGCCGCACCGGCAGCACGTCGACCGCCTGCCGGGCCGTTCCGGCCGGCCGAAGCCCCACCCACCCGGCGTCCGTGGCCAGCCAGGACACCTGCCCGGCGCCCACCGGATCCCCGGCCCGCCCGACCACCAGGCAGGCCAGCGAGCCGGCCGTGCGCCGCAGCAGCTCGTCGGCCAGGGCCCGTTCCCCGGCGGTCGGCCCGGCGACCTGCGGGACGGCGGTGTCCAGCAGCGCGAGCGGGAGGCGACCGGCCGGCACGGCGCCACCGCCCACCGGTGCCCCCGACGCGGTCAGGACGGCGGCCTCGGGCACCGCGCGGGCCAGCTCGTGCCCCAGGCCGGCGGCCGGGGTCAGCGACAGCTCGACGCTCCCCCCGGGCAGCGTCACGGCACCGGCCACCACTCCGGCCCCGAGGGCGAACCAGCCGTGCCGGGCTCCGCCGCGGCCGGTGACGTCCAGCCGCACGGTCAGGACCGGGCGGCGCAGCACCTCTAGCTGGGCCGCCACCGCGGGTACCGGAGGGCCCGCCCCGCCGGCGACGAGGATCCCGCGACCGGTGAGCGAAGAGAGCGCGGCGTCCCGCTGCTCACCGGTCACCGTCGCGGCGGCGGCGAAGGCCGCCGGGAGGCCGGGCAGCCTGCCCTCGGTGAGCACGGCCCACTCCGCCGGGGCCAGGCTGAGCCGACGCGCCGCGGCGGGCGCCGGCGGCGCCGTCCCGCGCCGGACGGTCAGGCGCGGGGCGGCCGGCCCCGGCGGACCGGTCACCACAGGCCCAGCCGGGTGAGCCGACCGGGGATCTGGCGCCACACGTCGGCCCCCGCCTCCGGCAGCTCGCCCAGCACCTCCCCCACCCGGTCGAGCAGCTCCCCGCCGCGGGCGGCGCGGTCGGCCAGCCACGCCCGGACCTCCCGCTCCGCCCGCGCGATCGCCGCGATCCGCTCCCGGACCTCGTCGGCGTGCCGGCGCAGGACGTCGGCGGCGGCGTCCATCCCGTCGGCCGCGGCCTCCACCGCGGCGCGGTCGGCGGCCAGCTCCCGGCGGTGCACCGCGGCCGCGTCGGACACCCAGCAGGCCCGGTCGGTCGTGCGGGCGTGCTCGTCCGCCGCCTCCCGGACCTGACCGGCCCGCCGGTGCAGCTCCGCGGCCAGCGCCTCGAGAGCCTCCGGATCGCCGTACCCGCCCATCCGCCGCCCCCCATCGGTCTCGAACCCGGGGGGAACGTATGGCCCGCGAGCACCCGACGGCCGCGCCCGGCAGGACCTGTGGAACGCCCGCGTGGATCCACAGGGGGTTCCCCGGGGCGCCGTCGGCCGGCCCCCCCCCGGTGCGGGATCCTGCTGCGATGCCCCTCGACTCGCCCGGCCCCCGCGTGCAGGCCGTCCTCGACATCCCGCTGCACCGGTTCCTCGGCGTGCAGCTGCGCGACGAGCGCGACCTCGCGGCCGGGATCCGGTTCCCCGTCGGGGAGGCCGCGCAGAACCCGGCCGGGATGCTGCACGGCGGGGTCGTCTACGCGCTCCTCGACGTGGCCTCGTTCCTGGCGCTGCTGCCGCAGCTCGGCGCGGACGAGCACGCGGTCACCCACGACGTCTCGGCCTCGCTGCTGCGGCCGGTCCGCGCCGGGGCGACCGTGGAGGTCACCGCCACCGTCCTCCGCCGGGGGCGGGCGGTGGCCTTCCTGCGGGCGGAGGCGACCGTCGACGGCGAGCTCGTCGCCACCGGCCAGGTCACGAAGACCGTCGTCGGCCCCCGCTGAGCCGGGTCACCACAGCGCCATCGACCGCCGGAAGATGCCGGCGAGGTCGTCCTCGGTGACCGCTCGAGGGCAGGTGGCCAGCAGCCGCTGCTGCTTCATCGCGCCGTCGACGAGGTCGGGGATGTCGCCCTCGTCGAACCCGACCGCGCCGACGCCGTTGGGGATGTCGATGTCCCGCATCAGGTCGGCGAGCACGGTGGGCAGGAACTCCGCGAGGTCCGAGGGACGGTCCGCCCCCGGCGCGAGCAGCTCGGCGGCGCGGACGTGCCGCTCCGGGGACGCCTCGAAGGTGAACCGGAAGGCCTCCGGCGCGGTCAGCGCCACCGACATCCCGTGCGGGACCATCGCCTCGCCGGCCGGGTAGTCCTTGGGGTGGAAGTCCTTCACCTGCCCGGCGATCGGGTAGGCGTTGGCGTGCGGGATGTGCACGCCGGCGTTGCCGAAGCCCATGCCGGCGAAGGTGGCAGCGATCGCCATGTCCGAGCGCGCCTGCACGTCGTCGCCGTTGCGGACGGCGGTGCGGAACGACCCGGCCAGCAGGGACAGCGCCTTCTCCGACCACATGTCCGAGATCGGGTTGGAGCCGCAGTAGGGCACCCGCTGCTCCGGCGTCTTGTGCTCGTAGGTGGTGTACCAGCGGGCGGTGTAGCTCTCCAGCGCGTGGCACAGGATGTCCATGCCGGACGCCGCCGTCACGCCGGAGGGCTGGCTGCGCGTCAGGTCGGGGTCGATGACGGCCAGCGTGGGCCGCAGCCGCGCGTGGCTGATGCCGGTCTTCACCTTCAGCGAGAGGACGTCCATCACGCAGATCGTGGTGCTCTCCGCCCCGGTGCCCGTCGTCGTCGGCACCGCGATCAACGGCTTGAGCGGCTCCGGCGGCGCCTGCCCCTTGCCCACCGGCAGGTTGACGTAGTCCATCAGCTCGCCCGGGTTGGTCGTCAGCAGGTTGATCGCCTTGGCGGTGTCGATGCTCGACCCGCCGCCGACGGCGACGAACGCGTCCCACGGACCCGACGCCCGGGCCTCGTCGATGGCCGCCACCAGGCTGACGTCGGTCGGCTCGACGTGGACGCCGTCGTAGACCCGCGCCTCGATCCCGAACTGCGCCATCTGCTCGGCGACCCGCTGCGGGTGGCCGGTCGCCGCCACCCCCGGATCGGTGATCACCAGCACCCGGCGCACGCCGTACCGGCTGAGGTCGTAGCCGATCTCGTCGGAGGCGCCGCTGCCGAACTTCAGCTGCGGTGCGCCGTAGGTGAAGACCGACTCCGGGGTGCCGGGCACGGTGCTGGTCATGGGGATCTCCTGGGCTGCTCGGGCGCTGGCGGGTCGGGTGATCGGTTGCAGCGAATGTTGCACAGTGGTTGTGGTCGGCACCACACCGGCGAATAGTCCGGAGCACCGCCCCGCCCGTCGACGGACGGGCCGTCCGCCAGCCCTGGAGGCCTCTGTGACCGACACCCCCGCGACCGCCCCCTACCTCGGCGACCTCCTCAGGGACGCGCCCACCAACTGGGGCAAGTGGGGGCCCGACGACGAGGTCGGTGCGCTGAACTACCTGGGCCCGGAGCAGGTGCTCGCCGCGGTCAAGCTGGTCCGCTCGGGCAAGGTCTTCACGCTCCAGCGGCTGATCGGCGACCCGAAGGGCGACCCGGTGTGGCCCGGTCGCACGCCCGCCGTCCGGACGCAGATCCTCGACGAGAGCGACTGGGACGAGGGCGGCAAGGGGGCGGCGTACCCCGGCGGCCTGCACTACGCCGACGACAAGATGGACGCGTACCTGCAGGGCTCGACGCAGTACGACGCCCTCGGCCACCTCTGGTACGACGGCAAGATCTACAACGGCTACGACGCCCGCACCACCATCGGCGGCCTGGAGAAGGCCAGCGTGGAGCCGATCGCCCAGCGCGGCGTCGTCGGCCGGGCCGTGCTGCTGGACATGGCCCGCTTCCGCGGCAGGGCCACCCTCGACAAGGGTGAGACCTTCACCCACGAGGACCTCGTCGCCTGCGCCGAGGCCCAGGGCACCCCCATCCAGAAGCGGGACATCCTGATCATCCGGACCAACTTCCTGCAGCTGTTCCACGAGCAGGGCGAGGCGTTCTACGAGGGCTTCAACGAGCCGGGGCTGGTCTACTCCCCCGAGCTCGTGCAGTGGTTCCAGGACATGGAGATCCCCAACCTGGTCACCGACACGATCGCCAACGAGGTCACCTTCGACCCGAACAACGGCGTCGCGCTGGTGCTGCACAACGCGCTCATGCGCAACCTCGGCGTGACCCTGACCGAGATCGCGGACCTGGAGCAGCTGGCCGCCGACTGCGCGGAGGACGGCCAGTACGCCTTCCTCTACGTCGCGGCCCCGCTCAAGGTGGCCAAGGCGGCCGGCACCCCGGTCAACCCCGTCGTCATCAAGTGACGCCATGAGCGGCTACGACGACCGGCCCTGGCTGGCGCGCTACGGCGATCAGCCGGCCGACTACCCGATCGAGTTCGAGACGGCCCTGGAGATGTTCCGGGCCGGCGTCGAGCGCGATCCCTCGGCGGTGGCGCTGCGCTACTTCGACGGGACCATCACCCGCCGCGAGCTCGACGAGCTCAGCGACGGGCTGGCGTCCGGGTTGCTCGCGAACGGGTTCGGCCCCGGCGACCGGCTGGCGGTCTACCTGCAGAACGTGCCGCAGTTCGTCATCGCGATGGTCGCCGCGTGGAAGGCCGACGGCGTCATGGTGTCGATCAACCCGATGAGCCGGCAGCGGGAGCTCTCCTACCTGCTGGCGGACTCCGGGGCCACGGTGCTGCTCGCCCTCGAGTCGCTCTACGACCAGATCGCCCGCGAGGTCGTGCCCGGCACCGACGTGCGCCTGGTGCTCACGACCAGCGAGCTGGAGTTCCAGACGCGGGACGACGAGCGGCTGTTCGCGGGGATCACCCGGCAGCGGCACGAGGGGACGACCGACCTCCTGGAGCTGATCGACCGGCACCGCGGCGAGGCCCCGCCGCCGGTCGGGCTGCGGTCGGACGACGTCGCGTTCCTGACCTACACGTCGGGGACGACGGGCGTGCCCAAGGGCGCGATGAACACCCACCGGAACGTGGTGTTCACCGCGCAGGTCTACCGCGACTGGGTGCACGCGGGGCGGGACGGCGCGATCTTCGGCGTCGCCCCGCTGTTCCACATCACCGGGCTGATCGGCCACATCGCGGTGAGCCTGCTGGTGCCGGCGCCACTGGTCCTGGCCTACCGGTTCGAGCCGCAGGTGGTGCTCGACGCGTTCGCCGAGCACCGGCCGGCGTTCACCATCGGCGCGATCACGGCGTTCACCGCGCTGCTCAACGCCCCGGGCTTCAGCAAGGACCACTTCTCGTCGTTCACCTCCATCTACTCCGGTGGGGCCGCCATCTCCCCCACCGCCGAGCAGAAGTTCCTGAAGGCGACCGGCAAGCAGGTGCACAACGCCTACGGCCTGACCGAGACGACCTCCCCGATGACCGTGACCCCGTTCGGGGCGGCCTCCCCGGTCGACCCGACCTCGGGCGCGCTGTCGGTCGGCGTCCCGGCACCGAACACGGTCGTGCGCATCCAGGACGACGACGGCCGGGACCTGCCGCTCGGTGAGATCGGCGAGATCGTCGCCGAGGGGCCGCAGGTCGTCGCCGGCTACTGGGGCAAACCCGAGGAGACCGCGGCGGGCCTGCCCGGTGGGGCGCTCAAGAGCGGCGACGTCGGCTTCATGAACCCCGAGGGCTGGGTGTTCATCGTCGACCG
Organism: Blastococcus sp. HT6-4; assembly: GCF_039679125.1. Lineage (NCBI taxonomy): Bacteria > Bacillati > Actinomycetota > Actinomycetes > Geodermatophilales > Geodermatophilaceae > Blastococcus > Blastococcus montanus. The sequence goes on along the minus strand of NZ_CP155551.1, from coordinate 1,382,438 downwards.
CAAGAAGGACATGATCAACGCCTCGGGCTACAAGGTCTGGCCCCGCGAGGTGGAGGACGTCCTCGCCGAGCACCCGGCGGTCCGCGAGTCGGCGGTGGTCGGCGTCCCCGACGAGAAGCGCGGCGAGACGGTGAAAGCGTTCGTCAGCCTGAACCCCGGGGCCACGGCGACGGAGGACGAGCTCATCGCCCACTGCAAGGAGCGGATGGCCGCCTACAAGTACCCGCGCAGCGTCGTCCTGGTCGACGAGCTCCCCAAGACCGTCACCGGCAAGATCCTGCGCCGGGAGCTGCGCGGCTGACCCACGGCCGGCGGCGGCCGCGCGAGCCGCCGCCGGCTGGGGCAGGGTGGGGGCCATGACGACGCCGGAACCCGAGACGCCGCAGCCCCGCGACATCGCCGTGGAGCAGGAGAGCGCCCAGACCGAAGCCCACCTGGAGGAGCAGAGCGCCCCCCGCGAGGCACCGCAGGGCGACGCGGACGACGTCCCGGGCCACCCCTCCTGACGCGGGCTGCCGGGGCGGGTCAGCGCCCGGCGAGCTCCCGGGCGGGGATCCGCCGGCCGGCGACGTAGTAGAGCGTCGCTCCCACCGGCACCGCCGTGCTCCACGCCGGGCTGACCGCGAGGCCGTCCGGGCCCCGGAGGGCGAGCACGGTGGCCCCGAACTCCCGGCCGAACCACGTCTGGCAGTCGCCGAAGGTGGTGTGCGCGAACCCGGCCGGCACCACCAGCGAGTAGGTGTTGCCGCGCCCGCCGCTGCGCATCAGGTCGGAGTAGATCTGCGCGATGCCCGGGTCGGTCGCCTCCTCGGTCAGCAGGAACGGCATGTGCCACTGGACGACCTGCACCCGCGCGCTGACGTAGCGCAGGTTCTCCGCCCGCTCGAGGTCGCGCACGGCGGCGACGACGTGCACGTCCGGGTTGGCGTGGACGACGGCCACCGCGATCGCGAGCGTCTCGTTGTCGTCCCGGCCGTCGATCACGACGGTGCGGGCGGCGGGGACGCATGCCCGGTCCATGACGTCCTCGTGGGTGAGGTCGCCGCGGACGAAGTGCACAGCCGGGTGGTCGGGCATCGGGTTCTCGGGCACGTCGTCCCAGGCGGCCAGCGCCACCTGGTAGCGCCCCTCGGCGGTGAGCTCGGCGATGATCCGCTCGGTGCGCCCGGGCCAGTAGCCGAGCAGCACGAGGTGGTCGAAGAGTTCCAGGGGGACCACACCTCTCAGGCGCCGGAAGCGGAGCGACTGCAGCGCGTCGGACAGCCGGGTGAACAGCAGGGTCAGGGTGACGATGCCGCCGACGATCACGTAGGCGCCGACGAGCCGCCCGCCGATCGAGGTCGGGAAGACGTCGCCGTAGCCCACGGTGGCGGCGGTGACCAGGAAGTACCACCAGTAGGTGCCGGGGGCGGTGATGTCACCACCGGCCGGCTCGACCAGCACCATCGCGAGCCAGCTGGTGAGGAACACGGCCACCGCCACGGCCAGGGGTAGCCGCCAGCCGCGCAGCCGCAGCCGCATGAACCGCGAGAGTCGGTGGATCAGGAACGGCAACGGAACTCCTGCCGACGGCACCGGGGACGAGGCAAGCTACCGCGCCGGCAGGTGCGCGACGACCACCCCGCCGGCCAGCTCACCCAGCAGGGTCGCCGCCTCGGCGACGCAGCGGGCCGGATCGGGTTCCAGCTCGCTCAGCGCGTGCGCGGCCGCGAACCCCGCGGCGGTCAGCCGGTCCGCGGTCAGCCGGACGGTGCCGGCCAGCGCCAGGCAGGGCACGCCGGCCGCCCGGGCCCGGGCGGCCACCTCGGCCGGGGCCTTGCCGTGCAGCGTCTGCTCGTCCAGCGCCCCCTCCCCGGTGACGGCGAGCGCCGCGCCGGCGAGGACGTCGGACAGGCCCACCAGGTCGCACACCAGGCCGGCCCCGGACACGACCCGGGCACCGATGGCCATCGCCCCGGCGGCGGTGCCGCCCGCTCCGCCGGCACCGGGCACGTCAGCGACGTCGACGCCCAGGTCCCGACGCAGGACGGCGGCGTACCGGCGGAGGGCCGCGTCCAGGGTGCGCACCTCGTCGGGTCCGGCGCCCTTCTGCGGGGCGAAGACGCGCGCCGCGCCCGCGGGGCCGGTCAGCGGGTTGTCGACGTCGGAGGCCACGACCAGCTCCACCCCGGCCAGCCGCGGGTCGAGCCCCGTCGGGTCGGCCCGCACCAGCTGCATCAGCCCGGCGCCGCCGGGAGGGACGTCGTCTCCGTCCGCGTCGAGCAGCCGCACGCCCAGCGCCTGCAGCATCCCCGCCCCGCCGTCGGTGGTCGCGCTCCCGCCGATGCCGAGGACGATCCCCCGCACCCCCCGGTCGAGGGCGGCCCGGACGAGTTCGCCGACCCCCCGGGTACTCGCGGTGAGCGGCGCCGGCGGCGCGAGACCGAGGCCGGCCGCCGTGGCCAGCTCCAGCACGGCGACGCGGGGACCGACGGCGATCGCGGCGTCCGGGGACGCCCGTCGGGTCCGTGCACCGCGACGGTCTCCGGCCGGAACCCGGCCCGCAGCGCCGCGGCGACCGTGCCCTCGCCGCCGTCGGCCACCGGGCGCAGGACCAGCTCGACGTCCGGGCGCAGCCGGGCGATCCCGTCGGCGACGGCGCGGGCCGCGTCGTCGGCGGTCAGACTGCCCTTGAACGAGTCGGGCGCGATCACGACGTGCACGACGGGCAGCATGCTCCTGTTCGTCGTACGTTCGGCATCGTGACCGTCGACAGCCCTGACTTCTACGCCATCGATGACCTCCTCGAGCCGGCCGAGATCGAGATCCGCGACCGGGTCCGCGCCTTCTGCGACGCGGAGGTCACCCCGCACATCAACGACTACTGGGAACGCGCCGAGTTCCCGTTCGAGATGGCGCAGAAGCTCGCCGGGCTGGGCATCGTCGGCGGCACCATCGAGGGCCACGGCTGCCCCGGGATGAGCAACGTCGCCGCGGGCCTGGTGGCCGCGGAGCTGGCCCGCGCGGACGGCAGCATCGGCACCTTCAACGGCGTGCACAGCTTCCTCGCGATGCAGTCGATCGCCGTCCTCGGCGACGAGGAGCAGCGCGAGCGCTGGCTGCCCGAGATGGTGCGCCTGGAGAAGATCGGCGCCTTCGGCCTGACCGAGCCCAAGCACGGCTCCGACGCCGTGGGCCTGGAGACCTCGGCCCGCCGTGACGGTGACGCCTTCGTGCTCAACGGGCAGAAGAAGTGGATCGGCAACGGGTCGATCGCCGACTACGTGATCATCTGGGCCCGCGGCGAGGACGGCAAGGTCGGCGGCTACGTCGTCGAGAAGGGCGCGCCCGGCTACGAGGCGACGGTCATGACCGGCAAGACGGCGCTGCGCGCGGTGTGGCAGGCCGAGATCACCCTGACCGACGTGCGGGTGCCGGCGGAGAACAAGCTGGCCAACTGCCACTCGTTCAAGGACGTCTCCTCGATGCTCGACCGCACCCGCTACACGGTGGCGTGGCGGGCGCTGGGCCTGGCGACGGCGTCCTACGAGCTGGCTCTCGCGCACGCGCTGCGGCGGGAGCAGTTCGGCCAGCCCATCGCGGGGTTCCAGCTGGTGCAGGACAAGCTCGCGCGGATGCTCGCCGAGATCACGTCCATGCAGCTGATGTGCTGGCGGCTGTCGAAGCTCGCCGACGCCGGCCGGATGACGGCGGCCATGGCGTCGCTGGCGAAGATGAACCACGCGGCCAAGGCGCGCGCGATCGTGGCCGACGCGCGCGACATCCTCGGTGGGGACGGCATCCTGCTCGACCACCACGTCGCCCGGCACCACGCCGACATGGAGGCGATCTTCACCTTCGAGGGCACCGACTCGGTGCAGGCGCTCATCGTCGGCCGGGCGATCACCGGGCTGTCGGCGATCAGCGGCCGCAAGCCGGACAGGGGCTGATCGCGCCCGCTGGGCCGGCCGGGCTCAGCGGGCGGTCGTCAGCCGGGAGTCGAGGGCGGTGATCCGGGCGCACTCGGGGCAACCCGTGCGGCCGATGCCGACCCGCTCCCACTTCTGCGTCCCCCACACCTGGACGATCGCGCCGCACACGGCGAGCTCGACCTCACCGTCGAGCTCGGCGGGCGGGCGGTGCGCCTCCACGGCGTGCCAGGGGTAGCTCCGATCGTTCTGCCGCCCGGTCGACCAGCGATCGGGACGGGCGAACCCCACGGCGTACGTGCTCATCTCTCTCCAGTTCCCCGCTCGCGCGGGAGCCAATCCCCACGATCGGGCGAGCGTGGATCGACCCGGGCCGCTCCCGCCGGCACGCTCCGCAGCCGGGTGGGTGACGTTCCCCGCGGCCGTCACCCCGCCGGGGGACGCCGTCGGCGCGCTACCGTCGGAGGTCTCGGGAGGTGTACGCGGATGGAACCGGTCAGCCTGCTGGTGGGGGCCGCACTGCTCGCCACCGGCTTCATCGCCGGACGGGTGGGCCGGGGTCGACGCCCCGCCGCTCCCCCACCGGTGACGCCGCTGTGCGGATGCGGGCACACCCTCAGCCAGCACGACACCGAGAGCAACACCTGCTACGCCGAGCTGCGCCGCGACACCTACGACAAGCGCGGACGCTGGTCGGGCCACAGCTGGGTGCCGTGCACCTGCCGCCAGTACGTCGGCCCCCGCCCGGTCGACGAGGTGTTCGTCCCCCGCGTCCTCCCGCCGAGCGACTGATCCGGGCGCCGCGCGGGCATCGAGGACGGGTGAGCACCCGCCCCGCGCCCGCCCGCGGCGACCGCACCGACAACCTGCTGGCCCTCACCGAACCGGCCCGCGCCCTGGTCAGCGCCGGCGCCCTGGCCGCCGGGCTCCCCCTGCTGCGGCTGGCGCCGCGCGGCGAGCCGCACCCCGTCGTCGTCCTGCCCGGGTGGCTGGCGTCCGACGTCTCCACCCGCGCGATCCGCCGCTGGATCGGAAGCCTCGGCCACCCCACAGTGGGCTGGGACCTCGGCCGCAACCACGGCCCCCGGCCGGAGGTGGTCGAGGGCGTCCGCCGGCTGGTGGACCGGGTGGCCGACGAGCACGGGTCACCGGTCAGCATCGTCGGCCAGAGCCTCGGGGGCCTCTTCGCCCGTCGCCTGGCCGAGCGCAGCCCGCACCTGGTCCGCCAGGTGATCTCGCTGGGCTCCCCGTTCGCCGGGGTGCCGCGGCGGCCGGCCGGTGCGCGCGGCGCGGGGATGTACCGGGAGTACCGCCGGCTGCGGGCCGTCGAGCAGGTGCGCCCCGCCCCGGCCCTGCCGGTACCGAGCACGTCGGTCTACTCCCGGTCGGACGGCGTCGTCGACTGGCGCACCTGCCTGCAGGAGGAGGGGCCGCGCAGCGAGAACGTCGCGGTGCACGCCAGCCACCTGGGCATGGGCCTGGATCCGGCGGTGCTCTGGGTGGTCGCCGACCGGCTGGCCCAGCCCCGCGACGGCTGGCGCCCGTTCCGGCGGCCCACCCGCTTCGGCCTGCGCGCCCTCTTCCCGGAGGAGTGAGCGGTCGGCTCAGGTCCAGGTGACGGCGGCGGCCAGCACGACCAGCGCGACGGTGGTGCCGGTCTCCACCAGGGCACCGAAGACGTCGCCGTTCACCCCGCCGAGGCGCCGCGCGGCGTGCCGGGCCAGCACGGCGGCCGCAGCCAGCCCGACGACGACGGCGGCGGCCCACCACAGCGCCGCCGGGAGCGAACCGCCGACGGCCAGCTTCGCCCCCACCGCCGCGGCGAGCAGCACCGCCGTGGCCGCCCAGCGCAGGACCGGCGAGCCCGAGCCGGCGACCAGGACGCCGAGCGACGACCCGGGGGCGGCCGGCCGGGACGCGGCGTGCAGCACCGCCGTCCGGCCCGTGACCGTCGCCAGCACCACGGCGAGCAGCCCCTCGGGGACGCCGGCGTCGCCGAGCACCGCTGCCAGCGCCGTCACCTGGATCAGCAGCGTGCAGACCAGGGCGGCCACGGCGAAGGCCCCGACCTCGGGCCGGCGCATGATCGCCAGCGCCTGCTCGGCAGGGCGGCCGCTGCCGAGGCCGTCGGCGAGGTCCGCGGTCGCGTCGAGGTGCAGGCCGCGGGTGAGCAGGGCGAGCGCGGTCACCACCAGCGCGGCGGCGAGCAGCGGCGCCCCCTGCCCGCCACCACGCCACACCAGCAGCGCCGGGAGGCAGGCGAGCGCACCCAGCACCAGCCCGACGACGGGGAGCCAGCCGAGCACGCCGGGCCCCGGGATCCGGGCCCGGGCGGGCACCGGCAGCACGCTGAAGACGCCGAGCGCGGCGAGCAGCCCGCCGCTGCCCGCCTCCTGGCGCGGGACCGCGCTCACCGCAGCCGCTGCGGCAGGCCCGCGGTGAGCAACCAGACCCGCTGCGAGCCCGCCGCGACGCGGGAGTTGAGGATGCCCAGCTCGTCGCGGAACCGGCGGCCCGACGCGGTGGCCGGCACCACCCCCGACCCCACCTCGTTGCTCACCGCGACCACCCGGCGGCGGGTGCCGGCCCAGGCGTCGAGCAGCGCGTCGACCGCGGCCGCGAGCCGGGCGTCGGCGTCCTCGCCACCGGTCCACACCCCGCAGTCGTCCATCGCCCCCGCCAGCCAGGTGGACAGGCAGTCGACCAGCACCGGTGGGCCCGGGTCGCCGAGCACGCCCACCAGGTCGGTGGTCTCGAGGGTGCGCCAGGTCGCCGGGCGGCGGGCCCGGTGCAGCGCGACGCGGTCGGCCCACTCGGGGTCGCTGCCGTCGGCGGGCAGCCCGCAGGCCACGTAGTCCACCCGCCGGGCCCGCGCGAGCAGCTGCTCGGCGTGCCGCGACTTGCCCGAGCGGACGCCTCCGAGCACGAGCGTCCGGCGTGGGCGGCCGATCACGACACCCGCCCGGCGGTGCGCCGGGCGCGCACCGCGGTCAGCAGCAGCTGGGCGCCCAGGACCGCGCCCACGCCCTCCCCCGAGCGCAGCCTCAGGTCCAGCAGCGGCTCCAGCCCCAGCTCGGTGAGCACCTCGGCGTGCGCCCGCTCCCGGCTGCGCTGGCCGGCGACGAGCGCCGGCTGCGCGGCCGGCTCCAGGCGGACGGCGACGACGGCGGAGATCGAGGTGACCAGCCCGTCGAGCACCACCGGGACACCTGCCGCCGCCGCGCCCAGCGTGACGCCGGCGAGCACCGCGAACTCCGGACCGCCCAGCGCGGCGAGCGCGGTCAGCGGCTCGGCGAGCGCCACCCCGTGCTCCGCACGCGCCCGCTCGAGAGCTCCGGCGACGACGGTGCGCTTGCGGGCCAGCATCGCCGCGTCGGCGCCGGCCCCCAGGCCCACGGCGGCGTCGGGGTCCAGGCCGAGCAGCGCGCACGCCAGCGCCGCGGCGACCGTTGTGTTGCCGATGCCGACCTCGCCCAGGCAGACCAGCCCGTCCGCCGCCAGCTCCCGGCCCAGCGCCCGGCCCTCCTCGACGAGCGCCTGGACCGCGGCCGCGGGGAGCGCGTCGGCGGCGACCAGGTCGCCCTGGGGCCCGGGCACCACCGCGTGGTGGGCCCGCACCCGCAGCCCGGCCTGCCGCGCCGTCGCCGCCCCCAGGGACTCCCCACTGCGGGTCGCCGCGAGCACGTCGGCGGTCACCGACGCCGGGTAGGCGGAGACCTGGTGGGCGTCGGCCACGGGGTGGTCCCCCGCGACGACGACCAGCGTCCCGGTGGCCGGCTCGTCCCCCGGCAGGGCGAGCACCCGGTCGACGGCGCGGTCGAGCACGCCGAGCGACCCGGGGACGGCGAGCAGGTCGTCGCCGCTGTCGCGGGCGGCCACCACGGCGTCCGGTCGCGGCCCCGCGAGGTGGGACACGGGGGCCTCCGGACTGCCGTCGGCCGGCCAGCGCTCGGCCAGGACGACGTCGTCGAGCGGCGCCCGCGCCGACCAGCCGTGGCGCATCAGGCCGGGCTCGGGCGGGCGCTCGTCCGGCCAGCCGAGGCACAGCCAGCCGAGGGTCTCGACGCCGTCGGGCAGGTGCAGCAGCGCGGCGAGGTCGGCCGGCTGGAAGAGCGTCACCCAGCCCAGGCCGAGGCCGGATGCGCGGGCGGCCAGCCAGATGTTCTGGATGGCGCAGGCGCAGCTCCAGAGGTCGGCGTCGGGGAACGTGGCCCGGCCCAGGACCCCGGTGGCGTGTGCCCGGCGGTCGCAGGCGACGACGATCCCGACCGGCGCCTCGCGGATCCCCTCCAGCTGCAGGTCCAGCAGCCGGGCCCGGCGATCCGGGGTGAGCAGCTCGGCCTGCCGCAGCCGCTCCCGGTCGGCGAGCACCGCGGCGCGGTCACGGGTGGCCTGCTCGGTGACGACGACGAACCGCCACGGCTGGGAGTGCCCCACCGACGGCGCGCGGTGCCCGGCCTCCAGCACCGTCCGCAGCAGCTCCGGCGGAACGGGGTCGGGGCGGTAGCGGCGGATGTCGCGCCGGGCCTCGATGACCTCGTGCAGGGCGGCCACGCTGCCGGCGTCGAACGCCCAGCCGGCGGGGTCGGCCGCCCGTTCCGCCGCATGCGTGCGGTCGCCGATCACCGGGACCGGCCGGGGCCAGGTCATGCCAGGAACTCCTCCGTCAGGTGCCGCACCCTCCGGACCAATCTCGCACGGGCGCCCGCCGTCGCGGGCAGCGGGCCGCACGGTGTCCCCCGGGCGGGCGGCCCGTCCCCGGCGGCCGGGTCGGTCACCGCTCCCGTCGTTACGGTTTGTCTACGAACGGGTGTGGCGCGGCCATGGCGCGGTTGGCGGCGCGGCGGGCGGCAATGAACGGGAACGTGTCCGCCACCTCGACCGACGGCTCCGGAGCCGCGCCGCCGACCGATCGCCCCTCCGTCGTGGGCCTCGACGAGGAAGCGGCCGCGGACGACGGGCTCACCGGGGCGAAGGCCTCCGCGCTCGCCCGGGCGCACCGCGAGGGGTTGCCGATCGTCCCGGGCTTCGTCGTCACCACCGCAGCCGTGGACCGGGTGTCGTCGGGCACGCCCCTGCCCGACGACGTGCTCGACGCCTGGCGCCGGCTCTCCGAGGACGGCCGGCGCGCGCTGGTCGTGCGGAGCAGCTCCACGGTGGAGGACCTCGGCGACTCCTCGATGGCCGGGCGGTTCGAGTCCGTCGTCGGCGTCAGCGGGCTGGAGGAGTTCCGCCGGGCCGTGGACACCGTCGTCGCGTCCCGGGAGACCGCGGCCGAGGGCTCGGCGGAGCTGACCGGGCGGGAGCCGCTCGCCGTCCTCGTCCAGCCGCTGCTCGACGCCCGCAGCGGTGGTGTCCTCTTCGGCATCGACCCGGTGTCCGGGCGCGAGGACCGGCTGGTCGTCGCCGCGGTCGAGGGCGGGCCGGACCGGCTCGTGAGCGGGCAGGTCGACGGCGACCGGTACGAGCTGGACCTGACCGGCCAGGCCACGGAGGCGACCCGGGGGGACGGCGGGGTCCGGCTCCGCCGGCCGCAGCTGCGTGCCCTCGCCGACCTCGCGCGCCGGACCGCGGAGGTGTTCGGCGGGCCGCAGGACGTCGAGTGGGCGTTCGACGGGTCCGGCCGGCTGCGACTGCTCCAGAGCCGCCCGGTCACCGCCGAGCCGCGCGGCCGTCCGCAAGGCCCGGTGCTCGGGCCCGGACCGGTCGCCGAGACCTTTCCCGAGCCGCTGCAGCCGCTGGAGCGCGACCTCTGGGTGCCGCCGATGCGCGAGGCCCTCGGGCACGCCCTGCTGCTCGCCGGCACCACCGACCGGGCCACGGTGGACGCCTCGCCGCTGGCCACGGTCGTGGGGGGCTGGGTGGCCGTCGACCTCGACCTGCTGGAGAGCCGGGCGGAGTCGCCGCGGCTGCTGGAGCGGCTCGACCCCCGCCCCCGGTTGCGCCGGCTGCGGGCGTCCTGGCGGGTCGGCCGGCTCCGTTCGGCGCTGCCGGTGCTGGCGGAGGACGTGCTGGCGGCCGCTGACCACACGCTGGGCGGCGTGCCGGCGCTGGACGAGCTCTCCGACCGGCAACTGGTCGCGGTGCTGCACCGGGTCGCCCCGGCGCTGCGCTCGGTGCACGCCCACGAGCTGCTCATGGGCATGCTGGTGGATCCGGCCGCGCCCCGGCTGACCGGCGTCAGCGCGGCGCTGCGGGTGCTGGCCCGCTCGCGGCAGGCCGGCCTCTCGGACGCCGAGATCGTCGCCGCGAACCCGGTCGTCCTCGCCCTCGCCGCACCGTTGGTCTGCCGGACCCCGCAGCTGCCACCCGACGTCGATGCCCCCGACAGCCCCCCGCCGGGAGACGGGTCCGACGCGGGGCTGCTCCGGGAGGCGCTCCGGCTGCGGGTGCGCTGGCTGCAGGAGGTGACGGCCCGGGCCGCCTGGACGCTCGGCGAGCGGCTCGCCGCGACCGGGCGGCTGGCCGGCCCGGAGGAGGTCCGTGGCCTGCGGCTCGCCGACCTCACCGCGGCGGTCCACGATCCCGCTGCCGTGCTGGAGCCGCGCATCGAGGAGGCGGGTGAGCCGCTGCCCGCCCGGTTCCGCATGAGCGACACCGGCCGGCCGGTGCCCGTCGCCGGCTCCGCAGGTGGCACCGGCGCCGGCGGCGGGTCGGGCAGCGGACCGGTGCACCACGGGGAGGACCCGCCGGAGGGTTCCGTGCTCGTCGTCCGGACCCTCGACCCCTCGCTCGCCCCGGTCCTGCCGCGACTGGGCGGGCTGGTCGCCGAGACCGGCAGCGTCCTCGCGCACCTCGCGATCCTGGCCCGGGAGTCCGGCGTGCCCACCGTCGTCGGCTTCTCCGGGGCGCTGGAGCGGTTCGCGCCCGGGACGACCGTGCGCGTCGACGGCGACAGCGGCTCGGTGGAGGAGGAGACGTCGTGAAGCAGCTCAGCTGGCTGATCGGCGTGGTGGCCCTGATCGCCACCGGCGCCTACCTGTTCATCTACGTCTACCGGTGGGAGTGGCACCGCGCCCTGCTGGTGGGGATCCTGTTCCTCGCCACCCTCGTGGGGCTCTGCACGGCGCTCGTGCTGCGCCGGCTGGCCGCGGTCGACGAGCACGTCCGTTCCGGCGCTGGTGCGCAGCGGCAGCCCGGGGCGCTGGAGCGGCTGCGGGCGACCCCCGTGGAGAGCAAGCCGTTCCTCTGGCTCAAGCCGGAGGCGTTCGACCGCACGCACATCTTCATCCCGGTCCTGCTCGGCGGCGGGTTCGTCGTCTCGGGCATCGCCTGGCTGATCGAGCGGGTGGCCGGCAACTCCGCCCGGGCGGGCGTGGAGGAGCAGCTGGCCACCGAGCTGGAGCAGGTCGCCTTCCCGGCCACCTCGCTGGTGCCCACCGACGCCGAGCTGCTGGCCGGCGCGGACGACTGCGGCGACGACCCGGCCCTGCGGGTGCTCCTCGGTCCCGCGGCGACGGCCGGCCTGCGATGAGCCGGGTCCTCGGCTGGCTCGTCGCCGCGGCCGTCGCCGTCGCCGGCGTCGTGCTGCTGCGCGAGGAGCTGATGACCGTGGAGGTGCCGCAGCCGGAGGGGTCGTACACCGACGTCGTGGTGGCGGCGTCGATCGTGCGGGAGGACCCGGCCGTCCGGGAGGAGATGATTCGGGGACTGGTCAGCGCCTGCCGGCTGCTGGTCAACGCGGACGTGGTCGAGGACTCGTTCCGGTCGGTCGACGACAGGGTGTTCGCGTTCCGCCTGCGACCCGGCCTGGACGAGTTCGACCGGCGGGAGCTCCGCGGCTGCCTGAGCGACCTGCGGGTGCAGCACCTGCTGGTCGAGGTCCGCCGGCTCGAGACGGTGGTGCCCGGCGACCGCGCCGCCTCGGGCCCGTGATCCCCGTCCGTGCCGGATCCGCCGTCGCCGGCCGTAACGGGATCGTCAGGTCCGACCCGTTGGCGGGGATCGGGACCGGGTACCCGTCCTGCCCATGAGCCGGGCTGTGGAGCGCACCGAGACCCCTTCCCCGGTCGACGACGGCGGCACCGCCGGGGTCGGCCGGTTCGGGGTCCGCACCGTCCTGGGGCTGGTCGCCCTGCTGATCGGGGCGGTCCCGTTCCTGCTGCTGATGCTGCTGGTCCAGCGGGAGTGGTCGCCGCTGGCCTCGCTGGACGGCGACGTGGCCGCCGACCTCAATTCGGTGGTGAGCGACTCCCCCGCGCTGGTCAGCGTGCTGCGGGTGGTCACCGACCTCGGCGGGAACGCCGCGGTGATCCTGCTGTTCACGCTGACGACCGTCTTCCTGCTGATCCGCGGTCAGCGCCGGCTGGCCGCGTTCGTCGTGGCCACCGGCGTCGGGATGGCGATCCTGGTCCCGCTGACCAAGGCGCTGATCGGTCGCGCGCGGCCGGTGGTGGAGAGCCCGGTCAACGAACTGCCGTCCAACGCCAGCTTCCCCAGCGGCCACGCCACCCTCTCGCTGGTCACGTTCGTCATGCTGGCGATGCTGGTCCTGCCCGCCGTGCACCGCCGCTTCCGGCCCTGGGTCATCGCCGTGGCGCTGCTGATCGCCTTCGCCGTCGGCTTCACCCGGCTGGCCCTCGGCGTCCACTTCGTCACCGACGTCCTCGCCGGCTGGGCCCTGGGGGCGGGGCTGCTGGCGGTCACGACGGCGGCCTTCCGCGGCTGGCAGCACGACCACCACCAGCGGACGGCGGAGCCGCTGGACCCCCTGGACGTCGACCCCCACGACGCCCCCCACCTGGCCCCCTCCCAGCAGGCCGCGCTGCCGGACGGCCGCCGCACCGTGACCCGGCTGCTGGTCGCCGCCGCCGCGCTCTCCGTCGTGCTGATCGCGCTCGGGCTGCTGGTCACCGCGGTGCTCGGCGACACCGCCCTCGGCCGCTTCGACCGGCAGGTCGCACAGGCCGTCGTGGACCTGCGGACACCCACGCTGACCGACATCGCGACCGCGGTCGGGACGCTGTCGGGAACGCGCGCGTTCATCGCGGTGTCGCTCTCCCTCGCCGTGGTGGCGCTCGCGATCACCGCCAGCTGGCGACCGGTGCTCTTCGTCCTCGTCACCGTGCTCGGGGAGCTCGGCATCTACTTCGTCGTCTCCCGCACGGTCGAACGGGTGCGCCCGCCCGTGGCAGACCTGACCTCCGGCCTGGTGACCGCGGCGAGCTGGCCCTCGGGCCACGTGGCCGCCGCGGTGGCCCTCTACGGCGGCCTGGCCGCGCTCGTCATCACCCTCGGCCGTGGCCACCGGCGGTGGGCGGTGCTCGTGGTGCCGGTGCTCGTGGCCCCGGCCGTGGCCCTGTCGCGCATCTACGTCGCGGCGCACTACCCGACCGACGTGCTCGCCGGGCTGGTCCTGGGCACCGTGTGGGTGCTCGTCTGCGCCCGGTGCCTGCTGCCGGGGGTGGGCGACCAGTTCCGGTACCCCCGCTCGCTCGCGGCCGGCCGGAGGGCCGTCGCCTCCCGGTGACGACCAGGCCTGGCGCACGCCGTGGTGACTGTCACGACAACGACACAGCACGGCGGTGCGGAGCTGGGTATCTCCCGCCCATGACCGATGTGACCTCCTTCGACGGCACCCGCCTGGCCCTGTACTCCTGGGGCCGGGAGAACGCCCCGCTCCTCGTGCTGGTGCACGGGCTCGGGCTGTCCATCGACTCGTGGGGCGACGTGCCCGAGCGGCTCGCCGCCGACTACCGGGTCGTCGGCTACGAACTGCGCGGCCACGCCCAGAGCGGTGACGCGCGGACGGGGAACTACAGCCTGGCCGCCCACGCGCAGGACCTCTCGGCCGTTCTCGGTGCCGCGGTGCCCGACGGGGGTTCCGCGGTCGTCGTGGCGCACAGCCTCGGCGGCGGCATCCTGCTCGAGCACGTCCACGGCGGCGGCGCGGACGACCGGATCGCGGGTGTGGTCTTCGCCGGATCGGGCGGTTCGGGCATCACCGTGGCCGGCTTCCCGGGCGACGGCCTGCCCCGCTGGGCCCGTGCGCGCGTGCGCTCCGGCTGGTTCACCGTGCTGCGCACGGTCGCCCGGGTGGGTGGGCGGATCCGGCCGATCGCCCCGCTGGCGGATCGGCTGGTCCGGAAGGCGGCCTTCGCCCCGGGCGAGCCCAGGGACCTCGTCGAGAAGGTGCGCGACGACTTCCTGACCACCCGGCCGCTGGCCCTGGCCGGGACGACGCTGGCCAGCGTCAGCCACGACGGCGTCCGGCTCGCCCCGAGCCTCACCGTGCCCACGCTGGTGGTGCACGGCAGCGAGGACCCCGAGGTGACCGACGAGGAGGTCGAGAAGCTGATGGCCGCACTCCCCGACGCCGAGTTGGTGACCGTCCAGGGCTCCGGGCACATGCTGGCGCTGACCGACCCCGACGTGGTCGTCGAGCAGACGCGCCGGTGGATGCGCCGGATGAGCGGTGACCGGCCGGTTCAGGAGTCGACGACGACCTCGATGACGGGGTAGCCCGAGGCACCGTCGGGTGCGACCGGCGTCCGCTCGTCGGTCTGCACCTCGCCCAGCCCGTCGGTGGCCCGGGCGGCGATCACGTGCCGGCCCGGGGTCGCCTCCCACGGGAGGTACCACTGCCGCCAGCAGTCCACGTCGAGCGACTCCGCGAGCTCGGCGCGCTGCCACGGGCCGTCGTCGATGCTGACCTCGACCGCCTCGATGCCCCGGGTGGGCGCCCACGCCACCCCGGCGATCGGCTGCCGCCCGGGGACCACGGCCGCTCCCCGACGCGGTACGTCGATGCGCGCCTGGGTCTTGATCGGGCCCTCCTTCGCCCAGCCGCGGGGGATCCAGTAGCCGTCGACGTCCCAGTCGGTCAGTTCGATCGCCGACAGCCACTTGGTCGCCGAGACGTAGCCGTAGAGCCCTGGGACGACGAGGCGGGCGGGGAAGCCGTGCTCGGCCGGGAGCGGCTCGCCGTTCATCGCGACGGCCACCATCGCCTCCTCCAGATCCAGCGCGGTGAGCACCGGGAAGCCCGCCGTGAAGCCGTCGACGGAGCGGCCGACCAGCTGGGTCGCCCCCTCCTGCAGACCCGCCCGCTCGAGCAGCGGGCGCAGCGGGACGCCCTGCCAGCGGGCGTTGCCCACGAGGTCGCCCCCCACCTCGTTGGAGACGCAGGCCAGGGTGATGTCCGCCTCGATCTGCGGCAGCTCCATCAGCTCGGCGTAGGTGAGGGTGAACGGGTCGTCGACCATCCCGCGGATCTCCAGCTGCCAGTCCGCGGGGTCGATCACCGGCACGCGCAGGGCCGTGTCGATCCGGTAGAACTCCTCGTTCGGGATGAACAGCGGGGTGAGACCGGGGATCTCCAGGTCGGCGCCGGGTGGGACGGGACCGGCCTGCTCCACCGGCACGGGCAGCCGGATGGCGGCGCGCAGCTCACCCAGCCGTTCGCGGCCGGACAGCAGGTAGCCCGCGACACCGGCCAGGACGCCGAGCAGGGTGGCGCTGCCGGTGACGGCGAGGAAGCGGCGGCGGTCGACGGGGCTGAGGACGGGTGTGCCGTCGGCGTCGGTCGTCGGCTCCGGCGGCAGTTGGCGGCTGGGGAGCACCCGCACCAGCACGTACAGCAGCGCGACGCCGGCAACGGCGCCGAGCACACCGACGAGCGCGCTGAGGAACACCGGGCTGCGGTCGTCGGCCAGTGCGGCCACGACGCCCAGGGTCGCGAACAGGGCGATGCCGCCGGCGGCCAGGACGAACCACCGGCGGGCGAGCACGCCGAGGGCCGCCCCGAGCAGGGCGGCGACGACCAGGATGCCGCCGATGAGCACCGGCTTGTCCGCGGTGCCCAGGGTCGCGATGGCCCACTGCTCCAGCCACCCGGGCACGCTGTCGATGAACGTGTCGCCGATCGAGATGATCAGCGAGGGCGCCGAGGGGATGAGCCCGGCGGCCAGTTCCTCCACGCCGAGCGCCACGGCGACCGCGGCGATCCCCGCGAGCGCGGCGCGGCCGCGGCTCATCGGCCGGGCGCCACCCGGCTGTCCTGCTGCACGTGCTCCGTCGTCCACCACCGCCCCATGTCCCCGCGGCCGCGGCCGGACACCGCCGGGACCGACTTCGATGCAGAACTGTCATGCACCATCCGGTCGCGCGCCCCTACCTCCGACACGTGGTCGGAACTGCCCCTCGCGCTCGACCCCGGCCGTACCCGCGCAGCCCGGCAGCGGCGTCCGCACGGTGCGCCGCCCGTGCCCGGTCAGGGCCGGCGGCCGGCCAGCCCGGCGGCCCCCAGACCGCGCAGCGGTCGGCCCACCACGTCCGCGGCCACCTCCAGCGTCCGACGGCCGATGCCCCGGTGGCGCCACAGCTCGGCGTCCACCCGCTCGCTGAACTCGAGGTCCTCGGCGAAGTGGCCGTCGAGCACCCCCACCACCGCGGGGTCGTCCAGCACCAGGCCCACCTGCTCGTTGAGCGCCAGGGAACGGGTGTCGACGTTCGTCGTGCCCACCATGGCGACCGCCCCGTCGACGGAGACGACCTTGGCGTGCATGAGCGAGGGCTGGTAGCGCCAGATCTCCACGCCGTCGTCGAGCAGCGGCTGGAAGTCGAGCTCCCCCTGCAGGTGCACGGTCGGCCGCTCGACGCGCGGGCCGCAGACGAGGATCCGGACCCGGACTCCCCGCCGGGCGGTGTCGCCGACCAGCCGGCGCAGCCATCGGGGCAGCCGGATGTAGGGCGTGGTGATCCGGACCTCCTCCCGCGCGGTCTGGAGGAGCCCGGCGATCACGACGGCCGCCCCGCTCCAGCCCGGCTGCGACGACGTCCGGACGACCTGGACCGGCGTGCTGCCCGCGGTCTCCAGGTCCGGGAACCGGTCGTCCTCGGAGACCAGTTCCCCGCTGAGGCGCACCTGCGCCTGCATCCAGCCGGACACGAATGCCGAGCGCAGGCCTGCGACGGCCGGGCCCTCCACCCGGTAGGCGGTGTCGCGCCAGTTCCCGGGCCGGCGGCCGTCGCCGGTCCACGCCGTGTCGATCCCAGTTCCCCCGGTGAAGCCGACCACCTCGTCGCAGACCAGCACCCGGCGGTGGGTGCGCATGTTCCAGGCGGTCACCCGGGGGCTGCGCATCGGCCGGTAGAAGTAGACGGTGCAGCCCGCCGCGCGGAGCCGGCGCAGGTCGTCGCGGTCCATGTGCTTGGCGCCGTAGCCGTCCAGCAGGATCCGCACGCGCACGCCGTCCCGCGCCCGCTGGGCGAGGGCTCCGGCCACCTCGTGGCTGATCCGGCCACCGCGCCACGAGAACCACAGCAGGTCGATGGTCCGTCGCGCCGCGGCGATGGCCGCCAGCAGCGCCGGGAACGTCTCGTCCCCGTCTCTCAGGACGTCGACCCGGTTGCCCTCGGTGAAGGGCACGCCCACCAGCGCTTCGAGCACCTGGCGCGGGGGCGCGGACATGGGTGGAGCGGCGGCCGCAGGGTGGGCCCGGCTACCGGCCGTCGAGACCGCTCCGCCGGTCATCGACCGTCCTGCAGGCACGAGACCTCCTCTCGACTCGACGATCGGGGCGTCCGGATGCTGCCCGTCCGGCCGAGCCGGAAACCGCCGCGCCGTCGATGCGCGAGGCCGGCCGCCGCAGGTCGCCCGCCGGTCGCCCGCCGGTCGCGCGGCTCGAGCGGGGTCACCGTGGCTGCGGGCCGGCCGCTCCCGTCCGGAGGGCACGCAGGCGCTCGTCGAGGAGGTGGTCGGCCAGCCGGCACCGGCTGTCGATGGTGGCGAGCAGGGTCACCTCGAGATCGGCGAGCTGCTCCTGACGCCGCCGCACCTCGGCGAGTTCCCGCTCGGCATCCCGCCGGGTGCTGCGGCACGAGTGGAGATCCGCATCGATGACGGCGAGGCTCCGGGCGACGGGCCGGGGCCCGGCGGGTGAGGACAGGACCGGCTGGGACATGGCTACCTCCGGGCGGTGCTGGTGGCGAAGGCGGCGACCCGTCGGCGCCGCCGTCCCCGGATGTGCCCCTCCGGCCGACGACCACCGCGATGCCGCCGTCCTGACACGGTTCCGCAAGGCGCCCGCAACATGCGGGCGGCCCGCTTCGCCCTGCCGGGAAGGCGTCCGTGACCGAAGATTCGGTCAAGCACGCCGCCGGCGTCCGGCCTCACCGACGGTGCGGACCCATGATCGGAGAACGGACAGTGCGCACAGGGTGGCACCGGTGAAGCGGTGGACGAGACGGCGCGGGGACGACGGTGCGGAGGCCTCCCCGGGACCCCCGCAGGCCACGGTCACGTTGGCCGCCGCGGGCGGCGACCCCACGGCTGCGCGGCCGACCGCACCGGCATGGGCGGTCCGCACCCTCGTCACCAGCGCCGCCCTCCTGGCCGTGGCGGGCATCGGCTGGCTGCTGTTCTGGTTCCTGCTGCGGCTGCCGCTCGTGACCGTGGCCGTCGCCGTCGCGCTGCTGCTGACCGCGATCATCCAGCCGATCACCCGGTGGCTGTGCGAGCGGGGGCTTCCCCGCGCGCTCTCGGCGCTGCTGTCGGTCCTGCTGCTGCTGGGGGCGCTGACCGGGATCGGCTTCCTCATCGGGTTCCGCGCCGCGGACCAGCTGCGGAACCTCACCCGGCCCCTGGCTGCGGGGATCGACCGGATCCGCGTGTGGCTGATCGACGGGCCGCTGAACCTGGACCCGCGGCAGGTCACCGAGGCCCGCAACGCCGTGGTCGACCAGCTCTACGAACTCGCCCCGGAACCGACGGCGGCGGCCACCATGGCGCTCTACAGCCTGGCCGCCGTCCTCCTGGTCGCCTTCCTGACGTTCTTCCTGCTGAAGGACGGCGCGTCGATGTGGGCCTGGCTCCTGGGTCTCGTCCCCGACAGACGGCGGCCGCAGATCGACGGAGCGGGGCGGTCGGCCTGGGGGGCGCTGTCCCAGTACGTGCGCGGCGTGATCATCGTGGCGCTCATCGACGCCATCGGCATCGGAGCCGCGCTGCTCGTCCTCGGGGTGCCGTTGTGGGCCTCGCTGACCCTGCTCACCTTCATCGGCGCGTTCGTCCCGCTGTTCGGCGCCACCATCAGCGGGGCCGTGGCGGTCCTCGTCACCCTCGTCACCAACGGCACGACCGACGCGATCATCGTCCTGATCGCCGTCCTGGTGGTGCAGCAGGTCGAGGGCAACATCCTGCATCCGATCATCGTCGGCCGGGCCCTCCGGCTGCACCCGGTCGTCATCCTCCTGGCGGTGACCGGCGGCTCGCTGCTCTGGGGGCTCGCCGGCGCCCTGCTCGCCGTGCCGCTCGTGGCGGTCTCGTACCGGGTCCTGACCTACCTCCGCGAGAACCCGCTCCCGGCCCCTGCCCCTGCCCCGGCCCCGGCTGCCGCTGCGGCGGCGGTCGTACCGGAAAATCCGGACGGCTCGGAGGCCCCGCAGCGCGATGAGGTCGCGGAGGTCCGGGAGCGACCGGAGGTCCGCGAGCACGCGCAGGCCCCGGAGCGCCCCGGGGCCCGCACGCCCGCGGAGCGCTCGACGCCGACGCCCGCGGCCGGAGCGACCGTCCCCTAGACCCCACCGGTCCGCGCGGGTCAGCCGGGGGGCTGCTGCAGGACCTCGACGTCCCGGGCCGCGATGGCGAACTCCCCCGTGAGGTCGGCGAAGAAGGCATCGGGGTCGTCGACCAGCACGTCGGCAGCGATGCCGAAGTCCGCCTCGAAGCTGCTCTCCCGGATCCGGGCCAGGGGGCCCGACACCCGCACGACGTCCCCCACCTCCAGGTCGGCCGGTGGGGTGACCATGACCGCGCCGACGGTGTCCCCGTCCCCGTCCGCGAGCCGGAAGGCTGCTCCCACCTCGGTGACGGCGATGAGGTCCGAGATGGCGGCGGCAACCGTGACGACCTGGCCGACCAGGGGCTCCGGGTCCTCGAAGACCCCGGCGGGATCCTCGACCGGCTGCGCCGTCCCCTCGTCCTCGGACGTCCCGCCGTCACCGGGCTGCTCGCCCCCGTCGTCCGGCGGGCCGGCAGTCGGCTCGGGTGCGGCGACCTGCTCCTCCAGCGCGCTGACGCGGTCCTCGAGCGCGCCGAGTTCCTCCCTCAGCTCCCCGACCTCCGCGGCGGTCCCCGGCACGGAGTCGTTCCGGCCGCATGCGGCCAGGCCGCCCGCCGCCACGAGCGCCGCCAGCACCGCCGTGGTCACGGGGCGGATCGGGGTCGCACGCCTCCCGTCCCCCCTGCCTCGCTGGGTGGGCATGGCGATCTCCTCTGCTCGGACGGAGTGCCGGGCACCCCGGTCGGGAACGTCTGTCGACTACCCCCACCCTGCACCCCCATCCCGCGTCGAGCCGCTCGAGACCAGGTCGCACCACCGGTCCGCGCGTTCCGCACCGCGTGGCCTCCGGTACGGCTGCCGAAGAGCGTCGCGGTGGCGGGGGTCCCTCTGCCAGGGTGGACGCATGGCGCCCCGCGGAGCGAGCCGGCTGGTGGACGAACTCGGCACCCTCCTGCTGGGTGCGCCGCTCCCCCTGTCGGTGCGCTGCTGGGACGGCTCGGAGACCGTCGTCGAGGGGGCGCCCACCCTGGTCGTGCGCCACCGCCGGGCTCTGCGCCGGCTGGTCCACGCGCCGGGGGAGCTCGGTCTCGCCCGCGCCTACGTCAGCGGCGACCTCGACATCGAGGGCGACCTCTACACGGTGCTGAGCCTCCCGGACCAGCTACCGGCCCGTCCGGACCTGCACGTCGACCGGCGGGCGCTTGCCCGGCTGGGCGGCCGGCTGCTGGGAGCCGGGGTCCTGGGGCCACCGCCGGCGCCGCCGCCCGAGGAGGCCCGCGTGCGCGGGACGCGCCACTCGGTGCAGCGCGACCGGCAGGCCGTCAGCCACCACTACGACGTCGGCAACGAGTTCTACCGGCTGCTGCTCGGCCCGTCGCTGGTCTACAGCTGCGCGTACTTCCCCGAGCCGACGGCGACGCTGGAGCAGGCGCAGGAGGCGAAGCTCGACCTCGTCTGCCGGAAGCTGGGGCTGGAGCCGGGGATGCGGCTGCTCGACGTCGGCTGCGGATGGGGCTCGTTCGCGCTGCACGCGGCGGCCAGGTACGGCGTCTCGGTGACGGCGGTGACCATCTCCGCCGCACAGGTGGCGCTGGCCCGCGAGCGGGTCGCCGACGCCGGCCTCGCCGGCCGCGTCGACGTCCGGCTGCAGGACTACCGGGAGGTCGACGACGGCCCCTTCGACGCGATCGCGTCCGTCGGGATGGCCGAGCACGTGGGGCTCGCCCAGTTGCCGGCCTACGCCGCCCGGCTCCACGCGCTGCTGGCCCCGGGAGGCCGGTTGCTCAACCACGCGATCGCCCGCGGCCCGGCGGCCGGTCCCGACCGCCCCGATCCCGGTTCGTTCCTCACCCGGTACGTCTTCCCCGACGGCGAGCTGCAGCCGCTGGCCACCCACGTCCGGGTGCTCGAGGAGGCGGGGTTCGAGGTCTGCGACGTCGAGGCACTCCGCCGCCACTACGCGCTGACCTGCCGCGCCTGGGTGCGCAACCTCGAGCAGCGCTGGGACGAGGCGGTGCGGCTGTCGTCCCCGGGACGGGCCCGCGTGTGGCGGCTGTACCTGGCCGGATCGGCCCTGGCCTTCGAAGGCCGTCGGACCGGCGTCAACCAGGTCCTCGCGGTGAAGCCGGGCGGGGACAGCCGGCTGCCCCTGCGCCGCCCGGACTGGAGCCGCACCGCGAACCGGGACCGGGCGGACGACGGCGACTCCACGAGCAGCTAGTCCGGCAGCGCGATCGGGCCGACCTCGGCGAACACGTCACCGGGGCCGGGGTTCTCGGCGTGGGTGCCGCCTCCGAAGTGCCGCATGATGCCCCAGACCGCGTTGAGGGAGGTCTGCACCGCACCCTCCACCCAGGCCGGCGTCCACGACACGTCGTCGCCCGCCAGGAAGATCCCCCGGTGCTCGGGCGGGAAGTCGTCCTGCACGAAGTGCGAGTACATCCGGTGGTTGTAGCGGTAGTGCCCGGGCAGGGCGCCCTTGAAGGCGCCCAGGAAGTGGGCGTCCGCCTCCCACGAGACGGTGATCGGGTCGCCGATGATGTGCTGCGCGATGTCGAGGTCGGGGTAGATCTTCCTCAGCGCCCCGAGAGCGAGGCGCACGCGCTGGTCGACCGGGTACGGGAGCATCTTCAGCGCATCGCTCATCCACGAGTACGTCAGGCAGATGACGCCGGGTCTGTCGTCCCCGTGGTCGAACAGGTAGGTGCCGCGGGTGAGACGGTCGGTGAGGGTCATGCTCATGACGTCGCGGCCGCTCTCCGGGTGCTTGTCCTTCCAGAACGGCCGGTCGACCATCACGAAGGTCTTCGACGACTGCATGTAGCGGGTGCGGTCCAGCGCCGTCCACATCTTCTGCGCGAAGAGGCTCTCGTCGCAGTCGATCGTCGTCGTCAGCAGCCAGCTCTGGCAGGTGACGAGCACCGCGGGGTAGCGGGCGGTGTGCCCCCAGGCGTCCGTGACGGCGAAGCCGCCGTCGGCGTCCCGGGCGATGGCGGCGACACCGGCCCGCGGCCCGCCGGAGTGCAGCTTCGCCAGCGTCGTCCCGGCCGGCCAGTGCGCGAGATCGGCGGGCGCGTGGTTCCACAGCCCCCACGGCACCTGCTCCACCCCGCCGACGACGAAGCGCTGGTCCTCGTCGCAGTTGGTCATCACGACCCGGAAGATCTCGAGCATCGAGTTCGGGAAGTCCGAGTCCCACCCGCCGGTGCCGAACCCCACCTGGCCGAAGACCTCGCGATGGTGGAACGACAGCCGGGAGAACGCGTCGGAGCTGGCGATGAAGTCGTAGAAGGTGCGGTCGTCCCACAGCGGGACCAGCTCGTCCCAGAGCGACTTGAGCTTCTTCACGTCGCGCACCCGGATCGCGTCCTGGATCTCGGCGAACCGCACGGTGCCCAGGGCGTCGGCCCACGCCGCCGCGACCTCCCGGAACAGCGGC
The DNA here is from genome assembly GCF_039679125.1 of Blastococcus sp. HT6-4. Taxonomy (NCBI): domain Bacteria; kingdom Bacillati; phylum Actinomycetota; class Actinomycetes; order Geodermatophilales; family Geodermatophilaceae; genus Blastococcus; species Blastococcus montanus. The sequence continues at coordinate 1,359,588 of NZ_CP155551.1, read as the reverse complement.
GGCAGCGCCTCGGAGGACTCCGCGTAGTGGGTCTCCCCCTCGATGTCGATGACCGTGCTCCCCGACGCGGGCGTCAGCGGGTTGGGGAACGGCTTCGTCTCCAGGCCGAGCAGGTCGACGTAGCGGTAGAAGGCGGTCGACGACACGGGGAACCGCATGCCGCCCAGTTCGGCGACGATCTCCTCCGGCGCCCCCTCGAACCGGGCGGACCGCAGCCGCCCACCCATCTGCGAGGCCTCGTAGAGCACCGGCTTGAGCCCGAGCCTCATCAGCTCGTAGGCCGCGACGAGGCCGGAGATCCCGGCGCCGACGATGGCGACCTCCTCGCCGTGGCGCTCGGGCGGGACGGCCCCGAGGCCCGAGGGGTGGGTGATCCAGTCGTCGAACGCGAACGGGAAGTCCGGGCCGAAGATCGTGACCGGCGGCCGGTCCCCGCCGTGGACGGTCTCCCGATCGGGACCGATCGTCATCCCACGCCCCTCCTCCGGACGGATGCCCGTGCAGGCGGCCGGCGACCGCCGCGGCCGCGGTGCCACCGTACTGATCCGGCCGCCCGGGCCCGGACCGGCAGAGCGCGCACGGGTTCGCTCCCCTGTGCGACTACCGTCCGCAGTGGCGCCTCGGGTCGACGGGATCGTCTCGACACCCCGGAGACGGGTGGTGCGCGCGAGCATGCGGAACCTACGGTGCGCACGCTCACCTTCCATCCCGGCGTCCGTACGTGTGCATCCAGTGAACGGAGGATGGGAAGCCGGGTCGCGCAGCGGCACCGGCGCCCCGACTGCCCATGCGCGATTCGTGGCGGTGGCTGCGGCCCGGCCACCTCGGCACGGAGGCGGAGCAGGCGACCTTCCGGAGTCTCCACTCCGCCTCCCTGACCGCGCCGGAGCTGCGCGAGGGGCTGACCGCGGGCTCCGCCGGCCGCGCGGTCCGGCACCTGCGCGACCTGCTCGGGGTGCCCGCGGTCGCGCTCACCGACACCGTGTCGATGCTGGCCTGGGACGGCCGGTTCGGGCATCACGAGCGACACGCGCCGGCGCTCGCCGCCTTCGTGCTCGAGTCCGGCAACACGGTGGTCCGCGACCGCAGGGACTTCCCGTGCACCGATGCCGGCTGCGGACTGCGACAGGTCGTGGTCAGCCCGCTCGTGGTCGAGGACCGGGTGGTCGGCACCTTGCAGGCGTTCACCTCGTCCGCCTCCGCCGGGCTGGTCCGGGCCGCCGGCGAGGTCGCGCGCTGGGTGTCGGGGAACCTGGAACTGGCGGAGCTCGATGCCTCGCGCACGCGGCTCATGGAGGCCGAGGTCCGGGCACTGCGGGCCCAGATCAGCCCGCACTTCATCTACAACTCGCTGACCGCGATCGCGTCGTTCGTGCGCACCGATCCGGAGCGGGCCCGCGAGCTGCTGCTGGAGTTCGCCGACTTCACGCGGTACTCCTTCAGCCGGCACGGCGAGTACACGACGCTGGCCGAGGAGTTGCGGTCGATCGAGCGGTACCTCGTGCTGGAGAAGGCCCGATTCGGCGACCGTCTCCAGGTCACGCTCCGGGTGGCGCAGGAGGTGCTGCCGGCGGCCGTGCCGTTCCTCTGCCTCCAGCCACTGGTGGAGAACGCCATCCGGCACGGCCTGGAGCGCAAGCCGGGAACGGGAACGGTGACCATCATCGCCGCCGACCACGGGGGCGAGTGCCTGATCTCGGTGGAGGACGACGGCGTCGGGGAGGACCCGGAGAAGGTACGGCGGGCGCTCGCCGGCGACGCCTCCGTCGACTCGGTCGGTCTGGGTAACGTGGACGCCCGGCTCCGCACCGCCTTCGGTGACGACTACGGCCTGGTCGTGGAGACGGCCCCGGGGGCCGGCACGAAGGTCATCGTGCGGGTCCCGAAGTTCGCCCCAGGAGTGCGCCCATGACCGCCGACCGATTGACCGTCCTGGTGGTCGACGACGAACGCCCCGCCCTCGACGAGCTGCGCTGGCTGCTGGAACGGGACGGGCGGATCGGCACCGTGCTGACCTCCGACTCGGCGACCGAGGCGCTGCGTCTCCTCCAGGAGCGGACCGTCGATGCGGTCTTCCTCGACATCCGGATGCCCGGGCTGACCGGAGTCGACCTGGCCCGGGTGCTGTCCCGGTTCAGGACGCCGCCGCCGGTGGTCTTCGTGACCGCCTACGACGAGCACGCCGTGGACGCCTTCGAACTGGACGCCGTCGACTACGTCCTCAAGCCGGTCCGCGAGGACCGGCTCGCCGAGGCGGTCCGCAGGGTGGTCGGTGCAGGGGCCGGTGCCTCCGCGCCGGTGGACGACGACATCGCCATCGAGCTGGGCGGGGTGACCAGGTTCGTGGCCCGGTCCAGCGTCCGCTACGTCGAGGCCCACGGCGACTACGCCAGGCTGCACACCCCGTCGGGCAGCCACCTGGTCCGGGTGCCGCTGACGCTCCTGGAGGAGTCCTGGCAGGATGCCGGCTTCGTGCGGATCCACCGGTCGCTGCTGGTCGCTCTCCAGCACGTCGAGGAGGTGCGGATGGACGCCGGCCGCTGCACGGTGGTCGTCGGGGGCGTCGAGCTCGGCGTGAGCCGGCGGCACACCCGGGAGCTCCGCGACCTCCTGGTCCGACGGGCTCGCCCGGGCGCGCCCGGGAGGGGCTGAGCCATGTCGGACTCCCCCCCGCGTCGGGTGCGCGTCACGAGCCCGCGCACCGGTGCCGCCCGCGCGCAGCGGATCCCGGCGGCCAGGGAGATCGACGCCCAGACCCTCCTCGGCGAGGTCTACATGTCCTCGCTGCTGCGCTCGCAGCTGCGGCTGGCGTTGCTCTCGCTCGCCGCCGTGGTCGTGCTCGTCGGCGGGATCCCGCTGTTCTTCTGGCTCCTGCCGGGCCTGTCCACGGTCCAGGTGCTCGCCGTGCCGCTGCCCTGGCTGTTGCTGGCGTTCGCCGTCTACCCGGTGCTCCTCGTGATCGGCTGGCTCTACGTGCGCGCCGCCGAACGCAACGAGCGGGACTTCACCGACGTGCTGGACCGGTCGTGAACCGGAGCGTCGGCCGGCCGTGACCGCCACCGGGTACAGCGTCCTCAGCGTCACGCTCGTCTTCGTGGCCACGCTGGGGGTCGGCGCCTACGGATGGCGGTTCTCCCGCACCACCAGCGACTTCTTCGTCGCCTCGCGCACGGTCCGGCCGGGGCTCAACGCCTCCGCGATCGGCGGGGAGTACCTCTCCGCGGCCTCGTTCCTCGGCGTCGCCGGGCTGGTCCTCGCGTTCGGCACCGAGATGCTCTGGTACCCGGTCGGGTGGACGGCGGGCTACCTCGTCCTGCTCGTGCTCGTCGCCGCGCCGCTGCGCCGCTCGGGGGCCTACACGTTGCCCGACTTCGCCGAGAGCCGGCTGGAGTCGGTCGGAGTGCGCCGGCTGTCCTCGCTGCTCGTCGTGGCGATCGGCTGGCTCTACCTCATGCCGCAGTTCCAGGGCGCCGGCCTGGCGCTGGCCACCACCACCGGCACCGGCCCCTGGCTCGGTGGCGTGCTGGTCGCGACGGTCGTGCTGGTCAACGTGCTGTTCGGCGGGATGCGCAGCATCACCTTCGTGCAGGCCTTCCAGTACTGGCTGAAGCTCACTGCGCTGCTGTTCCCGTTGCTGTTCATGGCCGCCGTGTGGCTCGGGGACGGTGCCGTCTCCCCTGCCTCGGCCGACGTCGTGCACGCCGGCGTCGCCGGGGACGTGTGGGCGTCGCCGCTCGCCGGCGCGAGCGAGCACGAGCTCTACACGACGTACTCCATCATCGTCGCCACGTTCCTCGGCACGATGGGCCTCCCCCACGTGGTGGTGCGCTTCTACACCAACCCCGACGGCGCCGCGGCCCGCCGGACGACCCTGGGTGTGCTGGGCCTGCTCGGCCTCTTCTACCTGCTGCCGCCGGTGTACGGCGGCCTGGGCCGGCTCTACGCACCGGACCTGATCGCGAGCGGCCGGACCGACACGGTGGTGCTGGAGCTGCCGGCGCGGATGCTCGGCGGCACGGTGGGCGACCTGCTCTCCGCCCTGACCACGGCGGGCGCCTTCGCGGCCTTCCTGTCCACGTCCTCCGGGCTGACCGTCGCGGTGGCCGGCGTGATCAGCCAGGACGTGATGGGGCGCCGGTTCCGAGGCGTGCGTGCTTTCCAGGCGGCCGCCATCGTCGCCGTTCTGACCCCGCTCGGCCTCTCGCTGCTGACCGAGGGCGTCGGCGTCGCCCGGTCGGTCGGTCTCGCCTTCGCCTTCGCCGCCTCCACCTTCTGCCCCCTGCTGGTGCTCGGCATCTGGTGGCGCCGGCTGACCGACGCGGGCGCGATCGCCGGGATGCTCGTCGGCGGTGGCTGCGCGGGCTGGGCGGTGCTGGCCACCCTCCTCGGCATGGCCGACGACGGTTGGCCCGGTGCGTTGCTCGGCCAGCCGGCGGCGTGGACCGTCCCGCTGGCGTTCCTCACGATGATCGTGGTGTCCCTGGCCACGCCCCGACGGGTGCCCCGGCACGCCGCCCGCACCCTGGTCCGGCTGCACACGCCGGAGGCCGTGCAGCTGGACCGCGGGCCTCTCCCCCTGTAACTCACCTCTCACCCGGGTCTGACGCCGCCACCTCGCGACCGCTCGTCCCGCCAGACCTGCCGTACGTCGACCGTTGGTCACCGCTCGGCGCAGTGTCCGCACGTTCCCCTGCCGTTCCCAGGGCGCGCTCCATAGCGTGACAGTGCTCACAACCGACCACCGTCGCGTGGCGACGATCAGCCTGACTCTGCCTGGAGGCCGCACGTTGACCGATACCGACGACAGGCGTCTGCTGACGCCGGAGGAGTACCGCGCGGCGCAGGACTCCCCGGAGTTCGTGGAGCTGAAGAAGCGTTTCCGCAGCTTCGCCTTCCCGATGACCGTGGCGTTCCTGGTCTGGTACCTGCTGTACGTCCTGCTCTCCACCTACGCCACCGACTTCATGTCCACCCAGGTGTTCGGGAACGTGAACGTCGGCCTGCTCTTCGGACTGGGCCAGTTCGTGACCACGTTCGTGATCACGCACGTCTACGTGGCGCACGCGAACCGGCGCACGGACCCGATCGCCGACGAGATGCGCGAGCGTCTCGAGGCCCACGACTACGCCCCCGGCGCCACCGGGCCGTCCGGCACCGAGGGGGCCTCCCGTGCGTGACCTGCTCGCTGCCGAGGCGACCATCGGCAACCCCGCGATCAACATCTCGATCTTCGGCGCGTTCGTCGTGGTCACCCTGGCCATCACCTTCCGGGCCAGCCGCAACAACAAGAGCGCGGCGGACTACTACGCCGCCGGGCGCACCATCACCGGTCAGCAGAACGGCCTGGCCATCGCCGGTGACTACCTGTCGGCCGCGTCGTTCCTCGGCATCGCCGGGGCCATCGCGATCTACGGCTACGACGGCTTCCTCTACTCCATCGGCTTCCTGGTGGCGTGGCTGGTCGCGCTGCTGCTGGTCGCGGAGCTGATGCGCAACACCGCCCGGTTCACGATGGCCGACGTGCTGGCCTTCCGGATGCGGCAGGGCCCGGTGCGCACCGCGGCCGCCATCTCCACCCTCGCGGTCTCGCTGTTCTACCTGCTCGCCCAGATGGCCGGCGCCGGCGGGCTGGTCGCCCTCCTGCTCGGCGTGAGCGGGCCGGTGGCCGAGGCGCTGGTCGTCGTCGTCGTCGGCGCCCTGATGATCTTCTACGTCCTCGTCGGCGGCATGCGCGGCACGACCTGGGTGCAGATCATCAAGGCGAGCCTGCTGATCGCGGGTGCCCTGGTGATGACCATCTGGGTGCTCGGCGACTTCGGCTTCAACCTCTCCGCCCTGCTGGGTGGCGCCGCCGATCGGGCCGGCACCACCGGCGTGCTCAACCCGGGCGCGCAGTACGGGGTCAGCGAGGTCACCCGGCTGGACTTCATCAGCCTGGCGCTGGCCCTGGTGCTCGGGACGGCCGGGCTGCCGCACGTGCTGATGCGCTTCTACACCGTGCCGACGGCGAAGGCCGCCCGGACGTCGGTGGTCTGGGCGATCTGGCTGATCGGCATCTTCTACCTGTTCAGCCTGATCATCGGCTACGGCGCGGGCGCCCTGGTCGGCGCCGACGCGATCGTGGCCGCACCGGGCGGGGTCAACGCCGCCGCACCGCTGCTGGCCTTCGAGCTGGGCGGCACCGTGCTGCTGGGCATCATCGCCGGCGTCGCGTTCGCCACGATCCTCGCGGTGGTGGCCGGCCTGACGATCACCGCGTCGGCGTCGTTCGCCCACGACGTCTACGCCTCGGTGATCAAGAAGGGCGACGTCCCGCCGAACGGTGAGGTCAAGGTCGCCCGGATCACCGCCGTCGTCATCGGCGCGGTGGCGATCGGGCTGGGCATCCTGGCGCTGCGCGCCGGGCTGAACATCGCCTTCCTCGTGGCGCTCGCCTTCGCGGTGGCCGCCTCGGCGAACCTGCCGACGATCCTCTACACGCTGTTCTGGAAGCGGTTCACCACCCAGGGCGCGCTGTGGTCGATCTACGGCGGGCTGATCATCTGCATCGGCCTGATCATCTTCTCCCCGGTGGTCTCCGGCGCCGAGACGTCGATGATCCCGACGGTCGACTTCGCCTGGTTCCCGCTGCGCAACCCGGGCCTGGTGTCGATCCCGGCGTCGTTCCTCCTCGGGTACCTGGGCACCGTCCTCACCAAGGAGAAGCCGAACGAGGAGAAGTGGGCGGAGCTCGAGGTGCGTGCCTTCACCGGCATCGGCGCCGAGAAGGCCGTCGACCACTGATCCCCTGCTGTACCGGCGAGGCGTGCGCCCCGTCTCGGGGGCGCACGCCTCGCCGGGAGCTCCCACACGATTCACGGACAGCACATGCGTGGCCCGATGGCCGCGCGACGCCCTTCACGGAGGTTTCCGCATGAGTGAGACGACCCAGGACGACGGCCGCACGTTCGCGCCGCCGGAGAGCCTCGCCGCGCAGGCGAACGTCGGCCCGGAGGTGTACGAGGAGGCGGCCCGGGACCGGCTGGGGTTCTGGGAGTCCGCGGCCGAGCGGCTGACCTGGGACCGGCGCTGGGACACGGTGCTGGACTGGAGCAACCCGCCGTTCGCGAAGTGGTTCGTCGGCGGGAAGCTCAACGTCGCCTACAACTGCCTGGACCGGCACGTGGCGGCCGGGCACGGCGAGCAGGTGGCCTACCACTGGGAGGGTGAGCCCGGCGACACCCGCACGCTCACCTACGCCCAGCTCACCGACGAGGTCTGCCGGGCCGCGAACGCGCTGACCGAGCTCGGCGTGCGCGCCGGTGACCGGGTGGCGATCTACCTGCCGATGATCCCCGAGGCGATCATCTCGATGCTGGCCTGCGCCCGCATCGGCGCGGTGCACATGGTGGTCTTCGGTGGGTTCTCCGCCGACGCCCTGGCCAGCCGGCTCGACGACGCCGGCGCCGTCCTGGTCATCACCGCCGACGGCGGGTACCGCCGCGGCGCGCCCAGCGCGCTCAAGCCCGCCGTCGACGACGCGGTGGGCCGCAGCCCCGGCGTCCGCAACGTCGTCGTGGTGAAGCGGACCGAGCAGGACGTGGAGTGGACCGAGGGCCGCGACCTGTGGTGGCACGACGTCGTGGGCCGGCAGCCGGCCGAGCACGCGTGCGAGTTCTTCGACGCCGAGCACCCGCTCTACATCATGTACACCTCGGGCACCACGGCCAAGCCCAAGGGCATCCTGCACACCTCCGGCGGCTACCTCACCCAGGTCGCCTACACCCACTGGGCCACCTTCGACCTCAAGCCCGACACCGACGTGTACTGGACCGCCGCCGACGTCGGCTGGGTCACCGGCCACAGCTACATCGTCTACGGGCCGCTGGCCAACCGGGCCACCTCGGTCATGTACGAGGGCACCCCGGAGACCCCGCACCGCGGCCGCTGGTTCGAACTCATCCAGAAATACGGCGTCACCATCCTCTACACCGCCCCCACCGTGATCCGCACGTTCATGAAGTGGGGCGAGGACATCCCCGCCGGGTTCGACCTGACCTCGCTGCGGCTGCTCGGCTCGGTCGGCGAGCCGATCAACCCCGAGGCGTGGCTGTGGTACCACCAGCACGTCGGCGGCGGCCGCTGCCCGATCATGGACACCTGGTGGCAGACCGAGACCGGCGCCCACATGCTCACCCCGCTGCCCGGCGTCACCACCCTCACCCCCGGCTCCGCGCAGCACCCCTTCCCCGGCATCTCCGCCAAGGTCGTCGACGACGAGGGCAACGAGCTCACCGACGACTCCACCGGCCTGCTCGTGCTCACCGAGCCCTGGCCGGCCATGCTGCGCACCATCTGGGGCGACGACGACCGCTACGTCGACACCTACTGGTCCCGCTTCGGCACCGACGTCTACTTCGCCGGCGACGGCGCCAAGAAGGACGCCGCCGGCAACATCTGGCTGCTCGGCCGGGTCGACGACGTCATGAACGTCTCCGGCCACCGCATCTCCACCACCGAAGTCGAATCCAGCCTCGTCGGCCACCCCACCGTCGCCGAAGCCGCCGTCGTCGGCGCCAGCGACCCCACCACCGGCCAGGGCATCGTCGCCTTCGTCATCCTCCGCGGAACCGCCGAGGACTCCGGCGACGAACTGGTGCAGACCCTGCGCACCCACGTCGCCCGCGACATCGGCCCCATCGCCAAACCACGCCAGATCATGGTCGTCCAGGAACTCCCCAAGACCCGATCGGGCAAGATCATGCGCCGGCTGCTCCGCGACATCGCCGAGAACCGCGAACTCGGCGACGTCACCACCCTCACCGACTCCTCGGTCATGAACATGATCAAGGACAAACTGCCCGCCACACCCGCCGAATAGCCCACACCTGCCCCGCCCTCCCGCCTCCCGACCAGGGAGCCGGGAGGGCGCCGACGGCTCCCCGGACACCCGGGAGGGGCGCCTGCACGTGCAGCACGAGGACTGCGCGGTACGGCCGTGCAGCCGGGATAGCCGGAGGCGGGACCCGGGGGTCAGGCCGGCCGCGATCGTGGTGTGGCCGGCGGGTGCGGCCTGTCGAGGACACCACCAGCCCGGAGAGAGCCGCTGATCTGCTGGTCCTGGCACGGTAGGCGGGATGAAACCGGAGGGTTTGCGGGGGATCAGCCCTGGCCCACCACCGAACGACGAAGGCCTCCGACCAACGAACGTGCTGGTCAGAGGCCCATCTCTGCTCCCCCGACTGGACTTGAACCAGTAACCCTGCGATTAACAGTCGCATGCTCTGCCAATTGAGCTACGGGGGATCAGCGGCGTGACCCGCTGGCTCGACGAGAGTACCCCACGGCCCGCGGGCCGCCGCACACGCCTCGCGGACAGCGGGCGATGCGCCCCGAAGGTAGCGTGTCGGCGTTCACCGCGCGTTCATCCAGGAGGTTCCCCGTGGCCAAGCTGTCGTTCCTCGCCGGTTTCGGTGCTGGTTACGTGCTCGGTTCGCGGGCCGGCCGCGAGCGCTACGAGCAGATCCGCCGCGCCTGGGAGCACGCCAAGGACGACCCCCGCCTGCAGAGCATCGCCGGCATGGCCCAGGCCAAGGCCGACGACGCCGTCTCCACCCTCAAGGCGCACATGGGCGCCGAGCCCCCGCGCTGACCTCCGCGGCCCGGCTGCGCCGCACCGAGCGGCTGCCGGATCAGTCCGGCTGCTCGGCGGCGACTGCCTCCGCCAGCTTGCGCCGCGCGGTCTCACGGGCCGCGGGGTCGTCGCGGTCGGAGTCGTCGTCGAAGACGACGGTCCACTCCCGCGCCGCCTGACCGGGCACCCGGCGCGCGACCAGGATCACCCCTCCCCTCCCGGGCAACGGCGACCGGCGACTGGTGACCACGGTCTGGTCCACCCGCCGGCGCACGACCGCAGGAAGGTCGCCGGCGTCGGCCAGCACGTGCCGCACCGCCGGCAGGCGCGCCTGCACGCCGGGCTCCACCTCGGTGAGCGGCGTGACCGTGAACGTGCCACCGCCGTCGGCGGTCGCCGCCCAGCGGGCGCTGCCCACCTCGTGCCACGGCAGGACGCTGCCTGCGCCGTCGGGGGCCACCTGTCGCAGCCCGCGCGAGGTCGCGACCAGCCAGCCGGCGTCCCGGGTGAGCGCGCCCCAGGCCAGCACCCGCTCGTCCGGATCGGCGGTCACCGCGGCCCGGACCGGCTCCGGCGGGCGGGCGAAGCGGCGCCGCAGGTCGGCCAGCAGGCTCATGCCAGGCCGCCCATCGCCCGCTTGCGCAGCGAGATCGCCAGCTGCTCGAGGTCCATCAGCGCCTTGAACGCCTTCATGTACTCGTCGCCCGCCTCGACGGGGTTCATCCGCTGCAGCTTGCCCTTCAGCGCCGCCACCTGGCGGACCGTCGCCATCTCCTGCAGCCGCGCCAGGATCGCGTTGGCGTAGCCGGGGTCGGACTCCCCGGTCACCGAGCGGAGCGGTTCGACCGCCAGCGCGGTCAGGAGTGCTCGCGCGCTGTCCCGCTCGATGTGTGCGCTCACGTGGTCCAGCCACGCCGGGCCGGTGACCGTGGCACCGGCTGCGCCACCGGCCGCGGCCACCGCGGCGGCGACGGCGGCGTAGTCGGGGTCGGTGTAGGCCGCCGGCGGGATGGCGTCGAACACCGGCCCGGCGTGCTCCGGTGCCTGGAGCGCCACCTTCACCGCCTCCCGTTCCACGGCCACGGCCGCGTCGTCCGGCGTCCGCTTCGGCGTGCGCGGCCGGCCACGGGACGGCGCCCCTCCCCCGTCGCCGCTGAGCCGGCGCATCCGCTCCAGCACCTCCGCCTCGTCGAGCTGGCCGATCATCCCGGCGAGCTCGCGGGCGTAGGCGGGGCGGAGCGCGTGGTCCTTGATCTGCGCGACCAGCGGGACGGTCTTCTCCAACGCGGCGACGCGGCCCTCGACGGTGTCGAGGTCGTAGCCGGCCAGCGTCGTCCGCAGCACGAAGGCGATCAGCGGGGTGCGACGGGCGACGAGGTCGCGGACGGCGGTGTCGCCGCGCTCCTGGCGCAGCTCGCACGGGTCGCGGCCGTCGGGCTCGACCGCGACGAACGTCTGCCCGACGAAGCGCTGGTCCTCGGCGAAGGTCTTCATCGCCGCCGCCTGGCCGGCGGCGTCGCCGTCGAAGGTGTAGACGACCTCGCCGCGGAACTCGTCCTGGTCCATGAGCAGGCGGCGCAGCACGCCGATGTGCTCGGCACCGAACGCGGTGCCGCAGGAGGCCACCGCCGTGGTGACGCCGGCCAGGTGGCAGGCCATCACGTCGGTGTACCCCTCGACGACGACGGCCTGGTGCCGCTTGGCGATGTCCCGCTTGGCGCGGTCGATGCCGTAGAGGACGTTGCTCTTCTTGTAGAGCGGGGTCTCCGGGGTGTTGAGGTACTTCGGCCCCGGGTCGTCGTCCATGAGCTTGCGGGCGCCGAACCCGATGACGTCGCCGGTGATGTCGCGGATCGGCCACACCAGCCGCCGGTGGAACCGGTCGATCAGCGTGCCCCGGGACGACTCCTTCGCCAGCCCCGCCGTGACCAGCTCCGCCTGGCTGAAGCCCTTGGCGCGCAGGTGGCGGGTCAGCCCGTCCCAGCCGCCCGGGGCGTACCCGCAGCCGAAGTCCAGCGCCGCCTGCCGGTCGAACGCGCGGTCGGCGAGGAACTGGCGGGCCGGCGCGGCCTCGGGGCTGCCGAGCTGCTCGGCGTAGAAGGCGGCCGCGGCGGTGTTGGCCGCGACCAGCCGCGCCCGCTGCCCCACCGAGGCGCGGTCCGGCCCCGCGGTGGGGCGCCCGCCGTCGTCCTCGTACTTCAGCTCGATGTTGGCCCGGCCGGCCAGCAGCTCGACCGCCTCCGAGAAGGAGAGGTGGTCGATCTGCTGGACGAAGGAGATGACGTCGCCGCCCACCCCGCACCCGAAGCAGTGGTAGAGCCCGCGGCTGGGCGTGACCTGGAACGACGGCGACTTCTCGTCGTGGAACGGGCACAGGCCCTTGAGGCTCCCGCCGCCCGCCCGCTTCAGCTGCAGGTGCTCACCGACGATCTCGTCGATCTTGCTCCGTTCGCGGACCACGGCGATGTCGGCCGCCCGGATCCGTCCCCGGCCGGCCATCAGGCCGCGCCCGCGGCTGCCGCGGTCCACCGGCGGACGACGTGCTCCCACCACAGCAGGAAGACCTGCTGCTCCAGCGGTAGGGAGCCGTCCATGGTGATGACGGCGCGGGGGGTCCAGCCCGGCGTGGTGCCGCTCTCGGCCACCGGACGCCCGTGCGCCAGGAAACGGTGCGTGCCCCGCCACCGGGAGGCGGGTCGTACCTCGACCGGCGTGCCGTCGAGGTCGATCGCCCAGGTTCCCTTCCAGGCGGACGTCTGCCGCGCGCACAGCCGGGCGACGGACTCCGGGTCACCCGACCGGCGCCCGGTGAGCTCGCGGGCACGCCGGGCGAACTCCCAGGTGCGACCGTCGACGACCACCGTCGCGGCCTCCGTCCACCGCGCGGCCCGGAGCGTGGCGACGACGGACCCCTCGCGCAGGACCGGGTGCACACCCGCGCCCGTGCCGAGCGAGCCTGCCTTGCCCAGTTCGAGCACCGTCGTCCCTCCCTCAGCCGATGCCGGGTGCGCCGGCGATGCTCTCGCCCGTGACGCGGTAGAGCAGGTAGGCAGCAGTCTCCCGCACGATGTAGCGGAACTGGGTGGCACGGGTCTGCACCGCCGGCCCCTGGCGCGTGGGCGAGCTCTCGGCCTCCATGCCGGCGTCCTCGGCCATCCGCTCGGCGCGCATCGCGTGCCAGGGGTCGGTGACCAGCACCGCCCGCTCCCAGCCGCGTTCGTCGAACGCCTCGCCGACCAGCCGCATGCTCTGCAGGGTGTCGACCCCCTCGGGCACCGCGAACAGCGCGTGACCCGGTACGCCGGTCGCGGCCAGGTAGTCCCGCCCGGCCTCGGCCTCGGTGAACTGGTCACCGACCGCCTTGCCGCCCACGGTGACGATCACCGGCGCCACCCCGTCCTCGTACAGCGTGCGGGCGTGCTCCAGCCTCGCCTCGAAGATCGACGACGGGACGCCGTTGTACTGCGCCGAGCCGAGCACGACGATCGCGTCCGACAGCGGTCGGGCGTCCTGCCGGGCGGTCCACCAGATGGCCAGCGCCGTGGAGACGACGAACAGCACGGCAGCCAGGGCGGCGGCTCCTGCCACGCGCCCCACCAGACTCCGCACACCCACCCGTCATGGGTACCACGCGGTGCTGACCGTCCGCGCCTCCCCGGACCGGTGTGCCGGCCCACCCCGTCAGCATCCAGTGCGGCGGGGAAGAAGGACCTCAGTCGATGCCGCAGATCCGCGGGCCGTCCTCGCGGACGACCTCCAGCTGCGCCGTCGCGCCGTCCTCCCACCGGACGGTGACCTCCTGGATGCGGGCGCCCTCGGTCGCGTCGTCCTCGACGCCGATCACCTCGGCCGCGCCCGGCCGCAGGTACTCCTCGTCCAGCCCGTCGACGTCGAGGCGGGCCCGCTCGTCCTCGCAGAGGAGCTGGTACGCGGTCTCGCTGTCTCCGGCGGCCAGCGCGGCAAGGAACACCCCGGTCACCTGGGTGGCCTGCTCCTCGGGCGATCCCTGGACCAGGTACAGCGCTGCCACCATGCCGACGGCGACCAGGGGAACCCCGACCAGGCCGCCGATCAGCCAGCCCTTCCGCGCGCGCGGCGTGCCGGTGTGCAGCGGCGCCGGGTCCTCGTCGTAGAGGAACGGTCCGCTCATGGCTCGACTCCGGTCTCGATCCGCTCCTCGCTCGCTGTCCCCCGCAAGCGGGAGGTGCCCGCAGCCGGCGGCGATGCTCCCTCGACCGTCGTTCTCGCGACCGTCATCCGCCGCTCGTCTCCAGTTCCGCCCCCGCCGGCGGGCGCGGGTCGTCGCGGTCGGCCAGCCAGCCCTCGGGCAGGGCCACCGGACGCGGGGTGCTGGTGCGCCCGCGCGGCGCGCCGAGGACCACCGTCGGGTACGGCTGGTCGGGGATCCGGTCGAGCAGCTCGGCCAGCTCGTCCAGGGCGCTCACCATCGCCAGCGCCCGCCGGACGTCGGAGCCGACCGAGAAGCCCTTGAGGTACCAGGCCACGTGCTTGCGGAAGTCGGTGCAGCCGTGCAGCTCCCCCTGGTCCCCGGACAGCAGCGTGGCGTGCCGGTGCATGATCCCCGCGACCTCGCGCAGCGTCGGCAGCGCACGGCGGCTCTCCCCGGCGAAGGCAGCGGCGAGGTCGCCGAACAGCCACGGCCGCCCCAGGCAGCCGCGCCCGATGACGACGCCGGCGCATCCCGTCTCGGCCACCATGCGCAGCGCGTCATCGGCCTCCCAGACGTCGCCGTTGCCCAGGACCGGGATGTCGACCGCCTCGACCAGGCGGGCGATCGGCGACCAGTCGGCGGTGCCGCTGTAGAGCTGGTCGGCGGTGCGCCCGTGCAGGGTGATCGCCGCGGCGCCCTCGTCCTGGGCGATCCGGCCGGCGTCGAGGTAGGTGACGTGGTCGGCATCGATGCCGATGCGGGTCTTGATGGTGACCGGCACGTCCCGGGCGGCGCGGACGGCCTCGCGCACGATGTCGCGCAGCAGGACCCGGCGCCACGGCAGCGCGGAGCCGCCGCCCTTGCGGGTCACCTTGGGCACCGGGCAGCCGAAGTTCAGGTCGATGTGCGCCGGGCGGGTGCCGGCGACGCCCTCGTCGACCAGCATCTCCACGGCGCGGCCCACCGTGGCCGGGTCGACGCCGTAGAGCTGGACGGAGAACGCGTCCTTCTCGTCCGCGGTCGCGCGCACCATCTGCAGGGTCTTCGCGCTGCGCTCCACCAGCGCCCGCGTGGTGATCATCTCGCAGACGTAGAGACCGGCGCCGAACTCCCGGCACAGCGTGCGGAAGGCCGGGTTGGTGATGCCGGCCATCGGCGCGAGCACCACCGCGGGGTCGACGGCGAGCGCGCCCAGCTTCAGCGGCGGCAGGGCCGTCGTCGTCGGCTCGAGCGTGCTGGTCATGACACCCAGAGTAGGTGGCGGCCCCCGCCATCCTCACCGCCCGGCCGAGTGGGCAGTGCGGTCGGCAGGACCGGCGCGTCGCACCGTGCCGCCGACCGCGACCGCCCACTCGACGGCGGGGCTCTCCTAGAACGGGTAGACGCGCGGCTCCACCTGCATGCTGATCCAGCGCAGCTCGGTGAAGGCCTCGATGCCCGCGAGCCCGCCGAACCGCCCGTACCCGCTGTCCTTCACACCACCGAAGGGCATCTGCGCCTCGTCGTGCACGGTGGGCGCGTTGATGTGGCAGATGCCGGACTCGATCCGCCGGGCGACCTGGAACCCACGCGCGGCGTCGCGCGTGAAGACGGCCGCCGACAGCCCGTAGGCGCTGTCGTTGGCCGCGGCGACCGCGTCCTCCTCGCTCGCGACCCGGGTGATCGTGACGGCCGGGCCGAAGATCTCCTCGTGGAAGATCTCCATGTCCGGCGTGACGTGGTCGAGCACCACCCCGGGCATGATCGTGCCCTGCGGCTCGCCCTTGGTCAGCACCTTCGCCCCCTTGGCGACGGCGTCGTCCACCAGCCGCTGGATGTGCTCGACGGTGCTCGTGCCGATGACCGAGCCGAGGACGACGTCCCCCTCGCGCGGGTCGCCGATCGGCAGCGACTCCACCCTTGCGACCAACTTCTCGACGAACTCCTCGGCGATCGACTCGTGGACGATGATCTTGTCGGTCGACATGCAGACGTGGCCCTGGTTGACGAAGCCGCCGAACGTCGCCCCCTGGACGGCGGCGTCGATGTCGGCGTCGTCGAGGACGAGCAGCGGGTTCTTGCCCCCCAGCTCGAGGAGCGCGGGCACGAGGTGGCGCGCGCAGACCTCGCCGATGATGCGGCCGACCCGGGTCGAGCCGGTGAAGTTGAGCCGGCGGATCGCCGGGTGGGCCACCATCGCCTCGGTCACCTCGGCGGCGTCCTCCGGGGCCACGGTGATCACGTTGACGACGCCGTCGCCCAGGCCGGCCTCGACCAGGATCTCGCCCAGGAGCATGTGCGTGGCCGGGGAGAGCTCGGAGCACTTGAGGACGACGGTGTTCCCGGCGGCGAGCGGGAACGCCACGGCGCGGGTCGACAGGATCACCGGCGCGTTCCACGGCGCGATGCCGATCACGACGCCCGCCGGCTGGCGGATGCCCATGCTCAGGCTGCCGGGGATGTCCGAGGGGATGACCTGCCCGCCGACGTGGGTCGTCAGGCCCGCGGCCTCCCGGAGCATGCCCGCGGCGAGGTGGACGTTGAAGTGGCCCCACCCCGCGGTCGCACCGCACTCGGCGGCCATCCGCTCGACGAAGCGGTCGGTGTTCGCCTCCAGCAGGTCGGCGGCCTCGAGCAGCTTCATCCGGCGCTCGCCGGGCGTGGTGGCGGCCCACTTCTCGAACGCTGCCGCGGCGGCGTCGACGGCCTTGAGCGCATCGGCGACGCCGGCCGCCTGGCTGCGGGTCACCACGTCGCCGCTGACCGGGTTGGCGCGGTCGAACGTCCGCCCGCGGGTGGCCGGAACCTGCTCGGTGCCGATGAGGAGATTGGTCTCGAACATGGGAGCTCCTTCTACTGGGGGTCGGGTTCGCGGGGAGGTGAGATCCGGCCCGCGTGTGCGCTGAGGCCCGGTTCCAGAGCTCGGAACCGGGCCTCAGCGCACACACGGGGTCGGTCAGCAGCTGGGGAGCCGCGCCGCGAGGTAGGACTCGGCCTGGTCCAGGGCCACGCGCTCCTGGCTCATCGAGTCGCGCTCCCGGATGGTCACCGCCTGGTCCTCGAGGGTGTCGAAGTCGACGGTGAGGCAGAACGGGGTGCCGATCTCGTCCTGCCGGCGGTACCGGCGGCCGATGGCGCCGGCGTCGTCGAAGTCGACGTTCCAGTTCCGCCGCAGCGCCGCCGCGAGGTCGCGGGCCTTGGGCGAGAGGTCGGCGTTGCGCGACAGCGGCAGGACGGCGGCCTTCACCGGCGCCAGCCGCGGGTCGAGCCGGAGCACGGTGCGGACGTCGACCCCGCCCTTGGCGTTGGGCGCCTCGTCCTCGGTGTAGCCCTCGATGAGGAAGGCCATCAGCGAGCGGGTCAGGCCGGCCGCGGGCTCGATGACGTACGGCGTCCAGCGGGTGTTGGTGGCCTGGTCGAAGTAGGACAGGTCCGTGCCCGAGTGCTCCGAGTGCGTGGAGAGGTCGAAGTCGGTGCGGTTGGCGATGCCCTCCAGCTCACCCCATTCCGAGCCCTGGAAGCCGAAGCGGTACTCGATGTCGACGGTGCGCTTCGAGTAGTGCGACAGCTTCTCCTTCGCGTGCTCGTAGTGCCGCAGGTTCTCCGGGGCGATGCCGAGGTCGGTGTACCAGCGGGTGCGCTCGTCGATCCAGTACTGGTGCCATTCCTCGTCGCTGCCCGGCTCGACGAAGAACTCCATCTCCATCTGCTCGAACTCGCGGGTGCGGAAGATGAAGTTGCCGGGGGTGATCTCGTTGCGGAACGACTTGCCGATCTGGCCGATGCCGAACGGCGGCTTCTTCCGGGCCGCACCCATCACGTTGGCGAAGTTCACGAAGATGCCCTGCGCGGTCTCCGGGCGCAGGTAGTGCAGCCCCGACTCGTCCTCGACCGGGCCGAGGTAGGTCTTGAGCATCATGTTGAAGTCACGCGGCTCGGTCCACGCGCCCTTGGTGCCGCAGTTCGGGCAGGCGATGTCGGCCAGGCCGTTCTCCGGCGCCCGGCCCTTGCGCGCCTCGAACTCCTCCTCGAGGTGGTCGGCCCGGAAGCGCTTGTGGCAGCTCTGGCACTCGGTCAGCGGGTCGGTGAAGACGCCGACGTGACCGGAGGCCACCCACGTCTGGCGGGGCAGGATCACCGACGAGTCCAGGCCCACGATGTCGTCCCGGCTCTGCACGACGGTGCGCCACCACTGGCGCTTGATGTTCTCCTTGAGCTCGACGCCCAGCGGGCCGTAGTCCCAGGCGGAGCGGGTGCCGCCGTAGATCTCGCCGGACGGGAAGACGAAACCCCGTCGCTTGCAGAGGTTCACGACCTTGTCGAGGCGGGCGGGGTCGTGCTTGGCGGTGCTCACGCGGAGAGGCTCCATCCGGCTGGCGGTCGGCGGTTGACCTGCCCACGGTAGTTGCCCGGTGGCGCGGCGCCCTCAGTCGGTCGCCGTGGCCGACGGCTCCGACGCCGCAGGGCGGAACAGCAGTGCGAGCGAGGCCCGGATCTCGGCGTGCCGCACGAGGAAGGCCCGCTCGTCCAGCCGCTTGCGCCGCAGCCACCCGGTGACCTCGTCGTTGCACTTGCTGGCGTTGCAGGAACAGCAGGCCGGGACGACGTTGCCGAACGTGTACCGGCCACCCCGCGAGATGGGGAGCACGCAGTCCCGCTGCAGGGGCGTGCCGATGGACCCGCAGTACGCGCACCCAGCCCACGCGTGCTCGAGCGCGATCCACTGCGCGTCGGTGAGGTCGTGCTCGACGGCGTCCATCCGCCGCTTGCGCCGGCGGGCGTAGCGGGCGGTGCGGGTGCGGCTGACCACGGTGGCACCGTAGGGCCCGCGGGTCAGTCGGTGAGGTAGACACCCGGTTCGTCGACGGCGTGCACCCAGACCGGGGCACCGGCGATCTTCACCTCGGCCGCCGACAGCGCGCGGCGGTAGGCCCCGACGCCGTCCCAGCGGGTGACCAGCGCCCACAGCGCCGGGTCGTCGGCGGCCCGGCCGACCTCGCCGTCGCGGAACCCGGGCCTGCCCGCGAGCGCGGCCAGCAACCGGGCCACCGCGTCGGCCAGCGCCGCCGCATCGCCCGTGGCCACCCGTAGCCGTGTCACCGCGAACACCGGACCTCCCGTCGTCGACCGAGCCGTGCGCAGACGCTCCCATGCCCGCCTGTCACCATGGGCGCATGGTCCGGACCACCCGACAGCGCGCCGCCGTCCGAGCCGTCTTCGCCGACCTCGACGGCTTCCACAGCGCGCAGGAGGTGCACGCACGGCTCCGCGACGCCGGCGATGCCGTGGGCCTGTCGACGGTGTACCGAGCCGTGCAGTCGCTGGCCGACGACGGGGAGCTGGACTCCATCCGCACCGACACCGGTGAGGCCCTGTACCGGCGGTGCAGCCGGCAGCACCACCACCACCTGGTCTGCCGGGGCTGCGGGCTGACCGTGGAGGTGGCCGGTCCGGCCGTCGAGCGCTGGGCCGACCGGATCGCCGGTCAGCACGGCTTCGTCGACGTCAGCCACACGCTGGAGGTCTTCGGGACCTGCAGCGCGTGCCAGGCCGGCACCGCGGGCAGCCAGGAGCCGGCGTCGGAGCGCACGCCCGCTTGATCGACCTGACCGGTCAGTACACCTAGCTCAGCAGGAACACGAGCAGGAGCACGAGCCCCGACAGGAGGATCGCGGCCGCGCCGAGGAGCCACGGCAGGAGGGTGCGGCGGCGGGGCCCGTCGGGTGGCTCGTCGTCGGGGTCCGGCTCACCGAATGCCTCGGGCGGCGGGCCGTAGCCGGCGGCGAAGGCGGCACCGTACGCCCCTGACGCGTCCTCGCCACCGGGCTGCGGGGAGGGAGTGGTCGGCCGATCCGACCCCGGCGGCGGGAACTCGGGGTCGGGCGGGGCCGGACGACCGTCGGCACCGGGGGGCTGGCTCATGGCTGCGGCTCCCTCCCCGTGGTGCACCCGCGGAACCACGTCGGCCGCGTTCACCGAGTGTGACCGAAGCGCGGCCCGTTCCCCTGCGGCAGCGCGGCCGGCCTGCCCGCATCCGCGCCCGCCGTCACCGTCCGCATGCGGCTGACGGCGCACCGCCGCCGCGGCGAGACCTCCCGCCGTCCTCAGGCGGTGCCGAAGCGGCGCTGCCGCGCCGCGAACTCCTCGCACGCCGCCCACAGGTGCCGGCGGTCGAAGTCGGGCCAGAGGGTGTCGAGGAAGACGAACTCCGCGTAGGCGGACTGCCAGAGCAGGAAGTTGCTGGTCCGGTTCTCCCCGGAGCTGCGCACGAACAGGTCGACGTCGGGCATGTCCGGCTCGTCGAGGAACCGGGCGACGGTGTCCTCGTCGACCTTGTCCGGGTTCAGCCGCCCGGCCGCCACCTCGCGGGCGATGGCGGCCGCGGCGTCGGCGATCTCGGCGCGTCCGCCGTAGTTGACGCACATGGTGAGGGTGAGGACGTCGTTGTCGCGGGTGAGCTCCTCGGCGACCTCCAGCTCCTTGATCACCGAGCGCCATAGCCGGGGACGGCGACCCGCCCAGCGGACGCGCACCCCGAGCTCGTGCATCTCGTCACGGCGACGGCGGATCACGTCACGGTTGAAGCCCATGAGGAAGCGCACCTCCTCGGGGCTGCGCCGCCAGTTCTCCGTGGAGAAGGCGTAGGCGCTGATCGCCTTCACGCCGAGCTCGATGGCGCCCTCGACGCAGTCGAACAGCGAGGACTCCCCCGCCTCGTGACCGGCGGTGCGCGGCAGCCCGCGCTGCTTCGCCCAGCGGCCGTTGCCGTCCATGACGATCGCCACGTGCCGGGGCACCTTGTCCGCCGGTAGCTGCGGGGGTCGCGCGCCCGACGGGTGCGGACTGGGGGCCTTGACCTCACGCCTCACTGAGCAGGCTCATCTCCCGGCGGGGTGCCGACGGTTCGGATCGATCGACCAGCGGCAGCGAGCGCAGCGCGCGCTCCAGGTGCCACTGCAGGAGCGCGGCGACGAGGCCGCTGCCCTCGCGCCGGTTGATCCCGAGGCTGGCCTCGGCGTGGTCCCAGTCGCCGGTCAGCAGCGCGTCGAGCAGCTCGATGGTCACGGGGCTGGGCATCGCCGAGCCGGTCGGCCGGCAGGCCGGGCAG
Organism: Blastococcus sp. HT6-4; assembly: GCF_039679125.1. NCBI lineage: Bacteria > Bacillati > Actinomycetota > Actinomycetes > Geodermatophilales > Geodermatophilaceae > Blastococcus > Blastococcus montanus. The sequence goes on along the minus strand of NZ_CP155551.1, from coordinate 1,338,717 downwards.
ACGGTGCCGCCGGCGGGGACGGAGAAGTGCCGGTGCGGACCGGCCTCGCCGCAGCGGGCGCACTCCGACAGCGCGGGCTCCCAGCCGGCCACCGACATGGCCCGCAGGAGGAACGCGTCGAGCACGAGCGGCGCCGGGTGGGTCCTCTCCCCCAGCGCCCGCAGTGCGCCGACGACCAGGAGGAACAGCCGCAGCGACGGCTCCTTCTCCTCGGCGGTGAGCCGGTCGGCGGTCTCCAGGACGGCGGTGCCCGCGGTGTACGCCGGGTAGTCGGCGACGATCTCCTGGCCGTAGGACCGGATGGACTCGGCCTGGCTGACGATGTCGAGGTTGCGCCCGGTGTAGAGCTGCAGGTCGACGTGGGTGAACGGCTCGAGCCGGGCGCCGAACTTGCTCTTGGTGCGGCGCACGCCCTTGGCCACCGCCCGGACCTTGCCGTGGCGGCGGGTGAGCACGGTGACGATCCGGTCGGCCTCACCCAACTTCTGGGTGCGCAGGACGATGCCCTCGTCCCGGTACAGCGCCTTCGGGGTGTGCGCGCTCATCAATAGCCCAGCCGGTTGAGCTTCTTCGGGTCGTCCTGCCACTCGCCGAGCACGGTGACGTGCAGCTCCAGGTGCACCCGCGCGCCCAGCAGCGTCTCCATGCCCGCACGGGCCTCGGTGCCGATCGCCTTGATGATGTTCCCGCCCTTGCCCAGCAGCATGGGCTTCTGGCTCGGCCGCTCGCAGTGCAGCAGCGCGTGCACTTCGACCAGCTCGCCGCCGGCGCGCTTGGGATCGGGGCGCCGGTTCATCTCCTCCACCGTGACGGCCAGCGAGTGCGGCACCTCCTGGCGCACCTTCTCCAGCGCCGCCTCGCGGACCAGCTCCGCGATCTGCAGTTCGACGTCCTCGTCGGTGGTCTGCGCCTCCGGGTACAGCGGCGGCCCCTCGGGCAGCAGCCTGATCAGCAGGTCCTCGAGCAGCTCGACCTGGTCGCCCCCGACCGCGCTCACCGGCACCACCTCGGCCGCCTCGACCAGTCCGCTGGCGGCCATCAGCTGCTCGGCGACCTGCTTCTTCGACGCGGCGTCGGTCTTGGTGACCACGACGACGACCGGCGCCTTCACCTCGGCGAGCTGGCGGGCGATGAACTTGTCCCCGGTGCCCACGGGCTGGTCGGCCGGGACGCAGAAGACGATCACGTCGACGTCGGACAGCGTGTCGCGCACGACGTCGTTGAGCCGCTTGCCCAGCAGGCTCTTGGGCTTGTGCAGGCCCGGGGTGTCGACCAGCACGATCTGCCCGCCGGGCCGGTGGACGACGCCGCGGATGGCGTGCCGCGTGGTCTGCGGGCGGTTGCTGACGATGCCGACCTTCTCGCCGACCATCGCGTTGGTCAGCGTGGTCTTCCCGGCGTTGGGGCGGCCCACCAGGGCGACGAAGCCGCTGCGGTGCGGCGACTGCTCGGGGCTGCTCACGGACCCAGTCTCCCACCGGCGGCCGACATCCCCGCGCTCCGGAGTCCGACGCGCAGACCAGGTGAGCAGCCGGGTCGGGACGGCGGTCAGGACCAGGGGCGGCCGATCCGGTCGCGGCGGGCGACGGAGAGCCGGTCGAGCACCCGGACGCCGGCCACGACGTCCGCGGCGATGCGCCCCCCGGTCCCGGACCACGGGCCGACGGGTGCACGGGCGGGCCCGGCGGCGGGCCGGCCGAGGGACCGCAGGACGAGCAGGAGCAGGAGGAGGAACAGGATCGTCGTCACGCCCTCGACCATCGGCTTCTCACGCCGGGCCGGGAAGTGGCAGGCACGACGTCGTGCGCAAGGAACCTGCCAGCCGGCAGGGGTTGGGATGATCGGCGCCGTGGCAGGACGAGAGCGGAAGCGGTCGCGGGTGCCGCGGGTGGCGGCCGAGCGCGAGCGGCGGCTGCACGTCGAGCAGGTGCGGAGCCACCGGTTCATCGCGGGCTGGGGCCCCAAGCGCTCGGCGACCGTCGTCCCCGCCCGGCTGCGCTACTGGCAGTACCGCCCCGGGGGCCTGGCCGCGCTGGCCCTGGCGGTTCTCGTCGTCGCGGCCTGGCTGGCGCTCTTCGCCTGGCGCGGCGGCTGGCCCGCCGCCCGGGACGAGCTCCCGCTGGCGCTGGTCGCGGGCCTCGCCGTGTACGCGGTGAACACCCGGCGGGTGACGATCTCCGACCACGGCCTCTCGTTCGACGTCGCCGGCACCCGCACCGACCCGTCGGCCGTGATCCCGTCGGTGCTGGTGCGGGACGTGCGCACCGGCCGTCCGCCGGCCGACTGGCCGCGCCCGGAGAAGCGCGGCGGCTGGTGGCCGGGGCGCACCCGCGTCGCGATCCGGTACCTGACCGACGACGGCGAGCGGGCCGTCACCCTGTGGGCGCGCGACCCGGCCGCGCTCGCGGACGCCCTCGGCGTCCCGCTCACCCGTTAGGCGGTGGCGCGGACGACGCCGTCGGGGCCGGCGAGGTGCACGGGCGCGCCCGGGGTGAGGTCGCGGACGGCGGCGAGCCCCTCCTGCTCCACGGCGTCGGCGGCGGAGACGACCACGGCGGCCTCCAGCCCCTCGACCCCGCTGGAGACGGCGGCGGCGACGGCGGCCTGCAGCGCCGACAGCCGCAGCGAGGGCAGCGCCACGCTGGCCGCCACGTAGGTGCGGCCGTCGGTGTCGCGGACCGCGGCCCCCTCGGCGGCGCCGGTCCGGCCGCGCGCCGAACGGGCCAGGGTGACGAGCTTCGCGTCCTCGGGGTGCAGGTCGGCCACGGCCGTCAGCCTTCCACGACGGCCGGCATCTCCGCGCGGGTGGCCCCCGACTGCTGCTCGTCGCCGGCGTCCTCGCCGTCCGCCGACGGATCGGGCAGCCGGCAGACCAGCAGGGTGTCGATCCGGTTGCGGCGCCCGCCGGTGCTCTCGGCGACCAGCCGCAGACCGCCGAACTCGGCCGAGGCCCCCTCGATCGGCACCCGGCCCAGCTCACGGGCGAGCAGCCCGCCCACGGTCTCCACGTCGTCGGTCTCCTGCAGTTCGACGCCGAACAGCGGCGCCAGGTCCTGCACCGGGAGCCGGGCGGTGATCCGCATCGAGCCGTCGTCGAGCTGCTCGACCTCCGGCCGCTGGAAGGCGTCGTGCTCGTCGGCGATCTCGCCGACGATCTCCTCCAGGATGTCCTCGATGGTGACCAGCCCGGCGAAGCCGCCGTACTCGTCGACCACGATCGCGATGTGGATGCGCTGCGCCTGCATGTCCCGGAGCAGCTCGTCGACCGGCTTGGACTCCGGCACGAACGTCGGGGTGCGCATCAGCTCCTCGACCCGCGGACCGCGCTGGTCGCCGCTGTGCTGCGACCGGCGGACGAGGTCCTTGAGGTAGACCACCCCGACGACGTCGTCGACGTTCTCGCCGATGACCGGGATCCGGCTGAAACCGCTGCGCAGGGCGAGGGCGAGCGCCTGACGCACGGTCTTGGTGCGCTCTATCCAGACGACGTCGGTGCGCGGCACCATGACCTCGCGGGCGATCGTGTCACCGAGCTCGAAGACGGAGTGGATCATGTTCCGCTCGCCGGATTCGACGACGCCGCGCTCCTCGGCCATGTCGACCAGCTCGCGCAGCTCCACCTCGGAGGAGAACGGGCCGTCGCGGAAGCCGCGCCCCGGCGTGATGGCGTTGCCCACCAGGATCAGCAGGGTGGCCACCGGGCCGAGGACGCGGCCGAGCAGCCGGACCAGGCCCGCGGTGGCCAGCGCCGTGCCGTAGGCGTGCTGCCGCCCGAGGGTGCGCGGGCCCACGCCGACCAGGACGTAGCTCACCACGGTCATGACACCCGCTGCGGCCAGGACCGCCTGGAGCGTGCTGTCCCACAGGTCGAAGAACAGCAGGGCCACGATGACCGCGGAGACCATCTCGCAGACGATCCGCAGCAGCAGGAGCAGCGAGACGTGCCGCGCCCGCTCGGCGACCACCTCCTCGAGCGCCGCTGCCCGCTTCACGCCGTCGCGGCGCAGCTCCTCCACCCGCGCCTTGGACACGCGCTGCAGCGCGGCCTCCATGGCGCCGAACAGGCCGGCGAGCGGAACCAGGCAGACGGCGATCACCAGCGAGACGATCGCGCCGGAGGTCATTGCTCGGCTCCGGACTCGTTCCGCTCCTCGCTCGCTGGCGCTCGCTGCGATGCTCGCTCGCCCGTCGCCTTCGCGGAGGTCATCGGGAACCGGTCTCCTGACCCGAGGTCGACCCGGTCGCCCGCCCGCGCGGCGGGGCCGTCACCGCGGCGCCGGTCACCGGCTCCCGCGGAGCCGCGCGCCAGGCGTCGATGAGCGTCGACTGGAGACCGAACATCTCCTTCTCCTCGTCGGGCTCCATGTGGTCGTAGCCGAGCAGGTGCAGCACCCCGTGGGTGGCCAGCAGCACCAGCTCGTCGTCCATCGAGTGGCCGGCGGCCCGGGCCTGCCGGACGGCGACCGCCGGGCACAGCACGATGTCACCGAGCAGCGCGGGGCCGGGCTCGGGGTCGTCGGGCCGGCCGGTGTCGAACTCGTCCATGGGGAAGGCGAGCACGTCGGTGGGGCCCTTCTCGCCCATCCAGCGCTCGTGCAGGCTGCTCATGTACTCGACGTCGACGCAGAGCACCGACAGCTCCGCCATCGGGTTGACCTTCATCTCCCCGAGGACGAACCGGCAGATGCCCGCCAGCTCGGCCTCGTCGACGGCGATCTCCGACTCGTTGGACACCTCGACGGGCACGCCGGTCAGCTCCCCTGCCGGCGCGGTCGCGAGGTCCGCGTCGGCGCGCCGGCGGCCGGACGGGTCGTGGCGGGCTGCCGGGTGGCGTCCCACCGCTCGTAGGCGTCGACGATGTCGCCGACCAGGCGGTGCCGGACCACGTCGGAGCTGGTCAGGTTGCTGAAGTGGACGTCCTCAATGCCGTCGAGGATCTCGCGCACGATCTTCAGGCCGCTCTGCGCGCCACCGGGCAGGTCGACCTGCGTGACGTCACCGGTGACCACGATCTTCGAGCCGAAGCCGAGCCGGGTGAGGAACATCTTCATCTGCTCGGCCGTGGTGTTCTGCGCCTCGTCGAGGATGACGAACGCGTCGTTGAGGGTCCTGCCCCGCATGTACGCCAGCGGGGCGACCTCGATCGTTCCCGACGCCATCAGGCGCGGAATGGATTCGGGGTCGACCATGTCGTGCAGTGCGTCGTACAGCGGCCGCAGGTAGGGGTCGATCTTCTCCGACAGGGTGCCGGGCAGGTAGCCCAGGCGCTCCCCCGCCTCGACCGCCGGCCGGGTCAGGATGATCCGGTTGACCTGCTTGGTGGTGAGCGCCTGCACCGCCTTCGCCATGGCCAGGTACGTCTTGCCGGTACCGGCCGGGCCGATGCCGAAGACGACCGTGTGCGAGTCGATGGCGTCGACGTAGCGCTTCTGGTTCAGCGTCTTGGGCCGGATGGTGCGGCCGCGGCGGCTGATGATGTCCAGGCTCAGCACGTCCGCCGGGCGCTCGGAGCCGCCCGCCCTGAGCATGGCGATGACGCGGCGGACCGAGTCGGGCCGCAGCTGCTGGCCGGTGCCGATCAGCGCGATGAGCTCGTCGAACACCCGGACCGTGAACGCGTTGGCGGCCGGCTGCCCGGTGACGGCGATCTCGTTGCCGCGCACGTGCACGTCGGCGTCGACCTCGGCCTCGACCAGGCGGAGCAGCTCGTCGGCCGAGCCCAGCAGGGCGACCATGGGGACGCTGTCGGGAACGGTGATGGTGGCCCGGACGGGTTCTCCCGGGCCGGTGAACGGAGTGGACGGACCGGCGAGTGCGCCATCCGCCGCGGCGGCCTGTGCCGAGGCCTCACGCGACGTGGGGGCACCGGGCACGGGGACGTTCGGGGAGGTGTCGGGCAAGAACCCTCGACCCTGCCTTCCTGCGACGGCGATGTGCGGGGATCGCACTGGGGACCGCCCGATGCTACCCGCGTCCGGCCCCCCGAATCCCCGGTCGCCCGCGTGAGGTCAGCGACCGGAGTACGTCGCCTTCCCCGGGCCCTCGCCGAGGAACGAGGCCACCGCCCCGCGCAGGTCGTCGGTGGCGAACAGCGGGCCCGAGATCTCCGGCACCAGGGCATCGGCCGCCCGTGCCCCGTCCCGGACGGCGACGGTGGCCAGCCGCTTGGTGGCGGCGTGCGCCACGGTCGGCCCCGCCGCGACCCGATGGACGTACTCGCGGGCCGCCTCGGCGAACCCGTCGTCGGGCAGCACCCGGTTGACGACGTTCCACCGCTCGAGGACGGCGGCCGGGTAGCGCTCGCCCGTGTAGATCAGCTCCTTGGCCCGCGCCGGCCCGGCCCGCTCGGCCAGCCGCTGCGGTCCGCCCATCGACGGGGTGAGGCCGACGACGATCTCGACCAGGCCGAAGGACGCCTTCTCCGCGGCCAGCAGGATGTCGCAGGACAGCGCCAGCTCGAAGGCGGCGGTCAGGCAGAGGCCGTGGGCGGCGAAGACGGTCGGCACCGGCAGGTCCTCGAAGGTGTTGGCCACCGTCAGCAGCCGGGCCCACAGCTCAGCGCCGCGCCGCGCCGGCTCCGGCCCCTCGGCGATGTCGCGGAAGTACGTGACGTCGACGCCGCCGGAGACCACCTTGCCGCGCGCTTCGACCAGCACCGCCCGCGCGCGGTCGGGCCGGGACGGGTCGGTCAGGGCGATCAGCTCGCCGGCCACCGTCTCCATCGCGTCGAACGCCGCCGCGTCGAAGAGGTTCAGCGGCGGGTTGTCCAGGACCACGACGGCGACGTCGCCGTCGCGCTCGATCCGGAGGGGCGCTGCGCTGTCGTTCGTCGGCATGGCCTCACCTTGTCAGCCCGCTCCGCCGCCCGCACGGACGCCCCGGCCGGCTCAGCCGGGCGGCCAGCCGAGGCCGCGCCCACCGAGCACGTGCAGGTGGACGTGGTCCACCGATTGGCCGGCCTGCGGCCCGGTGTTGGTGACGAGGCGGTAGCCCGGCTCGTTGCCGTCCCCGGTGACCAGGCGCTCAGCCACCGCCACGGCGTGGGCCGCGGCCACGACCTCGCCGAGCAGCCCCGGGTCCGCCGCCGCCAGCGCGCCGATGTTGCGGTGGTGCTCCGCCGGGATGACCAGCACGTGGGTCGGCGCCTGGGGGTTGATGTCGCGGAAGGCCAGCACGCGGTCGGTTCGGTGGACGACGTCGGCGGGGATCTCCCCGGCGACCATGCGGCAGAACAGGCAGTCGCTCACGGACCCGACCCTAGAGCGCCCCGGCGCTCCCGGCGCGGTCGCCGCCCCCGCCCTCGACGCCCAGGTAGGCCTGCACGATCCGCTCGTCGGCGAGCAGCTCGGCGGCCCGGCCGGAGTGCACGATCTCCCCGCTCTGCAGCACGTACCCGTGGTCGGCCGCGCGCAGGGCCCGCCGGGCGTTCTGCTCCACGAGCACCACCGTCGTCCCCGAGGCCCGGATCTCCTCGATGACGCGGAACACCTCGTCGACGATCTTGGGCGCCAAGCCCATCGACGGCTCGTCCATGAGCATCACCGTGGGCCGGGCCACGAGCGCCCGGGCGATGGCGAGCATCTGCTGCTCCCCACCCGACAGCGCCCCGGCCGGGAGCGCCCGCCGCTCGGCCAGCACCGGGAAGCGGTCGTACATCCCGTCGATCGCGCCCTGGGCGCCGCTGCCGGTGTGCCACGTCCCCATCCGGAGGTTCTCCTCGATGGTGAGCGTGGCGAGGATCTGCCGGCCCTCCGGCACCTGCACCAGCCCCTGCCCGACCAGCTTGTGCGACGGCGTCCGGGTGATGTCCTTCCCGGCGAAGGTGATCCGGCCACCGGAGGGGCGCACCAGGCCGGCGACGGCGTTGATGACCGAGGACTTGCCGGCGCCGTTGGCGCCCACCAGCGTCACGAGCGCGCCCGGCTCGACGGCGAAGCTCACGCCGCGGACGGCCTCGACGCGCCCGTAGCTGACGCGCAGGTCCTCCACGCGGAGGATGGGCTCGCTCATGTCGGGTTCCTCGGGGTCGTGTCCGGCGTCTCCAGGGTCCCCGCCGCGGAGGGCTGCGCGTTGAGGACGGCGTCCGGCGGCGTGCCGTCGGGGCTGCCCGCGGTCGGGTCGACGGCGGTGCCCGCGGCGAGGGAGCCGTCGGCGTCGTCGTCGGACCCGAGGTAGGCCTCGATGACGGCGGGGTCGGCGGCGATCTCCGCCGGCGTGCCGCTGGCGATGACCTCGCCGAAGTTGAGCACGACCACGCGGCTGCAGGTCTCCAGGACCATGCCGACGTTGTGCTCGATGAAGAGGATCGTCAGCCCGTCCCGGGCCAGCGAGGTGATGAGCTCCGACAGCTTCGCGGCCTCGACGTGGTTCATGCCGGCGGCCGGCTCGTCCAGGATCAGCAGCGACGGGTCCGACGCCAGTGCCCGGGCGATCTCCAGCCGCCGCTGGTCGCCGTAGGACAGGGACTCGGCGCGGTTGCCGGCCAGGTCGGCCAGCCCCACCCGGTCCAGGCACCGGGCGGCCTGCTCGAGGGCGGCCCGCTCGTCGCGCCGGGCCGAGGGCAGCCAGAGCAGGCGGCGCAGGAACGTCGGGCGGCTGACCAGGTGGGCGCCGACCAGCACGTTCTCCAGCGCCGACAGCCGGTTGAACAGCTTGGAGTGCTGGAAGGTGCGGCTGACGCCCGCGGCCGCGATCTTGTGCACGGGCGTCCGCCCGATCGTCGTCCCGAGGACGGTGGCGCTGCCCGAGCTGGGCGGCACCAGGCCGCTGATCATGTTGACCAGGGTGGTCTTGCCCGCGCCGTTGGGGCCGATCAGGCCGACGACCTCGCCGGCCCGGATCTCCAGGTCCACCCCGCGGACGGCGTGCACCCCGCCGTACTCCTTGCCGAGCCTGGAGAGGGTGATCACCGGGTCACCGGCCGTCGGGTGGCGACGGTCGGCGAGGCCGGCGGCCGCGTCGTCGTCGGTGCCCGAGGGCATGCGGGTGCGGCGCGGGATGAGGCTGGCCAGACCGCCGGGCAGGAAGAGGATGACGACGAGCAGCAGCAGGCTGGCGAGGAACGGCCGGATCCAGCCCGCCTCGACCCCGACCGCCCGCTGGATCTCGGGGACCATCGTCTGGAACCCGCTGCCCAGGATGGGTCCGAGGAACATCGTCGAGCCGCCGACGACCGCGGTGACGAGCCCTTCCACCGCCGCCACGAAGTCGAAGTCGTTCGGCGCGATCAGCCGCACGTAGTAGGCGAACAGCACGCCGTAGAGGCCGGCCACCGCGCCGGCGGTGATGAAGGCGGCGAGCCGGTGCCGGCCCACGTCGATGCCCATGGAGCGGGCCGCGAGCTCGTCCTCCCGGATGGCCTCCAGCGCCCGTCCGTACCGGGAGCGGCCCATCCGCCAGAACCAGTACGCCACCAGTGCCAGGGCGAACCAGGCCATGCCGACGGTCAGGATGCGGGGCACGCCGAGCCCCTGGGCGCCGCCGGTCCACGCCTGGTTGAGCAGGACGACCCGCACCGCTTCGGCGAAACCGAGGGTGGCGATGGCCAGGAAGACCCCGCGCAGGTGCATCGTCGGCAGGCCCAGCAGCACGGCGGCGAGCGCCCCGACCGCCATGCCGATCGCCACCGCGACCAGCAGCGCCGGGATCTCCCCGACGTCGGCCCGGTCGGGTGCCAGGTAGGCCCCGGAGAACGCCGCCAGGGAGGCGAAGCCGGCCTGGCCCAGGCTCAGCTGGCCGGCGATCAGCACCGCGTAGAACGAGTAGGCGAAGATCGCCCCGAGGGCGATGAAGGTGAGCGTCGTCGCGTACTGGTCCAGCATCAGACCTCCCTGACCTTCCGGGCGCCGAGCAGGCCCTGCGGGCGCAGCAGGAGGATGATGAACAGCAGGCCGAAGGCGATGACGTCCCGCCACGACGAGCCGATGTACTGGACGGCGAACACCTCGGCCAGGCCGAGCACCAGGCCGCCGATGAGCGCGCCGGGCAGCGAGCCCATGCCGCCGACGATGATCACGGCCAGGCCCTTGAGCTCGATCGCCGAGCCCATGCCGAGCTGGGCGGTGTTCACGTTGATGGCGAACAGGACGCCGGCGACGGCGCCCAGCGCCGAGGAGATCGCGAAGGTGACGGCGGTGATGCGGTCGACGTTCACCCCGAGCACGCGGGCCGCCGTGGGGTTCTCGGCCACGGCCCGCATGCCGCGGCCCAGCCGGGTCCTGGTGACCATGTAGGTCAGGCCCACCATGAGGGCGAGGGAGATCGCGAGGATCACCAGCTGCACCAGTGTCACCTGGGCGCCGGCGACCTCGTAGCGCGTGTCGGGGAACGAGCCGGGCGGGAAGCGGCGGGTGTCGGGGCCGTACCGCCACTGCAGGACGGCGATGAGCATCCCGGCCAGGGCGATCGAGGAGATCAGCCCCGCGAAGTGCGCGTCGGCCCGGCCCTTCAGCGGCCGGAACGCGACCCGCTCGATGACCAGCCCGAGCAGCGCACCGACGACGAAGACGATCGGCAGCGCCGCCCAGAGGGAGAGCCCGACCCGCTCGACCAGCTCGATCCCGACGAAGGCCGAGGCGGCGAAGACCGCCGGGTGGGCCAGGTTGAGCCGGTCCAGGATGCCGAAGACCAGCGTGAAGCCGATGGCGAACAACGCGTAGATCGAGCCGATGAAGATGCCGTTGAGGAGCTGCTGCACAGCGTCGCCTGTTCTCGTCGTGGGTGCGGGCACGGTAGCCGACGCCCGACCGGGGGCCCGGTCCGCGGACCGGGCCCCCGGAGGGCGTGCCACCCCTCCGGTCGGAGGGGCGTGCCGGATCACTGCAGGACGGTGAACGAACCGTCCTCGACGACCTGCACGACGGCCGGGTGCTCGGCGTCCCGGTTCTCGTCGATGGAGAACTCACCGAGCACGGTCGGGACGTCCTCCAGCTCGCCGAGGGCCTGCTGGATGCTCTCGTGGTCGGCGGCGCAGTTGGCGCGGACGGCCCGGTCGACCAGCTTCAGACCGGTGTAGGCCTGGGCGGCGAACTGGTCGGGCTGGGCGCCGTACTTCTCCTCGTAGGCGGCGAGGAACGCCTGGTTCTCCGGGTTGTCGGAGGAGGAGTTCCAGGCGGCGCCGACGACGACGCCCTCGGCGGCCTCGCCGGCGTCGGCCATCAGCTGCGGGTTGTTGAACCCGTTGCCGCCGATGATCGGCACCTCGATGCCCATCTCACGGGCCTGGGTCACGAGCGGGACCGCGGCCTCGATGAGCGCGGAGACGACCAGCGCGTCGGGGTCGCTCGCCTGCGCCTGGGTGAGCAGCGCCCGGAAGTCGGTGTCGGTCTTCGAGAAGGTGATCGTCTCGCTGATCTCGACCCCCTCCTCCTCCAGCGCGGCGGCGAAGGCCTCGTAGCCGGACTCGGTGAACGCGTCGTCGTTGCTGTACATGACGACGACGTTCTCGAGCCCGAACTCCTCGGTGGCGGCCGCGACGGTCTGCGGGATGACCGCCTGCTCGGTCAGCGAGTTGCGGAAGATGTAATCGCCGATGTCGGTGACCCCGGCGGCGGTGTTGGAGATGCCGAGCACCGGCACGCCCGCGTCCTGGGCGATCGGGTCGGCCTGCACGGCCGCGTTCGACAGCGTGGGCCCGATGATGAGGCTGACGTCCTCCTGGACGAACTGGTCGAACAGCGTGATGGCCTGCCGCGGGTCGGTCTGGTCGTCCTCGATGGTCAGGTCGTAGGTGACGCCGTCGGTCTCGGCCAGCTCCTCGGCCGCGAGCTCCAGGCCGCGCTGCTGCGACTCGCCGTAGCTGGCCGCGGCGCCGGTCAGGCTGAGCACGGCCCCGATGGGCACCTCGGCCTCGATGGTGCAGGACTCGCCGGTGCCCTCACCGGTCAGCTCGCCGGAGGCGGCGGTGCCGCCGCTCCCGCCGTCGCCGGAGGAGCAGGAGGCGAGGACGACGACCGCGGCGCTGGCCGCGGCGACGGTGTGGAGCTTGGTGCGCATGGTTCTCCCTCGTGGTGCAGCGACGACCGCGCCGGACCCCGGCGGGACGGCCGTCCGGCCGGTCGGGCGACGCCGGCCCGCCGCGCCTGGCATCCGGCCGGGATCGGCCGGCGGGTCGCATGCGGTTACGGGCGTCACCGTAGGCGCCGGTGTCCTCCACCGGCCGGCGAGCCGGGGAAGCGTAGCCAGAACGTGACCGACCACCGCGTTCCGCCGCGCGCCGGCCCCGCGGGCGGGCGCGACCCGCGGGCGCGGTGTGAGGATGAGCCGCCAGCCAGCCACCCGCCCAGGAGGTCCCCGTGCCCGGTCCGATCCCCCCTGCGAGGACGTAGTGCGCCTCGCTCGCGCCGCCCGGTCGGGTGGCCCAGCATCCGGTTCTCCCCCGCTCCGCCGCCTCGCGACCGCCCTCGTCGCCGCCCTGGGCCTGGTCGCCGCCCTCGCCGGCTGCGGGAACGGCTCCGCGGCCGCCGGCCCGGCCGGCCCGCTGCGGATCGGCGCCATCCCCGACCAGGACCCGGAGGTCCTGCAGCGGCTCCACGGCACGGTCGCCGACTCCCTGTCCGAGGAGCTCGGCATCGACGTCGAGTACGTCCCGGTCACCGACTACGCCGCCGCGGTCTCCCTCTTCCGCACCGGCGACCTCGACCTGGTGTGGTTCGGCGGCCTGACCGGCGTCCAGGCCCGCCTGCAGACCCCCGGCTCGGTGCCGATCGCCCAGCGCGACATCGACCAGGAGTTCCACTCGGTCTTCGTGGTCAACGCGGCCACCGGGCTGGCGCCGTCGGACGACCTGAGGCCGCTGGCCGGCCTGCGCTTCACCTACGGCAGCGAGACGTCGACCTCGGGCCGGCTCATGCCGGCCTGGTTCCTGGCCGAGCAGGGCGTCGACCCCGAGGGCTTCCCGGGCGGCCCCGGCTTCGCCGGCTCGCACGACGCGACCCTGGCGCTGGTCGCCTCGGGCAGCTACGAGGCCGGGGTGCTCAACGAGCAGGTGTACGAGGCCCGGGAGGCCGCCGGCGAGATCGACCCTGCGGTCGTCCGCTACGCGCGGACCCCGGCCTACTCCGACTACCACTGGCTGCTCGGCCCCGACGCGGTCGAGCGGTGGGGCGAGGACCTGCCCGAGCGGCTCACCGCCTACTTCACCGGGCTCTCCTCCGACGACCCGCGGGACGCCGCGGTGCTCGACCTCTTCGGCGCGGGGGCGTTCATCCCCACCGAGGCGGCGAACTACCGGCAGATCGAGGAGATCGGCCGCGACCTCGGGCTGGTGAACTGACCGAGGCCGCGCGGCTCACCGGCATCGAGGTCCGCTTCGGCGGCACCACCGCCCTCGCCGGGGTGGACCTCGAGGTGGCCGCGGGCGAGCGGGTCGCCGTCGTCGGCGCCTCCGGTGCCGGGAAGTCGACCCTGCTCGGCGTGCTCAACGGCGTCGTCGTCCCGACGGCGGGTGCGGTGCGGGTGCTCGGCCGGGACCCGGCGGCGCTCCGGGGCCGCGCGCTGCGGCGGCTGCGGGCGCGCACCGGTTCCGTGCACCAGCAGCTGGAGCTGGCCGGGGCCCTGCGGGTGGTGCACAACGTCAACGCCGGGCGGCTCGGCTCGTGGCCGGCGGTGCGGGCGGCGTGGTCGCTGGTCCGCCCGCAGGGCGTCGAGGAGGTGCATGCGGCGCTCGCACGGGTGGGGCTGGCCGGCCGGATGTACGAGCGCACCGACCGGCTGTCCGGGGGCGAGCGGCAGCGGGTGGCGCTGGCCCGCCTGCTGGTGCAGCGGCCGGAGCTGGTGCTCGCCGACGAGCCGGCGTCCGCGCTCGACCCGGCCCTGGCCGACCTCGCCCTCGGCCTGCTCGGCGAGCTGGCGTCCGTCCGCGGCGGTGCGCTGCTGGTCTGCCTGCACGACCCCGCCCTGGCGCTGCGGCACTGCGACCGGGTGGTGGGCCTGGCCGACGGCCGGATCGTGCTCGACGCCCCCGCCCGCGCGCTGACGGTGCCGGCGCTGGAGCGGTTCTACGGGGTCGGCCGGTGACCGCCGTCCTCGACCGGTCGGCGCCACCGGCTCCCCGGTTGCACCGCGACCGGCGGCGCTGGGGGTGGGGCCTGGCGGGGGTGGTGCTGCTCGGGTGGTCGCTGGTCGGCAGCGGCCTGTTCTCCGGGCCGGTGGTCACCCCGGCCGGCGGGGCGCAGCTCGACCGCTTCCTCGCCGCCGCGCTGCGGCCCGAGTTCGGCACGGAGTTCCTCGGGGTCGTCGCGGCGTCCACGCTGGTCACCGTCGCCTACGCCGTGCTCGGCGCCGGGCTGTCGGTCCTGCTGGGCGCGCTGGGCGCGCCGCTGGTCAGCCGCACCACCTGGGGACGACGGCGCACCGGCTGGCTCACCGCCCGCGGCGCGCTGGCGCTGCCCCGGGGGCTGCACGAGGCGGTGTGGGGCCTGCTGCTGGTCAACGTGCTCGGCCTGGACCCCTGGGTGGGCGTGCTCGCGATCGGGATCCCCTTCGGGGCGATCACCGCCAAGGTCTTCGCCGACCTGCTCGACGAGGTCCCGCGCGGCAGCTACCGGGCGCTGCTGGCCGCGGGGGCCGGGCCCGCCACGGCGACGTTGTACGGCCTGCTCCCCGCGGCAGCGGGCGGGCTGCTGTCCTACTCGTTCTACCGGCTGGAGTGCGCGGTGCGCTCGGCCGTCGTCCTCGGGCTGATCGGGGCCGGTGGCCTGGGCTACCAGCTGGCGCTGTCCTTCACCTCGCTGCGCTGGGAGCAGGTGTGGACGACGGTGTACGCGCTGGCCGCGCTGTGCCTGCTGGCCGACGTCGCCGGTCGCGCCGTGCGCCGCCGCGTCGCCGCGCCGCGACCGGGCGGGGCCGCGCTGCACCGCGACCGGCTGCTCACCGGCGCGGTGGTCGCGGTGCTCGCCGCCACGGTCTGGGCGGTCTGGTACCTGTCCCTCTCCCCCGCCGCGCTGTTCTCCGCCCGCACCCGGCAGGAGCTCGGCCACGTCCTCGTCTCCGCGTGGCCGCCCGCGACCGACGGCGACCTGCTCGCCGAGGTCTGGGCGGCCGCCCTCGTCACCGTGCAGATGTCGGTCATCGGCGTCGTCGTCGCCACCGCCGGGGCGGTCCTGCTGGCGGGGCTCGCGGCGCGTCCCCCGGCCGCCGGCCCCGTGCGCCGCGCCGTCGGGGCGGTCACCCGGCTCGGGCTGCTCCTGCTGCGCGCCGTCCCGCCCCCGGTGTGGGCACTGGTCCTGCTGTTCGTGTTCCTCCCCGGAGTCCTGCCGGGGGCGCTCGCGCTGGGGGTCTACACCCTCGGCGTCCTCGGCCGGCTGGTCGCCGAGGCCGTGGAGGAGGCCGACCGGCGTCCCGCCGAGGCGCTGCGCTCGGCCGGCGCGTTCCCGGCCGGCCGCTGGCTGTACGGCACCGCCCCGGTGCTCGCCGGCCCGGTCCTGGCGCTGGCGCTCTACCGCTGGGAGGTGGCGATCCGGGACACCGTGCTCGTCGGCCTGCTGGGCGCCGGCGGCATCGGCGCCCTGCTGTCGGCCGCGACGGCGTCGTTCGACTGGCCGGCGGTCGCGACCGTGCTGATCGCGATCATCGTGCTCACGTTCGCGGTGGACGTGGTGAGCGACCGCGCCCGCGCGGCCCTGCGCTGACGGGCGAGCCACCGCCGCCCGGATGCGTCTCGGAGCGGCTATCGGGTGCCCGAGAACCGCTCCGAGACGCAGGCTGCTCACCGGCCGCCTCGTCCTCAGCTGGCTGCCGGTCGAGCAGGAGCGCACCGCCGCCCGGGTCCCCCGTCGAGCGTCCTCCCTCTCCTCGCCGTGTCCTCCCGCACCGCCGAGCGTCCTCCCGCACCGCCGACCGTGAGGGAGGACGCTCGATGATCAGGGCCCCTGGTCATCGAACGGGGCGGGGGTCAGCTCCAGCGAGCCTGCACCGACAGGGCCGCGAGGGCGGCGGCGCCGGCGGTGGATGTGCGCAGCACCTCGGGTCCGAGCCGCACCGGCTCGGCACCGGCGGCGCGGAAGGCGACCACCTCGCCGTCGGCCAGCCCGCCCTCCGGGCCGACCACGACCACCACGGTGCCGCTGCCGGGCAGCGTGAGGCCGGTGAGCGGCCGGCGGGCCTGCTCGTGCAGCACGACGGCGAGGTCGGCGTCGCCCAGCAGCCCGCACACCTCCCGCGTGGTCATCGGGTCGGTGACCTCGGGCAGCCGCGGCCGGCGCGACTGCTTGGCGGCCGCCCGGGCCGCGGACCGCCACTTGGCGACCCCCTTGTCCACGCGGTCGTCGCGCCAGCGGGTCACGCACCGGGACGCCTGCCAGGGGACGATCCGGTCGACACCGAGCTCGGTGGCGAGGTCGACGGCGAGCGGCCCGCGGTCGCCCTTGGGCAGGGCCTGGACGAGGACGAACTCCGGGTCGGGCGCCGGCACCTCGAACCGGGCCCGCACCGCCACCCGCAACCCGTCGGCGCCCGCGGAGACGACCTCCCCCTCGGCCACCGCACCCCGGCCGTCCCCGACGTGCACCCGCTCCCCCGGCTGCAGCCGCAGCACCTCGACGGCGTGCCGCCCCTCCTGCCCGGCGACGACCAGCTCCGGCGTGTCCGGCAGGTCGTCGACCAGGAAGAGGGGCGCGCCGTCGAGCTCCGGGATCGGGGTGCTCACGCTCAGCGCCCGTTGAACGCGTCGCGGACCCGGGAGAACAGACCGCCCTGCGCCTCGCGGTGCGAATCGGCCTGGTCCTCGCGCCGCAGCGCGGCCAGCTCGCGCAGCAGCTTCTCCTGCTCGGCGTCCAGCTTCGTCGGCGTCTGCACCTCGACGTGCACCAGCAGGTTGCCGCGGCCGGTGGCCCGCAGCCGCGGCGCGCCGTGCGCCCGGAGGGTGAGCACGCTGCCGGACTGGGTGCCGGGCCGGATGTCGAGGTCCTCCTCGCCGTCCAGCGTCTTGAGGTTCAGCGTGGTGCCCAGCGCCGCCGACGTCATCGGCAGGGTGACCCGGCAGTGCAGGTCCTCGCCGTCACGGGTGAACACCGGGTGCGGCTGCTCGTGCACCTCGACGTACAGGTCGCCGGCGGGGCCGCCCCCGGGGCCGACCTCGCCGTGGCCGGTCAGCCGGATCCGCATGCCGTCCTCGACGCCGGCCGGCACCTTCACCGAGATGGTGCGGCGGGCGCGGACCCGGCCGTCACCGGCGCACTTCGGGCACGGCTCCGGGATGACCTGTCCCGTCCCGGAGCAGGTCGGGCAGACGCGGCTGGAGACCACCTGGCCCAGGAAGCCGCGCTGCACGCTCTGCACCTCGCCTCGGCCGGAGCAGGTGGAGCAGGTGGCCGCGTGGGTGCCCGGGGCCGCGCCTGCGCCCGCGCAGGTGTCGCAGAGGACGGCGGTGTCGACGGTGATGTCCTTGGTGACGCCGAAGACCGTCTCGTCCAGCTCGAGCTCGACGGGGATGAGCGCGTCCCGCCCGGCCCGGGTGCGGCTGCGCGGGCCACGGGTGGCCGCACCGCCGAAGAAGGCGTCCATGATGTCGTTGAGGCCACCGAACCCGGCCCCGCCGAAGCCGCCCCCTGCCCCGGCGCCGGCGTCGAACGGGTCACCGCCGAGGTCGACGATGCGGCGCTTCTCGGGGTCGGTCAGCGCCTCGTAGGCGCGGGTGACCTCCTGGAAGCGCTCCTTGGCCGCCGGGTCGGGGTTGACGTCGGGATGCAGGTCCCGCGCCAGCCGCCGGTAGGAGCGCTTGATCTCCTGGTCGGTCGCCCCCTGGGCCAGGCCCAGCACGCCGTAGTAGTCGGTTGCCATCGAAGAGTCTCGTCCTCAGCTCTCGGCCAGCAGGTGGCCGACGTAGCGGGCCACGGCTCGTACCGCGGCCATGTTTCCTGGGTAGTCCATGCGGGTCGGCCCCACGACGCCGAGCCCCCCGAGCGACCGGTCTCCCGAGCCGTACCCGACGGTGACCAGCGAGGCGCCGGACAGGGCCTCGTGGGCGTTCTCCTCGCCGATCCGCACCAGCACGGTGCTCGCGTCGACCTCGCTCATGAGGCGCAGGACGACGACCTGCTCCTCCAGCGCCTCGAGCAGCGGCCGCATCGTGCCCGAGAAGTCCATGGCCCCGCTGAGGGCGAGGTTCGCCGTCCCGCCGACGACCAGCCGGTCCTCGCTGGGCTCGACGAGCGTCTCCACGAGCGTGGTGCTCACCGCCGCGACCAGCCCGCGCAGGTGCGGCGGCGCGGTCTCGAGCAGGTCGGGCACCTTGTCGCCGGCGTCGCCGAGCTTCACCCCGGCGAAGGCGGAGTTGAGCAGCGAGCGCAGCTCCGGCACCGCGCCGGCGTCGACGTCGGCGGGGCAGTCGACGACCCGCTGCTCGACCCGGCCGGTGTCGGTGATCAGGACCAGCAGCAGCCGGCCGGTGGCCACCTGGACCACCTCGAGGTGGCGGACGGCGCTGCGCGAGAGGGTCGGGTACTGGACGACGGCGACCTGGCGGGTCAGCTGCGCGAGCAGCCGCACGGTGCGGCCGAGGACGTCGTGCAGGTCGACGGCGCCGTCGAGGAACCGCTCGATCGCCCGGCGCTCGGCGCCCGACAGCGGCTTGACCGCGGAGAGCCGGTCGACGAACAGCCGGTACCCCTTGTCGGTGGGCACCCGCCCGGCGCTCGTGTGCGGCTGGGTGATGTAGCCCTGCTCCTCCAGCACCGCCATGTCGTTGCGGATCGTCGCCGGGGACACACCGAGGTCGTGCCGCTCCGCGAGGGCCTTGCTGCCCACGGGGTCGTTGGTGGAGACGAAGTCCTGGACGATGGCCCGGAGCACCTCCAGGCGGCGTTCGTCGTGCGCCACGGTGACACCTCCCCGTACCGGTCGACGCGCCGTGCGGAGCCTGCGGGGCCGCGGGGGCCCACGGCCGGGACCGGCCTCCCACTGCCATCCCCTGGCACTCGCACGGACAGAGTGCCAGGCCAGCATACGTCCGCAGGGCCGCGCCGTCGCGCGCCCGGCGGGGCGCCGCACCCTCCGGGTGAGACGGCGACGGCCCGGTCGCCCGGCGGCTAGGGTGGTGCCGGTCGGCGCCCCGGGGCGGGGCTGAGAGCGGAGGTCGTCCCCTGATCTTCAAAGGCGTGCGCAACGGTCGCCCCTATCCCGACCACGGGCTGTCCACCCGCGACTGGGCGATGATCCCGCCCCGTCAGGTCCGCCTGGACACCCTGACGACGACGAAGCGCGAGCTGGCCCTCGACGCGCTGCTCGCCGACGACTCGACCTTCTACGGCGACCTCTTCCCGCACGCGGTGCAGTGGCACGGCGAGCTGTACCTGGAGGACGGGCTGCACCGCGCGCTGCGGGCCGCCTTGCAGCAGCGCACCGTCATCCACGTGCGGGTGCTCGACCTCGACGCGCTCACCCCGGTGCAGGCGCCGTCCGGCCCGGCCACGGCGTCGATCCCGGCCCAGCCGCCGGTGCCCGGGCCCCGGCGGAGCTGACCTAGAGCCAGCCCTTCTCCTCGGCCACCCGCGCCGCCTCCACGCGGGTGCGCGCACCGGTCTTCCCGATGGCCGACGACAGGTAGTTGCGCACCGTTCCCTCCGACAGGAACAGCCGGCCGGCGATGTCGGACACCGTCGCCCCGTCGGCCGCGGCGCGCAGCACGTCGGCCTCCCGCGTGGACAGCGGCGTCGCCCCGATGGCCAGCGCCGCTGCGGCGAGGTCGCGGTCGATGACGCGCTCGCCGGCCACGACCGCCCGGATGCCCCGGGCCAGCTCGGCCACCGGCGCGTCCTTCACCAGGAACCCGGCCGCACCCACCTCCATGGCCCGGCGCAGGAAGCCCGGCCGCCCGAAGGTAGTCAGGATGACCGCGCGGCAGCTCGGCAGCGCGGTCGCCAACTCACCGGCGGCCGTCAGCCCGTCGGCCCCGGGCATCTCGATGTCGAGCAGGGCCACGTCGGGGCGGTGCTCGACCGCGGCGGCGGCGACGGCGTCGCCGCGCCCCACCTCGGCGACCACCTCGATGTCCTCCTCGAGCTCCAGCAGCGCACGCAGCGCCCCGCGGACCATCGTCTGGTCCTCGGCGATCAGCACCCGGATCACGGCGCGGCCACCCGTTCGGGTCCACCGGCGGGCCGCTGCACGGCCGTCGTCGGCACCACGGCGGTGAGCCGGAACCCGCGCCCCTCGGCCGGTCCGTAGGCCAGCCGCCCGCCCACCGCGGCCACCCGCTCGGCGAGGCCGGACAGCCCGGCGCCGGCGGGGGCCTCCCCGCCGCGGCCGTCGTCGGTGACCGTCAGCTCCACCTCGTCCTCCCCCGTCCGCAGCACGACGGTGACCGACCGCGCGTCGCTGTGCCGCAGCACGTTCGTGGTGCCCTCGCGGACCACCCACCCGAGCACCGCGTCGACCGGCCCGGGCAGCCGGTTCCCGGGGGCCGGCGCGCGCAGGGTGACGCCGGCCGCCGACAGCGCCGAACGCGCCTCGGCCAGCGCCTGCGCCAGGCTCACCTGCCGGTAGCCGCTCACCGCGTCGCGCACCTCGGCCAGCGACCGCCGCGCCGCGGCCTCGACGTCGGCCATCTCCTGCCGGGCGCGGGCCGGGTCCCGGTCGGCCAGCCGCCCGGCCAGCTCGCTCTTGAGCGCGATCAGCGACAGGCTGTGGCCCAGCAGGTCGTGCAGGTCGCGGGCGAACCGCAGCCGCTCCTCGGCGACGGCGTTGCGGGCCAGCTCGTCGCGCGCCTCCACCAGCTCGGCGTTGACCGACACCAGGTGCCGGGTCCCACGCAGCGCGAACGCGGTCAGCAGGCAGATCACCGGGAGGATGAACAGCTCGCCGAGGAGCCCGTGCGCCGCGATGACGGCCGCGCAGACGCCGGACGCGCCGGCCACCGCGGGCCACACCCACCGCTCGGGGAGACCGACGGCCGCGGCCGCGGAGACGTAGATCATCAGGCCGGCCCACGACGGGCCCAGCCAGACGGCCAGGCCCACGCCCAGGACCCCGACGAGCGCCAGCTGCCAGCGGGGCCAGTCACCACCACTGCCGAACATCCGGCCGAACACGCCCAGGTACGCGACCGTGAAGGCGACCAGCCCTGCCCCGGCCACGACCTGCACCGCCACGGGGCGCGGCGTGGTGATCAGGTCGGCGAGCGGGAAGACCTGGAACAGCAGCCAGGGCACGGCCCAGCCCAGGCGCTGCCAGCGGGTCCGGGGATCCACGACCGGGACGCTATCCGCGCTCAGCCGGAGACGGCGTACAGCGGCCGGCGGCGCGCGACCAGCACGGCCAGCGTTCCGAATGCGGCGGTGAAGGCGGTGATCGCCAGGAACGCGGCGGCCGACGGGAGCCCGCCGGCGAGCACGTCGCGGCCCAGCTCGGCGTACCAGTAGGAGGGCAGGCCGTACGCCAGACCCCGCAGCACCCCCGGCAGCATCTCCACCGGCCACCAGAGCCCGCCGAGCGCCGCCAGCACCACCCCGAGGATGCCGATCGCGCCACCGGCCGCCTTCTCGTCCAGCGCGAGGCCGACCAGGATGCCGAGCGCGACGAAGGCGGCCGAACCGGCCCACAGCACCGCGATCAGCGCGGCCCACGTGCCGGCGCCCAACTCGACGCCGTTGACCAGGCGGCCGACCAGCGCCACGACCAGCAGGCTGGGCAGGGCGAGCAGCACCCCGACGGCGACGTCGACGGCGAACACCTGGGTCTGCGGCACGGGCGTGACGCGCAGCTGCCGCAGCCAGCCCGACGCCCGGTCGAAGGAGATCCGGATGGTGGCGCCCAGCGAGGCGCCGATCGCGCCGTAGGCCATCATCGAGACCATGATCGACGCCGACACCTCCTGACGCTGCGCGCCGCCGGGCATCTGGCCGCCGATGATCCTCGTGAGGAAGATCGTGAAGAGGGCCGGCAGCAGGACCGTGAAGAACACGAACTGCCTGTTGCGCGCCACGCGGCGCAGCTGGAAGCCGAGCAGCGGGGTCATCGGGTCGCTCCGATCGGGGCCTGCCGGTGGGTGGCGATCAGCGAGAGCACGGCGTCCTCGAGGGTGGCGCCGCGCACCTCGAGGTCGGGGAGGCCGCCGTCGGCGAGCAGCGCCCGCAGCGTCGCGTCGGCGTCGGCCGTCGCGAGGGTCACGGTGCCGCCCCGGCGGGTGACCGCCGTGACCGCGGGGAGGCCGTCGAGCCGGCGGTCCGGCGCGGCGGTGAAGGAGATCGAGCGACCGGCGACCCCGGCCTTGACCTGGGCGGTGGTGCCGTCGGCGACCACGCGCCCCTCGGCCACGACGACCACCCGGTCGGCGACGGCGTCGGCCTCGTCGAGGTGGTGGGTGGCGAAGACGACGGTGTGCCCGCGTCCGGCGAGCCCGCGCATCGTCGTCCAGAAAGCCCGGCGCCCCTCGACGTCCATCGCCGAGGTGGGTTCGTCCAGGAGCAGCAGCGGCGGGGCGCCGGCCAGCGCCAGGGCGAGCAGGACGCGCTGCCGCTGACCTCCGGACAACGCCTCCACCGGGCGGCCGAGCAGCCCGTCGATGCCGGCGGTGAGCACGAGGTCGTCCAGCGGCCAGGCCGTCGCTCCCCCGGCCCGCCCGAAGCTGCGACGGACCAGGTCGATGACCTCTCCCACCCGCGCCTCGCTCGGCAGGCCGCCGTGCTGGAGCATCGCGCCCACGTCGCCGGCCCGCACCGCGTCCCGGGGGCTGCGGCCGAGCACGCGCACGACGCCGGCCGTGGGGGCCAGCAGCCCGAGGACCGCGTTCACGGTGGTGGACTTCCCCGCCCCGTTCGGCCCGAGCAGGGCGACCGTCTGCCCCCTGGGGATCGTGAGGTCCAGGTCGTCGACGGCGACCGCCTCGCCGTAGCGGACGGTCAGCCCGCGGATGTCGAGGGCCGGGTCGGTGGCGGTGGTCACGGCACGAGCCTGCCCCCGTCGGCGCCCGGGGAGTAGTGCCGGACGTCGCCGGCCGCGTCTGACATCCGTCAGGCGCGGCCGGCGACGGGCAGGGTCAGGCGGCGGCGGTGCAGGCCACGCAGGTGCGGGCGAACGGGCGCAGCTCCAGCCGCTCCTCGGGGATCGCGGTGCCGCACCCGGTGCACCGGCCGTAGGTCCCCCCGTCGATCCGGCCGATCGCGGCGTCGATCTCCTCGATCTGGAGCTGCAGGTCGGCGCTGCGGCGCTGCGCGACGGGGTCGGGCACCGAGGTGGCGCACTCCGCGAGGGCCTCCTCGCGCTGCTGCACGCAGTCGGCGCGCTGGGCCTCCAGCAGGGTGCGGAAGCGATCCGCCGAGGCGGCGGTCATGGCATCGAGACTGGCGGACATGCGGGTCTCCTTCTGGCAACGCGGAAGGACGCGGTCACCGGGCCGGTGGCGCGTCAGGTCGGAGGATCGGGACTCCGGGGCGGAGTCAGGCGCCGTGCGGCGGGGCCCGGTCCTGGCTGCGCCGCAGCACGTCGAGCCCGCGCAACCCGCGAGCGCGGCGGTTCATGGCCAGGGCCAGCCGCATCCCACCGGACAGGGCGAACGGTGGAGCGGCGGGAGCCGACGAGGGGTCCCCGGCCCGGCGTGCTGCTGCGACCACCACCGCGGACCACCTCCTCGGACTCCCCGGCGCCGTTGCCGGAACCGGGACCATAGCCGAGATCGGCCCCGCGAATCCCGCTCTTTCGGGTGAGATCCGGGCTCCGGCCCTGCGTCGGCGGGGCTCAGTCCGTGAGATCGCGGACCACCGCGTCGGCGAGCAGCCGGCCGCGATCGGTGAGGACGGCGCGGCCGCGGTCGTGCGCCGCCGGGTCCAGCAACCCGCCGGCGACGGCGTCGGCGGCCCGGGCGCGGCCGGTGTCGGTGAGCGCGGTGAGCGGCAGCCCGTCGCGCAGCCGCAGCCCGAGCATCACCGCCTCGAGCGCCCGGTCGGCCTCGTCGAGCAGCTCGGCGTCCTGGGCCGGGGTCTGGTCGCGGGCGAGCCGGTCGGCGTAGGCGGCCGGGTGCTTGACGTTCCACCAGCGCAGCCCGCCGACGTGGCTGTGCGCACCGGGGCCGACGCCCCACCAGTTGGCGTTGGCCCAGTACAGCTCGTTGTGCCGGCAGCGGGCGGCGTCGGAGGTGGCCCAGTTCGAGACCTCGTACCACCGGAACCCGCCCCGGCCCAACGTCGCGTCGGCCTGCTCGTAGCGGTCGGCCAGGACGTCGTCGTCGGGCATCGGCAGCTCACCCCGCCGCACCCGGCGGGCGAGCTTCGTGCCCTCCTCGACGATCAGCGCGTAGGCGCTGACGTGGTCGACCGGCGAGGCGAGGACCGCGTCGAGCGAGGCGGCCCAGTCGGCCTCGGTCTCCCCCGGCGTGCCGTAGATCAGGTCCAGGTTGACGTGCTCGAACCCGGCGGCGCGGGCCTCGTGCGCCGCCTCGACGGCGCGGCCGGGGGTGTGCCTCCGGTCGAGCGCGGCGAGCACGTGCGGGGCGGCGGACTGCATGCCGAGGCTGACCCGGGTGTACCCGGCCTCGCGGAGCCGTGCCAGCGAGCCCTGCGAGACGGTCTCCGGATTGGCCTCGGTGGTCACCTCGACGTCGTCGGCGACCGGGAAGCGCCGCCTGATCGCGGCGAGGACGGCGGCGAGGTCATCGGCCGGCAGGAGCGTCGGGGTGCCGCCGCCGACGAAGACCGTCGAGACGGTCGGCAGGTCCGGCCCGAGGGTGCGGGCGGCCCGCTCGAGCTCGGCGATCGCGGTGCCGGCGTACTCGCTGCGGTTCGCCCCGGGGCCGAGCTCCTCGGAGGTGTAGGTGTTGAAGTCGCAGTAGCCGCAGCGGGTCGCGCAGAACGGGACGTGCACGTACAGCCCGAACGGCGTGGTGGCCAGGCCGGCGCGGGCGCTGTCGGGTAGCCGGTCGGGCCCGGGCGAGCCGGGCGGCAGGCCCGCGTCGTTCAGCAGCGGCAGGACGGTGTTCATCTGCTCCCAGTGTGCCTGCTCCCCGGGGGCCGGGTGCCGGCTGCCGCCGGCGCGGGCAGGATGCCGGGCGTGACCTCCGACCGAGTGCTGCAGGTGTCCGTCTCCCGCGGCGTCGCCACGCTGACCCTCGACTCCCCGGGCAACCGCAACGCGTTGTCCCGGGCGATGCGCGCCCAGCTGCGCGCCGCCCTGGAGGAGGCGCTGGCCGACGACGCCGTGCGGGTGGTCGTGCTCGACCACACCGGCCGGGTCTTCTGCTCCGGCATGGACCTCTCCGAGGCGTCCGGGGGGTCGTCGGAGGACCAGGGAGTGCGTGAGTTCCCGCAGCTGCTCTCACTCGTCTGGTCCGCACCCAAGCCGGTCGTCGCCGTCGTCCGGGGACCGGCCCGTGCCGGCGGGGTGGGGCTGCTGGCCGCCTGCGACGTCGTCGTCGCCGCGTCGTCGGCCACCTTCGCCTTCTCCGAGGTGCGGCTGGGCCTCGTGCCGGCGGTGATCTCGGCCGTCGTGCTGCCCCGGATGACCACGCACGTGGCGCACCGTCTCGCGCTCACCGGTGAGGTGTTCGACGCGGACACCGCCGCGGCCGGGGGGCTGGTCGACCTGGTGGCCGCCGACGACGAGGTCGGCGCGGTGCTCGCCGGGCAGCTCACCGCACTGGCCGCCGGCGCCCCGGAGGCACTGGCCGCGACCAAGCGGCTGCTGCGGGCCCGTCAGCCGCAGCTGGCCTTCGACGAGCTGCTCGACCTCTCGGCGCGGTTCTTCGCCGGCGAGGAGGGCCAGGAGGGCATCGCCGCCTTCCGCGAGAAGCGCCCCGCCCGCTGGGTGCCCACCGACTGACCGAGGACGCAATTCCCGGCTCGGTCGGTCTCTGCCCACCATGCTGGGCAGAGACCGACCTTCCGGAAAAGGGTCTCCGCCCGGGTTCGCGGGTCAGCGCAGGCGGCGGGTGTTGTCCGGCTGCCGGACGGTGACGCCCTGGGCGTCGAGCCACTCCATGAGGGGGACGGCGACGCGACGGCTGGTCCCCCACGCCTGGCGGGCCTGGCTGAGGGTGAACGGCTGCGCTAGCGCGGTCAGCCGGGTCCGGGCGACGTCGGCGATGCCCGGCGCCAGGTAGACCGCCTCGCCGATCCGCACCAGCTGGCCGCTGCGGACGGCGGCGGCGAGCTCGCGCACACCGAGGCCGGCCGCCACCAGGTCCGGCGCCTCGGGGGCGGCGAACGGGTCAGCCGCCAGCCGGGCGCGGACGGCGTCGACCGCGCGCTGGACCTCCGGCGGCAGGACCGCGGCGCCGTCGACGACCCGTCCCTCGCGCAGCACCAGCGGCGCCCGGACGAGCGCGGCCACCAGGTCGGCGTCCGGCAGCTGCAGGGCCCGGCGCACGACCTCCGCCGGCGGTCCGGGCTCCAGCGGCCGCAGCCTCCGGTAGCGGCCGACGACGTCGGGCACCCGCTCGGCCAGCTCGTCGGCCAGCCCGGCGGCCAGCAGCCAGGGCCCGTGCACCGTGGCACCGGCGGGCACCGGCCAGCCCATGGCGGCGAAGTCCGCGGCCCGCACGATCCGGCGGCGGGCGAGGTCGCTCGCCGCTCCCTCGCTGCCCGTCGGCTGGGCGGCGAGGTCGGCGGCCCGCTGCCGCGCGGCGCCCCGGCGGCGGAGCTCCGGAGGGTCGACGTCGCGCACGTCGGCCCCCAGCACCCGCCGGGCGCCGGGATCGCGGAGCAGCAGCCGGTCGCCGACCCGCAGCGGCAGCGGCTCGTTCAGCCGCAGCCGCACGGCCGCGCCGTCGAGCGGCCGCAGCCGGGCGCCGACCGTGGCCGAACCGACGTGCACGACCGGCTCGGTGGGCAGCCGGTCGTCCGGTTCGCCGGCGAGGGTGACGTCGACGACGTCGGTGCGCCGGAAGGCCCCGGGGGTGAGCAGGGCATCACCGCGGGACAGGTCCTCCACGGCGACCCCGCGCAGGTTCAGGGCCACCCGCGCGGTGGCCCGTGCCCGTTCGACGGGCGCGCCCAGGGACTGCACGCCCCGCACGGTCACCTCCCGGTCGCCGAGCAGGAACCGGTCCCCCGCGGCGGCCGAGCCCGCGGCGAGGGTGCCGGTGACCACCGTCCCGGCCCCCTTGATGGTGAAGGCCCGGTCGATCCACAGCCGGACGGGCGCCTCGGGATCGGGGGCGGGCAGGACGCCCAGCAGCTCCTCCAGCGCGGCGATCAGCTCGGGCAGCCCGGAGCCGGTCACCGCGCTCACCGCCACCCCGGGCACCGCGCCCATCGACGTCCCGGCCAGCCGTTCCCGCGCGTCGGCGAGCACGGGGGCCGGATCGGCGAGGTCGGCCTTGGTGACCGCGAGCAGGGCGTGCCGCACACCGAGCGCATCGAGGACGGCGACGTGCTCCGCGGTCTGCGCCGACCAGCCGTCGTCGGCCGCGACGACGACCAGCGCCGCGGGCACCGACCCCACACCGGCCAGCATGTTCCCGACGAACCGCTCGTGGCCGGGCACGTCGACCATCGCCAGCCGGCGTCCCGACGGCAGCGTCGTCCAGGCGAAGCCGAGGTCGATGGTGAGGCCGCGGCGGCGCTCCTCCGCCCAGCGGTCGGGCTCCATGCCCGTGAGCGCACGGACCAGCGCCGACTTGCCGTGGTCGACGTGTCCGGCGGTCGCGATCACGTCCACCGGCGGGCCACCTCCAGGACGGCGGCGACCAGGTCGTCGTCGGCCTCGGGCGGGACGCTGCGCAGGTTCAGCAGCGTGCGGCCCTCGTCGAGGTAGCCGACGACCGGCGGCGTCGCCCCCCGCAGCGGCTCGACGAACGCGGAGGGCAGGGCGACGGCGGCGCCCGGCAGCGGGTGCTCGGGCGCCCCTCCCCCGCCGACCCGGGAGTCGGCGTCCACGGCGGCGGCGTCCACCCCCGCCTCGACCAGCCGCCCGGCCACCGCCCGCGCCCGGGCGCGCAGCCCGTCGACGTCGGCGGCGAGCATCTCGGCCACCGGCGGCAGCGGCCCGCGCAGCGTCGCCTCGAGGGCGGCCAGCGTCGTCTTGTCCACCCGCAGTGCCCGGTACAGCGGATGCCGGCGCAGCCGCTGGACCAGCTCCGCCCGGCCGAGGACGAGCCCGGCCTGGGGCCCGCCCAGCAGCTTGTCGCCGCTGGCCAGCACGAGGTCCGCCCCGGCGGCGAGCGTGGTCTGCAGATCCGGCTCGTCGGGCAGCAGGGGGTGCGGCCGCAGGAGCCCCGAGCCGACGTCGGCGACCAGCGGCACCCCGGTGCCCTCCAGCGCGGCGGCGAGCTCGGCCACCTCGACGGAGCGGGTGAACCCGCGGACGACGAAGTTCGACGGGTGCACCTTCAGCACCGCACCGGTCTCCGGGCCCAGCGCGCCGCGGTAGTCGCCGAGGGCGACCCGGTTGGTCGTGCCGACCTCGCGCAGCCGCGCGCCGGTCGTCTGCAGCAGCTCGGGGATGCGGAAGCCGTCGCCGATCTCGACCAGCTCCCCGCGGGCGAGCACGAGCTCACGCCCCTGCCCCAGGGCCGTGGCGACCAGGGCGAGCGCCGCCGCGCAGTTGTTCACCACGATCGCGGCCTCGGCGGCGGGGACGGCCTCGAGGAGCGCCGCGATCGCCGCCTCACCACGGGGGCCGCGGCGGCCGGTCGCGAGGTCGAGCTCCACGTCGGTGGTGCCGCTGGCGGCCACGACCGCGGCCACCGCCGCCGGCGACAACGGCGCCCGGCCGAGGTTGGTGTGCACGACCACGCCGGTGGCGTTGAGGACCGGACGCAGGCTCCCCGCCGTCGCCGGCAGCTCGGCCAGCACGGCGCCGACGGCGGCGTCGGGGGCCACCTCGCCGGTCCGCACCCGCTGCTGCACCCGCTGGACCGCGCTCTTCACCAGGCCGCGGCCCAGCCGGTCCCCGGCCGCGGCCAGCCGGGGGTCGGCCAGCAGGGTGTCGGTGCGGGGGACGCGCCGGCGCGGATCGCCGGTCGTCGGGTCGGGAGACATCGCCCCGCAGCGTATGTGCGGGGAAGAGTTGGCGGAGGCGGACGGGAATCGAACCCGCCTGACCGAGTTGCTCGGCCACGTCGGCTTTAGAGGCCGCGGGGGCCACCAGACACCCTGACGCCTCCGTCCGGCAGCCTACGTCCCGATCGCCCACCGGGAACTGTCGGAGGTCGCTGCCATCCTCCGGGACGTGAACCGCACCGGGCCCCGCTCCCCCGCACCGCTGCCGCCGGTCACCCTCACGCCCGAGGAGGCCGCGGCGGTCGCGGCCGCCCTCGCGGCCCGCCCCGACGGCCCGTACGCCGAGGCCGGCCAGGCGGCCCTGGAGAAGGTGCTGGCCGCGCTCGAGCCCGATCCGCGCCGGCGTGCCCGGCTGCTCGCGGCGGTGGCTCGCGTCGGGGGTGCGCGACGCCCGGGCGGAGCCTCGCCCCGCCCCGGGTGGGCCGGGTCCGGCGAGGTGGCGCGGTCGGGGCACCCGGCCGGCCGGGCGCTGCGCCCAGGGCACGAGGGGCCGCGGTCGGGGTCCGGGGCGGCGCAGCCGCCCCGGCTGGTCGTGCTCCCGGGTGGCCGCGCCTAGATTCGGGGCGTGACCACCGCGCCCGCGACCGTCCGGCTCACCCAGTACGCGCACGGCGGGGGCTGCGCCTGCAAGATCCCGCCCGGCGAGCTGGAGGCCGTCGTCGCCGGCCTGACCGCCACCGGGCCGTCCGCACCGAACGCCGAGCTGGTGATCGGCCTGGACGACGGCGACGACGCGGCCGTCGTGCGGATCGCCGGCGGGCAGGGCCTCGTGCTCACCACCGACTTCTTCACCCCGGTCGTCGACGACGCGTACACCTTCGGCCGGATCGCGGCCGCGAACGCGCTCTCCGACGTCTACGCCATGGGCGGGGTCCCCGTCGTCGCGGTCAACCTGCTCGGCTGGCCCCGCGACGTGCTGCCCGCCGAGCTCGCCGCCGAGGTGCTGCGCGGCGGGCTGGAGGTGGCGCAGGAGGCCGGCTGCCACGTGGGCGGTGGCCACTCGATCGACGACCCCGAGCCGAAGTACGGGATGGCGGTGACCGGCGTCGTCGACGTCGATCGGATCGTCACCAACTCCGGGGCCGTCGCCGGAACCCCGCTGACGCTCACCAAACCGCTCGGCGTCGGCGTGCTCAACAGCCGGATGAAAGCGACCGGCGAGGTGTCGGAGGAGGCGGTCGCCTCGATGACCGCGCTGAACCGGGCCGCCGGGCAGGCCGCCGTCACCGCCGGGATCCGGGCCGGCACCGACGTCACCGGGTTCGGGCTGCTGGGCCACCTCTACAAGATGGCGCGGGCCAGCGGGGTCACCGCCGTGGTCGACGCCGCCGCCGTCCCCTACCTGACCGGTGCGCGCGAGGCGCTGGCCGCCGGGTTCGTCTCCGGCGGCACCCGCCGCAACCTCGACTGGGTGCGCCCGCACACCGACCTGTCGGCGGTATCCGAGGACGAGGCGCTGCTGCTCGCCGACGCGCAGACCTCCGGGGGCCTGCTGCTGGGCGGGGAGATCCCCGGTTCCCCGGTGATCGGGGAGTTCGTGCCGCGCGGGGAGTTCGTCGTCGTCGTCCGCTGAGGGACGCCCCTGGAGGTCGAACGGGTGGCACCTCGGACAGGTAGTGGCCGTCGCAACCGCGCGAGCCGGAGGCCAGCGGGTGGCCGTTGCCGTGTGCAGCTCGGCGCAAACGCCAAGTAGCAGACGTTCATGATCTTGTAGTCGGTCAGCCGCCTGAGTCCCGGTATCCGTTCATCCGGTCCCGCCACGGTCTCCCCGTGGCCACAGACCTCGTCGTCGGCGCCCCTGCGGGGACGGCTCCGGCACTTCCGCCCCGGCCACCGGAGCACCGCCGGGAGCCGCGCGAACGTGGGCGCCGGCGCGGCATCCTCGTCGCCGGCGCGTTCCTGCTGCCGAACCTCGTGCTGCTCGCGGTGTTCACGTACCGGCCGCTGCTGGACAACGTCCGGCTGTCGTTCACCGACTGGAACATCTCCTCGCCCACGGCCTCCTACATCGGCTTCGACAACTACGTCGAGTGGTTCACGAGCTCCGCCAGTCACACCGTGCTGTGGAACACCGTCGTCTTCACCGCTGCGGCGGTCCTCGGCTCGATGGCCCTCGGGCTGGCACTGGCGCTGCTGCTGGACCGGAACCTGTTCGGCCGCAACGCCGTGCGCTCCCTGGTGTTCGCGCCGTTCGTCGTCGCCGGCGCGGCCGTCGGGGTCGCCTTCCAGTTCGTCTTCGACCCGACCTTCGGCCTGATCCAGGACCTGCTGGGCCGGATCGGGGTCGAGGCGCCGGCCTTCTACCAGGATCCCGAGTGGGCGCTGTTCATGGTGACGACGACCTACATCTGGAAGAACCTGGGCTACACCTTCGTGATCTACCTCGCCGCGCTGCAGGGACGGCGGGCGGAGCTCGACGAGGCGGCCGAGATCGACGCGGCATCCGCGTGGGCGAAGTTCCGCAGGGTCACCTGGCCGCAGCTGCGGCCGGCCACCTTCTTCCTGCTGATCACCGTGCTGCTCAACAGCTTCCAGGTCTTCGACATCATCGACACCATGACCAGGGGCGGCCCCCTGGGCAACGGCACGACGACGATGGTCTACCAGGTCTACCAGGAGACGTTCGTCAACCAGCGGGCTGGTTTCGGCGCCACGGTCGCCACGATCATGTTCGTCATCCTGCTCGTGGTCACGCTGGTCCAGGTCCGCGCCATGGAGCGGGGCCAGCAGCAGTGACCACCACCGAATCCCCCGCCGGCCGCACCGGTCCGCTCGGTCGCCTGGGCGGCTACGCCGGTCTCCTCCTCGTCGTGCTCCTCGTCGCGGTGCCGCTGTACTGGATCCTGATCTCGTCGCTCAAGGAACGGCCCGACATCTACACGGTGCCGGTCAGCTGGTGGCCGGACCCGCTCACGTTCGACAACTACACCGCTGTGGGCGGTGGGGTCGCTTTCAGCGACTACCTGCGCAACTCGATCATCATCACCTCGGCGCTCACGCTGATCCAGGTGGTCCTCGGGGTGCTGTCGGCCTTCGCCCTGGCGTTCCTGCGCTTCCCCGGCCGCACCCTGGTGCTGCTCTTCGTCATCGGCAGCCTGATGGTGCCCAACCAGATCACCATGATCAGCAACTACGCGCTGGTCGCCCAGCTGGGCTGGCGGAACACCTTCACCGGGATCATCGTCCCCCTGGCCGGCGTCGCCTTCGGCACCTTCCTGATGCGCAACCACTTCCTCGCGCTGCCCCGGGAGGTCATCGAGGCCGCCGAGATGGACGCCGCCGGGCCGCTGCGGATGCTCTGGCGAGTGGTGCTGCCGATGTCCTGGCCCACCCTCATCGCCTTCACGCTGATCACCATCGTCACCGAGTGGAACCAGTACCTCTGGCCGCTCCTCATGGCCGACGACGCCCGCATCGCACCGCTGCCCGTCGGCCTGGCCCAGCTGCAGGACACCCAGGGACTGACCAACTGGGGGCCGGTGCTCGCCGGCACCGTGCTGACGATGCTGCCGATCCTGCTGATCTTCCTGGCGCTGCAGCGCCACATGATCAAGGGCCTGACGGCCGGCGCCGTCAAGGGCTGACCCCGACTCCGGGCGGCACAGCCCGGCGACACCACCGAACGATCCACGACAGGAGCCCCCTCATGACCGCATCGGGACGCCGTCCCCTGCTCCGCCTCACCGGCGCCGCGACGCTCGCCGCGCTCGCCCTCACCGGCTGCGCCGGCACCGGCTCCGCCGACGACGCCGGCGCCGGCGCGAGCGGCGAGGGTCCGGTCGAGACGTTGACCTTCTGGTCCAACCACCCCGGGGAGTCGAAGGCCGTCGAGACCGAGCTCCTCGAGGCCTTCGAGGAGGAGAGCGGCATCGAGGTGAACCTGGTGACCGCCGGCAAGAACTACGAGGAGGTCGCCCAGAAGTTCAACGCCGCCCTGTCCGGCGGGGAGCTGCCCGACGTAGTGGTCGTCTCCGACGTCACCTGGTTCAACTTCGCGCTCACCGACGCCATCACGCCCATGGACGAGCTGTGGTCGACCGTGGGCGTGGACAGCGAGGGCTACGTGGACTCGCTGCGCGAGGACTACACCTTCGAGGGCGAGCACTACGCCCTGCCCTACGCCCGCTCGACGCCGCTCTTCTACTACAACAAGGCCATGTGGAGCGCCGCCGGCCTCCCCGACCGCGGTCCCGAGACGTGGGCCGAGTGGGCCGAGTGGGCTCCGAAGCTCGCGGCCGCGAACGGCGGCGTCGCCCCCATGGTCCTGCCCGACGGGAGCAACTACCTCGACTGGTACTTCCAGGGAATGGTGTGGACCTTCGACGGCTCCTACTCCGACGAGTGGGACATGACCTTCACGTCCGACGGGACGATCGAGGCCGGCGAGTTCCTGCAGGACCAGTACCAGCAGCAGCACATCGCCATCTCCAATGACGCCAACAACCAGTTCGGCGCCGGCCAGGCCGCCTCGCTGCTGCAGTCGACCGGCTCCCTGAAGGGCCTCACCGGCACCGCCGGGTTCGAGATCGGCACCGCCTTCCTCCCCGGCCCCACCCCCGGCGTCCCGACCGGCGGCGCCGGCCTGGCCATCCCCGAGCGCATCTCCGACGAGCGCAAGGAGGCGGCCATGGA
The DNA here is from genome assembly GCF_039679125.1 of Blastococcus sp. HT6-4. Taxonomy (NCBI): domain Bacteria; kingdom Bacillati; phylum Actinomycetota; class Actinomycetes; order Geodermatophilales; family Geodermatophilaceae; genus Blastococcus; species Blastococcus montanus. Next base: position 1,305,157 of record NZ_CP155551.1, on the reverse strand, counting down.
GCTCATCGCCTTCCTCACCGACACCGAGAACACGGTGACGTTCAGCCAGGCGACCGGCTACATGCCCGTGCAGAAGGACGCCGTCGACCACCCCGACATGAAGCCCTTCCTGGAGGAGAACCCGAACTTCCGCACCGCGATCGAGCAGCTCGAGGTCACCGCGTCGCAGGACAACGCCCGAGTTCTCCTCCCCGGCGGTGGCGCGCGCATCGGCGCCGGGCTGGACCGGATCACGATCGGCGGCGAGGACGTGGCGACGGTCTTCGGGCAGCTCGAGGCGGAGAGCACGACGGTCTACGAGCGCGACATCGAGCCGAAGCTGTGACCGCCGCGCCGAGCGACGAGGAGGCACCGCCGTGGCGGCGGTGACCTTCGAGGGGGCGACCCGCACCTTTCCGCAGAGCGAGCGCCCCGCGGTGGACGGTCTGGACCTGACGATCAGCGACGGCGAGTTCATGGTCGTCGTCGGCCCGTCGGGCTGCGGCAAGTCCACCAGCCTCCGGATGCTCGCCGGCCTCGAGCCGGTGAGCTCGGGGCGGGTGTGCATCGACGGCGTCGACGTCACCGGTCGCCGCCCCCGGGACCGGGACGTGGCGATGGTGTTCCAGAGCTACGCGCTGTACCCCAGCATGACCGCCGGCGAGAACATGGCCTTCGCGCTCAAGAACCTGGGGGTCGACGCGGCAGAGATCAGGACCAGGGTGGCCGAGGCCGCGCGGATCCTGCAGCTGGAGGATCTCCTCGACCGCAAGCCGGCCCGGATGTCCGGCGGCCAGCGCCAGCGGGTGGCCATGGGCCGCGCCATCGTGCGCGATCCCAAGGTCTTCTGCATGGACGAGCCGCTGTCCAACCTGGACGCCAAGCTGCGCGTCTCGACGCGGGCGGAGATCGCGGCCCTGCAGAAGCGGCTGGGCACCACCACGGTCTACGTCACGCACGACCAGACCGAGGCCATGACGATGGGAGACCGCGTCGTCGTGCTGAGGGACGGGCGGCTGCAGCAGATCGGCACCCCGACCGAGCTCTACGAGCGACCGGTCAACACGTTCGTCGCCGGGTTCATCGGGTCACCCTCGATCAACCTGCTCGACCGGGTGCCGGTCCGCGACGGTCGTGCGGTGGTCGCGGGATCGCTGCAGGTCCCGCTGCCGGTGACGGCGACCGGGTCCGACTCGGTGACCATCGGCATCCGGCCCGAGGGCGTCGACGTGACCGGTGCGGGCACCTCCGGCGCGGACGACCGGCTGACGGCACGGGTGGTCCGGGTCGAGCGGACGGGCGCGGAGATCTTCGCCCTCGTCCAGCCGGTCGGCCTGTCCGCCGGAGTCGGTCACCGCGGTGACCACCTGGTCGTCCGGCTCGACAAGCGCCTCGGCGTCGAGGTGGACGCGGAGCTCGCGCTCCGCGTCCGGCTCGACGAGGCGCTGGTGTTCGACCGCGAGGGCGTCGCGCTGCGGTGAGGCGGTCGGTGGGGGCCGCCGGGTATCCCCCGGCGGCCCGCGTCGCCGCGCCGGAACAGCTCAGTTAGCGTCCCGTGCATGCTGGCTGCCTTCGTCTCCGCCCCTGCCCCGAAGGATCCGCTCTCCGTGCTCGAGGTGGGCGACCGCCCCGAGCCGCGGGCGCCGGAGGGCTGGACGACGATCCAGGTGAAGGCGGTCTCGCTCAACCACCACGACCTGTTCAGCCTGCAGGGCATCGGGCTCCCGGCCGAGCGGATGCCGATGATCCTGGGCACCGACGCCGCGGGCATCGACGAGGACGGCAACGAGGTCCTGGTCCACGGGGTCATCTCGACCCCCGAGTGGATGGGCGACGAGACGCTCGACCCGAAGCGCTCACTCCTGTCGGAGGTGCACCAGGGGTCGATGGCGGAGAAGGTGGCCGTCCCCCGGCGCAACCTCCTCCCGAAGCCGGCGGAGCTCTCGTTCGCGGAAGCCGCCTGCCTGCCCACGGCCTGGCTGACCGCCTACCGGATGCTGTTCGTGAAGTCCGGGCTGCGCCCCGGGCAGACGGTGCTGGTGCAGGGCGCCAGCGGCGGGGTGGCCACGGCGCTGATCGTGCTGGGCCGGGCGGCCGGCTACCGGATGTGGGTGACCGGCCGCAGCGAGGAGAAGCGCGCCGCGGCCCTCGCGCTGGGCGCCGAGCAGGCCTTCGAGAGCGGTGCCCGGCTGCCCGAGCGGGTCGACGGCGTCATGGAGACCGTGGGCGAGGCGACCTGGAGCCACAGCATCAAGTCGCTGAAGCCCGGCGGGGTGCTCGTCACCTCCGGCGCCACGACCGGCTTCAACCCCGGCGCCGAGCTCAACCGGGTCTTCTTCACCCAGCTGTCGGTCATCGGCTCCACGATGGGCACCAAGGCGGAGCTGGAGGCGCTGATCCAGATGTGCGCCGTCACCGGCATCCGGCCGCAGATCGACGTCGAGCTGCCGCTCGCGCAGGCGCGGGAGGGCTTCGAGCGGATGCTCGAGGGGCGCACCAACGGGAAGATCGTCTTCACCCTCTGAGCGGGGCGCCACCCGCCGGGTGGGCGGTCGCGGTCGCCGCCACGCGCGGACACTCCGCGTCGGCGGGCACCGACTGCCCACTCGGCACCCGGGTCACTCCACGACCTTCAGGCCGATCACGCAGCCGACGATCCCGGCGAGCAGCAACACTTTGACCACCGAGACCGTCTCGGCGCCGGTGACCATCGACCAGGCCACCGTCAGCACCGCCCCGATCCCGACCCAGACGGCGTAGGACGTGCCCACCGGCAGCTCACGCAGGGCGTAGCCGAGCCCGCCCATGCTCGCGGCCAGGGCGACCACGAAGACGGCGGTGGGCACCGGCCGGCTGAAGCCCTCGGACCGGTCGAGCGCGACCGCCCACACCGCCTCGAGCATCCCGGACACGACCAGCACCAACCACGACATCGCGGGCTCCTCTGGCGCCGTCTTGTCGCACACCGGGTACGGCACCGCTCGTCCGGGAGCCGTGGTCCCGGCTCCCCGCCACTCTGTCATCCCCTCGCTCCGCCATCCCCCGTCGCCCGTTCCGGTCGACCGTGCGACTCGGCCGACGGCACATAGGACCCGGCGGTGGGGCTCACGGCCGCCCGCTCGTTGCGCGTACCCGGCCGCGACGGGGGGCGTCGATGTCCCGGCGCTCCGCGACGACCTCAGGCTCGCGCCGACCCCCTGAGGACCGGGCTCCGCAGCAGCACGAGTGCGGCGACGGAGGCCAGCCCGGCCGCGATCGCCGCGCCGGCGAAGACCGTGTGCAGCTGGGTGAGCAGCGCCTCCGCCGTCGCGGCGTCGTAGGCGGCGCAGTCCGCGGGCGAGGTCGGGCACAGCTCCATGGGCGTGCCGATCGCCGCCACCTCGGCGGTGAACCGGCGCAGCGCGACGGCGGTGAGCAGCGACAGCCCGGCCAGCATGCCGACGGTCCGGGCGACGACGGCGAGCGCGCTCGCGCTGCCGTGCACCTCCGGTCGCGTGACCGCGAGCAGCACGGCGTTCACCGGCGCGATCGCCAGGCCGAACCCGAGGCCGGCGGCCAGCAGCACCACCGTCGACCCGGCGCCGTCCAGCGACCGCTCGTCCCAGGTGGTCATGGCGACGAACGCCGCCGCGGTCATCGCCATCCCGCCGCCGGCGACGACGCGCGGCGCGACGACCCGGCACAGCCACCCACCGGCGACCGCACCCACCGGCACGGCGACCAGCAACCGCAACAGCACCAGCGCCGCCTCCAGCTGGTCCCCCGGCGCCGTGGTGGCCCGGGCGAACAGCGGGATGTCCACCAACGCCGCCACCAGCGCCACGCCCACCAGCAGGTTGACCAGCATCGCGCCCCACGCCCCGACCGGCCGGAGGGCGGCCAGCGGCAGGACCGGGTCGGCCGTGCGCCGCTCGTGCAGCACGAACAGCACCGCGGCGACGGCGGCCAGCGGCAGCAGCACCCAGCCGTGCGCCACCACCTCCCGCGAGGTGTCGGCGGCGGCGAACGCCCACACGAGCGCACCCAGCGCCAGGACGGCCAGCGTCGATCCGAGGACGTCGACCTCGCGGGCCAGCCGGCTCAGCCCCCGCAACGGGAGGACGGCGCCCGTGGGGTGCACGGCGCCGCGGACGACCAGCCCGGCGGCGGCCACGACGGTGAGCAGCAGCAGCGGCGTGCTCCAGCCCCACCCCTCGGCGAGGGGGACGTAGAGCAGCCCCAGCGTGACGTCCTCGGCCAGCGCGGACGGCTCGGCCAGCAGCAGGCCGAGCGCCCCGGCGGCGACGGCGGCGAGCACCAGCCCGAGCGGGTCTGGGCGGCGCACGCGGCCGGTGGCGACCACCCCGGCCGCGAGCGCGAGCCCGAGCAGCAGGTTGAGCCAGAAGATCGCCCGCCAGTCGGCGAACGCCAGCACCGCCGCGCCGGCCAGCGGGCCCAGCACGGCACCGGCCTCCTGCACCGCTCCCACGACGCCCAGCGGGACCGAGCGACGCTCGGGCGGCCAGCGGTCGGCGACCAGCGCCAGCGTGGCCGGCACCAGCCCGCCCGCGCCGATGCCCTGCAGCCCGCGACCGGCCACGGCCGGCCCGAGCGACACGGCGGTGGCGGTCAGCAGCGAGCCGAGCGCGAACAGCAGCAGGCAGCCGATGAGGACCGGCATCCGCCCGCGCAGGTCGGCCAGGCGGCCCAGCAGCGGCAGCGTCGCCGTGTAGCCCAGGAGGAAACCGCCGACGATCGGCGTCGCCCTCTGCAGCTCACCGATGCCCACCCCGACGCCGGTGAGGATGTCCGGCAGCGCCAGGACGACGACGTAGGTGTCGGCGGCCGTGACCAGCACGGCGAGGGTGGCGAGGCCGATCGCGGCCAGCCCCGGGGCACCCCGGCCCGGGGCGGCCGGCGCCTCAGCCTGTGGTGGGTGCGGTGATCTCGACATCGGCCCCGAAGTCACTGAGCTCGAGGGTGTAGGTGGCGTCCTCGCCTGCTTCGAAGAACGGCCCGGTCAGCTCCGCCCGGCGCGGCTCCCCGCTGTCCGGGGCGATGGAGAAGCGGGCCTGCACCGGCTGGGAGGGGTCCGCGCTGTCGAGGATCTGCTCGACGAGGTCACCGGGCAGCTCGGCGGTCACCTCGCGCACCACCTCGCCGTCCACGCGGCGCTCCTCCCCCAGCTCGGCCGACTGCGCCTCGGCGAGCAGCTGCGAGATGCCCGTCTCGCGGTCCATCAGCTCGCCGGGGTCGCCGAAACCGAACTGCTCGGGCTCGATCTCGGTGAAGCCGCTGGTGAACGGCAGCTGCGCGTAGACGGTGCCGTCGACCGACACCACCTCCAGGTCGAGGGTCGACCCGAGCGCGAGCACCTGCAGCGTGCCGTCGAAGGAGGCCGGGCGCGCCATGTCCCCCTCACCGCCGACGAGGACCGTGCCCGTCGTCGGCGCGCCCTCGCTGCTGAGCACGAAGTGCACGCTCTCGGAGTCGTCGAGGGTCTGCTTCGCCCGCTCCAGCAGGTCGGCCGCCGACTCCTCGGTCTCCGTGGCCTCCCCGGCCCCCTCGGACTCGCATCCGGCGAGGACAGGGCCGGTGAACACGGCGAGCGCCAGGAGCGCGAGCCCCGACCGACGGACCAGCATGGCGACCTCCCCGTTCCGGCGGGAGTTCCCCCGCCGTCGCGGCGGACACTAGCGCGCCGGAGCCCTAGAGGATGGGAGCGATCCGCCGGGCGATCCTCCCCGCCACCTTCGAGCGGTCCTTGTCGGGCAGATGGGGCAACGCCGGTTCGAGCTCGGCGATCCGGTACTTCTGCGTCGTGAACGCCCGGAACGCCAGCCCGACCGTCACCTCGTGCCCGGGACGCTCCTCGATCTCCACGACGTCACCCGCGCCGATCTCCCCGGTCACCAGGACGCGCAGGTACGCCCCGCTGGCGCCGTGTGCGGTGAACCGCCTGACCAGCTGCGGCTCGTCCCAGAAGCGGGCGAAGTTCGCGCACGGGATCCGGGGCGCGGTCACCTCCAGGAGCGCGGTCCCCACCCGCCAGCGCTCACCGAGGACGGCGCCGGTGAGGTCCAGGCCCGTCGTCCGCAGGTTCTCGCCGAACATGCCGGGCGGCAGCGCGCGGCCGATCTCGGCGATCCAGAACTCGGCGTCCTCCTGGGCGTAGGCGTAGACGGCCTGTCCCTCACCACCGTGGTGCTTGCGGTTGACCTGGACGTCGCCGTCCAGGCCCAGCGTCCCGACGGCGACGCGGCCGGGCACGGACCGCTTGTGGATGCCGCTGCGGTCGGGCCGGCGGCCGGGCAGCGGGACGAGATCGGCCCCGGACACGCAGACGGCGTCGACCCGCCCCGTCACTTGGGCTTGGCCGAGGCGGTGGACTCGTTGGTGGAGAGCGCGGCGACGAACGCCTCCTGGGGGACCTCGACGCGGCCGACCATCTTCATCCGCTTCTTGCCCTCCTTCTGCTTCTCCAGCAGCTTCCGCTTGCGGGTGATGTCACCGCCGTAGCACTTGGCGAGGACGTCCTTGCGGATGGCGCGGACGGTCTCGCGGGCGATCACCCGGGAGCCGACGGCGGCCTGGATCGGCACCTCGAACTGCTGGCGCGGGATGAGCTCGCGGAGCTTGCCGGCCATCATCACGCCGTAGCTGTAGGCCTTGTCCTTGTGCACGATCGCGCTGAACGCGTCGACGGCCTCGCCCTGCAGCAGGATGTCCACCTTGACCAGCGCGGACTCCTGCTCGCCGGCCTCCTGGTAGTCGAGCGAGGCGTAGCCGCGGGTGCGGGACTTCAGCGCGTCGAAGAAGTCGAAGATGATCTCACCGAGCGGCAGCGTGTAGCGCAGCTCGACGCGCGACTCGCTCAGGTAGTCCATGCCGCCGAGCTGGCCGCGGCGGCCCTGGCAGAGCTCCATGATCGCGCCGGTGTAGTCGCTGGGCGCGATGATCGTGGCGTTGACGATCGGCTCGAAGACCTTGTCGATCTTGCCCTCGGGCCAGTCGCTGGGGTTGGTCACCGTGATCTCGGTGCCGTCCTCCATGATCACGCGGTAGACGACGTTGGGCGCCGTCGAGATGAGGCTGATGCCCGCCTCGCGCTCGAGCCGCTCCCGGACGATCTCCAGGTGCAGCAGGCCCAGGAAGCCGACGCGGAAGCCGAAGCCCAGCGCTGCCGAGGTCTCCGGCTCGTAGACCAGCGCGGCGTCGTTGAGCAGCAGCTTGTCCAGCGCCTCGCGCAGCAGCGGGTACTCGCTGCCGTCGATCGGGTAGAGGCCGGAGTAGACCATCGGCTTGGGGTCGCGGTAGCCACCGATCGACTCCGCCGCCGGCTTGTGCTGCAGGGTGACGGTGTCGCCGACGCGGGACTGGCGGACGTCCTTCACCCCGGTGATGAAGTAACCGACCTCGCCCACCCCGAGGGAGTCCACCGGCTTGGGCTCCGGCGAGATCACGCCGATCTCCAGCAGCTCGTGCGTCGCACCGGTCGACATCATCTTGATCTTGTCGCGGGCGGCGATCCGGCCGTCGACGACGCGGACGTAGGTGATCACGCCCCGGTAGATGTCGTAGACGGAGTCGAAGATCATGGCCCGTGCCGGGGAGCCGGCCTCGCCCGTCGGTGCCGGGATCTCCTCCACGATGCGGTCGAGGAGATCGGGCACCCCGACGCCGGTCTTCCCGCTGACCCGCAGCACGTCCTCGGGCTCGCAGCCGATGATGTGCGCGATCTCCTCGGCGTAGCGCTCGGGCTGCGCGGCCGGCAGGTCGATCTTGTTCAGCACCGGGATGATCGTGAGGTCGTTCTCCAGCGCCAGGTAGAGGTTCGCCAGCGTCTGGGCCTCGATCCCCTGGGCGGCGTCCACCAGCAGGACGGCGCCCTCGCAGGCGGCCAGCGACCGGGACACCTCGTAGGTGAAGTCCACGTGGCCGGGGGTGTCGATCATGTCGAGCACGTACTCGGTGCCGGTGTGGGCCCCCGAGCGCGGGGTCCACGGCAGCCGGACGTTCTGCGCCTTGATGGTGATGCCGCGTTCGCGCTCGATGTCCATGCGGTCGAGGTACTGGGCGCGCATGTGGCGGCCCTCGACGAGTCCGGTGACCTCGAGCATCCGGTCGGCCAGCGTCGACTTGCCGTGGTCGATGTGGGCGATGATGCAGAAGTTCCGGATGAGGGCCGGATCGGTGGCAGCAGGAGTCGTCACAGTGCCGCCATCGTCCCACGTCACCGGCCGGGGCCGAAGAGCGGCGCGACGACCGGCCCGTGCGAGGTGTGCGGGAGGGCCCCGGACCGCGGGGTGGGGCCGCCGGCGAGACGCTGGTATCTTTGCAGGCCGGTCCTGTGGCGCATGCCCGGACGCACTGTCAGAAGTACTCCCTCCTGTCGAGACACCGAGGCTCACGCGTGGCGAACATCAAGTCCCAGATGAAGCGGATCAAGACCAACGAGAAGGCGCGTCAGCGCAACGTCGCGGTCAAGTCCGCCCTGAAGACGGCCGTCCGGCGCGTCCGCACCGCCGCCGAGTCCGGGGACGCCGCTGCCGCGAGCGCCGCGTACCAGGCCGCTGCGAAGCAGCTCGACAAGGCCGCCAGCAAGGGCGTCATCCACAAGAACCAGGCCGCCAACCGCAAGTCGGGTCTGGCCAAGCAGGTCGCCGGCCTCTGAGCCGGCGTCCCGCGCCTCCGGCGCGGATGCGACGAGCCCCTGTCCCCTCCGGGACGGGGGCTCGTCGCGTTGCGGCACCGTGGCCCGGCTTCCCGTCCGGGGGTCCGGCTCCACCTGCTGTCGTGGTGGCGTCCCCGCTGGAGCGCCGGGGTGCTCGTCGGATCAGCGTCCGGCGCGAGCCCGTCCCCGGCCGGTCTCGGTGCGGATGGTGACGAGCCGGCGGATGGCCCGCTCGAGGGCGTAGTCGGCGCTCGCCGCGGCGCCCTTGACGTCGGCGTTGAGGCCGGCGGTGACGCCCAGAGCCTGCTGCAGCCCCTCGATGCTCCACCCGCGCGCCTGCGCCTGCGCCTTCTTCACCTTCCACGGCGGCATCTTCAGGGTCCGGGCGAGGTCGCCCGGGTTGCTGGAGCTGAGCGAGGCCACCCGGGCCGCGGTGCGCACGCCGTCGGCGATGGCGTCCGCGATGAGCACGTGGGCCACCCCGCGCTCCAGCGCCCAGCGCAGCATCTCGATCGAGCCCGCGCGGTCGCCGGTCAGCACCCGCTCGGCCACGGTGAAGCCGGTGACCTCCCCCTGCCCGCGGTGGAACCGGGCGACGTCGTCGGCGTCGATGCTTCCGCCGAAGTCGGAGACGAGCTGGCCGGCGGCGGCGGAGAGCGACCGCAGGTCGGCGCCGATCGCGTCGACCAGGGCGGTGACCGCATCGGGGGCGATCCGGCCGCCGAGCCGGCGGACCTCGTTGCGCACGAAGGCGATGCGGTCGCCGACGGACGTCACCTTCGGGCATTCGTCGACCGCCGCGCCGGCGGCCTTGAACGCCTTGACCAGGGCCTCGTTGCGCTTGCCCCCGGAGTGGACGATCACGAGCGTGAGGTCGGGGTCGGGGTCCTTCGCGTAGGCGGTCAGGGCATCGGCCAGCGCACCGGCCGACTCGTGCACCCCGGTCACGACCACCAGCCGGTGCCCACCGAACAACGACGGCGCCAGCGCGTCGGCCAGCTGCCCGACCGGCAGCCCCAGGGCGGCGAGCTCGTGGACCTCCGCGTCGGGGTGGCGGCCGAGCACGGCGGTGCGGACGGCGCTCACGGCGCGCGACCGGAGCAGCTCCTCCTCGCCGATGACCACGCGCAGCCGCGAGGTGGGTTCGACCGGGGACGCCGTCACGCCGCCATCGTGTCACGGGGGGCCGACGGTTCCCGCCGCCCGCCCGGGCGTGCACGGCGGCCGTCGCGGGACGGTCGGGAGCGGCCCCGGCGGCGTCCACCCCCGCGCTGCTCCCCCGCCCGGCGACGCCCCAGTCGCCCGCCTCCCCGACCACCGCGAGGTCGCCCTCCCGGTCGGTGCGGTGGACCCGCATGCCCGACTCGCGCAGCCACTCGAGCAGCCGCGGCGCCGGGTGGCCGTAGGTGTTGTCCGCCGCGACGGAGATGAGCGCGACGCGCGCCCCCGTGGCGGCGAGGAAGGCCGGGTCGGCGTCCCCGCTGCCGTGGTGCGGCACCTTGAGCACGTCGGCGCGCAGGTCGGTCCCGTCCCGCCGGAGCCGGGCCTCCGCCTCCGCGCCCAGGTCGCCGGTGAGCAGGATGCGCAACCCCCGCACCGTCACCCGGACCACCAGCGAGAGGTCGTTGGCCTCGGCCGACGCGGTGGCCCTCCCGGGTGCCGGGGCCAGCACCTCCAGCTCCACGCCGGCCACGGCCCGCCGATCGCCCGGGACGAGCACCGTCCGCGTGCCACCGGCCCGGTGCACCTGCCGGTCCACCGCCGGCGCGCGGTCGTCGGCCGGCGACAGGACACCGGTGGCGACCACGCCGACGGTGCGCCCGGTGAACGCGCCGTCGAGGCCGCCCACGTGGTCGGCGTCCAGGTGCGAGAGGAGCACCAGCGGGAGCTCGTCGATGCCCAGCCGGTCGAGGCACCGGTCGACCGCGGCGCGGTCGGGCCCGGCGTCGACCAGGACGCCGCGCCCACCGCCGACGGGGAGGACGAGCGCGTCCCCCTGGCCGACGTCGCAGGCCACCAGCACCGCACCGTCGGCGGGCCAGCCGTCGAGCTGCTGCCGCAGCGGCCAGCCGACCAGGACCAGCGCGGCCAGCACGGCCAGCCCGACGGCGCGCAGCGGCGGGACCCGCCACAGCAGCCACCCCCCGACGAGCAGGAGCGCCGCCAGGACCGACGCGCCGACGACCCCGGCCGGCCAGCCGGCGGCCGCGTCCGGGACCGCGGCCGCGCGCTCGGCCACCAGCACGATCCAGCGCACCGGCCAGCCGGCCAGCCACACCAGGGCGTCCCCGAGCCACGGCAGCGCCAGCCCGGCCGGCACGGCGAGCAGCCCGAGCACGGTCGCCGGGGCCACGGCGGGGGCGGCGAGCAGGTTCGCCGGGAGCGACACCAGGCTGACGATCCCGTTGAGCCCGGCGATCAGCGGCGCCGTCGCCAGGCCGGCGGCGACGCTGACCGCCACCGCGTCGGCCGGCAGCGGCGGCCAGCCCCGGGCGCGCAACCGGCGGGCCCAGGGCGGGGCGAGCAGCACGATGGCCGCGGTCGCCACGACCGACAACGCGAAGCCCGGGTCGCGGGCCAGCCCCTGGTCGGCGAGCAGCAGCACCACGACGGCGGCACCGAGGGCCGGCAGCGCCGCCCGGGACCGCCCCGACGCCAGCGCGACGAGCGTGACCGCGCCCATCGCGGCCGCGCGCAGCACGCTCGCGCTCGGCCGGGCCAGGACGACGAACCCGGCCAGCGCCACGAGGGCCACGAGCGCCTGCACCCGGCGGTCGACCCCGTGACGGCGCAGCGGCCGGAGGACCGCGGCGATCACGATGGCCACGTTCGCGCCGGAGACGGCGGTCAGGTGCGACAGCCCGGCCCGTTCGAACTCCTCGTCCAGGACCTCGTCCATGGCGCGCGTGTCGCCGACGACCAGCCCGGGCAGCAGCCCACCGGACCGGTGGTCGAGGACGCGGGCCGAGGTGGTGGCCAGCGAGCCCCGCAGCGCACCCGCCGCCCGCTGCGCCGCCCCGGGGCCGGCCACCGGCTCCGGCGGGCCGCGCGCCGAGAGCACCGCCAGCACGTCGTCGCCGGCAGCAGGTGGCCCCATGCCGGCGCGCACCCGGACCTCCTCCCCGGGCAGCACCCCGGCCCAGCCGTCGCCCGGGGCGAACACCAGGACGGCGTCGTCGAGCCGGTGGTGGGTGGAGCCGTGGCTCAGCGCGGTGATCCGGGCGTCGAGCAGCACCCGGGGGGCGCCGGCGCCCCGGACCGGACGCGGGTCGCCGCGCACGGTCAGCGTCACCTCGGCCGTTCCCCCGGCGGCGACGAGGTCGCGCAGCGGCGACGACTCGCGCCCCGCGGCCCGCACCGCCGCGATCCCCGACGAGGCCGCCACCCCGGCGAGCACCACCAGCGCCACGGCGGCGTGGGCGCCCCGCGCGCGGACGACGACCGCCGCGACCGCCAGTGCGGTTCCGGTCATGAGCAGCAGTTGGTGCGACGAGAGGAACGGCGCTCCGAGCGCCACTCCCCAGACCGCCCCGGCCGCCGGCCAGAGCCGCACGTCGAGCCACTGCCACCGGTCCGGGCGGCGCCCGGGGGCGTCCCGTGCGCGGCTGCTCACACCGTCACCAGCTCGGCCAGCTCCGCCGCGGTCGCGGGGCCGATGCCCGGCACGTCGTCGAGCTCGTCGACGCTGCGGAACCCACCGCTGCGGGCCCGGTGCTCGACGATGCGCTGGGCGAGCACCGGGCCGATCCCCGGCAGGGCGTCGAGATCGGCGACGCCGGCGGTGTTCAGGTCGACCTTCCCCCCGCCCTGGGCGTCGGGCCCGCCGACGCCTCCGGCGCCGGCGGCGGCGCCCGGCGTACCGACCGAGATCTGCTCGCCGTCGGACACCGGTGCGGCGAGGTTGACCGACGCGGGATCGGCCTCCGGGAGGAAACCCCCCGCCCCGGCCACCGCGTCGGCGACCCGCGCCCCCGGGGTCAGGGTGACCAGCCCGGGCCGGGCCACCTGCCCGACGACGGACACCACCACGGTCGAGGGCGCAGCCGCCTCGTCGGTCGTCCCGGCCGCCTCTGCCGACGGTGGCGCCGACGTCGGCACGGCCGGAACGGTCGAGGCGGCGCCGGCGGGCTCCACCCGGGGCCGGTCCAGCCACGTCCAGCCCAGCAGGAGCAGCACCGCGACCGTCGCGGCCACCCACAGCGCGCGGGCTCCCGTGCGGCCGGCGTCCCAGCGCACCGCCGTCCCCGGGGCCCGGTGCCGGCCCACCCCGGCCGGCAGTTCGTCGTCGGGCGGCGGCTCGCCGACCGCGCCGGAGACCTGGTGCCCGTCCGCCCGCCAGGCATCGGCGCCGTCGTCGTCCTCGGGCAGCCACCCGCCGGGGCGGGGCTCCGCCAGCAGCGCCCGCAGCCGGGCACGGATGACGTCGGCATCGTCGCGGCGGGTCGGGAGGCGCACCCGGCCGACGCTAGGGAGCGCGGCCCCGGTGGGAGCTGCTCACGGCGGATCTGTGGACACCGGCCGCCGATGTGGACGACGGAGGCACCCCGATGCCCGTCACTCCCCCGGTGGCTGCTCCCCGCCGGACGGCGGCGCGGTCCCGGGTGCGACGTGGGAGACGACGACGCCCACCGCCCCGGGGCCGACGTGCGCGCCGATCGCGGCACCCAGCTCGCTCACGTGCAGCTCGCACAGCCCCGGCACCCGCTCGCGGAGCTCGGTCACCAGCCGCTCGGCGCGCTCGGCCGCCGCGAGGTGGTGGACGGCGAGGGAGACCTGGCGCTCCCCGGCGAGCTCGACCACGTGCTGGACGAGCCGGTTGAACGCCCGGGCCGACGTGCGCACCTTCTCCAGCGGCACCACCCGGCCGTCGACCACGTGCAGCACCGGCTTGACGGCCAGGGCCGAGCCGAACACCGCCGCGGCCGAGCCGATCCGCCCGCCCCGGCGCAGGTGCTCGAGGGTGTCGACGACGAATAGCGTCCGGGTGCGGGCTGCGGCCTCGCGGGCCACCCGCGCCACGGTGTCCAGGTCGGCGCCGCCGGCGGCCGCGCGCGCGGCCGCCAGGACGGCGAACCCGGTGCCCATGGCGGCGGACCGGGAGTCGACGACGGAGACGATGTGCTCCCCCACCTGGGAAGCGGCGACCCGAGCGGCGTCCCAGGTGCCGGACAGCTCCGCCGACAGGTGCACCGACACCAGCCGGTCGGCGCCGGCGTCGAGCGCCGCCCGGTAGGCGGCGACGAAGTCACCGGGCGTGGGCCGCGACGTGGAGACCCGCTGCCCGCGCGAGGACAGGGCACGGGCCACGTCCTCGGAGCTGATGTCCTCGCCCTCGCGGCCCGAGTGGCCGGCGAGCACGACGTAGAGCGGGACGACGTGGATGCCGTACCGCTCCGCCAGGTCCGGGGGAAGGTAGGCCGTCGAATCGGTCAGGACGGCGACGGGCACCCGGCGAGGCTAGCCGCCGGGTGCGGGACGACCGTCGTGGCCGGTACCGGGGAGGGGCGCGGGAGGATGCTCCTATGGATCGTCAAGCCGCCGGAGCGAGGTCGTTGGTTGGGTGAGCGGGGCGTAGGACGTAGTAGAGCTCGCGGGCGATCATGCGCTTGAGGCAGCGGATGATGTCCTTCTTCGACAGGCCTTCGGTGGTGCGGCGTTCGACGTAGGCGCGGGTGCGTGGGTCCCAGCGCATCCGGCAGAGCACGATGCGGTAGAGGGCGGCGTTGGCCTGTCGGTCTCCGCCGCGGTTGAGCCGGTGGCGGTGGGTCTTGCCCGAGGAGGCCGGGATCGGGGCAACGCCGCAGAGCATGGCGAAGGCCGGCTCGGAGTGCAGCCGGTCGGCGTTCTGTCCGACGGTGACGAGCAGCTGGCTGGCGACGTCGGCGCCCACGCCGGTGCAGTCGAGCAGGTCGGGGTTGATCTGGGCAACCAGCGGGCCGATGAGGTCGTCGAGCTCGTTGATCTCCTCGCTGAGGAGCTGGTGGCGGCGGGCCAATGAACGCAGCGCGCGCTTGACGGCCTGCTCCGGCTCGCCGATGCGGTTGAGATCGGGGCGCAGCCCGGCGCAGGTGCCGATCAGCGTGACGCCCTTGAGGCCGCGCAGCTGGGCGCGCAGCGGCTCGGGAGCGGTGACGATCAGCGACTTGATCCGCCGCTGGCAGTCCGCCCGCTGGTCGATCGCGCTGCGACGGGCCACCCGCAGGTTGCGCAGCGCCTCCACCTGCCCGCTGCGGTCCTTCGGGGTGCCGGTGCGGGTGCGGGCCAGCGCGGTGCGGGCGGCGGCCTCGGCGTCGAGCGGATCGGACTTGCCGGCGAACCGGCGGGTCTTGCGGTCGGGCCGGTCGACCTCGACCATCGCCACGCCCTCGACGGCCAGGTGCCGGGCCAGCCCGGCGCCGTAGACGCCGGTCCCCTCTACGCCGACGACCAGCAGCACCCCGAACCCGCGCAGCCAGGCCAGCAGTTGCCGGTAGCCGGCCGCGGTAGCCGGGAACTGCCGGTGGCCCAGCAGCCGCCCGGCGCCGTCCACGGCGGCAGCGGTGTGGGTGTCGGAATGGGTGTCCACGCCACCGGCCACCTGGACCTGGCCCGGGACGATCTCTGGTGCGATGGTGGTCATCGCCGTCCTTCTCGCTCGCAACCGACAGGGCGGCACGCACCGCCGGGCGAACGGACAAGACAGTGATGGGTGCCTGCTGGCACAGGCTCCTATGAAGTCACACCGCCACGACCGGTGAGTGCAGGCAGCCCCGCAGCGGACCGAACCGACAGATCCCGTTGAAGACCCGAAGTCAGTCAGCCGAAGGGTCAGGAACGACCGCTGCGGGGCAGCGCCTACATCCTCACTGTCAGCCGACGGCGTCGGCGTCCTGGGCGTGGCCGTCGCCACGCTGGTCGCCGACCGCCCCGGCGAGGGACGGAGGGGCCGTCTCGCCGTGGGCCAGCCGCCGTCCGAGGGCCGGGACGGCGACCCCCTCCGGTGGCGGCGCGGCGGCGTGGTTGTGGCGCAGCAGCCGCCAGCGGCCGCTCTGCCGGGCCAGCTCGCTCCAGGCGCAATTGCCCAGCGGCCCGAAGACCCGCCGGTGGTCGGGCCCGAGCTGGAGCAGCCGCTCGATCAGCCGCCCGCTGGTCCCGCCGTGGGTCACGACGACCGCCACCTCCACCGGGGGGAGCTCGGCCAGCGCCGCGAGCACCCGGTCGGCCACCGCCGCGACCTCCTCCCCACCGCGGCCGCGCACCGGCCGGCCGGCCAGCCAGTCGGCGTACTGCTCGGGGTACCGGTCGGCGACCTCGTCGCGGGTCAGGCCCTCCCAGGTGCCCATGCCGTGCTCGCGCAGCCGGGCGTCCAGCCGCAGCGGCACGTCGAGCAGCGTCGTCAGGGAGCGGGCCGTCTCGGCCGCCCGGACCAGGTCGCTGGAGACGACGACGGTCGAGGCGGGCGCGAGGCCGGCCACCAGGTGCCCGGCGGCGTGCGCGGCCTGGGCGCGGCCGACGTCGTCCAGCGGTGGGTCGAGCTGGCCCTGGAAACGTCCGGCCGCGTTCCACTCCGTCCGCCCGTGCCGCCAGACCACCAGCCGGGGAACCGGGAGCTCGGGCAGCCCGGGGGAGCTCACTGGCCGGTCGTCTCCGCGACGGCCGGGGTGCCGGAGTCGTTCCCCCCGGGCGCGGCCGACGGGGCGGCGGCGTCGGTGAACGGGATGGTCGGGCAGTCCTTCCACAGCCGCTCGAGGGCGTAGTAGGCCCGCTCCTCGGCGTGCTGGACGTGCACCACCACGTCGACGAAGTCCAGCAGCACCCAGCGGGACTCCGCGACGCCCTCCCGGCGCACGGGCTTCACGCCGTGCTCCCGGAGCCGCTCCTCGACCTCGTCGACGATGGCCTGGACCTGCCGTTCGTTGGGGGCCGACGCGAGCACGAACGCGTCGGTGATGGCGAGCCGCTCGCTGACGTCGACGATGGAGACGTCGGTGGCCAGCTTGTCCGCGGCCGCCTGGGCGGCGAGCAGCGCGGTCTCCCGTGCCTCGTCCGAGGCGGTCATCGCGGCACCTCCTGCAGGTGAGAAGTCATGGGTGGATGGGCAGCGCCGTCGTCCGGGGAGTTGTTCCCCGGCGCGTCCGGCGGTGGTCGGTCGTAGGTGGGGCGGTCGCCCGTCGGACGGTCGTCGCCGGGGCCCTCGGCCGGTGGCGTGTGCCGGCGCTGCGGCTGCCGGTAGAGGCCGCGCTTCTCGATGTACTGGACCACGCCGTCGGGCACGAGGTACCAGACCGGCATGCCGCGGCCGACCCGTGCGCGGCAGTCGCTGGAGCTGATCGCCAGCGCGGGGATCTCCACCAGGCTGACCCGCCCCTCGGGCAGGTGGGCGTCGGCCAGGGGGTACCCGGGGCGGGTCACCCCGATGAAGTGGGCCAGGTCGAAGCACCGGGCGCCGTCGCGCCAGGTCATGATCTGCGCCAGCGCGTCGGCGCCGGTGATGAAGAAGAGCTCGTCGTCCGGCCGCTGGGCGTGCAGGTCGGTGAGGGTGTCGAAGGTGTAGGTGGGCCCCGACCGGTCGATGTCCACCCTGCTCACGGTGAAGCGGGGGTTGGACGCCGTCGCGACGACCGTCATCAGGTACCGGTCCTCGGCGGGGCTGACCTCCCGGTCGCTCTTCTGCCACGGCTCGCCGGTGGGCACGAACACGACCTCGTCGAGCCCGAACAGGCCCGCCACCTCGCTGGCGGCCACCAGGTGACCGTGGTGGACGGGATCGAAGGTCCCGCCCATCACCCCGACACGTCGTCCCGCCACCATCCGAGCCTATCCGGGGCCATGGGGCCCGGCCCCGCGAGGACCGGCCCCGGCCCCGTGATCGAGATGTCGACGTGCCGACAGGACGACGTGCCGACTCGCCGACCGGCTCAGAGCGTCGTGACGAAGTCGGTCAGCTGCGCGGCGTTGCGGCACTCCACCATGTCGATGACCTCGCCGTACCGGTCGGCCGCGGAGTCGCCGCTCCCCCACAGCCGGCGCGGCTCGGGGTTCAGCCAGTGCGCCGAACGCGCCTTCGAGACCAGGCCGGCGAGCACCGGGACGCCGGGCTGCCGGTAGTTGGTCCGCCCGTCGCCGAGCACGAGCAGCGACGTCTTCGGGCCCACGGCCGACGCCCACCGGTCGGCGAACACCTCGAACGCGTTGCCGTAGTCGCTGTGCCCGTCGAAGGCCACGACCTGCGCCTCGCGGCCGATGCGGCCGATCGCGTCGGCGACGTCGACACCGGGCGTGAAGAAGCGGGTCACCTCGTCGGTGGAGTCGACGAAGGCGAACGCCCGCACGCCGGTGAAGTGCTCGCGCAGCGCCTGGGTGAGCATCAGCGTGAAGTGGCTGAAGCCGGCGACCGAGCCGCTCACGTCGCACAGCACGACGAGCTCGGGCTTGTGCACCTTGCGCGGCCGGTGGTGGGTGACCACCGGCACGCCACCGGTGCCCAGCGAGGCGCGCACGGTCTTGCGGAAGTCCAGCCGCCCCTGGCGGCCCAGCCGGCGCCGGGCGGAGAGCCGGACGGCGAGCCGGCGGGCCAGCGGGGTCACCGCGCGGCGCAGCTCGGCCAGGTCCGCGGACTGGGCCCGGAGGAAGTCCACCTGGTCGGCCAGCGGCCGTACGGCGTTCTTGACGACGCGGTCCCGGCCCTTCTCGGCCGCGGTCCGCCGGCGCACCTCCGCCTCGACGGCGGTGCGGAAGGCGGCCAGCCGGTCGCGAACGGTCTGGCGGGCCACCTGCTCGGCCAGCCCGCCGCGGCCCTGCTCGCCGAGGAGGCCGGCGAGCAGCTGGGCCACCAGCGTGTCCGGCGACAGCGCCCGCATGACCCGGTAGCTGAAGTACGACTGACCCGAGGGCGTCGGCTGCCCCTGCCCCAGCTGGTCCACGGCGTCCCGGGCGAAGCGGCGCAGCGCCTCCGGGTCGCCGTCCTCCAGGAGGCGGAGCAGCTCCGCGCGCATCAGCTCGGCCAGCGCGGCGTCGTCGGGGACGTCGAGCGTGGCGCCGCCCTCCTCGCCGTCGCCGTCGCCGTCGCCGGGTTCCGCGGCGGGCCGGTCGCCCAGCGGCCACCAGAGGTCGAAGAGTACGTCGTAGGTCGGGCGCTGGGCGGCCCGCTGGAGCAGCACCGCGGCCAGTCCGTGCCGCAGCTGCTCGCGGTCGAGCAGGTCCACCACGGTCAGGATCTCCGCGGCGTCCACCGCCTGGCTGATGCCGACCGGGATGCCGGCCTCCCGGACCGCCCGCACGAAGCCGTCCAGGTGCCCGGCCAGCCCGCCGGGCTCCCCGCCGCGTGTCACCGGCGCGGTCATCAGTTCAGCCGCAGCTCGGCGGCGGCCCGGGTCTGGTCGCTGGCGTGCTTGAGCACCACGCCGAGGGTCGAGGCCATCGCCGGCTCGTCGAGGGTGTCCAGCCCCAGCTCGAGGAGGGTCTGCGCCCAGTCGAGGGTCTCCGAGATCGACGGCGACTTCTTCAGCTGCAGCCCGCGCAGGGCGCGCACCGTGCGCACCAGCTGGTCGGCCAGGCCCGGCGCGAGGTCGGGCACCCGCGACAGCACGATCTCGCGCTCCCGCTCGGCCGTGGGGTAGTCCAGCGCCAGGTACAGGCAGCGCCGCTTGAGCGCCTCGGAGAGCTCGCGGGTGGCGTTGGAGGTGAGGACGACGGTCGGCCGGCGGGTCGCGGTGATCGTGCCGAGCTCGGGGATGGTCACCTGGAAGTCGCTGAGCACCTCCAGCAGCAGACCCTCCACCTCGACGTCGGCCTTGTCGGTCTCGTCGATGAGCAGCACGGTGGGCTCGGTCCGGCGGATCGCGGTGAGCAGCGGCCGGGAGAGCAGGAACTCCTCGCCGAAGATGTCGTCGTGGACGGTGTCCCAGTCGGCGCCGCCCTCGGCCTGCGAGGCCTGGATGCGCAGCAGCTGCTTCTTGTAGTTCCACTCGTACAGCGCGCGGGCCTCGTCCAGCCCCTCGTAGCACTGCAGCCGGATCAGCTCCGACCCGGTGGCCGCCGCCAGCGCCTTGGCCAGCTCCGTCTTCCCGGTGCCGGCGGGGCCCTCGACGAGCAGCGGCTTGCCCAGGCGGTCGGCGAGGAAGACCGTCGTCGCGATCTGCGCGTCGGGCAGGTAGCCCGCCGTGGACAGCCGCTTGCTGACGTCCGCGACCGACGAGAAGTTCGGGGACTGGGACGGCGGGCGGGGCATGCGGCTCCTCGGTGGGGCGGCGGGGTCAGCGGGTGTGGCCGGACCCCGTGACGACGTAGGTGGTGGAGGTCAGCTCCGGGAGCCCGAGCGGGCCGCGGGCGTGCAGCTTCTGGGTGGAGATGCCGATCTCGGCGCCGAAGCCGAACTCGCCGCCGTCGGTGAACCGGGTCGAGGCGTTGACCAGCACGGCGGCCGCGTCGACACCGGCGGTGAACTCGGCGATGGCGCGGGCCGAGTCGGCGACGATCGCCTCGGTGTGGCCGGTGCTCCACCGGGCGATGTGGTCCAGCGCCTCCGGCAGGTCGTCGACGATCCGCACCGCCATGTCCATCGACAGGTACTCGGTCGCCCAGTCCTCGTCGGTGGCGGGGACGACGGCCCCGTGGGCCGCCCGGGCGGAGCCGTCGCCGTGCAGGGTCACGCCGGCGCCGGCCAGCGCGGCCAGCAGCCGCGGCAGGAACGGCACGTCGCGGTGCACCAGCAGCGTCTCGGCGGAGTTGCAGACGCTCACCCGGTGGGTCTTGGAGTTCAGCACGACCGCCTCGGCGATGGCCGGGTCCGCGGACGCGTCCACGTAGACGTGGCAGTTGCCCTCGCCGGTCTCGATGACCGGCACCCGCGACTCGCGCACGACCCGCTGGATCAGCGAGGCACCGCCGCGCGGGATCACCACGTCGACGTGCCCGCGGGCGCTCAGCAGCTCCCCCACCGACGCGCGGTCGGCCGGCAGGAGCTCGACGAACCCGGCCGGCAGGCCGGACTTCTCGCCGGCCTCGGTGAGGACGGCGATCAGCGCGGTGTTGGTCCGGAACGCCGACGCGGAGCCGCGCAGCAGCGCGGCGTTGCCGCTCTTGAGGCAGAGCCCTGCGGCGTCCACGGTGACGTTGGGCCGGGCCTCGTACACGATGCCGACGACGCCGAGGGGAACCCGGACCTGCTTGAGCTCCAGGCCGTTGGGCAGCCGGGAGCCGCGGACGACGTCGCCCACCGGGTCGGGCAGCGCGACCAGCTGGCGCAGCGCGTCGGCGACCCCGGCCACCCGGGCGGTGTCCAGCCGCAGCCGGTCGAGGATCGCCTCGGGCGTGCCCTCGGCCCGCGCGGCGTCGACGTCGGCGGCGTTCGCGGCCAGGATCTCCTCGGTCCGCTCCACCAGCGCCTCGGCCATCGCGGTCAGCGCGGCGTCCTTGGTGTCGGTGGGCAGGGTGCGCAGCACCCGGGCCGCCGACCGCGCACGCAGCGCGGCGGCGCCGATCAACGGCAGGCCGGAGACGTCGGTCACGCCCGCGAGGGTACGCGGGCGTGACCGCGGCCTTCACGCTCAACCGGTGCGGCGGGCCAGCCGGTGCCGCAGCCCGGCGCGTACGGCGGGCCACTCGCTGTCGAGGACGGAGAAGACGACCGTGTCGCGCAGCGAGCCGTCGGGCATCCTGCGGTGCTGCCGCAGCACGCCGTCCTGCTTGGCCCCCAGGCGCTCGATCGCCTCGCGGGACTGCCGGTTGTGCGAGTGCGTGCGGAACTCGACGGCCAGGCAGCCGAGCGTCTCGAACGCGTGGGTCAGCAGGAGCAGCTTGCTCTCGGCGTTGATGCCCGTGCCCTGCGCCGAGCGTGCGGTCCAGGTGCTGCCGATCTCCACGCGTGGCACGTCCGGCTCGGCGTTGAGGAACGTCGTCATGCCGACCGCCCGCCCGTCGGCGACCCGACGGACGGTGAACGGCAGCACCTCGCCGAGCGCCTGCCGGGTCAGCCTCGATTCGATCTGCGCGGCCATCCCCTCCGGTGTCGGCACGGCCGCGTACCGGAGTTCCCACAGGCGGCCGTCCCGCACGGCGTCGGCGAGCTCCTCCGCGTGCCCGGGCTGCAGGGGCTCCAGGACGACGTGGTCGCCGGCCAACGTCACCGGCTCGAGGAAGGCCATCTCAGCGGTCGCGCAGCGCCCGCAGGGCGGCCTTGCGGGCGTCGCCGGTGAGCCGGTCCAGGAAGACCTTGCCGTCGAGGTGGTCGACCTCGTGCTGCAGGCAGCGGGCCATCAGCCCCTCGCCCTCCAGCCGCAGCGGCCTGCCCTCGACGTCGAAGCCCTCGGCGACGCAGTGCATCGCGCGGACCGTCGGGGCCCAGATGCCGGGCACCGACAGGCACCCCTCGTCACCGTCCTGGATCTCCTCGGACCGCTCGACGATCACCGGGTTCACCATGTGCCCGATGACCCCGTCGATGTTGTAGGAGAACGCGCGGACCCCCACGCCGATCTGCGGCGCGGCCACACCTGCCCGGCCGGGGTGGTCGACGGTGTCCTCGAGGTCGCGGACCAGCGCGGCCAGCCAGCTGTCGAAAGCCCGGACCGGGTCGGAGGGCGTGCGGAGGACGGGGTCACCGAGCTCGCGGATGGGGCGGATCGTCACGCGGGCAGTCTGCCAAGCCGCGTTCAGCGGCCGACGTGCCGCCCGATCAGCACCATCTCGTCGCGGTGCACGACCTCCCGGCGGTGCTCCGGCGGCAGCTCGCCGGTCTTGCGGCCGAGCAGCGCGGGCAGCTCCCGGGCGTCGTAGGCCACCAGGCCCCGGGCGACGACGACGCCGTCGGGCCCGACCAGCTCGACCGGGTCGTCGGCCAGGAACTCCCCGGCCACCCCGGTGATGCCGGCGGCCAGCAGCGAGGCGTGCCGTTCGCGGACGGCGGTCACGGCGCCGTCGTCGAGGATCACCCGGCCGCGCGGCCGGCTGGCGTACCGCAGCCAGAACTGCCGGGCACTGGGGCGCTTGCCCATGCGGTCGAACAGCGTGCCCACGCGGTTCCCGGCCAGGGCCTCGGCCGCCTGCGGGGTGGAGGTGACGACGACGGGGACGCCGGCGTGCGCGGCGATGAACGCGGCCTCGACCTTGGTGGCCATCCCCCCGGTGCCCACGCCGTTGCGGGTGGCCGAGCCGAGGGTGACCGACGCGAGGTCGGCCGGTTCGCGCACGGTGTCCACCAGCTGGGCGGGGCCGCTGCGCGGATCGCCGTCGTAGACGCCGTCGACGTCGGACAGCAGCACCAGCGCCCCGGCCTGCGCGACGTGCGCCACCAGCGCGGCGAGGCGGTCGTTGTCGCCAAACCGGATCTCCTCGGTGGCGACCGTGTCGTTCTCGTTGACGATCGGCAGCACGCCCAGCGACAGCAGCCGCTCCACCGTCTGGTGGGCGTTGCGGTAGTGGCTGCGGCGGGTCAGGTCGTCGGCGGTCAGCAGCACCTGGCCGACCGTGATCCCGTGCCGGGCGAAGGCGTCGGCGTAGGTCTGCACGAGCCGCAGCTGGCCCACGCTGGCCGCCGCCTGCGCGGTCGCCAGGTCGCGCGGGCGGCCGTCCAGCCCGAGCGGCGCCAGGCCGGCGGCGATCGCCCCGGAGGAGACCAGCACGACCTCCCGATCCGCGGCGCGCACGGCGGCCAGGACGTCGACGAGGGCGGTGAGCCGGTCGACGTCCAGCCCGCCGGGGAGGGTGGTCAGCGACGAGGAGCCGACCTTGACCACGACCCGCACGGCGCCGGCGATCGAGGCCCGGGCCACGCTGCTGACGGCGGTGTCGGTCACCGTCCGCCGTCCGCCGTCTCGTCGCCCGCGACCCCCGGGACGTCGTCGGTGTCCTCGTCGCCCAGCGCCTCGAGGTCCTCGTCGGTCCAGCCGTCCTCGCTGACCTCGAACGGCGTCCGGCGGGCACGCTTGGCGGCCAGCCGCTCGGCGGCGCCGAACCGCTCGCTGCGCTCCAGGCGGTTGTCGGTGCCGCGCCCGCCCAGCCCGGCCGACTCCTCGGCGGTGAGCGTTCCGGCCGGCAGCGTCGGGGCCCAATCGAAGGTGACGCCGCCGATGGTGACCGCATCGCCCTCGCGGGCACCGGCGCGGGCCAGCTCTTCCTCGACGCCCAACCGGTTGAGCCGGTCGGCGAGGTAGCCCACGGCCTCGTCGTTGGTGAAGTCGGTCTGGCGCACCCACCGCTCCGGCTTGACGCCGCGGACGACGAAGCCCTCCGGGTCGTCCGGGTCGCGCTCCACGGTGAAGCCGGAGTCGTCGACGGCGCGGGGGGTCAGCGTCACCCGCACCGGCTCCGGCGCGGGCAGCGAGGCGCGGTGCTCCTCCACGGCGGCCGCGAGCGCGTACCCGAAGGCGGCCAGCCCCTCGCCGGTGGCGGCGCTGACGGGGAACACCTGCAGCCCACGCTCCTCGAGGGAGGCGCGCACCAGGTCGACGAGCTCACGGCCGTCGGGAACGTCGATCTTGTTCAGCACCGCGATCCGCAGGCGGCCGACCAGGTCGAGCTCCTCGCCCCCGTATTCGGTGAGCTCGTGCTCGAGCGCCTCGATGTCGCTCTCCGGGTCGCGGCCGGGCTCGATCGTGGCCATGTCGACGACGTGCACCAGGACCGCGCAGCGCTCGACGTGGCGGAGGAACTGCAGGCCCAGGCCCTTGCCGGTGGACGCCCCGGGGATCAGCCCGGGCACGTCGGCCATCGTGTAGACGACGTCGCCGGAGCGGATCACGCCCAGGTTCGGGACCAGGGTGGTGAAGGGGTAGTCGGCGATCTTCGGCCGCGCCGCCGACATCGCGGCGATCAGCGAGGACTTGCCCGCGGACGGGTACCCGACGAGGCCGACGTCGGCGATGCTCTTGAGCTCCAGCACCGCGTCGAAGGTCTCGCCCGGCTCGCCGAGCAGCGCGAAGCCCGGGGCCTTGCGGCGGGGGTTGGCCAGCGCGGCATTGCCGAGCCCGCCCTTGCCGCCGTGCGCGAGCACCACGCGGGTGCCCGCGCCCATGAGGTCGGCGACCACGCGGCCGCCGGGGGTGCTGACCACGGTGCCCTCGGGGACCCGCAGCACGCGGTCCTCGCCCCGGGCGCCGTGGCGGTTGCTGCCGGCGCCGGGGCGGCCGTTGGCCGCCTTCTGGTGCGGGCGGTGGTGGAAGTCCAGCAGGGTGTGCACGTTGGGGTCGACCTCGAGGACGACGTCGCCGCCGTCCCCGCCGTTGCCCCCGTCGGGCCCGCCCAGCGGCTTGTACTTCTCCCGGTGCACCGATGACACGCCGTGCCCACCGTTACCGGCGGCGACGTGGATGGTCACGCGGTCGACGAAAGCGGCCATGTGATTCGAGCGGACGAGTCCGCGCCGCCTCCTACCTACCTGTCAAGCGCTACGAGCGCACGGGCCGGTGGCCCGTGCGCTCGTGAGCGGAACTGCTGCGGACGATCAGGCCTCGACCGCGGAGATGGAGACGGTCTTGCGTCCCCGCCGCGTGCCGAAGGTGACCGAGCCCGGCGCGAGCGCGAACAGCGTGTCGTCGCTGCCGCGGCCGACGCCCAGGCCCGGGTGGAAGTGGGTGCCGCGCTGGCGGACGATGATCTCGCCGGCCTTCACGACCTGCCCACCGAAGCGCTTGACGCCGAGGCGCTGCGCGTTCGAGTCACGACCGTTGCGGGACGACGAAGCGCCCTTCTTGTGTGCCATGTCGGCGTCAGCCCTTCGAGATGTCGCGGACCACGACGCTGGTCAGGGGCTGACGGTGCCCCTGCCGCTTGTGGTAGCCGGTCTTGTTCTTGAACTTGTGGATGTGGATCTTCGGGCCCTTGGCGTGCTCGACGATCTCACCCGTCACGGTCACCTTCGCCAGGGCCGCCGCATCGCTGGTGACGGTGTCGCCGTCGACCAGCAGGATGGCCGGAAGGGCGACCGAGTCGCCCGCCGCACCCTGCAGGCGGTTGATCGTGAACGTGTCGCCCACGGCCACCTTGTGCTGGCTGCCACCGGCCTTCACCACTGCGTACACCACTGACTCCTCGTTCGCTTCTTCACGTCAAGCTCTGTGTCCGGCGCGCACGACCGGAGCGGGCGCCGGGTGCTTGGACGGGTTGCCCACGCCTTCCCGGCGGCACCCGGAGGCGCCTGCGCGGTAGCGCAGCAACCCGGCCAGCGTACCCGAGGACGGTCGACGGGTCGACGTGCCCCCGGGCACCCCGTCCCCACCCGGCGGGGAGGGGGCTCTCCGGTCAGGCGGGCGGGCCCGCCGGGCGGCTGGCTGCCCGCCGGCGGCGCGGACGGGCGGGCGCCTCCCCGTCGGCCGCGGGGGTCTGCGCGGGCGCCGGGGCGTCGGCAGGGGCGCCGGCGTCGGCGTCGTGCGCGACCCCACCGGGGACGACGTCGGCGGCCGTCGTGGCCGGGGTGATCGGCATCGCGTCCTGCTCCGGCGCCTCCACCGCGGCGACCTCGCCGGCCGGCAGCACGTCGTCGGCCTCGATCTCCGCGGACGCCACCGGGACCGGGGCGCTCGCGGGCAGCGGCTCGACGGTCGTCACCGGCCGGCCGCCCTTCCGTGCGGGCCGGGCCGCCGGGGCCGTCCCCGTTCCGGCCGGCGCCTCCTGCTGCGACTCCGCGGGCGGTGCGGCGACCGGCGGCATCGGCGCCGTGGACGGGGCGACGTCCGTGACCGCCTCGGCGGAGCCGTCGGCCACGGGCTGCCCGGCCGGCGTCCCGTCGTCGGCCCGCGCGCCGGCGAGCACCGCGGCGTCCTCGGCCGCGCGGTCCTCCCCCGACTGCCCGCGGTTGCGCCGGCCGCGGTTGCGGCGGCCACCGCCGCGGCCGCCCTCGGGCGCGTCGCCCTCACCGGACGCCACGTCGGCGGCGCCGGTGTCGGCGGTCTCCTCGGCGGTGTCCTTCTCGACGTCCTTCTCGCTGTCCCTGGCGGTGTCCTTCTCGCTGTCCTTCGCGGTGTCCTTCGCGGTGTCCTTCGCGGTGTCCTTGGCAGTGTCCTTGCCGCCGCCGCCGCCGTTGCCGCGGTTGCGGCCGCCGCCGGACTCCTTCCCGGAATCCTTCGCGGCAGCGTCCTTCCCGCCACCGGTCCCGGATCCGGAACCGCCGCCGTTGCCCCCGCCGCGACGCTTCTCGTCGACCGGGTCGAGGTGCACGAGGATGCCGCGCCCGCGGCAGTGCTCGCAGGACTCGGAGAAGACCTCGAGCAGCCCCTGGCCGACCCGCTTGCGGGTCATCTGCACCAGACCCAGCGAGGTGACCTCGGCGACCTGGTGCTTGGTGCGGTCCCGGCCCAGGCACTCGGTCAGCCGCCGCAGCACGAGGTCGCGGTTGCTCTCGAGCACCATGTCGATGAAGTCGATGACGATGATGCCGCCGATGTCGCGCAGCCGGAGCTGGCGGACGATCTCCTCGGCCGCCTCCATGTTGTTGCGCGTCACGGTCTGCTCGAGGTTGCCGCCCGAGCCGGTGAACTTGCCGGTGTTGACGTCGACCACGGTCATCGCCTCGGTCCGGTCGATCACCAGCGAGCCACCCGAGGGCAGCCACACCTTGCGGTCCAGCGCCTTGGTCAGCTGCTCGTCGATCCGCAGGTCGTGGAAGACGTCGCCCTGGCCGGTGTAGCGGGAGAGCCGCTCGGTGAGCTCGGGGCTGACGTGGGCGACGTAGGCCTCGACGGTGTCCCAGGCGTCGTCGCCCTGGACCACGAGCTCCTTGAAGTCCTCGTTGAAGACGTCGCGGATGACCCGGATGGCGAGGTCCGGCTCGCCGTAGAGGAGCGTCGGCGCGTTTGACGTCGATGCGGCCTTCTTCTGGATGACGTCCCACTGCGCGGTCAGCCGGTTGACGTCGCGGGTGAGCTCCTCCTCCGAGGCGCCCTCCGCGGCCGTCCGGATGATCACGCCGGCGTCCTCGGGGACGATCCGCTTCAGGATGTCCTTGAGCCGCTGCCGCTCGGTGTCGGGCAGCTTGCGGCTGATCCCGGTCATCGAGCCGCCGGGCACGTACACCAGGAAGCGGCCGGGCAGGTTGATCTGCTGGGTCAGCCGGGCGCCCTTGTGGCCGATCGGGTCCTTGGTGACCTGCACCAGGATCTTGTCGCCGGACTTGAACGCCTGCTCGATGGAGCGCTGCTTGCCCGACAGGCCGGCGGCGTCCCAGTTGACCTCACCGGCGTAGACGACGGCGTTGCGCCCCTTGCCGATGTCGACGAACGCCGCCTCCATGCTGGGGAGCACGTTCTGCACCCGGCCGAGGTAGACGTTGCCGGCGAACGACGTCGCCGAGGCCTGGGTCACGTAGTGCTCGACGAGGACGTCGTCCTCGAGGACGGCGATCTGCGTCCGCTCGCCGCGCTGGCGGATGACCATCTTGCGGTCCACCGCCTCGCGGCGGGCGAGGAACTCGCTCTCGGTGAGGATCGGCTGACGACGGCGCCCGGTGTCCCGGCCGTCCCGGCGGCGCTGGCGCTTGGCCTCGAGCCGGGTGGAGCCGGCGATGCCGCGGACGTCGTCGTCGCTGGTGCTGCGGCCGTTGCGGCCGGCCCGCTCCGGGCGGTCGTCGTCGTCGGTGTCCTCGGCCGTGTCCTCGCCGCCCGCGCTGCCGCTGCGGCGACGGCGCCGCCGGCGACGGCGGGTGCTGGAGCCGGTCGAACCCTCGTCCTCGCCCTCGCCCTCGTCCTCGGTGTCCGAGGACTCGTCGGCGCGGTCGGTGTCGGTCTCCTCGTCGTCGGTCTCGGCGTCGTCGGCGCCCGGGCGGTCGTCGCCGTTCTCCTCCTCGGCGTCCTCGCCGCTGCGCCCGCGACCGCGGCCCCGGCGTCCACGGCGACGCCGGCGGCTGGCCGACGACCCGCCCTCGTCGCGGTCCTCGCCGGACTCGTCACGGTCGTCGGCGTCGTCGGTCTGCTCGTCCTCGGCGCTGTCGGTCCGGGACGGCTCCGGCTGCTCCTCGGCCGGGCGGCGGCGGGAGCGGCTCCGGCGGGACCGGGGGGCCTCCTCGGGGGCCTCGTCCGCACCGGTGTCGCGGTCCGCGCCGCCGGTGTCCTCGACCGCGTCGGGCTCGGGCGACTCCGCCGGCCGGCGGCTGCGCCGGCGGGGGGCCGGGGGCGCGTCGGCCGGGGGCGCGACGAAGCTGATGAAGGCCGGGACCGGGGCCGCGGGCGCCGGGGCGACCGCCTCGATCGAGTCCGGGTCGGCGGCGCCGGCCGGGCGCGTCGCCCGGCGACGGGGACGGGCCACGACGGCGGTGGGCTCCGGCGAGCTGAACTGGGCTCCGAACCGGGACCGCTCCGGCTCCGGATCGAGGTCCTCGGCGGCCGGCTGCTGCGCAGCCGGCTCGTCGCCGGTGGGCTCCTCCTCCTCCTCGGCGGGCCGTTCCTCGGCGGGCTGCTCCTCGACGGGTGCGCCCTCCTCGGCGGTGGCCGGGGTGCCGGTGGCCTCCGCCTCCGCGGGCTGGGGGGTGTCCGGCGCGATGCGCTCCGCGCCTTCCTCGGTCCGGTCGGTCTCGCTGGTGTGGTCGGTGTCAGCCACGAGGGCTCTCGCCTCCTGTGTGCTGCTCCCGGGCGCCGATCGGTTCGACTGGCGGCCGCGCAGGAGCACGGGTCGGGCGGGGCGAGCCGCCGCGCGGGGTACGGCGGTCAGGCTCGCCCTGCGGAAGTCTGATGCGGTTCCCGGGCGGCGGTTGCCGCGGGCCGGGACCGGAATGCTGTGGCGCCCGCGCCCGGTGGTGCTGGGCGCGGTGGAACTCGGTGGTGCCGGTCCTGCAGGTGGTGCGGTGGTCTGGGCGTCCGGAGCCGGGTGGCCCGGATCGGCGCGTCACGTCTGGCAGCCGTGCCGCTCGACGGCGCACGGGCCCCGGAGGGCTCCGATCGGTCAGACCGTGACGTGCTCCCCCGGTTCGGAGGGGCGCGCCACGCGGTCAGGACCGAGCGGATCGGCCACGGTCCCGGTGTCGTCGAGCCGGCCCTGCGCCTCACGCACGGCCCGGGGGGGCAACGGCGGGCGCAGGTCGGCGACGGCAACCAGGGCGGCCAACACGTCGTCGGGTCGTACAGCGGGCGTCACCTGCCGGACGACCATGTGCAGTATGGCACAACCTGCCTCCTCGCCCACGGACGCGCGGGCGACGGCGGGCCGGGCGTCGATGTCCTTGAGCCCGTTCTTGGTGCGCTTGGCGACGGTGACCACGTCGCTGGCGAGGAACTTCTCCACGGCCGGCTGCAGCTCGTCGAGCGCCACGTCGGGCAGCTCGACCCGCCACACGGAGGTGTCGATGCGCTCGGCCAGCGAGCCGGTCCCCTCCTGCGCCTCCACGACCTCGAGGACGGCGACGTCGGCCGGCAGGGCGGCGTCCAGCGCGACCCGCACCGCCTCGGGGTCGCAGCGGATCGCGACCCCGATCTCCAGGTACTCCGCCTCGCTCGCCGACCCGGTGGGGGCGGCACCGATGTAGGAGATCTTCGGGTGCGGGCTGAACCCGGCGGAGAACGCCATGGGCACCTGCGCCCGGCGCAGCGCGCGCTCCAGCGCCCGCGCCAGGTCGCGGTGGGAGGCGAAGCGGAGCCGGCCCCGCTTGGCGTAGCGGATCCGCAGCTTCTGCACGGTGGGCGGCGGGGGCGGGCCCTCGGGCTGGCGGGCCATCAGACGACGGTGAGCGGGAGCAGGCTGCGGCCGGTGGGCCCGATCTGGATCTCGGTGCCCATGGTCGGGCAGACCCCGCAGTCGTAGCAGGGGGTCCACCGGCAGTCGGCGACCTCCTCCTCGGAGAGGGCCTCCTGCCAGTCCTCCCAGAGCCACTCCTTGTCCAGCCCGGAGTCCAGGTGGTCCCAGGGCAGGATCTCGTGCTCGGTGCGCTCGCGGGTGGTGAACCAGTCGAGGTCCACGCCGAACGCGGCCAGCTCCTCGGTCGCGGCGGCCACCCACCGGTCGTAGGAGAAGTGCTCGCTCCAGCCGTCGAACTTCCCGCCCTCGCGCCAGACCCGCTCGATGACCCGGCCGACCCGGCGGTCGCCGCGGGACAGCAGTCCCTCGATCATCCCGGGCTTGCCGTCGTGGTAGCGCAGGCCGATGGAGCGGCCGATGCGGCGATCGCTGTTGATGGCCTGCCGGAGGAGCCTGAGCCGGGAGTCGATCGTCTCGGCGCTGGCCTGGCTCGCCCACTGGAACGGGGTGTGCGGCTTGGGCACGAAGCCACCGATGGAGACGGTGCAGCGGATGTCCTTGCGGCCGCTGGCCTCCCGGCCGGCCCGGATGACCTCGACCGCGAGCTCGGCGATCTCCAGGACGTCCTCGTCGGTCTCGGTCGGCAGACCGCACATGAAGTAGAGCTTCACCTGCGTCCAGCCGTTGGCGTAGGCGGTGGTGACCGTGCGGACGAGGTCCTCCTTGGACACCGTCTTGTTGATCACCCGCCGGATGCGCTCGCTGCCGCCCTCGGGGGCGAACGTGAGGCCGCTGCGCCGCCCGTTGCGGGACAGCTCGTTGGCCAGCGTGACGTTGAAGGCGTCCACGCGGGTCGACGGCAGGCTGAGGCCGGTGTTGGTGCCCTCGTAGCGGTCGGCGAGCTCCTTGGCGACCTGCCCGATCTCGGAGTGGTCGGCGCTGGACAGCGACAGCAGCCCGACCTCCTCGTACCCGGTCGCCTTGAGGCCCTGCTCGACCATCGAGCCGATGCCGGTGATCGTCCGCTCCCGCACCGGGCGGGTGATCATCCCGGCCTGGCAGAAGCGGCAGCCGCGGGTGCAGCCGCGGAAGATCTCCACGCTCATCCGCTCGTGCACGCTCTCGGCGAGCGGGACCAGCGGCTGCTTCGGGTAGGGCCACTCGTCGAGGTCCATGACGGTGCGCTTGCCGACCTTCGCCGGGACGTCGTCGCGGGTCGGGGTGACCGCGGCGATCGCGCCGTCCGGGCCGTAGCTGAACGCGTAGAACCGGGGCACGTAGACGCCGTCCACGCGCGACAGCCGGGCCAGCAGCTCCTCGCGGCCGCCCGGGCGTCCCTGCTGCTTCCACGCCTTGACGACGTCGGTGATGTCGCCGACGACCTGCTCGCCGTCACCCAGGACGGCGCAGTCGACGAAGTCACTGACCGGCTCCGGGTTGAACGCGGCGTGCCCGCCGGCGACGACCACCGGGTGGGTCTCGTCGCGGTCGACCGCGTGCAGCGGCACACCGGCGAGATCGAGCGCCTCGAGCAGGTTGGTGTAGCCCAGCTCGGTGGCGAAGCTGACCCCGAGCAGGTCGAAGTCCCGGACGGAGCGGTGCCCGTCGACGGTGAACTGCGGGACGTCGTGCTCGCGCATGAGGGCGGCCAGATCCGGCCAGACGGCGTAGGTGCGCTCGGCCAGGGCGTCGGGGCGCTCGTTGAGCACCTCGTACAGGATCATCAGGCCCTGGTTGGGCAGCCCCACCTCGTAGGCGTCGGGGTACATCAGCGCCCAGTGGACGGCCGCGGACTCCCACGGCTTGACCTGGGCGTTGAGCTCACCGCCGACGTACTGGATCGGCTTCTGGACCTGGGCCAGCAGGGGCTCGAGGCGGGGGTACAAGGTCTCACCAGTCATGACCGGTCCAGGGTAGCCCGCGACGCGGAGCACTCCCACGCCCGACGACCGCGCACTGCGAGCAGTCATTGCGCAGGGCGTAGCAATAATGCTACGAATGAAGGCATGGGTCGTCAGCCACGAGGAGATGCCGACCGGGTGCACGACCGCATCGCCGTGCTCCGGGCGGACCGTCGGGTCAGCCGCAAGGAGCTGGCGGACGCCGTCGGCGTCCACCCGCAGACCATCGGCTACCTGGAGCGCGGGGAGTACAGCCCGTCCCTGGCGCTCGCCCTGCGCATCGCGCGGTTCTTCGACCTGCCCGTCGAGGCCGTCTTCTCCCTCGACCCGCTGCCCTCGCTCAGCCAAGAACTCAGGAGGACGCCGTGAGCACCCACCCCGAGCAGACCTATCTCGCCCGCACCTTCGAGGACGGCCGCTGGGCGTGGGCCCGCACGGTGCGGGTACGCCGCCGCGCGGTCATCGCTCAAGCGACGCTGCTGTCTGCACTGGTGGCGGCCACCGTCACCGCCGCCACGACGGACGCGGGCTGGAACACGCCCTTCTTCGTCGTCTGGACCGTCGGGATGCTCGCGTTCATCCCGCTGCACTCCACGCTCAACGCCGGCATCCGGGGCGTCTTCGACCGCAGCGTCCGATCGCTGGACGAGCACCAGCAGCGGCTGCGCGACCGGTCGTTCACCGCGATGGCTTGGCCGGCCACCGCGCTGCATCTCGCCGCCTGGTCGGGGGCCGTCGCCGTCGTCGCCCTCACCGGGCACGTCCCGCTGGCCCTGTGCCTCGGCTTCCTGCTGTGGTTCGCCGCCGGCCTGCTGGCCTACTGGCACCTGGCCTGGACCAGCCCCGACGAGCCCACCGACGCCGACTTCTGACCGGCTCCGGGCAAAGGAACCTATGCCTACGGTTTCGACGCCGATTCCGTAGGCATAGGTTCCTTTGCCTGTCCGGGTCAGCCCAGGTCGGGGAAGAAGAGGCCGATCTCGCGTGCGGCGGACTCGGGCGAGTCGGAGCCGTGCACGATGTTGTTCTGCACCTCGAGGGCGAAGTCGCCGCGGATGGTGCCCGGGCCGGCCTTCACCGGGTCGGTGGCGCCGGCCAGCGCGCGGAACGCCTCGATGGCGCGCGGACCCTCGACGACCAGGGCCATCAGCGGGCCGCCGGTGATGAACTCGACCAGCGAGGGGAAGAACGGCCGCTCGCGGTGCTCGGCGTAGTGGGTCTCGGCGACCTCGGCGGTCAGCGTGCGCAGTTCGGCGGCGACCAGCCGCAGCCCCTTGCGCTCCAGCCGCGTGATCACCTCGCCGACCAGGCCGCG
The DNA here is from genome assembly GCF_039679125.1 of Blastococcus sp. HT6-4. Lineage (NCBI taxonomy): Bacteria > Bacillati > Actinomycetota > Actinomycetes > Geodermatophilales > Geodermatophilaceae > Blastococcus > Blastococcus montanus. Next base: position 1,271,673 of record NZ_CP155551.1, on the reverse strand, counting down.
GGAGACGCCGTCGGGCTTGACGAGGACAAGGGTGCGTTCGGTCACGGGGGCGGAGCCTACGGGGTGGCCCGCTCCTCGCCCTCGCCGTCGCCCGGCCCGGGGCTCTCCACGGCCTCGAACGGGCTGCCGAGCAGCTCCTTGCGCACCTGCAGCAGGTAGAACCAGATGATCAGGAACGCGCCGGCCACGAACCACATGACGCTGTTGAGCAGGCCGGTGAGCAGCAACGGCACCTGCAGGGCGGTGCCGATGACCAGGCCCCGCGGACGCCGCTGGATCCCGCTGGCGAGGATCAGCACGACGGCGAGCACGAGCAGCAGCGTCAGCCGGACCCCGCCGAGCCCCTCCTCGGTCTGCGCGATGCCGCGGGGGACGAAGAGGACGGCGATGCCCTCCAGCACCAGGACCGCGGCCGCGGCGCCGCGCAGCGCCTTCGCGGCGCGGGCGGGGTCGGGCGCGGTCACGACCGGCCCCGGGAGAGCAGGCCGCGGGCCTCGCCGGCGGTGATCACGCTGCCGGTGACCAGCACCCCCGAGCCGCCCAGCGCGTCGTCGGGGCCGGCCTCGGCCAGCTCGATCGCCTCGGTGAGCGCCTCGGTCAGCCGCGGCGAGACGCTGACCCGGTCGGCGCCGAAGACGTCGACCGCGAGGTCTCCGAGCTCGTCGGCCGGCATCGCCCGAGGCGAGCTGTTCTGGGTGACGACGAGCTCGGCGCAGACCTCCTCCAGCGCGGCGAGCATGCCGGCGACGTCCTTGCCGTGGACGCAGCCGACGACGCCGACGAGCCGGGTGAAGTCGAAGGACTCCCGGATCGCCGCCACGGTCGCCGTCATGCCGGCCGGGTTGTGCGCGGCGTCGACCAGCACGCTGGGGCTGGTGCGCACCCGCTCCAGGCGGCCGGGCGAGCGCACCGCGGCGAACGCGGCGCGGACGGTCTCCTGCTCGATGGGGCCGGTCGCCGCCCCGGCGCCGAGGAACGCCTCGACGGCGGCCAGCGCGGTGACCGCGTTCTGCGCCTGGTGGGCACCGAACAGCGGGAGGAAGACCTCCTCGTACTCGCCGCCCAGGCCCTGCAGGCGCACCTGCTGCCCGCCGACGGCGACCTTCCGCTCCAGCACGCCGAACTCGGTGCCCTCGCGGGCGACGACGGCGTCGGCCTCGACGGCGCGGCGGACGAGCGTGTCGAGCGCGGCCGGCTCCTGGTGGGCGAGGACGGCGATCGCGTCGCCCTTGATGATCCCGGCCTTCTCCCCGGCGATGGTGCCGACGTCGGGGCCCAGGTACTCGGCGTGGTCCAGGGCCACCGGCGTGACGACGGCGACCCGCGCGTCGGCGACGTTGGTGGCGTCCCAGGTGCCGCCCATGCCGACCTCGATGACGGCGACGTCGACCGGCGCGTCGGCGAACAGCGCGTAGGCCATGCCCACCATGACCTCGAAGAAGCTCATCGGGATCTCGCCGGCGGCGTCGACCATCTGCACGTAGGGCGCGATGTCCTCGTAGGTCTCGACGAAACGTTCCGCGCTCACCGGCTCGCCGTCTAGCACGATCCGCTCCCGGATGGTCTCCAGGTGCGGGCTGGTGAAGCGCCCGACGCGCAGCCCGAAGCCGCGCAGCAGCTCGTCGATCATCCGCGCCGTCGTCGTCTTGCCGTTGGTGCCGGCCACCTGGATCACCGGCATGGCGCGCTGCGGCGACCCCAGCAGGTCGACCAGCGCGGTGATGCGGGTGAGCGACGGCTCCAGCCGGCTCTCCGGCCAGCGCGCGAGCAGCTCCTTCTCCACCCGGGCCATGTCACCGGTGCTGCTGTTGCTCATCCTGCTCAGGATGCCAGCCGAGGACACCGGACCGGCTCCGCGCCCCGGTCCGCTCCTCCCTCGGCTGTCGTCGGTCGTCCGGTTCCTAGACTGAGCCACATGGTCACCGACTCCCGCACCCCGGACAGCGCGACGCCGGGAGCCACCGTCGGCGTACCGGAGAAGCCGTCCGTCGACGGGCTCGAGGAGAAGTGGATCGGCCGCTGGGCGTCCGAGGACGTCTACGGCTTCGACCGCGCGGCGGCTCTGCAGGCGCCGCGCGAGCAGATCTGGTCGATCGACACTCCCCCGCCGACCGCCAGCGGCTCGCTGCACGTGGGGCACGTCTTCAGCTACACCCACACCGACATCGTCGCCCGCTACCAGCGCATGCGCGGCAAGCACGTCTTCTACCCGATGGGCTGGGACGACAACGGGCTGCCGACCGAGCGGCGGGTGCAGAACTACTACGGCGTCCGCTGCGACCCCGCGCTCCCCTACGACCCGTCCTTCGAGCCCCCGGCCAAGCCGGGCAAGGACCAGCAGCCGATCTCGCGGCGCAACTTCGTCGAGCTGTGCGAGCAGCTGACCGCCGAGGACGAGGCCGAGTTCGAGAAGCTCTGGCGCCGCGTCGGGCTCTCGGTGGACTGGTCCAACGTCTACCGGACCATCTCGGCGACCTCGCGGGCCACCGCCCAGCGGATGTTCCTGCACAACCTGGCCCGCGGCGAGGCCTACGCGCAGGAGGCGCCGACCCTCTGGGACGTCACCTTCCGCACCGCCGTCGCGCAGGCCGAGCTCGAGGACCGCGAGCGCCCGGGCGCCTACCACCGGATCGCCTTCCACTCCCCCGACGGCCCGGTCTTCATCGAGACCACCCGGCCGGAGCTGCTGCCGGCCTGCGTCGCGCTGGTCGCGCACCCCGACGACGCGCGCTACCAGCCGCTGTTCGGGAAGACGGTCCGGACGCCGCTGTTCGACGTCGAGGTGCCGGTGGTCGCCCACCGCCTCGCCGAGCCGGACAAGGGCTCGGGCATCGCGATGATCTGCACCTTCGGCGACCTCAACGACGTCACCTGGTGGCGGGAGCTCCAGCTGCCGACCCGGGCGATCGTCGGCTGGGACGGCCGCCTGCTGGCCGACCCGCCGGCCGACGTCCCGACGCACCCCTACGACGAGCTCGCGGGCAAGACGGTGTTCTCCGCCCAGCAGCGGATCGTCGAGCTGCTGCGCGAGTCCGGCGACCTCGAGGGCGACCCGAAGCCGATCACCCACCCGGTGAAGTTCTTCGAGAAGGGCGAGCGCCCGCTGGAGATCGTCACCACGCGGCAGTGGTACATCCGCAACGGCGGCCGCGACGCCGACCTGCGCGACGCCCTGGTCGCCCGGGGCCGGGAGATCCAGTGGGTGCCCGAGCACATGCGGCACCGCTACGACAACTGGGTCGAGGGCCTCAACGGCGACTGGCTGATCAGCCGCCAGCGGTTCTTCGGCGTGCCGTTCCCGGTCTGGTACCGGCTCGACTCCGAGGGCGAGCCGGACTTCTCGGCGCCCATCCTCGCGCCGGAGGAGGCGCTGCCGGTCGACCCGTCGTCCGACGTCCCGGAGGGCTTCACGGAGGACCAGCGCGGCAAGCCGGGCGGCTTCATGGCCGACCCCGACGTCATGGACACCTGGGCGACGTCGTCGCTGTCGCCGCAGGTGGCCTCGGGCTGGGACACCGACCCGGAGCTGTTCGCCAAGGTCTTCCCGATGGACCAGCGGCCGCAGGCGCACGACATCATCCGCACCTGGCTGTTCTCGACGGTCGTCCGCGCGCACTTCGAGCACGGCACCGTGCCCTGGACCCACGCCACCATCTCCGGCTTCGTGGTCGACCCCGACCGCAAGAAGATGTCGAAGTCCAAGGGCAACGCGACGACGCCGATCGACGTCCTGGAGCGGTACGGCACCGACGCGGTGCGCTGGCGCGCTGCGGGCGCCCGGCCGGGTGCGGACTCGCCGTTCGACGAGGCGCAGATGAAGGTCGGCCGGCGGCTGGCCATGAAGATCCTCAACGTCGGCAAGTTCGCCCTCGGCTCCGGCGCCTCGGCCGCGCACACCGCCGACCAGGTGACCGAGCCGATCGACCGGGCCCTGCTGGCCTCGCTGGCTTCGGTGGTGGACGAGGCGACGGCCGCGCTGGACGCCTACAACTACACCCGCGCCCTCGAGGTCACCGAGTCGTTCTTCTGGTCGTTCTGCGACGACTACGTGGAGCTGGTGAAGTCGCGGGCCTACGGCGACGGACCGGGCGCGGCGTCGGCCCAGGCCGCCCTGGCGTTGGCCCTGTCGGTGCAGCTGCGGCTGTTCGCGCCGGTGCTGCCGTTCGTCACCGAGGAGGTCTGGTCCTGGTGGCAGACCGGCTCGGTGCACCGGGCGCTGTGGCCGACCGCGACCGAGCTGCCGACCGGCGGTGACCCGGCGGTGGTGTCGGTGGCCGCGGCGGCGCTGGCCGGGGTGCGGAAGGCGAAGTCGGACGCCAAGCAGTCGATGCGCGCCGACGTCGAGACCGCGACGGTGACCGCCCCGGCCGTGCAGGTGCCCGCGCTGGAGGCGGCCCGCTCGGACCTCGTCGACGCCGGCCGGATCCGGACGCTGACCATCCGCCCGGGCGAGGGCGAGCTGACCGTCGACGTCGTCCTGGCCGAGGTCGCCGACGCCTGACGCGCCCTCGCCGGGCGTTGCTCCTCAGCCGGCCACTTCCGCAACCGGAATGGCCGGCTGAGGAGCAACGCTGGTGGCGCCGTCCACAGGTTCGCGACGACGGCCCCGGGTCCGAGTGATCGCGCCGCAGGCTGTGCCTGTGCACGACCTGCTCCCCCTGCTCGGGCCGACGCGGACGGCGTCGGTCGCGGCGGTGTCCGCATCGGCGAGTGCGCGATCGGTGGGTCGCTGGCTCGCCACCGGCCGTCTGGTCCAGCTCCACCCCGGCTGGGTGACGACGCCGGAGTTCGCGGAGGACTGGACGGTGCGTGCGTACGCCGCCACCGGGTACGTGCGCGGCCCGCTGAGCCACATGAGCGCCCTCGCCGTGCACGGCGTCGTCGACAACCGGGTGACGCGGCTCGACGTGACCGTCGCCGGAGAACGACGGCTGCGGAGCTCCCGTTGGCTCCGCGTGCACCGCTCCCGGATCCCGACAGCCGTCGTCCGTGTCCGAGGGCTGCCCGCGACCACGCTCGCCCGCTCCCTGATCGACACCTGGGGCGACGCGCATCGGGCCCGGGCGATGCGGGCTTCGACTCGGTCGCCCGGTCCGCCTGCCTCCGGGCCACCCGTGAGCGACTGATCGGCGTCGACGAGCTGACGGCGCAGCTCGAGCTCCGGCCGGAGCTGCCCGGCCGCGCCTCCCTGGTGACGCTGCTCGGGCTGATCGCGGGCGGCTGCCAGAGCGAGCTGGAGATCTTCGGCGTCCAGCACGTGCTCGACGTGGCGGGGCTCCCGGCCTGCCGGCAGCAGCACCGTGTGCTGCTGCCCGACGGCCCCGTACTGCTGGATGCGGCCTGGCCGGAGGTCGAGCTCGCCGTCGAGCTGGACGGAGCGGCCTTCCACGGCAGCCCGGAGGCCCGTGAACGCGACCTCCGACGGGACGCCGCCCTGGCCGCCGCCGGCTGGATCGTGCTCCGGTTCAGCTACCGCCGGCTCACCCGGAACCCGGCGGCGTGCCGCGCCCAGATCAGGGCGGTCTACGAGCGTCGACTCGGCATTGCTCCGTGACCGGCCAGTTCAGCACCCCGAACGGCCGGTGGAGGAGCAACGCTCCTGGCCGGGCCCGGAAACGCAGCGAGCCCGCCCCCGGTGCCGGGGACGGGCTCGCTGTGACGTCAGCTGCGGATCAGGCCGACTTCTCGCGGGGGGCGCGGGACGGCTTGCGCGGCACGATGGTCGGGTTGACGTGCTCCAGCACGACCTCCTTGCCGATGACCACCGTGGCGATGTCCTCGCGGCTGGGGATGTCGTACATGACCGACTGGAGCACCTCCTCCATGATCGCGCGGAGGCCACGGGCGCCGGTGCCGCGGAGGATCGCCTGGTCGGCGACGGCCTCGAGCGCGTCGTCGGTGAACTCCAGCTCCACGCCGTCGAGCTCGAAGAGCTTCCGGTACTGGCGCACCAGGGCGTTCTTCGGCTCGGTCAGGATGTTGATCAGCGCCTGACGGTCGAGCTTCTGCACGCTGGTGATGACCGGCAGCCGGCCGATGAACTCGGGGATCATGCCGAACTTCAGCAGGTCCTCGGGCATGACCTCGGCGAAGGCGTTGGCCTCCTCGATCTCCTTCTTGCCGCGGATCTCGCCGCCGAAGCCGATGCCCTGCTTGCCGGCCCGCGCCTCGATGACCTGCTCCAGGCCGGAGAAGGCGCCACCCACGATGAAGAGCACGTTCGTGGTGTCGATCTGGATGAACTCCTGGTGCGGGTGCTTGCGGCCACCCTGCGGCGGCACCGACGCCGTCGTCCCCTCGAGGATCTTCAGCAGCGCCTGCTGCACGCCCTCACCGGAGACGTCGCGGGTGATCGACGGGTTCTCGCTCTTGCGGGCGATCTTGTCGACCTCGTCGATGTAGATGATGCCGGTCTCGGCCCGCTTGACGTCGTAGTCGGCGGCCTGGATCAGCTTGAGGAGGATGTTCTCGACGTCCTCGCCCACGTAGCCGGCCTCGGTGAGGGCGGTGGCGTCGGCGATGGCGAACGGCACGTTGAGCATCCGGGCCAGCGTCTGCGCCAGGTGCGTCTTGCCGCAGCCGGTCGGGCCGATCAGCAGGATGTTGGACTTGGCCAGCTCGACGGCGTCCTCGCGGGAGGCGCGGTCACCGCCGGCCTGGATCCGCTTGTAGTGGTTGTAGACCGCGACCGAGAGCGTCCGCTTGGCCTTGTCCTGGCCGATGACGTACTGGTCGAGGAAGTCGTGGATCTCCTTGGGCTTGGGCAGCTCGTCGAACTTGAGGTCCGACGACTCCGAGAGCTCTTCCTCGATGATCTCGTTGCAGAGGTCGATGCACTCGTCGCAGATGTAGACCCCGGGGCCAGCGATGAGCTTCTTGACCTGCTTCTGGCTCTTGCCGCAGAACGAGCACTTGAGCAGATCACCGCTCTCACCGATACGTGCCACCTGCTGACCTCCACCTCGACAGTCGCCGGTCCTGGTGTCAGGTACCCGCGGGTTGGACCCTGCTTGCTTGTCTTCTGCCCCTGCACGTCCTCGCTGACAGGCTGTCCCGCGAGGCTCTCCTCCCAGCGCTTCCGGCCGGGGATCGGGCGTTCGCCGAACGTACCCGCCGCCGCGGACGAGCTCGGGCAATGACTCACCCGGAACGTCCCGGCCGTCCCACTTCTGTCCCGTCGTGCCCTCAGACCTCCGACGGTACGGGCCGAACACGCGTCCCGCGCGTGCCCGGCCCGTACCGGATCACGGAGTGGGGAGGGCGTTGAGCTTCCGGCTCTGGATGACCTGGTCGACGATGCCGTACTCCTTGGCCTCGCCGGCGGTCAGGATCTTGTCGCGGTCGATGTCGGAGCGGACCTGCTCGGCCGTGCGGCCCGTGTGCCGGGCCAGGATCTCCTCCATCTGGTAGCGCACCCGCTGGATCTCCGCGGCGTGGATCTCCAGGTCGGAGACCTGGCCGCCCGCCTCGCCCGAGGGCTGGTGGATCAGCACCCGGGAGTAGGGCAGCGCCAGGCGCTTGCCCGGCGTCCCGGCCGCGAGCAGGACGGCGGCGGCCGAGGCGGCCTGGCCCATGCAGACGGTCTGGATGTCGGGCCGGACGAACATCATCGTGTCGTAGATCGCCATGAGCGACGTGAACGAGCCGCCGGGCGAGTTGATGTAGATGGTGATGTCGCGGTCGGGGTCGGCGGACTCCAGCGTGATCAGCTGGGCCATCACGTCGTTGGCCGACGCGTCGTCGATCTGCACCCCGAGGAAGATAATGCGCTCCTCGAAGAGCTTGTTGTACGGGTTCGACTCCTTCATGCCGTAGCTCGTGCGCTCCACGAAGGAGGGCAGGATGTAACGGCTGGAGGGCATCTGGAAGCTCATCTGTGTCAGTCCTCGGGAGCTCAGTTGTCGGAGACCGGGTTGGCGCTGTCGGTCATGGCCGCCTTGCTCACCACGTGGTCGACGAAGCCGTACTCGAGGGCCTCCTGCGCGGTGAACCAGCGGTCACGGTCGGAGTCGCGCTCGATCTGCTCGATGTCCTGACCGGTGTGGAAGGACTGCAGCTCGTTGAGCTCGCGCTTGGTCCGGCGGAACAGGTCGGCCTGGATGGCGATGTCCGCCGCCGTGCCACCGACGCCGGCGGACGGCTGGTGCATCATGATCCGTGCGTGCGGCAGGGCGTAGCGCTTGCCCTTGGTGCCGGCGGTCAGCAGGAACTGGCCCATCGAGGCGGCGAGGCCCATCCCGTAGGTGGCGACGTCGCAGTCGATGAACTGCATCGTGTCGTAGATGGCCATGCCGGCGCTGACCGAACCACCGGGCGAGTTGATGTAGAGGTGGATGTCCTGCTTGGGGTCCTCGGCGGAGAGCAGCAGCATCTGGGCGGCCAGCTGGTTGGCGATGACGTCGTCGACCTGGGTGCCCAGGAAGATGATGCGCTCGCGCAGCAGGCGCTCGTAGACCGAGTCGCCGAGGTTCATCATGCCGCTGGCGCCACGCATCATCGGTGCGCTCGCGAAGATCGGGTCGGTGGTGCTCACGGGTGCGGTGACCTCCGTAGGACGCGTCGTGGCAGTAGATCTCGTGTGGTGCGGGGCCCGGAACGGCCCTCCGGGAGGAGCTACCCCCCGGCGATCGCCTGAGTCCTGTCGACCCTAACGCGGACCTCCGACGGGACACTCCCCGTCCGGCCGGTGTTCGCCGTCGGCGCAGCGCGGCGGCCCCGGATGCGACGACGCCGCCCCACCCGGGTGCGGGTGGGGCGGCGTCGTACCGGTCGTGCGGGGGTGGATCAGGCCTTGCTGACGTCCTCGGTGTCCTCGGTCGCCCCTTCGGCGGCCTCGGTGGCGACGGCCTGGACGGCGATGTCCTCGTCCTCGGCCGGAGCCTCCGCGGTCTCCCCGGCGGCGGTCTCCTCGGCGGGCGCCTGGACCGTCTTCGGGCGCAGCGCCTCGAGGTCGACGGTGTTGCCCGACGCGTCGGTGATCGTCGTCTGCTCGAGCAGCTGGGCCAGCGTCTTGGTCCGGCGGACGTCGGCGACGAACTCGGCGATGTTGCCCGACTGCTGCAGCTGCTGGGCGTACTGCTCCGGGCTCATCCGGTTGCGCTGGGCCTGGGCCATGATCTGCGCGGAGAGGTCGTCGTTGTCGACGGTGACCTCACGGGCGTCGGCGATCGCGTCCAGGATGAACTGGGTCTTGACCGCCTCCTCCACGTTCTTGCGCTGCTCGGAGTCGTAGGCCTCGCGGTTCTCGACGCCCGACATCTGCAGGAAGGCGTCCCAGTCCATGCCGGCCTGCTGGAGTTCGCGCTCGAAGGCGCGGTTGCGCCACTCGACCTCGCGCTCGACCAGGGTCTCCGGCATCGGCACCTCGACGGTCTCGAGGAGGTGCTCGACCAGCTTGTCGCGGGCCTGCGCACCCTGCTGGATCACCTTGGTGCGGGCCAGGCGGGTGCGGACGTCCTCCCGCAGCTCCTCGAGGGTGTCGAACTCGCTGGCGGTCTGGGCGAACTCGTCGTCCAGCGCCGGCAGCTCCTTCTCCTTGACCGAGCGCACGGTGACGGTGACGTCGGCCATCTGGCCGGAGTTCGGGCCGGAGAGCAGGGCGGTCTGGAAGGTCGCCGACTCGTCGGCGGAGAGGCCGCGGACGGCCTCGTCGAGGCCCTCCATGACGTTGCCGGAGCCGACCTCGTAGGACATACCGGTGGTCGAGCCGTCCTCGAGCACCTCGCCGTCGAGCTTGGCCTCGAGGTCGATGGAGACGAAGTCGCCGTCCTGGGCGGGGCGCTCGACGCCGGTGAGCATCGAGAAGCGCTCGCGCATGACCGAGATCTGCTGGTCGATCTCCTCGTCGGTGACCTCGACGTCGTCGACGGTCACGGCGAGGTCCTCGAGGGGCGGCAGCTCCAGCTGCGGGGCGACGTCGACCTCGGCGGTGAAGGCGAGGGTGTCGCCGTCGTCGAGGCGGGTGACCTCGATGTCGGGCTGGCCGAGCACCCGCACCTGGTTCTCGCGGATGACCTCGGAGTAGACCTCCGGGACCGCGTGCTGGACGACCTGCTCCAGGACGACGGGGCGGCCGATGCGCTGGTCAAGCACCCGGTTGGGCACCTTGCCGGGGCGGAACCCGGGGATGCGGACCTGCTTGCCCAGCTCCTTGTAGACCTCACCGAAAGCGTGGTCCAGGTCCCCCCAGGGCACCTCGATCGCCATCCGGACCCGCGTGGGGCCCAGTTCCTCGATGGTGCTCTTCACAGCGGCAGTGCTCCTCGGTAAGACAGCGGTTGTGGGCGCCCGCGGGGTCCGGTGACGCCGGGTCGACCCCCGAGTCTAGAGACGTTGGGGGCATGCGCGCGGTGGCGGGATGCGCGCACCGTGATCGTCCGGTCGGGGTGACAGGATTTGAACCTGCGGCCCCCTGCTCCCAAAGCAGGTGCGCTACCAAGCTGCGCCACACCCCGTGGCCGCCCGAGTCTAGGCGCCACCGCGCGGGCGCCCGCCCCGGAACCCGTCAGGCGGAAACGGCCGGACGCCGATCCGCCCACGGCGCCGCCTGCTCCAGTGCCGCGGCCACCCGGACCAGCACGTCCTCGCGGCCGAAGGCGGCGACCAGCTGGACACCCACCGGGAGACCCTCGTCGGTCCAGTGCAGCGGCAGGCTGATGGCCGGCTGCCCGGTGACGTTGAACTGGGCCGTGTACGGCATGAGGCTGTTGATCCGCCGGCCCTCCTCCTTGGGTCCGGCGGCGGTGAGCCAGCCAAGCTCCGGTGGCCGTGCGGCGATCGTGGGGGTCACCAGCAGGTCGAACCCCTCGCCGCCCTGGTCGCGCGGCGCCCACCAGCCGGACATCCGGCGGGTCCACGCGCCGAGCCACATCCGCGCGCCGACGTAGTCCTCGGCGGACAGCTTCCGTCCCACGGCGCGGTACATGGCGTTGCGCGGCTCGAGCTCCGTGTCCTCGATCGGCCGGCCGAGCGCACCCCGCTCGAGCGCGGAGAGGGTGAGGGCGACGTCGGCGGAGATGGTGGTGGTGAAGAACCGCGGGAACTGCGGGTCGAACATCGCATCCGGCGTCCCCGGCTCGACGTCGCAGCCGATCTCCGCCAGCAGCCGTCCGGCCTGCTGCACCGCGGCCCGGCACGCGGGGTCGTCCAGGTACTGCTCCCCCGGGTCGGCATCCAGCAGTCCGACGCGCAGCCGGCCCACCGGTGCCCCGACCTCGTCGGTCAGGGGCCTGAGGAGCGGCGGGGCGACGTACGGATCGCCGGGCATCGGGCCGCTGATGGCATCGAGGACGGCGGCGGTGTCGCGGACCGAGCGGGTGACGACGCCGTCGATCGTGGCGCCGGCCCAGCTCTCCCCCACGTCGGGGCCCTGGCTGACCCGCGCCCGGGTGGGCTTGAGGCCGACCAGCCCGCACTCGGCGGCCGGGATCCGGATCGATCCACCGCCGTCGTTGGCGTGGGCGGCGGGGACCAGGCCGGCGGCGACCGCGGCTGCGGAGCCGCCGCTGGAGCCCCCGGTGGAGCGGCTGGTGTCGTACGGGTTGCGAGCCGGGGCGTGGGCGGCCGGCTCCGTGGTGATCGTCGTGCCGAACTCCGGCACGTTGGTGCGGCCGAGGACGACGAAGCCCGCCGCCCGGAAGCGCTGCGCGAGGTAGCTGTCGGTGGGCCAGCGGTATCCGGGGTCGCGGAGGAAGGACGTGCCGTAGTTGGTCTCCTCCCCGGCGACGTGGCAGCCGAGATCCTTGAGCAGGATCGGCACCCCGCGGAACGGACCGTCCGGAAGGTCCCCGCCGGACTCCTTGCGGGCTGCCTCGAACCGGTCGCGGATGACCGCGTCGAGCCGGGGGTTCACCCGCTCGATGCGCTCGATCGCCGCGTCGACCAACTCGGCCGGGCTGGCCTTCCCGGTGCGCACGAGTTCGGCCTGCGCGGTGGCGTCCAGCCACGTGGTCTCGGTCACGTCCGGCACCGTAGCGGCGAGCACCGACAGGCGGCCGATCACGGCGGCGGGCAGTCCGGACGACGCGGATCCATGCCCCGCCGAGTGGCTCCTGCGCGGGCCCCGGACGCCGGCCGTTACGCTGGTCGGGCACCTCGCGGGTGTAGCTCAATGGTAGAGCCCCAGCCTTCCAAGCTGGCCATGCCGGTTCGATCCCGGTCACCCGCTCCACGCATAACCGCAGCCCAGCGGCCTGCCAGCCCGTCTGAAGGAACTCCGGAGCAGCCTCCTAGAGGACCGTTTCAGGCCCCTGGAGACCCCAGTTTTCCGCTGCGTGGGTCATGAATGGGTCACGCCGCGCGGCCGAAACAGTCTGGTGAGGCCCCTCTCCCGCCCGCCGGACAGGACCTCGTGACCCAGATGGGTCACAGAGCCACCGCTCCTGCCTGTCTCCGTATCGTTCCGGCGGCCGGGAGCTCAAAAGATGTCGATCGGCGCTCCGTGGACCACTTCCCACGACGGCGGAGACCTGAGTCGCGGACTGCGCAACGGCCGCCGCAATCGCGGCCACAGGCCGGCGTCGCCCTCGGCCAGACGCCGCTGGACGAGGGTGATGACCCAGCCGCGAGTTGCGCCGTAGTCCCGGACGACCTCGTGCTTGCTGGGCCCCTCGACCAGCACCGCCGTGACGACCAGCTGCCGCACCATCGTCCATCCCGGGGCTCAGCTGTGAACGATGTCCCGAGACAGCTGCACGAGTTCCGAACTCCGACAGCCCGCTGCCGACCCCCGCCCGACCACTCCAAGACCCGGTGCGAAACGCGGTAAGCGACCGGCCAGGCTCTGACGGTGTGTCGCCACACATCCTCAGAGCACGCGTCCTACCGTGCGACGACCGCGTACGAGATTGGAAGCGTGTGACCGAGCAGAACCCAACCGCCGCGCCATCTAAGGATCCGCGACCCAGTGTTGAGAGGCTCTCACAGCTGGCCCAGCGCGTCCTCACCGGCGATATCCTCCTGCCGAAGTTCCAGCGTGACTTCGTCTGGCCGCGCGGCAAGGTTCTCGGACTGCTCGACTCCATCGCGCTGAACTATCCCATCGGAAGCATTCTTCTCTGGCAGTCGAAGCAAGAGCTCGCGAACGAGCGATCAATCGCAGGGCTCACGATCGCCGACCGCCGGCCCGACTACCCCGTCAACTACCTCTTGGATGGCCAGCAGCGCTTGTCTACGGTCTGCGGCGCACTTCACTGGAAGCCAGCGGACGACCCGGACAGTCTTTGGAACATCGTTTACGACCTGAAGCTGACGCGTTTCATCCACTTGCATACCCTGGAGGAGCCGCCTCTGACCCAAGTGCCCCTGCGCTATCTATCGGATCCAGCGGCATACTTCCGCCGAATCTCGGTCCTCGACGACCATGAAGTAAGGTCGCGTGCCGATGCACTATTCAACCGGTTCCAGGACTACATGATCGCAGCGGTCACCCTCGGCGATATGCCGATCAAAGATATTGCGCCGATTTTCGAGCGAATCAACAGTACCGCTACGCCACTGACGATCGTCGATCTCATGCGAGCGGCAACGTGGGACCCGGCATTCGACCTGCGCGACGCGATCGATGAAATTTTGGCCGAGCTCGACACGCGAGACTACGGAACGTTCGACCGCAAGACCATCCTACGCATCACGTCCGCTGTCGCTGGTTACGGTTTCGCCGTCGATGACATGGACAGTCTCCGCGAGAAGTCGACGGACGAGCTCGAGGACATTATGCGGGGCGTACGCGAGGGTTCACGCCGCGCCGTCGATTTCCTCGCGAGCCACATACGAGCTCCCAGGGCGGCAGCCTTGCCCTATGCCAATCAGTTCGCGGTCCTTGCTGAGCTCTTTCGGCGCGTACCAAGCCCTACCGGCCAACAGTTCTTGGCGATCGAACAGTGGTTCTGGCGTACCACTCTGGGCGGCTACTTTGGGGGCTGGAACACGGGCCAGATGTCCAGCGACTACGCCGCCGTTAGCGCCTTCGCGAACGGCAGCGCCGAGCTCCCCGCGGCCGCTCCCCTTCCCCGCGGCGACGTCTGGCGGATGACGCAATTCCGCTCAAACAGTGCCGTCTCCAAGATGCTTGCTCTCATGCTCTCGTACGAAGATCCTCTGGACCTTCTCACTGGCCAGCGCATCGACGCCCGCAAGTCTCTCGCATGGAGCAACGATAAGGAGTACCACCACTTCTTCCCTCGCGATTTCCTGAAGTCGCAGGGCATCACGCCCGGCAAGGCGAACGCAGTGGCGAACATCGTAATGCTGACGTCTACCAGTAATATCACGATCAGCAACAAGGCCCCGCACGAGTACCTCGGTGATCTGATCGCAAGTATTGGTAGGGAAGAAGTCCTGGCGCGACTCAAGCGCAGCTTCATCTCCTCTGATGCGCTGGACGCAGCCTTGCGCAACGACTATGACGCCTTCCTCCGCGCACGATCGGACACCCTGCAGTCGCGCGCCCTCGAACTCGTCGGCGAACGATCCCTTGAAGACGCTGCCCCTGCTCTTCCGGAGGGCGAGACCCTCACAACCGATGGGGATCCCAACGACGAGGCGTCCGAGACCACGGATCTGGGGTAAGGCGCTGACCCGTCAGCTTCACCTCGGGGCGAGTCGTCATCTGCAATCTCTCGCCCCAGCGAAGAAGATTGAGCGCAGTGCATTGGCACCAGCCAAAGCGTCCTGTCCGCCAACGCCGTCCAAGGAGAATGCATGACTGCCCCGTCACGAGTAGACGTGCTTGCAGCCCTCCGAGCCATCTTCCGCGCCGAGCTTCAGGAACCTGAGACCGGGCACTTCGTCCTACAGTCACAGACACTCGAAGGCCCAGCGCTGTTCGATGTCGCCGATTTAGACATGATTTTAGATCGTCTGGCGGGTGCTGACGCCTCGACGGAGGCCAGAGTGGCTCTTATCTGGCCGGAGCGGATCGAGGTGCTCATACGCGAAGAAGCAGCTTATCCGACGGCAGCCTTCACTCGGCGCAGAGAAGAACGTCTACGCCTTGAGGACGCGGATGCGCAGTTGAGCTACGCGATCGGTCCGCCGAGCCCGGAGTTTTCTATATGCTTCTGCATCAGTTCATGAGCCATGAGACCAGGTCTGAACTGGTGCGCTCCGTACAGATGCGGGCATATCGCGATCGGGTGCAGCAAAACCTAGATAGCGGCAACGGTCTCGAGCTATTGCTGCACCTTGCAACTCGCCGGTTTACCACCGTCGTCGTCGAGTCAGAGCGGAGCCGCCCAAGCGCAGCGTTGACTGCTTACGTTAACTCTTGTCTGTTTCAGTTTGCTTATAACGCCAATCTCTCGCTCGTGCCTGTGCGAAGCCTTGGCGGGCTGTTTAGTGCGGCGCGCCTAGCCAATAGCCGACGTGCCCGAATGAATGAGATACAGGCGCCACGCCGAGTGTATAACGGTGACCTGCTTCACCACTACCTTGCCGCCTTGGCATCAGAAGATCCAGCGGCACAGTACCTCAACTACTACCACATAGCTGAGCATTACTTCGATGCAGTCTTCGACGACAGGGTTCTGCATCTGGTACGCGACCGCCTCGCTCTGCCTAGCTTTTCTCTTCGTCGCGACGACGACTTACGGGGCCTTGTGAAGCTGATCCAACGAGAAGTCCGAGAGTTGAAGGAAGAGCACGTCTCCTTTGACGAGCGGCTTGCGCTGCAACTGACGCTGGAAAAGTATGTCAGCTTTCAGGCGTTGATCGAGGAGGTGAGGAGGTACGACGAAAACCTGTTTACATACTATGCAAGCAATAAGGTCTCATTCGCGGACGCCGGTACGGTGGACTTGCTCGCAGCGACTGGCGGACCCGCTCTCGCCGAATCCTTGTCTCGGCGAGTGTACAAGACCAGGAATGCCATCGTGCACGCTAAGGGTGGGGAGCGCAAACGTTATCGGCCTTACGTCCATGAGGACTTGCTGCGCAAGGAGCTCCCCCTAGCTCGTTTCTTAGCGGAGCAGGTGATGCTCGGCAGCTCCCGTCTGCTGGATTGACGACCGGGACTGCCCCGATTTGGATTGACTCCTTGTCTGTGCGGCTGCGGCCTCACTGGAAGGATCAGCATCGTGCCCAAGCCGTTCTCGGCGGAGTTCCGTCGTGACGTGATCGCCGTGGGCCGCAGCGAGGTGTCGATCGCCCAAATCACCTGGGACTTCGGAATCTCGGAGTCCTGCCTGCAGCGCTGGCTGAAGATCACCGACCGCGAAGACGGCCTCGCCCCACCCACCTCGGCCGACCCCGGTGGGGGCTCGAAGGACGACTCCGCGGAGCTGCGCGAGCCGCGGAAGCGCAGCAAGCTGCTGGAGCAAGAGAACGAGATCCTCGGCGGGCGACGGCTTACTTCACCCGCGACGTGCTCCCAACATGATGTACCCACTGGTCCGTGAACTGGCCGCCGACAACATTACCGTCGCGGTGACCTGCCGGCTGGGCTTCTCCAAGCAGGCCTTCTACAAGTGGTGCGCCAACCCGGTCTCACAGCGGGACTGGGTCGACGCGTGCCTGCTCACCGCCGCGATCGACATCTACCGTGATGACCCGCCGTTCGGCTACCGGTTCATCGCCGACGAAATCCGCGATCGGGGCATCACTGCAGATGAGAGTCGCGTCGTTCGGTTTGTGCTCGGTGCAGCGGATCTGGTCGGTGCTCGCCAAAAAGCGCGGGCTGAAGAGCAGGGCCGGCCCGCCAGTGCACGACGGCCTGGTCGACCGCTAGTTCACCGCCACCGCGCCCAACGTCACCTGGTTGACCGACATCACCGAGCACAACACCGCCGGGGGCGGAGCTCTACCTCTGCGCGATCAAGGACGCCTACTCCGGACGGATCTCGACCACTCCATCAACTCGCGGATGAAAACCTCCCCGGCGGTGGCGGCCGGCGCAACGCCATCATCCGGCGCAGCCCGGTCGGCACGACGGTGCACTCTGACCGTGGCAGCCATTTCCGCTCGAAAACCTTCGTCCGCACCATCAGGAACAACGGACTGGTCGGCTCGATGGGCCGAGTCGGCGCGTGCGGTGACAACGCCGCGATGAAGTCATTCTTCGCGCTGCTGCAGAAGAACCTGCTCGACCGGCAGCGATGGGCCACTCAAGAAGAACTACGGCTAGCTAGCGATCATCACCTGGATCGAGCGGACCTACCACCGCCGCCGGCGGCAACGCCGACTCGGAGGACCTGCTCCGGTCGAGCACGAGACACTCCAACTCGCCGCTACCGCGGCCTGACCACCCCAACCCGATGAGTCAACTGCGTGGGGGCAGTCCCCCCGAGAGCTCCCGCTTAGCCCGTCGCTTCGTATACCCGGACAATCCCAATAGATAGAAATAGGCAGCCAAATGGAAGGCAGAACCAGCGCAATGGAGGGAGGCTCTCTCTCACGTCTACCGGCTGAAAACGGTCTCCCAGGATCACCGACACCACATTGGCGTAGAAGGCCGCGAGAAGCTTCGTTAGCGTGGCAAGGGCAAGGGAGCCGAGGACGAAAGTCAGCACAGCAAGAACCATCACAATATTTACGAGCGCAATGGGTGTCGCTGCGCCCTCCTGCCCCTCCAGGACTGCTACGCCACGTAGTAACGCATCCAAAATCTTCAGATCGTTCGGGAATTGGGCCCAGACGACTGCCGCGATGAAGATTAGCGTCGCAATCCCAACCAGGTTAGCGAGTACCCGTCGACCTGTACTTGGAGCCGTCATGTCCTACGTGGAGGAGAGGCCCAGGAAACCCATGGCGATGAATCCTACCCCACCAAATATTGCGATTGCAGCAAGGCGCGGGTCAAAGACGGACTTCCCACGCACCGTGGCATCGACATATACCATAGATCCCCAGGCGACAAGCATCATCCCAATCAGCGGTGGGGCCAACTGCAGGTTTGTTGCGACAAGCAGTATGGTCAGGCCCAGGAGGCCGGCTAGTACTTGGTAGCCTCGGTCCAGGATATACGTCGGGCGCTCCGCGACCTTTCGCCTCACCCTTTCGCCAGCGTTAGCCCGAGAAGTGGGAACGTCGGAGGGTTCGGCACTCCGGCTCGGCGCATCCCTGCGCTCACCTTCGGCGAACCTATAACCCCGCAATGCCTTGTCTCTCAAGGGAGGGGCACCGTGAGCCCCTCGAGACCGCGCTCGCGGTCCCGCCACAGTCTCTGGTGAATGACCGAACCCACGGAGCTCGTGTTCGGAGCCATACGGGGCCGGCTGAAACTCATACCGCTCCTGCGTCCCGTACATCGTCAGTCCACCTCAACGTCGATGAGAGGAATATGCCTTTCCTGCATGTATCTATGCAGGCTCCCGCGCTTTCTGACTGCTCGATCGACGGAATCTCTCAAGTTATCCAAGTCCTCGTCGTCGAGCGCCACGCGGAAGGACCTGTAGTCTCCGTCTTCGTAGTGATCGATCTTCAAAATATGAAAGGAAACATAGCCCACCGGGTCGAGGTCGGCATCGTCGCCATAGACGGGTCGCGCATCTGTGTAGATGCGCGAAAGGTGAAAAAGCCTGTCCTGCTCGCTGCGGAGGTCGATGGCCTTAGCGACCACCTCAAGCGGTCGCTGATGCAGTAGCGCAGCCATGTGCTCTCGCAGACGTACTCGCTCCTCATCCCCCAAGCTCAGGCTTTGCGAACGAGCGAGTCCCTCGACTGTCTCTTCCACCGTCTGTCCGTGCGAGAACCGGAAGGAGTTCACGCCGAGCAATGCGTCTGTGATCTGTTGCGCTCCCGGCCCCCCCTCAGGCAAGCGAACCTCGCCAAGCCTGGCGGCGAGGGAGGTGCGTTGAGGCACAGCGGCAGCGCCTATGGCGGCCGCTAGCTGCTGGACCAACTCGGGCGGAGCCTTGGCCAGCCACTGCAACGTGGGCCGATCAGTGTCCGGCACGATAATCGGCGTCACAGCCAACTGTGGTCGCTCCCTACTGGACGGCTCCTAGCGCGACTGTAGCGCCACACGTCAACATGGAACTGCCTTGGGTGTGTGTCCTGAAGGCGTCCCTCTAGTGACACGCTGCCGGTTCGGTCTGGCATGGCGGTCAATCGCACGCTCGAGCCACCCCTGACTTGGTCGAGCCTCACTGGTCTCTGATCCTTCGAGCTTGCTGGCCTCTCCAACTGTGGGTGGTCGCTAGCCGATGCGGCGGGGCCGCAAGCTGTCTGTCCTGCCGACCTCGCAGAGAGCCTCCAGGGCCTAGCTCCTCTCCCGGCTCCTCGTCGACGGCGCCTGAAAACTGACCCCCTGGCGGCAGGCGGGTTCCACGGCGGATTCGCGTGGTCGTCGCAACGCTGACCGGTTCACCCTGCCAGCTCCGTCGCCATGGCGCGGGCCGGGCTGCGCCAGGGGAGTCGCTTCCGCGGGCGGCTGTTGATGCGCTGTTCGACCGTTCGCAGATCGGTGAGTGTGAAGGTGCGCAGATCGCTGCCCTTGGGGAAGTACTGGCGGAGGAGTCCGTTGGTGGTCTCGTTCGTGCCCCGCAGCCACGGGCTGGCCGGCGGGGCGAACAAGATGCCGTCGGCGAAGTACTCCTCCAGCAGGTGGTGATAGGCCATCTCCGAACCCTGGTCCCAGGTCAGGGTTTGCCGGGCCAGTGAAGTGACGTCGGACAGGCGTCGCTTGAGGCAGCGCAGGGCTTCCCGGTTGGTCTTGCCCTCGGCGCGTTTGCGCTGGTAGTAGGCACGTCCTTCGGTGTCGGCGCGTATCTGGGTGATCGCGATCATGTAGAGCACGCGGTTGAGCGTGCGGTTGCCCGACCGGTTGAGCCGATGCCGGGTGGTCCGGCCGGAGGAGGCCGGGATGGGGGCGGTCCCGTTAGCGGCGGCGAAGGCGTGCCTTGAGCGGTAGCGGCGGATGTCGGCGACCTCGCCGAGGATGGTGGCCGCGCTGACCGGGCCGAGGCCGTAGACGTCGGTGAGGCCGGTCTTCACCTGCTCGACCGCAGCCGTGATGAGTCCGGTGATCTCCTGAATCTCTGCAGTCAGCTCGGCCAGCCGGACCAGCCGCCGGCGGGTCAGCTGCGCGCGCACGCTGGTGTCACCGGCGATCAGGTCCTGCACGGCAGCGATGAACGTCTGCCCCCGGTCAGCCGCGGGATCCGGGCGTGGTAGCCGGGTAACAGGCCGTGCAGCTCGGCGTGGGTGCGGCTGGATAGCGCGGTGCGTTCGGCGACCAGCTGGGCCCGGTAGTCGGTCAGGGCTCGCAGGTCGGCGGCCTGGCCGACGGCGAGGCGAACCGGAGGTAGGCCGGTTTCGCGGGCGGTGATGCGGGCGATGGCGACCGCGTCACCGGGGTCGGTCTTGCCCTGCCCGGGCCGGCTGGTGCGTTCGCGGGAGGGGGCTGCCGCAGCCCAGGCTCCTATCAGGCGTCAACCGCCCGGACCCCGGAGACGTCACCGGCAGGCACTCATTGCGAAAGCCACTCGAGGATCGCGACGGGCAGCAAGACGTCGAGCCTCGCCGGTGACGCCCGCGAGCACCTCGTCGATGACCACGGGGCGGCCCCTATTACCGCAAATGCAAGAGGTGTGTGGCCTCATGATCTTGCGGTTCTCCAGTCTTCATCGGAGGAGCGTCGGGTGCTGCCGAGGTAGCGCGTCAGGGCGTGCTTGCGTCGTCTTCGCGAGTGTCGGAGGACAGTCCCAAAGGCGGCCCATGGGACAGCGTGTAGGACGATGCGCGTCATCGACGCTGCGGGGAGGCGGAGCGGGTGGCGCTCAACATCGAGGTGCACGAAGGACTGCGCCGACCGGCGGATCTTGTCAAGCTGGCCGAGGCGGTCGTCGCCGGCAAGGACGAGGACGAGGCTGACTGGATCGAGTGGAAGTCGGCGCTCGACCTGACCACGCCCGAGGGCGCCTTCAGCCTTGCCCGCCAGATCCTCGGCTCAGCGAACCGTCACCCCGACCACGCCGCCCGCTTCATGGCGGGCCTCGGCTACGTCCTCGTTGGGGTCGAACCCGGATCGGTCGAGGGCGTGACTCTGATCGACCTCGCCAGATTGGACGCCGCGTTGGACAAGTACCTCGGCAATCCCGGCCCGGTGTGGGCAGGCATTTTCGTGGAAGTTCAGGGCAAGGACGTCCTCGTCGTCACCGTGGAGTCGCCCCGCTGGGGTGACCGCTTCTACCCGCTGGCCAAGACCTTTCAGAGTGAGAAGGGCAAGCCCGGGGCCGACGCGGGCACAGTCTTCGTGCGCAGGCAAGCCCGGACGCTTCCCGCCGGTCCCGGCGAGCTGCAGATGCTGCAGGACCGGCTGCTTCGTGGCCAGCAGCCGGAGCAGAGCCTGGACCTGGACGTCGAGTGGCCCGCCGACCCGGCTGTCCTCACCCCGCTGGATCTGAGCGCCGACGGGATCAACGCGTGGATCTTTCAGCGGCGGGAGGCGGTCCTGGCCATCGAGCCGCCACCGGAGGAGCCGCTCCCGGAGGGCACCGCCAGGATGCAGGCCGCCATGGCAAGGGCGATACGGGCAGACCCCCGGAGCCGTGAGCAGTACGAGGAGGAGGTCGAGGCTCACCTTCAGAAATGCCGGAAGGCCGTCCCACAGGCGATCTTGCGCAAGGTCCTGGGCCAGCAACTAAATCTGATGAACCTGCGGGTGACGAACCCGACCGTGCGGAATCTGCCCGACGTTGAACTCACCCTCCAGATCGAGGGGCGGGTGCTCGCCTACGACGAGGGCGAGGACACCGAGTGGTCACTCCCGCGGCCACCCAAGGCTCACGGCACCCCAGACATGAGCAGGCTGTTCAGCGGCCTCTCGCCGGATGTCCCGGGGCTTGCGTCGCCCCTGTCCCGCCTGCTGTCTTCATCACCTTCGGTGAGCCTCAAAGGCCTACGTATCGACATCGACAACGGCCCGCCGGTCACGACCGTCACCCTGCAGCTGGGAGACATTCGGCCCCACGGAGTCGCTAACGCGACGCCGTTCATGCTGGTGGTGGCGGAAGAGCCAGGCTCCACGGTCACGCTCAACTGGAGCGCGACCTCGAC
The DNA here is from genome assembly GCF_039679125.1 of Blastococcus sp. HT6-4. NCBI lineage: Bacteria > Bacillati > Actinomycetota > Actinomycetes > Geodermatophilales > Geodermatophilaceae > Blastococcus > Blastococcus montanus. The sequence goes on along the minus strand of NZ_CP155551.1, from coordinate 1,249,680 downwards.
GCGCGTGGACGCCCGGCGGGAAGGCGAACTCGTTGTTCCCGTCGCCGATCATGCCCTGGCGCCGCTCGATCTCATCCCCTACGAGATTGACGCCCCTTAAGAAGTGACGCGCTAGCTTCGCGGCCAGCGGAGGGGTTCAGCCTGCCTACGACGCCGGCCCGCTGTGCACAGGCCGCGCCCCTGCGCCAACCGGACACGAGTGATGAGGCGGCGATCCCATCGTGGGCCGCTTGGCGACAGCTACCGCTGGCTCGCCCAAGGGCGGCATCTGGGCCACATCCTGAGGTCTCCGAGGGGCGTCCCGACGGAGCTGCCGTTGCGAACCTTGGCCCGGGCGGACAGCGCCCCGGACGGGCGCGACGACAGCATGCACTGGCGGGTGACCGTCGGCCGCGCAAGGCGTGGACGGGTGGGAGCCGGACTACCTCGCTATCGCCCTGCCCTACGTCGCAGTTAAGCAGGCTCCCGGCCGGATCGAGGAGTGGTCGCGGCTAACGGCGCTCGACCGGGTGGCCGCTACGCCGCCCGTCGGAACCCCGGGGTCAAAGATAGGCCGAACTCGGATAGACCTCACGGAGCTTCTGGCGGACCTCGTCCAGTTCTTGTCGAGCAGCGAGGTGCGCGCCGGGGGACGCGAGTTTTACGAGGCCGGGGGTGTTTACCTCCCGAGTGAGTTCCTTCGCTCTTGTTTCTAGATTGCGGATGTACTCCGCCCGATCAAAATCGTCGGGCAGGTCACCGCTAGCGCTGAGCGAGGTGAGCGGATAACGAAACCCTCCGCCACCGGTGGGCCTGGACATGAGTGAGCGAACCGCCGCCCGCAGGTCATCGAGTGCTTCCATGATCTGCACATTGGTCTGCGCTACGACATCGCCGCTCGCCCGCGCTGCCTCGAACTGGTGGGCGGTTCGGAGAGGCGTCTCGATTGCCTCCGGGTTCTTGAGCGCCGATGCGACGAACGCCTTCAGCGACTCCTGCGCTTTCTCCAATCTCTCGGGGTTCGTGGTGTCGTACGGCAGGATTCGCATGTCCTTGATGTCGAATGGCGGGCGCTCACTCGACTCCTGGATGTGTACGGTCGGCTTTCGGTAGCCGTGTGCGATTGCCAGTTCGTAGAACACGTTCGCATTCGCTCCGGTGATGTCTGCTATTACCAGATCGGCCTCTAGGATGCTCTGCACAATTCGGGGAGTAATTGCTCCCGGATTTGTGTCATCATCGGCGCGCAATACTTCGAAGTCCGGCGAAAGCGCCTTCTTGATCAGGTACTTCAGTGTCGTGTCGGCCTTCTCCCGCTCGGGCGACCCTTCGGGGCCGATGGGCGATACCACGAAGCACTTCTTCTTGTCCGACGCCAAAGCCGCCCCCTCGTGTGGTCCAAGCGTGGGGTGACCGTACTGACCCGAAGGATCCGCTTGGAGCATGGGAGGGGGCGGCCCCGGAACGGGGGCATCGCATGGACGTCGCGAACTGGATCGTGGCCGTCGTCGTACAGGCAACCGGGCCGAACACCTCCGGCGCACCCCGCAGCTGCGCCAGATCGGCCAGGCAGTCCCCGCGTACCGCCAGCGAGACGGCCAGGAGCAACCTCCTTGCAGTTTAAAGGCACCTTTGGTCTCCTGGGCCACCCCTCACATCATGCGCGATGAAGGCCCCGGGCTAACGGGCTCTCCACCTTCTGCGCCGGCCGCGCGTCCCCGTGCGGCTCGGGCTGTACCCCGCCGCGCCTGTCCCTGCCGTGTCTTGAGTTCGAGGCGGCGCGACCCCCATCTCAGCTCCGCCTACTCCTACGGGGAAGAGACGACGCCCCAGCAATCCCGGTGGCCGCCCGCCACGAGGTCAGCGGTGCGCAGCCGGACGAAGGCACCGAGCAGGACTGCCAGGGGGACGGGAGCCGCGCTCGATGCCGCTGACACAAGAGCTGTTGTGTCCTGGCGACCACGTCGCCCTAAGCGGCCCACTTTCGGACAGGTCTTTCCCTGCATTGAACGCCTACATGGCTCAAGGCCGGGTAGCAGGTTCGAGGCTGTGCTTGGTCCACGCATAGACACGAGCCTCTGCGCGAGGTATGGCATGGAAACTCAAAAAACCTGCCACGAGCGTGGTTACGGTCAGTGTAGCTGCAAGTACAAATAGCCAGACGGATCCCTGCAGGTGCCACAGCCCCGTGAGCCCGAACGCGCAGACGAAAGTGAGGACCGAGAGAGCTAGCGCAGGCTGCAAGAACCGATTTCCGTGAAGATGGCCATCTAGTGTCCGAGTCCCACTCAACTCCTTCGCCGGGCCGGTCTCCCAACGGTAGAGACCCGGTGGAAGAATTCGCTCTGCCTCGACATACTCTTCTATGGCTCGCCTCTGACCTGCCAAGACGAAAATGAAACGCATTTGCACGCAGGCGTACATGAGCACGAGGCAGGCCGCAACGACGAGGCCAACGTATCCCAATTGACGACCTTCTCTGCCAGCGTTGTTAACGTTGACCAATCCCAGAAGTCCGACTGCGACCGCAGGGGCGGCAAAAGCCGTAGTGTAAATAGACCCCATCGTCCTGTCGATACTGTCGGTGATCCTATTCAAGCGATCGGCATATCGATCTGCATCCTGTGTAGTCAAGACTCCCCCTCGTAAAGGCTCTCGTCCGAGCCCATGATGATGCCAAGGTTGGCGGCCGAAGGTGCGGAACTCGTGACTGAACGGGCTGCACTACCTAACGCCTACTGTCCGGTCGCACAGGGCCAGGCAGTGTGTCCCCTAGGCCGCCTTCAGGGACGTGGCGATGAACTGGAGACTTACAGGAGAACTTCGGGAGATCGCGCCTATCCCCTCTCCACAGGCCGTGGACTGTCCACAGATGTCGGTCAAGAGCACCTCGGCTCCGCCCGCTGAGCTACACAGACGACAGGCCCCTGAGCTTGGGTTGCCTCCGAACTCGGTCATCCTTCGGCGCATTCGGCCAGGCGACGACTCTGTGGCGGCAGTCTCGGCTGACGGCCTGTCCAACGAGAGTTCACGGAGGCGAGACCGTGGCCACGATCCAGGACCGTTGGCATAGGAGGAACCGCTCGACCGGGAAGTTGGAGCGCACCGCGCTTTACGGAAAGGGCAAGCGGTACCGCCCGCACTTCCGTGATGCGTCGGGCCGCGAGGTCACCAAGGCGTTCGACCGTAAGGTGGACGCTCAGCGGTGGCTGGACGAGCGGACCGCGGAACTGGTGCGAGGGACGTACATCCATCCCGAACTGGGACGCCTGACCGTCGGTCGCTGGGCCGAGACCTGGATCGAAGGACGGGCACACCTCGCGCCCAAGACCCTGGCGAGTTACCAGTCACTGCTCCGCGCGCGCGTCCTGCCGCGATGGGGAGAGGTGCGCCTGTCGCGCGTCGGTCACGGGGACGTCGTTGCGTGGGTGGCGGCGATGCGGGCCGACGGGCTGTCGGCGAGCCGCACCCGGCAGGCCTACCACCTGCTCACGGCCATGCTGGACGCCGCCGTCAAGGACAGGCGGCTCGCCCGCAACGCAGCCTCGGGTGTCGACCTCCCGCGACTCCCGACCACCGATCGCCGCTACCTCGACCACTCGCAGCTGGCCGATCTCGCCGGCCACTGCGGACCGCACCGCGTACTCGTGCTGCTGCTCGGCTACACCGGCCTACGGTGGGGCGAGGCAGCGGCACTCCGGGTGCGGCGGGTCGACCTGCTCCGCGGGCGGACGAGGTCGCCGAGTCGGTGACCGAGGTGGAGGGGCGCCAGGTTCTCGGGCCGCCCAAGTCCCATGCGCGCCGGTGGGTGCCGGTGCCGCGCTTCCTGAGGGAGGACCTGGCCGGCCAGCTCGCCTGCCGCGCCCCCGACGACTTCCTGTTCCCCTCGCAGGCCGGCACCGCCATGCGCGTCAACAACTTCCGCCGCGACTGGTTCGACCGGGCGGCCGACGCGGCCGACCTGCCGGGCCTCGTTCCGCACGAGCTCCGGCACACGGCGGCATCGCTCGCCATCGCCTCAGGGGCGTCGATCAAGGGTGTGCAGTCGATGCTCGGGCACGCCTCCGCCGCGATGACCCTGGACCGCTACGGCCACCTCTTCGGCGACGAGCTGGACGCCGTCGCGGACCGGATGGACGCGGCTCGTGCGGACTGGATGCGGACTGAGCGGCAACAAGCGCCCGTTCGACGGCTCGCATCAGAGGCCGATTAGCTGCCTGACCTGCAGTTCTCGCGGTGCCCCCGGCAGGATTCGAACCTGCGACACACGGTCTAGGAAGTTGGCTCAGCGCTTCGGATGGGCGGTGGATCCCCGAACGCCCACCGGCGGCAACGTCGGCGTCTGCATCGAGGTCTATCCGCACCCTGCGCTCGTGAGCCTTTTCGAGCTCCCGTACCGCTTGGACTACAAGAAGGGCAACGATCAGGGGCGGACGCCGGAATTCCAGTTGTTCGTGCAGCACCTGGAGTCCATCCCGGAGCTGGCCCTGGCCGGAAGTCCCCGGTGGACGCAACTGAAGCAGCGCTACCCGCGCCGCGCCCCGGCGACCTCAACCGCGTGGAAGACGAACTGGACGCCATCGTCTGCGCTCACCTGGCGTGGCTGTGGCACCACCGGCCAAGCACGCTGCACGTCTACGGAGATGGCGAAGTCGGCTACAGCATTGCCCCGCCCCCGCCGCAGCACCGACCCCAGCAACCCGAACGCCGTGGCGGTGGCGCTGGGGCCAGCGTGCCGGCACCCGGCCACTTCGAGCGGGTGGTCCGAGGCAGGCCCACCGGCTACTCAGCCGGAGCCACCGATCAGCGCTGGAAGGCGAATGTCCGGTCGGCGTTCTCCAGCTGCACGCTTCCGGCCGGTTGTCGACTTCAAGTGGACCTCGAGTTCTTCCTCGGTCAGGACCAAAGCGGACGTAACGAGCCCCACCTTGGCAACTTGATCAAAGCGACGATCGATGCCCTCGACGGCGTACTCGGGGTGCGCAGAGGGACGGGGCTACGCGTGCAAGCGGACGACGTACGGGCTGACCGCATCACGGCATCCAAGCGCCCTGCCGGCGCGGACGAATACGCCGGCGCCCGCATCATCGTGGCCGAACTCTGACGTGACCCCACATGGCACACGGCTCGATGCCGAGTTCAGTGGCCAGTCGCGCGACGAACAAGTTCAACTGGGGGGAGGCCCAAGAACTACTGGCGGACCGGGTTGAGGCTCCTGGCATGACGTCCCGACCGGCGCATCGGAGAGACTTCGACACCGTCACCCGCGATCAGCTGATGACGGTCCAGCAAGCTGGCGAGTACCTCGGAACGGGCGAGCGGTTCATCCGCCGGCTCATCACCGAGCGCCGGATCGGCTACGTCAAAGTCGGCAAGTATGTGCGCCTCGAGCGCGCGACGCTAGACGCGTTTGTGGACGCCGGCCGCGTCCACAGGCAGCGGTAGCGCGGGCGGACAACCGCTCACTGTCCCGTCAGGGTTGCAAGGTGGCCAAGCGGACGTTCGGGACGGTCGACGAGCTCCCCAGCGGTCGATTTCGCGCTCGGTATCGCGCCCCTGACGGTCGGCGCCATGCCAAGGTCTTCAGCACCAAGGCCGATGCCTGGGCCTGGCTCGCAACGCAACAGACGGACCTCCTCCGCAAGACGTGGCGCGCTCCGGTGGCCAGCCGCCGGACCGTCGGCGACTATGCCGAGGACTACCTCAGTCGTAACGACCTCCGCTCAAGCACGCGCGTTCTCTATGCGGGCCTGTGGCGTCACCACCTCGCCGAGGCATGGGCGGACGTACCCGTCGACGAAGTGACGTCCGCCGCCGTCCGGTCCTGGCACACCAAGGCCGGTCGGAGCACCGGTCCGACAGCACTGGCGCAGTCCTACCGACTGCTACGGGCCGTCCTCAACGTGGCGGTCGGCGACGAGGTCATCGCCTCCAATCCATGCCGTCTGCGCGCCGCTGGCACGCCGAAGGCGTCCCGTCCCTCCCGCGCACTCACCGCGGCAGAGGCGCTGCAGCTGGCCGAGCGGCTGGGGCACGACCGGAGAACCGCTCGCTATCGGGCCCTACTGCTTGTCCTCGCCTTCGGCGGTCTTCGGTTTGGTGAAGCCACGGCCCTGCGCCGGTCCGACGTCCTACCCGGCGGCCGAATCCGCGTCGAGCGCTCCGTTCGACGAGTCGGCAGTGGATGGGTAGTCGGCGATCCCAAGACCGACGCAGGGCACCGGATCGTGACTCTGCCGGCCGCAGTCGCGGCCGTACTGGAAGAGCACCTGGAGAAGCACGTCACCGCTGCTCCGGACGCCCTCCTGTTCTCCACCAGTTCGGGCGGCTATCTCGCCCGCAGCAACTGGAACTCGACCTTCCGTCGCGCCGCCACCGCCATTGGGTTGCCGGCCGTCCGGCCCCACGAGCTCCGCCACACCGGCGCAACCCTGGCAGCGGCCACCGGGGCGACCACCAAGGAGCTGATGCGCCGACTGGGCCACTCCTCCCCCGCCGCCGCCCTGCTCTACCAGCACGCCGCGGACAACCGCGACGCCGCGATCGCCCGCGCTCTCGATGACATGCTTGGAGCAATCAGCGAGTTGTCGAACGATGATCCGGAGCGGGACGACTGACACCCGGCCGCTAACGTCCACCCTGCCCATGTGGCGCGAGCAGCGGCCATGGGGTCCCTGAGCGCCCCATTAGGGACGCGTGCACAAGGTCGCCATGCTGCTCGAGGGTGATTTTCCGGCGCCTTCCGCCCGACACGCGCAGCCACTTGCCCCCATCCCCTGTCGGTTCACCGGCCCGTTTCTGCGTATCTTCATGCAGTGTCTCGCGGGGGGCGTTGGCTAGGTCTGCTGGTTGCAGGTTGGGTCGGTTTCTTGGTGGGCAGGACACGAACTCCAACTGGCGCGCAGGAGAGAGCAACAGCTGAAGGAGTCTTCGCGCGCGGGACGGTGATGCCAGAGGCTCGATCATGGGCGGGCTTGCTGACGACACCGACACCGACACCTGCGGCCGCGCGGCCGCGGCCCCATCGGCGTCGATGGTGGACTCTCCCCCTCTTGGCGGGGTTTCTGCTATCCAGCGTCGCGACCATCGTGCTGCTACTGCCGGTGTTGACTTCTGGTGATTTGCCAAGCCCTACAGGTGGCTTGCTGATCTTTGTTGAGGCCGACGGCGGGATCCCGGCCCCTCGTGTTGCAGTAAGTGCTGAGCTTCGGGAGACGGGTTGGCCGGGGATCAGCATCCTCGAGCTCACGCTTGACTTCGAGGAAAGGATTCCCGGACTGCGCTGGTACCTGATCACGTCAGGGCAGTATCAGCCACCACCAGGAGTCCCAGTACATGCGCACTGCGTGTATGTCGCTGAGATGGCGTCCGATGGCACGGTGCGGTGCCCAGCAGATGAATATGCCGGAGCCGCGAACGTTCGCTATCGGGCTGGCGGTCTGGGCGCCGCACAGGACGGCAAGGTTTTTGCGGTCACCGACTACGACGGCTACCACGACACATCATCCGCTCTGGTAGAAGGCGTCGTCTCACGCGAGGCGCCCGTCGCAATGTTCGGAGATCTAACCGTTTTTCTTCCGGTAGGTACGCCTGAGACGACGACGGCAGGCAGCCAAACATTCGGCGCACTCGCCCCTATTGCCGGATACAATATCGGGGACTATGGAGTTAATGAGGAGTTGCGAGCACTGGACGCAGGAGAGGATGAGCAAACCAGCTTCCTAGCTGAGAAGACCTCGGGTCGATTGATTGAGCCCGTAGCTGTTTCCAGCATCCGACTTGAGCTCCGTGAGGAACTGGGCTTTAGCGAAGTGACGTCCGCTCGGCCGCCCGTAGCTTCCACCGACCGCTTGGTATGGCAAAACTTGGAAGTCAGAAGGAAGGGCGTGAACTACGTCCTTCACGATCCTCTAGCCGCAAATTCTCAACTGACTGCGACCTTTCTCGCCGGGCTTACCGGCTCCATGGCCCTGACCTTCGCCGGACTACTCTTGGGGCCCTTCTTGCGGCGCCGCGCGGGCTTAGCTGAGCTCTAGCTCGCTCGGGGGCATCGAGCAGTGCCATGCGCCCTCGTAACGAGTAGCGGATGGCTTAGGTCTGTCAGACCGAGCTGCCGCTCGGCGTCCACGGTGTCCACGGTGTCCCCGATGCCACCTCCAGGGTGGTCGTGGCAGAGCGTGCCACTAGCAACCACCTGCCCGCGGTGGGTCACGCGTGGGTCACGCCTCGACCCTGGGTCATGTGTGGGTCACGGACGCTGTTTTGGCGCCCCTCGCAAGCCGCTGGCCAGTACATACGCCGTCAGAGGATCCCGCCTTCCAAGCTGGCCATGCCGGTTCGATCGCGGTCACCCGCTCCACGCAAGACCGCAGGTCATATGGATTGCTGGGTCCCCTGGAGGAGTACCCGAGGATCGTCTGGGAGGTCCGCCTCGGGCCCCTGCAGACCCCTGCTCTCCGCTCCACCGGTCATGGATCGGTCACGACGAGTGGCTGCATTGGTGCGAGCCCTCGCCGGGCACGCGAGGCGACTGCACCGTACCGATCAGGTCGTCAAGGTCGCCGCCTGCGACCAGACCGGGCAACACCGCAACCTGAACGCGGCGATGCGGGACGTCCGGGCCGATGCGCGACCGCTTCGCCACCGCAACGTCATCAGCACGTCGCTACTCCGTCCGGTGCCGCGTCCTACCGCTAGCATCCGGTGCTGCTAGGGCCCCTCTCGTGACGGGTGGCGCGCCATGCCGGAGGCGACTGGATCGACAGTCTTCCGCGAGGGCGATGACGATCGCCTGTACCGGCGCCTACGCGCCCTGACCGCTGAAGACCTCTCCAGCGACCTGGTTCGCCGAGTCGCCGCCGGCGACCTCGAGCTGGTCGAGAGCCTGCCGTTCGCCGCCCGGGCCGGGGTCGCCGCGCTGGTCCGCACCGAGGCGCTCGCCGGCGGCGCCCTGGAAAGGATGGTCGGGCCGGCGCTGGACTTCGTGCCGGTCGCCTACCTCGACCGAGCACGCCTGGCGGCCAACGCCGTCGCCCGCGTCGTCACCGCCCAGCGGCAGGCAGTTGGCACCGGCACCCTGGTATCGACGCGCCTGCTGCTCACGAACCACCACGTCACGCCGAACGCCGCGGCAGCGGCGCAGCAGGTCGTCCAGTTCGACTACGAACTCGGCATGGACGGTGTCCCGGTCACGCCGAGCGAGTTCCACCTCGACCCGACGACATTCTTCTGGACCAGTCACGAGGACGAACTCGACGCCACCGTGGTGGCCGTCGGGCCGCAGCTGTCCGGGGGGAGGCCACTGGCAGCCTTCGGCAGGTCATCGCTGACGGCGGCGCAGGACAAACACGCCGAGGGCGACTTCGTGACGATCGTCCAGCACCCCGACGGGGACTTCAAGCAGGTCGCGCTGCGCGAGAACCGGGTAGTCGGCCGCGGCAAGGGGGGCGTCACGCTGCACTACCAGGGTGACACCCTGCGCGGCTCCAGCGGCAGCCCGGTCTTCAACGACCAGTTCGACCTGGTAGCGCTGCACCACGCCGGCGGGCCACGCAACGAAACGAGCCTCGACAACGGTCAGCCCGTGCCCGACGAGTCCAACGAGGGCATCCGCGTCAGTAGCTTGGCCATGGCGCTGCGCGAGGTGCTGGACCGACTCCCACCTGAGCAGCGCGCCGTGCTGGCCGAGGCCCTCGATCCGCCACGGGCCGGTCCCGACCGAGAGTCGGCGCCCGCGACGGCACCGATCGGCAGGTCGCTCACGATCGGCAGCGCGGAGACCGAGCTGCAGATACCGGTGCGCATCACCGCCGGCGACGCCTTCGCACCGCCCACAGCGGTGTCTGCTCTGACCACCCCCGACCGGCCGTCTCTGGTCGGGCCTGTCCCGCTCGGCGTGATGGAGAAGAACCGGCCTCCCGACGACGACTACCGCAGCCGCCGCGGCTATCGGCCTGACTTCCTGGGCAGCGCCGTTCCGTTGCCCACGCTGTCCGCGGAACTCGTCGGCCAGGCTGCGGTGCCGGCCGAAGGGAGAGCACCGGACGACCTGGCACTGAGGTACGTGCACTTCAGCGTCATCCAGAACGGCGAACGGCGGATGCCCTTCTGCACGGCCGTGAACATCGACGGCAAGCGCCTGCGCGGCATCAACCGCCGAACCGGCGAGGTCGAAGCCGCAGAGAAGTGGTACCTCGATCCGCGGATCTCACCGGACCAGCAGCTCAGCCAGAAGGTCTTCGAGGCCCAGCGGCCACGCATCTTCGACCGCGGCCACCTGGTCCGGCGGCTCGACCCCGCCTGGGGCAGCGCCGTCAGCGCCCTCCGGGGCGCCAGCGACACCTTCCACTTCACCAACTGCGCCCCCCAGGTGAGTGCGTTCAACCAACGCACCGCCCTGTGGGCGGGCATCGAGAACTACGTCCTCACCAACGCCAGGGCCGGCCGGAAGCGCGTCAGCGTCTTCACCGGCCCGGTCTTCCGGGCCGACGATCCCCATTACCGTGGCGTGACCGTTCCGCGAGCCTTCTGGAAGATCGTCATGCGGGTCGAGCAGTCCGCGCTCCGGGCGACGGCCTTCCTCGCCAGCCAGGAGACGTTCCTGCCCGACGCGCTGGAGGACTTCGACGACGTGGGACGGGTGGCCATCTTCCAGACACGGATCACCGACGTCACGGCACACACCGGGCTGGACTTCGGCGCGCTCGCCGACGCCGACTCTCACGGCGGACTGGAGTCGGCTGCCCCATCCGAGATCACGGCGTTCGACCAGGTCGAGTGGTGACCGCGCCTCCTGAACGGCAGCGTCGCGACACATCCGCGCTGGTCACCGCGGCCCGCGATGGAACGCGGAGGCGTCAGGTCACCGGGTAGAGCGCCGCCTGGCACTTGTCGAGGAACCGCCGCGTGGCCTCGGCGATCGCCGGGTTGGCCGTGAACTCCAGGCAGACGTCGCAGCTGCCGGTGAACCGGTCGCGGGCGTCGAGCTCCGGATTGGCCTTCTTGATCTCCTGCAGCAGCCGGTAGGGACCCATGGTCTGCAACAGCTTGAAGAACAGGTCGTTCTTCAGCGCCTCGATGACCTCGGCGATCTCGTCGACCGACTTCCCGTCGAGGTTGTCCTGGATGAACAGGCCGGCCCTGCTCGTCGGCTCACCGATCACCATGCCGCAGCAGGGGTAGGTGAAACCCCTCGGCGAGAGGGTGACGATCTCGGTGGAGAACGGGCAGCCCTCCTGGAAGTCCTTGTTCAGGTACAGGTAGTCGTTGACGTTGGTCCGCGCACGGCCGACCGGAACGGTGATGAACGGGTGCACGACGCAGCGCCCGAGCGTCTCCATCGGCAGGCCGGTGATCTTCGAGATGTGCTCTGTCTCCCGGCCGCGGGTGTCACTGCGGATGATCGAGTTGATGACCACCGTGTAGCCCTCGCCGAGCGCCGCCTCCACCGCCCGGCGCATCTTGCGCGGGTCGATGAAGGCCGCGTGCAGATCGTCGATGCTCGTGCAGTAGGTCCGCATCCCGCGCGCGTAGAGGTCGCGCAGCACCCGCGTCGCCCGCTCGTCGCTGGTCGCCCAGCCGCTGGAGCTGATCACCTCGCTGGCCATCCCGAGGCTCGCGGCCAGATCGGTGAGCTCGCGCATGAGATCCAGCTGCAGGAACGCCTCTCCCCCGGAGAAGGACAGCGAGGGCGGCGGGTCCTGCCGTGCCGCCGCCATCACGAACCGGCGGGCGGTCTCGGGGTTCACCGTCTCCCGCCGCGAGGGGCTGCTCTCGAAGACGCAGTGGTCGCAGGCAGCGGGACACGCGTAGGTGAGCAGGATGGTGACGCTGGAGATGGAGTCCTTGTCCACCAGATCCCACAGCGAGATCCCGTGTCGAAGGTAATCACTCAGGCCGTGCTCCACCTTGATGCCGTCGAGCGCAGTCACAGCTGACCTCCTGCCGTAGGGAGGAGCATCTCTCCGAGGGTGCTCCAGCTCCGCATGGTGAATCGCACTTCGTCGTGCAGGTCGTCGCAGTACGGGAACTCGTAGACCCCGTTCTTCTTGATCCCGCGCACCTGGCAGCCGCCCCCGCAGATCGGCGAGAGCGCGCACTCCGAGCACTGCGGCATCGCGAACGCCGTCCGTTCGCGGAACCGCCGCAGGTGCGCCTCGTCCACGGTGGCCACGCCCTCGGGCACGTAGGACTCCGCGGACGGCGACTCCGCCCCGGGTCGCCGCAGCGACAGCTGGATCGGCACCGGCCCCCGGGCCTGCGACGAGCCACCCGAGGAGCAGCCACCGCCGCACCCTCCGGCGGAGCGCACGGTCTCGGCGCCGTCGACGGCGCCGCCGTCGGGGTCGAAGTACCGCCCGACCGCCAGGCTGGGATCCCCGCCGGCCTCGTAGCAGGTGTACAGCAGCCCGTCGGAGCCGAACGCGAACAGATGGGTCTGGGCCTCGCAGTGGAAGAAGCTCGCGGCCGGCAAGAGCTCCTCGCCGCAGCGCAGGTAGTTGAGCAGGTAGAGGCTGCGCCAGTCGGTGAAGGCCAGCCGGCGCGCGTAGCTGCGGTCGTCCAGGGCGGCGAGCAGTCGCTCGAGCACCTCCGGCTTCGACGCGGCGCGCTCGCCCCGCGGCCCGCTCTTGTTCTGGATCGGGGCCACACCCAGGCTCAGCGACGGCGGGACCGCGCCCTCGTGCAGGTGGTCGGCGTAGGCGATGAACTCGTCGATCGTGTCGATCCCGACGAGGAACCGGACGTAGACCCGCAGCCCGAGCTCGCCGGCGACGGCGAGCAGTTCCTCGTGCAGGCCGGTCAGCTTCTGGCCGGCCCTCGTGAGCAACGGCGCGGCCCCGGGGGTGAACCCGTCGACGGTCGCCTGGATCGAGGGGCGGAACCGCTCCACCTCGTCGCGGAAGGCGGCCAGGTGCTTGCCGTTGGTCGTGAAGTGGATGTCGAGCCCGCGGGCCGCGGCGCCCTCGCAGATCGTGTTCACGGTGGCCCGGAACTGCGGGCGGTCGATCAGCGGTTCCCCGCCGAACAGGCTGACCACGCCGGAGGTGGCGCCGCGCCGCGCCATGTCGGCGTCGACGAAGCGGAAGGCGGCGGCGATCATCTCGTCGCTCATGACCGGCGTCTTCTGCCGGGCACCGCCGTGCTCCTGCACCTGCCAGCAGTAGGAACAGGTGAGGTTGCACCGCAGCGTGGTGAAGAACATGTACTTCGGCTCGGCCAGCGCCTGCCGCTGGCGCAGGCTGCGCTGGGCGATCGCCCGGGCGAAGGCGTCCTCGACCTCGAGGTCCTCGACGTAGTAACCGCGCTCGAGGAGGAACTTGGGGTCCCCGCCGTCGTGGACCGCGTCCACGACGCCCGGGTAGTCGCGGCTGCCCCGTACGGCGAGCGCCAACCGCTCGGAGACCAGGTCGACCGCCCCGGTGAGGGTGTTGACGAGGATGCCGCCGCTGCCGTCGTCCAGCCGTTCGGCAAGCGTGTACCTGCTCCGCATGTAACTGGTCTGCACGGGGTGCACGGCGGGCTCCTTCCGGAGCGATGACGGGTCAGGGGACGAGCAGTGGGACGACGGCGGACTGCTGCGGTTCGGGCAGCCCGCGCAAGAAATCGACAATGGCCGAGATGCGCACGCCTTCGTTCGACGTGTACACGTACTGGCCGTCCTTGACCTGGTAATTGCCGGCCTCGTCCCGCTCGATGACGCCGCGGTGATGGAGTGCCACCAGGTCCCAGGTCACGTTGAACACCGGCGACCCCGACGACCCTTCGAGTGTGTCGGCGGAGTAATGCAGGAACCCTTCTTGATAGAGCTCTTTGACCTTCGCCTCGAAGAGGACAACTTCTTTGCGCCGCCCGTCCGGGTGCTGGATGAGGCAGACCGGCTCGTCCACGGCGACCTTCCGCGGGTCGGCGCGGAGGGCGACCTGGCCGTAGACCTCGCCGGCCGCCCTGCCGTCCTTCGTCGCGACCCGCACCAGGGTGGTGTCGAGCTCTTCGAAGGGGCTGGTGACGAACAGGTCGTCGGGCACCAGCTCCCAGACGTCGGCGTCGAGTTCGTTGCCGAGCATGTCGAGCTCGTACTTGAACTCGACGGTGCTGACCCGGGCCTTGTCGATGTCGGGAAGCACGTGATGGTTGGTCATGAGCACGTCCGGGCCGACCAGGAATCCGGTGCCCCGCCCGTGGACGAGCGGCCCGTCGGGGCTGGGCTGCCGCACCACGATCCGCGCCACCGCCTCCGCCCGGCGCCGGCCGAGATCCAGGAAGCCGACCGGCAGGAAGTCGGTCGTGGAGCCGAGGATCGCCTCCAGGCCGGCGTCCCGGGCATCGGCGATCGCCCCGGCCTCGTCCGTGGGTACCGGCGTGCGCGGCGCGAGGACGTCCAGCGCCATCCACAGCGGTTCCTGGCCGGCGTCGTCGGGCCCCAGCCGGCGTGAGCCGGCCCGGAACGGGCTCATCGCGCGTTGACGGTGCTCACCGGGCTGATGACGGTCGCGTCCACGCAACAGTCCAGGTTGGGACGGATCTCGGCCCCGGTGGGCTCGATCTCCTCGAATGTCACTTCGAGGCGGGAGATGACGTCACTGACCTTCATTCCGGACGGAATGCGCAACCGGATCTTGGTGACCGGCACGTTCGAGGAATCGGAGGACGACATCGGTCTTCCCTTCTACGGAGAGGTTCGGGAACGGGCAGTAGGTATCCCGCATCGACTCCGCACCTGTCAAAGGAGTCGATCGCGGTCGAGGACCCGAAAGTGCGCGCCGCTACGTCGTGTTCAGGCGCGACAACGAACAGTTTTTTCTACTTTCTACTTTTCCGGGGAGCGCCTCGACGGGCCCAGGACTCCGCGTCGCTGACGCGGTCGCGGGTCGGGCAGGGGGCAGCAGTCAGCCGGTGTCGGAGCCTGAGAGCAGGACGGTATGGGGGCTGGGGCCTGTGTCCCGATCCTGAGCGCCGGTGGGCGTGATGGTGGGCGCATGTCGCGTCGAGCGGTGTTGACCGATGCCCAGTGGGAGCGGATCTCGGAGGTTCTGCCGGACGCCGCAGGTGACATCGACTGGTCGGCGTCGATCGATTCCACGATCAACCGCGCCCACCAGCGCGCGGCCAGTCTGTCCCGGGACACAGGGGCACCGACGAACTACACGAATCCGCTCGTCGAGCCGGCTGGTCACGCCCTGGGCCGGTCCCGCGGCGGGCTGTCGACCAAGGTCGCACCATGCCTGTGATGGTCGCGGTCGGCCGCTGGTCGTCCGCGCGCGCGATCCGGCGCCTGGTTCGTCCCTGGCTACGCGGACAAGGAGACGTGCCCTAGGACCGACTTCGCCGGCGCATCAGCTCCCCCCGGAGGCGGGGACGAGCACGGTCAGATCTGCAGCGACATACCCACCGCCGCCGTCGCCGTCGTCGGGATCCCCGCAGCCGGCCAGTCCCAAGGTGACAAGGGCCAGCACGGTCACCAGCGACGTGCGCAGGCGCACAGCACGGCGACGGGCAGCATCAGGGGTCGACGAGTTCGTCAACGTTCCGGCCACGAGTTCCCCTCCGGCAAGGCGCACTGTCGGGAGGGACAGCATGCTCCGTGCGGGCAGCGCGCGCGATGTGATCCAGGAACGCCCCAGCGGGTCGGTGTGCCCGTTGCCCCTGCCAGAGCCAGTCGTCGAGATGAACTCGTGACGGCGGTCGGGCGTCGACGGGCCGCTCGTCACCGGATCAGACGTCTCCGCGGGAACGTCGGCGAGCGGCGCCCCTGACGGCGTCTCCGCGGGGCATGTCGGCGGTCCGGCACTGTCCGCGGGTGGGCCGGTCACGACATGAGAGCCGAGTGCTCGACGGGCGGCTTCGGAGCATCTCTCGGGCGAGGCCGACCGCCGGTCCGGGACCCGCGGACCGGACCCAGTCAGAGTCTGGGCAGTCCCAGCGGCCGCGGTGACGGGGCCGGGCCTGCTGCGCCCTCCCAGGAACTGGACCGAGGGGTACAGAGCGCCTGAGCGGGGTAGATGCGCTGCCGGCACACAGGGGGCGCACCCGTTGCGCACGTCCGCCGAGGAGGCCAGATGAGGCGCTGACCTGGCAGGGCACCCGGACAGGCGCACGGCAACCGCTGGGGCGACGAGATCTTCCAGATGGAGCAGGACGGCTGCATCACGGTCACCCTCGAGCCCTGACACCGCCTGTTGGCCAGCACCCATGACGCAGCCCGAGCACCCGGCACCGCAACCACCCCGGAGGACACACGTGCAACCGAACAACGAACCGTCGACCGCCACCACGGTGGCCCGGGGAATCCTCGCCGGCGTCGCCGGGACCGTGGTGATGACCGCGTTCCAGAAGCTCATCGAGATGCCGCTGACCGGGCGCCCGGAGAGCTACGCGCCCGCGGACTTCGCTGAGAAGGTCCTTCCTGTGCACCCCACGACCCCCGAGGGGCGCCGGCGGCTGAACTACACGACCCACTTCGCCCTCGGCGGCATGTGGGGCACCGCCTACGGCGTCGCCGCCGCCAACGGTCTGCGGGGACAGAAGGCGGTCAACACCGTCTTCGCGGTCGTCTACACCGGCGATGTCCTGCTCAACACCGCGCTCGGGCTGTACCAGCCGAGCAAGTGGACGGCCAGGGACTGGGTCGTCGACATCGTGGACAAGTACGTGCAGGCCCAGGCGACCGGCGCCGTCTTCGACCGCGTCCTGGACCCCGCCCGCACGTCCTGACGGTGCTGCCGAGCCGGCGCTGCACACCGCCGCCGAGGAGATCACCCGGGCCGGCGGGACGGCGCTGGTGGCGCCACCGACGTGGCGGTGTGGTCGCAGGTGCAGCACCTGGCGCAGCACTCCCGCGAGCGCTTCGGCCGGATCGACGTCTGGACCGACAACGCCGCGGTGTCCGGCTACGGGAGTTCAGCACGCTGCCTGTCGATGCCCGGGTGGACGCGGACGTCCCTCACCCTCCGCCCCGCTGCTCCACCTCCAGGTCCACCCGTTCGTCGACGAAGCACAGCAGCCCTCGCACCGCCTCGGCGTCGTGGAACGGTTCTGGATAGGTCCAGACCAGGTCCTTCTCCAGCCGCTCCCCCACGCGCAGCGACCAGTAGTGGGCGACGCCCTTGTACGGACAGCGGGTAGTCGTGTAGCTGGGCTCGAGAAGGTCGGCGCGCACATCCTCGCGCGGCAGGTAGTACCGCACCGGCAGACCGCTCTCGAGGAGCATCCGCGGCCGGGTCGACTCAGCGATCACGGTACCGTCGATGCTCACCCGGACCTGGCGGGAACTCCTGAGCACGTCGATGCGGGTGTACGGATCGCGTGGGTGGACGAAGACCTCCTCGTCCTCCTCGAAGACCCCGTCCATGGCGTCCCAGTCGAAGGCCACCAGCCCGGTCACCGCGGCCGCCGACGGGGGTGGTCGCTCGAAGGCGTAGGCCGCGTCAACCGCCCGCCGGTCCCCGGCCTGCACGCTCCAGTACGTCCCCTCCCCCATCGCCGGGTCGGACCTGCGGCGTTCGCTGGGTTCGAACAGGTCGGTCCGCACGTGCTCGCGGGGGAACAGGTACGTGGGCGTTCGACCCGGCGGGTGCAGCAGACGGACGTCGGTGCTGTCTGCCACCGTCTCCCCGCCGAGAACGACCCGCACGCGCCGCGGCGACCGTTCCACGTACATCACGTGCTCGGGCGGCTGCGGATCGAAGTTGAACGATCCCGCAGGGGCCGCACCGAACGGCCCGCTGCCCTTGGTCAGGCTCACTCACCGCGGCTACCCGAGCCACTCCGGCCGACACGTCGCCGGACCACGGAGCGGACCCGGGGACGGCATGACTGCTGGGGACGGTCGTCGACCGGATTCGCTCGCGGTGCGGCGTGCTGTCGGCACCGACCCCGTGTAGACCCGCCCTACGCCTGAGAACCGTCAGCTGCGGGGGGCGAACGAGATCCTGGGGAGCGCGTCGGCGTTCTTCGCGGGGCTCGACCACGCGTTCCCCGCGACCGGCCCCGACCGGCTGTGGGTCGCCGGCGCCGCCTACCGCCGGACCTCCACCGGGGACAGGAGCTCTTCGCCGTCCGTGCTGAACGATCCGCCGACCGGGTGTCCTTCCGTCCGAGCGTCTACTCGTGGTCAGGGTCCCGGTTTGCAGGCCAGGGACAGCGCATAGTCACCGTTTCGGTCGGTCCACCAGCGGACCAGCTCCAGTCCCGCGGCGCCGAGCTCGGCCTCGACCACCGGACGGCGGAACTTCGCGCTGATCTCGGTCCGCAGCTCCTCCCCCTCGGCGAAGGGCACCTCCAGGTCCAGCACGCGGACCACCTGGGCGCGGACCGACCGCAGCCGCATCTCGATCCACTCGTGCTCGGCGTCCCACACCGCGACGTGCTCGAACGCCTCTGGCACGACCTGCGCATCCAGCTCCCGGGCGAGCACCCGCAGCACGTTGCGGTTGAACTCCGCCGTGACCCCGGCCGAGTCGTCGTAGGCACGCAGGAGGCGGTGGGGGTCCTTGACGAGGTCGGTGCCGAGCAGCAACGCATCGCCCGCGGCCATGCCGGTGGACAGGGTGCGCAGGAAGTCGGCGCGCTCGGCGGGGAGCAGGTTGCCGATGGTGCCGCCGAGGAAGGCGAACAACCGCCTGCCCCCGGTCGGCAGCAGGGGCAGGTGATGCTCGAAGTCCCCGACGACGGCGTGCACGACCAGCTCGGGATACTCCTCGAGGACGGCCGCACCTGCCTGCCTCAGCACGGACTCGTCGACGTCGAAGGGCACGAAGCGGTTCAGACCGCCGGCCTCGCGCAGGGCATCCAGCAGCAGCCGGGTCTTCTCCGACGTCCCGCTGCCCAGCTCGACGAGGGTGTCGGCGCAGGTGAGGGCCGCCACCTCGTTCGCGTGCTCCACCAGCAGGGCGCGTTCTGTCCGGGTCGGGTAGTACTCCGGCAGCCGGGTGATCGCATCGAACAGTTGCGAGCCCCTGGCGTCGTAGAACCACTTCGGCGGCAGGGTCTTCGGGGACGCGGTGAGCCCGGCGCGGACGTCGTCCTCGAGAGCCCGTCGCATGGCCGAGGGGGGCAGGTGCCGCTCCAGCTGCAGCGCGGCAGTGGTCGACACCGGGGTCCCGGGGTCGGGCGGGCAGGCGGTCGTCACAGGCGTCCTCGGGTCAGGCGGGTGAGGTCGGGCAGCTCTGGGGTCACGACCTGGCGAGCCGCAGGCCCGAGAACGCCCACCGGGCGGACGCCGGGAAGAAGTTGCGGTACGTCAGCCGCTCGTGACCGGCGGGCGTGGCGCAGCTCGCCCCCCGGAGCACGTGCTGGTCGGACATGAACTTGCCGTTGTACTCGCCGATCGCACCCTCGACCGGCACGAACCCGGGGTAGGGCAGGTAAGCGCTGGAGGTCCACTCCCACACGTCCCCGATCATGTGCCGCCCCGCCGGGCCCGGGTGCAGCCGCTGCGGGTCGAGCAGCTGGCCGCGCAGGTGAGCCACCGGCCGGGCGGCGGTCTCCCACTCGAACTCGGTCGGCAGGCGAGCGCCGGCCCAGCGGGCGTAGGCGTCCGCCTCGTAGAAGGAGACGTGGCACACCGGCTCGCCGGGCACCAGCGACCGGCGCCCGGCCAGCGTCCACGTCGTCCACTCCCCGTCCTGCTGGCTCCAGTACTCCGGTGCCCGCCCGCCGGTGCGGCCGATCGTGTGCCAGCCGTCGGAGAGCCAGAACTCCGGCCGCTCGTAGCCGTCGTCGGCCATGAACGCCAGCCAGTCCTCGTTCGTCACCGCCCGCTCGGCGATCTCGAACGGTTCCAGCCACACCCGGTGCGCCGGCCCCTCGTTGTCGTAGGCGAAGCCCGTGCCGTCGTGGCCCACGTCCACGAGCCCGCCCTCGACCGCGCGCCAGGTGAGGGCCGGCGACGGGGTTGCGGGGTCCAGAGGGCGGGACGCGTAGACCTGCCCGAACGGCTGGCCACCCAGCAGGTGCTTGGCGTCCATGATCAGCAGCTCCTGGTGCTGCTGCTCGTGGTTGAGCCCCAGTACCACCACCGCAGCCTGGTCCTCGTCCAACCCGTTCGACACCAGGTCGGCCAGCGCCGCGTCGACGTGAGCCCGGTACCGGCCGATCTCCGCGGCGCCCGGCCGGGTGATCAGCCCTCGCTGCGGGCGTGGGTGCCGCGGTCCGACGGCCTCGTAGTAGGAGTTGAACAGGTACCCGAAGGACGGATCGTAGGGAGCGCGCCCCGCGGGGCCGAGCAGGAACTCCTCGAAGAACCAGGACGTGTGGGCCCGGTGCCACTTGGTCGGGCTGGCGTCCGGCATCGACTGCACCGTCTGGTCCTCCGCCGAGAGAGGCGCGGCCAGGACCTCGGTCAGCGACCGGACGTCGAGGACTCGGGTGCGCAGATCCGAGGCGGAAGGGGCAGTCAGGGTCATCGGGCCTCCAGGCCGTCGGGTGGGTCGCCGGCAGCGGCACAGGCGCGATCGCTCGAGGGCGCGCTGTACCCCCGGCCGCCGGATCCCATTCCTCGTCGTGGCTCCGGCCACCTGGCTCGCTGTCCGGTCCAGGCCTGCCGTCGCTCCACGCCCCTCCGACCAAGCCACTGCTCCGGGGATCAGACCCGCGCGACCAGCGCAGCTCGGAGGGGCGGCGTCCCTAGAGGGACGGGTCACCCTCCGGCACCTCGGTCGCGATCACCTCGGCCACCTTCGCGTCGTCGCCGGACAGCCCGTCGGCCTCCTCGTGCTCGTCATGGAATGCCAGCCACTGCATCCCGAGGGCCTCGCGCTGCTCCTCGTCGACGGCCTCCTTGAAGGGAGGGAAGAAGTCCGTCTCCTCCTCGGCCATGTGGTCGGCGTTGACCTGTCGCGCGTTGCGCACCGCCTCCCACCAGCCCTCGCTGCCGACCTCGTGCTCCCCGACGGCGGCCGCGGCGTGCCGGATCTCGTTGTGGTCGTGTACGCCCTCCGCCGTCTCCTGCTCGCCGTCCGCCTCCTGCGCGAGCAGCGGGTAGAACAGCTGCTCCTCGGCTACGGCGTGCACTTCGAGCTTGGCGTGCAGCGCCTCCCAGGCAGCGGCGAGCTCCTCGACGGGCAGGTCGTCGAGCGCGGTGAACTCCCGCCGGAAGACCTCGTGCTCGGCCAGGACGAGGGCAGTGATCTCGAAGTCGGACATGGCACGTCTCCTACCCGCACCACCCGCATGCACGCTGTGCGGGAGCAGTAGGCCCGCCGCGGCCGACTCGCGTGCTGACCTCGGCGTGCAGCCTGCAGGAGCGCGCCGAGCCGGCCATGCCGGTTCGGTCCCAGTCATCCCTCCGCGACTCGGTTCCGGCGTTGCAGCAGAAGCGCCGCCCGCGACCCTTCCAGTGCGGCACGGAACCGATCCCGCCCCCCGTGCCGTCCTCCGGTCATGGAGACCGTTCAGGCCCGGATCCAGCCGCCCCGCCGGCCGTCACGATCGCGCATCGACGCTGGTCGGCGGCCTGAGCACTGGCCTACCGTCCGCGCCATGCGGCGCTTCCTCGCTCCAGCGGTGCTGGCCCTGGCGCTGCTCGCCGGCTGCACGGGCCCGTCCGGCGGGGAGTCGGGCAGCGCGGACGGCGCCACCGGCGGCGGTGCAGTTGCTCCCGTACCGGCTGCCCCGGGCCTCGACGAGAGATCGCCGGCCGACGAGGACCGGCAGGTGGTCACGACGGCCACCGCCGCGCTGGCCGTCGACGACCCGGCCGAGGGCGCCCAGCGGGTCAGCGAGCTGGTGGAGTCCGTCGGCGGCCGCGTCGACGAGCGCACCGTGCAGGCCACCTCCGGCGCGGACGGCGTCGACGGGGTCGTCGCCGACCTCGTCCTGCGCGTGCCGGCCGACGCGCTGACCGGCGTCCTGGCCGACCTGGAGGAGCTCGGCGACGTCGAGAGCGTGTCGGTGTCGCGCTCCGACGTGACCGCCACCGTGGTGGACCTCGACGCCCGCATCACCGCGCTGCAGACCTCGGTGGCCCGACTGCTCGCCCTGATGGACGACGCGGCCACCACCGAGGCCCTGCTGGAGGCGGAGCAGGCCCTCTCCGAACGGCAGCAGGAGCTCGAGTCGCTGCAGTCCCGGCGGGCCGCTCTCGCCGACCAGGTGGAGCTGTCGACGCTCCGGGTGCACCTGACGCCCTTCGGCGTGGCGCCGGCCGGCGGCCCGGACGGGTTCCTCGACGGGCTGGGCACCGGATGGCGGTCACTGGTCGCGGTCCTCGGGGAGACCGTCGTCGTGCTCGGCGTCCTCCTGCCGTGGCTGGCCGTCGCCGCGGTGGCGGCCGGGGCGGTCCTGGTGCCGCTCCGGCTGGCCCGGCGGCGGGCCGCGGCCCCGGCGTCGACAGCCCAGGCGGAAGCGGCGCCGCCGCAGGAGTGAGCGGCGGGCACCGTCGTCACTGCGGCGCCGGGGACGACTCGGCCTCCGGCGCCGCACCGGCCGGCGCCGGCACGGTCACGTCGTCGACGAAGCAGTAACCCCAGCTCTCCCCCGGCTCGGCCGAGGTGATCAGCGGGTGATCGGTGGCGCCGGCGTGGGCGCGGGCGTGCCGGCGCGGCGAGGAGTCGCAGCAGCCGACGTAGCCGCAGCTCAGGCAGGTCCGCAGGTGCACCCATTCGGTGCCCTCCTGCAGGCACCCGATGCAGCCGGGCGCCTGCGGAAGCACCGGCTGGGACGCCCCGGCGTGACCGCAGCCGCTGCCCTCCGGCCACGCGTACCGCACCACCCGGGCCGTGTCGACGACGGTCCGCTCGCGGCCCGGGTGCACGACCGGGTGCCCCAACTCGGTGAGGACCGAGTGCAGCAGCGCCTGGCCGGAGAGCCGGTCGCGGTCGAGGATGTGGTCGGCCCCGGCGTCGGCCAGCTCGGCGACGTCGACGGCGCCCAGCGGCCGGGCCACGATCGGGGCCCTCGTCACCGCGCGGGTGGCGGCGACCACCCGCACCGCCTGCTCGGGGTCGTCCTCGGCGACCACGGCGAGCCGCGCGTCCGGCACCCCGGCCGTCCGGAGGATCTCCGCCTTCGTCGGGTCCCCTCGCACCACCGCGTGCCCGGCGGCCTGCGCCTGCGCCGCCCCGTCCGGGTTGAGCGTGGTCATCACGACGCCCATCCCCCGGCCGCGCAGCGTCGCGGCGAGCTCCAGCGCGGTGGGGCCCCACCCGATGATCGCGACGTGGTCGCGGGGCGGGCCGCCGTCGTGCACGGCATCGACGGCGGACGAGGCCCGCCGCGTCCGGTCGATCCGGGCCCCGGCCGCGGCCAGCTGCGGGGTGAGCAGCATGAGCAGCACCGTCGTCGCGACGACCACCTGCGCGCCGTCGTCCCCCAGCCCCAGCGGGGCCAGCCCCGCGGCGGTGCCCACGGTGAGCAGCACGAACGAGAACTCGCCCAGTTGCGCGAGCAGCAGACCGGTCGCGACGGCGGTGCGCACCGGGATGCGGGCGGCGGTGGCGGCCACCGCGGTGGTCAGCGTCTTCACCACCAGGACCACCGCCGCGGCGCCCAGCACCAGCGGCAGGTTGGCCAGCATGAAGCCCAGGTCGAGCAGCATGCCCACCGAGACGAAGAAGACCGCGCTGAACACGATCTGGAGCGGCATCACCTCGGCGAAGGCCTGGGTGCTGGCGCGGCTCTCGCTCACCACCAGGCCGGCCAGGAAGGCACCGAGCGACACGCTCACCCCCGCGAGCGCGGTCAGGTAAGCGGTGCCGAAGCAGATGGCCACGATCGCGAGGAGGAACACCTCCGGCGAGCAGGTGCGCGCCACCACGTCCAGCACCGTGGGCATCACCCGTCGGGCGACGACGAGGACGACGGCGATGACCGCGACCGCGGTGAGCAGCGCCCACAGCAGCGACCCGCCACCGGAGCCCTCGCCGTCGGCACCGGCGCCCAGCAGCGGGACGACGAGCACCATGGCGACCACCGCCAGGTCCTGGGCGATCAGCACGGCCAGCGCCAGCCGACCCCGGACGCCGGAGGTCTCCCGCCGCTCCCCCAGCAGCTTCAGCACGATCGCCGTGGACGACAGCGCCAGCAGGAACCCGGTGAACAGCCCGTCGCGCCAGCCCCCACCCGCGGCGAGGGTCAACCCCAGGCCGCCGCCGGTCGCCAGCACCAGCTGCAGACCACCGGCGACCGCGATCCAGGTCCAGACACGGGCCAGCCGCTCCAGCGAGAACTCGATCCCGATGGTGAACAGCAGCAGGATGACGCCGATGTCCGCGGCGGCCTCCACGGCCTCGCCGCTCTCGACGATGCCGAGCTGGGCCGGGCCGATCAGGACGCCGGCTACCAGGAACCCGACGATCGGGACGACGCGGACGCGGGCCGACACGTATCCGATCACCGCGGCCGCCACCACCAGGGCCGCGGTGGGCCCCAGGTAGCCCGGCACCGAGCCGGCCGCGGTGACGAGGTCTGCCTCGGACGACATGCCCGACATTCTGCGCGCCGCCGACGGGGGTGCCCATGGCCGTGCGCAGCACGCGAGGTCCGGGGAATCCCCGGCACCTACGGGCGTTGGACAGCAGCGAGCCGATGTGTCGGCTGCCGGCGGAGGAGGAACGCTCATGGCTGTGCCGCCCGCGGCCGGCCCGGGCCTGCGCATGGGTACGCCCCAGGGGCGCTGGGTCCTGCTCGCCACCGTCCTCGGCTCGGGCGTGGCCATGCTGGACGCGACGGTCGTGAACGTGGCCCTGGAGCGCATCGGGGCCGACCTCGACGCCGACTTCTCCGGCCTGCAGTGGACGCTCAACGCCTACACGCTCACGCTCGCCGCGCTGATCCTCCTCGGCGGCTCGCTCAGCGACCGCTACGGACGCCGCCGGATCTTCGTCGTCGGGGTCGTCTGGTTCGCTCTCGCCTCGCTCCTGTGCGGGCTGGCGCCCGACATCGGCACCCTCGTGGCCGCCCGCGCGCTGCAGGGCGTCGGCGGGGCGCTGCTCACCCCGGGCAGCCTGGCGATCATCTCGGCCTCGTTCTCCGGGTCCGACCGCGCCGCCGCCGTCGGGGCGTGGTCGGGACTGACCGGCGTCGCCGCCGCGATCGGCCCGTTCGTCGGCGGCTGGCTGGTCGAGTGGAACTGGCGGGCCGTCTTCCTGATCAACCTGCCGCTGGCCGTCCTCGTCATCGCGGTCGTGGCCCGGCACGTGCCCGAGTCCCGCGACCCGGCAGCCGCCCGGCAGCTGGACTGGACCGGGACGGCGCTGGTGGCTGCCGGCCTCGGCGCGCTCACCTACGCCCTCACCGCCGCCGGCGACCCGGCGGCCGGGCCGGAGGTGTGGCTCTGGGGCGCGGCCGGCGCCCTCGCCCTCGCCGCCTTCGTCCTGGTGGAGCGGCGGTCGCGGCACCCGCTGGTGCCCCCGTCGCTGTTCGCCGACCGGCAGTTCACCGCCACCAACGCCGCGACCCTGTTCGTCTACGCCGCACTCGGTGCCCTGTTCGTGCTGCTCGTCCTGCAGTTGCAGGTCGTCTCCGGGTTCAGCCCGCTGCTGGCCGGGACCGCGCTGCTCCCGGTCACCGCCCTGATGCTGCTGTTCTCCGCGCGGGTCGGGGCGCTGGCCCAGCGGATCGGGCCGCGACCCCTGCTCACCGCCGGGCCGCTGGTGGCCGCGGCGGGGGTGCTGCTCATGCTCCGGATCGGCCCGGACGCCTCCTACCTGGGCGACGTCCTACCCGCCGTCGCCCTCTTCGGGGCGGGCCTGACCCTGCTGGTCGCCCCGCTGACCGCGACCGTGCTGGCGTCCGCCGCGAACCGCTACGCCGGCGTCGCCTCCGGGGTCAACAACGCCGTTGCCCGCGCGGCCGGCTTGCTCGCGGTGGCCGTGGTCCCGGTCGCCGCAGGGCTCGGTGGCAGCGACTACACCGACCCGCCGGCGTTCGCGGACGGTTTCCGCACCGCCCTGTTCATCCTGGCCGGCCTTCTGATTGCCGGCGCGCTGGTCTCGGTGGCATTCGTGCGACGGCCCCTGGGCGACGACGCGACGGTGCCCGAACCGGCACCCGCTCCGGCACCGGCGCCAGCACCGGCCGCAGCTCCTACCGCTGCCCGACCAGGTCCGCCCTGACCGGAGGGACTCCGCGCCTGGGTCCGTGCCGTCAGCCCCGCGGGCGGACGGCGGCGCGGACCGACGCCCGGACGGCCCAACCGGTCTCCGCCTCGGTCGCCCGCCGCCACACCGGCTGCCGGCGGTGCTCCAGACGCGCCAACCGGGCCTCCAGGTCGGCGACCCGCGTGGCCTCCGGGCCCACGACCCGCGGGCGGGCGGCCAGCGTGGCCAGGCCCTCGGTCAGCCCGGTGACCAGCCCCGCCGCGTCGTCGGGAGCGAGCCGCGCCGTGCCGACGCAGGTCTCGCCGCGCCAGAGGCTGAGATTGACCACCCCGTGCTCGACGTGCGTCGAGACCCGGACCGCTCGTCCCTCGCCACGGGCATCCCACGTCCATCGCCCGTGAGCGGGCAGTACCACCGCCGTCATCGCCCCAGGCTGGCCCTGCCGCGGTCCGGGGTCAAGCAGAAGCGGAACGTGGCGGACTCGGCGATGGCCCGCTCAGTCGAACTCGGTCGGTAGCCCGAGGGCGGCGAACAGCTCGCAGTCGAGGTTGAGGAAGCTGGAGATGTGGGCGATCCGGCCGTCCTCGATCTCCAGCACGTGCAGAGCCCACGGCACGTGACCACCGCCCTCGGCCGGGCGGTACTGCGCGATCGCCGGCGTCCCGTTGGCGGAGGTCTCGATCAGCCGGGAGCCCTTGCAGCCGGCGCCCGGGCCGGTCATCCAGGTGCCGATGTCCTCCCGGCCCTGCAGCCACATCTCGAACGGCGGCATGTGCTGGGTGGCGTCCTCGTGCAGCAGCTGGACGAAGGCGTCGATGTCGTAGCGCTCGAACGCGTCCAGGTAGCGGGCCAGCAGCGCGCGGTCGTCGTCGTCCAGCGTCCGGGGCGCCGGGCGGCCGCCGACGTCGGCGAGCGTGGCCCGGGCCCGCTGCAGGGCGCTGTTCACCGAGGCGACCGTGGTGTCGAGCAGCTCGGCGACCTCGTCGGCCTTCCAGCGGAGCACCTCGCGCAGGATCAGCACCGCCCGCTGCCTGGGCGGCAGGTGCTGGAGCGCGGCCACGAAGGCGAGCCGCACCGACTCGCGGGCGACCGCCTGCTCGGCCGGATCACCGTCCTCGGGCAGCACCTGGCGGTCGAGGACCGGCTCCACCCACGCCGAGGTCGCCCGGCGGCCGGCCAGCGAGGCCTCCACCGGCGGGTACGGCGAGCCCGCGAGGTCCATCGGCAGCGCCCGGCGCTGCCGGCCCGACAGCTGGTCGAGGCAGACGTTCGTGGCGATCCGGTACAGCCAGGAGCGCACGGCGGACCGGCCCTCGAAGTCGGCGAGCCCACGCCAGGCGCGGACCATCGTCTCCTGCACCGCGTCCTCGGCGTCGAAGATCGAGCCGAGCATCCGGTAGCAGTAGCCGGTCAGCTCGCGGCGGTGCTCGAGCAGCCGCGGGTCCAGCTGGTCGGTCGGGCCGAGCGCGACGCTGGTCACCTGACATCCCCCTCCGGTCGATGTGCGCGTCAGCAGACCACAGCGCACCGACAGAACGGGAGCCCCGGAGCGATGAGCTCCGGGGCTCCCGGTGGTCGGACCGGCTGTCTCAGCGGGTCGGTGTCACCCCGTCACGGGCGGAGCGCATCACTGGTAGGTGATCAGCTCCGGGTCGGGCTCGACGTCGGAGATCGTCTGCTCCGGGGTGAGCATCGGGATGTCCTCGTCGTAGAAGTTCTTCCAGCCCCACCGCAGCCCCTCGGGCGCGTCCCGGCGCAGCACCGTCCAGGTGCTCTGCTTGGCGCCCTGCCCGCCCTGGCCGTCGGCGTGCACCATGATCGCCAGCTCGTCGCGGCTCATGTCCAGCCGCTCCCGGCCGGGGATCATGTCGAGCCGGAACTGGTGCAGCACCAGCAGCTTCTGCGGCAGCTGGTTCTCGCGGGTCAGGTCGGCCAGCCAGTGCACCACCCGGTTGACCTCCTCGATGTCCACCGAGCCGATCTGGACCAGGTGCACCTCGTTCGGCCCCAGCCGCCACTCGGGGTCGAGCGCGAGCCCGACGTGCGGCATCTCCAGCAGCGGCCGGTACAGCTCCGCCTGGGTGACGAAGTCGGTGCGCCCCGGCTGGAGGTCCAGGACGACGTACATCCCGGCCTCGCCCGCCGCCTCGACCCAGGGCCGCAGCTCCTCGATGTCGGCCTCGTTCGAGTAGTCGCCGTCGGGCCCGGCCGACGACGAGGCGATCGTCGCGATGATCTCGAACGCCGGCACGACGGTCTGGTCGACCAGCGGCTCGTACGGGGCCGCGTGCGCCCGCGCCCGCTCGATGGCGGCCTCGAGGGGCTGCTCACCCATCAGCCCGAGGGCGCCGGTGCCGGGGTGCCCGTAGAGGGCGACGAGCAGCGTGCCCGGGAAGAGCGTCTGCCCACCGCCGGGGAGCTCGACGCCGGTCGCCGCCGTCTCCACCTTCCAGTCCAGGCCGTCCTCGGCGCCGAAGCCGGCCCCGAGCGCGACCACGCTGTCGGTCTCCTCCGCCGCGACGGCGTCGATCGCCTCCTGGGAAGCACGCGGGTCCGTCGTCCCGCCGGTCAGCACCACGCGGGCACCGGCCGCGCGCGCGGTGGCGATCCCGGCGACCGACTCCGGTCCGCCCGCGGCGAGCACCACCGTCTCCTCGAGCGGCTCGGCGCGCTCCACCTCCGGCAGCACCTCGTCGACGTCGTCCCCGGCGGACTCCTCCGTGCTGCTCTCCGTGCCGTCCTCCGCGCCGTCCTCCGTGCCGCCCTCGGTGCTGCCTTCCGTGCCGCGCTCCGTGCCCGGCTCGGGCCGGAGCGCCGCCGGCTGCGCCGGGTCCAGCGCGGCCACGGCGGCGGCCTCGTTGTCGGCCGGCACGGGCTCGCCCTCGGCCAGCTCCGTGCCGGTCACCGTGGCGACGTCCTCGGCGTCGGCCCCGAGCGCCAGCACCGCCACGTCGGACCCCTCGGCCGGCCCCGAGGCCTCCCCGACGGCCAGGACGGTGTCGACGCCGAGCCGGTCCAGCTCCGCCGTCACCGGCTCGGGGGTCTGCCGGCCGGTCGTGACCAGCAGCGGCACGCCCAGCGCGACCGCCGCGGAGGCGCCGAGCAGCATCCCCGCGCGGTCGTCCTCGGCGGCGAGCACCGCGACGTCGGAGGACTCGAACAGCGCCCGGCTGGTGCTCACCGCCGAACCGACCGGATCGGGGTCGGCGACGACCGTCAACCGCTCGCCGGGCGCGGAGGTGGCGACCTCGGCGACCACCGCCTCGTCCTCCCCCACCTCCTGCGGGCCCTCACCGATCGATCCGGTGCAGCCGGTCAGCAGCGCCGCGCTGAGCGCGAGTGGGAGTGCACGAGAGCGCACGAGGGCCTCCGTCCGTCGGGGTGCGCCGGCGGTGCGGGAACACGGCGACGGCGGCGCGGGCGACGCCCGACCCTAGCCCGAGATCGCAACCGGCCGGGTCCCTGGACAGCGCCCAGGTGCGGGCGGGACGATCCGCGCCGGCACGGACACCGCCGAGCCACCGCCTCCACCACGGGTCAGCCGCGGCCGAGCGCCCGTTCCATGTTCTCCACCATGCGGGCGAGCACGGTGACCGCCCGCTCGTACTCGTCCCGGGACATCCCGTCGGCGGCGTGCCGGCGCACCCGGCCGACGGCGCGCCAGACCCGGTCGTGGGCGGCCGCGCCGTCCTCGGTCAGCCGCAGCGCCCCGGCCGCGGGGCGGGTCACCCAGCCGCGGGCGGTCAGGTCGGCGACCACCGGCCCGACATCCACCGAGAAGTCGCGCAGCACGTCCCGGGGGCCGGCGTCCCCCTCGGCCAGCGAGTGCAGCACCTGCCAGTGCCGTCGCGTCAGCCCCTCCGGGGCGACGGCTGCGTCCACCGCCTCCTCCAGGAGCGCGTCCAGCCGCTTGACCCACCAGCCGACCGGCCGCTGCTCCTGCGCCATGCGGGGCATCCTGGCACCGGTATCCCTGGTCGGCTCGCGGATCCGCACGGTCACCGCCCGGAACCCGTTGGCGCGGTGTCCGTGCGTACCGGTAGACAACGGGCGTGCCCGACGATCTCGCCGCCCAGCTCCGCCCGATCACCACGGACGAGTGGCCGGCGTTCTCACGGGCCATGTACACGGTGTTCGCCGAGGAGACGCCCGCCGACTTCACCGAGCGCCCCTCCTCGGTCGCCGAGCTGGACCGGTCGCTGGCGCTGTGGGACGACGACCGCGTCGTCGCCACCGCCGGCCTGTACAGCCGGACCCTCGCCGTCCCCGGCGCCGTGGTCCCCTGCGCCGGGATCACCTGGGTCACCGTGGCCCCGACCCACCGCCGCCGCGGGATCCTCAGCGCGATCATGCGCCGCCAGCTCACCGAGCTCCACGAGCAGCAGCGCGAGCCGGT
The DNA here is from genome assembly GCF_039679125.1 of Blastococcus sp. HT6-4. Taxonomy (NCBI): domain Bacteria; kingdom Bacillati; phylum Actinomycetota; class Actinomycetes; order Geodermatophilales; family Geodermatophilaceae; genus Blastococcus; species Blastococcus montanus. The sequence continues at coordinate 1,219,269 of NZ_CP155551.1, read as the reverse complement.
GGCCGGGCTGTGGGCCGCGGAGTACCCCATCTACGGGCGCTTCGGCTACGCACCGGCGACCGTGGAGGCCCGGTTCTCCGGCCGCACCGAGCGGCTGAGGCTGCGCCCGGACGCCGACCTGGGCACGGGCCGGGTGGAGCAGGTGACCGCCGAGCAGTACCGCCCGGCCGCCGAGGCCGTGCACCGGGCGGTGCACCGGTGGGTGCCGGGGAACATGGTCCGCGACGAGCGCTGGTGGGACCGGCAGCTGCGCGACGACCCGACCCAGCGGAAGGGCGCCACCGAGCGGCAGTACCTGGTGCACCGGGAGGCCGACGGGATGGTCACCGGGTACGCCGCCTACCGGGTGAAGGGCGCCTGGACCGACGCCGGGGAACCCGACGGCACGCTGACCGTCGAGGAGGTGCGGGCGACGAGCACCCCGGCCTACGCCGCGCTCTGGCAGCTGCTGCTGTCGGTCGACCTGGTCCGGACGGTGACGTATCCGGCCGCCTCCCCCGACGACCCGCTGCGCTGGCTGGTCACCGACGGCCGCGCGCTGCACAGCGCCCCCGTCGACGGGTTGTGGGTGCGGCTGGTCGACGTCGACCGCGCGCTGGCCGCCCGGCGCTACCCGACGCCGATCGACCTCGTGCTCGAGGTCCGCGATCCGTTCTGCCCGTGGAACGCCGGGCGCTGGCGGCTCTCCGGCCATCCCGCCGGTGGCTACTGCGGGCACACCGACCGGGACCCCGACATCGTGCTCGGAATCGAGGAGCTGTCGGCCGCCTACCTCGGTGGTGTCTCGCTCGCCGCGTTGCAGGGCGCCGGACGCGTCACCGAGGTCAGCCCCGGAGCGGTGACGCTGGCCAGCGCGGCCTTCGGCTGGCCGGTCACGCCGTGGTGCCCGGACAGCTTCTAGCGGTCGACCACCGGCGTCATGGCGTAGCGCCACCCGGTGCGCCGTGGACGCCCGGGCAGGTCGGCCCGCCCGGTCGCCCAGCGGAGCGTGGCCAGGGAGTCCTCGGCCGGCGGCGCGTCGGGGAACAGGCGGGCCAGCACCCCGGCCGCCACGTCGACCGGCGGGCTCCAGGTCAGGCCGAGCGCGGTGGCGACGTCGTCGCCGTGCACGAGCAGCTCGGCGCAGCCGATGGCGGCGAACCCGGCCGGGTCGGCGACGCCGTGCGAGTGCCAGCCGCGGTCGCCGGCGCCCGCACCCTCGAGGGTGCGGGCCAGCACCTCACCCCACGCCGCGATGCCTGCGGCGTGCGTGGCGAGGTCGGCCCCGGGCCGGCGGACCAGGTCGTTCGCGGACACCTCCGCGGGCCCGGCGGCCAGGTCGTGGGCGTAGAAGGCCAGGCAGCTGGCCAGGTGCGCGGCGATGTCGAGGACGGAGCCGTCCATGACGGGGACGGCGGCGGTCCCGTCGGGCACCCGGTCCAGCAGTTCCCGGACGGCGGCTGCCGACCGGCGGACGGCGTCGGCGTCCGGGGCCGTCAGGGGTGCCGTTCGCGGGTGGGCAGGCCACCCGCCGGGCGGTGCCGGTCGCGCTCGTAGTCGGAGATCAGCCCGATCCGCCGCACGTGCCGCTCGTCCTCGCTGAACGGCGTCTTCAGGAACTCGAGCACCAGCGCCGTCGCCTCGTCGTCGCTGTGCTGGCGGGCGCCGATCGACACGACGTTGGCGTCGTTGTGCTGGCGCGCCAGCTGCGCGGTGGCGGTGTTCCACACCAGGGCGGCCCGCACCCCGGGCACCTTGTTGGCGGCCATCTGCTCGCCGTTGCCCGAGCCGCCGATGACCACGCCGAGCGAGCCCGGCTCGGCGACCGTCCGCTCCCCCACCTCGAAGCAGAACGGCGGGTAGTCGTCCTGTGCGTCGTACTCGAACGCACCGCAGTCGACCGGCTCGTACCCGGCCTCGGTCAGCGCCTGCTTCAGGTGCTCCTTGAAGTCGAGGCCGGCGTGGTCGGTTCCGACGAAGACGCGCATGGCGAAATTCTGTCAGCCTCGTCCCGTGGCGGTGCTGGGGGTGGACGGCTGGCGCGGACGCTGGGTGGGTGCGCTGCTCGACGGCCGCTCGGTGACGCTGCTGGCGCTCGACGACGTGACCGCCGTGCTCGCCGTCCCCGGGGTGGACGTCGTGGCGATCGACATGCCGATCGGGCTCTCGGACGACGGCGTCCGCGCCTGCGACGTCGCGGCGCGTGACGCCCTGCGCGGGCGGGGCGCCGCCGGCTCGGTGTTCCCGGCGCCGGTCCGCGCCGTGCTGGCCACCGACGACTACGCCGAGGCGCGGCGGCTGTCGGTGGAGGCGTCCCGCGGCCGCTCGCTGTCGGCGCAGTCCTTCGCGCTCGTGCGATCGATCCGCGACCTGGACACCGCGCTCGGCGACCCCTCGGATCCGCGGGTGCACGAGGTGCATCCCGAGCTGTCGTTCCGCGAGCTGGACGACCGGGTGCTCGCCCCCAAGGCCTCCGCACGCGGGCTCGCACAGCGGATCCGGGCGCTCGGGCCGGTGATGGACGTGCTCGACGCCCTCGCGGTGGGCCCCGACCACCTGCCGGCGGTCGACGCCCTGGACGCGTGCGCGGCGGCGTGGTCGGCCCGGCGGATCGCCGAGGGGACGGCGGGCTCGGTGGGCGACGGCACCCGGGACGCGCGGGGCCGGCCGATGCGGATCTGCTGGTGAGCGCCCGGCTCAGGAACCGGTGACCCGCCGGACGACCGACAGCGGGAGGACGCGCAGCAGACCGGCGACCGCCCGCCACGGCCACTCCGGCACGTAGCCGCGCACGGGCTCGCGCTCGATGACCTCGACGAGCGCCTTGACGCCCTTGTCCAGCCCCACGGTGAGCGGCCCGCGGCGGCCGACGTTGATGTCGGTGGCGATGTAGCCGGGCAGCACGGTGGAGACGACGACCTGCGAGCCGTACACGTCCGACCGGATCCCCTCGGCCAACGCGTTCAGCGCGGCCTTGCTGGCCCCGTAGGCGGTCCGGCTGCCGGGCATGCCCCGCACCGACGCCACCGACGAGATGAGCACCAGGTGGCCCATGCCCTGACGGCGGAACAGCTCCATCGCCGCCTCGCACTGCGCGTGGGAGCCGAGCACGTTGGTGTGCAGGACCGCGCGGTTGCCCGCCGCCCCGCCGCTGCCGACCGAGGCGCCCTTGCCGATGCCGGCGTTGACGATCACGCGGTCGAACCCGCCCAGCCGGTCGGCCAGGTCGGCGAACGACGTCGCGACCGAGTCCGGGTCGTCGACGTCCATCGGCGCGACCTCGACCCGGATGCCCGGGTGGGCAGCGCGCAGCTCCCCCTGCAGGGCCTCGAGCCGCTCGACGCGGCGGGCGCACAGCGCGAGGTCGCGGCCCATGGCGGCGAACGTCCGGGCCATCCCCTCGCCCAGACCGGAGCTGGCCCCGGAGATGAAGATGCGCTGACGTGTGGGGTGCGGCATCCCGACAGGATGCCGCACCCCGGACCGGCCGGGCACGCCGGCGATCAGCGCGAGCGGGTGAGCTCCAGGGCGTCGGCGGGGACCGAGTCCATGTCCGGGCCGGAGGTGCGGGTGCGCTTGAGCTCCCAGAAGTCGGGGAGGTTGGCGAGCAGGACGGCGCCGTCGAACGCCCGGCCGGCGTCCTCACCGGTGGGCACCTTGCTGATGACCGGGCCGAAGAAGGCGACCCCGTCGATGTGCATGACCGGGGTGCCGACGTCGTCACCGACCGGGTCCATGCCCGCGTGGTGGCTCTTCTCGAGCACCTCGTCGTACTCGGTGGACCGCGCCGCCGCGGCGAGCTCCGCGGGCAGCCCCACCCGCTCGAGCGCCGGCGCGATGATCTCCGCCAGCTCGCGGCCCTCGTGGTGCCGGAGGGTGCCCATGGCGGTGTAGAGGTCACCGAGCACCTCGTCGCCGTGCTGCTGGGCGGCGGCGATCGCCACCCGCACCGGCCCCCAGGCCTGCTCCATCATCTCCTGGTAGTCCTCGGGCAGGTCGCGGCCGCGGTTGAGCACCGCGAGCGACATGACGTGCCAGTGCAGGTCGATGTCGCGGACCTTGGCGGCCTCGAGCACCCAGCGGCTGGTGAGCCAGGCCCACGGGCACAGCGGGTCGAACCAGAAGTCGACGCGGGCCCTGGTGGGGGCGCTCTGCACTGCCTCGGTCATTCGGTTGCTCCTCGTCCGTGGCCCGGGCAGGTGCGCCCGGGGGCCGTCTCTTGTGGCTCGAAAGCCAGGTGGGAGGCGGCTTGTTCCCGGGAGCACCCCGCGCACGGCGGGCGGGCCGTCACCCCCGCATGACAAGCTGCCGCAGTGGCCGTACCCAACCTGACCCGCACCGATGCCGCCGCGCGCGCCGAGCTTCTCGACGTCCAGAGCTACGACATCACCCTCGACGTGACCGACGGCGCCGGCCACCCCGGCGAGCACACGTTCCGCTCGGCCACGACCGTCGAGTTCACCTGCCGCCGGCCGGGCGCGGAGACCTTCATCGACCTGGTCGCCGAGCGCGTGCACTCCGCGACGCTCAACGGCACCGAGCTGGACGTGACCGCCTACACCGAGGAGGGCGGCCTATCGCTGTCCGGCCTCGCGGAGACCAACACGCTGGTGGTGACGGCCGACTGCCGCTACACCAACAGCGGGGAGGGGCTGCACCGCTTCCTCGACCCGGAGGACGGGCAGGTCTACCTCTACACGCAGTTCGAGCCGGCCGACGCCAAGCGGATGTTCACCTGCTTCGACCAGCCCGACCTCAAGGCGACCTTCACCCTGCACGTCACCGCACCGTTCGACTGGCAGGTCATCTCCAACACCGGCGACCGCACCATCGAGGCCGGGGCCGGCGGCTCGCAGCTGGCCCACTTCGCGCCGACCAAGCGCATCTCCACCTACCTGGTGGCGCTCATCGCCGGCCCCTACGCGAAGGTCACCGACCTGCACGAGGGCATCCCGCTGGGGCTGTACTGCCGTGCCTCGCTGGCGCAGTACCTCGACGCCGACGAGCTGTTCCGGGTCACCAAGCAGGGCTTCGACTTCTACCACCGGGTGTTCGACTACCCGTACCCGTTCGACAAGTACGACCAGCTGTTCGTCCCCGAGTTCAACGCCGGTGCGATGGAGAACGCCGGCGCGGTCACCTTCCTCGAGGACTACGTCTTTCGGTCGAAGGTGAGCCGCGCCCGCTACGAGCGCCGTGCGGAGACGATCCTGCACGAGCTCGGCCACATGTGGTTCGGCGACCTCGTGACCATGCGCTGGTGGGACGACCTGTGGCTCAACGAGTCCTTCGCCACCTACATCAGCACCCTGTGCCAGGCCGAGGCGACCGAGTACACGACCGCGTGGACGACGTTCGCCAACACGGAGAAGGCCTGGGCCTACGCCCAGGACCAGCTCCCCTCCACCCACCCGATCGCCGCCGACATCCCCGACGTCGCCGCGGTCGAGGTGAACTTCGACGGCATCACCTACGCCAAGGGCGCCTCGGTGCTCAAGCAGCTGGTGGCCTACGTCGGCCGGGAGGAGTTCCTGGCCGGGGTGCAGCGCTACTTCCGCCGCCACGAGTACGGCAACACGACGCTGGCCGACCTGCTCGGCCCGCTGTCGGAGAGCTCCGGGCGCGACCTCTCGGAGTGGGCCGACCAGTGGCTGCGCACCAGCCAGGTCAACACCCTGCGCCCGGTGTACGAGCTCACCGACGACGGCCGCTACGCCCGCTTCGCCATCGAGCAGACCGCCGTGGCCGAGCACCCGGTGCTGCGCAACCACCGGCTGGCCGTCGGCCTCTACAGCGAGGGGCCCGAGGGCCTGACCCGCACCCACCGCGTGGAGCTCGACGTGGCCGGCGCCCGCACCGATGTGCCCGAGCTGGCCGGTCACCCGGCCGCCGACCTGGTGCTGGTCAACGACGACGACCTCACCTACGCCAAGCTGCGGCTCGACGAGCGCTCACTGGCGACGCTGCGCACCCGGATCGGCGCCATCCCCGACCCGCTGGCCCGGGCGCTCTGCTGGTCGGCGGCCTGGGACATGACCCGCGACGCCGAGCTCCCCGCCCGCGAGTGGGTGCAGCTGGTGCTGGCCGGCGTGGGGGCCGAGAGCGAGAGCAGCGTCATCCAGTCGCTCCTCGCGCGGGTGCAGGCCGCGCTGTCCTCCTACGCCGACCCGTCGTGGGCGCCGACCGGCTGGGCGCAGCTGGGCGACCACGCCCTCGCGGCCATGGACTCCGCCCCGGCCGGGAGCGACCAGCAGCTGCTGTGGTCGCGCACCCTCGCCAGCGCGGCCCGCACCGAGGAGCACGCCGACGCGCTGCGCGGCCTGCTGGACGGTTCGCGCACGGTGCCGGGCCTCACGGTCGACGCCGACGCCCGCTGGGCCTTCCTGCACGGACTGGTCGCGATCGGCGCGGCGGGCGACGCGGAGATCGACGCCGAGGCCGAGCGGGACGCCACCGCCACCGGGATCCGGCGGGCGGCCACGGCCCGGGCCCTGCGTCCGACGGCGAAGTCGAAGGAGGAGACCTGGGAGCGGGCGTTCACCGACGAGACGCTCCCCAACGCCGTCCACGAGGCGATGCTGCAGGGCTTCTGGCACTCCGCCCAGCGCGAGCTCACCGCCGGATACGTGGACCGCTACTTCGCCGAGGTGCGCCCGGTGTGGGAGCGGCGTCCCGGTGAGATCGCGAAGAACGCCGTCCAGTACCTGTTCCCGCCGGTGGTCGAGCCGCGCACCATCGCGGCCGCGGACGCCTGGCTCTCCGACGCCGAGCAGCCGCCGGCGCTGCGCCGGCTGGTGTTCGAGGGCCGGGACGGCATCGCCCGGGCGCTCCGAGCCCGGGAACGGGACGCCGACGCGGCCGGCTGAGCCCGGCCCCGCACACGACGGAGCCCCCTCCACCGCCTGGTGGAGGGGGCTCCGTCGTGTCCGGCCCGGCGTCCCGGGCGGCGTCCGTCAGGGGCGCAGCCCCGAGGGGTGCCCCGCCTGGTCGGAGAGCTGGCGCAGCCCGTTGACGATGCCGCCCACCAGGTCACCGGCGCTGAACGCGCTGGTCATGGAGAGGACGGCGAGCGCGCAGGCGCGGTCGGGCAGCCGGCGGGAGGCACCGGCGCCGGTGACGACCTCCACCACCCGTTGACCGGGCGAGACGGCGATCAGCACCGCGTCGGTCGGGTTGGCACCGGACCGGGCGTGCAGCTCCTCGGCGTGCGTGCGGGTGGGCGTGCGCAGCTCGCCGATGTAGAGCGTGAAGCGCAGCCCCGTCTCGCGGGAGGACATGGTGAGTGCCTCGTCGAGACGCGCGAGCTCCCGGTAGCTGAACACCTCGTCCAGCGGCCGGGCCACCTCGGTGCGCGAGGGGAGGGTGTAGTTCGTCGCGGTGTCGTGGGACTGGGTGTCGAGGGGGCGGGTCATCGCCGGTCTCCGGAGGTGGTGGTCGGAACGTCGGACTGGGTCACCGGGGCGCCGTCACCAGGTCCCGCGGGCGCCGCCGAGCGGGCCGGCGTGCTGCGGGATGCGGGCGGCGGTGGCACCACCGCGGGGCTGGCCGGCACCGGCACCGGTGGTGCCGGTGGCGAGCGACGGGCCGGTACCACGCTCGGCGTCCAGGGCACGCTCGCTCGGCTGCTCCGGGTACATCGACGAGCCCAGCGCCGCGGTGCCGCTGCCGGGGACGGCGGCGGGCCCGTGGGCCGGTGCCGGGTCGTGCGCGTCCTCCCCCGTGTGCGCGGGGTGCGGCTCGTACCAGACCGGGTCGTACTCCCAGGGCTGACCCGGCTTGTAGCGGGGACGCCGATCCTTGCCCGGCCGGAGCGTCAGCAGCGCCAGCACGGCGATGATGGCCAGAGGGATGCCGGCGAAGACGAGGTACCACTCAGCGTCGAACACGAAGGACAACTTACCGGGGACCCGCCGCGTTCATCCGCTCATGGCCCAGACGGCGGGGTGGCGTCGGGCCCAGGGCCGGGCGACCTCCAGTTGGGCCGACAGCGACACGAGCGTCGCCTCGTCGGCCGGGCGGCCGACGAGCATGGTGCCGACGGGCAGGTCGTCGGCCGTCCAGTGCAGCGGGACGCTGACCGCCGGCTGCCCGGTGGCGTTGAACAGGGCGGTGAAGGCGGCATAGCGTTTCTGCCGCTCGAAGTCCGGCCCGCCCTCCCCGTCGAGGCCGAACCAGCCGATCGGCCGCGGCGTCATGGTGAGCACGGGCGCGAGCAGCACGTCGAAGCCGGCGGTGGCCTGCAGGAACTGCCGGGAGAACTGCCGCAGCGCGAACATCGCCTGCATCGCGTCCCGTGCCGAGAGCGCCAGCCCGCGGTCGCGCATCCACCGGGTGAGCGGCCGCAACCGGTCGACCCGGTCGGCGGGCACGGGCAGCGTGGTGGCACCCAGCGCCCAGGCCCGCTCGAAGGACGGCAGCACCGCGGGGTCCAGCAGACCGGCCGGCACATCCTCGACGGTGTGCCCCAGCCCCTCCAGCAGCCGGGCCGCGTCGTCGAACGCCTCGCCGACCTCCGGATCGAGGTCCGTCCCGGGCACCGCCGACTCGGTGTACCGCCCGATCCGCAGCCGGCCGGGCTCCCGGTCGGCCCACCCGAGGAAGCTCTCCCCCGGCGGCAGCGGCGGGGCCCAGAACGGGTCGCCGATCTCCGGGCCGGCCATCGCGTCGAGCATCGCGGCGGCGTCCCGCACGGTGCGGGCCAGCGGCCCGCTGGTGCCCAGCCCGGTCACCTCGCTGCCGTACGGGGCGTTGCTGATCCGGCCACGGGTGGGCTTGATGCCGACCAGGCCGTTGATGCTCGCCGGGATGCGGACCGAGCCGCCGCCGTCACTGCCCTGGGCGAACGGCACGAAGCCGGCGGCCACGGCGACCGCGGCTCCCCCGCTGGAGCCACCGGCCAGCCGCGAGGGATCCCACGGGCAGCGGGCGGGGCCGACCAGCTCGTTGTCGGTGTAGCAGGGGAAGCCGAACTCCGGGGTGTTCGTCTTGCCCACGCTGATCGTCCCGGCGGCGGCCAGCCGGGTGACGACGGCGTCGTCGACCGCGGGGACGAAGTCGGCGAGCGCGGCGGAGCCGAACGTCGTCCGGACGCCGGCGGTGTTGTTGAGGTCCTTGATCGCGGTCGGGACGCCCAGGAACGGCGGCAGCTCCCCGCCTTCCCGCAGCCGTGCCTCGGCGGCCGACGCGGCGGCGCGGGCCCGCTCGGGCGTCACGGTGACGAAGGCGCCGAGGTCGGCGTCGAACGCGTCGATGCGGCGCAGGGCGTGCTCGACGAGCTCGGTCGGGCTCACCTCCTTCGCCCGGACGGCGGCTGCCTGCTCGAGCGCGGTGAGGTCGTGCAGCTGGGTCACGCCCGGCACGCTAGTCCCGGGTGCAGGACCGGGCCCTGACGGTGCTCCTGCTCCGGCGAGGGCCGGCGCGCGGGGCGCGAGCCTCCGGCGCACGCCCCGCATCGCCTGGTCAGGACTCGGCGAACACCACGAGGTTCTCGGTGGAGGCCCGGCCACCACCGCGCTGGAAGCAGGTGATCAGCACCAACCGCCCCGGCGAGGCCTCCCACACCTCCGTGGCGCCGGGCAGCTCGCCCTTGGCGTAGCGCTTCGTGCGCTCCACGGTGTAGCGGACCGTGCCCTCAGGTGTGCTGACCTCGACGACGTCCCCCGCGGCGAGCGTGCTGCCCCCGCCGTCGGCCGCCATCAGCGGGTCGAAGCCGTACTCGCCGGTCCCGGTCGAGTGCGCGGCGAGGTAGAGCGTGTTGCCGGCCTGCTCGGCCGAGCCGACCGGGTCGCCGTAGGGCTCGATCCAGTACGCGGCCGTGAGGGTGGGTGGGTTGATCGCCCCACCGCGCGGGGTCAGGGGGAGCACCGGCAGGTCCATGTCCAGCGCCGGGACCGTCACGTGCACGTCCGAGTACGGCACCGGGAGGACGGCCCCCTCGGGCGGCAGCGCCGGCTGCGGGATCTCGGACGGCGTGGCCGCGGCCGGCTGCCCGCCGTCGGCGAGGCCGACGGCGAGCAGCGTGCCCCCGGTGATCCCGAGGGCGACGACCGCCGCGACGGCGGTGCGCCGGCCGACCCGGGTCAGGAGTCGCACGTCCCGCCCTCGGCCACCGGACGGCGCCGGTTGCGGGCGACCGCCACGCCACCCACGCCGGCGAGCAGCAGCATTCCGGCACCGGCGGTCACCGCGGCGGTTCCGGTGGAACCGGCCTCGACCGCCTCCACCCCGGTGTTCGAGCGCAGCCCGTCGTTGACCACCGGCTGAGCCGCCGGCGGGGCGACGACGGTCGCAGCGGCCACGGTGAGCTCCACAGCGACGACCGAGACGCCGCCGGCCGGGGTCGGCTGCGCGACGACGAGACCGTAGGAGCCGGCGGTGGTGCCGGCCGGCAGCACGAAGGTCGCCGCCGAGCCGCTGACCTGGACCGCCAGCGGCACTGCCGCACCGACGGCGTCGCCGTTGGCGTCGAGCGCCTGCAGGCCGACCAGAACACCGGTCAGGTCGGTGAGGTCCAGCTCCCGCAGCACCGAAGCGGCGGTCAGGTCCAGCGTGACGGTCGAGCCGGCGGTCACCGGCACCGGGCAGGACGTGGCGGACGAGATGGCGCAGGGCACCTGCGAGATCGCGACCAGCTCGGGCGCGACGTTCTGCGCGACGGGCGCGGAGGCGTCGAACCCGAGCTCGTAGAACACCGGGTCGTAGTAGGTGAAGGCAGGGGACAGGTCCGCCGGGTCCGTGGTGAGCGGCTCGAGGAACAGCGTGCCGGCATCGACGCCCACGCTGTCGTCGGCGGGCAGGGTGACCGTGATGGTGCCGGTGCCCGCGCCGCTGATCGTCAGGGGGAGCTCGGTCCCCGTCGGGTTGGAGGCGTAGATCACGTCAGGGTTGCCGTCGCCGTCGTCGTCGAAGGTCAGCGCGGCCTCCACGGCGGAGTCGTCGAGCTCCGTGGGCAGCGCAACGGTGATCGTGCCGCTGTACTGGACCGGGACGGGGGTCACGGCGGGCGCGGTGGCCGGGTCGGCCATGGGGTCCATCGCGCCGAGGTTCTCGACCGGGAAGGCGCCCAGCTCGACCTCGAGGGGCTCGAGCGGGATGGTGACGTCGGTCGCGGCGACGGCGGCGGGGGCGATCCCGACGAGGAGGACCGCGGACCCGACGCCGGTGAGGGCCAGGCGCTGCACCTGGCGCCGACGGGACGAAGTGGTGCTGGACATGGGAGGACACCTTCCGGCGACCGCAGCGCCCCAGCGGCGCTGGCTGCCGCGGCAACGTAACGCGACCACCCAGTTCCTCTACGTACATCACGACCGCACGGGTCAGATGTGGCGGTCCGTGACCGACGTGTGATGTGGGGCCAGCTCGCTTTCATCGTCTCTTGACATGCAGTGGGCGCCGGCAGTGTGGTCGACTGTCAGATGTCAGCGTCGTATCGGCGGTTCGACCTCACACTTCGCCATGCCGGGCACCCGGGATCACCCTGGCTCGGGGACACCGATCGGGTTGCCGGCCGGCCAGGCGCCCGCGGAGACGACGGCGCGGCGCACCGGCACCAGGAGCTCGGCGAGCCGGTCGCAGCCGCGGTCCCCGAGCGCACGCCACGGCGCCAGCGCCAGCCGGTCGGTGTCGGCCTCCACCGCGGCGACCACGGCCAGCCCCTCGGCGGTCAGCTCCCCGTCGGCCAGCCGGCCGCGCTCGGTGAGCGCCGCGACGCCGTCGCCCCAGGCGGCGTCGTCCCAGCCCCGGGCCTTCTGCAGCCACGCCCGGTCGGACCGCCCGGCGGCCGCGGCGAGCACGTGGGCCTGCACGCCGTCGATCTCCCGCTGCACCAGCGCGACGGTGTGCCCGTCGCCACGGTGCTCGCGCAGCGTGGTGAGCGCCTGCCACAGCACCAGGTGCGGTTCCCCGGGCACCGCCACCGCACTGTTCGCGGCGGCCAGCGGCCGCCCGGGAAGGTCGACCGCGGCCGCCGCGGCCGCGGCCAGCTCCATCGCCTCGACCGCATCGGGCGAGGACGTCCAGCCGTCCCCCAGGACCCGCCGGACCGCCGCGTCGACGCCGTCCAGCCGCGCCTGCAGCGCGTCGGCCGGGGAGGCGTCGGCCCAGACGCCGGGCACCCGGCGGGCGACGAAGTCCGGCGAGAAGTTGACGAACGTCGCGGCCACGACCTCCGCCCCGACCGCGCCCAGGGGTGCGGCCCGGCCGGCGAAGTAGCCCGCCCAGAACCCGCGCAGCCCGGCCGCCGCGAAGGCGGCCTGCGCCTCGTCGGCGAAGTACGTGAGCGCGTGGAACGGCTCGGCGAGCGCCCACAGCCGGCGGGCGGTCGCGGGAGACGTCATGCGCTGACGCTCTCCGGCATCCCCAGCCACTCCCGCCAGCGCGGGTCGACCGTCCGGTGCCCGAGCAGCCGCCAGGCGGCCCCGCTCGGCGTGCTCGGCGGGTGCGGCAGCTTCCAGCCCAGCTCGGCCAGGGAGCGGTCCGCCTTGGTGTGGTTGCACCGACGGCAGGCCGCGACGACGTTGTCCCAGGTGTGCGTGCCGCCCCGGCTGCGCGGCACCACGTGGTCGATGCTGGTGGCCGACCCGCCGCAGTAGACGCAGGTCTGCCCGTCGCGGGTGAACACCGCCCGCCGCGAGAGCGGCACCGACGCCGGGTACGGCACCCGCACGTACCGCGTGAGGCGGACGACGACGGGCACCGGCAGGCTCAGGGTCTCGGCGTGGCAGACGTCGGCGGTGACGTCGACCGCCTCGGCCTTCGCGGCGAGGACCAGGACGATCGCCCGGCGGCTGGAGACCACGCACAACGGCTCGTACGTGGCGTTGAGCAGCAGCGTCGCGCCGGTGGTGGCGGTGGCGGGCACGGGGACGAGCGGCGGGACGGGGTCGCGCCGCGGGCCTGGGTGACCCGCCGACGTCGACCCGGGCGCGGAACGCGGCACGGATCACCTCCGGACGCCCCGGACCGCCGGGGCTGGACGACCCGCGGGCTGCCCCATTCTGACCCGCGATCGCCGGGTTGGCGCACTCGAAATCCGTCCGGTCCCGGCTCGCTGTCCCCGGCGCCGACTAGCGTGCCGGGCATGCGCTACCCGGAGGCCCCGCGCCTGGACCTCGTCGACGACCTCCACGGCCACCGGGTCGCCGATCCGTACCGCTGGCTCGAGGACCCGTCCGACCCCCGCACGCAGGAGTGGTCGCAGGCCCAGGACGCGCTGGCCACGGAAGTGCTCTCCGCACTGCCGATGCGCGAGCGGTTCGCCGCCCGCCTCGGCGAGCTCGTGCGCGCCGGCGCCGTGGGGCTCCCCGTGTGGCGGGGCGGGCGCGCCTTCTCCACCCGCCGCGACCCCGGGCAGGAGCACGCGGTGCTGCGCGTCCGGGAGGCCGACGGCAGCATCCGGGTGCTGGTCGACCCCATGGCGCTGGACCCGGAGGGGACGACGACGCTCGACGCGTGGTCGCCGTCCTGGGAGGGCGACCGGCTCGCCTACCAGCTCTCCACCGGCGGCGACGAGGAGTCGCGCCTGTACGTGCTCGACGTCGGCACCGGCGAGCTGCTCGACGGGCCGATCGACCGGTGCCGCTACTCCCCCGTCGGCTGGCTGCCCGGCGGCGACGAGCTGTTCTACGTCCGCCGGCTGGCCCCCGACCTCGTACCCGCCGGCGAGGAGCAGTTCCACCGGCGGGTCTGGCGTCACCGGGTCGGCACGCCGCCCGACGACGACGTCCTCGTCCACGGCGAGGGCAGCGACCCGGCCAGCTACTTCGGCGTGCGCACCAGCCGCGACGGCCGCTGGCTGGTCGTCTCCCGGTCGGTGGGCACCGCCCCCCGCGACGACGTCTGGCTGGCCGACCTCACCGGGGACGGCGCCCTGCGCGACCTGCAGATCGGCGTGGACGCGCAGACCGCCGCCTGGGTGGCCCGCGACGGGCGGTTGTGGCTGCTGTCCGACCGCGACGCCCCCCGCTGGCGGCTCGCCGTCGCCGATCCCGCCGACCCCGCCACGTGGGCGCCGGAGCGGTGGCGCGCCGTCGTCCCCGAGCAGGAGGGCGCCGTGCTCTCCGACCTGGCCCTGGTCGACGGGGCCGACGGGGCCCTGCAGGTGCTCGCCGTGCACGCCGTGGACGCCACCGACCGGCTGTCGCTCTGGGCCGGGGACGGCAGCGGCCGGATCGGCGACGTGCAGCTGGGCGGATCGGGCAGCGTCTCCGGGGTCAGCGCCCCGCCCGAGGGCGGCACCAGCGCCTGGGTCGGCTACACCGACTACGCCACCCCGCCGTCGGTGCTGCGCTGGGACGCCACCTCGGCCGGCGCGCTGACCTCCTGGGAGCGGGCCGACGTCGCCGGGCAGGTGCCGGCGGTCACCGTCGTCGAGACGCACGCGACGTCGGCGGACGGGACGCCGGTGCACCTGTTCGTGCTCTCCGGCACCGGCGCCCCCGACCGCCCGCGGCCGGCGGTGCTCTACGGCTACGGCGGGTTCAACGTCGCGCTCACCCCGGGGTACACGGCGCAGGCCCTGGCGTGGGTGGCCGCGGGCGGGGTCTGGGTGGTGGCCAACCTGCGCGGCGGCTCGGAGCACGGCGAGGAGTGGCACCGCGCCGGGATGCGCGAGCGCAAGCAGAACGTCTTCGACGACTTCGCCGCCGCCGGGGAGCACCTGGTGGCCCAGGGCTGGACGACGCACCGGCAGCTCGCGGTGATGGGCGGCTCCAACGGCGGCCTGCTGGTCGGCGCCACGCTGACCCAGCGCCCGGACCTCGCCGCCGCCGTCGTCTGCAGCGCCCCGCTGCTGGACATGGTGCGGTACGAGCGCTTCGGGCTCGGCCGGACCTGGAACGACGAGTACGGCAGCGCCGACGACCCGGTCGAGCTCGGCTGGCTGCTGGGCTACTCGCCCTACCACGCGGTGCGCGAGGGGACGGCCTACCCCGCGGTGCTGTTCACGACCTTCGAGTCCGACACCCGGGTGGATCCCCTGCACGGGCGGAAGCTGGCCGCCGCCCTGCAGCACGCGACCTCCTCGGACGCGCCGGTCGTGCTGCGCCGGGAGGTGTCCGTGGGGCACGGGGCACGGGCGGTGAGCCGGACCGTCGCCCTGGCGGCCGACCAGCTGGCGTTCCTGGCCGCACACACCGGACTCACCGACTGAGGATGCCGAGCGTGATCAGATGAACACGCGTGGTGGGATGGGCTGACACCGTCACCCCCAGCTGAGAGTATTTCGGTAATGAGCAGATTACTCACGGTGCTCGCCGCCGACGACGAGACGTCCGTCGTCGACTGCGCCGACTACTGGCTCTGCCAGAAGGTCTACGACTGGTCGGGCCTGGACTGGCTGGCGGAGAACGCCCGCATGCTCGTCGCCGCACCGGCGCAGATCCTGCTGATCGTCGTGGTCGCGGCCGTCGCGCGACGGCTGGCCCACCGCGCCATCGACCGCCTGACCGACCGCACGGCGACGGGCGCGATGCCCACCATCCTGCGGCCGCTGCGCAACCGGGTGCCCCAGCACGGCGACGTCGTCGACCAGGTCGCGGCCCGGCGCACCCAGCGGGCCGAGGCGATCGGCTCGGTGCTGCGCAGCTTCGCCTCCATCGTGATCGTGGGCATCGCCGTCGTCCTCGTCCTGGGCGAGCTGGGCATCAACCTGGCCCCGATCGTGGCCAGCGCGGGAGTCGTCGGTGTGGCCCTCGGCTTCGGCGCGCAGAACCTGATCAAGGACTTCATCGCCGGGATCGGGATCATCCTGGAGGACCAGTACGGCGTCGGCGACGTCGTCGACCTGGGCGAGGCCACGGGCACCGTGGAGGGGGTGGGCCTGCGCATCACGCGGCTGCGCGACATCAACGGCGTGGTCTGGTACGTCCGGAACGGCGAGATCCTCCGGGTCGGCAACAAGAGCCAGGGGTACGCCCAGGTGGTCATCGACATGCCGGTGGCCCACGACACCGACCTCGAGCGGTGCCGCACGGTGATGCAGGAGGTCGCCGACGCGGTGTACGCCGAGCCGGAGTGGGCCGGCGTCCTGCTGGCCGAGCCGGAGTCGCTCGGCGTCGAGCAGATCACCTCCGAGGGCGTGTTCCTGCGGCTGACCGTGCGCACGACGAACGCCGACCAGTGGCGGGTCGGCCGGGAGCTGCGCATGCGGCTGAAGGAACGCTTCGTCGCCGAGGGCATCCGCACCCCGATCCCGCTCCTCGGCAGCGTCTCGGCGTCCGGGACGGGGCCCCGCTGAGCGGAACCGCGCCGGAGGGACTCCCCGAGGGCGCGCCGCTGCGGCAGGCCACGTTCGGCGAGGTCTTCGCCGTCCGGGAGTTCCGCCCGCTCTTCGGCACCTTCCTGCTCTCCGCGGCCGGCGACGAGCTGGCCCGCGTGGCGCTCACCGTCCTCGTCTACAACCGCACCTCCTCGCCCCTGCTGGCCGCGCTGACCTTCGCGATCGGCCACCTGCCCTGGCTCATCGGCGGGCCGCTGCTGTCGACCCTGGCCGACCGGCTGCCCCGGCACCGGGTGCTGATCGCCACCGACGCCGCCCGGGCGGCCCTGGTGGCGGTGATGGCCGTCCCCGGGATGCCGCTGCCGGTGCTGCTCGCCCTGCTCTTCGTGGTGGGCCTGTGCGCGCCACCGTTCGAGTCCGCCCGCTCGGCGCTCATGGCCGACGTGCTCGACGGCGACCGGTACGCCGTCGCCACCTCGCTCACCGGGATCACGCTGCAGCTGGCCCAGGTCGGCGGCTTCCTGGCCGGTGGTGCGCTGGTGGCCGTGCTGAACCCGTCGGCGGCGCTGCTGGTCGACTCGGCCACGTTCGTGGTCTCCGCCGTCTGGCTGTGGGCGCGGCTGGAGCGGCGTCCGGCGCCGGCCGGTGAGGGCGGGCAACCGGGATCCCTCTGGCGGGACACGACGGCGGGCCTGCGGTTCATCCGCTCCAGCCCGCGGCTGCTCGCGATCGTCGGCGTCCTGTGGGTGACGACGGGGTTCGTGTACGCCACCGAGGGCATCGCCGCCCCGCTGGTCGACTCCCTGGGCCAGGGGACGACGGCGATCGGCGTGCTGCTGGCCGCCAATCCGCTGGGCGTCACCATCGGCGGGCTGGTCATCGCCCGGCTGGTGTCGCCGGCGCGACGGGAGCGGCTCGTGGCCCCGCTCGTGCTCGTGTCGCTGGCCCCCGTCCTCGTGGGTGGGCTCGTCGCGGCGCTGGCGGGCCCCGGTGCGGTGCCGTTCTGGGTGCTGGTGGCGATGCTGTTCGTCTCCGGGCTCGGTGCGGCCTGGACGATCCCGCTGAACGTGGCCTTCGTGCAGGCCGTCCCGGGACCGTTCCGCGGACGCGCGTTCGGCGTCGCGGCCAGCGGGCTGGCCGGCGTGCAGGGCCTGGGCGCCGTCGCCGCGGGGCTGGCCGCCGAGGTGCTCGCGCCCGGCACGGTGGTCGCGCTCTCCGGCTGCCTCGGAATGATCGCGGTCGCCCCGGCGCTGGTGGCCTATCGGCGCACGCGCAACCAGGCGCGCGCCACGGTCGACGCTGAGGGAGCATCCGGGGCATGAGCGAGTCGAGGCGGTCCCTGCCGTCGGCGCGGACCTTCTACGACGAGGTCGGGGGCGAGCCGACCTTCCGCCGGCTGGTCTCCCGGTTCTACGCCGCCGTCCGCACCGACCCGGTGCTCGCACCGCTCTACCCGCAGGACGACTGGGAGGGCGCCGAGACCCGCCTGCGCGGGTTCCTCGAGCAGTACTGGGGCGGGCCAACGACCTACTCCCAGGAGCGCGGGCACCCGCGGCTGCGGATGCGGCACGCCCCCTTCGCCATCGGACCCGCCGAGCGCGACGCGTGGCTGTCGCACATGCGCGACGCCGTCGACTCGCTCGACCTGCCCCCGCAGCAGGACGCCACGCTCTGGGGTTACCTGGAGATGGCGGCGCACAGCATGCAGAACCGCTGACCCGCCGGGCACTCTGCCCACCCGTCGCAGCCCCCGCGCGGCCCCCGCGGCCCGCTCCGGGGGCCCTGCTCGTGCTCACGGGTCCTGCCGGACCCCCGCGCACGAGGACCACCCCCACAGCGGCCGCATCCCCGAACGTCCACGAGAGCACCCGAGGAGCCCGGTGAGCCCGGAGCCGAACCGCACCCTGTCCCCCACCGACACCGACTGGTGGCGGAACGCGGTCTTCTACCAGATCTACATCCGCAGCTTCGCCGACGGCAACGGCGACGGCGTCGGCGACCTGGCCGGCATCCGGTCGCGGCTGCCGCACCTGGCCGACCTCGGCGTGGACGCGCTGTGGATCACGCCGTTCTACCCCTCGCCGATGGCCGACCACGGCTACGACGTCGCCGACCCGCGGGACGTCGAGCCGGTGTTCGGCGACCTCGCGGAGTTCGACGCGCTGCTGGCCGAGGCGCACGCCCTGGGCATCCGGGTGACCGTCGACCTGGTGCCCAACCACAGCTCGCACGACCACGAGTGGTTCCAGGCGGCGCTGGCCGCCGGCCCGGGCTCCCCGGAGCGGGCGCGCTACCTGTTCCGCGACGGTCGCGGCCCCGACGGCAGCGAGCCGCCGAACAACTGGCCGTCGGTGTTCGGCGGGCCGGCGTGGACCCGCGTGCCCGACGGGCAGTGGTACCTGCACATCTTCGCGCCCGAGCAGCCCGACCTGAACTTCGGCAATCCCGAGGTGGTCGCCGACCTCGAGGAGACCATGCGGTTCTGGCTCGACCGGGGGGTGGACGGCTTCCGGATCGACGTCGCCCACGGCATGGCCAAGCCCGACGGGCTGCCCGACATGGTGCCGATGGACGACACCGGCCTGCTCGACGACCACGGCCCCGGCGACCACCGGTTCGACCAGGACGGCGTGCACGTGGTGCACCGCCGCATCCGGGCGGTCATCGACGAGTACCCCGGCACGATGGCCGTGGGCGAGGTCTGGGTCTCCGACGACGAGCGGCTGGCGCAGTACCTCCGCGAGGACGAGCTGCAGCTGGCCTTCAACTTCAAGCTGCTCACCGCCGAGTGGACGCCGGACGGCCTGCGGGACGCGATCACCCACTCGCTGGCTGCCGTGGAGGGCACCCCGGCGCCGGCGTGCTGGGTGCTGTCGAACCACGACCGGCCCCGGCACGTCACCCGCTACGGCGGCGGCGCGCTCGGCACCCGCCGGGCCCGGGCGGCGGCCCTGCTGCAGCTGGCACTGCCCGGCGCGGCCTACCTCTACAACGGTGACGAGCTCGGGATGCCCGACGTCGACCTGCCCGACCACGTGCTGCAGGACCCGATGTGGTTCCGCTCGGGCGGCACCGAGCGCGGGCGCGATGCGTGCCGCATCCCGGTGCCCTGGTCGGGCACCGAGCCCTCCTACGGCTTCTCGTCCGGGGCCGACACCTGGCTGCCCATGCCCGACGGCTGGGCCTCGCTCACGGCCGAGGCGCAGCGCACCGAGGACGGTTCGATGCTGTCGCTGTACCGAGCCGCGCTCGAGCTGCGCGCCTCCTCGCCCGTCTTCGCCGGGGAGAGCGTGCAGTGGTTACAGGCACCCGACGGTTGCGTCGCCTTCCGCCGTCCGGGCGGGCTGGTCTGCCTGGTCAACCTCTCCGGGGCGCCGGTGCCGGTGCCCGAGGGCCGGGTGCTGCTCGGCAGCGCCCCGGTGGACGACGGCACGGTGCCCGACGACACCGCGGTGTGGCTGCACGCCTGACCGGATCGCCCGGTGCCCGGGCGCCCTCCGGCGCTCGGGTACCGTGCCGCAGGTGACGCCGGGCCGGCGGCGCCTTCCCGACGGCGCACCGCAGGAGCTGAACATGAAGACCCGGGACCTCGCCTACGTCGCCCTCTTCGCGGCGATCATCGCCGTGCTGGGGACGCTCCCCGCGATCCAGATCGGCCCGGTGCCGATCACCGCGCAGACCCTCGGCGTGATGCTGGCCGGCAGCGTCCTGGGGGCCCGGCGCGGCTTCCTGGCGGTGCTGCTGTTCCTGGTGCTCGTGGCGATCGGGCTGCCCCTGCTGGCCAGCGGCTCCGGCGGTCTGGCCGTCTTCGCCGGCCCGACGGCCGGTTACCTGTTCAGCTGGCCGATCGCGGCGTTCGTCATCGGTTGGCTGACCGAGCGGTTCTGGGCCCGCTACAACGTGGCGTGGGGCGTGCTGTTCAACATCGTCGGCGGCATGGTCGTCGTCTACCTGATCGGCGTGCCCGTGCTGGCCGCCGTCGCCAACCTGTCCCTCGGCGAGGCGATCGTCTCCGGGGCCCTGCCGTTCCTCCCCGGTGACGCGGTCAAGGCGTTCATCGCCGCTGCGATCGCGGCTCAGGTGCGCCGCAGCTACCCGGTGATCGACCGACCGCAGCGGGCGCTCGCCGACCGGTGAGGTTCCGCAGGCCGGAGGCACGGGCCGACGCGGTCGCCGACCCCGCCCGCGGCATCGAGCTGCGGGGGGTCGCGCACCGCTACGGTGACCGGCCGGTGCTCACCGACCTGGACCTGCAGCTGACCGAGGCGCGCATCGGCGTCGTCGGCGCCAACGGCTCGGGGAAGAGCACCTTCGCGCGGCTCCTGAACGGCCTCGTCGTCCCCACCGTCGGGCAGGTGCTGGTCGACGGGCTGGACACGCGCACGCAGGTGCGCGAGATCCGGCGGCGGGTGGGGTTCGTGTTCCAGGACCCGGACGCCCAGATCGTGCACCCGACGGTGGCCGAGGACGCCGCCTACGGGCTGGAGAACCAGGGGGTGCCCGCCGGCGAGCGGGCCGAGCGGGTGGCCGAGGTGCTGGCGCGCTACGGCCTGACCGGGCACGCCGACCACCCGGCGCACCTGCTCTCGGGTGGGCAGAAGCAGCTGCTGGCCATCGCCGGCGTGCTGGTGATGCGCCCGGCCCGCGTCGTGTTCGACGAGCCGACGACGCTGCTCGACCTGGTCAACGCCCGGCGCGTCGCGCGGGTGATCGACGAGCTCGAGCAGCAGGTGGTCGTGGTGACCCACCAGCTCGACCTGCTCGACGGGTTCGACCGGGTCCTGGTCATCGACGGCGGCCGGGTGGTGGCCGACGGTGGGCCCGCGTCGTCGGTCGCCGCCTACCGCGCCCTGATGGAGCGGCGATGACCCTCGCGCTGTACGTGCCGCGGCGCAGCGCCGTCCACCGGGTGCCCGCGGGGTGGAAGCTGCTGGCCCTCGCCGCGCTGGCGGTGCTGATGTTCGCCGTGCCGGAGCTCCCGGTGGCCGGCGCCGTGCTGCTCGGCGTCCTCGCCGTCGGGGTCGGGGTGGCCCGGCTGCCGGTCGGGACGCTGGCCCGGCAGGCGCGGACGGTGCGGTGGTGGCTGCTCGGCCTGTTCGTCTTCCACGCGCTGTTCAGTGACGTGTCCACCGCCGTGCTCACCGTCACGCGGCTGCTCGCGCTGGTGCTCGCCGCCGCCGTGGTGACCGCGACGACGCGGGTGACGGAGATGGTGGCCGTCATCGAGCGGCTGTGCGCGCCGCTGCGGCTCGTCGGTGTCCGGCCCGCGCGGATCGGGCTGGTGATCTCGATGGCGCTGCGGTTCATCCCGGTGCTGGCCGAGCGCGCCGACCGGATCCGCGAGGCGCAGGCCGCGCGGGGCGGCTCGGCCCGCGGGGTGCGCGGCCTGCGGACGACGGTGACGCCGTTGCTCGTGCAGTTGCTGCAGATGGCGCACACCGTGAGCGAGGCGCTCGACGCCCGCGGCGCCGACGACGTCCCCCCGGCCCGGCGTTCCCGCGCCACCGCCGCCTGACCCGTGGAGGCGCCGATGGACACCGGCTCGCTGCTGGAGATCTGGTCGACCCCGCGGGCCGCGGGACCCATGCGCCGGCTGCCGTCGGCCCGGCTGGTGGCCGGTGTCGGCCTGGACGGCGACCGCTATGCGCTCGGCGGCGGGACGTGGGCGCAGTACCCCGACCTGGAGAAGCAGCTGACGCTGATCGACCGCGCCGACGTGGCCGCGGTCGCCGCCGAGGTGGGCGCCGGGCTCTCGACCGGGGACACCCGCCGCAACCTGGTGACCGGCGGGATCGAGCTCCCCTCGCTGGTGGGCCGGTGGTTCGCGGTCGGTGACGCGCTGCTGTTCGGGATGAAGCGCTGCCCGCCGTGCACCCACCTGGAGCGGCTGACCGGGCTGAAGCTGGTGAAGGCGATGGTGCACCGGGGCGGGATCAACGCGGCGGTGTTCGGCGGGGCGCTGGTGGCCGAGGGGGCGCCGGTGCGGCTGGTTCCCGACGAGGAGGCCGCCCGGCGGGGCGCGCCGACCGGCGCTGACCGCCCGGTGCCCAGGATCGTCACCGGCTGAGCACGCGGCCGCGGTCGCCCGGGCGGCCGGGTGGCTGAGGGATGGCGACGGCAGTCTGTCTCTGCCCCACCGTGGTGGGCAGAGACAGACTGTCCGCAGACTCCCTGATCCTGCCCGACCAGCCCTGACCCAGGGCGGTCAGGCCGCGGTCGGCTCGTCGGCCCAGCGGGCGAGGAACTCCTTCTCCTCGGCGGTGAGCCGGCGCGGCCGGTTCAGCGCGAAGTCGAACGGCACGAGCAGCGTGCTCCCGGTGACGGCGAGCGCCCCGTGGTCGAAGAGCTCGTAGTGGCAGGTGAATGCGGCGGCGCGGATGCCGGACACCCAGACCTGCACCTCCAGCGGGTCGGCGTCGTAGACCACCGAGCGCTTGTAGGCGATCTCGTGCGACGCGACGACCAGGCCGCGCCGCATCCCGGTCTCCGCGTCGTGCGTCGGCTGCTCGAAGAAGAGGTTGACCCGCGCCATCTCGAAGTAGCCGAGGAAGGCGACGTTGTTGATGTGCTGGTAGGCGTCCATGTCCGACCAGCGCATGGGGACGTGCACCGTGTGCCTCACGCCGCCACCCTGCCGCATCGGGTCCGCGCACCGGGACGGGGCCCGCGAACCATCCCTAGGCTCCCGACGTGACCGAGCCGTGGGACGCCGCTGCGCCGGGAGTGCTGGCGCTGCCGTCCGGCCGGCTCGTGCGCGGTCGGGCGCTCCGGGCGCCGCTGCCCGCCGGTCCCCTCCCCCGGTTCGGGCTCTACCTGCTCGGCCGGCCACCCCGGCCGGTCACCTGGGAGAGCCGGTGGGTGCGGTGGCCGGACTTCCGGCCGCCCCGCGAACCGGCCGCGGCTGCCGACGCGCTGCGCACGGCCTGGCAGCGCGCCGCCGGCGAGCGGGTGGAGGTCGCCTGCCGCGGCGGAACGGGGCGCACCGGGACGGCTCTGGCCTGCCTCGCCGTCCTGGACGGGTTGCCTGCCGACGAGGCGGTGGCCCACGTCCGCCGGCACTACCGGCCCCGGGCCGTGGAGACGCCGGGGCAGCGACGGTTCGTCGAGCGCTTCGCCGGTGACCCGGACGCCGATGGCCGGCGCGGAGCGGGCGCTCCGTCCAGCCATCGGCGGTGACGTGCTCGAAGAGCTGCTAGTCCCGGGTGAGCTTGCGGTAGGTAGCGCGGTGCGGACGCGCGGCATCCGGTCCCAGCCGCTCGACCTTGTTCTTCTCGTAGTCGTCGAAGTTGCCCTCGAACCAGAACCACTTCGAGTCGCCCTCGTAGGCAAGGATGTGCGTCGCCACCCGGTCGAGGAACCACCGGTCGTGGCTGACGACGACGGCGCAGCCGGGGAACTCCAGCAGCGCGCCCTCGAGGCTGGTCAGGGTCTCGACGTCGAGGTCGTTGGTCGGCTCGTCGAGCAGCAGCAGGTTGCCGCCCTGCTTCAACGTGAGGGCCAGGTTCAGTCGGTTGCGCTCACCCCCGGACAGGACGCCGGCCGGCTTCTGCTGGTCGGGCCCCTTGAACCCGAACGCCGCCACGTAGGCGCGCGAGGGCATCTCGACGTTGCCGACCTTGATGTGGTCGAGACCGTCGGAGACGACGTCCCACAGCGTCTTCTTCGGGTCGATGCCGCTGCGGTTCTGCTCGACGTAGGAGAGCTTGACCGTCTCGCCGACCTTGATGTCGCCGTCGTCGGGCTTCTCCTCGCCGACCAGCATCTTGAACAGCGTGGTCTTGCCGGCGCCGTTGGGGCCCACGACGCCGACGATCCCGTTGCGCGGCAGGGTGAACGACAGGTCGTCGATCAGCACGCGGTCGCCGAAGCCCTTGGTCAGCCCCTTCGCCTCGACGACGACGTTGCCCAGGCGCGGGCCCGGCGGGATCTGGATCTCCTCGAAGTCCAGCTTCCGGAACTTGTCGGCCTCCGCGGCCATCTCCTCGTAGCGGGCCAGCCGCGCCTTGCTCTTGGCCTGGCGGGCCTTGGCGCCGGAGCGGACCCACTCCAGCTCCTCCTTGAGGCGCTTCTGCCGCTTCGCGTCCTTGGCGCCCTCGACCTTGAGACGGGTCTGCTTCGTCTCCAGGTAGGTGGAGTAGTTGCCCTCGTAGGGGTAGGCGCGGCCCCGGTCGAGCTCCAGGATCCACTCGGCGACGTTGTCCAGGAAGTACCGGTCGTGGGTGACGGCGACGACGGTGCCGGCGTACTTTTCCAGGTGCTGCTCCAGCCACGCGACGCTCTCGGCGTCCAGGTGGTTGGTGGGCTCGTCGAGCAGCAGGAGGTCGGGCGCCTCGAGCAGCAGCCGGCACAGCGCGACGCGGCGGCGCTCACCACCGGAGAGCACGGTCACGTCGGCGTCGCCGGGCGGGCAGCGCAGCGCGTCCATGGCCTGCTCGATGCGGGCGTCGAGCTCCCAGCCGTCGGCGTTCTCGATGACCTCCATGAGCTCGCCCTGCTCGGCCATCAGCGCGTCGAAGTCGGCGTCGGGCTCACCCATCGCCGCGCTGACCTCCTCGAAGCGGGTCAGCGCGTCGCGCAGCGGCTTGACCGCCTCCTCGACGTTGCCGCGGACGTCGAGCTCCTCGTTCAGCGGCGGCTCCTGCTGCAGCATGCCGACCGAGTAGCCCGGCGAGAGGACCGCCTCACCGTTGGAGGCGTGCTCCAGGCCGGCCATGATCTTCAGGACGGTGGACTTGCCCGCGCCGTTCGGGCCGACCACGCCGATCTTCGCGCCGGGCAGGAACGCCAGCGTGACGTCGTCCAGGATGACCTTGTCGCCGTGCGCCTTGCGCGCACGGACCATGGAGTAGATGTACTGAGCCACTGGGCTTCGGAGCCTTCCGTCGGTCGCGAGCGGGGGCGGGCCGGCCGATGCCCGGCCCGCCCCCAGGCGTTCTCAACCTCCGATCCTCCCAGCCCGGGCAACTACGCGTGCGCGGGCTCCCGGGAGAGGTCGTCGGTGTCCACGGGGTCCAACGTCTCGTCGGTGCCCAGGTAGTCCCGGCCGGCACGCAGCTCGTCGTCGGCGGCCGGGAAGTCCGGCTCACCGGCGCGGTCCGGGGCGGGCGCGGTCCCGCCCTCCTCGCCGCTGCGGGCGCTCTTGTCCCGCGTGAACAGCGACCGCCCCTTCTGCAGGTTCGGCCCGACGGCGAACGCCTTGATGCGCGGCTTGCTGCGCGGGCCGGCGTCGGACTCCCAGCTCTGGGTGGTCAGCGCCCCGTGCACGACGACCGGGTCGCCCTTGCTGAGGCTGGCTGAGACGTTGCCGCTCAGCGCGCCCCAGCACTCGACGTCGACCCAGAAGGTGCCGCTGTCCACGAACTCCTCGCGCGCGGCGTCGTACCGGCGGGACGTGGAGGCCATGCGGAAGTTGGTGACGGCGCCGCTCTGCAGGCTGACGCGGCGGGGTGAATCGACGACGTTGCCGACGACGGTGACCAGGGTGTCGTTCACGGTGCTCCTCAGGGGCTGCGCCGGATCCGGCGCGGCCGGCGCGGTGCCGGTGTGCCGTCGACCCTGACCGCCGCGGCCGCCGGTGGGCGGGCCGATCCGTGATCTGTGGAAGCCGGATCATCCTGTGGACGACGGGGGCCCGGGTCCGGCACCTGCCGCCCCGGCGATGCGATGATCGAGGCACGAGCGCCCGTAGCTCAGCGGATAGAGCAGGTGCCTTCTAAGCACTTGGTCGCAGGTTCGATCCCTGCCGGGCGCGCTCGTGGCGGTCTGACCTGCGGAACCTCCAGCGAGCAGGCTCGCCCCGACCACAGCTCAGTGAGCCACCCGTCCGTACCGACTGCGGTGGAACAGGAGCGGCATGCATCCGTCCGGCCCGCTGCGAATGGCCAGGACCCGCCCGAGCAGCAGGACGTGATCACCCGCTGGATAGACCGCCTCGAGCGAGCACTCCATGGCGCACAACGCCGCCGGAAGCACCGGATGCCCGGTGTGGCCCGGGATCGCGGCGAGTTCTGCCATCGCCGGGTTCCCGACCGGCCTGTCCCGTCGGCTGAACCGCACCGGGAGCTGGCTCTGCGCATCGGTCAGCACGTTGATCGCATAGCCGCCGGCTGCCTCGATGCGCTGACGCATGCGTCCGGCGGCACCCACCCCGACCATGACGAGCAGGGGATCGAGCGAAACCGAAACGAAGCAGTTCACGGTCATCGCGTCAGCTTCTGAGCCTTCGCCGCACGTCAGGAGCGCTACACCCGTCGGCACCGATGCCATCGCCCGTCGGAACGTCGCTGCATTCAGCTCCGTCGACGTCGTGGGACTTCCCATTCTCGGCCGCCCTCTTCCCTCTGATCCGTAGTCCTGTCAGTCCTTCGAGAGCGGTCGCCATCACACGGGCAGAGGGCGACGACCCGATCACCCGGCGTCGAAGCGCCCTGCACGTCCTCCGACCATTGCGGTCCACCCACGGAGATCGCCGGCGGCATGGTCAGCCACTGGCCGACAGCTGGCGGAGCAGCTGCAGCTCGGTCGGCGCCTGTATCGGCAGGAAGGCGGCCTCGCGCAGTCGCCGACTGGTCGCGGACGTGCTGAGGAAGCCTGCGCCTCCGGACACGAGGACTTCCAGGTCCGTCGCCCGGGCGGCGACAGCCGCGGCGTCCAGCCGCAGCTGCATCAGCGCCGCGATCTCGATCTCCGCACTGCGGTCCGACCAATCGTCCAACCGGTGGAGCACCCCGTCAGCGACCGCCGCGACGTCGGCAAGCCGCGCGTCCGCCACCGTCCGCAGCGGGCTGTCCCAGACCGCCGTCCGGGCACGCGCCTCGTTGACCGATCGGCGCGCCAGGCCGGCACACATCGCCGACTGCGCCAGCAGGAGCCGGGGGCGCACCTCCGAGACGAATCCGGCCATGTCCGTGCTGAGGATCCGGTCGACATGGACCACCACGTCGGCGAGCGTCAACGACGAGGAGCCGGTGCCGTTGAGGGCGAGCAGCGAGGGGGCCGGATGCAGAGTCACGCCGGGCGCCCCCACCCGGAAGGCGATGACCCACCGCTCCGCGGCGCCCTCCTCCGGCACTCGTACGGGCGCCACCACCACCGCGCCGTCCCAGAGGTGCGACGCCCAGGCCACGTGCCCACTCACCGACAGGCTGTGCCCGTCGCGATGGGCGACGAGCGGGACGTCACCCAGCCCGCACAGCTGGCCGAGCGCCGGCGCCATCGCAGTAGCCCCGGGCACGGTTCCGTCGCGGAGTCCGTCGAGAACCTCGGTGCACGTCTCGGACGAGGCGTGTTCCCAGTAGTCGATGACCGCGGTCTGGGACCACAGCGAGAAGGCGGAGCTGAGGCACTCCCCGGCGACGTCCTCGATGAGCGTCAGCAGCTGCT
This sequence comes from Blastococcus sp. HT6-4, assembly GCF_039679125.1. Classification (NCBI taxonomy): domain Bacteria; kingdom Bacillati; phylum Actinomycetota; class Actinomycetes; order Geodermatophilales; family Geodermatophilaceae; genus Blastococcus; species Blastococcus montanus. The sequence goes on along the minus strand of NZ_CP155551.1, from coordinate 1,191,692 downwards.
TCATGTCAGTCGAGCGGGGGGCGGCCCCGGACCGCAAGAGGCCATGCGCGCCGAGCAGTGCGAGCCCCTGCCGCACGTCGCCCTCACCTCGGTCGATGCGCGCGGCTTCACCGGCGTACCAGACGAGCATTTCGTCACGGTCCTGCCACGTCCACATCGCCGTCCAGTTCCTCTCACGTCGCGTCAACTTCGGCGACAACGACCTCTAGGCCAGGCCGACGAGCATGCCGGCCGCGGCGATGCCGCCGGCCACCACCACAGCCGTCGTGGCAAGAGTCGCCCGCCACCCGAACGCCCGGGCGACCATCGCGATCCCCGGGATGCTCACCGCAGGCAGTGTCACCAGGAGCGCCCCGACCGGCCCTGCCGCCAACCCTGCCAACACCAATCCGTGCAGGATCGGGATCTCACCGGCGGTGGGTATCACCATCAGCGTCCCGATGATCGCGGCCACGACGATCGCGAACAGACCGGCACCGAGCGCATCCACCTGGAAGAGCCAGCCGCGGAAGGCGCCCAGGAGGAACACCACCACGAGGTACTCGGGTACGAGCACGATCCCGAGCTTCAGCAGTGCGCGTCCGAACCGTGCCGGAGCCCCGACCAGCCAGGCGTCGTCCACCGGATTCTCGGCGGCGGAGAGCCGCAGAACCTCCGGCACGTCCGCGGTGGGGACCCGTCGGCCCTCGACCAGCCACCCGACCACGGCGGCGCCACCGATGACCACGAACAATGCGACCACCAGACGCGTCGAGGCCCACTGCCACGGCGCCACGAGCACCAGGAAGGCCAGCACCGCCGGGTTCAGCAGTGGATTGCCCAGCCAGTAGGCCACCGCCGCGGCGGTCGAGACCCCGCTGCGGCGCAACGTCACCGCTACCGGCGCGCTGCAGCAGGTACACATCATCGACGGCGCGCTGACCAGACCACCCACCGCCGCAGCACCCAGCTGTGTGCGCCGGTTCAGTACCCGCAGCAGCCACGCTCGCGGCACCAGCGCCTGGACCGCGGCAGCGATGACCAACGCCGTGAGCAGTGCCTTCCAGACAGCCTGCCCGTAGGTCCACGCGAACGTGGTCGCAGCGTTCCAACTCGGAGCATCTCCGGGCTGGACCCCGCCGACGGTGAGGATGCTGGAGCCGACCCACGTGTTGCTCGCCCCCAGCTCGCCCAGCTTGGCGCCATAGGGCAACCACTTCGACCAGAGCAGACCGGCCGCGAACAGGGCCACCGCGATCAGGACCCCAGCGACCGCGGTCCGGCGTGCAGGACGCGACTCAGGCAACGCGATGACGTCGGACATGGGGCGAAAATATCGACCGGAAGGTCGATGCGAAAGCCGATCAGAATTCGCCCCTGAACGGCGCCACGTCGCACGCGCAGCCATTCCTCGTCGACTGTGGGTCGCCGACCTGCAGGAGCGGTGATCGATTCTGCCGCGACCACGGCAACGACCGGAAGAATGCGGGACCCGGAAATCGAGCCGTCCCACCTCAGGACAGAAGGCGATGCGGCCGGGTCACGGATCCGGGAACTGACCGACTCCGTCGCTCAGGACGCACGTTCAGCCATTGTCGGACCTGGCCCGCATCGCGCTCCGCAGAAAGCGGTCGGCCTGGGCCGGCACCAGGTGCCCGGACCCGACCAACGCATCCAGGGACTCCCCGACGCACCCGGTGTAGAGGTCGGGCCGCAATTCGAGCGGGCACGGGATCTCGGGGAACACGATGCGTTCTCCGGGCCGCACGTCGTACAGCACGTTCCGCACCCCACCGGGCCAGTCCACCGTCACCGTCGCGACGGCAGCCGCTCCCATGCCGAACGTGCCGCGGAGTGAGTCCTGCGACGCGAAGCTGGCACCTGCGATGACCGGGCGCAGCACGGTCTCCCCGTCCCGCGGCGTGAATGCCACGACGGCCCCGACTCCGTCACGGTTGACCCGTCCCGTCTCGGTGAGACCGACGGTGCCCATCACGGTGACGGTCGCCGAGCCGTGAGCGTTGCCTCTGTTCAGCTCGACCGAGAGGTCGCCGGGGACCGTCCTGCTGTCGGTCGGTGTGAGCTGCATCCCGCCGCTCCCCTCGACCGGCCGGTATGTCGTGAGGTAGGCAGCGCCGTCGTCGAACGGCGACCCCAGCCCACGGGCGTACGAGTGGAGCGGGCCGGTGCTGCGGCCTTGTGCCACCGTGACGACGTCGACGAACCCGTTCTCGTCGAGATCGCCGCTGGCCACTCCGGTGACGACACGGCGGCGATGATCGGTCCCGGACCGTGCGATGGCGTCGTCGAAGGCGAAGGTCGGGAAGAAGTCGTCCCGCAGGGCATCGGGCCCGAGATTGCGGAGCAGGGCACCGGGGTTGTCGGCGGTCACGTAGCTCATGGGATCCATGCCGCCGTGGAACAGGATGTCCGTCGCGCCGTCGTTGTCGTAGTCGAAGGTGGTGGCGCCCCAGCCGAACGGCGTGGCTCCCAGTCCCCCGAGGGTCGGGTCCTCCCCGTCCTCGGCGGGCACGGGCAAGGTCGATCGCCGCGGATCCGCGAACGTGCCGTCAGCCCGCTGCAGGAACCAGCGGCTCGACATGTCACCGAGCTCCCCCTGCATGCCCGGCGGCATGTTCAACTGCATGTAATCACCAGAGTTGGACGCGAAGAGGTCGAGCCGCCCGTCGACGTTGAAGTCGCCGATCGCCAATCCCATCCACGCTCCTGGTTCGGCCAGGCCCAGCTCCCGGGTGACCTCACGGAACGCACCACTGCCGTTGTTCCGGAAGACGCGGACGAAGCCGCGGTCGATGCCGCCGTTCTTGGCGTGCGGGAGCATGCCCTGATCCGTCCCCGTGATGAGATCCGGATCCCCGTCGCGGTCGTAGTCCACGGCTGCGATCGCCCAGGTGATCCCCGCGACCGGAGCCGCTCCGGCCTGCTGGCTGTTGTCGATGTAGGCGAAGCCGGAGCTCTCGCTCACATCGGTGAACCGGTTGTCGCCCTCGTTGCGGAACAGTTGATCGGCCTGGTTCCGCTCGAACGGGACGGTCGTGATCGGGGAGCCGTCCACCATGTCGAAGGAGTTCGCCACCGCGATGTCCAGCAGCCCGTCGCCGTCGAAGTCGGCCATCGTGCAGCTCACGTGGCTGGCCTCGCCCCCGCCGGTGCCGGACTGGTCGGTGACGTCGTCGAACGTTCCGTCGCCACGGTTCACCAGCAGATGGTTGGACTGGTTGCGACCCAGTACGTAGAGGTCCGGGGCGCCATCGTTGTCGACGTCCCCCGAGCAGGCGCCGTTGGTGTCGGCGTCCCGGAGCCCGGCACCTGCGCCGGCGCCGACGTCCACGAACGCAAGCCGCCCCAGCTCGCCCAGCCGGTTGCGGTAGAGGCTGTTGTCCCGTCCGGGGCCGTTCGTGGCATAGATGTCCAGGTGCCCGTCGCCGTCGAAGTCCCGGATGACCACGCCCGGGATTCCCCGGTCGTGCACCGGCTCGGTCATGAGGTCGGGCATCCCGACCGACTCGGACTCGGCATGGGCGACCCTCCGCTCGTGCTCCGGCGAGGGAACCCGGCTGTAGTCACGGGTGTCCATCCAGGGCGAGACCTCCTGGAAGGTGACGCCCCCACCGGCGGTGCCGGCCGGTGTCGACGTACCGCACCCTGTGATCAGGGCGATCGTCACGAGCGGCACCCCGGCTCGGGTCCCCCGGATCCACGTGCGGCGGCGACGGGACATTCCACACCTCCGTGATGGTGTTCCGGGCTGGTCTGCCGCACGCGCGGGTGCCATGGCAGCCATCAGCTGAAGCGGGCCAAGGCCGTGACCAGGTCTGCCGGCAGGGGTGCCGGCATGACTCCTTCGGGCCGGCGACTCATGCAGGCGACGGTCTGGGCACCTCGAGCGACGAGCTGCTCTCCCCGGCCGAAGTCGAAACGCATGGAGACGCGGTTACCGGCCGTGCTGCCAAGGGTCATGAGCACCTCGACGTCGTCGAATGCATAGCATTCGACGTAGTAGTCCATCGAACAGCTGACCGTCACCATGGCCAGCGAACCGGCGGCGATCGCCGCGGCCGTCGCCGGGGCGTGCTGCGCCAGGAACATCTCGCGACAATGCCCCTGCCAGTGCAGGTAATGGGCGAAGTAGACGTTTCCGACGGCATTCGTCTCGTCAAGCGTCACGACGTGGCGGTGACGGAAACCGGTTCTGCTCGGGCTCGCGCCGTTCCCGTTCATGCCCGGTCCACCGCCACCCCGACGAGGAGCGGGGCCGGACGGCCGGCGACGCGGCACTCGGCGAAGACGACCCTGACCGGCCCGACATCGGCCACTGCGACGTCTTCGGCGAGTGTCCGGAGATCCACGCCGACGAGACGCCGGCCCGAGTCGTCCTGCACCGCTCCGAGCAGCTCACGAGCCACGGCCACACGTGCCTCTCCCCGCCGCGGGTCGCCGCCGCCGGCCGCGGCCCACTGGCCGGCGGCGGCGCGGTCCGAGTCGTCGAGCCTGACGGGGGCGCCCATCTCGCACACCGCGACCGGCACGGACCGATCGTCGCGCGTCCCTCGCAGAGCGGAGACCGGGCCGACCAGTTCGACGCCGGGAGCGGCGCCGCTCTCGACCAGCCGTCGCGCCGCCCACGGGGCGACCAGCATCTCCGGGAGTCCTTCCGGCCAGGCACGGTCACCGATGCGGCGGAGCCGCAGGCCGCGCCACCGTGCGGCGACGAGACCATCGGGGCGCACCAGGTCCACGTCGAAGGCGTAGTCGTGCGACGTGTGCGCGGTCTCCGTCGCCACGACCTTCATCGGTCCGGCAGGCCGGTGCCACACCGTGAAGGACTCCGCGGACTCGGGCAGGACACAGCGATGGGGGATGCAGGTCATGAGCACGTGGATGGTGGCGTCGTGGGCGCCCGGGTCACCCAGCAACAGATCGTTGCTGTGGTACTGGGCGAACCACGCAGGTGTGTCGACCGCGTCGATCCAGGCTTCCAGGCGGAAGGTCGACAGCCGTTCGACGTGGAGCAGCCGGCGAAATCGTTCACCGTGGAAGAAGAGGGGGCCGTAGAGCGCGCGAGCGCAGTCGTCGGCCTCGGGGGCGATCGAGGGTGCGTAGGGCTCCGGCTCGGCGCCCGCCGGCATCACCACCCCCTGGAAGCGGTTCTCCGCGAATCGGTCGCCGCTGTCGCGGAGGACGACGCGGGTCCTGCTGCCCTCGACGAGCGCTGCGGTGCGGAGCGTCAACGCCGACTGCTCGTCCACCGTGATCGGCGACCGGAAGACCACGTCGGCCATGGCCGACGGCGCCGTGACGCCCGCCGCGACGGCGGCCTGCATCATGGCCTCCATACCGACGACCGCCGGCAGGACGGGGACCCCGTCGATCCGGTGGTCGTCCAGGTAGGGATCCGTCCCGAACGACACGTCGGCATCCAGAACCGCCTCCACCCCCGCGAGAGCGACGACGGAGCGCTCGGCGAAACGGTGCAGCCGATCCGGCGAGGCCGGGATCGTGAGCGTGTGGCTGGCGGGGAACCTGGACGTCACCAGCAACGTCACGGGGCACGCCGGGTCGTCCAGCACGTCGAGGAACGCAGCCACTCCGCGCTCGGCGGGGATGGGATCGACCCCCTGGCTGCGCAGCGAGTCCAGCACATCCATCCGGGCTCCCATGCCGATGTCGGCCCACACCGACCACTCGAGCGCATGTGTCCGGCAGGCCGGATGCTGCTGCGCCCATTCCTCGAGCACGACCCGCAGCCAGTCGTTGGCGATGGCGTACTCGGCCTGCCCGACGAGGCCCTGCCTGCCGATGATCGAACCGAAACCGACCAGGAGATCCAGGTCCTCGCCGACCTCGGCCAGCAGGGCCACGAGCCCGTCGACCTTGGGGCCGATCGTCCCGGCGAGGGATGCCGCCGAGATCTCGCCGAGCCGGCGGGGGGTGTTCAGGCCTGCTCCGTGCACGATCCCTCGCACCGGGCCGAACTCCCGCGCCCGCGCGATGGCCGCCCCGACGGCAGCCGTGTCCGTGAGGTCGCAGCGCACGTAGTGGGCTTCGGTCTGCGTGCGGAGTTCCGCCATGGCGTCGGCGATCCCGGCGTCATCCGCGTCCGTTCGTCCCAGGAAGACGAGGACGCATCCGGTGCGGACCGAGAGAGCCTGGGCGCACGCCGCGGTGATCCCTCGGGGCCCACCGGTGACGAGGCAGACGTCGCCCGCGCGGAGCACCTGCGGGCCAGCTGCTGCGAGCGGCCGCAGGACCGTGCCCAGGACCTCGGTGAGGCCGTCGGCCCCCATGCGCAGCTCCTTGAAGCGCCGCCCCTCCTTGTCCCCCAGATCCTGCGGCTCGACGCGGTGCGCCAGGGACGGCACCTGCAGCACCGTGGTCGTCCACGGATCGACCTCCGTGCAGACGCTCCGCGCGAGACCGGCCGCGGCCGGGTGACCGTCGTGGATCAGCAGCACTTCGCGCGTCGGGCCGGCGGCCGCGCACTCGATCAGCGCGGCGACCCGGTCGATCCCGGCCTCGCGGGGAAGGACCATGAGCAACCCGTCCGCGTCGTCGGCAGCGAGGCTCCGGGCCCAGTGGCCGCTCGGCGCCACTACGCGCCACTGCGTCCGGTCCGTGGTGCCGGCGAGGAACGGCAGCCAGCGGTGCTCGAACGTGCGTACCCAGTTGTCGACCCCGACCACGGTGGCCGACGCACCCGCGGGCTGGGCGTTCTCGAGGAGGACCACGAGATCGCCCACGGTCGCCTGGGCGATCATCGGCACGTCCGGCGTCCGGACGCCCATGTCGGCGGCGATGCCGTTGACCAGCTGGACCACCTGGAGGGAACTCAGGTGGAGATCCCCCAGGACCGAGCAACCGGGCCGCACCGCCGACGTCGGCAGTTCCAGGGCTGCAGCCAGGCGCTGCCGGACGATGGCGCCCACGTCCCCGCTCACGGGCTGCGCCTCGTCCGACTCCGCCGGCCCCGGGGACGACTCGTCAGCGTCCGGCTGCGGCAGCGCCTCGGCATCGGCCCAGCCGTCCCTCTCCTCGCAGGGGCTGGCGACGAACCGGGGTACGGCGTCCCAGCGCAGGCTGCGGTGCGGCCGCGCAGCGAACCACGCACGCAGATCGGCTCCGGCGCCCGCTGCCAGTACGGCGATGGTCTCCGCATGGCTCCTCGCGGAGCCGGCGCAGTCGATGGACACCGCAGGGATGTCGGGGCGGATGGCGGCGGCCAGCCCGGCCAGGATCGAGCCGGGCCCCGCCTCGACCAGCACGTCGCAGCGGTCCGCCAACGTGCCCAGGGCCTCCTCGAACAGGACCGGGGCGGTCAGCTGGTCGGCCAGCGCCGTCCGCATCGCCACCTCGGTGCCGACGTGGTCGCGGCCCGTCACGGTGGAGATCACCGGACGTCGCAGGTCCGCCAAGCACGTGTCGGCGAGCACCGCCCGCAGCGGTCCGACCGCGGGCTGCATGGCGGGGCTGTGGAAACCGTGCGAGACAGGCAGCACGGTGGCCCTCCGGCCGGCAGCCCGGGCTCGGTGCACGGCGGTCTCGACCGCCGGCGTCGCCCCCGCGACGGCGACCTGGGCGGGCGCGTTGTGCGCCGCGACCACCACCGGGAGGCCGTCGACCAGCCGGCGCACCTCGTCGGTGGATGCGGCGATGGTCGCCATCGTGCTGCCCGGTGTCCCGTAGCGAGCCATGACCTCACCGCGTCGGGCCGCCAGCTCGACAGCCGCCCGGGCCGAGAGTGCCCCACCCCAGTGCAGCGCCGCGATCTCCCCGAGGCTGTGGCCCACGGCGGCCACCGCCGTCACCCCGAGCTCCTCCAGCCACCGGAGCGCTGCCACCTCCTGACGCAGGATGGCGGGCTGCGCTGCGTCGGTCTCCGTGGTGGGACGGTCGCCGGTGTCCACGACGAGATCCGCCATCCCGTCCGGGGCCGCCCACCAGGCGAGACGGGGACGGACGGGCGCCGCCTGACCGGGGAACATGAGCCCCACACGAGTGCGGAACCGATCGGCACCCAGCGCGACGCCCCGGGCCCGGTCGACGAACAGGTGACCGTCCCAGTCGGCTGCGGCTTCCGCCGCGGCGGCAGCCGCACGCGCCAGCTCGGCAGGAGAGTCGACCACGAGCGCGGCCCGCCAGGGGCCGTCCGCCTCACCCTGGTGCCACATGCTGGCCGCGACGTCGCGCACCTCTGCGTCGCTGAGCGCAGGGGCGGCGGCCTGCAGCGTCTGCAGTCGCCGTACCAGGTCGCTGCGGCTGCCGGCAGCGACCACGAGCACCTCGGGACCGCCGGGATCGCCGGCCCACCGGCGGAGGGCGGGCGTGATGGTTCCGCCGGCCGACGGCTCGGAGCCCGGTGCCGATCTCAGCACCAGGTGCCCGTTGATCCCACCGAAGCCCATGGACGAGACGCCGGCCCAGCGGGTGGGGTCCTGCCATGCCTCGGCCGTCAGGGGCAGGCGCAGCGACGCCCCGCCGTCCAGGAGGGGGTGCGGCCGTTCGCATCCCGTGACCGGAGGGATGACGGCGTGGTGCACCGCCAGGGTGGCCTTGATCAGCCCGGCGACGCCGGCGGCCGCCTTCGTGTGGCCGATGTTCGCCTTCACGCTGCCCAGCGCCGCGGCGCCCTCGGTGACGGTCCCCCGAATCGTCAGCAGCGCCTCGATCTCGGTGGCGTCCCCGACCGGCGTTCCCGTCCCGTGCCCCTCCAGCAACTGGGGAGCAGCTGGGGCCAGGCCGGCCATCGCATACGCCCGCCGCATCGCGAGGACCTGACCGCCGGACGTGGGCCGGCTCAGACCGCCCTGGCCGTCGGAGGAGGTTCCCCATCCGATGATCTCGGCGTAGATCCGGAGCCCCGCACGTTCGGCATCATCGGCCCGCATCAGGGCGACCACGCCGCAGCCCTCGCCGGGGAGGAAGCCGGTCGGGGCCGCGTCGTAGACGCGCATCTCGTCCTGGGCAAGGGCACCGAGCCTGGAGAAGCCGACGAGTTCGAACGGGTCGATGGACATGTCGACCCCGCCGGCGAGAGCGAAGTCCAGTTCACCTGCGACGAGGGCTCTGCCGGCGGTCATGACGGCCAGCAGGCTGGACGCGCAGGCGCCGTCCACGGTGTAACCCGTTCCCCGGAAGTTGAAGTAGTTGCAGACCCGTCCGGCGATCGTGTTCGACAGCGCGCCGGTGAGCGTCTCCGTGCCCGGCACCGGAAACGGCTCCTTGTACCGCCGTTCCATGTGCTTGAGGACATCCGCCGCCACCTCCGGTGCGACGCCGCCGGCCTCCAGGGCCGTCGCCGCGGCATCGGCCACGAAAGGCCAGCGCAGGCGCATGACGGAGGCGCGGCTGAACTCCCCGGTCAGGGAGTTCCCGAGCAGGACCCCGACATCGTCACCGGACAGCCCGACACCGTTCTCGTAGCCCGTGTCGGCCAACGCGGCGGCGGCCGTCTCGAGGGCCAGCCAGTGCGCCTGGTCGGTCGCTCGGTACAGCCCACCAGGAATCTTGAACTGCTCGCGATCGAACGCCCAGTCCCGCAGCACGGCCGCCCGGCGCACGTAGGCGCGGTCCGGCTCGTCCGCCCCCCCGCGGTACCGCGCCGAGACGCGGTCCTCCGGGAGGTCGCGGAATGCCCTCCGGCGAGCCAGGACGTCCTGCCACAGCTCGGTCGGATTGGAGACGCCTGGGTAGCGGCACGCCATGCCGACGATGGCGATCCGGGGCGAGTTCATGTGACGTCTCCCTCGGTGGATGCGGCGAGCCGCGGGCCACTGCTGTGTCCATTGATCCTTCGTGCGGGAACCGGCGTGCCCGGCACGGCCATGCGCAGTCCGATGACGTGCGTGGTGTCGGTCGGGCCGCCGCCGGCACGCTGGGTCGGTCCGAGCTCCGAGCCCGCCCCCACGGGCGCGACGACAGGCGCCGGGACGGACGCCGCCGCGGGAACGGGCACCGCCGCCACCGGCACCCTCTCCGGCACCGGCGCCGGCACCGGCGCAGGTGCCGGCGACGGCGCAGGGGCGGGGGAACCGGCCGGGGCGGGGGACGATCCCGGCGCCGCGCGCAGCCCGGTCAGGAAGCTCTTGATCTCCGGCAACGCCCGGGCGTACGGGGCGAGCAGGAGGACGGCGCCGCGGAGGACGCATGTGATGACGAGCGCGAAGAAGAGCCCGAAGGCCACACCCGACAGCACCAGCGCTCCGTAGATCGCCGCCGTCGTCACACCGAACACCACCTGGTTGCGCCGCTTCACCGGCGTGGTCCCCGGATCGGTGATCATGTAGTTCGTGAAGAGGATGAACGCGACTCCTGTCATCGGCATGAGCGCCGCCAGGAACGAGTGGTCGAAGACCACCGCCCGGACGGCCGCCTGAGCCACGAACCCCGCCAGCCAGCCGACGATGAGGGGCGCCTTACCGGTCAGCCGGACGTTGAGCACCGTCCCGAGGACCAGGATGCCCATGGGAAGAAGCCAGTCCATGACGCCCGTGGACGCGTTCGTGAAGTGGTAGGGCGGCGCGATCCCGACCCACGGGAACGCCACGAGGACCACCACGATCCCGGTGTTCGTCGGGTTCAGGAAGTGCCTCACCCGACCGTTGACCCGGAATCTGAACACGTACTTCGACGAGTTCGCCACGACGACGGCCAGGATGTACGGCCACAGGGACGCGTTGCCGTAGAGGAGCAGGCCGCAGGCGAGTCCGGTGATGTGCGGGGGGAGGAGGAAGGTGAGGAACTGACCCGGCCCCTGGAACTCGGCCGGCCGTCTGCGGGCCCACGCGTCGAGCGCCTCCAGCAGCAGCGCGGTCGCGTAGCTGACCGCCAGGGTCACGAACGGCACCAACGGTGCCTGCTCGAACCCGAGCATGGCGTGGCCGGCGATGGTCAAGGCCGTGATCGAGAGAGCAAATCGCCTCAGGGCCTTGACCCGGCGGTCGACCGGGGACGGTGGAACGACGGCCGGCGTGTCGCCCGAGGAGTGGACGGACGGCGCGGGGTGCTCGCCTCTCCCGCATGTCGGGCATGTGCGCGGGTCGGTCATGGTGCCTCCGCACTCTGGTCCTCGTCGAGCACCAACTGGTGGCGCCCGGGCTCGAGCATCACTTCCCGGCTGTGCAGGCCTGTGGCGTCGCGCCAGCTGACCCTCGCGGCCACTGGTGGCCCCGGGGGCAACGCGAGGTGGACGTCGCTGGCCGACACCCCGCTGTGCCCGTTCGCGGGATAGAGCTGCGCCTTGCCGCCGCCGGGGAGCTCCAGCTCGACCTGTGCCCCGATCGCGGGTCGATCGCCACCAGCGGCGCCCCGGCTGACCAGCTGGAGATAGGCGGCAGGGCGGTTGACCGGCCCCTGGTTGAGCAGCAGCACCGAGTCCTCGAACTGATTGGCGACGAGCGCATCCAGCCGACCGTCGCCGTCGACGTCACCGAGCGCGATACCGCGGCTGTTCCACGGTTCGTCGATCTCGACGGCACTCGCCAGATCCGCGTAACGACCTTCACCGTCACGAACCCAGAAGGGGTTCGGCTGGTGGCCCGCCAGGTCGGCGTCCGGCCCGAGAGTGGGCCAGAAGTCGGGATCGAGGACGAGCTGGTCGTTGCCCATCGCGAGTTCCTGCAGCTCCGGCCAGGCGTTGTCCACACCCTTCAGGAAGCCGGTCGACTGCAGGATCTCGTCGACTCCGGAGTTGTCGAAGTCGCCCGCCTTGACATCCCAGCTCCAGCCGGCGCGGGCGATGCCCAGCGCCTCACTCCGCTCGCGGTAGGGCACACGGCCTGCCGCGAGATCCTCGGGCTCGCCGGACGGGACGAAGAACAGGTTGCTCTCGTGCAACCCGAATTCGGTGGTGATGTTGCCGACCATGATCGACGGGAGCCCTCCGCCGTCGGCGTAGGTGAACGTGACGCCCATGCCCTTGAAGGAGTCGTGACCGAGGACCTGGCTACGCGGGGTGTACGGGTCCCGGGAGCCGTAGACGGCGGTGAAACCGGCCCGACCCGGGGTGGAGTCGTTGACCAGGAGCTGGTCGGGGCCGAAGTCGTTGGCCAGGTACACCTCGGGCAGCAGGTCCCCCGTCAGGTCCTGCATGCCGGTGGCGAGTGTCCAGGCGCTGGTCGAACTCGTGGGCAGCGCCGACGTGGCGTCGATGATCTCCGGCATGTCCTGGACCCCGCCGGTCGGCTTGGTGAGGAACAGCTTGGCGCCTCCGCCGTTGAGCGCCTTCCCCAGTGAGCTGTTCATCGCCATGCGGCCGTCATCGGTCGCGGTCGGGTCCAGCACGCGAGCACCGTCGGGAAAGAAGTTGCCGAGGAGGATGTCGAGGTGTCCGTCGCCGTCCACATCACCCACGTTGGCGGTGGTGGTGTTCCAGATCTGAGGGGGATCCACCAGCTCGTGCGCATGGAACCCGTCCGCCGTGGGTCCTGCGACGCCGCTGCCCTGGTTCATGAAGACGATGGGCGAGCGTCCCCAGTAGGTGACGAGCAGATCCGTCGTCCCGTCCTCGTCGAAGTCCCCGGGAACGCACCCCATCGGAGCCATGGTCGTGTCGTAAGCGAGGTCTGTGGGGCGCAACTGGAAGCGGGGGTAGTCCGGTCCGCCCGCTTCCGGCACGGGGAACACGGTGACGGAGTCGTCGCGCGGGTCCACCAGGCACCCGTCGGCCGACCGTCCGAGCCCGCGCAGGTCGCTGAGGGAGACCGCCCCGCCCACGGCGGCGATCCACGCCTGCACCCCCGAGAAGTCGGGATGCACCGGACGGGTGCTGCGCCCGCCCGGTGGAGCCTCGTTGAGGACTACCGTGCGGAAGCTGAAAGGGCGCGCCAGATCAGCTGTCTGCTCGGCGCTCGGTCCCGGGCGCCGCGTGAACATCGCGGCCGTCAGCGTCAGCGCCAGCGCTACGGCCAGGACGACCGCCCGGCGCGCTGCCGGGGATCCGAACACGGTGGCCACTAGGCCCCCCGCGAGTCGAGGACGTCGGCGACCGCGTGCTGGAGCCTGGTCTTCCATTCCAGGAAGTCGGCCAGGGAGCCAGGGCTGCCGAGATCCGCAGAGGCCCGGTCCGCGAGCCGCCCGGCTTCGTGGGCGTCGATCCCCAGCACCCGGACGCAGACCGCGTTGGTGTACGGCGGCACGATCCCGGCCCGCGCCCGGGCGGCAGCACCGAACAGCACGCCCTGGCCGAACCCTGGCCGATGCCGGGAACCGAGGTCGGCGAGGTCGTCCAGGTCGGCGCCCACGGCTCCGCCCGCGTAGGCCACCGCCAGGCCCACCCCCGCCCACAGCGACCGCTGAGCCGACGCAGGGACGCCGGCGATCGCCGCCGCTACGGATCGGACATCGGCAGCCTCGATGAACCAGAGTGCCCGCCCACAACCCGCGAGCCGCGCCTCGCGCACGAGGGTCGCCGGGGCTGCGGCCAGGCGGCGCACCGCCGGAAGTCCACCGAAGAAGGCGTGGCAGAACCCGGCGCCGTCCAGCGCCAGCCACCGCAGCAACGGGGTGTCGGGCAGCCGCGGGAACCAGCCGGACCGAAGCGGCCCCAACCCCCACCCGTAGCCGACGTGGACGAGATGGGCGTAGCCGTCCCCGGCGTCTCGCAGAACATGGGCGAGCGCCTGCGCCCGGCCGAAAGTCGCCGCATCCCGGAGGGCGGCGTACATGGCCGCACCCTCGTAGGCGAAGCCGCGCTCGAACGCGGGGACGTCGGCCAGCGCCTCGTGCACGTGGGACCACCTCGAGCTCGCCAGGTCGAAACCGGCGATGAAAGCCTGTGCGTGCCCCTCGAGAAGCTCCCGGGCGTCAGGCCGGTCGGTTCGGAACCCACGGCGATCGAAGTCGGCCAGGGACCGGGGAAGCCGGACGCCGAGCGGCCACCGGCCGGCAGCGGGCAGATGCTGCCGGCCGGAGATCGTGCCGTCCACCTCTGCATCGATGGGAACGCTCATGGCATCCACTCCCCCGAAAAGAACTGACAACAGCAATAAGACCTGACAACAGTTGTTCCGGGCAGCGTCGATCGACATCGAACAGCTGCTATTGACTTCGCCCGGAATTCGACGCACCGATCCAGAAATGCGCCATGTAATGACGGGAGGGGCGATGGTCTCGGGCCTTGTCGACCAATCGCGGAATCATCAGGTGGAGCTGGCGCGGACGGTATCAGCGGCCCGAGCGCGGGGGCAATAGGCCCTGAACGGGCCACGCGTCTTTCGACTTCCGCGCGCGTTCAACGCGCTGAACAGCCGGCAGGATTAGGCGAGGTTCAACAACCGGATGCAGCGATCCGCGGCAACCATGTCGCCCTCGAGCTTCACCAGCCCCTGCGCGACGGCTTCCAGCGGATCGATCAGCCGTGCGCCGACACGGACGAAGGTCTCGGCATCGCTGGTGACCCTGAGCGCGACGTCGGCGACAGGCGCGCCTCGCCCGATGCTCACGACTCCGTCCTGGACGGTGACCACCACGGGGACGCCGTCGATCACGAACTCGTACGCCTCGTCCAGCGTCGGGATGCTGTCGTCGGTGACCATGGCCTCGAGCGCGATGATCGCCCACTCGGCCCGGACGACGCCCTTGCTGTCCTGCTCGGTCAGGGCCGAGAGTCCCCATCGGGCGAGAAGGAGCAGGGGCCCCTTCAGCTCCTGCCCCCGCTCGGTCAGCTGGTAGGACTTACCACGGCGGTCACCGGCCACCGGCACCACCTCGATCACGCCCGCCGCTGCGAGCCCTTGCAGCCGCTCCGCGAGGAGGTTCGAGCCGATGCCGGGCAGGTTCGCCACCAGATCGTTGAACCTGACCGGGCCCAGCAGCAGCTCACGGATGATGAGCAGGGTCCATCGGTTCCCGATGACGTTGAGGCCCGCGGCAAGGCCGCAGAATTGACCGTAGTCACGCGGCGATCCCACAGAACCCCCCTCTCCGTTCCCCTGGTGCCGCGGTGATTCCGAAGGTTCACCGGTGAGGCAGGGGCCCGCCGGGGCCCGTTCCGACGGCGTTCAAGGTACCAGTCGGAACGAGGACCGGATCTCTCCCGATTGGTGGGTCGACGTCCCGCCCGCGACAGAATCCTGCCTCCGCACGCTGCCACCGTGTGCATCAGGAGATCCCCGCGACGCTCCCGGCCGTGGTGTCTTCCAGCGACCCGGGGACGTCGGCCTCCAGGAGGACGGTCAAGACATAGGGTGCCGCCTCGAGTTGGAAGTCCATGTCAGGCGCCCACTCGTTGACCGCGCCTTCGAGAGCGAGCAGGCAGAGGATGGGGAAGACGAACTCGGGATCGGCGTAGACGCCGCAGCGGCGCTGGATGTCGAAGAGGGCACCCGCGAACTCGGGAAGGCTGAACTGCGCGACGCTCCGACCGGCACTGACCTCGACGAGCCGTGAGACATCACGGCGGAACGTGACCAGATCGGCGTCGTCCAGCCGACCGGTCGCCGAGGCGAGCAGCGTCTCGGCGCATCCTGGTCCGTCGGACTCGATCATGCCGCCGATGAACTGGGCGAACCGTCGTCTCGCCGACTCGCTCAACTGGTAGGCGAAGCCGAAGTCGATGACGGCCACCGTCCGCTGATCGATCAGGTACGCGTTGCCCTGGTGCAGATCGAGGTGCGCGAGGCCGACGAGGAACACCGACCGGTACACGGCACTCACGAGCAGCTGCGTCGCCGAGGAGCGCTCGGCCTCGCCCATCTCGTGCGGCCGGGTGCGCCGGAGATCCTCCACGTACTCCATGGCGAGCACACCGTCGTGGCACATCGCCGGTACGACGCGGGGCACCACGACACCGGGGGCGTCTGCCATGGCGTCGCTGAACCGCTCCAGGTGCAGGCGCTCCCTGTCGAAGTCCAGCTGCATCAGCACCGCCTCGCAGACCTGATCGGCGATCTCACGGACCGGTATGCCGGAGGCGCCCGGCAATCGCGCCAGCAGCCGAGCTGCCCATCGGATGATCCGGGTGTCCGCGTGCAGCTGTGACCAGGCCTCCGGCCTCCGCACCTTCAGCGCGATGTCACCGGCGGGTCCCGGCACCCGGTACACACAGGCGATGGAGCCGCTCGCCACCGCGCCGGCCTCGACACCTGGGCGGGCCCGAACTGCGCAGCTGGGGCAGACCGCGGCGATCACCTGCAGGGCGTCGCCTGCGGGCATCGGCCGCACCCGGTCCTGGAGTCGCGCCAGCTCGCCGGCCAGCTCCGCCCCCACCAGGTCCCGCCGGGTGCTGAGGATCTGCGCGCCCTTGACGAACGCCCCACCCAGGCGGTCGAGGACCTCGCTGATCCCGTGCCCCTCCACGCCCTTGACACGACGGGCCAGGCCCTCGCCCGCCACGATCCGGGCGACCTCGGCGAGCCTGCGGACCACCATCCACGACGACGGCACGGTCTCCCCCTTCACGTTGGTCGGGCTCGTTCCGACAGCTCCGCATCCACCGCGCGCATGAAGTAGTCGATGTCGCGGTCGAACCACGCGGCCGGGATCGGCCGTGGATGGGTGGTCCGGACGAATTCGGTGAACAGCCCGCTCTCGCTCCTGACCGCCCGGATCCGCGCCGGCAGGTGGCCGTGCACCTCGGGACCGAGGTCGAGCACCTCCCACGACCGCGTCTCGACGCCGCGGCACAGCACCCGCCGGGCGACGGTGACCCCGGTGGCCCGGTGGACGTGCTCGAACACCTCGTACCCGCTGTCCGGGTCGGCGGAGCGCCGAACCTCGGTCGGCCCGAGGGCCGGCGATGCCGAGAGACGGCCGTCCCGGTCCCCCGGGACGACCGGGACGCTGGCCGGGTGCATCCAGGCCATCAGGTCCAGATAGCCGACGTCGGTGAGCGGCAGACAGGTGAACAGATGACGCCCGGAGACCGCTCGCGGCGCGTTCATCGTGGGCAGCTTCACGGTGACCCCAGGGCTCTCGTCCCCATGCTGCTCGACGATCTCGACCAGGGTCGACCGGAGGTTGTGCGGCGTCAGGACGACGAGCCGACTCACCATCCGACCGCCTGCTCCACTGCGCCGGGCGAACAGGTAGGTCATCGGGCGGTCACCCAGCGAGGCCTCGATCCGGAAGGCGAATGACGGGAGTGGACCCGCGCTGAGGCTCGCGCGGGCCCACCCGATGTCGCTTGCGACCACTCTTCGGTCAGACCATGACCGGAGGCGTCGCCTCGATCTGCCGCCAGGCGCTGTCGATCGGCACGTGGTGCAGGAGTGCACCGATCTCCAGGTCAGCCGCCAGCAGGCGACCGACCTGCCGGTCGCCGTCGTACAGGGCATAGCCCCGTGCCGTGCGGGAGACGTCGCCGATGGGCGGCACCATGTTCACGCGCGACTCGACCAGCACCGGCTCGTCGCCGGTGTTGACCGTGGTCCCCAGCCGCTCGATGTCGAACTGCGGGAAGATCTCCGTGGTGCAGTTCTTGAGCGGCGTGTAGCCGACACCCTTGCCGGGCAGCGGAGCCGGCGCGACGATCGCGCCTTCCCGCTTCCCGGGCGTGTTGGTCACCCTGATCTGGCCGAGGACGTCGCTGTGGCCCAGGACCTGCAGGGACAGGAACTGGGCGCCGATCGTCGCCGTTCGCCACGTCAGTTCCGTCGCGCCGGGGGTGCCGATCCGCGGGGTGTGGCGCCGGTAGACGCCGATCCCGTGGAGATCCACGAGATCCTCGCCGAGCCCGTCGATGTCGACGTGGATGCGCTCCCGGACCGTGAACACCTCCAGCGCCGCGGCGCTGAGCGTGTACGGCCTGATGGTGTAGAGGTTGCCGGGGCCGCCCCACGCCAGGTCGTGTCCCTTCACGACCTCGGCATCGAACAGAGCGCCGCCATCACCGCCGACCACGCCCTGCGCAGCCTCGAGAATGGCCATGATGCTGACCGGCGCCCCGTTGGTTGACCTGTCGTCTGTCACGTCGTGCCTCTTTCCTGTGGATGTGTCCCGAGAGCGCTGATCCGCACCCTCGTCGTCTGACCTCTCAGTGGGCCAGCGTCAGGGTGCTCATCAGGCGGTCGAGCTCGTCCACCACGAAGGCGAAGTCGACGAGACGTTCACGCAGGCCGGTGGCATCGGCCGTTCCGTCACCGACCTCGACCGCGAGCACGTCGATGAGGCGCTCGAGATTGTTGTGCGAGATCGTCACCGGGAAGACCCGCAGCGTCTCCACGAATTTCGGGTCGGCGTGCGGCGGGCCCGGCTCGATTCCCCGGTCCGGCCCGAACGCGGAACGCCAGGCGTCGTGGACGGCGATTTCGTAGACCAAGAACGAGCCGCGGAAGTATGTCAGCCACCGCTCGCGCAGTTCATTGGCCGAGATGCGGCACTCCACGAAGTCCTTGGCTGCCGGCGTCACCGAGGAACGGTATGCGGCAAGAAGTGCGCCGGTGTCGACGCCCTCGGTCGACGGGGCGTGCTCGCGGGTCAGTGTCATGGCATTTCTCCTGGTATGCGGGGGCGAGAAGACGCGAGGGCCACCGATTCCCACCATGAAGGAGAATTGTGGCTGCCCCGCTGAGTAGATCGCTTGAAAAACATATAGTCAACCGGTCCGAGAGGTGGCCGTGAACATGTCGATCACGGGGCCGTTCGCGATGGGCCCGGCCCACCGCGCGCCAACAGACCGACCGCCGGCAGCTCCTCGGCACGCGGAGGAAGCCCGGCGCCGGGCACGACGATCGGCGAGGTTGGCCGAGGGGTGCGTCGGGGGTGGGCCGCCACCCGGGCATCCGCGGCCGGCCCACGGATCCGCGACCGTGCGGGAGCCGGCCGTCGTCCCGCCCGGTCGTCCGGGCTGTGCGACCGCCTAGGAGCGTGTGATGACGAGCTCGAGGTACTCCGCAGGCGCCACGTTCGAACCGTCCGCGGACGCGTTGGACCGCTCGAACTCCTCCACGGCCAGCCGTCGGATCGCGTCCCGCTGCGCGTCGTCCAGTCGACCGGTCGCCACGTGCCAGGGAGCCAGGTGCTGAGCAAGGAGATCGACCTGCGCCTCCGCCGACGGTGCGCACCACTCGTGCACCCGGAACTCCATGCGGATGTCGCGGATGTGCTCACCGAACAGCTCGTAGCAGTGCTGCTCCGTACCCCAGAGCACCGGCGGACCGCTCGGGCCTGGCTTCGGCGGTGGGCCCACGACGCACTGGAGGATGCGCTGGAGCCGGGCGACGATCCCGCCCGGGGTCCAGTTCGTCATCGCGATCGATCCCCCCGGCCGGCACACGCGCAGCAGTTCATCGGCCGCTCGCTGATGATCAGGGGCGTACATCGCCCCGAAACTCGAGACCACGACGTCGAACGCGCCGGTGGGGAAGGGCAGCTGCTCCGCGTCGGCCACCTCCGTGCGAATGTCCAGCCCCTCGGCCTGCGCTCGCCGGCTCGCCACCGCGAGGGCGGCCGGCACCACGTCCGACGCCGTCACGAGCGCCCCACGTCGGGCGGCGGCGATGGCGGTGTTGCCGCTCCCCGAACCGACGTCCAGGACGGCCTGACCGGCGCGCACACCGGCCGCCCGGACCAGCAGCTCCGAGACGATGACGTCCCGTACCGCGATCGGGTGGTAGTCGACAGCCGCCCAGACGTTCGGCGGAGAGTCGGTACGCGCGGCGACTGGCGTGGCCTCCGGTGTCGGGCATCCCGGGTCCGGGGTGGACGCTGAGGTGACGGCCAGGGTCTGGTCGCGACCGCTGCTCCGTCGCTGCGACGACGCTGCCGGGGCCGCGGCCGACAGCTGTCCTGCGGCCCGCGAAGCCGCGACCATGCGGTCGAGGATGTGGTCGAGCAACGCCGACGAGGTCGCGAAGTTCAGCCGGACGAAGCCGGCACCACCCCGGCCGAACGTCTCACCGGGGCTGAGCTCGACGCGGGCCTCTTCGCGGAAGAACGCCGCGGGCCGGCGACCACCGGTGGCCCCTCGGCAGTCGAGCCAGGCCATGTACCCGGACTGCGGCGAGGCGACCTGCACCTGCGGCGCCTCGGCGGCCAGGCGCGCGACGAGGTGGTCGCGCCGCTCGGCGAGGTGCGACAGCAGGCCGCCCAGCCAGCCGTCCCCCTCGGCCCAGGCCGCGCGCGTCGCCGTCACGGCGAGGTCGTCGACGACACCGAACAGGTCGGGCGGGTAGGCGCGCAGTCGGGTACGGACGGTCGGATCGCCCGCATGGAGCACGGCCGCCCGGAGCCCGGCGATGTTGAACGCCTTCGTCGCAGAGAAGAGGGTGACCGTCCGCCGAGCCGTCTCCGCACCGAGCGACGCCAGCGGGATGTGCTGGTGGGGATGCAGGGTGAGATCCGCCAGCACCTCGTCCGCGACCAGGAGGAGGTCGCGCCTCTCCCCGATCGCGCTGATCGCGGCCAGCTCTTCCCCGGTGAGGACCCGGCCCGTCGGATTGTGCGGGTTCACCACGAACAGCACCCGCGCGCCCGAGCGCACGACGGCCTCCTCGAGCCGGTCCGGGTCGAATCCCCAGCCCTGGGCGTGGCGCTCGAAGGGGACCGACACGAGGCGCCGGCCCATCGCCTCGATGAGCTTGAGGAAGGGCGGATAGTTCGGCGTCTGCACGACGACGGCATCGCCTGGCGACGTCGCCACGTGGAGGACGATCTGGAGGCCCTGGAGGATGTCGCTGAGCGTCCGGACATGGGTCGGCTCTGCGTCCCAGCCGTACCGCTGGCGCATCCGTGCGGTGAAGGCCGCGGCGAGTGGATCGGGCCCCATCCAGTTCGACCACCCCGGATACCCGAGGTCTCCCCTGTCGAGAGCGGCGACGAGGGCCTCCCGGATCGGTGGTGCCACCGGGTAGTCCATGTCGGCGATCCACGCCGGCAGGACGTCCGCCTCGACCTTCGCCCACTTGACACCACGCCGCTGCCGCAGGTCGGCGACGGCCAGGTCCTCGAACAACCCGCCGTGCGCAGCTCCGGCCGACCGCATCAGGCGCTGCTGCTCGGAGCGCTGGACACCGGTCGTGTCCGACCGTACGAAACCATCAGTTGAACGGGTCACGGACTCCTGCGTCACAGCGGGACCTCCAGGATCAGCGGGTGACCTCGCGCGTTCCGGCGAGGGCGATCTCGCCGGCCGCGGATCGCACGGCCGGGTCGTTCCGTTCCAGGCGCCTGGAGAGCCAGTCGAGGGACAACAGGTAACGGTGGTCCAGACCACCGTGTGCGCCGGGGAAGAGCTCGAAGTGGAAGAGGGCGTCGTCGGTCACCCCGACCGCGGAGAGCGCCGCGCGCAGACCTTGGGCGCCGACGTCGAGAAAGTGCTCGTCCTGCGCTCCGCAGTCGATCCACACGGCGCGCATGCCTCGCCATGCATCGGCATGGGCGGGGATCATCCGGACGGGATCCAGCGCCAGCCACCGCTGCCAGACCTCGGCACGCACGGCGCCGCTGACCGGGTCGAAGGGCAGCTGCGGCACGCCGTCCGGCGTGGGCGACAGGCACGCCGACATGCCGTAGACGATCAGTAGGGACGGGTCCTCGGGACGACCCACCCGGCCTCGTTCGCTGAAGTCGCGCCACCAGCGCTCGATGTCCCCGCCATAGGCCCGGAGGAACCGGACGCACTTCGGGAACTTCGCGAAGCAGGTGTACTCGAACAGGGCATCACCGGCGTGGCAGGCGACACCACCGAAGAGATCGGGCCTCAGCATCGCGCTGACCAGGGCCCCGTACCCGCCACTCGACTTCCCCGACACAGCCCGGCCTCCCTGTGCGTCGACGGTCCGGTAGTGCCCGTCGACCCAGGGGACGATCTCGTCGCAGAAGTAGCTGTGGTACCTGCCGGTGCCCGGCGAGTCCAGGAACTGGCTGCCCCCGTACGACGTCCACGAATCGATGAAGACGAGGATGGCCGGCGGGATGCTCCCCGAAGCGAAGGCCCGGTCCACCTCCTCGATGAACGGCGGGGTGAAGGGCGCCCGGTTGGCCCACATGTCCAGGTGGCCGAAGAAACCCTGCAGCAGGTAGACCGTCGGGTACCGACGCCCGTCCCGCTCGTCGTAACCCGGCGGCACGTACACCCACATCGGACGCTCGGCAGGATCTCCCAGCGGATTGCTGCGCAGCGCCTCGCTGGTGAGGAGATGCTTGTCGAGGCGTCCGCGCAGCACGGAGGGCCACGGGGCGTTCATCGCCGTCCGTCCGGTTCGACCGACCGTGTCACGGGACCGGCGCCGTCCGCCACGCCTGGAGCCACTCGGACTCCTCACGCTCCTTCTCCCGGTGCAGCTCCGCGGACACTCCCTCCAACCGGACGTCGGGATCCGGGGCCACGTAGAAGTTCCCGGCACCCCGTGCCGCCTTGAGCGCGCCTGCCTCCAGGTAGCAGTGGCCGAGCCCGTCGAACGGGACGTCGGGCACGTCGTACCCGAGGAACCGGGCCACGCCCGCGGCCACGGTCACTGCCTGCGCCTTGGCGAAGACCGCCGCCTTGGGCAGTGGCTTTCCGTTCTCCAGCACCACCATCGAGTTGTCCCCCAGCGCCCACACGTCCGGCAACGACGTCTGCAGGGAACGAGGGTCGACGGGCGCCCACCCGGCCGGCGCGAGCCCGAGCTCGGCGATGGCGCGGGGAGGCCGGTGCGGCGGGACGAACACGAGCAGGTCGAAGGGGATCTCGAGCCCGTCGGCGCCGCGCAGGACCCGACCATCCGCGTCGACCGAGGTGATGCGCGTCGACGGGCGGAAGCGGATGCCGGCCCGCTCCATCATCGAGACCACGCCACGGCCCACCTCGGGCCCGGCGACCGGCATCGGCTGCGGCTCCGGTGTGCAGACCTCCACCTCCACCGAGGATCGTGCACCGGTCTCGGTCAGGAGATCGGCCACGAGCATGGCTCCCTCGTACGGGGCGCCGGGACACTTGTAGGGGACGTCGCACACCAGGACGACCACTTTCCCGCGACGCAGCGCACGAATGCGCGCCTGAGCGGCCAGGGCAGCATCCGGTGCGTAGTAGTGGACGGCGTCCCCTGCGGCCTCGGCCTCGGCGAGCCCGGGTAGCCGCCCGATGTCCAGTTCGGCGCCCAGCGCACAGACCAGCGCGTCGTAGGACAGGGTCCCGATGTCGGTCAGGACGGTCCGGTTGCCCGGGTCGATCCGCTCGACGCGGCCGTGGACGAACTCGACGCCCGGCAGGGCCCGGTAGCCATCCCGCAGTGTGACGGCCTCGCGGTCCCGCCAGCCACGGAGGAGCCACAGCAGGGACAGCCCCTGCACCTGCTCGGTCGACGAGTCGACGAGGACGATGCGATCGGTGTCCGGGAGCCGCTCGCGCAGGCCACGGGCGGTCGCCAGCCCCGCGACGCCCGCGCCGAGGACGACGACGTCGCGCGCCATGTCGCCGGCCATCAGATGTTGATGACCTGGTCCGCCCAGGCCGTCCACTCCGCGAGCTCGGACATGGACGACCGGTGCGTTCCCTTGACCAGTTCCTCGTCGCCGATCCCGCGGGCGTCGAGGCAGCTGCCGCAGCACCCGACCTCCGCTCCGGCGGCGGCCACGCCCGCGACCATCTTGCCGACGTTGTAGTAACCGTTCGGCGTGTGCTGGCCGGACTTCGCCGCGGCGACCGCATCGGCGAAGAAGAACATCCGCGCCTCGCTGCCGGGGCCCTGGAGCATCTCCCGCGCCCAACGCAGACCGTTGTAGACCCTTTCGGTGCCGTACGGAGCGTCGTGCAGGACGAACAGGTATCTCATGTCAGCTCCAGCCAAGTCGTGGGATGGGATCTTGTGATCGGACTTTCTGCCACGGTCGAGCCACCGGACGCCGCCGCGGTCCGGGCTCCGCGGGGACGAGGCGGCGAGTCGTGTGCGTCGGGCGGCCGGCGGGCCGCGGGCGGGGGACGTCTGCCGAGGTCAGACGACCCGGCTCGGCTCCTCTCGGACCGACGGCTCATCGGCGTCGTCGGGGATGGGCTCCCGTCGGATGAAGAAGCCGGCGACGACGCCGAGCAGGCTGAGGAGGCCGAGCACCATCATCGCGGGGCGGTACCCGGCAGCGAACTCCGCGGGAAAGCCGTACTCCCCGTTGCTCGTGAACACGGCCACGGCGACCGCCACACCGAACACGGCACCGACCTGACGGAAGGTGTTGCTGACCCCGGACGCGATGGCTGCCTGGGACGGTAGGACCGACCGCATGACGGCGGTCTCCGACGTCGGGAAAGCGGTGGCGATACCCACGCCGGCGATGAGCAGCGGCAGGACGAGAACGCCGTAGGAGTCGACACCGGTGACTGACGTCCCGAGGAGGATGAGCCCTGTACCGAACAGGCCCAGACCGGCGATCACCAGGGGTTTCTCGCCGATGCGGTCGGCGAGCACCCCGACGAACGGTGACACGATCAACGCCATGCCGGTTGCGGGGAGGAGCCGGATCCCGACCTCTAGCGGGCCGAACTGCATGGCGAGCTGGAGGTACTGGGCCGTCAGGAAGCCCAGTCCGTAGATGCCGGCCGTCAGGCAGAAACCGGCCGCACACCCTCCGGTGAAGCTGCGATTCCGGAACAGCTGCATCGGCATCATGGGAGAGGGCGCCCGGTACTGCCAGGCGATGAACAGGGCGAGTACGACCACCCCGCCGACCAGACCGAGCACGATGGTCGGGTCGGTCCACCCCACCTCGTTGCCGCGGATGAGCCCCTCGGCGATGCCGAACAGCCCTGCGGTGGCCAGGACGAGCCCGAGCCAGTCGACGCGGCGCACCACGCCGCGCGTCTCCCCCAGCTTCCGCATCGTCAGGTAGACGATCGCGATACCGACGGGCACGTTGACCCAGAACACCCACTGCCAGCTCATCCCCTCGACGATGAGTCCACCGATGAGCGGCCCGGCCGCGACGGCGACACCGGTGACCGCCCCCCAGATGCCCAGCGCGGTACCGCGCTCCTTCGGGGGTGTCGCGTCCACGATCAGCGCCAGTGACAAGGGATAGGCGATCCCGCCACCAATGCCCTGGAGCACCCGGAAGAGCACGAGGCTCTCCGCTCCGCCACTCACCGCGCAGAGGGCGGAGGCAACCGTGAAGATGATGGTCCCGACCGCGAAGAATGCACGCCGCCCCAGTCGGTCGCCCAGTGTCGCTCCGGCGATGATCGTCGCGGCGAAGGCGAGCGCGAAACCGTCGATGGTCCAGCTCAGGGTTTCGATGCTGGTGCCGAACTCCTGCTGCAACGTCGGCAGGGCCGTCGTCACGACCAACGCATCGAGCCCGACGAGGAACGACGTGAGAGACCCGAGGATCAGCGCCCACCTCTGCCGTGCGCGGGCGGAACTCGGCGCGTCGACCGCTTGGAACACGTCACACCTCGATTCGTCTGGCGCTGGGGGCGCCGGTGCCGACCGTCGGACCGCCTCCGACGACTGCTGCGTGCGATTGCGCGGTGCACTTCCACGAGCCCGCCCGGATCTGGTCAGCGCTCATGGGCCCTCTCGAGGGGCGGCGGCCGGATGTGGTTCGCCTGCCCTCCGGCACCGTGGTCCGGTCGCCTCCCGCCGTGGGGGGCTCGGCGTGGTCAGTGCCCCTTCGCGCACATGGAGTACCCGCCACTGATGATGTGCTGCGCCATCCCGACGTAGGCCGTCGGATCCTGCGGCACCAGCACGGCGAGCCCGTCGCAGTAGCGGTTGTACATGCAGAACGCGGCGGAGATCAGGACGGTGTCGTGGATCTCGGCGTCCGTGGCGCCGGCATCCTTCGCCGAGGCGACGAGTTCCGTCGTCACCGACCTGCCACTGATGGTCACCTGGCCGGCGATGACCAGGAGGGCGCGCAGCTTGGGCTTGAGGGGAGCGCCGTCGAAGTCGTCGATCAGCGATTCGAGCCGTGCCAGATCAGCACCCTCGTCCTGCTGGACACTCATCTGCCGGTGGGTCTGCCAGCAGAAGTAGCACTCGTTCAGATACGAGACGTAGGCCGCGATCAGCTCTCGTTCCGAGCGGCTCAGGGAGTTCTCCTCGCGGAGCAGGACCTCGGCCAGCTGGCTCAACGGACCACCGGTGTCCTGCCGGTACATCATGAGCCCGGGCGTGCCAGGCGGGGTGCCCGGTGGGATGTCGACGTGCGCCATGTGCGGAACCTCCAGTGCTGCGTTGAATGGATGGGACTCAGCACGCCCCGCGCAGTCGCGGCCGGGCGTGACGGCAGAGGTGGCGCGCAGGCGCCGCGGTCACGAGTAGAAGGTCGGGCGCGGCAGTTGCCCCATCAGGGCGTACTGGCCGACCTCCCGCTTCTTGTAGGCAACGGGGTCGTGCAGGCTGTGCGTGCGCAGATTTCGCCAGAACCGGTCGAACCGGTACTTGCCGGAGGTGGCCCGAGCACCCATCACGTCGAACATCCGGGTGCAGACGTCGAGACCTTCGATGATCGTGCGCTGTTTCGCGGCGCTGATCCGCACCGCTAGCTCCCCCCGACGCTGCGGAGTCATCGCGGGCCGGGGATCGTGCAGGGCGTCGGAGAGTGCCGCGTTCGTGGACTCCACGAGCGCTCCGGTGGCCCACAGCCGCGACTGGAAGTCGCCGTAGTGCTCGAGGACGTACCACTCCTCGCAGGCCGAGTCCTTGGGGTCCCCCCCGTAGGGCCAGGGACGGGTCTGGGTCCGGGTGTACCCAGCGGCGGCGGACAGCGCCCCTTCGGCGATGCCCTGGTAGAGGTTCGCCATGATTTGCTGAAGAGTCAGGATCGACAGCGAGCTGTACACCGAGGACACCAGTTCCTTGTCCACGAAACCGAGCGCAGCAGTCCACGGGACCTCGAGATCGGTCACGGTGATGGTTCCCGATTCCGTCAGTCGCTGACCCATGTTGTCCCAGTCGTGGTGGTAGACCAGGCCCGGTGCGGTCGATTCTGCGATGACGAATGCCGGTCGGCCGTCGGGGAGGGCAGCCCCGAGGAAGGTGCGATCGGAGAGGCCGCTTCCCGAGGCGAAGCTCTTCCGTCCATTGATCACCAGCGAGTCGCCCCGGTCGACGGCGGCCATGTCCTTGTCACGGGGGTTGAGCGCCCCGCTGTAGAACAGCGTCCCTCGGATCGCCTCCTCCTCGAGAAGACGGATCTGGCCCTCGGTGCCGAAGAAGCGTGCCGCCCAGAACCACAGGTAGTGGTATCCCAGGAGCTGACCGACGGAACCGTCGGCCCGGGAGACCGTTCGGACGACGTCGAGCGCGGTCGACCAGTCCTGCCCTCCACCGCCGGCTGCTCGGGACCCGAGCAGCGTGACCAGTCCGGACTCCTTCAGGAGACGCACCTCGGCCACGGGGGTGCGACCGGCGGCGTCTCGTTCCGCGGCGTCGCCCGCCAGCACCTCGGCGACCTCGCGGGCCCGCGCGAGCCAGTCGGTGGCGAGCACGGGGCTGTCCACCGTCGTCGCGGTCATGCCTGGACTCCGCCCGCGACCGACACGGCGGCGAGGGCCCGTTCACGGGGTGGCGCGAGCCGTGGGGACGGGGCGATGGCCGGCCGGGAGACAACGCGTGCGGGGGCACGCTCCGCCTCGAGACGCGACACGACCGCGCCAGGAGCGGAAGCCGAGACGCTGAGCGCGGTCGACCTGTCGCCCTCGAGCTCCTCGGCGAATCTGAGCCAGGCGCCGGCGCAGGCCCGCGCGATCGCGGCGATGGAGGTGCCGCAGTGGGCCGGGACGGAGTGCGCCACCTGGTCCTGACGGGTGGCGAACCCGCACTGCAGGTCGAAGAGCCGGAGAACGGTCCTGCCACCTTCGGTGAAGCGCAGCGACGGGTCCCGCTTGAGCAGCTCGAGCAGGGCTCCCATCTGACCCCAGTCGGGGAGATCGCGCCGGGACTCGACCGCGGGTTGGAGCTCCGTCGTCGACGACCGCGCGGTCGTACCGGCCTGCCGACGAGCGTTCCGTGCCGGCACCACGTCCTCCCCCGCGTTCATCCGGCGACGGACGTCGTGAGCCGTGCCGAGCGAGACCCCCGCCGCGCGGGCGACCTGCCGGAGGCTGGCGGTCGGGTTTTCGGCGAGCAGCTGCTGAGCACGCTCCCGGCCGGGTGCCGCCAGGACGGGTCGCACCTTGCCGTCCCGCCCCATCCGCCCGATCGACTGCGGTACATCGTCCGTGGCGCGCTGCCGGATCGACGCGATCGTGTTGGCCGCCAGTCCGGTCAACGACGCGATCATCCGGTCCGACCAGTCGGGGTGGGCGGTGATGACACGCCGAGCGGCGTTCGCCCGTTCAGCACGAGTCAGCGGGAGCCCGTGCTGGGCGTTCAGCCGGACGGCCAGGACGAAGGGATCGATGTCCCGGCAGTCCACGTACCGCACCTGGATCGTGTGCTCGCCACGCAACCTCGCGGCCCGCAGGCGGTGCATCCCGTCGATGATTCGACCGTCCGCCCGGTGCACGATGATCGGCGGCAGCGTGCCGCCACAATCGACGAGGCGTTGCACATGGTCGGCGTTCTCACCGCCGAGCCGAGGTGAATCTCCGGTCAGCAGGGAATCGATCGGCACCGTTTCCACGGAGTAGTCATCGACCACCGTGCCGGGACATTCGTCGGTGTCCATCAGAACCCTTTCATCGGATGAGTTCGGGTACGTGGAGTTCCGCAGTGGATCGACACACTCACCCTCCGGGTGACCTGGGGCGTCGTGCGAGCTGCGTACGACCCCGGCGCGGCAGAGAGAACACCACCCGCCGGGAGGGCGTCAAGATGTTGCGTCACTTTCCTATAGCGATACCGGCGTGTCCCTCATCGACCACCGCCGCGCCGTGTCGGCAGGCCCCAGGGCCCCGGCGGAACGCACCACGTGGTGGCTGGATGCGGCATGCTGCCCGCCATGTACCTGGAGACCCTCGAGAACGGTCACCGGAAACCCACCAAAGGCTTCCTGCGCGCCGCCGCGCTCATGTCCCGCGCCCCGATGCCCGACGTCCTGGTGGCCCTGCTCTACCGGCCCGAGCTGGGCGGAGGGCCACTTCTCGACCTGGCGGGGGCGACCATGCGGGGCCCGTCGTTCTGGACGGCGGCCGAGCACGAGAGCCTGGCCCTCCAGACGGCGCGCATCCATCGCTGCAACTACTGCGTGGACATCCACACGGAGCTCGTCACCATCGCCTCGCGCGGCGCGATGGATCCTGACGACGTGGCCTCCCACCGTCCGGAACTCCGAGGGGTCATCGGGCTCCTCGAGGCCTGCCACACGGAGGGCGGCGACGTGGGCGGAGCACTGCGGCGGACCCGCGCCGTCCCCGTTCCGCTGGACGCCATCCACCACGCCATGACCGTCCACCTGGTCTGGGATGCGGTGAACCGGCTCGCCCACGCCTACGGCTTCGAACTGCAGGGCGCACAGCTGCACCTCGGCACCCGCGCGCTCCACCTGTCGGGCTACCGCCTGCCCGGCTTCCTCACCGGCCACACCGACAGTTCGGGCGCGGACGGCGACGCGCCGTTCTCCGCGCGCATCGACGCCCTGCGGCGGGCCCCGCTCCACGCCCCGGCTCACGCCTCGCTGGACCTGCGCACGGCCGCACTGGCCGGCGAGCCGCTCCCCGAGCCGTGGAGCGGTTACGCGGAGAAGATCCGACGAACCCCGTCCCGGCTCGGTGTCGACGACGTCCGCCGACTGACGGCCGCGGGCGCGTCGGAGGAAGAGATCATCGAGCTGACGACCGCGACGGCGATCGGCGCCGCGATTCACATCTTCGACGACGTCGAGAGGGAGATGACGGCTCTAGAGGCCCCGTCCTGACAGGGCGGGGCCGCGCCCGCCTCCGCCGACTCCGGAGCGCAACCGTTCGACCGCACGGATGCGCACTCGAACGCCGAGGGCCGGGCGACCATCGGCGGCGAAGTCGCTTCACAGATGCATAGCGGCCCCGTAGCGTCTCGACCCCGACCGGCCGGTATCCACCAGCCACACCGAGTGAAGGGTCGTCCCATGGGCATTCCGATCGGCTACTTCGAGATCCACACCAGCGACTCCGGGGCCGCCGGCAAGTTCTATTCGGAGCTGTTCTCCTGGCAGCTCAAGGACGACATGTACGACTACCTCACCGTGGACACCGGCTCGGACACCGGAATCAGCGGCGGCATCCGGAAGCTCGACGAGCAGTCCTCGACCCCCGGGACCCTCATGTACGCGATCGTGGACGACGTCTCCGCCGTGCTGAAGAAGGCGCAGTCCCTCGGTGGATCCACCGCGGTCGAGCCGTACGACATCCCTGGTGTCGGCACGATGGCGGTGCTCGCAGACCCCGAGGGCAGCAGGATCGGCCTGTGGAAGCAGTCCTTCTAGTCCTCCGCGCGAGGTCGGATCCGGGCGGCGTACGCCCCTCCGGCCCGACTCGATTCCCGCCCGGCATCCACGTCAGGATGTCCGGGCGGGAATTTTTTTTCGCGGTCACAGCATCTGCCGGCGGGCGTTCAGTCGCACGTCATCACCGCGCATTGCCCCCGCTCGAGGCGCTCTCTACTTTTCGTGCTGATCCCCGCTGTCGCCTTTCCACGGCGAATGCGGGATCGCGCTGACTCTGCCACCCACGGGACCGGAGGTACGGCAGTGGCCATGTCCAAGGAGAGCGGGACCACGCAGTCGTGGTTGGAGGGCGGACCGGTCAGCCGTGTCTACGACCGCACCGTCAAGAAGCCGCGGCTGTTCGGTCTCCTCGCGAGGGTGATGTGGAGCGCGGACACGGCGAGGCTGCTGTACGCGGACATGACCCTCCCCCCCTCTCTCCCCGGCCAGGCGGTCCTCGACGTCGCATGCGGCGGGGGACTGGCGCTGCGCGGGCTGAGCACCGATTTCGACTTCCGCTACGTCGCCCTCGACATCTCCGAGCCCATGCTGGAGCTCGCGCGTCGGGAGGGCACGGCCCGAGGATTGTCGGGCATCGAGTACGTGCAGGCTCCGGCTTCTGCCATCCCGTTCGACGACGCGACGTTCGACCTGTGCACCTGCTACCACGGCCTCCACTGCTTCACCGACCCGCCGAGCTGCGTCGCGGAGATCGCCCGGGTCCTCAAGCCCGGAGGGGAGTTCCGAGGGACGGTGGTCGTGACAGGTCACCACCGCCTCTCCGAATGGCACATCTCGATGATGCAGCGACGCGGACAATTCGTGCACGTCGGCTCCGTCGAGGAGCTGAGGGCGCTGTTCGTCCGCTCCGGTTTCGCAGATCCCGAGATTGAGCGAACCGGCGCCTACGCGCACTTCCGCGCCCGACGCGCCGTCGCGTGAGCAGTGCCGGCCAGACGTCCCCGGTGGAGCTGCCAGGGCCTGGGCACCCGCCGGCCGACGCGGTCGGCAGTCCACGGCTCCCCGCCGGCGACCGGACGCGGAGAAATGGACCGAGGTCCGCACCACCCAGCCGCAACTCCCGGCCCGAACCGCCTCGCCCCCGAGCACGCCACCCCGCTGCAACCCAGGAGAACCGATGGCTCTGACCCCAGTCCGGGAACGCACGAGCGACCGACTCGCCCGCACGTCCAGCCGGGCGCCACGCATGGTCGTGATCGGTGTCGGCGGCGGGGTGCTGCTGGCCGCTCTATGGTCCTACCAGTTCGTGGACGTCACGATCGGTGACAACGTGGCGAACGGCATCCTCGGCTACGATGCGAAGAGTGCGGCGATCTCCGGCGCAGTCGGCGGCGCGATCTTCGCACTGGTATCGGGCCTGGCCGGCACGTTCACGGCGTGCAACATCGCCGTCTTCGGGGCCCTGCCGGAGATGGCGGGACGGCAGCGAGGACGCATGCGGGCGGCCTTGGCCCCGATGGGCTGGCTGGCGGTCGGCATGCTGGCCGTATCGGCCGTGTACGGAGCGGCCGCGGTGATGATCGGCTCGTCGCTGCCACAGCTGTCCCTCGGCACCGTGGGCGCCGGCATCCCGGTCAGGCTCCTCCACGCCTCGGTGACGTTCGGGGTGATCGGGTTGGCCTTCGTCTACCTGGGGCTGGTCTCGCTGGGCTATCTCCACGATCCGTTCACCGGCCGTCCCCAGGCACGGATGCTGGTCATCGGAGCACTCATCGGCGGCTTCCTCGTCGGCCGGCCCTACCCCTTGTTCCAGAAGCTCCTGGGGCACGCCGTGGAGCAGAACAACCCCCTGTACGGAGCGCTGACCTTCGTCCTGCAATCCATCGGCAACATCGTGCTCATGGGTCTGCTCGCCGTGGTTCTGCTGCTCGTGGCGACACGTACGGGGGTCGGCGGATGGCTGGGCCGCCGCCGCAACGCGGCCAGCGCGGCGGGCGCTGCGCTGATACTGTTCGGCACGTTTTTGATCGTGTACTGGGACATCAGGCTGCCGGCCATGTTCGGATACGGCTGGTTCCCGACCATGCCCTGGAACGCATGACCGACCGACGGGTGGCCCGTGGCCGTGACGCCGTCAGCCGCCGGGGCGGCGCCCGACCCGGAACGCGCGAGTCGTGTGACGGATCGTCAGCCGCACCGCGCGGCGCCGCAAACGATCTCGGCCGACGCGATCGAGCAAGAACCTGCGGATGCGGCCCTCGGCGACCGTCGGGCGTCGAGGTCGACAGCGGAACGGCCGGCCGGCGCACCCGGACCCCGATGCTCGGTGTGGTGGACCCCCCCGGTGCAGCCGGACGCGCACCCCGACCTGGTGCGCGTGCTCGATGACTTCGAGCGAGCCCGGTTGGCCCAGCTGCGGGGTCGGCCTCAGGGTGGCTGCTACCTGGCTGCGCACGCGCTCACCAGATTGGTCCTCGCAGACCGGCTGGGCGTACCACCGCGTCAGGTGCGCTACGACCGGACGTGCCCCTGCGGTGGTCAGCACGGCAAGCCACGACTACGGATCGACACCGCCTACACCGCGGCCGGTTCGGTCGATTTCTCGATGACCCACACGCCCGATCTCGTGGGCGTGGCCGTGGCCGACGCTGCGGTGGGGCTGGACGTCGAGAAGATCCGGCCACTGCTGGGCATCGCGACGCTGTCGGCGCAGATCTACTCACCCCACGAGCTCGCGCAGCTGCGCGAGCCCGCTGGAGACCTCGCGACGTTGTTCATGACATGGACCCGCAAAGAGGCCCTGGTGAAGGCCACCGGGGAGGGGCTGCGTCGGCCCATGAACTCGATCACCCTGGACGACACGCAGGGCGTGGCAGTCAGCGACTGGGGCTCCGCCCCGCCGGCCGGCCCGATGTGGCTGGTGGACCTCAGGCCCGGGCCGGACCATCCCGCCGCGCTCGCCGGCTGTGGCACCGCGCCATCGGCTGTCTCGGAGTCCGACGGGTACGAAGTGCTTGCGCACGCGAGGGGCGTCCTCGACTGAGGACTGCGGGCCCGTGGAAGAGCCGGCGGGGCGAGCCTCCGTCGACGACTCACGACGGAATCGCGGAGCTCGGGTCACGCACCCATGGCAGCCATTCGACGCATCAACTCTTCGGGGGACACGTCCTCGACGTGCGAGGCGACCGTCCAGCCGTGGCCGAACGGATCGATGATGTAACCGTCACGGTCGCCGTAGAACTGGTCCTCGGGCGCTCTCTGCAGCGATGCACCGAGCTCGACCGCCTTCGCCACCACTGCGTCGACGTCATCCACGTACAGGAAGAGGAAGGACGAGGACGCGCCGGTGTTCGCCCCGGGTGCCTGCGTGCCGCGCTCCGGGAACTCGTCCTCGACGATGAGCACCGAGTCACCGATCTCGATCTCCGCATGAGCGATCGTCCCGTCCGGCCCGGGGAATCGCATGCGCTCCTTGGCATCGAATACCGACTCGTAGAACTTCAGGGCCTCGACGGCGCCTTTCACGACGAGCGCCGGGGTCACGCGTCGATAGCTGTCCGGAATGGGATTCGGCTTGTCGGACACGGTATGGGTCCCTTCTCCGTTGCGTGAATTTGCGCCGGAACGATCGGCGATCGGCGCGCTCCCATTCATGGCTTCGTCCAACACCAGAAGGGCGTGCCACAGAGGAGCTGCCCGATGTCTACGCGCGCCGGAAAAGAGCGTCAAGATCACACGTTGAACGCTCCGACGCGACCGGGGCCGAGCGGCCGTCGGAGCCACCGGCCCCGGCCGCGCCTCCGATGACACGCCCGCCTGCCGACCACCCGGCCCCGCCCGGACGGCAGCGCCGTCGCCGAGCCCGCGCCGGACGGGACCCGGTGTCAGGGCCGCAGCCGGCCGGCGGGTCTGCGCCCGCGCGATGATGGCGGCCTGAGGACGGCGAAGGGGTCGGTGACCTCCAGCCCCGTCGTGCGGAACCGGTACAGCGTCGCCGGGCGCCCCCCGGACCGGCCCGGCCCGGCCAGCTCCCCCGTCGTCTCCAGCACCCCGCGGCGCAGCAGCACCCGCTGCAGGTTGGTGGCGGTGACTTCGTAGCCGAGGGCCGCCACGTAGACCTCCCGGAGCTCGGCGATGGAGAAGGTCGGCGGAGCGAGCGCGAAGGCGACGTTCGTGTACGACAGCTTCGCCCGCAGCCGCTCCAGCGCCGACCCGACGATCGAGCCGTGGTCGAAGGCCGTCCCCGGCAGCGCGTCCACCGGGTGCCAGGCGGTGTCCTCGGGCAGCACCGGGTCGAGGTCGCTCGGGATCAGCCCGAGGTAGGCGGTCGCCACCGTGCGGCTGCGCGGGTCGCGGACAGGATCGCTGCGGGTCTCCAGCTGCTCGAGGTGGGCCAGCTGCGCCACCTCCACCTTCGAGGCGAGCTGCCGGCCCACCGAGGCCCCGAGGGTCTCCTCCGGCAGCAGCGGCCCGCCCGGCAGCGCCCACGCCCCGGCGAACGGCTCCTTGGCGCGGCGCCAGAGCATGACGTGCAACCTCGCCGCCCGGACCTGGAGCACCACGGCGAGGGCCTGGTGCGGATAGGCCGGCCGTTCGGGCGAGGACCACACGGATGTCACGACGGGAATGCTAGATTCCCGATCGAGGTTTTCGCCTGAGAGTACGAAACCGTCCCCCCACAGGGAGTCCCCGTGACCGCAACGCTGCCCGCCCCGCTCGCTCCGAACCCGTCGACCACCTGGACGCCCGACCAGTGGCAGACCTGGCGCGACGAGGTCCGCCGGCTGGCCGCCGAGCGCGACGCCGTCGTCCTGGCGCACAACTACCAGGCCGCGCAGATCCAGGACGTCGCCGACCACGTGGGTGACTCCCTCGCCCTCTCGCGCATCGCCGCGGCCAGCAGCGCGAGCACGATCGTCTTCGCGGGCGTCCACTTCATGGCCGAGACGGCGAAGATCCTCAGCCCCGGGAAGACCGTCCTCGTGCCCGACGCGAACGCCGGCTGCTCGCTGGCCGACACCATCACCGCCGACCAGCTGCGCGCCTGGAAGGCCGAGCACCCGGGCGCCGCCGTCGTCTCGTACGTGAACACGACCGCCGAGGTGAAGGCCGAGACCGACATCTGCTGCACGTCGTCGAACGCCGTCGAGGTGGTCGAGTCGATCCCCGCCGACCGGGAGGTCCTCTTCCTCCCCGACCAGTTCCTCGGCGCGCACGTCCAGCGGGTCACCGGGCGGCAGAACATGCGCATCTGGATGGGCGAGTGCCACGTGCACGCCGGCATCTCCCCCACCGACCTGCGGCAGAGCATCGAGGACGCCCCCGACGCCGAGGTGCTCGTGCACCCCGAGTGCGGCTGCGCCACCAGCGCGCTGTGGATGGTCGGCCAGGGCGACCTCCCGTCGGACCGGGTGCACGTCCTCTCCACCGGCGCGATGCTCGACCAGGCCAAGCGGACGACGGCCAAGCGCGTCCTGGTCGCCACCGAGATCGGCATGCTGCACCAGCTGCGCCAGGCCAACCCGGCCGCCGCCTTCGAGGCGGTCAACCCGCGCGCCGAGTGCCCCTACATGAAGATGTCGACGCCGGAGAAGCTGCTGCGCGCGCTGCGCGAGGGCCGTGACGAGATCACCGTCGACGCCGACGTCGCCGCCCGGGCCCGCTCCGCGGTCGAGGCGATGATCGCCCTCGGCACCCCGTCGCTGGTCGGCGAGTGACCGTGGGGCCCCGCCGCACCGCGCCGGTCGCCCCCGCCGTCGTCCCGGCCCTGCCCCTCCCCGCGGCGGGGTGGTCCGCCGCCGTCGACGTCGTCGTCGTCGGCAGCGGCGCCGCCGGCCTGATGACCGCGCTCGCCCTGGCCGGGGCGGGGCGCCGGGTCGCCGTCGTCACCAAGGGGGCGCTCGGCGACGGCAGCACCCGCTGGGCGCAAGGCGGCCTGGCCGCCGTCCTCGGTACCGACGACGACGCCGGCCTGCACGTGCAGGACACGCTCACCGCCGGCGCCGGGCTCTGCGACGAGGCCGCCGTGGAGACGCTCGTCGCCGAGGCGCCCGTCGCCGTCCGGCTGCTGCAGGAGCTGGGCGCGCGGCTGGACCTGGACGCGAACGGCCGGCCGGCGCTCACCCGCGAGGGCGGGCACAGCCGCGACCGGATCGTGCACGCCGGCGGGGACGCCAGCGGTGCAGAGGTCACCCGCACGCTGGTCGAGGCGCTGCGGTCCGCCGGCGTGCAGGTGAACGAGCGCACCGTCGCGCTGGACGCGCTGCGGGCCGCGAGCGGTGAGGTCGTCGGCCTGCGGGTAGCCCGGATCGAGGACGACGGCGCCCTCGTCGACGCCGGTGACCTGCGCGCGCACGCCGTCGTCCTGGCCACCGGCGGCTACGGGCAGGCGTACGCGGCCGCCACCAGCCCGGCCGGCGCCACCGGCGACGGGCTCGCGCTCGCGCTCCGCGCCGGGGCCGAGGTCGCGGACGTGGAGATGGTGCAGTTCCACCCCACCGTGCTCTGGCAGGGGCCCGAGGCCCATGGCCAGCAGGTGCTCATCTCCGAGGCGGTGCGCGGCGAGGGCGCCGTGCTCGTCGACGGCGTGGGACGCTCGATCATGACCGGCGCGCACCCGCTCGCCGACCTCGCCCCGCGCGACGTCGTCTCCGCCACGATCGCCGCCCACCTGGCCGCCACCGGGGAGGACTGCGTCCTCCTCGACGCGACAGGGCTGGGCGCGGAGTTCCTCGCCCGCCGCTTCCCCGGCATCCTCCGCGCGTGCCTCGAGGCCGGGTACGACCTGGCCACCCAGCCGGTCCCGGTCGTCCCGGGGGCGCACTACACCTGCGGCGGGGTGCTCGCCGACCTCGACGGCCGCACCGGGGTCCCCGGTCTCTTCGCCGTCGGGGAGGTCGCCTGCACCGGCGTGCACGGGGCCAACCGGCTGGCGTCGAACTCGATCACGGAGGGCCTGGTGGCGGCTCGCCGGTGCGCCGCCATGCTCGACGCGGAGCTGCCGTCCGGGGCACCCGCCGAGCCGGCCGCCGGGCCGTCCTGCTCCTCCGGGGGAATCGACCCCGCGGCGCGGCCCGCGATCGGCGCGGGCACCAGCCGGCACGCCGGCGTCGTCCGCGGCGCCGACGGCCTGACCGAGCTCACCGGCACGCTCGCCGCCGCCCCCCGCCTGCCCGCCGGGCGGCCGCTGGACCTCGCCGCCGTCGAGGCGACGGCGGTGCACACGGTCGCCACGCTGCTGGCCACCGCGGCGCTCGCCCGCCCGGAGAGCCGGGGCTGCCACCGCCGGGCCGACGCCCCCGGCACCCGGCCCGAGTGGCAGGTGCGGCTCGCGCACCGCGTCGACGGAACCGGCCACCTGCACACGCGCACCGTGCCGCTGACCGCGTCCCGGCCGATCGAGGGAGTGGCATGACCGGCACCGAGTGGTTCCCGCTCCGCCCGGAGCTCGCCGACGTCCTGCGCGACGGCGGTCTCGACCCGGCCGCCGTCGTGGACGTCGTCCGGCGCACCCTCGACGAGGACCTCGCGCTCGGCCCCGACGTCACCACCCTGGCCACCGTGCCGGCCGGCGCGCGGGCCACCGGCGAGGTCGTGCCGCGGTCGCCCGGCGTGCTGGCGGGAGTCCCGGTGGCCGCGGCGGTCTTCGCGCTCGTGGGCGGGCCCGACGTCGAGGTCACCGTGCACGCCGCCGACGGGACGGCCGCCCGCAGCGACGCACCCGTGCTCGGCGTCACCGGGCCCACCCGCTCGCTGCTGACCGCGGAGCGCACGGCGCTGAACCTCGTCGGCCGGCTCTCCGGCATCGCCACCCTGACCCGCCGGTGGGTCGACGCGGTGGCCGGCACCGACGCGGTGATCCGCGACACCCGCAAGACCACCCCGGGGCTCCGGGTGCTGGAGAAGTACGCGGTGCGCTGCGGTGGCGGGGTCAACCACCGGATGGCCCTGGGCGACGCCGCGCTCGTCAAGGACAACCACGTGGCGGCAGCCGGCGGCATCACCGCGGCGGTGGAGGCCGTGCGGGCCCATGCGCCGGCGATCCCGCTCGAGGTGGAGTGCGACACCCTCGAGCAGGTGCGCGAGGCGATCGACGCCGGCGTGGGGCTCGTGCTGCTGGACAACTTCTCGCTCGGCGACACCTCCGCCGCGGTGGAGCTGGTGCGCGGGACCGGTGTGCGGCTCGAGGCCAGCGGCGGGCTGTCGCTGGACCGCGCGCACGAGGTCGCCGCGACCGGCGTCGACTACCTGGCCGTCGGCGCGCTCACCCACAGCGCTCCGGTGCTCGACCTCGGCTTCGACCTGCGCTGACCGACCCGCCCGCCGTAGGCATAGGAACCTTTGCCTACGGATGGGGGCCGAGAACCGTAGGCAAAGCTTCCTATGCCTCGCGGGGGGCGGGTCAGGATGGGCGCCGGTCCGGCGGGATCCAGCCGATCGCCGGAGCCACGTGCCGCACGACGGTCTCCAGCAGCTGCGCGTTGTAGTCGACGCCCAGCATGTTGGGAACCGTCAGCAGCAGGCTGTCGGCCTCGCGGACGGCGGCGTCCTTCGCCAGCTCCTCGGCGAGGACGTCGGGCACACCGGTGTAGCTCTTGCCGAACCGGGCGCGCACGCCCTCGAGGATGCCGACCTGGTCCTGCCCGTCGCGGTCGCCGCCGAAGTACTGCCGGTCCTGGTCGGTGACGATCGGCAGCACGCTGCGGCTCACCGAGACCCGCGGCTCGCGCTCCCACCCGGCCTCGGCCCAGGCGGCGCGGTAGCGGGCGATCTGCTCGGCCTGCAGCTCGTCGAAGGGCACCCCGGTGTCCTCGACCAGCAGCGTGGAGCTCATCAGGTTGAGCCCCTGCTTCGCGGTCCACTCCGCCGTCGCGCGGGTGCCCGAGCCCCACCAGATGCGGTCGGCGAGCCCCGGCGACTGCGGCTGGATCGCGAGCTTCCCCGCCGTCCCACCGGTCATCCGCGGATCGGCGTCGACCACCGGCTGCCCCGAGATCGCGGCCAGGAACAGCGCGGTCTTCTCCCGCGCGAGGTCGGTGTCGCTGCCGTCGCGGCCGGGCACGTACCCGAAGGCCTCCGAGCCGCGCAGCGCCGTCTCCGGCGAGCCCCGGCTGACGCCGAGCTGCAGCCGGCCGTCGGCCAGCAGGTCGGTCGCCGCGGCCTCCTCCGCCATGTACAGCGGGTTCTCGTACCGCATGTCGATCACGCCGGTGCCCAGCTCGATCCGGCTGGTGCGCGCCGCCATCGCAGCCAGCAGCGGGAACGGCGAGGCGAGCTGGCGAGCGAAGTGGTGCACCCGCACGTACGCGCCGTCGAGGCCCAGCTCCTCGGCCGCCACCGCGAGCTCCACGCTCTGCACCAGCGCGTCGCGCCCGGTGCGCACCCGCGACCCCGGGATGGGCTGCCAGTGCCCGAAGGACAGGAACCCGATCCGCTTCTCCACGACTCTTCCCTCTCGTCGACGTCTGCCGAGCAGCACTCCGCGAGCGGGCCTGATTCCCGGCCGGTGTGGCAGATCACCCGTGGCTGACGCGACCCGTGGGACGCGTGAGCTTCCGTGCGACTCAGCGTGACTGCGCGATCACGACTCTCCGTGATCCGGTTCCGTCACTTCCTGCCTGCGATGCGTGACGCTGTCCGCGTGAGCCTTCCCGCATCCGAGACGCCCCGATCCCCGGGCACGCCTGGCGGCACCGCCGGGCAGCGCTTGCGGGCGATCGACACGCTCCTCGCCGACCGGGGCCAGCTGTTCCAGGCGCTGTTCCTCTCCGCGCCGATCGCCAAGGCCCTCGTCGACCTCGACGGGCACATGCTGGTCGCCAACCCGCGGATGTGCGCCCTCACCGGCCGCACCGCCGAGAGCCTGGCCGGCCGGCACGTGGACCTGCTGGCCCACCCCGACGACCCTCCGGTCGGTGACCTCGGCCTGGAGCCGGCGCCCGGTGAGCCCCCGCTCGACCCGAACCTGCTGCTCGACGGCGAGCGCCGGCTGCGCCGCTCCGACGGCACCGAGCTGTGGGTGGTCCAGTCACACGAGGTCGTGCGGCAGAACAACGGGACGCCGCAGTTCGTCGTGCTGTCGCTGGTCGACGTCACCGACCGCCGGCGCGCGGAGGAGGACGCCGTCCGGCGCGCGTTCACCGACCCGCTGACCGGCCTGCCCAACCGACGGGCCCTCACCGACCGGCTGCGGCACGCCGTGGCGCTCTCCCGCCGCCGGGGCCTGCAGGTGGGGCTCGTGCACCTCAACATCGACCGGTTCCAGGCGGTCAACGACGCACTCGGGCACGAGGCCGGCGACCTGCTGCTCAGCCAGTTCGCCGACCGGCTCCGCTGGAGCACCCGGGTGGAGGACACCGCCGTCCGGCTGGGGGCCGACGAGTTCCTCGTCGTCGCCGAGGACGTCGAGGATCTCGACGGGCTCCGCGCCCTGGCCGACCGCCTCCTGAGCGTGCTGGACGAGCCGTTCGTCGTGAGCGACCGCGAGATCACCCTCTCGGCCAGCGTGGGGCTCACCCTCGGCGCCGACATGACCCCCGACGACCTGCTCCGCCAGGCGCAGAGCGCGCTGACCAAGGCCAAGGCCGACGGCAGCCGCGCCCGCATCGAGGTGCACGAGGGCGCGCTCAGCCGCAGCGAGGTGGACGGGCTGCAGCTGGAGACCGACCTGCGGCACGCGCTGGACAACGACGAGCTGCGGCTGTTCTACCAGCCGATCGTGCACCTGGCCGACGAGACGCTGCTCGGCTACGAGGCGCTGATCCGCTGGCAGCACCCGACCCGCGGGCTGCTGCCGCCCGGCGCCTTCCTGGACGCCGCGGAGAACAACCGGCTCACCTCCAAGCTCGGCGCGTGGGTGCTGCGGCGGGCGTGCAACGACGCCGCGACCTGGCCCGACGACCTGCGGGTGCACGTCAACATCTCCGCCCGGCACCTCGCCGAGGACGGCTTCAGCGAGCTGGTGGCGGCCGCGCTCGAGGAGTCGGGGCTGCCGCCCCACCGGCTCGAGCTGGAGATCACCGAGTCGACGGCGCTGTTCGCCGCGGAGGCCACGCTGCACTCGGTCGCCGTCGTCACCGACCAGGGCGTGACCCTGGCCCTGGACGACTTCGGGACCGGCTACTCCGCGATCACCGCGCTGCACCGGCTGCCGATCCACACGGTGAAGATCGACCGCTCGTTCGTCGCGGACGTCGTCACCCAGCCCTCCACCGCCGCGCTCGTGCACGGGCTGCTGCAGCTGGGCCGCGGCATGGGGCTGCAGGTGATCGCGGAGGGCATCGAGGACCTCGACCAGGCCGCCTGGCTGCTCGACCACGGCTGCGCGATGGCGCAGGGGTACGCGTTCGGCCGCCCCGCACCGCTGCCCAGCCCGGCGGAGGTGCTGATCGGCGAGGTCACCGACGCGCCGGCCGAGGAGGTCGCCGGTGAGCTGGTGTCGGAGCCGGTGACCCCTCCGACGCCGCTCCGCCAGCGGCCCGCCTCGCCCCCCGAGGCGCAGGATCTGGCCGACACCGGCCCGTTCGCCGTCCGCACGCTGTTCGACGAGCTGGCCGACCCCGACGACGACTGAGGCCCGGCCCGCCGGCGCTACGCCTTCGGCAGGGCCAGCGGCACCGGTCGCTTGGCGGCCCGGCCGTCGCCGGAGGACCGGCCGCGCAGCCGCCGGCCGATCCAGGGCGCGACGAAGCCGCGCACCCAGGCGGCCTCCTCGGCCAGCGCCGCCCGCAGCTCACGGGGCGGCTGCGGCGGGAGCGGGGTGCGCCAGTCCCCGCCGTCGGCGCCGGGCAGGCCGAGGGCGGCGGCCGCGGCCAGCGCCGTGCGGCGGTGCCCCTCGTCGGTGAGGTGGATGCGGTCGGAGTCCCACATCCGCCAGTCCTGGATCCAGGCCGCGCCCCACTGGTCCAGGACCGCCGCGCCGGTGCGGGCCGCGACCGACCACAGGTTGGTGTTGAAGGTCGCCACCTTGCCGCGGATGCGGCGCAGGATCGGGGTCTGCCGCGGGTCCACGCCGGGTGGAGCACGTCGGCGCCGGCCCGCCGGAACCGGACGACGGCGCTCTCCAGCTGCGCGGCCAGCTCGTCCGGGTCGGCGCCCGGGCGCAGCAGGTCGTTGCCGCCGGCCACCAGGCTCACCAGGTCCGGCTGCGCGTCGAGGGCCACGGGCACCTGCTCGGCGAGCACCTGCGGCAGCAGCCGCCCGCGGACGGCCAGGTTGGCGTACTCGACGTCGGCGCCCGGGACGGCCGCGGCGAGGTGCCCGGCCAGCCGGTCGGCCCAGCCGCGGAACTCGCCGGGGCGCTCGGGATCGGGGTCGCTGAGCCCCTCGGTGAACGAGTCGCCCAGGGCGATGTAGCGGCGCCAGGGGGACGAGGCGGAGCGGACGAACTGCACGGCTCACCTCAGCACGGCCCGCTGCGCCGCCGTCACCGGGGTGAGAGCGCCTCCGCTCAGCCGCGGTAGGTCTCCAGCAGCCGCAGCCAGACCTCGCTGATCGTGGGATACGCCGGCACCGCGTGCCACAGCCGGGCGATCGGCACCTCGCCGACGACCGCGATCGTCGCCGCGTGC
Source organism: Blastococcus sp. HT6-4 (assembly GCF_039679125.1). Lineage (NCBI taxonomy): Bacteria > Bacillati > Actinomycetota > Actinomycetes > Geodermatophilales > Geodermatophilaceae > Blastococcus > Blastococcus montanus. Next base: position 1,148,907 of record NZ_CP155551.1, on the reverse strand, counting down.
AGCAGCTCGGCCACGGCCGGGCCGACGAAGGTCACCCCGAGCAGCACCTCGCGCTCGGTGTCGACGACGGCGATCGCCGTCCCGGTGTACCCGTCGGCGAACAGCGCGGCGCCGGCCACGCTGCCGATCGGGTACTCGACGACGCGGTGCGGCAGCCCGGCCTCCTCCGCCTCGGCGGCGGTGCGCCCGACGCTGGCGACCTGGGGATCGGTGAACACCACCGACGGCGTCGCGACCTCGTCCGCGGTGTCCACGAACGGCGACCAGGCAGAGGTGTCGACCTGCTCGCCGCGAGCGCGCGCGACGATCGCCGCGCCGGCCTGCCGGGCCTGGTACTTCCCCATGTGGGTGAGCAGCCGCCGGCCGTTGACGTCGCCGACCCCGTACAGCCAGGGCACGCCCTCCACCCGGAGCGTGGCGTCGACGGCGAGGTACTCCCCCGGCTCCAGGCCGACCGTGTCGGCGCCGATGTCGGTGGTGCGCGCCGACCGGCCGACCGCCACCAGCACCTCGTCGCCGCGGAACTCGCCGTCCGCCGTCGTCAGCACCGCCTCGGTGCCGTCCCGACGGGCGGCCGTGACCTCCGCGTCCAGCCGCACGGCCACGCTGGACCGCCGCAGCGACTCCGCCACGGCGTCGCCGGCCTGCGGCTCCGCGCGCGGCAGCAGCCGGCCGCCGCGCTCCAGCACGGTCACCTGCGAGCCGAGCGCCTGCCAGGCGGTGGCCATCTCGCAGCCGACGTAGCCGCCACCGAGGACCAGCAGCCGGGCCGGGGCCTCCTTCGCGCTGGTCGCCTCGCGCGGCCCCCAGGCGCCCACGCCGGCCAGGCCGTCGATCGGCGGGGTCGCCGACGTCGAGCCGGTGCAGACGGCCACCGCGTGCCGCGCCGTCAGCCGGATCCGCGTGCCGTCCTCGGCGGTGACGACGACGGTGCGCTCCCCGTCGAGGCGTCCGGTACCGCGCAGCAGGTCGATGCCGGCGCTGCGCACCCACTCGACCTGGCCGGAGTCGTTCCAGTGCGAGGTGAACGAGTCGCGGCGGGCGAGCGTGGAGGGGACGTCCTGCTCCCCGGTCACCGCCTCGGCCGCGCCGGGCACCGACCGCGCCTCGGCGAGCACCTCGGTGCCGCGCAGGAGCGCCTTGCTCGGCATGCACGCCCAGTACGAGCACTCCCCGCCGACCAGTTCGGGCTCGACCAGGACGGCCGACAGCCCGCCCCGGACGACGATGTCGGCGACGTTCTCCCCGGTCGACCCCGCCCCGAGGACGACGACGTCACAGCTGCGCTCTTCGATGTCCACGATGCTCCTGTCGCTCCCGCGGGACGCTCCGCTCCTCGCTGCGATGCTCACGTCCCTGTCCGCTCCCCCGACAGATCCTGACGGTGTGGTCGACTGGCCGCCATGTCCGTGGACGCCGCCGAGTTCGCCACCGCCCTGGCCCAGTACGCCGCCGGGGTCTGCCTGCTGACCGTGCGGGACGACATCGACGACATCGGGACGACGGTCAGCTCGGTGATGAGCGTGTCGGCCTCCCCGCCGCTGGTCGCCGTCGGCCTGACCGCCGCCGGCTACCCGGCCGAGGTGCTCGAGGACGTCGGCCGCTGCGCGCTCACGGTGCTCGCCGCCGAGCACGCGATCGTGGCCTCGCGCTTCTCCTCCGCCGGCCGGCCCAGCGCCCGCCACCTGCTGGAGTCGGTCCCGTGGACCCGCGCCGCGGGCAGCGGCGGGATCGTGCTGAGCGAGGGCCTGGCCGCGCTGGACTGCCGGCTCGAGCGGCTGGTCGAGGCCGGCGACCACGTCCTGGCGCTGCTCGCCGTCGACGACGTCGCCGTCCTCAACCCCGGCGCCCGACCGCTGCTGCGGCTGCGCGGCCGGTACACCGACGACACCGGGACGGCGGCCGGGCGCGGCTGACCCGGTGAGGAAGTTCCACCGCCGGTGTCACATCCCGGCGCCCGGCGGTGCTGTACCGGTATGGACCTCGTCGGGCACGGTGGGCGGCACCCGGCCGTCGCCCTCCCCGCCGCCGTCCTCCCCCTCGAGGGACGACCGGCGGCGCGGGGACGGCCCCAGCGGAAGGACGGCGTGGCGGTGACGGCTCCGACAGCGCGGGTGGGCGTCCGCAGCGACCTCGAGGACGTCTTCCGGCAGCACTACGGGCAGGTGGCCGGGGTCGCCGCCCGGGTGCTCGGTTCGCGCGACCAGGCCGAGGACGTCGCCCAGGAGGTCTTCCTGTCCTTCGGTCGCTCGTCGGTCCCCGCCGCCGAGGCCGCAGGCTGGCTGTCGGTCGCCGCGGCCCACACCGCGCTGAACCTGATCCGTTCCGGGCGCCGCCGCGCGGACCGGGAGGAGACGGTGGCCTCCGCCGCCGACTCCGTCACCCCGGACGTGGCCGACACGGTGCTCACCCTCGAGGACCGCAGCCGTGTCCGGGCGGCCCTGGCCCGGCTGCCCCGCAAGCAGGCGACCGCGCTCGTGCTGCGCCACAGCGGCCTGAGCTACGCCGAGGTCGCCACCGCACTGAATCTCTCCCCCGGCAGCGTCGGCACGACCGTCCGCCGCGCCGAATCCGCCCTTCGCAAGGAGCTGAACCGCCATGCGTCATCCGAATGAGGGCGTCCTCCGCCGGCTGATCGACGAGCCCGCCGGGGTGTCCGACGCCGACCGCGCCCACGTCGCCGACTGCCCCGTCTGCCTGCGCGCCCTGGACGACGCCCGGGCCGATGCGCAGCTCGTCGGCGCAGCGCTCGGCGGCCCCGCCGCCGTCGACACCGACGCGGCATGGGCCCGGTTCCCGGCCACCTCCGCCCCGTCGACCACGACCGCCGCCCGCCCGGCGCGCGCCGCCGCCGCGAACCGGTGGGGCACGGCCGTCCGGCGTCCCGCGGTCGCCGCGCTCGGCGCGGTGGTCCTGCTGACCGGCGCCGGCGTCGCGGCGGCCAACGACTGGCTGCCGATCTTCCAGACCGAGCGCGTCGACCCGGTGGAGCTGACCTCCACCGACCTGGTCCAGGTGCCCGACCTCTCCGCCTACGGCGACCTGCAGTTCACCGAGGCGCCGGAGCCGGAGCAGGTGGCCGACGCCGCGACCGCGCAGGAGCGGACCGGTCTCGCCGTCCCCCAGGTCGGCGAGCTGCCCGAGGGCGTGACCGGCGACCCGGCCCACCTGGCCGCCGGACGGGTGAGCGCCACCTTCACCTTCTCCGCCGCCAAGGCCGCGCAGGCCGCGGCGGCCGAGGGCGAGGTGCTCCCACCGCCGCCCGCCGGCCTGGACGGCACCCAGCTCCGGCTGCAGGCGGGGCCCGGCGTCGCGGCGATCTGGTCGCAGCCGACCGGCGTGCCGACGCTGGTCGTCGCCCGGGCCGAGGCGCCGACGGTCTACTCGCAGGGCGTGCCGTTCGAGACGGTGCGCGACTACCTGCTGTCGCTCCCGGGGCTGCCCGACGGCCTCGCCGACCAGCTGCGGGACCTCTCCACGGACGGCGCCACGCTGCCCCTCCCCGTCCCGGCGGAGCTGGTGACCAGCTCCACGGCCGACGTCGACGGCACCGCGGCGACCGTGCTCACCTCCCGCAACGGCCTGTTCGCCGGTGTGGTCTGGGTCGAGGACGGCGTGATGACCGGGGTGGCCGGGTCGCTGAGCGCCGACGAGCTCCTGTCGGTCGCCCGTGACCTCGCCTGAGGCCGCTACCGTCCGCGGGGTGAGCCCTTCCGCTGCCGCGGTCGACCAGCGCGCCGGTCCGCCGCCCTCCCCGGCGGTCTGGTGCTCCGGGCTGCGCAAGCGGTACGGGCGGCAGACCGCCGTGGCCGACGTCTCCTTCACCGTGGGCCGCGGCGAGGTGCTCGGGCTGCTGGGCCCCAACGGTGCGGGGAAGACCAGCGTCATCAAGATGCTGCTGGGCCTGGTGCGGCCCGATGCCGGCGAGGTGCTGCTCCTCGGGCGGAAGTCCTCCGACCCCCGCTCCCGCGCCGCCGTCGGGTACCTCCCCGAGCTCTTCCGGTACCAGCCGTGGCTGACCGCGGCCGAGGTGCTCGACCTGCACGTGAAGCTGTCCCGCATCGACGTGCCCGCCGAGGAGCGCCGCGAGTGCCTCGCGCTCGTCGGGCTCGCCGACCGCGCCGGCGACCGGGTCGGTGGGTTCTCCAAGGGCATGCAGCAGCGCCTGGGGCTGGCCGTCGCCCTGGTCGCCCGCCCGGAGCTCGTCGTCCTGGACGAGCCGACCAGCGCGCTGGACCCGATCGGCCGGGTCGACGTCCGCGACCTCGTGCTCTCGCTGAAGTCGCGCGGCGTCGCGGTGCTCCTCAACTCGCACCTGATCGGTGAGGTGGAGCGCGTCTGCGACCGGGTGGTGATCCTCGACCGGGGCCGGGTGGCGGCGTCCGGGACGCTGGCCGAGCTGCTCGGGCAGCGCGAGGTACGGCTGCGGCTGGCCGGCGTGGACGCCCGGACCGAGGACCGGCTGCGGGCGGCCGGGGCACTGACCCGGAGCGGCGACTGGTTCACCGTCCAGCTCACGGCGGACGACGACGGCGTCACCGTGCCCGACCTGGTGCGCGACCTCGTCGGCCTCGGCGTCCGCGTGCACGCCGTCGAGCCGGTGCGGATCAGTCTCGAGGAGCGACTGCTCGCCGTCCTCCGGCACGAGGAGCCCACGCCTGAGGAGGCCGCCCCGTGATCGCGCTGACCATCGCGGGGCTCACCCTGCGCGAGGCGTCCCGGCGCAAGGTGGTCTGGGCGCTGCTGGCGCTGACGGTGGTCCTGCTCGCGCTCAGCGGCTGGGGCTTCTCGAGGCTGATCGGCCTGGACACCGAGCTGGGCACGCTGACCAGCGGCGAGGCCCGCCTCGTCGCCTCGCTGCTGCTGAACCTGATCATGTTCGGGTTCAGCCTCATCGCGGCGATCGGCACGGCGTTCCTGGCCGGGCCCACCCTCGCCGGCGAGGTGGAGTCGGGGCAGGCACTGGCGATGCTCGCCCGCCCGGTCCGCCGGTCGTCGGTGCTGCTCGGCAAGTGGCTCGGCCTGCTCACGTTCGGCTGCGGCTACGTCGTCCTGGCCGGCCTCGCCCAGCTGCTCATCGTGCGGGCGGTGGTCGGCTACTGGCCCCCGGCGCCCGCCACCGGGCTGGCGCTGCTCGCGGCCGAGACCGTCGTCCTGCTGACCCTGGCCCTGCTGCTGTCCAGCGTCGTCTCGCCGATGGCGTCGGGCATCGTCGCGGTCGGGCTGTTCGGGGCGACGTGGGTCGCGGGCGTGGTCGGCGGGATCGGCGGGGCGCTGGGCAACGAGGGCGTCGAGCGGGTGGGCGCCGTGTCGCGGATCCTGCTGCCCACCGACGGCCTGTGGCGCGGCGCGATGAACGCCTTCCAGGACCCGATCTCGCTGATCCAGATGGGCCCCGGCGAGGGCGGCTTCCCCTTCTTGGCCGAGGGCCCGCTGACGCCCGCGTACCTGGCGTGGGCCGCGCTGTGGGTCGCCGTGATCTGGGGACTGACCGCGCTGTCCTTCCAGCGTCGCGACATCTGACGCCACCCCGCCGCCACCACTAGGCATACGAGGCAATGCCTATGGTTCGGGCGCCGAAACCATAGGCATTGCCTCCTATGCCTGGGCGGGGGACTAGCGTCGGACGCGCTATGAGCGCTCTGCCTGCACCCACCGAGTCCGCCGTCCGCCGCGCCCTGGTGCGCGCCGAGCGAGGCGTTGCCCTGGACGCGACCGAGGCCGAGACGCTGCTGCACGCCCGTGGCCTCGGCGAGGGCGACCCGCTGGACCGGCTGCTCACCGCCGCCGGCCGGGTGCGCGACGCGGGTCTGGCCAGCGCCGGGCGGCCGGGCGTCGTCACCTACAGCCGCAAGGTGTTCATCCCGCTCACCCACCTGTGCCGTGACCGCTGCCACTACTGCACCTTCGTGACGACGCCCGGGCAGCTGCGGGCGCAGGGCAAGGCCCCCTACCTCTCCCCCGACGAGGTGCTCGACATCGCCCACGCCGGTGCCGCGCTGGGCTGCAAGGAGGCGCTGTTCACCCTCGGCGACCGGCCCGAGGAGCGCTGGCCGGTCGCGCGCGAATGGCTGGAGGCGCACGGCTTCGACTCGACGCTGGGCTACCTGCGGGCGATGGCGATCCGGGTGCTGGAGGAGACCGGGCTGCTCCCCCACCTCAACCCCGGTGTGCTCACCTGGGAGGAGATCCAGCGGCTCAAGCCGGTCTCCGCGTCGATGGGGATGATGCTGGAGACGACGGCGACGCGGCTGTGGTCGGAGCCCGGCGGCCCGCACTACGGCAGCCCCGACAAGGAACCGGCCGTCCGGCTGCGGGTGCTGGAGGACGCCGGTCGCTCCGCCGTCCCCTTCACCACGGGTGTGCTGCTGGGCATCGGCGAGGACTACGCCGAGCGGGTCGACGCCGTCCTGCGGATCCGGGCCGCGGCGGCACGGCACGGGCACGTGCAGGAGGTCATCGTCCAGAACTTCCGCGCCAAGCCACGCACCGCGATGCAGGCGTACGACGACCTGGAGCTGCAGGAGTACGTCGCCGCGGTCGCCGTCACCCGGCTGCTGCTGGGCCCGAAGGCGCGGGTCCAGGCGCCGCCGAACCTGTCGGACTCCACCGAGCTGGGCCTGCTCCTGCGCGCCGGCGTCGACGACTGGGGCGGCGTCAGCCCGCTGACCCCCGACCACGTCAACCCGGAACGCCCCTGGCCGAACATCGACAAGCTCGCGGCGCTGAGCGCCGAGGCGGGCTTCGAGCTGCGCGAGCGGCTGACCGCCCAGCCCGGTTACGTGCTGCAGCCGGAGCCGTGGCTGGACCCGCGGGTGCGCCCGCACGTCGCCGCGCTGGCCGGGCCGGACGGCCTGGCCGTCGAAGGGCGGATCCCCGCCGGTCGGCCGTGGCAGGAGCCCGACGAGTCGTGGACGGCTGTCGGCTCCGGGGTGGGCCGCACCGATCTGCACGTCGAGGTCGACACCGTCGGGCGGACCACCGACCGGCGCAGCGACTTCGACGCCGTCTACGGCGACTGGTCGGAGCTCCGCGACCGCACGACGTCGGCCCGCGACGGGCGCTCGACCGCGCTGGCCGCCGGTGACCGCGAGGTGCTGGCGGCGCTGCTGCACGCCGAGCAGGACCCGGCCGGGCTGACCGACGCCGAGTACCTGGCGCTGCTGGGCGCAGACGGCACGGATCTGGAGGCCCTGACAGGGCTCGCGGATGCCGTCCGCGCCGACGTCAACGGCGACGACGTCACCTACGTCGTGAACCGGAACATCAACTTCACCAACGTCTGCTACACCGGTTGCCGGTTCTGCGCGTTCGCCCAGCGGCGCACCGACGCCGACGCCTACACGCTGTCGATGAGCCAGGTCGGCGACCGGGTCGACGAGGCGTGGGCGGCCGGCGCCACCGAGATCTGCATGCAGGGCGGCATCCACCCCGACCTGCCGGGCACCGCCTACCTCGACCTGGCCCGCGAGGTGAAGCAGCGGCAGCCGGGCATCCACCTGCACGCGTTCTCACCGATGGAGATCGTCAACGGCGCGGCCCGCACCGGGCTGTCGTTCCGCGACTTCCTCACCGCGCTCAAGGACGCCGGGCTGGACTCGATCCCTGGCACCGCGGCGGAGATCCTCGACGACGACGTCCGCTGGGTGCTCACCAAGGGCAAGCTGCCGACGGCGACCTGGCTGGAGATCATCGGCACCGCGCACGAGGTCGGCATCCCGACGACGTCGACGATGATGTACGGCCACGTCGACACCCCGGCGCACTGGGTCGGGCACCTGCGCACCCTCGCCGCGCTGCAGGACCGCACCGGCGGGTTCACCGAGTTCGTGCTGCTGCCCTTCGTGCACCACAACTCCCCCATCTACCTGGCCGGGGTCGCCCGCCCCGGCCCGACGGTGCGGGAGAACCGGGCCGTCCACGCCGTCGCCCGCCTGCTGCTGCACGGGCGCATCCCCAACATCCAGACCTCGTGGGTGAAGCTCGGCGACGCCGGCACCCAGGCGGTGCTGCAGGGCGGGGCCAACGACCTCGGTGGCACGCTGATGGAGGAGACGATCAGCCGGATGGCCGGCAGCGAGAACGGCTCGCTGAAGACCATCGCCGAGTTGGAGGCGATGGCCGCCGCGATCGGCCGGCCCGCCCGTCAGCGGACCACCGAGTACGGCACCCCGTCGGCCGAGCGGCTGGCGACCGCCCGCTCCGACGAAGGCCGCCGCCGGCTCGACCTCTCGATCACCCCGCGCTAACGCCCTCCGGGGCGGTCTCGGAGCGCAGGCCCCGCGACCGGGCGAGCCACAGGGCCGCCGCGCACGGGAGCGCGACCAGGAGGACCTCGGTCGTGACCACGGGCGGTGCCGTCGCGTAGTCCTGGCTGTGGCCGTAGGCGAGGGCTCCGACGACGCCGAGCGCCGCACCGAGCGGCAGGTACCAGGCGGCGCGCTTCACCGAGGGCCGGGCCGCCGGCCGGCCGGAGAGGAAGCCGGCGTAGGCGGCGAGCGCGCCGCCCAGCCCGGCCAGCGCCATGAGCACGACCGCGAGCACGGCTCCGGCGACCGGGTAGCTCCCGTCGAGCTCGAACCAGCGGCTGAACAGCGGGGTCAGCAGTTCGACGACCACGAGGTAGCCGACGACGAGCGCTGCGCCGCCGGCCAGCAGGGCGACGCCCGTCCCCGCCCACCGGTCGCGAGGGCGGGGTCCCCAGCCGCGGGCGGCGACCGCGTCTCGCGCGAAGGTCTCGACGTCCGCGAGCAACGCCCGCGGGGGAACGCCGTCGTCGGCGGCCGCGCGAAGGTCGGTGCGCACCTCCGCGAGCAACTCGGCCCGGCGGCGTCGTGGAACGCGCAGCCGCCGCAGCTCCCGGTCCAGCGCGCGGATGGCGGCGCTGACCTCGTCGGACGGCGGCGGGTTCTCAGGAGTGGACACGCGGAGTGACCTCCGGATCGGGAAGTGCCCCTGCGGTGGCGAGCAGGGTGCGGACGGATGTGGTGGTGGCGTCCCATTGCTGGGCCCACTCGGCCAGTGCGGCACGTCCCGCGGCCGAGACGGAGAAGACCTTCCGCGGCGGGCCGCTGGGACTGGGCTCGACCTGCTCCTCCACCAGCCCCTGCCGGCGGAGCCTGCCCATCAGCGGGTAGACGGTGCCGTAGCCGACGCCCTCGATGCCGTGCCGCTCGAGGAGGACGACGAGCTCGTAGGCGTGCGTCGGCGTGCGGGCGAGCAGCGCGAGCAGGCAGGTGTCGAGCACGCCCCGGAGCAGCTGGGTCCGGCGGTCGGGATCCGGTGTCATGCGAGACAAGGTAGCGGAGCTATCGGGCGCCGCCTAGTACCTCGTCCCCGGCGCGTTCGCCTCGACCTTGCCGGTCTCCGTTCACGCCTGGCACTCTGCCGCCCGTGGCGCTCCTGCGAACGGTCGACGCACCACCGAGGTCCTGGCGGTCGGTCGTCGTCCTGGCCGCGTGCGTCGTGGTCGCGGTGGCGCCCTACCTGGCCGGCGTGCTGATCCCCTACTACGTCAACGACCTCGACGCGCTGCCACTGGCCGAGGTGGCGAGCGGCGCCCACGACCCCAAGGACCTGTGGCCGCAGGGAACCCTCGGCGGCCTCGCGCAGCTGGGCGGTCTCCTCTCCCTGTCGCTGACCCCGATCGTGCTGCTCGCCGTCGGAGGGATCAGCGCGGCAGCGGCCGTGCAGGAGTGGCACACCCTGCCCGTGGCCCGCCGGGCGCCCCGACCGGTCGCGGTCGCCTGCGTCGTGGTCACGCTCGTCTGCGTCGCCCTGCTGGCCTGGTTCTTCACACCGACGGCGTCGGCGCTGATGACCTGGCGCATGGACTGACCCGCCGGAGAGCTCCCAACTCCACTGCGACGTCGGACGTCCGCCGATAGGTTCCGCCGGTGCGGATCGCGGCCATCTCCGACGTCCACGGCAATCTGCTCGCGCTCGACGCGGTGCTGGCCGACCTCGCCGGCCAGTCCGTCGACGTCGTCGTCGACCTGGGCGACCTGCTGTCCGGCGCGGCGCAGCCGCGGGAGACCCGACGGATCCCGGTCCGCCGCACGACGGGATCCCGGTGGGCCGGAGCGGTGTCCCGCTCCGGCCCACCGGGGTCAGCCGTGCGTCACGGCGCCGGGTAGCGGACGACGTACTGCGGCTGCCCCTGGGTGCTGCTGTCCGACCGGCCACCGACGTCGTTGACCACGTGCTCGATCACGCCGACGCCGTCGAGGTGCACGGTCATGACGTGGTGCAGCTGCACGCCCGGCGTCTCGGGCACCTCGAACCCGTGCTCCGTGGTGATCCCGGGAGCGGCGTTGCGCTGGTAGCCGTACACCCCGCCGCCGTACAGCCGGTGCCGCTGCACGTCGTCCCCGACCTTGTAGCCCGCCCAGCCGAGCGTGCCGTCCGGCTCCTGCCAGTCGGCCTGCGACGGCGGGTCGTAGGGCAGCTCGTTCTGGTACAGCACGACGGTCCCGTCCTCGCCGTTCCAGATGGTGTTGTGCTCCTGGAAGTGCTCGACGAACAGGCCGGTCGCGGTGACCCGGTCCCCGTTGATGACGGCGCCGTTGCGGCCGGTGTTGATCTGCCAGCGGTCGGTGTCACCGAGGTAGCCCTCGGTGAAGTCCTCGACGCCGTGGTCGGCGCGCCACACCCAGGTGTGGTCGATGAGGACGTCGTCGCTGTTGACCTGGAGCGCGATGTCGGCCTTGCCGATGTGCGGCCCGCCGACGCGGAAGTAGACGTCCGACAGCGTCGTCGGGTTCGCCGGGTCGGACTTCCCGCCGTTGCCGTGGGGCTTGCCCACCTGCAGCAGCACCGGTGACTCCTCCGTCCCGGCGTCGACGGTCACCCCGGCAACGACGGCCCCGGGGACGTCGGCGATCGTCAGCGGCGTCGCGCCACCGACCGCGGTCAGGGTGGCCTGCCCGAGGCCGAGGACGACGGTGCCGGCCCGCTTCACCGCGATGCTCTTCTCGATGTCGTAGACGCCCGGCGTCAGGAGCAGGTGCTTGCCGCGGGCCAGCTGGTTGTTGATCTCCTGCACCGAGCTCGCCGGCGTCGCGACGAAGAACTCGGTGAGCGGGATCGTCCGACCCGGCGTCGCCCCGTCGGCCCAGGTGGTGCCGGCCGATCCCGTCCGGGCCGACGGCACCCGGACGCCGTAGCGGCCGTCGTCGTCGACGAACAGGTACGGCTTCTCCCGGCTCACCGGGGTCGTCTCGAGGGTCGTGTACGGCGGGTCGGGGAACGTCGCGTCGTCCGGCGCACCGACGACGCCGGAGAAGACCTGGTTCCAGACTCCGTTGGACCAGCCGGCGACGACGCTGTTGCGGGTCAGCCACTGCTGCTGGGACCCGTTGATGACGAACGGCAGGTCCGAGTCGGCGATGAACCCGCCGCTGGCGTACTGCGGTCCGGCGGTGCAGTAGTCCATCAGGGACAGGTTCGCGCCGGTGATGCCCACCCGGCGCATGGAGACCGCCTGGGACACGGCCCAGAAGTTGGCCGTCGCGCGGCACCCGTCCTGACCGGTGCCGTTCACGGCGATGGTCAGGTTCGACACCGTGCGCCAGAAGTTGTTCAGCGCGATGCAGTTGCTGGTGCCGCCGTCGTCCAGGCAGCGGTTGTAGACCTCGACCTTGCCGTTGATGACGACGTCGGTCGGCTGCTCCCCCAGGCCGGTGATCTCGGTGTAGTAGCCGACCTTGATCTGCAACGGCTCCGTCGCGGTGCCGTACACCCCCGGCAGGAAGAGGTAGGCGTACCGCTCGGAGCCCATCTCGTTGTCCCGCTGCCGCTCCCACGTCGTGTCGAGGACCGCCTGGATCTCGCTCACCGGCATGCTCGGGTCGAAGACGGTCACGTTCGGGCCCAGGTCGGGGGAGATCGCGCTCGTCGTGGGCGGGGGCGCGGCGGTGGCCACGCCCGCGGTCGCCGGCGCGACCAGGAGGGCGACGGCCACGGCCAGTGCACCCCCGAGGCGGCGGAACGGGGGGCGGGAACGCGGGAGCCGGGCAGGGGATGTCGTCATGGAGATCCTCGTCGTCGGGGATCGACCCTGCTGTGAGCCGGGTCACCGTCACGTGCAGCGTAGGAGCCGGCGACGGACTGTCAAGAAGCCAGGTGGCCGCCGGCACGCACCGCCTGCGGGCCCCGTCGAACGCCGGACCGCCCTGGTGGAGCGGTGCGCCCGGACGGTCCGGGATCTCGTTAGCCTCGGCCCATGGGGTACTTCGGGACGCTCGTCTACAGCGAGGGACGCTGGCGCACGGGACGGCCGACCGCGGTCCCGTTCCTGATGGTCGACGTGCACGACAGCGACATCGCAACCGTGGACTACCGCGCGGCCGACGCGACCGGGGGCCGCTTCTTCCTCGGTCACGAGCCCCGCGTCTACTTCGACGAGCCCGACGCCTCGGCGCCGGTCGACACCGACGCCGAGGCCGCGGGCTTCGCCCGGTGGGTGCGTGACGCCGTCGGCACCGAGATCGAGCCGACGGAGGTGCGGCGGCTCATGGCCTCGCCCGACGGGGCACCGCCCACCGACGAGGTCGTCGAGCACACCGTCGAGCGACTGCTCGTCCTCTCCGGCCTCCCGGTGCCCGAGTGGCCGACGGACGAGGACATGCCCGCCGGCTGAACCGCTCAGCTCAATCGCTGCCGGAGGGCCACCGTGACCTGCTCACCGGCGCGGGACTTGCCGGTCGCCTTGCACAGCGCGGCCCGCAGCGGCAGCCAGTGCGGGCCCTCGCCCGACGGCATGAGGGTGGCGGCGAACTCGTGCCCGTCGATCGTCCCGGTCACCTTCACCGCCCGGCGCGTACCCAGCACGTCGGCGGAACCGGGGACGGTGACGAAGGTGGCGAACGCGCCGTCCTTCTCGATCGGCGCGGTGAAGGTCAGGTCGAGGGGCTGCGCTGGTGTGGTCACGGCAGAGTGGACCGACCCGGCCCGCGGAACTCATCGCGCCTCGGCACGTGGTTCGCAGATCGTGCCACTGGCCGCACGGAAGCCATGGCGCGGTGTGCCTTCGCCGGGTGCGGGTAGCGAGCGACGGTGCGAGCCATCACCTACACCTCCCCCGGCGGTCCCGACGTCCTGCAGCTGACCGACCGCCCCGTCCCGGAGCCCGGTCCCGGCGAGGTGCGCGTGCGCGTGGCTTTCTCCGGCGTGAACCCCACCGACTGGAAGTCCCGCAGCACGGCCCAGCCCGGCCCGGACGGCCAGGTGCCGAACCAGGACGGCTCCGGCACGGTCGACGCCGTCGGCCAGGGCGTGGACCCGGCGATGCTCGGGCAGCGGGTGTGGATCTGGGAGGCCGCCTGGCAGCGGCCGTGGGGCACCGCCGCCGAGTTCACCGTCGTCCCCGCCCGGCACGTCGTCCTGCTCGGCGCCGACCCGTCCTTCGAGCTCGGGGCGGCGCTGGGCATCCCGTTCCTCACCGCGCACCGCTGCCTGACCGTCGCCGAGTCGCTGCCCGACCGGCTGGGGCCCGGCTCGCTCACCGGCTCCACCGTGCTGGTGCAGGGCGGGGCGGGGGCGGTCGGCAATGCCGCGATCCAGCTGGCGCGCTGGTCCGACGCCACGGTGATCGCCACGATCAGCAGCCCGCAGAAGGCGCAGCTCGCCGCGGCCGCCGGGGCCGACCACGTCGTGAACTACAAGGAGCAGGACGTCGTCGCCGAGGTCCGCAAGGTCGCACCGAAGGGCGTGGACGCGATCGTCGAGGTGTCCGCCGCGGTCAACGCCGGGGTCGACGCCCAGGTGATCGGCATGCACGGAGCGGTCGCCATGTACGCCGACGACGGCGGCGCGGAGGTGACCGTTCCGGTGCGCGCGCAGATGGGGCCCAACGCCCGCTGGCAGTTCGTGCTCGTCTACACCGAGCCCGAGCGGTCCAAGGTGCTCGGCATCGAGGACGTCACCACCGCCGTCGCCGACGGCGCGATCCGCGTCGGCGAGGACGCCGGCCTGCCCCTGCACGTGTTCGGCCTGGCCGAGACCGCGCAGGCGCACCAGGCGGTGAAGGACGGCGCCGTCGGGAAGGTGCTGATCGACGTCACCCGCTGAGCGTCGTCGGACGGACGGTGCTGTTCCGCCGGATAGCGTGACCCGGTGACCGACTTCCCCGCGCGTCCGCAGTCCTCGCTCGACCGGCTCGCCGACGGGTTCGTCGAGAGCTACGCCGCCTCGAAGCCGACCGTGGCCACCTACATCGGCGTTCGCGGGCACGAGGACCGGTGGCCCGACCTGAGCACCGACGGGCACGAGGCCCACGCGGACCTGCTGCGCCGGACGCGGGCCCAGGTCGAGGCGGTCGAGCCGGCCGACCGGCGCGACGAGGTGGCGCGCAGCGCCATGCTGGAGCGGATCGGCGCCGAGCTCGACCGGTACGACGCCGGCTACGCCCAGGCCGACCTCAACACGATCAACAGCCCGCTGCAGGACTTCCGCGAGGCGTTCGACCTGATGCCGACCGAGAGCGAGGAGGACTGGACGACGGTCGCCGTCCGGCTGGCGGCCATGCCCGCCGCCCTGCTGCGCTACGCGCGCGGCCTGGACGACGCCGCCGACCGGGGCCACGTGTCGGCCGCCCGCCAGGTGCAGCTCGCCGCCCAGCGGGCCCGGCAGTGGGCCGGCACCCCGGAGGCCCCGGGCTTCTTCACCCGCCTCGTCCAGGAAGCCTCCGTCCCGGCCCGGAGCCCGCTGGGCCGCGACCTGGCCGACGCCGCGGAGCGGGCCTCCGGCTCCCTGCACGGGTTCGCCGGGCACCTCGAGCGCGTGCTGCTGCCGCTGGCACCAGAGGCCGACGGCGTCGGCCGCGACCGGTACCTCCTGGAGTCGCGTTTCCACACCGGCGCGCGGCTGGACCTCGACGAGACCTACGACTGGGGCTGGGCCGAACTCGCGCGGATCGTCGCGGAGAAGGAGCAGCTCGCCGAGGAGATCGCGCCGGGCCAGGGGGTGGCCGGTGCCATGGCCGTGCTCGACGCCGACCCGGCCCGGATCATCCGCGGCCGCGACGCCCTGCAGGAGTGGCTGCAGGAGACGGCCGACCGGGCGGTCGCCGCGCTCGACGGCGTGCACTTCGACATCCCCGAACCCGTCCGCCGGATCGAGGGGCGGCTCACCCCGACGTCGGGGGAAGGCGTGTACTACAGCGCCCCGACCGAGGACTTCAGCCGGCCCGGCCGCATGTGGTGGTCGCTGCCCGAGGGCGTCACCGACATGACGACCTGGCGCGAGACCACGACGGTGTTCCACGAAGGAGTCCCCGGCCACCACCTGCAGATCGGCCAGACCATCCACGACGCGGCCCGCTTCAACCGCTGGCAGCGGTTGCTGTGCTGGTGCCCGGGCAGCGCCGAGGGCTGGGCGCTGTACGCCGAGCGGCTGATGGGCGAGCTCGGGTTCCTGGCCGATCCCGGCGACCGGCTGGGCATGCTCGACGCCCAGGAGCTGCGGGCGGCGCGGGTGGTCCTCGACATCGGGCTGCACCTGGACCTGCCCATCCCCGCCGGCGCCGCCGCGGGCACCCGGTGGGACTACGACGTCGCCCTCGCCTTCCTCCGCGCGCACGTGAGCATCGACGACGCGATACGGGTCGACGAGCTGCACCGCTACCTCGGCTGGCCCGGCCAGGCGGCGGTCTACAAGGTCGGGGAGCGGGTCCTGCTCACCTGCCGCGAGGAGGCCCGGAAGCGAGCCGGGGACGCGTTCGACCTCAAGCAGTGGCACCGCCAGGTGCTCGAGCTGGGCCAGCTGGGCCTGGACCCGCTGGCCGCGGAGCTCGCCCGCCTGTGAGTGCGGTCCAGCCGCCGGCGACGGAGGGTGGGCGTCAGCCGACGCCGAGGTCCCGGGCGATGAGCATCCGCTGCACCTCGCTGGTGCCCTCGCCGATCTCCAGGATCTTCGCGTCGCGGTAGAACCGGCCCACCGGGAACTCGTTCATGAACCCGTAGCCGCCGTGCACCTGGGCGGCGTAGCGGGCGTTGTCCATGGCGACCTCGGAGCTGTAGAGCTTGGCGATCGACGCCTCGCGCTTGAACGGCTCCCCGCGCAGCATCTTCTCCGCCGCCCGGTAGTAGGCCAGCCGCGCGGTCGAGGCCCGGACCTCCATGTCGGCGATCATGAACTGGACGGCCTGGTTCTTCCCGATCGCCTGCCCGAACGCCTCGCGCTCACCGGCGTACTTCACCGATTCGTCCACGCACCCCTGGGCGAGCCCCACCGAGAGCGCCGAGATCGCGATCCGGCCCTCGTCGAGGATCGAGAGGAACTGCGCGTACCCGCGGCCGCGCTGCCCGACGAGGTTCTCCTCGGGCACCCGGCAGTCGTCGAAGAAGAGCTCACGGGTGTCGGAGGCGTTCCAGCCGACCTTCGAGTACCGCTGCCCGACGGTGAACCCGGGCGTGCCCGAGGGCACGATGATCGCCGAGATCTCCTTCTTGCCGTCGGGCTTCGTGCCGGTCACCGCGGTCACCGTGACCAGCGACGTCAGGTCGGTGCCGGAGTTGGTGATGAATGCCTTGGAGCCGTTGATCAGCCAGTGCCCGTCCTCGAGCCGGGCGGTCGTCCGCGTCGCCCCGGCGTCCGAACCGCCGCCGGGCTCGGTCAGGCCGAAGGCGCCGAGCGCCTCACCGGCGCACAGCCGGGGCAGCCACTCCTGCTTCTGCTCCTCGGTGCCGAACCGGTAGATCGGCATGGCGCCCAGGGAGACGCCGGCCTCGACGGTGATGGCCATCGACGAGTCGACCCGGGCCAGCTCCTCCAGGGCCACGCAGAGGTCGAAGTACGTGCCGCCCGAGCCGCCGTACTCCTCGGGGAACGGCAGGCCGAACAGGCCCAGCTCCCCCATCTGCCGCACGATCCCGGTCGGGAACTCGTCCCGCTCGTAGAACTCCCCGATCTGCGGGGCGATCACCTCGCGGGCGAACTCCCGGACGGTCGTCCGCAGGGCCTCGGTCTCGTCGCTGAGCCGGTAGTCCAACATCAGTTCTCCTGCTGCTCAGGCGCGGCCGCCACCGGGGTCACCAGGGCCACCCGCTCGTCCAGCGCGACCGTCCGGCCCGCCGTCACACCGAGCTCGGTCACCGTCCCCGCGATGGGGGCGGTGAGCACGTGCTCCATCTTCATCGCCTCGACGACGAGCAGCGGGGTTCCCGCCTCCACCTCGTCGCCCACCGACGCCTGCACCACCGTCACGGTGCCGGGCATCGGCGAGGTCACGACGCCGTCGCCCGCGGCCTTCCCGGACGACGACGCCAGCCGCTCGTGCTCGCGCAACGCGGTCACCCGCCCGCCCGCGGCCAGCCACACCGTGCCGCCGTGGTGCACCAGCGCGTAGGACGACGTCCGACCGTCGACCGTCACCGTCAGCCGGTCGCCGTCGCGCACCGCCCGGGCGGAAGCCGGCTCCGCGTCGCCCACGGCCACCTCGGCGCTCCCCGACCGGCCGCGGACCCGCACGGTCACCGGGTCGGCGCCGGGAGCCTGCAGCTTCCGCATCGTCCAGGCCGGCTCACCCAGCCGCCAGCCGTCGGGCACCGACCAGCGGTCCACGAGCGGTCCCGCGGGCTCGGACTCGACGAGCAGCGCGAGCGCTGCGGCGGCGTAGACGTGCGCCGACGGCTCCGCGACGGCCGTGAGGTCCTCGCCGCGGCGCTCGATGAGCCCGGTGTCCAGCCGCCCGGCGACGACGTCGTCGTCGGTGAGCAGCGCCCGCAGGAACGCCGCGTTCGTGGTCACGCCGAGGACCGCGGTCTCCCCGAGGGCGCCGACCAGGCGTGCCCGGGCGGTCTCCCGGTCCGGCGCCCAGGCGATGACCTTGGCGAGCATCGGGTCGTAGTCGGTGCCGACGACGGAGCCGACCGCCAACGAGCTGTCCATCCGGACGCCGGGGCCGGAGGGCTCGGCGAGGCCGAGCACGGTGCCCGCCTGCGGCAGGAAGCCCCGGGCCGGGTCCTCGGCGTAGAGCCGCGCCTCGATCGCGTGCCCGTCGAGCGAGACGTCGCTCTGGCCGATCGGCAACCGCTCACCGGCGGCGATGCGGATCTGCTGCTCGACCAGGTCCAGGCCGGTGACGCACTCGGTGACGGGGTGCTCGACCTGCAGCCGGGTGTTCATCTCCAGGAAGAAGAAGTCGCGCGGCCGGTCGGCGTCGACGATGAACTCGACCGTTCCCGCGCCGGTGTAGCCGACCGCCTTGGCCGCCTCGACCGCCGCCCCGCCCATCGCCGCCCGCATCGACGTGTCGAGCAGCGGCGACGGCGCCTCCTCGATCACCTTCTGGTGCCGGCGCTGCAGGCTGCACTCCCGCTCACCGAGGTGGATGACGGTGCCGTGCGAGTCACCGAGCACCTGCACCTCGATGTGCCGCGAGTTGCCCACGTACCGCTCGACCAGCAGCGTGTCGTCACCGAAGGAGCCGCGCGCCTCGCGCCGGGCGCCGGCGATCGCGTCGGGCAGCTCGTCCTTGGTGCGCACCACCCGCATGCCCTTGCCGCCGCCGCCCGCGCTCGGCTTGAGCAGCACGGGGAAGCCGGCCGCCACCGCCGCGTCGGCGACCTCTGCGTCGGTCATGCCGGGCTCGGACCGGCCGGGGACCACGGGCACGCCCGCGGCCACGACCGTCTGCTTGGCGCGGATCTTGTCGCCCATCGCCTCGAGCGCCGCGACGGGCGGGCCGATGAAGACGATCCCCGCCTGCTCGCAGGCCCGGGCGAACTCGACGTTCTCGGACAGGAAGCCGTACCCGGGGTGGATCGCCTGGGCGCCGGTGCTCCCCGCCGCCGCGAGCACCCGCTCGATCGACAGGTAGCTCTGCGCGGCCGGGGCCGGCCCGAGGCGGACGGCGACGTCGGCCAGCCGGGTGTGCAGCGCACCGGCGTCGGCGTCGCTGAACACGGCGACCGAGCGGATGCCCATCTCCCGCAGGGTGCGGATCACGCGGACGGCGATCTCGCCGCGGTTGGCGACCAGGACGGTGTCGAACATGGGAGCGGCCTCTACATCCGGAAGACGCCGTAGCCGACGTCCTCCAACGGGGCGTTGGCACAGGCGGAGAGAGCCAGGCCGAGAACGGTGCGGGTCCGGGCGGGGTCGATCACGCCGTCGTCCCAGAGGCGGGCGGTGGCGTAGTACGGGTGCCCCTGGGCCTCGTACTGCTCGCGGATGGGCTCCTTGAACGCCTCTTCCTCGTCCGCCGGCCACTCCTCGCCGCGGGCCTCGATCCCGTCCCGGCGGACGGTCGCCAGCACCGAGGCCGCCTGCTCCCCGCCCATCACCGAGATGCGGGCGTTCGGCCACGTGAACAGGAACCGGGGCGAGTACGCCCGGCCGCACATCGAGTAGTTGCCCGCGCCGAAGGAGCCACCGATGACGACGGTGAGCTTCGGTACCCGGGCGCAGGCGACGGCGGTGACCATCTTGGCGCCGTGCTTGGCGATGCCGCCGGCCTCGTAGTCGCGCCCCACCATGAACCCGGTGATGTTCTGCAGGAACAGCAGCGGGATCTTCCGCCGGTCGCAGAGCTCGATGAAGTGGGCGCCCTTGAGCGCGGACTCGGCGAACAGCACGCCGTTGTTGGCCACGATCCCGACCGGGTGCCCGTGCAGCCGGGCGAAGCCGGTCACCAGCGTCTGCCCGTACAGCGGCTTGAACTCGGCGAACCGGCTGCCGTCGACCAGCCGGGCGATCACGTCGCGGACGTCGTAGGGCGTGCGCGGATCCGGCGGCACGACCTCGTAGAGCGACTCCGGCGGGTGCAGCGGCTCCTCGACCGGCTCGACGTCCCACGGCCGGGGATCCCGCGGGCCGAGGGTGCCCACGATCTGCCGCACGATCTGCAGCGCGTGCGCGTCGTCGTCGGCCAGGTGGTCGGTGACGCCGCTGACCCGGCTGTGCAGGTCTCCCCCGCCGAGGTCCTCGGCGGTGACCACCTCACCGGTCGCCGCCTTCACCAGCGGGGGGCCGCCCAGGAAGATCGTGCCCTGCTCGCGCACGATGACCGCCTCGTCGCTCATGGCCGGGACGTAGGCGCCGCCGGCGGTGCACGAGCCGAGGACTGCGGCGATCTGCGCGATCCCGGCCTTGGAGAGGTTGGCCTGGTTGTAGAAGATCCGGCCGAAGTGCTCGCGGTCGGGGAAGACCTCGTCCTGCATCGGCAGGAAGGCGCCCCCGGAGTCGACCAGGTAGATGCAGGGCAGCCGGTTGTGCAGCGCCACCTCCTGGGCGCGCAGGTGCTTCTTCACCGTCATCGGGTAGTACGTGCCGCCCTTGACGGTGGCGTCGTTGGCGACGACGACGCACTCCCGCCCGGCGACCCGCCCGATGCCGGTGATGATCCCCGCGGCCGGCGCCTCGCCGTCGTAGAGGCCGTGCGCGGCCAGCGGCGAGAGCTCCAGGAACGGGCTGCCCGGGTCGAGGAGCGCGTCGACCCGCTCGCGGGGCAGCAGCTTGCCGCGGTCGGTGTGCCGGGCCCGGGCGCGCTCACCCCCGCCGAGGGCCACCCGCCGCAGCTGGCCGTGCAGGTCGGCGACCAGGCCGGCGTGCGCGGCGGCGTTGCGGGCGGCCGCCCCGGGGTCGGCCACGGAAGCTCGGGGAAGCGCCGGTGCATCCACGTCGAGGAGGTTAACCGGCGTTCACACTTCTGGTCCACCCATCGGCGTCCTGAGGTGAACGACCGTTCACCCCGGGGCTAGCATCGGTCGCATGACGTCGGCCGGCTCGCGGGCGGTCCCCGGTGCGGACGCACGGGACACGGCCCTGATCGCCGACACCGGGCGCCCCTCCCGCCGGGAGCAGATCCTGCAGGCGGCCGCGCAGCTGTTCGCGGAGCGCGGCGCCCGCGCGGTGGGGGTCGACGACGTCGGCGCCGCCGTCGGCGTCACCGGGCCGGCCATCTACCGGCACTTCGCGAGCAAGGACGCCATGCTCGCCGAGATGCTCGTGCGCATCAGCCAGCGGCTGGCCGACGGCGCCCGCGAACGGATCGCCGCGGCGGGCCCGGAGCCCGTGGCCCAGCTGCGGGCCCTGATCGACTTCCAGGTGGAGTTCGCCCTGGACAACCCGGCGCTGATCGTCGTCCACGACCGCGACCTGCCGTCGCTGCCCGAGGCGGACGCCGCACGGGTCCGCCGGCTGCAGCGGCGCTACGTCGAGGAGTGGGTGGCGGTGCTCGCGCGGCTGCACCCCGGTGACGAGCCGAGCGCCTGCCGGACGCGCGCGCACGCCGTCTTCGGCCTGATCAACTCGACGCCGCACAGCGCCGGCCGGCTGGGCCGCGCCGCGACCGGTGAGCTGCTCCGGCGGATGGCCTGGGCCGCCGCGACCGGCTGAGCGGCGCCGCGGATCAGCTCCCGGGGAGGGGCGGCACGGGGAGGGACAGGCCGTCGGAGGCGACCTTGTCCAGCGCCGCCGGGGTGCCCGCTGCGGCGGGATCGGCCCATGAGCTCTCCACGATCGTCACGCTCGGGCCGGAGACCGCACTGGCGTACTGGGCCGACGAGAGCCGCGCGGGCCCGCCGTCGTAGGTGACCCCCTCGCGCAGCAGGTCGCTGACGTTGCCGCTGCCGTCGGTGTCGGCGAGCGCGCGCAGGTCCCGGGCGATGGCGGTGCCGGGCATCGTCACCCGCGACACCGAGACGACGACGGGCGCGCCGTCGACCGTCGCGGAGTACAGCGCCCGCGACAGGCCGGTGCAGTCGGTGGCGGCCAGGAAGCCCGCCACCTCCCCGTAGGCGTGTCCGGCGCACGTGTCGTCGACCTGCACCGCCTCGGCGGTGTAGCCCGTGCCGTCGACGGTCACGACCTCGCCCACCGCCGGGCCGGGAGCCGCCGTGCCCGGGACCTCGGCCGCGCCGCCCCCGCCGTCGGTGGTCGTGCCACCGCCGGTCAGCAGCCAGACGCCGACGCCGCAGACCAGGACCAGCGCCACCAGCGCCGCGACCAGCGGCGCCGGCCAGCGGCGCCTCCCGCCGTCGGGCCGCTCGTCGCCCCGCCCCGACGCCGTGGCTCCCCAGGCCGGGGACAGCGGCGGCCGCGCCGGCGGCTCCTCGGCGGGCTGGGCAGCGGGCTGGACCGCGGGAAGGACGGCGGTGCGGGGCGGCCGGGGCGGCTCCGGGGCCGGCCGACCGGCAGCAGGTCCGGGGGCGGCATCCTCGCCGGACCGGGCGAACAGCCCCCCGATCCCCTCGTCACCGGGCCCCGCCCGGGGTCCGTCCACCTCGACGGTGTCGCGCTGCACGGTCAGGTCCGGCCTCGGCCCGGCGGGCGCGGCGGCGGCCACGGCGGCCGCGTGCGCCGAGGCCACGGAGGCCGCCACCGCCCGGGCCACCGCGGTGGCGCTGAGCGGGTCCCCGGAGTGATCCCCGGGCGCCTCGCCGGCCCGCGCATCCGGCGCCGACTGCGGGCGCGGCGCCGGGGAGGCGGCCATCGCGGCGGGGGTGATCAGCTGCGGACGGCGCAGCACGTACGGCGAGTACGGGAACGCCTCCCCGTTGAACTCCTCGACCGTGGGCCCGCGGCCGGGCAGCTCGAGCGCCTCGAGTGCCGCCCGGACGTCCGCGGTGGTCCACAGCCGTGGGTTGTCGACGCCTGCGTGCCGGGAGGCCCGGGCGATGCCGAGCAGCAGCGACCGCGGATCCAGGGTGGCCACCTGGTCCCCCTCGCCCAGGTCGCCGTCGGCGGGCACCAGGCCGGTGACCTCGCCGACGAGGACCGTGAGGCGGGCGATCCGGCCGGGTTCCAGGCCGGCGCGCCGCAGCCTGACCGCGACGTCCATGCCGGCCCGCATCAGCCCGTCGAGCGGGGTCGAGCCGCCACCGGCGAGCTGCAGCACCTGGCTCGGGCCGCCCTCGGCGGCGATGGTCCAGGGCCCTTCCGGCGTGGCGGTCACGACGCCGGACTGGCGCTGCACCTCGGCGATCCGGATCACGGCGATGCCCTCGGGCACGAGCAGCACCGCGTCGGACTGACGGCGGCCCAGCGGGCCGTCGATCAGCGGCAGGGAGGCCACGACGGCGGCACGGACCGAGGCGCCGGTGCCCCACCGGGCGAGCTCGCCGAAGAGGGCACGCTCCCCCGCCGTCTGCAGCGGCGCCGGGGTCAGGGCAAGCACGTCGTCCTCCGGGCGGATCGGATCTGCGGTCAGGGCCGGCGTCCGTCCGGACGTGGCCCGGGACACCGGTGGGGCGCCAGGCCCCCGTGACGCTCTTCCGACGCTACGTCATCGACACGGGTCGCCCCGGCCCGTCCGCGCCGGGGCGGCGGGTCAGACGGCGGCCGGCTCCGGGACCCCTGCCGACTCCTCCGCGGACCGCCAGCGGGCCAGCAGCGAGCTGCGCTCGAGCGCGTCGACGGCGGCCCAGAGCGCGGCGAAGCCGATGGCCACCGGCAGCGCCGACCACCAGCTCCACGGCGGCAGCAGGCCGAGGAGCTCCAGCGGGAAGGCCACCCCGTAGACGCCGGCGACGACGCCCCACGCCGCGGCCCAGCCGGGGATGCGCCGGGTGACGGCGACGTCGACCAGCACGGCGCCGACCAGGAGGACCACCGGCAGCACCGACGGCGGGAACCCGGTGGCCACCAGGCCCAGCCACATGACGCCCCGGTAACCCAGGTAGACGACGGTGATCACCGTGGCGGTCCAGCGCAGACCCACCATCTTGCGGGCCACCACGAGCGAGAGCAGGCCGGCGCAGATCATCCAGGCCGGGTGCACCCACGGCGGCACCGGCAGCATGAACATCGTCGGGGTCTGGCCCTGCGAGGCCGCGAAGTCCAGCAGCTGCGGCTCCGCCGTCGTCCGCCCGGCCTCGTAGGCCTCCAGCGACAGGACGCCGTACTCCTGGTGCTGGTTGGGGAAGAGCGCGTTCTCGACGAAGAACAACCACAGGCCGAGGGAGACGAGGTCGCGGACCCGGCCGGGTGCGGCGTGGAGCCACCAGCCCCGCAGCGCCCCGGCCAGCATGATCGCCGTCCCGATGTAGAGCAGCGCGTGGCTGGGGCTCCAGCTGGTGATGTCCAGGCCGTTGAGCCGGTGGTTCACGATGTCGATCGGGACGGCGACGAGGAACAGGCCGATCCCGGCCTGCATCAGCCGCAGCGCGCGGCGGTCGACGCCGTAGCCGCTGTAGCTGTGGAACAGCACCAGGACGACGACGGCGGCGGTGCCCACGGTGTTGAGCAGGTGCGGGGGCGCGAGGTCGTCGCGCAGCCACTTGAAGTGCCAGGAGACGTCCCAGGACGAGCCGAGCATCTTCAGCAGGAAGGCCGCCAGCCAGGCGGTGTAGATCCAGCGCAGCTCGGTCTGCGTGGTGCCGCGACCGGGCCGGCCCGGGGTCATGTAGGCGGCCCACAGCCACCTCACCAGGGCCACCGGGTGGCGCAGGCCGGCGCCGAGCGTGCCCGGGGCCGCCGGCACGGGGGTCGCGGCGGCGGGTGCGGGAGCAGAAGACACGGGCAAGGCTTCCTGACGTGGGACGTTCGGGCGACCCTAGCCGTGACCCGCGCCGATTCCGACGCAATCGGACCGCGCCGCCGTGCCCGGTGCGCCGGGCCTGGACACGCGGGGCCTTCGGGGCGCCCGGGACACCTGGTGCGTACTGTCGGCCGACGTGGCGGAGAGCACGGGACACCTGGTCTGGATCGACTGCGAGATGACCGGGCTGGACCTCACGAAGGACAGGCTCATCGAGGTCGCGGTGCTGGTCACCGACTCCGAGTTGAACGTGCTCGACCCGGGGCTGGACCTGATCATCTCCGCGGACGACGCCGACCTCGACGGCATGACGGAGTTCGTCGCCGACATGCACGCCAAGTCGGGGCTCACCGACGCCGTCCGGGCGGCGACGCTCACCGTGGCCGAGGCCGAGCAGCAGATCCTCGCCTACGTGAAGCGCTTCGTGCCCGAGCGCCGCACCGCCCCGCTGTGCGGCAACTCGATCGGCACCGACCGGGGCTTCCTCGCCCGCGACATGCCGGAGCTCGACGACCACCTGCACTACCGGATGGTCGACGTCTCCTCGGTCAAGGAGCTGGCCCGCCGCTGGTTCCCCCGCGTGTACTACGCGCAGCCGCCGAAGGGGCTGGCGCACCGGGCGCTGGCCGACATCATCGAGTCGGTGCGGGAGCTGGCGTACTACCGGCGCACGCTGTTCGTCGCCGCCCCCGGGCCGAGCAGCGACCAGGCGAAGAAGGCCGCCGACCAGGTGGTGGGGTCCTTCGCCGGCCTGCTGTCGGCCGGGGACGCCGACACGGTCTGACCTCCGGACTCCCCCGGCGGGCCGTCCGGCGGCCTCCGGTATCGTTGCCCCGTTCCCTCCGGGCGCCTGCGTCCGGGCGGAGGCACGGTGGGTGTAGCTCAGCTGGTAGAGCACCAGGTTGTGATCCTGGGTGTCGCGGGTTCAAGTCCCGTCACTCACCCCATGCAGGGAGGCCCTGGTCGGTTCGCCGTCCAGGGCCTCCCCCGTTCCCGGCCCGCGCCGGGGCGAGATCACGCCGGTGCACCTCCCGCGGCAGGGCGGTCACGACTCGCCCGGCGGTGCGCGCCCGCCCCGGCCTGCCCGCCGGGCCTGGGGCGCCCGGTGGGGCGCGGTGCCCGGACGGCACCGCGCCCCACCGGGCACGGATCAGTCACCCAGCTCGGTGAGCAGCTGCCGCATCTCCTCGATCTCCTGCTTCTGGATCTCGCTGATCGAGCGAGCGAGGTCGACGGCCCCGGGGTTCCGGCCGTCCTCGATCTCGGTCTGCGCCATCTCGACGGCGCCCTCGTGGTGCTCGATCATGGCGTCGAGCCACATGCGGTCGAAGTCCCGACCGGTCGCCGGCATGTCTTCCATGTCCATGCTCATGCCACCGTCCATGCCCATGCCACCCGTGTCCCCTGACCCGTGGTCCATGCCGCCCATGTGGCCGGACTCCTCGAGCGGCTGGCCCCACTCCTCGAGCCAGCCGGTCATGAGGTCGATCTCCGGATCCTGGCCTGCTTCGATCCGCTCGGCCAGGTCCACGACCCGGGGATCGGAGGCGCGGTCGATGGCGACCGCGGACATCATGAGCGCGCCCTCGTGGTGCGGGATCATCTCCTGGGCGAACGCGACATCGGCGTCGTTGAACTCCGCGCTCTGATCGGCGGAGCTGCCGTCGGTCGCGGTGCTGCCGGTGGCGGAGGTCTCCGCGGTGTCCGAACAGCCGGCGAGGACGACGACGGCGGCCATCAGCCCACCGGTGAGGCGGACGAGGCGAGTGCTGGTGCGGGTCACGCTGGGTCTCCTGTCTGAGGGATGTAGGCATGCGTGCGGACCCCGGAACAGCGGAGCTCTCGGGGTGCAGCGCCGGCCTAGATCCGCAGGAGACAGAGAGCGGAGAGAGCGGGTGGTCGAGGCTGCCGCGACCACCCGCGGGGCCAGCGGCAAGGCGTGGGCGAGCCGCGGACGAGCGGGACCGCCAGGCCTCGGCGGAGCACCAGGGCCCCGAGGGACGTCAGCCCCGCGAGCAGAACCGCGAGGCACACAGCCAGGACGTGGGCGTCGTGCCACGGGGCGGGCAGGCCGCTGGACCCGGTAGCACCTGCGTCTCCTGCCCCGTGTGTGTCAGGAACGTGCCCGTGGTCGGGCATCGCATCGCCGACGGCACCGACATGGGCGGACGATGCGGATGCACCGACCGAGGCAGCCGGGCCGAACGACGGGGACCCGTGCTCCAGGGTCCACCCCGTGGCCACGCATTGGACCCCGTGCATGGCGAAGACAGCGGCCAACAGCAGCAGCGCCGCCCAGAGCCGTGCCATCAGGACCACCTCCCCCGTACGACCGTACGACGGCCTGTCCGGCGCATCCGGGAAGGCGCTCGGCCCCTGGCCGGGACGCCGACTCCGATGCCGGCGCCGTCGGTCGGCACCGCCGGCCCCCGGGGGTGGCGGACGCAGAGCGTGGCTCGCGACGGCACCGGATGGACCTGAGCGGCGACGCGCAGCACACTCGTCCCGTCCGTGGGGGATTTACCGAACGGGAGCACAGGCCATGAGCCGCTGCCTGATCGTCGCCAACCAGACCTTGACCACCGACGCGCTCCGGCGGGCCGTCCAGGACCGGATCACCGCCGGACCGCACGAGTTCCACGTCGTCGCCCCGGCCACGCCGGAGCGGGACGAGGTCGACGGCCCGAGCGCGTACGCGGACCTCGGGCCCTCCGCGGCCGACCGCGCCTACGCGCTGGCCCGGCAGCGTCTCGACCGGGCACTGGACCAGCTGCGCGCCCTCGGCGCGGAGGTCGACGGCGAGGTCGGCGACGCCGACGCCCTCGTGGCGGTCCGGGCCACCCTCGGTCACTTCCCGGCCGACGAGATCATCGTCTCCACCCTGCCGCGGGGGCTGTCCGCGTGGCTGCGTCGTGATCTGCCGGCGCGCCTGCGCAAGAGCTGCGACATCCCGGTCACCCACCTCGCCGCCGACGCGGACGCCGGGGCGCGGGCCTGAGCACGCCCGGCGGCAGCGCGACCCGGGCGGCGCCATCGGGAGCACGTTCCTGGTCGCCGGCGAGTCTGGGCCGACCGCCGAGGCCCTGGTCATGGGCGCCGGCCGGCTGATCGACCTGGGCGTCGCCGGGTGGCTGATCCGCCGTCCGCCGGGCGTGCGCCTCCCGGTGCCGGTCGTCGGCCTCCGCGCGGCGCCGACCGGGGAGGTCCGGTGACGGCGGCCTCCCCGGTCGGCATCGCGTCCTGGCCGCTCAGCCGACGGCCCGGCCCCGCAGCTGCCGGTAGTGCGCCACCAGGGCGGTCGTGGAGGCGTCCTGGTCCAGCGCCTCCGGCTCCCGGCCGGTCAGCGCCGGCGCCAGCTCACGGGCCATCACCTTCCCCAGCTCCACCCCCCACTGGTCGAAGGAGTCGATCTGCCAGATCGCACCCTGGGTGAAGACCACGTGCTCGTAGAGCGCCACCAGCTGACCCAGCGTCGACGGGGTCAGCCGCGGGGCGAGGATCACCGAGCTCGGCCGGTTGCCGGGCATCACCTTGTGCGGCACCAGCGACTCCGGCGTCCCGTCGGCCGCGACCTCCTCGGCGGTACGGCCGAAGGCGAGGACCGCCGCCTGGGCGAACATGTTGGCCATCAGCAGGTCGTGCATCTCGCCGATGTCGTGGTTCGGCTCGCCGAAGCCGATGAAGTCGGCGGGGACCAGCGTCGTCCCCTGGTGCAGGAGCTGGTGGAAGGCGTGCTGCCCGTTCGTCCCCGGCTCTCCCCAGTAGACCTCGCCGGTGGCGGCGGCGACCGGCTGCCCGTCGGCGCGGACGGACTTCCCGTTGCTCTCCATGGTCAGCTGCTGGAGGTAGGCCGGGAACCGGGACAGGTACTGGCTGTAGGGCAGGACGGCGTGCGTCTGGGCATCGAAGAAGTCGCGGTACCAGACGTTGAGCAGCCCCATCAGGACCGGCACGTTGGCCTCGAGCGGGGCGGTGCGGAAGTGCTCGTCGACGGCGTGGAAGCCGGCGAGCATCTCGTCGTAGGCGTCGGGGCCGATCGCGAGCATCAGCGAGAGCCCGATCGCGGACGTGAAGGAGTACCGGCCGCCCACCCAGTCCCAGAACTCGAACATGTTCTGCGGGTCGACACCGAACTCCTGGACGGCCGCCGTGTTGGTCGAGACGGCCACGAAGTGCTTCGCCACGGCGGCCTCGTCGGCGCCCAGCCCGCGCAGCAGCCAGTCGCGGGCGACGGTGGCGTTGGTCAGGGTCTCCAGCGTCGTGAACGTCTTCGAGCTGACCACGAACAGCGTCTCGGCCGGGTCGAGGTCGCGCGTCGCCTCGGCGATGTCGGTCGGGTCGATGTTGGAGACGAACCGGGTGGTCAGGCCGCGGTCGGCGTGGTCCCGCAGCGCCGTCCACGCCATCGCCGGGCCGAGGTCGGAGCCGCCGATCCCGATGTTGACCACGGCCCGGATCGGCCGGCCGGTGTGCCCGCGCCACTCCCCCGACCGCACGCTGTCGGCGAAAGCGCGCATCCGGCCGAGCACCTCGTGCACGTCCCGCACGACGCGCTGGCCGTCGACCAGGAGCTCCTGGTCCGGCGGCATGCGCAGCGCGACGTGCAGCACGGCGCGGTCCTCGGTGGTGTTGATGTGCTCACCGCGGAACATCGCCGTGATGCGTTCGCGGACCCCCGCCCGCTCGGCGAGCGCGACCAGCAGGCGCAGGGTCTCGTCGGTCGCACGGTGCTTGGACCAGTCGACGTACAGATCACCGGCGCGACCGGTCATCCGCCGGCCGCGGTCGGGGTCGCCGGCGAAGAGGTCCCGCAGATGGGTGCCCTCGAGGTCGCGGCGATGCTCCTCGAGCGCGCGCCACTCTGCTGTTGCGGTGATGTCCATGCTGCTCCGTTCCGAGGTGGGGCTGTGCTGACGCGGTCACCGGCGTGCCGCGAACGTGACGAACGGCTCATCGGTCAACACTGACGTGAGGGACGAGTTCCCGGCAGACTGACCCTGACGCCAGCGACGCCGCCCGGGCGCACCGATGATCGCAGCCGGTGATCCCGACCGACATCTCTGCTCCGGGCTCGAGCGTCGCTCTCCCGGGTGCACCGTCGCACCCACCCCGACTCGGCACCGCCTGCGGTGCTGCCCGCCCGCGCCGGTGACGGTGCATCGAACGAGATGGACCCATGTCTTCAGTCCTCCCTGCCCTTCCCACACCGCGGGTGCGCCGTCCCGACTGGCTGTCGCCGAAGGTCGCCCGCACCGAGATCCTCGCCGGCCTCGTCGTGGCGCTCGCCCTGATCCCCGAGGCGATCAGCTTCTCGATCATCGCCGGGGTCGACCCGCGCGTCGGCCTGTTCTCCTCGTTCGTCATGGCCGTCGTCATCGCCTTCACCGGTGGCCGGCCGGCGATGATCACCGCCGCCACGGGGGCGATCGCGCTGGTCGTCGCACCGCTGGCGCGGGAGTACGGCCTGGAGTACCTGCTCGCGGCGGTGATCCTCGGTGGCGTGTTCCAGGTGCTGCTGGGCCTGTCGGGGTTCGCCCGGCTGATGCGGTTCATCCCGCGCAGCGTCATGGTCGGCTTCGTCAACGCGCTGGCCATCCTGATCTTCACCGCGCAGCTGCCGTACCTGACCGACGTGCCGTGGCTGGTCTACCCGATGGTCGCCGCCGGGCTGGCGATCATCTTCGGCCTGCCGCGCCTGACCGCGGCGATCCCCGCGCCGCTCGTCTCGATCATCGTGCTCACCGGGCTGACCGTGGCCGCGGGTTTCACCGTGCCGGACGTGGGTGACCAGGGCGAGCTGCCCGACAGCCTGCCGTTCTTCGGCCTCCCCGAGATCCCGCCGACCTGGCAGACGCTGACGATCATCGCGCCCTACGCACTCGGGGTCGCCTTCGTCGGCCTCATGGAGTCGCTGATGACGGCGAAGCTGGTCGACGACCTCACCGACACCCACTCGGACAAGACCCGCGAGTCGTGGGGCCAGGGTGTGGCCAACGTGGCGTCCGGCTTCTTCGGCGGCATGGGCGGCTGCGCCATGATCGGCCAGACGATGATCAACGTGAAGTCCGGCGCCCGCACCCGGCTGTCGACCTTCCTCGCCGGCGCCCTGCTGCTGGTCCTGGTGGTGGCGCTGGGCGACGTCGTCGCGATCATCCCGATGGCCGCCCTCGTCGCGGTGATGATCTTCGTGTCGATCGCCACCTTCGACTGGCACAGCCTGAAGTCCATCCACCGCATGCCGCGCAGCGAGACGACGGTGATGCTCACGACCGTCGCCGGCACGCTGATCACCCACAACCTGGCGATCGGCGTCGGCGTCGGCGTCCTGGTCGCCTGCGTGCTCTTCGCCCGCCGGGTCGCCCACCTCGTCGAGGTCACCAGCGTCGGCGACCCCGACGGCGACACCCGCGTGTACTCGGTGCACGGTGCCCTGTTCTTCGCCTCCAGCAACGACCTCATCTACCAGTTCGACTACAACGACGACCCGCAGAACGTGGTCATCGACCTGTCGAACGCCCACGTCTGGGACGCCTCCACCGTCGCCGCGCTCGACGCCGTCACGCACAAGTACGAGAAGCGTGGCAAGACCGTCGAGATCATCGGGCTGCAGGGCCACTCGGCCGCGCGCTTCGACCGGCACACCGGCCAGCTCGCCGGTGCGCACTGATGCCGGCACCGCTGGCGGGAACCGGCCGAGCAGACGCCGGACGAGGGATGCCCTATGAAGGAGGGATGACCGAGACCCCGCGCGGCGAGTTGGTCCAGATCGGCCAGGTGGCCGAACGGACGGGTCTGAGCCTGCGGACGATCCGCTTCTACGAGGAGAACGGGCTGGTGATCCCGACCGCCCGCTCCGAGGGTGGCTTCCGGCTCTACAGCGACGACGACGTCGCCCGCCTCCAGGTCATCAAGCGGATGAAGCCGCTCGGTTTCACGCTCGAGGAGATGCAGGAACTCCTGACGCTGCTGGCCGACCTCGACGCGGGCGCGGGCGACCGGGCCGAGCTGCTCGACCGGCTCCGGATGTTCCACGCCGCCGCCACCGCCCGGGTCACCGCGCTGCGCGAGCAGCTCGCCGTCGCGGAGGGGTTCGCGGAGACCCTCGCCGGCCGCCTGGACGCCAGCCGCTGACACCGGGGCGGTCCGAGCACGGACGTGCTCCGGCACTGACCCACGCACCACGAGGAGAGGCCCTGGTCGGATCACCGACCAGGGCCTCTCCTCCGTCCGATCCGTCAGACGCGGCTGCGGCGTCCGTAGGACCCGGCCACGGCTGCCACCCCGAGAGCGGCGAAGCCGACCTGGAGCGCCAGCTCGATCCAGTCGACACCCGCGGTGTCGGCCACGCCGAGCGCGCCGGCGACCAGGGTGCCGACGACGGCCGCGAGGACACCGATGAGCAGGGTCAGCCAGATCGGGATGCTCTGCTTCCCGGGCACGACCAGGCGGCCCAGCGCGCCGATGATCAGACCGATGACCAGTGCGGTGATGATGCCGGTGATCTCCATGCTCGGTTCTCCTCTCGGGCCCGGTCCCCCGTCAGGGATCGGGCCGTCCGTCGCCTCGGTGCGGCGTCGGTCAGGTGCGGTGGTCAGGTGTGGTGCTCAGGCGCGACGGCGGCCGGTGAAGCGGCCCAGCAGCCGCTTGAGCAGGTTGAACTTGACGAGTCCGGAGATGAGTCCCATGACAGATCTTCCTTCCCATTCGGTGGCTGTTCGTCGACCCCTACCCGATCCGGCCGCGTCCATGTGGCCGTCTCCTCCCTGTCCCCCACCCGGGCACCGGAGCGGGCGGTCGCCAGGAGCTCGGCGGTCCCCGACGCCGCCGCTCCGGTTCGACCTGCCGCGGACCGCGACCAGGGCTAGCCTTCGCGCCACGTCGTCCCCCGACCGGAGGTGGGCTCGTGCCCGAATCGATCGTGGTAGGTCTGGACGGCAGTGAGGCGAGCGGCCGCGCCGCCGAGGCCGCTGCCGACGCCGCCCGCCGGCACGACCTGCGCCTGCTCCTCGCCTGCGTCGTGCCCTGGTCGCCGTACTCGTTCACCAGCGCAGAGGAGAACGAACGCCGCTCCGTGGAGAAGGAGCGCGAGGCCACGGCGGCGCGCGAACGGGTGCTGGACCCGGTCGTCACCCGGCTCTCGGCCCCCGGGGACCTCGAGGTGGAGGGGGTCGTCCGGCACGGCCATCCCGCGGAGACGCTGGTCAGCCTCGCCCGCGACTACGACGCGGCCTGGATCACCGTCGGCCGCGTCGGCCAGAGCCGGGTGCGCACCATGCTCTTCGGCTCGACGCCGAGCAGCCTCATCCAGCTCTCCCCCGTCCCCGTCCTGGTGGTGCCGTGATGCCCTCGACGTCCGACTCTCTGCTGGCCGCCACGTTCGACGAGCAGGTCGACAGCTTCTTCGCCCCGGTGTCGGAGTGGATCACCGCGGTCGTCTTCTTCGCCATCCCGCTGGACTTCATCGACGAGGGGGTGGTGCTCCCGCTCATCGTCGTGTGGCTGGTGATCGCCGGGTTCTTCTTCACCGTCTACCTGCGCGGCTTCCAGTTCCGGGCCTTCAAGCACGCGATCCAGCTGGCCCGGGGTGACTACAACGACCCCCGGGACGCCGGCGAGGTGACCCACTTCCAGGCGCTCGCGACGGCCGTGTCGGGCACCGTCGGCCTCGGCAACATCGCCGGCGTCGCGGTGGCGATCTCGCTGGGCGGGCCGGGCGCCACGCTGTGGATGATCATCGCCGGGCTGGTCGGCATGTGCACCAAGGGCGTGGAGTGCACGCTCGGCGTGAAGTACCGCAACGTGTACGCCGACGGCCGGGTGTCCGGTGGCCCGATGTACTACCTGACCAAGGGGCTCAAGGAGAAGAGCCCGAAGCTGGGCACCTTCGGCAAGGTCCTCGCCGTCCTGTTCTGCATCTTCACGCTCGGTGGCGCCGTCGGCGGCGGCAACATGTTCCAGGCCAACCAGGCGTTCAGCCAGGCCCAGTCGGTGACCGGCGGGGCCGACGGACCGCTCGGCGGCGGCGCGGCCGGGGCGATCTTCGGCCTGATCCTCGCCCTGTTCGTCGGCGCGGTCATCATCGGCGGGATCCGCAGCATCGCCCGGGTCACCGACAAGCTGGTCCCGTTCATGGCCGTCTTCTACGTCATCGCGTGCCTGACCGTGCTGATCGCCAACCTCACGGCGGTGCCCGAAGCGCTGTGGGCGATCGTCTCCCAGGCGTTCACGCCCGAGGCCGGGTTCGGCGGCGTCGTCGGCGTCCTCATCCAGGGCTTCCGGCGGGCCGCCTTCAGCAACGAGGCGGGGCTGGGCTCGGCGGCGATCGCCCACTCCGCGGTGAAGACCAGCGAGCCGGCGACCGAGGGGCACGTCGCCGTCCTCGAGCCGTTCATCGACACCGTCGTCATCTGCACGATGACCGCGCTCGCCATCGTCATCACCGGCACCTACGCCGACGAGGCCAGCGCGCCGGGCGTGCAGACCACGTCGGCGGCCTTCGGGACGGTGGTCGGCTGGTTCCCGATCGTGCTGGCGGTCGCGGTGGTCCTCTTCGCCTACTCGACCATGCTCGCCTGGAGCTACTACGGCCTGAAGGCCGCGACCTACCTCTTCGGCGAGTCGATGCTGGTCGACCGCACGTGGAAGCTCATCTTCTGCATCTTCGTCGTCATCGGCGCCTCGTCGACGCTCGACGCGGTGATCGGCTTCTCCGACAGCATGATCTTCCTGATGTCGCTGCCGAACATCATCGGGCTCTACATCCTCGCCCGGGTGGTCAAGAAGGAGCTCTTCGGCTACCGCGCCCGGCTGGAGCAGGGGGAGATCCTGCCGGTCGCCGAGCGCACCTGAGCCGGCCGATCGGGTCGTGACACCACTGCGCGCCGCCCTCCGGACGGAGGGCGGCGCGCAGTGAGCGCGGCCGGGCCGCCCGTGACGGGCGGCCCGGGGTCAGACTCTGGTGTTGCGCTTGGTCCAGCCGTAGGCCGCGGTGGCCAGGAAGAGCACGGCGGCGATGACGACGAGCCAGAACAGGCCCTCCACCACCGCACCGATCACGGCGAGCGCCAGCCAGACGACGAGCAGCAGTGCGATGAATCCGAGCACGGGCACCTCCTCGGGGTGTGGGTCCCCGCTGCCCTACCCGGTCCACCGCGGAACTACCGGATCGCTCCGCTCGGGCTGCGGCCGTGACCAGCGGTGAGGCGCCCGCGACGTCCCGTGCGGGGAGCCCTCACTACAGGTCGACGAAGCGCTCCACCTCCCACGGCCGTCCGGCGATGACGATGTCGCAGCGGTAGCCGGCCCTGTGTCGCGGGGTCAGGTCCGCGGGGCCAGCTCGTAGGTGGGGCCGAGGTCGGTCCGACTGGTGTCCGGCACCTCGTGCACCAGCTTCGGGTCGGCGTGCTGCAGCCGGTCGACGGCGGCCCTGGTCCGCTCGAGGTCCAGGCCGGCCTGCCGGGCCAGGTCCTGCAGGTGCGGCGCGCCGTCCTGGTCCTCGCGCTCGGCGACGGCCCGGTACACCGCCGCGTCGTCCCCGGACAGTTCCTCCACGCGCATGTACTCCTCCTCCAGGTCGGTACGTACATCGTCGGGCGTGGCCGGCCGGGCACAGGTCGCGCGGCGGCCACGGCCTCCCCTACCCGGTCGCCCGCCGTCCACGCGAGGGGTGGCGGATCCGCCGGGCCGACGGGCGGGCGCGGAGCCCGTCGGCCGGGCCGGCTACATGCCGCTGACGATCCGCTGCAGATCCGCGGCCATGCGCGTCGCCTCGCGCGACGCGCCGACGATCGCGTCCTGGGCCTGGGCGGTCGAGGCGTTCTGCTCCTCGACCGCGGCGGCGATCGTCGTCTGCGCCTCCACGACGCCCTGGATGACCTGCTGGACGCTGCCGAGCGCGTTGCCCGCGGCCTCGACGTCGCCCCGCACCGCCTCGACCACGCGCCGGATCCGCTCCGTCGCCCTGGCCGTCTCCGACGCGAGGTCCCTGACCTCCCCGGCGACGACGGCGAAGCCCTTGCCGGCCTCCCCCGCACGGGCCGACTCGATGGTCGCGTCGAGCGCCAGGAGGTTGGTCTGGTCGGCGATCGTGGAGATGCTGCCGGCGATCTGGTCGATCTCGGCCATCGTCATGGCCAGCCGATCGACGGTCTCGGCGCTCTCCCGGAAGCCCTCGCTGGCCTGGTTGGCGGTCGTGGTGGCGTGGCTGGCCGCGGCGGCGATCTCGGCGATGGCCGCCCGCAGACCGGTCATCACCTCGGTGGCGGTGCCGACGTTGTCGTCCAGCCGCCGCCCGGCGTCCACCAGTTCGGCGAGCTGCTCCTCCAGCGCGGCCGCGCGGCGTTCCCGCTCGGCCAGCGCGGTGGCGGCGTTCTCGGTGGTGCGGGCACGCTCGGCGGCGAGGTCGGTCTGCGCCTGCGTCTGCGCCGCGGCCTGGTCCTCGGCCCGGCGCGCCTCGGCGCGGTGCGCGCGGTCGGACTCCTCGGAGAACTTCCAGCTGTAGGCGAGGAAGTACGCCTCCGCCAGCAGGAACACCGCGTGCAGCAGGGCGTAGGCGACCGGGTCGTGCTGGGCCTCGGCGGTGGAGAACACCGACTCGGGCATCAGCAGGCTCATCGCGGCGTGGTGCACCGCGACGAAGGCCACCGCGAGCAGGAAGGGCGTCCAGTGCTGGTAGACCGCGACCAGCGCGAGGATCGCGTAGAACCAGATGTGCAGGTCGGTGAGGCCGCCGCCGACGTGCACCAGCACGTCGGCGCCGATCATCAGGCCGAGGCTCGCGGCGCTGGCCCGGACGACGCGGCCCCGCAGGACCTGGCCGGCCACCAGGAGCCCGACGAGCACGGCCAGCTGCCCCCACAGCATCCAGCCACCCACGTCACGGGCCAGTCCGATGCCCGCCAGCACCGGCGGATGCAGGGCCAGGACGACGGAGACGATCCGGTGGCGCCGGCGGAAGCCCTCCTCGTCGAGGCGCGCGCCGCGCGGGATGCTGGCCCGGAAACCGGTGCGCCGGGGCGTCGTCGACCCGGCAGAGAGGGTGGTCACACCTGGGTCATCGGCATGACTCCAACAATATTGAGCGCAACCTGTTCGTGCGGGGCTGACCGTGCGCCGCGCGGCTCACTGCTCCTCGGGCCGCCGGGTGCCCGGCGGGAAGGGCGCATGCACGTCGAAGTGGACGCCGACCATCCGGATGGCGAAGCACAGGGCGGCGGCGCCGACCGTGGTGACCGCGGTGCGGATGTCGAGCAGGTCGGCGACGACGACGGCGGTGGCGCCGACGAGCGCCGGGACGGCGTAGAGGCCGCTGCTGAGCACCGACGGCACCTGGCGGACGAGGACGTCGCGGAGCGTGCCGCCGCCGACGCCGGTGATCGCACCGACGATGACCGCCTGCGCGGGGCCGAAGCCGAGATCGACCGCCTTGAGGGCACCGGTGACCGCGAACAGGCTCAGGCCGGCGGCGTCGAGGACGTTGATCGTGCCGTTGATCCGCTCCAGGTGCGTCCAGGCGAAGAAGGCGATCAGCCCGCCACCCGCGGCCACGGCCAGGTAGCGCCAGTCGAGGAAGGTGGCCGGCGGCAGCGCGTCGAGGAAGACGTCGCGGATCGTGCCGCCGCCCAGCGCGGTGATCATCCCGAGGGTGACCACGCCGACGATGTCGAGCCGGGTGGCGCGCAGCGCGGTCAGGGCCCCGTTGAGGGCGAACGCGAACGCGCCGACGAGGTCGAGGACCAGCAGCACGGTGGTGGTCATGGGCCGAACCGCTCCTCCCTGCAGCACTCCGGGAGGGCGCCAGCCTTCCAGACGCCGGACCGGACCCGATCAGACGCGGCGGAGGGTGAACGCCTCGACGATCGCGAGCCAGTGCTGCAGGTGCGGGCCGGTGCGCGGGGCGCCGGGCTGCAGGGCGTAGGTCATCGCCTGGCCCCGCATCGAGGTGAGCAGCACCTGGTACAGCGCCTCCGCATCCGGGTGCGCGGCGATCTCCTGGCCGAACACCTCGGTCGCCAGCCGCCGCAGCTGCGCGCCGAGCCGCCGCTCGTGCGGCAGCAGCGCCGCCCGCAGCTCGGGGTCGGTGCGCGCCGCCGTCCACAGCTCCATCGCCGCGACGAACAGAGGCCCGTGGAACCGCTGCCAGACGAGCTCGACGCCGAGGGGGATGCGGGCCGAGGACTCGGCCGGCAGCTCGGCCGCGGCCTGCCGGACGCTCGCGCTGAACTCCTCGTACAGGTGGTCGACGGCGGCCAGCACCAGCTCGGCCTTCGACGTGAACTGGTGGGTCAGCGCACCGCGGGAGACCCCGGCCCGGCGCTGCACCTCCTGCGTGGTGGTGCGCGCGTACCCGAGCTCGACCAGGGACTCGACGGTCGCCCGCACCAGCGCCTCGCGGGTGCTGGCGCGGCGCTCGGCCTGGGTGCGGCGCGCCGGGGCGGTGGTCACCCAGGGGTCCCCGCTCTCGGCCATGCCGGGAATCGTAGGGAGGACGGCGGGAGCGGGGCGCCGCGCACCGGCGGCGCCCCGCTCCGGCGGCCGGCTCAGGCCGCGACCGCGGCGCGGAGGCTGCCGGCCGGGACCGCCCGCTCCAGCAGCAGCGCCGGCGGGCGGAACCGCTCGCCGTATCGGTCGGCCAGCTCGTCGGCCCGGGCGACGAACCCGGCCACACCGTCCTCGTACTGGTCGACGTACTGGAGCACGCCGCCGTACAGGGGCGGGAAGCCGATGCCCATGATCGAGCCGATGTTGGCGTCCTCCACCGAGGTCAGCACCTTCTCCTCGACGCAGCGCGCCGTCTCCACCGCCATGGCGAACAGCAGCCGTTCCTGCGCGTCCCGGAAGGGGACCGCACCCTCGGAATCGGCATCGCGCGTGGGGAAGAGCTCGGTCAGGCCCGGCCACACCCGCTTCTCCGGCTGCCAGTCGAAGAAGCCCTGGCCGGCGGACTTCCCGGTCCGCCCGTGCGCCACCATCGTCCGCAGGACGGCCACGCCCGGGTGGTCGTCGGCGGCCCCGGCCTTCGCCGCCTCGTCGCGGATCTTGAGCGGCAGGGTCAGGGTGACCTCGTCGAGCAGGGTGAGCGGCCCGGCGGGGAAGCCGGCCTGCAGCGCCGCGCGCTCGACGCTCATCGGCGCGAGGCCCTCGGCCAGCAGCGCCGCACCCTCCATCACCAGCGTGCCGAAGACCCGGCTGGTGAAGAAGCCGCGGCTGTCGGAGACCACGATCGGCGTCTTGCCGATCTGCCGGACGACGTCGTAGGCACGGGCCAGCGCCTCGTCCGAGGTCCGCTCCCCCACGATCAGCTCGACCAGCGGCATCTTGTCCACCGGGGAGAAGAAGTGCATGCCGACGACGTCGGCCTGCCGCTGCACGCCCTCGGCCAGCCCGGTGATCGGCAGCGTCGAGGTGTTCGACGCCAGCAGCGCGTCCGGCAGGGCGTGCGCCTCGGCCTCGCTGAGCACCCGGTGCTTGAGCGCGGTGTCCTCGAAGACGGCCTCGACGACCACGTCGCAGCCGGCCAGGTCCGCGGCGTCGCCGGTCGGGGTGATCCGGGCGAGGAACGCGTCGGCCTTCTCCTGGCTCATGCGCCCGCGGGAGACCTGCTTGCCGACCAGGGCCGCGACGTGCGCCTTGCCCTTCTCGGCCGCCTCGGTGCCGACGTCCTTGAGGACGACGTCGACGCCGACCTTGGCGAACGCGTGCGCGATGCCCGCGCCCATCATCCCGGCGCCCAGCACGCCGACCTTCGACGCCGTGAACGCCCGCTCGACCGCGGGACGGGAGCCGCCGCCGTTGATCCGGTTCAGGTCGAACCACAGCGCCTGGATCAGATTGGTCGAGATCTGGCCGACGACGAGATCGACGAAGTACCGGCCCTCGACGGTGAACGCGGTGTCGACGTCGACCTGCAGGCTCTCCACGGCCGCCGACAGGATCGCGTACGGCGCCGGGTAGGGCGCGCCCTTGAGCTGCTTGGTCAGGTTGGCCGGGAACGCGGGCAGGTTCGCCGCCAGGGACGGCGACGACGGGGTGCCGCCGGGGACCTTGTGGCCCGTGGTGTCCCAGGGCTGGGCGGCGTCCGGGTTCGCGAGCACCCAGGCGCGGGCCTCGGCCAGCAGCTCGTCGCGGTCGGCCGCGGTGTCATGGACGAGCCCCAGCTTCACCGCCTTGTCGGGCCGCACCTGCTGGCCCTGCAGCAACAGCTCCAGCAGCGCCGTCGTCAGGCCGAGCAGCCGGACCGAGCGCACGATCCCGCCCCCGCCGGGCAGCAGGCCGAGCGTGACCTCCGGGAAGCCGAGCTTCACCTTGGGGTCGTCGAGGACGACGCGGTGGTGGCAGGCCAGCGCGATCTCCAGGCCGCCCCCGAGCGCCGTCCCGTTGATCGCCGCGGCGACCGGGAGGCCGAGGGTCTCCAGCCGGCGCAGCTGGCTCTTCACCAGCGTGACCTGGGCGAGCACCTGGTCGCGGGTCTCGGGCGTCGCCCGGATCAGGCTGCCGAGGTTGCCGCCGGCGAAGAAGGTCTTCTTCGCGCTCGTCAGCACGACGCCCCGGATCGAGCCCTTCTCGCGCTCGAGCCGGTCGATCGTCTCG
Source organism: Blastococcus sp. HT6-4 (assembly GCF_039679125.1). Taxonomy (NCBI): domain Bacteria; kingdom Bacillati; phylum Actinomycetota; class Actinomycetes; order Geodermatophilales; family Geodermatophilaceae; genus Blastococcus; species Blastococcus montanus. The sequence continues at coordinate 1,108,838 of NZ_CP155551.1, read as the reverse complement.
CCCATCGACCGCACGTACGCGTCGTTCATGGTGTTCGCCGAGGACGACGGGTCGTCCAGCGTCAGGACGACGACGCCGTCGGCGTCGGTCTCCCAGCGGATGGTGCTGTCACTCACGGGGATCTCCTCAGACTCGCTCGACGACGGTGGCGATGCCCATCCCGCCGCCGACGCACAGGGTGGCCAGGCCGCGGCGCAGGTCGCGCCGCTCGAGCTCGTCGACGAGCGAGCCCAGGATCATCGCGCCGGTGGCCCCGAGGGGGTGGCCCATCGAGATGGCCCCGCCGTTGACGTTGACCTGTTCGTGGTCGAAGCCGGTGTCGGCTATGAACCGCAGGACGACGGCGGCGAACGCCTCGTTCATCTCGACCAGGTCGATGTCGTCGACGGTGAGGCCGGCCTTCGCCAGCGCCTTGTGCGTGGCCGGTGCCGGGCCGGTCAGCATGATCACCGGGTCGGAGCCGGAGACGGCGGCGCTCACGATGCGGGCCCGCGGGGTGAGCCCGTGGCGGGTGCCGGCCTCCTCGGTGCCGACGACGACCAGCGCGGCGCCGTCGACGATCCCGCTGGAGTTGCCGGCGGTGTGCACGTGGTCGATCCGCTCGACCCAGTGGTACCTGTCCAGCGCGACGGCGTCGAAGCCGCCCATGTCGCCGATGCCGGCGAAGGCCGAGGGCAGGGCGGCCAGCGACTCGACCGTCGTCCCGGGGCGCACCAGCTCGTCGGCGTCCAGGACGACGGTGCCGTTCTTGTCGGTCACCGGCACGACCGAGCGCTCGAAGTAGCCGTTGGACCAGGCCTTGGCGGCCCGGGCGTGGGACTCGGCGGCGTAGGCGTCGACGTCCTCCCGGCTCCAGCCGGCCAGCGTGGCGATCAGGTCCGCGCCAATGCCCTGCGGGACGAAGCCGGTGCGCGCGGCGGTCTCCGGGTCCATCGGCCAGGCGCCGCCGTCGGAGCCCATGGGCACGCGCGACATCGACTCCACGCCGCCGGCGAACACCAGGTCCTCGAAGCCGGAGCGCACCTTCTGCGCGGCCAGGTTGACCGCCTCCAGGCCGCTGGCGCAGAACCGGTTGATCTGCACGCCCGCCACGGTCTCGGGCAGACCGGCGGCCAGCGCCGCCGTCCGGGCGATGACCGCCCCCTGCTCGCCGACCGGGGAGACGACGCCGAGCACGATGTCGTCGACCAGCTGCGGGTCCAACCCGGGGTTGCGCCTGCGGACCTCGTCGATGAGGCCGGTGGTCAGGCTGATCGGCTTCACCGAGTGCAGCCCGCCGGTCCTCTTGCCCTTGCCGCGCGGGGTGCGCACGGCGTCGTAGATGAACGCCTCGGTGCTCATGCTCGTCCTCTCGGGTGCGTGATGGGTTCAGACGCCGAGCGAGCGGCCGACGATCTCCTTCATGATCTCGGTCGTCCCGCCGTAGATGGTCTGGATGCGCGAGTCGACGAAGGCCTTGGCGACCGGGTACTCGAGCATGTAGCCGTAGCCGCCGTGCAGCTGGACGCAGCGGTCGATGACCCGCTTCTGCAGCTCCGTCGTCCACCACTTGGCCATGGCGGCGTCCTCGACGGTGAACCGCCCGGCGTTGTGCTCGAGGATCGCCTTCTCCAGGTAGGTCTCGGCGATCGTGACCTCGGTGTGCATCTCGGCGAGCTCGAAGCGGGTGTTCTGGAACGCCCCGATGGGCTTGCCGAACGCGGTGCGCTCCTTGCAGTACCGGACGGTCAGGTCCAGCACATTCCGGGCGGAGGCGACGGCGCCCGCGGCGATGGAGAGCCGCTCCTGCGGCAGGTTCTCCATCAGGTGGAAGAAGCCATGCCCCTCGGTGCCCAGCAGGTTGGCGGCGGGCACCCGCACGTCCTCGAAGAACAACTCGGCGGTGTCCTGCGCCTTGAGGCCGACCTTGTCCAGGTTCCGCCCGCGCTCGAAGCCCGGCATGCCCCGCTCGACCACGAGCAGCGAGAAGCCGCGGGCGCCGGCCCCGGGGTCGGTGCGGGTGACGACGATGACCAGGTCGGCGTTGATGCCGTTGGTGATGAACGTCTTGGACCCGGTGAGCACCCACTCGTCGCCGTCGCGGCGGGCCGTCGTCGTCAGGCCCTGCAGGTCCGAGCCCGCGCCCGGCTCGGTCATGGCGATCGCGGTGATGATCTCGCCGCTGACGACCCCGGGCAGCCAGCGCCGCTTCTGCTCGTCGGTGGCGAGCCCGATCAGGTACGGCGCCACGACGTCGTTCTGCAGGGTGAACCCGAGACCGCTGGCCCCGACCCGGCTGACCTCCGCGGACAGGATCGCGTTGTAGCGGAAGTCCTTCACCCCGCCGCCGCCGAACTCCTCGGGCACGTCCATGCCCAGCAGGCCCTGCTCGCCGGCCTTCAGCCAGACCGAGCGGTCGACGACGCCGGCCTTCTCCCAGTCGTCGTGGTGCGGGACGACCTCCTTCGCCAGGAAGTCCCGCAGCATCGCGCGGAACGCCTCGTGCTCGGCCTCGTAGAGCGCGGACTGCACAGCCACCTCCGGGGGTTCGGGAGCCTCCCGGCGGACACGCACGGGGGAACCCCAACATACAGACCACTCGTTCTGTATCTTTGCGCGCCGCGTCACAGTAGTTTTGTCGGCCACGTCACAGTCGACGAAGCCTCTGACAGGAGCTCACCGTGCAGGAGTACGCCGTCCCCGCCGCCTTCGAGATCCCGGCCACCGCCGCCCTCCCCGATGCCGTCTCCGAGCGCGCCGCCGGCTCGCCCGACGAGGTGGCCTTCAGCCGCAACGTCGGCGGGAGCTGGGCGCCGGTCACCCGCAAGGAGTTCGCCGAGCAGGTCTCGGCACTGGCTCGCGGCATGATGGCCGCCGGGGTCCAGGCCGGCGACCGGGTCGGCATCCTGAGCAAGACCCGCTACGAGTGGACGCTCGCCGACTACGCGATCTGGACCGCCGGCGCGGTCGCCGTTCCGATCTACGAGACGTCGTCGGCCGAGCAGGCGCAGTGGATCCTCTCGGACTCCGGCGCGGTGGCGGTCGTCGTCGAGACGGCCACGCACCAGGCGCTCGTCGAGTCGGTGCGCGACGGGATACCCGGGCTGCGGCACGTCTGGCAGATCGAGGGGGGCGATCTCGACCAGGTCGCGGCGCGGGCCGGCGAGACCCCCGAGGACGGGCTGGCCCAGCGGCGGGCGACGCTGTCGACCGACACGCTGGCCACGATCATCTACACCTCCGGCACGACCGGGCGGCCGAAGGGGTGCGAGCTCACGCACGGCAACCTGCTGTACGTCGCCGAGCTGGCCCCCACGGTCATCCCGGCCATGGCCGCGGAGAACGCGAGCTCGCTGCTCTTCCTCCCGCTGGCCCACGTCTTCGCGCGGATCATCGAGATCGGCTGCGTGCAGAACGGCGCCCGGCTCGGGCACACCGGCGACCTCGCCCAGCTGCTGGCCGACCTGGGCACGTTCCAGCCGACCTTCCTGGTGGCGGTGCCCCGGGTGTTCGAGAAGGTCTACAACGGCGCCCGCCAGAAGGCGCACGCCGGCGGCAAGGGCGGGATCTTCGACCGCGCCGAGCGGGTCGCCGTCGCCTGGTCGAAGGCCCAGGACACCGGCGGCGCCGGCCTCGGGCTGAATCTGCAGCACAAGCTGTTCGACGCCCTGGTCTACGGCAAGCTGCGGGCCGCGATGGGCGGCAAGGTCGAGTACGCGCTCTCCGGCGGCGCCCCGCTGGGCGAGCGGCTGGGCCACTTCTTCCGGGGCATCGGGGTCACGATCCTCGAGGGCTACGGGCTCACCGAGACCACCGGGCCGGCCACCGTCAGCGGCCCGGACGCCCTCAAGGTGGGCACCGTCGGCCGGCCGGCCCCGGGCTCGGCGGTCCGCATCAGCGAGCTCGGCGAGATCCAGGTGCGCGGCCCGCAGGTCTTCCGCGGGTACTGGAACAACCCGGAGGCGACGGCCGAGGTGCTGCGCGACGGCTGGCTCGCCACCGGGGACATCGGCCAGATCGACGACGAGGGGTACGTGACGATCACCGGCCGGATCAAGGAGCTGATCGTCACCTCGGGCGGGAAGAACGTCTCCCCCGCCGTCCTCGAGGACAAGATCCGGGCCCACCCGCTGGTCAGCCAGTGCATCGTCGTCGGCGACAACCGGCCGTTCATCGGCTGCCTGATCACCCTGGACGCCGAGGCGCTGCCCGGCTGGCTGGAGACCAAGGGCCGGCCGACGGACACCCCCATGGCGCAGCTGGTGGACGACCCGGAGGTCCTGGCCGAGATCCAGGCCGCGGTCGACCGGGCGAACGCGCAGGTGTCCAAGGCGGAGTCGATCAAGTCCTTCGCGGTCCTGCCGGTCGAGTGGACCGTCGAGGGCGGCCAGCTGACGCCGTCCCTGAAGCTGAAGCGGTCGGTGGTCATGAAGGAGTTCGCCGACGAGGTGGAGCGGATCTACGCCTCCTGACCCGGCCGGGAGCCCCTGTCCGTGGCGGCGGACGGGGGCCTCCCGGCGCCTATCCGGAACGGAAGGGACCGGTGTGACGGGTGCGGCCGACACGTGCCCGTCGGTGGTGGCGCAACGGGCGGAAGCCTCGGACCCTGGTCGCCATGACCAGTGTCTACGCGTACGGCACGGCACACGCGGTCGTCATGGTCGGCTCCTTCGGCGCCGAGGGGCTCACCCCGCGGCAGATCGGCCCGGCGCACGCCACGATCGGCCGGGTCAACGGGCAGAGCCGCAAGGCGCTGTGCGGAGCCTTCGTCTCGGTCGACGAGCAGGTGCCGTGGCCGCCCGAGGGCTACGACGAGCAGCAGCTCTGCCCCAACTGCGCCACCCTCGCCGCGCTCTGACCCCCAGCTCGTAGGCATAGGAAGCCATGCCTACGAGTTCGGGCGCCGATTCGCAGGCATAGGTTCCTATGCCCGGGTCAGCCCCCGGCGACCGACGGCAGCACCTGGACCACCGCCCCGTCGGGCACCGGCGTGGCCGGCCCGCCCTGCCAGCGCACGTCCTCGCCGTCGACGTAGACGTTGACGAACCGCCGCACGGCGCCCGCCTCGTCCCGGATCCGCCGCGCGAGGACCGGGTAGCGCACCGCGACCTCGTCCAGCACGGCCGCGAGCGTCCCGCCCTCCGGATCCAGGTCCAGGTGGCGGTCGCCACCGGCCAGGTCGGCCAGGACGCCGGGCAGCACCACCTGCACGCTCACCGCCGCGCCCCGCTCACGGCAGCCGCGCGGCGCGGACGACGAGGACGTCGGGCAGGTGCCGGGCCACGAGCGTGAACGTGTCCCCCTCGTCGGCGCTGGCGTAGACGCAGCCGTCCCGGGTGCCGACGTAGAGGCCCGCCGGATCGTGGTCGTCGGTGCAGAACGCGTCGCGGAGCACGGCGGTCCACGCACCGTCGGGCAGCCCGGCGCCCACCTCGTTCCAGCTCCGCCCCGCGTCCCGGGTGCGGTGGACCCGGAGCCGGCCGTCCGGGGGCACCCGCTGCATGTCGGCCACCAGCGGCACCACCCAGGCGGTGCCCGGCGTGCTGGTCGAGGCCGCGACGGGGAAGCCGAAGTCGGCCGGGAGCCCCTCGGCGATCGAGGTCCACGATCCGCCGCCGTCGTCGGTGCGGAAGACGCCGAAGTGGTTCTGCGCGTACATCCGGTGCGGGTCACCGGCGTCCACGGCGACCTTGTGCACGCACTGCCCGTACTCGGGTGCGGGCTCCGGCATGAAGACGGCGCTGATGCCGCGGTTGCGCGGCGCCCAGCCCGTGGCGCCGTCGTCGCTGACGTAGACCCCGCCGGTGCTCATCGCCACGGTCACCCGGTCGGTGTCCGGGTCGGGCAGCACCGTGTGCACCGCCCCTCCGCCGGCCCCGGGGGCCCAGTCGGGCCGGTGCGGGTGGTCCCAGAGCCCGCGGACGAGGGTGAAGCTGCAGCCGCCGTCGGTGCTGCGCCACAGCGACTGCGGCTCGCAGCCGGCCCAGACCACGTCGGGGCGCCCGGCGATGTCCGGCTGCAGCTGCCAGACCCGGCCCAGGGCCGCGCCGGCGTCCTCGGGGAAGCGGATGGCACCGGAGTCGGTCTCGTGCCAGCTGCTCCCCAGGTCGTCGGACCAGGTGACGGTGGGGCCCCAGTGCCCGTACTGCACCCCGGCCAGCAGCCGGGGGGCCGGCCGCCGGGTGTCGATCGAGACGGCCGCCACCTCCTGGGCGAGCAGGTGCGGACCCTCCAGGGTCCAGGTGCGGCGGGCGTCGTCGCTGCGGGCCAGCCACAGCCCCTTGCGCGTCCCGATGGCCAGCAGGTCGGTCATGGTGCCCCTCCGGTGTCGACGTTCGTCGAGGGGTAGACCGTCGCGGCGGGCGGAACTCAGCGGCGGGTCGCGCCGCCGTCGGGATGGTCGTCGTACCGGCCGTCCGCGACGTCGGGGGCCAGCCGCTGCGCCTCGGCCCGCAGGTGCTCGGCGGCCGCGCGGTCCTCCTCGGCGCGGGCCGCGCGCCGGCGGGCCTCCTGCTCGGCGCGGGCCGCCCGTTGCTGCACGTCCGCGAGCTCCTCCCGGGCACGGGCCGCCTGCTCGAGGGCGAGGGCCTGCTCGCGGTCGGCACGAGCCGAGCGCTCCTCCGCCTCCTGCAGGTTCTCCCGCGCCTGCTCGCGGTGCTGCGCCTCCCGGCGCACGCGCGCCACACGCGCGCGCTTGCTGAACGCCAGCGCCGCGAGGGCGAGCACCACCAGGGCGGCGACGACGATCAGCACGATCAACCAGGTGTCCACGGCAGGCCCTCCTCGACGGCGCCGTGGTGGTGCCCCCGCGCCGAGCAGCGGAAACGCGCCGACCGGCGGCGGAGGCTCACGTCAGGGCGCTGCCGGCCCGCCACTCGTCCCACGGGATCGCCCAGTCGTAGATGGCGCCGTCGGCGGCCGAGAGCGTCGGCCCTGTGGAGTTGACGATCTCCACGACGTCGCCGGGCCGGGAGAACTCGTAGAACCACTTCGCCCGCTCGGTGGAGAGGTTGATGCAGCCGTGGGAGACGTTCTCCCGTCCCTGCTGCTCCACCGACCAGGGGGCGGCGTGCACGAACTCGCCGTTGTCGTTGAGCCGGACGGCGAACTCCACCGGCGTCCGGTAGCCGTTCGGGCTGTCGACCGGCGTGCCGTAGGTACTCGAGTCCATGACCCGGTGCCGGTTCATCTCGGTGACCACGTGCGGGCCGTTCCGGCTCGGGAACTCGGGGCCACCGGCGCTCATCGGGAAGGTCTGGACCAGCTCGTCGCCGTCGTGGACCGCCATGGTGTGCGTGGCCGCATCGGCGACCGAGACGTGCCGGTCACCGACCGAGAAGGAGACCGAGCGGTCCTTCTCCCCCCACACGCCGTCGCCGAAGTCGACGCCGTAGAGGTCGGCGTCGAGGGTGACCTCGGTGTTCGCCGGCCAGTACGTGGAGGGGCGGAAGTGCACCTCGCTGTCGCTGAACCAGTTCCAGACGCCGTCGGTCGGGGTGCTGCTCGTGACCGTCAGGTGACTCTCGACGGCGGCCTTGTCGGCCACCGGATCGTCGAACCAGACCCGGATCGGCATCCCGACGCCGACGGTCTGGCCGTCGAGGGGTCCGATCGCCGGGGTCGACAGCGTTTCCGGGGTGACCGTCCCGAACGTCGACCGCTCCGTCGTCTCCTTGTCGTCCTCGTTGGTGGCCGTGGCCGTCACGGTGTAGCTGCTGCCGTACGACAGCGGCGTCTCCGGCTCCCAGACCTGGGTCTCGTCGTCCCCGGTGGTGTCGTCGGCCAGCGCGCCGGGCACCGTGGCGCCGGTGATGTCGGTGACCGCCACCTCGGTGAGCTCGCCGCCGGTCACGGCGATCTCCAGCGGGACCACGGGTGAGACGTCCACCGCTCCGTCGGCGACCGCGATGTCGACGCTCGCCGGCTCGGCGGCAGCGCTGGTCGGCACGGCGGAGCCGCCGGCGTCCTCCCCGCTGCACCCGGCCAGGGCGACCAGCGCCCCGGCGGCGATCATTGCGGCTGTCCGTCGCACCTGTCCCGACTCCTCTCCCCCGCCCCGCTCGCACGTGAGCCGGGCAACCACTCCAGTGTCCACGCGGTTTCGACACCAGGGAGTGCAGTGGCTCACGAGCCGCTGGCGAGGTGGCCCGAGCGCGGCGTGATCAGCGAGTCGGTGCCGTGGCGAAGAGCACGCCACCCCACCCTGGGACAGGGAGGCGGCGCTGGTATCGTTCTCTTTCGTGCCCGCCGCACCGGGCACACCGCGCCATTAGCTCAATTGGCAGAGCAGCTGACTCTTAATCAGCGGGTTCGGGGTTCGAGTCCCTGATGGCGCACCACACCGAGCACTGACGAAGCGACGATGCCTCCGGCGTCGTCGCTTCGCCGTTGTTCGGCCTCCTCGTCTCCCTCTCCGGATCCTCCGTCCGGGAGGGGCCGCGCCAGCCTCGTCGTCGCCTCCCCCGCGCTCGAGCGGGTGGACACCGGCCACGGGTTCCACTTCGAGGACCCCGACCGGTTCGTCGAGCTCGTCCGCGAGCTCGACCGGCAGCTCCCCGCCTGAGCACCGTTCCGCGGCGCGCCGATCGCGGCAGCCGACTTCCTGCGGTCGCGCCGGATGCGGGACGGGAAGCGGTGGGCCATAGGGTTCGCCGGTGATCTGGAAGCGCGCCGTGTTCGCGCTCTTCGCCGTGGCGGCGGGCACCAACGTCCCGACCCCGTTGCTGCTGGTCTACCAGGAACGGCTGGGCCTCTCGGCAGAAGTGCTCACCGCGCTGTTCGGCTGCTACGCCGCCGGGCTCGTCCCCGCCCTCCTGCTGGCCGGGCCGCTGTCGGACCGGCTGGGCCGGCGCCGGGTGGCGATCCCCGGCATCGTGCTCTCGGCGCTGGCGTCGCTCGCCTTCGCGGCAGCGGGTGACTCGCTGGCGCTGCTGTTCGCCGCCCGGTTCCTGCAGGGCGTCGTCAGCGGCATCGTCTTCAGCGTCGGCAGCGCCTGGGTGGGCGAGCTGTCGGTGGCCTCCGGGGAGGGGGCGGGTGGGCGGCGGGCCGCCTTCGCCATGACCGCCGGCTTCTCGCTGGGCCCGCTGACCAGCGGCCTGCTCGGCCAGTACGCCCCGGCGCCGACCGTGCTGCCGTACCTCGTGCACACCGCGCTGGTCGCGGTCGGCCTGGCCTTCGCCCTCCGCCTGCCGGAGACGGTCGAGCTGCGCGACGGACGCCGCACCGGGACGGACGGGGCGCCCGCCGCGCCGCTGATCCGGCCGGGGGACGGCTTCCTCGTGCTGACCGTGCTGGCGCCGGTCGCGGTGTGCGTCTACGCCTTTCCGTCCACGATCATCTCCGCCGTCCCGTTGCTGGTGGACCTGCCCTACGGCGGCGTGGCGGTCACCGGCGTGCTGGCCGGCGTGACCCTGGGAGCCGGCACGGTCGTGGCCGGTCTCCAGCGCCGACTGGGGCGGTGGACCGCCGTCGTCGGCACCGGGCTCGGCACGCTCGGGTTGGGCAGCGCCGCGGTCTTCGCCGAGACCGGCGCGCTCCCCTGGCTGATCGCCGCCGCCCCGCTCCTCGGCGCCGGCGGCGGGCTGTGCCTCGCGGCGGGCCTCACGCTGACCGCCCGGCTGGCCCCGCCGGCCCGGCTGGGAGCCCTGACCTCGCTGTTCCTCGCCTGCGCCTACCTCGGCTTCGCCGCACCCTTCGTCATGGCGGTGGCCGCGCGGGCGACGTCGGCGGCCCTGCCACTGGCCGTGGCCGCCGCGGCCACCGCGCTGCTCGCCGCCCGGCTGCTGCCGGTCGCCCGCACGGGGAGGCTCTAGGGCCCACACACGACGGCGCCCCCTCCCCGGTGGGAGGGGGCGCCGCCGGTGCTACGGGGTCAGCCGGCGATGCCGGCGGCGAACTCGCCCTCGAAGGCGTCCTCCAGGACGGTGGCACCACCGGGCACGTCGGCCGGCTGGAGGATGAAGCTCTGCAGGCTCGGCGACTGGCCGAGCTCGAAGCCCCGGATCGGCACGACGAGACCGCCGGTGTCGACCTCTTCCAGCTCCTGGAACGCCGTCAGGACGCCCTCACGGGTGAGGTCGCCGTTCTCGCAGGCCTGGTCCAGCACCTGCTTCATCATCTCGCTCATGCCGAAGCCGACGACGACGCCCAGGCTCGGGACGGCGTCGGGGTATGCCTCCTGGTACTGCTGGAGCAGCTCCGGGTGGGCGTCGAAGGCCGACACCGGCGACGCCACGTACAGGTGAGTCTTCAGCCACTCGGCGGCCGGGCCCTGGAGCAGCCCGGGCGCGAAGACGGGGTTGCTGCCCAGGATCGGCACGTCGAGCCCCTGCGCCGCGGCGACGGTCGCCACCGAGGCCGTCTGCCCCGGGGCCACGGTGAGCGCGATCATGTCGACACCGGCCGAGTTGAACTGGGTGATCTGCGCGCTCATGTCCTGGTCGGTCGCCTTGATCTGCGCCTCGATGACCTCGAGGCCCATCTCCTCGGCGACGGCCCTGGTGCCCTCGAGCCCGTTCGCGCCGTACTCGCCCTCGAAGTAGATGTGGCCGACCGTGTCGCCCTCCTGCAGGAGCCCCTCTCGGAACATGTAGTCGTAGCCGTTGGCGATCTCGACGTCGTAGGTGGCCCCCACGACGCCCGTGCCCGGGATCTGGGTGAGCGTCTTCGACCAGGCGGAGGGGAAGTTGACGATCTGGTCCGCCTCGTACTCGGGCGCCAGTGCCGTGTTGATGGGCGAGCCGATCGTCTGCTGCATGGCCAGGATGCTGTCCTGCATCCCGCTGTAGAGCTGGACGCCCTGCTGGGGGACGTAGCCGGTGTCCTGGATCTCGAGTTCGACGTCGTAGGTGTCGCAGACCTGGTTGTTCTCCCAGAACAGGCTGTTGGCGTTGGTGATGTCGTTGCCCAGCGCGGCGAAGACGCCGGTCAGGTCGGTGAGCACCCCGAGGGTGATGGTCTCGCCCTCGACCCCGACGTCGGTCGTGACATCGCCGGCGGCTGCTCCTCCGCCGCCGCCACCCGAGGACTCCGGCGCCCTGGTGCTGCAGCCGGTGGCGGCCAGGACGACGGTGGCGGCCAGCATCGTGACGCCGGTCGAACGCTTGCTCAGTCTCACGTGGTGCTCCCTTGTGCCGGTGGGTCTGACGGGGTGGGTTCGGTGGAACGGCTGGGTGTGTCGGGTGGTCGCTGGGTGATGCGCCCTCCGGGGCGACGGAATCGGCCGGTGATGCGCCGGCCGATACCGGCGAGGCCGGCGGGCTCGAAGAGGATCACCAGGACGATGGCTGCGCCGAACAGGAAGCGGGCCGCCTCGCCGGCCGCCAGTCCGCCTTCGCCGCGACCCACGAAGGGGATCAGGTCGGCGTACCGCTGGAAGACCAGCGGCAGTGCGCTGACGAAGATCGCCCCCAGCACGGCCCCGTTCACCGAGCCGAGGCCGCCCAGGACGATCATGGCGAGGTAGAGGATCGACAGCTCGAGGCCGAAGGACTCCGGCGCGATGCTCCCGATGGACAGGGCGTACATCACCCCGGCGAGCCCGGCGTACATCGAGCTCACCAGGAAGATCCTGGCCTTGTAGCCCTGGACGTTGACGCCCATCACCGATGCCGCGACCTCGCTGTCCCGCTGGGTCTGCAGGGCCCGGCCCGGGCGGCTGCGGAGCAGGTTGCGGGCGAACACGTAGGCCGCCAGCGCCAGGACGAGCCCGAGGTACCAGAGCCGCTCCGCCTCCCGGAACGGCACGCCCAGGACGTACAGCTCGGGGTCCCGGTTGCCGAAGGTGAAGCCGAACAGGGAGAAGCTCGGCGCCGCCCGCCCGTTGAACCCGCCGGTGACCTCGGTCCAGCTGTTGAGGACGTGGATGCCGATGAACACCAGCGCCAGCGACGCCACACCGAGGTAGATCCCGCGCAGCCGGGCTGCGAGGGGGCTGAAGATCAGCCCCGCGAGGCCGGCCAGCAGCACGCCCACGATCATCCCGATGATCGGCGGCAGGCCCAGGCCGCCGAGCTCGGCGACGCCCAGACCGCCCGGCTCCCCGGAGACGTAGACGTAGCTGACCGCCCCGACGGCGAGGAAGAAGGCATGGGCGAGGGAGAGCTGACCACTGTTGCCCACCAGCAAGTTCAGGCCGATCGCACCCACGATCGCGCCGCAGACGGCGAACCCGGTTCGCAGCCAGAACTCCTCCACGTACAGCGGCAGGACCAGCAGCACCACCAGGAACGCGGCGAGCAGCAGGGGCTTGAGCAGGGATGGCAGCCGTGACCGGCCACCACCCGCCGGCTGCGGATCGACCCCCGACGGGTGCGCCCCCCGTGTCGCCGTCGCCGTCGACTCAGACACGGGTGAGCTCCTTCGTCCCGAACAGGCCCGAGGGCCGGAACATGAGGACCGCGATCATCACGATGAACGGGACGACGGCGCTGAACCCACGGCCGAGGAACAGCAACTGGTCCTGGTAGCCGGCGGCCAATGCCTCGGCGATGCCGATCAGGAGCCCGCCCACGAGCGCACCCCCTGTCGAGTCGAGGCCCCCGAGGATCGCCGCCGGGAAGGCGCGGAGGGCGACGGCGTAGGCCGTCGGGCTGACGCCCGGGGTGGGCGAGCCCACGAGGAACAACGCCGCGACGGCGGCGAGCACGCCGGCGACCACCCACGCGAGTGCGGAGACCCGTCCCTGCCGGATGCCCATCAGCGCCGCCGTCTCGCCGTCCTCCGCCGACGCGCGCATCGCGATGCCCCAGCTGGAGTACTTGAAGGCCGCGAAGAACGCGGCGATGAGGACCGCCGCGATGAGGAACGCGATCAGCCGGTTCTGGCTGAGCCCGATGCTCCCGACCCGGAACGACTGCCCGCCCCACGGGTGCGGCACGTTGAGGATGTCCGAGCCGATCCGCCGGATCAGCTCGGTGAGCAGGATGATGTCGACGCCGATGGTGACGATGGCCAGGCTGATCACGGCGGCCCCCCGGAGCCGGTTGATGATCAGGCGTTCGATCACGAAAGCCGCGGCCGCCGTGATGGCGATGCCCACGAGGACGGCCGGCAGGAACCCGATCGTCTCCGAGAGCCGCGCGATGGAGTAGGCGCCGAGCAGCAACAGCGAGCCGTGGGTGAAGCTCACGACCTCGCTCGACTTGAAGATGATCACGAACCCCAGGGCGATGAGGGCGTAGAGCGCGCCGAGGGATATCCCGTTGAGGAGCAGGGAGAGGAACTGCGTCACGAGGTCGCCCCAGGTGTGTCGGAGGGGTGGTGGTGGGCGGCGGCGTCGGCGGGGTTCTCCTCGTCGCCGGAGCCGAGGTAGGCGCGGATCACCTCGGGATCGTTCTGCACCTCGGCGGGAGTGCCGTCCGCGATCCGGCGGCCGAAGTCCAGGACGGTGACGCGGTCGGCCAGCGACATGACCATTCCCATGTCGTGCTCGACCAGGACGATGGAGATCCCGAGCGCCGACCGGATCTCGAGGATGGCGTCGGCCATCCGGTCGGTCTCCTCGGCGTTCATGCCCGCCACCGGCTCGTCGAGCAGGAGCAGTCGCGGCTCGGTGCACAGCGCTCGGGCCACCTCCACCCGCTTCTGGTCGCCGTAGGAGAGCACCCCGACGGGCGTGTGCAGCTTGTCGCCGAGCTCGAGGAACTCCGCGATCTCGGCCACGCGGGCGCCGTGGATCTTCCCCTCCCGCGTCGCCCGCGGAAGCCGCAGGCCGGCGGCCAGGAAACCGGCCTTGGTCAGGTGGTGACGGCCCAGCATCAGGTTCTCCGCCACCGACTGGGTGCTGGAGAGGGCGATGTTCTGGAACGCGCGGGCGACCCCGATGCCGGCGATCTTGTACGGACGCATCTGGTCCAGCCGGGCATCACCGAACCGGACCTGCCCCTCGTCGGCCTTGTAGACCCCGGACAGAACGTTGAACATCGTCGACTTCCCGGCGCCGTTCGGGCCGATGATCGCGTGGATCGAGCCGGGCGCGACCGTGAAGGACACCTCCGACAGGGCCGTGATCGCCCCGAACCGGACGCTGACGTTGTCGACCTCGACCGGTGGGATGTCCGATCGGGTGTCCGACCCGACGGCACGAGCTCCGGCGGCGTGTGACCCGGCGGCGTGTGGGGCGGTCATGCCGTCCACCGCGAGAGCGTCTTGCCCGAGGCCATGCGCCGCCGCGGCTCACCGGAGTCGCCGCCGTCATGACCGAGGTACAGCCGCTGGACCTCGTCGGTCTGGGACAGCTGTCGCGCGTCGCCGGAGAGGGACACCTCCCCGACGTCGAGCACGTAGGCCAGATCGGCCACCCCCAGCGCCATGGTCGCGTTCTGCTCGACGAGCAGGACCGACGTGCCCTGCCGGTTGATCTCGGCGATGACCTCACCGATCTGACCGATGATCCGCGGGGCCAGGCCGAGCGAGGGCTCGTCGAGCAGGAGCAGCTTGGGACTGGCCATCAGCGCCCGGCCGATGGCCAGCATCTGCTGCTCACCACCGGACAGCAGCGCCCCGCGCTGCGAGCTGCGCTCCTTGAGGACCGGGAACATGTCGTAGACCCGGTCCTGGGCCTTCGCCTTGGCGGCCTTGTCCCGGTTCCCCATCCCGCCGGCCCGCAGGTTCTCCTCCACCGTGAGGCGGCCGAAGATGCGCCGCCCCTCGGGCACCTGCACGAGGCCGAGGCGCACCGCCTGGGCCGGGTCGCGAGAGGCGAGGTCGGTGCCGTCGAAGCTCAGACTCCCGGACTCGATCTTGCCGCGGTGCAGCCGCAGCGTGCCCGAGATGGTGCGCAGCAGGGTGCTCTTCCCGGCGCCGTTGCTGCCGAGCACGGCGACGACCTTGCCGTCGGGCACGTCCATGGACACCCCGCGCACGGCCTGGACGGCGCCGCCGTAGGTGACGTGGAGGGAATCGATGCTCAGCACGGCCGGGACGTCCCGCGTCGCAGCCCGTCGGTACGCGACCGGACACCGGATCGAAGCGATGGTGATCTGGACCACATGAGCCGAGACTCTAAGCGCAGATCACACCGCCCGGCGCGCCGCGACGGTCACGGAATGATCACTGCGCCGCCAGGGCCCACCACCCCCGTCAGGCGGGGACGAGCTCGTCGATCTCCACGCAGATGGTGTCGAGGGCGGTCGCGGCGCGCCGCCGGGACTGCTCCGGCGTCTCGCCGACGGTGAGGACGTGACCCAGCCGCTCGCGGCTGCAGGTCGGCGGCATTGCCGGGCTGCCGATGTCGGTGAACACCTCCGCCACGACGAGTCCGGGGATGCAGCCCACGTCCCGGACGCCGGACACGGCCCGAACCCGGCCGATCACCTGAGAGGTGAGGAACATCTGGGTGCTCGCGCCCACCGGACCCCCCACCGCGCCGGATGCGGGACGCTCACCCAGCAACCGCGCGACCCACAGGTCCACCGTGTCGACGCCGCTGACCCGGTCGACGCAGTGGTGGGCGCCGGCATCGACCACGCGCGGGCGGAACATGACCAGCCGCGGGCCGCCCGAGCCCATGACGAACTCCACGTGGAACGGGCCGAAGTCGTACCCGACCGCGGCCAGCCACGACCGGACGGCGTCCGCGACCCCCGCCCCGGGCGGCTGCGTCGTCGCCGTCACGGCGAGCTCGGTGTGGTGCGGCGGCGCGGCCATGACCCGCTCCGACCAGGCGAGGACCACCGGACCGTCCTCGTCGACGAAACCGTCGGCGGAGAAGCGCGGTCCGCGGGTGACCTCCTCGACGATCAGCCGGTGCCGCGGTCGCAGCGCCCGGCCGTAGCAGTGGCGGGCGCGGTGCCGGGCCGCGACCGCCCTGAGCTCCGAGTCGTCGGAGACCAGCCCGACGTCCCAGCCGGTGCCGCCGTCCACCGGCATGACGAGGCACGGGTAGCCGACCGGCGCGTCGAGTTCCGCGTCCGCCGCCGACACCTCCGCCCAGCGGACCCCGGGGATCCCGGCAGCGGTCAGGGCGCGACGGACGGCCGCCTCGTCGTGCGCGAGCGCCGGCGTGCCGGGGGTGGGGCCGCGCAGCCCGAGCGCCCTCGCCGCAGCGGCGGCCGGACCGGAGAACCCGTCCACCGAGCTGGTGAGGGCGGCGACCACCCCGGTCAGGGAGCCGGCCGCTGCGGCGATCGCGGCCGCATTCCCGGTGTCGCAGTCGATCCAGTGGTCGACGAGCCAGTCGAGGTCGTCGCCGTAGAAGGCGCGATCCCGGGTGAGCACCGCCGTCCGCAACCCGCGGAGACGGGCGCTCTCGAGCTGCGCCACCCCGGGTGCGTCCAGCCGCTCGCCCGCCCCGAACTCCGGCCGCGCCGCCGACGAGCGCACGTGCACCTCGACCGCCACGAACCACCGGGCGTCGGAATCGCCCCTGGTCACGGCGCCGTCATCGGCTGACATGGGCGTCGGCATGGTGAACTGTCCCCCGTCGGTCAGCAAGTGGAAGCGGCACCATACCGGGCGGTCGGTTTCCTCAGGAAGAGGTACGGCCGGGTGTCGTTGCTTCTCCCGCGGCCGGCGGGAAGCGGTGGGGCGGACGGCGGGTTGGTCCCGGTGTGACAAGCCGCCCCGCCCTCCGCGACGTCGACGTCGTGGTGATCGGCGCCGGGCAGGCTGGGCTCTCCACCGCATGGGGGCTGGCCCGGCAGGGCTTCGAACGCGGCAGCGGGTTCGTCGTCCTCGACGGCGAGGCCGCGCCCGGCGGGGCCTGGCGGCACCGCTGGCCCTCCCTCACCCTCGGCACCACGCACCGGGTGCACGACCTCCCCGGCCTGCCGTTCACCCCCGTCGACGACACGGTGGCGGCGGTGGAGTCGGTTCCCCGGTACTTCGCGGCGTACGAGCGGCACGTCGACCTCCCCGTCGTGCGGCCGGTCCGCGTCACCGCCGTCCGGCGCACCGGGGACGAGCGCTTCCGCGTGGAGACCGACCGTGGCGTGTGGACGGCCCGTGCCGTCGTGAACGCCACCGGCACCTGGACCCGCCCCTTCGTCCCCCGCTATCCCGGCCAGGAGCTGTTCGCCGGCCGGCAGCTGCACACCGTCGGCTACCGCTCCGCCGAGGAGTTCCGCGGGCAGCACGTCGTCGTCGTGGGCGGCGGCGCCTCGGCCACCCAGCTGCTGGCCGAGATCTCCCGCGTCACCGCCACGACGTGGGTCACCCGCCGGCCGCCGGTCTGGCGGGAGGGTCCGTTCGACGAGGACCTCGGCCGCGAGGTGGTCGCGAAGGTCGAGGAGGCGGTCCGCGAGGGACGGCGCCCCGGCAGCGTCGTCGGGGTGACCGGCCTGCTGGTGTCCACCCCGTACGTCCGCGACGGGCTCGACCGCGGGGTCCTCGACCGGCTGCCGATGTTCGACCGGATCACCGCCGACGGCGTCGTCTGGGACCCGGTGGACGGGCAGGAGAGCCGGTTCGTCGCCGCCGACGTGATCCTGTGGGCCACCGGCTTCCGGGCCGCGGTCGGCCACCTCGCCCCGCTGCGGCTGCGCGACCCCGGCCGCGGGTTCCGCATGGCCGGCACCCAGGTCGCCGGCGAGCCGCGGCTGCACCTGGTCGGCTACGGCCCCTCCGCGAGCACGATCGGCGCCAACCGCGCGGGACAGGCCGCTGCCCGGGCCCTGCGCCGTGAGCTGCGCCCCGGGACCCCCCTGCCCCGCACGGCCTGACCAGCTCGGGGACCGTTCAGGGTCGGATCAGGGCGCTCCCCGATGTTCCGGGCGCTCCGCGGCCGACAGGCTTCGGGCATGACTCTCCGACTGCTCACCCGGGCTCCGCGATGATCGAGGCACGGGAGCTCACCAAGAGGTACGGCACCCGGACCGCCGTCGACGGCGTCTCCTTCACCGTCCACCCGGGCCGGGTCACCGGCTTCCTCGGGCCGAACGGCGCCGGCAAGTCGACGACGATGCGCATGCTGCTCGGGCTCGACCGGCCCAGCGCGGGCAGCATCACCGTCAACGGCCGCGCGTACGCCGACTACCCCGCGCCGCTGCGCGAGGTCGGCGCCCTGCTGGAGGCCCGGGCGCTGCACCCGGGGCGCTCCGCCCGCGACCACCTCCGCTGGATGGCGGCGAGCAACGGGATACCCGTGCGCCGCATCGACGAGGTGCTCGACATGGTCGGCCTCACCGACGTCGCCGGCCAGCGGGTGGGCCGGTTCTCCCTGGGCATGGGCCAGCGCCTGGGCATCGCCGTCGCACTGCTGGGCGACCCGCCCGTCGTCGTCCTCGACGAGCCGGTCAACGGCCTGGACCCCGAGGGCATCCGCTGGGTGCGCAGGCTCACCCGGAACCTCGCGGCCGAGGGCCGCACGGTGTTCCTCTCCAGCCACCTCATGGCGGAGATGGCGCTGACCGCCGAGCACCTCGTCGTCATCGGCCGTGGCAGGGTGCTGGCCGACTGCTCGATGCCCGACTTCATCGCCGAGCACGCGGCCTCCTACGTGCGAGTGCGCGCCCCGCAGCAAACCGAGGTCGCCGACCTGCTGCGGCGCCAGGGGCTGGACGTCGTCGTGCAGGAGCAGGAGCTCCGGGTCCAGGGCCTGGACGCCGCCGCGATCGGGGAGCTCATCGGGAAGAGGGGCCTGCTCCTCCACGAGCTCACGCTCGTCCGCTCCTCGCTCGAGGACGCCTTCATGACGCTGACCGCCGACAGCGTGGAGTACCACGCGTCCACCGCCGCCGGGGTCCCCGCATGACCGTCACCGAGCATTCCCGCACCGTCGACCTCGACCCCAACCGGCACGTCCCCGGGGTGCGCCGGCCCGGCTTCACGGACACCCTGCGCGCCGAGTGGATCAAGTTCTGGTCGGTCCGCTCGACACCGTGGTCCGTCGTCGCGCTGGTCGCCCTCGGCGCCGGGCTGACCGTCCTGGTCTGCGCCCTGATCGCCGCCGACCTCGCCGACGGCAGCGCCTCCGACCCTGCCCGTGCGTTCATCACCTGGGGCATGACCGTCGCCCAGATCACCGCGATCGTGCTCGGTGCCCTGGTCGTCACGAGCGAGTACGGCACCGGGATGATCCGCGCGACGCTGACCGCGACCCCGCGCCGGGGCCGGGTGCTCGCGGCCAAGGCGGTCGTGCTCACCACGACGCTGTTCGTGGTCGGCACCGTCACCGCCGTGCTCGGCTACCTGGGCGGCAACTGGTTCCTGCAGCGGGAGGGCGTCGGCCTGGCGCTCAGCGACGACGGCGTGCTCCGCGCGCTGCTCGGCAGTGGCCTGTACATGGCCGGGATCGGGCTGTTCGCCGCCGCCGTCGGCCTGCTCGTGCGGCACACCGCCGCCGCCCTGTCGATCGTGCTCGCGCTGCTCCTGGTCGTCGGCAACATGGTGGTGCTGCTGCCCGGCGCCTGGGGCGAGTGGGCCACCAAGCTGATGCCCGGGAACGCCGGCTCGGTGGTGGCCACCCCGGTGTCGTTCGACCCGAACCTGCTCGACCCGTGGATCGGCTTCGCGGTGTTCTGCGCCGAGGTCGCCGTCGTCGTCCTCGCCGGCTACCCGGTCCTCCGGCGCCGCGACGCCTGACGCCTCGCCCCGCCCCGCCCCGCCGAGCCCGGGTTCAGCGGGGCGGGGTCGCGGGCAGGTACCAGCCGTCGCCACCGACCGGCAGCCGGGACAGTTGGCGCGGCAGGTACTGGTCGAAGAACATGCGGGCGGTCAGCTCGTGCCGGCTGCCGACCCCCAGCTTCGCGTAGACCTTCTTCAGGTGGTCCTGGACGGTGGTCAGCGAGATCGACAGCGCCGCGGCCACCTCGGGGTTGCTGTTCCCCGCCACCACCAGCCGGGCCACCTCGCGCTCCCGGGCGGTGAGCCCGTAGGCCTCGGCGATCACCTCCGCCAGCTCGTAGGGCGCCACCGGCTCGATCACCAGCGACAGCCGCTCGGGCCCCTCCCGGCCGGCCGGCTCCAGGACGTCGACCTGCACGCTCATCCACCGGCCCGTCCGCAACCGCACGGGCGCCGACTGACGGCGTCCTCCCGCCGCGATGAGCCGGACACCAGCACGTGGACGCCGACCGGGACGCCGTCGATGCGCGAGTCGGGCATCTGGTCCATGAGCACCCGCGCCGCCCTGCTGGCCAGCTCCACGTCGATGCGCGGGCC
The DNA here is from genome assembly GCF_039679125.1 of Blastococcus sp. HT6-4. NCBI lineage: Bacteria > Bacillati > Actinomycetota > Actinomycetes > Geodermatophilales > Geodermatophilaceae > Blastococcus > Blastococcus montanus. The sequence goes on along the minus strand of NZ_CP155551.1, from coordinate 1,088,759 downwards.
GTCGACCCGCAGCACCGCCATCCCGGGCCCCTCCTCGGCGTCCCGGTGGGCGACCTCGGACACCAGCAGGGTGCGTCGGACGGCAGCAGCGACGTCGGGCGCCAGCGCGGCGACCAGCTCCACCTCCGCCTCGGTGAAGTCGCGTGACCCGGTCTCGCGGAAGAGGATCACCGCGCCCCAGGGGCGGCCCCGGTCGCGCAGCACCGCCCGCAGCTCAGGTCCCATCCCGCGGGCACCACGACGTCGCGGTACCGGGCGCTGAGCTCCGGGCGGTCCCGGGTGGCGCGGTGGAGGGTGGAGACACCGGAGCGGTCGCGAGCGAGCGCCGGCAACCGGTTGACGTCGTCGCTGCCGACCTCCAGCTCCAGCAACCGGGGCAGGACCTCCAGGGGCAGCCCCTCGTCGTGGTACCCGCCGGTGTTCATGACGGTCGCCGGATCGAGGAGCAGACCGCACCAGAGATCGGCGGGCACCGCGCGGCCCAGCACCGGGACGACGTCGCGGTACAGCGCCAGGGGCTCGGTGGCCGACCGGCAGAGCCGCTCGATCCGGTCGCGCACCGTCGGTGCCATGCGGAGACGGTAGGACCGCAGGAGACAGCAGGAAACCCCCCGCTTCAGGGATGTCGCGCTTCCGGAGCCGGGCCCGACCCTCACCTCATGAGCACATCCGACACCACCCAGCAGGCCCCCGTCGTGCGGGACCCCGGCACGGGGACCGCGGTCTGGCACATCGACACGTTGATGACCTTCAAGGCCCTCGGCGAGCACACCGCCGGGCAGCTCGCCGTCTGGGAGCAACTGCTCCCCCACCGTTCGTCACCGCCGCTGCACGTCCACCACGAGGAGGACGAGGCCTGGTTCGTGCTGGACGGCGAGCTGACCTTCGGCATCCAGGACCGCACCTGGACCGCCACGGCGGGCAGCTTCGTCTGGGCGCCGAGAGGGCTGCCGCACACCTTCCGGGTCGGACTCCCCCACCGCGCGCCTGCTCGGACTCGCTCTCCCGGCCCCGGTTCGACCAGTTCGTGCGGGCCACCGGCCGGCCGGCCCCGGCACCGACCCTGCCACCCCCGCCCGAGGGCCCGCCGGACATGGCCGTCCTCGTCGCCGCGGCGAGGGAGCACGGGATGGAGGTGCTGGGACCGCCCCTCACGTGACCTTCCCGGGGCGACCAGGGACAGTGGAGCCGTGACGTCTCCCGACCCGGCCGCCGAGGGCCGCCGCCGCGCCGACGACCTGCTGGCCGCCCTGACCGCGACCGACGAGCCCGCCGCCGACCGGCTGCTCGCCGACCTGACCGAGGTTCGCGAGCTGGTGTTCGTGGGCGCGGGGCTGACCGCGATCGCGCGCGCGGAAGGGCGGGCACTGCCCACCGCGCAGCGGGCCCAGGCCAGCACGCGCCAGACGAAGCTGGGCCAGCTCCGGGACGCCAACCGGAACGACCTCGACGGGCTGCGCACCTGGCTGCGGCGCTCCGCCGAGGAGGTGCTGTTCATCCGGTCGCTGCACGCCGCGATCCGGCGCGGCTGAGCCGGCGTCAGGACCGGGCCGGCACCGGACGGGCGGCCACCCGCGCCAGCGGCAGCACGACGGCGAGCGCGACGGCCGAGAGCACGAAGGTCCAGGGCAGCCCGACGGCGCCGAAGGTGAAGCCCAGCAGCAGCGCCCCGGTGGCCGTCCCGGCGTCGAACGAGGCGTTCCAGACCGCACTCGCCGCCGTCGTGCCGTCCTCCCCTGCGCGGGCGAAGGAGCGCAGCAGGGTGAGGTTCTGGACCGCCCCGAACCCCGCCCCGAACATCGCCGAGCCGAGCAGCACCCAGACCGGGTGGGTCCACAGCCCCACGGCCGCGACGGCGAGCCCGAGGGCCCCCAGCAGGACCGCCAGCGGCAGCAGCAGCCGGGTGCCGACCCGGTCGGCCAGCACGCCGGCCCGCCACCGCGTCACCGCGCCGGCCAGCCCCCACAGCAGGAGCGCTCCGGTCGCCAGCTGCCCGTCGGGCCGGTCGATGGGCAGGAACGTGACCAGCCCACCGCCGGCGGTCGTGACCACGAACAGCACGACCGACGGCACCAGGGCGGCGCGCACGGCCGCCCGCGCGTTCCCCGACGGCCCGCGGTCCTCGTGGCTGGTCATCGACCGCAGCAGCATGGGCAGGAAGACCAGCCCCAGCACCGGTGAGGCCGACAGCCACGACAGCCATCCGACGTGCCCGTTCAGCACCAGCGCCACCCCGGCCGGGATCGCCACCATGTTGGGCAGCGCGATGGCCAGGCCGTACAGGCCGATCGACTCGCCGCGCCGCTCCGGCGGGGCGACCCGGGCCGCCAGGGTCGCGCCGAGCACGGTGATGACCGCGAACCCGGCCCCGCGCACCGCCGAGAGCGCGCAGATCCACGCCACGCCGTCGTCGAGCACGTAGAACGGCGCGGGCAGCCCCAGCGCGAGGAGCCCGGCCGCGAACACGGGCCCGACGCCGAACCGGTTGGTCAGCGCGGGCACCACGGTCTGGACGGCGATGGTGACCACGAGGAAGACCGCCGTCACCACGCCGGCGGTGCTCTCCGGCGCGCCGCCGGCCACCGCGTAGGCCGGCAGCGAGGCCAGCGTCAGGAAGTAGCTGGCGAACCCGAGAGCGGTGACCCCCACGAGCGCCCACACCCCGCGCGACCGCCACAGGGAGGCCCGCACCTCCACCGCTTCCCCGCTCACAGCACTCCGTCGTCGTCGTCGCACGTCCGTGCCGAGCATGACCGGCGGGGCATGACCGGCCGCGCCCGGGTAGTCCCCGTGGCGTGCCGCTGCTGACCGTGGGCCACGGGCCCGAGGACCGCCACCGGCTCGGTGACCGCCTCACCAGCGCCGGCGTGGGGCTGGTCGTCGACGTCCGCCGCTTCCCCGGCAGCCGCACCAACCCGGACGCGCGGCGCGAGGAGCTGGCCGGGTGGCTGCCCGCCGCGGGCGTCGGCTACCGGTGGGAGGAACGGCTGGGCGGACGCCGCCGGCTCCCGCCCGGTGATCCGGTGGCCGACGACTGGTGGACCGTCGCGCAGTTCGCCGCGTACGCCGCCCACACCCGGACGCCGGAGTTCGCCGCGGCCCTCGACCAGGTGCTCGCCGACGCCGCCGCGACGACGGTGGCCGTCATGTGCAGCGAGAGCGTCTGGTGGCGCTGCCACCGGCGGCTGGTCGCCGACGTCGCCGTCCTCGCCCGCGACGTCCCGGTGCACCACCTCATGCCCGACGGCCGGCTCACCCCCCACCCGCCCGCCGACGGCGCGGTGCTGGGTTCTGACGGGCAGGTCCACTGGCCCGGCGCCGTGACGCCCTGAACGCCGTCCTCCCTCGCGGCACCGCGTCCTCCCCCACCGCCGACCGTGCGGGAGGACGCGCCATGATCAGGTCACCTGGTCATGGCCACGCCGGGGTCAGCCCATGTGGGGGTAGCGGTGGTCGGTCGCCGGCACGAAGGTCTCCTTGATCGACCGGGTGCTGGTCCACCGCTGGAGGTTCTGCGCGGCGCCGGCCTTGTCGTTCGTGCCCGACGCCCGCCCGCCACCGAAGGGCTGCTGGCCGACGACGGCGCCGGTCGGCTTGTCGTTGACGTAGAAGTTGCCCGCCGCGTGGCGCAGGAACTTCTGGGCGTGCGCGACCGCCGCGCGGTCCTGGGCGATGACCGCGCCGGTGAGCGCGTACGGCGCCGCGGACTCCATCTGCGCCAGCACCGCGTCGTACTCGGCGTCCTCGTAGACGTGGACGGCGAGCACCGGGCCGAAGTACTCGGTGGTGAAGACCTCGTGGCCGGGGTCGGTGCCCTCGATGATCGTGGGCCGCACGAAAAAGCCCTCGCTGTCGTCCTTCTCCCCGCCCGCCACGATCGACAGCGCCGGGTCGTCGTCGACCCGGTCGATGACGCCGGAGAGCTTCGAGAACGACTTCCGGTCGATGACCGCGCCCATGAAGTTCGAGAAGTCGGTGACGTCGCCCTGCTCGAGGGACTCGGTGGTGGCGACCAGGTCGTCCTTCAGCCGGGCCCACACGCTGCGCGGGACGTAGGCGCGCGAGGCCGCGGAGCACTTCTGCCCCTGGTACTCGAACGCGCCCCGGACGAGCGCGGTGCGCAGCACGTCGACGTCGGCCGAGGCGTGCGCGACGACGAAGTCCTTGCCGCCGGTCTCCCCGACGATCCGCGGGTAGCCGCGGTAGGACGAGATGTTGTTGCCCACCGTGCGCCACAGATGCTGGAACACCGGGGTCGACCCGGTGAAGTGGATCCCGGCGAGGTCGCGGTCGGCCAGGGCCACCTCCGACACCGGGATCCCGTCGCCGGTGACCATGTTGATCACCCCGGGCGGCAGGCCCGCGGCCTCCAGCAGCCGCATGACGAAGTGCGCGGCGAACTGCTGGGTCGGCGCCGGCTTCCAGACCACGGTGTTGCCCATGAGCGCCGGCGCCGTGGGCAGGTTCCCGGCGATCGCGGTGAAGTTGAACGGCGTGATCGCGTACACGAAGCCCTCGAGCGGCCGGTGGTCGCTGCGGTTCCAGAAGCCGGGGGCCGACTCCGGCTGCTCGGCCAGGATCCGGCTCGCGAAGTGCACGTTCCAGCGCCAGAAGTCGATCAGCTCGCAGGCGCTGTCGATCTCGGCCTGGTAGGCGGTCTTGCTCTGGCCGAGCATCGTGGCGGCGTTGAGGGTCTGCCGCCACGGGCCGGCCAGCAGGTCCGCGGCCTTCAGGAAGACCGCCGCGCGGTCGTCGAACGAGAGCTCCTGCCAGGCGGGCGCGGCCTCCTTGGCGCAGCGGACGGCGTCCTGCGCGTCGGCGTGGGTCGCGTGCGCCGAGGCCCCGAGGACGGCGGCGTGCCGGTGCGGCTGCACGACGTCGAACCGCTCCCCGGCGGCCATGCGCTGCCGCCCGCCGATGGTGCTGGTCAGCTCCAGCGGCTCGGCGGCCAGCTCGGCCAGCCGGGTCTGCAGGGCGGCCCGCTCGGCGGCTCCGGGGGCGTAGTCGCGGACCGGCTCGTTGCGCGGAGCGGGGACACGGGTGACGGCGTCCATGGCAGGACCTCTCAGGACGGTGTGATCAGGATGTGGTGATCAGGGAACGGACGAAGAAGCCGACGTTGGCCGGGCGCTCGGCCAGCCGGCGCACGAAGTACGCGTACCAATCGACGCCGTACGGGACGTAGGCCCGCACGCGGGTGCCGCCGGCGGCGAGGCGGCGCTGCTCGTCGGGCCGGATGCCGTAGAGCATCTGCACCTCCCACGAGTCCGCGGCCCGCGACTGCTGGGCGGCCAGCTCGTGCGCGCGCTGGATCACCGCCGGGTCGTGCGAGCCGACCATCGGGTACCCCGGCCCGGCCATGAGGATCTCCAGGCAGCGCGCGTAGGCGGCGTCGACGTCCTTCTTCTTCTGGTACGCCACGGTCGCCGGTTCGTCGTAGGCGCCCTTCACCAGGCGCACGCGGGAACCGGTGACGGCGAGGGCCTTGGCGTCGTCCTCGGTGCGGTGGAGCATCGCCTGCAGGACGGCGCCGGTGCCGGGGTGCTCCTTGCGCAGCTCGGCCAGTGCGGCGAGCGTGGAGTCGATCGTGCGGTGGTCCTCCATGTCGAGGGTCACCGTGGTGCCCGCGGCGGTCGCCGCCTCGACCACCGGGCGCACCAGCTCCAGGGCGGTGTCGTGGCCGTCGGGCAGGGCCTGGCCGAAGGCCGACAGCTTCACCGAGACCTCGGCGCGGTCCCCGAGGCCCAGACCGGCCAGCCCCTCGAGAGCGGCGAGGTAGGCGTCGCGGGAGTGCTCGGCCCCGGCGCGCGAGGTGACGTCCTCGCCGAGGTGGTCGAGGGTCACCGAGATGCCGTCGGCGGCCAGGGTGCGGGCGGCGGTCAGCGCGTCGGCCAGGGTCTCGCCCGCGACGAACCGGTCGACCACGCGGCGGGTCGCCGGGGTGCCGGTGACCACCCGTTGCAGCCCGGGTCGGCGGGACGCCGCCAGCAGAGCCTTGGAGAGCACCACGGGACCTCCCGGGAACGATGGACCGTCCCCCCGAACGCTAGACAGCGCCACCCCTCCGGACCAGGGACAGATGTCCGGACTCCGCCCGTCTGTTCTCATACAGCTGTACGAGGAGGAGGAGCGCATGCGGGACGACCTGCAGGAACTCGTCGACGAGGTCTCCCGGGTGCTGGCCGCCCCCGCGACGCTCGAGGACGCGGACTTCACGCTGCTGGCCTTCTGCGCCCACGACGACAGCGGCGCCGATCCGATGGACGCCGTCCGCACCCGCTCGATCCTGACCCGGAGCTCGTCCCGGGACACCCGCCGCTGGTTCGAGGAGTTCGGCATCTCCTCGGCGACCCGCCCGCTGCGGACGCCGGCCGATCCGGCTGCCGGGATCCTCACCCGGCTGGTGCTGCCCGTCCGGCACGAGGGCCGCGCGCGGGGCTACCTGTGGCTGCTGGACGACGGCCGGACCGACCCCGACGACGAGGCCGACCCGGCGCTGGCCCGGGCCCTCGACCTGGCCGCGGACGCCGGCCGGCTGCTCGCCGGACGGCCCGAGGAGGACCTGGGCCGCACGCTCGCCGACGCGCTCACCGGCCGGCCCGGGGCCCGGGCGCAGGCGGCCCGCCGGCTGGCCGACCGGCTGACCGGCGACGGGGCCCAGGTGCTGGTGGCCCTGTCCCCCGCCGGCGGCGCCGTGCCCCCGGGGTGGCGGCTGCCGGCGGCGGGGACCGTGGCGGCCGTCGTCGACGGCGGCCCGGTCGCGGTGCTGGTGCCGCTCCCGGCGGACACCGACCTGCGCCCCGCCGGCGCGCTGGCCGCCGCGTCGCTGGGCTCGCTGCCGGCGGCGAGCACCGCCGGGGTGTCCGCGGTGCGCCGCGGCGCCGACGCGCTCGCCGACCAGTGGCGCGAGGCCCGGGCCGCGGTGCGGGTCGCCGCGGCGGTCGAGCGGTTCTCCCCGGTCGCGCACTGGGGCGAGCTCGGTGCGTGGCGGCTGGCCGCCGAGCTGCCGGGCCCCGACCCGGCCGTGCTCCCGCTGGTCGAGGACGCCGTGCTGGCCCGGACGGCGGAGGTGTTCCTGGACTGCGCCGGCAGCGCAGTCCGGACCGCCGACGCGCTGTGCATCCACCGGCACACGCTGTACTACCGGCTGGGCCGGATCACCGCTCTGACCGGCCTGGACCTGGCCGACGGCGACGCCCGCCTGCTGGTGCACGCCGGGCTGCGGGCCGCGCGCCTGGCCGGGCTCCTCCGGCCGCGGCTCTCCTGATCCGGCCGGGTCACCTACCCTCACAGCAATGGCTGCGGTAGAAGAGGCTGCGCACCACCACCACCGCAGCGGGGACGACGACGTGCTGCGTGTGCTCCGCACGGGCACCGCGGACGAGCACGAGACCGTCGAGCGCACGCTGGACCTGCTCGACCCCGCGCTCGACCGGACCAGGCTCGTGCAGGTGGTCACCCTCCTGCACGGCTTCTGGGTGGCGGCCGAGCGGGGGCTCGACGAGTGGGCCGGCCGCCTGCCGGTGGACGCCCGGTCCGTCGACTGGCCCCGGCGGCGCCGGGCCGAGCTGTTCGCGGTCGACCTGGCCGCCCTGGGCGCCCCCGCGTCGACCGCGGTGCCGGCGCTCCCCGCGGTCCCCGGCACCGACGACGCGCTGGGCCGGCTCTACGTCCTGGAGGGCTCCACCCTCGGCGGCACGTTCATCGACCGGCATCTCGCCGACCTCCCCGGGCTGGCCGGCGTCCGCATCCGGGCGTTCTCGCCGTACGGCCCCGACACCGGCGCGATGTGGGCCGGCTACCGCCACGTCACCCGGGCCCGCGTCGCGGCCGGAGGCGACGCCGAGCGCATCCTCGCCTCCGCGCGGGAGACCTTCCGCGCGCTGGCCGAGTGGTGCCGGCCCGCGACCCGGGTCGACGGGGCGCGGGCATGACCGGCGTCGGGCACGAGACCGGGTTCCTGCCCGTGGGCGAACCCGTCGACCTCACCAACTGCGAGCGCGAGCCGATCCACATCCCGGGGAGCATCCAGCCGCGGGGCGTGCTCATCGCCGTCAGCGACCCCGACTGGATCGTCCAGCAGGTGTCGGAGAACCTCGCCGACCTCACCGGGCTGCCCTTGCGGGAGGCCCTCGGCCGGCCGCTGGCCGACGTCCTCGGCGCGGCGGCGGCCGACGCGGTCATCCGCTCGGCCAGCGCGTTCGGTGACCTCCGCGAGCGCAACCCCGTCGAGATCACCATCGACGTCGGCGGGCAGGCGGTGCCGGTGGACGCCCTCCTGCACCGCACGCTGACCGAACCGGGCCCCGCGGTGACCGGGGACGGCGGCCCCGTCGCCGATCCCCCGGGCGCGCTGCCCGTGTCGACCCTCGTCGTCGAGCTGGAGCCCGCGCACGGGCCCCGGCCCTTCTCCTTCCCCAACACCTACCAGGCCGTGCGGGGAACGGTCGCGGAGCTCAACCGCGCGTCGTCGCTGCAGGAGCTGTACGGGATCACCGCGCGGGCGGTGCGGGAGCTCACCGGGTTCGACCGGGTGATGGTCTACCGCTACGACGCCGACTACAACGGCGAGGTGGTGGCCGAGGCGAAGGCGCCGCACCTCAACTCGTTCCTGGGCCTGCACTACCCGGCGTCGGACATCCCCGCCCAGGCGCGGGCGCTGTACGAGAAGAACTGGATCCGGCTGTTCAACGACGTCGACTACACGCCGGTCCCCCTCGAGCCGGTCGACCACCCGCTGACCGGCCGGCCCCTGGACCTCACGTACTCGTCGCTGCGCAGCGTCTCCCCCATCCACGTCGAGTACCTGAAGAACATGGGCGTGCGCGCATCCATGTCGATCTCGCTGCTGCGCGACGACAAGCTCTGGGGCCTCATCGCCTGCCACCACTACAGCGGACCGCACGCCCCGCCGTACGCCACCCGCGCGGCGGCGGAGTTCCTGGGGTCGACGCTCTCGGTCCGGCTGGTCGACCGGGTGCAGGACGACGAGTTCCACCGTGCCCTGCGGGTCCGGTCGACGCTGGCCTGGCTGACCGCCGCCACCATGGACGAGGACCGGCCGCTCACCGACACCGTCCTGGGCACCCCGAGCCTGCTGGACCTGCTGGACGCCGACGGCGTCGTGGTCAACCTCCAGGGCACCCGGGGCTGCGCCGGCACGGAGCTGCCCGCCGGGCTCGCCGACGCCATCGCGGGCTGGGCCGCGGTCCAGGGCAAGGACGTCGTGGCCACCGACGCCCTGGCCTCGGTGGCGCCACGGCTCGGCGGCCGGGCGGCGTGCGGTGTGCTGGTGCTGCCGCTCCCGGAGGGCCAGTACGTGCTCTGGTTCCGCGGCGAGGCGGTCCGGCACATCGACTGGGGCGGCGACCCGCACAACAAGGCGATCGCCGAGCGGGAGGGCGACGAGGTCCGCCTCAGCCCGCGCAAGTCGTTCGAGCGGTGGCGGGAGACCGTCCGCGGCCGGTCGGAACCGTGGTCGGCCCAGGAGATCGCCGAGGCCGGCGAGCTGCGCACCCACGTGCTCGAGGCCCTGTACGCGCGCTCGCGCAGCATCGTGCGGGCCGCCGAGACGCTGCAGCGCAGCCTGCTGTCCGACCCGCCCGAGCCCGACCACCTCGAGGTCGCGGTGCGCTACGTGCCGGCCGCACGGGAGGCCCAGGTCGGTGGCGACTGGTACGACGTGTTCCAGCAGCCCGACGGATCGACGATGCTGGTCATCGGCGACGTGGTCGGCCACGACACCGAGGCCGCCGCCACCATGGCCCAGCTGCGCGGGCTGCTGCGCGGGATCGCCTACGACAGCGCGGCCGGGCCGGCGCAGGTCCTGTCCCGGCTGGACGCCGCCATCGAGGGCCTGGACCTCGGCGCCATGGCGACGGTGCTCGTGGGCCGGCTGGAGCAGACCCCGGCCGAACGCGCCGCCGCGGTGACCCGGTTGCGCTGGGCCAGCGCCGGCCACCTGCCGCCGCTGCTGGTCGCCCCCGACGGCGTGCAGCAGCTCCTCGTCCCCGAGCGCGCCGGCCTCCTGCTGGGCGTGGACCCGGGGCGGCCGCGCAGCGAGCAGGTCACCGTGATCGAGCGCGGGTCGACCCTGCTGCTCTACACCGACGGCCTGGTCGAGCGGCGCGACCAGGTGTTCGACGACGGCGTGACCCTGCTCGGCGAGGCGCTGGCCGACCTGCGCCACCTCCCGGTGACCGCGATGTGCGACCGGCTCATCGACCGGCTGCTGCCCGACGGCGCGGAGGACGACGTCGCGCTCGTCGCCGTCCGCCTGCGGCCGCAGGACAGCTGAGCAGCCCGGTCAGTCCGGCTCGGGGGCGGTGAACCGCGGCGTCAGCCCGTCGTCGGGCTCGCCGCCCGCGGCCGGCAACGGACCCTCGTCCTCCGCCGCCCGTGTCGCGGCGACGACGTCCTGCGGCGAGCCCACCAGGTCCGTTCCGTCGCGCCGCTCCAGCGCCGCCAGCAGCCGCTCCTCGTCCGGCGCGAGGTCACCGGGGCCGAGGTGACCGCCGGGCTCTCCGGCGTCGGAACCCGACGCCATCGCGGTGTCCGGGGTGGGGTCGTCCGGTGCGTTCACGCGGTTGTTCCTCACGATCGGTCAGCGGGGGAAGTTGGGCTCGAGCCGGGGCACGATCTGCATCTCCGGCACGAAGCTCGCCGGGTGCAGGAGGAGCAGGGTGCGGATGGCCTCGGCCACCGCCGACGGCGGCATCATCAGGTGCCCGGGGATGCCCCACTGCTCCATCATCGGGGTGTCCATGGCGGCGGGGATGACGCTCTGCACCCGGCAGGGGAAGGGCCGCTCGCTGCCGTCGGGGAGCGTGGTCGCCTTCTCGCGCAGCTCCCGCTGGATGCACCGGGTGGCGTTCAGGAAGCCGGCCTTGGAGCCGTTGTAGGCGATGGCCCCGCTGCCGGAGGTGATCGCCGACAGCGAGACGACGTGCACGACGTCGGCGGTGCGGCCCTCGGGCAGGTGCTGCACCCGCTTCATGAACTCGCTGGTGAGGAAGATCGGCCCCTCGCAGTTGACGGCCTGCACCCGCTGATAGTCGGCGAGGTCGATGTCGGTGATGTAGCCCGGCCGGTCGATGCCGGCGACGTTCACCAGGACGTCGAAGGTGTCGCCGTGCCGGTCGAACAGGTCGGCGACGACGGCGCGCCGGCTCTCGTCCTGGGTGACGTCCAGGCCGAGCACCTCGCCCGAGCCGCCGGCGGCGCTCACCCGGGACAACGTCTCCTCGCTGCCCGCGGCGTCGATGTCGGCGATCACCACGTGCGCACCGGACTCGGCCAGCGCCAGGGCGGTCGCCCGCCCGAGGCCGCTCGCCCCACCGGTCACGAGCGCGACCCGACCCTTCAGCGACGCGTCCATCCAGCCCCTCCGTCGTCCGTACGTGTCCGTGCGGACAGCCTCGTCGACAATCGACGGGGCCGCAGGTCGGACGAGGGCGGACGGCGACCCGACCTCGACGTCCCGCTCGTCCCGTCGCGACCGTTGCGGCTGGTCGCTACCGGGGGGCGCCCCGTCGGCCGTGCCAGGCGTAGACCCGTGCGCGTGCACCGGACGCGCTCTCGCCCCACTCGTCCGTGACGACGTACCGATGGTGCGAGCCGTCAGCCATCACGACCTCGAACTCCTCCGGTACAGCGTCACCGAAAACGCTGCCGTCGAGCGGCCCCCCACGCGCCACTGCGTGGGGGTCGTCGTCCGAGCTGAGGGTCACCCGGCCACGCTAGGCGACGGAGCAGCCGGCCACGAGCGGCGAGCAGGAACGGGTCAGACCCGGTGCAGCCCGGCCTGCTCGATCAGCCGCGCCTGCTCCCGGCACCACGGCGACCACGCGTCGCCCTCCGTCTCCTGACGTCGGCGGAAGGCCGCCCAGTCGAGGAGCTCCCACTCCCCCACCTCGCTGGGCTCCGGCGCCGGCTCACCGGCGAACCGGCCGACGTACACCGGGCAGACCTCGTTCTCCACCACCCCGCGGAACTCGGCGCGGTACCGGTACCCGGGCAGCGCCGGGCGCACGTCGGTCACCCGCAGGCCGAGCTCGAAGTCGGCCCGCCGCGCGATCGCCGCGCCGTCGTCCTCCCCCGGACCCGGGTGCCCGCACACGGTGTTGGTCCACATGCCCGGGAAGGTCGCCTTGCCCTCGGCCCGGCGAGTGACCAGCAGGCGGCCGTCGTCGGCGAACAGGTAGGCGGAGAACGCCCGGTGCAGGGGCGTCTCCCCGTGGTGCACCTGCGGCTTGGGGAGGGTGCCGATCTCCCGCCCGTCGTCGTCGACCAGCACGATGAGCTCGAGAGGAGGCGCGGTCACCCCACCATGGTCCCCGATCGGCGCACGCACCGCCTCCCTGTGTGCGCGGAGACCGGGCGGGGCACAGTCGCCGGGTGGACAGCTACCGCCGGAACGGCCTGACCTTCGACGTCCGCGACGCCGGACCGGGCGACGGCGAGCCCGTCGTCCTCCTGCACGGCTTCCCGCAGGACTCGACCGCCTGGGACCGGGTGGCGCCCGCGCTGCACCAGCACGGCCTGCGCACCCTCGCCCCCGACCAGCGCGGCTACTCGCCCATGGCCCGCCCCCGCGGCCGGGCCCACTACCGGCTGCGCGAGACGGTCGGTGACGTCCTGGCCCTGCTGGACGCCGCCGGGCTCGACTCGGCGCACGTGGTCGGCCACGACTGGGGCGGCATCGTGGGCTGGGCGCTCGGCGCCTGGCACCCCGGCCGGGTGCGCACCCTCACGGCCCTCTCGGTGCCGCACCCGGGCGCCATGGCCCGCGCCCTGGCCACCAGCGACCAGGCGCTGCGCTCCTACTACGTGGGGCTGTTCCAGCTGCCGATCCTGCCCGAGCAGGTGCTCCTGGCCGGCGACGGCGCGGCCCTGCGCCGGCTGCTGTCCTCCGGCGGCCTCCCCGACGACGCCGTCGACCGGTACGTCCGGCGGATGCGGGAGCCGGCCGCGCTCACGGCGGCGCTCAACTGGTATCGGGCGCTGCCCTGGAGCGGCCGCGACCCCGTGGGCCGGGTGCGCGTGCCGACGCTGCACGTGTGGAGCACCGGCGACGCGTTCCTCGGCCGGGCCGCCACCGAGGACACCGCCCGCTTCGTCGACGCCCCCTACCGGCTGGAGGTCCTCGACGGCGTTCCGCACTGGATCCCCGAGCTGGCCGCCGACCGGACCGCCGAGCTGATCACCGCCCACGTCCGGGGCTGAGACCGGCGGTTGCGAGACTGCACGGCATGACGGAGACGACGTCGTCGCGGACCCGGGCCGAACGCCTCGACCGGCTGCCCTTCACCCGGGAGCACGGCCGGCTGGTCGTCGGCTCCGGGCTGGGCTGGGCGCTGGACGCCATGGACGTCGGGCTCATCTCGTTCGTGATGACGGCCCTGGTCGCGCAGTGGGGGCTGTCCAACAGCGAGGTGTCGTGGATCGGCTCGATCGGCTTCGCCGGGATGGCGATCGGCGCGACGCTCGGCGGGCTGCTCGCCGACCGGTTCGGCCGGCGCCAGGTCTTCGCCCTCACCCTGCTGGTCTTCGGGCTGGCCACCGGGGCGGCCGCGCTGTCGTGGTCGGTCGGCGCGCTGCTGGTCTTCCGGTTCCTCATCGGCCTCGGCCTGGGGGCTGAGCTCCCGGTCGCCTCCACCCTGGTCAGCGAGTTCGCGCCCGCCCGGGTGCGCGGTCGCGTGGTCGTGCTGCTCGAGGCGTTCTGGGCGGTGGGCTGGACGCTGGCCGCCCTGATCGGGTACTTCGTCGTCCCCGGCGGCGACAACGGCTGGCGGTGGGCGCTGGCCATCGGCGCCCTGCCCGCTCTGTACGCCGTCGTCGTCCGCCGGGGGCTGCCGGAGTCGGTGCGCTTCCTGGAGCTGCGGGGCCGCACCGACGAGGCCGAGGCCGCGGTGCGCCGGTTCGAGCGGGCCGCCGGTGTGCAGCCGGTCGCCTCTCCGGCGCCCGCGCCGCCGAGCGCCCCACCAGGGCCCCGCGCGCTGTGGGCGGCCGGCACGCGCAGCCGCACGGCCGCGCTGTGGATCGTCTGGTTCAGCATCAACTTCTCGTACTACGGCGCCTTCATCTGGCTGCCGACCCTGCTGTTCAACGAGGGCTTCTCGCTGGTCAGGTCGTTCGAGTACACCCTCTACATCACCCTCGCCCAGCTCCCCGGGTACGCGGTGGCGGCCTTCCTCATCGAGAAGTGGGGCCGGCGCCCCACGCTGGCGACGTTCCTGGCCGGCTCGGCCGTCGGGGCCGGGCTGTTCGCCACCGCCGACGCCGACACGGCGCTGCTGGTCACCGGCATGGTGCTGTCCTTCTTCAACCTCGGCGCGTGGGGCGCCCTCTACGCGGTGACGCCGGAGATCTACCCGACCGCCCTGCGCGCGACCGGCGCGGGGGCCGCGGCCGGGTTCGGCCGGCTGGCCTCGATCGCGGCGCCGTTGTGCGTGCCGCTGCTGGTCGACGCCGGGGGCACCGGCCTGGTGTTCGGGACCTTCGCCGCGTTCTTCGTGGTGGCGGCGCTGGCCACCTTCGGCCTTCCCGAGCGCCGCGGGGAGTCGCTCGAGACGATCGGCACCGGCGGCGGCCTCGTGCGGGTGACGCCGGACACCGGCGGCTGAGCACCCACCCACGAGTAACGCAAAGGAATCTTTGCAAAGGAGTGTTTGCGTTCTACTGTCGGCGCATGGCCGAGCGCACACCCGCGGCACCGCCTCCGCACGGGACCATCGACGTCTCCGATCCCCGAGCCCTCCGCGCCCTCGCCCACCCGCTCCGCGGTCGGCTGATGGCCGCGCTCCGCAACGACGGCCCGTCGACGGCCTCACGCCTGGCGCAGCGCCTGGGTGAGAGCAGCGGGTCGACCAGCTACCACCTGCGCCAGCTCGCCGCGTACGGGTTCGTCGAGGAGCTGCCCGACGAGGGGAACGGCCGGGACCGCTGGTGGCGGGCACCCCACCGCAGCACCCACTTCGACACGGCCGCCCTCGTCGACGACCCCGCGGGCCGGGAGGCGGTGGAGGAGATCAGCCACCGCCAGATCACCCTCCACCAGCGGCTGCTGGCCGCGCACGCCACCGAGCGCGGCGAACTGGACGACGACCGGCGCGCCGCCGTGTCGCTGAACGACTGGAGCCTGCGACTGTCCCCGGACGCCGCCCGGGAGCTCGCCGACGAGCTCAACGCCGTGCTCGCCCGCTGGCGGGACACCCGCGAGGACGCCGGACAGCCGCCGGTGCACGTGCTGCTGGACCTCTTCCCGCTGACGACCTACCCCCTGTGAGCACCCGGCTCGACGTCGCGGCCGTCCAGCGCCGCTACGTGCTCCTCACCGCGCTGCGCTGGCTGCCGCTCGGCATCACCGTGCCGGTGATCGTGCTGCTCGCGTCGGCGCGCGGCCTGAGCACCACCGAGATCGGGCTGACCGTCGCGGTGCACTCGATCGTCGCCGTCTCGCTGGAGCTGCCCACCGGCGGCCTCGCCGACGCGATCGGGCACCGGCCGGTGCTCGTGCTCTCCGCCGTGCTGGGCGCAGCCGGGCTGCTCACGATGGCCGCCGCCCAGGACGTCGTCGTCTTCGCCCTCGCCTACGGGCTGATCGGCGCCGGCCGGGCGCTGGACTCGGGGCCGCTGGAGTCCTGGTTCGTCGACGCCACCCACGCCGCCGATCCCGGCGCCGACACCACGCCCGGCCTGAGCCGCGCCGCCGCGGCCAGTGGCCTGGGGCTCACCCTCGGCGCGGTGCTCGGCGGCCTGGTCCCGGTGCTGGCCGAGGGCTCGGGGAGCGCGGTGCTCGTCATCCCGTTCCTGGTCGCGGCCGGCGTCGACGTCGTCTACCTGGTGGCGCTGGTGGCCCTGGTGACGCCGCTGCGGACCGTCGCGGCCCCGACGTCCGGCGCGACGGCGCTCCTGCGTGGTTGCCGGGACGTGCCGCGGCTGGTCCGGGAGACCGCCCGGCTCACCCGCCACGACGCGATCCTGCGCCGGCTGCTGGTCCTCTCGGCGGTGAGCGGGCTGGTGTTCTCGACGGTCGAACTGCTCGGCCCGCTGCGGTCCGCCGAGCTCGCGGGCGGGGTGACCGAGGGGACGGCCGTGTTCGGGGTGGTCATGGCGGCGTCGTTCGCGGCGGCCTCCGTCGGCTCGGTCCTCGCCGGCAGGGTGCGCCGGGCCGCCGGCGGATCGACCGCCGTCGCCACCGCGTCGGTGGCCGGACTGGCGGCGATCGTGCTCGCCGCCACGGCCGTGAGCCCGGTGCTCGCCGTCACGGCGGTCACCTTCGCGCTGTTCTACCTGGTGAACGCGGCCGGCTGGCCGCTGCGCCAGCAGCTCATGCACACCCGCGTCACCGCCCAGCACCGGGCGACGACGGTCTCCGTCGCCTCCCTGGCCCTGCAGGCCGGCGGGATCGCCGGCAGCCTGGCGGTGGCGCGGCTGGCCGATGCGACCAGCCACACCGCGGGCTTCGCCGTCGCCGTCGCCGCACTCGTGCTCGCCGCCGCGGTCTCGCTCCGGCTGCGCGAACCGGTTGGCGCGGGGACGGCCGGGTAGCGGCAGGGCATGCCGAACTTCTCCCCCGGTCATCTCGCCGGCCGCACGGTCGCCGTCACCGGAGCCAGCGGCAACGTCGGCACGGCCCTCCTGCGCCGGCTGACCGATCCGAAGGCCGGGCTGGCCGAGGTGCGCGGGCTCGCCCGGCGACGGCCGCCGTCGATCCCGCCCTACGACGGCGTCCGGTGGCACCTGGCCGACCTCGGCGAGGCGGCCAGCGAGGCGGAGCTGGCCGAGTTCGTCGACGGCGCCGACGCCGTGGTGCACCTGGCCTGGGCGCTGCAGCCGGGACGGCGCCCGGACATGCTGCGCCAGGTCAACGTCGAGGGCACCCGCCGGGTCGCCCGGGCGGCCGCGGCGGCCGGGGTCGACCAGTTCGTGCACATGAGCTCCATCGGCGCCTACGCGGCCGGCGCCCGCGGTTCCCGCGTGGCCGAGGACTGGCCCACCACCGGCATCCCGAGTTCGCAGTACAGCCGCGACAAGTCCGAGGCCGAGCGGGTGGTCCGCCAGGTGTTCGGCCGGCACCCGGACACGGCGCTCACCGTCGTCCGGCCCACGCTCGTGCTCCAGCCCGAGGCCGCCAGCGAGATCGGCCGCTACTTCCTCGGCGAACTGGTGTACGGCGCCGCCCGCATGCTGCCCGGCCCGCTCGCCCGGCTGCTGCCCCTGCCGCTGCCGGGGCTGTCGATCGCCTTCGTGCACACCGACGACGTCGCCGACGCCATCGAGCGCATGCTCGACCGGCGCGCTCCGGGCCCGTTCAACCTGGCCGCGGAGCCGCTCATGGACGCCGCCGCCCTCGCCCGCGCGCTCGGCACGTTCCGCGTACCGACGCCGGCGTCGCTGCTGCGGGCCGGCCTGCACGCCGCCTTCACCGCTCGCGTGGTGCCCACCGAGCCGGCCTGGCTCGACCTAGGCCTCCAGGCGCCGGCGCTCAACACCGCGCGGGCGCGGAAGCTGCTCGACTGGGGCCCGTTCCACACCGGCGACGACGTCCTCCGGCAGTTCGTCGCGGCGGCCGGCCGGGGGGACGGCGCACCCGGCCCCCTCCTGACCCCGTCCGGTGGGCGACCGCTCGACCCGGGCGGCGATCCGGACAACGCCCCGGGTCCGCGGGCGAACTGAGCGGTCAGCCCGGCGCGCTGCCCAGCAGCGTGCGGGTCATGGCGTTCCGCGTGTCGAGCCGGGTCGGGAGCGGCCGGTCAGGATCGGCCGGTCAGGATCGGCTGGTCCAGGCCCCCACGTCACGCCCGGTCGGGGCGAAGACGTCGGCGGCCCGCTCGGGGCGCAGCGCGACGAACAGGCCCTCGGCCTCGGCCAGCGTCGTCACCGGATCGTCCTCGGCGGCCAGCCGCGCGATCGCGGTCGTCCGGCGGCCCTCGGTGGCGCCGAGCTGCGCCGTCACCACGAGCGGGACGCCCAGGGGAACCGGCCGCCGGTAGGTGACCGTCAGCGTGGCGGTCAGCCCGCCCCGGCCAGCCGCCCGGATCGCACGGGCCAGGACGTGGTCGAGCATCGTCGCCACCACTCCCCCGTGCACCAGCCCGGGCGGCCCCTCGTGGGTCTTGCCGAGGGTCACCCGGCCGGTCGCCCGGCCGTCGGGGCTGCTGTCGGCCTCCATCGGCGGCGCCACCGGGTTGCCCGGCCCGTAGACCGGGCTGTACCAGCGCTCGCCGGTCGCGGGGTCGTCGACCGAGGCGATGTCGTGCAGCCCGCGCCCGTCGGCGCGCAGCCGGGCAGCGAGCTCCCGGGCGGCGGAGGCGACGGCGGCCAGCTCGCCGAGCGGCACCTCGGTGCGCACCGCGGCGTCGACCAGGTCGCGCAGCGCCGCACCGAGGTCGCCGACCGCGTCCCGCCGGACGTCGCGCTCCTCGACGGAGAGCTCCGGTCGGTCAGCCACGCGCCATGCCGGCCTCGCGCAGCAGCGCACCGCCGATGATCACCCGCTGCACCTCGCTGGTGCCCTCGTAGAGACGGAACAGCCGGGCGTCGCGGTAGAACCGCTCGACCGGAGTCGTCCGCAGGTAGCCCATGCCGCCGTGCACCTGCACCGCCTTGTCGACGGCGCGGCCCACCATCTCCGTGCAGAACAGCTTCGCCGACGACGGGCCGACCGAGGTGTCCTCGCCGGAGTCGTAGCGGGCGGCGACGTCCCGGACCAGGCTGCGGCCGGCCAGCACCTCGGCGTGCATGTCGGCGAGCATCGCCTGCACCAGCTGGAAACGGCCGATCGGGGCGCCGCCCTGCTTGGCGGTGGCGGCGTAGGCCACCGACTCGTCGAGCACGCGCTGGGCCATGCCGACGCAGAGGGCGGCGATGTGCAGCCGGCCGCGGGAGAGCACCGTCAGCGCCTTCGCGTAGCCGCGGCCCTCCTCGCCGATCAGCGCGTCGGCCGGCACCCGCACGTCGTCGAAGAACACCTCGCTCGTCCAGGCCCCGGCCTGACCCATCTTCTTGTCCTTGGGCCCGACGGTGACCCCCGGCGTCGTCGTCTCGACGACGAAGCTGGAGATGCCCCGGCCGCCCTTCTGCTCCGGGTCGGTCCGGGCGAAGACGACGAAGAGGTCGGCGATCGGCGCGTTGGTGATGTACCGCTTGCTGCCGTTGATGACCCAGCCGTCGCCGTCGCGGCGGGCGCTGGTGCGCAGCCCGGCGGGGTCGGAGCCGGCCTCGGCCTCGGTGAGGGCGAACGAGCCGATCAGCTCACCGGCCGAGAGGCCCGGCAGGTACTTCTTCTTCTGCTCGTCGCTGCCGAAGCGGGCGATGACCTGGCCGGAGATGCCGTTGTTGGTGCCGAAGAGCGAACGGAACGCCGGCGTCGTGTAGCCGAACTCGAACGCCAGCTCGACGTCCTCGGTCATGGTGACGCCGAGGCCACCGTGCTCCTCGGGCAGCGCGTATCCGAACAGGCCCATCTCGGCGGCCTGCGCGCGCAGGTCGTCGGGGATGCGGTCCTCGTCCTCGATCTGCTCCTCGCGGGGCACCACCGACTCGCGGATGAGCTGGCGCACGGCGTCCTTGACCTGGCGGAAGTCCTCAGCGTCCACGGGGCCATGGTGACGTGTACCTCAGCTGGCTCTCGCGCCGGGGTCCCGTCCTCCCCGCCTGCCGGCATAGGAGGCTTTACCTACGTCCCGGGGCTGCTGGACGTAGGTAGAGCTTCCTATGCCGTGCGAGGCGGGGTCAGGCCAGCGCGTCCAGGCGCGCCATGTCCTCGTCGGAGAGCGTCAGCCGCGCGGCACCGAGGTTCTCGGTGAGGTGGTCGACGGACTTCGTGCCCGGGATCGGGAGGATGACCGGCGACTTCTGCAGCAGCCAGGCCAGCGCCACCTGCGACGGGGTGGCGTCGAGCTCGCGGGCGATGTCGGCGACCGGGCTGTGCGGCGCCGCCAGGTCGCCGGTGGCGATCGGGAACCACGGGATGAAGGCGATGCCCTCGGCGGTGGCGTAGTCGAGGACGTCCTGGCTCTGCCGGTTGGTCAGGTTGTACAGGTTCTGCACGCTGACGACGTCGACGATCTCGCGGGCCGCCTTCAGCTCGTCGACCGACACCTCGGAGACCCCGATGTGCCGCACCTTGCCCTGGTCCTGCAGCTCCTTGAACGCGCCGAGCTGGTCGGCCAGCGGCACCTGCGGGTCGATGCGGTGCAGCTGCATGAGGTCGATGCGGTCGACCTTCAGGTTCCGCAGCGACAGCTCGGCCTGCTGGGTGAGGTACTCGGGCCGGCCGCACGGCGGCCACACCCCCGGGCCGGTGCGGGTCAGGCCCGCCTTGGTGGCGATGACCAGGCCGTCGGGGTACGGGAACGCGGCCTCGGCGATGATCTGCTCGCTGACCTGCGGGCCGTAGGAGTCGGCGGTGTCGATGAAGTCGACGCCCTGCTCGATCGCCGACCGCACGACGGCGAGGGCCCCGGCGCGGTCGACCGGCTCGCCCCAGACCCCGGGTCCGGTGATCTGCATGGCGCCGTAGCCGAGGCGGTGGACGGGGAGGTCGCCGCCGATGGAGAAGATGTCGGTGCGCTGCGCGGTGGTCATGCCGGTGGCCAGCGCGGCAACCCGCGCGCCTGTTCCCCGGACCGTGTTCGATGAGCCGGTGGGCGAGATCATCGGTGGGCAGGTCGGGGAGCTCGTGGTGGTGCGGCACGGGCAGACGGAGTGGAGCCGGAGCGGCCAGCACACGGGGACGACCGACCTCCCGTTGCTGCCGGACGGGGAGGAGCAGGCCCGCGCGCTGCGGGGCGTCCTCGGGGAGCGGGCGTTCGTCGAGGTCCGGGTCAGCCCGATGGTGCGGGCCCGGCGCACGGCCGAGCTGGCCGGGCTGTCGGCGACCGCCGTCGACCCCGACCTGGTGGAGATCGACTACGGCAGCTACGAGGGCCGAACCACCGCCGAGATCAGCGAGGAGCTGCAGCGGGAGTGGTCGGTGTGGCGCGACGGCACGGCCACGGCGCAGACCCCCGGCGAGGGGATGGCCGACGTCGGCCGGCGGGTGGACCGCGTGCTCGACCGCGCCCGCGCCCGGCTGGACGAGGGCGACGTCGTTCTCGTCGCGCACGGGCACGTGCTGCGGGTGCTCACGGCCCGCTGGCTGGGGCTGGCACCGGAGGCGGGGGCGCTCTTCGCGCTGCCGGCCGGGCGGTACGGGATCCTCGGCCACGAGCACGGCCGCCCGGTGCTCACCGGGTGGGCCCTCGGCTGATCCGGCGGCGTGCGCTAGACCGGCTGCCAGCGGCCCTCGGGCTCCTCGGCGGGCGTCTGCGGGCGGACGGGCCGGCCGAACAGCCAGCCCTGGCCCAGGTCGGCGCCCAGGGCTACGACCTCCTCGGCGAGCTCCTCGGTCTCGATGCCCTCCGCGACGACGACGGCCCCGAGCTGGTGCGCCAGGTCGGTGACCGCCCGGAGGACCGTGCGCGCCCCGTCGTCGGGCAGCTGCTGCACCAGCCCCTTGTCGAGCTTGACGACGTCCGGGCGGATGGCGGCCAGCAGCGACAGGCTCGACCAGCCGGAGCCGACGTCGTCCAGGGCCACCCGCCAGCCCAGCGAGCGGTAGTGCTCCAGGACCGAGACCAGGTGCCCGCGGTCGGCGATGGCGTGCGACTCCACCACCTCGAAGACCAGCTGGCGCGGGTCGACGCCGGCGTCGTGCGCGACCCGCTCGGTGCTGGCCAGGCAGACCTGCGGCCGGTAGATCGAGGTGGGGTTGAAATTGACGAACAGGTCGTCGCCGCGGAGCCAGGGCACCGCGCCGGCGATCGCGGACTCCCGGCCGATGCGGTCGAGGCGGTCCAGCCAGCCGGCCGACTCGGCGACGAAGAACAGGTCGCCACCACCCACCTCGCGGCCGTCGACCAGGCCGCGGAGCAGTGCCTCGTGCGCGACGACGGAGCGGTCGGCGAGAGAGACGATCGGCTGGTACACCGACCAGAACTCCGCCTCGGCGAGCACTCCCACCTCGACGGTGACCCCGCGCCGGGCGAGCTCCACGGCCAGGGTGGGCGCGGTCAGCAGGCGGGCGATGAGCGCGGCGCCGTCGTCGGGCGGGTCGGTGGCCACCCGCACCGCCTCGGTCTCCGCGGCGGTGAGCTCCCGGGCCAGCCGCTGGAACAGCCGCTCCAGGCCCGAGCCGCCCCGCTCGTCGACGACGTCGACGAGCTGCGGCGCGGAGTGCACGGTCAGGCCGAGGGCCTTCGCGGTCCGGGCGACGTGCGGCAGGACGTGGCCGATGGAGGTGGCCAGCAGCACCCGGGTGGCGCGGCCGGGGACCTCCCAGTTCCGGCGGCACCCACAGACACCGCCGCAGATGGTTCCCACCCTCAGAGGGTGACCCACCGACCGCGGCACGGGTGACAGGCGCGCGGCGGTATCGGAACGCACTTCCGTGGGTACTGGCAGGGGACTTCCAGGTAGTTCACAACTTGAGTGTCTAAGGTTTCCCCATGGCAGCTCCCTCCACCGCCGAAGTCGCCCGTCCCAGCCGCGGCGGACGGCCCCGTGATCCCAGCCGGGACGGCGTCATCCGCGCGGCGATCCTGCGACTGCTGGCCGACGTGGGCTACGGCGCGCTGACCATGGACGCGGTCGCGGCCGAGGCCGGCGTGGGCAAGGCGACGATCTACCGCCGCTGGCGGACCAAGCAGGACCTCGTCGTCGACACGATCTCCGACCTGAACCGCGCCGAGGCGCACACCCCGGACACCGGGTCCCTCGAAGGCGACCTGCGCGAGCTGATGCACTCGCTCGCCAGCGTCGTCAACGGCCCGACGGGCGCGGCGACCCTGTCGCTGCTGTCCACCGTGCCGCGGCACCCGGCCCTGGCCGAGGCCTTCCGGAACGGCCCGCTGGCCGTGTGGTCGCAGCCGTTCGACCAGGTGCTGGCCAACGCCGAGGCGCGCGGCGAGCTCGACCCGTCGTTCCGCACCACGCCGGCCGCCGAGACCATCAGCGCCCTGCTGGTGCAGCGCTGGCTGCTCACCGGCGACCCGGTGGACGACGCCTACGCCGACGAGGTGCTGGACACCGTCGTGCTCCCGCTGGTGCGCAGCCACGCCGGGGCGCGCGCCTGACGGCTGGACGCAGACGGGACCGGCCCGCCCCCTCGGGGACGGGCCGGTCTCGTCGTGTCGGGGCGGTCAGCGCTTGCGGCGCACCTGGACCTGGACCTTCTCCACCGGGGCTCTGCGGTGCCGGATCTTCTGGACCACGACGAGCGTGACCAGGAGGCCGGCGGCCCCCATCGTCGCCTGGCCGGCCGGCGTCTGCAGGAACCGCCGCACCGCGTCCTTGCCCTGCGCCTTCAGGCGCGTCGGGCTGGTGCGGTAGGCGATCTGGTCCAGCGTGGCGGCCAGCGACTCGCGGGCGGAGTCGATCTCGAGCTGGATCTGTCGTGGGTCGCGGGGCACGGCGACAGCCTGCCAGACGCCACGCAGGTCAGCGCGCCGACGGCCTCGGGCGCACCCGGCCGGGGGACTCCTAGACTCCGGGACCACGCGGGAGTGGTGTAACGGCAGCCACGCCAGACTTAGGATCTGGTGCCTTCGGGCGTGGGGGTTCGACTCCCCCCTCCCGCACAGCGACGGAGGGGCCAGCGGTCGAGTGGCCCAGTGACCCAGGCGTCTCCACTCGATGCACGGCGCAGGTGCCCCTCTGTGGGCCGCGCGGGCTCACGGGGTCATGGCACGCATGGCGTATTCCGCTGCGCGCGAGCGCCCGAGCCGAGCCGATCGGCGTGCTGGTGGGCGCCAGGGCCGGCCGGCTCCGCCGGTGGATCACGCCGCCCCGGGGGCTCCGACGGGCACGACCAGCTCTGCGGCGACGTACCCGACACCGCCGTCATCGTCATCGGGATCCCCGCAGCCGGCCAGGCCCATGGTGATCAGGGCCAGCCCCGCCACCAACGAGGTGCGCACGCGCCCGGCGCGGTGACGGGCACCATCAGGGTTCGACACGTTCGCCACTGTCCCGATCACGTATTCCTCCTCCGGCTGAGCGCGCTGCCCGCACGAACAGCATCCTCCGTGCGGGCAGCGCGCGCAGGTGTGATGCGCGAGGTACTGGTCAGGCAGAGCAGAGCCCGAAGGGTCCTTGCGCCGGGATCAGCGCCGAGTCGACGCCCAGGAAGCGCCCTGCGTGGTGACATCCCTGATGGCGAGGCCGCCCGCGATGACGGTCAAGCACCCTTGACACCATCAACCCCCGTCAAGCACGCTTGTCATGACAAGGTCGCTTGACCAGGTGGAGGGCCCGTGAAGAACGACGTGCGCGAGCTCCGGCTGGCCGCCGGGCTCTCCCAGCGCGAGCTGGCCGAGGCGCTCGACGTCTCCCGGCAGACCGTCAACTCCATCGAGACCGGCCGCTACGACCCGTCACTCCCCCTGGCCATCGCCATCGCCCGCCACTTCCGCAGCACCGTGGAGGAGATCTTCCATGTCGACTGACGCGCGCACCCGCCGTTCCGCGATCCTCGCCCTCGGCGTCGGCCTGCCCGTCCTGGCCGCCCTGATCGTCGCCGGGTTGCTGCTGCGCGAGCACGGGCCCGGGAACATGGGCACCGGGCTCCTCCAGGGCGCGGCCGTCGGCCTGGTCGCCGGCGCCGTTCTCTGGTGGCGGGCGATCCGCCGCCCGGGACGGACCTCCACCTTCGAGCGGGCCTGGACCCAGACCGGGGACGAGCGCGACGACGCCGTCCTGACCCGCGCCCTGGCCGTGCTCGGGCTGGCTGCTTTTCCGCTCACCGCTGCCGCCACGATCGCGATCGGCCTGGGCGCCTACGTCTACATGGTGCTCACGCTGCTGCTCCTGGCCGAGGTCCTCGTCGGCGCCGCGGCCTTCGTGGTGATCAACCGCCGGAGCTGACCGGCCGCACACCGGTCCGCCGGGTCAGGACAGCTCCACCCGCAGTTCGAGCTCGGCCGACGGGGTGTCCGGGTCGTCGTCGTCGACGACGGCCAGCAGGTGCACGACGTCGTCGCGCATCCCGCGCAGCGCCAGCCCCTCGACCTTGCGCACGTGGCCGTCGACCTCCGAGACCGGCGCGACGGCGAGCACGGTCTCGTCGTCGGCCAGCGCGATGGCGGTGGCCACCACCGGCCCGTCGTCGACGGCGTTGGGGGTGTCCTCCGCGGCCGCGCTCAGCAGGACCCGCCCGTCGGGGAGGGCGACCGCGTCGGTGATCGCGAGGCCCACGCCCTCGACCTCACCGAGGTCGTAGTGGCGCGGTCGGTCCACCGGCACCGAGCCCGGCTCCGCCCGGCCGAGCACGGCGGCGACCATGGCCGCCAACGGCACGTCCACGCTGGCGGACCGGACACCGGCCGCGAGGTTGCCGCGGTTGAACCACCGGACGACGTCCCCGTGCCGGCTGGCGCCCTCGAGGTTGACCGAGTCGATCGGCACGCCCAGCCGCTCGGCCACCCGCTCGTACAGCGGGCCGAGCTCGGCGGCCCGCACGACCGGCCGGCCGGCGTCGAGCCGCACCAGCACGCCGCGCATGCGCCGCGGGGTCGAGCCGGAGCCGAGCAGCAGGGCCGCCGGCTCCCCGTCCACCTCCGCGGGGCAGGCCACCTCGAGGTCGGGCTTGAGGTGCTTGGTGCCCTCGTCCTCCCGGAAGGTGTCGAGACCCTCGACGGACGGCAGCACCTGAACCGCGGTGACCCCGCCGGGGCGGCGCCAGGCGGCGATCGTGGAGTCGTCCTGGACGACCAGCCAGCCGTCGCCCAAGGGCGCGACGCCCGACGCCGCGGTCACCGGCGTCCCGTCGTCGAAGTGCAGGACCCGGGTCTCTTCCACGACGACTCGCATCCGGTATCTGTGCCCGGACCGGCCCGACCTCACGCCCGGGCCGGCATCTCCCCCCAGCGGAGCGGCCCAGCGGTTCCCGAGCGGGCTCCGGTTTGCGGTGCGGTCAGGTCCAGAGGACGGCGACGAACACGTTGAGGATCGCCAGCGCGCCGGTGGTGTGGAAGAACGGCAGCGGCGCCTTCGGATCGGCCCGGCCTGCATCGGCCGCTTGCTGCTTGCGCGCGGCCAGGAACACCGTGACCACGGCGAGCACCGTGACGACCAGCTTGACGCCGATCTTCACGTGGTCCACGGCCAGGTCGCCGGCCTCCCGCACCCCCACCAGGGCCAGACCGGTGACCAGCTGCGTGAGGGCACCGACCTGCATCAGCGTCGTGTCGAAGCCGGCCTTCCGGGTCACCTGGAACAGGAACGGGCCGATGATCAACGACAGGCCGAGGATGTGGACGCCGACCACAGCAGGCGCACGAGCTCCATGCCGGGAGGCTACTGAGCGGGGTCGGTGCGCCCCGGGTCACGGGGCGACGGCCGGCCGTTCACCCACGTGGGTGGACGTGCCCCGCACGGGCTCGGGCAAGGCGCCCCGCGCGCCGATCAGGAGGCATGACCTCCCCCGCCCTCTCCGGCGCCACCTGGCTGCCCGCGGCCGTGATGCGCGCCGCCGTCGTCCACTCGATCGCGGCCGTCCCCGCCCGTGGCCGGCACCGGGCGCCGGAGTTCGGCGTGGCGGCGCGGGTGGCCGGCGAGGAACAGCCGACGCGGCGCGGCCGGCACGCCGAGCCGGAGGAGGACGACTTCCCGGCCTGGCTGGGGCTCGCGCCCCGACAGGGCTGAGCGGGGCTCAGCGCGCGCCGAGCACCTCGGCGAGCACGGGCACGAGCGCGGCGAACGCCTGGCCGCGGTGGCTGCGGGCATCCTTCTCCGCCGGCGACAGCTCCGCGGAGGTGCGCTCCAGCCCGGCCGGGACGAAGACCGGGTCGTAGCCGAAGCCGTTGCTGCCGCGCTTCTCCCGGACCACGGTCCCGCGCCACTCCCGCTCCAGCACCCGCTCGGTGCCGTCCGGGGTCACCAGCGCGGCAGCGCACACGAAGGCCGCGCCGCGCCGCTCGTCCGGGACGTCGGCCAGCTGCCCCAGCAGGAGCGCGGTGTTCGCGTCGTCGTCCCCGTGCCTTCCCGACCAGCGCGCCGACAGCACCCCCGGCATGCCGTTGAGCGCGTCGACGGTGAGCCCGGAGTCGTCGGCCACCGCGGGCAGCCCGGTGTGCCGGACCGCCTCCCGGGCCTTGAGCAGCGCGTTCTCCGCGAAGGTCGCGCCGGTCTCCGGCGCCTCGGGGTACTCTGCGACGTCGCGGAGACCGAGCACCTCGACCCCCGGGACGGCACTCTCCAGCAGCCGCTGCAGCTCCGCGAGCTTGCCGGCGTTGCGGGTGGCCAGCAGGAGCCGGGTGCTCATCGGGACAGCGCCGCGGCCTGCAGGCGGGTCAGCTCGGCGCAGCCGGCGACGGCCAGGTCCAGCAGGGCGTCGAGCGTCGGCCGGTCGAAGACGGCGCCCTCGGCCGTGCCCTGTACCTCGACGAAGCCGCCGTCGCCGGTGCAGACCACGTTCATGTCCGTGCCGGCCCGCACGTCCTCCTCGTAGGCGAGGTCCAGCCGCGGTTCGCCGTCGATGACGCCGACGCTGACCGCCGCCACCGACTGCGCCAGGGGGTTCGGCTTGGCGAGCTTCCTGCGGTCGCCGAGCCACGAGACGGCGTCGGCGAGCGCCACGTAGGCGCCGGTGATCGCGGCGGTGCGCGTTCCGCCGTCGGCCTGGAGGACGTCGCAGTCGATGGCGATGCTGTTCTCCCCCAGCGCCCCGAGGTCGATCGAGGCGCGCAGCGAGCGTCCGATGAGCCGGCTGATCTCGTGGGTGCGGCCGCCGATCTTCCCGCGCACCGACTCGCGGTCGCTGCGGGTGTGCGTGGCCCGCGGCAGCATCGAGTACTCGGCGGTGACCCACCCGAGCCCCGAGCCCTTGCGCCAGCGCGGCACCCCCTCGGTGACGCTCGCGGCGCACAGCACCCGGGTGCGGCCGAACTCGACGAGCACCGAGCCCTCGGCGTGGTCGAGCCAGTTGCGGGTGATGGTCACCGGGCGGAGCTGATCGGCCGTGCGGCCGTCGGGGCGGGTCACGGCTGCCGACAGTAGTGCGCGGCCGGGGCCACCACGGCGCGCACCCGCGGCGCACCGTTAGCGTCGGCAGGCATGGCGGTGACCTCCCTGACCGATCGGCGACGGGAGCGCTGGGAGCGTTCGACCGACTGGATCCTCACCACCGCCGCGCTGCTGTTCCTCGCCGCGTACGCCTGGCCGATCCTCGAGCCCGACCTGCCCCCGCCCTGGCCGGCCGTGTGCGGCTGGGTCGCCGGGGTGACCTGGCTGTGGTTCGCCGTCGACTACGCGGTCCGCCTCCGGCTGGCGGAGCACCGCCGGGCGTTCGTGCGATCGAACCTGTTCGACCTCGCCGTGATCGTCCTGCCCCTGCTGCGGCCGTTGCGGCTGCTGCGCCTGGTCACCCTGCTCAACGCGCTCAACCGGCACGCCGGGCGCTCGCTGCGCGGCCGCGTCGCGGTCTTCGTCGTGGGCGCCACGACGCTGCTCATGTTCGTCGCCGCCCTGGCCGTGCTCGACGCCGAGCGCGACCACCCCGAGGCGAACATCGACGGGTTCGGGGAGGCGCTGTGGTGGGCGTTCGCGACCGTCACGACGGTGGGGTACGGCGACCGCTACCCGGTGACCACCGAGGGCCGGGTGGTCGCCGCCGGCCTGATGCTCACCGGCATCGCCCTGCTCGGCGTGGTCACCGCCACGTTCGCCTCCTGGCTGGTCGAGCGCGTGCAGCAGGTGGGCGAGGAGACCGAGGCGGTCACCCGGCGGGACCTGCAGGCGCTCACCGAGGAGGTCGCGCACCTGCGGGCGCTCCTGTCGGAGAAACCGGCCGACGAGCGCTCCGGCTGACCTGCGGGGCCGTCCGCGCGGCTCGGGCACGCAGCAGGCGGGGACGCCGGGCAGGATCGGGGTCATGAGATCGGAACTTCGTGCCGTCCGGACCGGCGGGGTCCCCGTCGTCGTCGACCTGACCGACGAGTGCGCCGACTTCGTGCGGTCGGAGGACGACGGCCTGCTGCACGTCTTCGTGCCGCACGCCACGGCGGGTCTGGCGATCCTGGAGACCGGCTCCGGGAGCGACGACGACCTGCTGGCCCAGCTGGACGAGCTGCTCCCGCGCGACGACCGGTGGCGGCACCGCCACGGCTCCCCGGGGCACGGCCGCGACCACGTGCTGCCGGCGTTCGTGCCCCCGCACGCCAGCGTGCCGGTGCTGGAGGGCCGGCTCATGCTGGGCACCTGGCAACGGATCTGCCTGGTCGACACCAACGCCGACAACCACCAGCGCCAGGTGCGCTTCTCGTTTCTCCCCGGGTGAGTCGCGCCGCCCCCTTGCGAGCGGGGCGCCACGACACGGCAGGATGCGCGGCATGACCGAGACCGACGCCGTACCCGTCCGCCTGGCTGCCGGCGACCCGGCGCCGGAGTTCACCCTGCCTGACGCCGATGGCAACCCGGTGTCGCTGGCCGACTACCGCGGCCGCCGCGTGATCGTCTACTGCTACCCCGCCGCGCTCACCCCCGGCTGCACCACGCAGGCCGTCGACTTCACCGCCGCGGCCGGCGACCTGGCCGAGGCGGGCCTGGACATCCTCGGCATCTCCCCCGACCCGGTCGAGAAGCTCGCCCGGTTCCGGGAGGAGGAGGGGCTGCAGATCACGCTGGTCTCCGACCCGGACAAGCAGGTGCTGCAGGCCTACGGCGCCTACGGCCCCAAGAAGCTGTACGGCAAGGAGGCCGTCGGCGTGATCCGGTCGACGTTCATCGTCGATGCCGAGGGCCGGATCGAGAAGGCGTCCTACAACGTCAAGGCCACCGGCCACGTCGCCAAGCTGCGCCGCGAGCTCGGCCTCGGCTGACGCGGTCACGCCCGCCAGGTGCCCGGCCGCGGCTGGCACGACGGCGGGCAGGGGTACCCCGGGTCCCACGGGAAGCCACCGTCCGGGTGCGCCCAGGTGAGCTGGTAGGCGGGCACGGAGTACTCGTCGGGGCGCTGGTAGAAGCGGTTGGCGCTGAACAGCACCTCCCCCGGGTTGGGCAGCTGCTCGACGACGATCGGCTCCGGGCCGTCGGCGATCACCTCGCCGGCCACCGGGTCTCGGCCCGCGAGCACCTGACCGGCCACCCCGTTCAGCAGGCCGCAGGCCGTCTCGTGCCCGACGCCCACCACGACCAGCTCGGGGTGGGCGACCCCGAACAGGCCGACGGTGTAGCCGAACGGGGGTTCGTCGGACTCCTCCCCCCGCATCACGTACTGCACGGCGACCCGGTGGGCGCGGATCGTCCGTGCCAGCCGGGCGTCCTCCTGGTCGAGCCAGGCGAGGGTCTGCGGATCGGTCATGCCGGTCAGCCTGCGGGGCGGTACCGACATCCGGACGGCCGGCGGCCGGTCTGTGGACGCGGCGCGCAGCTGGGGACGAGCCGGTCAGCGGCCGTCGAGGCCGAAGACGCTCGTGACCAGCGCGTCGATCACCGTGGTCGCGGCCTTGAGGTCCGGGGCGCGCGCGGCCAGCACGTCGGAGTACAGGAAGGACTCGCCCAACCGGACGACCGCCAGCGCCAGGAGCGGGACCGGCACCTGCGGGACCAGGCCGAGCTCGTCGACGTCGCGCTGGAAGAGCGCGGTGTAGTCCTCGACGACCCGCGGCTGCACACGCCCCTGCGGATCGGTGAAGACCCGGATCGCCGTCGCCGGCTCCTCGTCGAGCAGCCGCCGGACGACACCGGCGGTGCTGAGCGCGTAGCGGAAGTCCTCGCTGACGGCGAGGCAGCGGAGCCGCCCCGGGGGCTCGGCTTCCGCGGGACGGGCGTCGTACTCCCGCTCGATCGCCCGCAGGGTTCGCCGGGCGAGGTAGCCCACCGCCTCCCCCAGGATCGCGTCCCGGTTGCCGGCCCGGCGGAACAGCGTCGCCCGGGCGATGCTGAGCTCGGTGGCGAGCGTGCCGGTGTCCAGCCGCCGCCCCTCCAGGAGCGTGCGCGCCGCCTGCCGCACGATCTCCACCGGGGGCTCCGCCACAGTGGCAGCGTAGGACAGGACGGGCGGGCCCCGACCGAGATCGGAGCCCGCCCGCCGTGCTACCGGCTGCTCATCACATGGGGCAGGTGGCCCGGTAGTCCGAGATGCTGCCGAAGTACGACACCGTCGGGCCCGGGCAGAGGAACTGCGTGTACCGGGTGTCGTCGTCCACGAACCGCTTCAGCCAGGCGATGGAGCTCGACGCGATGTCGTCGTTCGGGCTGTTCGGCGCGAAGTGGCTCGCGTTGTTCAGCTCGAGGTAGGCCCGCTCCTGCGCATTGGTCAGGTTGTTGTAGAACGGGATGGAGTGGCTGTCCACCGGCGCGACGGTGTCCTCCTCGGCACCGATCACCAGGGTGGGCGTCGTCACCTCGTACCAGGTCTTGTCCGTGTTCCAGCCGGTGAGCGGGATCGCCGCCTGCAGGGAGGGCCGGTCCTTGGCCGCCTCCAGGGCACCACCACCGCCCATCGAGTGGCCCATCACCGCCAGCCGGGAGGCGTCGACCCGGGAACGGACCGAGCTGGACCCGGTCAGGTAGTCCAGCGCGGCGAGGAGCTGGTCACCGCGCGAGTTCGGCTGGTCGTAGCGGGAGTTGGTGTTGAAGGTGATGACGACGAAGCCCTGGGAGGCGATCCGCGGGCCGAGCCAGGCGATCGTCGACTCCGACGCGGTGTACCCGGGGGAGATGGCGACGCCCCCGAACCTGCCCGACGTGGTGCTGGTCGGGTAGTAGATCGTGGCCGACCCGAAGCCGGGGGTGTACCAGTCCGACACCGACGTCGACGAGACGGAGAACGGGCCGCGTTCGGCGGTGATGCTGGACTGCGTGGGCGCGGGGCCCCGCCACCAGGAGGGGTCGGCGGAGGCGGGGACCGACGTGGCGACGACCGTCGCCAGCGTGAGGGCGAGCGCCGCGGAGGCGCGCGCCAACAGGCGTGGAATGGGCACGGTGGACCTTTCGGAGGAGAGCCGCGGCCGACGGCAGCGGCGACCGAGGAGGAGGTACGCCGACACACCGGGCCCGGTTCGTGATAGGCATCACCGTCGACGTGGCGTCAACGTAGCGTCACCCAGCGGAGGTGCGCAACACCTTCCGCAAATGTTTCAGAACCTCCTGGTACGGGCGACGATCAGCCACCTCCGGCGGCCCGCCGGGCCCGTGCCCGCCGCTTCCCCTCGTGCATCGCCTGCACCCGGGCCACCGGGATGGCGCGGCCCTCGGCGAGCAGGTCGGGCGGCAGCTGCTGCGGTCCGGGGAGCAGCGCCGACCAGTCGGCGAGGCGCGCTGCCGCGCCCGTGACAGTGACGTCGCCGGGCCGCACCGCGTCGAGGTCGGCCCAGGCCACGGGGGCCGACACCGGCAGGCCCGGCCGCACCCGCGGGCTGTAGGCGGCGACCACGGTGCCCGTGCCCGAGCGGGTGGAGTCCACGAACACGCGGCCGTGCCGCTCCTCCTTCAGGAACGCCGTCGTCGCGATGCCGGGGTCCAGCTCGGCGACCCGCTGCGCGAGCGCCCGCGTGGCGGCGGCGACGTCCTCGACCGGCGACCCGTGCACGGGCACCACCACGTGCAGCCCCGAGGAGCCGCTGGTCTTGACCGCACCGGCGAGGCCGGCCTCCTCCAGCACCCGCCGGGCCAGCCGGGCGACGGTGACGACCGCGGAGAAGTCGGCGCCGTCGGGCGGGTCCAGGTCGAGCACCAGCCCGGTCGGCTCCCGGGAGCCGGCCGGCAGGAACGGCACGTGGAACTCCACCGCCCGCTGGTTGGCCAGCCACAGCAGCGTCCGGCGGTCGTCGCAGAGCACCTGGTGCACCTCGCGGTGCGCCGACTCCGCCCACACCGCCACCGTGCGCACCCAGGGCGGCGCTCCCTTCGCCACGTTGCGCTGCATGAACGGCGCCTGCCCGGGGCGTACCCGCACCACCGACAGCGGGCGCCCCGCGAGCAGCGGGACCAATCGGTCGGCGACGGCGTCGAGGTGGTCCACCAGCGCCCGTTTGGTCACCCCCAGCCCGTCACCGAGAGGTGAGTCCAGGCTGGTCAGCGCCACACCGTCGCGTTCCTCGTCGGCCACGCCGGTCACGCTGCCCGGCCGCCGGGGCCGCGGCAACCGCTCGCGGCCCGACGGCCGACAGGCCGCGGCCGCGTCACCGGTGACGGGTCGCCTAGAGCTCGTACACAGCCTTCGGCTGCACCAGCTCGGTCTCCGGGAACACCGAGCTCGCGGCGAACAGCTGCCCGATGTGGTCGACCCAGGCGGGGATGTGCGTGAGCAGCAGCCGGCCCACCCCGGCCGCCGCCGCGTGCTGGGCGGCCTGCCGGCCGGTCAGGTGCAGCCCCGGCGGCTGCTCGGGGACGTTGTCGGGATGCGCGGCCTCGGCCAGCAGCACGTCGGCGCCCCGGGCCAGCTCGACGACGCGGTCGCACGGCCCCGTGTCGCCGGTGTAGACCAGGGACCGGCCTCCGGCCGTGAGCCGGATGGCGTAGGTCTCGACCGGATGGGCCGTGCGCGCGAGCGCCACCTCGAACGGCCCGATGGTCAGCGCCCCCGGACCCACGGGCACGAAGTCGAAGACGTCGGTGAGCCCGTCGCCGTCCAGGTCGTAGGCCAGCGCCAGCCGGCGCTCGGCACCCACCGGCGCGTACAGCGGCACGACCGAACCGCGCGACCGGCCCGAGTAGCGGTGCCACACCACGAACGGCGCCACGTCGAGGCAGTGGTCGGCGTGCAGGTGCGAGAGGAAGACCGCGTCGATGCTCCCCGGGTCGACCAGGCCCTGCAGGGCACCGAAGGAGCCGTTGCCCAGGTCGAGCACCAACCGGAAGCCGTCGTGCTCGACCAGGTAGCAGGACGCGGGCGAGTCGGGACCGGGGCCGCTGCCGCAGCACCCGACGACCGTGAGCTTCACGCGGCCCCCACCCGTCCGGCGCTGAGCACCGCGCCGACCTCGGGGCCGAGGAACCGCCGGCCCAGCCGGGCGAACGGCTCCGGGTCGCCGGTGGCCAGGAAGACGTGCTCCGGGGGTGCCGCGCCGGGGTCGCGCAGCAGGTCGGTACGGGTGAGCACCCGGTACACGTCCTTGGCGGTCTCCTCCGCGCTGGAGACGAGCGTGACCTCGTCGCCGAGCACCACCGACAGCACGCCGGTGAGCAGGGGGTAGTGGGTGCAGCCGAGCACGACGGTGTCCACCCCGGCCACCAGGAGCGGGTCGAGGTAGGACTGGGCCAGGCCCAGCAGCTGCCGGCCGCTGGTCACCCCGCGCTCGACGAAGTCGACGAAGCTCGGGCACGCCGCCGAGGTGACGGTCACGTGCGCGGCGGCGGCGAACGCGTCGTCGTAAGCGCCGCTGGTGACCGTGGCCTGGGTGCCGATCACGCCGATCCGGCCGTTGCGGGTGGCGGCGATCGCCCGGCGGGCGGCGGGCAGCACGACCTCCACCACCGGTACGTCGTAGCGCTCGCGGGCATCGCGCAGCGAGGCGGCGCTGGCCGAGTTGCAGGCGACCACGAGCAGCTTCACGCCGCTGTCGACGAGCTCGTCCATCACCGCGAGCGAGTGCCGGCGCACCTCGGCGATCGGCAGCGGGCCATAGGGCCCGTTCGCCGTGTCCCCGATGTAGCGGACCGCCTCGTGCGGCAACTGGTCCAGCACCGCGCGGGCGACGGTGAGCCCACCGACGCCCGAGTCGAAGATGCCGATGGGTGCATCCGCACCCCGCCGCGTCGTCCCCATGTCGCGGGCCAGGCTAGACGGCGCCACCGACGGGCGTGCACCACACCCACGGACGGGCGCGTCCGCCGGGCCCGATGCGCCGAGCGCCCCCTCCCGGGGACAGGAGGGGGCGCTCGGCACGCAGGCATCGGGCGACGGAGCCGCTCAGGCCCAGAGCTGACCCTCCAGCGCGGAGGTGGCCTCCTCCAGGGTGCCGGCGTAGGCCCCGGTCGAGAGGTACTTCCAGCCGCCGTCGCAGACGATGAAGACGATGTCGGCGTCCCGCCCCGCCGCCACCTCCTTGTCGGCGATGCCGAGCGCGGCGTGCAGGATGGCACCGGTCGAGATGCCGGCGAAGATGCCCTCGCGCTCCACCAGCTGGCGGGTGCGGTGGATGGCGTCCTCGGGCCCCACGGAGAAGCGCGAGTCCAGCAGCTCCGGGTCGTAGAGCTCGGGGATGAACCCCTCGTCGATGTTGCGCAGCCCGTAGACGAGCTCGCCGTAGCGCGGCTCGGCGGCGATCACCTGGACGCCCGGCTTGTGCTCGCGCAGGTACCGCGAGACACCCATCAGCGTGCCGGTGGTGCCGAGGCCGGCGACGAAGTGGGTGATCGACGGCAGGTCGGCGAGGATCTCCGGGCCGGTGCCCTCGTAGTGCGCGAGCGCGTTCGCGGGGTTGCCGTACTGGTAGAGCATCACCCAGTCGTCGTGCTGGGCGGCCAGCTCCTTGGCGACGGCGACGGCCTGGTTCGAGCCGCCGGCCGCGGGCGAGGAGATGATCTGCGCGCCGTACATCTCGAGCAGCTGGCGGCGC
The DNA here is from genome assembly GCF_039679125.1 of Blastococcus sp. HT6-4. Lineage (NCBI taxonomy): Bacteria > Bacillati > Actinomycetota > Actinomycetes > Geodermatophilales > Geodermatophilaceae > Blastococcus > Blastococcus montanus. The sequence goes on along the minus strand of NZ_CP155551.1, from coordinate 1,053,213 downwards.
TCCACCGAGGTGTTCTCCGGCATCACGCAGATCAGCGTGTAGCCGCGCTGGCGGGCCACCATGGCCAGCGAGATCCCGGTGTTGCCGCTCGTCGGCTCGAGGATGGTCGACCCGGGCTGCAGCAGCCCCTCCTTCTCGGCCGCCTCGATCATCTTGATCGCCGCGCGGTCCTTGATGGAGCCGGTGGGGTTGTGGTCCTCGAGCTTGGCCCACAAGCGCACGTCAGGGGTCGGCGAGAGGTTCGGCAGCCCCACGAGCGGGGTGTTGCCGAGCGAGTCGACGAGGGAGGCGAAGCGGGCCATGAGAACTCTTCCGGGAGAGGTGTCGGGGGGACGGAGCGGCGGACCGCTCAGCAGCCGCCCGCGACCGCCGGGAGGATCGTCACCGAGTCGCCGTCCTTGACCTGCGTGTCGAGCGCACCGGTGAAGCGCACGTCCTCGTCGTTGACGTAGACGTTGACGAAGCGGTGCAGCTTGCCCTCCTCGGTGACGAGGCGGTTCTTCAGACCCGAGTGCTGGCTGTCGAGGTCGTCGATCAGTGCGCCGAGGGTGTCCCCGCTGCCCTCGACGGTCTTGTTGCCGCCGGTGTGGGTGCGCAGGATGGTCGGGATCCGGACCTCGATGGCCATGGCGTGCTTCTCCTCGGGAACGTCGATGCGTGGGGGCGCTGCGCGGGGCAGCGGTCGTGCGTCTGAGTCGGGCAACGCCCGGTGGCCGCCGTCGATTCCGGACGGCGGCGCGACTCACCCGTCAGTCGTAGACGACTGTCGTCGGCGAGTGACCGAACAGGTGGGACTCGATGATCTCGACCTCCTCCTCGGACACCTCCCCGTCGACGATGCGGTAGCTGCGGAACTCGACCTCGTCACCGGCCAGGCCGGTCTCCGGCCCGTGGTGGCGGGTGGACACCAGCACGTAGTGGGTGCGCGGGTCCGCGGCAGGTCCCGAGGCGTACCCGATGTCGGTGCGCGACGGGTAGGCCTCGGTGGCGGTGTGCGAGTGGTAGACGACGACGGGCCACTCGTCCCGGTCGTCGAGGTCGCGGTACAGGGCCAGCAGGTCGGCGCTGTCGAACTCGTAGAACGTCGGGGACCGCGCGGCGTTCAGCATCGGGACGAAGCGCTCGGGGCGCTCGGTCCCCTCCGGGCCGGCGACGACGCCACAGGCCTCGTCCGGATGGTCCTTCCGGGCGTGGGCCACGATGGCGTCGTAGGTCGCGCGGTCGATGCGCAGCACGGGGCCAGTCTAGGCCGCCCCGTGCGGGCGTCCCGGCGTCGCCCCCGGTCGGCCCCCCGTCGGGAGACGACCGAGGACCGATACGGTCGGCTCCGTGTGGGTCCCGTCACTGCTGATCGCCGGCGTCGTGCTGCTGGCCCTGCCCGCCGTGGTGCTCGGCTGCCGGGGGCTGTTCCGGCACCGCGGGTACAGCGCCGCCGAGCCGGGCGACCGCGGGTCGGTGGCGGTCATCGTGGCCCTGCGGCTGCTCCTGATCCTCCTGCTCGTGACGGTCTCGGCCGTGGTGCTGCTCTCCACCGTCGGCGCGCTGGTCGTCGACGTGGAGCTGCACGGCATGGTCTACGTGCTGTTCGCCCTCGACCTGCTGCTCGCGGCGCTGGTCCTGGTCACCTTCGGCCGGCGCGAGCGGCGGCCAGCGCGTCGACGAGCGACCCCTGCACGGCGGTGAGCCAGTAGTAGACGGCCATCTGGTGGCCCTCCTCGCCGTCGGCGTCCTCCGGGAACTCGCTGTCCTCGCCGATGTCCAGCCGGGTGCCCAGGGCCAGGCGGAGGTCGTTGAGCGTCCGCAGCCAGGCGCCGGCCTCGTCCTCGTCGAGCCGCACCTCACCGCCGTCGGCCGGCAGCGTCGCCCGCACGACCGCCAGGTCGTCGGCCTTGCCGCTGCGCAGGGAGGACTCGGTCATGCCCCGGTAGTCGTCCGCCAGTTCCGGATCGCTCCGGTGGCCGTCCGGGAACAGCCGGGCGACCACCGGATCGCCACCGGAGCTGTCGTCCTGCAGCAACTGCTCGAGCTGGTCCAGGAGCAGCCCCGTGACCCCGGCCTCGGCGGCGATGAAGCGGGCGACGTACCGGCCGCCCTTGGCGCGGAAGGGCTTCATGAGTCGCGCTGGTACGTGGCCCAGAGGCCGTAGGCGTGCAGGCGGCTGGTGTCGTGCTCCATGCGCTCCTTGGGCCCCGAACTGACGACCGCCCTGCCCTCGTGGTGCACCTGCAGCATCAGCGTGGTCGCCGTCGGCTCGTCGTAGCCGAACAGCTCCTGGAACACGAAGGTCACGTAGTTCATCAGGTTCACCGGGTCGTTCCAGACGATGGTCACCCACGGGCGGTCGAGGTCGCCGAGGACCTCTTCCGTCGTCTCGGGTGCCCGAGTGGGAGCGAGCGGTCCGGCCACGGCTCCACTCTAGGACGTCGCGCCGCCCGTCGATCCGGCCGGCGCATACGCTCCCGTGCCATGCCGACGGCTCCCGCGCTGCTCACCGACCGCTACGAGCTGACGATGCTGGCCGCGGCGCTGGCCGACGGCACGGCGGCGCGGGACTGCGTCTTCGAGGTCTTCGCCCGCCGGCTCCCCCACGGCCGCCGGTACGGGGTCCTGGCCGGCACGGGGCGGTTGCTGGAGGAGCTCCCGGGCTTCCGGTTCGGCGACGTCGAGCTCGCCGCCCTGCGGGAGCAGGGGCTGACCGACCAGCGGCTGCTCGACTGGCTGGCCGACTTCCGCTTCAGCGGTGACATCGACGGCTACACCGAGGGCGAGCTGTTCTTCCCCGGCTCGCCGGTGCTCACGGTCCGGGCACCGTTCGGCGAGGGGGTGCTGCTGGAGACCCTGGCCCTGTCGATCCTCAACCACGACTCCGCGATCGCCTCGGCGGGGGCGCGCATGGTGGCCGCCGCCTGCGAGCGGCCGTGCATCGAGATGGGTTCGCGGCGCACCCACGAGCAGGCGGCGGTGGCGGCCGCCCGGGCCGCTCACCTCGTGGGCTTCGCGGCGAGCTCCAACCTGGAGGCCGGGCGGCGCTACGGCGTCCCGACCACCGGCACCAGCGCGCACGCCTTCACCCTGCTGCACGACGACGAGCGGGCCGCCTTCCGCGCCCAGGTCGACACCCTCGGCGTCGGGACGACGCTGCTCGTGGACACCTACGACGTCGAGCAGGGCATCCGGACGGCCATCGAGGTGGCCGGGCCGGAACTCGGCGCGATCCGGCTGGACTCCGGCGACCTGCCCACTCTCGCCACCCGCGCCCGGGAGCTCCTCGACGAGCTGGGCGCCACCGGCACCCGGGTCATCGTGACCAGCGACCTCGACGAGTACGCCATCGCCGGTCTCATGGCCGCGCCGGTCGACGGCTACGGCGTCGGCACCTCGCTGGTCACCGGCTCGGGGGCGCCCACGGCCGGGATGGTCTACAAGCTGGTGGAGCGGGACGGCGTCCAGGTGGCGAAGCGGTCGGAGGGCAAGAACTCCGTGGGGGGCCGCAAGTTCGCCGTCCGCCGGCACGGTCCCGACGGCACGGCCACCGCGGAGGTCGTGAGCAGCGAGCCGATCGAGCCCGGCGCCGGCGACCGCGACCTGGTGCTGCCGCTGGTTCGCGCCGGCGAGCTCTGCGCGCAGCTCTCCCCTGCCGAGGCGCTGCGGCTGGCCCGCGAGCACCACGCAAAGGTGCGGGAAGCCCTGCCCGCCGAGGCGTGGGCGCTGTCCCGCGGGGAACCGGTGCTGGAGACCGTGACCGCCTGACCGGGAGGAGCCCCCATGACCCGCGCACTGATCGTCGTCGACGTGCAGAACGACTTCTGCGAAGGCGGCAGCCTCGCCGTCGCCGGCGGGGCCGCGGTCGCGGCGGCCATCACCGACCACGTGCGGACGGCGGCGGGCGGGTACGACCACGTCGTCGCCACCCGGGACCACCACATCGACCCCGGCTCCCACTTCTCCGCCTCGCCGGACTTCGTCGAGACGTGGCCCGCGCACTGCGTCGTCGGCACCGGCGGCGTGGAGCTCCACCCGGCGCTGGACCGGGAGCCGATCGAGGCCGTGTTCGACAAGGGCGAGTACGCCGCCGCCTACTCCGGCTTCGAGGGCGCCGCCGACGGCGTCGAGCTGGCCGACTGGCTGCGCGAGCGCGGGGTGGAGGCCGTCGACGTCGTCGGCATCGCCACCGACCACTGCGTGCGGGCCACGGCCCTGGACGCCGTCGCCGCCGGGTTCGGCACCCGCGTGCTGCTCCCCCTCACCGCCGGCGTCTCCGAGGCCACCACGGACGCGGCGCTGGATCAGCTGCGCACCGCCGGCGTCGCGCTGGAGGGGTCGCCCCGCACGGCCTGAACGGCGCCGCCACGACGTCCACCCTCACCCCGCGGCGTCCTCCCTCAGCGCCCACGATGAGGGTGGACACGCGATGATCAGGTCCCCTGATCATCGCGCGGGAGCCGCGGGGTGGGCCGGGGCTGGGGGCCGGCTACACCGCGTCGAGCACCTCGTCCCGGGTGAAGCCGAGCACGTGGAGCACCGCGTCGAGGTACGGCTGGTTCAGGGCGGTGTGCGCCTGCTCGCGCACGAACGGCTTGGCGTTGAAGGCGATCCCGAGACCCGCGGTGTTGAGCATGTCCAGGTCGTTGGCGCCGTCGCCGACGGCCACGGTCTGCTCCAGCGGGATGCCGTACTGCGCGGCGAACCGGGCCAGGGCGCGGGCCTTGCCGGGCCGGTCGACGATCTCGCCGACGAGACCACCGGTGAGGCGGCCGTCCACGATCTCGAGGGTGTTGGCCGCGGCGAAGTCGAGCCCGAGGCTCTCGGCGAGGGGGTCGGTGATCTGGGTGAAGCCACCGCTGACGATGCCGCACCGGAAACCGAGCCGCTTGAGCGTGTGAATCAGCGTCCGGGCGCCCGGGGTGAGCACGAGGTGTTCCCGGACCTCGTCCAGCACCTCCGCCGGCAGCCCTTCCAGGACGGCGACCCGGGCCCGCAGCGACTCGGCGAAGTCCAGCTCCCCGTTCATGGCGGCGGCGGTGATCCGGGCGACCTCGGCCGCCCGGCCGGCCCGAGCGGCCAGCTCGTCGATGACCTCGCCGCGGACGAGGGTCGAGTCGACGTCGAGCACGATCAGCCGCTTGCTGCGGCGGGCCAGCCCGACCTGCTCGACGGCGATGTCGGCGCCGGTCGTCGCGGCCACCGACGCGAGCGCGGTGCGCAGGGCCGTCGCCTCCGCACCGGAGACGGTGAGCTCGAAGCTGGTCACCGGGTAGTCCGACAGCCGGCGGATGGCGTCGATGTTGCCGCCGATGCCCGCGACGGCGCGGGCGGCCCCGGCCACCGCCTCGGGCGGGATCGGCCGGCCGAGCACGATCACGTGGTGCGGGCGACCGGCCGCGACCGGGGCCGGCACGGGGGCCGCCCCGGGCTCGGTCGCCGACTCCACCCGCACCCGCACCCCCACGGCCGATCCGACCTCCTCGGCGACCCGCTCGAGATGGCTCAGCAGCTCAGCCTCGCCGGTCCTTCCGCCGTCGCCGTCCAGGGCCCCGACGACGACGCCGAGCACCAGGTGACCGTGGACGACCACCTGCTCGACGTCGAGCACCTCCACCGCCGGGCTGCCGGGCGCGGCGGCGACGAGCGCGCCGAACAGCTCCGCCGTCACCCCGGGCCGGTCGGCGCCGGTGACGGTCAGCAGCGCACGCACGGCGGACGGCGTGGACTCCGGGAGCTGGCGGGGCATGGGCTGGAGCGGCACGGCGCCATCGTGCCGCACGGCGTCCGAGGCCCCGGCCGGTCCCCCTCCGCGGAGAGACGGCCCGGGAACGACCGACGCCCCGCCGGCCCGGAGGCCGACGAGGCGTCGTGGAGGTTCTCCCCTCTCCCTGCCCGGACGTGTCCGGACCGGGAGGAGGGGCGTCGCTCAGGTCGGGTCGGGGTCCTTCGACCCCTGGCGGGGACCGCTGTCCTCGACCAGCTCGCTGACGCCGGCGTAGGGCTCGTGCCGCTTGCCCGCGTGCGCCTCGGCCTCGAGCCGGTCCAGCAGGTGCGGGTAGTGCGCCTCGAACGCCGGTCGCTCCGAGCGGATCCGCGGGATCTCGACGAAGTTGTGCCGCGGCGGGGGCGAGCTGGTGGCCCACTCCAGCGAGTTCCCGTGGCCCCACGGGTCGTCGCGCAGCGCGAGCTGCCCGTACTTCCACGACCGCACCACGTTGTAGATGAACGGGATGGTGGCGGCCCCGAGGACGAACGAGAAGATCGTCGAGATCGCGTGCATGGTCGTGAACGCGTCGGTCTCGAGGTAGTCCACGTAGCGGCGCGGCATGCCGGTGTTCCCCAGCCAGTGCTGGATGAGGAACGTGCCGTGGAAGCCGATGAACGTCATCCAGAACTGCAGCTTGCCCAGCCGCTCGTCCAGCATCCGGCCGCACATCTTGGGGAACCAGAAGTAGATGCCGGCGTAGGCGGCGAACACCACGGTGCCGAAGACCACGTAGTGGAAGTGGGCGACGACGAAGTAGCTGTCGTTGACGTGCCAGTCCAGGGGCGGGCTGGCGAGCAGCACGCCGGTCAGGCCACCGAGGAGGAAGGTGATCATGAAGCCGATGGCGAACAGCATCGGCGTCTCGAAGGTCATCTGGCCGCGCCACATGGTGCCGATCCAGTTGAAGAACTTGATGCCGGTGGGCACGGCGATCAGGTACGTCAGGAAGGCGAAGAACGGCAGCAGCACCGCACCGGTGGCGTACATGTGGTGCGCCCACACGGCCACGGAGAGCGCGGCGATGGACATCGTCGCGAACACCATGCCCTTGTAGCCGAACAGCGGCTTGCGGGCGAACACCGGGATGACCTCGGTGATGATGCCGAAGAACGGCAGCGCGATGATGTAGACCTCGGGGTGCCCGAAGAACCAGAACAGGTGCTGCCACAACATCGGCCCCCCGTTCTCCTCCGAGTAGATGAGCGAGCCGAGGTTGCGGTCGGCGATCATCGCCGCGATCGCCGCGGTCAGGATCGGGAAGGCGAAGAGCACCAGCAGGCTGGTGATCAGGGTGTTCCAGGTGAAGATCGGCATCCGGAACAGCGTCATGCCCGGCGCCCGGAGGCAGGCGATCGTGGTGATGAAGTTGACCGCGCCGAGGATCGTCCCGAGGCCGCTGACCGCGAGGCCGGCGAACCACATGTTGGCCCCGGCACCCGGGGAGTGGACGGCGTCGGACAGCGGCACGTAGGCGTACCAGCCGAAGTCCGCCGCGCCGCCCGGGGTCAGGAAGCCGCCGACCGCGATCAGGCTGCCGAAGAAGAACAGCCAGAAGGAGAGCGCGTTCAGCCGGGGGAACGCCACGTCGGGCGAACCGATCTGCAGCGGCATGATCAGGTTGGAGAACGCGAAGAACAGCGGCGTCGCGAACATCAGCAGCATGACCGTGCCGTGCATGGTGACCAGCTGGTTGTACTGCTCCGGGGAGAGGAACTGCAGCTCCGGCCGACCCAGCTCACCACGCATCAGCATGGCCATCAGTCCGCCCAGAACGAAGTAGGCGAACGAGGTGGCCATGTACATCAGGCCGATGGTCTTGTGGTCCGTGGTCCGCAGCAGGTTGGAGAGCCGCGAACCCTTCTCCACCACGTGAGCCGGGCTCGGCCGGCTCACGATGGGCGCCGGTGCAATCGTCACGGGTCGCAGCTTAGACCGTGCCAACCCGCGGCTCAGGGCGGGCGGTACGGGCGCGCCGGACGGTCACCGGGACCGGCGGTAGACGGCCACGTCGACCGCCATGGTCACCTGCACGGACGCCGGCAGGCGGTGCAGCGACGCGGCGAGACCGGAGGCGCTGAGGTGCCGTGCGTGCGGCCCCATCCCGACCAGCGTGGCGACGGCGGCGTGGTCCAGGACGAGGGTCTGCCGGTGCGTGCTGGCGCACACGGGCTCCAGGTGCGGCTCCAGCGTGGCGCTCAGCCGCTCGGCCTTGCCGGGGTCGACCCGCAGCAGCCCCAGCGGGCCGACGATCTCCGCGAGGTGCTCGGGACCGGGGGTGACGACGACGAGCTGCCCGTCGGGGCGCAGCACCCGCGCGATCTCGGGCCCGTTGCGCGGCGCGAAGACGACGAGCACCCGGTCGACGGCCGCGTCGAGCACCGGGAGCCTCGCCCAGGTGTCGGCGACCACCGCTACGGCGCGCGGGTGCGCCCGGGCGGCACGCCGCGCGGCGTAGCGGGAGGCGTCCAGCACCACGCCGACCGCGTCCGGCAGGCCATCGAGCAGGCGGGCCAGGTGGTGGCCGGTGCCACCGCCGAGGTCGAGCAGTGCCGCCGGCTCCCCCGGCGCGCACGCGGCCGCGCGCAGCGCCGCCGTGACGGGGTCGTAGTGGCCGGCGGAGAGGAAGGCGACCCGGTCGGCGACCATCTCGGCGGAGTCACCGGTCGCCGGGCGCCGTCCCGGGGGCAGCAGCGTGAGGTGACCCTGCCGGGCACGGTCCACCCGGTGACCGGCAGCGCACGACAGACCGGCGCCGTCGGGGTCGGCAGCCACTGGCCGGTGGCAGACCGGGCAGGCCAGCAGCGCGACGGCACGCGGATCGAGCGGCGGAGCTCCGCTCACCGGCGGGGCGGCACGGCGTGGAAGGTCACGTCGTGCAGCCGTCCGTCGTCGGCGACGGCGGTGACGTAGGTGCCGTGCGGCTGCCGCCGCCGATCGGTGGGCGACCCCGGGTTGAGCAGCCGCAGCCCGGTGGACGCGGTGGTGTCCCACGGGATGTGGCTGTGCCCGAACACCAGGACGTCGGCATCCGGGAAGCGGGCCGCGCAGCGCTCCTCCCGCCCCTTGGCGTCACCCGTCTCGTGCACGACCGCGAAGCGCAGACCCTCGATCTCGGCGCGGGCGATCTCGGGCAGCCGCTCGCGGAGCGCTCCGTGGTCGTTGTTGCCGTACACGGCGACGAGCCGCCGGGAGCGGGTCTCGAACCGGTCGAGCAGGGCGGCGTCGACCCAGTCGCCGGCGTGGACGACGACGTCGGCCTCGGAGATCGCCGTCCACAGGCGATCAGGTAGGTCACGCGCACGCTTCGGCACGTGCGTGTCGGACGTGAACACCAGCGAGACAGGCACGACGACATGGTGCCCCTGCTGGGGCTGCACCACGGCGTCCACGTGGGCGGCCGCGCTGCTGGCGCCGGACCGGGCGGGTCAGACCGGCTCCGCGCCGCTGGGGGACGGCTGCCGGCCGGCGGACGGCGGTGCCGTCGCCATCGCGCGCAACCGCGCGTTGTAGGCCGCGAGCTCCGCATCGCCGGTGCGGTCGGCGGCCCGGTCGAGGGTGCGCGCGCGCCGGTCGTCCGAGCGGGCCCAGGAGAAGAAGACGACGGCCAGCACCAGCACGGTGGGGAGCTCCCCGAAGGCCCACACGATGCCGCCGGCGACGCCCTGGTCGACCATCGGATCGATGCCCCAGCCTTCGGGCGGGGAGGCGAAGGTGTCGACCACCAGGCCTCCGGCCATCATCACCGCGACACCGAAGAACGCGTGGAACGGCACCGGCAGGAACAGCTCCAGCATCCGGCCGAGGTGGCCCACCGACCGGGGCCACGGGTCCTGGTCGACGATCGGGCCGAAGAAGAGCAGGCCCGTGACCACGAAGTGGGCCAGCATGAACTGGTGCCCCGCCGGGTCGGACATCAGCGCGTCGAACAGCGGCGTGAAGTAGATGCCGTAGAGGCTGGCGATGAACAGCGGCACGGTGAACAGCGGGGACGCGACGAACCGGGCGAACCGGCTGTGCAGGGCATCGAGCAGCAGCGCCCGGGGCGTACCGGCGAGGCCCCGGCCCCGCGGCAGCGTGCGCAGAGCGAGGGTCACCGGGGCCGCGAGCAGCAGGAGCAGCGGCGTGATGAGCGACAGCACCATGTGCTGCGTCATGTGGACGCTGAAGATCACCATGCTGTAGCCGTTGAACCAGGTGCCGGTGACCGCGAACAGCGACACGGTGCCGCCGACCCAGGCCGCCGTGCGCCACCACGGCCACGCCACCCCCGAGCTGTGCAGCCGCACGACGGCGGCGAGGTAGACGACCAGGCCCACGATGCTGAGGACGGCGAGGACCGACCAGCCGTCCAGGTGCGGCAGGAACAGCCGCCCCCAGGTCGGCGGCTCGTCCGGGACCCACATGCCCGAGTGGTGCCCGTGCTCCACCGCGATCTCCTCCTGCCGGCCGGTCGTGCCGCTCAACTGTCCCACTCGGCGCGGTGCCGCCGGTGGCCCCGCTCCCGGCAGGAGGGGTCCGGCATCAGTCGTGGACCGGGGCCTCGTGGGCGGCGTGCGCCTCGCCCTCCAGCTGGAACGTGCAGTGCTCCACGTCGAAGTGGTCACCGAGGCAGGAGCAGAGCGCGTCCAGCACGCGTCCACCGTGCCCGGCCGCCAGGGCGTCGTCGGAGACGACGACGTGGGCCGAGAGCACCGGCAGCCCGGAGGTGATCGTCCAGGCGTGCAGGTCGTGCACGCCGCGGACGCCGTCGACGCGCAGGATGTGCGCGCGCACCTCGTCGAGGTCGACCCCGCGCGGAGCCGCCTCCAGGAGGACGTCGAGCGCCTCCCGGAGCAGGTGCCAGGCCCGCGGCACGACGAGGAAGCCGATGAGCACCGAGGCGAGGGTGTCGGCGGGGGTCCAGCCGGTGGTGGCGATGACGACGGCGGCGACGATGACCGCGACCGAGCCCAGCGCGTCGGCCAGCACCTCGAGGTAGGCCCCGCGCACGTTGAGCGACTCGGTCCGCCCGCGGTGCAGCACCGCGAGGCCGACCAGGTTGACCGCCAGGCCGGCGGAGGCGACCACCAGCATGAGCCCGGATCCGACCTCGGTCGGGCTCCCGATCCGGCGCACCGCCTCGACGAGCACGTATCCGGCCACCGCCAGCAGCAGCAGGCCGTTGGCGACGGCGGCCAGGATCTCCGCCCGCGCCCAGCCGAACGTCCGCCGTCCGGCCGCCGGCCGCTGCGCGAGAGTCACGGCGCCGAGCGCCAGCGCGATGCCGGCGGCGTCGGTGGCCATGTGCCCGGCGTCGGCCAGCAGGGCCAGGGAGCCGGACAGGACCGCACCGACGACCTCGGCGACGAGGACAGCGACCGTCAGGCCGAGGACGACGGCGAGCCGGCGGCGCTGCGGGCCGGCTGCGGTCGCCGGTCCGTGCGCGTGACCGTGCCCCATGACCTTCTCCCGCCCCTCTCCCACGACGCCGCGAGTCTCCCCCATGCCCGACGCCCCCGGCCGCAAAGGTCCGGCAGGGGGCGTCGTGGACGGCGGCGCTCAGATCTGGACGCCGCGCTCCCGGAGCCAGGGCAGCGGGTCGACGCGCTCCCCGTCGATGCCGCCGACGTGCACCTCGAAGTGCAGGTGCGGGCCGGTCGACTGCCCCCGGTTGCCCAGCAGGGCGATGGTGTCCCCGGCGCGGACGATCTGGCCCGGCTCGACCAGGATCTCGTCCATGTGCCCGTAGACCGTGACGTCGCCGTTGTCGTGCTGGATGTAGACCACGAGGCCGAAGCCGCTGGCCGGACCGGCCTCGAGCACGACGCCGTCCATCGCCGCGTACTCCGGGGTGCGCATGGGCGCGGCCAGGTCGATGCCGGCGTGCAGCGTGCCCCAGCGCGCGCCGAAGCCGCTGGTGAGCCGGCCGCCCTCGACCGGGAGCACGGCCTTCGGCCGGGCGGCCTCGGCGGCGGCGCGGTCGGCCGCCTCGACGGCGAGGCGGTCGGCCTCGGCCTGCGCGTCCGCGGCAGCGGTCCGCTCGGCGTCCCGGGCGCTGCGGCTGGCCACGAGCTCCTGCAGCCGCGAGGTGTCCTCGTCGTCGACGACATCGGCCGGGGCCGACCCCTCGATCCCCAGCTGCTCGGCCACGCTGACCGAGTGGCTGACCGTCCGGGTCTCGACGGCCGCCGGTTCCGCGGCGGCGCCGCCGATGCTCAGGGCCCCCACCAGGGCGGCGGCGAGGCAGAAGGCCGACCGGCGCCGCGCCGACGGAGGACGCGGGAGGCGCGAGGGGCGGAGCCCGCGGGCCAGGGCCGCGACGACACCGGCCGCGCGGGCCGACTCGTCCTCCGCGCCGGCGGGCCGGCCGGAGGCGACCACCACGGGCGCGACGACGACGGTGGCCGGGGCCGCCGATGCGGGGACGTCCTTGACGACGACGACCGCCCCAGGGGCGTGCGTCGGGCGCTGGACCAGCGCGGTGACATCCGTGACCGGCTCCAGGGCGGCCAGGTCCACGCGGGAGCGCCGGTGGGGCGTCGGCCGGGCCATCCGGGAACGCTCGGCGGCTGCGTCGGCCGCGACCTTGGCTGCGATGGCCCGGACGACGGCGGCGCGCGCGGCGCGGACCGTCGCGGCGGCGGGCGCCGGGGCGGCCTGCCGACGACGCGTGGCCGCCGGCTTCGCCGCGGCGGCGACGGCCGCCTTCCGGGTCGCGGCGGTGGCCACCTTCCGGGTTGCGGCGGTGGCCTTCCGGGTCGCGGCCGTGGCGCTCACGGCCGCGGTCCTCGCCGCCTCGGCGGTCGCCGGGGTGGCCGTGGCGCCGGCCGCCTTGGCCGTGCGGGCAGCCGTGGCCCGGGCGGCGCGCGACCCCGTGGCCGCGGTGCCGCGCGCGGAGTTCCTGGCGGTCGCCCGGGTGGCCGGGTCGACGGTCGCGCGAGCCCTCGTCGAGGGCGTCTTCCCCGGACGCCGCGAGGGAGCGGTGGACGTGGACGTGTCCTCGGCGATCCCGGCCGACACGGCGGCCGGAGCGGGGTCGGCGGCAGCTGCCGGGACGACTGTCCCGGCCGATGCCGCGCCCTCGTCGAGGAGGCGGTCCTGGTGGAGCGAGCTCATGCACCTGACTTCCGTCGGCCGACATTTCCGGTGCCCCCGGGGAGAGGAGCGGGGCCCATGTAAACACGCCGTGATGGGTTCGTGATCTAGGTAACGGGGTAATGAGCAGCAGTTCTGTGAACCGGATCACCACAATGCGCACACTCACTTCAGCGCAGCGTTAGGATTGCTTGACGCATAGTCACGAACACGCGGCGTTTGGTTGAGAGTCACGCGATCCGGCTCACGAAGAGGGTTCAGCCCTTTCCCAACGGCCCGATCGAGGAGATTCCGCATGCGCGCAGTGACCTGGCACGGACGGGGAGACGTCCGGGTGGAGACCGTCCCGGACCCGACGATCCAGGATCCGACGGACGTCGTCGTCGAGATCACGTCGAGCGGCATCTGCGGCTCCGACCTCCACCTCATCGAGGTGATGGCGCCCTTCATGACCACCGGCGACGTCATGGGTCACGAGCCGATGGGCATCGTCCGCGAGGTCGGTGCCGACGTCACCGCCGTCAAGCCCGGCGACCGCGTCGTCGTCCCCTTCAACATCTCCTGCAACACCTGCTGGATGTGCGCGCAGGGGCTGCAGTCGCAGTGCGAGACGACGCAGAACCGCGAGCAGGGCATGGGCGCCTCGCTGTTCGGCTACACGAAGCTCTACGGCCAGGTGCCGGGCGGCCAGGCCGAGTACCTGCGGGTGCCGTTCGGCAACACCCTGCCGATCAAGGTGCCCGACGCCCCGCTCGACGACCGCTACGTCTACCTCTCCGACGTGCTGCCCACCGCCTGGCAGGCCGTCCAGTACGCCGGCATCCCGCAGGGGGGCAGCGTCCTGGTCCTGGGGCTCGGCCCGATCGGCGACATGGCCACCCGCATCGCCAAGCACCTGGGTGCCGGCCAGGTCATCGCCTCCGACGTGGTGCCCGAGCGGCTGGCCCGGGCCCGGCGCAACGGCATCACCGTCATCGACTCGACGAACCAGGCCGACGTCGTCGCCCAGGTTCGCGACCTCACCGACGGGCGCGGGCCCGACGCGGTCATCGACGCCGTCGGCATGGAGGCACACGGGTCCCCTCTGGCGACCATCGCCCAGAAGGCCAGCGCCGTGGTGCCCGACGCGATCATGGAACGGGTCATGACGGTGGCCGGGATCGACCGGCTGGCCGCGCTGAACACCGCGATCGAGGCGGTCCGCCGCGGCGGCACCATCTCGCTGTCCGGCGTCTACGGCGGGGCGACCGATCCGCTGCCGCTGATGCGCATGTTCGACAAGCAGGTCCAGCTGCGGATGGGACAGGCGAACGTCTGGCGGTGGGTCCCCGACATCCTGCCGCTGCTGATCGACGGCGATCCGCTGGGCGTGGACGAGTTCGCCACGCACCGGGTGCCGCTCGAGCAGGCCCCCCAGGCCTACGCCAACTTCCGGGAGAAGAAGGACGGCGCCGTCAAGGTGCTGCTCCAGCCGTGAGCCCGCGGCCGGCCGGTGTGCGACCGCCCGCCGGCCGGCCGCGCATGTCCCGCCGTGGACGGGTACGCCAGCACCCATGACGATCACCACCGCGGAGAAGTCCGGCACCTACCGCCTCGGCGACCGTGAGGTCTTCCGCCTGGGCTACGGGGCCATGCAGCTCACCGGCCCTCATGTCATGGGCCCGCCGGCCGACCGGGACGCCGCCCTCGCCGTCCTCCGGCGGGCGGTCGAGCTGGGGGTCAACCACATCGACACCAGCGACTACTACGGACCGTTCGTCGTCAACGAGCTGATCCGGGAGGCGCTGCATCCCTACCCCGACGACCTCGTCATCGTGACCAAGGTCGGGGCCCGGCGGGACGCGGACGGCGGCTGGCCGGAGGCGCTCGATCCCGCGGACCTGCGCCGCGCCGTGCAGGAGAACATCGACCACCTGGGCGTGGACGCCCTCGAGGTGGTGAACCTGCGGATGCCCGGGTTCGCCGAGCCGGTGCAGCGCTCACTGGCCGAGCCGTTCGAGGCGCTCGCAGCCATGCAGCAGGAGGGCCTCGTCCGGCACCTGGGCGTCAGCAACGCGACCCCGCAGATGTTCGCCGAGGCGCAGGCCATCGCCCCGGTGGTCTGCGTGCAGAACCACTACAACCTCGTGCACCGGCAGGACGATCCGCTGATCGACGCCCTCGCGCGGGAGGGTGTGGCCTACACCCCGTTCTTCCCCCTGGGCGGGTTCACCCCGCTGCAGTCCGCGGCACTGGAGACCGTGGCGCGACGGCTGGAGACCACGCCCATGCAGGTGGCGCTGACCTGGCTGCTCGCCCGGTCCCCCAACGTGCTGCTCATCCCCGGCACGTCGTCGGTGGCCCACCTGGAGGAGAACCTGCAGGCCGCCGCGCGTGTGCTCGGGCCCCTGGAGCTGGAGGAGCTCGACCGCATCGGCGGTACCGGGGAGCCCGTGGTGGACCTGTGACCACCCGCCGGTGTCAGCCCGGGCAGCTCCCCGGGCTGACACCGCGGCCGGCGACCGCCGTGCCACGATGGGGCGCGTGACCCGCCCCACCCCGCAGCGCGACGCGATCCGGACGCTCTTCACCGACCTGGAGGGTTTCCACAGCGCCCAGGACGTGTACGCCCGGCTCCGCGCCGCCGGCGGCCGGGTGGGTCTGTCCACCGTCTACCGCGCGGTGCAGTCACTGGCCGACGACGGCGAGCTCGACTCCATCCGGACCGACACCGGCGAGGCCCTGTACCGGCGCTGCAGCAGCCAGCACCACCACCACCTCGTGTGCCGGTCCTGCGGCCGCACGGTCGAGGTCGCCGGCCCGGCCGTCGAGCGCTGGGCCGACGAGGTGGCCGGCGAGCACGGCTTCGCCGACGTCAGCCACGCCCTCGAGATCTTCGGTACCTGCGCCACCTGCCGCCCGGCGGGCTGACCGTCAGACCCGCCGGGCGGCCGGGCGCACCTCCGGGGTGGCCCGAACCCGGCGACGGCGTCGCGCAGCTCGGCCGGCACGTCGCGCCGCGGATCGTCCGCCGGACCTCCTCGGGCGAGCCACCGGCGCAGCTGCGCGGCTCGTTCGGCCCCCTGCATCCCCGTCAGCCAGACCGCCGGGACGAGCCGCGGCGCCGGGGGCCCCGCTCCGGGGACGCGCTGCTCGCCGTCCTGGCGGCCATCGCCGTGCTCTACGTCCTGCGGCCCGCCGTCTTCGAGGAGCCGGTCGTCCAGGCGTGGTCCACGGTGTTCGTGGCGGTCTGCCTGCAGGCCCTGCCGTTCCTGGTACTGGGCGTGCTGCTGTCTGCCGCGATCAGCACGTTCGTGCCGGCGTCCTTCTTCGCCCGCGCCCTGCCGGGCCGCCCGGCGGCGGCCGTGCCGGTGGCCGGGCTGGCGGGCGCGGTCCTCCCCGGCTGCGAGTGCGCGTCGGTGCCCGTGGCCGGGAGCCTGATCCGGCGCGGCGTCGCACCGGCCGCCGCGCTCGCGTTCCTGCTCTCCGCGCCGGCCATCAACCCGGTCGTGCTGGTGGCCACCGCCGTCGCGTTCCCCGGCCAGCCGGAGATGGTCCTGGCCCGTTTCCTGGCCTCGGTGCTGGTGGCGCTGGTGATGGGCTGGCTGTGGGCGTCCTTCGGCCGGGCAGCCTGGCTCCGGGTCCGCGCGGGCCACGTCGCCGCGCCGGGCGAGAGCCGGGGCGAGTCGTTCCGGGCCGCCGTGCAGCACGACCTGCTGCACGCGGGCGGGTTCCTGGTGGTCGGCGGGCTGACCGCGGCGACGCTCAGCACCGTCGTCCCGCGGGCGTGGCTGGACGCGGTGGCCGGCTCCCCCGTGCTGGCGGTGCTCGTGCTGGCCGCCCTCGCCGTCGTCCTGGCGGTCTGCTCGGAGGCCGACGCGTTCGTCGCGGCGAGCCTCGTCGGGTTCTCCCCCACCGCGCGGCTGGTCTTCCTGGTCGTCGGTCCGGCGGTCGACGTCAAGCTGATCGCCCTGCAGGCCGGCACCTTCGGCCCGCGGTTCGCCGCCCGCTTCGCTCCCGTGACCCTCGTCGTCGCCGTGCTCGCCGCGGTCGGCGTCGGCGCCGTCCTGCTGTGAGGCTCCCGTGGACCGGATGACCCAGCACGGCGTCCTGCTGCTGCTCGGCGCCTACGTCCTGCAGGTGGCGCTCACCGACGCCCACCTCGCCTACGTCCAGGCCGGCTTCCGCCCGTTCCTGCTGATCGCCGCCGTCGTCCTGCTGGGCGTCGCGCTCCTCGGCCTGCTCCGCGCCTGGCGCGCCCGGCAGCGGGACGGCGACGGCGTTCCCGCGCACGAGCACGGGGCACCCCGCGTCTCCTGGCTCCTGGTCCTGCCGGCCGTGGTGCTCGCCCTCGTGGCCCCACCGGCGCTGGGCTCGTTCACCGTCGCCCGGCAGACCCAGCCCGCGCAGCTCACCGCCGACACCCTCGCCGCACCGGCCCTGGGCCCGGACGACCCGGGCCGGGACCACCGGACCGTCCCCGTCATGACGTACCGCCTGGCCGCGCTGGCCCCGGACGCCTCGACGCTCGAGGGCCGGCGGATCCGGCTGACCGGCTTCGTCACCCCGCGGGAGGGCGGCGGCTGGTACGTCAGCCGGATCGCCATCGCCTGCTGCGCCGCCGACGCCGTCGGCATCACCGTCGTGGTCGACGGCGAGCGGGGCGGCCTCGCCGCCGACCAGTGGGTCGAGGTGATCGGCACCTGGGCCCCGCCCGTGCGGCATCCCGCCGGCGACTACCCCGAGGCGGTCATCGACCCGGTGTCGGTCCGGCCGATCGAGCCGCCCGCGGACACCTACGAGGACTGATCGAGGCCCCGGTCGTCGGGGTGACGGGCGATCAGGCCCGCAGGGCGTCGGACAGCGCGCGCAGCTGGCTCAACTGCCAGTCGATGAACGAGGACGCGCCGTCGGGCGCCGACTCGGTGACCTCGACGACCGGAATTCCACCGTCCTCGGCGGCGGCACGCAACTGCTCGGGCACCCCGCCCTCGGTCTGCGTGTTGTAGATCAGCACGTCGACCTCGCCGGCCGACAGCGCGGCCTCGAACGCGGCCAGATCACCGGGAGCCGGCTCCCCCTCGTTGCTGGCGGACTCCCGGTATCCCTCCGGGGTGACATCGGTCAGCCCGATCGCCTCGGCCATGTACTCGAACACCGACTCGGTCGCCGCGTACGTACGCCCCTCGGCGGTGGTCCGGAGCGACTCGATCTCGGCGAGGTAGGGAGCGAGCTCCTCCTCCCAGGCGGCGGCCCGCTCAGCGAAGTAGTCCGCCGCATCCGGCGAGAGCTCGCTCAGCTCGGCGGTGACCGCCTCGGCGGCCTGCTGCACGTACTCCGGCGAATACCAGATGTGCGGGTTGACCCCGCCGTGGCCGTGCCCCTCCTCCTCCGCGTGCTCGCCCTCCCCGGCGTGCTCGGCTTCCTCCTCCGCGTGCTCGGCCTCCTCGGCGTGCTCGGCCTCCCCGGCGTGCTCGGCCTCCCCGAGGCCCACGACCTCCGCGAGGTCGAGCACCACCGGCGCAGCATCCACGCCCGTCGCGGCGTCCTCGGCCCAGTGGTCGTAGTCGGCGCCGTTGAGGACGACCAGCTCGGCCTCCTGGAAGGCCGCGATGTCGCCGGTGGTCGGCTCGAAGTCGTGCGGGTCGACGGCGGTCGAGCTGATCACGGTGGTCACCGAGGCGCAGTCACCGCCGAGGGTCTCCACCACGTCGCCCCACTGCCCCACCGAGACCACCACGTCGACGACCTCGCCCGGGCAGGCGTCGGCGTCGCCCGCACTGGTCGTCGGACCGCCCGCGTCGCCGCCTCCGCAGGCGGCGAGGACGAGGGTGACGGCCCCGGCGAGGGCCAGGGCGGCGGAACGGGGGCGGCGGCGCATCGGGGTCTCCAGGCGGTATTGGTAATGATTCCCAGTTGCATGATGCCTCACCGCCGGTCGCGCGCCGACACCGACCCCGCGCCCGCCGGGGAGGCCTGCTGAGCAGCTCCGCCGACCGGCGCCGACGACACCCGCGGGCACCCCGTCGTCGGCCGGCGAGGTGGGTGGGGCGCGTGGTGAGCCGATGATCATGTCGGCGGCGAGGTCCGGGCTGCCGGGCGGCGCGCCACATACGGTCCCGATCCGTATCCGACCGCCCTCCCGAGGAGCCGTACGTGTCCCACCCCGCCCAGGCGCCGCACCAGCCGTACGGCCCGCCACCCCCCTACTTCCCGCCGCCCAGGAAGGGCGCCGGCCTCGCCATCGCGTCGATGGTCCTGGGCATCATCGCGCTGCTGCTGAGCTGGCTGCCGTTCATCAACATCGCCGCCGCCGTCCTCGCAGTGATCGGCCTCGGCCTGGGCATCCCGGCCCTGCTCCGCGCCCGTCGCGGGACCCACGGCGGCATGGGCATGGCGATCAGCGGCCTGGGCACGTCCACGATCGCCATCCTGGTGGTGATCGCCACGGCGGCCTTCTACTCGGAGGTCATCGAGGAGGTCGAGCGCAGCATCGACGAGGGCATGGACCAGGCGACCTCCTCCCCCGGCTCCGGGGCACCCGCCGACCCGGCGCCGGGGGCGCCGGCCACGGCACCCGTCGCCTGGGGCGTGCCGGCGCAGGTCGGCGACTACCAGGTCACGGTGGACGCGGTCACCCTGGACGCCGACGCCGTGGTGGCCGGCGCGAACCAGTTCAACGAGCCGCCGACCGGCCAGTACGTCCTCACCCAGCTCACGGTGACCTACACCGGCGACGCCGAGGGCACGCCGGGGTGGGACCTGAGCGCCGTGTTCCACGGCACGGACAACCGGCAGTACAGCGACAGCGACTGCTCGGCCGTCCTGCCGGACGACGCCATGGAGGCGCCGACCCTCAACCCCGGCGGCACCGACACCTTCCAGTTCTGCATGGACGTGCCCCCGGCCGCCCTCGCCGGTGGCCGGCTCTCGGTCGAGCCGACGATGAGCTTCGACTCCGACGACCGGGTGTTCTACGCGATCCAGTAAGGCGCCCGACCCGACAGCGCGGCCGGCCGGCCACCCCCGATGGTGGCCGGCCGGTCGCGTCAGCGGGCGCGGGCCACCCGCGCCTCGTCGAACACCGGATCGGCCGACTCGTACACCCGGCCGTCCGCCCCGAACACGACGAAGCGGTCGAAGGAGCGCGCGAACCAGCGGTCGTGGGTGACGGCCAGCACGGTGCCCTCGAAGGCGGCCAGCGCCTCCTCCAGCGCCTCGGCGGAGAGGACGTCGAGGTTGTCCGTCGGCTCGTCGAGGAGCAGCAGGGTGGCGCCCGACAGCTCCAGCAGCAGGATCTGGAACCGCGCCTGCTGACCGCCCGACAGGGTCCGGAACAGCTGGTCGGCGGAGTCGGTCAGCCCGTAGCGCCGCAGCGCCGCCATGGCCCGGCCGCGGTCGACGCCCTGCCGTCCGCCACGCCCGGCCCCGCCCGGCTCACCGTGCCAGAGCAGGTCGACCGGCGTCCGGTCCTGCCACTCCGGATGCGCATGGGTCTGGGCGAAGAAGCCGGGGACGACGCGCGCACCGAGCCGCCACCTCCCGGTGTGCGCGACGTCCTGGCCGGCCAGCAGACGGAGGAAGTGCGACTGCCCGCCCCGTTGGCGCCCAGGACGCCGACCCGGTCGCTGTACCAGACCTCCAGGTCGAACGGCCGCATCAGCCCGGTCAGCTCCAGCTGCTCGGCCATGACCGCCCGCACGCCGGTGCGCCCGCCACGGAGCCGCATCGAGACCTTCTGCTCGGGTGGTCGCTCCGGGGGCGGTCCGGCGGCCTCGAACTTCGCCAGCCGGGTCTGCATCGCGTGGTAGCGGTTGGCCATGTCGGGCGAGTTGGCCGCCTGCTGCTGCAGGGTGCGGACCAGGTCGACCAGGCGCTGGTGCTCCTCGTCCCAGCGCCGGCGCAGCTCGGCCAGCCGCTCGTGGCGGGCCGTGCGTGCCTCGGGGTAGCTCGCGAACCCGCCGCCGTGCACCCACGCCGTCCCGCCCTCCACGGTGATCACCCGGTCGGCGACCCGGGCGAGCAGCTCCCGGTCGTGGCTGACGAACAGGACGGTCTTGCGGGTCTGCAGCAGCCGCTCCTCCAACCAGCGCTTCCCTGGGACGTCCAGGTAGTTGTCCGGCTCGTCGAGCAGCAGGACCTGGTCGGGCCCCCGCAGCAGCGCCTCGAGGGCCAGTCGCTTCTGCTCACCGCCGGAGAGGGTGGACAGCTCGCGGTACTTGCAGCGGTCGTAGGGCACCCCGAGCGCCGCCACCGTCACCGTGTCCCAGGTGACCTCGGCGTCGTAGCCGCCGGCGTCGCCCCACTGCGCCAGCGCATCGGCGTAGGGCATCTGCCTGCGCTCGTCGTCGGTCTCCATGAGCGCCAGCTCGGCGGCCTCCACCGCCTCCCACGCCGTCCTGACCGCCGGTGGCGACAGGTCGACCAGCAGCCGCTGCACCGTCGTGTCGTCGCGGACCGGGCCGATGAACTGCCGCATGACGCCCAGGCCGCCGGTACGCGCCACCGACCCCGCCTCGGGGACCAGGTCGCCGGAGACGATCCGCAGCAGCGTCGTCTTCCCGGCGCCGTTCTCGCCGACCAGGGCGGCGCGGGCTCCCTCGCCCACCCGGAAGGACACGTCGCCGAGCAGCACGCGACCGTCGGGAAGGGTGTGCCGCACCCCGGTCACGTCGACGTAGCCCATGCACCCATCCTGCCGGGCCCGGCAACCGGCCCGGCTCCCTCAGGCGACGTTCCGGTCCAGCCGGTGACGCGCCAGGCGCTCGACGAGTTCCGGCAGCGCGCCGTCGGGCGATCCGCGCAGCTCCTCCCGGCACGTACGCACGACGTGCACGATCGGAGCGGCGCCGAGCTCGGGGAACTCCTGCCTGAGCCGGACGATCGCGGAACGGACTGCCGGATCGTGGACGGTGGGCGCGGCTGTCGGCGTCACGGACGGTCCTCCGGGCGCGTGCCGCCTGGGCGGCGTGGACATTCCCCCTGCTCGGCCCACCGGGAACCGGACCGGCGCGGAACCAACGGTGGCACCCCGGGGGCGTCGAGGGCCAGGGACCAAGGTCCCCGCCTCGGGAGGGGCGGCGTGGCGACGTCCGCCACGCCGGCCGTCGGTCACCCGACGTGGACCCTCAGGACAAGGCGATGGACAGCACCGTCGCGCCGGCCGCCAGGACCATCGCGAGCACCACCAGCGCGGCGACCAGCCGCCGCCGACGCGCGGCATCGGGATCGCCGGCCCCACCCATCCCCATCACGGCCGCGACGCTACGCCGTCCGAGCCGCCCGGCCCGGTCGCCGCCCCCAGAGAAGGGTGTCCACGGCGGTGCCGGCGGCCGTCCTGCGGCGGACCTGCTCGAGCCGGTCGACGTCGAGCAGCCGTGCGACCGGCGCCAGGCGGCCGACGCTGTGGAGGATGTCCGGGTCCTGGGGCCCGCCGACGCCCTCGGTCAGGTTCGCGAGGTCGTGGCCGAGGACCAGCAGCCGGCCGCCCGGGCGCAGCCAGTCCACCGCCCGGGCCAGCAGCCCGGCCGTCTCCGCCGCGGGCAGGTGCAGGTAGGCGACGAGGACGAGATCCAGCGACGCGGGCGCCGCCGCCCAGGTACGCACGTCCGCGGTCACCCAGGCGACCCGGTCCGCCCCCGGACGGGACCGGCCCCGGTCCAGGCCGACGCCGGAGAAGTCGACGGCGGTCACCCGCCACCCCCGGCCGGCCAGCCAGAGCGCATGGCGGCCCTCCCCGGCCGCGAGGTCGACGGCGGAGCCCGCCGCCACGTCCGTGAGCAGGTCCCCGACCAGCGCGTTGGGCCCGTCGGACCACTGCGCCCGCTCGGCGTACCGCCGGTCCCAGTCCTCGGCCCGCATGCCGGCAGTCTCCCAGGCGGAGTCGCCCGCAGCGGCCGCGCGCGGTAAGGCTTGTGCGTGGTCGCCGTCGTCTCCCTCGTCGTCATCGTCACGATCGGCCTGCTCGTCACCCGGATCGCGACCGTCGCGCTGACGATGACCGGCATGTCGCTCGAGCACGCCCGGTTCCAGGCGCGCTCGGCGTTCACGGGCACCGGGTTCACCACGTCGGAGGCCGAGGCGGTGGTCTCGCACCCGGTGCGGCGGCGGATCGTGATGGTGCTGATGCTGGTCAGCGGCGCGGGGGCGGTGTCGGTGCTCGGCACGCTGATCCTGAGCTATGCGGGGGTGGACTCCACCGGCGGCGGGCTGCGCCGCACCGTCGTGATCATCGGCTCCATGGCGGGGCTGCTCTGGCTCGCCAAGAACGACCGCGTCGACCGGCTGCTGCGCCGGGTCATCGAGCGCGTGCTGAGCCGGGTCGCCGATCTGGACGTCCGCGACTACGCCGCCCTCCTCCACCTGCGCGGCCGCTGGCGGGTGGTGCAGCTGCCGGTGAAGGACGACGACTGGATCACCTCGCGGCCGCTCGGCCTGCTGCGCCTGCCCGAGGAGGGCGTCGCCGTGCTGGGCGTGGAGCGGGACGACGGCTGGATCGGCGCGCCGAGCGAGGACCTGCGGCTGCGCGCCGGGGACGTGGTGACCCTCTACGGCCGGCAGGCGATCCTCGACGACATCACCGACCGGTTGCACGGCGACGAGGGCGAGGAGGCCAGCGAGCGGTCGCGCGCCTGGCACGCGGCCACCCCACCGGTGGAGGTCGTCCAGCGGCGACGCCGGTAGCCACGCGCACCAGGCCCCGATCGATCGTACCCACCTGCCACCGTGAGCCCATGACGACGCTGCACGACGTCGCCCTGATGCGGCTGGTGGCCCAGCGGCTCGCGGGGCCACCGGCCGCGGACGTCGCGGAGGCGGTACGCCGGCTCGCCGCGGCCCAGGGCCAGGACCTCCCCGGCGCCGTGACGTCGGTGGCCCTGCGCACCCCGGGACGGCGGCGCGCGGAGGTGCTGGCCGCGCTCGACGCGGGCACCGTCGTCCGGTCGTGGCCGATGCGCGGGACGCTGCACCTCGTCCCGGCCGAGGACCTGCCCTGGCTGCTGGAGCTGCTCGGGCCCCGCGCCCTGGCCGGGCTCGCCGGCCGGCGCGCGAGCCTGGGCCTCACCGAGGCCGATGCCGAGCGGGCCCGCGACCTCGCCGTCGGCGCGCTGTCCGGTGGCCGGCGGCTCCGGCGCGCCGCGCTGCTCTCCGCCATCGGCGACGGTGGCGTGGACACCACCGGCCAGCGCGGCTACCACCTGCTGTGGTTCCTGGCGCAGACCGGAACGCTCTGCCTCGGCCCGACCGACGACGGCGAGCAATTGTTCGTGCTCCTCGACGAGTGGGTGCGCGAGCCCCGCCGGCTGTCGGGGGGTGAGGCACTGGCGGAGCTGGCGCTGCGGTACTTCCGCGGCCACGGCCCGGCCACCGTCCACGATCTCGTCCGCTGGGCGGGCAGCACGGTGCGGGACGTGCGCGCCGGGCTCGCCGCCGTGCGGCACCAGCTCGCGTGCCTCCGCGTCGGCGACACCGAGTTCTTCCTCGACCCCGACACCGTCGAGCGCTGCGCCGCGCACCGCGAGCAGGCGCGGGAGCCGCTGCTGCTGCCCGGGTTCGACGAGTTCGTCCTCGGCTACGGCGACCGCGGGGCGATCCTCGACCCGGCCTTCGCCCACCGGATCGTCCCGGGGCGCAACGGCGTCTTCCGGCCCACGGTGGTCGTCGACGGCCGCATCGCCGGCACCTGGCGGTGGAGCGGGCGAGGCAGCGCGCGCGCCGTCGTCGCCGAGCCGTTCACCGGCTGGGGACCGGACGTCGCCGCGGCGATCCCCCGCCTCGCCGCGGCCCTGCCCTGAGCCGGCTCAGCCGCGCGGCTCGACGAGGAAGACGGGGATCTGCCGGTCGGTCTTCTGCTGGTACTCGGCGTAGGCGGGGTAGACGGCGACGGCGCGCTCCCACCACTGGTCGCGCTCGGCGCCGGTGATCTCGCGGGCGACGCCGTCCCGCGGCTCGGGACCGTCCTGGACGGTGACCTGATCGGGGTGGGCACGCAGGTTGGCCACCCAGGCCGGGTCGGTCGGTGCCCCGCCCTGGGAGCCGACCATCGCGTAGACCCCGTCGTGCTCCACCCTCATCAGCGGCTGCTTGCGCACCTTGCCGCTCTTGGCACCCCGGGTGCTGAAGACGACCACCGGCAGGCCGGTGTCCCGGAGCGTGTTCGCCTCGCGGCCACCGGTGGCCTCGTAGCGCTCGACCTGGTCGCGGACCCACTTCTGCGGGCTCGGCTCGTACTCCCCCTGCAGCGGCATGCACCCGAATCTATGAGACACGGGTCGGCCCGGCACGCCGGTCCGAGTCGCGGCCGGACCGGGCCGGTGGCACGGTTCCGACGGCCGGACCGACAGGTGGCCCACGGGCTGCGACTTCGCCACCGACGACCTGGGACGAGATGACCGACCACCTCACCGTGACACGGGACGGGCACGTCGCCGTCCTCACCATCGACCGTCCCGACAAGCGCAACGCCATGACCGTCGGCATGTGGGCCGCGCTGCCGGAGGTGCTGGCGCCGCTGGCCGACGACCCCGGGGTCCGGGTGCTGCTGGTCACCGGCGCCGGTCCCAGCTTCTGCGCCGGCGCCGACATCTCCGACCTGCTCGACGGCGACGACCCCGGCGACCCGATGGCCGACGTGCGCCGGCACAACCTGGCCGCGCAGGCGGCGCTGCGGAATTTCCCCGCTCCGACCGTGGCCGTGATCCGCGGGCACTGCATCGGCGGCGGCGTCGAGCTCGCGACCTGCTGCGACCTGCGGTTCGCCGATCCGACGGCGGTCTTCGGCGTCACGCCCGCGAAGGTCGGCATCGTCTACACCCCGTCGTCCACGAAGGCGCTGCTCGACCTCGTCGGCCCGGCGACGACCAAGTACCTCCTCTACAGCGGTGAGCTCGTCGACGCACCGACCGCGCTGCGGACCGGCCTCGTGGACCGGCTCGTGGACGCCGACGGGCTGGACACCGAGGCGCGCCGTTTCGCCGACGTCCTGGCCTCCCGGTCCGCGCTCACCCAGCGGTCCACCAAGGAGACCGTCGCCGCGCTGACCGACGGCGGGGACGGCGAGGCCCTCGCCGCCGCCCGGTACCGCGAGACGATCGCCGCCGGCGAGCTCGCCGAGGGCGTCGCGGCCTTCGCCGAGCGTCGTCCCCCGCGGTTCCCGTGGCGCGGCTGATCTCCGGTTTCACCGGCCCCCTCCCCGGGGTACCCCTCCCGCTGCGCGGAACGGTGCTCTGACGAGCGGCAACGGGACGGCGCAGCGCGTGACGCTGCTCTCCCCTGCCCCCCCGGTCCCGCCCCCGAGACGCATGGACGCGCCGGGTGGACCCCCAGCAGCTCCCCGCCCGACACAGCGGCGCTCACCCACCGTTGTCGTGGCCCTCCGGCCGACGAAGCAGCCGTCCGGATGGTTGTCGCAACAGCGTCGGGGTAGCGCCTCCACCGACCACGAAGCACGCCGAGGAGGACCGATGACTCACTCCATCGATGCCCCGTTCCCACCGGTTCCGGCCACGACGGGCACCACCGACGACAACTCGTCGACCAAGGACGCCGCCAAGGGCGAGGCCAAGCACACCAAGGACGTCGCCAAGGGCGAGGCCCAGCAGACCAAGGACGTCGCCAAGGGCGAGGCCAAGCAGACCAAGGACGTCGCCGCGAACGAGGCCCGCAACGTCGGGCACACCGCTGCGCAGGCCGGTAGCCAGGTCGCCGCGACCGCCGCCGACCAGGCCAAGGAGGTCGCGCACGAGACGCAGCGGCAGGCCATGGACCTCCTGGACCAGGGCCGTTCGCAGCTCAAGGAGCAGGCCGTCTCGCAGCAGCACAAGGCGGCCGAGGGCCTGAACTCCCTGGCCCAGCAGATGCGCGGGCTGGCCGACGGCAGCAGCGAGGGCGCCCCCGGCCCCGTCCGCGACGTGCTCCAGCAGGCGTCGGGTTCGGTCGAGAACTTCGCCTCGATGCTCCAGAACAAGGAGCCCGCCGAGCTGCTCGACGAGGTGCGCCGCTTCGCCCGCCGCAAGCCCGGCATGTTCCTGCTCGGTGCCGCCGTCGCCGGTATCGCGGCCGGCCGGCTCACGAGCGGCGCCAAGGCTGCGCACAGCGACTCCGGGTCGCAGTCCGGGAGCGCGTCGCAGTCCCGCGGCGACCAGCGCGGCAGCCAGAACTTCGTCGACGCGGCGCCGACCTACTCCGACTACTCCAGCGCCACGACCGGCGCCGGCGTCGGAGCCGGTACGGCCGCTCCGCTACCCCCGCCGCCGTACGGGACCGTGCCGCCCGCCGGCACCGCGGTTCCCCCCAACGCGGCCGCGGGCTGGGACGACCCGACCCGCCGCCCCGGCGAGGTGCGCTGACATGAGCACCCCCTACTCCGGCGCCTCCGCCGCGGGCACGCCTCAGGGCTACGCGGAGCCGGATGCGCAGAACTACGCGGCCGACTACTCCGAGGACCAGACCCACAGCGGTGACATGGGCACGCCCAGGACCGCGGCCGGCAACCCCGACGTCGAAGGCGTCTCGGTCGGCGCGCTCATCGGCGAGGTGACCAAGGACCTCTCCACCCTGATGCGCCAGGAACTCGAGCTGGCGAAGGTGGAGCTCAAGGTCGAGGCCAAGAAGGCCGGGGAGGGCGCCGGCATGTTCGGCGCCGCCGGTTTCGCCGGTTACATGGTGGCGCTGTTCGTCTCGCTCGCACTGATGTGGGGCCTGGCCTACCTCGTCGGCC
Organism: Blastococcus sp. HT6-4; assembly: GCF_039679125.1. Taxonomy (NCBI): domain Bacteria; kingdom Bacillati; phylum Actinomycetota; class Actinomycetes; order Geodermatophilales; family Geodermatophilaceae; genus Blastococcus; species Blastococcus montanus. Next base: position 1,025,689 of record NZ_CP155551.1, on the reverse strand, counting down.
CCGCCTGGGGCGCACTGATCGTCGCGGTCCTCTGGGGGATCGTCGGCGCCGTCGCCTTCACCATGGGCAAGAAGAAGTTCCGGCAGGTGAACCCCAAGCCCGAGCGCACCGTGGACACCTTGCAAGAGGTGCCAGGCGCCCTCAAGCCCCACTGACCCCCCGACCGCTGACTTATCTCGACACGGCAGGAGCCGATAGACATGACCAGCAGTGACCCGGACGTCATCCGGCGGCAGATCGAGGACACGCGGCGCGAGCTCAGCTACGACGTCGACGCCCTCAACGAGAAGGTGAACCCGTCCCGCGTCGTGGACCGGAGGGTGACCGCCGCCAAGGGCCGCATGAGCGGCTTCAAGGACAAGGTGATGGGGCAGGCCGACCACGCCATCTCCCAGGCCCAGGGCAAGATGCACCACGCCCAGTCGCAGGCCCAGGGCACGATGCACGACGCCCAGGGCATGGCCTCCGAGACCGCGGGGTCCCTGCAGAACTCCATGCACTCCATGCAGGACTCCATGCAGGACAAGGCGTCCAGCGCCAAGGAGTCCATGCAGCAGATGCCGCAGCAGCTCAGCCAGCAGGCCCAGGGCAACCCCCTGGCCGCCGGGCTGATCGCCTTCGGTGTCGGGTGGCTGGTCTCCAGCCTGCTGCCCGCCTCGCAGCGCGAGCAGCAGCTGGCCCAGCAGGCCGAGAGCTCGTTCAAGGAGCACAAGGACCAGCTCATCCAGCCGGCCAAGGACGCCGCGCAGGAGATGGGTGACCAGCTCAAGCCGGCCGCCCAGCACGCGATGGAGGAGGTCAAGTCCTCCGCGCAGGGTGCGGCCGAGACCGTGAAGCAGGAAGGCCAGTCCGCGGCCCAGGACGTGCAGGGCCAGGCCCAGCAGTCCAAGGAGCACGTGCAGGGCCAGGCCCAGCAGTCCAAGGAGCACGTGCAGGGCCAGGCCCAGCAGTCGAAGCAGTCCGTGCAGGGCCAGGCCCAGCAGTCCAAGGAGCAGGTGCAGAACAAGTCCGGCTCCTGACACCGGCGGGCCCGTCCCGTCCCACGCAGTGCGCCCCGCCGGGTCCCCCGGCGGGGCGCACTGCTGTTCGAGGCCCACCCCCACGGGGTGACGCGCCGCGCCCCGTACTGCAGCCCCCCGGCCGGGGCGCCGTTCCTCCACGGGACGACGCCACCGGTCCCACCGCACCAGCGGTCCGGGACCACGATCGACGGGAGCCCTCGTGGACGCGGTTCTGCACGCCCCCGGCAGCGGACCCGCCGGCATCGTCCGGGTGCTCGTGGCCGACGACGAGGCCGACATCCGGGACCTGGTCTGCCTCGCCGTCCGCAAGGCCGGCTGCCAGGTGGTCACGTCGGCCTCCGACGGCTCGGCGGCGCTGGCGGCCGCGCGGGCGCAGCTGCCCGACCTCGCCGTGCTCGACGTCTCGATGCCCGGCGCCACCGGCCTGGAGATCTGCTCGGCGCTGCGCGACGACCCGGCCACCGCAGGCATCCGCATCCTGCTGCTCTCCGCCGGAGCCTCCCCCGACGAGGTGGCCCGGGGCCTGTCGGCCGGCGCCGACGCCTACCTCGCCAAGCCGTTCACCGTCGCCGGCCTGGTCCACCAGGTCCGGGCCCTGACCGTGCGGGAGCCGGTGACGTGAGCGTCGCCGTCCTCGACCGCCCCGCGCCGGACCGCGCGGGTCCGTCGCGCCGGCCGACCGCGCTGCGCCCGGGGCGGGAGGCCGGGCGCGGCACGCTGTCCTCCGCCGTCGTGTTCGGCGTGGCCGCCGTGCTGCTGCTCGCGGGAGCGCTGCCGGTGGCCGAGCCCACCCTGGTGCACGCCGGCCTCGCCGTCGCCTTCACCGCCACCGCGGTGGCCTGGACGGCCCGCCGCTCCCCCGCGGTCGCGGGCTCGCCGGCCGTGCCGACCGCTCACCTGCTCGCCGTCGGGCTGCTGTACGCCGGCACCGCCTCCCCGACGACGCTGTTCCTCCTCCTCAGCCCGTTGTGGGTGCTGTCCACCGCCGCGACCCGCCGCGGGGTGGCCGTCGCCGTGGCCGGGACGACGGCGGTGCTCGCCGTGCCGTACCTGCTCGGCGACCCCGCCGCCGCGGCCATCGTGCCCGGCGCCCTGCTGCTCGGCCCCCTGGTCGTCGCCGTCGGCAGCATCGCGATCCACGAGAACACCCGCCGCGTGGCCGACCAGGCCCGTGACATCGAGCGGCTGCAGCGGGAGCAGGCGGCGCTGCTCGCCCAGGTCCGGAGCCGCGCCGACGAGCTCGACACCGCCTCCCGCATCCTGGCCGCTCGCGCCCAGACGATGACCAGCGTCATCGACGCGGTCACCGAGCAGTCGATCATCGGCACCGACCTCGACGGCACGATCCGGGTCTGGAACCCCGGCGCGGAGAAGATGCTCGGGGTGCTGCGACCCGACGTCGTCCGCCGGCGCTCGATCCTCGATTTCCACCTGTCCGAGGAGCTGACCGCCGCGGCCGGGAGCACCGGCGCCGCAACCCCGCTGTCCGCCCTGGTGCACGTCGCCCGCGAGGAGGGCAGCGACGTCCGCGACTGGACCTACGTCGCCGCCGACGGCAGCCGGCGCACCGTCTCGGTCGCCGTCACGCCCCGCTCGGACGACCGCGGGGTGCACGCCGGCTGGAACTTCGTCGGCACCGACATGACCGAGGCGCGCGCCACCGAGCGCATGAAGGACCAGTTCGTGAGCCTCATCAGCCACGAACTGCGCACCCCCCTCAGCTCGATCCTCGGATACCTCGAGCTGGTCATGGACGACGAGGACCAGCCGCTGACCGACGAGCAGCGGCAGTACCTGTCCACCGTCGAGCGCAACGCGCAGCGGCTGCTGCGCCTGGTCGGCGACCTGCTGTTCACCGCCCAGGTGGACAGCGGCCGGTTCTCTCTCCAGCCGGCCGACGTCGACCTCGCCGCCGTGGTCCGCGCCGCCGAGGAGACGGCCCGCGTGGCCGCGGCCGCCGCCGGTGTGGAGATCGTCGTCGACGTGCCGCCCGACGGCCTCGTGGTGTCCGGCGACGCGGTGCGGCTCGGCCAGGCCTGCGACAACCTGGTGTCGAACGCCGTGAAGTTCACCCGCGCCGGCGGCCAGGTGCGCCTGTCGCTGCGGCCGGGCTGGCAGCTGCCCGACGGCGAGCTGGTCGCCGAGCACCGCCCCGACGCGGCCCCCGTGGCCCTCCTCTCGGTCGCCGACACCGGCATGGGCATCCCGGCCGGCGAGCGGGGGCAGCTGTTCACCCGGTTCTTCCGGTCGTCCACCGCCCAGCGCAACGCCGTTCCCGGGGTGGGGCTCGGCCTCACCATCACCAAGGCCATCACCACCGCCCACGGCGGCTCGCTGGACCTGGTCAGCGTCGAGGGCGAGGGCACCACCTTCACCATGACGCTCCCCCGCGGCACCGCCTGACTCCTGGTACCGGTCACCGGCCCCTCGTCCCGACCGGGACGGGGGGCCGTTTCTTGCGCATTCCTTGCGGTTCACCGGCGGGGGGCTGCGGTTCGGCCTCCAGAGTCGGCCGTGTCGCCACCGCACCCGGCGCCACCCGCACTGACGAGGAGACACAGACATGGGCATCACCACGGCCGGATCGACCACCACCGCCAAGGTCGTCGGTTCGCTCGGCGTTCTCGCGGCCGCCGCCGCCGTCGCCGGCATGGGGACCTTCGGCGGCTTCAGCGACAGCACCACCCCGGTCTCGGTGCCCGTGGCGACCGGCACGATCAACATCGACGCCACCACCACCGCCACCGTCCCGGTCGACGCCTCGGGCCTGGTCCCCGGTGCCTCGGTCAGCCGCGCGGTCACGCTGGCCAACACCGGCAGCCTCGACCTCGGTGCCCTGTCGATGACCATCGGCGCCACCGGCTCCGGCGTGCTCACCGGACCGGGTGGTCTGCAGCTGACCGTCACCTCCTGCCCGGTGGCCTGGACGGCGGCCAACAGCTGCGCCGGCACCCCGACCGTCGTGCGCACCGGCGGCCTCACCGGCCAGGTCCCGCTGGCCGCCTCGTCGGCGATGAAGGCCGGCCAGGCCGACCACTTCCTGCTCACGGTGTCGCTGCCCGGGACGGCCGGCAACCAGTTCCAGGGGCAGCAGAGCATGGTCTCGCTGCAGTTCGACGCCGTCCAGAAGACCGGCACCGCCCGCTGATCCGGGCCCGACGACCACTCGGAGATCCCGTCATGACCGCCGTCCTCCCCGCCCGCCACCCGGTGGGAGCCGCGTCGTCCCGGGCCACGGACGAGCACTCCGCCGCCGGCCGGGCCCACCGCATCGCGGGCCGGCTGGCCCCGTGGCTGGTCCGCGGGATCGTGGGCTTCGCCGTCGTGATGTTCGCCGTCCTGGCCGTCGGACCGCACCTGCTGGGCTACCGCACGATGACCATGCTCACCGCCAGCATGGCCCCGGAGATCGAGCCCGGCGACGTCACCGTCGCCACCCCGATCCCCGTCGCGGAGATCACCGAGGGCATGGTGATCACGTACCACATGCCGATCGGCCCCCGCAGCCTCGTGACCCACCGCGTGGTCACGGTGGAGCGGGCGGCCGACGGCGGCGTGACGGTGCAGACCAAGGGCGACGGCAACGAGACGGTCGACCCGTGGACCGCCGGCCTGGTCGGCGACACCGTCTACGAGGTGCAGGCCGTGGTCCCCGGGCTGGGCCACGTCCTGCAGCTGCTCCGCACGCCGGTGCTCAACCAGGTGCTGCTCTACGGCGCCCCCGCCCTGCTCGCCGGCTGGTTGCTGCTGACCATCTGGCGCCCCACCCGCAACGAGGAGGCCCGGCCATGACCGCGCTCCACCGCTCCCTCGTCCTGATCGGCCTGACCGTCGTCACCGTCGTCGCGGGCGTGCTCCCCGCCTCGGCCGGCTTCGGCGACACCGCCTCGGTGCCCACCACCGTCTCGACCGCCACCGTCGCACCGCCCACCGCGGTGGGCACAGCCGGGAGCTGGTGCTTCCTCGGCTTCGGCGCCCGGGTCTCGTGGACGCCGAGCCCCTCCCCCGACGTCAGCGGGTACGTCGTCACCGGCCACCGGTCCAACGGCACGACGTTCGTCGTGGCCCGGACGGGGCCCGACGCCGTCACCGCGAGCCAGACGTACTGGGCCTCCGGCAGCGTCCACACCTTCACCGTCACCGCGCAGACCCCCTACGGCTGGACGGCGACGTCCGCACCGTCGGAGGGGTTCCGGTGCTGAGCCTCCTGATCGGGGACGCCACGGCCCCTGCCCCCGGCCGTTCCGTCTCCCCGGTGGCCGACGGGCCCCTCCTCGACTTCCTGCGCGGCCGGACCACGGGGCCGGCCGCGCAGGCGGAACTCCCCGGCGGTCCCAGGGACGACGGCGGGACGGTGGACGACGACCTGGTGGACCCGGCGCTGATGGCCCGGCTCGAGGGCCTCTACGCCGACGCGCTCCCGCACCGGCTCTCGGCGATCGACCGGCACACGCGGGCCGGGGACACGAGCGCCGTCGCCTCGGCCGCCACCACCCTCGCCGGCACCAGCGGCCAGTTCGGGCACCCGGAGGTCGCGTCGCTGTGCCGCGCGATCGCCGCCGACGCCCGCCGTGGCGTGCTGGCTCACTCCCGCGTCGAGCGGCTGCAGGAGCTCGCCGGCACCTGAGCGCGGTACGACACGACCCGCCCAGGCATAGGAGGCTCTACCTATGGTTCGCGCCCCGGATGCGGGTGCATAGCCTCCTATGCCTGGGGCAGAGGTCAGGCGGCCACGAGGCGGTAGCCGACCCCGCGGACGGTGCGGATCTCGGGCGAGTTGAGCCCCGCCGCGACGAGCTTGCGGCGCAGGTTGGACATGTGCGCCTCGACCAGGCGCAGGTTGCCCTCCCAGTCGGTCTGCCAGACCTCCCGCAGGAGGGTCTCGCGCTGCAGCACCCGGCCCGGCCGCGAGGCCAGGGCAGCCAGCAGGTCGAACTCGGTCCGGGTGAGGTCGACGACGGTGCCGTCGACCCGCACCTCGCGGCTGTCCTCGTCCACCTCGAGCTCGGCGAGCCGGCGCACCGACTCCGGCTCCGGGACGGCTCCGGGTGCAGCCGGCTGCACGGTCCGGGGGAACCGCAGCATCGCCTGCACGCGGGCGGCGAGCTCGCGCGGCGAGAACGGCTTGGCCATGTACCCGTCGGCGCCGACGGCCAGCCCGATGAGCAGGTCGACCTCCTCGGCGCGGGCGGTGAGCATCAGGACGTAGCAGGGCGTCTCGGCGCGGATCTGCCGGCAGACCTCGGTGCCGTCGGCGTCGGGCAGGCCGAGGTCCAGCACGATGAGGTCCGGCGGGTCGCGCCGCACCTCCGCGAGCGCCTCGCCGCCGGTGCCCACGGCCCGCACGGCGAAGCCGGCGCGTTCGAGCACCGTGGTCACGAGCTCGCGGATCTCCTGGGTGTCCTCCACCACGAGCACGGACCGATCAGGCACGACGTCTCCTCCTCCGGTGCGCAGCGCTGGGTACGGACGGGCCTCCCGTCACCTGACCGGGTGATCGGCACCGCGGACCGCCGGCTTGAGCAGCGGCCGGATCGCCCGGTCGGGCGACCCCACCCGGAGGGGTGAGGGGACCCGGGCCCGGCTCATGCGGCCGGCGGGCACGGCCGTCAACTCCGGCGGGGACGCACCCGTCCCCCTCCCGGCGAACCGGGGGACCCCACCGACGGGAGCCGGACCCGTGGACGGTGCACTGCACGTCCTGGTCGTCGACGACGACCCCGACACCGCACTCTTCGTGCGCATCGTGCTGCAGCGCGGCGGCATGACCGTGACCACGTGCGCCGACCCTCTGGAAGCGCTGGCCCTGGCCTCGCGGGTGGAGTTCGACGCGGCGATCACCGACATCGAGATGCCGGGGATGACGGGTCTGGAGTTCCTCGACCGGCTGCGCCAGCTGCGCGCCGACCTCCCGATCACGGTGATGACCGCGCACGCGTCGGTCGACTACGCCGTGGACGCGCTGCGCCGGCAGGCCGACGAGTTCCTGGTCAAGCCGGTGCCCAAGGACACGCTCGCCGCGACGATCCGCCGGCTGGCCGAGACGGCCCAGGCCCGGCGCGCCGCGGCTCCCGCACGCCAGACGGTGCTCGCCATCGGCGCGCACCCCGACGACGTGGAGATCGGCGTCGGCGGCACCCTCGCCGCCCACCGCTCCGCCGGCGACCAGGTGGTCATCCTGACCCTCTCCCGCGGCGCCCGCGGCGGCGAGGCCGGCGACCGGCAGGACGAGTCGCTGGCCGCCGCCGAGCTCATCGGCGCCCGGCTGTTCCTCGAGGACCTCGAGGACACCCGCATCAGCCCGATGGACCCGACCATGTCGATCATCGAGCGGGTCGTGCAGGAAGTGCGCCCGACGATCGTCTACACGCACTCGCCCAACGACCGGCACCAGGACCACCGCGCGGTCCACCAGGCGGCCAGCGTCGCCACCCGCAGCGTGCCGACCGTGGCCTGCTTCCAGAGCCCCTCGGCCACGATCGACTTCCGGCCCAGCCGGTTCGTGAGCATCGACGGTTTCACCCGCACGAAGCTGGACCTGCTGAAGAGCTTCGCCTCGCAGGCGGGCATCCGCGCCTACCTCGAGGACGACTTCATCCTCTCCACCGCCCGCTACTGGTCCCGCTACGGCACCGGCGGCCGGTACTGCGAGCCGCTCGAGGTGGTCCGGGACGCCGGTGGCGTCGTCGGGGCCACCAGCGGGTCCGCCTTCCAGTCCGCCCCGTCCACCACCTCGAGCACCCGGGAGCCCTTCGGTGTCTGACCCCACCCCCACCCGCGTCCTCGTGACCGGCGCCGGCGGCCCGGCCGGCATCGCCGTCCTCCGGTCACTGGCCCGGCGCGACGACGTCGAGCTGCTCGCCGCCGACATGGACCGCTACGCCAGCGGCCTCTACCTCGTCGACGCCCCCGCGCGGCACCTGGTGCGCCCCGGCCTCGGCGAGGAGTTCGTCGACCACCTCGTCGAGCTCTGCGAGCGCGAGCGGGTCGACGTCCTGTTCTCCACCGTCGACGTCGAGCTGCCCCGGCTGGCCGCCGAGCGCAAGCGCCTCGACGAGGTCGGCACGACGCTGGCCGCGCCCAGCCTGGAGACCCTCGAGGTCTGCCTGGACAAGTACGCGCTGGCCCAGCAGTGCGCCGACGTGCTGCCCACCCCGCGCACCGCGCTGCTGGGCACGACCGACCCCGACGGCTGGGACTACCCGGTCATCGTCAAGCCGCGGCGCGGCGCGGGTTCCCGCGGCGTGCACCTGGTCGAGGACGCCGCCGCGCTGCGCGCCCTCGGCAGCGACGAGGACATCCTCGTGCAGGCCCACCTGCCCGGCGACGAGTACTCGGTCGACACCCTGGCCGACGCCGACGGGCACGTCGTCGCCGCCGTCCCGCGGTCCCGGCTGCGGGTCGACTCCGGGGTCTCGGTCGCCGGCGCCACCGTGTCCGACCCGGAGCTGGAGGACACCGCCCGCCGGGTGGCCGCCGCGATCGGTCTGGTGGGGGTCGCCAACGTCCAGCTGCGTCGTGACGCCGCGGGCCGGCCCGCCCTGCTCGAGGTCAACCCGCGGTTCCCCGGCGCCATGCCGCTGACCGTCGCCGCCGGCGTGGACATGCCGTCGCTGGCCCTGGACCTGGCGCTGGGCCGGCCGCTGCCGGCCGCGGTGCCGTTCACCGAGCTCGCCGTCGTCCGGTACCTGGAGGACGTCTTCGTCCCGCCGGCCGGCCTCGTGGCCGAGGAGGCCGACCGATGACCACCGCCCTGGGTGAGCTGGACCTGCTGCTCACCGACCACCACGTGCACTCCACGTGGTCCGACGACGCCGTGAGCGCCCCCCTGGAGAACCTGGTCGCCGCGCGGGACACCGGGCTGGCCAGCATCCGCATGGTCGACCACGTCCGGACGTCGACGACGTGGGTGCCCGGCTTCCTCGCCGAGGTCTCCGCGCTCCCCCGGATCGACGGCCTCGAGGTGCTGACCGGCGTGGAGGCCAAGATCCTCGACGCCTCCGGCCGGCTCGACGTGCCCGACGACCTGGTCGTCGGCCCGGGCGGCGTCGACCGCATCCTCATCGCCGACCACCAGTTCCCCGGGCCGGACGGCCCGTGGAGCCCGCGGCGCACGCTCGAGGAGATCGCCGGCGGCTTGTCCGGGGAGGACGCGCTGTCGATCCTCGTCGACGCCACCGTCCGGGCGATGGAGCGGGCCGGGCGCGGTCAGCTGGCCCACCTGTTCTCACTGCTGCCCAAGATCGGCCTGCACGAGAGCGAGCTGCTCGACGAGCACGTCGCCGCGATCGCCGCCGCCGCCGTCCGCACCGGGACGACGGTCGAGGTCAACGAGAAGTGGCGCTGCCCCGGCCCGCGCGTGGTGCTGGCGCTCGACGCCGCCGGCGTCTCCCTCGTCGGGTCCACCGACAGCCACGCGGCCACCACCGTGGGCCGGTACTCCTGGGTCGCCGACGCGGCCTCGGCGACCCGGCTCGTGGGTGCCCGGTGACCGCGGTCCTGGCCGCCGGCACCGACGTCGCAGGCATCGGGGAGACGGTGCTGACCGTCGTCCTGCTCGTCCTCGTCGGCATCGGCGCCGTCCCCGTGGTCGCCGGGCTGGCGCAGTTCCTGGTCATCCCGCTGCACGCGGTGCGCAACCACTACCGGGAGACCGGGCCCTACCTGCCCAACGTCGCGGTGGTGATCCCGGCCTGGAACGAGGCCGCGGTGCTCACCACCTCGATCGAGCGGCTGATGGCCCTGGACTACCCGCCGGACCGGCTGCGGATCTACGTCGTGGACGACGCCAGCACCGACGACACCCCCGCGGTGCTCGCCTCCTGCGCCGCGCGGTTCCCCGGCCGGGTCGTGCACCTGCGCCGCGAGAAGGGCGGCGAGGGCAAGGCGCACACGCTCAACCACGGGCTGCGCGAGATCCTCGCCGACGACTGGATGGAGGCGCTCCTGATCATGGACGCCGACGTCATCTACGAGCCGGCGTCGCTGCGCAAGATGACCCGCCACCTCGCCGACCCCACGGTCGGCGCGGTCACCGCCTACATCCGCGAGGGCAGCGGCGACCCGCAGGGCATCACCCGGTTCATCGGCTTCGACTACCTGGCGGCGCAGGCCGCGTCGCGCCGGGCGCAGAACGTCGCCGGCGCCATGGCCTGCCTCGCCGGCGGCGCGCAGCTGCACAGCCGGGAGAACCTGCTGGCGATCGGCGGCCAGATCGACACCTCGTCGCTGGCCGAGGACACCGTCACCACGTTCCGCACCCAGCTCGCCGGGCGCCGGGTCGTCTTCGAGCCGCACGCCCGTGTGCTGGCCGAGGAGCCGGCCGGCGTGGACGCGCTGTGGAAGCAGCGGCTGCGCTGGGCGCGCGGCAACGTGCAGATCACCTCGATGTACCGGCACCTGTGGTTCCGCCGATCGGTGCACCCGGGGCTCGGTGGCGTCTTCTTCGGGATCTTCTGGTTCGCCATCCTGCTGCTGCCGGTCGCGATGCTGCTCACCTCGATCGGCCTGATCGGGCTCTACCTGCTCGACAGCGAGCTGGCCTCGCAGGTGTTCGGGGCGGCGGTGTTCGTGCCGATCGCGACGTTCGTCTTCATGATCACGCTGACGATCTCCGTCGATCCGCGCACCGGGTTCGCGGTCTGGCGGGAGGCGCTGCTGTTCCCCGGCACGATCTCCTTCGTGGTGCTGCTGTCGGCCGCCTTCCCGGGGGCGGTGCCACTGTCGGCCACCGCGGAGACCGTGTGGACGCTGTTCGTCTACAGCTGGCTGGTGCTCTGCATCCCCCTGGCCTACGGCGTCCGGAAGCTGGAGGGCACCCGCTGGGGCCGGCCGCTGACGCCGCTGGCGCTGTACCTGGTCGGCTTCGGGCCGATGATGTGCGCGATCACCGTGGACGCCTACGTCAAGGAGTTCCGCGGGGCCGCGATGACCTGGGACAAGACCGAGAAGACCGGGAGGGTCACCGTATGAGCGCGCTGCACCAGTTGGCGGGGGCCGGGCAGCCGTTCCGCGTGAGCCCCCCGGTGGTCCTCACCGAGGACGAACTCGACCGGCGCGGCGGGGTCGTCCCGGTGTGGGCCGACCCGCTCGCGCTGGCCGACGAGACCGAGGCCGACCGGCTGAGCGAGCGCCGGCTCTACCTCGGGCTCGCCGTCGCCGTCGTCGTCGTCGTCGCGCTGTACCTGGTGCGGACCGCCGTCCTCGGCTGAACTCAGACGAAGGCGCTGATGCCGGTCAGCGCCCGGCCGACGATCAGCTGGTTGATCTCCCGGGTGCCCTCGTAGGAGTACAGCGCCTCGGCGTCGTTGAAGAACCGGACGACGTCGCGCTCGATGAGGATGCCGTTGCCGCCGAACAGCTCGCGTGCCCAGGCCACGGTCTGCCGCGCCTGGGCTGTCACGTAGCTCTTCGCCAGCGCGGCGTGGTCGTCCCGGAAGATGCCCTCCTCCTGGAGCTGGGCGACGCGCACGGCCATCCCCAGGCTGGCGGTGACGTTGCCGGCCATGCGCGCCAGGAGGTCCTGGATCAGCTGGAAGCCGCCGATCGGGCGGCCGAACTGCTCCCGCTCCTTGGCATAGGCCAGCGCGGCCTCGAACGCCCCCATCTGGCAGCCGACGGCGCTCCAGGCGACGCCGCCGCGGGTCAGCTTGAGCACCCGGTTGACGTCCTTGAACGTGTTGCCGCCCTCGAGCTTGTTCTCCGCCGGGATGCGGCAGCCCTCGAAGCTGATGTCGGCGTTCTGCACCGTGCGCAGCGCGTACTTGCCCTCCATCTTGGTCGCCGTGAACCCGGGGGTGCCCTTCTCCACCACGAACGTCTTCACCGAGTCGTCGGCGACGTCCCGGGCGAAGACGACGACGAGGTCGGCGAAGGTGCCGTTGCCGATCCACCGCTTGGCGCCGTCGAGCACCCACTCGTCGCCGTCCCGCCGGGCCGTGGTCTCCAGCCCGAGCGCGACGTCGGAGCCACCGTGCGGCTCGGTGAGCGCGAAGCAGCCGATCTTGTCCAGGGCGAGCATGCCGGGCAGCCAGCGGCGCTTCTGCTCCTCGGAGCCGAGGTTGACGATCGACCCCATCGCCAGGCCGTTGTGCACGCCGAGGAAGGTGGCCATCGAGGGGTCGACGCGCGACGTCTCCAGCGCGATGAAGCCGGTGAACAGGCGGGAGCCGCGGGGCGAGCCCTCGGTGTCGTAGCTGCGGCCGACCAGCCCGGCTTCGGCGAAGCGCGGGATCAGGTCCATCGGGAAGGTGGCGGCCTCCCAGTGCTCGTTGACCCGGGGCTTCACCTCGGTCTGCAGGAACTCGCGGATGCCGGCGAGCTCCTTGCGCTCCTCGGCCGACAGCAGTGACTCGTAGGCGTAGAGATCCCCGGGGATCAGGTCGTCGGTCATGTGCGTCCTCTCGTCGATGTCCCTCCGGGCCCTACCCGGCCGGACCGGCTCGCAACTCGATCGCCGCCGACGGGGTGGGCGCCGTGCCGGCCCGGTGCACGGCGTGCTCGGTGAGGCCGCGCTCCCCGGCCAGCCGGTGCACCGCCGTCCGGATGCGGTCGTCGGCGCCCGGGCCCATCACCGAGAAGGCGACGACCACCCGTCCGCCGGGGGCCAGCACCCGGCGGACGACGTCCCACTCGGGGGCCGGCGGCGTCCAGAAGGCCCGCACGTCGAACGACACGACGGCGTCGAACCAGCTCTCCGGCAGCTCGGCGTCGGCCAGCGCCACGGCCTGCAGGACGACCCGGCCGACGGCGACGGCCGCGCGGTTGCGGCGGGCCGCCGCCGCGACCATCGTCGGCGAGCGGTCGACAGCCACCACCTGCCCGTGGCCGACCCGGTCGGCGAGCAGCCCGGCCAGCACGCCGTGGCCGCAGCCGACCTCGAGCACCCGCTCCGCGGGGGCGGGATCGACGACGGCCGCCGCCCAGGCCAGCCGTTCCGATGCCCGCACGTCGACCTCCCGGGGCTCGACAGCGCCGACGGCGAGGCCGGCGTACCGCCGACCGTAGGACGGCCCGCCGACACAGGCGGCCGACCTGCGCACTTGACCGCACACACTCAGGTAAGGCTAACCTGCACCTAGCACCCGGAGATGCCTCCGGGAGCTTGCCCCGTTCGCGCTCCCGGTTAGGCGATCAGCTCATGTACGTGTGCCACTGCAGCGTGGTGACCGACCGCGACATCCTCGAGGCCATCGCCAACGGGGCCCGGTGCGTCGCCGACGTGGCGCGTGCGACCGGGGCGGGCCGCACCTGCGGCAACTGCGTGGATTCGCTGCGCGACCTGGTGTGCCAGCATTGCCCGGTACGGGCCGAGCGCGCCACCGAGCGTTCGGCCGAGCGAGAGCTTGGAGTATCCGGTGCAGCCCGTTAGCCCCCGCGTGGTCGAACTGCTCAACGACGCGCTGACCTTCGAACTGACGGTCACCAACACCTACTTCCTGAACGCCCGCATGCTCGACGCATGGGGCCTGCCCAAGCTCGGCAAGGTTTTCTACGATCTGTCGATCGACGAGATGCGCGACGCCGACGACATCATCCAGCGCGTCCTGCTCTTCGACGGCCACCCCAACCTGCAGCGCCTCGGCGCCATCCGGGTCGGCGAGACGGCCGAGGAGATGCTCGTGCTCGCCCTCGACAGCGAGAAGGCGGCCGTCGCGCAGTTCAACACCTCCGCCAAGGAGTGCCACGACCTCGGCGACCACGGCACCGCCGCCGTCTTCGAGGAGATGGTCCGCGACGAGGAGAAGCACGCCGACTGGTTCGAGGCGCAGCTCGCCGCCATCGAGCGGGTGGGTTCGCCGCAGTACCTCGCCGCGCAGATCACCACCGAGACTCCCTGACCGCACCCGCCTGACGCACCGAGGGCCCCCTCCCGATCCCGGGAAGGGGCCCTCGGTGCGTCAGAGGTCAGCCGGCCAGGAAGCCCTCGAGCGCGTCGAGCTGCAGCTGGGCGGCCATCGGCCCGATGCCGGTGTAGAAGACGTCGTCCTCCACGGCGTACGCCCGGCCCTCCGCGACGGCCGTCAGCATCGGCCACAGCGGCCCCGCCACGACGTCGGCCTCACCGGAGTCCGACACCGGCCCGTAGGACGAGTACAGGATGACGTCGGCGTCGGCGCGGGTGATCTCCTCGAGGCCGAGCTCGGCGAACGTCGGCGTCCGGTCCGTGGGCAGCTCCACCTGGTCCAGGCCGATGTCGGCCAGGACCGTGCCGACGAACGACTCCGGCTGGTAGACGCGGATGGCGCCCTGGACGAAGCGCAGCGGGCTCACGGTCGTGCTCGCCGGGTCGCCGATCACCTCGCCGAGCTCGTCCGCCTGCTGCTCGTACTCCGCGAGCAGCTCCTCGGCCTGGTCCTCCCTGCCGAGCGCTTCGGCGTCGAGGAGGAAGTTCTCCTTCCACGTGTCACCGAGGTCGGCGGCGAACACGGTCGGCGCCATCTGCGACAGCTGGTCGTAGATCGCCTCGTGGCGGACCTGGTTGGACAGGATCAGGTCCGGCTCCAGCGCGGCGATCTCCTCGAGGTTCGGCTCGGCGATCGTGCCGACGACCTCGATGCCCTCGGCGTCGTCGGCCAGGTAGCTCAGGAACTCCCCGGAGACGTCGGTGGTCACCGCGCCGACCGGCGTGACCCCGAGCGAGAGCGCCGCGTCCAGCTCCCCGGTGTCCAGGACGACGACGCGCTCGGGCTGCTCCGGGATCTCCGTGCTGCCCATGGCGTGCTCCACCGTGCGCGGGAACGCCGCGTCCTCGGCCGGCGTCCGACCGGCCGACCCGGCGTCGGGCTCGGAGCTGTCGCCGCACGCGGTCAGGGCCAGGGCTGCCGCCACGGAGAGGGCGGTGGCCCGTAGGACGCGGATCGTCATCGTTCTCCTTAGAACAGGGGCGCACGGCCGGGAGGACGCGCGGCTGGATCGTCCGGCAGGCGTGTGCAAGACTGCCGGGAGCTAGGTGAGGCTAGCCTAAGTCGAGAGACGGCCTGCACCTGCCCGAGCCGAGAGTCGTCATGACCGTCGAAACCGTGCAGGTCCCCGCCTACCGCACGTTCCCGGTGCGGGTGGCCCGGGTGCAGCGGCTGAGCCCCGGCTTCGTCCGGGTCACCTTCACCGGCCCCGAGCTGGACGCCTTCGCCAGCAACGGGTGGGACCAGCGGATCAAGGTGATGCTCCCCCTCCCCGGCCGCGGCATCCTCGACTGCCCGGCCGGCGACGACTGGTACGGGGCGTGGCGCGCGCTGCCCCCGGAGCGGCAGATGCCGATCCGCACCTACACCGTCCGGGGCTTCCGCCCGGAGCGCCTCGAGGTCGACGTCGACTTCGTGCTGCACGGCGCCACCGGCCCCGCCTCCGCCTGGGCCGAGCAGGCCACGACGGGTGACGAGGTCGTGCTGGTCGGCCCGAACGCCCGCTTCCCCGGCCCGACCGGCGGTTACGAGTGGCACCCGCCGGCCGACGCCTCCTGCCTGCTGGTCGCCGGCGACGAGACGGCGGTGCCGGCCGTCTGCGCGATCGTGGAGAGCCTTCCCGCAGGCCGGCTGGCCCGGGTGCTGCTCGAGGTGCCGACGGCGGCCGACGCGCTGGACGTGGCCGCTCCGGCGGGGGTCGAGGTCACCTGGCTGCCCCGTTCACCCGCCCACGGTGCTCCCCCCGCCCCGCGCGGGCAGCTGCTCACCGCCGCCGTCGTGGCGACCGTGCGCGAGCTGGGGCCCCTGCTCACCCCCTCCCCCGCTGCCGAGCTGGCCGACGTGGACGTCGACACCGAGATCCTCTGGGAGGTGCCCGCCGACACCGCCCCGCAGGGGTCCTCCGGCGTGTACGCCTGGCTGGCCGGGGAGGCCAGCGTGGTCAAGGGCCTGCGCCGGCACCTGGTGCAGGAGGCCGGCGTCGACCGCTGCTCGGTCGCCTTCATGGGGTACTGGCGCGAGGGCCGCGGCTCCGACTGAGGCTCCCGGGCCCGGCACCGGGCGCTGGCCTCCCTCACCCGTTCGGGCAGGCCGCTCCACGGCACTCCAGAAGCGGTCCGGGGACGCCGATGGGAGGGGTGCAGGACCGGCACCCACCGGCCACTGCCCGCCGAGCGCGAAAGGACCGCCCTCGTGATCGCAGTGACCTGCCGCAACGGTGAGCACTTCTCCGTCGACCCCGACCACATCGAGCGCATCGAGCACCGCGCCGACACCGTGCTGCACCTCGTCGACGGCACCCACTACGTCGTCGAGGCGACGTTCGACGACGTCCTGCGCTCCATCGTCGACGACCGTGCCGGCGTCCTCGCCGCACGGGCCGGCCTGGCCAACGGCCTCGCCGCCACACCGCCCGCGCCCCGACTGGTCCGCCCACACGTCACGATCGCCACCACCGCGCAGGACTGATCCCGCGCCCGGTCACCCCCGGACGACGGCGCCGCAACCCGGACCGCGCCGGCCCGGACCCGGGCCGGCGATCAGCGGCCGCGGTCCAGGCGCAGGACCTCGATCGTCAGCGCCGCCATCGCCGCCTCGCCCCGCGCGTTCGGGTGCACGATCACCGCGTTGGTCCCCTGCAGCACCGGCTCGACCCAGCGGACACCGAGCGGCTGGCAGGCATCGTGCCCCTCGGAGGCGGCGCTCAGGTCGACGTAGGTCACGCCGGTCCGCCCGGCCGCGCGCTGCACGGCGTCGTTGAGCGTCGCCTGCAGGCTGCGCAGGTAGGCCACGTCCCCCTCGGCGATCGGCATGCGGTCGAAGCAGCCACCGCTCGCCGGCATGATCCAGGGGTAGCCGAGGATCGCGACCTCCGCCTTCGGTGCCGCCGTCCGGACGGCCCGGAGGGTCTCCACCAGCGCCGGGTACGTCGTGGTGCGGATCGTGTCCTCGAACGAGGAGCCGTACCGGTCCTGGCAGGGGCTGCCCCGGCCGACGGTCGACAGCCCGGCGGCGGTGCAGGCCAGGATCGAGCTGATGAAGACGCCGCTGTCGTTGCCGCCGATGGTCAGGGTCACCAACTGGGTGTCGCGGTCGAGCGCGTCGAGCTGCGGGGCGACCCCGGGGTGCTGCCCGGTGAAGAAGTCACCGGTGTCGGCTCCCCCGCAGGTGACGTCGGTGAGCCGGGCGCCGGTGGCTCCCGCGATCAGGTGCGGGTAGTTGCGGGTCGAGCGCAGGCACGCGGGTGGCGCGGTGAGGTCGGGCGGCAGCACGCCGGACGCCGCGCTGTACGAGTCGCCCAGGGCGACGTACCGCAGCGGCGCCGGGACGGCCTGTGCGACGGGGGCGACGACGACGCCGGCCAGGACGGCGAGAACGGCCAGGACGCAGGTAGCGAAACGGCGCACGTCTCCTCCAGGTAAGTGGGGGCACTGTGCGCGGAACAACGCGCGACCGACGCCGCGGTCACGCCGACCACACCCCTCCGTGCGGCCAGGGCCTGGCGTCCACCGGAGCCGTTGCGGCGGCGGCCTCGCTGTGCCGATGCGCTTCGAGCCCCGCTGAACGCCTGGCCCCGGTCCAGGTTCCCTGCCCGCTCGTCCGGAGGATCGAAGCGCCGCCGGACAGGATCGGTGTGCCGATGCGGCGGTGGCCCCGGACGGTCGACCGGGGGGTCAGGTGGCGTCGCCCTCGCGTCCGGAGGGCTCGTCCAGCGAATCCTGAGGGTTGCGCCTCCGGATCCAGACGGGAACCGCGATCCACCAGCAGAGCAGCAGCGCAGCGATGGCGGCGGTCACGCCCCACGCCAGGGTCCGGCCGAAGAGCATGTCGACGACCAGGAGGAGCGCGGCGGCGATCGCCACCGTGAGGACGACCAGGCCGGCGAGCGCCGACCAGTTGCTGCGCCGCAGCAAGGACTCCTTGTCCCGCTGGCGGAACAGCAGCCGGTGCTGGGCGGCCGGTGCGATGAGCAGCCCGGTGGCGACTGCAGCCGCCACGAGGCTGGTCAGGTAGACGTCCTGCTGGAACTGCGTCATCTGGCTCACCCGCGGCTGGAACGGGACGATCAGCAGGAAGGCCAGGAGGAACTGGACGCCGGGAAGGGCCACCCGGAGCTCTTGGAGCAGCTCCGACAGCTCACGGTCGATCCGCTCCTTGCGGGTCTCCCCGCCCGTGGCGTCGCGCCCGCCGCGGGACCGGCGCTCGCCCTCTCGGTCGGTCATCCCGGCTGCCCCGTTCCACTCGCTCCAGCACTTCTCCCCGGGGAGTGCCCGGATCGTCCGTGCATGATCGCCGACCGGCCGCTGACCAGCGGATCGTCATCCCGCCCGGGGAGACCGCCACACCCTCATGGCATCGGCGGGCCCCGACCCGCCGGAAGCCGCTCTCCCCGCGGGAGTGCGGCCTGGTGATCCGGGTGGGGCTGAGAGGCCTCGAACCCCTGACCCCCACACTGCCAGGGCGGCTGATGGGCCTTCGCGGAGGTCCGCCACCGCACGACCGTGGAGGTCAGAGGCGGAGGCGCTGCAACGGACCGGGGACTCCCCTGCCATCGCGCTTGCCTGGGCCACGAGGTGGACAGTCCTCGAAGAACCGGGCCAGCCCTACCAGGCTCCGGAGGGCACCACCGGAGAGCTCCGGAGCCTTCGTCCCCGCGACCGGATCCGCTTGACATGGCGGCCACCGGGCTCGACCCACGACAGCACCGTCCAGGTCGCCGTCACCCCAGCAGGACCCGATCGCACCATGCTCCGCTTCCACCAAGAATGCCTCGCCGACGCGCGTGAACGCGGGGAACAGCGAGCTGAGCCGCCGCGGCGAGTCCGGAGACTCAGGGTGTGAGGCCGGAGCCCGTTCTTGAGCCGGGTGGTGACTCGACCGGGGTCGGATGCCCGAGTGAAGCCGTGGGTCGAAGTCGGCCCTAGCCGCAGACGGCTCCGGCCGACGCGGTGCCGACCGCGCGCGCGTACTTGCCCAGCACACCCCGCCGGGCTGAGGGCTGGGGCGGCGTCCATGCCGAGCGCCGACCTGCCATCTCCCTGTCGGCCACCAGGATGTCCAGGGTTCCGGCCGGGACGTCGAGGTGGATGCGGTCGCCGTTCTGGACAAGGGCGATCGGCCCGCCGTCGGTGGCTTCGGGAGCGATGTGCCCGACGCAGAGGCCGCTGGTCCCCCCGGAGAACCGGCCGTCGGTCACGAGCAGGACGTCCTTGCCGAGTCCGGCGCCCTTGATCGCTGCGGTGATGGCGAGCATCTCTCGCATCCCCGGGCCTCCTCTGGGGCCCTCGTGGCGGATGACGACGACGTCATCGGGCTGGATCGCACCGGCCGCGAGGGCGTCGAGCGTGGCTCTTTCGCCGTCGAAGACCCGGGCGGTGCCGGTGAACTGGGTGGTGTCGAACCCGGCGCTCTTGACCACAGCGCCGTCCGGGGCAAGGGAACCGCGCAGGATGGTCAGGCCACCGGTCGGATGCATCGGTGTCTCGATGCTTCTCAGGACCCGGCCGTCCGGGTCGGGCGGGTCGATGGCGGCAAGGTTCTCGGCGACCGTGCGGCCGGTCACGGTCAGGGCGCCGCCGTGCAGGAGGCCGGCGTCGAGCAGGGTCTTCATGACCACCGGGATGCCGCCGACCCGGTCGACGTCCGCCATGACGTGCCGGCCGAAGGGCCGGACATCAGCAAGGTGCGGCACGGTCGCGCCGATGCGGCGGAAGTCGTCGAGATCCAGGGGCACCTCGGCCTCGTTGGCAATGGCCAGCAGGTGGAGAACCGCGTTGGTCGAGCCGCCCAGGGCCATGAGGACGCAGACGGCGTTCTCGAACGCTTCGCGGGTCAGGACGTCCCGGGCGGTGATCCCCTGCTCGAGCAGCCGCACCACGGCTTCCCCAGATCTATGGGCGAGGCCTGTCCGGCGGCGGTCGATCGCGGGGGGAGAGGCACTTCCCGGCAGCGCGAGCCCCATGGCCTCGGCCAGGCTGGCCATCGTATTGGCGCTGTACATGCCGGCACACGCGCCTTCGCCGGGACAGTAGGAGCGTTCGATCGCCTCGGCGTCCTGACGGGTCATCGTCCCGGCCGTGCAGGCGCCCACCGCCTCGAAGGCGTCCACGATCGTCAGCACCTGTTCGGACCCGTCCGACAGCGCGGTCCGGCCGGGCAGCGCGGTCCCGGCGTACAGGAAGACCGTCGCCAGATCCAGCCGGGCGGCCGCCATGAGCATGCCGGGCAGGGACTTGTCGCAGCCGGCGAGCAGAACTGTTCCATCCATGCGCTCGGCCTGGAGGACGGTTTCGACACTGTCCGCGATGACCTCGCGGGACACCAGCGAGTAGTGCATCCCCAGGTGTCCCATCGCGATGCCGTCGCTGACCGAGATGGTGCCGAACTGCAGCGGGTAGGCGCCGGCGGTGTGCACCCCTTCCTTGACGGCCTGTGCCAGCCGATCCAGGTTCAGGTTGCAGGGGGTGATCTCGTTCCACGACGAGGCAACCCCGATCTGCGGCTTCCTCAGGTCGTCATCGTCCAGGCCGGCTGCCCGGAGCAATCCTCGGGCCGCGGTCGCCTCCAGCCCGTCGGTCACCGCCCGACTCCGCGCCCGGGGATCGACCCCACCTTGCCGCCGGGCGGGCTCCGGGACCGACGGTCCCGCGGTCACCGTCCGGTCTCCTGCACCGGCGCCGCGCTGATGCCCACCCCACGGTCCTCATCCGGGTCCCGCCGGGCCCAGTAGCTGGCGAGCAGCGATCCCGAGACGTTGTGCCAGACGGAGAAGATCGCCGCCGGCAAGGCGGCCGCGGGGCTGAAATGGATCGTGGCCAGGCCGGCCGCGAGGCCGGAGTTCTGCATGCCGACCTCGATGGCGATGGCCCGCCGCGCGGTCGTCGGCATCCCGAAGCTCTTCCCGATGGCATACCCGACGCCGTAGCCCAGCAGGTTGTGCAGCACGACCGCGACGACGACCAGCAACCCGACCGACAGGATCGTCTCGGAGCTGGCGGCGACGACGACGACCACGACGGCGGTGATCCCGGCCACCGAAACCAGCGGCAGCGCCGGCAAGATGGCCTCCACGCCCCGTGGGACGACGATGCGCAGGACAAGACCCAGCAACACCGGCACGACCACGATCTGGACGATCGAGACGAACAGCCCTCCGGCGTCGACAGGCAGGTACTCCCCCGCGAGCCACAGAACGAGCAGGGGCGTGAGCAGCGGTGCGAGCAGTGTCGACACCGACGTCATGGCCACCGACAGTGCGGTGTCCCCCTTCGCGAGATACACCATGACATTCGACGCGGTACCGCCCGGCGCCGCGCCGACGAGAATGACCCCTGCGGCCACGGCGGCAGGGAGGTCCAGAGCCTGCGTGAGCAACCAGGCAAGGCTCGGCATGACCACGTACTGCGCCGCGACGCCGACGAGCAGCGCCCACGGCCGGCGGGCCACGATGGCGAAATCGGCGACCCGCAGCGTCATGCCCATCCCCAGCATGATCACCATCAGCAGGTAGGGGACGGCGACCGTCCCCCCTGCGAAGGCGTCAGGCACGGCGAGGGCGATCCCGCCCGCCACGAGCACGATGAGGGCGAACCATCGTCCGACGAAGCCACTGAACGCTGCGATGCTCACACGTTGCCCCAATCCCTCACCGGTATGACGTGAGCCACACGATGGGCTTCAGACACATGGGCGACAAGGATGCTGCTGATACTGGTACTGGCACTACTACCAGGAGGCCGGGCGCGTGAACGAGGCCCGCACTGAACTCGCGCACTTCCTGCGCACCAAGCGCCACCACGTCAGCCCGGCGGCAGTCGGGCTGGAGGATCACGGACGGCGGCGGACGCCGGGACTACGGCGCGAGGAGGTCTCCCTGCTCTCAGGCGTGAGCCTCACTTGGTACACCTGGCTCGAGCAGGCTCGGGACATCACGCCATCGCGGCAGGTTGTGGACGCGCTGGCCAAGACCTTGCGGCTCACGGAGGCGGAGCACAGCTACGTCCTCCGTCTCGTCGGCCAGTCGGCGCCCCGACCACAGGACGACGTCGATCAGCTGCCGGCGCATGCGCAGCAGCTGCTCGACGCGCTGGGTGACAGCCCCGCCTACGCGATCACGCCAACGTGGTTCATCATCGGCTGGAACAGCGCTTACCAGGCGTTCTACCCCGGTATCGCGGCCGTGCCGCCCGAGGACCGCAATCTCTTGTGGTTGGTGTTCACCGACCAGCAGGTGCAGTCCCTGCACACGCACTGGGACGTGGACAGCCGCCACTTCCTGGCCCAGTTCCGGGCCGAGACCGGGCCGCGTATCCACCAGCCCCCTGTGGCCAGGCTGGTCGAGCGACTGCGGCAGGCGAGCCCAGACTTCCGCGCCGGCTGGGCCGGCCACGGCGTGGAGCAGTTCTCCGCGCGAGAACGACAGTTCCGCCATCCCGTCGTCGGCGACCTCCATCTGGCTCACCACCGGCTGTCCCTGACAGACGACCCCGGCATTGACCTGGTCGTCTACACCGCTGTCCCCGGTACGGGAACGGCCGAGCGCCTCGCCCAGATGCAGAGCGACCCGGACGAAGTAGGGCCGGAGGCGAGCAACCTCCACGCAGGTCAGCCCTCGTGGGGTGGGTGGCGGGCCGATGCCCGTCGTCGACCTGGGCCTGAACGACCCAGTTGCGCAGCGTCTCAGCGTTGATGCAACTGCTCGCCGATCCGCCCTTCATGGCGCACCGAGGAAGTAGCCCGATGACCCTCGTGGGCGGGCCGCCCCGTCGATGATCCTCTGGGAGGTGCCCGCCGACACCGCCCCGCGGGGGTCCTCCGGCGTGTACGCCTGGCTGGCCGGGCAGGCCGGCGTGGTCAAGGGCCTGCGCCGGCACCTGGTGCAGGAGGCCGGCGTCGACCGGCGCACGACCACGTGGGTCCGGGGCACACAGCGCGCGACGGACGGACTCAGCCGGTAACTTGTACGTCACAGGCTCCGTAGTGCAGGCACCGTCGGGGAGGCGTGGAAGCCCGGACCGCGGCGACTGGTCGGCAGCGAGGAGGTCGCGGTGGACGGCGGGGGCCCGGCGTGACGCCGCTGCGGGTGGCCTGCGTGGGCAGTGGTTTCATCGCCGGCCAACACCTGCGGGCTCTCGCCGGCCTGCAGGACGTGGAGATCGTGGCGGTCGCTGATACCCAACCGGAGCGGGCCGAGGAAACCGCCACCCGGTACGGGGCACGCCCCTACGGTGACGGGTTGACGTTGCTGGAGACCGAGGATCTCGACGCGGTCTGGCTGTGCGTTCCACCGTTCGCACACGGGGCCCTCGAGCTCGCGGCGATCGACCGCCGGCTGCCGTTCTTCGTCGAGAAGCCACTCGCGCTGGATCTGCCGACCGCGGAGAAGATCGGCGACCGGCTGGACGGGACCGGGCTCACGACCGCGGTGGGCTACCACTGGCGGCACCTCGACCTCGTGCACCGCGCCCCGGACTTCCTCGCCGAACAGCCCGCCCAACTCCTCACCGGTTACTGGCTGGACAAGACGCCACCGGTCCCGTGGTGGTCGCAACGGGCATACTCCGGCGGCCAGGTGGTGGAGCAGACCACCCACATCTTCGACCTCGCTCGCCAGTTCGCCGGGGAGGTCGAGACGGTGGCGGCCGTCGAGCGGAGCGCCCCGGACGGGCCGGAGGGCGTTCCTACCGCGGCCGCCGCGCTGTTGCAGTTCGTCTCGGGCGCGGTGGGCAGCATCTCCTCGGCGCGCGTGCTCGGCTGGCGGCATCGGGTTGCCCTCCAGGTGGTGGCGGACGGGCGCGTCATTGAGCTCTCCGAGCGCGGGCTGACCGACCACGAACTTCGGGTGATCACTGCCGACGGCGAGGAGACCCTGCGATCCGAGCAGAATCCGATCGCCACGGAGAACCGTGAGTTCGTCGACGTCCTGCTCGGCCGCGTGCAGCAGGTCCGTGTCCCTTACGAGGAGGCACTCCGCACGCATGCCCTGGCCTGCGCCGCCGACCGGTCCGCCCGTCAGGGCGTTCCCGTGCGGCTGACGGACGGCGACGTGGATGGCTGAGCGGCGCGTGCGCTCCATCGGCGTGGCGGGGCCCGGCCAGCCCGTGCTGCTGGACGACATGGAGCCCGAGCCGGGACCGGGGCAGGCGTGGGTGGCTACCGAGTGGTCCGGGATCAGCGCCGGTACGGAGGTCGCCCTCGTCCGCGGCACCGACCCCCACCACCGGCTGGGCTGGAACCCAGACCTACGGTCTTTCGGGGTCAGCGCCCCGGACGGCTACCCAAAGCGGAGCCTCGGCTACATGGAGGTCGGCCGGGTGACCGAGAGCTACGCGGACGCCCTCCCCGTGGGATCTCGCGTGGCCATGGCTTACGGCCACCGCACCGGCCGCTGCGCCGACCCCACCGGCACGACGGTGATCCCGGTGCCCGACGACCTTGACCCGCTGCTGGCGATCTACCTCGCGCAGATGGGGCCGATCTGCGTCAACGGCCTGCTCCATGCTGCCGCGGCCCTTGCCGGGCCCGGCGCTTCACTCGACGCCGGCGTGCGCGACCGCCACGTTCTCATCACAGGTGCCGGCGTCATCGGGCTTCTGACCGCCCTGCTCGCCGTCCGGCACGGCGCGGCGGCGGTGGCCGTCGCCGAGCCGTCCAGGGAGCGGCGCGCGGTCACAGAGTCCCTGGGTCTCGACGCCGTCGACGACGCCGACGGCCGTGGCTGGCTCGAGGTGAAGCGCCGCTGGCGGCACGGTCCAGGGGACGCCGGCGCCGACGTCGTCCTGCAGTGCCGCGGGCACGACATCGCCCTGGCCACGGCGCTGAAAGCCCTGCGGCCGCAGGGCGTCGTGGTGGACTTGGGCTTCTACCAAGCCGGCGCCGAGGCCGTCCGGCTGGGCGAGGAATTCCACCACAACGGCCTGGCACTTGTCTGCGCGCAGATTGGCCGGGTGCCACGTGGCATGGCCGCGGCGTGGACGCGCACAGCGCTGGCGGCGGCCACCCTCGACCTCCTACGGGACCGCGGCGAGCAGATCCGCACATCGCTGGTCACCGACGTCCTCCCCTTCGAGGACGGCCCCGACTTTCTGGCCGACCTGGCAGGTCGGCGGCTGGCGAGCCCACCGCTGCAGGCGGTGCTGCAGTTCGGGCCCGGCTGACCTACCGAAACCTGCCGGGGGCGCCACTCGTCGTGCCGACGAACGAGGGCCGTGCAGGAGACGAGGGGCGACGGGCCCCGCAGCAAGAACCGGTGAGCAACGAGACGCCGAACGCCGTGATCTGAGCGGCCTCCGGTCCTGAGTCCGTGGGCCACGATGGTCGGGGCCATCATGCGGACGGGGCGTAGTCAGCGCAGCGGTCCGTGGGCGGGGCTGTTGGCGGTTTCGAGCACATCGATCCTTCATGGCCCCTGGGTAGGTGGTCTCCTACTTTGGCGTGAGGCAGGCGGGTTCCTCTCCGCCGCGCACAGCGAGTGACCGGGCGGACGGTTCGGCAGACGCCTCGGCACGATGGCAGACACTCCGGATCGGCGCTCGGCGCGACGTCAAGACGTCGTCGTAGACGCGCAGGGTGTCCTGCGCCATCCGACGCGCGGTGAACAGTTCCACGTACCGGCGGCGCCCGGCGAGCGCGTACCGCTGTCGCAGGGCCGGGTCGGCGAGTAGCTCGGCCACCGCCTTGGCGAGGGCGGGCGGGTCCTCGGGCAGCACGAGCGTCCCCGTGACTCCGGAGGTAACCACCTCTGCCGATCCGATGACGTCGGTGGCGACCACGGGCAGCGCGGCGTCCATTGCCTCAATCGCGGCCAGGGGCATGCCCTCCTGCCGGGATGGCAGGACGAACACGTCGGCGGCATCCAGGAGCATGCGTGCATCGTTCCGGTGGCCCGGCAGGTGGAGGAAGTCGGCCACGCCGAGCTCGGCCGCCTGGCGGGCCAGATCATCGGCCAGGTAGCCGCCGCCGACGATGACCACGGCCAGGTCCGGGAACTGTGCCGCAAGGTCGGGCATCGCGGCGACCAGGTTGCGCTGCCCCTTCTGCACGAACAGCCGGCCAACGTTCATGACCACCATGTGGTCGGGGCGCAGACCCAACGCTTCCCGCGCGGCCGCCCGGCCGGGAGACGGCCCTCGGGGAACGATGCCGTTCGGGACGGTCACCAGCCGCTCGGCCGGCACGCCGATGCGCTCATGCGTGAGCCGCACGCCCTCGGAGACGGCGATGAGCCGGTCCACTTCGGTGATGGCGCGGAAGAACGCGGCCCGCTTCCGCGGGTTCAGTAGCCACGGCTGGTGCTCGGTCTGCACGACGGCCGGCACGCCGGCTCGACGCGCCGCCCGGGCGCCATCGAAGTTCTCCCGCCCACTGCCGACGTGGATGTGGAACACGTCCGCCGGGTGGGCGGTGAGGAAGTCGACGATGACCTGACCGAACCCGGGGTCTCGCGGAGGCGGAAGAGCACAGGTGACGACCCCCAGCGCCTCAGCACGGTCGAGGACCCGGCGCCCGCTCGCTGTCCCCCAGCAGAGCACTGAGACGTCGGACGTCGACCGGAACTCTGCAGCCAGGTCGAGCATGTGCGCGCCCATGCCGGAGGGATCGACCGACGGTGTGTAGAGGCAGATGGACAGCCGCCGGCGAGCCCTCGCTGCGTATCCGGATGTGAGAGACGAGTTCCCCACTGCCGAGGGGTCGAGGCCGTCAGGCGCCCCGTCGGTTGCGGTCGCCATCGACCACCTCTTCTCTGCTCTCGTTGGCCGCACCATGGCCGGGAGAGATGGATCACGCAATAGCATCCGCTCCCTGAACCCGCCCGGTGATCGTGCGGGTGGTCAGCGCCCTCTCCGCGGGCCGGGTTGCGTAGCTGCGACTACGGTCGGACGGCGTGGAGTTTCGTCGACTGGGCCGGTCGGGCCTGAATGTCTCGCAGATCGCCTTCGGCAACTGGCTGACTCACGGCAGCCAGGTCGAGGAGGACGCCGCTGTGGCCTGCGTGCAGGCGGCGCTCGACGTCGGGATCACGACGTTCGACACGGCCGACGTGTATGCCGGCACGGCCGCCGAGTCCGTGCTCGGCCGCGCGCTTGCCGGCCAGCGCCGTGAAGGTCTGGAGATCGCCACGAAGGTGTACTGGCCGACGGGGCCCGGCCCCAACGACCGTGGGTTGTCCCGCAAGCACGTCATCGAGAGCTGCCACGCGTCACTCCGGCGACTCGACACCGACTACATCGACCTGTACCAGGCGCACCGATACGACCCCACGGTCCCGTTGGAGGAGACGATGACCGCCTTCGCCGACCTCGTCCGGGCCGGCAAGGTGCTCTACCTCGGCGTCTCGGAGTGGCAGGCCGATCAAATCGCCGCCGCGGCCTCCCTGGCCCGAGAGCTGAGGGTGCAACTGGTCAGCAACCAGCCGCAGTACTCGATGCTGTGGCGAGTCATCGAGGCCGACGTCGTCCCGACCTGCCAGGAAGAGGGGTTGTCCCAGATCGTCTGGTCACCGCTGGCGCAAGGAGTGCTCACCGGCAAGTACCGGCCCGGAGAGCAGCCGCCGGAGGGCAGCCGGGCCAGCCACACCGGAGTCGGCTTCCAGGTGGAGGGGTTCCTCGCCGACGACGTCCTCGTCCGCGTGCAGCGGCTGCGTCCCATCGCCGATGATCTCGGCCTGACAATGGCGCAGCTGGCGCTGGCCTGGGTGTTGCAGAACCCGAACGTCGCCGCGGCGATCATCGGCGCCAGCCGGCCCCAGCAGGTCCACGACAACGTCAAGGCGGCCGGGATCCGACTCGATGCCGACGTCATGACCCGCGTCGACGAGGTGCTCGGCGACGTCGTCGAACGTGACCCCAAGACCGTCTTCCTGCCCGCGGACAAGGCGGCTAGGGACGCGGCGGCCTGACGATCGCGACGGAGCCGGCGGGCCCTGCCCGCCGACAGCTCCGGTGAGGGGGCACGACGGCCACTCTCACCTGACGTTAGGGTAGATGCGTGTCCCACGGTCCTGGGCTCACTTCGATGCCCCTCAACGCCAGCACGCTCGGGTTTTTGACGCCGACAGTCGCGATTCCGTCCTACGACCGGCGCCGGGTGCGCACCGGCATGGTGCACATCGGCGTCGGTGGATTTCACCGCGCGCACCAAGCCATGTACGCGGACCGGCTAATGAACGCCGGCAAGGCCCTCGACTGGGGCATCTGCGGAGTTGGCGTTCTGCCCTCGGATCGGCGCATGCAGGAGGTCTTGAGCGCTCAGGACGGGCTGTACACCCTCGTGGTGAAGCACCCGGACGGGTCGCTCGAACCGCGAGTCGTCGGTTCCCTCGTCGAGTATCTGTTGGCGCCCGACGACCCCGAGGCCGTGGTCGAGAAGATGACGAACCCCGAGACCCGGATCGTGTCCCTGACGATCACGGAACGCGGCTACAACTCCGACCCGGTGACCGGCGCCTTCGACGACAGCAGCCCCGACATCCGGGCCGACCTGCGCCCCGACGCAGTTCTCCGCACCACCTTCGGTCTGGTCACCGAGGCCCTCGCTCGCCGCCGGCACCGCGGACTCGCGCCGTTCACCGTCCTCTCCTGCGACAACCTGCAGAAAAACGGCGACGTCGCCCGGCGGGCGTTCACCGGCTTCGCCACCCTGCGAGACCCGGAGCTGGGTGCCTGGGTGCAACGCGAGGTGTCCTTCCCCAACAGCATGGTGGACCGGATCACGCCCCTCATCACACCCGACGACGTGGCATGGGTGCGCGATCAGTTCGGCATCGCCGATGCGTGGCCGGTGGTGTGCGAGCCCTTCGCCCAGTGGGTGATCGAGGACATGTTCCCCACCGGCCGCCCGGCGTGGGAGGACGCCGGGGTCCAGCTGGTCGAGGACGTCGCGCCTCATGAGCTCATGAAGCTGCGGTTGCTCAACGGCAGCCACCAGGCGCTGGCCTACTTCGCACACCTGGCCGGATACCGTTTCGTGCACGACGCCTGCCGGGATCCGCTGTGGTCCCGGTTCTTGCAGGACTATATGGACCGGGAGGTCACCCCCACCCTCCCCGACGTACCTGGCGTGAACCTCGAGCACTACAAGCGGACCCTGCTGGGCCGCTTGACCAGCGCCGCCGTCGCGGACACGGTAACCCGGCTGTGCAGCCAGACCTCGGCGTTGATCCCCAAGTACGTGCTGCCGGTGATCCGCGACAACCTCGCCACGGGCGGCGAGGTACACCGGGCCGCGGCCGTCGTCGCCAGCTGGGCCCGGTTCGCCGAGGGATGGGATGATCACGCGCGTCCCATCACTCTCGTCGACCGGCAGGCCGACCGCGTCCGCGCCAACGCCGGCCGACTCGACGAAGACCCACTCACCTTCATCGCTGACCGCAGCATTTTCGGTGACCTGGTGGACGACGAGCGCTTCGTGGCGCCCTACCGACAGGCCCTCGCGGTCCTTCGTGCACGCGGCGCACGGGCCACCCTCGCCACTCTCGTCGATGCGCCCGCCGGCGCAGGCTGAGCAGCCGCACGCCGGCCCGCTGGGCGAGGTCTTCACGGCTTGACCCGGCGGCGAGCCGGCCCTGCCGCACCGGTCCGGAGAAGGGCCCCCGGCGCCGACGATGACCGTGCCGCCCAGCGTCCTCAGTCGCCGCCTCGATCATCCGCACGACCAACGACTACTCCTTCGGCACCGTCACAACGGCGTCCACGCCGAGCTCTCGGGCGGCCTCCACCTGAGCATCGTCGAGCGAGTGCACGGTGACACCGAGCCGGCCAGCGACCGCGATGTGCACCGCGTCGGCGCCGCGCAGGTTGCGCCCGGGCGGCCGGACGTAGTCGGCGGCTCGTCGGAAGTCGAGAGTCTCGACCGACAGGAGGTCGAGCCCTTGGTCGGCGATTACCGCGAAGGCGTACTGGGCCTCCGCCCGCCCGCCGGCGTCGAGAACTTCTGGCGCTGCTTGATCGACAGCGCGGACGCCACCCCGACCCTGGTCCACCCGAGGTCACGAGGTCGTCGTCGACTCCCGCGAGCCAGTCGTGCGCACGACCCGGCCGCTCCTCCGTGGTGATAAACGCAACGAGCAGGCTGGTGTCCAGGTAGAGCATCAGTACCGATCGTCGTCGCGCATCTGACGAACCAGGTCACCGGAGTCCACAGAACTGTATGGGATCTTCGCGGTCTGTGTCCTGAGCCAGTCGACGTCGATCCGGCGGCGCGGCTCGCGGTGCATGGACAGCCCGCCCAACGGCAGAGCGACATCGCCATCGCACTGAACCTGGACGAGGCCCGCGCCGTCCTCGCTGCGACCGCCGGCGTCCGCAGCTCCGCCCGGTGGACCGTCGCGATCACTCGGTCTGCGCCAATCCGAGGCGCTCACGCTGCAGTGGAAGGACGTCGACCTGCTCACCGGCGCCCTCACCGTGCGGCGCAGCATCCACCGCGTCCGCGGCCGCGGGCTCGTCTATGAGGAGTCCAAGACCCGCCACAGCCACCGCACGCTGGCACTGCCCCTGTCGCCGGCCGCCGCGCTGCACGAGCCCAAGGCCGCGCAGCTCGGCGAGCAGATGCTCGCCGACTCCGAGTGGCCGGCTGCACGACCGCCGGCACACCGCCGCCACTCTCCTGCTGAGCGAGAACGTGCACCCGAGGGTCGTCATGGAGCTGCTCGGCCACAGCCAGATGCGCACAACCATGGACATCTACAGCCCCGTCATGCCAGCCCTCGCCCGTGAGGCTGTCGACCCCATGGGCGCGATGCTGCCTGACAGGCAAGGGCAGGCAACCGCAACCAGAAACGAGATCGGACCAGGGCCTTCTGATGAAAGCCCTGGTCCGAAGGGTGGAGCTGAGGGGACTCGAACCCCTGACCCCCACACTGCCAGTGTGGTGCGCTACCAGCTGCGCCACAGCCCCGAACCCGGCCCGGTCTGGTGTGTCCGAGCCGGGGGCAACTGTACAACCCGAGACGAACCGACCAGCGGAGGGGGGTGGGGTGGCGAGCCGGGGGATCAGGCCTCCTCTAGCTGGGCGACGCGGACGTGGTTGCCGAACGGGTCGTGCAGGCCGAAGTCGGTGCCGTACGACTGTCCGGTCGGGTCCTCGGTGGGGTCCACCCCGTGGCCTCCGGCTCGGCGTGGGTGGCGGCGGCGTCGTCGCAGGCGAAGAACAGCTTGACCGCCGGTAGGCACTCGGCGACTCCCCCACGATGTCGCGGAAGACCCGGCTGAAGGCGCCCAGGCCCGCAGACCCGACGGCCATGCGGATGTCGGTCTCGCTGCGATCCCCAGTGCGAAGCAGGGAACATGGCCCGCTCGACCCGGCGCCGCTAGAGGTACCGCGTCGGCGTCTCGCCGAAGGTGGCGCGGAAGGTGCGGATGAAGGTACCTCGGAGACCAGCGCGATCCGCGCGAGCGTCGGCACGTCGAGCGGTTCGGCGTAACGGCGACCCATGGCGTCGCGCGCACGCAGCAGCCGACGGGCGGCGTCCTGCCCGGGGCGGTGCAACCGGGATCATCCCGGCGCGCGGCGTCAGATCTTGACGCCGCGCGCCCTCAGCCACGGGATCGGGTCGACCCGCTTGCCGTCGAGCCCACCCTGGTGCACCTCGAAGTGCAGGTGCGGGCCGGTGGACTGCCCGCGGTTGCCGAGCAGGGCGATCGTCTCCCCCGCCTCCACGTACTGCCCCGGCGTCACCAGGATCTTGTCCATGTGGCCGTAGACGGTGACGTCGCCGTTCTCGTGGAGGAGGTAGACCACCAGGCCGAAGCCGCTGGCCGCCCCGGCCCGCAGCACCACCCCGTCCATCGCGGCGTACTCCGGCGTGCGCATGGGCGCGGCGAGGTCGATGCCGTAGTGGAACGTGCCCCACCGGCTGCCGAAGCCGCTGGTGAGGCGGGCGCCGGCGACAGGCAGCACGGCCTTCGGGCGGGCAGCCTCGGCAGCTGCGGCGGCCGCGGCCGCCGCAGCGGCCTCCCGCTCGGCGCGGGCCGCGCGCGACGCGGCCACCTCCTGCAGGCGGGCCTGCGCCTCCGCGACGGAGATCGACGCCTGCGGCAGCATCTCGACGCCCTCCTCCTCGGTGAGGAGCACGTCCTGGGCCGCCAGCACCGTCGTCGCGTCCGCAGCGGCGACCGGCGCGCTGTGCAGGCTGACACCGGCGGCGGCCACGCCGCCGAGGATGACCGCCGCGAGCAGCAGGGCCGGGCTACGGCGCACATGGGCCCGCGACGGGCGGTGCCCGGCCCGCCGGGACCGGGACCGGCCGGGACGAGGGCCCACCGCACCGAGGAGTTCCGTGCGGGCCTCCGGGCCGATCCCTGCGTCCATGCACCTGTCCGTCTCGCGTCCGTGGCTCCGGCCGGTCGGGGCCGGACCAATCGAAACACTGCGTGACTCGTCCGTGACCGGGCGTTCGGCGCGTCCCTCGAGACACGCCGAGTGGAACACATCACCGACCACGCCAGTCACAGAAGTTACTGACATCGGTGGGACTCGACCCGGTGCACCAGCCCCGGCAGCATCGGTGATCATGGACACGCACCAGCGGAGGTCGCAGGGCGTTTGAGCCCGGCCGTGCCGGGCATTCCCACCCTCCGGCGTGAAACACTCCGCGCCGGTCCGGTGCCTCCGCGTCCGCGATGCGGCGCCGGACCTTGTTGCGCGACACCCGGTCACACCCGTGTACTGCCGACCTCCGGGGACCCGGAACGGTCCCGGTCGGTGCCGCCGCGCTCAGGACAGAGAAGGAGGGACGCGATGTCACAGGCCGAGCTCCTGCCCCTGCGGGCGGCCACCGCGAGCGACGCGACCGTCCGGCCGAGCGCGACGCCGACCCAGACGGTGACCCAGAACGTAGCGGCGGCCGCGCGGATCCATCCGCTCACCGACGAGACGCTGTGCCTGCACGGTGCGCAGCTGAGCGTGCCCACGTACGACCGTTCGGCCCTCACCCCGGCCGTCGTCCACTTCAGCGTCGGCGGATTCCACCGCGCGCACCAGCTGCTCTATTTCGACGAGCTCGCAGAGCGCCGGATCAGCGACGACTGGGGCGTGGTGGGCGTCGGCCTGCACAGCCGCACGATGAAGGACGCCCTCGCACCGCAGGACCACCTGTACACGGTCGTCGAGCGCAGCCCCGACGGCGAGCGCGCCCGGGTTGTCGGCGTCATGGTCGGCTACCACTTCGCGCCCGACGACCCGACCGCCGTCCTCGACCTGCTCACCGACGAGCGCACGCGCATGGTGTCGCTGACCATCACCGACAGCGGCTATCGCATCGATCCGCGCACCGGTCTGTTCGACGCCGACGACGCCGAGATCCGTCAGGACGTGCACGAACCCTCCCGACCCAGCACCGTGTTCGGTTTCATCGTGGAAGCGCTCGACCGCCGCCGGCGGGCCGGGATGCCACCCTTCTCCGTCGTCTCCTGCGACAACATGCACCGCAACGGTGACACCGCCCGGGCCGCGATCGTCGGCTTCGCCGGGCTGCGCGACGAGGTGCTCGCACAGTGGATCGCCGACCGGGTGGCCTTCCCGAGCAGCATGGTGGACCGGATCACCCCGCACACCTCACCCGAGGAGCGGGCCGCGGTCGCGCAGCGCTACGGCGTGGACGACCGGTGGCCGGTCATCACCGAGCCGTTCTCGCAGTGGGTGATCGAGGACACGTTCTCCCACGGGCGGCCCCCGCTGGACGCGGTGGGCGTGCGATTCGTGCCCGACGTCGGCAGCTACGAGCTGATGAAGACCAGACTGCTCAACGCCAGCCACTGCGCGCTCGGCTACCTGGGCTCGTTGGCCGGGCACACGAGCCTGGACCACGTGATGGCCGACCCGGTCTTCGCCGGTTACGTCGCCCGGCTCATGGACGCCGAGGTCACCCCACTGCTGCCGCCCCCGGACGGCATCGACCTGGCCGAGTACAAGCGCACCCTGCTGCAGCGGTTCGCCAACCCGGCGATCGCCGACGGGCTGCCCCGCCTGTGCCGCCGGGGCTCCACCAAGATGCCGCACCACCTGCTGCCGTCGCTGCGCCAGGCGCTGGAGGAGGGCCGGCCGCACGGCCTGCTGACCCTCGCCGTCGCCGGCTGGTTCCGGTACCTGCGTGGCACCGACGAGGCCGGCCGCCCGGTGGTCGTCGAGGATGCGCTGGCCGACCGTCTGCAGCGGCTTGCCCGCGCCGGCGGCACCGACCCGCGCCCGCTGCTGGCCGAGACCGCCCTGTTCGGCGACCTCGGCCGACACCCGGCCTTCGTCGCCGAGTTGCAGGAGACGCTGGCCGCACTCGATCACGATGGCGTCCGCGCCACCGTGGCGGCTCGCACGCTCGGCCCCGTGGCGCCGACGCGGTGACCGCCACGCCCCCCTCCACCACGTCTACGAAGGGAGCTCACCCGGTGCCGACCGTTCCGCCGACGCTCATCGAGCGGGTGCAGTACCTGCTCTGCGACGCCGACGGCAACCTCTTCCCCTCGGAGGAGCCCGCGTTCGAGGCCTCCGCGGAGGTCACCAACGCGTTCCTCGCCTCCGTCGGCATCCACCGGAGGTACACGGCCGACGAGCTGCGGGCCGCCGCGACCGGCATGAACTTCCGGTCCACCGCCCTGGCTCTCGCGGCCGAGGCGGGCGTCACCGACGTCGACGTCGAGCCATGGGTTGCCGAGGAGCGGCGAGCCGTCACCGAGCACCTGGGCCGTACCCTGCGCCCGCACGAGCCGACGCTCGCCGCGCTCGCCGCGCTGGCGGCCCGCCTGAAGCTGGCCGCGGTGAGCTCCAGCGCGCTGTCCCGGCTGGCCGCCTGCTTCACCGCCACCGGGCTCGACGAGCTGATCCCGGCCACGCGCCGCTACAGCGCCGAGGACTCGCTGCCCACACCCACGAGCAAGCCCGACCCGGCCGTCTACCGGCACGCCTGCGCCGCGTTGGGCATCGCGCCCGAGCAGGGTCTTGCCATCGAGGACGCCGTCGCGGGTGTGCGGTCGGCCGTCGGCGCCGGCTGCCCGACCATCGGCAACCTGCTGTTCGTCCTGCCCGAGGAGCGCACGGTGCGTGCCGAGGCCCTGCTGGCGGCCGGCGCGATCGCCGTCATCGAGTCCTGGCAGGAACTGGCCGACCTCCTGCTCCCCGTGCCGGCCGGTCGGCCGGACTCCGACGACGCCCTGACGGGAGCCGCCCGGTGAACATCGTCTACGCCGCTTTCCGCGGGCACTTCTCCGACAACCCGCGGGCGATCTACGAGGCCCTGCTGGCGCAGGGCCTCGACGCCACCCACACCTGGCTGTCGGCGCCGCACACGCAGGCCGGTTTCCCGCCGGACGTCCGCACGCTCACATTCGGCAGCCCGGAGTCGATCGCGGCGCTGGAGGGGGCCGACCTGGTCATCTCCAACGACCACATCCCACTGGACTGGGAGAAGCGGTCCGGGACCACCTACCTGCAGACGTGGCACGGCACGATGCTCAAGCGGATCCACAACGACGTGCTCTGGGCGCCCGAGGGTCGGCTGGCCTACCTGGACCAGGACATCGCCCGCTGGGACCTGCTGCTCTCGCCCAACTCGGTGACCACCGAGCGGCTGCGCAAGGCGTTCAGCTACACGGGTCCGATCCACGAGACCGGCTATCCACGCAACGACCCGCTGAGCAGCCCCCGCCGTGACGAGGTCCGCGCGCAGGTGCGGTCGGACCTCGGCATCGGCGCGGACCAGACGGTGGTGCTTTACACCCCGACCTGGCGCGACGATCTGGTCTTCGAGGGCAGCGGCGAGCGGGATTTCGAGTTCCCGATCGATCTCGACGAGTTCGGCGCCCGGCTGGGCGCGGACCACGTGCTGCTGCTGCGGCTGCACAACATGGTCATGAGCCGGCTGGAGATCACCGACGGCTCGGCCGTCCGGGACGTGTGCAACCACCCCGACATCGCCGACCTCTACCTGGCCGCCGACATGATGGTCACCGACTACTCGTCAACCATGTTCGACTTCGCCGTCACGGGCAAGCCGCAGCTCTTCTACACCTACGACCTGGACCGCTACCGCGACAAGCTGCGAGGCTTCTACTTCGACCTCGCCGAGGTCGCGCCCGGTCCCCTCGTCGCGACCAGCGACGAGTTGATCTCGGCGATCGCCGACATCGACACGGTCACCGCGGAGCACGCCGAGCGCTACGCCCGCTTCCGGGAGACCTTCTGCCACCTCGAGGACGGCCACGCCACCCAGCGCGTCCTCGACCTGATCGTCCCGTCCGCGACCGCGTCCGGGCAGACCACCAGCACGACCACTGAAGGAGATGATGTCCGTGCGGACCGGTGACCACGTCCTCAACCCCGTCCGTCGGGGTGGCTCCCCCCTGTCGGCCCGCACGACGTCCCGACGGGTGCAGGCACCATCGGTGCAGGTCGTGATCCTGGCCGCGGGCATGGGCACCCGGCTGGGCCGGCAGGATCCCAAGCCGCTGACCCGGCTCGACGACGGACGCAGCATCCTGCAGCGCCAGCTCGACGGCCTACGCGCCGTCCTGGGCGCCGACGTGTGCGTGACTGCGGTAGTGGGCTACCGCAGCAAGCGGATCATGAAGGCCGCGCCCGACCTGCTGTTCGCCTACAACCCCGATTTCGCGATCACCAACACGTCGAAGAGCCTGCTGCGGGGGCTGCGCAGCACGCGCGAGGGCGGCGTGCTCTGGCTCAACGGTGACGTCGTCTTCGACCCGGCCGTGCTCGAGGTGGCGCTCCCCTACATCACGGCCGACCAGAGCTTCGTCTGCGTCGACACCAGCACCGTCGCGGAGGAGGAGGTCAAGTACACCCTCGACGACGACGGGTGCATCCACGAGCTGTCCAAGATCGTCCGCGGCGGGCTCGGTGAGGCGGTGGGGATCAACTACGTCTCCTCCGCCGACAAGGCCACGCTCATCGAGCACCTGGACGCCTGTTCGCACGAGGACTACTTCGAGCGGGGCATCGAGACGGCCATCGCCGAGCGCGGCCTCCGGGTCCGCCCGGTGGACATCTCCGCCTACGCCGCGGTCGAGGTCGACTTCGAAGGTGACCTGCAGCGGGCCAACAGTCTCCTTGGCGGGGAACCGCCGACCATCGTCGCCGAGGCAGGCTGACCTCTCGCGGGAGCCGCCGTCAGGCCACCGGAACGCGGTGGCCTGCGTCGGCTCCCGTGGGCTCGGCGTCGGCCTCCCGGAACCGGCGGACGGCGGCGATGCCACCGATCACCAGCCCGGCGCCGAGGGTCGCCAGCACCGTCACCGCGGCACGCGCCAGGATCTCCGGCCCGGCGGAGGCGACGTTGGCCGACCAGAGCACGTCGACGTCGGGCAGGCCCTGCACGAGCAGCAGCCAGCCGGTCACCACGGCCAGCAGGCCGGTCATCGCGCCGCGGCCACGCAGCGCGGCCCGGACCCCCACGCCGGCACACAGGAGCGTCGCCAGGCCCGGCAGGAGAGCCGACACGATCGCCCCCGCGTGCGAACCGGCCGTGACCGGGGGCGCCGGGGTGGCCACCGCATGCCACAGCGCCGCAGCGGCGCCCACGGCGAGCACCGCCCCCAGCGGCCGGGGCGTGCGGGCCAGCAGCCCGGCGGCGACGGTGAGCGACAGCAGACCCGCGACGACGGGCCACATCAGCCACGCCGACGGCGGCGGGCTCCAGGTGAGCACCCCGGCGATCTCGCCCTCGGTCGCCCCGTGCCGCACCGGGACGACCCATTCGGAGACGACGTGCTCCCGGGTGGGGTCGGCGGCGACCTGCCGCGGCAGGACGCCCTCGCTCATCCAGTGGGTGCGGTGGTCGTGCCAGACGTACTCCGGCCGGGTGGAGACCTGCTCCCACTCCGGCGCGGCGTCCGGGTCCGCGTGGGCGGGCAGCGCCGTCCGCCCGTAGCGGTCCAGGTTGATGTAGGTGGCCGGGGCGTGGGTGTTGCGCCAGACGCCGTCGGGCCCGA
Source organism: Blastococcus sp. HT6-4 (assembly GCF_039679125.1). Taxonomy (NCBI): domain Bacteria; kingdom Bacillati; phylum Actinomycetota; class Actinomycetes; order Geodermatophilales; family Geodermatophilaceae; genus Blastococcus; species Blastococcus montanus. Next base: position 987,829 of record NZ_CP155551.1, on the reverse strand, counting down.
TGCGCAGGTACGGCTCGCCGGAGTAGCCGGGCACCAGCACCTCGGTGTCCGAGGTGTTGACCAGCTCCAGCTCGTCGCCGAACTGCAGCACCCGCACCGTCACCCCGGGCAGCTCCGGGGTCACCGCGACCACCCGGCCGTCGAAGTCGCTCGCGGCCGCCTCTCCCCCGACGTGGGCCGAGGCGGGGCCGGCCAGGGCCAGGAGCGCCAGCACGCCGGCCAGGACGGTCAGCAGCCGCCCGAGCCCACGGCTCACGCGCCCGTCACCAGGCGCAGGTCATCGGCGATGTCACCGGCGGTGTTCTCCGCGTCGAAGGCCACCTGCGCCTCGTCGTCGGCCCCGAACAGCAGCAGCAGCGTGGAGTGCAGCCGCCCCTCGTCCTCGGCCAGCGGGACCCCGGCCGACAGCTGCGCCTGGTCGATGGTCTCCTGGTCGCCGGTCAGTCCGATGAACGGCGTGGGCAGGTCGGCGTCGAACCGGTCGAGGTACTCCCCCAGGACCTCGGGGGTGTCGGTGGCCGGATCGGTGGTCACGAACACCACCTGGACCTGCTCGGCGAGCTCCGGCTCCAGCCCGCGCAGGGCCACCGCGACATCGGCCATCGTCGTCGGGCACACGTCCGGGCAGTTGGTGTAGCCGAAGAACAGCAGGGTCGGCCGACCCGACGTGGCGGCCTTGAAGTCGTACGGCGCACCGGTGGTGTCGGTGAGGGTGAACGACGGCCGGCGGTAGGCCTCGTTGAGGTCCAGACCGGCGTACCGGTCCTCCGGGGCCTCGACGACCGCGGGTGCGCCGGCGGAGTGGTCGTGCTCCTCGGCGGCGCCGTCCGCCGAGCCCCCGCAGCCGGCCAGGAGCAGGCCCGTGGAGAGGAGCAGTGCCGGTACGCACCGGCGGGGGCGACGGCGGACGGCGGACATCACGAGGACACGGTACGTCGGTTGGCGCGGACGCCGAGGACGACACCGGCGAGCGCGGTGAGCAGCGCGAGGACGGCGAAGAACAGCGCCAGGGCACCGGGGTCGGCGGAGTGCCCGGCGGCGTCGTGCGCCTCGTCGGCCTGGCCCCCCGTCGCGGCGCCGGTCTCCGCGCCGGCGTCGGCCGACGTGAGCGTCAGGACCGGCGCGGGCCGCTCGGGCTCCTCCTGGCCGGCGACCGTCGGCTCGATCCACGCCGCCTCGTTACCGTCGCTGTAACTCTGCACCGCCGGGAAGCTGAGCTCCTCGGCGTCGGGGAACGGGCCGCCGGCCAGGGCGAACTCCTGGAACTGGCCGGGTGCGATGCCGGCACCGTCGGCGGCGCGGTACTCCACGACCGAGACGTAGGAGCTGATCTCCCGGCCGTGGACCTCGACGGGCTCGGCCAGCTCGCTGGTCGTGGTCGTCACCGTCCACCCGGGCACCGGCTGCGCCCGCAGGGAGCCCATCGCGGCCTCTTCAGGGATCTGGATGCGCAGGCCGACGGTGCTGGCGGTGTCGCTCTCGTTCGGCACGCGGAAGGTGAGCTTCCCGTAGCCCCCGGGAGCGGCGTCAGCGGAGGAGACGGTGACGTGGGCCGAGGCGACCGTAGCGACGGCCACGGCCGCCGCGAGAGCGGTCAGGGTGGCCAGCAGCAGGACGGCGACCCGGGCGAACGGGCGGGGCAGGGACACGGAACTCCTGTTCATCTGGGGCACGGACAGTCGGGTGACTGCACCGTCGGGGAGGTCAGCGCACCGGGAAGTCGGTGGCCGCGGTCAGGGCGGTGAACTCGTCGAGCCGGACGCCGACGGTGAGCGTCCAGGTGCCGGCGCCGGGGATGGTGAGGCCGTCACCGACGTAGTGGCCGGGCCCGGCGGGCTCCAGGTCGACGTCGAGGGGGCCGATCTGCTGGCTGCGCTCGGTGAGCGTCACGCGGATCTCGGCCGGCTGGGTGAGCCGTCCGGACTCGTCGAAGAGGTACACGTGCAGCGCGTTCTCGCCGGGCCGCGCCGGATCCACCGAGACCTGCACGCTCCCCGGCGCGGTCCCCGCACTGCCCTGCAACGGCAGGACGACGTCCACCGGGCGGGCCAGCGCTGTGCGGGCCGGCGGGGTGGCGACGAGGACGGCCGTCAGCGCCAGGACGACGGCGGCCAGTACGCCCTCCACCACCAGCGTCCGGCGCAGCGACGGGAGGTGCGCGGCGGCGCCCTCCGCCTGGGCGCGGTCCCGCTCCGCCGCGGCCGCGAGCTCCTCGGGCGCGGGCTCGGCGCGCTCGACCGGGGCCGTCGCGGAGAAGGCGTGCACGGGGATCGTCCGGTGCCGGCGGGGCCGGCGGACGCCCAGGCGCTGCTGCACCCAGACCCGGGAGACCCCGGCGGCGGCGAGCAGCACCACCACGACCAGGAGCTTGGCCACGAGCAGCCGGCCGTAGGTGGTCTCGACCAGCGCCGTCGGGGAGCCGACCTCCCGCACCGACTGCACGATGCCCGACACCACCAGCGCGACCACCGCCGCGAAGGCCAGGCGGGAGAACGCGGGGAGGGCGGCGACGCCCGCGCCGGGCGCCGTGCCCGGTCGCAGCGCCACGAGCAGCATCCCGGCCAGGCCGCCGAGCCAGACGGCCATCGCGGCCACGTGCACCGCCGCGACGAGCACCGCCAGCCCCGGCCACGGCCCGGCCACCGGGTGCCCCACGGCCGCGGTAGCCAGCACCAGCCCCGCGGCCAGGCCACCGGCCACGGCGAGCCGGCCGCGCCCGGGCGGCCCACCCTGCCGCCAGACGGGGCGCAGCACCACGAGGAGGGCCACCGCCAGGACCGCGCGCGCCAGCGCCGCCCAGCCGGCGCCCGAACCCGCGGTCGCGACGAGCAGGGCCGGATCGGCGAGCGCGCCCAGCCCGGTGCCGGCGGCGTACGGCCCCTGGAGGAGGAAGGTGGCCAGCGCTGCCACGGCCACCGCGATCGTCGCCGTGACGGCGAGCCGCCGCAGCCGCGGGGACGCCCAGCCGCCGGGCCAGCAGACCGCCGCCAGCACCGGGACACCGATCGCCAGGGACGATCCCGCGAAGCCGAGCCAGCGGAACGCCGGCAGGAGGATCCCGACCACCGGATCGGTGCCGTCGAGCTCACCGCCGTCGGCGGCCGGCAGCTCGCCGTCGCCCACCACGAAGGAGAACGCGCCCGAGACGGGGTGGGAGTCGGCCGAGATGACCCGGTAGGTGACGAGGTAGCCGCCGTCGGGCAGTCCGCTGCGCAGCGGGATGGTCAGGACCTCCCCGTCGACGGAGGCCGAGCCGGCGTCCACCCGTTCCTGGCCGGCCCCCAGCACCCGCGCGTACCCGGCTCCCAGGGAGACGGCCTCGCTGAACCGGAGCGTCACCTCGTCGGGGACGGCCTCCAGCCGGGCGCCCTCCCCCGGCTCGGTGGCGACGAGCGTGGCGTGCGCCGCGGCCGGGCCGGCCGTCAGCACCCCGGCGCCCAGCCATGCCGTGAGCAGCAGGGCGAGCAGGGCTCCGGTCCGCCTCACGCGGTCACGGACCGGTCGGCGACGGCCGCCGGCAGACCGCGCCGGCGTCCCCGCCAGGCCGTCGTCGCCACCAGCAGGACACCGGCGAGGAGCAGCAGGTGCCCCGCGGCGCGGTCGGCGTGCACGTGCCCGGCGTCGAGGTCGGCGAGCGTCACCGGGAGGAGGAGGGCCACGAAGGAGCCGAGGAACGGCAGCGCCCCACTCGCGAGCCGGGGCGCCGCCGCCACGGCGAGGAACGCCGCGGCGACCGCCAGGTTCCAGGCGGCGGTCTCGTGGGCCAGGTGGACCGGCGCGCTCATCGAGCCCGCGCCGGAGACGAGCACCGGCCCGGCCAGCGCCGCCTGGGCGACGCCCACCGCGAGCAGCACCAGGCGCAGCGCGGTGCCGGCGATGCGGGCGCGCGCGGCCGTGCGCGCCCCGGGCAGCTCCCGGGGCAGCGCCGCCAGGACGGAGGCGGTGAGATCGGGCACCGGCGGCGCCGGTGCCAGCCGCGCGCGGCGGGTCACCTGCTCGGCCGCCGCGGCCCAGGCGGCGCAGCGCGGGCAGGCGGAGAGGTGCTCGTCGAGCTCGCGGGCGGGCATCCCCAGCGGCTCGCCGTCGAGGCGCGCGGACAGCGCCTCGCGGTAGGTCAGGCACGGCATGGTTCATTAGTCGCACCCGGACGTCGTCCGGTTCCCGACCAGGGAAGTAACGCCGATCACCTCCGAGGACATGGACGACCTGGCCCGCATCGCCGCGGACGCCGCCGACGGCGATCCGCTGGCCGCGGCCACCCTCGTGCGCGAGACGCAGTCCGACGTCTGGCGCCTGTGCGCCGCGCTGGGCGACCGTGACGCCGCCGACGACCTCACCCAGGAGACCTACCTGCGGGCGTTCGGCTCGCTGCACCGCTTCGAGGGCCGCTCCTCGGTGCGCACCTGGTTGCTGGCCATCGCGCGGCGGGTGTGCGCCGACGCCCTGCGCTCCCGGCGGCGCCGCCGGCTGACCCTCGTCCGCGAGGCCGCCGACCTGGAGCTCCTGGCGCCCGCGACGGCCGGGGAGGCCGTGGGCGACGGCGCCGCCGTCACCGACCTGCTCGGCCGGCTGGCGCCGGATCGACGGGAGGCGTTCGTGCTCACCCAGCTCCTCGGGCTCTCCTACACCGAGGCCGCCGAGGTGGCCGACTGCCCGGTGGGCACCATCCGCTCCCGGGTCGCCCGGGCCCGGGCCGACCTGGTCGCCTCCCTCGCCCGGGTGAACGGGGACACGGCGGAGGGCGACTCCGCGCACAGGTGACCGCGAGGTGAACGCGGAGTGATCGCGCAGCCACCTATGCTGCCCGACGGCCCGCGCGCCCCTCCGGCGGCCGCGGCCGTCCCCACCCCGAGACGGAGCCCCCGCGTGCCCTTCAGCCTGACGCCCAAGGACTCGAGCTTCTACCCGCTGTTCACCGCCTCGGCGCAGAACCTGGTGACGGCGACGGAGGTCCTGGGTGAGTTCGTCCACGACCACGCGCGCCGGGCGGAGCTGGCGGTCCAGCTGCGCGACCTGGAGCACGCCGGCGACCGGTCCACCCACGCGATCTTCCGGGCGCTCAACACCAGCTTCGTGACCCCGTTCGACCGCGAGGACATCTACCGGTTCGCCAGCGAGATGGACGACGTCATGGACTTCGTCGAGGCCGCCGCCGACCTGGTCATCCTCACCGGCCTGGGCACCCTGCCGGCCGAGATGAGCCAGCAGGTGTCGCTGCTGCAGCGGTGCGCGGAGACGACCGCCGAGGCGATGCCGCGGCTGAGGACGCTGCAGGACCTCTCCGACTACTGGATCGAGGTCAACCGCCTGGAGAACGAGGCCGACAAGCTCTACCGCCGGCTGCTGTCGCGGCTCTACAGCGGCGAGTACGACGCACTCGAGGTCCTCAAGCTCAAGGAGGTCGCCGACCAGCTCGAGGGGGCGGCCGACGCGTTCGAGCACGTGGCCAACGTCGTCGAGACGATCGCCGTCAAGGAGTCCTGACCGCGCATGGATGCGGCCTTCCTGGCGCTGGTGGTCATCATCCTGGTGGCGCTGGCGTTCGACTACACCAACGGCTTCCACGACGCGGCCAACGCCATCGCCGTCGCCGTCTCGACCAAGGCCCTCACCGCCCGGGCCGCGCTGACGCTGGCCGCGGTGATGAACCTCGTCGGTGCCCTGCTCTCCACCGAGGTCGCCGAGACGGTCGGTGCCGGCATCATCGAGCCCCCCGCGAACGGCCAGGGGCTCGAGATCGTCTTCGCGGCGCTCATCGGCGCCATCACCTGGAACATGATCACCTGGTGGTACGGCCTGCCGTCGTCCTCCTCGCACGCCCTGATCGGCGGCCTGGTGGGCGCGGCCCTGGCCGCCGCGCACGCGGTGCAGTGGGTCGGCGTGCTCACCAACGTGATCGTGCCGATGATCGTCTCGCCGCTGGTCGGCTTCGGCCTGGGTTACCTGTTCATGGTGGCGATCCTGTGGACCTTCCGCCGGGCGCACGTGTCGAGGGCCAACCGCGGCTTCCGGTACGCACAGATCGTCAGCGCCTCGACCATGGCGCTGGGCCACGGCATGCAGGACGCCCAGAAGACAATGGGCATCATCACCCTCGCGCTGTTCACCGCCGGCGAGATCGACACGTTCGAGGTGCCGTTCTGGGTGGTGCTCGCGGCCGCCGCCGCGATCAGTGCGGGCACCTATGCCGGCGGGTTCCGCATCATGCGGACGATGGGCCGCCGGATCATCCAGCTCACCCCGGCCGGCGGGTTCGCCGCCCAGACCGTGGCCTCCAGCGTCATGGTGACGACGGCGACGGTCTTCGCGGTGCCGATCTCCACCACCCACATCATCACGACGTCGATCATGGGCGTCGGCTCCACCCGCCGGCTGTCGGCCGTCCGGTGGGGCGTGGCCGGCAACATCGTCGCCGCCTGGGTCGTCACGCTGCCCGCCGCCGCCGCGGTGGCCGCACTGGTCTACGTCGTCACCGACCTCCTCGTCGGCTGATCCCCGGGGTTCGGCCGCAGCGGCGCCCGTCCGCCCCACGACGGGGACCGGTCCGTCCGGGACGACACGCCGTCCCACGCACTGGACGCCCGGGTGCACGGATAAGTGCACCGATCTGGTAGACATTACGGCGTGACGCGGACGACGATGCTGCTCCTGGTGAGCCGCCTGCACGTCGACCTTCTGCGCGTCTGCACCGCGGCCTGTCCGGCCTGCTGATTCCCGCGCCGTTCCGGCGCTCCCCCCGTCTCGTCCTTCCCGTTCGCCGGCTGCCCCCGCGCGCCCGCTCCCTGAGACCCGGAGTCAGTTCCCCGTGAAGACCCTCATCCTGCTCGCGCTCGCCGGCCTGGGTGCCCAGCTCGTCGACGGCAGCCTGGGCATGGCCTACGGCGTCACCTCGACGACGCTGCTGCTGGCGATCGGCACCAACCCCGCCGCAGCCTCGGCCACGATCCACCTCGCCGAGATCGGCACCACGCTGGCCTCGGGGCTGTCGCACTGGAAGTTCGGCAACGTGGACTGGAAGGTCGTCGCGAAGGTCGGCGTCCCGGGCGCGGTGGGGGCGTTCGCCGGCGCGCACTTCCTCTCCGCGCTCTCCACCGAGATCGCCGCGCCGGTCATGTCGCTGATCCTGGTTTCGCTGGGCGCGTACATCCTGGTGCGCTTCACGCTCCGGGGCATCGACCGGCGCAACATCGGCAAGCCGGTCCGCGGCCGGTTCCTCGGCCCGCTGGGCCTGGTGGCCGGCTTCGTCGACGCCACCGGCGGCGGCGGCTGGGGCCCCGTCGGCACGCCGGCGCTGCTGGCCAGCGGGCGGATGGAGCCGCGCAAGGTCATCGGCTCCATCGACACCTCCGAGTTCCTCGTGGCGCTGGCCGCCAGCCTGGGCTTCCTGGTCGCGCTCGGCTCGCAGGGGATCGACCCGATGTGGGTCGCCGGGCTGCTGGCCGGTGGGCTCGTCGCCGCCCCGATCGCCGCGTGGCTGGTGCGGCACATCCCGCCGCGGCTGCTCGGTTCGATGGTCGGCGGCGTCATCGTGCTGACCAACGTCCGCACCCTGCTCCGCAGCGAGTGGGTCGACGCGGGCACCACCACGAGCGCCGTCGTCTACACCGTGCTCGCCGCGGTCTGGGTCCTGGCCGTCGTCCACTCCTACCGCGAGTACCGCAAGGACCGGGCCGCGGAGTCCGCCGACGCCGTCGCCGCGGTGGCCGCGCGCAACGTCAGCGCGGCCGAGGAGCCGGTCCACGGGCACGAGCAGCCCGTCGGCGCCGGGCGGCCCAGCGCGCCGCGCGACTGAGAAACACCCCCGGAGCTGGGATCAGGGGACCTGATCGTGCAGCGTCCTCCCTCACCGCAGACCGTGAGGGAGGACGCTCGATGATCAGGGTCGCTGATCATCGCGTCGGCAGGAGGGTCGCCTCCAGGTCCGGCGGCAGGCCGGGCGCGAGGAGGCCGGCGGGCAGCGGCGGGCGCTCGTGCGCACGCAGCCAGGCCCAGGTGTCGGCGACCGTCTCCCGGAGCGGCTGGGTGGAGATCCCCAGATCGCGGGCACGGCTCTCGTCGACGTCCCAGGCCGTCCGGGCGAGCTCCTGCCGCAGCCACAGCGGGAGGTGCACCCACTCCTCGACGCCGGCGGCGAGCAGCCGGGCCTCGGGCACCGGGGCCCACTCCGCATCTCCCCCGGTGACGGCGCGGCAGACGTCGAGCAGGCCGCCGAGCGTCGTCAGACCGGCCGGCCCGGTGGCGTTGACCGCGCCGGTGCGGCCGGCCTCGGCCATGCCGACCAGCCACGCCGCCAGGTCGCGCGCATCCACCAGCGTGATCGGCTGCCGCGCCCCCTCGGCCGGGACGGCCACGCGCCCGCCGCGGGCGATGCGTTCCAGCCACCAGCCGAGCCGGTGGACCGGGTAGTGCGGGCCGGTGATCAGCCCCACGCGGGCGGTCAGCAGCCGGCCGTCGACTGCGGCGGCGAGCTCCCGCTCGGCGAACGCCTTGATCGGGCCGTACGCGTCCTCGTCGGTGTCCCACGTCGGTTCGCCGTCCTCGGGACCGATCGGACCCGGCGGCCAGTTCCGGTAGGCGTTGAGGCTGCTGACGAGGACGTACGCGTGCACGCCACCGAGCGCAGCGGCGGCGTTGCTGGCCGCCGCCCGCGTCTGGCAGGAGGTGTCGACGACGAGCTCCGGCGTCCACTCCCCCAGCGCACGCGCCAGGGCATCGGGATCGTCGCGGTCGCCGTGCAGAGCGCGGACTCCCTCGGGCGGCGCACCGGAGACACCGCGGGTGAAGGTGGCGACGTCGTGGCCGCGCCCGAGCGCCGCCGTGACGACGTGCCGGCCGAGGAGAGGGTGCCACCGAGCACGAGCAGCCGCATGCACCTCAGCCCAGCGCAGCCGCTCCCCCGCCGTCCAGCCGGTTCGCAGTGGGCGTAGCCGGGACCGGCTCCTAGACCGCGCGGCTCGCCGGGAGGTCGGGCACCTGCGGCAGCGGCGTGGAACGTGCGGCGGCCAGCACCATCTGCGGCGAGGGCGGCAGGCCCCTGCGGGTGCACAGCCGCAGCGCCCGCGCGCCGGTCAGCACGTCGGTCTCCGGCGGCACGACCAGGAGGTCGGCCCGGCGGTTGCCGCCGGCCCACGTCAGGCAGACCACCTGCGGGTCCATGCTGCGGAAGCCGCCCGCGCGGACGGTGCGGCCCTGCACCTCGATCTTGCGCGGGGCCGGCTCCCAGGCGTCCAGGGGGTAGGTGAACCGCTCCACGCGGACGCCCCGCCGGTCCAGCGCCGCGATGAGCTCGGGCAGCTCGGCGGCCAGGTCGCGGCTGCGCGGGAACCAGGCGCCGTCGAAGGCCGACCCCCCGGTTCCGGCGTCGGCGCGCAGGCTCACCCGGACGTCGATCCCACCACGGAACCCCTCGGGCATCGGAACCGTACGGGTGATCGTCGCCATGAGCGTTCGGCCGCCTCTCTCACTCACCATGGGCCCGGACAGAAGACCCCGACACGAACCTATGGCCCGACACGGGTGTGGCCGGTGGTGCGACGGACGGGCGCGTCGGTGCGCTCCGGCCGGTCATCACGAACCGTGACCTACCGGCCACTCCCGTCCGGTCCGCACCTCGGGACCCCGGACAGCGCTCTGCCCCCGGGTGCGCGTGCACTCGGGGGCAGAGCGTGCGGAGCGACGTCCCCGCCCGGCGGCGGGGGGAGGGACTCAGGCCGGCTTGGGCTTGCGGTTCTTGGACTTGCCGCGCTCGGTCTGGTCCAGGACCACCTTGCGGATGCGGACGGTGGCCGGGGTGACCTCGACGCACTCGTCCTCGGCGCAGAACTCCAGCGCCTGCTCCAGGTTCAGGATGCGCGGCGGGATCAGCCGCTCCAGCTCCTCGGAGGTGGACTTGCGCATGTTGGTGAGCTTCTTCTCCTTGGTGATGTTCACGTCCATGTCGTCCGGACGGGAGTTCTCACCGACGATCATGCCCTCGTAGACCTCGGTGCCCGGCTCGACCATGAGCTGGCCGCGCTCCTGCAGGGAGAACATCGAGTAGGTCGTCGCGACGCCCTGGCGGTCGGCGACCAGCGAGCCGGTCGGGCGGGCACGCATGTCGCCCAGCCACGGCTCGTAGCCCTCGAGGTTGTGGTTCAGGATGCCGGTGCCCCGGGTCTCGGTGAGGAACTCGGTGCGGAAACCGATGAGCCCGCGGGACGGGACGATGTACTCCATCCGCGCCCAGCCGGTGTCGTGGTGCACCAGGTTCTCCAGGCGCGCGCGGCGGACCGCCAGCGCCTGGGTCAGCGTGCCGACGTACTCGCCCGGGACGTCGATGGTGACGCGCTCGACCGGCTCGTGCAGCTTGCCGTCGATCTCCTTGGTCACGACGGTCGGCCGGCCGACGGTGAGCTCGAACTCCTCGCGGCGCAGCTGCTCGACGAGGATGGCCAGCGCCAGCTCACCGCGGCCCTGCATCTCCCAGGTGTCGGGGCGCTCGGTGGGCAGCATGCGCACCGAGACGTTGCCGACCAGCTCCTGGTCGAGGCGGTTCTTGATGAGGCGGGCGGTGAGCTTCTTGCCCGACTTCCCCGAGATCGGCGAGGTGTTGATGCCGATCGTGATCGAGATGGAGGGCTCGTCGACCGTCAGCGGGGGCAGCGGCCGCGGGTCGTTCGGGTCGGCGAGGGTGTCGCCGATCATGATGTCCTCGATGCCGGCGATGGCGACCAGGTCGCCGGGGCCGGCGCTCTCGGCCGGGGTGCGGGTGAGGCCCTCGGTCACGAGCAGCTCGGTGATCTTGACGTTCTTGATCGTCCCGTCGACCTTGCACCAGGCGACCTGCTGGCCGCGCTTCATCTCACCGGAGTGGATGCGCAGCAGGGCGAGGCGGCCCAGGAACGGCGACGCGTCGAGGTTGGTGACCTGCGCCCGCAGCGGCTCCTCGGCGTCGTAGGTCGGCGCCGGGATGGTGTCCAGCAGCGTCTTGACCAGGGGCGCCAGGTCGGGGCTGTCCGGGACGGTGCCGTTCTCCGGGCGGTTGAGCGAGGCCTGCCCCGTGCGGCCGTTGCAGTAGACGATCGGGAACTCGAGCGCCTCGGGGTCCAGGCCGGTGTCCTCGAGCAGCTCCATGAACAGCTCGTAGCTCTCGTCGACGACCTCTTCGATGCGGGCGTCGGCGCGGTCGGTCTTGTTGACCGCGAGGATGACCGGCATCCCCTTGGCCAGCGCCTTGCGGAGCACGAACCGGGTCTGCGGCAGCGGTCCCTCGGAGGCGTCCACGAGCAGGACGACGCCGTCGACCATCGACAGGCCGCGCTCGACCTCGCCACCGAAGTCGGCGTGGCCGGGGGTGTCGACGATGTTGACGACGACGGGGTTGCCGTCCTCGTCGGCCAGCCGGATCGCGGTGTTCTTGGCGAGGATGGTGATCCCGCGCTCGCGCTCGAGATCCATCGAGTCCATCACGCGGTCCTGCGTGGAGTCGTTGTCGGTCCCCTCGCCCTTCGACCGGCCGAGCGCGCCGGCCTGGCGGAGGAGAGCGTCGACCAGGGTGGTCTTGCCGTGGTCGACGTGGGCGACGATCGCCACGTTGCGCAGGTCGTTGCGGGTGGGCATGCGGAAGGGCACCTCAGGCAGGTCGGGGGCGCCGCGCGGACGCGCGCGGGCATCAGGTCAACAGCAACCGGAGCCGCGACCTTCCCCCCACTCTAGGTGCTCAGCGCGCGGCGACCGTCTCCCGCTGCCTGTCGACCACCCCGTAGGTGGCTCCCGCGGCGGCAACAGTGACCAGACTCACCGCGAACCAGGCCGGAAACCCCGCCCCGAGGGCCAGCACGTGGGCCAGGACGAAGGCGCCGACGTAGAGCGCGGCCAGCCCCGCGGTGACGGCCGCGCCCCGCCGTCGGGCGGCGATCCACCCGGCGCCGATGCCGCAGGCCACGAGCACCGCGCCGCCCAGCGCCCGGATGCCGGTGCCCTGCGCGATCCCGAAGCCGGCGGCCAACCCGACGGCAACCAGGAGGGAAGCGGGCACACGGGCGAGAGTGGAGGTCGACATGCGTCCCAGTGTCCCTGTCGAGGAGTCGACCGCGGCGCCGGCCGGCCGCCTGGCAGGGTCGCGGGCGTGCCCGCACGGACCCGCCTCCTGGCGCTCGATGACGCGCCCGCCCTCGCCCACCTCGTCCGCGAGGACCGGGAGTTCCAGGCGCCCTGGGAACCGGCCCGCGACGAGCGGTGGTACACCGAGGCCGGCCAGCGGGCCGACGTGCGGGCGGCCCTGGAGCGGCACGCGGCGGGGCTGTCGTTCCCCTGCGTCGTCCTGGATGAGGCGGGGGCGGTGGCCGGCCGGGTGACGCTGAACAACGTCGTCCGCGGCGCCTTCCAGTCCTGCAGCATCGGCTACTGGATCGCCTCGCCCGCCAACGGCCGGGGGCTGGCCACCGGCGCGGTCGGCGAGATGCTTCGGCGGGCGTTCGGCGACCTCGGCCTGCACCGCGTCGAGGCCGGGACGCTGCTGCACAACGCCGCTTCGCAGAAGGTCCTCGAGCGCAACGGCTTCACCCGCTACGGGCTGGCGCCGCGGTATCTGAGCATCGCCGGTCGGTGGCAGGACCACGTCCTGTTCCAGGCGCTGGACCCCGCGACGGCGTAGCCGTCCGGGCGACGCGGGAGGCCCCGGACGGCGAACCGTCCGGGGCCTCTCGTGACGCGATGGAACGGCCCCTGTGCAGGGTCCGGCGTCGAGCTTGCGAGGCACGTGGGGCAGAGGGGTCCTTTCTCAGGCGGTGCGGAGCACGGCCTCGATCTCGAGCTCGACGGTGATCTTGTCGCCGACGACGACACCGCCGCCGTCCATCGGCATGTCGATGTCGACGCCGTACTCCTTGCGGGAGATCTCGGTCCGGGCGCTGAAGCCGGCCCGCGTGCCGCCGTAGGCGTCGGGGCCGAAGCCGTTGAGCTCGAGCTCCAGGACGACGGGCTTGGTGATGCCCTTGATGGTCAGGTCGCCCTCGACGGTCCAGTCGGCGCCGTCGGTCTTCACCGCGGTGGAGCGGAAGGTCATCACGGTGTGGTTGCCGACGTCGAAGAAGTCGGCGGACTTGATGTGCGCGTCCCGCTGCTCCTGGCGGGTGTCGATCGAGTCCATGTCCACGGTGGCGGTGACGGTGGACCGCGTCGGGTCCTCGGCGGTGACGATCTCGCCGGAGAACTCGCGGAAGTAGCCGCGGACCTTGCTCACCATCATGTGGCGGACGGAGAAGCCGACGGTGGAGTGGCTGGCGTCGATGTCCCAGGTGCCGGCGAGGTAGCCGGGGATCTGGACGGTGCTGGCGGTCATGGGATCTCCCAGTGGTGGTCGAACGGGGTGGCCTTCGTCGGACGACAGCGTAGTTGAGCGTTTGACTATTCCGCCAGTATCCTGACCGCATGACCACGTCGGTGTCGCCGGACTCCCTCCCCACGGGTGAGCCCCGCTGGCTCGACCCGGAGGAACAGAAGGCATGGCGCGCCTGGCTCTACAGCGCCCAGCTGCTGCTCGACCGGCTCGACCGCGAGCTCACCCACCGCACCGGCATCTCGCACGCCTACTACGAGGTGCTCGTGGCGCTGTCGGAGACGCCCGAGCGGCAGATGCGGATGAGCGAGCTCGCCGACCGGTGCCTGAGCTCCCGGAGCCGGCTCTCCCACGCGGTGTCCCGGCTCGAGGAACGCGGCTGGGTGCGCCGGCAGGTGTGCCCCGACGACGGGCGCGGACAGCTCGCTGTCCTCACCGACGAGGGTTTCGCCGCCCTGGAGGGCGCGGCACCCATCCACGTCGAAGGCGTCCGGCGAGAGCTGTTCGACCAGCTCTCGCCCGAGCAGGTGGCCGCCATGCGCGATCTCGGCGACACCCTGCTGCGGCACCTCGACCCGACCCGGGTGCCCTGACACCCGTCCGGCACGGGGCGTCGACCGCGCGGGTCAGCCCGTGACGTCGTCCGGGGGCGCGGGCCAGCGCGGCACTCCGGCGACGGCGCCGTCGGGCAGCCGCGCGGGGAAGCGCGGCGGCCGCTTCTCCAGGAACGCCGCGACCCCCTCGGCCGGGTCGGGCCCCTCCCCCAGCTCCACCAGCGCCCGGGACTCCGCCCGGTGGGCGTCCCACGGCGAGGGGGCCCCGAGCATCGACCACAGCAGCTGGCGGGCGGCGGCCACGGCGACCCCGCTGGTGTTCGCGACGATCTCCCCGGCCAGCGCGTAGGCAGCCGGCAGCAGCTCCGCGTCGGGCACCACCCGGGAGACCAGCCGGCCGCGCAGCGCCTCGGCCGCGTCGAACACCCGACCCGTCGCCACCCACTCCATCGCCTGGCTGATGCCGACCACCCGCGGCAGGAACCACGACGACGCGGCCTCCGGCACGATCCCCACCCGGCCGAAGACGAACCCGAACCGGGCCGACTCCGCGGCGATCCGGATGTCCATGGGGAGGGTGAGCGTCGCGCCGATGCCGACCGCCGGCCCGTTGACCGCGGCGATCACCGGCTTGCGCAGCGCGGCGAACGGCAGTGACGCCACCCCGCCGGCGTCCCGCGGGAGGCCGGCGATGTCCTGGCTGAGCGGCCCCGGGGGCCGGGTGCGCGTGCGCCGGTCGCCGAACGTGTCCGGCCCTCCGCCGAGGTCGGCGCCGGCGCAGAAGGCCCGGCCGGCGCCGGTCACCACGACCACGCGGACGTCGTCGTCGGCGTCCGCGGCGGCCGCCACCGCCGCCAGCTCGTCGGCCATGGTCAGGGTGAAGGTGTTGAGCCGGTCGGGCCGGTGCAGCGTCACCGTCGCGACGCCCTCGGCCACCTCGTAGCGGAGCTCGGTCAGCTCGCTCGTGTCGGTCCGCGTCGACACCGGTCAGCCCAGTGCGCCGGCGACCGCGAGGCGGGCGACCGTGTCGAGGTGCTCGGCCTCGTCGCCGAGCAGCAGCCGGTCGACCTTGGCCCGCCGCCAGTAGAGGTGCGCGTCGTGCTCCCAGGTGAAGCCGATGCCGCCGTGCACCTGGATCAGCGTCCCGGCCGCCCGCTCGAAGGCGCCCGCCGCGTACGCCTTCGCGGCCGACGACGCCAGCGGGAGCTCGGCGGGAGCGCAGTCGGCGGCCCAGGCGGCCCACCAGACCAGCGACCTCAGCTGGTCCACGCCGGCCCAGGCGTCGACGAGCATGTGCTTGACCGCCTGGTAGGAGCCGATCCGTCGGCCGAACGCCTCCCGCTCCTGCGCATAGGCGATGCCCAGCTCCACCGCGCGGTCGGCACCACCGAGGTCCTCGGCCGCCAGCACGACCGCGGCCACCTGCCGGGCGCGGGCCCACAGCTCCTGCGCATCCGGCGCGAGCACCCGGCGGGAGGTGAGCCGCACCGAGGCCAGGCCCCGGGTGGCGTCCAGCGGCCGGCCCGGGACGACCTCCCCCTCGCCGACCACGAGGTCGCCGCCGTCCAGCCCGAGGAACAGCGTCGCGTCCGCGGCGTCGATCGAGGGCGCCGAGCCGTCCACCGGCCCGTCGAGGACGGCGAAGGCGGTCGACCCGTCGGCCAGCTGGGCGGCCAGCTCGGGGGCGTCGGCCAGGAGGACCGCCGCCCGGGCGGCCGTCACCAGCGACGGTGCGGCCAGCACCGCCCCGCCCTGCTCGGCGACGACGGCGAGGTCGAGGACCGACCGCCCCGCACCGCCGGCCGCCTCGGGCACGGTGATGCCGAGGAAGCCGATGTCGGCCAGCGCCTTCCGGCCCGGCTCCAGCCGGTCGCCCTCCAGGCCGGCGCGCGCGGCGGCCGGCGAGGCGCTGCCACGGAAGAAGTCGCGGGCGCCGGCGGCGATGTCGCGCTGATCGGTGTCGAGGTCGAAGTTCATCGCCGTCCTCCCGAGAACGGGTCGGTCTTGTCGCTGCGGGGCTCCGGCGGCAGCCCGAGCACCCGCTCGCCGAGGATGTTGCGCAGCACCTGGTCGGTGCCACCGGCGATGGCGATGCCGGGCAGCCACGACTGCGTGCGCTGCCAGCGGTCGTCGCCGTCGGAGGTCGAGGCGTAGACGGCGTCGTCGCCGAGCAGCCGGACGCCGGCGTCGGCGACCAGCCGCGCCGCCTCCGTCCCGGCCAGCTTGCCGGCGCTCGCCTCCGGGCCCGGGATGCCGCCCTGGCTGAGCACGGTGAGCCGCCGGTAGCCGGTGTAGCGGGCGGCGAGCGAGGCGACCACGGCCCGGCCGACCGCCTGCCGGGCCAGCACCTGGCGGTCGCCGTCGAGGGCGGGCAGCCGCTCCCGGGCGTGCTCGACGAACGCCTCGACCGGCAGGCCGATCGTGCCGCCCGCGCCGCCGATCGCGACCCGCTCGTTCATCAGCGTGGTGAGCGCGACCCGCCAGCCCTCGCCGGGCTCCCCGAGCCGCTCGCCGTCGGGGATGCGCACGTCGTCGAAGAAGACCTCGTTGAAGTCCGACTGACCGCCCATCTGGCGCAGCGGGCGGACGGTCACGCCCGGGGCGTGCATGTCGACGACGAACATCGTCAGCCCGGCGTGCTTGGGCCGGTCGGGGTCGGTGCGGGTGAGCAGGATGCCGTAGTCGGCGACGTGCGCCAGCGTCGTCCAGACCTTCTGGCCGTTGACCACCCAGTCCTCGCCGTCGCGCACCGCCGTGGTGCGCAGCGCCGCGAGGTCCGAGCCCGACGCCGGCTCGCTGAACAGCTGGCACCAGACGTCGTCGGCCCGCAGCAGCCGGGCGAGGTAGCGGTCGCGCTGGTCCTGGCTGCCGTGCGCGATGACGGTCGGCCCGCACATGCCGATGCCGATGTGGTTGATCAGCCCGGGCACGCGGGCGCGGGCCAGCTCCTGGGCGACGATCGCCTGCTGCACGAGCGTGCCGCCCTGGCCGCCGTACTCCCGGGGCCAGGTGACCCCGACCAGCCCGGCGTCGGCCAGCACCCGCTGCGTGCGCCGCATCTCCGGTTCGTGCCGGCGCGCGTCGACGCCCTCCTGCCCCGGCGCCAGGTGCAGCAGCTCACCGGCGTGCTCCTCGAGCAGGGCCCGGACCCGCGCCCGGTAGGCGGCCTCGTCGGGGCTGTCGTCGAAATCCACGGGCGGCTCCTCTCGTCGATGGTCGGACGGTGCGCAGCGTGACAGCCGTCACCCGTAACGGTCAACGGTGACTGCCGAGCGGCCCCGGCCCGGCTACGCTGCGGCGATGACCGCCGAGCCGCTCCCCCGCGGCGTCGTCCGGACCCCGCGGTCCCGGTCGGAGATGACCGCCGACAGCCGGCTGCTCATCCTCGACGCCGCGGTGGCCTGCCTGGTCGAGGACGGCTACGCCGGCGCCTCGACCCTCGCCGTCCAGGCCCGCGCGGGCGTCTCCCGCGGCCGGCTCCTGCACCACTTCCCCTCCCGCGCCGAGCTGCTGGTGGCCGCCGCCGAGCACCTGGCGACGACGCAGCTCGCGGAGGTCCGGCGCCGCGCGGCCGCGCTGATGGAGGACGAGCCGACCGGGCGGGAGCGGGTCGACCGGGCGATCGACCTGATGTGGGCGACCTTCCAGGAGCCGCCGTTCTGGGCCGCCATGGAGCTGTGGACGGCGGCCCGCACCGACCCGGAGCTGCGGACGGCGCTGCGCGGCGAGGAGCGCCGGCTGCGGGAGGCGATCGCCGCGGTCGCCCGGGGGATCTGGGGCCCGGAGATCTCGGCCGCCCCTGCCTACGCCGACCTCGGCGAGCTGCTGTTCACCAGCATGCGGGGCGTCGCACTGGTCTACGCCTTCGAGGACCGGCCCGCCCCGACCGATCCGCACCTCGCGCTCTGGAAGCGGCTGGCCGCCCGGCTGCTCGCCCTCGACAGTCAGGGTTGACCGCCCGGTCCCGCGACCGAGAGCATGACGCAGGTCACACCAGCGTCGGACGTCGAGGAGCAGCCGTGAGCGTGGAGATCCCCTCCCTGCAGGGCCGGGGCATGACCATGAGCGACCAGCTGGCGCGCTGGAGCCGCGCGACGCCCGACGCGACGGCGCTGCGCCACGACGGGGCCGGGCGCAGCTATGCCGAGCTGGACCAGCGGGTCACCCGCCTCGCGCGCGCCCTGCGCCGGCGCGGCGTCGGCACCGGCGACCGGATCGCCGTCCTGGCGCTCAACGGCATGGAGGCGTGGGAGTCCTACCTCGCCGGGGTGCGGCTGGGCGCGGTCGTCGTCCCGGTCAACTTCCGGCTGGTGGCCGACGAGGTCGCGTACGTGCTCACCGACTCCGGTGCGGTCGCGCTCGTCGTCGACGCCCCGCTGGCGGAGGTCGCCGCCAAGGCACGGGAGCAGGCGCCGTCGGTCACGACCACGCTGGTGATCGGCGGGGACTACGAGGAGGCGCTCGCGGCGGCCGGGGACGAGCCGCTCGACGTCGCGGTGGACGAGGACGAGCCCGCCTTCATCATGTACACGTCCGGGACCACCGGCCGCCCGAAGGGCGCGGTGCTCACCCACCGGAACCTGCTGATGCACGCCTTCAGCCAGATCACCACGCTGGGCTGGGACCCCGACGACCGGGTCGGGGTGCCGGGCGCGCCGCTGTTCCACATCGCCGGGCTCGCCGGCGGGCTGCCGCCGCTGCTGCTCGGTGGCGTCCACGTGATCCTCCGGTCGGGCGCCTTCGACCCGGCCGCGACCCTGGATCTGATGGAGCGGGAGAAGGTGTCCAGCATCTTCCTCGTGCCCGCCATGTGGGCCGCCGTCCTCGCCGTCCCCGACCTCGCCGCCCGCGACCTCTCGCACCTGCGCCGGGTCTCCTGGGGCGCGGCGCCGGCCTCCACCACCCTGCTGCGCGCGCTGATCGACGCGTTCCCGCAGGCCGAGGTCGTCACCGCGTTCGGGCAGACCGAGTGCAGCCCGGTCACCTGCCTGCTGCGCGGGGAGGACTCGGTGCGCAAGATCGGCTCGGTCGGCACCCCCATCCTCAACGTCGAGGTGCGGGTCGTGGACGACGCGATGGCGGACGTGCCCCGTGGCGAGGTCGGCGAGATCGTCTACCGGAGCCCGATGGTGATGAAGGAGTACTGGAACAAGCCGGAGGAGACGGCCGAGGCGTTCGCCGGTGGCTGGTTCCACTCCGGCGACCTGGTGCGCCAGGACGAGGACGGCTACTTCTACGTCGTCGACCGCAAGAAGGACATGATCATCTCGGGTGGGGAGAACATCTACTGCGCCGAGGTGGAGAACGTCCTGGCGGCGCACCCGAAGGTCGGTGAGGTCGCGATCATCGGCGTCCCCGACACCCGCTACGGCGAGGCGCCGCTGGCCGTGATCGCCCCGCGCGACCCGGCGGACCCGCCCACGCCGGAGGAGCTCGCGACGTACTGCCGGGAGAAGCTCGCCCGCTACAAGAACCCCCGGGAGTACTCGGTGGTCGGGGCGCTCCCCCGCAATCCCAGCGGCAAGGTGCTCAAGACGGCGCTCCGCCAGGAGCACTCCGCCGGCTCCCTGGTCGCCGAACCGGTCGTCTGAACCCTCGCCGCCGCAGGGCCGAGGGGAGGTCAGCCGTTCCAGACGTCGGCGATCCGGGCGGCCACCGCCGCACCCTGGGCGCGACCGGCGCGCGCCGAGGGCTCCCGGGCAGCCGGGTCGAGGACGTTGCGGCCGATCGCCGCGCGGCTGCCCTCGTCCGGCGCGACGACGCCGACCCGCGCGACCATCCCGGTGACCTGCGCGTCGACGCTGGCCATGGGGCCGATCCCGCGGGTGATCGGGGCGAGGACGACCACCCGCTCGTAGTCCTGGGCGAGGTCGGCGTTGGCCGCCGAGCGCATCCCGCCGTCGACGTAGCGGCGGCCGTCGATGGTCACCGGCGGGTAGACCCCGGGGACGGCGCAGCTGGCGGCGACCGCCAGGTGCAGCGGCACACCGGAGTCGCGGTCCAGCGGCCGGAACTCGCCGGTGGCGGCGTCCACGGCCGTGATGGTGAGCGGACGCCCGGGCCACTCCCGGCTGACCAGCCGGGAGCCGATGACCTCGAGCCGCTCCTGCTCGCTCGGGGTCAGCCCCGCCTTCTCCGCAGCGAGCGCCAGCGCGCCGATCCGGCGGCGGAACTCCACGTCCCGGCCGCGGCTGGCGACCATCGCCCACCCGAACCGCAGCATGGTGCCGCGCCCGATCCGGGCGACGTTCTCCCGCTCCGGGGGCTCGAGCTGGCGGGCGTACATCTCCTCCAGCGAGGCGCCGCTGGTCAGCTGTGCGCCGACGACCGACCCGGCCGAGGTGCCGACGACGAGGTCGGCGCCGGCGAGATCCACTCCGGCCTCCGCCAGGCCGGCGAGCACGCCGATCTCCCACGCGATGCCGGTGATGCCGCCGCCACCGAGGACGAGTGCGGTGCGCTGGTCGCTCATGCCCCCATCCTCACAGAACCCTCGACACGGGCTGTGAGCTGAGCCACCCTGTGGCTCAGCTCACCGACGAGAGGACACGCATGACCACCGTCCAGTCCGCCCCGGCTCCCAGCTCCGCCGGCTGGCCGCCCGGACTGCCTCGCTCCCTGGACTACCCCCTTGTCCCGGTCGGGTCGATCCTGCGGGCCGCCGTCCGCCGCTGGGGCGACCGGACGGCGTTCATCGACCACGACGTGCCGCTGAGCTTCACCGAGCTGGGCGCCCGCGCGCACGCGGTCGCCGGCTGGCTCGCCGACCACGGCGTCGGCCGGGGCGACGTGGTCGCCGTCCACATCCCGAACTGCCGGCAGTACCCGCCGCTCTACTACGGGATCATGCTCGCGGGCGCCGTCTTCTCCCCCACGAACCCGCTGCTGCCGGCCGCCGATCTCGCCGCCCAGCTGAACGACGCCGGGGCGAAGGTCGTCATCACCTGGGACCAGGTGCTGCCGTTCGTCCGGGGCGCGCTGGCGCAGACGCCGGTGCAGACCGTCGTCGTCACCGGCGAGGCGCACACCCTCGACTTCGCCGCACGGCTGGAAGGCCTGGAGGAGACCGACGTCGACCTCGCCGACCTGCTGGCCGGCGACCCCACCGACCGGCACCTCGACGCCGAGCTGGACCCCGCCGCGGACCTGGCGCACCTGGCCTACACCGGCGGGACCACGGGCGTCAGCAAGGGCGTGGAGCTCCCGCACCGCAACGTGGTCACGAACGTGCTCCAGTCGGGCTGCTGGACGTCGGGCTCGCTGCCGGCGCTGGACGCCGAGGGCGACGTGACGCTCGAGCAGGTGGGCAGCCCCGACGAGTACCCGACCCGGCTCGGCGAGGCCCGGATCGTCAACCTCACGCCGTGGTTCCACGCCATGGGCGCGATCGGCTACCTCAACGGCATGGTCATGGGCGGCACCACCACGATCATCCACATGCGGTTCGACCCGGTGAAGTACGTCGAGGACGCGGTGAAGCACCAGGTGACCAGCATCGGCGGCGCCCCGCCGGTGTTCGTGGCGCTGCTGCAGGTGCCGGGCATCGAGAACGCCGACCTGTCGCACGTGCGCGGGGTCTCCAGCGGCGCCGCCCCGCTGCCCGTGACGCTGATCGAGAAGCTGCAGGCGCTGCTCCCCGACGCCGTCATCGGTGAGGGCTACGGCCTGACCGAGGTCACCATGCAGGCGACCGGCAACCCGACGTTCCGCTCCGGCACCCGCAAGACCGGCACCGTCGGGCTCCCGGTCTTCGACACCGAGATCAGCATCCAGCCGCTCGGTGGCGGGGAGCCGCTGCCGGCCGGGGAGCGCGGCGAGGTGTGCATCCGCGGCCCCCAGGTGATGCGCGGGTACTGGCGCCGGCCGGAGGCGACGGCCGAGTCGATCGACGCCGACGGCTGGTTCCACTCCGGCGACGTCGGCATCCTGGACGAGGACGGCTACCTCTCGATCGTCGACCGCACCAAGGACATGCTGCTCTACAAGGGCTACAACGTGTTCCCGCGTGAGCTGGAGGAGATCCTCTTCGGCGTGCCCGGCGTGGCCGGCGCAGCCGTGGTCGGGCGCCCCGACGAGGACGCCGGCGAGCTGCCGGTGGCCTACGTGGTGCGCAAGGACGACGCCGCCGGCGCCGCGCTGACCGCCGAGTCGGTCATGGCGGCGGTGAACGACAAGGTGACCCCCTACAAGCGGCTGCGCGACGTCCGCTTCATCGACGCGATCCCGGTGTCCGCGGCGGGCAAGGTGCTCAAGCGGGAGCTGGCCGCCCGGGAGCGGGAGGCCATCGGCGGCTGACCGCCGGCGCGCCGCCGCACCCCGTTCGGGTGCGGCGGCGCGCAACGGCGGCCCGCGCTCACTATCGTCCGCGGGGTGGACCCGCAGCGGAACGGTCTCGAGACCGAGCACACCGGGGTGCAGATCGCCCACTTCGAGCAGCCCCCGGTCCGTCAGGTGCTGCGCCGGGTCCTCATCGCAGCGGCCGTGCTCGCCGTCGTCATCCTCGTCGTGTACTTCGACCGGGACGGCTACGAGGACAGCAAGGGCGGCCCGATCTCGCTGCTCGACGCGGCCTACTACGCCACCGTCTCCCTGTCGACCACCGGGTACGGCGACATCACCCCGGTCACCGACCAGGCGCGGCTGGTCAACGTCCTCCTGATCACCCCGCTGCGCATCATGTTCCTGATCGTCCTCATCGGGACGACCCTGGAAGCCCTCACCGCGCGCTCGCGCGAGGAGTTCCGCATCCGTCGCTGGAGGTCCCGCGTGCGCCAGCACGTCATCGTGTGCGGTTACGGCACCAAGGGCCGCAGCGCCATCCGGTCGCTCCAGGCCAACGGCACGCCGCTGGAGCGCATCGTCGTCGTCGACCCGGACTCCCGGGCCATCGACGAGGCCAACGCCATCGGGCTCACCGGCATCGTGGGCGACGCCGGCCGCACCGACGTGCTGCGCCGGGCCGCCGTGGAGCGGGCGCGGTCGGTGATCGTCGCGGCCAACCGGGACGACGCCTCCGTGCTCATCACGCTCACGGTCCGCCAGCTCAACCCGAGCGTCCCCATCACCACCAGTGTCCGCGAGGAGGAGAACGCCAACCTGCTGCGGCAGTCCGGCGCGGACACGGTCATCACCACCTCGGCCACCTCCGGCCGGCTGCTGGGGCTGTCCACCGACGCCCCGCGGGTGGTCGCCGTCGTCGAGGACCTGGTCACCGGCGGCCAGGGGCTGGATCTCCACCAGCGCACCGTGACCACCGACGAGGTGGGCCTCGGGCCGCGGCAGCTGCGCGACATCGTGCTGTCGGTGACCCGCGGCGGCCGCACGCTGCGCTTCGACGACGCGCTGATCGGCACCCTCCAGCCGGAGGACGTCCTGGTCGTCGTGCGCTCGAACTAGAGCCGCGGGCACCGGCTCGTGCCGGTGGGGCCGGGCCGCCCGCCGGCGTCTCTGGGACGATCGGGGCATGCGAGGCCCGGGGGGACGCCGAGCCGCCCTGGCGCTGGGGGTGGTGGTGGCCGTGCTCGCGGTCACGGCGCTCGCCCTGCACCCGACCGTGCGGTCCGGCACGAGGGCCGTCCTCGTGCTGGACGGCGCCTTCGACGGCCCGTTGCCGCGCTCGGACGAGGCGTCGATCGAGCCCAGCGAGCAGGTGCTCGGGGACGTCGTCGTCCACCGGTACTCCCCGGGCGGTGATGCTCCCCCGATCCTCGTGGTGCCCGGTGCGGCACCCGCCGGCCGGGACGACGAGCGCGTCGTCGGCTTCGCGTCCGCGCTGGCCGCGGCGGGACGGGAGGTGGTGGTCCCCGAGCTGCGCCTCTACGACCAGGAGCTCGACGTCGCCGACGTCGAGCGCGTCGTCGAGGTGGCGGCCCGGCTCTGCCCCGACGACGGCGGCCTGGTGCTCTTCGGGTTCTCCTTCGGTGGTTCCCTGGCCCTCGTGGCGGCCGCCGACGAACGGGTGCGCCGGTGCATCGACCTGGTCGCCACGTTCGGCGCCTACGCCGATCTGGCCGGGATGCTCCAGGCGGCGGTGACCGGGGTGTCCGTGGTGGACGGCGAGACCTATCCGTGGGCCGCCGACGAGGACGCCGTCGACAGCGTGCTCCGGGACGCCGCGACCGAACTGGTGCCCGCGAACCAGGCCGACGCCCTGAGGGCCGCGCTGGAGCAGCGGGATCCGGACGGCCTCCCCCCGGCCGCGCGCCAGGTGTACCGGATGATGACGACCGACGACCCGGCGCAGGTGGCCGACCTCGCCCGGAACCTCCCTCCGCCCGGCAACGCCCTCGTGGAGACCTTCTCCCCCGTCGCCGTCGCCGACCGGATCGAGGCCGACGTGCTGGCGGCGCACGCGCTCGACGACCCGGCCGTGCCCTCCGCCGAGCTGCTCCGGCTCCGCGCGGCGTTCCCGCAGGCCGAGGTGCTGCCCGTCCGGTCCTTCTCGCACGTCGACCTCACCACGGAGGGCGGGATCGGCCCCCTCCTCGCCGACATGCTGATCGCCTGGCGCTTCCTGCAGGCGGTGCTCCGGGAGCAGCAGGAGTGGCCCTGGGAGTGATCCGGACGGCGGTGGGGGTGGCACCGGCCCGGACGTCTGGTAGTCAGGAACCGAGCTCGTTCAGGAACCGGAGTGGGCGGCATCCCCGGAACGGTGGAGCCAGGGCGCCGCGCCACCGACGACGGACGGAGACCGCTGTGATGGGTCGGCGCTGGGCAGCTCTGCTGGCGAGTTCCCTGCTGTTCGTGAGCGCGTGCACCGGCTCCGACGGCGACGGTGACGACGGCGGCGGGCCGGACGGGGGCGATGCCTCCGCGGCATCCCGCGAGGTCGAGTGGGGCGCCTGCGGGTTCGACGTGCCGGCGGGGGTGCCGATCGAGTGCGGCACGTTGCCGGTCCCGGCCGATCGCGACGACCCCGACGCGGGCACCGTCGAGCTGGCGTTCGGCGTCGTCCGGACCGACTCCGACGATCCCGCCGACGACCCCGTCGTCTACCTGTCCGGCGGGCCGGGCCAGGGCACCCTGGAGTTCGTGCCGGTGGCGTTCGGCGAGCTCTACGAGCCGCTGACCGAGGACCGGGACCTGATCCTCCT
This sequence comes from Blastococcus sp. HT6-4, assembly GCF_039679125.1. Taxonomy (NCBI): domain Bacteria; kingdom Bacillati; phylum Actinomycetota; class Actinomycetes; order Geodermatophilales; family Geodermatophilaceae; genus Blastococcus; species Blastococcus montanus. The sequence continues at coordinate 962,864 of NZ_CP155551.1, read as the reverse complement.
CGACCAGCGCGGCACCGGGCTGACCGAGCCGTCGCTGACCTGCGAGGAGTACACGTCCTGGGTCCAGGAGTCGCTGGGCTCCGACCTGCCCCCCGAGGAGCTGGAGGCCCAGGCGGTCCAGTCGCTGGAGGAGTGCCGGCAGCGCCTGGTCGACGAGGGCATCGACTTCTCCGACTACAACAGCGCGGCCTCGGCCGCCGACCTCGAGGACCTGCGGGTCGCGCTCGGCCACGACGAGTGGAACCTCTACGGGATCTCCTACGGCACCCGGCTGGCGCAGACGGCCATGCGCGACCACCCCGAGGGGATCCGGTCGGTCGTGCTGGACGCCGCCTACCCCGTCGACGCCGACCTGTACGAGGAGACGCCCGAGAACGCCGTCCGGGCCATGGAGGCCCTCTTCGCGACGTGCGCCGACGACCCGGAGTGCGCCGCGCGGTACCCCGACCTCGAGCAGACGTTCCGGAGCCTGGTCGACGAGCTGAACGCGTCGCCGGCGCCGATCACCGTGGTCGACCCGACGAACGCGCAGCGCGTCGAGGACGAGCTCGACGGGGACTCGCTCGCCGGCTTCCTGTTCCAGACCCTGTACTCCACGCAGCTGGTGCCGTTCCTGCCGGAGATCATCGCCGCGGCGGACGACGGCGAGTTCGGCACGATCGGCCTGCTGTTCGGGCTGCTCTCCCAGCAGCTGGAGCTCGTCAGCATCGGCCAGCAGCTCGCCGTGCAGTGCCAGGAGGAGGTTCCCTTCAGCTCCCGGGAGGAGGTGGCCGCGGCCGCCGCCGCGGACCCGATGGTCGAGGGCTTCTTCCAGCAGGCGCCGACACTCGGCCCCGGGGTGTTCGACGTCTGCGCCTCGTGGGAGGCCGGCGAGCCCGGCCCCGGGGCGGACGACCCGGTGGAGAGCGAGATCCCCGCGCTCGTGCTCGCCGGCGACCTCGACCCCATCACCCCGCCGCGGTGGGGCGAGGCCATCTCCGACAACCTCCCGAACAGCTTCTTCGTCCGGTTCCCGTTCACCGGGCACGGCGCGCTGCCCAGCCACGACTGCGCCGTGGAGATCGCTGCGGACTTCCTCGACGACCCCCGGAGCGAGCCGGCCACCGGCTGCGTCGAGGAGATCGAGGCCCCCGCCTTCACCGCCTCCGACGTGGACGTCGAGATGGTGTCGTTCGAGAGCGAGGAGTCCGGCCTCACCGGGGTGCGGCCGGACGGCTGGACCGAGGTGCTCCCGGGCGTGTGGCAGCAGTCGGCCCTGGTCTCCCTGATCCAGCGGGTCGTGCCCGGTGCCACCGCCGAGCAGGTGCTCCAGCAGCTCGGCGCACAGCTGGGCACCGGCGAGCCACCCCAGCAGGTCGGCGAGCTGACCACCGAGTCGTTCAGCTGGGCGCTCTACAGCCTCGACGACCTCGGCCAGCGGGTCGAGCTGGCGCTCGCCGACAGCCCCGACGGGGTCGTCCTCGTCCAGCTGAGCACCGGACCGGCCCGCAGCGACGTGTACCGGGAGCAGGCCTTCCTCCCGGCCGTCGAGGCGCTCGCCCCGCTCGGCTGAGGCCTGCGGAGGTGACCGGCCGATCCCCCGTCCGGGGGCCGGGGGGTGTGGACCCGGCATGACCGCGCCCCGCCGGTCCGACCGCGTCCGCCGCCGGCGGCGGATCGACGCCGCCCTGGTCCTGGTGGTCGCGCTGGCCGTCGGGCTCCTGGCGCTGGTGGTCGCCGCAGCCGGCCGCGGCGAGCGGGTGCGCCTGCTGTGGGTGGCCGCCACGGTGGCCGAGGACGGCAGCGCCCGCGTCACCGAGGTGATCGACTACGACTTCGGCGGCGAGGAGCGGCGCGGGATCCTCCGCCGGGTCCCGGGTCTGGATCCGGCCGCGCCGGTCGAGGCCTTCTCCCCCGGCGCGCCCGACGACGTCACCGTCGACGAGGCCGGGGAGATCCGGGTGGGCGACCCCGACCGGACGGTCACGGGCCGGCACCGCTACGTCCTGACCTACACCCTCGAGGACGTCGTGACCGGCGACGAGCTGGCCTGGGACGCGGTGGGCACCGGATGGGACGTGCCGATCGACGACGTCGAGGTGCAGGTGGCCGTCCCCGCATCACTGCAGCAGCTCCGGTGCGCGACCGGCGAGCAGGGCGAGGTGGACGCCTGCCCGGTCGAGGAGGCCGAGCCCGGTCGCCTCGTCGCCGCGGTCGACTCGCTGGACGCCGGCGAGGGGGTCACCGTCTCCGGCACCCTCGGCACCGCCCTGGACGAGGCGCCGGCGCTCCCCGCGCCACCGGCGACCGCCCCGCCGGCCGACGGCGCCGATCCGCTGCTGGTGGGGGCGCTCGCCGCAGGGCTCGCCGTGCCGGCCGGGGCGGTCACGCTGGCCGCGGTCCGGCGTGCGGGCAGGGAGCGGGTGCCCGCCGTCGGCATCCCGGTGCGCGCGGCGCCCGGCGAGGACGCACGGATCGACCTCGCCGAGCTCGCCGGGTACGTCACCCCGTCCCCGACCCTGCCCGCGACCGTGTCACCCGCCCAGGGCGGCGTGCTGCTCGCCGGCTCGGTCACCGAGCAGCACAAGGCCGCCTGGCTCCTCGAGCAGGCGGTCGCCGGCGTCATCGACCTGGAGGCGCCCGGGGAGGAGCCCGACGAGTTGACGCTGGTGCGCCGCGAGCCGGGCGAGGGCTCCGTCCGCCGGCTGCTCGACCTGCTGTTCCGGGGGCGCGAGCGGCTGCCGCTGGGCAGCTACGACGAGGGCTTCGCCGAGGCCTGGGGCGCCCTGGGCGAGGAGCTCGACGGCTGGCAGGGCGCCGGCGGCATGTGGGACGGGGCCGCCGATCGCCGGGCCACGTGGACGCGCGTGCTCGGCGGCCTGGCCGCGGTCGCCGGACTCGTCCTGGCACCGGTGGCCGGCTACCTGGCCGTCGAGGACGTCGCGCTCCCGCTGGTGCTCGCCGCGGTCGCCGGGCTGCTGGCCGGCGCGGGTGCCGCCGCCGCCATCGCCGGGTGGGAGCTACGGGTGCTCACGCCGGCCGGGTCCGCGACCTGGCTGCAGGTGGAGTCGCTGCGGCAGTTCCTCGCGCAGTCGCCGTCCACCGCCGTCGACGAGGCGATCGGCACCGGTCTGCTCGGGCGCTGGACCGCATGGGCGGTCGCCCTCGGGGAGGCCGACCGGTGGTCGACGGTCGCCGCCACGGCGTCGGTCCCGGTGCGGTCGCCGCAGGACCGCCGGTACCTCGCCTACGCCGGTGTCGGGCCGGTCCTCCTGGCCGGCTGCGGCACCGCGAGCGTCGCCCCGTCGTCCTCGGGCGGCGGGACCGGCACCACCGGCGTCGGCGGTGGCGTGGGCGGTGGTGGCGGCGGCTCCTGGTGACCGCCGGGAGGTCACAGGAGGGCGACGACGGGCGGCCGGGCCTGGACCGGACGCCGCCCGACATCCACGATCGCTCCGTCGGCCGATCGCACCGCGCGGTGCGGGGAGGAGCACGTCGTGGGCGGACGGGCACGCCGGCCGCGGCTGGCCGTCGCGGCGGGCGCGGTGGTGACGCTGACCGCCTGCGGCACGGCGGGTGCCGCTCCCACCCTGCACCGCGGCGACGCCGTGCCGGTGCAGGCCGGTGAGCTGACCGCGCGGGACGTCGCCGAGGCGCAGACCGCCTTCGGCCTCGACCTGCTGCACGCGGTCTGCGAGAGCACCGGCGATGCCGACGTGCTGCTCTCCCCCACCTCGGCGGCGCAGGCACTGGGTCTGCTGTACCCGGCGAGCGCGGGCGGGACCGCGGACGCGGTCGGGGCCCTGCTGCACCTGCCGGAGTGGTCACCGGAGCTCGTCGCGGCGCTGCGTGACCACACCAGCGGGATGGACGCCCTCCGCCACGACGGGGACCTCGACGACGAGGAGGCGCCGGACTCCCTGCAGACCAGCAACCGGCTGTGGGCCGCCGCCGGCGTGGAACCGGACCGCGACTACCTCGACGCGATCGCCACCGCCTTCGACGCCGACGTACGGGCACTCGACTTCGCCGGCGACCCCGAGGGGGCCACCGACCGGATCAACGCCACGGTCGAGGAGGACACCCGCGGGGTCGTCGACGAGCTCTTCGACGAGCCGCTGCGCCCGAGGACGGTCGCCGTGCTGACCAACGCCCTGCACCTGAAGGCCCGGTGGGCGGTGCCGTTCACCGGCACCGCGGCGGCTGCGTTCACGACGCCGTCCGGCGAGGTGTCCGTCGAGATGATGAGCGGGGCGACGGGGGCCGGCCGCACCGCGGACGGGTGGCGGTCGGTGGAGCTGCCCTACCGCGACGGGACGCTCGCCGCCGTCGCCGTCCTGCCGCCGGAGGGCACCGACCCCTGCGCCGTCGACGCGGCGACGCTGGCCGCCCTGCAGGCCGCCGGGGCCCGCACCGTCGGCGTGCGGCTGCCGCAGCTGAGGATCGAGCAGTCGCACCAGCTGCTCGACGTGCTGGCCGCGATGGGCCTTCCGGTGGCGGGCGACTACTCGGCGCTCGGCCGCGCCGACGTCGCCATCTCGCAGGTGGTCCAGCAGACCTTCCTGGAGGTGGACGAGGAAGGCACCGAGGCCGCCGCTGCCACCGGCGTGGTGGTCGAGGAGGCGGCCGCGGCAGCCCCGGCGGAGGTCGTGTCGTCCGACCGGCCCTTCCTGCTGGTCCTCACCGACACCGCCACCCGCTCGCCGCTGTTCGTGGCCGTCGTCGGCGACCCCTCGGACTGATCGCCGGGACCGCGGCCGACGCCGGCGACGGCACGGCGAGCGCGAGGACGTCCGGGATCAGCGCGACGGTGGTCACGAGCACTCGTCGTCGTCGCAGGTCAGCTCGCCCTCCCAGGCCTCCCTGCCCTCCATGACCGCGAACCCGGCGATCACGAACCCGGCGACGGCGTCGACCCAGGTCCACCCGAACGCGGCCAAGGCCAGCAGGCCGATCAGGGTGGAGACCGACAGCCAGGCGCACAGCCGGGTCTCGTTCGCGTCGGCGATCACCAGCCGGGAGCCAAGTGCCTCCCCGGCCCGGCGCTTGGCGCGGGCCAGCAGCGGCATGACCACGACGGAGGCGGCCAGCAGGACGATGCCGACCAGGCTCGTCTCCGGCGTCTCCTCGCCGGCGAGGCGGCGGATGCCCTCGTAGGTGACGTACGCGGCCAGCGCGAAGAAGGTGACGGCGATGAACTTCAGCGCCCGCCGCTCCTTGACCTCGTCGGGCTCCCCGCCGCGGACCTCGGCGTACAGCCGGATCAGCACGACGGTGGCGGCGGCGACCTCGATGCCGGAGTCGACACCGAACCCGACGAGGGAGATGAGTCCGGCGGCCAGCCCGGCGGTGACCGCGATGGCCATCTCGACGACGTTGTAACCGATGGTGAACTGCTCCAGCCGGATCGCCCGGCGGGCCCGTGCCGTGACCGTGGGGGCGCTCACCGGTGTGCCGCCTCGCCGTACGTCGGGCACAGGGCGACCGCGTCCCCGGTGGCGGCCAGCAGGCGCTCGGCCGCGGCGAGGAGGTCGAGCAGGTGGGGGGCGTGGTTCAGCGACCACATGGACGCCCGGCCCTGCGGCCGCGAGGAGACCAGCCCGCAGTCGCGGAGGCAGGCCAGGTGCGCCGAGACGGTGGACTGCGCCAGCCCGAGGTGGTTGGTGAGGTCCACGACCTTGTGCTCACCGAGCACCAGGTGGCGGAGGATCGCCAGCCGGGCCGGGTCGCCGAGGCCGCGGAACAGGCACGCCGCCGCCGAGAGCGCCGCCGGCTCGTCGAGCGACGGCTCGACGTCGCCACCGGCCATCGTTTCCATCGTCATCCGGCGATGATAGCGCCACCGATCGGATGACGGTCGACAGCCTCCGACCGCGGACGGAGCTCCCGACCGCGTGGTGCGATCGGGAGCTCCGCGGCCGGTGCTCGACCTCGTCAGGCGACGAGCACGGTCACCACCGGGCGGGATAGGACGCCAGGCGGGTGACGGCCGTCATCCCGTGCACCGCGTCGTTGGGCGCAGCGGCGTCGACCGCTGCGCCGGCGTCGTTGACGACGTGCCGGATCCCTCCGCCCGCGGCGATGACCCCGGTCGCCATCGACCGGAAGCGGACGTTCGCCGGCACCGGCCCCTCGATGGCGCTCGAGGCGTGCACCTGGGGACCGGACAGCGGCCCATACGGCCCGAACCCGGCCAGGAACAGCGAGTAGATCGCCATCCCGGTCGCCTCGTGCTTCTTCACGTGGTCCCCGACGACGTACGCCGCATAACCCTCCGCGGTGCCGTTCATCCACGCCGCCTGGTTCGGCGGGTCGTAGGGCATCTCGCTCTGGAAGAACACGGTCCGTCCACGCTCGCCGTTCCAGATCACCTGCTCCTCCTGGTAGTGCTCCACGAACAGGCCGAGCGCGGTGACGTCGTCACCGTTCACGACCAGGCCGTGGTCGGCGAGGTTGCTCTCCCAGCCCGCACCGGCACCGTGGTCGGCACGCCAGAGCCAGGTGTGGTCGAGGATCACGTGGTTGCTGTTGACCTCCACGCTCGTGGTCGCCTGGCCGGGCCGGGCGCCGCCGACCCGGACGAACACGTCGGTCAGCGTCGTCGGGTTCACCACGATGCCGGAGTGGCCGCCCCGGGTGCCCACCCGGATCAGCACGTCCGTCGCGGGGCCCGAGTCGACGGTCAGGCTCGAGACGACCACGCCCGGGACGTCGCCCACCTCGATCGCGGCCGTGCCCGCGGCCGGGGCGAGCGAGGCGTACCCCATGCCCATGACCACCGTGTCGGCCCGCGTCACCCGGATCGGGGCGTCCAGCGAGTAGACACCGGGCGTGAGGAGCAGGTGCTTCCCGGCGGCCAGCGCCGCGTTGATCGTGGCGGCGGAGTTCCCGGGCTTCGCGATGAAGAAGCGGTCGATCGGGATCGAGACCCCGTCGCCCTGACCCGTCCCCCAGTGCGTCCCCGACGTCTCCGGCTTCGCCGACGGCACGAAGACCTCGTACTCGTCGCCATCCAGGTACAGGAACGGGGCCTCCCGTGAGATCGGGGTGCTCGGCAACGTCGTCGTGCCGCGGGCCCCGAAGTCGGTCTGCGGTGCACCTCGCACGCCGGAGAACACGTAGTTGATGCCGGCGCCGTCCCAGCCGCCGATCTCGCTGTCCCGCGTGTACCACTGGGCCTGGGCGTACTCCACCCGCGCGTCGCCGCTGGTCACCGTGCCCTCGATCCGGCTGTTGGCGATGTAGGTCCCGAACGCGGTGGCGCCGTACCGCCCGGTGAGGTCGAGGTTGCCCTCGATGTTGACCCGGCGCAGCGGGGCGGCCTGCGACACGGCCCAGCGCATGGTGTGCGGCTCGGCGATGCCCTCCGGGCGCGGCCGGTCCGCGTCCGGGCCCACGGGCCGCTGGATCGGGTTGATCGTCAGGTTGCCGAGGGACCGCCAGAACCTGGTCAGCGAGTTCGAGGGCCCGGTGTCCGCCTCCTGCACCGGCTCGACGTGCAGCGCACCGTTGATCACCACGTCCTCGGGTGAGGCGCCGAGGCCCTGGATGGAGGTGTAGTAGCCGACCTCGGAGTTGACGATGCCCGTGGCGGTCGACGGGTCGTCCTGCCCCGCGGCGCTCCCGTACGTGCCCGGCTCGAAGAACACGGCGTGCCGGTCGGTGCTGAACTCGGCTGCGTCCGAGATGCTCATCAGGTACGCGTTGATCTCCTCGAGCGGCGTGCTCTCGTCGAAGATCCGCACGTTCGGTCCGAAGTCCGGAGCCCCGCCCGGCGCTGCGGCGGCCGGTACCGGCGCCAGCGCGGTGAACGCGAGCGCCCCCGCCATGCCGACGAGGACGAACGAACTCCTCGGCCTCCCGGTTGTCCTGTTCCTCAAGCGACTCCCCTTCGTCGGTCGGCCGCAGCGATCGGCTGCAGCCGCGCCGTCCGGCACGGACCGCCCGCAACCGGACGCCGTCGTGACCGACGACGACCGCGCGGACGGCTGCCGGGGTTCGGCATGCGCGGAATGCGACGCGCATCACTGTCAGCGAGTGCGGTGGGTCACGGAAGACGAATGTGCTGATGGTCCGCATCGAGGCCGGTGATGACGGTTCCGGCCGTCCTGCCGACCCCGGCCGTCGTCCGCCCGGGGTCAGCGGTCCCGGCGCAGGTTCTCGGTCCGATCCTCGACGGCGCCGTGGCGCAGCAGGTTGGCGATGGCCAGGGCGAGACCGCCCCAGATCACGACCATCGCCACCACCATCATCACGATCGCGGGCGTGCTCATCGGAGTCCTCCCTCGTCCTGCCCGATCGCCGGGGGGTTGTGGGCGGCCGGGCCCGTCGCGGGGGTCGGGTGCAGGGGCGCCGCCGGATCGGAGCCGGGCGGTGGTCCGTCCAGGTGGGTCCCGTCGCGCCACGGCAGCCGGGCGAGGAGGAAGCCGATGAGCGGCAGGGCCACGACCAACGCCCAGCCGAGGACCAGCAGGAGCCAGGCGGGGTAGTCCTCGTAGGGCGCGGCGATGTCGTCCCGCAGCCCGAGGACGAGGACGACGGCCAGGCCCAACGGGGCGACGACGCTCGTCAGCAGCCGCCAGCCGGTGCCGACCTGGGGACGGCCGTGGACGTTCAGGTGCGTACCGAGAGCGGGCAGGGCCCGGAGCGCCCAGGCGACGACCAGCATGCTGACCAGCGCCACGACGAGGATGCCGTACTGGTTGACGAAGTGGTCGACGACGTCGAGCACGTAGACGCCGCTCGTCGTGCTGAAGAGCACCAGACTCAGCACCGCGGCGGGAACGCCGACGGCGAGGGTCGCGGTGAGGCGGCCGGTGTCGAGCTTGTCGCGGACCGCGGAGATCACCACCTCGATCACGCTGATCAGCGACGTGATGCCGGCGATGACCAGCGACCCGAAGAACAGGACGCCGAGGAGGGCGCCGCCGGGTGCTTCGCTGATGATCGCCGGGAAGGCGATGAAGGCCAGGCCGATCCCGCCGCTGGCGACCTCGTCGACCGCGACCCCGTTGGCCTGGGCCATGAAGCCCAGGGCGGCGAACACCCCGATGCCGGCGAGCAGCTCGAAGCCGGAGTTCGAGAAGCCCACGACGAGGCCGGAGCCGACCATGTCCTCGCGGCGGCTGACGTACGAGGCATACGTGATCATGATGCCGAAGCCGACCGACAGCGAGAAGAAGATCTGACCGAACGCGGCGGCCCAGACGGGGGCCGAGGTGAGTGCCGACCAGTCGGGCGCGAAGAACGCGTCGAGGCCGATCCCTGCGCCCGGCAGCAGCAGCGCCTGCACGACGAGGGCGACGAAGGTGAGCACCAGGAGCGGGATGAAGACCAGCGAGACCATCCCGATCCCGCGCTGGACGCCGAGGGCCATGATCACCAGGACGGCCAGCCAGACCAGCGCCAGGGGCACGAGCACCCCGGGCACCACGTCGGCGGTGACCGCGACGTCACCGGCCTGGAGGAACTCCTCGAAGAAGAACGCCTCTGGGTCGGCGCCCCAGGCCTGGTCGATCGAGAAGAAGGTGTAGCGCAGCGCCCAGGCCAGCACCGCGGCGTAGTAGACGGCGATGACGAAGCAGATGCCCACCTGCCACCAGCCGAGCCCCTCGGTGCCGCGGCGCAGCCGGGCGAAGGAGAGCGGCGCGGAGCCGCGGTGGCGGTGGCCGATCGCGTAGTCGAGCAGCAGGAACGGGATGCCGGCGGTCAGCAGCGCGACCAGGTAGGGCAGCAGGAAGGCGCCGCCGCCGTTCTCGTAGGCGACGTACGGGAACCGCCAGATGTTGCCGAGCCCGACCGCCGAGCCGATCGCCGCCAGGATGAAGACGCGCCGGGAGCTGAACGCGCCGCGACGGCGCTCCTCGTCAGCCTGCCCCGGGGCCGGCCCCGCCGTCGTGCTCATGCGACCTCCTGTGTCGTGATCCGCCGAGCCTGCGCACTCATGGAGCGCCGGTCGACGTCGCGCCGTCGGAGAGAGGATGTCAGGAGTCGGGCCCTCCCGCTGCCGGGGAGTCGTGGTCGGAGCGATGCGCCGGTGCGCCGCCGAGGACGTCGTCGCCAGCAGCACCGACCGAGCGGAGGCCAGCCGGACCACCCGTCGCCGGGGCGCCTTCTGCCCGGCCCGGACGCACGAGAGCCCGGGAGGTCAGTGACCTCCCGGGCTCTCGTCGGGGTGGAGGCGGCGGGAATCGAACCCGCGTCCTGCGACGCATCACCAGGGCTTCTCCGAGCGCAGTTCGCTCTGCCTCTGCTCGGCCCTCCCGATCTCACGAACGAGTCGGGATGACGGGCCCAGTCGCTGTTCGGTGTCCCACACGCACCCGCGACCGGTGCGTGCGGTGAGTCATCTAGCTGATGCCAGGATCCGGGCCGATGACGAACCCGGGCTGACAGACTCGCCTAGCTGCCGTCAGGCAGCGAGAGCGAAGTCGCGCTGATTGGAATCGGCGCTTGTGTTTTTTGCAACGGATGGTTAACGAGATCATCGTTGCCTTCCTCGGCTCGCTTCCCCTGGTCAAACGACCGCAGTCGAGACCAATCGCCCCCTGTGTAGTTGTTCGACCAGTCTAACGGCACCGCTCCGGGAGTTGTTCCCCGCGCCGCCGGCGGGCGGTCAGATCCAGTCGCGGCGCTTGAAGACCAGGTAGAGGGTGAGGCTGACGCTGACCATCAGCAGCAGCGCGAACGGGTAGCCCCACCACTCGTCGAGCTCGGGCATCTGGTCGAAGTTCATGCCGTAGACCCCGCCCACCAGACTGGGCGCGAACAGGATGGCCGCCCAGGCAGAGATCTTCTTGACCTCCTCGCCCTGGGCGATGCTCGTCTCGGTGAGCTCGCGGATCTCCTCGTTCTGCCGCTGCGCCACCAGCGTCGCGTTGACCGTGAGGATGTCGCGCAGCTGCAGGCGGAAGCCCTCCACCCGCTCGTTGACCTGGATGACGTGGTCGGCGACGTCACGCAGGTAGCTGCGCAGCTCCTCGTCCACCCCGTACTTGTCGAAGCCGGCGGTGAGCCCGGCGATGATGCCGGTGAGCGGCTGGGCGGCGCGCTGGAACTCCAGCACCTCCTGCGACAGCTCGTAGATGCGCCGGGAGACCCCGGGGTCGCCGCCGAAGACCTGCGTCTCGATCTCGTCGATGTCGTTGGCCAGCCCGTCGACCACCGGCCGGTACCCGTCGACGACGGCGTCGAGCGTCGCGTACAGCACCGACTCGCTGCCCTTGGCCAGCAGCGCCGGGTCGCTCTCGAGCCGGCGGCGCACCCGGGACAGGTCCGGCGACTCGCTGTGCCGGACGGTGATCGCGAAGTGCGGCCCGAGGAACAGGTGCAGCTCGCCGAACTCGACCTCCTCGACCGCATCGAGGTACCGCGCGGCCTTGAGGACTACGAACAGCGTGCTGCCGTAGCGCTCGAACTTGGGCCGCTGGTGGGCCTTGATCGCGTCCTCGACGGCGAGCTCCGGCAGGTCGAACAGCTCGGCCAGCTCCCCCAGCTCCCCCGGCTCCGGCCGGTAGAGCCCCAGCCACGCCAGCCGCCCCTCCCCCTCGGTGACCTCCTGCAGGCTCTCGGCAGCCGACTCGGGGGTGGCGACCCGGTAGCCGTCGGAGTAGACGGCGTTGTCGACCATCCGGGACGGCGCCGGCGGCCGGGGAGTGGATTCGGGTGCGGGTGCGGGGGTGTGGGCGACGGGCGTGAACACCTCCACCCGCGGACGGCGGGTGAGGGTGGACAGGGCGGTCAGCGGCGCACGACGACGCTCGGCCATGGCGGGCTCCCGGGGCGACGGGGGGACAGCGGTGGACACCGGAGCGGTCCTCGCGCGCCGTCGCAGCCGGTGCGGGTCAGGCGGGGAGGACCTCGGGCTCGGTACTGGGAGGCTCGCTGCGCACCGCGTCCTCCTCCCGGGTCGGGCCGCCGCCTCGTGCCACGGCCGTCGTCCATGATCCCACGGCAGCCGCCCCGGGCCCGAGGTGTGTTCGCCCACACGGGTGAGCGCGCCGCTCTCGCGCGCTGCCGACCCCGTCGCCGGAGGCGCGAGCTAGCCGGCGACCTCGCCCGTGGGTGGCGGGATCTCGAGCGCGACGAGGAACCGCGACACCATGGCGTAGCCGGCGACGGTGGCCGTGAGCTCGACGACCTGCCGGTCGTCGAGGTGTTCGCGCACCGCGGCGAACACCGCATCGGGGACGGCCACCGCGCGGGTCGAGGCATCGGTGAACGCGAGGACGGCGGACTGCACCGGGGACCAGGCGTCCCCGGCCGCGTCCGGCCGGCGCAGCAGCTCGAGCTGCGCATCGGTGAGACCGGCGCGCCGGCCGATCGGCTCGTGGGCCGCCCACTCGAAGGCGGCGTCGTTCAGGACCGCCACCCGCAGGACGACCAGCTCCCGCAGGTCGCCGGGCAGCGTCGAGGAGCGCAGCGCGCCGAGGAGCGCGTTCCACCCCTCGGCGACGGGCGGGCTGTGCAGCAGCAGCAGGTCGAGCGCGCTGAGCCGCCCGCCGCGTCGGGCGCGCATGAGCTCGGCCACGGCGCCGTCCTCGGCGGCCGGCGGCAGGCGGGGGGTGTCGTCGTCGGTCGTCACGGGTCAGCGACCGAAGATGCCTTGCCCGAACGCGCCGTTGGCGGTGATGGTGCGGGACAGCCCCTTGCCCAGCTCGACCACCCGCGCCGTCTTCTCCGCGCCCAGCGACAGCCACGGGTCGGCCGCCAGCGCGTCGGTCTGCACCTCGATCCGGGCGCGCAGCTCGGCGCCCTCCTCGGTCAGCCCGGCGTCGTCGAGGAGCCCGCGGTCGGCGAGGGCGGCACAGCCGGCGGCCCATTGCTCGTCGCTCCAGCCGCGGGTGGCCTTGGCGGCCGGCTCGGTGAAGCCCCGGCCGGTGGCGCAGTGGGTGATCAGCGCCTCGAGCCCGGACAGGCCTGCGTGCACCAGGACGGCGACGTGCCCGTCACCGCGGTGCTCGCGCAGCAAGGAGGCGCCGTGCCACAGGACCAGCAGCGGCTCCTCGGGCCACGGCAGGTCGGCGTGCCCGGCGTACAGCGGCCGGCCCTCCGCGCTGAGTCCGTCGCAGGCCTCGCGCAGCAGCCCGCCGAGCTCCGCGACCTCCGGCGACCCGGCGGCCTCCGCACCCAGCAGCCGGGTGAGCGACGCCCGCGCGGCGTCCCAGCGGGCGGCCACCACCCGCTCCGGCGAGGCGATCGTCCAGGCCCGCGGGATCATGTGCGCGACCAGCGACGGCGCGAAGTTGTAGAACGTCGCCGTGACGACGCCGGCGCCCACGGCACCCATCGGGGCGGCGCGACCGGCGAAGTAGGACATCCGCCCCGGCTTGAGCCCGATGGCGCTGAGGTGCTCGTCCTGCTCCGGGGCGAAGTAGAGCTGGGAGTGCAGCGGATCGACCGCGCGGTGGGCACGGCCGACGAGGGCGGGGTCGAAGACGGGGTGATCGGCGCTGACCATGCGCCGGACCTTAGTCACGCGGCAGCGGGGACAGCCGCCTGGACCAGGAGACCTGGGTGTGCGCCGTCCGGAAACCGAGGCTCTCGTAGAGACCGAGCGCCCCCGTTGAGTTCTCGCTGTCGACCTCCAGCCCCGCCGTCCCGCAGTCCTTCGCCGCGGCCACGTGCAGCGCCTCGATGATGACCGCCTTCGACAGCCCGAGACCCCGGGCCCGCGGCACCACGCCGATCTGCCCGAAGTAGCACTGCCGGGTCCCGGTCGCCCGCGTGGCCGACTCGTGCACGTAGGCCAGCGCGTAGGCGACGACCTCGCCGTCGATCACCGCCAGCACCGACAGGTCGGGGCGGAAGGCTCGCATGCCGCTGAACATCACCTGCCAGGAGACGACGTCGCGCTCGCTGGACCCGTAGTGCTCGGTGAACGCCGCGTTGTGCGCGCGCCGCACCTCCTCGTCGCGGTCCCAGGTGAAGGACACCAGGTGCACGCCCTCGACCACCCGGCGGTCGGGCAGCCCGGTGAGCGGACGCTCCATGTGGAAGAACCAGCGCAGCTGCTCCAGACCGGCCCGGCGCAGCAGCGCCTCCACGGACGTCTGGCTGGTGTACACGGTCGCGGTGAGCCGCCGGCGCGTCCGGATGGCGCGTCGCGTGCAGCTCGGCCCCGCGCTCGAGCTGCCAGTCCAGCAGCGCCCGGCCGATGCCCCGACCCCGCCAGTCCGGGTGCACCCGGCCCTGCAGGTGCACGCCGTAGGCGTCCCGGAACGTCGGCGGGGCGATGGTGGTGGCGTAGCCGACGACGGTGCCGTCGCGGTGCTGCACCAGCCGGCCGTCGTGCTCGAGGTCGACCAGCTCGTTGACCCACAGCTCCGTGAGGTCGGCGGCGTCGGGATGGTCGCCGGTGTGGTCCACCGCCTCCGCCGCGGCGAGCAGTGCGGCGACCGCATCGGCGTCGTCGGCTCGCAGGGGTCGGACGGTCAGGCCGTCGGGGACGGGGATGCGGGACGTGGACACGGGGATCCAGGCTACGGGCGCCCCTCCGCCCGGCCGTCGCCGCGCGCGACCGCGGCGACGAGCAGCCCGGCGACGGCCGGGCTGTCGTCGGGGTGCGGCGACCGGACGGTGGACGCGGCGGGCACGGCGGGCACGGGGCGTGCGGCCAGGCAGCCGGTGGCCGGGCGGCCACCGGATGTCAGGGCACGTACAGGCAGAACGGGTGGCCGGCCGGGTCGAGGCACACCCGGACGTGGTCCTGCGGCTGGAAGGCGGCCACCGTGGCACCGGCCTCGACGGCGAGCTGCACGGCGACGTCCAGGTCGTCGACCGCGATGTCGAGGTGCAGCTGCATGCGCGGATCGCCGGCGCCGGCCGGCCACACCGGCGGAACGTGGCCGGGCTCCAGCTGGAAGGACAGCCCGGCCCCGCCGCCCTCCGGGTGGAGCGTCACCCACTCCCGGTCGTCGGTGCCCAGCGACCAGCCGAGCAGCCGCTGGTAGAAGCGGGCCAGCCCCTGCGGATCAGGCGTGTCGAGCACCGTGCCGGTGAGCGTGAACCGGGTCATGCCGCCTCCAGGCCGAACAGCCGCGCCCCGTTGTCCCAGAGGACGGCGCGCAGCCAGTCCTCGCCGAGATCCAGCCGGTGCAGCGCGGCCAGCTGGTGGGCGTAGGGGTACGGGATGGACGGGAAGTCGCTGCCGAGCAGCACCTTGCCGCGCAGGTCCGACAGCCTGGGCCGGTCGGCCGGGTCGAACGGCATCAGCCGCTCGGTGAAGTCGGTGGCGAACATGGTGGTGTCCAGGTGCACCCGCTCGTACCGCTCGGCCAGCTCGAGGAACTCGCGGTACTCGGGCATGCCGAGGTGCGCGATCACCAGCTGCAGCCGGGGAAACCGCTCGAGCAGCCCGGCCATGGGCGCCGGCCCGGTGTGCTCGCCGGCGAGCGGCCCGGAGCCGCAGTGGATGACCACCGGGGTGCCGGTCTCCTCGAGCCGCCCCCAGACCTCGTCGAGCAGTCGGTCACGGGGATCGAACGCACCCACCTGCACGTGCACCTTGAACACCCGGGCACCCCGGTCGAGCGCCGCGGCCACGTAGGCCGGCGCCCCGGGCTCGGGGTAGAAGGTGGCCGACTGCAGCACCCGCGGGTGCGCCGCGGCGAACGCGTGCGACCACTCGTTCAGCCACTCGGCCATCCCCGGCTTGTGCGGGTACGGCAGCGTCGGGAACGCCCGCACGCCCAGCCGGTCGAGCACGGCCAGCCGCTCCTCCACGGGGAGCCGGTACGCGACCGGCCAGTCCGCCCCGTAGTGGGTGCCGGCGGCCTCGAAGTACTGCCAGACCTTGGCCTGCACCGGCTCGGGGAGGAAGTGCACGTGCACGTCGACCAGCCCGGGCAGCCCGAGTTCCCGCCAGTACCGGGGGACGTCGGCATCGCCGACCGGCGGCTCGATGCTCACGGGACCGTGACGACGACCTTGCCGCGCACGTGCCCGCCGGCCACCAGCTCCTGCGCCTCGCCGGTCCGCTCGAGCGGGAACGCCTTGGCGATCGCCACCCGGAGCTGGCCGGCGTCGGCCATGCGCGCCAACTCCTCGAGATCGTGCCGCTCGGGGCGGACGAAGACGTAGCGCCCGCCCATCCCGTTGACCGACGGGTCGACGACGCTGGCGATCCGCGACACGTCGCGCACCTGGTTCGGCGCGTCGGCCAGCGCGTCGCCGCCGTTGAGGTCGAGGACGGCGTCCACCTCGTCCGACAGCTGCTGGCTGATCGGGCCGGCCGAGTAGTCGAGCACCTCGGCGGCACCGGCGTCGGTCAGGAAGCCGTGGTTGCGCGGGCTGGCCGTGCCGATCACGTGCGCGCCCAGGGCGACGGCGATCTGCACGGCGAAGAAGCCGACGCCGCCGGCCGCGCGGTGCACCAGGACGCGGTCGCCCTCACCGACGGCCAGCGTCTCGGTGAGCGCCTGGTAGGCGGTGAGCCCGGCCAGCGGCAGCGCGCCGGCCTCGGTGAACGACAGCGACTCCGGCTTGTGCGCGACGCAGCGCTGCGGCGCGGGCACCAGCTCGGCCGCCGTACCCCACTGCACGTCGTCGCGGCGCAGGTAGCCGAACACCTCGTCACCCGGGGCGAAGTCGACCACCGCGGGCCCGACGGCCTCGACCACGCCGGCGAGGTCCCAGCCCGGCACGATCGGGAAGCGGTGCGGGAAGAAGCTCGCGAGATTGCCCTCGCGGATGCCGATGTCGACCGGGTTGACGCCGGCGGCGCGGGTGCGCACCAGCACGGTGTCCGGGCCGACCGGCGGTTCGGGCAGGTCGTCGCGCAGCTGCAGCACATCGACGCCACCGAACCGGTCGTAGGCGATTCCCCGCACGCTCAGCGCCGTCCCTTCACGTACCGCCCGAAGGCCTTCTGGATCTCCCGGCGCGAGTCGCGCTCGGCGAGGTCGTGCCGCTTGTCGTAGGACTTCTTGCCCTTCGCCAGCGCGAGGGTGGCCTTGACCTTGCCGTCCTTGAAGTACAGGTCCAGCGGCACGAGCGTGAGCCCGCCCTCGCGGGTCTTGCCCAGGAGCTTGTCGATCTCCTCGCGGTGCATGAGCACCTTGCGCTTGCGACGCGGGGCGTGGTTGGTCCAGGTGCCCTCGGTGTACTCGGGGATGTGCACGTGCTGCAGCCACACCTCGCCGTCGTCGATCGAGGCGAACCCGTCGACGAGGGAGGCACGGCCGGCCCGCAGGCTCTTCACCTCGGTGCCGGTGAGCACCAGGCCCACCTCGTAGGTGTCGAGGATCGAGTAGTCGTGCCGCGCCTTCTTGTTCTGGGCGATGAACTTGCGCCCTTGTTCCCGCGGCATGGGCCCAGGTTACTGCGGCCGGCGATCGTGGCCCGCCGGATACGCGGACCCGGGGAGGCCTCCTGACGCCGAGTCCTGCGCACTCGGGGCCATCCGCGCCTGATCGCCCCGAGTTCGCATGACTCGCGGGCGCGGCACCCGCCTCCCGCAACGACGTCCGCCCCTCCTGCCCGATCACGGGTGGGAGGGGCGGTGTCGTCCCGAGGACGACGACGTCAGAGCCGGACGTACAGCCGCAGCGTCACGTACGCGGCGATGGCGGCCAGCGCGACGCCCATCCCGGAGACGATGACGCTGTTGGTGATGATCGCGTCCCACTCGACCGGCGGGATGATCCCCGCCTTGATCGGTCCCTCCAGGGTCTCGTCGATGAAGAGCACCTTGGTCAGCACCAGCCCGCCGGCGGCCAGGAGCCCACCGATGAGCCCCGCGAACGCCGCTTCGAGGATGAACGGCAGCTGGGTGTACCAGCGCGAGGCGCCGACCAGCCGCATGATGTTCGTCTCGTTGCGGCGGTTGAAGGCGGCCAGCTGGATGGTGTTGGAGATCAGCAGCAGCGCCGCCAGCGCCTGCACGACGGCGACGGCGATCGTGGCGTTGCGGGCGCCGTTGAGCAGGCTGAACAGGCGGTCGAGGAACTCCCCCTCGTCGCGCACCTGGTCCACGCCGTCCTGCCCGTTGGGGAACTCGGCGGCGATGACCTCGTAGCGCTCGGGGTTGACCAGCTCGACGCGGAAGCTCTCCGGCAGGGCGTCCGGCGGGGTGTTCTCCACGAGCTCCGGCTGCTGGCTGAACTGCTGCCGGAACCGCTCGTAGGCCTCCTCGCGGGACTCGTAGAGGAAGCTCGCCACCTCCGGGGAGGACTCCAGCTCCGACTGGATGGCCTGCCGCTGCTCGTCGGTGACGTCGTCGGCCAGGAAGATGGAGACCTGCACCTTGTCGTAGTAGATCTCCTTCATCTCGGAGATCATCCCGGCGATGAGCAGGCCGGTGCCCATGAGGCCGAGCGAGATGGCCGTGGTCAGGATCATCGCGACCGTCATGGTGAGGTTGCGACGCAGCCCGGTGGCCACCTCGGAGAGCACGAAGTTGACGCGCATGGATTCCCTGTCGTGGAGTGCGTGCGGACGCGGTCGGCGGTGTCGGTGCGGTGGTGGGCTGCTAGCGACCCACGCCGTAGACGCCGCGCGACTGGTCGCGGGTGAGGACTCCCCCGTTGAGCTCGATGACGCGACGGCGCATCGAGTCGACGATGTGGTAGTCGTGCGTCGCCATGATCACCGTGGTGCCCGTCCGGTTGATCCGCTCGAGCAGCAGCATGATGCCCTCGCTGGTCTCGGGGTCGAGGTTGCCGGTGGGCTCGTCGGCCAGCAGCACCAGCGGCCGGTTGACGAACGCGCGCGCGATGGCCACCCGCTGCTGCTCACCACCGGAGAGTTCGCCGGGCAGCCGGTTGGCCTTGCCCTCCAGCCCGACCATCTCCAGCACCTCCGGGACGACCCGCTTGATCGTCCGGTGCGGCTTGTTGATGACCTCGAGGGCGAAGGCGACGTTCTGGGCGACCGTGCGGTTGCGCAGCAGCCGGAAGTCCTGGAAGACGCAGCCCATCGTGCGGCGCAGCTTGGGCACCTGCCACTTGCTCATGGTGTTGAGCGTCTTGCCGTTCACGCTGACCGTGCCCGACGTCGGGTCGTCCTCCTTCAGCAGCAGCCGCAGGAAGGTCGACTTGCCCGAACCGGAGGAGCCGATGAGGAAGACGAACTCGCCCTTGTCGATCTCCGTGGACACGTCGTCAAGGGCGGGCCGGCCGCTGGCCGGGTACAGCTTGGTGACGTGTTGCAATTCGATCACGAGGGGCCACGGTACTAGTCCCGGCGGCGCAGCCGGTTCCTCCGCCGCGTGACGCTCCGTACCCATTCTCGCCGTGTGTGACCAGGCGACCACAACTGGCGGGTCACCGGTCACGGACGGTCGCGTCCGACTCCCGACGGGGTCGAAACGTGACCTCGCCCACACCGTCAGGAGGACGGCACGACCTCCTGCTGACGGCGCCACCGGATGCCGGCCTCGATGAAGGAGTCGATCTCGCCGTCGAGGACCGCCGCGGTGTTGCCGGTCTCCTGCTCGGTCCGCAGGTCCTTGACCATCTGGTACGGGTGCAGCACGTAGGAACGCATCTGGTTGCCCCAGCTGCTGCCCTCGCCCTTGAGCGCGTCCATCTCCGCCTTCTGCTCCTGCTGGCGGACGACGAGCAGCCGGGCCTGGAGCACGCGCAGCGCGGCCGCCCGGTTCTGGATCTGGCTCTTCTCGTTCTGGCAGGAGACGACGATGCCGGTCGGGATGTGCGTCATCCGGACGGCGGAGTCGGTGGTGTTGACGCTCTGCCCGCCGGGCCCCGACGAGCGGAAGACGTCGACGCGGATCTCGTTCTCCGGGATCTCCACGTGGTCGGTCTGCTCCACGACGGGCAGCACCTCGACCCCGGCGAAGGAGGTCTGCCGCCGGCCCTGGTTGTCGAACGGCGAGATGCGGACCAGCCGGTGGGTGCCCTGCTCGACCGAGAGGGTGCCGTAGGCGTAGGGCACCTTGACCGCGAACGTGGCCGACTTGATGCCGGCCTCCTCCGCGTAGCTCACGTCGTAGACCTCGGTCGCGTACTTGTGCCGCTCGGCCCAGCGCAGGTACATCCGCATGAGCATCTCGGCGAAGTCCGCGGCGTCCACGCCGCCGGCCTCCGAGCGGATGGTCACCAGGGCCTCGCGGGAGTCGTACTCACCGGAGAGCAGGGTGCGCACCTCGAGCTCGTCGATGGCCTTGCGCAGGCTCTCGAGCTCCCGCTCGGTCTCCGCGGTGGTCGCCTCGTCGTTCTCCTCGGCGGCCATCTCGTGCAGCAGCCCGACGTCCTCCAGCCGGCCGCGAAGCTCCTCCACCCGGCGCAGGTCACCCTGCATGTAGGAGAGCTTGGAGGTCAGGGCCTGCGCGGCCTCGACGTCGTCCCAGAGGTCGGGGGCGGCCGTCTGCTGCTCGAGCTCGGCCACCTCCCGGCGCAGGCGGTCGACGTCGAGGACAGCCTCGATCGACTTCAGGGTCGTGTCGAGTTCGTCCAGGACGACGGAGAAGTCAGCGGCCACGTCGACCCAGGGTAGTGCGCCCGCGCCCCGGGTAGGCAGGTATGCCATGAGCGATCCCCAGCGACCCCGTTCCCGGGAGGACTACGAGCGCGGGCTGCCCGACCACCACGACCCGACGGCGGGCATCGGGGGCGCGCGACCGGCCCAGTCGGCGCTGACCCTGCGGCTCGCCCTGGCGATCTTCGGCCTCGTCGTCTGCGTCCTCGGCGGCCTCGGCTGGCTGGCCGCCGGCCTGCCCACCTGGCCGGCCGTCGTCCTGTTCGTCCTCGGTGCGATCGCGGCGGTCGACATCGTCGTCATCCTCCGCCGCAAGGCCCGCGGCGAACCGGGCTGACGCCCGCCGGTTCAGGCCGGCAGCACCTGCCCGGACCAGGCGCGCACCCACCGCGCGAACTCGCCGGCCGGCATCGGCCGGGCGATGTGGAAGCCCTGCGCGTACCAGCAGTCCAGTTCCACGACCCGCTGCATCTGGGCCGCGGTCTCCACGCCCTCGGCGAGGCTGCGCATGCCGCAGGCCCGGGCGAGCCCGACGACGGCGGCGATCGCCGCGGCCGAGTGCCCGTGCGGGTCGTCGGCCCCGGCGACGAGGCTCCGGTCGATCTTCAGCACCCCCGCGGGGATGGACACCAGCTGGCTCAGCGACGAGAAGCCGCTGCCGAAGTCGTCGATCGAGGTCTGCACCCCGAGGTCGCGCAGGCGGGCGATCTGCTCCGCCGCACCGACGGGGTCCTCGGCGGCGCTGGTCTCGGTCAGCTCCACCACCACCCGGCGGGGGTCGAGCCCGGCGGCGTCGAGCGCGCGGCTCACGTCCTCCACCAGCGTGCCGGTGCCCAGGTGTGCGGCTGCCACGTTGACCCCGGTGACGACCGAGACCCCCTGCGCCTCCCAGGCCACCGTCTGCCGGCACGCCTCCCCCAGCACCCAGCGGGTCAGCGCGAGGAGGAGATCGGGCTGCTGCTCGGCGAGGGGCACGAATTCGCACGGTCCGAGCAGCCCCTGCTCCGGGTGCTGCCAGCGCACCAGGGCCTCGGTGCCGGTGACCACGCCCGTGGCCACCTCCACGATCGGCTGGTAGTGCAGCAGCAGCTGCCCCTCGTCGACGGCCTCGCGCAGCTCGGCGAGCAGCTGCCTCTTGCGCTGCACGGTGATCCGCAGATCCGGGTCGAAGACCTGCACCCGGTTCCGTCCGGCCGCCTTGGCCGAGTACATGGCCAGGTCGGCGTCGCGGACCAGGTCCGCCGACCGGATCCCGGGCTCGTGACCGGCACCGACGGCCGTGACGCCGATGCTGGCGCTGAGCCGGTGGACGCGGCCGCCGAGGTCGAAGGGCTCGTCGAAGGCCGCGTGACAGCGCCGGGCCAGCAGCTCCGCCCCGTCGATGTCGCAGTCGCGGCAGAGCACGACGAACTCGTCGCCGCCCAGCCTGCCCACGGTGTCCTGCGCCCGCGTCTCGCCGAGGAGCCGGCCGGCCAGCTGCCGGAGCAGCTCGTCGCCGACGTCGTGGCCGAGCGAGTCGTTGACCTCCTTGAAGCCGTCCACGTCGAGGAACAGGACGGCCAGCGCCGGCCGGTCGGTGCGCCGGAGCTCGGCGTCGATCAGCTCGTGCAGGTGGGCGCGGTTGGGCAGCTCGGTGAGGTGGTCGTGGCGGGCCCGCCAGTCCGCGGCCCGCTCCGCCTGCACGCGGGAGGTCACGTCGGTGTGCGTGACGACCACGTGGCCGACCTGGTCCACTCGCGACGCCTGCACGTGGAACCAGCTCGTGGCGGTGCCCGTCGGGTCGGGGATCGAGCGGTCGACCGAGACCTCGGCGCGCTCGCCGTTCGACAGCTCGCGCAGCTCGCGCACCAGCCGGCGGCCGTCGGCGTCGTCGCGCAGCTGCAGGGCCAGCGCGTGGTAGTCCTGGCCCGGCAGGATCGGCGTCCGGCGTTCCTGCCCCGCGGCCGTCCATGCCGAGTTGGCCAGGACCACCCGGCCGGCCGGGTCGAGGAGCACGGTCGGGGAGGCCAGCGCGTCGAGCACCGCCTCCACGAGGGCGGCGTCCCGGCCGGAGGAGCCCGCGCTGCTGCGCACGTCGAGGGGCAGCTCGCGCTCGCCCGGTCCCGTCGCCACATCCCCCTCCGGCAGGTCTCGGTGTCGTCCGTCCCCACTGGTCTGCATCGGCAGGGGTGGTGGCCGTCACGACCCGACGTCGTTGCCGTACCCCGCAACGGGTGAGGCCAACAGCTGCCCGGTCAGGGTTCCCGGGTCTCGTCGGCGACCCAGCGCAGGTAGGCCGGGTTGCCGGCCAACAGCGGCAGCGCGATGACGCACGGGACGTCGTAGGGGTGCAGCTCGTGGGTGCGCGCCACCACCGCCGGCACCAGCGAGCTGCGGGTGTGCAGCGCCACCCGCGCCTCCGCCTCGTCGTGGACGGCGCCCTCCCAGCGGTACACCGACCGGATCGGCGCGAGCTGGTGGCCGCAGGCGGCCAGCCGCTCCTCGACCAGGGTGCGGGTGAAGCCGGCCAGCCACTCGGCGTCCGGCCCCGTCACCACGACCTCGCAGCACTCCTCGTCCACGGCACCCATCCTGGCGTGCGGACGGGCGCGTGGAACCCGCGCCGTCCCGGGTAGGGGGCGGGCATGACTCACGAGATGACGATCCAGATCGACGGCGGGGAGTACGTCCTCCGGCCCCAGGGGGACTCCCTGCAGGTCGGGCGGCGGAACGGCGACGACGTGGCCTGGCTGGACACCGTGGACACCGGGCTGCTGCCGCAGCCGGCGCGCGAGGCCCTCGACCGGGGCGACACCTCCGACGACTCGCTGCGCACCGCGCTGCGCGGCATCGTGCAGGCCGAGGTCGAGCGCGGCGGCTGACCGGTCCCGGGCGGCCGCCGATCGGGGCGGCCGCCCGGGCTCATCCCTCCCGGGGTGTCAGGGGTGCCGCGGGAAGACGTACGGCGCGAGCGGCGGCTCGGCCGGGGTCTCCGCGGCGTCGCCCGTGCTGTCGGTGGCGTACCGCACCATCCCGGCGTGGTCGGACGCGAACGTCACGGGGTCCACACCGGGGTGCAGGACCTGGGCGCAGACGGTGAGCGGGATCCGGCTCCGCACGGCCGGCCCGTCGTGCGCGAGGGCGTCGGCGACGATGGCGTAGCCCACGGGGTCGTAGCTGCCGATGGCGAAGTGGTCGGCCGCGTTGGCCGGGCACACCTCCTGCAGGGCGATGTTGGCGATCCGGCCGTCGCCGGTGCGCAGGGCCGAGCTCGCGTTCGGCGGCGTGTTCGGGACGACGATCTCGTCGGTGGCCGTGTACGCGACCGTGTAGTCGATGCCGGCGAACGTCTCCGCACCGCTGTTGAGCGCCTGCATGAACCGCGACAGCGACGCCTGCTGGTGGTTCGCGGGCGTGCACTCCTGCTCGCAGGAGACGTCGGCGAGCACGGTGCCGTGGTTGGACGGGCTGAGCCCGATCACGTCGTCGACGAGGTCGCGGGTGTCCGGCCAGAACCGGAGCGCCCAGCGGGGCACCATGCCGCCCTGGCTGTACCCGACGACGTCGACGTCGCGCCCCGACTCCCTGCTCATGGTCCGCAGCGCGTGGACCACGTGCTCCCCCGCCACCTGGATGTCGCCGGTGGCGTCGGTGGGCAGGGTGAGCGCGCACCAGCGCCAGCCACGCTGGTCGAACGCGCGCATGTAGTTCCACCCGAAGTTGACCTCGGGCGTCAGCGTCGTGCCGGGCACCAGCAGGATCGGGTCCTGCCCCAGCCCGCGCAGGGAGCCGTTGCAGGACAGGGCGGCGTCCAGGTCCGCCTTCGGGACGCTCAGCCGCGGCCCCTTCTGGTCGAGCGGGGCGAACTCCCCGGTCGCGCCGGCCGCCGGGACGGCCACCGCCGTTCCGCCGCCCACCGCCAGCACCGCGGCGGCTACCGCCGTCACCAGACGCCGTCCTGCTCTGCGCACGGGCTCTCCTCGTCTCCGGGCGCGCCTCGTCGCGCGCTCCGGAGGCTCAACGAGCGGGACGCCGTTCGGTTGTGCTCCGCGTCACCCGGATCCACCATGGGACCCCCGATGCGCCCGGACCAGGACCCGTAACGCGGCCGTCACCGGCCGGAGACGGACGGGCGGCAGCGTGACGGCCAGGGTCGGCGCAGGCACCGGCCCGGATCTGGAGATGCGATGACAGTCCCGCTGGACGAACAGACCGCGCGCACCTGGCTGACCGTGGCGGTCGAGGAGGCCCGTGCCGGGCTCGCCGAAGGGGGCATCCCGATCGGGGCCGCCCTCATCGGCCGCGACGGCACCGTCCTGGGCCGCGGCCGCAACCGCCGCGTGCAGGACGACGACCCGTCGGTGCACGGGGAGACCGACGCCTTCCGCAACGCCGGCCGGCAGTCCTCCTACCGGGGCACGACGATGGTCACCACCCTCTCGCCGTGCTGGTACTGCAGCGGCCTGGTGCGCCAGTTCGGCATCACCCGGCTCGTCGTCGGCGAGGCCGTCACCTTCTCCGGCGGGCACGAGTGGCTCGCCGAGCACGGCGTCGAGGTGCTGGTGCTCGACGACCCGGAGTGCGTGGAGCTGATGACCGGGTTCATCGACGCGAACCCCGCGCTGTGGAACGAGGACATCGGCGAGGACGAGCTCGTCGCGGACGTGGAGGAGGCCCGGTGAGCACCGTCCGTCCCGAGGACGCCCCGGCCGTCGTCGATCCGGACTACCCGATCGACCCGGTGCCCGCGCACGCCCGGAAGTCGCTGTTCTCCCTGGCGATCGTGCTGCTCGGCTTCACCTTCTTCACGCCCACCATGCTGGCCGGCGCCCAGATCGGCGCCGCGTTCGACGTCACGTCGCTGATCTGGGTGCTGCTGCTGGGCAGCGCCGTCCTCGGTGTGTACGTCGCCGTGATCGGCGGCATCGGCGCCCGCACCGGGCTGACCACGGTGATGATGTGCCGGTACGCCCTCGGCCGGAGGGGGGCCAAGCTCGCCTCGCTGCTGCTGGGCGGCACACAGGTCGGCTGGTACGGCGTCACCGTCGCGACCCTGGCCGGCCTCACCGCCAGCGCCCTGGAGTGGGAGGGCCGGGCCACCGAGATCGTGCTCATGCTGGTCGGCGGCGCGCTCATGGGCGTCACCGCCTACTACGGCTACAAGGGCATGTACGCCCTGTCGGTGGTCTCCGTGCCGCTGATGCTCGTGCTGGCCGGCTGG
The DNA here is from genome assembly GCF_039679125.1 of Blastococcus sp. HT6-4. Lineage (NCBI taxonomy): Bacteria > Bacillati > Actinomycetota > Actinomycetes > Geodermatophilales > Geodermatophilaceae > Blastococcus > Blastococcus montanus. The sequence goes on along the minus strand of NZ_CP155551.1, from coordinate 937,249 downwards.
GTCACCTGGCGGTCGCTGGACGAGGTCGGCGGCTGGAGCGGGCTCAGCGCCGTCGAGCCGGCCACCACCATGCCGCTGGCCACCGCGGTCACCATCGTCGTCGGCACGTTCGCCTCCGGCGGCACCCAGGCGCCCAACTGGACCCGGTTCGCCCGCACGCCGCTCAGCGGTTTCTGGGCCTGCCTGGTCGCCTTCCTGATCGGCGAACTGCTGATGCTGGGCTTCGGCGCGATCGGGGCGATCTCCTTCGGCGAGGGCGACTTCGTCCTGGTGCTGTACCAACTGGGGCTGGTCGGCTGGGGGCTGGTCTTCCTCATCGCCAACCTCTGGACGACGAACGACAACACCGCCTACAACTTCGGCGTCGCGGGCGCCGAGATCGCCGACTCGCGGTCGAAGAAGCCGTTCGTGATCGGCGGCGTGATCCTCGGGACGCTGCTGGCCATCACCGGCATCTACGAGAACCTCATCCAGTACCTGGTGTGGCTGGGCATCCTGATCCCGCCGCTGGGTGGCGTGGTGATCGGCGACTTCGTGGCGCGGTGGCGGCGCGGCATGCCGGAGAACGAGGCGCTCCCGGACGTCGAGTGGCGCAACATCGCCGTCTACGTCGTGGCCGCGTTCGCCGCCTGGTGGAGCAGCGAGGCCGAGTGGTTCATCCCGCCGGTGGTCGGCGTCCTCGTCGCCGTCGTGGGCGTGCTGCTGGTGCAGCGCGGACGGCGCCCGGCCCCGGAGCGCGTCACGGCGTGAGCCGGGCGGGGACGGCGAGGACCCGGGTCAGGGGGCCCAGGGCGCGTAGCCGTCCCCGCAGCCGAGCATGGTCAGCGCCACCATCGCGCCGAAGACCAGCAGGGCCACGAGGGCGACGCCGAGGGCCATCAGCAGGCCCCGGTCCTCCGGCCCCTTCTTCACGGGCTGCCGGGTCGCCGGCCGGTGCTGGACGGTGGGCTGCTCGGCCGTTGCCGGGCGGTGTTCGGCGTGGACGCTCATGACGACTCCCCTGTGCCGGCTTAGGGCGCCGCCGGCGCCCGGAGCGGGTCCGCGGTGGACCCGGTTCCATGCTGCTGGCGGTGGAGGTGCCGGCAGGAGAGCCCACGGGCCCGTCGTGCGGGCCGAAAGTCCCTACGTCCGGGGCGGCCACGCCGTGGCTCCGCCGGGCCCGCCTAGCGGACGAGGCCGTTCTCGTACGCGGCGATGACGGCCTGCACACGGTCCCGAGCGCCGAGCTTGGCGAGCACACTGCCGACGTGCGTCTTCACGGTCCCGATCGAGACGACGAGCTCCGTGGCGATCTCCGCGTTGCTCCGCCCGCGGGCCAGCAGGACGAGGACCTCCCGCTCCCGGGCGGTGAGCGCCGGTAGCGAACCGCATCCGGGCCGGGGCGGTCCCTGGGCCCGGAAGTGCGCCACCACGGACGACGTCACCGCCGGGTCCAGCCGCGCTTCCCCTGCCGCGACGGCGTGCACGGTGGCGAGCAGGTCCTCCGGCCGGGTGTCCTTGAGCAGGAAGCCGCTCGCTCCCGAGCGCAGCGCCTCGAACACCACGTCGTCCTGGCCGAAGGTCGTCAGCACCACCACGCGCGTCGACGGCATCCGGTCGACGATGAGGCGGGTGGCGGCGAGGCCGTCGAGGACGGGCATCCGCACGTCCAGCAGCGCCACGTCCGGACGCCGGGCCTGCACCAGTCGCGTGGCCGTCTCCCCGTCGGCCGCCTCCCCGACCACCTCGATGGCCGGGTCGGTGCGCAGGATGGTCACCAGGCCCGCTCGGACGAGCGCCTGGTCCTCGGCGACCACGACCCGCAGGGTCATCTGAGCACCGGCTCGCGCACGGGCAGCCGCGCGGCGACCCGCCAGCCGTTCGCGTGCGGACCGGCTTCGAGCTCACCGCCGTGCAGCGCCACCCGTTCCCGCATGCCGATCAGACCCCGCCCGCCGGCAACCGGGCGGATCCCACGCTCCCGGGGTGCCCCGTTGCGCACCTCGAGCCGCAGCGCGTCGGCGGTGTGCCTGATGTCCACGTGCGTACGCGCGCCGGGCGCGTGCTTGAGGACGTTGGTCAGCGCCTCCTGCACGATCCGGTACGCCGACAACCCCAGCCCGGGAGGCAACGCCGGAGCCGGGGTTCCGGAGACGCGGAGGTCGACCGGGAGGCCGGCCGCCCGTAGCTGATCGACGAGCGTCGGCACCTGGTCCAGATCCGGTTGCGGAGCCAGCTCCGGCGGCTCCTCCCGACCGTCGCGGAGCACGGCGAGCATGCTCCGCAGCTCGGTCAGCGCCTCCCGGCCGGCGTTCTCCACCGCCTCCAGCGCGGCCGTCGTCCGGGGATGTCCGTGACCGAGCGCCATCCGCTCCGCCCCCGCCTGCACCACCATGACCGACACCGAGTGGGCGACCACGTCGTGCAGTTCGCGAGCGATGCGGTCGCGCTCCCGCGACGCGGCCTCGCGGACGGCGGCGTCGCGCTGCCGCTCGAGCTCCGCGGCACGCCGGCCGGAAGCGGCCGCCTCCAGCGTCCGGCGGCGGACCAGCCGACCGGCCGACCACGGCGCTCCCCAGACCAGCCACGGCAGGAAGTCGCCGGCGTCGCCGTCCCCGGTCATCACGTGGGCGACGGTGATCAGCGTGAACGTCACCGCGCCGCCGAGCACCGCCTGCCGACCGGCTGTCTCCGCCGCGCAGCTGTAGACGGCGATGAGCACCGCCAGGAAGTAGAACTGCGGCGCGAACTCGCCGGGTGCCGTCACGGCCAGCAGGAGACCGAACGCGCAGACGGCGACCGCGACCGCGACCGGGAATCGTCGGCGCCAGGCCAGGGACATCAGGACCGGGACCCCGACGAGTCCCGCGACGAGCGGCTCGGCCACCCACTGGGGACCGAACTCGCTGCTCACCACCACCGTCACGGCCACGGCGAGGACGACGTCACCGGGGCTGGTCCCCCACGCCTCCAACCGCGAACCCCACGGCAGGGCGAGCTTCATGGCAGGACGGTAGGCCTCGACGCGGTCGCTCCACATCCCCCTCTGCGCCGATGCCTTCTCCGTCCTGCGACAGAGGTCCGAGACCGGTCCGCGGGGGGATCCGCCGGGCCGGTCCCGTCCCTAGCGTTCGACGCCTCGAAGTCCCGAAGCCGGAGGTCGTCATGGTGCGCTACACCTGGGTTCCCTACATCGCCGCCGCTGCCGGCGTCGCTCTCGTGCTGAAAGGGACGCTGATCATCGCCAGCGGTGACACGGTCGGCGACGGCGCGATGGCGGTCCTGTACCTCGGCGGGCTGGCGCTGGCTCTCGTCACAGCGGTCGGCGCCGGGCTCCGGCAGCCGGGACTGCTCCGCGGCCTCGCGGTCGGCGCCGGGTCGGTGCTGCTGCTGATCCTGTGGATCATGGGCCTCGGGGACGCGCTCAAGCCACTCGTCGGTCTGGTCAGCGAGGCGGAGCACGTGCAGGCGGAGGTTCCCGTCGTGGTTGCCGGCCTGGCACTCCTGCTGGTCGCTCTCCACATGCGCTCCCGCGACATCCGGAGGACGACGGAGCCGGTCACCGGCGCCGGGGCGCCGGCCGGGACGGCCGCGGTGAACAGCTCCGGAGGCCCCGACTCCCTCGAAGCCGACGCCCCGGGTCGGTGACGCACCCTGTGCCCGGCGGCCGCCGTCGACGGCCGCCGGGCACAGGGGTGTCCAGCACGAGGGACACCGCGAGCACACCAGGCCGCATCTCCCCGCCGCGATACGCATGAGTGCGGTTGTCGGGGCTGACAACCGCACTCATGCGCATCTCGGCGCCGGTGGTCGGCTCAACCGTCGGCGCGGCGACATCACTCTGAGCACGGACGGCGACCGCGCCGCGTGCCGCCGCGCTGCGAGGTGCCGGCAGCGGTGCGCGACCTCGCATCGGCGGGCCTGGGGCCTCGTACCGTTCCGCCGATCGGTCCGGGCGATCGCGGCGTCCGAGGTGCCGCTCCTCCGGGCGGTGACCTCTGATGTCGCACCCGGCCGGCGCTCGGGAACGGGGGACGCCATGCCGACGTGGTCCCGCTCGGCACGACTCGACCGGGAGGCCACCCCTGAGCGCATCCGCGCCAGACAGGTCAACCGGTACCGCTGGGCGTGGTGGCTGAGCTGGTTGCTGCCGCTGCTCGGGGTGGCGGTCGTCGCGGTCTGGGCCGGCGGGACCGCGACGACCTGGCCGGACTTCTGGACTCGCGTCGCCGCACTCCTGCTCGTGGCCGCGGCGGCGCTGGCGGTCGGCGGTCTCCTCGGCTTCCTGTTCGGCGTCCCCAAGGTGCTCAGCGAGGGCGGCTCCACCGAGACGCCGACCGACCCGGCCGCCCCCGGAGTGCACGGCACGGTCACCAACGCCGTCCGGGGCGGGGTCACGGCCAACACGAACCTGGAGCAGATCAGCGACTGGCTGACGAAGATCCTCGTGGGCGTCGGTCTGGTGCAGATCACGCAGGCGCCGGGGGCGTTCGGTCGGCTGGTGGGCACCGTCAGCGGGGCATTCGGCCTGGCGAACGCCGAGCTCGTGATCGGCAGCATCCTGCTGTTCTTCGCCATCGTCGGGTTCCTCGACGCCTATCTGCTGACCCGCCTGTCACTCACCGGCGCGTTCTCCGCCGCCCTGACCGGCGCACCACCGGCCGCCGACGGCACGAAAGGACCGTGATGAGCACCGACCCGATCAGGACCGGCGCCGAGGGCGGCACCGGACTGCTGGTGTACGTGCCCGGGCTGGGCGCCGACCGGTCCGAAGGCCTCCTCCGGCGCCTCGGCGCGGACCTCGGCCCCGGGTGGCAGGTACGGGTCTGGTCGCACGGGCTGACTCCGCTGAGCTCCCAGCGGATGGAGGATGTGGCACACCGTCTCGCCGTGCAGGTGCGGACCTGGGCCGGGGACAACGGCGTGGGCCGGCCGGTGGAGCGGGTCCTGCTGGTGGGCCACAGCATCGGGGGCCTGCTGGTCCGGCACGCGTTCCTGATCGACGCGGGGCGCGCGGGTGGCCACTCCACCCGGTACCCGTGGACGTCGAAGGTGGAGCGCATGGTGCTCCTCGCCGCGCCCAACGCGGGATTCCGGACGCACCGGCTGCCGCTCTGGCTGCGACTGCCCTACGCGGTGGCTGCAGGGGTGGGGCGGCTGACCGCCGAGGACCTGCAGGTGGGCTCGCCGTACCTCACCGAACTGCGGCTGCGCTGGGTGAACGCCTTCCGCGCGGAGTCGCGGCCGCGGGTCACCGTCGTCCAGGTGCTGGGGGACCGCGACGACATCGTCACCCGGGACGACAGCCTCGACGTCGAGTACATGCCCGGCGCGATGCGGATCGACGTCCCGGAGGCCGACCACGCCGGCGTCGTCGACGTCGACGACGCTCCGGACCGGTACGGGATCCTGCACCACGCCCTGCGGGGCGACCTGAACCGCGAACGCCTGCTGGCCGAGACGCCGTCCGCAGAGCCAGTGATCATCGTCCTCCACGGCATCCGCACGAGCAGGTACGCGAACTGGGTGGGGCAGCTGACCAGCGGGCTGACCGAGCGACCCGCCACGGTGGACCACCCCACGCCCGTCGTCTGGGCGCCCAGCTACGGCTACTTCAGCGCCGTCGACTTCGCGCTGCCCTTCACCAGGGCACGCAATCTGCGCCGCTTCCTCGAGTGGTACGGCCGGGTGCACGTGACCCACGGTGGCGAGCGGCATTTCGCCGGCCACAGCAACGGCACCTACCTGCTCGGCCGCGCCTTGGAGGCGGTCCCGGCCATGCACTTCGACCGCATCTACCTCGCGGGATCGGTGCTGCCCCGGGAGTACCCGTGGACCCGGATCACCGACCGGCAGCAGGTGCGGGAACTCGTGCTGCACGACCGCGCGACCCACGACGTGCCGGTCGGCTGGCTGTGCGCCGCACTGCGGGGCCTCGGCATGCGCGACATCGGGACGGCGGGAGTCGACGGATTCGACGACCGGCCGGCGCGCGTGGTCGAGCAGTGCGGCGCCTACCGCGGCGGCCACGGTGCCGCCTTGGAACCCGGGGTGCTCCCGCACGTGACCGCCTACCTCCTGGACGGCCGAACGGACGACGAGCAGGACGGCGCCTCGCCGTACTGGTTCGGCCTGGCCGGGCGGCTGGCCGGAGCGATGGCCGCGCCCCTGGCCGTGGGCGGCACCGTCGCCCTGGCACGGTGGATGGCGCCTCGCGGCGGCCGTCCACGCCTGGTCGCCGCTGCACTGGCGGGCGGGCTCGCCTGGGCCATCGGCCACGCCGCCTGACGAGGAGCCACGCTGTCGCCGGGCTCAGCCGTCGACGTAGCGGTCGCGCTCGACGACGAACTGGCCGATGGCGGTGTTGGCGTCGACGAACTCCGGCAGCAGCGGGATCCGCACGGTCACGGTGACGCAGACGGAGAACTCCTCCCCCGGCGCCAGCGTCGGCGAGTAGCTCCCCGCGGCATCGCACCCGGACCCCACCGGGGCGTAGCCCAGCCGCAGATCCGCGACGTCCACCGACTGGTCCTCCACCGCCAGCTCCGCCGCCCGCAGCGCCCGCTCGTGCCCGGTGACCGGATCCGGCGCGGTACCCATCACCCGCCCGGCCTCCCGCGCCGCGGCCTGCGACGCGAACACCCCGCGCTGCACCGCCGAGAACCCGGCCACGATGTAGACCAGCGGCACGAACACCACAAGCGCGACGAACACGAATTCCACCAGCGCCGAACCGCGCTCCCCGGCGACCATGCCCAGCCGGCGCGGCAGCCACCTCACGCCGCCTCCTTCATCGCCCGCCCGGTGACCTCCAGCGGCAGCACGTTGCCCAGCGCCGCGAGCAGCGAGGGCACCGCCCCCGAGCAGCGCACCACCACCAGCGTCGCGCCGCCGGGATCGGCCTCCTCCCCCGACGTGCACGCCAGCCCCTGCGCGGTCTGCACCGAGGTCGCCCGCGCCACCACCTCCACCGTGCGGCCCGCGCCGAGAGCGGAATCGACGTCGGCCATCGCCGCGTACCGCGCCCCCTCCTGCGCGCCGGCGGTCACGACGTTGCGCACGTGCGCGTAGACCGCCACCTGCAGCACCGCCAGCAGCAGCGCCACGATCAGCATCGACACCAGCACGAAGTCGACGACGGCGCTGCCCCGCTCGCCGTCGTCCCTGCGGTCGGCCGGGTCAGCCCGCACCTGTGACCGACGTCAGCGCGTTCGTCACCGCGGCCACGATCGCCTCGCGAAACGGGATGAGGATGGCCAGCACCAGCGCCGCCGTCATCACGGTGATCATCACCCAGCCGGGCACGTCACCCCGCTCGGGGTCCTCCCCGCGCAACCGCGCCGACAGCGCGGCCAAGGCGGCGGACAGGTGTGCGATGCCAGGCATATGGCGTCCTTCCTTCGGTTCCACTGGGCTCACTGCGCCAGCGAGACGATGCTGATCAACCCCGGGAACAGGGCGAAGAGGACGGTGACCGGCAGCACCAGGAAGACGACCGGCACCATCATCGCGATCTCCTTGCGGCCACCGGCCTCCAGCAGCCGGCGCTTGCCGGCCTCCCGGACGTCGGCGGCCTGGGCACGCAGCACCTCGGCCAGCGGGGTGCCGCGCTCGATGGCCACGAGCAGGCCGTCGATGAAGCGGGCGAGCGGGTCCAGCGAGGTGCGGTCGGCGACCTGCTGCAGCGCGTCGACCAGCGGCACCCCGGCCCGCGCGCGACCGAGCGCGGCGCCCAGCTCGCGGGCCAGCTCCCCGCCCGACAGGCGGGTGACCCGCACGATGGCCGCCGTCGGGCTCTCCCCCGCGGTCACCGCCAGCGCGAGCAGCTCGGCGACCACCGGGAACTCGGCGAGCAGGAGCTCCTCGCGCTTCCGGACCTGCTGGGTGAGCCACCAGTCGCGGCCGAGCACACCGCCCAGCAGGCCGGCCACGCAGAGCAGCCCGGCCGAGAGCACGTTGACGTCACCGGCGGCCACGGACCCGACCAGGGCCACCGCCGTCGCGGCCAGCAGCCCGAGCGCGCCCCACACCACCTGCTCGATGCGGAAGTCCTCGACGGTCATCTCGCCGCCGAGCGCGTCCAGCCGCCGGCGCACCGCCGCCCGCCCGCCGAGGAACCGGTCGACCAGGCGGGCCCCGTTCCCGATCGAGGGGCCGGCGATCCGCAGGACGGCGGAGAACATGCCCGGCTCGGTCGCCGTGCCGAGCAGCCGCGACGGCGGCGGGGTGTCGTGCACGTACGGCGCCAGGCGGTCGACCAGCCGGACCGAGCGGAACGGCGGTGCATAGGTGAGCACCAGCACCAGCCCGGTGGCCGCCACCAGACCCAGCAGCATCCCCAGGGCACCGGCGCTCACGAGCGCACCCCGCTCACTGCAGCACCCGCACGTCCTCGGGCAGCCGCCCGATCCGCAGCATCAGCCGGTACGCGACCAGGCAGACCGCGCCCCCACCGAGCAGGATCGCGCTGCCCAGCGCCGAGTCGTAGGCGTCCAACGTCGTCGACTGCGTGGCGAGCAGGAGCAGCACCACCCACGGCGCGGCGACCGCCAGCCGGGCCGCCTGCACCACCCAGCCCTGCCGGGTCTCCAGCTCCGCGCGGGCACGGGCGTCCTCGCGCAGGAACGTCGACAGCGTGCGCAGCACCCGGCCCAGGTCGCTGCCACCGACCTCCCGGGCGACCCGCAGCGTCTCCACGATCCGGTCGCCCACCGGGTCGGCGAGATCGTCCTTGAGCCGGTCCAGCGCCGCGCCGAACCGGCCGCTGGACCGGTACTCGACGGCGAACCGCGCGAACGGCGGGCGCAGCACCTCGGGCCCGCGGGTGGACAGCGTCGACAGCGCCTCCGGCAGCGAAAGCCCCGCCCGCACCGCCGAGGCCAGGTTGTCGACCACCTCCGGCCACACCTCGCGCAGGTCGGCCCGCCGCTTCCCGGCCAGCCGGCGCACCTGCACGTGCGGGAGGCAGAAACCGAACAGCCCGAACACCAGGCTCACCGTGACCGTGCCCGTGGTCAGCAGGACGACGACGGTGACCAGCACCCCCAGCGCCACCTGCAGCGCCACCAGCTGGGCGCCGTTGATGCCGGTGAGCCCAGCCGCGGCCAGCAGCTGCTCCCGCTTCCCGGGCCGGCGGGCATCCGTCCGCGGCTTCGGCGCCCGCGGCCCGCTGCGCCAGATCAGCAGCAGTCCCACGCCCAGCAACAGCCCGAGGAGCGCGCCCGACCCGGTCACGTGCCGGCTCCGAGCAGCGCCGGCAGGTCGAACCCGGCGGCGGCAAACCGCTCCGGGTGCGGCGGGTAGCCGTCGGCCCGCACCAGGCGGCCGTCCCGGCTGGTGAAGACGTCGGCGGTCTCGATGACGCCGTCCTCCGACCGGCCGGGCAGCGCGACGATCTCGCGCACCCGCCGCCGGCCGTCGGCGTCGGTGCCCGCGTGCACCACCAGGTCCACGCTGGAGGCGACGGTGGGGACGACGAACGACGTGCCGATGTTCTCGCCGGCCAGCAACGGCAGCGTGCACATCTTCACCACGGCCTCGCGGGCGCTGTTGGCGTGCAGGGTGCACATGCCCGGCAGCCCGGAGTTCAGCGCGATCAGCAGGTCCAAGCACTCCTCCTGCCGCACCTCGCCGACCACGATCCGGGAGGGCCGCATCCGCAGCGCCTCCTTCACCAGCCGGCGCAGCGGGATCTCCCCGGCGCCCTCCAGGTTGGGCTGGCGGGTCTGCATGGAGACGACGTCGGGCAGCGGCACCCGCAGCTCGAAGACCTCCTCGCAGGTGATCACCCGCTCCCGGGCGGGCACCGCCGCGCAGAGGCAGTTGAGCAACGTCGTCTTCCCGGCCTGGGTGCCGCCGGAGACGAGGATGTTGAGCCCGGAGGCGACGGCGGCCTCGAGGAAGCGGGCCGCCGGCGCGGTGAGCGTGCCGAGCGCGACCAGCTCGTCGAGCGAGTGCGCCTGCAGCACGAACTTGCGGATGTTGACCGCCATGTGCCGGCGGGTGATGTCGGGGATGACCACGTGCAGCCGCGACCCGTCGGGCATCATCGCGTCCACGAACGGGGTCGACATGTCGATGCGTCGACCCGAGGTGCGCAGCATCCGCTCCACCAGATCGGCCAGCTCACCGGGCGCCAGGATCGTCGTCGTCAGCTCGCTGCGGCCGTGCCGGGCGACGAACACCCGGCCCGGCTCGTTGACCCAGATCTCCTCGACCTCCGGGTCGTCCAGGTAGCGCTGCAGCGGCCCGAACCCGGCCACCCGGTCCAGCACGTCGCGCACCACCGACTCGACGTCACCGATCGGCGGCAGTGCCGAGGTCAGCGACCGCTCCGAGTAGTCGGCGACGACGTCGCGCACCAGCAGCCGCACCGGGCCCGGGTCGGTGAACGGGTCCAGCCCACGCCGGCGGATGAGCTCGCGGACCTCACCGTCCACGACGTCCAGAGCAGTCGGCACGCCCATCCCCCGTCGAGCCAGCGAGCAGTCGGATCGCGGGGACTGTATGGAAACCAGGCAGTCCGCGGGGCCGCCGTCAGTCGATCTGTGGACAAGGACGGGCACGGAGAGGCGCGACAGCACCCGGTCGGGTGACCGGACCGGCCCCGCAGCGGACGAGAGGCGGCCGGACAACGCGCGATCCGGTCAATCGGCCCGATCGAGCAGTTCGCGCTCCGCGGGACTGGGCGACGTGCTCCACACGAGCGAGGCCGCGTGCTCCCGGCCGTCCGGCAGTGTCACCCGCAGCAACCCCTGGTGCATGTCCTCGGCCGGGCCGTGGCCGAGTCGTCCCGTGCACCGGACCCGACGCTCCGGGCTCACGAGGATCACGGCCGGACAGCGGCGGGGTGTCATGCGGTCGTCCGTCCACCCGGGGCCCCGTCGGACCGGCCGGAGGGCAGGGCCGCGGTCGCCTCGGGGATCGCCATGCACCCACGGTGACGACCCGAGCAGCCGAACGGGGCCTCGTCGTCCACCGCCAGCCGATCGGGTGACGCACCGACGTGGTCGACCGTCACGCGCTCACCCGGTCGAGCGCGCCGGTGACCCAGAGCGCGGCCGTTACCGGGTGGCGATCACACGCCCCACCAGGGCGGCCGCCGGCAGCACGACGGGGCCGGCCCAGATCAGCACCGGCTCCAGCCACCAGGCGATGGTCCAGAGCACACCGCCGGCGAGGACCGCCAGCACCGTCACGCCACGCCCGTGGGCGTTCTCGTCGCGGAATGCCAGGCCCGCGGCCGCGGCCGCCCCCAGCGTCGCCCCCACCACGAACCCGACGAAGGCGTGGAGCAGGGCTTCCAGGCCTCCCCCGGCCTGCGGCTCGAGCAGCGCGTCGGCGCCGTAGCCGACGACCATGGCCAGCGCCAGACCACCGACCACTCCGCCCACGAACGCGGCCACGATCGTCCGAACCGGTTGCAGCTCCGTCGACATGTCAGGGGCCTACCCGTCGACGGCCGGGCCGCTACGCGCGTTCCGGTACCGATCAGCCACCGCCGCCCGGGCTTGCCGGCAGGAGGGCGGGACGCCGGCCGAGGCCGAGCCGCCGACTCGCACCGCCGGCCGCACGCGTGCCCGGCGCGGGTGACCCGGAGCCGTCCACTGTTCGGGCTACTCCACGGTCTCGCAGTTCTCCACCGCGTACTGCTCCACCTGCTCCGCCGCGGAGGCGATCTCGTCGAGGTTCACGTCCGCGATCTCCTGCACGGCCTCGACGGCCTCGATGCCCTCTGCTTCGGCCTGCCCGAATGCCTCCGCCATCGCGTTCAGCCCGTCGGCCACCGTGGACACCTCGTCCGAGATCGGCTCCGGCGCCTCGGCCTCCAAGCCGGAGAAGAAAGCCGCGCTGTCCGTGATCTCTTCTCTCGTGCCGACGCCGAAACCGGTCACCCCGGTGCCTTGGAACTCGCGGCAGAACGCGTCGACGGTCTCCGCGGGCTGTTCCTCCCCGCAACCTGCGACCAGGAGTCCGGATACGGCCAGTGCGCTCGCAAGTCGTTTCATGCCCAGGGCTCCTACCCGGTGCGGCAGCCCCTAGTCGGGGCGTCACCGAGCCGTGACGAACGCCGGTCGGGGCCGGATCACGCGGCCTCCACCGTGGGCCGCGACCAGCAGCAGCTCGGAGTTGGCCGAGATCGGTCGCCCAACGGACGATCGGTGACCCCGAGGTGCAGTGATCCACATGATCGGCAAACATCGGGGTGCAGTCCGAGATCGACGACACGATGGAGGTCGCACGTTGAGGAAGCTGATCAGTACCGGAACCTTTCTGGCGGCGGCGGTCGCCTTCTCGCTGCCCGGAGTCGCGGCGGCGGACGAGCACGAGTCGCTGATGATCGAACCGTCCACGGTCCAGGACGGCGAGAGCATCCAGGTCACGGGGCAGTGCGAGAGCGCCGGTGGCGAGCAGGACGTCGCCGTCCTCGCGGGCAGCGGCTTCGAGGGCGGCCTGCTCGGCCGGGTGCCCCTCGCCGAGGACGGCAGCTTCGACGGGTCGGTGACGATCCCCGCGGGCTCGCCCTCGGCCACGGGCGAGGTCAGCGTGCCCTGCCCGGCGGGTGGCACCGTCCTCACGGCCCAGCTCACCATCCAGGGTGACCAGCCCCAGCAGCCGATCGGCCCCGTGCCCGACGGCGGAGTCGACGCCGGTCTCGGCGGGGGCGCGGACGCCGACCCGGCCCTCATCGCGCTCGGTGCCTCCGGCGCGGCACTGACCGTCGGTGGCGTGGCCCTGGGCATCCGGCGCCGCCACGGGTGAGCACTGCCCGTCACCGCCGGCGCGGTGCCCGGATGGGCACCGCGCCGACGGCCCTCGCCCTCACCGGGCTGGCGCTGCTGGGCGGCAGCGCCTGGCTCGGGACCACCCCGTCGGCCGCGCCGCAGCCCCCGCTGAGCGGGGAGGTGGCCGACGTGCGGCAGGTGGCGGCCGCGCCCCTCACCACGGCGCCCACCACGACCGTGCCGCCTGCGGCGCAGCCCGCCGTCCCCGCGCCGGCCCCGGCCCTGGCCCGACCGGCCGCCCTCTCCATCCCCTCGCTGGACCTCGAGGTCGACCTGGTCGACCTCGGGCTCGACGCGCAGCGCAGGCTCGAGGTGCCGGAGGACCCCGCCCAGGTCGGCTGGTGGTCGGGAGGTCCGGCCCCGGGCGCCGACGGCGCCGCCGTGCTCGCCGGCCACGTCGACTCCTACGAGGGCCCGGGCGCGTTCTGGCGGCTGGGCGAGCTGACGCCAGGTGACCGCATCGAGGTCACCGCCGCCGACGGGACCGTGCACGCGTTCGTCGTGGACGGCGTCGGCCGCTGGCCCAAGAGCGAGTTCCCCACCGACGCGGTCTACCGGCAGGCCGACGGCCCGGAGCTGCGCCTCATCACCTGCGGCGGGCCGTTCGACGAGGCCGACCGCAGCTACCGGGACAACGTCATCGTCTTCGCCACCGCGGTCTGACGGGACACGGCTCGCGGCGTCGTCGAGTTCGTGGTCGCGTCAGCCCGGCCGGCTCCCGTCGGGCCGCACCAGCACGGTCCCGTGCTCGTCCTCGACGGTGTAGTGGATGGTCTGCGCCCGGATCTTCCCGCCCTCGACGAGGAACGAATCGGCGCCGTCGCGGACCCGCACCGCGCCCTCGTCCACCGTCCACTCCAGGTAGGCCAGGCGTCCCTCGACCAGCCGCGTGACGTAGTTCCAGCGGCCGTTCGGCACCTCGTCCATCAGCTGCCGGGCCAGCTCCCGGACGCCGTCGTGGCCGCGGAAGGTCCCGCGGCCGCACAGGACGACGACGTCCTCGGCCACGTTGCGGGCGAGGTCGCTCTCCAGATCGCCGGCCGCGGCCAGCCGGAGATGGTCCTCGAACACCTCGCGGGTCGACCGTCCCGCCGGATCAGGCACGCGTTCCTCCCCCCGGAAGCCGTCAGCGCACCCCGTACCCGCGCCTCCGGCGCCGTACCCGCCTGGTCAGGACCGGGACCAGCCGGTGGCGTGCTCGGCCAGGTCCAGGACGGCGTCGACGAGAGCGGCGCCGTCCAGCAGCACCCGGTCGTTGTGGTTCGCACCGGGCACCTCCACCAGGCGGTGCAGCCGGGCGGCCGCCTCGGCGACCGTCCGGCTCTGCCCGGGCGGCACGATCGAGTCGTCGGTGCCCAGCACGACCGTGGTGGGCACGTCCACGCGGGCGATCCGCTCGGCGACCGGGAACCGGTCCCACAGCAGCGCCCGGACCGGCAGGACGGGATAGTGCTCGGCGGCCACCGACGGCAGGTCGACGAACGGTGAGCGCAGCACCAGCCCGGCCGGCGGATGCTCGACGGCGAGCTCGGTGACCACGGCCGCCCCGAGGCTCTCGCCGAAGTAGAGCAACCGGTCGGGCGGGACGCCGGCCTCCGTCACCAGGAACTCCCGGGCGGCACGGACGTCGAGCGCCAGCCCGTCCTCGGTGGGGCTCCCCGGGTTGTCGGCGTAACCCCGGTAGTCGAAGAGCAGCACACCCAGCCCCTCGTCACCGAGCGCCCGCCCGAGCGGTGCGCGCAGGTCCCGGGAGCCGCCGTTGCCGTTGGCCACGAGGACCGTCGGCGCGCCGGTCCCCTCGGCCGGCAGGTACCAACCGCCGAGCTCCAGCCCGTCGGAGGTGGTCAGAGCCACCTCCCGCGCACCGGGGAGGGCGACGTCGACCGTGCGCGCCGGGCCGTCGTCGGGCAGGTAGATCAGGCTGCGCTGGAACGCCCACAGCAGGCCGACCAGGGACGCGAACAGCAGCACCACCGCCCCGGCGCCCACCAGTACCGACCGGACCACGCCTGGCGATGATGCCAGCCCTCAGCGCTCCGGGGCGGCCCGCCGCAGCACCGACGGGCGGCACACCGCAGCCACGCCGAGCACGAGGACGGCGGTGGTCAGCAGGGCCGCGCCGACCGTGATCAGGTCGGTCAGCGCGCCGTTGAGCGTCGCGGCCAGCGGCCTCGAGCCGACGAAGCCGACCAGCCAGAGCGCCATGATGCGGCCGATGTACTCGCGCGGCACCCGGTCGTAGAGCAGCGTCGTGACGCCGTTCATGGCCAGCGTCAGGCCGACGCCACCCACCCCGAACGCCGCCACGGCGACGGGAACGCCGGTGCTCAGCGCCAGCCCGACCGCCGACAGCCCGAGGAGCACCAGACCACTCGTGGCCAGCCGGGCGTGGTCGAGGAAGCGGATCAGCAGCGCCTGGACGAAGAACCCGAGGAAGGCGCCCACGCCGAAGGCGGAGGCGAACAGGCCGACCAGTTCGGGCCCGCCCCCGAGGGCGTCCGCCAGGGACGGTCCGAGGGTCACGGCCGGGTCGGCGCCGATCCCGACCGCGGTGACGCCGAGGAGCAGGACGCCGACCACCGGGTCGGTGCGCAGGTACCGGAGCCCGTCGATGACCGACAGCCGCGGGCCCGGGGCGGTGGCGGCGCCCGGTGCCCGGAGCCGGAACACCGCCAGGAGGAAGACGGCGTGGCCGATCGCGGCGAGCAGGAAGGCGACGCCGTAGCCGGCGGTGGCGGCCACGACACCCCCCACGGCCGGCCCGACGGCGCGGCCCACGGAGAAGGTCAGGTTGTCCAGCGCCACCGCCCGGGCGACCTCCCCCTGCCGCACCAGCGACGGGAGCAGCGCCTGCATCGCCGGACCGCCGACGGAGAACCCGATACCGACGACGAGCGCGGTGACCATCACGACCCACGGCGGCACGTCCGACACGTCGGGCGTCAGCAGGACCCAGCCGGCGAGAGCCGCGGCACCCAGCGTGCACAGCGAGCGGCCGAGCAGGATCTGCTTGCGCGGGCTGCCCCGGTCGGCCATCGCCCCGCTTACCGGGGTCAGCACCAGCTGCGGCACGAACTGGGCGAAGCTCACCAGGCCGACGAGGAACGCCGATGAGGTGAGCTGCCAGACCAGCGCGGCGCTGGCGATGTTCTGGATCCAGATGCCGATGTTCGCCAGCAGCTTGCCGGCCCAGTAGGGCCCGAAGACCGGATCGGTGACCAGCCGCCGTGACGGACGTGGCGCGGCGGGTCCGGCTGCGTCCCCCGGTCCGTCGTCCACTGCCAGGCAATCTAGGCAGCGCCCACGGACGCGGCTCACCCGGGCCGGTCCGGCGGCCACCGGCCGGCCCGTCGGGCGCGTACCGTCCGCGGCACGGAGCCGTCCAGGCTCCCGATGAGGGAGCGCACCATGGGTGACAAGTCCCCGCGACAGTCGATGACCAAGAAGGCCAGCGGAAAGTCGATCAAGGAGAAGCGGATCGACCGCAAGGCCAAGGTGGACACGACGTCCCAGATGGAGAACCTGACCCACGGCAAGAAGCACTGACCACAGAGGGCCCTCCCTCCCGGTGACGGAGGGAGGGCCCTCTGCTGTGCTCCGGTCAGCGCCCCCTCAGGTGAGGCGCCGCCGGGCGGTCACGGGCAGGGCTCGTAGAAGACCCGCGTGCCGGTGGCGGCCGGCGTGGTGAACTCGCAGCCGTAGGTCGGCGAGGCCACCACGGCGTCGTCGAGCACCGAGGCGCCCGCGGGCGTCACCCCGTCCTCCACCCACTCCACGAGGTCGAAGAACTGCGCCGACGCCTCCTCCGGCGTGAACTCGCAGTGCCCGGCGGCCCGGATGGCCCGCTGCACGAGCAGGTCCTCGTTGCCCTCCTCGAGCACGTCCTCGGCGTAGTACTGCTGCATCGAGAACGGCACGTAGTAGTCGCCGAGGGTGTGGATGGACAGCACCGGGACGTCGATGTCACCGGTGATGTCGGGGACGTACGCCGACGGTCCGGAGCGCCGCGCCTGGTGCGCCGGGGCGACCCGCTCGATGCGCTCGTCGAGGGTGGACCCGTCGTCGAACGTGTGGTCGATCGGGTAGTCGGTGTCGACGTTCGACCACACCGGGCCCGGAGCGACGCCGTCCAGACCGCCGGGCTCGGTGGCCACCACGCCGTAGACGAAGCTCCGCCCCTCCCAGTAGGCGAACGCCTCGTCGTCACCGGGACGCTCCCCGCCGGAGATCTCGGTGATCAGGTCGCGGAAGACCTCACCCTCCTCGGTCAGCGGGCCGGGCGCCGGCGGCGTGCCCAGGGCCGCCTTGATCCGCGGCACCACCGCGGTCAGGTAGTCGTCCGGGATCGGGTAGGCGTCGATCCCGGCCAGCGTCTGGGCCAGCAGGTTGTAGTCGAGGAAGAAGTCGTAGAGCTCGCGGTCGCCCATGACGCCGCACATCGGCGCCGCGCCGTCCCACTCGACGCCGCGGTTGCGCTCCAGGAGCACGCCGATCACGTGCCCGCCCATCGAGACGCCCTGCAGGTACCGCTCGTCGGCCTTCCCGACCTCCCGGTCGAAGAGCTTCGCGAGCTTCTCGGTCGAGCGGACGCCGGCCTCGATGTCGTACCGGTTGGCGCTGTAGGACGACGCCGCCCAGGCGTAGCCGTTCTCGATGTAGGTGCGGCGCAGGTCGTAGCTCGGGTCGCTCACGTAGAGCGTCGTCCCCGTGCCCCGGTAGCCGTGCTCCCAGAAGACGACGTCGCCGTTCCAGTCCAGCGGCACCTCGATCCGGTATGCGGCACCGTGGTCGACGCCGTAGAGCACCCGGCTGATCGCGTTGCCCTCGTCGTCGGTCAGCGGCACGAACTCCGCGCCGGGGCCCTCAGGGGTGTAGTCGTAGCGCGGGTCGGCGATCGTCCAGTCGAGGTCGTAGAGCGGCTCGCGCTCGGACTTCTGGACCGGCTGCCAGCCCTCCTGGCCCGCGGACGGGTGACCCTCGGCCTTCCCGGGCGGCTGGACGGAGGACGGCGGACCGGCCAGCGCCGGCCCGCCGGCGACGAACGCACCCATCCCCACACCTGCGGCGACAGCGAGGGGGACCAACCGGTTGCGGTGCAGGGACAAGACGCGACTCCTTTGTCGTGGCTGTGGTGCTCCTCACATCGAGGGGACTCCTGTGTACCTGACGTCGGCAAGCGGCCGCTCGCGGGCTGTCCCGGGCCGGCTCGCAGTCAGCGCAGGACGGCGACGATCAGGTGGGGGCCGGGCTCGGCCAGCGCCCGGCGCAGCTGGTCGGCGAGCTCATCGGCGGTGGTGGCCCGGGTCGCCGGCACACCCATCCCCTGCGCGAGGGCGACGAAGTCCAGCCGCGGCCCGCCCAGGTCGAGCAGCTTCGCCGCCTGCTCCCCGTCACCGGCCGCACCCACGCGGGACAGCTCGTGCTGCAGGATCGCGTAGGAGCCGTTGTCGCAGATGATCGTGGTGATGTCGGCCTGTTCGCGGGCGTGGCTCCACAGCGCCGAGATCGTGTACATGGCGCTGCCGTCGGCCTGGATCCCGATCACCGGCCGGTCGGGGCAGGCCACCGCCGCGCCCAGCGCCATCGGCAGCCCGTCGCCGATCGCGCCGCCGGTCAGCGCCAGCCAGTCGTGCCGCGGCGCACCGGAGGTCAGCTCCATGATCCCCACCCCGGAGGTGATCGCCTCGTCCACCACGATCGCGTTCTCGGGCAGCAGGGCGCCGATGACGGCCGACATCGCCCGTGGGGTCAGCGGGCCCGTGGGCAGCTCCGGGCGCGAGGACTCGAGCAGCTCGGGCTTCGCATCCGGGGCGGCGAGCTCTGCGAGCGCCTGCAGCGCGGCCACGCCGTCCTCCCCCGGCTCGCTGAGCACGTGCACGGTGCAGTCCTCCGGCACCGGGTGGCCGGGGACCCCGGGGTAGCCGAAGAAGTGCACCGGCGCCGTGGCGCCGGCCAGCACCAGGTGCCTGGTCCCGGCCAGCGCCGCCATCGCGACGTCCGGCGGGTAGGGCAGCCTGGTGACGTCGGGGAGCCCGGCCCCGCGGGCCGCGCGCGCCGGGAACGTCTCGGTCATCAACCGCGCGCCGGTGCCGGCCGCGACCTGCCCGGCGGCGAGCAGTCCGTCCTCGCCCACCGCGTCCCCGCCGAGCAGCAGCACCACCGGCTCACCACCCGCCAGGACGGCGGCCACCTCCTCGACCACCCCCGGGGCCACCCGGGGCGCCGGCCGCAGGGGCAGCGGCTCGGCGACCTCGGCGCCGTCCTCCCACGACACGTCGGCCGGGAGGATGAGGGTCGCGATGCCCCCGGCGGAGGCGGCCGCCACCGCGTCGACGGCATCGGCGGCGACGTCGGCCGGGGAGAGCGACCGGCGCACCCAGCGGGACACCGTGCCGGCCACGGCGTCGATGTCGGACTCCAGCGGCGCGTCCAGCCGCTTGTGCGAGCGGGCGTGGTCGCCGACCACGTTGACCATCGGCGCCCGGCCGCGCCGGGCGTTGTGCAGGTTCGCCAGACCGTTGCCCATGCCGGGGCCCAGGTGCAGCAGCGTGGCCGCGGGCCGGCCGGTCATCCGCGCCCAGCCGTCGGCTGCACCGGTGGCCACGCCCTCGAACAGGGTGAGGACGCCGCGCATCTCCGGGACGTCGTCCAGTGCGGCGACGAAGTGCATCTCCGAGGTGCCGGGATTGGCGAAGCAGACGTCCACGCCTGCGCTGACGAGGGTCCGGATGAGTGCCTGGGCGCCGTTCACGACCGCGACCCTCGCACGGCCGGAAGACGGCGGCGACCCGGGTGGGCCCCTGCGAGGGCGCGCCCCCCGCTCACTCCCCGAGCAGCTCCCGGGTGGCGGCGCCCACCGGGTCGCGGCGGGTCGGGAGCCGCTGGACCTCGGGCAGGAAGTCGGTGCGGTACTCCTCGAAGAGCTCGCACAACCGGGCCGCCGGGTCCTTGTCCGAGTCCACCCGGATGTCCCACAGCGGATAGGCCTCCGTGCCGAGGACCAGCACGTGCCCCGACCGCGCGCCCTCGGTGTCCGCGCCGGTCGACTCACCGGCCTCGACGGCGAGCACCAGCCGTTCGGCGAGCTCCCGGTCGCGATGGGCGACGAACGCGTCGAGCGCCGCCTCCACGGTGTGCCGGCCGACCAGCCGATTGCCCGAGACGACCACGCCGTCGCCCTCGATGTGCCCTGCCCAGTCGAGGGTGCGTTCACCGGTCCAGGCGGCCGTGCAGCCGTTGCGGTCGACGAAGCCGCACTGGCGCACGTCCCGGCCCGGGTCGCGGCGGAGGACCTCCTGCAAGGCGGCCGGCGCCTCCAGCCCCTCGGCCATGAGCCGGAGGCCGTCGATGGCGAGGTAGGGGTTCATCGAGGCCTGCGACGCGGTCGCCCCCACGCCCGGCGACGCGTGGCCGACGAGCTTGCCCACCCCCATGAGCGCGGTCAGGGCGCCCACGCCGAACTCACCGGTGTGCGGGCAGCGGGCCACGATCGAGAAGGTCATGCGGGAGGCTCCGTCCGTCGGGTGGTCGAGGAGCCGGTGCCCGGTGCCGGGGCGCCGTAACCGGGCGCCGCTCACGACGCCGACCTCCGAGCGGGACCGGGTGAGCCGCCGCCGGCCCCGCTGGGATGTCGCGACGGAGGCGGCCGGAGGGCCTGTGGACAACCGGCTCGGCGTGTCCGCCGGCGTGGTTTCGTTCCCGCGACACCCCGCTCATCCCCGGTGCGACGCGTGCGACCGGGCCCTCCCGATTGGACCCCCCATGGCCAACGTCAACGTCACCTACCAGCAGATGGAGGACGCCGCCGGGCGTCTCGTCAACGGGCGCGCCGAGATCGACGGCCTGCTGGGCCAGCTCAAGGGCCTGGTCGACCAGCTCGTCGCCGAGGGCTACGTCACGGACAGCTCCAGCCGCACCTTCCAGGCGTCCTACGACGAGTTCACCACCGGTGCGCGGAACATGGTCGCCGGGCTCGACGGCATGGCGCAGTACCTCAACCAGGCGGCCGCGACCTTCCGGGACGCCGACACCCAGCTGGCCGGTGCACTCGGTCGCTGATCACCGGCACAGCACGACGGCGGCCGCCTCGCCTGATGCGAGGCGGCCGTCGTCGTCGGGTCGGCCGGCGTCGTCGGGGTCGGCCTGCGGCCCGGTCTCAGGGCGCCGAGGTACCGGTCGGCTCCTGGGCACCGGCGTTCCTCCGGCGGCGGGGCACCAGTGGTGCGAGCGCGATCGCCGCCATGACCGCGACGACGAGGACGAGCACGGGAATCGCTCCCTCCCGCCCTGCGGCCACCTGCCAGCCGGCCACGGGCACGGCCACCAGTCCGACGGTCAGCGCCTCGCGCGCACGCCCCCACAGCAGGGCGCGGTCCACAGCCAGGGCTTCCGACTCGCCGTAGCGTTGCCGACGGAGCTCGAAGATCTCACGCTCGAGCCTGCGGTAGCTCCGTTCACCTCGGAACACCCGCCGGAAGTAGGTCCCCACGCCCAGCACGCCGGCCACGAACAGGTAGCCGCCGACGATCACCGCGCCCCACCCCACGGCGGACTCCGGCATGCCGAGCGGCGTCGCCATCAGCACCGGTCCGAACACGACCCCGGGCAGCGAGCAGAGCCGGAGCATGCCGCGGGAGCCATGCGCATGGATGTAGGCGTCGAGCAGTGCGTCGCGTGCCACCAGCTCGAAGTCGGCGTCATCCCGGGCGTCGTACGGTGTCCGGTGCTCCGGCGCGATCGGGCCCGCGGTAGCGCCCGGAACCGCTGCTCGACCTCTTCCCAGTCCCGGAGCCGGTCGTGCACCGCCCGGGTGCGGGCTGCGAGCAGGACCGACGGGACCGCCGCGGCCACGCTGATGCCCGCGAAGAACACCGCGAGGGCGGTGCTCAGCCGCTCCCCCTCGGCGAAGCCGAGCGCGGCGAACATGCCGGTGACGACGGTGACGGCGACCAACGCCACCGTCCCCAGATAGCGCCATGGGGCCAGCAACTGCTTGTCGAGCTGCGGCACGGCCGGCGCGCGGGCCGCCAGCAGTTCGGCCCTGGTGCGCCACGGCCGGTCGGCGGGGCCCAGGGGCGTCGGCGCAGCTGTCATCGTGGCCCTCCGTCCTGACGGGTGGGTGCCGGCCGCAACCGCGACCGACCGGCGATCGTGGCGACCAGCGCGGCCAGCTCGGCCACCTGACCGGCGGCCAGACAGGCGCCGGTGACCAGCAGGCCGTGTCCGGCGCCGGGCACGCAGGCGAGCGCGCCGGCCAGGCCGGTGCGGACCGTCCGGCCGCCGGCCGCCGGGCCCGGGCCCGGTGGGGGCAGCGCCTCCGGCGCAGCCACGAAGCCGACGCCCAGCCCGAGGTCGGTCGCGAAGCGCTCCACGTGCAGCACGTCGTGGATGCGCACCGGCAGCAGTTCGGCCAGGACGGCCGTGAGGTCGACCTCCGGCGAGCGCGGCAGCTCGACGACGCTGCTGATCACGTGCCACACCGCCGGCTCGCCGCCGGGGGCGACCGCGCCGACCACCCCGTGGCTGACCGCCCCCGCGGCCACCAGGCGCGCGCGCCAGGCGACCAGCGCGTCGGCCACCGCGGTCCGCAGGTGCTCCGGACCGCCGGGCCAGACCTGCTGCGCCAGGTCCGCGAACCGCGCCCGGGCGCCGGCGTCGTCGCCGAGGACCAGGTCGCACCAGTCCGCCGGGAGGCAGAGGTCCACGACCCCGGCAGGTGGGGCGCTCACCGGACCCCGCTCGGCCGGCGCGGACCCGGCGGGTCGAACAGGCGGGTGGCGGTCGACCGGGTGCCCGGCGCATTGACGACGAGGTGTGCGACGTTGCCGGCCCCGATGTGGAAGGTCGCGGTCCGCCAGAGCAGCTCCCCCTCACCCATCCGGTAGCCGGCGCTGCGGGCGAGCTGGAAGTAGTTGAAGGGCAGCTCCTTGGGACGTCCGAAGACCTGCGGCACGGTGCGCAGCGCGCTGCCCCCGGGGGCCGCCGCGCCGAGCTGCCGGAGCGGACCGCGCCGACGAGGCGCCCGCCCGCCGCCCGCGCCCCGGCACCGAGCGCGACACCCGCCGCGTCCATGAGCACGGTCTCGTCGGTCAGCGCCTCGGCGAAGCTGCCGGTCTGACCGACGGCCGCCCCGTAGTGCATCACGAGCGCGACGCCGTTCAGCGCGACCGCCGCGACGGCCAGCGACTGGAAGCCGGGGAACCAGGCCACCACGCCGCAGACGGTCCCGAGGAACGACGCGACGTCCCCGATGTGGTCGAGGACCGGCGCGAACCGGGCGAGCTGGGCCACGACGAGCTCGTCGAAGCCGTCGGCGAACTTGCCGATCTCCTCCAGCACGGCGCCGATCGACACGACGAGGCCCTGCCAGAAGCCGGGCTGGTCCGGCGCGAGGTCCATGGCCCCCCGGAGCCGGCCGGCGGCCTGCCGGCCCAGCTCCTCGTACTCGGCGAGAAGTCGCCGCGCCTCCTGCACGATGCCGTCGACCTCGGCGTCCGCGGAGTCCGCCGCGCGCCCGGCCGCCGCCCGCGCCCGCGAGCGCTCGTCCTCCACCGCGGCCTCCTCCGGCGCACGCGGCACCCCGGACGGTGGCGCGGCCGCAGGGACGGCCGCGCAGGCGGCCCGCGCCTCCTGTGCCCGCCGGACCGCCGCCGCGTGCTGCGTCTCCAGCGACCTCGCCCGCGCCTGGCCGGCCTGCATCGTGTCCAGCCAGTCGTGCAGCGCGCGGCTCGCCTCGTCGAACGACCGGGCCGCGGTGACGACCTTCGGGCGGAAGTCCTCGGCCAGCAGGGTCCGGAAGGCGATCGCCGCGTTCCCGCGCCACTCCCCGTCCGCGGTGCCGGCGAGCACGGCCGAGATCTCCTCGAGCGCCCGCGCGGCGTGGGTGACCCCGCCGGCGACCTGCCGGGCGACCACCACGTCACCCGGAGCCGGGTCGAACCCCAGCGACGGGAAGCCGCCGCTCACCGCGCGCCGGCCCGGCGCAGCGCGTCACCGAGCGCGGTGTCGGCCGCGCGGAACGCCTCGTCGATCCGCGCCAGCGCGTCCGCCGCGCCCGCCGCGAAGCCACCGAGGCGCTCGATGCCGTAGGACCACTCGTCGCCGAACTCGTCCATCCGCCGGGCGAGCGCCGGGGCGCCCATGGCCGAGCCGGTCACGGCCCGCATCTCCCGCGCCGGGCCGGCCAGGAGATCGCCGATGGTGCCGAGGTCGGACCGGACGCGAGCCAGCATCGCGCCGTCGATGTACAGGTCGCTCACGCGAACCTCCGCGTCGGAGGGGAAGGGTCCGCACACGCTAACGACACCGGGGCGTCCCGATCGGCGGTTGTCCACAGGCGGGCGGCTCAGCTCCGGGCCGCGCCGGCCGGCGGCGGGAGGGGGACGGCGACGGTGCACGGCGACCCGTTCCCGATGTGCAGCAGCCCCCGTCCCGGCTGCACCGGCCCGCCGACGGCGCCGCGCGGGAGCCGCACCCCGATCAGGTCGCCGTCGGTGCTGCTCTGCGGGGAGAGCAGCACGCCCTGTCGCGCCCTCCTCGCGTCGACCTGCCAGCCGGACAGGCCGGTGCAGATGCCGTCGGCGGTGCCGGCCAGCACCAGGCCCCGTCCCGGGCCGGCGTACCCCTTCACGACGTCGCGGAAGACCTCCGCCGCCGGGCAGTCGCGCAGCAGGTCGCCGTCGTCGAGCAGCAGGGCCAGCGGCCGGCCGGGCCCGGTGGCGAGCAGCTCCCGCCATCGCTGCGCCGGGGTGGCGGGATCGGTGACGACCTCGAGCACGCCCGGCCGCCCGGCCAGCGCCCGCAGCGGCGACGCCTTCGGCGTGCAGACGACGACGCGGGCCCCCTGGCGCAGCAACGACTCCGCCATCCCCACCAGCACGGTGCTCTTCCCCGAGCGGGATGGTCCGGCCACCACGAACGCCGGGGCGCCGTCCGCCAGGTCGGGGCCGACCGCGGTCAGCTCGTCACCGCCCACCCCGACCAGCGCGAATCCGCTGCCGGCGTCCGGGGGCCGCAGCTGCCACGCCGCATCGAAGCCGATCCGTGCGGGCAGCGCGTCGACGCGGAAGGGCCGTGCCGACCGCGGCAGCAGCGCATCCCGCACGTGCGCGGCCTTCGCGATCTCGGCGAGCGCCGCCGCCTGCCCCTGCCCCGACTCGTCGTCGGCCAGCAGCGCGACCTGGGTCTCGATCGCGCCGTCGGCGGTCAGCGCACGTCCCGGTGGCATGGCGCCGGGCACCTGCCTGCCCGGGACGCCGACGAGCGGGTAGTCGCCGCGGTCGGCCAGCCGCATGACCAGCCGGTTGTCGGTGAGCGAGGCCAACCGGGCCGTGCCGAGGGACCGGTCACCGGTCATCACCAGCGACATCCCGGCCGAGGCGCCCTCGCGGACGATCGCCAGGAGGACGTCGGTGAGCCGACCGCCGTCCACCTCGCCGAGGGTCGGGGCGAACCCCTCCCACCGGTCCAGCAGCAGCAGGACGTGCGGCAGCCGGTCGTCAGCCGGTGCCCGGCGGCGCTGCTCGGCGACGTCGGCGAAGCCGCCCTCGGCGAGGATCTGCTGCCGGCGCTCCAGCTCCCGCGCGAGCCGGTCGAGCAACCGGGCGGCGCGCTCGGTCTCGGTGCGGGTCACCACCGCCCCGCAGTGCGGCAGGTCGGCCAACGGCAGCAGCGCGCCGTTGCCGCAGTCGAGGGCGTAGAGGTGGACGTCGCCGGTCGAGCAGCGCGCGCCGACGGCGCCGGCCAGGGTGCGCAGCAGCTGCGACCGCCCACTCCTCGGCGAGCCGATCACCAGCAGGTGCCCGTCCGCGGCCGGGTCGAAGGCGGCCACCCGGCGCTCCTGCGACGCCGGGAGGTCCTGCAGGCCGAAGGGCAGCCGGGGCACCGCGGCGGCAGCCGGCGGAGGGACGTCCAGGTCGACGACCAGCACCCGCGCGGGCAGGGCCGGGAGCCAGGGGCTGCGCTGCGCCGGCACCTGCTCGGCGACCGCGGCAGCGCGCACGGCCGCCACCAGCACCGAGAGGTCGGTGATCTCGACGTCGGATCGCACCCCGTCCGGCGTCGGACGCCGGGGCGCGGCGTACCCCACCTGGTGCCAGCCGAGCGGCACGACGAACGGTGCCGCTGCCCCCGTGCCCTGGCCGGGGCGCCGGCCACCGATCCGGCCGGCCTGGAACGGCACGAGGGCGCCGTGCCCGAGCCGGGCGAACCCGCGACCGGGCGCCGACTTCGGGATCCGCGCGGCGTCCGGTGAGTCCAGCACGTCACTGCTGTCGGCCCCGTCGGTGACCCGCAGCGAGATGCGCAGGTTGGTGTTCGCCCGGATCTCCGGGGACACGACGCCGCTGGGCCGCTGGGTCGCCAGGACCAGGTGGATGCCCAGCGACCGGCCGCGCTGCGCGATGCCGACCAGGCCGGTCACGAAGTCGGGCAGCTCCCGGGCCAGCGAGGCGAACTCGTCGATGACGATCAGCAGCCGCGGCAGCGGCGGGCGGCCCGGCTCGCGCGCCTGCAGGTCGACGTAGTCGTCGATGTCCTTCACCCCCGCCCCGGCCAGCCGGTGCTCCCGGTGGGTGAGCTCGGCGGCGAGCGAGGTGAGCGCGCGCTCCACCAGGTGCGCGTCGAGGTCGGTCACCATGCCGACGGTGTGCGGCAGGTCCACGCAGTCCTTGAACGCGCTGCCGCCCTTGTAGTCGACCAGCACCAGGTTCAGCGCGTCGGGGCGGTTGGCGACGGCCAGCGACGCGATCATCGTCTGCAGGAGCTCCGACTTGCCGGCGCCCGTGGTGCCGGCGATCAGGGCGTGCGGGCCGTCGGTGCGCAGGTCGAGCACGAACGGCCCCTGCAGCCCCGCGCCGGCGACCAGCCGCGTCGTCCGCCCCTCCAGCTGCCAGCGCGCGCGGACGCCATCGGCCGTGGGGGGCTCGAGGCCCAGCACGTCGAGCAGCCGGACGCTGTCGGGCAGGACCGCCTCGTCCTCCTCCAGGCTGACGTCGCGCAGGGGAGCCAGCGCCCGGGCCGCGGCCTCCGCGAGCTCTGCCGCCACCGGCTCGGCGAGCACGGCCCCCACCGGGTCGGCGCCGCTGCGGTGCACGGCGAGCGTCGTCTCCTCCGCCGGGTGGAACACCGCCGTCGCCGTCGCCGTCTCGGGCAGGAACCGCTCCTCCTCGTCGGCGCAGACCGCGTAGACGCCGACCGCCGGCCCGTCCTGCAGCAGCTGGGCCAGCCCCGGGGTCGCCCGCAGCGGCCGGAACCCGTGCACGACCAGCACGTGCGCGGGGAAGGCCTCCGGCGGCACCCGGCCACCGGTGGCGGTGGCCGCCCGGCGGGCCCGCACCAGGGCGGTCAGCTCGGCGACGCGGGCGGTGACGGTCTCCGGGTCGTTGCCGACCGACGCCACCGGGCCGTCCCCGTCGGCCGGCCGGACGTGGGGCAGCCAGCGCACCCAGTTCCAGTCGGCCCGGGCCCGCGGCGTGAGGACGGTGAGCCCGAGGTCGCGCGGCGGGTGGTGGATCGCCAGCTGCAGCACCACCCAGCGCAGCAGACCGGCCAGCGGCCCGGCCGGGCCGGCCAGCCCCACGACCCCGGTCCCGCGGAGCGGCACGACCACCGGCACCGCCCGCACGGCGCGCCGCGGCGACGCCTCGTCCGCCCCCGGGCGGCCGGTGACCACCACCTCGGCGGGCAGGTCGGCGGTGCCGAGCCGCAGGTCCAGCGCGTCGGGGTCGGTCCGGCGGCGCTCCCACAGCCGGCGACCGGGCAGCAGCGCGGTGAGCAGTGCCGCGGCCGGGTCGGGGTGGGCGGCCCGGCGGCGGACGGTCTCCTCGGCCACCGCGGCGTCGATCCGCTGCAGCCTGCGGGCGAGCTCCCGTGCGTGCTCCTCGCGGGCCCGGCGGTCCTCGCGCGCGGACTGCCGGCGGTCGGCGACGGCGTTGCCGAGCATCATGACCGGGCCGGCGACGGCGAACACCAGGTACAGCGGCGACCGCAGGACCACGGCCAGGACGACGCCGACGACCAGCGGCGCCAGGATCATCACCAGGGGGACCCGGCGGGGCTCCCGGGTGGCCGGTTCCCGTGGCAGCTCGATGCGGACCTCACGCCGCGCGGGCAGCAGCCGCGGGGCCCGCACGAACGCCCGGGTGCCGGGGCCGGCCGGCTCGACCGCGGCGTCGGCGACGGCGGCGGGTGCGATCGCCAGCTGGGTGTCGCCCAGCCGGATCACCTGCCCGGGGGCGACCGCCACGTCCTCGTCCTCGGGCACCGGCTCGCCGTCGGCGAACGTGCCGTTGGCCGACCCGAGATCGCGCAGGGTCGCCCCGTCCGCGCCGACCCGCAGCAGCGCGTGCCGCCGCGACATCGACCGGTCCCACCCGAGCGCGCCGCTCCGGCCGAGCCCGTGGTCGCCCATCGGCAGGCGGGTGACCAGCCCGCTGCCGGGCCCGCCGATCACCCGGAGCTGCCAGCCGCGGGCAGGCGGCCCGGCCGGCACCGCGCCGGCGGCCGGCTCGGAGAGGTGCACGACCGCGCCGTCGACCAGGGGGCTCTCCCCCACCGGCCGGTCCTCGTCGAGCCGCTCTCCGGCGAGCCACAGCCCCTCGGCCGGCCGGCCGGCGACCCGGGCGAGCTCCGCGGCGAGCCGGCGGACGGGCAGGTCGTCGTCCACGTCGACGGCGACGTCGAGCAGCCCACCACCGGGCTGCCCGACGCTCACCTGGACGCGCACGGGCCGGAACGCTAGACGGACGCGTCAGTTCCGGTCCACCGGCCGGCTGTGGACGAGCTGTCGCGGGACACTCGGACGAGGCGGTCCGGGCCGGCCGGCTCAGCTCGCCGTATGGACCTCGAAGTGCACGAAGGAGACCCCGCCGGTGGCGAAGTTGGCCAGGTCCGCGCCCGCGGCCCGGCCCTCGGGCGAGGCCAGCGCCTGCCCCATGGCCGCCTCGGAGTCGAAGTCCAGCTCGGCGACGAGGTAGGGCGCCGGCTGCGCCGGGTCCATCGCCTTGCCGTGCCCGAAGGTGAGCCGCACCAGCCCGGGCTGCTTCAGCGCCAGCGGGGTGTGGGTCTCCCGGTAGTAGGAGTCGAACGCCGCAGGGTCCTCGGGCGTCCCGTAGCTGACCACCAGTCTGTGCACCATCTGCAACCTCCCGATCGCCCGGGCTCCGCTGCCCGCGCCCACCTGCGCAGCCAATCAGGTGAGCGGCGCCCGGCGCGACCTCAGAAGGTGAGCACCAGCCGCCCCCGCACGCCGCCGGCCTCCAGGACCCGGTGCGCCTCGGCGGCCTGCTCGGCCGGGAACGTGCGCGCGACGCGCAACGTCACCGCGCCGTCCTCCACCTGCTGCCGGAGCCGGTCGAGCGCCGCCCGGTCGGTGGCCACCTTGCGCACCAGCGTGGGGAAGAACCGCAGCCCGCGCTCGCCGTTCCCGCGGTAGCCGCGCACCGTGGCAACCGCCCCGCCGTCCCTGACCGCGGGCAGGACCAGCTCGTCCTGCACCGAGCCGTCGGCCAGCCCGTCGACGCCGTCCGGGAACCGCTCCCGGATCCGGTCGGCGACGTCGTCGCCGCGGCGCACCACGACGTCGGCGCCCAGTCCGCGGACGAGCTCCTCGTCGGCCTGCGAGGCGTCGGCCACCACGGTCAGGCCGTCGGCCTTGGCCAGCTGGACGACGTAGCCGCCGTAGGCACCCGCCGCACCGGTCACCGCGAGCACCTGTCCCGGCTGCAGCCCCATCAGGTCGAGCGAGAGCCGGGCGGTGAGCCCGTTCATCGGCAGGGTGGAGGCGGCCACGGCGTCGGCGCCCTCCGGCGCGCGGACGACCGAGTCGCCGGGCAGCACCTTGTCCTCCCGGTAGGCCCCGTACGGGCCGAACGGGACGACGATGCCCATCGCCGGGTCGCCGACGGCGAGGTGCTCCACGCCCTGGCCGACCTCGGTGACGGTGCCGGCGACGTCCATGCCGGGCACCCACGGCGGGGTCTTCACCGGGTCGCGCTCGGCGTAGGCCCCCGACCGGGCGTGCGTGTCCGTCGGGCTCACGGCGGCCGCCTCGACGCGCAACCGCACCTGGCCGGGGCCGAGCGGTTCGGGCGCCACGTCGACGATGTGCAGGGCCTCCGGCCCACCGAACTCGGTCACTCCGGCTGCGCGCATGCCCCCTGCCTACACGCCGGCGTCGACCGCCGCGCGCCGTCCGACCGCGGCTGCGCAGGGCCGCGATCGATCGCCTCGGCGACCGGCGTGTCGCGCGTGTCGCGGGAATAGCGGGCCGAGCCGGATCGCTGAGCAGCGCATACCCCGGCACGAACCGCGAGAGGTTGCGCATGCCCGCTCTCCTGCAGGATCCCGCCCGGAACGCCGAGACGGACGGGGACGCTCCCCGCCCTCCGCGCTCCCGCCCGCGCGTGCCGGTCACCCTCGTCGCCACCGGTGTCGGTGTCGCACTCCTCGTCCCCCTCGCCGGCCAGGTGGCCGAGTGGATCCCCGGCTTCGGGAACCCGCTCGAGCAGGAGGTCGTCGACCGCAGCACCCCTCCGCTGCTCCTGGCGCTGGAGGACCTGTCGGAGTACCGCGCTGCGGAGGCCACCTTCCAGGTGGTCATCGACCGGGAGAAGGACACCCGGTTCGTGCCCTCGGTGATCAGCGGCGAGCGGGTCAGCTTCCTGGCCACCGGCACCGCGGACGCCTACGTCGACTTCGACCGGCTGACGACCGGCGGCGTCACCCTGTCACCCGACGGCGGGTCCGCGACGATCGAGCTACCGGCTCCGCGCATCGGCGACGTCCGGATCGACCCGGAGAACAGCCGCGTCGTCGACCGCGACCGCGGCGCGCTGGACCGGGTGGGGAGCCTGTTCGTGGAGAACCCGTCCGACGACAGCGAGCTCTACGCCCTGGCCGAGCGCCGACTGTCGGCGGCCGCGGCCGACAGCGACCTGGCCGACCGGGCCGAGCAGAACACCCGCCGCATGCTGATCACGCTCGCCCGGTCCCTCGGCGTCGAGCAGGTCGAGGTCCGGTTCGAGCCCGCGCCGGGCGACGCGAGCTGACCACCGCGCCGGCCGCGACCGGCTGAATCCGGGTCGGTCGGTCTCTGCCCACGACGGTGGGCAGAGACCGACCGACCCGGGAACACCTCGGCCCCCGCTCATCGGGACGAGGAGCGGGGGCCGGGGGACGGGAGACGGGAGATCAGCCCTTCAGCTTGTACTCCTTGAGCAGCCCGCGGCTGATGATCGTCTTCTGGATCTCGCTGGTGCCCTCGCCGATCAGCAGGAACGGCGCCTCGCGCATGAGGCGCTCGATCTCGTACTCCTTCGAGTAGCCGTACCCACCGTGGATCCGGAACGACTGGGTGGTCACCTCGGCGCAGTACTCGCTGGCGATCAGCTTGGCCATGCCGGCCTCGACGTCGTTGCGCTTGCCGGCGTCCTTGAGCCGGGCGGCGTTGACCATCATCAGGTGCGCGGCCTCGACCTTGGTCGCCATCTCGGCCAGCTGGAAGGCGATGGCCTGGTGCTGGGCGATCGGCTTGCCGAACGTCTCCCGCTGCTGGGCGTAGGCGACGGCGAGCTCGAAGGCGCGGATCGAGATGCCGCAGGCGCGGGCGGCCACGTTGACCCGGCCCACCTCGACGCCGTCCATCATCTGCGCGAATCCCCGGCCGGGCTCACCGCCGAGGATGTCGGAGGCACCCGCCTGGTAGCCGTCGAACACCAGCTCGGTGGTGTCGACACCCTTGTAGCCCATCTTGTCGATCTTGCCGGGGATGGTGAGCCCGGGCTCGACCTCGCCGAAGCCGGCCGGCTTCTCGACGAGGAAGGTCGTCAGGTTCTGGTGGGCCTTCTCGGCGCCCTCGTCGGTGCGCACGAGCGCGGCCACCAGCGTCGAGCTGCCGCCGTTGGTCAGCCACATCTTCTGGCCGTCGATGACGTAGCCGCCGTCGGCCTGCTTGGTGGCCTTGGTGCGGATCCCGGCGACGTCGGACCCCAGGCCCGGCTCCGACATGGAGAAGGCGCCACGGACCTCGCCGGTGGCCATCCGCGGGAGGTAGTGCTCCTTCTGCTCCTGCGTGCCGTGCTGCTTGATCATGTACGCCACGATGAAGTGGGTGTTGATGACGCCGGAGACGCTCATCCAGCCGCGCGCGATCTCCTCGACCACGAGGGCGTAGGTCAGCAGCGACTCCCCGAGGCCGCCGTACTCCTCGGGGATCATGAGCCCGAAGATGCCGAGCTCCTTGAGCCCGTCGACGATCTTCTGCGGGTAGATGTCGCCGTGCTCGAGCTCCTGCGCGTTGGGGATGATCTCCCGGTCGACGAAGCTCCTGACCGTCGACAGGATCTCGCGCTGGATGTCGGTCAGGTCAGCGGTCTGGGCCAAGCGGGTCAACGTCCACTCCTTCGGGACTCCGGTGTCCGAGTTACCGGTGAGTATGGGGCACCCTCGGACGACCTCCCGAGTGTGCCTGGTCACCCTGGGGCCGAGCGCGCCGCACACCGGCACCCGTCCCGGCGGTTCCGCGCGCCGTCCCGCGTCCGGTCCCCGCCGGCGTGGTGGAGTACCCCGGCAGATCCGCGACCGGACGGGCCGCACCACGGAGGACGCCCATGAGCAACGACGACGAGAACCTCTACCGGGGGGACACGCCCGCC
Organism: Blastococcus sp. HT6-4; assembly: GCF_039679125.1. NCBI lineage: Bacteria > Bacillati > Actinomycetota > Actinomycetes > Geodermatophilales > Geodermatophilaceae > Blastococcus > Blastococcus montanus. The sequence continues at coordinate 904,833 of NZ_CP155551.1, read as the reverse complement.
GGGCCACCTCCGGGCGACCGGACCGGGTACGGCCCCCGGTACGAGCAGCAGCACGGTCAGTCGCAGTACGGGCAGCCCCCGTACGGCCAGCGGCAGTACGGGCCGCCGCCGGGCTACGGCCCGCCACCGGGCTACCCGCCGGCCTACGGCCGGCCCACCAACACGATGGCGATCCTCGCGCTCGTCATGGCGTTCGTCTTCGCGCCCGTCGGGCTGGTCCTGGGCGTCATCGCCCGCCGGCAGATCCGCGAGACCGGCGAGGAGGGCAACGGCCTGGCGCTCGCCGGCATCATCGTCGGCGGCATCGTGACGGCGCTGTTCGTGCTGATGTTCGTGCTGATGATCGCGTCCTTCGCGGCGCTGAGGAGCGGCTCGTTCGGCCCCTGACCGCCCAGGCACAGGAAGCTATGCATACGGAATCGCGCCTGGATCCGTAGGCATAGCCTCCTATACCCTGGGTCGGCTCAGCTCTCGGGCGGGGTGAAGGACGACGTCCGGGACAGGCCGGCGGCGCGCCCCTTGCCGGCGATGACCAGCGCCATCTTGCGGCTGGCCTCGTCGATCATCTCGTCGCCCAGCATCGCCGAGCCCTTCTTGCCACCGGCCTCCGACGTCGCCCAGTCGTAGGCGTCGAGGATGAGCTCGGCGTGGTCGTAGTCCTCCTGGGACGGCGCGTAGATCTCGTTGGCCGCGTCGATCTGGCCCGGGTGCAGCACCCACTTGCCGTCGAAGCCCAGCATCGCCGAGCGCTTCGCGACCTCCTCGAAGGCCGGCACGTCGCGGACCTGCAGGAACGGGCCGTCGATGGCCTGCACGCCACGGGCGCGGGCGGCCATCAGGATCTGCATGAGGATGTAGTGGAACGGGTCGCCCGGGTAGTCGGGGTGCAGGGCGCCCACGACGAGCGACTTCATGTTGATGCTGGCCATGAAGTCGGCCGGCCCGAAGATGATCGTCTCGATCCGCTCGCTGGCGAACGCGATGTCGTTGACGTTGATCAGGCCCTGCGCCGTCTCGATCTGCGCCTCGATGCCGATCCGGCCGACCTCCAGGCCGTTGCTCTTCTCGATCTGGGTGAGCAGGAAGTCCAGCGCCTTCACCTGAGCGGCGTCGGCGACCTTCGGCAGCATGATGCAGTCGAGGTTCGCGCCGGCGCCGCCGACGACCTCGATCACGTCGTGGTAGGTCCACTCCGTCGTCCAGTCGTTCACGCGGACGGTGCGGATCTTGTCGCCCCAGCCGCCCTCGTTCAGCGCGGCGACGATGTTCTTCCGCGCGCCGGGCTTGGCCAGCGGCGCGCACGCGTCCTCCAGGTCGAGGAAGACCTGGTCGGCCGGCAGGCCCTTGGCCTTCTCGAGGAACCGGGGGTTGCTGCCCGGGACGGCGAGGTTGGAACGACGGGATCGCAGCTCGGCCACGGTGCCTCCGCTTGTCGATGGGGTCGGGAAGGTCGGTTACCGGAGGGTAGCGACGCGCTGATCGCGTCGCTCACCCGCCGACGCCCGGCCCCGCGGCCGGGTGCGCAAGTGTGGTCGACGACACCCGCCGACTCGCCGGTTCGGGCGACACGGACTGGCCGATGGGCCGTCAGGTACCGGGTTCGACCAGCGTCGTCGGCCGGCTCGCCCGCACGACCAGCGCCACCCCGGCCACCACCAGCGCGACACCCGGGAGCGCCAGCAGCGGCGGCACCTGGCCGAGCAGGACGAGGGCGAACAGCAGCGCGCCGGGCACCTCGAGCAGGACGGCGAGGCTCACGACGGTCGGGCCCACCGACGAGAGCACCAGGTTGAGCAGTGTGTGCCCGAACAGCTGCGCGGCGACCGTGATGCCCGCGATCAGCCACCAGTCCCGGGCCTGGAACCCGCTCAGCGGTGCGTCGACGAGCAGCGCCGCCACCGCGATGACGACGGCGCACACGGAGTAGCAGACGACGGCGTAGGCCGAGGTCGCCAGCCGCCGGCGGGCGCGCGCCCCGGCCAGCACGTACCCGCCGGCGCAGATCGCCCCCAGCAGGGCCAGCGCATCGCCGGCGAGCGCCTCGAGGCTCACCGTGACGTCCACCCCGACGATCAGCACGACGCCGGCGAACGCCAGCAGCAGGCCCCACCAGACCGAAGCCGGCAGCCGCACGCCGGAGACCCGGGCCGCCAGCGCCGTCCAGATCGGCGTGGTGGTGACCAGCGCGACCGACGCGGCCACCGTCGTCATCGACAGGCTCGGCAGCCACGCGGCGAAGTGCGCCGCGAGGAAGAGCCCGGCGACGACCGAGCTCCGCAGGTCCCGCACCCGCAGCCCCGACAGGGTGGCGCGCTCCCGGGTCAGGAGCACCGGGACGAGCACGGCCGCGCCGGCGGCGTTGCGCCAGAACGCCAGCGCCAGCATCGGTGCGGCCACCATCGCGGTCAGGGGCGCCGACAGCGAGACGCCGACGACGGCGAGGGAGAGCAGGCCGACGTCCCGGGGCTGCGGGCGGTGCAGTGCCCAGGCCTCGGCCGAGGCGGTGCTCACTCCGGCACGCGGATGCGGCCCCGCGCGATCGGGACGACGGTGCCGCGCACGGTCGCGGCCACGGCGTGCCGCCCGGCGGCGGTCACCGTGCACTCCAGCACCGACGGGCGGCCGAGCCGCTCGCCCTGGCGCACGGTGAACGACGACGTCCCCTCCCCGGCGAGCAGCCCGCTCTCCACCAGCCAGACGCCGGCACCCAGGGCCGCGGAGCCGGTGGCCGGGTCCTCCCCCCACGCCAGGTCCGCGGCGAACACCCGCGCGTACGCCGTCGCGGTCCCGGCATCCCAGGAGAGGACCGAGACCCCCTCCCCCACCTGCAGCGCGGCCAGCGCCGCCGGGTCGGGGACCGCGCGGTCGACCGCGCCGGGCCGGACGGAGAGGTAGGCGAACGGCAGCCCGCAGCCGGCGACGTCGGCCGGCACCCCGGTGCTGTCCGCGCGGGTCAGGCCCATGGCCCCGGCCAGCGTCCCGGCGTCCGGGCCGTCCACGAGCGTCGGGCGGCCGCCGGAGAGCGTCGCGCCGTCGGCGTCGACGACCACGTCCAGCACCCCGGCGCCGCACTCCTGGCGCAACGTCCCGGCCGGCAGCCGCCCGGTGCGCACCAGCGTGTGCGCCGCCCCCACGCTCGGATGACCGGCGAAGGGCAGCTCCGCGAACGGCGTGAAGATGCGAACGCGGTAGTCGGCCTGCGGACCGCCGGCCGAACCGGGGTGGTCGGCTCCCGGCGCGGTGGGCGCGCACAGGAACGAGGTCTCCGACAGGTGGAACTCGTTCGCCAGCGCCTGGCACTGGGCGGTGGTCAGCCCGTCGGCGTCGAACACCACGGCCAGCGGGTTGCCGGCGAACGCGCGGGCAGCGAAGACGTCCACGATCTCGTAGTCCAGCAGTGCGGGAGCGGCCACGGCAGCGACGGTAACCTCAGCGTCCGGTGGCCGATCGTGCGAGGTCACGACGCACGACACACCTCGGTCATGCGGCCGACGACGCCGGCGAGGAGGGTCCGTGACCACGGCGACCAGGGCCTACGTCTCCCGCTTGGCCGGGCTCACCGTCTTCGACCCCAACGGCGACCGCGTCGGCAAGGTCCGCGACGTCGTCGTCGCCCTGCGGGTGGGCAACGCCGCCCCGCGCGTGCTGGGCGTGGTGGTGGAGGTCGTCGCCCGTCGCCGGATCTTCGTCCCGATGGGCCGGGTCACCGCGCTGGACCCGGGCGCGGTGATGCTGGCCTCGGGCACGCTCAACCTCAAGCGGTTCGAGCAGCGGGGCGGCGAGACCCTCGTGCTCGGGGAGCTGCTGGACCGGCAGGTGCGGATCGACGAGTCCGGCCGCCCCGCGCACGTCGTCGACGCCGCGATCGAGCAGACCCGCACCGGCGACTGGCTGCTCACCCGGCTCGCCGTCCAGGAGCCGGGCCGGATCGGCCGGCGCGGGCAGCTGCACCAGCTCGCGTGGGACGAGGTGACCGGGCTCTCGCTGCCCGAGACCGGGCAGGGCGCCGAGACGCTGATCGCCACCTATCGGGAGCTCAACGCCGCCGACATGGCGCACGCCCTCCAAGAGCTGCCGATCAAGCGGCGGCACGAGGTCGCCGAGGCCATGGACGACGAGCGCCTGGCCGACGTCCTCGGCGAGCTGCCCGAGGCCGAGCAGATCACCATCCTCGGCACGCTCGAGGAGAGCCGCGCCGCCGACGTCCTCGAGGAGATGGACCCCGACGACGCCGCCGACCTGCTGTCGGAGCTGCACGACGTCGACCGCGACCGGCTGCTGGAGCTCATGGAGCCCGACGAGGCCGAGTCGGTGCGCCAGCTGCTCAAGTACTCGGAGGACACCGCCGGCGGGATGATGACCAGCGAGCCGGTCATCCTCGCCCCCGACGCCACCATCGCCGAGGCGCTCGCCCGGGTCCGGGAAGAGGAGATCACCCCGGCGCTGGCCAGCCAGGTGTACGTCTGCCGGCCGCCGTCGGCCACGCCGACGGGCCGCTACCTGGGGCTGGCACACATCCAGCGGCTGCTGCGCGAGCCTCCGTCGACGCTGGTCAGCGGGGTGCTCGACGACCTCGAGCCGCTCCGACCCGAGGCGCCGCTGGCGGAGGTGACCCACTACTTCGCCACCTACAACCTGGTGGCCGCGCCGGTGGTCGACGCCCAGGGCCGGCTGGTCGGCGCGGTGAGTGTCGACGACGTCCTCGACCACCTGCTGCCCGAGGACTGGCGGGAGCGGGCCCGCCGTGGCTGACGGTCCCCGGCTCGACGTCCCCCGCGGTGGCGCGCGCCGGTTCGGCAGCTTCCTCCGGCTCAACCCCGACGCCGTCGGGCAGTTCGCCGAGGGCATCGCGCGGTTCCTGGGCACCGGCCGGTTCCTGGCCGTGCAGACGATCCTCGTCGTCGTCTGGATCTCGCTGAACGTCTTCGCGGTGCAGCTGCGCTGGGACCCGTACCCGTTCATCCTGCTCAACCTGGCGTTCTCGACGCAGGCCGCGTACGCCGCTCCGCTGATCCTGCTGGCGCAGAACCGGCAGGCCGACCGCGACCGGGTGCAGGCCGAGGAGGACCGCGCCCGGGCGGCGTCGACGCGCGCCGACACCGAGTACCTCGCCCGTGAGCTGGCGGCGGTCCGGGTGGCCGTCGGCGAGCTGGCCACCCGTGACTTCATCCGGGGCGAGCTCAACCGGATCTCCAGCGAGGACGGCGACGACCGCCGCGACAAGGGCAAACGGCGCGACGACGGCGACGACCGCCGCGAGAAGAACAAGCGGCGCGACGACGGCGACGACCGCCGCGAGAAGGCCAAGCGGCGCGATCCCGTCCGCTGACGGCGGCGCAGGGGCGGGGGCGGCGCCGGGCGCATCCGTCAGGGCGCCGGGTAGCTCGTTCCCAGCTGGGGCAGCGGCACGGGCCGGCCGAACAGCCAGCCCTGGGCGTACTCGCAGCCCATCGCCACCAGGGCGTCGCGGTGCGCCGCCGTCTCGACCCCCTCGCCGGTGACCCTGGTCCCCGTCCCGCGGGCGAAGTCGATCAGCAGCTGGACGAGCGCGCGGTCGCGGTCGTCGGTCAGCATCCCCTGCACGTACGACCGGTCGATCTTCAGCCCGTCGGCGCGCACCTCGCGGAGGTGGCGCAACGACGTTCCCCCGGCGCCGACGTCGTCGAAGGTCACCTGGAACCCGGCCGTGCGGAGCTCGGCCAGCGGCTGGACGGCGTCCTGCAGCTGGTCCACCAGCAGGTGCTCGGGCACCTCGACCCGCACCGACCTCGGCTCCACCGCCGCATCGGATGCCGCGCCGGCGAGCAGGTCGCACAGCCCCGGGCTGAGCAGCCGGTCGGTGCTCACGTTGACGTTGAGGGCCACCCGGGCGGTGTCCGAGCCCCCGGCCCGGCGCCACTCGGCGAACTGCCGCACCGCGGTCCGCAGCACCCAGTCGTCCAGATCGGTCAGCTGGCCGGCCCGGGCGGCGGCGGCCAGGAAGGCGTCCGGGGCGAGCAGGCCGAGCCGCGGATGCCGCCAGCGGACCAGGGCCTCCACGCTGGCGAGGCACCCGTCGGCCAGCCGCACGATCGGCTGGAAGAGGAGCAGCAGTTCGCCCCGCGCCCCGGCCGCGGCGATGCTCGTGCCCAGGAGCGGGTCCGCGTCGGCCGAGGTCGTCACCACGACCGGCCCCGTGACCTGGTCCCCGCGGTCCCGCTTCCCCGTGTACATCGCCAGATCGGCGGCGCGCACCAGCTCCGCCGGGTCGACGCAGCCACCGGCGCTGACGGCGACACCCGCGCTGACGCGCACCCGTTGCGCCACGCCGTCGGACCGGCCGATCGCGGCCACGGCCGCATGCATCCGCCCGGCGACGCTGCGCGCGACGTCGGTGTCCGGCGCCGCACCGTGCCGCCGGCTCACGGTGGCGTCGATGTCCAGGCAGACCGCGAACTCGTCACCGCCGAGTCGCGCGACGAGGTCGGTCGGCCGGGCCGACTCGGCCAGGGCGGCGGCCACCTCCACGAGCAGCGCGTCACCCCGGTCGTGCCCGAAGGTGTCGTTGACGGCCTTGAAGCCGTCCAGGTCGAAGTAGACGACGGCGGTCTGGTGGCCCGCCTGCGTGGCGCTGCGCCGGCAGGACTCCTCGACCCGGCCGAAGAACGCCTCCCGGTTGGCGAGGCCGGTCAGCGGATCGCGCAGCGCCTGGCCGGCCAGCGCCCGCGCGAGCGCGGACAGCAGGACCGGCATGGCGACGGTGCGGACCACCCCGGGGCCCATGACGAGGACGTGGTCCTGCACGTGGTCGGCCGGGCGGGTGATCGCCCGGCTGGCGGCCTCGACGACGGTGGTGGCCGGGGAGAGCGTGAGGGCGTCCCACTGCGCCACCTCGGTCACGGGCCGGCGGCCGTACAGGGACCGCCCGTAGCCGTAGGGGCCGCTCATCATGGCGTCGAACCGGCTGCGCTCGACGAGGCCGACCACCCCGTCGAACTCGGGATGGGTCACCGCGGCGCAGCCGGCGCCGTGGGATCGGGCGAAGAGGCGGTCGAGGTCCTCGCAGGTGCCGGTGCCCGACAGCACGGGGACGTCCCGCGCGAGCCCGTCGAGCGTCGGCACCTCGCCGGGGCCACCCGCAGTCGGACACAGGGCGCCGAGACCGTCCTCGACCTGGCTGAGCGCAGTGATCACGTGATCATCGTCGATCCGTGGCGGCAGGTCGTTGATCGTTCCCCGGGGCGCCTCACCCGCACGAGGGTGGTCTGACCAGGCCTTTTCCCGCGGGCCGCACCACCCGATCGACCGCGGCCGGCCCGATCAGCGGATGAAGCCGGTCCCGTAGAGCAGCCGGTCGAGCAGCTCCTGGGCCAGCCAGGCCATCGGCAGCAGCAGCCCCAGCGCCCAGAGCCGGGCGCTGCGGAACCGGGGCAGCGCCAGCGTGACGGCCAGCGCGACGACGACCTCCACGGCGGCCTGCACCGGGCGCGACGGCACGGCCGAGCCGGTCCAGGAGAGGTAGAGGCCCCGCACCGCGCCGTCGGCCAGCGCCGTCCCGGCCGCCAGCGCCAGCAGCGCCCCTGCCACCGGTCCCGGCCGCCGGGTCGCCCACCAGCCGACCGCGGCGAACGCGGCCACGGCGGTCGCGGCGAGGAAGAGCCAGGCGAGGATCAGGTCCGGGTCGTAGCCGAACCCGAGCACGACCACCGCCCAGCCGTAGTACGCCGCGGTCATCGATGCGAAGAAGACGGCGGCGCGGACCGCGGCCGCACCGGCGCCCGGCGCGAACCGGCCGATCAGCGCCACGACCAGCACCCAGGCGGCCGGGTAGGTGCCGAGGTCGCCGGCCCACTGCCAGCCGGACTCGTCGCCGGCCTTGGCGGCCCCCGGCGAGGGCGCCCAGCAGCGCGAAGCCGGCCAGCCGGAGCACTCCGGACCGCCGCACCCGGGCCGGTGCGGCGTCAGCCCCCACGACGTCGGTCACGCGGCGATCCTGGCCGAGGTCCGGCCCGATGGGCGGTTCCGGCGCGCGAGGGTTCCGGTCAGCCGGTGAGCACGTGCCCGCTAGCGCTCGGCGCGGTCCAGGTCGATCAGCGCCAGTCCGACCTCCGGGCGCATGGTCTTGCGCAGCTGCGCCGGGCTCTCCCGGACCACCACCTCCAGCGTGGGCCACACCTCGCCCTCGAGCAGGTGGCCGCCGCGCGTGGTGCCGTCCGCCAGGCCGAGGACGGCATGCAGGTGCAGCGCCGGCTCCCCGTCGGCGCCGAGGGCGACGTCGCCGATCAGCGAGAGCACCTCGCACTGCTGGCCGACGGTGATCCGCCGGTAGTCGCTGGTCTGCCGGTCGAACCAGCCGACCACCGCACGCCGGAACGCGCCGACGGCCGTGACCTGGGCGGCGGACAGCTGTTCCTGCTGCGCGAACGACGTCAGCGCCGCCACCGCGTCGTCCCCCTCGTCGAGGATGACGACGTAGGTGCTCTCGCCCCCGTGCTGGTTCCCGGGCTGGTGATCTCGCGGTACTGCATGGAGTTCCTCCGATCATCGGGTCCGGCCCCGCTGCCGTGCCCTCCGATCGGCCGTCCAACCCCCGCGGTCACGGCTCGACGGTCGGGCGCGGGTCAGCCGCTGACGACGTGGACCAGCGCGCCGGCCGCCCCGGCGAGGAGCAGCACGACGATGAACGGCGCCCGCAGCGCCAGGGCCAGCGCCGCGACGGCCAGCCCGGCCAGCCGGCCGTCGACCACGATCCGGTCGCCGGTGGTCAGCGCCTGGACGACCACGAGCGCGGCCAGGAGCCCGGCGGGCACGAAGTCGACGAACCGGGCCACCCACGGCTGCTCGACCCAGGAGGCGGGCACCGACAGCCCGGCGAGCTTGAGCAGGTAGCAGCCGGCGGAGGCGACCAGGACGGCGGCCCACAGCGTGGTGCCGGTCATGCCGGCTGCTCCGCGCGGCGAGGGCGGCCGGCGAGGGCGACGGCCACCACCGCGGCGACGACCTGCACCCCCGGCGGCACGAACGGCGTCAGCGCCAGCGCCACCACGGCACCGCCGGCCGCCACCCGCCGCTGCGCCCCCGCCTCGCGGGATCCCCTCCGCAGCCGGGGCCACAGCAACGCCAGGAACGCGGCGGGGACGACGGAGTCCAGCGCGGCCTCCGCCGGCGCGCCCAGCCCCGAGGCCCCCAGCACGCCGACCAGCGTCATGGCGTTCCAGCCGAGGTAGATGGTCGCGCCGGTGGCCCAGAACGCCAGCCGGCCGAGCTCCCTGCTGGGCGCGGCCACCGCCATCGCCGTCGTCTCGTCGATCACCCAGTGCGCCGCCCCGGCCCGGCGGAGCAGGCCGCGAGGGGCCAGCAGCGGTGCCATCCGCACGGCGTAGACGGTGTTGCGGGTGCCGAGCAGGAGGGCGCTGCCCACGGCCGCCGGCGCGCTGCCCCCCGCCCCCAGGACGCCGACGAGCGCGAACTGCGACGCCCCGGTGAACATCAGCGCCGAGAGGGTCAGCGCCTGCCAGACGTCGAGCCCGGCGGCGTCGGCCGCGGCGCCGAACGCCACGCCGTAGAGCCCGACGGCCAGCCCCAGGCCGACGGCGTCGCGCAGGGTCCGGGAGCGGTCGGGCGACACGGCCCGACCCTAGTGATGCGCGGTTGCGCGGTAGATCACCCTCCGGCGGGCGGGCGCGGCCGTGACCCGCCGTACAGTGGCAGGCGACCGATCGCGCAGGTCGCCGCCTGCTGGCCGCCGACCGCCGGACGCCGGTCCCCGTCGAAGGAGACAAGCGAACACGATGTCCGACCAGCTGACCGGCACGCCGGCGCTCGACGCCGTCAACGCCGCTCTGGCCACCGTCCAGGATCCCGAGATCAACCGCCCGCTCCCCGAGCTCGGCATGATCAAGGACGTGCGGATCGGGCCCGACGGCTCGGTCGCCGTCGAGGTCTACCTCACCGTCGCGGGCTGCCCGATGCGGGAGACGATCACCACCCGGGTCACCCAGGCGGTCTCCGCCGTCCCCGGTGTGACCTCCGTGCAGGTCGCGCTCGACGTGATGAGCGACGAGCAGCGCTCCGAGCTGCGCAAGACCGTGCGCGGCACCGACGCCGCCGACCCGGTCATCCCGTTCGCCCAGCCCGGCTCGCTCACCCGCGTCTACGCCGTCGCCTCCGGCAAGGGCGGCGTCGGCAAGTCGTCGGTCACGGTCAACCTGGCCGCCGCCCTGGCCAAGCGCGGCCTCGCGGTCGGCGTCGTCGACGCCGACATCTACGGCCACTCGGTGCCGCGCATGCTCGGCGTGGACGACAAGCCCACCCAGGTCGACAACATGATCATGCCGCCGCAGTCCATGGGCGTGAAGGTCATCTCGATCGGCATGTTCACCCCGGGCAACACCCCCGTCGTCTGGCGCGGGCCGATGCTGCACCGCGCGCTGCAGCAGTTCCTCGCCGACGTCTGGTGGGGCGACCTCGACGTCCTGCTGCTGGACCTGCCGCCCGGCACCGGCGACGTCGCCATCTCCATCGCCCAGCTGCTGCCCAACGCCGAGATCCTCGTCGTCACCACCCCGCAGCTGGCCGCCGCCGAGGTGGCCGAGCGCGCCGGCGCGATCGCGACGCAGACCCACCAGCAGGTGGTCGGCGTCATCGAGAACATGAGCTGGATGGACCTCCCCGACGGTTCCCGCGTCGAGGTGTTCGGCTCGGGCGGCGGCGAGGCGGTCTCCGACGCGCTGACCCGCACGCTCGGTGCCCGGGTGCCGCTGCTGGGCCAGATCCCGCTCGACGTGCGGCTGCGCGAGTCCGGTGACTCCGGCGCGCCGATCGTGCTGGCCGACCCGGACTCCCCCGCCGCGCAGGCCCTGATCAGGATCGCCGACGGGCTGGCCACCCGTCAGCGCGGCCTGTCGGGCATGTCGCTGGGTCTCACCCCCGTCAAGCACTGAGCTGATCCGCCGCAGAGGCCGGTTCCCGAGGGGAACGGCCTCTGCGCTTGTCGGGGCGCGTTGCGGTGTCGTCCGGAGGACGACGACCGATCACGTCGCGTCGACGTCGAACGGCGGGGGTGAGCCTGCGTCGCGGGACCGGGCGACGGCGGCCGCCGGCACGGCCGCGCCCATGGCGGTGGCGCCCAGGCCGGCCGATCCGGTCGCGCTGCCCCGGTGACCGACCGGGCCGTCCTCGTCGTCGTCATCCAGGAGCTGGCTGCGGATGAAGGTCCGTGGGTGGTACTTGCGCAGATCGAGGTCGCGCAGCTCGGCGAAGTCGTCGCCGAGCGAGTCGTTCATCTGCGCCCGGACGCCGGTGATCGCCGAGCGCAGTCGCTTGAGCCCGCCGGCGGCCTCCTTGGCCAGATCCGGCAGCCGCTCCGGCCCGAAGATGAACAACGCCGCCAGCGCGAGCACGAAGATCTCGGGCCAGCCGATCGAGTCGAACACCGCCGCTCTCTCCGTTCCTCCGGGCCGCCTCGCGCGACCCGTCCCAGCCTAGGCGGCCCTTCGGTCAGGCAGGGTCGAGCGTGGCCTCGACCTGGCGCGAACTGCCGTTGCGGACCAGCTCGATCGTGACCACGTCCCCGGGCTCGTGGGCGTCGACGGCGACGACGAGCTCCTCGGAGCTGCCCACCGGGGTGCCGTCGACCGCGATGATGACGTCCTCCTCGCGGATGCCGGCCCGCGCCGCGGCGCTGCCCGGCTCCACGTTGAGCACCAGTGCGCCGTCGCGCGTGCCGTCGGTGACCGACCGGGCGTTGACGCCCAGCACGGCGTGCACGGCCGTCCCGTCGGAGATCAGCTGCTCGGTGATCTGCTTCACCGTGTCGACGGGGATGGCGAAGCCCAGACCGATCGAGCCACCCGTCCCGGTCGAGGCGATCGCGGTGTTGATGCCGACGAGCGAGCCGGTGGCGTCGACCAGCGCGCCGCCGGAGTTGCCGGGGTTGATCGGCGCATCGGTCTGCACGGCGCTGATCACGGCGTTGGTGTCGGTGCCCTCGCCCGCCAGCCGCACGGGCCGGTTCAGGGCGCTCACGATGCCGCTGGTCACGGTGCCCGCCAGCCCGAGCGGCGAGCCGATCGCGACCACCGGATCGCCGACGGCGACCTCGCCGGACATGCCCAGCGACGCGGTCACCAGACCCGGCTTCTCGACCTTGATGACCGCGAGGTCGCTCGCCGGGTCACGCCCCACGATGCGGGCGGCCGAGCCGCTGCCGTCGGAGAAGATCGCCCGGATCTCCGCGCCCTCGACGCCGTCGGCCCCGGAGATCACGTGGTTGTTGGTGACGATGTAGCCGTTCTCGCCGTCGACGACCACACCGGAGCCGGTGGCGCCGGCCTGACCGACCCGCACCTCGATGGAGACGACCGCGGGCATGACCGCCTCGGCGATGGTGGAGACCGAACCCGGCTCGCGGGTGATGCCGGGCTGCACCTGGGAGAGCGTCGTCCCCGGGCTGAGCAGCGGCGACTCCCCCGCGGTGCGGGTGAGGTACCACCCGACCCCACCGCCGACGGCCGCCACGACCAGCAGGGTCAGCACGACCAGCGTCGCCAGCCGCACGGAGAGGTCGCGCAGCCGCACCTTCCGGCGGCCCGCCGCGTCGATGACGACCGGCCCGGGCTGGGCGTCCTCGGCGTAGACCGCGGGCGCGCCGAGGCCGGCCGGTGACGCCGGGTCGCGCCACGGATCGTCGCGGGCGTCGGCCTTCCACCAGGGGCCCGGGGCGGTCCGCCGCCGGCCCGGTCGGCCACCGGGCGGATCCTGCAGGCCGCCCCGGCCGGGGATCGGCGGACCGAAGGCGCGCAGCAGCGCCTCGGGCGGGGGTGGCGGCACCGGGCGCGGTCTCGGCGGCGGGCGGTCACCGGCGAAGCTCCCGGTGACCCGGTCGGGCCGGCCGAAGGCGGTCGCCTGGCCGGGGGTCGGCTCCGGCGCGGCGGCCGGACGCGGGGTCAGCCGCTGCGCCGCGGAGTCGTCGAAGGCCCCGGTCTGGCCGGCCGGCCGCGCGAAGACCGCGTCACCGCCGCTGTCCGGCGACTGGTCGGAGGAGGTGCTCAGGGGGTACCACCCGGGGGGACGACGCCGACGGAGGTGTCCACGGTGACGGTACGCAGCACCGGCGGCACCACCTGGGTGTGCTGCTCGCGCGTCGGGCTGTCCGCGGCGGGCGCGCGCGCGGCGTCGGCCGGCAGGGTGAGAGCCAGAGCGGTCACCCCGGCGCCGAGGCCGGCGAGCGTGCCGGCCACCCCGCGCCGGAGCCAGCGGTTGCCGAGCGGGCCCCGCCGCGGCGCCGGGCCGGGGGTGAGGTCGACCGACCACGAGCCGGCACTACCCGTGACGGTGAGCTCACCAGGGCCGGCGCTGATCCCGCCGGTGCCCTCGCCGGACCCCGGCACGTCCGCGGTGAACGGGATCGCGCACAGCCGGGACATCAGGTCGCCGGGGACGGCGACGTCCGCCGAGCCGTGCAGCGCCGCCTTCGCCTCGCGCTGCGCCTCCACGGCCATCCGGCACTGCAGGCAGCCGGTCAGGTGCCGGGCGGCCCGGCTCGCCGGACCCGCGGTCAGCTCGCCGTCGACGAGCGCGGCGATGGCCTCCTGGGCCAGGTGGCTCTCCGGGATGCTCACGCCCCGACCTCCCCGGGAACACCCGCCCGGCGAGGGGCGAGGTGGGCCAGCGCCTGGCGCAGCTGCACCCGCCCGCGGTGGATGCGGCTGCGCACCGTGCCGAGCTTGATGCCCAGCGTCGCGGCGATCTCCTCGTACGTGAGGCCCTCGATGTCGCAGAGGACGACGGCGACGCGGAACTCCGGGGCCAGCGCGTCGAGCGCCGCCTGCACCTGCGGGTCGAGATGGGTGTCGGCGTAGACCTGCTCCGGGCTGGGGGCCCGGCCCGGCAGCCGCTCGGTGTCCTCGGGCAGTGCGTCGAACCGGATCCGCTGCCGCCGGCGGACCATGTCGAGGAAGAGGTTCGTGGTGATCCGGTGCAGCCAGCCCTCGAAGGTGCCCGGGGAGTAGTCGGCCAGGGAGCGGAACACCCGGACGAACGTCTCCTGGGTGAGGTCCTCGGCGTCCTGCGCGTTGCCGGAGAGCCGGTAGGCCAGCCGGTACACCCGCGCGGAGTGGTCGCGTACGACCTGCTCCCAGGACGGGGCCACCCAGGCGTCCTGGCTCACGGCCGCGGCCGGGGGCTGCGGTGCTGAGGCCTCGGACACGCCACCAGGATCGCAGACGGGGCCACCCACGACCTCCCCCGCGTCAGCGGTTCGTACCGGCTCGGCTCGCTTCAGGCGCACACATCGATCAACGGACGGACGGCACATCCGTGTTCCCGGGCACCGCCGTTCCCAGGAGACGCACAGGTGCCGCCGCCGCACGCGGTCCGACGGGGCCGGGCAACTACCCTCGGTCGGTGATGAGCGCCCAGGAACCGCCGCCCGGGGGCGGCACCGACCAGGGCGCCGCCTACGCCGACCGCTTCGCCGCCGAGACACCCGAGATGGTGGCCGCACGGCAGCGGGCGCAGTTCCTCTCCGGGCCGCCCCCCGTGGAGCCCGCGGTGGGGGCGACCCTCGCCGTGCTGGCCACCACCACCGGCGCCCGGTCGGTGGTGTCGATCGGCAGCGGCGGCGGCCTGGCCGCGCTCTGGCTGCTGCGCGGCATGCGCCCCGACGGCGTGCTCACCGCCCTGGACGGCGACCCGGAGCAGCTGCGTGCCGCCCGCAGCGCGCTCGCCGAGGCCAGGGTGCCCGCGGGCCGGGCGCGACTGATCTTCGGCACCCCCGGCGAGGTGCTCCCCCGGCTCTCGCCCGGCGCCTACGACATGGTCTGCTGCGCCGGTCCGCCCCGGGAGTACGCCGAGCACCTGCCGGCGCTGCTCGCCCTGGCCCGGATCGGCGGCACGCTCACCTGCCACGGCCTGCTCCAGGGTGGCCGGGTCGCGGACCGGACGGCGCGCGACCCGCAGACGGTCGCCTGGCGGGAGATCGCCCGCACCATCCGGGACGACGACGCGCTCCTGCCGGCCCTGCTGCCGATCGGCAGCGGCCTGCTCGTGGCCACCAAGCGCGCCTGACCGACCGGGCACAGGAAGCTATGCCTACGGATCCAGCGCGAGAACCGTAGGCATAGGTTCCTGTGCCGGGTGTGTCAGAGGTAGGCGCGGGCGCTCTTCGCCAGCACCGTGATGCCGCCGGCGCTCACGTGGTAGTGCTGCCGGTCGAGGTCGTGGTCCAGGCCGATCCGCGCGCCCGCCGGCACGACCACGTTCTTGTCGAGGATGGCGCGGCGCACGTGCGCGCCCTCGCCGATGTAGACGCCGTCCATCACGACGCTGTCCTCGACCCGGGCGCCGCGTTCGACGCGGACCCCGGGTGAGATCACCGAGTTGTGCACCGAGCCGCCGCCGATGATCGCGCCGGCGCTGACCATCGACTCCTCGGCCCGGCCGCCGAGCACGAACTTCGCCGGCGGGCGCTGCGGCGCCAGGGTGTAGATCGGCCACCGGTCGTTGTAGAGGTTGAACACGGGCGTCACCGAGACCAGGTCCATGTGCGCGTCGTAGTAGGAGTCGATCGTCCCCACGTCGCGCCAGTAGCCGTGGTCGCGCTCGGTGGCGCCGGGCACGACGTTGGTGGAGAAGTCGTAGACGTACGCCTCGCCCGCGTCGGCCAGCATGGGCATGATCGAGCCGCCCATGTCGTGCACCGAGTCCGGGTCCTCCGCGTCGGCGCGCAGCGCCTCGAGCAGCGCGTCGGTGGTGAAGACGTAGTTGCCCATGGAGGCGAAGCTCTCCTCGGGCGAATCGGGCAGCCCGGGCGGGTCGGCCGGCTTCTCCAGGAAGCCCCGCACCTTGCCCTCGGCGTCGGAGTCGATCACCCCGAACTCGGTCGCCTCCCGCCGCGGTACCCGCAGCCCCGCGATGGTGACTCCGGCCCCGGTCTGCAGGTGCTGGTCGAGCATCTGCCGGGGGTCCATCCGGTAGACGTGGTCGGCACCGAAGACGACGACGATCTCCGGCCGCTCGTCGTAGATCAGGTTCAGGCTCTGGAAGATCGCGTCGGCGCTGCCGGTGTACCAGCGGGGACCCAGGCGCTGCTGGGCCGGCACCGGCGTCACGTAGTTGCCGAGCAGGCTCGACATCCGCCAGGTCTGGGTGATGTGCCGGTCGAGGCTGTGGCTCTTGTACTGGGTGAGCACGGCGATCTGCCGGATGTCGCCGTTGACCAGGTTGGAGAGCACGAAGTCGATGAGCCGGTAGTTGCCCCCGAACGGGACAGCCGGCTTCGCGCGGTCGGAGGTCAACGGCGCCAGCCGCTTCCCCTCACCGCCCGCCAGGACGATGCCGAGCACCCGAGGACCGCCACGCATAAAGGCACGGTAGCCGCTGGCCAGGGCGCCGTCCCACTGGACAGCCGACTGCGCCCCCCTAGGGTGACGTCGTGCGCATCGGGATCGTCACACGCGAGTGGCCGCCGGACGTCTACGGCGGGGCGGGCGTGCACGTCGAGCACCTCGTGGCGGCGCTGCGCTCCTTGCCCGCCGGGCCCGACCTCGACGTCCACTGCTTCGGCGGCGCCCGCATCGACGCGACCGGGCACGCCGTCCCGGCCGGGTTGCGCGAGGCCAACGGCGCCCTGCAGGCCCTGGGCGTCGACGTCGAGATCGCCGCGGCGCTGGCCGGCGCCGACCTGGTGCACAGCCACACCTGGTACGCCAACACCGCCGGTCTGCTCGCCGCGCTGGTGCACGGGGTGCCGCACGTGGTCACCGCGCACTCGCTGGAGCCGCGCCGACCGTGGAAGGCCGAGCAGCTCGGCGGCGGCTACCGCCTCTCCTCCTGGGCCGAGCGCACCGCGTACCTGGGCGCCGACGCGGTGATCGCGGTCAGCGCCGGCATGCGCGACGACGTCCTCGCCGTGTATCCCGAGCTCGACCCGGCCCGGGTGCACGTCGTGCACAACGGCGTCGACGCCGAGGCCTACCGCCCGGTTCCCGCACCGGAGGTGGTCCGCGGGCTGGGCGTCGACCCCGACCGGCCGTACGCGCTGTTCGTCGGCCGGATCACGCGGCAGAAGGGGCTGGTCCACCTGCTGGCCGCCGCCGAGCAGCTGCCCGCCGACGCCGGGCTGGTGCTGTGCGCCGGCGCCGCCGACACCCCCGCGGAACGCCGTCAGGTCGCTGACGCGGTGGCCGCGCTGCAGGAGCGGCGGACCGGTGTCGTGTGGATCGAGGAGATGCTGCCGCGGGAGCAGCTGGTGCCGCTGATCACCGGGGCCACCGTCTTCGTCTGCCCGTCGGTGTACGAGCCGCTCGGCATCGTCAACCTGGAGGCCGCGGCCTGCGGCACCGCCGTCGTCGCCAGCGCGGTGGGCGGCATCCCGGAGGTCGTCGAGGACGGCCGCACCGGGCTGCTCGTGCCCTACGACGAGGCCGACCCGGCCGGTTTCGCCGCGGGCCTGGCCGCCCGCACGGCTGAGCTGCTGGCCGATCCCGACCGGGCCGCCGCGATGGGCGCCGCCGGTCGGGAACGGGTGCTCGCGGAGTTCGGCTGGGCCGCCGTCGCGGAGCGCACCGTCGAGGTGTACTCGGCGGTGCTCGCCGCCCGCGGGTGAACCTCGCCGGCGGCTCAGCGCGCGGCCCGGAACCGCACCGCGTCGCCCGGGCGCAGCTGCGCGGCTCCGGCCAGGTCGGCGGTGACGACGACGGCGAGCACCGGGTAGCCGCCGGTCACCGGGTGGTCGGCGAGGAACAGGACCGGGGCGCCGTCCGGCGGGACCTGCACCGCGCCGGGCACCAGCCCCTCGCTCGGCAGCTCCCCGTCCCGCGCGCGGTGCAGCCGCGGACCGGCGAGCCGGAGCCCCACCCGGTCGCTGTCGGCCGTGACGGTCCACGCCGCCGCCGTCAGCGCCGTCCACGCCTCCCCGGCCAGCCAGTCGCGCCGCGGGCCGGGCAGCACCCGCAGGAGCGGCGCCGACGACGGCGGGGCGACCGGGGCGACGTCCACCGTGGGCTGCCCCGGCGGTGGCGGCCCGACCGCCAGCAGGTCACCGGGCCGCAGCGGGCCGGGCCCCAGGCCGGACAGCGTGTCGGTGCTGCGCGAGCCCAGCACCGGCGGGACGTCGACGCCGCCGCGCACCGCCAGGTACGTGCGCAGCCCCACCGGCGGGATCCCCAGGTCGAGGACCGCCCCGGGCGCCAGGCCCAGCGGCCCGTTCAGCGGCGCCGGCCGGCCGTCGACGGTCAGCGGAGCGGGCGCGCCGGTCACGGCCACGAGTAGCGCGCGCTCGGCGCGCACCCGCAGCCCACCCGCGGTCGCCTCGATCGCCGCGGCCCCCGGGTCGTTGCCCACCAACCGGTTGGCCAGCCCGGCCGCCGGCCGGTCGGCGAACCCCGACCGGGTCACCCCGATCGACGCCCAGCCGCACCGGCCGGCGTCCTGCACGGTGGCCAGCGGCCCGGGCGCCAGGACGGTGAGCACCTCAGCGCACCTCGCGGAAGCGGACGGCGGCTCCCGGGACGAGCAGCGCCGGCGGGTCGCGGTCCACGTCGAACAGCAGCGCGTCGGTCCGCCCCACCAGCTGCCAGCCACCGGGCGAGGGCCTCGGGTAGACCCCGGCGTAGGGGCCCGCCAGCGCCACGGCCCCCGCGGGCACCCGGGTGCGGGGGGTGGGCCGGCGGGGCACGTGCAGGTCGGCAGGGAGCCCGGTCAGGTAGCCGAAGCCGGGGGCGAAGCCGCTGAAGGCGACGGTGAGCCGCAGCGCGGTGAGCCGGCTCACGAGATCGGCGGCCGAGCCGCCGGTGAGCCGGGCGACCTCGGCCAGGTCGGGCCCGTCGAAGACCACCGGCAGCTCGACGTCCGCCGCCGCCGGCCGCTCGCCGGCCGCCGGGGTCAGCCGGCGCAGGGCGGCGACGTCGAGGTCGGTGACCGGCCGGTCGAGGACGACGAGGAGCGTGCGGGCGGCCGGTACCAGGTCGAGCTGCCCGGTGAGCGGGGCGGCCGCCAGCGCCGCCCGGAGTCCGGGCACGGCGGCGGGATCGGCGGCCTCGACCAGGACCGCGCGGTCGCCGTACGGCACGGCGCGCACCGGTTCCTGGGGGTCGGTCACCGGCCCATGATCGGCCATCGCGGGCCAGGCCGGACCCGGCTCCGCCCAGGATGTGCGGTGGGCCGCGCGGGCGGAGAATCAGCCATGACCATCGCCGACCGGTTCCGCGCCGCGCTCGCGGAGGTCTCCGCCGCGGAGCCGGCCGGGCCGGAACTGCTGCCGGAGCGGCTGAGCCGGGCCTGCGCCCGGGTGCTGGCCGTCGACGGCGCCGGCCTCAGCATGGTCGACGCGACCGGCCGGTGGGTGCCCCTGGGGTCCAGCGGCCCGGTGGCCGCCGCCGCCGAGCGCATGCAGTTCACCGCCGGCGACGGCCCGTGCACGACCTCGCAACGCCGCGGCCAGCCGGTCTTCGCCGTCGAGGAGGACCTGCGGCAGCGCTGGCCGGTGTTCGCCGGCCTGCTCCTCGGCGGGACGCCGTTCCGGGCCGTCGTCGCCCTGCCGCTGCGCCCCTCCCCGTCCGGCGACGGCGCCCTCGACCTGTACTTCACCCGGCCGGCCGCCGTCCCGGAGCTCGACGTCTTCGCGGCCGTCGCGGTGGGTCAGCTGGTCAGCTCCGCGCTGAGCGACGCGGCGGTCTGGTCCACCTGGTCCCCCGCCGAGGGCCCCGGCTGGCTGCAGGGCCCGGCGCCCCGTCGGCGCGCCGCCGTCTGGGAGGCCATGGGCAAGGTGGGTATCGCGCTCGACGTCGACCCCGCCGACGCGCTCGCGCTGATGCGCGCCGCCGCCGCCACGACGGGGCGTTCCGTCGACGACCTCGCCGCCGACCTCCTGTCCGGCCGGGAGCCGGTGGAGTCGCTCCGCCCCGGCGGTTGAGGGTTCAGCCGGCGAAGGGGGCGATCGCGAGCCCGGCCGTCTCCAGCGCCGCCCGCACCGCGCGTGCCAGCCCCACCGCCCCCGGGGTGTCGCCGTGGACGCAGACCGACCGGACGTCCACGGGCACCACGCTGCCGTCCACCGCCACCACCGTGCCGTCGACGGCCATCCGGACGGCCCGCCGCGCCAC
The DNA here is from genome assembly GCF_039679125.1 of Blastococcus sp. HT6-4. Lineage (NCBI taxonomy): Bacteria > Bacillati > Actinomycetota > Actinomycetes > Geodermatophilales > Geodermatophilaceae > Blastococcus > Blastococcus montanus. The sequence goes on along the minus strand of NZ_CP155551.1, from coordinate 884,749 downwards.
CTCGGCGGGTTCGTGCACGAGGGCGCCGGGCGCACCCCGGGGCACGAGGGTGCCCTCCGGGGTGTAGCCGCGGTCGGCGAACCCCTCCCTCACGGTCGGCAGTCCCGCGGCCGCCGCGGCGCGGAGCAGCGCGGAGCCCGGCAGGCCGAGCACGGGCAGGCCGCGGCCGTGGGCGACGACGGCGTCGACCACCGCCCGCGCCTGCGCTTCGTGGGCCACCACCGCGTTGTAGAGGGCCCCGTGCGGCTTGACGTAGGAGACCCCGCCGCCCGCCGCCCGCGCGATGCCGTCGAGCGCGGCCAGCTGGTACAGCACGTCGGCCGCCAGCTCGTCGGGGGCGACGTCGACGAACCGCCGGCCGAACCCGGCCAGGTCCCGGTAGGCCACCTGTGCGCCGACCGCCACCCCGGCCCCAACCGCCGAGGCGCTCACCCGCCGCATGGTCAGCGGGTCACCGGCGTGGAAGCCGCAGGCGACGTTGGCGCTGCTCACGATGCCCAGCAGCGCGTCGTCGTCGCCCAGCCGCCAGACGCCGAAGCCCTCGCCGAGGTCGGCGTTGAGGTCGATGCGGGGGGTGCCCGGTGCGCTCACCGGGGCAGTCTGGCACCGGAATGGGAGCCGCCCCGCCGGCGCTGCACCGGTCATGGCAGCCGCGGAGCCGCTCACCCTCTTCGACCTCGGGGCGCCGCCGGAGCCGATGCCGCCCAACCCGCTGCTCCAGGTGCGGCGGATCTACGCCGAGCCCGCCGCCCTCGACTCCCCCCGCGGGCGCCAGGTGCTGGGCCGGTTCCCGGGCGTCGACGTCGTCGAGGTGCCCTCGCACTGGCAGATCCCGGAGCTGCACGGCAACGCGGGGAACGTCGACCGCTGGGTCCGCGTGAAGACCGAGACGCTGGTGCTCGGTGTCCGCAAGGGGCTGGCCACCCGGCCGAACGGCCGCTCGGCGAACTTCATCGCCCCCGGCACCGCGAACGGCTGCGCGATGGCGTGCTCGTACTGCTACGTCCCTCGGCGCAAGGGCTACGCCAACCCGATCACCGTCTTCACCAACATCGACCAGATCACCGCGCACCTGCGCCGGCACGTGACCCGTCAGGGGCCCAAGACCGAGCCCGACCAGTGCGACCCGGAGAGCTGGGTCTACGACATCGGTGAGAACAGCGACTGCTCGGTCGACGCGCTGGTCAGCGACAACGTCGCCGATCTGGTCGCCACCTTCCGCGGGCTGCCGACGGCGAAGGCGTCTTTCGCCACCAAGTACGTCAACCGGCGGCTGCTCGACCTCGATCCCGCGGGCCGCACCCGGCTGCGCTTCTCGGTCATGCCCGATGCCGACGCACGCGTCCTGGACGTGCGCACCAGCCGGGTCGCCGAGCGGATCGCCGCGGTCGACGACTTCGTGGCGGCCGGCTACGAGGTGCACCTCAACCTGTCGCCGGTCGTCCTGCGGGACGGCTGGGAGCAGGCCTGGGCCGAGCTGCTGCAGCAGCTCGACGACGGCCTGGGCGCCGCGGCCAAGGCGCAGGCCGCCGCGGAGGTGATCATGCTGACCCACAACGAGGGGCTGCACGAGGTCAACCTGGGCTGGCACCCGACGGCCGAGCAGCTGCTCTGGCGACCGGACCTGCAGGAGCCGAAGCGGAGCCAGAACGGCCAGGACAACGTGCGCTACCGCGCCGACGTGAAGCGGGCCGGACTGGCCCGGCTCCGGGCGCTGATCGCGGCCCACGCCCCCTGGCTGCGGGTCCGCTATGCCTTCTGACCGAGCGGTCGACAGGGCGCCGTGTCGACATGGTCACATGTCGACATTCCGTGTCGGCACGATCACCGCGTGTGTGAGACGCTCGCCCACGGGTCCACCGTCCACGGAGGATGTCAGGACCCGAGGGGGAACGGGTGCCTGAGGCGAGCTCGGGGCTGCCGGCGGCTGCGCTGCTGGCCGCCCTGCCGGACACGGTCGTCGTCGCCGACGCCGAGGGGCGCGTCACCTACGTCAACCCTGCAGTCTCCCGGCTGCTCGGCTACGAGGCCGAGGAGATGCTCGGGCTGCCCCTGACGGCGATCATGCCCCAGCGGTTCCGGCGCGGGCACGGCGGCCGCATCACCCGGTTCCTGACCACCGGGCAGGGCGAGCTGGTCGGCTCGACCACCCAGCTGCCGGCCCTGCACGCCAGCGGCGAGGAGGTCTCGATCGACGTGACGCTCGCCCGCGTCGAGCCCTTCCCGGGCGCCACCGCCGCGGAGTCCTCCGTCGTCGCCGTGCTGCGCGACGCGAGCACCACCATCCTGCTGGAGCGGCAGCTGCAGGTCAGCCGCTACCTCGCCGCCACGCTGCGGGTCACCGCCGCGCTCACCGAGGCCCGCGACGCCGACGTCGCCTTCCGCCAGCTGCTGCCGACGCTGTGCACCCAGCTCGACTGGGACGCCGCCAGCCTCTGGCAGCCCGACTCCGACGGCACCCGGCTGGTGCACGCCGGCACCTGGACCGCGCCGGGCGCGGAGGTTCCCGCGCTGGAGTCCGACGCCGCCGTCCGCACCTTCGTCCGGGGCGAGGGGCTGCCGGGGCTGGCCTGGCAGCAGCGGGTGCCGGTGGTCGTCGAGGACCTCACCGACGACAGCCGCTTCATCCGGGCCGAGGTGGCCCGCGCCGACGCGCTGTCCACCGGGGTGGCCTTCCCCGTGCTGCGCGGCGATCGCCTCCTCGCCGTCTGCGAGCTGTTCTCGAAGTCGGCCCGGCCGGTACCACCGGAACTGGTCGAGGTGCTCTCCCACGCCGGGCGCCAGATCGGCCAGTTCCTCGCCCGGTTGCGCGCCGAGTCGGAGGTCCGGGAGCTGGCCGACACGCTGCAGCGCAGCCTGCTGCCCTCGCACCTGCCGGCCATCCCCGGCATGGAGCTCGCGGCGCGCTACCGGCCGGGCGGGGACACCGCGCTCGTCGGCGGCGACACCTACGACGTCATGCCGCTTCCCGACGGGCGATGGATGGTGCTGATCGCCGACGTCTGCGGCACCGGGGCCGAGGCCGCCGCCGTCACCGCGGTCACCCGGCACACCGCGCGCGCCGCCGCCGCCGCGGGCCGCCCCGGCGAGATCCTCGCCGCGGTGAACACCGCCTTGCTGCACGGGCAGGGCACCCCGCTGCGCTTCGTCACCGCCTGCTGCCTGGTCCTCGAGCCCGCCGGGCAGGGGCGCCGCGCCTGCCTCAGCGTCGCCGGGCACCCGCTGCCCGTGCTCGCCACGGCGGACGGCGCCCGGGAGGTCGGTGCCGCCGGGCGGCCGCTGGGCATCGACGCCGACGTGGTCTTCACCGAGACCGTCGTCGAGCTGCCCCCCGGCTCCACGCTGGTCCTCTACACCGACGGGGTCACCGAGGCGCGGGACGACACCGGCCGCCAGTTCGGTGAGGACGCGCTGCTGCGGGTGGTGGCGGGCGCCCCGGTCGCCGACGCGGAGGCCGTGGTGGCCGCGGTGTCGGCCGCCGTCGAGACGCAGCTGGCCGGGTCGCGGCACGAGCACGACGACCTCGCCGTCCTGGCGCTCGCCGTCCCCCGCTGATCCGCCTGGCTACGGTGGGCCCGTGGCGCGCGTGGTGGTGGTGGGCGCCGGCCTGGGCGGGCTGGCGTCGGCCGCCCGGCTGACCGCGCTGGGGCACGCGGTCACCGTCGTCGAGCAGGCGCCGCGGATCGGCGGCAAGCTCGGCTGGTTCAGCCGGGACGGGCACGCGTTCGACACCGGGCCGAGCCTGGTCACCCTCCCCCAGGTCTACCGCGACCTGTTCGCCGCCACCGGCGGCCGGCTGGAGGACGCCGTCGACCTCATGCGGCTCGACCCGGCCGTCGGCTACCGCTTCGCCGACGGCACCCGGCTGACGATGCCGGGACGGCTCGAGGCCGTTCCCTCCGCGCTCGACGACGCACTGGGCGCTGGCGCCGGCCGGCAGTGGACCGCCCTGCTGGACCGGGGGGCGACGATGTGGCGGATCAGCGAGGGCCCGTTCCTGCGCACGCCGCTGGCCGGGCCGGTGACCCTCGCGCGGCTGGCCCGCCGGCCCGGCGACGTCACGGCGATCGCCCCGTGGGCGTCGCTGCGCGGGCTGGGCCGCCGCTACCTCGACCACCCGCACCTGCGCACGCTGCTCGACCGCTACGCCACCTACTCCGGCTCCGACCCGCGCCGCGCGCCGGCGGTGCTCGCGACCGTCCCGCACGCGGAGCAGGCGTTCGGGTCCTGGTACGTGCGCGGTGGACTGCACCGGCTCGGACAGGCGGTGCTGGAACGGGCGGTGGACCGCGGTGCCGTGCTGCGCACCGGCCGGGCCGTGCGCCGGATCTCGCTCGAGGGTGGCCGGGTGGCCGGGGTGGAGCTGGCCGACGGGGAACGGCTGCCCGCCGACGTCGTCGTCTCCGGGGTCGACGCCACCGCGCTGCACGCCGACCTGCTGCCACCCGATCCGCGCATCCGGCGGGTCCGCCGCGACCTCCGCCGGGCCACCCCCTCGCTGTCCGGGTTCGTCCTGCTGCTGGCCCTGCGCGGCCGCACCCCCGGGCTGGCCCACCACTCGGTGCTCTTCCCCGACGACTACGACGCGGAGTTCGACGCCGTCTTCGGCACCGGCCGGTACGCCGGCCGGCCGCGTCCCGTGCCCGACCCGACCGTCTACGTCAGCGCGCCCGACGACCCGGCGCTGGTTCCCGACGCCGACAGCGAGTCCTGGTTCGTGCTGGTCAACGCACCGCGGCACGACCCCGGGCGCGGGGTGGACTGGGACGCGCCGGGCCTGGCCGAGAGCTACGCCGACCGGGTGCTGGAGGTGATGGCGCGGCGCGGGCTCGACGTCCGCGAGCGGCTGCGCTGGCGGCAGGTGCGGACGCCGGCCGATCTGGCGCGCGACACCGGCAGCGTCGGCGGCTCGATCTACGGCACCTCCAGCAACGGCTCGCGCGCGGCGTTCCTGCGCCCGGCCAACGCCTCCCCCGTGCCCGGCCTGTTCCTGGCCGGCGGCTCGGCGCACCCCGGTGGGGGCCTGCCCCTCGTGGGGCTGTCCGCGGAGATCGTGGCGCGGCTCGTCGGCCCGGCCTGAGTCAGGTCGGCCGGTCGGCGGTCACGGCCACCAGCGGAGCCCCCGGCGCGATCCGCCGCGGCTCCCGGGGCCGCAGGCCGGCCGCGCGCAGCCCGGCTTCCAGTCCGTCGACGTCCGGGAGCGACATACGGCCCTCCTGCGCCCGCAGGAGGAGGTCGAAGTGCCGGCTGAAGAGCTGATCCGTGGCCACCGTCGTGACGACGAGGAGCGTGCCGCCCGGCGCCAGGAGGCGCGCGACGTCCGAGAACAGCGCGGCCCGCTCGTCCGCGGGGACGTAGTAGACGACGTTGGCCAGCAGCACGAGGTCGAACGGCTCCTCGCCGGTCAGCCGGCGGACGTCGTCCCGCACGATCCGCGCCCGGGCGGTGAGGCCGCGCTCCCGCAGCGTCGTCTCGGCCAGGCCCGCCGCGGCCGGGTCGGTGTCCACCCCGACCCCGGCGGCCTCCGGTGCCGCCGCCAGCATCGTGGCCAGTTGCAGCCCCGCGCCGCAGCCGACGTCGAGCACCGCCCGCGGCGACACGGCGGCCACCGTCTCCCGCAGCACGTCGTCGACGAACGGCTCGAAGGCGGCCGACACCCGGGCGATCACCCCGCCGTGGGTGGTGACGTCGCGCCGCCGGGGCCCGCCGGCCAGCAGCGGGCCCAGGTCCCGGTAGAGACCGGTGTGGAAGCCCGCGAACGCCTCGTAGGAGGCCCGCACCAGGTCGTCGGTGACCACGGCGCGGCCGGCCGGCGCCAGCGCCCATCCGGCGCCGTCGCCCCGCACCAGCCCGGCCGCCGCGAGGGTGCGGAGGAAGGCGTCGAGCAGCTCGGCCTCCGCGACGTCGAGCCGCCGGGCGAGCTCCGGCGTCGCCACGGCACCGTCGGCGACCGCGTCCAGCACCCCGGTGCCCAGCGCCGCCGCACCCAGGTGCAGCCGGACGGCGGCCTGACCGTCGCGGGTGGCCCGCAGCCGGGCGGCGGCGTTCCCGCTGCGCAGCACGGTGAGCAGCGTGCGCGCACTGAACATCCGGGCCATGTCGTCTCCCACGGGCAGGTGGGCGACCACTGTGGCCGACCGGGCCCGCAGGCGCCAGGGTCCGGTGCGCGTCAGGCCCGGGCGGCCCCGTAGCCGAGCAGCGCGGCCAGCCCGAGCGCGCTGCGCGGGGCGTAGGCGGTCCGCCACAGGCCGCCGTGCGCCGCCTCGTACGCCTCGTCCTGCCAGGGGTGCTCGTGCGCGGGCCCGCCGCCGGTGTGCAGGTCGTGCACCAGCAGGGCGGCCATCAGCACGTTCGCCGTCGCGGGCTCGAACACCTCCACGCCGAACCGGTGGGCGCCGGCGTAGGCGGCGGCCAGGGCCCGGTTCTTGACCACCGAGCGGGTGCGGGTCGGCGGGGCCACGTTCATCGAGACCGTGTGCCCGGCTGCGCGGGCCACCGTGGCCCGCCACCGCTGCAAGCGCTTGGCCAGCGCGTAGTTGGGGCCCTGCTGGGCGACCAGGCTGTCGGCGATGCCGGGGTCGGCGCCGGGCACGTACGCGCGCCGCAGCAGCCGGCCCCCGGACAGCGTGCGCAGCGGCCGGCCGAGCAGCTTGGCCGTCCCCGTCCGGGCGCCGTAGGCCCGCACCGACTGCGCCACCGCGTCACCGGGGACGGCGAAGACGTCGGTCGGTGTGGCGAGGAACGCCAGCGCGAGATCGGGCCGGGCCGCCCCGAGGCGCACGGTGAGCGCGTCGACCGCCGTCGAGACCCGGACGTTCGTGGCGCCGTCGGCGTAGACGTAGTTGCCCAGTACCGGCCGCCCGGGGAGACCGGTGACCCAGTCGGCGACCGCCGGGACCTCGGCGATCAGGTCGGCGCCCGCGCGGGCCGGGTCGGCGTCGGGGCCCTCGCCGGACACCGGCAGCAGCAGGGTGCCGGCCCCGCTGCGGGCGGTCTGCAGCACGCGCTCCCACAGCGGGGCACGCGGCAGGTCGACGCCGGCCACGCGGACCCCCCAGCGGAGCAGCGCGGTGAGCGGCCCCATCTCCGCCCCGGCCCCGAGCACGACGACGGTGGTGTCCGGCAGCGCCAGCCACTCCGGGTGGGCCACGACGGCGCGGACCGCCTCGCCGCACGAGGGTTCCACCACCCCGGCGTCGGTCCAGCGGTCGAGGCGGCGCAGCAGCGCGTCGCCGCGGAGCCGGTAGCCGTGGAAGGGCAGCGAGAACTCCCGTTCCGGCTCGGCGCGCCCGGTCACCTCGACCGTGCGCAGCGACCGGCCGGCGGGCGCGCCGGCCAGCGTGTCCAGCCCCGCCTCCCCGTCCGGTCCGGCGACCCGCATGCGCCGGTGCAGCGAGTCGAGCCCGGCGTCGGCGATGGCGTGCGCGGCCCCTGCCGACGGCAGCCCGGCCTCCACGAGCCGGCGGAAGTGGGTCAGGTAGCCCGCCCGCCAGTTGGTCTCGTGCTCGGCGGCCAGCGCACCGGTGGCGTCCACCGGGCGCAGCGCGTCGGCGACGACCGCCCGGCCCAGGGCGGCGGTGCTGCGCCGGCCGTCGGGGCCGGCCGGGAAGACGACACCTGCGGATTCGTCGGTCATCGGTCGTTCACCACCGCGACAGCATCCACCGGGGCGGCATCCACCGGGGCACCGGCCTCCAGCCAGCGCAGGAGCGTCCGCGCGCCGAACCCGGTGCCGCCCTTGACCGTCTCCTCGTGGTCGGACCGGGCTAGCGCCGGGCCGGCGATGTCCAGGTGCGCCCACGGCAGCTCCCCGGCGAACGGCCGCAGGAACAGCGCCGCGGTGGTCCCGCCGGGGCCGCCCGGCGCGTTCGTCGCATCGGCGACGGCGCTGTCGAGCAGCTCCGCGTACTCCTCGGCCAGCGGCATCCGCCACGAGGGCTCCCCCGCCTGCGTGCCGGCGGCGGACAGCGCGTCGGCCAGCCCGTCGCTGGTCGCGTACAGCCCGGCCGTCCGCGCGCCCAGGGCCACCTTCATGGCGCCGGTGAGCGTCGCGACGTCGACCAGCGCCGTGGCGCCCAGGACGAGCCGGGCGTGGGCCAGGGCGTCGGCGAGCACCAGCCGCCCCTCGGCGTCGGTGTTGCCCACCTCGGTCGTGCGCCCGCCGACGTGCCGGACGACGTCGGCCGGCCGGTACGACGACCCCGAGACCGCGTTCTCCGCGACGGCGACGACCGCCGTGACGGCCACCGGCAGCTCCAGCCGCGCGGCGGCGTCCACCGCGGCGAGGATGGCCGCGCCACCGGCCATGTCGGTCTTCATGTCCCGCATGCCGGCGCCGCGCTTGATCGACAGCCCGCCGGTGTCGAAGGTGATGCCCTTCCCCACCAGCACGGGGTGGGCCGGGCCGGCCGCGGGGTGCCGGTAGCCGGCGACGATGACGCACGGCGGGGTGGCCGATCCGCTCCCGACGGCCAGCACGCCGCCGAACCCGCCGGCCCTCAGCTCCTCGGGGCCGAGGACGGTGACCGAGACGTGCGGGAGCCCGGCCAGCCGGTGGATGGCCCGGTCGGCCAGCCAGGCGGGGTTCTTGGTGCTGGGCGGCGTGTTGACCAGGTCCCGCGCCCAGCCGACGGCCTCGGCGGCCACCTGGCCGGCACGGGCGGCCTCCGCCACCGCGGCGTCGTCGGCGCCGGCGAGGACCAGGGTCACCGTCCCCAGCCGCACCGGGTGCGGCTTCGAGGTGTCGCGGAACCGGTACCCGCCCAGCAGCGCCGCCTCGACCGCCGCGCGCACCTCGGCCGCGCCGGCCGGCGCCGTCGCGGTGTCCAGCGGCAGGACCAGGCGCCGCGCGCCGTGCGCGGCCAGCGTCTGCGCCCGGCGGACGGCGGTGGCCGCGTAGCGGCGCACGTCGGGGAGGACGCCGTCGCCGACGCCGATCGCGACGACGCTGCGGGGCCGCCGCCCGGCGATCGGCACGTTGGTCAGCCCCCCGGCGCGGCCGGAGTTGCCGGTGTCGGCGAGGGCACCGGTCAGCAGCTCGGGGCTGACCACCGGGGCCGCCGCACCGGTCAGCCACGGCGGCAGGGCGCTGCCGGCACCGACCGGTACGGCCAGCACGTCGTCGGGTCCCAGGGCCGGGACGTCGGCGAGGACCTCGACCCGCGGGAACGGCGCGGCCCCGGTCGCCGGCGAGGTGCCGACGGCCGGGGCCGTGTCGTCCTGTGCGGGGCTGCCCGGGGACAGGCTCGCGGAGGAAGTCAGCTGGTCGCGCCCTTCAGCGCCTCCGACAGCGCGGCCGCCTCGTCCGGCGACAGCTCGACGACCAGGCGACCGCCGCCTTCCAGCGGTACCCGCATGACCAGGCCGCGCCCTTCCTTGGTGACCTCGAGGGGACCTTCACCCGTGCGCGGCTTCATGGCCGCCATGCGTGCCTCCTTCGCCAGCCACGCGTCTGCCCGTGGACGGGCGCGTGGTGTCCGATGCTGTGAGCTCCGTGGCAATGATCCCGTATGAGCCGCCGTCGTCCAACAGCAGGCCCGTCAGGGTGATGCCCGGAAGCACTCGGCCACGTGGTCGTCGACCATGCCGGTGGCCTGCATGAGCGCGTAGGCGGTCGTCGGGCCGACGAAGACGAAGCCGCGGCTCTTCAGCTCCCGGGCCATCGCGACCGACTCCGCGCTCGTCGCCGGGACGTCGGCGAGCGTCGCCGGGCGCGGCCGGGCCGCCGTCGGCGCGAAGGACCAGAGCAGCGCGGACAGCCCCTCCGGCACCTGCTGCGCCGCGCGGGCGTTGCCGATCGCCGCACGGATCTTCACCCGGTTGCGCACGATGCCCGCGTCGGCCATCAGGCGCTCCTCGTCGGCGTCGCCGAACCGGGCGACCTCGTCGATGCGGAAGCCCGCGAAGGCCGATCGGAACGCGGGGCGCTTGCGGAGGATGGTGATCCAGGACAGCCCCGACTGGAACGCCTCCAGGCTCAGTCGTTCGAAGAGGGCGTCGTCGCCGCGCAGCGGCGTGCCCCACTCCTCGTCGTGGTAGGCGACGTACTCGGGGCTGCTCGTCGCCCAGCCGCAGCGACCGATGTCATCCACCCGCGGACCGTAGCGCCGCCCCCTGACGCCCCGGCGCTACGGTCCGCGGGTGAACGTGGTCCGGGACCTCGAGTCGCCGCGCGGGACCGCGGCCGCGCCGGTGGCCTGGGCGCCGCTCGGCGCGCTCGCCGGCGCGCTCGCCGCCCTCCTCCTGGCCGTCGCCGACCGCTACGGCCACCACCGCGACGAGCTGTACTTCCTCCGGGCCGGCCGCGAGGCGGCGTTCGGGTACGTCGACCAGCCGCCGTTCACCCCGCTGGTCGCCGCGGCGATGGACGCCCTCGCCCCCGGTTCGCTGGTGGCGCTGCGGCTGCCCTCCGCCCTGGCCGCGGGCGCGGTGGTCCTGCTGACCGGGCTGCTCGCCCGCGAGTTCGGCGGCGGCCGGTCCGCCCAGCTGCTGGCGGCCGGGTGCATGGCGGTCTCGGCCGTGCTGCTGGCGGTCGGCCACCTGCTGTCGACGGCGACCTTCGACCTCTTCTTCTGGGCCCTGCTCGGCTGGCTGCTGGTCCGGGCGCTGCGCGACGGCGGGCGGGTGTGGCTGGTCGTCGGCGCCGTGGCCGGGCTGGCCCTGCAGAACAAGCTGCAGCCCGCCTTCCTGCTCGCGGCCGTGCTCCTCGGGGTGCTCGCCGCCGGGCCGCGCGCGGCGCTGCGCAGCCCGTGGCCGTGGGCCGGTGGGGCGCTCGCACTGGCGTTGTGGACACCGAACCTCGTCTGGCAGGCCGTCTCCGGCTGGCCACAGCTGGAGCTGGCCGAGGCGATCGCCGCGGGCGGCTCGGGCACCAGCGAGCCCTGGTACCTGTTCCTCCCCTACCAGTTGGTGCTGGTGAGCCCTCTGCTCGTCCCCGTCTGGGTGCTGGGCGGATGGCGGCTCTGGCGGGACCCCGCGCTGTGGCCCTGGCGGTGCTTCCCCGTGGCCTACGTCGTCCTCGCGGTCGTCTTCCTCCTGACCGGCGGCAAGCCCTACTACCTGGCGGGCCTGTACCCGGTGCTGCTCGCGGCCGGGGCCGCCCCGGCGCTGGCCTGGGCGCGCCGGGGCGGCCGGCGCGCACGGCGGACGCTCGTCCCGGCCCTGGTCCTCAGCGGCCTGCTGAACGCGGTGCTGATGCTGCCGGTCGTGCCCGTCGACGCCCTGGCCGGCACCCCGGTCCCCGCGGTCAACTACGACGCCGGCGAGACCGTCGGCTGGCCCCGGTTCGCCTTGACGATCGAGCAGGTGCGCGGCCGGCTGCCGGAGGACGAACCGGTCGCCGTCCTGACCGGCAACTACGGGCAGGCCGGAGCCGTCGACCGGTTCGCCCCCCGGCTCGGCCCGGCCTACAGCGGGCACAACTCCTACTGGACGTGGGGTCCGCCGCCGGAGTCGGTGGACACCGTGATCGCCGTCGGGATCCCGGAGCAGGAGCTGCGCGTGTGGTTCGCCCGCGTGGACCTGGCCGGGCGGATCGACAACGGGGTGGCGCTGGACAACGACGAGCAGGGGCGGCCGGTGTGGGTCGCCACCGGCCGGCAGGAGCCCTGGTCGGCGATCTGGCCGCAGCTGCGGCGCCTGGGCTGAGTCAGCGCGCGGCGGCGTCCACCGCGGCGACGCTGGGCTCGGGCCGGGGCGCGCTGCGCCGGGTGGCCAGGACGCAGCCGACCAGCACCAGCGGCAGCCCGAGCGCGATGCCCAGGGTGAACGGCTCGCCGAGCAACCAGACGCCGAGGAGCACCGCGACCACCGGGTTGACGAAGGTGATCACCAGCGCCCGCTGCGGGCCGACCTCGCGGATGAGCGCGAAGAACAGGGCCAGCGCCAGCGCGGTGCACACCACGCCCAGGGTCGCCAGCGAGAGCAGGGCCTCCGGCGAGGCGTCGGCCACCGTGTCGAGCCGCGGGACGGCGAACGGCGCGTAGACGACGGCGGTGATGAACAGCGCGATCGAGCTGGCCGCCACGCCGGGCACGTCGGGCAGGGCCCGGCTGACCACCAGCGGGGCGGTCGCGTAGCCGACGACCACCAGGGCGACGGCGAGGATCGGCAGCAGCTGGGCGCCCTCGATGTCCAGGCCCAGGAGCACCGCGATGCCCACCACCCCGATGCCCATGCCCAGCAGCCGGACCGGGGTCAGGCGCTCCTCCTCCCCCACGAGCCGCGCGGCCAGCGCCGCCACGAACGGCACGGCGGCCACCAGCAGGCCGGTGAGCGAACTGGACAGGCTCTGCTCGGCGTAGGACAGCAGCAGCCACGGCCCGGTCATCTCCAGCACCGTGAACAGCAGCAGCGGCTTCCAGTGCCGCAGGGCCGGGCGCAGCTGCCCGCGGGCGATCGTCCAGGGCAGCAGCAGGGCCGCGCCGATGGCGCAGCGGGCGAAGACCACGGACACCGGCGAGACCTCGCCGACGGCGACCTTGATGAGCAGGTAGGGCACGCCCCAGATGACCGACATGGTGAGGAACAGGGCCCAGCCCCGCCGGCTCACGCCCCCGCCTCCGCGCTGTCCACGGCGTCATCCTCGCCGACCGCCGGCTCGTCCGGCGCAGCGGCCTAGAAGGTGCGGGCGAACGCGGCGAAGCGCTTCAGCGACAGCCGGATCCCGACGAGCGCGAACGGCTTGACCAGCACCCAGCCGACCTGCCCGAGCAGCCCGTAGGGCAGCCACAGCCGCTCGGTCCACACGAAGGTGCTGTGCTCGCCGCGGGGCTCGATCTCGAAGATGCCGGGGCCGCGCACCAGCCGCCCGGTGTGCTGGACGACCACCCGCCGGGGCGGGTCCCACTCGGTGATGACCATGGTGTCGAGCAGCCCGACGTGCCGGCCACCGGGCAGCGGCAGCCCCGTGCGCGCGGCCAGCCGGCCGCCGACCCCCTGGGCCGGCCCGGCGACGGTCCGCACGTCGGTCGCGATCATCCACTCGCCCTGCCGCGTCCATGCCGTCAGCGCGTCCCACACCCGCTCCGGCGGCGCATCGACGTCGATCCGCTCGGTCACCTCACGCACCGCGGCTCTCCCCCTCCTCGGACGACACGACCCGCGGGTCGGTCGGCTGGTCCTGCTCGGTGCGCCCGGCCAGCTCGGCCCGCAGCGCGGCGATCTCGTCGTCGCGTTCGTCCAGGGTCTGCGCGAACTGGTCGAGCAGCCAGTCGACCTCCGCCATCCGGTAGCCCCGGGCGGTCACCGCGATCCGCAGCGCCCGGACGTCGTCGGACGTGACGCGGCGGTCGTCGGGCAGCTCGACCGGCGACCGGTCGAGCTCGGCCGGCGGCTGGGTCTCCCCCCGGCCGAGCAGCAGGGACGCGACCAGGAACAGCACCCCGCCGACCAGCAGGACGGCGACGACGAAGACGACGAAGGACAGCACCTCAGGCGTCGGAGGGGCCGGTGTCGATCCGCGCCCGCATCCCCCCGCCGCCGTCCCCTGCCAGGCGCGCCGCCTCGGCGGCCTGGATGACCGAGACCGCCTCGGCGACGTCGTCGGTGACGGTGACCAGGTCCAGGTCACCGGGGCTGATCGTGCCCTCGGCGACCATCGTGTCGCGGATCCAGCCGAGCAGGCCGGACCAGTACTCGCTGCCCATGAGCACGACCGGGAAGCGCGTGACCTTGCGGGTCTGCACGAGGGTGAGCGCCTCGAACAGCTCGTCGAGGGTGCCGAAGCCGCCCGGCAGGATGACGAATGCCTGCGCGTACTTCACGAACATCGTCTTGCGGACGAAGAAGTAGCGGAACGAGATGCCGACGTCGACCCACTCGTTGAGCTCCTGCTCGAACGGCAGCTCGATGCCCAGGCCGACCGACAGGCCCCCGGCCTCGGAGGCGCCCCTGTTCGCCGCCTCCATGGCGCCGGGGCCGCCCCCGGTGATGACCGCGTACCCCGCCTCCGACAGCGCGGCGCCCAGCTCGACCCCCATCGCGTAGTGCGGGTGGTCGCGGGGGGTGCGGGCGCTGCCGAACACGCTGACCGCGCGCGGCAGCTCGGCCAGCAACCCGAAGCCCTCGACGAACTCGCTCTGGATCCTCAGCACCCGCCACGGATCGGTGTGCACCCAGTCGCTGGGGCCCCGCTTGTCGAGCAGTCGCTGGTCGGTGGTCGACCCCTGCCGCTGCGGGTCGGGCTCCCCGCCGCGCAGCACGATCGGGCCGCGGTGCCGCGTGGGGCGCGGCCGGCGGCCGTCCGGCGGTGGGGTCACGGTCATGCCTGGCTCCTCGGGACGGGGTGTGCGGACAGGTAGGCGGTCAGGGCGTCCACGGCCGGCTGCAGCCGTTCGACGAGGACGTGCTCCTCGCGGGTGTGCGCCAGCTGCGGGTCGCCGGGGCCGTAGTTGATCGCCGGGATGCCGAAGGCGGCGAACCGGGCGACGTCGGTCCAGCCGAGCTTGGCCCGCGCCGGACGGCCGACGGCGGCGACGAACGCCGCGGCGGCCGGCTCCGCGAGGCCGGGCAGCGCTCCCCCCGCGTTGTCGACGACGGTCAGCGTGGCCCCCGCCGCGATCGCGTCGGCGAACACCTCGCGCACGTGCGCCTCGGCGGCGTCCTCGTCCCGGTCGGGGGCGTACCGGAAGTTGACCGTCAGGGCCGACGCGTCGGGGATCACGTTGCCGGCGACCCCGCCGGCGATGCCCACCGCGTTGAGCCCCTCCCGGTAGGTGCACCCGTCGATCTCCACCTCGCGGGGCCGGTAGTCGGCGAGCGCGGCCAGCGCGCCGGCCAGCCCGTGGATGGCGTTCTCCCCGAGCCAGCTGCGGGCGCTGTGCGCGCGCCGGCCCGTCGTCGCGAGCACCGCGCGCAGCGTGCCCTGGCAGCCGGCCTCGATCTCGCCGTCGGTCGGCTCGAGCAGGATCGCCAGGTCGCCGTACAGCCAGCCGCGCCGTTCGCGGGCCACCCGGCCGAGGCCGTTCTTCACCGCCTCGACCTCCTCGTTGTCGTAGAAGACGAACGTGAGGTCGTGCGCGGGCTCCGCACCCGGGACGCCGAAGGTGGCGGCCAGCCGCAGCATCACCGCGTCGCCGGCCTTCATGTCCGAGGTGCCGCAGCCGTAGAGCCGGCCGGTGGCCTCGTCCACGCGGCTGGGCACGTTGTCGGCGATCGGCACGGTGTCCAGGTGGCCGGCGAGCACCACGCGGGTGGGCCGGCCGAGGTTGGTGCGGGCGAGCACGGCGTCGCCGACCCGCTCCACCTCCAGCCCGCCGAGCGCCCGCAGGCCGGCCTCCACGGCGTCGGCCAGAGGTCCCTCGCCGCCCGACACCGAGGGTGCGTCGACCAGGGCGCGGGTCAGCGCGAGGACGTCGGCGGAGAGATCGAGCTGCGGCAGGGCACTCACGCCTGCCGAGCCTAGGGGGCGCCGTCCCCACCGGCCGCCCCGGCGCTGGGAGCGGCTCGGTAGCGTCGTGGCCGTGACCGACGCCGCCCCCGCCGTGCCCGTCTCCGCCTCCGCCGCCGGTCTGGCGACCGTCACCCGCTCCGGGACGGTGCTCGACACCTGGTACCCCGAGCCCCGGCTCGGCGCGCGCGCCGGTGCCGTCACGGGGACGACGCGGCTCGGTGCGCTGGAGCTGTCGGGCGAGCTGGGCCCCGACTACGGCGGCCTGGTGCGCAGCGACGAGTCGCGCGGCGTCGAGGTCGTCCCCGTGCACACGGTGATCGCCGACCTGAGCGCGCCGCCGGTGGACACCCACGACGTCTGGCTGCGTCTGCACCTGCTCTCGTCCCGGCTGATCCGGCCGCACCAGGCGAACATGACGGGCGTCTTCGGCCTGCTCACCAACGTCGCGTGGACCAGCGCCGGCCCGGTGGAGGCGGCGACCTTCAACGCGCACCGCCTGCGTGCGGCCGTCGGGCACGTGACCGTGTTCAGCGTCGACAAGTTCCCGCGGATGGTCGACTACGTCATCCCCTCGGGCGTCCGGATCGCCGACGCCGACCGGGTGCGGCTCGGAGCGCACCTGGCCGAGGGCACGACCGTCATGCACGAGGGCTTCGTCAACTTCAACGCCGGCACCCTCGGCCCCTCGATGGTCGAGGGGAGGATCAGCGCCGGCGTGATCGTGGGCGCCGACAGCGACGTGGGCGGCGGCGCCTCGATCATGGGCACGCTCTCCGGTGGCGGCACCCAGGTGATCTCCATCGGCAGCGGGTGCCTGCTGGGCGCCAACGCGGGCATCGGCATCTCGCTGGGTGACGGCTGCGTCGTCGAGGCCGGCTGCTACGTGACCGCCGGCTCGCGGGTGACGCTGCCCGACGGCTCGGTGACGAAGGCCAAGGAGCTGTCCGGCCGCAACGGCCTGCTGTTCCGGCGCAACAGCGTCACCGGCGCGCTCGAGGCGCTGCCGCGGAACGGCGACTGGGGTGCGCTGAACGCCGAGCTCCACGCCAACTAGGGGCAGGGCCCGCGGGTCCTGCCCTGGTCAGGCCGGGCTCTCCGCGGGGACGTCGAGGTGCTCCAGCAGGGCCACCACGAACTCCTGCGGCCGCTCCACGTGCGGGGAGTGCCCGACCCCCGGCAGGACGACCTCCCGGTAGGTGCCCCCGGCCGCGGCGTACCGCTCCAGCACGGCCCGGGTCTGGGTCACCATCGGCTGCGGCGGGCAGACCGCTTCTCCCGGCCAGCCCGGCACCGCACCCAGCTGCCCGAGGTAGGCGAGGTCGAACACCGAGGTGTCCGAGACGATCGCGTCGGCGTCCCCGCGGATCCACAGCACCGGCGGCTTGTCGGCGAGCTCCGCGATCCCCGACACGTCCATGACCGTCGGCGCCATCGTGTTCAGCACGCCACGCTCCCCCGGCGCCAGTCCCGGCCACGTCGGGCTGGGCGCCGAGTCGCCCGGGTAGTGGTCGTCGCCGGTGCGGGTGGACAGCATCGAGGCGACGAAGACGTCCTCCATCGAGGGATCCAGCGGCAGCGACCCCGGCGCCACGTAGAACGCCCGCAGGATCGACCGCGGGCTGGTCGGGCTGCCGGCGCCCGTGTCGCCGGCGGCGAGCGCGGCGACGAACTCGGGGTTGGCCGCTCCGCCACCGGAGCCCGCGCCGTCCTCGGCGAGGCGTCGTCCCTCCGGCCCGGCCGTGCCGCCGAAGCCGTACGGCGAGACCGGGGCCACCAACGCCACCGAAGCGACCCGCGCGGGCGCGTCGAGCAGGTACTGCAGCACGACGCCCGCGCCCATGCTCCAGCCGACCAGGTGCACCCGGTCGACGCCGAGGGTCTCCACCAGCGCCGCGACGTCGTCGGCCCAGTCGCGCACGCCCCGGCGCGCGTCCACGGGCAGCGGGTCGGTGTCGCCGTAGCCGCGCAGGTCGACCGCGACCGGCCGCACACGCGTCTCCTGGGCCAGGGCCAGCAGCGGTTCCTGCCAGAAGAGCGCGGAGCTGACGTTGCCGTGCACGAAGAGCACGACCTCGCCGTCCGCATCGCCGAGCCGCGCCGGCTCGAGAGCGGCCGGGTGCACGACGTTCTGGGTCAGTCGCGGGGTGGTCACCCGCGTGGCGGTGATCCCGGGCAGCAGGACGTCGACCATGGCTCCTCCTCGACGGCGGGCACACGCTATCGGCGCGAGCCGGGCGGGAACAGCCCCGCGCGCGGGCTCGCCCCGAGGTCCGGCGAACTGTCAGGAACGGCACCTACAGTCGGTGACGATGGCCAGCCCCCGCACCGCGACGCGCGCCGCCGCAGCCCGGGCGCGCAGCACCACCCGCGCACGGCCGGCCGGCGCCCGCCGCACCACGGGGAGCGGCGCCGCGCGCCGGAGCGCCGGGCGTCAACCCCACCGTCGCCGCCCGGCCCGCCGCCTGGCGGCCACGCGGTCCCGCGGCGCCGGTGGCGCCACCGGGTTGCTGCGGTGGTGGCCGGCGCTGCTGGTGACCGCGGCCCTCTTCGCCGGTGCAGGCTGGGGCGCCGAGCGCCACTGGGAACCCCCCGCGACCGGGACCTGCACCGTGCCCGACGGGTCGGTCACGGTGACCGCCGAGCAGGCGGCGAACGCGGCCACGATCGCCCGGGTCGGCCGTGAGCGCGGGCTCCCCGAGCGCGCCGTCGTCATCGCACTGGCCACGGCGCAGCAGGAATCCCGGCTGCGCAACCTCGACTACGGCGACCGCGACTCCCTCGGCCTGTTCCAGCAGCGCCCCTCGCAGGGGTGGGGAACGCCGGAGCAGGTGCGGGATCCGGTCTACGCCGCCGGCAAGTTCTACGACGGCCTGGTGACCGTCCCCGGCTGGGAGGCCGGCCGGCTCACCGAGATGGCCCAGGCCGTGCAGCGCTCGGCCTATCCGGAGCTGTACCAGCAGTGGGAGGGCATGGCCCAGCAGCTGACGACGGCGTTGGCGGGCGACGGCCTCACCTGCTCCTGAGTTCGGCAGCGAGCGCGCGGCCAGCTGCTCGGTCGGCTCGAACGACGTCGGCTGCGTCCCTCCGGCGAGCTGGACGAGGACGGCACCCCCGAGATCCGGAACCCCGCCAGGGCGCCAGGGTGCCCGCATGGCGGGATGCCGACGGGACCTGCGAACCGGGCCGGCCGGTGCCGCGTGGCGTTCCGTCGCGGGCTCGACCAAGATCAGTCAACCGGGAGCGGAGGTGAGGCATGGCAAGCGATCCGACATGGCGTCGCCGCTACGAGCGTGCTGCTGAACAGCAGAGGGAAGCGGCATGCCCGCGATGCGGGCGAAGTACGCCGGCCCGTTCCTGCCGTACCTGCTCAAGCAACTACTGATCGGCCTCGGCCTCGGTCCCCTCGGTTGGCTCGCGGTGAACTGGATCTGGGGCCTCGTCTCCTTCGTGGCTGTCACGGGCGTAGGACTCCTCGTTCGCGTGCACTTCATCTGCCGCTACGGCAGCACCGAACGGGGCCCCGGGATGGGCTCGCCAGACGAATCGACGAGCTCCTAGCGGGAGCAAGGCTCCACGGCCTCCGAGGCGCTCGGTCATCAGCGCGCGCCCGGGCTCGGCGCCAGGGACCGCACCCAGGCCAGCCTGGACCCCTGGATCGCCCGCGTCTGCAGCACCGGACGACCCCAGCCTTCCTGGCAGCCCGGCCGGGGCGCCCCCACTCCCGCTGCGCCGGGCCACCGTTCCGGACGGTCCCGTTCCCTCTGCCGGGGGACCTGCCCACCGCGGGGCTCAACGAAGGCAGCTCCGGCACCGACATCTTCGCCATGACGATCGCGTCCCAGAACCCCCCACTCCCGGCCCCCGCCGCGGCCGCCGGTCCCGCGGTCGCCGACGTGACGGCGCTGCTGCCGTCCCGCGAGGCCCTGCTCGGCCAGCTCGCCGCCCAGCTGCCTGAAGCGGCCGAGCGTCCCGCCAGCCTGATCGCGCTCGGGCTGCTGCGCCGCGACGACGGCTGGCCCGCCCCGCAGAGCACGCTCGCCCAGGTGACGACGCTGCTGGCCCGGTCGGTGCGCGGCGACGACTGGCTGGCGTTCTCGGGCCCGGCCGAGTTCGGCATCGTGCTCGCCGGTCCGCCGTCGGCCGCCCACGCCGCGGCCTCCCGCCTCGTCGTCGCGGTGGCGGACCAGGGCATCCCGGGGCTGTGGGCCGCGGCCGGCATCGCCCCGGTCGACCCCGCGCTGTCCGCCGGCGAGGTCTTCCGCCGCGCCACGCTCAGCCTCACCGCCGCCCGCCGCGTCGGCGCGGGGACCGTCATCCGGTACCGCGAGCCCGCCTGACACCCGTCGGCGCTCAGCCGTACGGCTGCGCGGTGAGCAGCGCGGCGGCGACCGCCCCGGACGGCGCGCGGACGATGTTCCAGCCGGTCCACCGGCGCACCCAGCCGGGCCAGCGGTCCGCCGCCTCCGGGGACCCGGCCGCAACCGGGCCAGCCCGTCCTGAGCGGCACGTTGGCGGCCACGGTCACGCCGCAGACGCCCACGAGGTAGACCGGCGCCGCGGACAGCACCGCCGGCCGCCGCTCACCGGTCAGCTCCCCCACCCCGGCCGCCACGCACACCCGGCCGCACACCGCTCGCGGCCGGCCGGCACCGGCTGACCGGATGGTCGGCCACGCCGTTGGCGGTTGCCGGGGCCGCTGTCCACCGTTCCCGTCGACCCCCGGCTCCCCCCGTCGGGGCAACAACGCCCGGATTCGTCGCATCATGCGCTGCACTCGATACGCTGCGGACGTGACGACCACGGTGGGTCGGGCAGGGCCGCGTGGTTCCGCCGTCCTGGCCGGCGGGACCGCCCTCCTGGGCGGCGTGCTCACCATCGCGGTGGTCAGCGTCTCATCCCTGCAGTTCGCCTACCGTGCGCCGACGCTGCAGATCATGCTCGAGACGGTCAACGCCATCGTGGCGCTGATCGTCGGCTTCCTCCTGTACGGCCGCTTCCGCCGGAGCCGCCAGGTGCGGGAACTCCTCCTCGTGCTGGCGCTCTGCGCCCTGGCCGTCGCCAACCTGGTGCTGACCGCGCTGCCCGCGGCCGTCTCCGGCGACGGGCACGACCCCAGCCAGTGGGCCGCTCTGGGCACCCGCCTGCTGGGCACCGGGCTGCTCGCACTCGCCGTCCTCGTTCCCCGCAGACTGCGGCTCGGCCGCGGGGGCGCGGGCTGGATGACGCTGTCGTTCGTCGCCGTGCTCGTGGTGGTGGCGAGCGTCGGGGCGGTCTGGGCGGCAGACCTGCCTCCGACGATCGACCCCTCCGGCTCGCCTGCGGATCCGTCACTTCCCCGGTTGATCCCGCACCCGGCGGTCCTCGCCGTCCAGGCGGTGGGCGCGTTGGCGTACGGCTGGGCCGCGATCAGGTTGGTACGGCAGTCGCGGTCCGGCGCCGACGAGCTGATCAGCTGGCTCGCGGCCGGTTTCGTGCTGGGCGCCTTCGCCCGCCTGCACTACTTCCTCTTCCCTTCGCTGTACACCGAGTACGTCTACAGCGGCGACCTGCTCCGGCTCGGCGCCTACCTCCTGATGCTGACCGGCGCGGTCCGCGAGATCCAGTCCTTCTGGCAGGTCCAGGCCGAGGCTGCGGTGGCCGAGGATCGCCGGCGCCTGGCGCGTGACCTGCACGACGGGTTGACGCAGGAGCTCACCTACATCCGCGGCCAGGCTCGGCAGCTGGCCCGTCGGCCCAGCGAGACGGTGACCGTCGAGCGAATCGGAGGAGCCGCCGACCGCGCCATCGACGAGGCGCGCCGGGCGATCGCGGCCCTCGCCCAGCCTCTCGACGAGCCCTTCCCCCAGGTACTGCGACAGGTCGTGGAGGAGACGGCGGAGCGGTACGAGGTTGCCGCCGCCACCGACGTCTCCCCCGCCGCGGAGACCTCCCCGGCCCGCGGGGAGGCGCTGTTGCGCATCGCCGCCGAAGCCGTGCGCAACGCCGCACGACACGGGGACGCCGGCACGGTGCGGGTGGTGCTGACTGCCGAGCCGCTACGCCTCACCGTGGTCGACGACGGACGCGGCTTCGATCCGGCGACCACCCGCCCGGGCGGCTTCGGGTTGACCAGCATGCGAGAGCGCGCCGCGGCGGCCGGCGCCCGGTTCTCGATCGAGTCGGCCCTCGGGAAGGGGACGACGGTGGAGGTGGTGTGGCCGTGACGGACACGCTCCGGGTCGTGATCGCCGACGACCACGCGCCGGTGCGCAGCATGGTCCGTGAGGCGCTGGAGGCCGACAGCTGTGAGGTGGTGGGCGAGGCCCCCGACGCGTGGGCGGCGGTGGCGGCCGCCCGGGCCTCACGCCCGCAGGTGTGCCTGCTCGACGTCCACATGCCCGGTGGTGGGGTGGCGGCGGCGGGCGAGATCACCCGTGCGCTGCCGGACACCGCGGTCGTCATGCTCACCGCCTCCCGGGACGACGAGGACCTGTTCGCCGCGCTGCGGGCCGGCGCCTCTGGCTACCTGCTCAAGGGCATGGACCCCGACCGGCTGGGCCCCACCCTGCGTGGCGTGCTCGCCGGCGAGGCGGCGCTGCCCCGCTGGCTGGCCGCGAAGGTGATCGCCGAGTTCCGCGAGCCCACCTTGCCCCGGCTGAGGCGCCGGTCAGCGGCCACGGACAAGCTCAGCCCCCGCGAGCGCGAGGTGATGGAGGCGCTCAGCCGGGGCGGGACCACCGAGGACGTGGCGCGGGAGCTGTTCCTGTCCCCCACCACCGTGCGGGTGCACGTCTCGGCGGTGCTGCGCAAGCTGCGGGTGAAGGACCGGGAGAGCGCTTTCGCGCTGCTCAGGGACGACGAGCGCGACGCGCCATCGCGATGAGCGCCGCCCCCAGCGCCTCCGCCTGCTCCGGGGTGTACTGGTCCCAACCGATGACGACGTAGGGCCCGTCGACCGCACCCGTGCCCGGGTTGACCGACAGGCAGGGCAGCGCCTGCACGCCGTCGGCGAGCGGCAGCGGCTCACCCGAGTGCACCCAGTCCTCCTCCCCGGTCAGGAGGCCGTGCGAGGCCACGCACCATGCGGGGCAGGAAGCCCGAGGAACTTGGGGCGCCGCCTCGTGCACCGCGTTCACCTCCTCCGGTCGATCGACGGCGGAGGGGCCCCGGCTCGTCGAGCCGGGGCCCCTCCTGTGCACGTCGGGCTGCGCCGCCCGGTCAGGCGGCGCAGCCTCCGAGGGCGATGGTGTCGTCGATCGCCTTGATCTGGTTCTGCACGGCGCCCAACTGGTCCTGCAGGGCGTTCACCGTCGTGCGCTGCGCGGCGATGGCCTCCTTTGTCTGCTTCTTCTGCGCCTCCAGCTCGCGCAGCTTCTTCGTCGCCGCGGTGACCTGACCGTCGAGCGTCGTCAGCTGCCCCTGGAGGGTCCTCAGCTGGGCCTCGGCGGCGGTGACGGCCTCGTCGACCTTGTTGAGCTCGGCCAGCAACGGGGCGACCCGCCCCTGCAGGGACAGGATCTCGGCCTCCTTCGCGGCGATCTGGGTGTTCAGGCCGGTCAGCGTGGCGACCAGCCCGTCCATCTCCGTGCCCAACCGGGTGACCTCGGCCTGCGCACCAACTGCAGCAGCGGTGGCGTCGTCGAGCGCCTTCTGCAGCCCGAGCAGTTTCGTCCGCTCCGACGAGAGGGCGGACGTCGCCGCGTCGACCGCGGCGGTGGCGGCAGTGAGCGCGATCTCGGCCCTCCCCAGCTCGTACAGCCGGTCCGTCAGCACGATGCGCTGGTCGGCGATCGCCTTGTTCGCGGCTGTCAGGTCATCGGTGAGGCCGGGCAGCGCGGCTTCGAGGTCGGCGACGACCTGCTCCTGCTCCAGGACGGCGGCCTGCGCGGCGGCCTCCGCCTGCTGGGCGCCGGGAGCCTTCGCCTGCAGTTCGTCGAGCGTGGCCTGCTTCTCAGCGACCGCCTGGTCGGCCGCCTCGATGGCGCTCTCCAGCGCGGGGAGCTGGCCCCGCAGGGCGGTGAGCTGCGTCTGCTTGGTGGCCACCGCGTCGTTGGCGGCGGTCAGCGCCGCCTGGAGGGGCGCGGCCTGCTGCTGCAGCCGGCTGCTCTCCAGTTTCGCCGCCGTCAACTGGACGTTCAGCGCGTCGACCTGGGTCCTGAGCGCGGCGAGGTCGCCCTGCAGCCC
The DNA here is from genome assembly GCF_039679125.1 of Blastococcus sp. HT6-4. Classification (NCBI taxonomy): domain Bacteria; kingdom Bacillati; phylum Actinomycetota; class Actinomycetes; order Geodermatophilales; family Geodermatophilaceae; genus Blastococcus; species Blastococcus montanus. Next base: position 861,195 of record NZ_CP155551.1, on the reverse strand, counting down.
GGAGATCAGGGTGTTCTTGTCGGCGATCTGGGTGTTCACCGTGGCCAGCTCGGCTTCCTTGGCGGCCCTCTGGTCCTGGAGCGCCTTCTTCTCCTTGCCGTCGCCCTTGATGGCGTTGATCCGCAGGGTGAGGTCGGCGATCTCGGTCTCGAGCGTCGTCTTCCTTGCCTGGAGGACGGCCAGTTCGTCCTGGGCCTTCTTCAGCTCCGCCTGCTTGGCCGTGATCGCCGTGCTCTTGTCGGCGACCTGCTTCTCCAGCGAGGTCACCAGCGTGGCTGCTTCGGCGGTCGCGGCGGTGTTGGCGGCGACCGCGTCGGCGGCCTTCTTCGCATCCGCCTGGAGAAGCGGCAGCTCGCCCTGGGCCTTCGTGATCTCGGCCTCCTTGGCGGCGAAGGCGGCGGCGGCCGTGGATGCGGCCGTCTTCGCCTCGTCCAGCGCACTCTGCGCGTCCGCGATCTCCGCCTGCAGCGCGGCGAGCGCCGCGACAGCCTTCTTCTCGTCCTCGACCAGGCCGGCGAGCGTGGTCTTGGCGGCCGCGATCTCGGCGTTCTGCGCGTCCAGGTCGGCCTGCGCGGCGTTGCCGCTGTCGACGAGCCGCTGCAGCTCTTCCTCCGCGTCGGTGACCGCCTGCGTTGCCGCAGTGACCGCAGCCGCCGCGTTCGTCCGGTCCGTCGTGGCCTGCGCCAGCCGGCCCTCGGCGCCGGCGATCAGCTGGTCCTGCGCGGTGACAGCGGCGGCCGCCTGCTCGGCGGCCAGCCGCAGGGCGGCCAGCTGCTTGGTGGCCTCGTCGATCTCGGCCTGCTTGGCGGCTCGGTCGCTCTCCGTCGCCCCGGCCAGAGTCTCCAGGTCGGCGACAGCGTCCTGAGCGGCGGCGAGCTGCTGCTGCAGCGGGGTCAGCTCGTCCTGCAGCGCGCTCGCCTCGGAGGTCAGCCGAGCGATCTCGCTCTCGGCGCCGGTGACCGCGGCCGCGGCGGCGGCCTGCTGCCGGGTGAGCTCCGCCAGCTCGGTGGCGGTGCTGGTGAGGTCGGCGTCGAGCTCCTGCTCCTGAGCGAGCAGGTCGGCCAGCGCCTTGTCCGCGGCGGCGAGCTCGGCGGTCAGGGTGGTCGCCCGCGCCTGCAGCGCGGTGCGCTCGGCCTGCAGCTTGGCGATCTGGTCGGCGTTCTTCTTCGCCGCCGCCCGCAGCAGATTTTCCTGCACGGCGCCGCGGTGGGCGAGCTGGTTGACGACACCGTTGCAGATCCCGCCGGTGCCGGCCGGAGCCGCGGACGCGGTGCCGGTGAAGCCGAGACCACCGATGACGGCCGACGCGGCCAGCACCGCGGCCATCCGGCGAGGCGTCCGGCGGAACGCGGCGAAAGAGGCGTCGGACGAAGGACGTGCAGCAGGCATGGCGGGGTGATCCTCGGGTGTGGAGGGGGTGGACCCGAACGGGTCGCTCACCACGAGATTCACCTACGCACACGCCTCTGACCAGGGGGTAGCCGTTCAAATGCCTAAACGCCGGCCCGAGCACCGGCGCCGGCCCGCGCCGGTCGGGCCACCGGACGGGACACCGACGTCAGGCGGTGAGGCGCTCCACCGCCGCGTCGATCCGCTCGTCGGTGGCGGTCAGCGCCAGCCGGACGTGGCGGGCCCCCGCCGGGCCGTAGAAGCTGCCGGGCGCGGCGACGACGCCCCGCTCGGCCAGCCGGTCGATGGTGAGCCAGCAGTCCTCGTCGCGGGTCGCCCACAGGTAGAGCCCGGCCTCGGAGTGGTCGATCCGCAGCCCGGCCCCGCGGACGGCGGCGGCCAGGCGCTCCCGGCGCGCCCGGTACCGCTCGCGCTGGGCGTCGACGTGCGCGTCGTCGTCCAGCGCGGCGGCCATCGCGGCCTGGACGGGGCCGGGCACGAGCAGGCCCAGGTGCCGGCGGACCTCCCAGACCCGGCGGACCAGCGCCGGGTCACCGGAGAGCAACCCGCCCCGGTAGCCGGCCGCGGTCGACTGCTTGGACAGCGAGTGCACGGCGAGCAGCCCGGTGTGGTCGTCCCCCGCCACAGCGGGATGCAGGATCGACCGGGGCGCCACGTCCCAGCCCAGGGTGATGTAGCACTCGTCGGCCACGACCGGGACCCCGTGGGCGCGGCCCCACGCGACCCAGGCGCGCAGCTGGTCGTCGGAGAGCACCCGGCCGTGCGGGTTCCCCGGGGAGTTGAGCCAGACCAGCGATATCCCGGCCGCGTCGGCCGGCGGCTCGTCCGACCGGCGCACCGCCAGGCCGGCCAGCACGGCGCCGACCTCGTAGGTCGGGTAGGCGATCTCCGGCACCAGCACGGTGCTCGCGCTGCCCTGCAGACCGAGCAGCGTCGGCAGCAGGGCGACGAGCTCCTTGGAGCCGACCGTCGGGACGACCGACGGCTCGGGACCCGCCGGGTCCGCGACGTGGACGCCCAGCCGACGGGCCAGCCAGCCCGCGGCCGCCGTGCGCAGCGCGGCCGTGCCCAGCGCCGTCGGGTACCCCGGCGCGTCCGCTGCCTCGGCGAGCGCGTCGCGCAGCACGGCCGGGGTGCCGTCGACCGGGGTGCCGATCGACAGGTCGACCACCCCGCCGGGGTGCTGGGCGGCGCGCGCCCGCGCCCCGGCGAGGGAGTCCCACGGAAAGTCCGGCAGGGCCCGGGAGGACCCTGCGGGCACAGCCGTCAGGAGTCTTCGCCCTGCGGCGGCAGCGCGGCCACCAGCGGGTGGTCCTTGCCGATCTTGCCGGTCTTCGCGGCGCCACCGGGGCTGCCCAGGTCGGAGAAGAACTCCACGTTGGCGTTGTAGAAGTCCTTCCACTTGTCGGGGACGTCGTCCTCGTAGTAGATGGCCTCCACCGGGCAGACCGGCTCGCAGGCGCCGCAGTCCACGCACTCGTCGGGGTGGATGTAGAGCATCCGGTCGCCCTCGTAGATGCAGTCCACCGGACACTCGTCGATGCACGCCTTGTCGAGAACGTCGACGCAGGCCTGGGTGATGACGTAGGTCACGGGGTTCCCTCCCGGGGACGTTCGGGCAGCACCTCGGCCGGGGCCGAGTGCCAGATGCGTACCTAGTATCACCTCCGAGGCGCTGCGCCGTTCGACGGGCCACCCGGTGGATCCCCCTGACGGGAGGGGTGGGCGCGCCGGTGTGACGGTCCTCTCCCTCCATCGGGGTGAGCCGGCATGCCACGCTCAAGCCGGTGGTGGGGACGCCGATCTTGACGACGTGTCCCAGACGTCGCACCACGAGGCCACGCCGCGGCGTCCGTCGCCGGCGTCGCCCTACGACGCCCAGGCCGCGCTCGTCCACCTCCTCGACCGGCTGCGGGCGTCGTCCGGGGCCACCCGCGTCGCGGTCTGGGTGCACGAGGCGACGACCGAGCTCGTGGTGCCCTTCCGGCAGGCCTCCTGCGCCACCGGTGAGCCGCTCCCCCGCCATCCCGCGCTGCGCACGCCGGCGCTCCTCGCCGACTCACCGTTCCTCTCCGCGGTCGTCACCGGCCGCACGCCGGTCGTCGCCCGCGCCGACGGGCGGCGCGCCGCCGACCGCCGGTTGGCCGAGGTCGGCATCCGGTCCGCGCACGGCGAGCCGCTGATCCTCGGCGACGAGGTCGTCGGCGTGCTGACCGTCGAGCCCGCGGCAGCCGCCGCTCCGCACCTGTTGCGCCAGGTGACCCCCAAGCTGGCCGCGGCCCTGGCCGAGGCCTGGACCCGCCGGTCGCAGCAGCGCCGTCTCGACCAGGCGGCCGTCCTGCTGGGCCTGATCGAGTCCGCCGGGCAGTCGCAGTCGATGGACCACCTGCTCGGCTCGGCCTGCCGCCAGCTCGCCGAGCTCGGCGAGGTGGAGCGCGCCTGCATCTTCCTGGTCGAGGACGGCCGGCTCGTCCCCCGGATGGCCGCCTACGCCGACGGTCGTCGCGACATGGCCACCTGGGAGCAGTTCCGCACCGCGCCGGTCGGCCTCCCGCTGGCCGAGACCGTCCTGCGCACCGGCCGGCCGACGACCGCCGACCGCGACTCCGAACTGGTGTCGGGCTGGTGGGTGGATTCCTTCCGGATCGCCTCGGCGCTCGCCGTCCCACTGGGGCGCAGCCCCGAGCTGGCCGGTGTCCTCACCCTCGACAGCACCGAGGTGCGCCCGTTCTCCGAGGACGTCCGCCGGCTGGCCGCCGCCGCCGGCGCGCACCTGGGCGGGGTGATCGAGCAGGCCCGCACCAGCCAGGCCCGCGCCGCGTCGCTGGCCACCGCACGGGTCGTCCGGCAGCTGCTGGTCGACGGCTCCGGCGTGACCGGGGCCGCCGAGGCCGCGGAGGTGGTGGCCCGCGCGGTGCAGCGCCTCGCGGGCACCGACCGCAGCGCCGCCTACCTGGTCGACGGCGCGGGCAGGATCGGGGAGGTCAGGCACGTCGACTGGCCGGACTCGCACAAGAGGGTGGTGCAGACGCAGCTGATCGGCCGTCCCGCCTCCGACGTCCCGCTCTGGCGGGTGACCGCCGAGCAGAAGACGGCGGTCTTCGTCGAGGACGCCGCCGCAGGAGACCTGATCGACCCTCGTCTGGTCCAGGCGCTCGAGGTCAGCTCGTACATCAGCGTCCCGCTCATGTCGGGCGACCGTCTGCTCGGCCTCGTCGTCACCGGATCGGTCGGCGCGCGCCGGACGTGGACGGCGGCGGTCCGCGACGCCGTCCGCCAGGTGACCCTGGAGGGCGCGCTGGTCGTGGAGAACGCGGAGCTGCGCGCGGCCGAGCAGCGGCGGCTGGCCCAGCTGGCCACCGAGGCCCACCACGACCCGCTGACCGGGCTGGCCAACCGCCGCCGGTTCATCGAGCAGGTGGAGGCGACCGTGTACGGCGACGCGCACGGGCGCAGCGCCCTGCTGATGATCGACCTCGACCGGTTCAAGGAGATCAACGACAGCTTCGGCCACAGCGTCGGCGACGACCTGCTGTGCCTGGTGGGCCCACGGCTGCAGCGCGCCCTGGGACCCGGTGACCTGCTCGCCCGCATGGGCGGTGACGAGTTCGCCGTCCTCCTGCCCGACGCCGACGCCGACCGCGCCCGCGAGGTCGCCGACGGCCTCGGCGCCGCGCTCCGTGACGCGTTCGTCCTCGACGGGATGCCGCTGCACGTCGACGCCAGCGTCGGCATCGCGCTGTGCCCCGACCACGGCCGCGACCGCTCCCTGCTGCTCGCCCGCGCCGACACCGCCATGTACGCGGCCAAGCGCGGCCGGCACGGCTACGAGGTGTGGGCGCCCGACGGCACCCCGGCGACGCGGGACCGGCTGGAGACCCTCGAGCAGCTGCGGTCGGCCCTGGACGGCGAGCAGCTGGACAACCACTACCAGCCCAAGGTGGACCTGCGGACGGGCGCCGTCGTGGGCCTCGAGGCGCTGGTGCGCTGGAACCATCCCGACCGAGGGCTGCTCTACCCCAACGTCTTCCTGCCGCTCGCCGAGCAGGCCGGGCTCATGCGCCGGCTGGCCCTGCGGGTGCTCGAGCGCTCGTTGCGCGACCTGCGGTCGTGGCGCGCGCACGGGCACGACCTGTCGGTCGCGGTGAACCTGTCGGTGTCGAACCTGCAGGACGTGGCCCTGCCCGAGCAGGTGGCCATGCTGCTGGACTCGTTCTCCGTGCCGGCCGAGGCGCTGATCCTCGAGATCACCGAGGACGTCCTCATGGCCGACGCCGCCCGCAGCCAGCAGGTGATGAGCGGGCTGCGCCGGCTGGGCGTGCGCCTGTCGGTCGACGACTACGGGACCGGCTACTCCTCGCTGTCCTACCTGCGCGCGCTGCCGGTCGACGAGCTGAAACTCGACCGCAGCTTCGTCACGAACCTCACCACCGATGCCCGCGCGGCCGCGATCGTGCGCAGCACCCTGCAGCTGAGCCGGGACCTGGGCATGAGCATGGTCGTCGAGGGCGTGGAGGACGCCGCGTCACTCGCGGCGCTGCGCGAGTGGGGCTGCGACATCGCGCAGGGGTACCACATCTCCCGCCCCATGCCGGCCGGCCGCGTGCTCGACTGGCTGGAGACCCGCCCGCTGCCCGCGGCCGTGCGCCCCACCCACTGACCGCCCCGCCACCGGCTGCCGCCGCGCCGGGCGGCAGGATCGGCGACGTGCCCGCACGCTCCACCACCCCGCCCGTCGCCGTCGACGAACTCGAGCGGCTCGCCGCCCGGACCTGGCGCGGGCTCGAGGAGGAGCCGTACGGCGACTGGCTGCTGCGCGCGGGTAGCGGGTTCACCGGCCGGGCCAACTCGGCGCTGGTCGTCGGGAACGCACCCGGCGATCCGGCGGAGGCCATCACCGCGGTGGCCGGCTGGTACCGCGACCGCGGGCTGCGGCCGTGCGCGGCCGTGCCTGAGCCCGGGCACGCCGCCGTCGACGACGCCTTCGCCGCAGCGGGCTGGAGCCGGGACGAGGACGTCCTCGTGCTGACCGGCCCGGCCGGCCCGTGGCCCGCCCCCGCTGTCGACGTCGCCATCTCCAGCTCACCCGACGCCGCCTGGCTGGCCGGCTACCGCCACCGCGGCGCGCCGCTACCGGCAGCTGCCGCAGCGGTCCTGTGCAACGCCGAGGATCTGCTCTTCGCCTCCGTACGGCTCGACGCGCCGCCCGCGCCCCTGGCCGCGGTCGCCCGTGGCGCGCTGGCCGACGACTGGCTGGTGATCAGCGCGGTCACCGTGGACGACCGCTACCGACGGCGCGGCGTGGCCCGCGCCGTGATGGCGGCACTGGCCGCCGAGGGACGGAGCCGGGGCGGGCAGTCCTGCATGCTGCAGGTCACCGCGTCGAACCACCCCGCACTGGCCCTCTACGGCTCGCTGGGGTTCACCGAGCACCACCGGTACCACTACCGGTGGGCGCCGGGCGTCTGACCTCCCGGCGCGGGGTGCCCAGCACCTGACCCACGGCGAGCGCGGCGGCCAGGACGCCGAGCATCACGAACACGAGCCCTACGGTGCCGAGGCTCCCTCCGGAGACGATCAGCACGTCCCCTTCCGGGCGGCGCATCATGGCGGCGACGACGACGACCAGCCACGTGACCGCCGGGAGCGCGGCGACCACCCGGGAACCCGACACCCGCAGCGCGGCGAACACCAGCAGCGGGTTGCCGATCACCGCTGCGGCGACCGACACCGGCACGAGCACCCCGCCGACGCGCAGCGGCAGCCAGAACACCTCCACCAGCGCCAGCCAGGCCGCGACCACGACGGCGAGGACCCCCCAGGCGACCGCGGGCGGGCGACGGCGGCTCATCCGGGCAGCCCGGCGAACAGGTCGTCCTCCCTGTCGTGGGCGTCCGCCCCGGCACCTCGCCCGCCTCGGACCAGCCGGAAGTGCTCGGTGCCCAGGATCTGCTGGCCGAGGTCGTTCGACAGCGCGAAGAACGGACCGTCGACCGTGATCTGGGTGGCGTGCGCCCGCATGGCCGCCGACTTGTGACCGGTGAAGGCCGAGGCGTCGACCGCCGTCGTCACCTGGTCGTCGGGCACCGCGAACGGGGCGTCCTCCAGCCCCTCGGGCTGCTCGAAGGGCACCCGGTCCCCCGCGGCGGCCAGCGCCTCGGCGCCCTCCCGGAGCACCGACCGCGGCACGCAGGGCCAGTAGACCTTCGCCACCTCCCACGCCGGGCCCAGGTCGGGCCGGTACCCGCCGTCGGCCGCGGCCGTCACCGCCCGCATCGCGACGCGGTGCGCCTGGATGTGGTCGGGGTGGCCGTAGCCGCCGTCGGGGTCGTAGGTGACGACCACCTGGGGCCGGACCTCCCGGACGACGGCGACCGCGTGTGCCACCGCCTCGTCCAGGTCGGCGTTCCAGAAGGCGCGCGGGTGCTCGTTGGCGGCCGTGCCGATCATGCCGGAGTCGCGGTAGCAGCCCGCGCCGCCGAGGAAGCGGACGTCACCGACGCCGAGCGCCGCCATGGCGCTGCGCAGCTCGGCGATCCGGTAACCGCCCAGCTGGTCGGCCTGGTCGGCGGCCAGCTGAGCGAGCTCGGGCACCAGGATCTCGCCCTCCTCGCCCAGCGTGCAGGTGAGCAGGGTGACGCCGACGCCCTCGGCTGCGTAGCGCGCCATCGTGGCCCCGGTGGTGATCGTCTCGTCGTCCGGATGCGCGTGGACGAGGAGCAGACGGCGGGAGGGAGTCACGGGGCGGCATTCTCCCCGTCGCGTCCGTCGCGGGCCCCGGAGGGCTCCCGACGGACGCGACGCGGCGGCTCAGCGGCGGCCGGGGCGGCACCTGGCCGCGGTGCCGCCCGGAGGGCGACGGATCACTCCGTGGGCATGACCTGGCGGGCCTCGGCGAAGTGGCAGGCGGACGGGTGCCCCTGCCCCCGGTCGACCAGCGCCGGCGGCTCGGTGGCGCAGATGTCCTGGGCCTTCCAGCAGCGGGTGCGGAAGCGGCAGCCCGACGGCGGATCGGCCGGGCTCGGGACGTCGCCCTCGAGCATGATCCGGTCCTTCTGCCCCCGCAGGTGCGGCTGGTGCACCGGCACCGACGAGAGCAGCGCCTGCGTGTAGGGGTGCGCCGCCGACCCGTAGACCTCGTCGTCGGTCCCCTCCTCCACGATGCTGCCCAGGTACATGACGGCGACCCGGTCGGAGATGTGGCGGACGACCGACAGGTCGTGGGCGATGAACAGGTACGAGAGCCCGAAGTCGTCCTGCAGGTCCTCGAGCAGGTTGACGACCTGGGCCTGCACCGAGACGTCGAGGGCGCTGACCGGCTCGTCGCAGACGATGACCTCCGGCTGGAGCGCCAGGGCCCGCGCGATGCCGATGCGCTGCCGCTGCCCACCGGAGAACTGGTGCGGGTACCGGTTGACGAAGTCGGGGTTCAGGCCGACCCGCTCCATGAGCTCCTGCGTGCGCTGCAGCCGGCCCTTGCGTGGCGCGATGTCGGCGTGCACCGACCAGCCCTCGGCGACGATGTCGCCGACGGTCATCCGCGGGTTCAGCGAGGCGTACGGGTCCTGGAAGATGATCTGGACCTCCCGGCGGTACTGCTTGAGCGCACGCCGGTTCATCGTCGTGATGTCGTCGCCCTTGTAGAGGATCTGCCCGCTGGTGGGCTTCTCCAGGGCGACGATCAGCTTGCTGACCGTCGACTTCCCGCAGCCGGACTCCCCGACCAGGCCGACGGTCTCACCGCGGCCCAGCGTCAGGTTGACGCCGTCGACCGCGCGGACGTGGCCGACGGTGCGTTTGAGGACGATCCCCTGGGTGAGCGGGAAGTGCTTCTTGAGGTCCTTCACCTCGAGCAGCGGCTCGCTGGCGCTCGCTGCGATGCTCCTGGAGCCGTCGTCAGACATCGAGCACCTCCTCGCTGTAGTGGCAGGCCGCCTCGCGCCCCGGGACGACCAGCCGCAGCGGCGGGACGTCGGCGGCGCAGTCACGGCCGGGCAGTGCGTCGGCACCCAGCCGGCGCTTCGGGCACCGTGGGTGGAACGGGCATCCCGTGGGGATGGACGCCAGGTTCGGCGGCTGGCCACCGATCGGCTGCAGCCGGCCGCCCTTGGCCTCCAGCTGCGGGATCGAGCTCATCAGCCCGTCGGTGTAGGGGTGCGCCGGGTTGCCGAACACGTCGTCGACCGTGCCCCGCTCCACGATGCGCCCGGCGTACATGACCGCCACGTTGTCGGCGACCTCGTTGACCACCCCGAGGTCGTGGGTGATCAGGATCAGGCCCATGCCGGTGTCGCGCTGCAGCTCCTTGAGCAGGTCCATGACCTGCGCCTGGACCGTCACGTCGAGCGCCGTCGTCGGCTCGTCGGCGATCAGGATCCGCGGGTCGAGCGCGATCGCCATGGCGATCATGACGCGCTGCCGCATGCCGCCGGAGAACTGGTGCGGGTAGTCGTTCACCCGCTGGGCCGCGGCCGGGATGCGCACCCGGTCCATCAGCTCGGCGGCGCGCTTTTTCGCGTCCTTGCGCGACAGCCCCCGGTGGACGCGGAACATCTCGCCGATCTGGAACCCGACGCTGTACACGGGGTTCAGCGCCGAGAGCGCGTCCTGGAAGATCATCGAGATCCCCGGGCCCCGGACCTTGCGCTGCTCCTCCGGCGGCTGCGTCAGCAGGTCCCGGCCCTCGAAGAGGATCTGCCCGCCGGTGATCTCGGCCGGCGGAGTGTCCAGGATCCCCATGATCGCCTGGGCGGACACCGACTTGCCCGATCCCGACTCCCCGAGGATCGCGACCGTCTCCCCCTCGGAGACGGTGTAGCTGACCCCGTTGACGGCGTTGACGACGCCGGAGTCGGTCCGGAACTCGACGCGCAGGTCGTCGACCTCCAGCAGGGGGCCGGCCCCGGATCTGGCGGGACGGGACGGGAGGGACGTGGACGCGGTGCTCATGAACGCTGCTTCGGGTCGAGGGCGTCGCGCAGGGCGTCGCCCATGAGGATGAACGCCATCACGGTCATGGTGAGGACGGCGCTCGGGAACAGGACGATGTGCGGCGCGGTGCGCAGCAGGTTCTGCCCGTCGTTGATCTGCAGCCCCCAGGAGATCGCCGGCCGCTGGAGCCCGACGCCGAGGAAGGTCAGCGTCGCCTCGGCGGCGATGAGGATGCCGACGGTGATGGTGGCGTAGACCAGCACGGGGGCGACGGCGTTGGGCAGGATGTGCCGCAGGAGGATCCGGATGTCCGAGGCGCCCATGGCGCGGGCGGCCGCGACGTAGTCGGAGCTCCTCACCGCGATCACCTGCGAGCGCACCAGCCGCATGGCCGTCATCCAGCCGAACGCGGCCAGCGCGATGGCGACCGCCCCGGCACCGCGGTCGCTGATCACCGGGAGGTCGGTGGACGGCCCCACCCGGAGCAGCACCAGCGCGCCGAGGATCAGCGGCAACGCGTAGAAGATGTCGGCCACCCGCGACAGGATGCTGTCGGTCAATCCACCGTAGAAGCCGGCGATCGCGCCCACGACCACGCCCAGCACCAGGATGAACAGCACGGCCAGCACGCCGATGATCAGCGAGTTGCGGGCACCGTGGACGACGTTGGACAGGTAGTCGCAGCCCTGCTGGTCGAAGCCGAACCAGTGCTCCGCCGACGGGGCCGCACTGGAGTTGGCCAGGTTGCACGACCGCGGGTCGACGCCGCGGGCCAGGACCGACGGGAACAGCGCCATGGCGATGAACAGCAGGCCCAGCGCGGCGCCGATCCAGAAGAGGACGTTCCGCCTGAGCTGACGCCAGGCGTCGCTCCACAGGCTGTTCTGGGAGCCGGCGACGTCCTCCGGCTCGTCGGTCGCCCCGGTCACGCCGCCGGCGCCGACCTCGGCGTGGCCCAGGGTCGTCTGCTTCGGCTCACTCATAGCGGATCCTCGGGTCGAGGACGGCGTAGAGCACGTCGACGACCAGGTTGAAGAAGATGAAGAAGAAGACCAGGAGGGTCACGATGCCGACGACCACCGCGCCCTCCTGGGCCTGGATGGAGTCGAAGACGGTGCGACCGATACCCGGGATGTTGAACACGGTCTCGGTCACGATCGCGCCGCCCATCAGGGTGCCGATGTCGGCGCCGATGAACGTGACGACGGGGATCAGGCTGTTCCGCAGGGTGTGGCGGACGATGACGTCCCGTGTGGGGAGCCCCTTGGCCCGGGCGGTGCGCACGTAGTCGGCCCGCAGGTTCTCGGCCATGCTCGTCCGGGTCAGGCGGGCCACGTAGGCGACCGAGCCGGCGGCGAGCACGAGCCCGGGGAGCAGGTAGCTGTACCAGCCCTCCCGGATCCCCGCGATGGGGAAGAGGTTCAGCCTCAGGCCGAGCGTGTACTGGGCGACGAAGGCCAGGACCAGGATCGGCACCGACACGACGATCGTCGTGGACACCAGCACCACGTTGTCCAGGAAGCTGTTCCGGCGGATGCCGGCCAGGACGCCGGCCACGATGCCGATGACGATCTCGAAGAGCACCGCGACCAGCGCGAGCCTCGCGGTCACCGGCAGCCGCTGCGTGATCGTCTCGAGGACGTCCCGGCCGCGGAAGTCGGTGCCGAAGTCGCCCTGGACCAGGTCCCCGAGGTACTTGACGTACTGGACGAGGAACGGGTCGTTGAGGTTGAAGTCCTCACGCAGCTGCGCCACGACCGCGGGCGCGAGCGGCCGGTCCCCGCCCAGGGCGCGGATGGGGTCGCCGGGCAGGGCGTACACCATCGCGAAGATCAGGAAGGAGGCCCCCAGCATGACGGGGATGGTGAGCAAGAGGCGGCGCGCGATGTAGCGGCCCATGGTTCCCCTCGGAGTCGTGCGCGGGCTCTCGTCCGGCGACGCGGGTCATTGCTGTCGAAGGCCCCGCACGTGGGGCGCCGTCGGGGGGTGGCTGTCCCGAGGGACAGCACCCCCCGACGGCGACGGGTGGTGCGGGGAGGAGCCGTCAGCCGGTGACGGTGACCTCAGCGGTGCGGATGTGCCCGAAGACGTCGATCACCACGTTCGAGACGTCCTCCGAGTGCACGGCCTGCTCCACGTCGAAGAACATCGGGATGATCGGCATGTCCTCGAGGAGGATGTCCTCGGCCTGGTTGTAGAACTCGATGGCCTCCTCGTTGCTCGCCGCCTGGTTGCCCTGCGCGATGAGCTCGTCGAACTCCGGGTTCGTGTAGAAGGTGTAGTTCGATCCCGCCGGCGGCAGCGCCGCGCTCGAGTAGAGCGGCTCCAGGTAGTTCTGCGGGCTCGGGTAGTCCATCGCCCAGCCGAGGCGGAACGGTCCGGTGACCCCCTGCGAGTCCAGCAGCGGCAGGTACTGCGGGAAGTCGAGGTCGCCCCGGAGGACGTAGTCGATCCCCAGGTTCTCGCGGAGCTGGTTACCGGCGGCCTGGACCCAGGCGTCGTGACCGGCGCCCGAGTTGAACCACAGCTCGATCGGCTGGCTCCGGTCGAAACCGGCCTCGTCGAGCAGTTCGTTGGCGCGGTCCACGTCCAGCTCGCAGTACTCGCAGGCGCCCTCGCGGTACCCGTCGACCACCGGCGCGACGAACGCGTCCGCCGGCTCACGGGTGCCCTGGAAGATCGCCTCGGTGATGGGCCCGCGGTCGATGCCCATCGACAGCGCCTGCCGCACCCGGGGGTCGGAGAAGCGCTCGTCGTAGGTGGGGTAGCCCAGGTAGGTGAAGCCCGACGACGGCGCCTCCAGGTAGGCGTCACCGAACTCGTCCGGAGCCGTCCCGATGGCGTCCGGCGGCACGTCGGGGGAGATGTCCAGGTTCCCGCCCTGGACGTCGAGGTAGGCGGTGTCGATGTCGCCGTAGACGACGAACTCCACGGTGTCGACCTGCGCCTCGTTCTCGCCGGCGTAGTCCTCGTACTTGGAGACGGTGAAGCCCTGGCCGGGCACGAACTCGCCGTCGGCCTTGAACGGGCCGTTGCCGATCGGCAGCTTGCCGGCCGCCTCCGGGTCCTCGAAGAAGGACTCCGGCAGCGGGTGGAAGGCGTTGTAGCCGAGGGTCACCGGGTACTGCGCGAACGGGGCGTCGAGGGTCACCTCGAAGGTGAGGTCGTCGATGACCTCGAGACCGCTCAGCTCGTCGGCGACGGGCTCGGCCACGATGTTCCCGGCGTCGTCGGTCTCGGCCTGGAGGTCGGCGTAACCCTCGACGTGCGAGAAGAAGTACGAGCCGCCCTGGGCGTTGGGGCTGTAGGCGGTGTAGTTCCACGCGTCGACGAAGGACTGCGCGGTGACCGGCGTGCCGTCGTGGAAGGTCCAGCCCTCGTTGAGGGTGATCGTCCACGTCTGGTTGTCCTCGGACTCGATCGACTCCGCGACACCGGTGTACTCGACGGCACCGTCGGCGGCGTACTGGACCAGGCCGGTCCACAGCGCCTCGAGGACCTGAGCGCCCTCGGACTCGCTCGTGTTGCCCGGGACGAGCGGGTTCTCCGGGTCGCTGTAGAGGGCGAGCGTGTAGCTGCCGCCCTCGGCGGCGGTGCCGCCCTCGCCGCCACCGTTGTCGTCGCCGCCACAGGCGGTCAGGACCAGTGCGGCGGTGATGCCGGCCGAGACGATCGCGCCTCTGCGCTTGGTCAACTTCACGTGCAATGCCTCCCTCGACCCGCGCTGGCGGGGGGAACGGACAGGTCCGCCCACGGGCCGTGCGCGGCGGGTGGGCGACTGCTTGGTCACGAGCCGGACGCTGCCGGGCGGGAGTGCCGCCACGGACTGCGACGGGTGGACCCTAGGCGCGCTCTCGAAGGGGTGTCCACGGACGTCATCGAGTTGTGACCTGGGCTCACGATCCGTCCGGTGACCGTAACTTCCACGTCCGGCAGGCCGACGGGCGGGCTGCTTTCCGTCGGGGTCGCCGAGCCGCCGGAGGCCTTCCGGCCGGCCGGCCGAACGCGCGTCGCACCGTCACAGGTGCCGACGCCCGGCCCTCAGCGACGGCCGAGACGGGCGCGGACGGCGGGGAGAAGGGGACGATCGGCGGCGATCCAGTCCAGCGCGTCCAGCTCGTCGGCCCCGACCCACCGCAGCTCCGCGTGCTCGTGGGCGACCGGCCACCCGGAGCCGATCCGCGCCCACCAGACCCGCATCGTCGAGGCGCCGGGAGCACCTCCGGCGACGACGCCGTCGAGGACGACCTCCCCCAGGAACGCCTCCGGCGCGACGGCGATCCCGAGCTCCTCGGCGCACTCGCGCACCAGCGCGGCGAGCTCCGGCTCCCCCGGTTCGACCTTCCCGCCCGGGAACTCCCAGGAGCCGTCGTACCGGCCGCCGGACCGCTGGGCCACCAGCACCCGGTCGCCGTCGACGATGGCGGCGCCGACGACCTGCACCACGTCCCGCGCCAGGGCGGCCGCCGCGGCGGCGTAGCCGTCCAGGTGCGACCGCATCGCGCGCTCGACCCGCCGGCGCAGCACCGCCCGGTCGACGATTCCGCGCACGACGCCCGGCAGCCCGGTCTCCCAGTCGACCTGCTCGTCGACCAGGGTGCCGGCGCCGGTGGCCGAGAACTGCCGGCGGTGGGTGATCCGTCCGCGGCCGACCCGTGCGGAGTAGACGTCGCGCTCCGGCCGCACGGACAGGACCTCGTCCAGCGGCACGGGCCAGGGCCGGCCCAGGGCGCGGGCGACGTCGAACGCCACGGTCAGCGGCGCCTCCACCAACGTGGTGAAACGCAGCCGGAACACCCGGGCACTCTCGCAGATGGCGGCACTATGGCTGCGTGCGCATCAACGCCCGGGTCGACTACGCCGTCCGAGCCGTCCTCGAGCTCGCCGCGGCCGCGCCCGACGCGCTGACCTGCGACCGCATCGCGGCGGCCCAGGACATCCCCAACCGCTTCCTCCAGGCGATCCTCGCCGATCTCCAGCACGCCCGGCTGGTCACCAGCCAGCGAGGGCGGGAGGGCGGCTACCGGCTGGCGCTCCCGGCGTCGGAGATCTCCATCGCCCGCGTCATGCGGGTGGAGCAGGGGTTCCTCGCCGAGGTGCACGGCCAGCGCCCGGAGGACGTCAGCTACCCCGGGGCGGCCACCGAGCTGGCCAGCGTGTGGGTGGCCGCCCGCGAGGCCTACCGGCGGGTGCTCGAGGGCGTCACCGTCGCCGACGTCGTCGCCGGGCAGCTGCCCCCGCACGCCGCCGAGCTGGTCGCCATCGACAACGCCTGGCGGTCGTTCAGCGCGCCGCCCGAGGACTGAGGCGGACCCCGCCTTCCATCCGCGACCGCCCGTCCGGCGACACTGGCGTCCATGACCGCTGCGCAGCGACCCGGCGTCACCGTCTTCCTCACCGGCCTGTCCGGGGCCGGGAAGTCCACGATCACCGACGCCCTGGTGGCCGGTCTCGAGGCCGACGGCCGGCCGGTCACCGTCCTCGACGGCGACGTCGTCCGCACGCACCTGTCCAGCGAGCTGTCCTTCTCCAAGGAGGACCGCGACCTCAACATCCGGCGGATCGGCTGGGTCGCCGGCGAGGTGGTCAAGCACGGCGGTACCGCCGTCGTGGCCGCCATCGCCCCGTACGAGGCCGCCCGCGAGGAGGCCCGGAAGCTGGTCGAGGCGCACGGCCGGTTCGTGCTCGTGCACCTCTCCACCCCGCTCGAGGTCTGCGAGGGCCGCGACGTCAAGGGCCTCTACGCCAAGGCGCGCGCCGGGGAGATCCCCGTCTTCACCGGCGTCAGCGACCCGTACGAGCCACCCACCCGCGCCGAGCTGGTCATCGACACCTCGGTGACGCCGCTGGCCGAGTCCGTATCCCTCATCCGAGCGGAGATCGACCGCGGGTGACCCGCCACACCCGTCGCACCCGGGCGCGCTGTGGCACCATCAGGGCATGACCGATCGCGGCGCGCTCCTCGTCGCGCGTCTGCACATCGATCTGGCACTGGTCTCCAGCGCCGCCTGTCGCGCCGCGCGCTGACCCAGGACCACCCGCGCAGCTCCCCGGCTGCGTCCCGATCCAGCAGCGCCCCGACTCCCCCGGCCCGCTGCCGGGCGGGCGGCGAGCGCAGGAAGAAGTACGCCACGTGAGCACCCCCACCCGCACCAGCAACCGGCCGCAGCGCGGTCAAGGTCAGTGGGCGCTGGGCTACCGCGAACCGCTCAACCCCAACGAGCGGATGAAGAAGGACTCCGACGGCCTCGAGGTGCGTCAGCGGATCCTCGACATCTACTCGAAGACCGGCTTCGAGGGGATCGACCCCGGTGACCTCCGCGGCCGCATGCGCTGGATGGGCCTCTACACCCAGCGCGCCCAGGGCATCCCCGGCGGCAAGACCGCCGTGCTGGAGCCGGAGGAGCTCGAGGACTCCTACTTCATGATGCGGGCCCGCATCGACGGCGGGCAGCTGACCAGCGACGCCCTGCGGGTCATCGGCGGGATCAGCACCGAGTTCGGCCGCGACGTCGCCGACGTCACCGACCGGCAGAACGTGCAGTACCACTGGATCCGCATCGAGGACGTCCCCGAGATCTGGCGGCGGCTGGAGTCGGTCGGGCTGAGCACGATGGAGGCCTGCGGCGACGTGCCCCGGGTGATGCTCGGCTGCCCGCTGGCCGGCATCCTCGAGGACGAGGTGCTCGACGCCACCGATGTCATCGCCGAGACCGTCGCGAAGTACGTGGGCAGCCCCGAGTTCAGCAACCTGCCCCGCAAGTGGAAGACGTCGATGTCGGGCTGCGTCGACCACTGCACCGAGCCGGAGATCGACGACGTCTCCTTCGTCGGTGTCGTGAACGAGGCCGGCGAGGCCGGTTACGACCTGTGGGTCGGCGGCGGCCTCTCCACCAACCCCATGTTCGCCCAGCGGATCGGCGTGTTCGTCCGGCCCGACCAGGTCACCGACGTCTGGGCCGCCTGCACCGCCGTCTTCCGCGACTACGGCTACCGCCGGCAGCGCAACCGCGCCCGGATCAAGTTCCTGATCGCCGACTGGGGCCCGGAGAAGTTCCGCCAGGTGCTCCAGGACGAGTACCTGAAGGAGGCGCTGCCCGACGGCCCCGCCCCCGCCCCGGCCAAGCACGACCAGCGCGACCACGTCGGCGTCAGCAGGCAGAAGGACGGCCGGAACGCCGTCGGCTTCGCGCTGCGCACCGGCCGGATCAGCGGCTCGCTGCTCACCACGATCGCCGACCTGGCCGACGAGTACGGGCAGGGCCGCATCCGGACGACGACGCAGCAGAAGCTGGTCATCCTCGACGTGCCCGACGAGAACGTCGAGCCGCTGGTCGAGGCGCTGGCCGAGCACGACCTGCAGGTGCGCCCCAGCGCGTTCCGCCGCGGCACGATGGCCTGCACCGGCCTGGAGTTCTGCAAGCTGGCGATCGTGGAGACCAAGCAGCACGCCCAGGAGCTCTACGCCGAGCTGGAGCGGCGGCTGCCCGACTTCGACGTCCCGATCGGCATCAACGTCAACGGCTGCCCGAACAGCTGCGCCCGGTTCCAGACCGCCGACATCGGGTTCAAGGGCTCGATGGTGCGCGACGACAGCGGTGAGATGGTCGAGGGCTTCCAGGTGCACCTGGGCGGGCACCTCGGGGTCGAGGCCACCTTCGGCCGCAAGTTCCGCGGCCACAAGGTGACCAAGGCCGAGACCGCCGACTACTGCGAGCGCGTGCTGCGCGGCTTCCTCGACCGCCGGACGCCGGGCGAGTCCTTCGCCCACTACGTCGCCCGCGCCGAGGAGGACTGGCTCCTGTGACGGTGCCCCGGTGAGCGAGGAGCCGACGGGGGGAAGGACCCGGCAGCTTCCGGTGTTCCACTGCCCGTACTGCGGGGACGAGGAGCTGACCCCCTACGGGGAGTCGGCCGACGGCTGGCGTTGCGGCGCCTGCCTGCGTGCGTTCACCGTCCGACTTCTCGCCACGGGGGTGCAGGAATGACCACTGCGATCTCGCCGACGCCCGAGCTCGCCGCCGACGCCGACGCCCACTTCGAGGGCATCGCCGACCCGGTCGAGCAGGCCCTCGCCGTGCTGCGGTGGGCCGGCGAGAACTTCGGCGACCGGTTCGCCGTCACCTCTTCGATGGCCGACGGGCTGCTGGCGCACCTGGCCGGCCGCGCGATCCCCGGTGTGCACGTCATCTTCCTGGACACCGGCTACCACTTCGCCGAGACGATCGGCACGCGCGACTGGATCACCGGGGTGCTGCCGGTGACGCTGGTCAACGTGACGCCGCCGCAGACGGTCGCCGAGCAGGATCTGGCCCACGGGCCGAGGCTGCACGAGCGCGACCCCGACCTCTGCTGCTCGCTGCGCAAGGTGCAGCCGCTGGCCGAGACGCTCGCCGGCTACCTGGCCTGGGGCTCGGGCGTGCGCCGGGACGAGTCACCGACCCGCACGGGCACGAAGCTCGTCGACTGGGACGTCAAGCGCGGCATGGTGAAGGTCAACCCGATCGCCGCCTGGACCCAGGACGACGTCGACGGCTACATCGCCGAGCACCAGGTGCCGGTGAACCCGCTGTTCGAGCTCGGCTACGGCTCGATCGGCTGCGCGCCCTGCACCCGGCCGGTGGCCCCGGGCGAGGACGCGCGCGCCGGCCGCTGGGCCGGCTCGGGCAAGACCGAGTGCGGCCTGCACACCTGAGCCGGACGGAG
Organism: Blastococcus sp. HT6-4; assembly: GCF_039679125.1. Taxonomy (NCBI): domain Bacteria; kingdom Bacillati; phylum Actinomycetota; class Actinomycetes; order Geodermatophilales; family Geodermatophilaceae; genus Blastococcus; species Blastococcus montanus. Next base: position 842,148 of record NZ_CP155551.1, on the reverse strand, counting down.
GCAGGATGGGCCGGTGCCGCGCCCACCCCGCCTCTCCCCTGACGAACTCGCCGCCGCGCTGCACGGCCTGCCGCTGTGGTCCGGCGACGGCGAGGGCATCCGCCGCACCGTCGAGCTGCCCTCCTTCGGCGACGCCGTCGCCGCGATCGTGCGGATCGGCTTCGTCGCGGAGGCGATGGACCACCACCCCGACGTCGACCTGCGCTGGCGCACCCTGCACCTCACGCTGGTCAGCCACTCCGCCGGCGGCGTGAGCGGCCTCGACCTCGACCTCGCCCGCCGGATCGACGCGCTGCTCCCCGGGTGATCCTGGAAGGGATCATGGCGCGGTGACGGCGGATCGCGCCGATCCGCCGGTCACCGCGCCATGGACGCGGGAGGCCCCTCGTCAGCTGCCGACGCGGCCGCCGTCCGTGCGGTAGACGACCGCGACGCTGGGCCGCGGGAACGGCTTGTCGCGACGGCGGTCGGGCCAGGTGCTCGACGGGTTGTCCACCGTCGCCCCCGTCGTCTCGCCCGGGTGCTGCACCGCGACGAACACCGACGACGCGTCCCGCGTGATGAGCGGTCCGCTGCACTCCGCGCCCAGCGGCACGGTGAGGAACGCCTTCAGGTGCCCGCGCTCGGGGCCCGCCGTGGGCACGGCGAACAGCCCGTCGTTGGTGCCGCCGAGGGTGCCCTCTGCCTGGTTCACCCGCGACAGCACGTTGCCGTCGGTGGAGATCCACAGGTTGCCCGCCGGGTCGAACTCGAGGTTGTCCGGGCAGGACATGGCGCTGACCCGGGACTTGTCGTACCCGGCGAAGTACGTGCCCGGGTCCTTCGGGTCGCCGGCCACGATGAAGATCCGCCACTCGAACCGGTCGCCGGCGGCTCCGCGCGTCTCCTGCCACTCGATGACGTGGCCGTTGCGGTTGCCGGCGCGCTCGGTGTAGGTGCCGCTGTCGGCGTCGAACGCGAAGGACCGGCTGATCGGGTTGGCCTCGTCGACGCCGGTCCGACGGGAGTTGTTGGTGAGCGCGGCGTAGACGCGGCCGTCGACCGGGTTGACCTGGATGTCCTCCGGGCGGTCCATCTTGGTCGGCACCTTCGCGGGGTCGACGACGACGGGCGCGGCCGGGTCGGGGAAGTCGCCGGCGCGGTCGAGCTGCTTGCCGAGGCGGTCGGCGGCCAGCCGGGTGAAGGTCAGCACCCAGGCGACGTCCTTCCCGGGCACCATCGAGCGGCCGTCCTCCACCAGCGGGATCCACTGGCCCCAGCCGTCGAACTCGCCGTCGGCCGGGAGGGCGCCGCTGCCGTCGATCTCCGCGGCGGGCGAGTCGCCGACGAAGCGGGCGACGTAGAGGTCGCCCTCGTCGAGCAGGGTCAGGTTGTGCGCCCGTGCGCCGCGGTCCTTCCCGGGCCGGTACTTCTTCCGCGAAACGAACTTGTAGATGTAGTCGAACCGCTCGTCGTCGCCGGAGTAGGCCACGACGCGGCCGTCCTCCGCGATGCGGACGTCGGCGCCCTCGTGCTTGAACCGGCCCAGCGCGGTGCGCTTCTTCGGGGTGGACGTCGGGTCGTAGGGGTCCACCTCGACGACCCAGCCGAACCGGTTGACCTCGTTGGGCTCCCGGGCCAGGTCGAAGCGGGGGTCCACCTCGTCCCAGCGTCGGCCGGCCGGCGACTTCGTGGAGATCCCGTACCGGGCCAGGCGCGGCTCCTTCGGGTTCTCGGTGATGGGCACGGTCGTCCCGAAGTACTGGTTGAAGTTCTCCTCCCCGTGGAGCGTGGTGCCCCACGGCGTCATGCCGCCGGCGCAGTTGTTCAGCGTGCCGAGGGCGGTGCGCCCGCGCGGGTCGGCGCTGGTGCGCAGGTAGGTCGAGCCGGCGGCGGGGCCGGTGAGCTCCATCGGCGTCTGCGCGGTGATCCGGCGGTTGCGACGTCCGTTGCGCACCGGGCGCCACTCACCGGTGTTGCCGTGCCGCCGCACCTCGACCACCGAGATGCCGTGGGCCATCATCGCGATCCGCTTCTGCTCGGCCGTCGTCGGTGCGGACTCGCCGGCGACGCCGGAGAACATCAGCTGCTCGTTGGTGTACTCGTGGTTCACCACCAGCAGGGCTTCCCGGTCGCGGTCGTCCAGCGGCAGCAGGCCGATGTAGTCGCAGTTGTAGCCGAACTGCTTCGCCTGGGCCTCGGGCGTCTGCCGGTCGATGGCGAACTCGGGCGCACCGGGCTCGACGGGGTCACCCCAGCGCATGACCACGGAGTACCGGTAGCCCGCGGCGGTGACCAGCTCGTCGAGGAGGTTCTGCTCCACCGGCTGGAAGGTGAGGCCGCCGCCGTGCCCGCCCTTGCCGCCCCGTCCGCCGCCGCGTCCCCGGTCACCCGCGGCCGCGGCCGCAGACGCCACCGGCCCGGCCACGACGAGCAGCGCGCTCGCGCCGGCCGCCTTGAGCATGCTGCGGCGGCTGAACGCCGACTCGACGACGTCGGCGAAGGTGGGGTTGTCGGTCTGGTTGGGGATCGCGGAGTCGCAGGCGTTGCCGCACTTGTAGAAGCAGGTGGTGTGGCTGCGGCTGCCGTGCCGCAGCGTGTTGAGGAACGGCAGCAGCGCACGGGGGCGCGGCTCCTGGAGCTCGGTCATCTGATCCCTCTTGGGTCGCGAGGAGGTGGGCTCTCGCGACCCAAGCGGTCCACCGCCACGCGGGCGTGGCCGCACGGTGAATGACCGGTGACCCTCTGATCACCGGTCGTCGGCGGACGCGGCCTACGGCCGGACGGGGAGGACCAGCAGGGCCAGCAGCCGGTCGGCCTCGGCGTCGGGGTCGGCGGTCAGTCCGGTGTGCACCGGCCCCGGCTGGACGACGGTGCTGCGCGGCGCGGTGAGCCAGCGGAACCGGGAACCGAGCGCCTCCCGCCCCGCGGCGCCGGCGCCCGGATCGGCCGCGCAGACGTCGGCGGCCGCCTGCAGCGCCCGGCCGATCGCCGCCGCATCGGCCGTCGGGTCCAGGGCCCGCAGCCGGTCGACGTCGAGGTGCAGCCGGGAGCCGAGGTAGTCGCGCTGCCGGCAGTAGACCAGCACGCCTGCGTTGAGCGACTCACCCCGCTCCACGCGCGGCACCACCCGCAGGACTGCGTACTCGAAGGTGTCCCTCGTCCCGACACTCATCGCTGGCTCATCCCTTCCGGCGGTGGCGGCCCCAGCCACCCCGGCCGGTTCTGCCCGACGCGCGTCCGGCGCCGGCCCGCGCCCCCGGCGGCCGCCGCCGAGACCAGCCCGGGCAGCCAGGCGTCACGGGCCGCCAGCCGGGCCAGCAGCTGGCCCACGTAGCGGTTGCGCACGGCGTGCGGACGGTCGTCGGCCCCCTCGCCCTCCAGCCACTCGTCGGGCACCTGGGCGAGCACCCCCTCGAGCACGGGACGGGTGACCCGGGACGCCAGCGCGGCGTCGGCGGCCGGCACGTCGGGCGCGCACTCGAGCAGCGCGTGCGCCGACGCGTCGTAGGGCCGGGTCACGGCGGCCTCGGCGCCCGGCCAGTGGTGGTGGAACGTGAGCGCGGCGCCGTGGTCGATCAGCTGCAACCGGCCGTGCCAGAAGAGCATGTTCGGGTTGCGCCAGGAGCGGTCGACGTTGCCGGTGAGGGCGTCGAACCACAGCACCCGCCCGGCCAGCTCGGGATCGACCCCGTCGGCGCCGGCCTCGAAGTCCAGCGCACCCGGCAGGTAGTCCAGACCCAGGTTGCGCCCGGCGGAGCGCTGCAGCAGTTCCTGGACCTCGTGGTCGGGCTCGCCCACCGCGAGCTCCGGCGCGACGTCGACGGTCACCAGCGCCGGCACCGGCAGCCCGAGCGCGCGGGCCAGCTCCCCGCAGACGACCTCGGCGACGAGGACCTTCACGCCCTGGCCGGCCGCACGCCACTTCACCACGTATGTGCCGAGGTCGTCGGCCTCCATCAGCCCAGGCAGGGAGCCACCCTCGCGCAGCGGGGTGACGTAGCGGGTGGCGGTGACGGCGGGCAGCACAGTGCGCCCGACCCTAGCCGGGCCCCGGGCGCCCGGCCTCCGTCGTCCCCCACCGACGGGCGACACCCGACGGGGGGACCGGCGTCCCGGATGTCTCAAGCCCGCACCCCGGGTGGTCGATCGGGACGAACGACGGCAGAGGGGGTGGACGTGGTGCGGACCCAGGGGGTCGACGGCATCGCCACGCTCAGGACCCGCGTCCTGCGCGAGGCGGCCGTGGTCCTGCTCCTCACCGTGGCCTTCGCCGTGGCCGGCGTGGCGTGGGACTGGCCGCAGCTGCTCAGCGGGCCGGCGGACGACGTCGTGCTGGTCCTGGCCTTCTCCCACCTGCTGATGATGGTCTTCGGCAAGCGCCGGTCCGACGAGCTGAAGGCGGAGGTCGCCTCCCGTCGCCAGATCGAGGACGAGCTGCGCCACCGGGGGCGGCACGACCCGCTCACCGGCCTGCTCAACCGCGCCGCGCTCGCCGACGACCTCGAGGCCGCCGTCGCCGACTCCCTCGCGGGCGGCCCGGCGGTCGCGGTGCTGCTCATGGACCTCGACCGGTTCAAGGAGGTCAACGACGCCCTCGGGCACCACGTCGGCGACGCGCTCCTCCGGTCGGTGGCCGACCGGCTGGCCGCGCAGCTGCGGGAGGAGACCGTGCTGGCCCGGCTGGGCGGCGACGAGTTCGTGGTGCTGCTCCGGGGCTGCGGGGCGGGTGAGGCCGTGCAGGTGGCCGAGCGTGCGCTCGAGGCGATCCGGCGCCCCTTCCCGGTGGACGGGCTGACGCTCGAGGTCGACGGCAGCTGCGGGATCGCCGTCCACGGGGGCAGCGCCGCCGACCTGCTGCGGCACGCGGACGTGGCCATGTACGCCGCGAAGGCCGACCATCTCGGGACCGCCGTGTACCGGCCCTCCCTCGACGCCGACGCCCCCGGGCAGCTGAGCATGTTCGGGGACCTGCGCCGCGCCATCCGCGAGGGCGAGCTGGTCGTGCACTACCAGCCCCGGGTGGCGCTCGCCGACGGCCGCGTGCGGGGCGTGGAGGCGCTGGTCCGCTGGCAGCACCCGGAGCGGGGGCTGGTGCCGCCGTCGGAGTTCATCCCGCTGGCCGAGCAGACCGGCCTGGTGCGGCCGTTGACCGAAGCGGTGCTGGGGCAGGCGCTGGCCGACTGCCGGCGCTGGCGCGCCGACGGCCTCCCCCTCACCGTGGCGGTCAACCTCTCCGCCCGCAGCCTGCTCGACATCGGCCTCGCCGACCGCGTCGCCGAGTCGCTGCGCGAGCACGGCGTCCCGGCATCGTGCCTGGAACTGGAGATCACCGAGAGCGCGGCGATGAAGGACCCGGCGCGCGCCCTGCAGGTGCTGCACCGGCTGCGGGAGCTGGGGGTCGAGCTGTCCGTCGACGACTACGGCACCGGGCAGGCCTCGCTGGCCTACCTCACCCGGTTGCCGGTGGGCACGCTCAAGGTCGACCGCTCCTTCGTCCAGACGATGGAGCTCGACGCCAGCGACCGGACGATCGTGCGCTCGACCATCGACCTGGCGCACAGCCTCGGCCTGCGCGTCGTCGCCGAGGGCGTGGAGACCCGCGCCACCTGGGACGACCTGGCCCGGCTGGGCTGCGACGACGCCCAGGGATTCTGGCTGGCCCGCCCGCTGCCGGCGGCGGCGGACCTGCCCGGCTGCGTGGCGGAGCTGCAACGGCGGCTGGCGGCGTCGAGCGTCGGCTGACAGTGAGGATGTAGGCGCTGCCCCGCAGCGGTCGTTCCTGACCCTTCGGCTGACTGACTTCGGGTCTTCAACGGGATCTGTCGGTTCGGTCCGCTGCGGGGCTGCCTGCACTCACCGGTCGTGGCGGTGTGACTTCATAGGAGCCTGTGCCAGCAGGCACCCATCACTGTCTTGTCCGTTCGCCCGGCGGTGCGTGCCGCCCTGTCGGTTGCGAGCGAGAAGGACGGCGATGACCACCATCGCACCAGAGATCGTCCCGGGCCAGGTCCAGGTGGCCGGTGGCGTGGACACCCATTCCGACACCCACACCGCTGCCGCCGTGGACGGCGCCGGGCGGCTGCTGGGCCACCGGCAGTTCCCGGCTACCGCGGCCGGCTACCGGCAACTGCTGGCCTGGCTGCGCGGGTTCGGGGTGCTGCTGGTCGTCGGCGTAGAGGGGACCGGCGTCTACGGCGCCGGGCTGGCCCGGCACCTGGCCGTCGAGGGCGTGGCGATGGTCGAGGTCGACCGGCCCGACCGCAAGACCCGCCGGTTCGCCGGCAAGTCCGATCCGCTCGACGCCGAGGCCGCCGCCCGCACCGCGCTGGCCCGCACCCGCACCGGCACCCCGAAGGACCGCAGCGGGCAGGTGGAGGCGCTGCGCAACCTGCGGGTGGCCCGTCGCAGCGCGATCGACCAGCGGGCGGACTGCCAGCGGCGGATCAAGTCGCTGATCGTCACCGCTCCCGAGCCGCTGCGCGCCCAGCTGCGCGGCCTCAAGGGCGTCACGCTGATCGGCACCTGCGCCGGGCTGCGCCCCGATCTCAACCGCATCGGCGAGCCGGAGCAGGCCGTCAAGCGCGCGCTGCGTTCATTGGCCCGCCGCCACCAGCTCCTCAGCGAGGAGATCAACGAGCTCGACGACCTCATCGGCCCGCTGGTTGCCCAGATCAACCCCGACCTGCTCGACTGCACCGGCGTGGGCGCCGACGTCGCCAGCCAGCTGCTCGTCACCGTCGGACAGAACGCCGACCGGCTGCACTCCGAGCCGGCCTTCGCCATGCTCTGCGGCGTTGCCCCGATCCCGGCCTCCTCGGGCAAGACCCACCGCCACCGGCTCAACCGCGGCGGAGACCGACAGGCCAACGCCGCCCTCTACCGCATCGTGCTCTGCCGGATGCGCTGGGACCCACGCACCCGCGCCTACGTCGAACGCCGCACCACCGAAGGCCTGTCGAAGAAGGACATCATCCGCTGCCTCAAGCGCATGATCGCCCGCGAGCTCTACTACGTCCTACGCCCCGCTCACCCAACCAACGACCTCGCTCCGGCGGCTTGACGATCCATAGGAGCATCCCGGCGGCGGCGCACACTGCACCCGTGGCCCTCCTGCGCCGGACCGGCCCCGCGGACCTCGTGCGGGCACCGTTGACCTATCCCGAGGTGGGCGGCACGGGGGACGCCGTCCTGCCGACCGGCTACCGGCACGCCGAGCGCCGCGCCGTCGTCGGCTCCGGGCCGGCGGCGTTCGAGCGCGCTGCGGCCGCGGTGCTCGACTGGCGGGCCCAGCGCGGTGCCGGCCTGCGGGTGCGGGCCGGCGGCCCGGCCGGCGAGGTGGGCACCGTCGTCGTCCTCACCGCGGGGCTGCCGCGGCTGGGCTACGACATCCCCTGCCGGGTGGTGTGGGCCCGCACCGACGGCGACGAGCGCGGTTTCGCCTACGGCACGCTGCCCGGGCACCCGGAGAGCGGTGAGGAGCGGTTCGTCGTGCGGCTGACCCCCGACGGCGACGTGGTCTACGAGATCCGGGTCTTCTTCCGCCTGGCCTCACCCGGCGCCCGGCTGGCCGGCCCGCTGGCCCTGGTGCTGCAGCGGCTGGCGACCGCCCGGTACGTCGCGGCGATCCGCCGCGCGGCCCGGGGGTAGCAGCCCTACGGGCCCTGCCGGCCCGCCGCGACCGCCGCGCGCTCGCGCTCGACCAGCTCCTTGCTGCGGACCAACCGGATCATGGTGACCACGAGCAGCCCCCCGGCCATGTTCAGCAGCACGGTGTACCAGAACCAGGCCAGCCAGTCGACGTAGCCGAACGGGGCGCCGGCGTGCAGCGCACCGAAGATCAGCAGCGAGTCGAGGATCGAGTGGAAGAGGATCAGGCCGGCCAGGAGGAAGCCGCCGATGACCGAGGCGACGATCTTGCCGGTCTCCGAGTGCGCGCCGTGCTGCATCCGGGTCATCAGCGTGATCACGCTGCCGGCGAGGAAGGCGAGGCAGACCGACTGCAGGTCCAGCGGCGCCTCGACGAAGCGCGTCGCGGACTCGACGGCGACGTCGGCCAGGTCGGGGAACCCCTGCACGACCACCCACATGACCAGCCAGCCGCCGACCAGGTTGGCGACCAGCGTCCCGCCCCACAGCTTCGCCAGCTGCGCGGTGCTGGCGCGGGCGGCGAAGACGGCGGTGACCGGGACCAGGAAGCCCTCGGTGAACAGCTCGCTGCGCCCCAGCATCAGGGCGATGAAGCCGATGCTGAAGGCCAGGCCGGCGAGCAGCTCGCTGCCCGTGGCCTCCAGGACCGCCAGCAGGGCCAGCACGCCGACGGCGATCTCCAGTCCGCCGGCCAGGCCGGTGGCCAGGACCTCGCGCCACCGGCGGTGCAGGCGCTGGGCCCCCTCGCTGACGATCTTGTCGAACGCCTCGGCGATCTCGTCCTCGGCGGGCGCGTCGGTCACGCCCAGCTCGGCTCGTTTCCGGTCCTGCTCGTCCACGTCTCCTCCTCGGATGGCGGGACGCCGGATGCCTGGGCACGGCGGTGCGTCCGGCGATCGGCCTACCCGCGCCCGCCGGTGGCACACCGCACACCCCAGTGGCGTCGGTCATCGCCCGGGCGGACGCCGCGGTGGGTACGGTCCCGGCCGTGGACGTCAGCGACCGCCTGTCCGCGCTGCTGCGGGCCCGCGGCGCGGCGGAGATCGAGCACCCCGGCGGGACGCTGTACGCGCACCTCGAGCGGGTGCAGCGTCTGCTGGCCCGGCTGGGCGCCGCGACCGAGGTGCAGCTCGCCGGCCGGGCGCACGCCGTGTACGGCACCGACGGTCTCGCCGTCCGGTTGCTGGCCGACGACGAGCGGCCGCTGCTGGCCGGGATCATCGGCGCGCCGGCCGAGACGCTGGTGCACCGGTACGGCCGCTGCGGCCGGGACCGCACCTGGGCCGACCTGGCGTCGACCGGTCTGGTGCACGACCGGCGCACCGGGCAGGCCGAGCGGCTGGACGGCGACGAGCTCCGCGACTTCGCCGACCTGAGCCTGGTCAACGAGCTGGACGTCGCCGCGCACGCCCCCGGCTTCGTCGAGCGCCACGGCGGCTACTTCCGGCACCTGGCGGAGCGGTGGTCGCCGGTGCTCAGCCCCGCGGTGCTCGCCGAGGCGCGCCGCGTCCTCGGCTGAACCCTGCACATCCCCGGGTGACGGCCACGGCCCAGCCGGTGCAGCCGGCTCCGCGGTGTTCGGCGGACCCGTGACACGTGTCATGGGTCGGTCGTGCGGACGGCGCGGGAGGTCGTGAGACACGGCACCTGTGCCGGTGGCGCCGGGGCGGCAGCGTCGGAGGTGCGCCCCGGAGCACTGGACCGACCCGGCCGGCGGGACGCACCGAGGAGGTACCGCGTGACGACCGTCGACCGCGCCCCGCACCCACGACCCGGCCCTGCGCGGCGGGACGCACCCGCGGTGGAGGTCGTCGACCTGCGCCGCCGCTACGGCGACTTCGAGGCCGTCCGCGGGATCTCCTTCGAGGTGCGGCCGGGTGAGGTCTTCGCGCTGCTCGGCGTCAACGGCGCGGGCAAGACCTCCGCCCTGGAGGTCCTCGAGGGGCTCGCCCGCCCCGACGGCGGAACCGTGCGGCTCCTCGGCGTGGACCCCTACCGGGAGCGCGCCGCCGTCCGCCCGCACCTCGGGGTGCTGCTGCAGACCAGCGGCCTGCCCGGCGACCTCACCGTCGGCGAGACGGTGACGACCTGGGCCCGGACGCTGACCAGCCCCCGGCCGGTCGGCGAGGCGCTGGCGCAGGTCGACATGGCCGGCCGGACCGACGTCCGGGTGCGCAGCCTCTCCGGCGGGGAGCGGCGCCGCCTCGATCTGGCGCTCGCGCTCCTCGGCCGGCCGCGGGTCCTCGTGCTGGACGAGCCCACCACCGGTCTGGACCCGGAGAGCCGGCGGACGGTGTGGTCGCTCGTGCAGGAGATGGTTCGGGGCGGGACGGCCGTCGTCCTCACCACCCACCACCTCGAGGAGGCCGAGGAGCTCGCCGACCGGATCGCCATCCTCCGCGCCGGCCGGATCGAGCTCGAGGGTTCCCCGGCCGAGATCGCCGCGACCCAGCCGGCCACGATCCGGTTCGTCCTCGCGCCGACGGCTCCCCCGCTGCCGCCGCTGCCCGGGGTGCGGGCGGTCGCGCCGTCCCCCCGCGTCGAACTGCACACCTGGGACCTGCAGCCGGCGCTGACCGCGCTGCTGTCCTGGGCCGCCGCCGAGGACGTCGCCCTGACCGGCCTCCAGGCGCGATCGGCCTCCCTCGAACAGGCCTTCCTGGCCGTCGCCGACGGCGTGTCCCCCGCCCCCGACCGCACCGCCCCCGAGAACAGGAGTGCCTGATGCCCGGCGCCACGACCACTGCCCCGACCGCCGCCCCGGCCACGACGTCCCCCGCCGGGCCCGGACGCGCCCGGCGCACCCTGGCGCTCGCCGGCGCGGAGACCCGGCTGTTCCTGCGCAACCGCACCGCGGTGGTGAACTCGGTGCTGCTGCCGCTGCTGCTGGTCGCCGCCGTCCCGATGCTCGGACCCGGGGACGGGGCGGTGCCCGTCGGCCCCCGGCTGCTGGTCAGCGCCGTCGGGATCATGTTGATCTTCCTGACGTACTACAACCTGCTGACGACGTTCGTCGCCCGCCGGGAGGAGCTCGTCCTGCAGCGGATGCGCACGGGGGAGCTGACCGGCGCCGAGGTGGTCCTCGGGATCGCCACGCCGACGCTCCTGGTCACGGCCGGCCAGGTGGCCCTCGTCGGGGTCGGCATCGCCGTCCTCGGGGAGTGGACGGCGCCGGTGGACGTCGTCCTGCCGCTCGTGGGCCTGATCGGCGGTGCCGCGCTCATGCTGCTGCTCGCGGCCGCCAGCACCGCGTTCACCCGCACGTCCGAGAGCGCGCAGATCACCGCCCTGCCGCTGCTGGTCGTCTCCGCCTCGCTCTGCGGCCTGTTCTTCCCGCTGACCGCGCTGCCCGACCCGCTCGCCACGGTGGCCCGGTTCCTGCCGCTCACGCCGGTCGTCGAGCTGACCCAGCTGGGCCTGGCGGGCCGCACCTGGACCGGCGAGGCGGTCGACCTCGCCGGCGCGTGGACCGGCGCCCTGCTCCCGCTGGCGGTGCTCGCCGGCTGGCTGGTCGCCGGCGGTCTGCTCGCCCGGCGCTGGTTCCGCTGGGCGCCGCGGCGGTGAGCGCGGCCGCCGGCCGGCCGTGCGGCAGCATGGCACCGTGCCGACCGTGACGCGCTGGTGGGGCGGCCGTTCCGACCCCGAGCGCATCGAGCTCTACACCCGCTGGTCGTTCTACTCGTTCCTCGGCGCGATCCCGCTGTTCGCCGTCGCCGTCCTGGGATCCGCCGCCCACCCGGTCCCGGACCTCGCCGTCGGCCTGTTCTTCGCCGGCGCCGTCGGGACCGCGGTCGGCGGAGTGGTGCTGACCCGGCGCGGCCTGGCCGCGCACCGCCGGGACGAGCTGCTGCCGTCCCGTCCCGTGCTGGGCGCCTTCGCCGCCGCCGGGGTGATGGCGGCGGCGGGCGTCTGGGCGTTCGGCAGCGGCGACGCCACCCCTGCCGTGCCGTGGTCGGTGGCGCTGCCGCTCGGCATGGTCCTGACCGCCTGCTCGACGGTCTGGACCACCCGGCAGCTCCTGCCGCACGTGGCCGGCATCGGGCTGCTCAGCGGCCTCGCCGGCCACCTCGGCGGGACGCCGCTCCCGGGGGCGGTCGCGCAGGGAGCCGTCCTCACGGTCGCGGTGCTCTCCGTGGTGCTCGCCTTCCGGTTCTCGGTCTGGGTGCTCGACGTGGTCCGGGAGATGGCCCGCAGCCGCGAGGCGCAGCTGCAGCTGGCGGTCGCCGAGGAGCGGCTGCGGTTCGCCCGGGATCTCCACGACGTCATGGGACGGGACCTGTCGACGATCGCGGTGAAGAGCCAGCTGGCCGGTGAGCTGGTGCGCCGCGACCAGCCCGGGGCGGCCGAGGAGCTCGCCGACATCGCGCGCATCGCCGAGGGGTCGCTGCGCGAGGTGCGGGAGGTCGTGCGCGGCTACCGGTCGGCGGACCTCGCCGGCGAGCTGGCGGGCGCCCGGTCGGTCCTGCGGGCAGCGGGGGTGGCCTGCACCGTCGTCGGTGAGGACGCCGGCGCCGCGCTGCCCGTGCAGGTGCACACCGCGCTCGGCTGGGTCGTCCGGGAGGCGGTGACCAACGTGCTGCGGCACAGCCACGCCGCGGAGTGCGCGATCAGCCTGTCGGTCACGCCCGAGGAGGTGCGGCTCTCCGTGGTCAACGACGGCGCCGGCGAGGCGGACCCCGGCTGGGGCACCGGCCTCACCGGGCTGGCCGAGCGGCTGGCCGGCCTCGGCGGGCGGCTGCGCGCCCGGGCCGAGCGCGGCCGATTCCTGCTGGACGCGACGCTGCCGCGGGCCGCCGCATGATCCGCGTGCTGCTCGCCGACGACGAGAACCTGATCCGCTCGGCGCTGGCCGCGCTGCTCGCGCTCGAGGAGGACCTGCAGGTCGTCGCCGAGGCGGCCTCGGCCGGGGAGGCGCTGGCCATGGCCCGGGCGCACACGCCCGACGTCGCCGTCCTCGACCTGCAGCTGCCCGACCGCGACGGCATCTCGCTGGCCGCCGAGCTCGCCGGCGTCGTCCCCGGCTGCGGGCTGGTCATCGTGACCGGGCACGGCCGCCCCGGCCACCTCAAGCGGGCCCTCGCGGCGGGCGTCCGCGGCTTCCTGCCCAAGACCGTGAACTCCACGGTGCTGACCAGCGTCGTCCGGACGGTGCACGGCGGTGGCCGCTACGTCGACCCCGAGTTGGCTGCCGAGGCGATCAGCGCCGGGGACAGCCCGCTCACCCCGCGGGAGGCCGACATCCTCGAGCTGGCCGCCGGCGGTGCGCCGGTGGAGGAGATCGCCGCCCGGGCGCACCTCTCCCCCGGCACGGTCCGCAACCACCTCTCCGCCGCGGCGGCGAAGCTCGGCGCCCCCAACCGGCACGCCGCGGTGGCCGAGGCCCGCCGGCACGGCTGGATCTGACCCCGGTGCGCGGTGCCGGTGAGCGGTTCCCTGGCGGTTCCTCAGCCGGTCGGGCCGAACTGCTCGATCCGGATGTCGCGCGGCGCCACCCCGAGCCCGAGCAGCAGCCGGCCGGCCGCGTCGGCGAAGGACGCCGATCCGCAGACGAAGGCGGTCTGCCCGGGCTCCCACAGCGGGACGAGGTCCTCGGCCGCCAGCCGGCCGGCGGGGCGGATGCCGCGGGACTCGCGGGTGGTGACGACGAGGGCGCCGGCGTCGACCAGCTCGCCGGCGTACGGCAGCTCCTCGAGCGTCCGGACCGAGACGGCGATCCGCAGCAGGTCGGTGCGGCCGAGCGCCCGGGCCGTGCGCAGCATCGACACGAACGGGACGACGCCGCTGCCTCCGGCGACCAGCAGCGCCGGGCTGACCCCGTCCCAGACGAACCACCCGCCGATCGGGCCGCGCACCTCGAGCACGTCGCCGGGCTCGACGACGTCGGCCAGGTGGGTCGACACCTCCCCGTCGGGCAGCCGCTCGACGAACAACTCGACCAGCGGGTCGCCGGGCGCGGAGGCCACCGAGTACGAGCGCTGCGCGGTGTATCCGTCCGGCGCGGTCAGCCGGACGACGTAGTGCTGCCCGGGCAGGTGGTCGACCCGGTCGGCGACGTCGAGCCGGAGCTGGACCGACCGGGGAACGGGCCGGCGCACCCCCGCCACGGTCGCCGTCCGCCAGCCCCCGCTGGGTGCACCCGCGACGCCCGCGCCCAGGACGACGGACTCCGGCTCAGTCACCCTGGTACCGCTGCTGCCGCCACGGGTCGCCGCGGTCGTGGTAGCCGTTCTGCTCCCAGAACCCCGGCTGGTCACGGGCCAGCAGCGTGAGCCTGGTGATCCACTTCGCGCTCTTCCAGAAGTACAGGTGCGGGACGAGCAGGCGCACCGGGCCGCCGTGCTCGACCGGCAGGGGCCTGCCGTCGAACTCCCAGACGATCCAGGCCTTGCCACCGGTGACGTCGGCGAGCGGGAGGTTGGTGGTGTAGCCGGTCTTCGACGTCGCCATGACGAAGCCGGCCTCGGCGGTGGGCCGGGCGGCCGCGAGCAGGGTGTCGACGGAGACCCCGGCGAAGTGCGTGTCGAACTTCGACCAGGTGGTGACGCAGTGGATGTCGCCGCGGTACTCCGACGGTGGCAGCCGGTGGGCCTCCGCCCAGCTCCAGGTGGTCGGCGACTCCACCCGGCCGTCGACGGTGATGCTCCAGGTCTCGGGGGTGATGCGCGGGGCGGCCTCGGCGGTCAGCACCGGCCAGTCCGCGCCGACGTCGTACTGACCGGGCGGGAGCCGGGGATCGCGATCACGGCGCCGGCCGAGGAATCCACGGGTAGGGGTGGGCACCCACACACGATCCCCCATCGGGAGGCCTTCCGACCACGGTTCCCGCGCCGACGTGCGCCGATGCCCTGGCGATCCCGTCCCGCACGCGGTGAGGGTCCCCTTACATGAGCCGTGTCACCCCGTGTTGGCTTGGTGGCAACGCCGCTGTAGTCCTAGCGTGGGGACTTGTGGTGACGGTTACGCACGGGCAGCGTAGAGCCCCGAAGGTTGCGAAGACCAACTCAGTCTTCAAGAAGGCCGTGATGGCGGTCAGCGGCATCATCCTGGTGCTGTATCTGATCGCGCACGTGATCGGGAACCTGAAGGCGTTCGTCGGGCGGGACGCCTTCAACTCCTACTCCGGCTGGATCCGCACGGTCGGCAACCCGGCGCTGCCCGGCGCGACCACGCTGTGGGCCATCCGGATCGTGCTGCTGGTCGCGGTCGTCGCCCACATCTGGGCGGCCGTCTCGCTGTGGCGCCAGGCCAAGCGGGCCCGCCCGAGCGGATACGTGACGAAGAAGGCGGTGGCCCAGAGCTACGCCTCGCGCACCATGCGCTGGGGCGGCGTGATCGTCCTCGCCTTCATCATCTACCACGTCCTCGACCTGACCCTCGGCGCGGTGAACCCCGAGGGCTTCGAGAGCACGCCCTACGACCGCCTCGTCGCCAGCTTCCAGAACCCCTTCGTCACCGCCTTCTACGCCATCTCGGTGATCCTGCTCGGCATGCACCTGCGGCACGGGATCTGGAGCGCCACGCAGACCCTGGGCCAGAGCAACAGGCGCCGTGAGAAGACGGTCAGCCTGTTCGCCCTCGTGTTCGCGACCCTCCTCACCCTCGGCTTCCTGCTGGTGCCGTTCTCCGTCCTCTTCGGGCTCATCGACTAAGGAGCGCCCGCATGCCTCTCGAACTGTTCACCGTCGGCGAGCCGATCGCCGACACCAAGGCCCCCACGGACGTCCCGATCGGCGAGCGCTGGAGCGAGCGCAAGTTCCGCGGCCGCCTGGTCAACCCGGCCAACCGCCGCAAGCTGACGGTCATCGTCGTCGGCACCGGTCTGGCCGGCGGCTCGGCCGCCGCCACGCTCGGCGAGGCCGGCTACAAGGTGAAGTCGTTCTGGTACCAGGACAGCCCGCGCCGCGCGCACAGCGTCGCCGCGCAGGGCGGCATCAACGCCGCCAAGAACTACCGCAACGACGGCGACAGCGTGCACCGGCTGTTCTACGACACGGTCAAGGGCGGCGACTTCCGCTCCCGTGAGAACAACGTGCACCGCCTCGCCGAGGTCAGCGTCAACATCATCGACCAGTGCGTGGCGCAGGGCGTGCCCTTCGCCCGCGAGTACGGCGGCCTGCTCGACAACCGCTCGTTCGGTGGCACCCAGGTCTCGCGCACCTTCTACGCCCGCGGCCAGACGGGCCAGCAGCTGCTCTACGGCGCCTACCAGGCGCTGGAGCGGCAGATCGCGGCCGGCACCGTCGAGCAGAACGCGCGCACCGAGATGCTGGACCTGATCGTGGTCGACGGCCGCGCCCGCGGCATCGTCGCCCGCGACCTGGTCAGCGGCGAGATCAGCACCCACTTCGCCGACGCCGTCGTCATCGCCAGTGGTGGCTACGGCAACGTCTTCTACCTCTCCACGAACGCCAAGGGCTCCAACACCACGGCGATCTGGCGGGCGCACAAGCGGGGCGCGTACTTCGCCAACCCCTGCTACACGCAGATCCACCCGACCTGCATCCCGGTCAAGGGCGACTACCAGTCGAAGCTGACCCTGATGTCGGAGTCGCTGCGCAACGACGGCCGCGTCTGGGTGCCCAAGGAGCGCGGCGACGACCGCGACCCGCGGGACATCCCCGAGTCCGACCGCGACTACTACCTCGAGCGCCTCTACCCCTCGTTCGGCAACCTGGTGCCCCGCGACATCGCCTCGCGCCAGGCCAAGAACGTGTGCGACGAGGGCCGCGGCGTCGGCCCCGGCGGCCTGGGCGTCTACCTGGACTTCGCCGAGGCGATCGAGCGGCTGGGTCGCCCGGCGGTCGAGGCCAAGTACGGGAACCTCTTCGACATGTACGCCCAGATCACGGGCGAGGACCCCTACGCGGTCCCGATGCGGATCTACCCCGCCGTGCACTACACGATGGGCGGTCTGTGGGTCGACTACGACCTCCAGTCGACGATCCCCGGCATGTTCGTGATCGGTGAGGCCAACTTCTCCGACCACGGCGCCAACCGGCTCGGCGCCTCGGCGCTGATGCAGGGGCTGGCCGACGGCTACTTCGTGCTCCCGTCGACGATCAGCAGCTACCTCGCCGACGGCCCGTTCGAGAAGGTCGACGACAGCCACCCGGCCGCCGTCGAGGCGCTCACCGGCGTGCAGGAGCAGGTGCAGCGGCTGCTCAACATCAACGGCAACCGCACCCCGGCGTCCTTCCACCGCGAGGTCGGCCAGCTGATGTGGGACCTCTGCGGCATGGAGCGCACGGACGAGGGCCTGCGCAAGGCCATCGACCGCATCCAGGAGATCCGCCAGGAGTTCTGGACCAACCTGAAGGTGACCGGCGACTGGACCTCGTTCAACCAGACGCTGGAGCACGCCGGCCGGGTCGCCGACTTCATCGAGCTCGCCGAGCTCATGTGCATCGACGCCCTGCACCGCCGCGAGAGCTGCGGCGGCCACTTCCGCGCGGAGAGCCAGACCCCCGAGGGCGAGGCGCTGCGCGACGACGAGAACTTCGCCTACGTCGCAGCCTGGGAGTGGACGCCGGAGGGCCAGCCCCCGGTGCTGCACCGGGAAGACCTCGAGTACGAGTACGTCCACCTCGCCCAGCGGAGCTACAAGTGACAGCCACACGGCACGACGCCCCCATGCGCTCCAGCGTCGGGAACCCCGGGGCGGAGAAGCGCGGGATGAACCTGACCCTGCGCATCTGGCGCCAGCAGGGGCCGACGGTCAAGGGCAAGATGGTGACCTACAAGATCACCGACATCTCCCCCGACATGTCGTTCCTCGAGATGCTCGACGTGCTCAACGAGCAGCTGATCATGCAGGGTGACGACCCGGTCGCCTTCGACCACGACTGCCGCGAGGGCATCTGCGGCATGTGCGGCGTCATGATCAACGGCCAGGCGCACGGCCCGCAGCAGACGACCACCTGCCAGCTGCACATGCGCTCGTTCGCCGACGGCGACACGATCGACATCGAGCCGTGGCGGGCCAGTGCGTTCCCGGTGATCAAGGACCTCGCCGTCGACAGGCGCGCGTTCGACCGGATCATCCAGGCGGGCGGCTACATCAGCGTCCCCACCGGGACCGCTCCCGAGGCCCACGCGACCCCGGTGCCGAAGGCCGACTCGGATGCCGCGTTCGACGCCGCGACCTGCATCGGCTGCGGCGCCTGCGTGGCGGCCTGCCCGAACGCCTCCTCGATGCTGTTCACCGCCGCGAAGGTCACCCACCTCGGTCTGCTCCCGCAGGGGCAGCCCGAGCGCAACGACCGGGTGGTCAACATGGTGGCCCAGCAGGACCGCGAGGGCTTCGGTGGCTGCACCAACATCGGCGAGTGCTCGGCCGCCTGCCCCAAGGGCATCTCGATGGAGACCATCTCCCGGCTCAACCACGACCTGCTCGGCGCCCTGCGCGCCGGTGCCCGGCCGAAGAGCTGACCCGGGCCGCACCCGACGCGGTGCGGTCGCGCACGAAAGCCCCCCTCCGGCCGCCGGAGGGGGGCTTTCGTGCGCGGAGGGCACCCTCGCGCTGGCCCTCCGGACGGCGACCGGCCGACGACCCCGTGCGCTGGTCCGGGACGGCTGCCGCGAGGGTCAGCTGGCGGGCACCGGGGGGATGATCCGCTCGATCACGTCGGCCGGCATGAGCCCGGCCTTGCCGAAGCGACTGGCGGCCTCGAGGAACTGCGGCGCCGAGGCGGCGAGCTCGACGAGCATCTCCCGGGCGGCGTTCTCCCGCCCGGCCAGCGCGGCGACGACGGCCCGCCACATCAGCTGGTCGGGCTCGGTGACCGGGTCCATGGGCCGCAGCAGCTCCAGCTCCCGGTCGGCGGTGACCGGGTCGCCGTCGATGGCCTGCTGGAAGTAGCGGACGACGTCCTGGTACCGGGCGCGGGTCACGGTGAGCTCCGCCAGGGCGCCCAGCGGGTCCGGGGAGTCGTCGACCCGCAGGTCGACCACCATGTCGTGCCAGGGCCGGCCGGTCGTGGTGGCGCGGACGACCATGATCGCGGCCGACCGGCGCCCCCTGAAGTCGCCCCCGGCCTCCTCCGCCGCCATCAGCGAGCTGAGCAGGCGCTGCGCCAGCGGGCCGGCGGAGCCATCGAACCGCTCCACCATCGCCTCCCACACCGCCGGGGAGCTGGCCATGTTGGCCAGCGCGACGCAGTTGTCACCGATGAGGTGACCGGCGGCGTCGACGCAGCTGGTGCCGGTGTACACGGCGAAGTCGCCGGCGAGCCCGAGGACGGCGACCTGCCGGCGCTCGGGCTGGGGGTCGACGCTGCTGAGCGCGGTCAGCACCTCCTGGGCGGTGAACCCGCCCCGCAGCAGGTCCAGCCCGACCGCGCCGTACATCGGCTCGGCCATCGACTGCGTGGCGATCACGCCGTGCCCGGGCAGGGCGAACGGCACGCTGTTGCCCACGGCGAATGCCTGGGACTGGGTGGCGACACCCATCTCCCCGGTCTCGGGGTCACGGGCCACGATCGAGTACGTCACGCCGCCCGCCTACCCGTTGCCGCCCCGGTGGCCAAACACCTGCCGGTCACGCCGTGACCGATGCCATGGCCTCGGCGACCAGCTCCACCGACCGCAGCCGCCCCTCCAGTGACGCCGACTGGTGCGCGACGATCAGCTCGTCGGCGTCCGCCAGCGTCGCGAAGCCCTCGAGGTGCTCGCGCACCTCGGCCGGCGTGCCGAGGGCGGTGTGGGTGAGCATCGTGTCGACGTGCTGCCCGGCGCCCTGCGCGAGCAGCTGGTCGGCCTGCTCGTCGGTGAGCGCCCGGCCGCGGCCGAACAGGCCGATGGCGAGGTTGCGCCGCACCGCCTGCAGCTGCTCCTGGGCGGCCGCCGTGCTGTCGGCGGCGACGACGTTCACGCCGGCGATCACGTAGGGCTCCGCGAGCTGCTCCGAGGGCTTGAACTCGCGTCGGTAGGCGGCGACGGCGGACTCGAGCATGGCCGGGGCGAAGTGCGAGGCGAAGGCGTACGGCAGCCCCAGCGCGGCGGCGAGCGTCGCACCGAACATCGAGGAGCCGAGGATGTAGAGCGGGACGCGGGAGCCCTTGCCGGGGATCGCGTCGACGCCGGGCACGCGGGTCTCCCCGGCCAGGTAGGCCTGCAGCTCGAGGACGTCCTGCGGGAACGTGTCGGCCGAGCGCGGGTCACGGCGCAGCGCGTACATGGTGTTCTGGTCGCTGCCGGGGGCGCGGCCGAGGCCGAGGTCGATCCGGCCGGGGTACATCGCCTCGAGGGTGCCGAACTGCTCGGCGATGGTGAGCGGCGAGTGGTTGGGCAGCATGACCCCGCCCGCCCCCAGCCGGATGCTGTCGGTCTGCGCGCCGACGTGCGAGATCAGCACGCTGGTCGCCGAGGACGCGATCGAGGGCATGTTGTGGTGCTCGGCGTACCAGACCCGCTCGTAGCCGTGCGCCTCCGCGCGCTGGGCGAGGGCGACGCTGGCGGCGATGGCACCGGCCGCGGTCTCCCCGCGCGGGATGGGGGCCAGGTCGAGGACGGACAGGGTGATGCTCATGTGCGGTGCGGGCCTTTCGCGTCGGTTGCCCGGCGCAACGCCCGCGGCCCGCTCCGGCTTCCCGGACGCAGGCGGTCAGCGGCTCTGCAGCGCGTCCAGGGCCACCGCCATCGCCGCCGCCACCCGGAAGTCGAGACGCGGGTCGGGAACCGTGACCGTGTACTGGTCGCGGAGCGCGATGCGCTTCTCGCTGCTCATCACCGGCGCCCCGGTGCGGGTGTCGAGGAAGTCGAAGTGGAAGAGGAACGGCACCGGGATGTTGTTGAGGAACGGGATGAAGTTCCACACCCGGCGCAGCA
Source organism: Blastococcus sp. HT6-4 (assembly GCF_039679125.1). NCBI lineage: Bacteria > Bacillati > Actinomycetota > Actinomycetes > Geodermatophilales > Geodermatophilaceae > Blastococcus > Blastococcus montanus. The sequence continues at coordinate 821,694 of NZ_CP155551.1, read as the reverse complement.
CGGCGATGAACTGGTTGCGCTCCTGGCCGACGGCCTCGATGCCGGGCGCCGAGAGGTGCCAGGTCGAGCGGAGCATGCTGGCGCCGAAGGCCTTCCGGAAGTAGCCGAGCGGCTGCCCGTACTCGTCGAACACGTCGTGCTCGGCACCGACGTCCAGGCGCTGGCGGGCCTTGAAGGAGAACACCGCCCGGCTCCTGGACTCGTCGGCGAAGAACACGACCTCCTCGCGGAGCTTCATGCGCTTCTGCTCGGCCATGGCCAGCAGCTGCCCCTCGCTGCCGTCGGGGTTGGCCGCACGGATCTCGTACCGGTTGACCATGAAGGTGACCCGCTGCCGGATGAAGAACGTGGGCACCACCATCGGGGCCGGCGGCTGGTACCCGGAAGGGACGGTCACGTGGGCTCTCCGTTGCAGGTCGGGGGTGCAGGACGCCCATCCTGTCGGACGCGCCCGGGACACGGAACCGTGCCATCCACCGTGTCGGCACCGGGGTGAGCGGCCAGGCTGCTCGGCCGGGCGCCGACCGGCTCACTGCCGCGGCGTCGCACGGGCTCCGCTGAGCGTTTCGTGCAGCCGCTGAGCGAGCCGCTCGACCGGGCTGGGCGTCTCGTCCGGCCGGGCGGGGCCGGCCGGCATGAGCACCCACAGCAGCAGGTAGACCAGGATGCCGGCGCCGCCGGCGAAGGTGAGGGCGACGAAGCCGACCCGCCACAGCACCGGGTCGATGCCGCTGTAGTCGGCCAGGCCGCCGCAGACCCCGCCGGCCATGCGGTCGCTGCTGCTGCGGCGCAGCTGCGGGCGGGCCGGCGGCACCTGCGGCCCGCCGGTCGCGTGGTCGGAGGGGGGAGGGAGGGGAACCGAGTTCGTCATGCCACGACCCTGCCGGGCCGGCCCGCCGTCCTCCATCCGGTGAACCCCTGACCGATCCCTGGTTTCCGCGGTCAGGGTCACCGCAGCGGGAGCGGCGTCGTGTCGCCGTCCTCGCGCGGGCCGAGGATCCAGCGCTCCTCGGGCGCGATGGGCACGTCGTTGATGCTGGCCTCCCGCCGGCGCATGAGGCCCTCGGCCGTGAACTCCCACTGCTCGTTGCCGTAGGAGCGCCAGGTCCGGCCGTCGGCGTCCTGCCACTCGTACTGGAACCGGACGGCGATCCGGTCGTCGGTGAACGCCCACAGCTCCTTGCGCAGCGCGTAGTCGAGTTCGCGCGCCCACTTGCGGGTCAGGAAGGCGACCACCTCGTCGCGGCCCCGGAGGAACTCCTCCCGGTTCCGCCAGACGGTGTCCTCGGTGTAGGCCTGTGCCACGCGGTGCGGGTCGCGGGTGTTCCACGCGTCCTCGGCCGCCTGCACCTTCTGCCGGGCGGTCTCGGGCGTGAAGGGGGGCAGCGGGGGGCGTGGCACGGAGACCTCCTCGAACGGGCGGCCGGCCCTCGGGCGCCCCGCACCACCCTGCCCCGAGTGCGCGCCGGGGGCGAGTGGGACGGTGCGATGACTTCTCCGCCGGCCGGCGGTCTACCCCGCGACGTCCACCCGACACCGGAGGAGTCCCCGTGGGACAGATCGCCGCCAACCTGTTCACCACCCTCGACGGTTCCGCCGAGCGCCCCGATCAGTGGCACTTCCCCTACTTCGACGACGCCATGGGCAAGGCCGTCGACCGGCACACCGAGCGGTGCGAGACCTACCTGATGGGCCGGGTGCTCACGACCAGTGGTCGCAGTACTGGCCCGGCAACGACACCGACGAGTTCGCCGGCTTCATCAACCCGATTCCGAAGTACGTGCTGTCGTCCACGCTGGAGAGCTCGGACTGGTCCGGCACCACGGTGCTGCGCAGCCTGGACGACGTGCGTTCGCTGAAGGAGCGCACCCCGGGCACGATCGGCATGTCCGGCAGCCTGACGACGGTGCGCTCGCTGCTGGGGGCGGGGCTGCTCGACGAGCTGGTGCTGCTGGTCGACCCGATCGTGGTCCCCGGCGAGCGCCGCTGGACCGACGAGCTGGGCCGCACCCCGCTGGAGCTGGTCTCCTCCGACGCCCTGCCCACGGGCGTGCTGCACCTGGTCTACCGGCCGGCCGGGAACGGCTGACGGCTCCCGCCCCCCGCCCCGTGGGGCGCCTGGGCCGCGGAGACGCGCAGTACCAGATGTTCCGTCGGCGGCCACCCGACCGACACCTGCGGTGCCCAGTCTGTCGGCATGACGGCGAGCCCCTTCGTGATCGGCATCCGGGTCGGCTGGATCGGACGCGACATCCGGCCCGAGGACCATGGAGCGGGCCACGCGCGCGATGTCGCGCACGCCGTCGCCAAGCCGGTCGTCGACGGGCTCGAGGCGTCGCTGTGCGGGCAGCTGGTGCGGGCGGCCGCGGCCCAGGACTGGCCGACGAACCGGGACGCCGCGCGGTGCGAGGAGTGCGCCCGCATCGCCGGCTGAGCCGCGGATCGGCGCCCGGCGAGCGACCCGATTGTTGGTGGGCCGCTCGCCTGCCGTGCGCCCGCAGCTCTCCCGCGGGTCACCTGGCGCGCGGAGCCTCGGGATGCCCGAACCGGACCGCCCCTGGAGGAAGCCATGACCACGCCGTCACCCACCTCGCCGACCGAGCCCACCACCACGCCGAAGGCCCGCAAGCGGAACGGCGACGACGCGCCCGCCACCGACGCGCAGCCGGCCGGTTCCGCCACCGCCGAGCTGGAGGAGCTGGCCCGCACCCGTGAGGAGGCCGAGGACCGGGCGCGCGAGATGCTCGCCACCCAGGTGCTGCAGGCCGCGCGCGACGACGACGGCTCCGAGGACGAGCGCGCCCGACAGCTGGTCCTCGCCGTCCGCCGTGACCTGCTCGTGGAGCTGCGCGCCCAGGAGCAGGAGCAGGCCCGCCGGCAGCTCGCCGCGGCGGCGGACAGCAGCGAGGACGCCGTCACCGGGGTCGTGGAGGGCGTCGTGACCATCGTGCGCAGCCTGGTCCCGGCCGCGCTGGTCCGCCCGGAAGAGGTCATCGAGACGACCTACGCGCTCGCCGACCAGGGCCTGCGCGTGACGCGCCGGCTGGCGCTGAGCCTCACCGCGAGCATGCGCAGCCTGATCACGACCTGACCGGCCGAGCCATCGACCGGACGTCGCCGAGCAGGTGCCGTCCATGGATCTCCGCCGCGGCCTTGACGTCATCGCCTCGGCGGAGAACCTTGGGTGACAGGCGGGCGACGATCCCGCCCGGCCACCGGCCACGTCACGCCGGGTTCCACGAGGGCCGCCGGAAGCGAGACGTACGGACGACTCGAACCCGGTCTCCGGTATCCGGCCCGGCGTGCGGCACCGAGGGGGACGTCGGCATGCCGACCTCGACCACCGTCGCCACGGTCCGCGCGCCGGTGGACCGCCCCGACGTGCCCGGCGCGGGGTCACCGAGAAGGGCGCTCAGCCACGGCGCCGACCGACACCGCACAACCTCGCGAACAGGAGAGATCATGACCACCGAGACCGGCGACGTCACCGGCACCAAGGACAAGGACTACAACCTCATCTGGTTCACCGAGGCCTCGCTCAGCAATGCGCTGCGGATGGAGACCTACATCCAGGACGCGGAACGGGACGGCGACCAGGAACTCGCCGACTTCTTCCGCCGGGCGCAGGCCGAGAGCCGCAAGGGCGGGGAACTGGGCAAGCAACTGCTCGCCAAGCGGCTGCCCCGGTGACCTCGGGGCGCGGACACGTCTGACGGCGGCCGGGCCCCCGGTCGGTGACCACGCCGGCCGGGGACCGGCCGCCCGCCCGCGCCGATGTCACACCGGCGGCCCGGCCGGTGTCTCCATGTCGACAGCACGACACGACGTGGAGGAGACATGGCGAGCAGCACACGGGTACACCCGGCCGAGATCACCGGCATCCATGGGGGCCTGATCAAGACGATGAGCCGCAGGATGCTGGGGCAGGTGCCGGATGCCGTCGGGGTGATGTGGCACTACCCGGCCCTGCTGAAGGACATGATCAGGTTCGGTCGCAGGGCCGACTCGTGGAACCGGCTCGATCGGAACCTGGCGTCGTTCGCGACCATGGCGGCGGCCGCCGCCGTCGGGTGCAGCTTCTGCCTCGACTTCCACTACTTCATGACTCACCACCGCGGGCTGGACGAGGCCAAGGCGCGTGAGGTGCCGCGGTGGCGGGAGTCCACCGTCTTCACCCCGCTGGAGCGGAGGGTCATGGAGTACGCCGAGGGGATGTGCCGGACTCCGCTGACCGTGACCGACGAGATGTCGGCCGCCCTGCTCGACGAGCTCGGGGCGCCCGCGCTGCTGGAGCTGACCGCCAGGGTCGGCGCGATGAACCTGACCGCCCGGACCAACATCGCGCTCGGCATCCGGTCGCAGGAGTTCGCGGCGTCCTGCGGTCTGCCGCCGCTGGCGCTCCGGTCGACGGACGGCGTCGCCCGGGCATGACCGACGACCCCTTCCTGGCCCACCGCAGCCTGCTGTTCACCGTCGCCTACGAGCTGCTCGGCTCGGCCGCCGACGCCGACGACGTGGTGCAGGAGACCTGGCTGCGGTGGGCGGAGGTCGACCGGGCGACCGTGCGTGCGCCGCGGGCCTACCTCGTCCGGACCGTCACCCGCCAGGCGCTCAACCGGCTGCGCACCGTGTCCCGCCGCCGCGAGGACTACGTCGGCGAGTGGCTGCCCGAGCCGCTGCTGACCGGTCCGGACGTCGCCGACGACGTCGAGCTGGCGGAGAGCGTCTCGATCGCGATGCTGACCGTGCTGGAGACCCTGGGTCCGACCGAGCGCGCCGTCCTCGTGCTGCACGAGGTGTTCGACGTGCCGTACGACGAGATCGCCGAGGCAGTGGGCAGGTCGACCGCCGCGGTCCGGCAGATCGCGCACCGGGCACGCGAGCACGTGGCCGCGCGGCGCCCGCGGACGACGGTGAGCCGCTCGGAGCAGCAGCGGGTCGTGGACCGGTTCCTCGCCGCGGTCACCGCCGGCGACGTGCAGGGGCTGCTGGACGTGCTGGCTCCGGATGTCGTGGTGGTCGCCGACGGCGGCGGGCTCGCACCCGCCGCCCGCCGCCCCTTCGCCGGCCGGGAGCGCGTGGCCAACGCCCTCGCCCACTTCGCCGAGCTCGCGCCCGGCGTCCACGTCGTCACGCCGCTGGTCAACGGCGCGGTCGGTGCGCGCATCGATCCGGGCGGCCAGTCCGACACGGCGATCACGTTCCTCGTCGAGGACGGCCGGATCAGCCGCCTCTACGCCGTTCGGAACCCGCAGAAACTGGGCAGGCTCGACACGGTGGCCGAGCTGCGGCGGTGACGGAGGTCCGCGGCCTTCAGTGGGGAGCGGACATGGAACGTCACGAGGTGCTGATCGTCGGGGGCGGCAACGCCGGCATCTCCCTGGCGGCTCGACTGCTGCGCGACGGCGTCCGGGACGTCGCCGTCGTGGCTCCCCAGCCGGTGCACCGGTACAAACCGCTGCTCAACTACGTCGGTGCCGGGGAGGCGACGATGGCCGACCTGGAGCGCCCGATGGCCGACGTCGTCCCCGACGGGTGCACCTGGGTCCGGGACGCCGTCGAGGCCGTCGACCCGGCCGCCATGACCGTGCGCACCCGCGGCGGCCGGACGCTGCACTGCGCCACCCTCGTCCTCTGCCCCGGTCTCGTGGAGGACTGGGAGGCGACGCCGGGGCTGCTGCAGGCGTACGCCGACGGGTGGGCGGCCTCCACCTACGTGCCGGGCAGCACGCCGCAGGTGTGGCCGCGGCTGTCCTCGCTGCGCGAGGGGTCCGTCGTCTTCACCGTGCCGCCGGAGCCGGCGTCGTGCGCCCCGACCGCGCTCAAGCCGCTGCTCATGGCGTGCGACCACTGGCGGCGCAGCGGCGTCCTGCCGGACCTCGACGTCCGCCTGGTGCTGCCGGCGGGGACCGCGACGAGCCTCCCGGAGGCCGACCGCGTCCTGGAGGAGGCGTTCGACGACTACGGCGTCGAGGTGCTGCGCGAGGCGCGGATCGAGCGGGTGGACTGGGACGTCCACGCCCTCGAGGTCACGTCACGCACCGGTCGCCGCGTGCTCGAGGACGTCGTCTTCGCCCACGCCGTCCCGCACTACCGGGCACCGGTCTGGATCGCCGACGCCGGCCTGGCCGTCGACGCCTCCCCCGGCCTGGTGGACGTCGATCCGCAGACGCTGCGCTCTCGCCGGCACGAGTCGATCTGGGCGATCGGTGACGCCGCCGACCTCGCCACCCGCCCCTCGGGTGGGGGGCTGCGGAAGCAGGTGTCGGTGCTGAGCAAGAACATGTCGGCCGCCGCGAAGGGGAAGCCGATGCGGCACTACGACGGCTACACCGTCATGCCGATCACCGTGAGCCGCCGGAAGCTGATGCTCAACGAGGTCGACCGCGACGGTGCCGCGAGCCCGTCGGTGCCCTTCGTGAACCCGTTCAAGCCCCACCGCTGGGCGTGGCTCTTCGACCGCTACGGGCTCCCGCAGGTCTACTGGCACCGCATCCTCCGCGGGAGGGTCTGACCCGCCGGGCGGGCGTTCCGGACCCGAGACGAGCGGTCCGGGCCCCTGCTACCGCTGCTGCCGGCGGGCGATGAGGACGAGGCCGCCCACCAGGATCACGAGGGGCACCCAGCCCGGGAGCCCGAAGGGTCCAACGATCAGCTGGATCACGAAGATCGCGAGCTGGAAGGCGACGATGAAACCCACCAGGAGCAGGAGCCCGAAGATCAGCGGCCGCTCCGCCTGCAGCTGTCGCAGGTAGTCCATCAGGTCTCCTCGGTCATGGGTTCCAGCTGTCCACCCCGGCGTGAGCACCGGACGTCCAGACTGTCGGACACATCGGCATCAGAAACCAGCTCCTGTAGTGACCTGTTCCACCCGACCGGGAGCGAACATCCCGGGCCCGCCGCCCCGGCGGCTGCTCAGACGTTGAAGCGGAACTCCACGACGTCGCCGTCGGCCATGACGTACTCCTTGCCCTCCATGCGCACCCAGCCCTTGGACTTGGCCTCGGCCATGGAGCCGGCCTCGACCAACTGGTCGAAGGAGACGATCTCGGCCTTGATGAAGCCGCGCTGGAAGTCGGTGTGGATGACGCCGGCGGCCTGCGGGGCGGTGGCGCCGACCGGGATGGTCCAGGCGCGCGACTCCTTGGGGCCGGCGGTCAGGTAGGTCTGCAGCCCGAGGGTGCGGAAGCCGACCTTCGCCAGCTGGTCGAGACCCGGCTCGCTCTGACCGATCGACTCGAGCAGCTCGGCGGCCTCGTCGGCCGGCAGCTCGATCAGCTCGGACTCGGTCTGCGCGTCGAGGAAGATCGCCTCCGCGGGGGCCACCAGCGCCCGCAGCTCGTCGAGCATCTCGGTGTTGGCCAGCTCGTCGGCGTCGACGTTGAAGACGTAGAGGAACGGCTTGGTCGTCATGAGCCCGAGCTCGCGCAGCGGCGCGGGGTCGAGGCCGGCGGCGAAGAGGGTCGTGCCCTCGTTCAGCACCTTCTGGGCCTCGACGGCGGCCGCGTGCAGCGCCGCGCGCTCCTTGTCCTTGCGCATCTCCTTCTCCAGCCGCGGGATCGCCTTCTCCAGCGTCTGCAGGTCGGCCAGGAGGAGCTCGGTGTTGATCGTCTCGATGTCGTCGGCCGGGCTGACCTTGCCGTCGACGTGGACGACGTCGGGGTCGGTGAAGACCCGGATCACCTGGCAGATCGCATCGCTCTCGCGGATGTTGGCCAGGAACTTGTTGCCCAGGCCCTGCCCCTCGCTGGCGCCGCGGACGATGCCGGCGATGTCCACGAACGACACCGTCGCCGGGATGATCTTCTGGCTGCCGAAGATCTCGGCGAGCTTCGCGAGCCGCTCGTCGGGAACGCCCACCACGCCGACGTTCGGCTCGATCGTCGCGAACGGGTAGTTCGCCGCCAGCACGTCGTTCTTGGTCAGGGCGTTGAAGAGGGTCGACTTGCCGACGTTGGGCAGGCCGACGATCCCGATGGTGAGGCTCACGGGAACTCAGGGTACGGCCCTGGCGCGCGGCACCCGGACGCCCGACGATGCCCCCATGCCCGCAGCCGTCGACCTCGCCGCCGTCCTCGCCACCATCGACCAGCCGTGGTCACCCCGAACCGTCGCTGTCCTCAACGACTACGACGTCCGCGTGGTCCACACCCGGGGGGAGTTCACCCGGCACAGCCACCCGGAGACCGACGAGGTGTTCGTCGTCCTCGCCGGTTCGCTCACCATCCGGATGGACGACGGCGACGTGACCCTCGGCCCCGGTCAGCTGTACGTCGTCCCGAAGGGCACGCCGCACCAGCCGTACTCACCGGACGGCGCCCAGGTGCTCCTGGTCGAGCCGAGCGCGACGGTCAACACCGGCGACACGCCGAGCGAGCTGACCGCCGACCGCCGGGTGGTCTGAGCCCCCCGAGCGGATGAGGCGCCGGCTCCAGTTCCCCCCGGCACCGGCCGACGGGAACGGAGTGGGCAAGAACCGCACCGACGCCGAGCAGCAGATCGCCGACCTGCTGCGGACGGCGAAGAAGTCGCTGCACCTCTCCGTGGCGTTCCTCTCCCGGCTCGACGGCACCACCCAGCACCTCGAGGTGGTCGAGTCGTCGGTGCCCTTCCTGTTCCAGGAGGGCGCCACGCAGGTGCAGTCGACGACGCTGTGCCAGGCGGTCCTGGACAAGAAACTGCCCGCGGTCATCCCGAACCTCAAGGATTTCCCCGAGGCCATGAAGCTGCCGGCCGCGCGGATGCCGCGGATCCGCAGCTACGTGTCGGTGCCGGTCACCCTGTCCGACGGCACCCTGTACGGCACCTTCTGCGCCGCGGGCCTCACCTCGGACAAGGACCTCACCGAGCGGGACAAGGCCCTGATGGACGTCCTCGCGTCGGCCGCCTCGGTGATCATCGAGCCGCAGGTCAAGGAGGACGACCGCCGCACCGGTATCGAGCAGCGGCTCATCCCCCTCATGGCCGACGGCGGCCCCGTCGTCGCCCTGCAGCCCATCGTCGACCTTGCCACCGGCGCCCGCGTCGGCTCGGAGGCGCTCAGCCGCTTCCCCGCCGAGTGGGAGCAGACCCCGGACGTCGTCTTCGCCGAGGCGCACAGCGTGGGCCTCGGCGACGAGCTGGAGCTGCTCGCCCTGCGCCGCGCCGCGGACCACCTGACGGCCGTCGACGGCTACGTCGCGATGAACGTCTCCCCCGGCACCCTGCTGACGCCCGGATGCACCGCGCTCCTCGCCGAGCTGCCCCTCGACCGCGTCCTGCTCGAGCTCTCCGAGCACGACCCGGTCGACGACTACGACGCCCTGGCCGCCGTGCCCGAACCGCTCCGGGCAGCCGACGACGAGCTGATGCCCGCGGGCAATCTCCTGCGGCCGCGATCCGTGCGCGGGCAGGCGGCACTCGACCGGGCGTGATCGCTCAACCCGTCCGCGAGCGTTCGGGTTCTGCGGTGCTGCGGGGGAAAATCAGGATCTCGGTTCCGTCGGGCCGGTAGGTGTGCCATCGGCCGCTGGTATCTCGTTCGACGCGGAAGCCGTGGTGGACCTTGGTGTGGTGGCGTTCGCACAGCAGCGCGGAGTTCTCCAGCGAGGTTTCTCCGCCGTCGGCCCAGTGCACGAGGTGGTGGACGTCGCACCAGGAGGCGGGGGCGTCGCAGCCGGCGAACACGCATCCCCGGTCGCGGTACTCCACCGCGCGGCGCAGCGGCGGCGGGACCACCCGGTGCCGGCGGCCCAGGTCCAGGAGCTCGCCGTCGGGGCCGATGACGATGCGGGAGACGTTGCCGTCGCAGGCCAGCCAGCGGGCGCGGGCGGCGGAGATGGTGGCCCCGAACCCGGTGGTGGCCGCGCCCGGTCCGGTGGCGGGGTCGACCAGGTCGGTGAGGTCGATCCGGACGATGACGTGCGGCTTGTGGGTGCGCAGAACCGGCAGGGCGCCCGAGGCGAGCTGGTTGTCGCACAGCTGGACCAGGGCGTCGGCGGACTGCTGGGCGCGGGTGCGCGTGTCCCCGGCGGGGCGGGATGCCTGCACGATGGATTCGACCGCGGCCTGGAACTTCTCCCCGCCGACGGCGTCGAGCTCGCCGCGGAATCCGACGCTGCCATCTGCGTGGGTGACGAACACCAGTGACCGGCCCTCGGTCGGGTCGGGTTCGGGCCCGTCGGGGTCGAGCCGGGCCAGGTAGTGGTCCACGACCTGGCGCAGTTCGTCCAGCGGGCGGGCCGCGGCGACCGCTGCCAGCGTCGCGTCGACCCCGGCCAGCTCCACGTCCTGCGCCTGGGCGGCGGCCGCGTTCCCCGGTGCGGCGACCGGGGCGATCACCGCGACCTGCTCGGCGGTCACCGCACCCGCGGCGAACGCGGCCCGCACCGCCGGCAGCTGCGCCAGCGCCCGCCCGGAGCGCACCACCCGCGAGGCCGCCGCCGGGGACAGCCGGGCGTGCCCGCGCAGCCAGGAGGCCATCGCCTTCTGCCCGTCGTGCTCGGCGGCGGAGGTGACCTCGCACTCCCGCACCGTGCGGGTGACCTCCGCGGCCAGCCGGTTGCTCGCCACCAGCAGCGGCCGCAGCCGGTCGAGCAGCTGCGGGCCGAACCGGCCGGCCAGGTCCTCGGCCGCCAGGTCGTCCAGCGCGGCCGTCAACCGGTCCAGCGCATCACCCGCAGCCGTCGAACACATGTACGAAGACTACCGGGCTCAGCTTGCATCGACAACCCGAAACCGCAGGTCAGAGCCGACCAACACCCAAAGTGCGCACGTCGGTAGCCGAGCCGCCGGTCAGCTCCCGCCGGCGTCGTCCAGGGGCCCGCGCGACGCACGCGGCGCACAGGATGCAGTAGCCATTGGGTGACCAGCTCGCGACATCGTCCCAGTCGGCGCGGTCGTCGATGACCCGGGCCACCTCGTCACCACGCCAGGCGCGGCGAAGAACGGCGGACCGGCCTGCACACGACCCGCTTCACGGCGGCGTCCGAAAACCGTCAGAGACCGTCCTCGCGCACTGGCATGCTCGGTGTCGTGAGCGAGCCCCTGGACCACGAGCGCTGCTACCGCGCGGTGGCCGGACGGGACGCCCGGTTCGACGGCTGGTTCTTCACCGCGGTGCGCACGACCGGCATCTACTGCCGGCCGTCGTGCCCCGCGCGCACCCCGCTGGCCCGCAACGTCTCCTTCTTCTCCACCGCGGCCGCCGCCCAGGGCGCGGGCTTCCGCGCCTGCCGCCGCTGCCGGCCGGACGCCGCGCCCGGATCACCGGAGTGGGACGTCCGCGCCGACGTCGTCGCCCGGGCCATGCGGCTGATCGCCGACGGCGAGGTGGAGCGCTCCGGTGTCCCGGGCCTCGCCGCCCGGCTCGGCTACTCCGAACGCCAGCTGCACCGGCTCGTCGTCGGCGAGCTGGGCGTCGGCCCCCTCGCCCTGGCCCGGGCGCAGCGCGCCCAGACCGCACGGGTGCTGGTCGAGACCACCGAGCTGCCGATGGCCGACGTCGCCTTCGCCGCGGGCTTCGCGAGCATCCGCCAGTTCAACGACACCGTGCGCGAGGTGTTCGCCGCGACCCCCGGGGAGCTGCGCCGGGGCCGGCGGGGCGCGCACGGCGGGCCGCCCGGCTGGCTGACGCTCCGGCTGGCCGCCCGCGCCCCGTACGCGGCCGACGAGGTGCTGCTCTTCCTGGGCGCGCACGCCGTCCCCGGGCTGGAGGAGTGGGACGGGACGACGTTCTCCCGGGTCCTCGACCTGCCCCACGGCCCCGCGGTGGTCCGGCTCTCCCCCGCCCCCGGCGGCGGGGCAGCGGTCAGCGCCCGGCTGCGGCTCACCGAGCTGCGCGACCTCGGCGCCGCGGTCAGCCGCTGCCGCCGGATGCTCGACCTCGACGCCGACCCCGCCGCCGTCGACGACGTCCTGGCCGCCGACCCGGCGCTCGCCCCGCTCGTCGCCGCGGCCCCGGGGCGGCGGGTGCCCGCCTCCCCCGACGCCGACGAGCTCGCCGTCCGTGCCGTGCTGGGCCAGCAGGTGTCGGTCGCCGGGGCGCGCACCCTGACCGCGCGCCTGGTCGCGGCGGCCGGCACTCCCCTGGCCGAGCCGGTCGGCACCCTCACCCACGCCTTCCCGCGGCCGGCGGCGCTCGCGGGCGCGGACCTCGGCACCGTCGGCCTGACCGGTGCACGCCGCCGCACCGTCTCCGCACTGGCCACCGCCCTCGCCGACGGCGCCATCACCCTCGGGCCCGGCGCGGAGCGGAGCGAGGCCGAGCGCGCGCTGCTCGCCGTCCCCGGGATCGGCCCCTGGACGGCGGCGCTCATCGGGCTGCGCGGCCTGGCCGACCCCGACGTGTGGCTCCCCGGCGACCTCGCCCTCCGGAGGTCGCTCGCCGCCCTCGGCAGCAGCGACACCGACGCCGCCGCCCGCTGGCGGCCGTGGAGCTCCTACGCCGTCCTCCACCTCTGGGCGCTCGCCGTCCCCGCCCTCTTCACCCGCCCCACCACGCCCGCCCTCCCGAGGAGCGCCTGATGACCGGTCCCGCCCGCCACGCCACCCTCGCGACCCCGCCCGGCCCGTTCACCGTGGTCGTCACGGCCGACGACGACGGTGGGGAGCTCGTGCTCGCCGGTGGCTGGACCGCCGACGTCGCCGAACTGCTCGCCGTCATGCACCCGGCCCTGCGGCCGGTCACCTCCGAGCCGGCCGGCCGGCTGCCGGCCCTCGACGCCGTCGACGCCTACGTCGCCGGGGAGGTCACCGCCATCGACGACGTCGCCGTCCTCCAGCGCTCGGGCCCCTTCCTCCAGGAGGCGTGGGAGGTGCTGCGGACCGTCCCCGCCGGGCGGCCGGACAGCTACGCCGCCTTCGCCGCGCGCTGCGGCCGCCCCGCCGCGGTCCGGGCCGCGGCCAACGCCTGCGCCCGCAACGCCGCGGCGCTCTTCGTGCCCTGCCACCGGGTGCTGGGCTCCGACGGCGGCCTGGGCGGCTTCCGCTGGGGCACACCGGTGAAGCGCTGGCTGCTCGACCACGAGGCGGCGCACGCGACCGTCCCCGCCTGACCACCCCAGGCATAGGAGGCTATGCATACGGTTCGCGGCCTCGATCCGTATGCATAGCCTCCTATGCCCCCCGACCCGCGGGGCTGACCGGAACTGTCGGACCCGTGCGGCAAGGTCCCCGCCATGGATGCCGCTTCCCTGCTCCTCGGGCTCCTCGTCGGCACGCTGCTCGGCGCGGCCGTCACCCTCGGCGTGGTCACGCTGCTCGCGCGCCGCCGTCCCGAGGACGCCGGCCTGGAACCGGTGCACGAGTCGCTGGACCACCTGCACCGGCTGCTGGCCGGCATGGAGCGGGCCCGTGCCACCGCGCACGGGGAGCTGCGGGAGCAGATGGGCACCGTCGGCCAGGCCTCCGCGCAGCTCAAGCACGAGACCGCGGCCCTGGTCACGGCCCTGCGCACCCCGCACGTGCGCGGGCGCTGGGGCGAGGTGCAGCTGCGGCGGGTGGTGGAGGTGGCCGGCCTGCTCGAGCACTGCGACTTCGTCGAGCAGCCCGCCGGCACCAACGACGAGGGCGCCGGCGTCCGCCCCGACCTGGTGGTCACCCTGGCCGACGGCCGGCAGGTGGTCGTCGACGCCAAGGTGCCGTTCACCGGGTACATCGAGGCCGTCCAGGCCGAGGACCGGGCCGTGCGGGCCGACCGGATCACGATCCACGCCCGGCAGCTGCGCGCCCACATCGATGCGCTGGCCGCCCGTCGGTACCCGACCGCCTTCCGGCCCGCCGCGCCGTTCACCGTGCTGTTCGTGCCCTCCGACGGATTCCTCACCACCGCGCTGGAGGCCGAGCCGGGCCTGCTCGAGTACGGCTTCGCCCGCGACGTGGTCCTGGCGACACCGAGCACGCTGCTCGCGCTGCTGCGCACGGTCGCCTACTCCTGGCGGCAGGAGCGCCTGGCCCGGGACGCCGACCAGGTGCTCGAGGTGGGCCGGCGCCTGCACGCACGGCTGAGCACGCTGTCGGGTCACCTGACCCGCCTCGGCTCCGCGCTGTCGACCACGCTCAGCCGGTACAACGAGACCGTCGGCTCCTACGAGCGGTCGGTCCTGGCCGCCGCCCGGCGCTTCGACGACCTGGGCGTCGCCGAGTCACCGGTGCCCGAGCCGGCTCCGGTGGAGGCCACCGTGCGCACGCTGCGGCCGGCCGAACCGCCGGCGTCCGGGCGGCTGGACGCCGTCGCCGAACCCGACCGCGACGGCACGTCGGGATGACCTGACGCGGAGCCGGCCACCGTCCGGCGCCGACCCGTGCGCACCGCGTGTCACAGGCATCACCCCACGTCGCGGAGCCACCACAGGAAGCCGACGACGCGGCACCGACGTCCCGCGTACTCCCAGCTCCGCTCGCTACCGTGGCACGCAGGACGGCCAGTCGGGCCGCCCAGGCAACGGGACGGAGGGGCGCCATGGCCTCGGCGAGCGCAGCGGGCGCATGGCAGAGCGGAGCGCGCCCCGAACGGCCCTCCGCCGTGCGCACCCCGCACCCCTCGGCGGGTGGCGCCCGGCCGGCCCGTGCGTCGCGTCCCCCGGTGCCCGGACGCGCCGGCGACCGCCTGCGGGTGGCCGAGCGCGACCCCGCCTACGACCGGCTCGACGAGCCCCGTCCCGGCGGTCCCCGGCGACCGGACCGGCCGTCGGGCGCGCGCCCTGCCGCGGCCGGCACGCGTGGCCGGACCGCCGCGCCCCCTGCGGCGCGCGACAGCAAGCTGCGCGGAGTCGTCGCCGTGCTCGGCATCTTCCTGCTGACGCTGGCCGGCGGCGCGATCGACTCCTTCGTCGGCACGGGCCTGGGCCTGATCACCCTCGTCGTCCTGACCGCCAGCACCTCGGCCGCGGCCCTGCTCGTCCGTCGCCGGGACCTCCTCACGGTCATCGTCTCCCCGCCGCTGGTGTTCCTCGCGGTCGCCGCGGTGAACGTCGCCCTGGCGCCGTCCGCGCCGTTCAACCTGGCCACCATGGCCACGCTGCTGGTCCGCGGCTTCCCGACCATGGCCGCGGCCACCGTCGCCGCTGTGGTGCTGGCGCTGGTCCGGCTGGCCACCCGCCGCTGACCGCCCGGGCACCCGCCCCACCGACGACGGAGCCCCGGACCGCTGATGCGGTCCGGGGCTCCGTCGTCCGGGCGGGGGGCGGTCAGTCGGCCGCGCCGGGGGCCTGCGCGGCCTTCTCGGCCCTGCGCAGCTCGTGCGGGAGCGCGAACACCAGGCGCTCCTCGGCGGCCTTCACCGTCTCGACGTCCGGATAACCGCGCTCGGCCAGGAAGTCCAGCACCTCGCTGACGAGGATCTCGGGGACCGAGGCACCGCTGGTCACCCCGACCGTGGCGACGCCCTCCAGCCAGGCCGGATCGATCTCCGCCGCGTAGTCGACCAGGTGGCTCGCCCGGGCGCCCGCCTCGAGCGCCACCTCGACCAGGCGCACCGAGTTCGACGAGTTCGTGGATCCGACCACCAGCACGAGGTCGCACTCCCCCGCCATCTTCTTGACGGCCTGCTGGCGGTTCTGGGTGGCGTAGCAGATGTCGTCGCTCGGCGGCGACTGCAGCCCGGGGAAGCGGTTCTTCAGCTGGTCGACCGTCGCGAGGGTCTCGTCGACCGACAGCGTGGTCTGGGACAGCCACACGACCTTCTCCGGGTCGCGGACCTGGACGTTCGCCACGTCGTCGGGACCGTCGACCAGCTGGATGTGGGCCGGCGCCTCGCCGGAGGTGCCCTCGACCTCCTCGTGGCCGCGGTGACCGATCAGCAGGATGTCGTAGTCGTCGCGGGCGAAGCGCTTGGCCTCCTGGTGCACCTTGGTGACCAGCGGGCAGGTGGCGTCGATCGTGTGCAGCTGCCGGTCGGCCGCCTCCTGGTGCACCGCCGGAGAGACCCCGTGCGCGCTGAAGACGACCACCGAGCCCTCGGGGACCTCGTCGGTCTCGTCGACGAAGATCGCCCCGCGCCGCTCCAGCGTGGCCACCACGTGCTTGTTGTGGACGATCTGCTTGCGGACGTACACGGGCGCCCCGTGGATCTCGAGGGCCCGCTCGACGGCGACCACCGCCCGGTCCACACCGGCGCAGTAGCCCCGGGGATCGGCCAGCAGGACCCGTCCGCGCTGATCAGCCATGCGCACCATGGTAGGTGGGTGTGCCGTCCGGGACCGGTCCGCGCGGGTGTCACCGGACACGGATGTGACCAGCCGCATGCCCCCGGCGGGCGCATCATCGCTGGTCGGGTGTGTCGCACGGGTACTTCTGGGGCACGCTGTGCCCATGGCCCGTGAGATCCCCGAGGTTGTCCGCGCCGCCGCCGGTCTGGTGGCGACCGTGCTCGACGAGACGCGCAAGCTCCCCGAGACGCTGCCCGGTCTGCCGGTGCGCGCCGTCGGCATGGCGATGCAGCACGCGATGAAGGTGCAGCAGGCGTACGCCGGCCTGGTCGCCCGCGGCGACGAACTCCTCGTCGGCATGCGGGGCGAGTCGGAGCCGGGGCTGGCCACGTTCGACGACGAAGAACCGGGCCCCCGCCTGCGCGACTCGGCCTTCGACCGGGTCCCCGACGGCTTCGACGCCGGGGTCGCGACCGACGTGGCCACCGAGGGCTCGGCCGGTGCGGCGGCCGCGGCGGTGGCCGCGCCCGCGGAGACCGCCCGGCATGTGGTGGACGCGCTCACCGAGGACGCCCCCAGCACCGAGGAGGTGCTCGACGAGCTGGCCATCGACGAGATGGTCCCGGAGGCACCGGACACCGACCCGCTGACCGACGCCCCCGCGGCCCCGGTGGCCACCGAGGACGCCGACGCCGTCGAGCGGGCGCTCCTGGAGTCCGACGCCGCGCCGGCCGGGGACGCCGCGACCGCCGCCGAGCCCACCGCCGACGTCTCCACGACCGTCGACGTGCTCACCGCCGACGGCGGGATCGACACCGTGGAGGCGACGGTGACCGACGAGGGCGTCGCCGCCGTCGAGGCACCGCAGGACGACACCGCGACGACCGGTGGCGAGCGCAGCACCGAGACCGCGGCGACGGGTACGAACGCCGGCCCGGAGGTCGCCGTCGACGAGGGCGGGACCCCGGTGGCCGCGGCGACCGGCGTGGCCACCGACGTGGGCCCGACCGACACCGACGAGACCGACGCCGCGATCGCCGAGGGCGCGACCGTGGACGCCGTCGGCGAGACCTCCGACGTGCCCACCGACGACCCGCAGGGCGGCAGCGAGCTCTCGGGCGCCCAGGCCGCCGGCGCCGCACCGGTCGAGGGCTACGACAGCTTCTCGATCGCACAGCTGCGCGGGCGGCTGCGCGGATACCAGCTCAACACGGTGTCCGACCTGCTCGCCTACGAGCAGGCGACGCGGGCCCGCGACCCGTACCTGCGGATGCTGCGCAACCGGCTGGAGAAGCTCGAGGAGCAGGCGGTCGAGTCCAGCCCGCTGGCCCCCCGCGGCACCTGACGAAGGGCCCCGTCCCGGCGGTACGTGCACCGACCGCCGGGACGGGGCGTCCGGGGGTGTCGGAGCCGTCTGACACGCTCGGGGCATGACCGCGCCGTCCTCCCCCGAGTCCCCGTGGCCGGTGCGCACGGTGGCCCGCAAGGTGGCCGACTGGATCGGCCGCCTGGGCGAGGTGTGGGTCGAGGGACAGGTGGCCCAGCTGTCCCGCCGCGGTGGCGCGGCCACCGTCTTCCTCACCCTCCGTGACCCGGCCGCCGACCTGTCGGTGCCGGTCACCTGCCACCGTGACGTCGCCGAGCGCCCGGGGCTGGAGCTCACCGAGGGCGCCCGCGTGATCGTGCGCGCCCGGCCCGACTACTACGTCGCCCGGGGCTCCTTCTCGCTGCGGGCGACCGAGATCCGGGCGGTGGGCCTGGGCGAGCTGCTGGCCCGCATCGAGCGCATCCGCCGGCTCCTGGCCGCGGAGGGGCTGTTCGACGTCGCCCGCAAGCGGCCCCTGCCCTTCGCACCCGGGGTGGTGGGGCTGATCACCGGCCGGGACAGCGCCGCCGAGCGGGACGTGCTCGTCACCGCCCGCCGCCGCTGGCCGGCGGTCAGGTTCGCGACGCACCACTGCGTCGTCCAGGGGCCGCAGGCCGCGGGCAACGTGATCGAGGGCCTGCGCCGGCTGGACGCCGACCCCGCCGTCGAGGTCATCGTCGTCGCCCGCGGGGGCGGCTCGGTGGAGGACCTGCTGCCGTTCTCCGACGAGGGGCTGGTCCGCGCGATCGCCGGCTGCCGCACGCCGGTCGTCACCGCGGTCGGCCACGAGACCGACACCACGCTGGTCGACCACGTCGCCGACGTCCGGGCCGCCACCCCGACCGATGCCGCGCACCGGATCGTGCCGGAGATCGGCGAGCAGCGGCGGCTGGTCGACGGCCTGCGCGCGCGTGCGCGGCACCTGGTCGCCACCCGGCTGGAGCAGCAGGAACGCTGGCTGGAGTCCGTGCGCACCCGGCCCGCGCTCGCCTCCCCCGACCGGTTGCTGCACGGCCGGGAGGACGACGTCCTCGGGCTGCGCACCCGCGCGCGCCGGACGCTGGTCCACCGCGTCGAGGGGGCCGAGCGCGATCTCGAGCACGCCCGCGCCCGGGTCGCCGCCCTGTCCCCCGCCGCGACGCTCGAGCGCGGCTACGCCGTCGTCCAGCGGGCCGACGGCTCGCTGGTGCGCGACCCCGCCGCGGTGGCCGACGGCGAGCCGCTGCGGGTGCGGGTCGCCGGCGGCCGCCTCCCCGTCCGCGTCGACCGCGGCGCCGGACCCGACACCGGCGGCCCCGACCAGGAGGACCCCGCATGAGCAGCACCGACGAGCGCGCCCCCGAGCCGACGACCACCTACGAGCAGGCCCGCGAGGAACTGGCCGACGTCGTGCGCCGGCTCGAGGCCGGTGGCCTCACCCTCGAGGAGTCGCTGACCCTGTGGGAGCGCGGGGAGGAGCTGGCCCGGCTCTGCCAGCACTGGCTGGACCGGGCCCGCGAGCGCCTGGCGGCCGCGGCACCGGCGGACGACGCCCGGGAGGGCTGACCGCGGGCCCGGCGGCTCAGGCGGGCGGTCGCAGCTGCGTCCCCGGCGCCACCACGAGCCCCGCGTCGGCGAACGCCGCGAGCACCCGGTCGACGCCCCCCGGTTCGTCGTCGAGGCAGCGGGCGAGCACGTCGCGCACGTCGGTCGACTGCGGCGGCTCGGCCACGGGGATCCGGGTCACCATGCCGCAGGCGCACGACCCGCCGCTCGCCGGGGCCTGGTGATCACTCTGCGGACAGTCGTCGCGTGGTGGCATCTGGATCTCCTCCGGAGGCGGGCGATGGAAGCACGTGGCCGGTGGGAACAGAGTGCTGCTCCGGACGGACTCCGGCTCGGCGACGCACCCGAGGGTCATCATCTCGTGACCTGCCCCGTCCGGTCCGCCCGGACGCCGAACGGGCGGCTCACCCGGAGTAGGGCTCCACCGACCCCGCCAGGGTGCGCAGCTCCTGCTCACCGGCCGATCCGGTGACCACGAGCGTCAGGCCGTCGGCGACCCGGGAGAGCGCCGTCTCCCCGCTCTGGGTGGTCGACCTGGTCCACTCCTGGCCGTCGACCTCGACGCTGCCGTCCGCCACGGCCCCGTCCAGGATCGCCCTCACGGACTCGGCCTCGGGGTCGTCGCTGACCACGAACGCCGCGTACCGCTCGGACGGCGTCACGTAGCCGAGCTGCACGCTCACCGGATCGCCCTCACCCGCGTTGCCGGCATCGGTGCGCGCGCTGGTCGGCCGGAAACCGTCGCCGGGGTCCGGCACCAGCAGCGGGTAGTCCGCCCGCACGTCGGCCAGCTGGAGGGTGTTGGTCGGGTCGATCTCGAGGATCGGGTCGTCGGGGTTGGCGCGGAAGGCCTGCCAGCCGACGATCGCCAGGCAGATCAGGACCAGTGGCAGCAGCGAGCGGATCATGTTGGCCGCGCTCATCCGGTTGGCCCGCACCACGGCGGGCGACGGCGGCGGCAGCTCGTCGGCAGCGGCCGCGTCGCGGGGGTGCTCGGGGCGCTGGCTCGTCGGGCCGTTTCCGGTCATGCCCCTAGGATCGCAGGCAAGCTCGCCCCGCCTCGCCGCCCATGGCCCCGACCCGGGCCCCGCCCTGAGCTCGCGAAGGGTGGGGACGACGGGGTCCTTCTCCAGGAGGTCCCCGTGTCGCTCCCCGTCCCCGACGGCCCCCTTCCCACGTCGACGTCCGGGAACGGCTTCAGCGCCGGCCGCCCCGCACCCGACCGCAACCTCGCCCTGGAGCTCGTGCGGGTCACCGAGGCCGCCGCGATGGCCGCCGGGCGCTGGGTGGGGCGCGGCGACAAGAACGGGGGCGACGGCGCGGCCGTCGACGCGATGCGCGCGCTCATCGGCACGGTGAGCATGAAGGGCGTCGTCGTGATCGGTGAGGGCGAGAAGGACGAGGCGCCCATGCTCTACAACGGCGAGCAGGTCGGCGACGGCAACGGCCCGGAGTGCGACGTCGCCGTCGACCCGATCGACGGCACCACGCTGATGGCCAAGGGGATGCCCAACGCGATCGCGGTCATGGCCGTCGCCGAGCGAGGCGCCATGTACGACCCGTCGGCGGTCTTCTACATGGAGAAGCTGGCCACCGGCCCGGCCGCGGCCGACGTCGTCGACATCACCGCACCGGTCGCGGAGAACATCCGCCGCATCGCCAAGGCCAAGAAGAGCTCGGTCGGCGACGTCACCGTCTGCATCCTCGACCGGCCCCGCCACGAGCAGCTGGTGCAGGAGGTCCGGGAGGCCGGCGCCCGCATCAAGTTCATCACCGACGGCGACGTCGCCGGTGCGATCGCGGCCGCCCGCGAGGGCACCGGCGTCGACCTGCTCCTGGGGATCGGCGGCACGCCGGAGGGGATCATCACCGCCTGCGCGCTCAAGTGCATGGGCGGCGCCCTCCAGGGCCGGCTGTGGCCCAAGGACGACGACGAGCGGCAGAAGGCGGTCGACGCCGGGCACGACCTCGACCGGGTCCTGCACATCGACGACCTCGTCCGCGGTGACGTCTTCTTCGTGGCGACCGGCATCACCGACGGGGAGCTGCTGCGCGGCGTGCGCTACGACGCCGGCGGCTGCACCACGCAGTCGCTGGTCATGCGGTCGCGGTCGGGGACGATCCGCTCGATCGACAGCCTCCACTCGCTGGAGAAGCTGCGCGCCTACTCTGCGGTGCCCTTCGACCGGGAGGACTGAACCGCCGGGGTCATCGCCTCCGCCGGGCGAGCCGCTCGAGCAGCGCACCCCACCGGCTCGGCGAGTCCCCCGGTGCGAGGCTGCGCAGCGTGAGGTCGCGAAGACCGAGCGCGCGTGCACGACGACCAGCGGGGTGCCGGCGACGCGGGGCACCGCCGCGAGCCGCACCTTCCGGTTGCCGAACACGGTGCGGCCCGCCAGCTGGGCGTCCACGCCTTCGGCGACGATCACGTCGACGGTGCCGAACACGGTGCTCAGGTGGAGGTCCAGCCGGTCGGTCCCGGTGCGCAGCCCCCGCAGGTCCAGCCGCACGTCGCCGAACACCGTGCCGGCCCGCAGCGGCACGCTCGGCCCGGCGACCACGATGTCGCCGAACACGGTGCTGACCGTCTCCGGCCCGCGGGTGCCCACGATCTCCGCCCGCGGCTCGGCCGGGAGGTCGGCCACCAGCTCCGCGAGCTCGGTGGTCGTCACCGCGGCGTAGGCGGCGCCGGCCCGCTGGCCGAACTCGTCCAGGTCGATGCGGCCCTCCGCGAGGGCCGTCTGCAGCCGGGCCACCATCGCCTCGCGGTCGGCATCGGAGGCCCGGACGGCCGGGACGTCATCGCTCACGGGCCCGGACGGTAGCCGAGGACGGCGGCCCCCGGCGGCACCGGCGGTGCACCCCGGGGAGCACCCGCCGGCTCACTCCAGCTCGGTGCAGCTCAGCACGGTGTAGACCTTCACCCGGCCACCGCAGGTGCCGGCGTACTCCTCGTAGTCCGACAGCGGCGGCGATCCGTACATCAGGTCGTCGCACGCCTGGAGGTCGCCGTCGAAGCAGCCCTGCGCGTAGGCGTCGAGCACCTCGTCGGGGCCCAGGTCCCCCGGCTCCACCGGCGGGAACTGCTCGACGTCGCCGCCCGGCGCGCCGCCGTACCAGCCCCCCGTGCCCTCCTCTCCGAGCAGGCCCATGGCGGCGTCCATCTGCTCCTGGGCGCCGTCGGCCATCCCCTCGCGGATGCCGTCGCCGATGCCGGGCGCCAGCTCCTCCCCCATGGCGCGGCCGATGTCCTCGGCGCTGCCGACGAACACCGCGCTGACGAGCAGGGACGCCGCGACGGCGCCGCCGACAACCCCGGCCAGCGCCGCACCGGCGACCGCCCACCGGCCCCGGCCGGACGCCCTCTCCGGAGGCGGCGGGACCGTCCGGGGCGGCGCCGGCGGCTGCCAGGTCGTCGTCGCCCAGTCCGGTGCGGGCTGCTGCCCGGGCGGGGGCCAGCTCCCGTCGGACGCCGGCCACCCCGGCGCGCCGTGGCCCGGCGTGGTCGGGACACCGTCGTCGGGCGGCAGGGGCGGCTGGGACATGTGCCCTCCTCGGGGCTCGCGCCGGGATCGGCGCCGTGGTCGGCGGAGCGCCGCCGGCGCCCCACGCCCCTCCTCGGCGGCCCCCGGCGAGGGCGGAACCGACGTGCTCCCCCACGGGTGTCTAGGGTCCCGTCCGGAGCACTGTCACCATCCACACCACCGGGAGCACAGCGTGGCCCAGCAGAACGGCGCAGCGCAGGACGGCAGCGGTCAGGACACCACCGACTTCCGCATCGAGCACGACTCCATGGGAGAGGTCCGCGTCCCCTCCTGGGCCAAGTGGCGGGCGCAGACGCAGCGCGCCGTCGAGAACTTCCCCATCTCCGGCACCCCCATCGAGCGGGAGCTGATCGGCGCACTGGCCGCCATCAAGGGCGCGGCCGCCGCCGTCAACGCCGATCTCGGCGTCCTCGACCGCGGGATCGCGGACGCGATCACCGCGGCCGCCGGCACGGTCACCCGCGGCGACTGGGACGCGCACTTCCCGATCGACGTCTTCCAGACCGGCTCGGGGACGTCGAGCAACATGAACACCAACGAGGTCATCGCCACCCTGGCCGCCGAGTCCCTCGGCGCGCCGGTGCACCCCAACGACCACGTCAACGCCTCGCAGTCGTCCAACGACGTCTTCCCGTCGGCGATCCACATCGCGGCGACCCGGGCCATCGTCGTCACGCTGATCCCGGCGCTCCGCCACCTGGAGGCCTCGCTCACCCGCAAGGCCGAGGAGTTCGCGGAGGTCGTGAAGAGCGGCCGCACCCACCTCATGGACGCCACCCCGGTCACCCTCGGGCAGGAGTTCGGCGGCTACGCCGCCGCCGTGCGCTACGGGGTCGAGCGGCTGGAGGCGTCCCTGCCCCGGATCGGCGAGCTGCCGCTGGGCGGCACCGCGGTCGGCACCGGCATCAACACCCCGCCCGGGTTCGCCGCCGCGATCATCGAGAAGCTGGCCGCCCAGATGGAGCTGCCGCTGTCGGAGGCCCGGGACCACTTCGAGGCGCAGAGCTCCCGCGACGCGCTCGTCGAGGGTTCCGGCCAGCTGAAGACGATCGCCGTCGGGCTGATCAAGATCGCCAACGACCTGCGCTGGATGGGCTCCGGACCCCGCACGGGTCTCGGCGAGATCGCCCTGCCCGACCTGCAGCCGGGCAGCTCGATCATGCCGGGCAAGGTGAACCCGGTGATCCCCGAGGCGGTGATCCAGGTCGGCGCCCAGGTCATCGGCAACGACGCCGCGGTCACCTACGCCGGCACCACCGGCGTCTTCGAGCTCAACGTGACCCTGCCGCTGATGGCCCGCAACGTGCTCGAGTCGATCCGGCTGCTGGCCAACGTGAGCCGGATCCTCGCCGACCGCTGCGTCGACGGCATCACCGCCAACGTCGAGCAGTGCCGCACCTACGCCGAGTCCTCGCCGTCGATCGTCACGCCGCTCAACAAGTACATCGGCTACGAGGAGGCGGCCAAGGTCGCCAAGCAGTCACTGGCCGAGCAGAAGACGATCCGCCAGGTCGTCGTCGAGCGTGGCTACGTGGAGCAGGGCAAGCTCACCGACCAGCAGCTGGACGAGGCGCTCGACGTCCTCTCCATGACCCACCCCTGACCCGCCGGCCGCACCGGGCCGGCGCTCCGCCGGCCCGGTGCGGCGCCTCAGCCGGCGTCCGTCCGGGCGGTCCACCACTCCCAGGCCGCGGCCAGGTTGTCCGGGGGCGTCCACGAGTCCGGCTCCGGCCGGTCGCTCCCGTAGTACTCGGCCAGCGCGGCGATGTCGCCTGAGTCGATGCCGCGCCGGACCATGCCCACCTCGTTGACACCGCGCACCCGCGCCGGCGCCCCGAACGCCTTGGCGAAGGGGGGCACGTCCCGGGTCACCACCGACGACATGCCGACCATGGCGCCGGGACCCACGATCCGGCGCTGGTGCAGCACGCAGGCCAGCCCCAGGTTGGCACCGTCACCGACCTCCACGTGCCCGCCGAGGATGGTGCTGACGGCCAGCGTGACGTCGTCACCGACGACCGCGTCGTGCCCGAGGTGCACCTTGTTCATCACGAAGCAGCGGTTGCCGATCCGGGTCGGCCGCCGGGTGCCCCGGTGGACGGTGGCGAACTCGCGCACCGTGGAGTCGTCGCCGATCTCGACCCCCAGGTCGTCGGTGTGCCCGCCCCAGGGCAGGCCCGGCTCGTGACCGCGGATCTCCGGGGCGGCACCGATCACCGCGTGCGCCCCGATCCAGGTGCGGTCGCCGATGCGGCACGGGCCGGTGAGCACGGCATACGGGCCGATCACGGTGTCCGCGCCGAGCTCGACCCCGGGGCCGATGACCGCCGTGGGGTGGACCTGGTTCCCCATGCTCACCTCCGGTCGGTGTGCTCACCTGCACGAGGTCGCCCCTGCGCGCACCGGCCGGGCCGGCGGCCCCTGCACGCACCGCCGGTTACCGTACGGGGGGCGACCGCGCCCCCCTGTGATCCCCACCGGCAAGGTCGGAACATCCCCTGTGATCCCCATCAGCAAGGTCGACGTCCGCGACGCCGAGCCGCTCGTCCTCGAGGTCCTCAGGTCCGGATCCCTGGCCCAGGGGCCGATGGTCGAACGGCTGGAACGTGCCTTCGCCGAGCTCGTCGGCGTCCCGCACGCGATAGCCGTCAACAACGGGACGACGGCCCTCGTCGCCGCGCTGCAGGCGCTGGACCTGCGGCCCGGCGCCGAGGTGATCACCTCCCCGTTCACCTTCGTGGCGACCCTCAACGCGATCCTCGAGGCCGGCGCCACCGCCCGGTTCGCCGACATCCGGGAGGACGACTTCGCCGTCGACCCCGCCGCGGTGGCCGCGGTGGTGGGGGCCCGGACGGCGGCGGTCATGCCGGTGCACCTGTACGGCCAGACGGCCGAGATGGGGCCGCTGACCCGGCTCGCCCGGCACCACGGCCTGCACCTGGTCGAGGACGCCGCCCAGGCCCACGGCGCCGTGTACGAGGGCCGCGGCGCCGGCGCGTTCGGCATCGGCTGCTTCTCCTTCTACGCCACCAAGAACCTCACCACCGGCGAGGGAGGGATGATCACCACCACCGACGACGTCCTCGCCGACCGGCTGCGCGTCCTGCGCAACCAGGGCATGCGCGCGCGGTACGCGTACGAGATGGCCGGCCACAACTACCGCATGACCGACCTCCACGCCGCGGTCGGCCTGCCGCAGGTGGCCCGGGCCGCCGAGATCGCCGACCGGCGCCGACGCAACGCGGCCCGGCTCACCGCAGGCCTGGCCGATTTGGCCGGGGTGCGGCTCCCCCGCGAGCTGCCGGGCCGGTCGCACGTCTGGCACCAGTACACCGTCCTGCTGCCGCCGGCGGCCGACCGAGACCGCGTGGTCGCCGAACTGGCTACGGCGGGTGTCGGCACCGGCGTCTACTACCCCCGGACGGTGTTCGACCACGACTGCTACCGCCGCGATCCGCGGGTCGTGGCCGCCGACGTGCCGGTCGCCGAGTCCGTCGCGCGCCGGTGCCTCTCGCTCCCGGTCCACCAGCACCTCACCGACGACGAGCTGGACACCGTGATCGACCGGTTCCGCCGCGTGCTGGGGGGCTGAGGCGTGCCCGGACCCGCCATCGCCGTGATCGGCGCAGGTGCCATGGGAGCCCTGCACGCCCGGGTGGTGCGGAGCTCACCCCGGGCCGAGCTCGCGGTGGTCGTGGAGCCGCACGAGCAGACCGGCCGGGCCGTCGCGGAACGGTTCGGCGCCGCCTGGGCGCCGGACCTGTCCGGGCTCGCCGGTGTGGACGCGGTCATCGTGGCGACCCCGACCAGCACACACCACCCGATCGCCCTGGAGGTCATCGGCGCGGGGTTCCCGCTCCTGGTGGAGAAGCCGATGGCCGACGGCCTGGCCGCCATCGAGGAGATGGTGGCCGCCGCCGCGACCGCCGGCCTGCCCCTCATGTGCGGGCTGCTCGAGCGGTTCAACAGCGCGGTGGTGACCGCGGCGCAGCTGACCCGGGATCCCGTGCACGTCAGCGCCCAGCGCCACTCGCCGTACGCCCCGCGCATCCCGACCGGCGTGGCCTGGGACCTGCTTGTGCACGACGTCGACATCGCCCTCCGGCTGCTCGGGGACGAGCCCTGCTCGGTGGCGGCGCAGTTCGGCCACTTCCACCCCGCCTCGCTCCCCGCGGCCGAGGACGTCGCCGAGGTCCAGCTCGGTTTCCGGGGCGGCCGGCTCGCCGCGCTGTCGGCCTCGCGGATCGGCCAGCGCAAGATCCGCAGCATGACGATCACGGAGGTCGACCGGGCGATCGAGGTGGATCTGCTCCGCCAGGCGGTCACCATCTACCGGCACGTGGCCAGCGAGGCCGCGACGGACGACGGCCTGGGCTACCGCCAGCAGACGGTCATCGAGATCCCGATGATGGCTTCCCTGGGAGAGCCGCTCGCCGCTCAGCTGTCGCACTTCGTGGATCTGGTGGCGGGCTCGGCGGACGACGCGACCGAACGCGCGGGGATCCTCCCGGCGCACCGCGTGGTGGCGCAGGCCCTGGCGGCAGCGGCCGCGCAGACCTGAGCCGGCCGGCCGGCGCGGTCAGCCGGCCGGCAACGGGCTGAAACGCACCCCGTCGTCCTCCAGCACCACGCGCGCCGTCGCGCGGGCCGGCGCGCCGGCGACCACGGTGAACGGCGGCACGTCCCGCGTGACGACGGCGCCGGCGGCGACGACGCTGTTGTCGCCGACCGTCACGCCCATGGTGATGATCGCGCCCGCGCCGACGAACACCCGGTCCCCGATGCGCACCGGCGCCCGCTCGACCTCCGGGAAGGCCCGCCCGGAGACGCACCGCCGGACCGAGGAGTGGGTGTAGATCTGCGCGCCGGACGAGATGTCGCACCCCCGGCCGATGGTGAGCCCCCCGGAGCCGTCGATGACGGTGAACGCGCCGATCCACGTGCCCTCGCCGATCTCCGGGTCCCCGGACACCCAGGCGTGCGGGTTGAAGGGGTTGGGCGGCAGGGCGGTGACGTCGTGCGGGACGGCGGGCCGGTCCACCGTCAGCCGATCTCGTGGTCGACGAGGTCCTGCATCCCGGTCACCAGGTCGAGGGTCGGCTTCCAGCCGAGGACGTCCAGCGCGCGGGTGATGTCCGCCGCACGCCGCGACACGAGGACGTCGCGCGGCCGGAACTGCGGCTCGACGTCGACCCCGACCGCGGCGACCAGGGTGCGGGCGAGCTGGGCCACGGAGGTGTCGATCCCGGTGCCGATGTTGATCGGCACGTTCGCGCGTGCGGCATCCACGTCCAGCGCCATGACGACCGCGCGGGCGATGTCGTGCACGTGCACGAAGTCCATCGACTGCGCGCCCTCACCGTCGATGACCGGCGGCTCACCGGCCCGCAGCCGCTGCACGAAGTGGTTGATGACCGAGGTGTAGTAGGCGGTCGGCTTCTGGCCAGGGCCGTAGACGTTGAAGAAGCGCAGTGCGATCCAGGTCATCGCCGAGCGCCGGGCGTAGTAGTCGAGCAGCTGCTCACCGGTGTGCTTGGCGATGCAGTACGGCGTCAGCGGGTGCAGCGGCCCGTCCTCCGCCATGGGCAGCGTCTCCGGATCGCCGTAGACCGAGGCGCTGGAGGCGAACACCACCCGGCGGACACCGTGATCGGCCGCTGCCTTGAAGACGTTGTTGCTGCCGACGATGTTGATGTCCACGCTCTCGAAGGGGTCGGCCTCGCTCTTGTTGATCGAGACCGCGGCGAGGTGGACGACCCGGTCGCAGCCGGTCATCGCCTGGTGCACCGCCCCGCCGTAGCGGATGTCCTGCTCGACGAACTCGACCCGTCCGGTGGCGGTCCACTCCGCCACCCGCCGGCGGTCGCCGCGGGACATGTTGTCGAGGATGCGGACCTCGTCGCCGCGCGCGAGGAGCTGCGGGATCAGGTGGGAACCGATGAAACCGGCCCCTCCGGTGACCAGGACGGTGGACGGCATGTGCGGTGCTCCTCGCTGTGGATCGGACGACGGGCTCAGCGGGACGCCAGGACGGCGGCCCGGAGGGCGGTGGCGACGCGCTCGACGTCGGCCTCGCCGAGGTTGGCGTGCATCGGGATGGCCAGGTGGCGGCGGAACAGGTCCGCGGAGACGGGGCAGGCGGCGCCGGCCTCGTAGACGGGCTGCAGGTGCGAGGCGTAGGTGCCGAAGTTGCACTGCACCCCCTGGCTGCGCAGCTCGCGGGCGACCGCCCCCCGGCCGACCGACGGGTCCAGGGTGAGCACGTAGCTCTGCCACGAGTGGGTGCGATCGGGGGCGGTGACCGGCAGGGTGACCAGGTCGAGGTCGGCGAGCAGCTCGCCGTAGGCCGCGGCCACGGCCTGCCGGGCCTGCACCAGCTCCGGGAGCCGCTGGAGCTGGGCGAGCATGATGGCGGCCGCGACGTCGGAGAGCTTGTAGTTGTAGCCGATCTCGTCGAACTCGGGGATCGGCAGATCGGCCGTGCCCGCCCGGGTCAGTGCGCTCTCGATCCCGAAGGCGGACGTCTTGCGGGCCTGGGCCGCGATGTCGTCGCGGTCGGTGGTGAGCGCGCCTCCCTCACCCGCGGTGATGCCCTTGCGGCCGTGGAACGAGAAGCAGGCGGCGTCGCCGAAGCCGCCTGCCGGACGGCCCCGGTAGGCGGCGCCGGACGCGCAGGCGGCGTCCTCCACCAGCCACAGGCCGCGCGCGTCGGCGATCGCCTGCAGCTCGGCGTAGTCCGCGCACTGGCCCATGGCGTCGACGGCGATGATCCCGACCGTCCGGCCGGTCACGGCGGCCTCGACCGCCGCCGGATCGACGGTGGCGGTGTCCGGCCGGACGTCGGCGAAGACCGGCGTCGCGCCGGCGTACACGACGGCGTGACCGGTCGCGGGGAAGGTGTAGTCGGCGACCACCACCTCGTCCCCCGGGCCTGCGCCGAGCGCGGCGACGGCCAGGTGCAGCGCCGCCGTGCAGTTGCTGACCGGGAGCGCGTGGGCGGTGCCGACGACCCGGGCGAACTCCGCGCCGAAGCGCGCGCCGGTGGGCCCGTTGCCCGCGATCCAGCCGGACCGGAAGACCTCGTCGACCGCCCGCAGCTCGGGCTCACCGATGGTGGGCTGGCCGAGGGCGATGACCGGTGGGGGCTGCGGGGTCACGGTGCTCCTGTCGGATGCGGGCTCGGGGGCGGGGCCCGGGCCGTCACGGGTCCGCCACGCCGGATCCTCCACCGCGATCGGCTGCCGCCCGCGACACCACGCGGACGCATGCTCCCGTCCGGGGAGCGGGATGTCGCGCGGTGCGCTGCGGCGGCCGCGGTCACCAGAGGGGCGGGGACTGCCGATTCAGCACCCGGTGGACGGGGAACGGCCCCGCCCCGAGCTCTGGAGGCCCGCTCGTGCCCCGTCCCCAGGAAGAGCAGCCGGGACTTCTCGCCCAGAACCGGCGGCACTACGAACTCCTGGTGTCGATGACGCAGCGGTACGCCGCCCGCGGTGACGTGGAGAACGTGCTCAGGACGGCCATGGTGGCCGCCAACTACGCGTTGTGGCTCCCCGTCGGCCTGTTGAGCGATCTCCGGCTGGAGCGCACCGTCATCTCCGCCGTCCGGGGCACCGGCTCGGTCACCGTCGACGGCGACCGCCGGAACGGTCGCGTCCTGCACGTCCTGTCGGAGGCGCACGGCATCGGCGGGCACACCCGGCTGGCGGCGCGGTGGATGAGCCGCGACGCCCGCACCAGCGACGTCGTCCTGACCAACCAGGACGTCCCGGTGCCCGGCCTCCTGACGGAGGCCGCGGTCGCATCGGGCGGCACCCTGGTCGACCTGCGGTCGACGACGCCCGCACTCGTCGACCGGGCCCGCGAGCTGCGCGCGCACATGGACCGCGCCGACGTCGTGGTCCTGCACGTGCACGCGTACGACGTCGTCGCCCTCGCGGCCGCGAACCTGCCGGGGCCCCGCCCACCGGTCATCTACGAGAACCACGCCGACCTGACGTACTGGCTCGGCGTCGGGGCCACCGACGTGCTGTGCGATCTCCGCCCGGCGGTGCGCTTCCTGGACGTCGACCTGCGCCGGGTGCCCGGCGAGCGCATCGCCGTCCTGCCGATGCCGGTGGAGGAGATGCCCTCGGCCGGGGCCGAGGACGTGCGCCGACGCCTCGGCATCCACCCCGACGCGGTCGTGGCGCTGACCGTGAGCGACGACTGGAAGGTCTCCGCCCCCTCGGGCCGCGGGCTCCACGACGTCGTCGACAAGGTGCTGCACTTCTCGCCCCGGCTGACGATGGTCCTGGTCGGGGTCCAGCCGAGCCCGCACTGGGACCGGCTGACCAGGAAGTACCCGGGGCGGGTCCACTCGGTGGGCCGGGTGACCGACCCCGCCCCGTACTTCGGCCTGGCCGACATCTACCTCGAGTCCTATCCGACGTATGCCGGCACCACGGCGCTCGAGGCGGCCGTCCTCGGCCTGCCGGTGGTCGGCCTGGCCGACACCGCCGAGACCGACCCGGCCCACATCTTCCAGCGGTGGTCGCCCGGGCTCGCGGGGCGCCCCGCCGCCACGACCGTGAGCCGGCTGGCCCTGACGGTGCACCGCCTGGCCGCCGACGCGGACCTGCGGCGGCGTGAGGGAGCCGAGGCCGGGGCCTCGGTCCGCGCCGTGCACGACAACCCGGGCTGGCGCACGCAGCTGGAGGAGCTCTACGAACGCGCCCGTTCGGCCCCGGCCGCGGACCTCGACGACCTGGGCGAGTCCCCGACCGACGACGGGTACGGGGCCCTCCTGCTCATGACGTTCAACGCCACCGCCACGGCGAGCGCCGACCCCCGGGCCGCGGTCGTGCCGCTCGGCGACCTGTACGACGGCACGCTGGAGGGGGACCTCACCGCCGCGCTGCTGCGCGGCCGTGGCTCTTCCCTCCAGGTCCGGGTGGCACCACGGTGGGCCGACCACCCGGCGTGGACCGCCCGGTTGCTCGCGCTGGCCGCCGCCCGGCCGCGGTTGAGGGTGAGCATGCCCTTCGTCCCGGACGACGACGTGCACGGGACCGCCAGCATCACCCTGCTCACCGGGCTGCTGGCCGGCCTCGGCCGGACCACCGACGACTGCGGCGACATCGGGCTGGAGAACCAGGCGCCACACGCGGCCGTCTCCCTGGCCGGCGAACTGCAGTTCACCGAGGAAGCCCTCGACCGGCTGGGGAAGCTGGTGTCCTCGCCCATGTGGGACGACGCCCCCGCGGTGGTCGCCGGCGCCGGGGAGCGGGAGCCGGCGGGCGTGTGAGGCCCGCGGCCCGCCCGGCCGAACCGGACGGCCGGGGCGTGCGACCCGATCGGTCCGTCGATCCGGGCGATGCGATGCGCTGCGGCTGGTCGCGTCCCCGCGCGCGGCCACGGTGGGAAGCAGTAGCGTGGCTCCCTGATGACCGAGACATCGAGCACCTCAGACGTAGCCCTGCGCTACCCCGGTGGAGAACTGCCCCTGCCGCTGAAGAGCGGGACCGAGGGCGCCGACGGCATCGACACCAGCAAGCTGCTGGCGACGACCGGGAAGGTCGCCCTGGACATCGGCTTCGTGAACACGGCGTCGTGCACCTCGGCGATCACCTACATCGACGGTGACGCAGGCATCCTGCGCTACCGCGGCTACCCGATCGACCAGCTGGCGGAGAACTCGAGCTTCCTCGAGGTCACCTACCTGCTGATCCACGGCGAGCTGCCCACCGCCGACCAGCTGGCCGCGTTCGACCAGACGCTGCGGCGGCACACGCTGCTGCACGAGGACCTCAAGCAGTTCTTCAACGGCTTCCCGCGCGACGCCCACCCCATGCCGGTGCTGTCGTCGGCGGTCAGCGCGCTGTCGACCTTCTACCAGGACTCGCTCGACCCGTTCGACGAGGAGCACGTGGAGATCTCCACGATGCGCCTGCTCGCCAAGCTGCCGACCATCGCGGCCTACGCGTACAAGAAGTCGGTCGGGCAGCCGTTCCTCTACCCGGACAACTCCTGCGGTCTGGTCGAGAACTTCCTGCGCATGACCTTCGGCTTCCCCGCCGAGCCCTACGAGCAGGACCCCGAGCTGGTCAAGGCGCTCGACATGCTGTTCGTCCTGCACGCCGACCACGAGCAGAACTGCTCGACGTCGACGGTGCGGCTGGTCGGCTCGTCGCACGCGAACCTCTTCGCCTCGGTGTCGGCCGGCATCAATGCGCTGTTCGGCCCGCTGCACGGCGGGGCGAACCAGTCGGTGCTGGAGATGCTCGAGGCCATCCAGCGCGACGGCGGGGACATCCCGTCGTTCGTGGCCCGGGTCAAGAACAAGGAGCCCGGCGTCAAGCTGATGGGGTTCGGCCACCGGGTGTACAAGAACTACGACCCGCGCGCGGCGATCGTGAAGAAGACCACGGACTCGGTGCTGGACAAGCTCGGCGGCGACAACGAGCTGCTCGACCTGGCCCGCCAGCTGGAGGAGATCGCGCTCTCCGACGACTTCTTCGTCGAGCGCAAGCTCTACCCGAACGTCGACTTCTACACCGGCCTCATCTACCAGGCGATGGGCTTCCCGACGCGGATGTTCACGGTGCTGTTCGCGCTGGGCCGCCTGCCGGGCTGGATCGCGCAGTGGCGCGAGATGATCGCCGACCCGACCACGAAGATCGGCCGCCCCCGGCAGATCTACACCGGCGCGACCGAACGGACCTTCGTCCCGATCGACGCGCGCTGACCGCAGGCCGTCCCACGGGCCGGGTGACCCTCCGGGGTCACCCGGCCCGTTGCGTCCCTCCGGGAGATCCTAACGGTGGGTGAGCCCACGCACTGGAGAGGACCGCGCATGGCCGAGCCACCTGACGAGGACGTCCTCGTCCTGCCGCCCATGCCCCTGGCGACCGGCCAGTTGCTGGAGCCCGACGGCGACGGCCCACCGGTGCGCATCACCAAGCTCGAGTTCGTCGTGTCCACCGAGGACGGCGGTGAGCTGCGGATCCCGCTCGTGCAGCGGCACGGCGCCTGGTGGGCGCCGTGACCGGCCGTCCGCAGCGGCGCTGATCCCCCCGACCGTCCCGGCCCCCGGCCCGCACGGCCGCGGGCGGACGGCGGCGTCCGCCCGCTCCCCCGAGGTTCACCCCACCCCGGACGGGTGAGCCGTTCCGGGGCGTCCTTCAAGTACCTCCCGCGGCGTGTCGATTGATGTGCGGAAGCTCCTGATCCCAGCAGCACCAGGAGCCCCATCCGTCACGTCGAGACCGCCCGGGGGACGCAGTGCCTGCAGCGCGCACATCCGGGCGCACGGTCACCCGCACGACTGCCCGCACCACCACCCGGACCGCCGCGACGCGTCCCCGCGCGAAGCGCCCCGCCCCCGGTGGCGCGCGGTCCGCCGGCCGACCGCCCCTGACCCCGGCGGAGGCCGCCGCGCTGCGGGAAGCGCTGGCGCTGCGCCAGGCGATGGCCGCCCGCCCCGACGTCACCCCCGAGCAGCTGGCGGCCGCCCGGGCCGCCGTCACCGCCCGGCGCTCCGGCACCGCGCCGGCTGCTCCCCGCGACGGCCGTGGCCGCCCGGCCTCCGGCCGGGCCGCCGTGCGCCGGACCCCGGCCCGCCGGCCGGCCCCCCGCACGGAGCGGAACGGCGCCCGCTGGTCCACCCGCCTCGGGGTCGTCGCGACCAGCGCGCTGCTGCTGCCCGCCCTCCTCGCACTCGTCCTGCCCGGCGCCCCCGCACCCGAGGGCGCCGGGCCGGCGCTCGACCCGACCACGCTGGCGCTGACCGCGCGCAGCTCGCTGCTGGACCAGGCCGACCGGTACCGACGGCTGGAGGCGGATGCCGTCCAGCGACGTACGGAGCTGGAGAACGCGCTGGCGGCCGAGCGGGCCGTCCGCGAGCAGGTGGCGGCCCAGCAGCTCGTCGTGGGCGCCGGCGCCGCCGGCCTCTATCGAGCCGGGGCCACCAGCCGCTACCCGTTGCTCGCCCTCGACGTGCACCACGCCAGCGCCATCTCCGGGGTCCTCTACCACCAGGCGCTGGCCGACCGCGCCGAGCGCGGCCTGGAGAGCGCGGTGGTCCGGGCCGAGCGCGGCGCCGCCGAGCTGGACGCCGCCGTCGCCAGGGTCGCCGCCGCCCGCGGCGCCGCAGCCGCCGCCGATCGGCGCGCGGCGGAGGTGCTGGCCGACGTCCGCGCCGAGGTCGGCGACCTCTCCCCCGCGGTCTCCGGCCGGCTCGCCGGGCTCGGCT
Source organism: Blastococcus sp. HT6-4 (assembly GCF_039679125.1). NCBI lineage: Bacteria > Bacillati > Actinomycetota > Actinomycetes > Geodermatophilales > Geodermatophilaceae > Blastococcus > Blastococcus montanus. The sequence goes on along the minus strand of NZ_CP155551.1, from coordinate 786,879 downwards.
CCATCCCGGCGGCGGGCGCGCAGCAGCAGCGCAACGACGCGGCGGTGCACCGCTGGCAGGACTACCTGGACCGCCTGTCGGCGGCCGGCGTCGTGCCGCCTCCGGCCGCTGCACTGGCCGATCAGGCGGCCCTGCCGGCCGGCATGTCCGCGGCGCTGGACGCCGACGGCCGGCCGATCCCCGGGGTGGCCTGGGCCGTGATCGGCAGCTCGCCGGTGACCGTGCTCCCCGCCGAGGCGGTGGCCGCGGTCAGCAATGCCCTGTCCCAGCTGGGCAAGCCGTTCGTCGCAGGCACCACCGGTCCGGAGACCTACGACTGCGGCGGTTTCACCGCTGCCACCTGGCTGCTGGGCGGACACGCCCTGCCCGGTACCCCGGCGGGCCAGTGGGCGGCCGGCGCCGCGGTGCCGGCGCGGGACCTGCAGGTCGGTGACCTGGTCTTCTCCCCCGGCGGGCAGGACGTCGGGGTGTACCTCGGCGAGGGCGACGTCATCGGCGCATCCGCGGCCAGCTACCAGGTGGCGGTGCGCCCGGTGGTCGCCGGCTCGACGGCCGTCCGGGTCACCCTGCCCGCTCCCGCGCAGCCGAACGCCCCGCTGCCCGCTGACGCCACGACCCGCCCCTGCGGCGCGCCGGTGCCACCGCCCGGGCCGGCCAGCCCGCAGTGGGGTGGCTGGACCAACGGCCACATCCCCGCCGGGTCGCTGTGCCGCCTGGGGATCGGTGCCCACGCCCTGCGCTGCGACGCCGCGGCCTCCTACGCGCAGCTGGACGCCGCCTTCACCGCCGAGTTCGGCACGCCGCTGGCGCTCACCGACTCCTACCGTTCGTTCGGCGCCCAGGTGGCCGCGTACTACCGCAAACCGAAGCTCGCCGCCGTGCCCGGGACGTCCAACCACGGGTGGGCCCTGGCGATCGACCTGGGTGGCGGCGTCAACGTCGCGGGCACCCCGCAGTGGCGGTGGATGGCCGCGAACGCCGGCCGCTTCGGATTCGTCCAGCCGGCCTGGGCCGGCCCCGGCGGGGAGAAGCCCGAACCGTGGCACTGGGAGTACGGCCACATCTCCTGAGCCGGCCGCGCGGTGGGCTCAGAGCCAGGGCAGGTCGACGATCGAGCGCCAGGGCAGGGTCACGCTGGCCTCGCTGGCCTCCCCGGCCAGCCGCCGGGCCACCCCGGGGGCGGCGCAGGCCACCGGCCGGTGCGGGGTGACGACGACGTGCATGTCCGGCAGCGCCAGCCCCGCACCCGCGATGCGGTGCAGCATCAGCTCGGGGGCGACCAGCCCGGCCGTGGCCAGCACGGGCACGCTGCGGTGCGACCACAGGGCCAGCGGCCCCTCCACCCGCATCTCCAGCGACACGTCGTGCGCCCGCCCCGTGGCCGCGGACCGGGTGCGGTGCAGCTGCACCGTCCGCGCGGCGGGCGAGGGCGACCACACGAGGGCGTGCTGACCGCGGAGGACGACGACGGTCCAGCCGACGGTCGTCCGCGCGGGGTCCGCCCAGTCGAGGACGGCGACGCCCGCCCCGGCCGCGGCGGCGTCGGTGACCGGACGCCGGGCCACGAAGGTGCGCAGCGCCGCGGCGATCCCTGCGGTGCTCGCCACCACCCCGGCCCGGCTCATGTCGTCGGCGAGTTCGTGGAGCGCGATCCCCTGGGTGCGCTCGTCCTCCTCCATCTGCAGCACCGTGCCCGCGCCCGGACGGCGGACGAGAGCCAGGCGCAGCCGCGGGGTGGCCAGCTGCGGCAGCACCTGGGCGGCGACCTCGTGCAGGTCGGCCACGTCGACCGCCGCACCCCGGAACCGGTGCAGCAGCCGGGTCCCGGGAGCCGTCCCGAAGATGCTGGAGGTCACGTGCGGCGCCCGGTGGCCAGCAGCTGCCGCAGCGGTTCGGGCAGACCCGGGAGGGCCAGCACCCCGGACAGCTCGGCGGGGCTGAGCCGCACCGGGAGCACGTCGTCGTCCCACCCGGTGGCCAGGCGGACGCGGGCGGTCGACGCCGGCCAGACCGCCTCGCGGGCGGCGGCCACGTGCAGCTCGGTGAGCACGTCGCACAGGTGGACCGTGGTGACCGGGTGGACGGACCGGTCGTCCAGGGCCGCGCGGACCGTCGCGGCGAGCAGTGCCCGCGCGGACGCGTCCAGCCAGTGCGGCACGAGCGTCGGCGAGGCGGCGTCGCCTGCGGGGAGCGCGCTCACCGCGCGTCCCGGTACCAGGGTCCGGCCGCCGACGCCGGGGAGGCGTGGTGGCGGGAGCTCGGACCTGGCGTCACAACCTGGATATCGGCAGGTGCGGGACCCGATCGACCCGTTGACGACGGGTTTTGTGCTTTTCGGCCCCGCCCCGGCACGTTCGGCACACCGCGCACCACGCGTCACCGCGATCCGCGGGCCTCCCCCCGGACGTGCGGGATCCCGGGGTGTGAGGGAGACGGGTCCTCGCTCAGTCGGCGAGCTCGGCCAGCCGGTCCTTGAGGGCCTTCTCGACCCGGTCGGCGTAGACGTTCATGTTCCGGACCGAGGTGTTCAGGTCGCTGGACAGCTGGGTCTTGGTCTGGCCGCCCCAGGTGGTCAGGTACCAGGTCGCCCAGCCCAGCACGTTGGGCTGGCCGGCGCGCTGGTCCGGCCGCGCCTGCGGGTCGGGCTGGCAGGCCGCGGTGAGAGCGTGCGAGAGGAGGGTCTGCTCCGCCTCCCCCATGATCTCGTCGGGCGCCTCGGAGGAGTCGGGCAGCAGGATCTCGGTCGCGTCGGGCGCGCCGTCGAGCGACTGCAGGTTGCGCAGGCCGTTGAGGGTGGCGACCGTCTGCGAGTTGCGCCGGAGCGTGGCCACGCTCTGCCCCATGAACGCGGCCAGTTCCTTCTCGCTGGGCCGGCGCTGGTGCTCCGCCATGAAGGCCGCGATCGCCTTCTGCTGCTTGTGCTCGGTGTCGGCCGCGGTGCGCCCGTGGGCGTTGCGCCCGAGGTCGTGCACCCACTTGGACAGCTGGGTGGCCAGGAAGGCCCCGAACGGGACGGACTTGGTCTCGTCGTACTGCGCCACGGCCTTGAGCACCCACTCGAACACCTGCTGCCCGAGGTCGTCGGGGTCGGGCAGGTGCAGCCGGATCGTGCTCATGTTCCGCTGCAGGCGTTTCAGGCTCACCGGGCCGTAGTGGCGGCACAGGTCGTTGAGGAAGTCCGGCGGCAGGTCGCGCGGCGCACGGCGGCGGACGTTGGTCTCGGCCCGCAGGCCGATCGTCGTGATGCCCTGCCCGGCGCACCAGGCCTTCACCCAGTCGGCGAGGACCGCGGCCGAGCCGCACGCCCCGTCGACCCGGTAGAGGCCGTCACCCTGGTCGTAGCTGACGGACACGCCGTCGGGCAGCTCGCGGCCGAACTGCTCGAGCGGCAGCTCCCGGTCCGCGCGGAAGTGCACGCGGTCGCGCGGGGTGATGGGCGCCAGCGCCCACCCCTCGGCCTCCGGGATCCCCCCGAACACGAGGGGCCGGCGGATGCCGGCACGGTCGTCGGCGGGAGTCGGGAACGGGACGCGGTCGGGCATCGGTACTCCTGGGCACTACGGGGAAGAAGAGGTGCCGGACTCGCGGCGCCGGAGCGCCGCGCGGGAGGCCGTCAGGCCGGGATGCGCTCCCCGGGACCGGGGAGGCGGGGGGCAGGCACGGGTGAGGCCGCCGCAGCCCCGGGCAGCACGTCGATCAGGTCGGCGGCCTCGGCCCGGGCGGCGCCGGCGGCGGCGTGCTCGAGCAGCGCGGTGGCCGCGGCGCGCTCGGCGCCGCTCGGTTCGGCCGTGTAGACGGGCATGTGGTCGTACAGCGACGTGAACAGCGCCGAGACGAACGCGTAGGCGGCCTGGGCCTGCGGCGAGAACTTGGCGATCGCCGTGCGGGGACCGAGGTCCACGCCGACGGTCACCCGCACGACGCGGTCGTCCTTGCTCAGCCCGGTGACGGCGACGACCACGTCCTGGTGCTCGGCGGCCAGCGCCGCCAGCGCCGCGAGGCACTTGCGGGTGGCGCCGCGGCGCGGCCGCAGCTGCACGTGGACCACCACGGACTCCGGCTCACCGGCCTCGTCCCCGGTCGCCGATGCGGTGAATGCGTTGCGTGCCATCTTGATCGCCCCCTGTCACTTGCGTGGGGACGAATCTGCCGCATGTACGCAGCGAAGTCGGCACACAACTCGCTGTGTCACCGCAGTTGTAGGGGCAAAGCTTCGGCAATAGTTGCCCGTGTCGCGCCCGGCCCGGCCCGCGGCGCCGTCACATTGGCACGGTCTGCCGAGGACGACCCCCCGGATCCCGTGCAGTTGTGTCAGTCCGCCGGGCGCGCCGCCTCCGCCTCCACGGCGTCCGGACCGGCCGGGACCGTCTCGGCCGGCGGAGTGTCCTGACCGGTGGCGGGGGTGGGCGCGAAGGCGGCGAGCGCACCGAGCGTGTCGGCGGTGACCTGCGCGGCGAGGAGGTTGGCCTCGGCGATCTGCCGGTAGACCTCCTCGCGGTGGATCGCGACCTCGCGTGGCGCCTTGAAGCCCAGTCGCACGGTGCCACCGCGCACCTCGACGACGTGGACCTCGATGTCGTCGCCGATGCGGATGGTCTCGCCGACGCTGCGGGTGAGTGTGAGCACGTGTACCCCTCCATGGGTGTGTGTGGTGGCCGTCCGTGGCGGCGTCCGCGGGAGCGGACGGTGGGGTCGCGTTCCGACGCGCCCCCGAGAGGTTATCGGCGCAGGCGCCGCCGGAGCGGAAGAGCGCCGTCGGCCAGCACGACCTGCCGGGCGCGGTGCGTCGACGGGACGACGACGACCGGCGCGCGCAGATTGGCCGTCGCCTCGGCCGGGTCGCCGTCCGGAACGGTGACCAGGCAGTAGACGCGTACCTCGGCGCCGTCCGCACCGAGCTCGCAGCGGACCGCGGCCGGCAGCACCGGTGCGTAGTCCGGGAAGAAGTCGCGCGCCGGCACCGCGAGGAACCGGGGCCCGTCGAGCGCCACCGCCTGGAGCCAGAACAGCAGCCCGGCACCGTCCCCGGCCACGAGCACGTAGTCGTGGTGCCCCGGGAATCCCGGCAGCGGCTCGGTGAACGACAGCACCTCGACCGGCGGCACAGCCGATGCCGTCGTCGCCGGGTCCGGGGCCGGCATCTCCGTGACGGTGGCCATCAGCGCAGGTAGTCCATCAGCGTCGGGCTGATCGCCTTCGCCGTCGCCTGCAGCGCGGCCTGGTACCCGACCTGCTGCATCTGCAAGCGCATGATCGTGTTCGGCAGGTCCACGTTCTCGACCCCGCCGAGCTGGGTCTCCAGAGCGAGCGCGAGGTCGCTGTTGATCTGCTGCTCCCGCTCGATCCGCGCCGCGCGGGCGCCGACGTCCGCGACTCCACCGAGCATCCGCTTCATCACCGCATCCAGATCCACCAGGCCCTGGTCGAGGGCCGCCGGGTCGTTGACCAGGTCGTCGGCGATCCGTGCGACCAGCGCGAACAGGTCGTCACCGGGGGGCCCGAAGGCCTCCGGGCCGGTCAGGTCCACGCGGACCTCCGCGGTGAACGCGACGCGGCGCATGACATCGGCCCCGTCGGCCCCCGCGATGCCCAGGTAGGCGCCGGTGTCGCCGTACGCCTGGGTGCCGGTGGCCACTCCGCCGAAGATGGGCCGCCCCTGGATCGTGGTGTTCGCCAGGCCGAGCAGGCTCTCCCGCAGCGACTCCACCTCCGTCGCCAGCGCCCGCCGGCTCGCCTCGGACGAACTGCCGGTGCTCGCTCCCTGCACGGTGAGGTCGCGGACCCGCCGGGTGACCTCGAGCATGTTCTGCAGCGTGGAATCGGTGATCGACAGCCAGCTGTCGGCGTCGGAGATGTTCCGGCCGAACTGCTCGACGGCCGCCTGTTCCGACCGGAGCTGCATCGCCTTGTTCGTACCGGTCGGCGAGTCGGACGGCGCGTTGATGAGCCGGCCCGAGGTGAGCTGCTGCTGCAGCTTGCCGAAGGTGTCGAGGTTGCGGTTGAGGCCCTGCAGGCTGGTGAGGGCGACCGACTTCTGCGTGATGCGCACTCAGATCACAGCCCCACGCGGCCGGTGCGGTTGATCAGGACGTCGAGCATCTCGTCGATCGCCGTGACCAGCCGGCTCGCGGCCGAGTACGCGTGCTGGAAGGACAGCATGTTGGTCATCTCCTCGTCGAGGTTGACCCCGGCCACGGACTCCCGGGCGGCGTCCACCTGCCCGGTGATGACCGACTGGATGCCGAGGTTGCGCTGCGAGACCGCCGACTGGACACCCAGCTCGACGATCATCTTGCGGTAGGCCGCGTCCGGCGAGGCCACGCCGTTGCCCAGCTGGGCCAGCTTGTCGGCGTTGCCCCGGTCGAGGTTCGGCGTGCCGGGGCCGATGGACGACGCCGCGATCTTCCGCGGGTCGGTGAGGGACACGGTGATGGACGACGCCGTCACCGGCCCGCCCGAGGAGCCGATCAGCGCGCCGCCCTGCAGGCCGTCGAGGTCGTAGCCGTCGGCGTGCGCCGTGTTCAGCGCCGTGGCGAGCGCCGACGCGACGGCGTCCAGCTCGGTCCGGTAGGTGGGGAGGATCGAGTTCAGCGTGTGCAGCTGTCCCCCGGCGGTGCCCCCGACGGTGACCGTGAGCCCCCCGTCGGCGGTCACGACGCGCGGCGGGTCACCGGCGGCGCCGGTGGGGTCGATCGTGCCCTGGACCGCGAGCTTCGACGCGGTCCCGCCGGAGACGAGCGTGACGCTGCCGACGAGCACGTCGACGACGCCACCGTCCCGCGGCCGCACCGACACCCCCACCTGGTCGGCGAGCTTCATGACGAGCAGGTCGCGCTGGTCGGTGAGGTCGTTGGCCGGCAGCCCGCTCTGCGAAGCGCGCAGGATCGCGGTGTTCAGGCGGGCCACCGTCTCGGCCGCCGCGTTGACATCGTCCACGAGGACGCTCAGGTTCTCGCGGGTCTGCTGCCACTGCCCGTCCAGCTGCGCACTGCTGAAGTGCAGGCCGCCGACGAGCGTCTCGAGCCGCTTGAGCACCTGCCCGCGCGCGGCGGGGTCCTCCGGCTTGTTGGCCACGTCCTGCCAGCCGCGCCACATGTCGGCCATGAGGTTCTGCAGGCCGGTGGTCCCGGGCTCGCGGAACGCCTGCTCGACCAGCTGGTAGGCGTCGGTCTCGGCGGTCAGCTGCGCGCTGTTGGCGTGCTCGGTGTGCCCGCGGCCCTCGAGGAAGGCGTCGCGGATCCGCGCCACCTGGTCGGCGTTGACGCCGCCACCGATGCCGCTGCCCGTGGAGTAGAACGCCGGGACGGCGCTCCCCCCGATGGCCCGCATGTCCACCCGCTGGCGGGAGTACCCGTCCGTGTTGACGTTCGAGATGTTCTGACCGGTGACGTCGAGCGCCCGGCGCTGCGCCCAGAGCGACGTGGTCGCCGTGTTCAGGAGGCTGAAGGTGCTCACGTCAGAGTGCTCCGTCCAGGGTGACCGCGCGGTGGGTGGCGTCGGTGTGCCGCCCCTTCGCGCCGTACGTGCCGGCCGAGGGGACGTGCGTCTGCCTGAGCGCGTCCCCGATCGCGGCCAGGCCGCCCTCGATGAGCTCCTTGTTGGCGTCCGACAGGCTGCGCAGGTCGGTGATCAGCACCAGCAGCGCCTCGTGGTGCTTGGCGAGCAGGTCGCCCCACGGAGCGGGGGCCGCGTCGGCCACCTGCCGCAGGGAGGGGTTGGTCTCCAGCCCCAGCGTGGCCGCGATCACCTCGGTGGCCGCCGACCGCTCCACCTCGAGGGTGCGCAGCTGGTCGAGCACGACCTCGATCTCGTGGGCGATGCGCGCCAGCCAGCGGGTCTTGCCGGTGAGGATCAGGTACTGCTTCTCCTCGGCCTTGAAGAGCAGCAGGTCCAGGAGCTCCTGCTCGCGCCACAGCATCGTCGACAGGTGCTGGTAGTCCACTCCGTCCACCGCCTTCCGTCGTCTCACTCGTGCTCGCTCGCGGTCGCCCCGGACTCGCCGGGGACGACCGCCGTCGGAGCTGGCATCGGCACCCGTTCGGAGCGGGTTGAGCCGAAGCACCGAACTGGCACTCAAGTCCGGGAGGATTTGTGCCGACGGGTGGTGCCGATCCCGGTACCGGCCGCCGAGAGATACGGACGTGACCCGAGTCCGTTCCCTCACGACCGAGCGCCCCCTCCGTGAGCGGTCCGCGCACGACCGGCCGTTGCGTGAGCGCCCCCAGAACGGCCGGGTCCCGCACCCGGTCAAGGGGCGATCCCCCCAGGAGGTCGACGCGCTGGTGACCGAGCACCTCCCCCTGGCGGCGTTCGCCGTCAACGCCGTCGCCTCCCGCATCTCGCTGCCCGGCCACGTCAGCCGCGAGGACCTGCTGTCCTGCGCCCACGTGGCCCTGGTCGAGGTGGCGCGCCGGTTCGACCCGGACGCGGGCGCCTCCTTCGCCACCTACGCCCTGGCCCGCCTGCAGGGCGCGGTCCTCGACGAACTGCGCTCCGGGGACTGGGCCAGCCGGTCGGTGCGCGCCGCGGCCCGTCGGACCGACGCCGCCACCGACGCGCTCACCATCAGCCTCGGCCGGCCGCCCACACGCGAGGAGCTCGCGCAGAGCCTGGGCGTCGCGCGCAGCGAGCTCGACCACCTGCAGGTCGACGTCCACCGGGCCGTCATGGTCAGCATCGACGCCGAGACCGGCCCCGACGGGACGACGCTCGACCTGCCCGACACCGGAGAGTCCCCCGAGCGCGCGGTCCTGCGGGGCGAACGCGCCCGCTACCTGCACGACGCGATCCGCGCGTTGCCCGACCGGCTCGACGAGGTCGTGGAACGCAATTTCTTCGGTGATGAATCACTGACGGACATCGCCGAGGACCTGGGGGTGACCCTGTCACGGGTCTCGCAGATGCGGGCGCGGGCCCTGACCCTCCTGCACGCGGCCATGAGCGAGGTGTGGGAGGGCCGGGCCGTCGCACCGGACGGTGGCGTCCGTGCGCGCAACCAGCAGCTGTCGTATGTCGCCCGGGTGGCCGCCCGCAACGGGGCGCCGGTCCCACAGCAGCGCACCGCCTGGTCGACCGCGCCCGACAGCGCCGCCAGGACCGCCTGATCACCCGTTCGGAAAGAAGTTCGGCGCTCGGCTCAAGGGGTCCCGCTCCGCAGCCGAAGACCTTTCATGTACGGCCCGCAGCACGGATGCAGCGGGAAGACCAGTACGACCCCGTCCAAGGAGGAACATCATGGGTCTGCGCATCAACCAGAACATCGCTGCTCTCAACGCTCACCGGAACCTGTCGATCACCGACAACCAGATGAGCAAGTCGCTCGAGAAGCTGTCCTCCGGCTTCCGGATCAACCGCGCCGCCGACGACGCGGCCGGTCTGGCGATCTCCGAGGGCCTGCGCTCGCAGGTCGGTGGCCTCAAGGTCGCCGTCCGCAACTCGCAGGACGGCGTCTCCGTCGTGCAGACGGCGGAAGGTGCCCTCACCGAGGTGCACTCGATCCTGCAGCGCGTCCGCGACCTGACCGTCCAGGCGGGTAACAGCGGCGTCGTCGACGACAAGGCCCGCGGCTACATCGCGAAGGAGGTCACCGAGCTCGCCGGCGCGCTGACCGACATCGCTGGCCGGACCGACTTCAACGGCACCAAGCTCCTGAACGGCAGCGCATCCAGCCTGTCGTTCCAGACCGGTGCCAACGGCGGCGAGACGATGACCGTCGAGCTGAGCAACGTCACCACGGTCGCCACGGCGGTCACCGGCGTGGCCACGAACATGTCGGCCTCCGGCACCTACAGCGCCACGGCCGACCTGACCACGCTCGACGCCCAGATCAAGACGGTCTCGGAGTCCCGCGCCAGCCTCGGTGCGAAGCAGAACCGCTTCGAGAGCACCATCAACTCGCTCAACGTCTCGATCGAGAACCTGAGCGCGTCGGAGAGCCGGGTCCGTGACGCCGACATGGCGCAGGAGATGGTCGGGTTCACCCGCGCCCAGATCCTGTCCCAGGCCGGCACCGCGATGCTCGCGCAGGCCAACCAGGCCTCGCAGGGCGTCCTCTCGCTGCTCCGCTGATCCACGATCAGCTGAACAGCTGAGGCCGCAGACCCTCAGCAGCACCCCGGGTGAGGGGGGAGGCCCTCGTGCCTCCCCCCTCGCTCGCTTGGGCCCCCGATCCCCACCGACCCAGGAGCCAGTGACATGACGATGAGCATCAACACCGGCCTGGTGTCCGGGATCGACACCGGCACGATGATCACCCAGCTCCTGCAGCTGGAGGCGCGGCAGCAGAACTCGCTCAAGACGCGGCTGTCCGCCACCCAGGTCGCCGCCAGCGCCTACCGCACCGTCAACAGTGCGCTCGCGGCCCTGACCACCAGCGCCGAGTCGCTCGCGAAGCCGGAGTCGTTCGCCAGCACGAAGGCGACCAGCACCGCCGCCTCGGTCGGCGTCACCACCGCCTCCTACGCCACCCCGGGCTCGCTCACCTTCACCGTCGCCCAGGTCGCGACCACGGCTTCCAGCGTGAGCACCGGCCGGTGGTCGAGCACGACCACCGCCGCCGGCCTGAGCAGCATGGACATCCGCAGCGCGGACGGCGCCACCAGCAAGGGCACGGTGACGCTCGACGGCACCGAGTCGCTCGAGCAGGTCGCGGCGAAGATCAACGCCGACACCGCCCTGGGCCTGAAGGCCTCCGCGGTGCAGGTCGCCCCCGGCGAGTTCGCCCTCCAGATCAGCGCCGGCACCTCCGGCGCGGCCGCCGGCTTCTCCATCGCCGGCACCGAGTTCACCGCCACCAGCGTCGGCCAGGACGCCGAGCTGAAGGTCGGCGAGGACACCGCCACCACGACGGCCTACACGATCCGCTCGGCCACCAACACGTTCGAGGGCGTCCTGCCGGGGGCGACGCTCACCGTGTCCAAGGTGGAGCCCACGCCGGTCACCGTCACCGTCGCCACGGACCCCGCCGCCGTCGCCGACAAGGTCTCCGCGCTCGTCGACGCGGTGAACAACGCGCTGTCGACGATCAAGACCTACTCGGACAACACCCCCGGCAGCAAGGCGGCGCTGCGCGGCGAGTACGCGGTGACCTCCATCGCCGGCCAGCTGCTGCAGGCGGTCTCCGAGGCGGTCGGCGCGGACGGCTCACCGGCCCAGGTCGGGTTCCAGACCACCCGCGACGGCCGGATCACCTTCGACAAGGAGAAGTTCACCGCCGCCCTCACGGCGACGCCGGAGCTGGCCCAGCGCATCGTGACCGGAACCGGGGTGGAGGGGGAGCCCGACTTCGTCCCCGGCCTGGCCGCGCGGGTCCGCGACGTCAGCAAGGCCGCCTCGGACGCCACGACCGGCACGCTCAGCTCCCTGGCCACGGGCCAGGACAGCCTCGCGCGCGACATCCAGGACCGGATCGCCGACTGGGACCTGCGGCTGGCCGCGCGCAAGGTCGCCCTCACCCGCCAGTTCACCGCCATGGAAACCGCGCTGAGCTCCCTGACCAACCAGTCCAACTGGCTGGCCGGTCAGCTCGGCTCGCTGCCGTCGGCCTGACGTCCCCCGCCCGACCCGCTCGACTCTTCGCTTCAGGAGCCCTTCCCGATGAGTGCTGCTTCGCTCCGCGCCCGCTACCTCGGCGACGCCGTCGCCACCGCCTCGCCGCAGCAGGTGCTGGTGATGCTCTACGACCGGCTCGCCCTCGATCTCGAGCGGGCGCAGGTGGCGGTCGCGGAGGGGAACCGCCCCCGGGCGAACGAGGAGCTCCAGCACGCCCAGGCGATCATCCTGGAGCTGCTGTCCAGCCTGCAGGTCGACGTGTGGGAGGGCGGCCCCCGCCTGGCCGCCCTCTACAACTGGCTGATGAGCGAGCTCGTCCAGGCCAACCTGAAGTTCGACACCAACCGGATCAGCTCCTGCCGTGCAGTCGTCGAGCCGCTGCGCGACGCATGGCGGCAGGCCGCCGCGTCCTTGGCCGGCGTTCCGTCATGACCGTGAGCCCTGTCGGCGGTTCGGCCGCGGCGGGCTTCGGCCAGAGTCCGTACACGCCGGCCACCCAGCCGAACGCGTCCGGCAGTTCGACCTCCGGCGGCCGGCGTCAGCCCACTGACTGGCACATCGCCCTCGCCGAGCTCGAGGGCGATGTGCTCGAGGCGCAGGAGAGCCTCGCCCGGGGCAGGGCCGAGGAGATCGCCGCCTGGGGGCGGCGCGCCTCCGACTGGGTGCCCCCCACCGGTCTCGGCCCGGTGCCCGTGGACCTGCGCGAGCGCGCCGCCCGGCTGCTCCAGCACCAACTCGCCGTCGCCGAGGCCCTGGTCGAGCGGATCACCCGCTCCCAGAAGCAGCGCGACGTCGCCGCCCGCATGTCCTACGGCGACGAGCGCCCCCCGGCCTCGTTCATCGACCAGGCGCTCTGACCGCGACCTCCGCCGGAGAAATGCAGTCCTGACGGAACCCTTCCGGGGCCGGACTGCCGATGACAGAGGAGCGCGCACCGGCCCCGATGCCGGGGCGGCGTCCCGCGCCCCACCGGCAGCAGGCATTCACAGAAGGGCTCTCCCATGCGCGTCTTCCTCACCCATGCGATCGCGACCGGCTCCACGTACTACCGCATCGAGGAGCCGGCCCGCGCCGTCCAGGCCGCAGGGCTCGGCGTCGAGGTCGCCGTCTCCCGCGGGATCGGCACCACCATGCGGTCGGTGACCGAGGGCGCTCCGATGGAGGTCGTCGACGTCGACGCCCAGGGCGCGGACGTCGTCGTCCTCCAGCTGCCGAAGACCGCCGAGATGATGCAGACCCAGCGGATCCTGCAGGCGCAGGGCGTCGCGGTCGTCGTGGAGATGGACGACCTGCTGTCCGCCGTCCCGTACGGCCACATGGGGCACGACGCCCTGGTGCGGGCCGGCAGCAGCGAGTTCGCGGCCCAGGCCGCCCGCGAGGCCGATCTGGTGACCACGTCGACGCCCGCGCTGCTGAAGGAGTACGCCCGCCACGGCCGCGGTGTGGTGATCGAGAACGCCGTCCCGCGCCGCACCGCCGAGCTGCCGCCGGCCTACGAGCGCACCCCGGACACCGTGACCATCGGCTGGGCCGGCAGCGTGCCGAGCCACCCGTACGACCTGCAGGAGATGGGCTCCGGCCTCCAGCAGGCGCTGGACCGGACCCGCGGGCAGAGCCGACTGGTGATCCTCGGGCAGAAGTGGGACGTGAAGGACCGCCTGGGGCTGCCGGACGAGCCGGAGGAGGTGCCCTGGGTGATGGACGTGGACGGGTACGCGGCGCGGATGGGCGAGCTGTTCGACATCGGCATCGCTCCCCTCCGGGTCGACCGGTTCAACACGAGCAAGAGCTGGCTCAAGCCTCTGGAGTACTCCGCACGGGGCGTCTACAGCGTGCGCGCCCGGACCGAGGAGTACGAGCGGCTCGGGCTGGGGATGCCCGCGCGGTCCCCGAAGGACTGGGCGAAGTGGCTCACGCTCGGCGTGAAGGACGCCGACCGACGGCGCGAGGTCGCCGCTGCGGCCCGCGAGCACGTCCTGGCCCACCACCTGACCGAGCACACCGCCGAGCGCTGGGTCGCCGCCTGGCGGACCGCCCGCGACAACCGCACCCGCGCCCTCGGCGGCGGGCGTCTGGCCACAGCCGCACGCTGACGCCTCCATCCGATCGAACGCCCCGTCGCCGGTTCCCGGCGGCGGGGCGTTCGTGCACTCCCGAGGTGGGTTTGGCCACCCGCCGGCACGGCAGGTGCCGACTCCCCCGCCCCGGTCGGCCGGGACGCGACGAGCTCCCCACTGGTCACATCCGTCACCGTCACCCCTCCCGGTCGCTGTGGTCCCTCGTGTGGCGGAACGGGGTCAGCCGGTTCCGCCCGGCTGCCGATGAAGCACGTGCACGGAGAGCACCACTTTCGCCACGGATCGGCGACCCAGCACTCGTTCGCGGGTGTCGTCCGCATACCCGGAGGTCGATCGTGTCCTGCTCCACCCGCCGGCGAGCCGCCCGATGATCGGCGACGTCGGCACGCCGGTCCTGAAGGCCGCGCTCGCCGGGCTCGCGCAGCGGCAGCGCGTCACCGCAGACAACATCGCGAACGTCAACACCCCCGGCTTCCTGGCCGGGCGGACGGACTTCGAGACGTCGCTGCGCGGGGCTGTCCGCAGCGGAACGACCCCAGTGATCTCCGGCGGTACCACCGCGCGCTCGCTCGAGCCGACCAACACCAACGGCAACAACGTCAACCTCGACGCGGAGACGGTCATCGCCACCGAGACGGGGCTGCGCTACCAACTGGCGCTCACCGCGCTCGACGGTAAGTACAACTCGATCCGCACGGCCCTGAGGACGTCCTAGACCATGAGCATGTTTCAGGCCCTGAGCATCTCGCAGTCCGGGCTGATGACGCACCGGAAGTGGCTCGACGCCGCCGCCGACAACATCGCCAACATCAACACGGTGCGGCGCACCGACGAGGACGCCTTCCAGGCGCGGCTCGTCGTGGCCCAGGCCGTGGACTACGGAACCGGCGAGGGCGGCGTGCGCGTGGCCCGCGCGGAGTTCGGCGACCCCGAGGGCCGCCTGGTCTACGAGCCCACGCACCCGCTGGCCGACGCCGACGGCTACGTCAAGTACCCCGACATCGACCTCGGCGACCAGATGACCTCCATGATGATGGCGCAGCGCGGCTACCAGGCGAACCTCGCCGTCGTCGAGCGGGCGACCAACGCCTACCAGGCCGCGCTGCAGCTCGGGAAGCGCTGATGACTCTCCCGCTCAGCGGCATTCCGCCGGTCGGCATCGGCGCGGCCTCCGGCGTCGCCGGCAGCCTCCGCGGCACCGTCGCGACCGAGGCGACCGACGGCTTCGCCGCCGTCCTGGCCTCCACCTTCGACAAGCTCCAGGCCACCCAGTCGGTGACCGCGGAGCTGGGCGTGCAGGCCGCCACCGGTGACCTGAAGGACGTGCACGACTACATGATCGCCAGCGCTGAGTCCGGCGTGGCGACCGAGATGGTCGTGACGATCAAGAACCAGGCCGTCGCGGCCTTCACCGAGATCATGAGGATGCAGATCTGATGAATCCGGCCGTCGCCGGGACGCTGGAGCGTGCCCGCTCCACGTTCGACACGATCAGCCTGGGGCAGAAGGTCGTCATCGGCCTGATGCTCGCCGGGCTGACGCTCGGCGGTTTCGTCTTCTACAGCTGGATCACCACGCCGACCCAGGCGCCGCTGTTCTCCAACCTGGCGGCCAGTGACGCGTCGGCGATCGTCGACGAGCTCGACGCGGCCGGGGTGTCCTACGAGCTGTCCGACGGCGGCGGCACGATCCTGGTGGCCAAGGACGCGGTCTACGACCTGCGCCTGGACATGAGCGGCAAGGGCCTGCCCGCCGGCAAGGACACCGGCTACGCGCTGCTCGACGAGCAGGGCATCACCACCAGCGAGTTCCAGCAGCAGGTCACCTACCAGCGGGCGCTGGAGGGCGAGCTGGCGAACACCCTGGAGTCGCTCGCCGGCGTCAACTCCGCCGTCGTGCACGTCGCCCTGCCCGAGGACGAGGTCTTCGTCAGCGAGAAGGCCCAGCCGACGGCGTCGGTGCTGCTCGACCTGGCGCCCGGCACCGCGCTGTCCGGTGAGCAGATCCTGGCGGTGACCAACCTGGTCTCCTCCAGCATCCGTGACATGTCGCCCGACCAGGTCACCGTCGCGGACGCCAGCGGCCGGGTGCTCTCCTCCCCCGGGCAGGGCGTGAGCGCCGCGGCCGGCGACGCCCGCTCGCAGGTCGAGCAGGAGTACGAGGACCGGCTGGCCACCAAGGCGCAGGCGATGCTGGACCAGGTCCTCGGCCCGAACCGCTCCGTCGTGTCGGTGCGCGCGGAGGTCGACCTCGCGAAGCGCAACACCACCTCGGAGACCTACGACTTCGACGAGGGCACGCCGCCGCTCTCCGAGCAGCACACGACCGAGACGTACGAGGGCGGAGGCGCCCCGGTCGGCGGCATCCTCGGCCCGGAGAACATGCCCGACGCGGCGGAGAACGCCGGCGCGGGGGAATCGAACTACGAGAAGGACTCCTGGACGGCCAACAACGCCGTCGGGAAGACCGTCGAGGTGGTCGAGGGCGCCCCCGGCGACCTCAAGCGGCTGACCGTCTCCGTCGTCATGGACGACGCCGTCGCCGGCAACCTCAACCAGCAGCAGATGACGAACCTCATGACCAACGCCGTGGGCCTGGACCCGGCGCGCGGGGACGACATCGCCATCGCCGCCATGCCGTTCGACGACGCCGCCGCCGAGAACGCCGCCGCCGCGATGGAGGCCGCCCGCGAGGCCGAGGCCGCCGAGCAGATGTGGTCGATGATCCGCACCGGCGGGATCGCCGCGGGCATCGCGCTGGTCGTCCTCATCGTCTGGCTGCGCTCGCGCCGCCGCGAGGAGGAGATCGAGGACGACTACGAGCCGCTCGAGCTCGACGCGGACATGCTGGCCGAGCTGGACCGGCTGCGGGTGGCCAGCACCCGCCAGGAGGTCGCGCCCGACAACGCCGCCCTCGAGCTCGAGGCGGTGGAACGGGCCAGGGTCCGAGGGGAGATCTCCACGATGGTCAGCGAGCGTCCCGACGAGGTCGCGGCCATGCTGCGCGGCTGGCTGAGCGAGACGAAGCCATGACCCTCGCGAGCATCCCCATCGCACCCGGCACGGTCGTCGCGCCCCCGCGGCCACCGCGGCCCGAACTGCCGGGCCTGCGCAAGGCGGCGGTCTTCCTCGCCCAGATGAGCAAGGAGGAGGCCGGCGTCCTGCTGGCCCAGCTGCGCCCCCGCGAGGTCGAGGCGCTCACCCGCGAGCTGATGAAGCTGGGCTCGGTGGAGCTCGACGACGTCGACGGCGTCATGCGCGAGTTCCACGGCCTGATGACCGCGCAGCAGTTCGTCGGCCGCGGCGGCGTCGAGTTCGCCCGCGAGATCCTGGCCGCGGGCCTGGGCCAGGACAAGGCCGAGAACATCCTGTCCCGGCTCAACGTCGTCTACACCGAGGTGCCGTTCGCCTCGCTGCGCAACGCCGACGTCCGCCAGCTGGTCACCTTCCTCAAGGACGAGCACCCGCAGGTCATCGCGCTCGTCCTGGCCCACCTCACCGCGGCCCAGTCGGCCGAGGTGCTCTCCGGTTTCGTGCCCGAGCAGCAGGCGGAGGTCGCGCACCGGATCGCCACCATGGACCGGACCTCGCCGGAGATGGTGCGTCTGGTCGAGGAGGAGCTCGGCCGCCGGATGGGCTCGATCCTGGCCCACCAGGACATGACCACCGTCGGTGGTGTCGAGACCCTCGTCGAGATCATCAACCGCTCGCCGCGGCCGACCGAGCGCTCCATCCTGGAGTGGCTGGACAACACCGACCCGGAGCTGGCCGACCAGGTCCGTTCGCAGATGTTCGTCTTCGAGGACATCGTCACCATCGACGACCGGTCGCTGCAGCTGGTGCTGCGCGAGGTGGAGGCCAACGACCTCGCCACCGCACTCAAGGGCGTGCGGCCCGACGTCCAGGACAAGATCAAGCGGAACCTCTCCGAGCGGGCCGCCGAGAACCTCTCCGAGGAGATCGAGCTGCTCGGCCCGGTGCGCACCCGCACGGTCGAGGAGGCCCAGGCCAAGGTCGTGGCGGTCATCCGCACCCTCGAGGAGCAGGGTGTGCTGACCATCTCGCGCGGCGGCGAGGACGACTTCGTTGCCTGACACCGGCCACCGTCCACCGCGTGAGGGTGCCGTCCTGCGCGGTAGCTCGGCCGCGCAGGCCCGCCCGTACCGGGAGGTCCTGGCCGACGGCGGTGTCGGCACGGTCGTGCCGGCGGCCCGGTCCGCCGCCGCACCGGCCGCCCCGCTCCCGGTCGCGGCGCCGGTCGCTGCCTCCTCCCCCGCCGTCCCGTGGCGGCCGTCACCGGTCGAGCGGCGGACCACCGTCCGCCGCGCGGAGGACCAGCCGGTCGCCGGGAGCAGGCCGTCGTTCCGGCTCGGCGACGTCTACGCCGAGGAGCTGGCCCGGCTCCGGGCCCAGGCGCACGCCGAGGGCTTCGCCGCCGGTCACGCCGAGGGCCTGACCGAGGCCGGGTCGGTCGTCGCGGAGGCCGAGCGGGCCGCGCAGGAGCGGCTCGCCGAGGTTCAGGCACGCTGGGAGCGCCGCCTGGTGTCGGCGACCGCCGCTCTCGGCGCGGCGAGCCGGGCGCTGGACGAGTCGGTCCGCCCGGTCGCCGACGACATCCGCGAGTCGATCGTCGGGACCGTGCTCACGCTGGTCGAGGACGTGCTCGGCCGCGAGCTGGCCATCGCCTCCGACCCGGTCATGGACGCGGTCCGCCGGGCACTCGCCTTCTGCCCCGCCGACGCGCCCGTCGTCGTCCGGCTGCACCCCGACGACCTGGCCGAGGTGCCCGCCGAGGCGCTCGCCGAGCTCCCCGACGGCGTCCGCGTCGTACCCGACCCGGCCGTGGAGCGGGCCGGCGCCGTCGCCGAGTCCGGGCCCCGCCGGATCGACGCCCAGCTGAGCGCGGCGCTCGAGCGGGTGCAGGCGGTGCTCCGGTCATGACCGTTCCTCCCGGACTGCTCGAGCGCGCTCGCCTGGCCGCCCGTCCCCAGGTCACCGGTATCGTGACCGGCGCGATGGGCCTGACCCTGGGCGTCGACGGCGTCACCGCTGCCGTGGGCGACCTCGTCGAGGTCGACCCGGCCGGCCAGCAGCTGCTGGCCGAGGTCGTCGCCGTCGGCCGCGACCGGCTCACCTGCATGCCGCTGGGTGGGCTGTCCGGCGTCCACGCCGGCGCCCCGGTGCGGGCCACCGGCCGCCCGCTGCAGGTCCCCGTGGGCGAGGCGCTGCTGGGGCGGGTCCTCGACGGGCTCGGCCGCCCGGTCGACGGCGGCCCCCCGCTGGCCAGCCGGGTGTCCTGGGTCGACCTGGAGACGCAGACACCGCACGCGCTCTCCCGCACCCGCGTGGAGGAGCCGCTCACCTTCGGCGTCCGGGCGCTCGACACCCTCGTCCCCTGCGGCAAGGGGCAGCGCCTGGGGATCTTCGCCGGCTCCGGCGTCGGCAAGTCCAGCCTGCTCGCCCAGATCACCCGCGGCACCGACGCCGACGTCCGCGTCATCGGGCTCATCGGCGAGCGTGGCCGCGAGGTCCGCGAGTTCATCGAGGAGAACCTCGGCCCGGAGGGCATGGCCCGCACGGTCGTCGTCGTCGCCACCTCCGACGAGCCGCCGCTCGTGCGGCTGAAGGCCGCCTTCGTCGCCACCCGCATCGCCGAGGCGTTCCGGGACGAGGGCCGGGACGTCCTGCTCCTGATGGACTCGATCACCCGCACCGCCATGGCGCAGCGCGAGGTCGGGCTCTCCGCCGGGGAGCCCCCGGCCACCCGCGGCTACCCGCCGAGCGTCTTCGCGATGATGCCGCAGCTGCTCGAGAAGGCCGGCACGGGCGCGACCGGATCCATCACCGGCCTCTACACCGTGCTCGTCGAGGGCGACGACCACAACGAGCCCATCGCCGACACCGCCCGCTCGATCCTCGACGGGCACGTCGTGCTCACCCGCAAGCTCGCCACCACCGGGCACTTCCCGGCCATCGACGTGCTCGAGTCCATCTCCCGCGTCGCCGGTGCGGTCGTCCCGCCGGCGCAGATGGCCGACGCCCGGGAGATCCGCCGGCTCATGGGTGCGCTGCGCGACGTCCGGGAGCTGATCGAGATCGGCGCGTACCAGGCCGGCAGCGATCCGCTCGTCGACCGCGCCCGCCAGCTCGCCCCGAGCATCGACGCGTTCCTGCAGCAGCCGCTCGGGGAGTCGACTCCCCCGGCCGAGGCGTGGTCCTGGCTGCAGCAGATCGTGAGCAGCGCATGAAGCGCGCCGCCTTCCGGCTCCAGCCGGTGCTCGAGCTGCGGCGTACGCAGGAGCGGACGGCGGCGGCCGCCGCCGCGGCCGCCGCCGGCGCCGCCGAAGACGCCGACCGGCGGGCCACCGAGTACGAGACCGCGCTGACCGGCGCGGTGCTGCCGCGCTCGCTGCCCGCCGGCTCGTTCGTCGCCGCCATGGTCCTGCTGCGGACCGCCGCCACCGACGCCGCCGATGCGCGGTCGATGGCGACCGCGTCCGCGGAGCAGGCCGAGGCGGTCCGCGCCGAGTGGACCGCCGCGGCGCAGCGGACCAAGGCCCTGGAGCGGCTCGCCGAGCGGCACCGCCAGGCCCAGCAGCGCGCCGCCGACCTGGCGGAGGAACGCGCGGCCGACGACCTCGTCACCGGCCGCGCCGGACGCACCACCGACGGCGGGAGGGGGCCGGCATGGACGGAGTGACCGCGATCCAGACCCGGATCAGCGAGATCCAGGCCCGGTTCCGGCCGACCGCGAGCGCGGCGTCGTCCGCGGCCTGGGCGTCGGCCGCCGGCGCCGCGGGCCTGACCGGCACCTCCGCGGTGAGCACCTGGTCGGCCGGCGGGGGCACCGCGTCGGAGAGCGCCGTCGTCTCCGAGGCCCAGAAGTACCTCGGGGTCCCCTACCTGTGGGGTGGCACCGACCCCGCCAAGGGCCTGGACTGCTCCGGCTTCACCAAGCTGGTGCTGGGCAACCTCGGCGTCGAGCTCCCGCGCACCTCCTCCCAGCAGGTGACCACCGGCAAGGCCGTCGCCTCGCTCGATTCCGCGCGCCCGGGCGACCTGGTCTTCTTCGACTACTCCTCGAACCGGCCCGGGGTCGACCACGTGGGCATCTACATCGGCGGCGGCAAGATGATCGACTCGCCGAAGCCCGGGGGCACCGTGGGCATCCGCGACGTCGGCACCCCGACCGCCATCCGGCGGGTTCTCCCCGAGGCCACCGCTGCCTCGCCGGCGGCCACCGCGGGCACCGCCCTCGCCGGGGTGCCCTACGCCGACCTGTTCACCCGCGCGGGCAGCCGGCACGGCGTCGACCCCTCGCTGCTGGCCGCCGTCGCCAAGCAGGAGTCGAACTTCAACTCCTCCGCCGTCTCGCCGGCGGGCGCACAGGGGCTCATGCAGTTCATGCCCGCCACCGCCCGCGGCCTTGGCGTGAACCCGCTCGATCCCGGCTCGGCCGTCGACGGTGCCGCGAAGTACCTCAGCACCCTCGCCGAGCAGTTCGGTTCCACCGAGCTCGCCCTGGCCGCCTACAACGCCGGCCCCGGCACGGTGCGCCGCTACGGGGGCGTTCCGCCCTTTCCCGAGACCCAGCACTACGTCCGCTCCGTGATGAGCAAGGCGGAGGCCTACCGATGACATCCCCCCTCAGCGTCGCCGCCCCGGCCGCCCGGCCCGCGGCCGCCGCGACCTCCTCGCCGGCCCGCTCCGCCGACAGCACGGGCCCGTTCGCCTCGGCCCTGGACGGCGCGCTCGCCGACGGGCGGAGCCCCGTCCGCGACGCCACCCACGGCCGCGACGGTCAGCAGGCCTCCGGGGACGCCGCGGCCGGCGGGGAGAGCGAGGTCACCGGGGAGACCGCGCCCGCCGCTGCGGTCGACGCCGCCGCCGCGGGCGTGGCGGCGGCGCTGTGGGCCCTGGCGCTCGGAGGCGCCGCGACGACGACCGCAGGGGCCGACGAGGCCACGGCGACCGACGGTCCGCCCGGCGATGCCGCCGGCACGGTCGCCGCTGCCGCCCGGTCGCTGACCGGGGTGACGCTCCTTCCCGGCGTGCCCACCGGCGTCCCCCTCATCGGCTCGGCCGAAGCGACCGGTCAGCCGGCGGCGTCCCCGGCGGGCGCGCCGGTCCCGGCCGTGGCGGGCGCGCCGGTCCCGGCCATGGCGGGCGCGCCGGTCCCGGTCGCGGCGGGCGCGCCGGTCCCGGCGGCCGTCGGGCCGGCAGCCCAGCCCGGCACCGGAGCAACCGTCGCCACGGTGGCCGGCACGGTGCCGGCCACCGGCACCGCCGGGCTCGCTCCCGCCGGCGCCGCAGCGGGCACGGACGCGCCCGCCGTCCCCACCGCACCGGCGGCCCCGGCCTCCGGTGACGGCGGCGCGGCGCCGGACAGCTCGTCCGGCGGGGACCCCGGTGCCGGGCTGCCCCGGTCCGCCGCGGGGGCCGCCGTCGACGACGTGCCCGTCGCCCCGGCGGGTACCGGCGCCTTCCCTGCCCCGGCCACGAGCCCCGCCCCGGCCACCGCCGCGGTGACCCCGTCCGACGCCGCCACCGGCAGCGGAGCCGCGCAGCCGGTCTCCGGCCAGGTGGCGCGCCAGGTCGCCGCGCTCAGCAGCTCCGGCAGCGGCTCGCACACCATGACCCTCGTCCTCACCCCCGACAACCTGGGCCCGGTCGAGGTGCAGGTCACCGTCGCGCAGGGCAGCCTCGACGTGCACCTGCGCGGCGCCCACGAGCTGGGCCGGGCCGCTCTCCTCGATGCCCTTCCCGAGCTGCGCCGTGACCTGGAGGCCGCCGGCCTCGGGCCGTCCCGGGTGGAGGTGGACGCCGACGCAGGCGGGTCCTGGCTGGCCAGGCACGCGGCCGAGCAGCAGGCCCAGCAGGGCTGGGGCCAGCGAGGTGCGCCGCAGAACCAGGCGGGCGAACGGTCACTCTCCGGGGGTCGGCCTGCCGATAGCGAAGAGGGGCCCACACCGCCCACCCACCGATCCACGTCGTCCGGCGTGGACGTGCTCGTCTGAGAAGGAGGCCGACCACCGATGCCGGACGCAGTGAGTGGCACCGTCGCCGGCGGGCCCACGTACTCCGCCTCGACCGCCGTGGACCGCGGCGACCAGATGGGGAAGGACACCTTCCTCAAGCTGCTCGTGGCCCAGATGAAGTACCAGGACCCGAGCAACCCGGCCGACACCAATCAGCTCATGGCGCAGACGGCCACCTTCAGCCAGGTGGAGAAGCTGGAGGAGATCGCCTCGCAGAACGCCTCGATGCTGGCGCTGCAGCGCTCGAGCAGCGCCGGCGCCATGGTCGGCCAGACCGTGACCTACACGGACTCGACCGGCGCCGCGCAGACGGGCGTCGTCAGCTCGGTCCGCCTGGGCACCGGCAAGGCCGAGGCCGTGGCCACCGTCGGTGGTGTCGCCGTGCCGCTCGGCCGGATCACCGACGTCGGCGCCCGCTGACCGACGCGCACCCGCGCCCCTACCCGAGCTCCCACCCGGAGGAGACCCCCGATGCTCCGTTCCATGTTCTCCGCCATCTCCGGTCTGCGTGCCCACCAGACCAAGATGGACGTCACCGGCAACAACATCGCCAACGTCAACACCGTCGGCTTCAAGAGCAGCGCCACGGTCTTCCAGGACACGCTGTCCCAGGTCGTGCGCGCCGGCGGCGCCCCGGCCGAGGACCGCGGCGGCACGAACCCGGCCCAGATCGGGCTCGGCGTCAAGCTCGCCGCCGTCACCACGAACTGGACGAACGGGGCCGCCCAGTCGACCGGCCGCTCCACCGATTTCATGATCGAGGGCGACGGCTTCTTCGTGACCACCGGGCCCGGCGGGGAACAGCTGTACACCCGGGCCGGCTCGTTCGACTTCGACGCCAACGGCCGGCTGGTGACCCCGGACGGCAGCATCCTGCAGGGCTGGGTGGCCGACGCCAACGGCGCCATCAACCCGAACGGCCCGATCGGCAACCTCACCGTGCCCTACGGCCAGATCGTCAACCCGCGCGCCACCGGGACCGGCACGTTGCAGGGCAACCTCAACGCCGCCGCCCCGATCGGGTCGTTCGTGCAGACCCCGACCACGATGTACGACGCGCAGGGCGTCGCCCAGTCGGTCACCTACACGTTCAGCAAGACGGCCGCGGACACCTGGAGCCTGACCGTCCAGAACAACGGCGGCGCGGCCCTCCCGCTGACCAACGCCGACGGCACCGCGTTCGACGGCACGGTCACCTTCGACACGGCGGGCAGGATGACCGCTCCGACCGGCGGGATCAGCTTCGCCCCCGGCGCCGCCGGCTGGCCCGGCCCGGTCGCCGTCGACCTCGGGACGATCAGCCAGTTCGCCGGCTCGAGCGAGGTGACGGCCCCCGAGCAGAACGGCTACGCGCTGGGCTCGCTGCAGTCGTTCCAGCTCTCCAACGACGGCACGATCACCGGCATCTACTCCAACGGGCTACGCCAGCCGCTGGGGCAGCTCGCGATGGCCGCCTTCAACAACCCCAGCGGGCTGGAGAAGGCCGGCAACTCGGCCTTCCGCGTCGGCGACAACTCCGGTGTGGCGATGATCGGCATCGCCGGGGCCGGCGGCCGGGGCAATCTGGTCTCCGGAGCCCTGGAGATGTCCAACGTCGACCTCTCCGAGGAGTTCACCAGCCTGATCGTCGCCCAGCGCGGCTTCCAGGCGAACAGCAGGGTGATCAGCGCATCCGACGAGATCCTCCAGGACCTGGTGAACCTCAAGCGCTGATGACGGCTCTCCCTCCCCCGTCACCGGTGAGTTCGGTGGCGGGCCCCTGGAGGTAGGCCACCGGCGGACGGCCCGGTCACCCGCAGGGTGACCGGGCCGTCCGTCTCAGCCCCCCGGCCAGCGCGTTCGGCTCAAGGAACCGGCGGCCGGAACCGATGACAAGACTGCCGTTCCAGCCCGCTCTGCGGCCACCACCGAGCAAGAGGACCGACCCGTGATCCGAGTGACGCGCCTGAACGGCGACCAGTTCGCGCTGAACCCCGACCTCATCGAGAAGGTCGAGGGCCACCCGGACACGGTGGCCTTCCTCGCGGACGGCACCAAGTACGTGGTGAAGGAGAGCGTGGACGAGGTGCTCCAGGAGATCCGCGAGTACCGCGCCGGCATCCTCGCCCTGTCCTACGAGATGGACCGGGGCACCTACCGCCCGGCACCCCCTCAGCACCACCCGAGCGACTCGTCGGTCGTGCCCTTCCCGACCCGAGAGGAGCGCTGACCCGTGGATCCGGCCACCCTGATCGGATTCGTCGTCTCGCTCGTCGCCCTCCTGGTCTTCATGGTCATGGAGGGCGCCGACCCGATGTCGCTGATCTTCCTCCCGGCGATCATCCTGGTCGTCGTCGCCACCTTCGGCGCGGCGATGTCCGGCCAGACGATGGACGACCTCAAGAAGATGCCGGGCTGGTTCAAGATGGCCCTGACGCCGGCCAAGGTGCCGCCGCCGACCGACCAGATCCAGACCCTGGTGAGCCTCGCGGAGAAGGCCCGCAAGGAGGGCCTGCTGGCGCTGGAGGCGCAGGTCAAGGCGATCGAGGACCCGTTCCTGCGGCGCGGCCTGCAGATGGGCATCGACGGCACCGACCCCGAGGAGCTGCGCGCGGTCCTGGAGAGCGAGATCTCGGCGAAGAAGACCGAGGACAAGGTCGCCGCCAAGTTCATGAACACGATGGGCGGCTACGCCCCGACCATCGGCATCGTCGGCTGCATCGTCGGCCTCATGAACGTCATGGGGAACCTCAACAACCCCGAGTCGCTCGGCCCGATGATCGCCGCCGCGTTCATCGCGACGCTGTGGGGCGTCATGGCCGCGAACTTCTGGTTCCTGCCGATGGGCGCGAAGATCCTCCGGGTCAGCGAGCTGCAGGCCGCGCAGATGGAGCTGCTCGTCGAGGGGATCGCCGAGATCCAGGCCGGCACCAGCCCGCGGGCGGTCCGCCTGAAGCTCAACTCGCTGATCCCGCCGAGCGAGCTCGCCAAGGAGGCGGCGTGAGCCGTCTCGCGCGCCCACCGGCCGGTGGCGCACCACCGGCCGCCAGCGGGGCGGACCGATGAGCGGCGGCGGCCACGGCGGCCGCCGCCGGGCCAAGAAGCACGAGGAAGAGGAGCACGAGAACCACGAGCGGTGGATGGTGTCCTACGCGGACATGATGACGCTGCTGTTCGTGCTGTTCGTGGTGCTCTTCGCCATGAGCCAGGTCGACCAGGCCAAGTTCGCCGCCCTGGCCAAGGGGCTCGCGCAGACCCTCGGCACCCCCGTCAGCGTGCAGACCAGCGCCACCCCCGAGGGCGCGGTGCTCGACGGGCTGCCCGGTGTCATCGACATCGCCTCGGCGATGCCGCCGGACACCACGGTGCAGCAGGCCGAGGTCGACGCGGCCGCCGCGGAGGCCGCGATGCAGCGCGCCGAGCGAATCGCCGCCGAGGCCGCGGCCGCCTACGACGAGCTGGCCGCGGCCCGCGCCAGGATCGAGGCGGCGCTGGCCGCGGCCGGTCACGCCGGTGCGGCCCGCTACGAGATCGACGAGCGCGGGCTGGTCGTGCACATCGTGGCCGACGCGGTCCTGTTCGACGCCGAGCGCGCCGTCCTGCGCCCGGAGGGGGCCGCGATCCTCGACGCGATCGCCCCCACCCTGACCGGGCTGCCCAACCAGATGGCCGTCGAAGGACACGCCAACCACCTGGCCGTCACCCCCGGGGGGATGTGGCCGTCCAACTGGGAGCTGTCGGCCTACCGCGCCACGACCGTGGTGCGCCATCTGGGCGGCCGCGGCGTCCCGCAGCCCCGGATGTCGGCCAACGGCTACTCGTCGACCCGGCCGCTGGTGCCCGAGTCCGACCCCACCGCCATCTCGGTGAACCGCCGGGTCGACATCGTCGTCCTGTCCACCGCCTCGGCAGAGGCCAACGCACTGCTGCCCGGCCTCGCCGCCGCCGACCAGGGAGTGACCGAATGAGCAAGAAGGACAAGAACGCCCCCGCGGAGGGCGAGGAGACCGAGGGCACGGGCGGCAAGAAGAAGCTGTTCCTGATGCTGGCCGTCGTCCTGCTCGCCGGGGCCGGTGCCGCGTACTTCTTCCTCTTCGCCGGATCGGGCGAGGCGGAGGCCGCGGCACCGGAGCACGGCGGCTACACCGCGCTGGAGCCCATCGCGGTGAACCTCGCCGGCGGTGGCTACCTGAAGATCGGCATCACCCTGGACTACACGGTCGAGGCCGCCGCCGGCGGCCACGGCGGTGGCGGCGTCGACGGCGCCAAGGCCTACGACGCGATCATCTCCACCTTCTCGCAGGCGAACCCCGCCGACGTCACCAACGCCCGGGACGCGCTGAAGGAGTCCCTGGAGCAGAAGATCATCGAGGCCTACACCACCGACGGGGTCCCGATGGTCATGGGCATCTACTACACGGAGTACGTCACCCAATGATCCGAGACGTCATGGTACCGGTCATGTCCGGGTCATCCCGCCTCACCAGCCATGCACGGTCCACGGAGCTGGATGGAGCGCCTCGTCGACCGGTTGATGCGAGCCGGCGCCCCCTACCCACCACCGGGTGAGCCGAGGCCCCCTGTCACGTTGCAGGTGCGGCAGGGGCCGGATGAGTCGCAGGCCGTGGTGCTCCGGGTCGCGCTCGACGTGGACACCGACATCATGGGTGCCGCTCTCGTCCGTCGAGGTACGAGCGCATGGGCCAGGCGGACGATGTGCCGTGGGTGGGGATTTCAGCTCCGGAAACTCCCACGCAGCGCACATCGTCACCGCCGACCACGTCCGACCGGATGCCACGTACTCGACCGAGCACGTCACGCAGTAGCGCCCAGCACGACCACGCAGGGGTGCCCTCCGATCACGGAGGGCACCCCTCACGCGCCCCACCGGCACCACGTGCCACGCCGTCCCCTGCCGGCACGGCCGGACGGCGCCCCCCGGTCAGGATGATCGACCCGTCCGCCGATGAGGTCTTGCGTGACCACCCCCGAGACCGGACCGGCCCCGGCCGCCGCGCCGGCCCCGGCAGCCGCCCCCGTGACCACCGCTCCCCCGGGCAGCCGCAGCCGGCGCGGGGAGCCGCGCACCTACGACTTCCGCCGCCCCACGAAGCTCTCCCGCGAGCACGTGCGGGTCATGCAGATCGCGCAGGAGGCGTTCGCCCGCCAGGCGACGACGATCCTGACGACGTTCCTCCGGACCGGCGCCCGCGTGGAGCTGCTCGGCATCGAGCAGTTCTCCTACGACGACTACGTCGGGACGCTGCCCAACCCCACCTTCATCTCCACGTTCACCATGGAGCCGCTCACCGGCAAGGGCCTGCTGGCCTTTCCGCTGGACATCGCGATGTCGATGGTCGACCACATGCTCGGCGGCTCCGGTGCCGCGACGCAGCCGAACCGGCCGATGACGGCGATGGAGACCTCCCTCACCAACCACCTGCTGGAGCGGCTGCTCGACGAGTTCGCCGCCTCGCTGTCCTCGGTCACCAACATCCAGCCGGTCCTCACCGGCCGGGAGTACAACCCGCAGCTCGCCCAGGCCGCCGCCGGCTCGGACACCGTCATGGTGGCCACCTACGACATGGCCGTCGGCAGCCGCGAGGGCGAGGCGACGGTCGTGCTGCCCTTCTCGTCCTTCGCCCAGGCCCTCAACAACGCGGCGTCCCCGCAGTTGTCGGAGTCCGCCCTCCGCAAGCGCCAGCGTGCTCGTGAGGCGCTGGCCGCCCGGCTGAACCTGGTACCGGTCGACGTCAGCGTCCGATTCGCGCCGCTCACCGTCTCCTCGTCCGACCTCCTCTCCCTCGCCGTCGACGACGTGCTGCTGCTCCGTCACCCGCGGGACAGCCCGCTGGAGGTCACCACCAACGACACGACGTTCGCCTACGCGATCGCCAGCAACCACCGACGCCGGCTGGCCGCCTCCATCGTCCCCACCCCGCACGCTCCGCACGCCGCGAAGGACTCCGCATGACCGCGCCCCGCACCGACTCGCAGGACTCCCAGACCGTCACCGCGGTCGTCGCCGCGGCGGCCCGCGCCGCAGCTGCGCTGGTCCCCTCCACCTCCGCGCTGACCGCCGGCGCCCCGGTGAGCGACCCCGACACCGTCCCCCTTCCGCCCGCCGCCGCCGTCGCGGTGACCGCGGGCCTCTCCGGCGAGGTCTCCGGTGACGTCGTCCTCGTCGTCTCCGGCGACGTCGTCGACGCCCTGGAGAACTCCCCCGTCGGCCAGATGGACGTCGCCTCCGCGCTCCGCCCCGCCCTGGAGGCCGCCGCGGCCACGCTCGGCCGGGTGCGGGTCGCCTCGGAGCGGACCGAGGAGCCGGTCGCCGCCCTGGACGGGCTGCGCGACAAGGGCATGTTCGTCGCCGTCCCGCTCCTGGCCGACGGCGAGCACCAGGCCACCCTCGCCCTGCAGGTCACCCTGCCCGCGACCCGGAACCAGCGCGGCAGCCTCGAACTGCTCCGCCACGTGGCCATGGAGGTCACCGTCGAGATCGGACGCACCCGGATGACCGTGCAGGAGCTGCTCTCGCTGCACCCCGGCGAGGTCGTCGAGCTCGACCGCGCGGCCAGCGCCCCGGCCGACCTGCTGGTCAACGGCACGCTGATCGCCCGCGGCGAGGTGGTCGTCGTCGACGAGGACTTCGGGTTGCGGATCAGCGAGATCGTGACCGATGCCGCCGAACTCGGTCAGGCGGCGTCATGACGTGGATGATCATCCGGCTGTTCCTGTCCCTCGCCCTGATCGGCGGCGTCCTCTGGTTCGCCGCCCGGCTGGCCAAGAAGCGGGGCCTGGGGCAGGGCAACGGCCTGATCGAGGTCGTCGCCCGCCAGCGGATGGGGCGCACCAGCAGCGTCAACGTGGTGCGGATCGCCGACGTCGTCCTGGTCATCGGTGCCACGGAGGAGCAGGTCACGCTGCTGGCCGAGGTCGACGCGGACGCCGTGGACGCCGTCCTGGGTGAGCGCCGCGCCCCCGCCCGGCTGCACGCCGCGGCGGAGCCGGCCGACGGCGCCCCGGCCGTGCCGGTGCCCGCCGCCCGCGCCTCCTCCGAGGGCGTGCTGGCGGGGTCGGTCCTGGACCGCAACGGCTGGGGGTCGCTCGTCGACGGGCTCCGCGAGCGGACGGTCCGCCGTTCATGAGCGCACCCGTGCGCCCGCTGCGGCGCCCCGACCGGGAGACCCGCCGCCGCGCCGCCGTCGTGCTGCTGCTGGGCCTGCTCGCCACGGCGGTCGCGGTCCTGCTCGCCGACCCCGCGTCGGCCGCCCCCACCGCGCCCACCGCGCCCACCGACCCGACCGCGCCCACGGTCGACGGCGCCGTCGACATCTCCATCGGCAACGGCTCGCCGTCCAGCTCGATCACGCTGATCCTCGCGATCACCGTGCTGTCGGTCGCGCCGTCGGTGCTGCTGCTGGCCACCTCCTTCACCAAGATCATCGTGGTCCTGGGCCTCACCCGGAACGCGCTCGGCATGGCGACGTCGCCGCCGAACCAGGTGCTCACCGGCATCGCCCTGTTCCTCACGCTGTTCGTGATGGGGCCGGTGTTCTCCGACATCAACGAGGTCGCCGTCCAGCCCTACATGGACGGGGCGATGTCGGTCTCGCAGGCCTACGACGTCGGCGTCGTGCCGCTGCGCGAGTTCCTGCTCGACAACACCCGGCAGGACGAGCTCAAGCTCATGATCGGGCTGTCCGGCGAGGAACCCCCGGCCGACGCCACCCAGGTCAGCATGACCACCCTGATCCCGGCGTTCGTGCTGTCGGAGCTGAAGAGCGCCTTCATCATCGGGCTGGTCATCTTCATCCCGTTCCTGGTGCTGGACATGCTCGTCAGCGCCGCGCTCATGTCGCTCGGCATGATGATGGTCCCGCCGACCATCGTGTCGCTGCCGTTCAAGCTGCTGCTCTTCGTCGTCGTCGACGGCTGGGCGCTGATCACGACCGCGCTGGTCGGCTCGTACGGGGGTGGCGGCTGATGAGCGCTGCGAGAACGACGGGCGAGCGAGCATCGCTCCAGGCTGGGGGCACCTCCCGCTTGCGGGGGACAGCGACCGAGGAGCGGAACGAGTCCGGAGTCGAGCGATGAGCGACGCCGACGTCACCGACATCGCGGCGCAGACGATGATGATCGCCGCGAAGGTCGCCGCGCCGATCCTGCTGACCGCGCTGCTCGTGGGCTTCCTGATCTCGCTGTTCCAGGCCGCGACCCAGATCCAGGAGGCCACGCTCTCCTTCGTCCCCAAGATGATCGCCGTCGCCATCGCCCTGCTGGTCACCGGGAACTGGGTGCTCTCCGAGCTGGTCAGCTTCACCCACGCCCTGTTCGACCAGCTGCCGGCGCTGCTCGACCGGACGTAGCGCCGTGGACCTCTCGGTCCCGGCGGTCACCCTCGCCGCCCTCCTCCTCGGTACGGCGCGTGCCGCCGGCTTCGTCCTGCTGGCCCCGCCGTTCAACTCCCGGGTCATCCCGGGGGCGGTCAAGGGCGCCCTGGCCCTGGCGCTGGCGGTCCTGCTGTCCACCCAGATCGCCGCCACGCTGCCCGAGCCGACCGCCGGGTTCCTCCTGGTCGCCGCCGTGACCGAGGTCGTCATCGGGGCCGGCCTCGGCTTCGTCGTGCAGGTGCTGTTCACGGCGGTGCAGATGGCCGGCGACATCCTCGACGTCGCCGGTGGCTTCTCGCTGCAGCCGGGCTACGACCCGCTGTCGATGACGCAGAACAGCTCGCTGGGCAAGCTGCACTACCTGCTGGCCACCACG
The DNA here is from genome assembly GCF_039679125.1 of Blastococcus sp. HT6-4. Taxonomy (NCBI): domain Bacteria; kingdom Bacillati; phylum Actinomycetota; class Actinomycetes; order Geodermatophilales; family Geodermatophilaceae; genus Blastococcus; species Blastococcus montanus. The sequence continues at coordinate 755,466 of NZ_CP155551.1, read as the reverse complement.
CTGCTGTTCACCAGCGGCGGGCACCTGCTGATGGTCAAGGGTTTCGCGACCTCCTACGAGGGGCTCCCCGTGGGCGGTGACGTACCCACCGACCAGCTGGCCGTGGTGCTCATCACCGCCTTCTCCATGATGTTCCTCGCCGCGCTGCAGATCGCCGGGCCCATGGTCGCGGTGCTGCTGCTCGCCGACGTCGCACTGGCCCTGCTCAGCCGGGCCGCGCCCGCCCTCAACGTCTTCTCCCTCGGTTTCCCGGTGAAGATCATGCTGACCCTGGCGATGCTGGGCCTCACCTTCCCCCTGCTCCCCCCGGCCCTGGACAGCCTGCTCGAGCACGGCGCCCGGGCCATGATCTCCCTGCGCAGCGGCTGATGGCTGATCGGACGGCGGCCTGATGGCCAAGGACGGTCCCGGTGGTGAGAAGACCGAGCAGCCCACTCCCCAGCGCCTGAAGAAGGCGCGCAAGGACGGGCAGATCCCGCGGACCCAGGAGCTGGGCACCTGGCTGGGCGTCGCGGCCGCCAGCGGGCTGCTGCCGATGCTGGTGGAGAACGCCTTCGAGGCGGTGCAGCAGCTGTTCGTGCACGTGGGCTCGGTGGTGAAGCACCCCGAGGCCTCCTCGGTCACCGCGCTGCTGGGCAAGGCGCTGATGGCCTTCCTGACGACGCTGCTCCCGACCGCGATCGCGATGATGCTCGTGGGGGTCGTCTCGTCGGCGGCCCAGGGCGGCGTGCACGTGACGGGCAAGCCGATGAAGCCCACGCTGAAGAAGCTCAACCCGTTCCCCGGCATCAAGCGGATGTTCGGCACCCAGGGCCTCTGGGAGACGGCGAAGGCGCTGATCAAGACCGCCGCCCTCGGGACGGTCGTCATCATCACCAGTGAACGGGCGCAGGCGCTGGTGTCCTCCGCGGGCGCGCTGCCGCTCTCGGCCGTGGCGGCCACGTTCACCGACTCGGCGATCCTGATGTTCCGCGTCGTCGCGGTCACCGGCCTGGTCCTGGCCGTCGCCGACTACGTCGTCGTGCGCAAGAAGATGATGAAGCAGCTCAGGATGAGCAAGTACGAGATCCAGCAGGAGCACAAGCAGGCCGAGGGCGACCCGTACATGAAGGCGCACCGCCGCGGGGTGCAGATGGCGATGTCGCGCAACCGGATGATGAGCGAGGTCGCCGAGGCCGACGTCCTGCTGGTCAATCCGACGCACGTCGCCGTCGCGCTCAAGTACGACGCCGCCAAGGGCGCGCCGCGCGTGGTGGCCAAGGGTGCTGGGGCGGTCGCGGCGAAGCTGCGGGAGAAGGCCACGGAGGCCCGCGTCCCGCTCGTCCAGGACGTCCCCCTGGCCCGGGCGCTGCACGCCTCCTGCGAACTCGGCCAGGAGGTCCCGCCGCAGCTGTTCACGGCGGTCGCGCGCGTGCTGGCCTTCGTCATGCACCTGGACGCGCGCGGCGTGCGTGGCGGGTTCCACCGCCCCGGGTTCGAGGCCCCGGACACCACCGGGCTGCCCAAGGCCGGCCGACGCCGGACCCCCACCGCCGCCTGATCTCCGCGGGGGCCGGCCATGATCAGGTTCCCTGATCATGGCGCGTCCTCCCTCACGGTGGACGGCGAGGGAGGACGCCGCACGGTGAGGGAGGACGGCGGCGCGCGCCGGTACCGGCTGCCCTCCGCCCTGCCGATGAACAGGGGGTGAGCCGTCGACCGTCGTGCCCGCCCGGGATGGGCCAGTGAAGGGCCTGGGGAAGGCCGCCGTCCCGATCGGCGTCGTGTCGATCGTCCTCATGCTGGTCGTGCCCCTGCCGGCCGCGCTGCTGGACCTGCTGCTCGGGCTCAACATCACCGTCTCGCTGCTGATCCTGCTGGTCGCCATGCAGATCAGGAAGCCGCTGGACTTCGCGGTCTTCCCGTCGCTGCTGCTCGTCGCGACGCTGTTCCGCCTCTCGCTGAACGTCTCGTCCACCCGCCTGGTCCTCACCGACGGCTACGCCGGCAAGGTCATCGAGGCCTTCGGGCACTTCGTGATCGGCGGCTCGCTGATCGTCGGCCTGGTCGTCTTCCTCATCCTCACGATCGTGCAGTTCGTGGTCATCACCAACGGTGCCGGCCGCGTGGCGGAGGTCGGGGCCCGCTTCACCCTCGACGCCATGCCCGGCAAGCAGATGGCCATCGACGCCGACCTGAACGCCGGGCTGATCAACGAGGCGCAGGCCCGCAGGCGCCGCCACGAGGTCACCGCCGAGGCCGACTTCTACGGGTCGATGGACGGCGCCAGCAAGTTCGTCAAGGGCGACGCGATCGCCGGCATCGTCGTCACGCTGGTGAACCTCATCGGCGGGTTCGCGATCGGGGTCATGCAGCGCGGCATGGCGCCCGGCGAGGCCGTCTCCACGTTCTCGCTGCTGACCGTGGGTGACGGCCTGGTCTCCATGATCCCGGCCCTGCTGCTGTCCACCGCGACCGGCATCATCGTCACGCGCTCGGCCACCGAGGGCGACATGGGCACCGACCTGCTGGCCCAGCTCGGGCGCTTCAAGCAGCCGGTGCGGATCGCCGGCGGCGCGGCGCTGGCCCTCTGCTTCCTCCCCGGCCTGCCGAAGCTGCCGTTCTTCATCATCGGCGTCGCCTTCCTCCTGATGGCCGCGCGCCTGACCGACGAGCCGGAGGTCGACGAGGACGCCGAGGCCGCCGCGGCCGCCGCCGAGCTCGAGCCGGCGCCCGACTCGCCCGAGGCGATCGCCGAGAAGATGCGGGTCGACCCGCTGGAGCTCGAGGTCGCCTTCGACCTCGTCGACCTGGTCGACACCGCCCGCGGCGGCGACCTGCTCGACCGGGTCAAGGCACTGCGCCGGAAGGTCGCCATGGAGACCGGTCTGGTGATCCCCCTGGTGCGCACCCGCGACAACCTCGAGCTCCCGTCGTCGCAGTACGTGATCTGGCTCAACGGTGTCCCCGTGGCCAAGGGCAGCTCCCCCGCGGGCACCGTGCTGGCCATCGGCGACGGTCTGGACGGCCTGCCGGGCAGGCCCACCCGCGAACCGGTGTTCGGCCTGGCGGCCAAGTGGGTGCCGGCCGAGCTGCAGCGCGCCGCCGAGATGGCCGGCGCGACCGTCGTCGATCGTTCGTCGGTCATCACCACGCACCTGGCCGAGGTCGTCCGGCAGAACGCCGCGGACCTCCTCGGTCGCGAGGACGTCCGTCTGCTCGTGGAGATGGTGCGCCGCTCGCACCCCGTCGTCGTCGAGGAACTGACCCCTGCGCTGCTCACCCTGGGAGAGGTGCAACGCGTGTTGCACGCGTTGCTCGGCGAGGGTGTGTCGATCCGCGACCTGGTCCGCATCTTCGAGGCACTCTCTGTACGTGCCAAGCACTCGACCGACCTCGACGGCCTCGTCGAGGCGGCCCGGACGGCGCTCGGTTCGGCGATCAGCCAGCCGTACGTCACGCCGGACGAGCGCCTGCACGTGTTCACGCTCGAGCCCGGGTTCGAGCAGCGGCTGCTGGAGGCCGTCCGCCAGACCGAGGCCGGCGCCGTCCTGGCGCTCGACGCCGGCACGGTGGACGCCCTCGTCCACGGCTGCAGCGGCCTGCTCGAGGACGCCGAGCGCTCGGGCCTCTCGCCCGTCCTCGTCTGCTCTCCGCAGGTCCGCGCCGCCCTCGCGCGCCTGATGCGCCAGATCCTTCCCCGGCTTCCCGTCATCTCCTACGCGGAGGTGTCCCGGACAGCCCAGATCGAGACGCTGGGAGTGGTGAGCGGTGCCGTTGCGATCCGTTGAGGCGGCCTCTCGCGACGACGCAATCGCCGCCGCGCGCGAGCAGTTCGGACCGCACGCCCGCGTGGTCGGCGTGCGCCGGGTGCGGTCCGGCGGCGTGCTGGGCTTCTTCGCGACCGAGCGCTACATCGCCGAGGTGGCGCCCGACCAGTTCGCGCGCCCCGGGGTCCCTGCCCCCTCGACCGGTTCCCTCCCGGTCACGACCGCGGCGTCGTACGACTCCCCGCTGGCCTCCGCCGCGCCCGCGCGCGCCCGCGCGACCGCGCCGTCCCGCAACGGGGCCGCCGCCTGGGCCGCGGAGGCCGCCCGGTCCAGCGCCGGCACGACCTCCTCCCCGGGCGCCGGCCGGACCGCCGCACCCCGCGCCACGGGCTGGGCGGCGCCCCGGCCGGCCGTGGACGACGCGCGGCTCGACGAGCTGGCCGGTCTGCTCGACGCGGCGCCGGCCGCGCCGGTGACGGAGGTCCCGGCGGCACCCGTCCCGTCCGCTCCCCCGGCTCCGGCGGCCCCCGCCACCGGCTACGGCCCCGCCTCGTTCCCGCGCGCCACCTTCCCGACGGCCACCCGCGCGACGGTCCCGCAGGCTCCCCGGCGCACGGCGCTGCCCGAGCCCGCGGCGCCGGACGCCGAGGACGCGACCGAGGCCCCGGCCGCTCCGTCCCCGTTCACCGCGGCGCTGGCCCGCATGGTGTCCGGCGACCGCGACGTCCGGCAGGCCGTCGCCCAGGCACTGGACGAGCCGGCCGGGCTGCCCGCCGACCGGGACCACGACATCCCCGCCGCCAGGTGGGACGCACCGGCATCCCGGCCGTCATTGGCCGCGGCCCTCGGTTCAGCAGACACGTCGATGCGGTCACGAGCCGTGCACCAGGAGGACCCCCCGGTGAGAGATCAGGCCGACACCTGCACCACGACCACGGCCGGGCCGCTCGACCTGCCCGCCTGGGCCGACCGTCCGGAGGTCCCCGAGCCGTCGCCGTCGACCCGGCAGGAGGAGATCGCCGAGGTGCTCCGCTCCGCCCTGGCGCAGGGACACTCCGACGACGCGCTGGCGGGGATCCTCCGCAAGATGCTCGCGGGCGACTCGCCCCAGGAGGTGCTCGCCGAGCCGATCGCCGCCGAGTCGGTGCCCGAGCCGTTCGTGCCCGAGCCCGTCGCCGTCCTGCCGCCGGCGAGCGAACCCGCCGCCGAGCCGGTCGTCGCCGAGCTGTTCATGGCCGAGCCTGTCGTCGCCGAGCTGTCCGTGGACGAGCTGTTCGTGGACGAGCTGTTCGTGGACGAGCCGTTCGTCGAGCCGGCTGCCGCCGAGTGGTTCGTGGCCGAACCGGCTGCCGCCGAGTCGCTGCTCCCCGGGCCCGCCACCGTCGAGTCGGCGCTCCCGGCCAACCACTCCCTGTTCGGCGCTCCCGCACCGGCCGTACCCGCCGTGCCCCGCGAGACGCCGGTCGCCCCGGCCGCCTCCGTCACGCTGTGGGGCGAGCCGCTCGCCGGGGACGAGCCCGCCGCTGCCCACGCCGACGCTCCGATCTGGGCCGAGGTGGCCCTCGGTGACCCCGCTCCGTCGACGCTGTTCGGCACCGGCGCGGCGCAGGCCCCGGTGCCGGCGTCCGTCGAGTCGCCCGCGCCGGCCGACGACGCCGAACCGGCGGTCGCCGACGAGCCCGCGGTCGCCGAGGTCGGCGCCCCGGCCCAGCCGGCCCTCGACGCGGCGTCGGTGACCGAACCCGAGGAGCTCGCCGAGCTGCTCGCGCCCCTCCAGCTGGACGAGGCGGCCGAAGCTCCCGTCGCCGATGCCGCCGAGGCGACCGAGGCGACCGAGGTGACCGGGGTGACCGGGGTGACCGACGTCGCCGAGGTCGCCGAGGTGGCGCCGATGCTCGCCCGGACCGCCAGCGACCCCGCCCCCATGACCATGTCGCTCGACGCGACCACCGTCATGCCGCGGATCTCCCTGCTGCCGCCGCTGCCCGGTTCCCGCGGCCGCGGCCTCCCGCCGGTGCCGCCGTCGTCCCGGCCCGCCGTCCCGCCGTCGGCGCGCACCCCGGAGGACACCACCACGTCCGCTCCGGCGGACACCGTCGACGCGGTGGACGGGGCCGAGACGGTCGACGCGCCGGTGCCGTCACCCCCGGTGACCCGCACGCTGGCGACCGTCACGCGCCTGCCGGTCGGGCCGCTCATGGCCTCCGACGACCTGCCGGAGGCCCCGGAGCTCGACGACGCCGACGAGCCGGCCACCGCGCCCGCGCCCACTGCCGTCGGCGTGCGGACGCCCGACGAGGTGGTCGCCCGGCTGACCGCACTGGGGGTGCCGCAGGAGCTGCTCGGGGACGACGTCGTCGCCCGGATCGAGGCCGACGGGACGTACGCGGCCCTCACCCGCGCGCTGGCCGACCGGCTGCCCGAGGTACCCGAGCTGCCCAGCGGCGCCGGTGACGTCCTGTTCGTCGTCGGCCCGGGCGTCGAGACGCTGCGCGCCGCGCGTTCCCTGTCGGCGTCGCTGCGGCTGGATCCCGACCGGGTGCAGTGGGCGACCCGGGGTGACCTCGCCGGCCTGGCCCCGAAGGGCAGCCGGATGACGACGATCGACGCCGCGATCGACCGGCGTCAGGAGGCGGCCAGCGCGGGCACGGTGACCATCGTCGCCGTCGACGCGCCGCTGCGCAGCGACGCCTACTGGATGGCCCAGATGCTGGCCATCTGGGCCCCGGTCGCGGTGTGGGCCGTCGTCGAGGCGACCCGCAAGCCGGAGGACCTCGAGGTGTGGCTCGACGGCCTGGCCCGGGTCGACGCGCTCATCGTCCAGGACACCGACCTCAGCGCCGACCCGGCCGCCGTGCTGCAGCGGCTGACCGTCCCCGTGGCCCTCCTCGACGGCGTTCGCGCGACCCCGCACCGCTGGGCGTCGCTGCTCTGCGAGCGCCTGGACAGCCCGTCGGCATGAGCCCGTTCCGCTGGGACGTGCTCCTCGTCGGGTTCCTGCTGGCCGTGCCCGTGCTCGCCCTGGGGGTGCGCGGGGACTTCACCACCGAGGAGGTGGTGAGCCGGCTGCCGTGGTGCCTGGCCGCCGGCTGGGGCGTCGTCGCGCTGCTGCGGGCCGTCACCACCCCGCCGAAGCCGGCGGCCAGGCCCACGCGCCGCACACCGACCGAGCCACCGGCCGACGCGGACGCCTGATCGACCGGCTCCTCCTTGGGTGTTCCTCGTGCTCGCCGGGTCCTGCAGGACTCGCCGAGCACGCGCAGCACCCCCAGAGCCGTCACGTCAGCCGGCGGCTCGCCCGTTCGTGGGCCCTCCGCACCTTGGCGGCGAGGCGGTGCGGCGCTGCGAGCTCCGCCCACACCCAGCGCACCACGTCCCACCGCTCGTCGCGGACGGCGTCCTCCCGGCGTTTCTCGGCGAACACGGCATCGCCGGGCTCCTGTCCCACGCCCAGCAGCCGGCCGTACTTCACCCGGCCGTCGAACTCGCCCACCAGCCGCGCGTCCTCCCATGCGAAATCCGTTCGAGCCACCAGAGCGCCGTTGCCGGACCGGACCTCGAACTGCAGCGCCGAGGGAACCAGCTGCCAGCGCTGGAGGATCACCCGGCTCCGGCTCTCGCCCACGCTCTCGCTGCGCCCGTCCGCGGCGGCGACCACGCGTGCGGCGCTCCGCGACCCGGGGCTCCCGACGATGTCGCACAGCCGCGCGCGCAGGGTGTCGTGCGACAGCCGGCCCTGGTGCAGGGCGGCGTCCAGCGCGACGACGGCGGCCTCGTGCGGCAGTGAACGCGCCAGGTCGAGCATCGTGCGGACCGGGCCGGTGACCGGCACACCGGCGACGTCGACGACCTCGTCGTCGCGGATACGCGCGACGTGACAGCGCAGCACCCGGCTCCGGTCGCTCCACGCGCCGGGAGATCGGGTCACGTGGACACGATCGAGCGGAACATCCCACAACGGCAGCCCCAGCAGGACCGCGGCCGACTGGTGGCTGACCACGCAGGGCCGGCGCAGCCCCGCGAGGGTCGCCTCCACCAGCAACGCGTGGCGTGCGGCGGGCTCGGCGGGGAGAACGGCGTCGACGTAGGCGCCGCGCCGCAACCGGGTCAGTTCCCCCGAACGCACGGCTCGCGCCAGTTCGTCGTCGTCCCACCCCTCGGCGAGGGCTTCGCGGCGCAGGACGACGGAGGGCACGGCAGGCAGCTCGGACATGCGTCGACCGTGCGTCGACCGTAGCCCGCCGAGCGATCGCCGGAGCGATTCCGTGGACGGAGCCGCCGCTTGTGGACGACGGCGCTCTGGGGGTGTTGCTCGTGCTCGGGCAGTCCTGCAGAAGCCCGGGAGCGCGAGGAACACCCCCAGAGCGCGGGGGTGATCAGGCAGGTCAGAGCGGGAGGTCCTCGAGCATCTCGGTGACCAGCGCGGCGATCTGCGAGCGCTCGGACCGGGTCAGCGTCACGTGGGCGAACAGCACGTGCCCCTTGAGCTTCTCGATCACCGCCGTGACGCCGTCGTGCCGGCCCACCCGCAGGTTGTCCCGCTGCGCGACGTCGTGGGTGAGCACCACGCGCGAGTTGCTGCCCAGCCGGGACAGGACCGTGAGCAGGACGCCCCGCTCCAGCGACTGCGCCTCGTCGACGATCACGAAGGAGTCGTGCAGCGACCGACCGCGGATGTGGGTGAGCGGCAGGACCTCGATCAGCCCGCGGTCGGCGATCTCGTCGAGCACCGCCGGCGAGACCAGCGCGCCCAGGGTGTCGTAGACCGCCTGGGCCCAGGGCGACATCTTCTCGCCCTCCCCGCCGGGCAGGTAGCCGAGCTCCTGCCCGCCGACGGCGTACAGCGGCCGGAAGATGACCACTTTCTTGTGCGCCCGCCGTTCCATCACCGACTCGAGCCCCGCGCAGAGGGCCAGCGCCGACTTGCCGGTGCCGGCCCGGCCACCGAGGGAGACGATCCCGATCTCCGGGTCGAGCAGCAGGTCGAGGGCCACCCGCTGCTCGGCCGAACGACCGTGCAGCCCGAACGCCTCGCGGTCACCGCGCACCAGCCGCACCTTCTTGTCGGGCAGCACCCGGCCCAGGGCCGAACCGCGCGAGGAGAGCAGCACCAGCCCGGTGTGCGTCGGCAGCTCGGCGGCGGCCGGCAGGAAGGCCTCCCCGGCGTCGTAGAGCTCACCGAGCTCCGCGTCGTCGAGCGACAGCTCCGCCATGCCCGTCCACCCGGCGTCGACCGCGTCGTGCGCCCGGTACTCGTCGGTGTCCAGGCCGACCGCGGCCGCCTTCACCCGCAGCGGGACGTCCTTGGTGATCAGGCAGACGTCCCTGCCCTCGGCGCGCAGGTTGAGCGCCACCACCATGATCCGGCTGTCGTTGCTGTCGTTGCGGAAGCCGGCCGGCAGCGCCGAGGGGTCGCTGTGGTTCAGCTCGACGTGCAGCGTGCCCCCGTCCCCGCCGATCGGCACCGGGGCGTCCAGGCGGCCGTGGGCCACCCGCAGGTCGTCGAGGATGCGCAGCGCCTGCCGGGCGAACCAGCCGAGCTCGGGGTGGTTGCGCTTGTCCTCCAGCTCCCCGATGACGACGAGCGGCAGCACCACGTCGGCGTCACCGAAGCGCAGCAGCGCCCCGGGGTCGGAGAGCAGGACGGAGGTGTCGAGGACGAACGTGCGGCGAGTGGTCACGGATCGGCTCCCGTGGGGCGCGGCGCGCCCCGGCTCGAAGGTGGCCGGGTCCCGGCACAGGGGCCGGGCACCGGCCCCCTCTGGTCGACGAACGCAGTCGCACCAACCGGGCCTCCCGTGAACGGCGAGGGCAGCTCGCCGTTCACCGCGGACGCTAGGCGCAGGGGGTGACATCCGCGTGACGGGCAACCCACATCGAGGGGTGCGTGTCACCCGGAAGCCTCACCCGCACCAGCGATCCCACCGGCCCGGTCAGCTCGACCGACGGCGGAACCCGCGCGCGCCGCCGGTGGTCACCACCGGTCCCGCGGCCCGTCGTCCCGGCGGCGCAGCGCCGGGCGCTCCACCGTGTCGGTACGCGCGCCCGGCGGCGGCCACCGCGGGTCCTCGTCCGGCCACCGGTCGGCCTCGGCCCACTCGTCGGCCCACTCGTCGTCGGCCGGTCCTCCTGCCGGCTCGGGCCGTGCCCGGGCGGGCCGGGAGTCCCGTGCCGCGCGCCGCGGCCGGAGCGCGACCAGCGCCCACAGGAGCGGCACGACCAGCACCGGCCACTGCACCGACGGATCGCCGAACCGGACCATGCCGACGATCAGGAAGAGCGCCAGCCAGCCCGCGGTCCACAGCCCCAGGAACCGGGCCCGTGCCGGGGTCCGGGCGCCCACCGCTCAGCCGTCCCCGAGCTCGGCGGCGACCCGCTGCGGCGTGAGCGGCTCGTCGAGCAGGCGGACGAAACGGTCGGCGACCGGCTGGGCCGCCGGGCGGGCGGTCAGCCACCGCGAGAGCAGGTCGTAGCCCTCGACGTAGGTCGAGATGTAGGCCCGCCACAGCGGGTCGGTGAGGAAGCGGATCTGCTGGCGGGCCCGCTCGGGGCTGACCAACGCCCACCGCTGGAGGTAGGCGCCGACCTCGTCGGCGTCGGCTCCGCGGTCGTGCAGCAGCACCGCGGCGTCCTGGCGCACCCGGTTCAGCGGCGCGGCCGCCGTCGCGATCCGCTCGGCCAGGTCACCGTCGAACCGCAGCCCCAGGTCACCGAGGATCTCCGCCGACCACGCGCCCCAGCCGTCCCCGATCGCCGCCGGGACGCCGAGGTCGGCCAGCCCCTCCGCCATCAGGCATTCGGGGGTGTTGACCAGGAAGACCGTGTGCTCCAGCCGCCCCGACCGCTCGACGAGACCGCGCTCCTTGCGGCAGTGCTCGGTGTGGTGACCCGGGTAGGACTCGTGCGCCACCAGGTGCGGCAGCTGGGAGAGCCGGTGCGGCAGGTCGGCGTTGATGGCCACCCGCGAGCGGAAGTCGCCCTCGTAGTAGTTGAACCCCGACCACGGCTTGTCCGTGACGACCTCGTAGCGCACCGTCTCGGACTCCGGCAGGCCGTACTGCCCACGGACCCGGTCGCGCAGTGCGCTCGACAGCGCCTGTACCGCGGTCTCCAGCCGGTCGGGCGGGCACTCCTCCCGGCGCCGGTGCGCCGCGTACCGCTCGGCCAGCGTGCCGTCGCCCGGCAGCAGCGCGTCGAGGTCGGCGTGCGCGGCGGCGTAGGCGGCCTCGTCCCCCAGCCCGACGTCGACCTGGAAGTAGCTGCGCACCTCGTCGACGAAGCCGACCGGCTCCCCACTCATCTTCCGGGCGCTGCACTCCAGGCCGGTGAGCTGGCCCCGCAGGAAACCGGCGCGGTCCTCGGGCAGGCCGGCCGCATCGAGCTCGCGCAGCAGCCGGCGGGCCCGGTCCCGCAGCTGCTGCGGAGTGGGGGCCGGCTCGTCCAGGACCTGCGCCCGGACCCGCGGATCGCCGGTGTAGGCGTCGACGAAACCGGGCTCCAGGCGGTCGAAGCGCAGCCCGAGCCGCACGTACTCGAGGGCGATGTCGAGGCCTGCTGCGGTCATGGAGGCAGTTTCGCAGCCGCACCCGCTCCCCCGAGCACTCCCCCGGCTACCCGCCGAAGCGCCGGTGCCGCGCGGAGTAGTCGCGCAGGGCGCGCAGGAAGTCGATCCGCCGGAAGTCGGGCCAGTAGACGTCGGTGAAGTGGAACTCCGCGTTGGCCGTCTGCCAGAGCAGGAATCCCGACATCCGTTGCTCCCCGCTGGTGCGGATCACCAGGTCGGGGTCCGGCTGGCCCCGGGTGTAGAGGTGCTCGGCGATGTGCTCGACGTCGAGCACCTCCACCAGTTCCTCCAGCGAGGTGCCGCGGGCGGCGTGCTCGGTCAGCAGCGAGCGGACCGCGTCAGCGATCTCCCGGCGGCCGCCGTAGCCGACGGCGAGGTTGACCGTCGCCCCGGCACGGTCGCAGGTGTCCTCCTCGGCCTGCTTCAGCACCGCGACGGTCTCCGCCGGCAGGAGCTCGGGCGCGCCCATCTGCCGCACCTTCCAGGGCCGCCCGGGGCGGGACAGGTCGACGGCGACGTCCTCGATGATGCGCAGCAGCGCGCTGAGCTCCGACTCGGGCCGGCGCAGGTTGTCGGTGGACAGCATGAACAGCGTCACCACCGCGACCCCGGCGTCGTCGCACCAGCCCAGCAGGTCGACGATCTTGTCCGCACCGCGCCGATGACCGTGGGCGACGTCCTCCAGGCCGATCGCGCGCGCCCACCGGCGGTTGCCGTCCATGATCACACCGACGTGGCGGGGGACGTCCGCGTCGACGAGCGCGTGGGCCAGCCGGCGCTCGTACACCTGGATGAGCGCCTCACGGACCTTCCGACGCACGCCCACGGCGGTCACCCTAGGCCCCGCGCCCCCGGTCGGCCCGGAGCGCGGCGGCCCGTCGCGCCCGCACGGCCGGCAGAGCTGGCAGGAAGCTCACAGGTCTTCCGGATGACGCACAACCTACGGCTCCGTAGCCTCGGAGCATGAGCGTCTCACCCCACCACGACCGACCAGTCCGGGTGGAGTCCGACGGTGCGGAGCTGGAGGCTCCGGCCCGGGAGGCGATCACCGCCGTCGTCGACGAGGGCGAACGGGTCCAGCAGACCTGGGACGCCGCCGACTTCGACGACCCCGACTGGGACCACCCCGACACCCGGCCCCGGATGCGCGGCTGGATCCACCTCTTCTCGTTCTTCGGCGCGATCGTCGCCGGCGCCGTGCTCATCCCGCTGGCCTTCGCGCAGGGGGCCCGGGCCGGCTGGCCGGTGGTGATCTACTGCCTGACCATCTGCGGCCTGTTCGGCATCAGCGCGCTGTACCACCGCCGCCGCTGGTCGCCCCGCGGCTGGAAGATCATGAAGCGGCTCGACCACTCGATGATCTTCCTGTTCATCGCCGGCACCTACACGCCGTTCGCGCTGCTGGCCGTCGACCAGCCCACCGGCCTCTGGGTGCTGGCCGGGGTCTGGGCCGGCGCCCTGGCCGGCGTCGGCCTCAAGATGACCTGGCCGACGGCGCCGCGCTGGCTCGGCGTGCCGCTCTACATCGGCCTCGGCTGGGTCGCGGTCTTCATCCTCACCGACATCCTGCAGATCGCCGGAGTCGCCTCGCTCGTGCTGCTCGCCGTCGGCGGCGTGCTCTACACCTTCGGCGGCGTCGCCTACGGCATCAAGAAGCCCAACCCCTGGCCCGGGACGTTCGGGTACCACGAGGTCTTCCACGCGATGACCGTCGTCGCGGCGATCTGCCACTACATCGCCGTCTATTTCGCGGTGTACAACAGCCCCTTCGTCGGCTGAGGTCGCGGCCTCACTCCAGCGCCCACCGCACGTGGGCGGTGACCGTGACCTCGGTGGTGCCCGGGGCCAGCGGAACCGACCCGGCGTCGGCCGTCTCGGCCAGCGGCACGGGGCCCGGCCCGGCGGCCTCGGCCTGCTCCTCCACCGAGACGAGGCGGCCGAGCTCCCGGCCGGCGAGCTCCGCGTACTGCTCGGCGACGCGCCGGGCGTCGGCGAAGGCCTCGTCGCGGGCCTGCTCGCGCAGGGCGGTGTCGTCCTCCAGCGCGAACGTCAGGCCCTGCAGCCGCGCGGCCTCCCCACCGGCCTCGACGGCCGCGCCGATCGTCGCACCGGCCTCCTCGAGGTCGCGCAGCGTGACCGCGAGGGTCTGCCGGGCGACGTAGCCGTCCGCCTGCTCACCGTCCGGGCGGGATCGGGAGTGCAGCTGCAGGTCCACCGTCTGGACGTCGCGCTCGGCCACGCCCAGGTCGGCCAGCGCGTCGAGCACCCGACGGGCCGCGGCGTCGGCATCCTGCAGCGCCTGCTCCACCGTCGGCGCCGTGGACTCCACGGCCACCATGACGCGCAGGACGTCAGGGACGCCGGCAGCCGAGCCGACGCCGGCCACCCGCACCCCGGCCTCCTCGGCCGGTGCGCCGGCGACCGGGGTGGGGGCCGCCGCCGCTCCCGGGGCGCCGCAGGCCGTGGCGGCGAGGAGCGCCGGAGCTGCGAGCAGGGCGAGGGCTCGGCGGGACTGCACGAGGCACTCCTGACGTCGACGGCCGGTGCCCGGGAGGACGACCGCAGGAACCGGGGAGCTCCCGGTTCGACGGTAACCCCACAAGTGTGACCCAGGCCACCTTCTCGGCGACGGTACGGCGGTGCGCTCAGGCGCGGCGGAGATCGGCAGCCGGGAAGGGCGGGCGCTCGTCGAGCCGCACCGACGCCCGGCCGGCGAGCCGCCACAGCCGGGCCGTCAGATCGCGGTCCTCGTCGGTGACGAGATTGCCCATGACCCGCAGCGCCACGGTCATCAGCGCGCGGGAGCGCATGCCGACCGGGCCGGCGGCGGGCAGGAAGCGCGGGACGGTGAGCAGCCCGGCCAGCCGCCGGGCGATCGAGAACGCGTCCCCGTAGTGCCGGCGCAGGGTCGCCGGCCAGGCCGCCGACCAGTCGTCCTCGTCCAGCATCCCGGCGATCGTGCGGCCGGTCTCGAGGCCGTAGTCGATCCCCTCGCCGTTGAGCGGGTTGACGCAGCCGGCCGCGTCGCCGACCAGCGCCCAGTTGCGCCCCGCGACGCCGGACACCGCCCCGCCCATGGGCAGCAGCGCCGAGGCCGGCAGGCGGACGTCGCCGTCGAGCCGCCACTCCTCGCGGCGGGCGGCGGCGTAGGTCTCCAGCAGCGCCTTGAGTTGCACGCCGGCCGGACGGCGGGCGGTGGCCAGGGTGCCCACCCCGATGTTCACCTCGCCGGCCTCCGCCCCCAGCGGGAACACCCAGCCGTAGCCCGACAGCAGCTCCCCCTCGGCACCCCGCAGCTCCAGGTGGGAGGAGATCCACTCGTCGTCGCCGCGGCCGGAGGTCATGTACCCGCGGGCGGCCACGCCGTAGGCGGTGTCGCGGTGCCACTCCCGGCCCAGCACCCGCCCGAGCGGGGACCGCACGCCGTCGGCGACGACCAGCCGCCGGCAGGCGACCGTCGAGCGCGTCTCGTCGGCGTGCTCGAGCACCACTCCGGTGACCCGGTCGCCGTCGCGCTCCACGTCCACGGCCCGGACGCCGTCGGCGGCCACCGTCCCGGAGTCGAGCGCCACCTGCCGGATGCGGGCGTCGAGCTCGGTGCGGGGCACGGCGCTGCCGTGGTCGGGGAAGGCTCCCCCGGGCCACGGCAGCTCCCACTCCCGCCCGAAACCGGCCGCGCGCAGCCCGCGGTTGCGCGCCTTCGACCGGGCCCAGTCGCCCAGCCCCAGGTGGTCCAGCTCGGCGATCGCGCGCGGGGTCAGCCCGTCACCACAGGTCTTGTCGCGGGGGAAGACCGCCGCGTCGGCGAGCACCACGTCGTGGCCCGCACGGGCGGCCCACGCGGCGGCGGCGGAGCCGGCCGGCCCGGCGCCGACCACGAGGACGTCCGTCGCGGCGGGCACGGGGGCGAGGGTCACCGGCCCAGTGTCCCTGGCGGCCGGGACCCGCGGTCAGCCGACCTGGGGCCCCCGGGCACGGACCTCCTCGACCGAGGCCATGGCGTCCCGCAGCTCGGTGAGCCACTCGTCGGCGTGCTGCCCGACCAGGCGGACCGCCCAGGCGAGCGCCTCCGACCGGGAACGGGCGACGCCGGCGTCGACCAGGGTGTCGAGCACCAGCCGCTCGGGCTGCCGCAGGCGGGTCATCACCGGCACCGACAGGGTGGTGAACAGCTCCCGCGTGTCCCCGCACACCGCACCCCAGGCCACCGACCGGCCGTAGCGCTCCTGCGCGGCGTCGGCGACCGCCATCCGCTGACCCCGCGTCTCCTCCCGGAACCGGGCGATCCGGCCGGACCGGGCGGCGGCCGGGTCACCGTCCCCGGCCGAGGGCTCGGGCAGCGTGCCGACGACGGTGATCTCGTCCCGGTCGACGGTCAGCTCGACCGGCCCGGTGAACCAGTCGTCGGAAAGCCGGCCGGCGAACCAGCCGGCGACCTCGGTGCGCTCGACCGGGGGCGGTGCCTCGGCACCCCGGCCTCCGGCCCCACGGCCCCGCCCGCGGCGGAACCCGGGGCCGAACGGTGCATCGGCGAATCGGTGGGCATGCATGGCGACCTCCGTGGACGCAGCTGATTACAGGGTTACATGGTAAGTCGATCGAGGGGCGGACGGAAGGGTGCTCGCTGCGCCCTGAGCGGACGACGGTCCGGCGCGGCGCCCGACCGGATCCCGACCGAGGAGTCGGGCCTGGCCGGGGCGGGCATGTCACGGGCCGCCCCCCGTCTCACAGATCAGGCATGCCGATGACCAGCTCGCCGACCGTGATCGTCTTCGACGTCAACGAGACCCTCTCCGACATGAGCCCGATGGCCGGGCGGTTCACCGACGTCGGCGCGCCCGCGCACCTGGCGACGCTGTGGTTCGCCTCGCTGCTGCGCGACGGTTTCGCCCTGACCGCCGTCGGCGCCTCGCGCCCCTTCGCCGGGCTCGGCGCCGATGCGCTCCGCACGGTGCTGCGCGGGGTCGACCTCGACCGGGACCTCGACGGCGCCGTCGACCATGTCATGGGCGGTTTCGGGCAGCTGCCCGTCCACCCCGACGTGCCCGACGGGATCCGCGCGCTGCGCGGGTCGGGCCGGCGCCTGGTCACCCTGTCGAACGGTTCGGCGCAGGTGGCGGATCGGCTGCTGACCGACGCCGGCATCCGCGACCGCTTCGAGGCGCTGCTGTCGGTGGAGGACGCCGGGATCTGGAAGCCGGCCCGCGCCGCCTACGAGTACGCCGCGCGGACGTGCGGCACCGACCCGGCCGACATGCTGCTCGTGGCCGTCCACCCCTGGGACATCGACGGCGCCGCCCGCGCGGGCCTCGGCACCGCGTGGATCGACCGCGCCGGGACGCCGTACCCGGAGTCGTTCACCCCGCCGTCGCTGCGCGCCACCGGCCTGACCGACCTCGCCGGGCAGCTCACCTGACCCCGCGTCAGACGGAGACCTGCACCTCCACGTCGTCACCGTCGAAGCACCGGTGGCCGGCGGCCGGCAGCGCCTCCAGCAGCGGCTCCCGGTAGCGCCACGCCACGTCGTCGTACCGCCGCCCGCCCACGGTCGCGTGCTCGTAGCTCGCCATGCCCTTGTACGGGCAGACCGAGGTGGTGTCGCTGGGCTCGAGGACGCCGTCGCGCACGTCCGCCTCCGGCACGTACCAGCGCACCGGCAGGCCGGTCTCGAAGACCCCCACCGGGGTGCGGGTCTCGGCGACCACCTCGCCGCCGATGCGGACGACGACGTGGCGTTCGGAGCGCCGGGCGTCGACCCGGTGGAACGGGTCGCGCGGATGGCCCAGCAGCTCCTCCTCCTCGACGTACCAGGTGTCCAGCCGCTCCAGGTAGAAGGAGACCAGCCCGGCCAGCGGCGGGCAGCCGGCCACCGGGTCGGGGTAGGACCAGGCGGCGTCCTCCACGCGGGAGCCGCCGACCTCCAGGTGCCAGTACCGGGCCTCACCCTTGAACGGGCAGGTCGTGCGGGTCGGGCTCGGCTGCAGCAGGCCGGGAGCCACGTCGGTCCCGGGCAGGTACCAGCGCGGCAGCAACCCGGTCTCGTGCAGCAGCATCGCGCCGGTGGTGTCCACGACGGTGCGCCCGCCGAGCACGCCGCGGATGCGTTCCTGGACCGGGTGCAGGTAGAGCGCGTGCGCGGGGGCGACCGACCACAGGTCGGCGTTCAGCTGCCCCGTCGAGGGTCGGGCGAGCGGTCCGGTGCCGAGCGTCAGCGACATGACCCGACCGTAGGCGCGGTCGCCGGACCCCGCCCGGCTCAGCGGGCGACGGCGGCGATCTGCCAGACCGGGCCGCGGTGGACGTCGGTCAGGTGCAGGCCGTGGTCGGCGAGCACTGCCAGCATCGCGGCCGGCGGGTGCGCGAACGTGCGGAAGTCCCGGCCGGCGGCGCGGAGCAGCAGGTTCTGCGTCGCGACCACCGTCCGCGACACCGGGTTCCGCGGCGGATGGCTGAGGACCAGCCGGCGGCGGGCGTGGCCGGCGGCGGCGCCGAGCAGCCTCGCGTGGTCGGGGTAGCAGCACACCACCCGGTGCAGCACGACGATGTCGGCCGGCTCGACCTCGGCCGGGTCCACGGCGATGTCCACCAGGCGGCGGTGCACCCGGCCGGCCACGCCGGCCTCCTCGGCGAGCGCCGCGGCCTCGGCCTCGTAGGCCGGCGACAGCTCCAGGTTCGTCACCGACGCGGCACCGCGCCGCAGCAGCTCGAGGCCGATCTCGCCGACCCCGCCGCCGATCTCGAGCACCGTCGCGCCCCGCGCCCCGTGCCCGGCGAGCAGGTCCACCATCCGGCGGGCGGTCGGGTCCAGGCCCTTCCGGCGGTAGCGGGCCGCCCTCCGCCGGGCGAAGCGGGGGTCGAACACCCCGTCGCACCCGCGGGGGTCGCAGCAGCCGGCCACGGCGCGACTATGCCACCGGCCGAGGGTGCGGCGCCGGAGCACCTGCCCCCTCGGCCCGGGCGGTCAGAAGCTCGACCTGGGCACCCCCGTCCCCGGGTCGATCCGGGTCGGGCCCGACGCCGACGGGGTCACGTCGAAGTCGAAGATCCCGGTCGGGAGGTAGACCGTCGAGCAGGAGTTGGGGATGTCGACCACCCCGGACAGCCGGCCCTCGATCGGCGCCGCGCCCAGGATCATGTAGCCCTGTTCGGGGGTGTAGCCGAACTTGGTCAGGTAGTCGATCGCGTGCAGGCAGGCGCGCTGGTAGGAGAGGTGCGAGTCCAGGTAGCGCTGCTCGTCGTCCAGGGTCACCGACGTGCCGGAGAACGCCAGCCAGCGCTCGTACCGGGGGTCGACGTTGCCGGGCATGAAGATGGCGTTCTCGCCGACGCCGTAGGTCTCCATGCCGCCCTTGATCAGGTCGACGTGCAGGTCGATGAAGCCGCCCATCTCGATGGCGCCGCAGAAGGTGATCTCGCCGTCGCCCTGCGAGAAGTGCAGGTCGCCGAGGGACAGCTTCGCGCCGTCGACGTAGACGGGGTAGAACACCCGGCTGCCCTTGGTGAGGTTCTTGATGTCCTGGTTGCCGCCGTTCTCCCGGGGGGGCGCCGTCCGTGCGGCCTCGGCGGCCACCCGGTCGTACTCGCCGCCCTCGAGCCGGCCGAGGATGGCGTCCTGGGGCAGCGGGGGCAGTGCGAGCGGCGGCACCCGGTCCGGGTCGGTGTCGATCAGCGCCTGCTCGCGGCGGTTCCACCGGGCGAGGAGCTCGGCCGAGGGCGCCGTCCCCATCAGGCCGGGGTGCACGATCCCGGTGAAGGAGACCCCGGGCACGTGCCGCGAGGTCGCGGTCTGGCCGGAGAAGTCCCAGATCGTCTTGTAGGCGTCGGGGAACTGGTCGGTGAGGAAGCCGCCGCCGTTCTGCTTGGCGAAGATGCCGGTGTAGCCCCACCCCTGACCGGCGAGCGGTCCGGAGTCCTCCTGCGGGATCGGCCCGAGGTCGAGGATGTCGACGATCAGCAGGTCACCCGGCTGCGCTCCCTCGACGTGGAAGGGGCCGCTGAGGCAGTGGACCGTGGACAGCGGCGCGTCGCGGACGTCGTCGGCCGAGTCGTCGTTGTGGATGGCGCCGTCGAACCACTCCCGGCAGTCCACCCGGAAGGTGTCACCGGGGCGGACCGTCACGTTCGCCGGGATGTCGGGGTGCCAGCGGTTGTGGCCGACGTACTTCTGGTCGGTGAACTTCTTGGACGAGTCGAGCGGGTAGACCACTTCGGGCATGTCGTACCTCCAGGACGGACGGCGTGGACTCAGGCGGCCGGACGGAGCGTCCGGGGACCGTGCGGCGGCCTCACCTCCGCTCGCGCAGCTCGGGGGCGGGCGCCCGCGCCTCGGCCGGCTCGGCCACCCGGAGTCGCGGGTAGAACGCCAGCGACGCGAGGCAGATGACGGCGAGCGCGATCGCGGACTCGGTGAGGTAGTCGTCCCAGATCCCGGTCAGCAGCATGAAGGCGGGAACGGCCGCGGTGAACACGCCGGCGACCACGGCGACCAGGCCGGTGAAGCGCGTCCACTCCTCCTTCTTGAGGCCGAGCACGACGAAGAACAGGCCCCAGAGCACCGCCCAGTACAGCCAGATCACGCCGAACGCCGGGTCGTCCTGCCGACCGAAGTTCAGCCCCGCGAAGACGAGGGCGGACGCGGCGACGAAGGCGGAGAACCAGCCGAGCCCGGTGCCGTCGAGGTCGCCCAGCAGGTTCCAGCCGACGTACAGGTAGGTGAACCCGAACAGGTAGAGGCCCGACGCCCCGAGGATCGTGTCGGGGTCACCACCGGAGGTGATGATCAGGTAGGTCGGCGTGATGACCTGCAGCGCGCCGACGAAGAAGTTCAACGGCGCGGCGGCCCGGGCGTCCACCCGCCCGAGCAGCATCAGGCCGTTGAGGATCAGCACCGCTCCGACGTACAGCAGGCCGACACTGGCCATGACGACGCCCCCTCCTCGGGCCGGACCGACGATGCGGGCTCAGGGCCGCGGCAGCCGGCGCAGCGCCGGGTTGGTCGCCACCGGGGCGGCGCGCCGGGCGGGCCGGGGGCCCGGGGAGGACACCACCGCCGGTTCGTCGCGGGTGCGCTCGGTGCGGTCGATCAGGGCCCGCCGGGCCGGGTCCCCCAGGGACAGCCGGGGCGCCGTGAAGACCCGGGCCGCCGGCGAGCCGCAGGACGGGCAGGCCACCTGACGCTCCGCCATGCCCATCGGGAGGGAACGCTCGCTGATGCCGTGTTCGTCGCATCGGTACAGGTAGAGAGCCATGGCCACCCCCGTGCGGTCGCTCCGGGCCCGTCGTCGGGCCCGGCCGAGCGAGCACCACGTTGCTCGGGGTCACGAGCGCAGGTCAAGGGCGGTGTGCGGGGCGTCCGGGCAGCGGCCGGGCCGCCCTCCGCGCGGCGTGACGCAGCGTGAGTTGACGGTCCGGTGACGATCCCCGCGGGTGCTGCAGCAGCGATGCCCCCCGGGTACCGGGCGGGAATCGGCCGGCGAGTCCCCTGGAGGGATGATGGAGCGACTGCGACGACGGACCCTGGCGGTGCTGTCCGGGGCGGTGCTCGCGTTCGGCGGGCTCCTCTCCCCCGCCGCCGCCTCGCCCACCGCCCACGGCGACCAACCGTTCTGCGGCCAGGTCTGGGCCTCCCTGCCGGAGGCGCAACGGACCGCGGCCCGGGACCTGGTGGTCACCGACGTGCGGGCCGGGCGGCACGCCTGCTTCGACCGGATCGTCGTCGACCTGCGCGGCCCGGCGGACCGGGCGCCGTCCTACGACGTCCGCTACGTGGACGCCGTCGGCGAACTCGGCTCCGGCCACGCGGTGCCGCTACGCGGCGGCGCGGCCCTCCGGGTGCTCGTGGGCGCGCCGTCCTACGCCGATGCCGGCCGGCCCACCTTCCTGCCGGCGGACCGCACGGAGGCGGTGCAGGTCGCCGGCTTCGACACGGTCGAGCAGGTCGCGTGGCTGGGGTCGTTCGAGGGCCAGACCGGCCTGGGCGTCGGCACGCGGGCCCGGCTGCCGTTCCGGGTCTTCGAGCTGCTGGGCGAGCCGGGGAGCGAGCAGGCCGTCCGTCTGGTGATCGACATCGGCCACCGCTGGTGACGGTCGGCGGGAGGACCGTCGCACCCGGCCGTCAGGCGGCCTCGACGACCTCGATCTCCGCGGCACCGGTGTTCCCGCCGGTGGTCGACACCGCATCGATCCGCAGCACCCGGCCGGTGACGTCCAGCTCGTTCACCACGGCGGCCGCGCCGGCCTCGAAGGGCCCGTAGGTCTGCCCGCCGTCGACCGTGACGGTGAACGTCTCCACGACCGACGAGCCGTCGCTCATCGAGCGGCTCCGGAGGGCCACGCCCCCGACCCGCACGTCGCGCCCCAGGTCCACGGTGATCGACGCGTCGTCGCCGTCGCCCCTGCTGGACCACTCGGTGCCCAGGTCACCGTCCACGGCGTTGGCCGCCGCGAAGGCGTCGGAGAACTCGGAGCTGACGTCGACGACCTCCGCCCCGGGCGCCACGTTGGCGCCGGCACCCGCGCCGGCCTCCGCCGGCAGGGTCCGGAAGCTCATCAGCTCGCTGCGGTAGAGGCTGCCGTCGGCGCCGGACCCCTGCACCCGGTAGAAGTACTCCGTACCGGGCTCGAGCCCGCGCATGGTCGCCCGGTGATCGGCGTGGGCGCCGCCGCCCATGTCGGCGTCCGTGGCGATCCCCTCCCCGAGGGACTCGTCCCGCCCGAACACCACCGCGCAGGCCATGTCGATGCTGGTCGACACCTGCAGCGTCGCCGTGGTGCCCGACGGATCGGGCACCACGACCGGCGCCTCGACGAACACCTGTTCCGCCGCGCGGACCTCCGGACCGGCGGCCGACGGCACCGCGGGAGCGGCGCATCCGGCCAGGAGGACGACCGCGACCGGAGCGAGCAGCAGCCGTCGGAGGAGAGGGGGCACCGTCAGGCCTGTGCGCCCCGCTCGTCGCCGTCGCGCCGTGGCGGCTCGATCGCCAGCGGCGCCCGCCGGAGGCTGTCGAGCAGCTCCTGAC
Organism: Blastococcus sp. HT6-4; assembly: GCF_039679125.1. Lineage (NCBI taxonomy): Bacteria > Bacillati > Actinomycetota > Actinomycetes > Geodermatophilales > Geodermatophilaceae > Blastococcus > Blastococcus montanus. Next base: position 733,132 of record NZ_CP155551.1, on the reverse strand, counting down.
CGGGTTCCTGCCGGGCCTCGGAGAGGCCGGAGAGGTCGTCGGGGACCTCGACCTGCGGCTCCCGGTCGGCCGGGTCGAAGCTGCGCGGCAGCTTCTTCAGGTGCCCGCTCATCGAACGGACGAGCAAGGCCACGGCGATGAGCAGCACCACCATCAGCAGGAGACCGAGCGGGCCGGACTTGCCGACGTCCTCGGGCAGCTGCTGCTGAGCGGCGGCCAGCACGCTCACCGTCGCCTCGGATGCGCTCATCGGGCGGTCACCTCACTGCGGATGCCGGCGAACAGGTCGTCCTCCGGGAGGGTGGCGTCGACCAGCGAGCGCGCCAGCTCGTAGTCCTCCGTGGGCCACACCTGCTGCTGGGTCTCCACGGGGCAGGCGAACCACCGGCCCAGCGGGTCGATCTGGGTGGCGTGCGCGATCAGGGCTGCATCGCGCACGGAGAAGTACTCGGCACAGGGCACGCGGGTGGTGACCCGGTGGGAGATGTCGTGGGTGGGATCCCACTTCTCCAGCCACTCGGCGTAGGGCGACTCGGCGCCCGTGGCGAGGATCGCCTCGTGCAGCGCCTTCGTCCGGGGCAGTGTGAAGCTCATGTGGTAGTAGAGCTTGCTCGGCTGCCAGGGCTCACCCAGCTCGGGGTAGCGGTCGGGGTCGCCGGCCGCCTCGAAGGCGTGCACGGAGATCTCGTGGGTCTTGATGTGGTCGGGATGGGGGTATCCCCCGCGCTCGTCGTAGGTGGTGATCACCTGCGGCTGGAAGCGCCGGATCAGCGCTACCAGCGGGGCGGCGGCCTCCTCGATCGGCGCGAGCGCGAAGCACCCCTCGGGCAGGGGCGGCAACGGGTCACCCTCGGGCAGCCCGGAGTCGACGAACCCCAGGAACTCCTGCTCGACCCCGAGGATCTCGCGGGCCCTGGCCATCTCCTCGGCGCGGATCTGCGGCAGCCGCTCCCACACCTCGGGGCGGTCCATCGCCGGGTTGAGCACCGAGCCGCGCTCACCACCGGTGGCCGTGGCCACCATCACGCGGACACCCTCGGCGACGTACTTCGCCATCGTGGCGGCGCCCTTGCTCGACTCGTCGTCCGGATGGGCGTGCACCGCGAGCAGGCGCAACTGGTCGGGTCGTGTCACGCGCCCAGTGTCCCTCTCCCGGCGGCGGCTGCGTCACATGCCCGCCGGATGTGGCCCACTCCTCGTTGCGCACGGCCCCGCGAAGGGGTCGACGTGGCGCCCATCACACCTCGGTACGGTACGGTTTCGCAATACGCGCGACCGGCCGCGGCGCATGCGTCGGCCGGATCCGCGGTGTTAGCTTGGCCGGATCGACCGCGGTCGCCCCACCGGGGCGACCACCCCCGAGTTCCAGGAGTTCTCCCACGTGCCCACCCCCACCGATGAGCAGGACCAGGGCATCTGGCTCACCCAGGAAGCCCACGACCGGCTCAAGGCCGAGCTCGACCAGCTGGTGGCGAACCGCCCGGCCATGGCCGCCGAGATCAACGCCCGCCGCGAAGAGGGCGATCTCAAGGAGAACGGCGGCTACCACGCCGCCAAGGACGAGCAGGGCAAGCAGGAGGGCCGGATCCGCCAGCTCACCGACCTGCTGCGCAAGGCCCGCGTCGGCGACGCCCCCAAGACGGCCACGAACGCCGCCCTGGGCACGGTCATCACCATCAAGTTCGCCGGCGACGACGACACCGAGAAGTTCCTCCTCGGGTCCCGTGAGATCGCCGGCACCACCGAGCTCACCGTCTACTCCCCCGAGTCGGCGCTCGGCTCGGCCATCATGGGCGCCGCACCCGGCACCTCGGTGACCTACCAGGCGCCCAACGGCCGGGACATCACCGTCGAGGTCGTCGCCGTCGAGCCGTTCGTCCCCTGACCGGCCGGTGACCGCACCGCGCGCCCGCTCCCGGCGGGCGGAGAACACCGGCTTCCCGTGCGTGCACTGCGCCGCACCGGTGCCGGCGAACACCGACGGGCACTACCGCAACCACTGCCCGTACTGCCTGTGGTCGCTGCACGTCGACGAACTGCCGGGTGACCGCGCGAGCGAGTGCCGCCGGCCGATGGAGCCGATCGGGCTGGTGGAGAAGTCGGGCAAGGGCTGGCAGGTGGTCCACCGCTGCACGGCGTGCGGCCACCGCCAGCCCAACCGGCTGGTGCGTGACGGCCAGGCCCCCGACGACCTCGACCTGGTGCTCTCGCTGCCCTGGCTCTGACATCGCGGTCCCCCGGACCGCACCGCGGCCACGAGCCGTCCTCCCGCACCGCAACGCGTCCTCCCTCACCGCCCACCGTGAGGGAGGACGCGTCATGATCAGGTCACCTGATCCCCGCTCCGGTCACGACTGGGCGAGACCGCGGCGGCGCAGCAGCGGGCCCGGGTCGGCGTCGCGGCCACGGACGGCGCGGAACGCGGCGAGGGGGTCCACCGAGCCCCCGACCGCGAGCAGCCGCTCGCGGAAGACGTCGCCGTTCTCCCGGCGCAGGCCGCCGTTCTCCTTGAACCACTCCACGGTGTCGGCGTCCAGCACCTCCGACCAGATGTAGGAGTAGTAGCCGGCCGAGTAGCCACCGGCGAACACGTGTTGGAAGTAGGTGGTCCGGTACCGCGGGGGCACCAGCACCGACGCGACGCCGGCCTTCTCCAGCGCGGCCTGCTCGAAGGCGACCGGGTCCCCGATCTCCGTCCCGGGCGTGACGCGGTGCCAGGCCTGGTCGAGCAGCGTCGCGGCCAGGTACTCCAGGGTGCCGAAGCCCTCGCCCCACAGTGCGGCGGCGTCGATCGCCGCCACCACCGAGGCCGGGAGCGGCTCGTCGGTGTCCACGTGGCGGGCGTAGTGGGCCAGCACCTCCGGCCACAGGGCCCACATCTCGTTGACCTGGCTCGGGAACTCCACGAAGTCGCGAGGGACCGCGGTGCCGGAGAACCGGGGATAGGTGACCGATGAGCTCAGCCCGTGCAACGCGTGGCCGAACTCGTGGAAGAGCGTGTTCACCTCGTCCAGCGTGAGCAGGGTCGGCCGGCCGGCCGGTGCCCGCGACACGTTGAGGTTGACGACGACGACGGGGCGGGTGCCCAGCAGGCGCGACTGGCGGACGAAGGAGCTCATCCACGCCCCGCCGCGCTTCCCCTCGCGGGCGAAGAAGTCGCCGAGGTAGAGCCCCACCTCGGCGCCGTCGGCGTCGCGCACCTCCCACACCCGGACGTCGGGGTGGTAGCCGGCCAGGTCGGGGCACGGGGTGAACCGCAGCCCGTAGAGCAGCTCGGCGGCGCGGAAGACGCCGTCCACCAGCACCCGGTCCAGCTCGAAGTACGGCCGCAGCGCCGCGGTGTCGACGGCGTACCGCTCGGCCCGCACCCGCTCGCTGTAGTACGCCCAGTCCCAGGCGGCGAGCTCCACGCCGTCGCGTCCGGCCACTTCGCGGAGCACCTCGGCCTCGGCCTCGGCGTTGGCCACCGACGCCGCGACCATGGAGCCCAGCATCCGGTCGACGGCGGCCGTGGTCCCCGCGGTCGAGTCGGCCAGCACCAGGTCGGCGTGGGTGTCGAAGCCGAGCAGCCGGGCCCGCTCGGCCCGGAGTCGAGCGATCCGCTCCGCGACCGGCCGGTTGTCGTGCTCACCGGCCGAGGCCCGGCTCACCGACGCCTCGAACACCCGGCGGCGCAGCTCCCGGTCCCTCAGCTTGGCCAGCACCGGCTGCCCGGTCGGGAGGACCAGGGTGACCAGGTACCCGGCGACGCCGCGGTCGGCGGCCGCCCGCTCGGCCGCGGCGATCTCCTCGGAGCTCAGCCCGTCGAGCCGCGCGGCGTCCTCGACCCGGACGGCGGCCGCCTCGGTGGCCAGCTGCAGGTTCTGCCCGAACGTCGTCGACAGCTCCGACAGCTCCTGGTTGAGCTCGCCGAGCCGCGCCCGGCCGTCGTCGTCCAGCCGGGCTCCGGCGAGCACGAAGTCGAGGTGGTACCGCTCGACCAGCCGGAGCGACTCGGCGTCGAGGCCGGCATCGTGGCGGGCCGCGTGCACCGCGTCGACCCGGGCGAAGAGCGCCGGGTCGAGCCGCAGCGCGTCGCCGTGCGCGGCCGCCAGGGGCGCGATCTCCCGCTCGATCTCCCGCAGCCGCGGGGTCGCGACCGACGACGAGAGGTTGCCGAACACCGACCACGCGCGGTTCAGGAGCGCGCCGGAGCGCTCCAGCGCCACGATCGTGTTCTCGAACGACGGCGCCTCGCCGGATCCGACGATCGCCGCGACCTCCCGGCGTTCCTCGGCCATCCCGGCGAGCAGCGCCTCGCGGCAGTGCTCCAGGGTGATCTCGGCGAGCGGCGGCAGCCGGTACGGCAGCTCGGAGACGTCCGCGAGCGGGTTGTCAGCGGACAGGGAGGCGGTGCCGTCGGCGCTCATCACCGTCCATTACATCGCGACCCGCTGAGCCGGTGCACGGTCCGGAGCCACTCAGCGGCTGGCGGTGCGCTGGTACTGCCGGACCGCCAGCGGCACGAACACCGCCAGGATCAGCCCGACCCAGATGAGCGTGTAGAGCACCGGGTTCTGCAGCGACCAGGCTTCGGGCCCCGGCACCAGGTCGGACGTGTTGCCGAACAGGTTGCGGGCGGCCTGCACCACGGCCGACACAGGGTTCCACTCGGCGAACGTCCGCAGGACCGACGGGAAGGTCTCCAGCGGCACGAAGGTGTTGGCCACGAACGTGAGCGGGAAGATCACGATGAAGCTGGCGTTGGCGACCACCTCCGGCGTCCGGACGAGGAGCCCGACCAGCGCCATCAGCCAGGAGATGGCGTACGCGAACAGCAGCAGCACCAGGAATCCGGCGATCGCCTCGGCCACCGAGGAGTTGATCCGCCAGCCCACGGCCAGGCCGGTCAGCGCCATGACGGTGATCGAGATGACGTTGAGCCCGGCATCGGCGATGGTCCGGCCCACGAGCACGGCCGAGGGGGCCATGGGCAGCGAGCGGAACCGGTCGACGAGGCCCTTCTGCAGATCCTCGGCGATGCTCGCGCCGGTCGTGGTGGACCCGAGGACGATGGTCTGCGCGAAGATCCCGGGCAGCAGGAACTCCGCGTACGACACGCCCGGCGGCAGGCCCCCGATCGCACCGCCGAAGACGTAGCGGAACAGCAGCACGAACATGATCGGCGAGAGGGTCGCGAACACGATCAGGTCCGGCACGCGCTTGACCTTGATCAGGTTGCGCTTGGTGATGACGACGCTGTCGGAGAGCGTGGTGGCCAGCGAGGTCATCGGACACCCCCGACCGCGGCGGGCTCGGCCTCCGGCTCGTCGGCGACGGCGACGTCCTCGGCCGCGTGCCCGGTCAGGGTGAGGAACACGTCGTCAAGGTCGGGACGGCGGAGCCCGACGTCCAGCACCTCGATCCCGCTGCCTTCCAGCAGACGCAACGCCTCGGCGAGCACCTCGGTGCCCCCGCGCACCGGCAGGCTCAGCCGCCGGCTCTGCTCGTCGCGGTGCGGGTCCTCGATCGCCAGCGGCCGCAACCGCTTCGCCACCTCGGTCAGATCGGCCGCACGGGCCAGGGTGAACTCCAGGCGCTGACCACCGACCTGGGCCTTGAGGTCGTCACCCGTGCCGCGGGCGATCACCTTGCCGCGGTCGATGACGACCATCCGGTCGGCCAGCCGGTCGGCCTCCTCGAGGTACTGGGTGGTCAGCAGGATCGTCGTCCCGCCGTCGGCGAGCTCGGCGATGAACTCCCACATCGCCAGCCGGCTCCGCGGATCCAGCCCGGTCGTCGGCTCGTCCAGGAACAGCACGCGGGGGCGGTTGATCAACGATGCCGCGATGTCGAGCCGGCGCCGCATGCCACCGGAGTACGTCTTGGCCGGTCGGTTCGCCGCCGCGGAGAGGTCGAACCGCTCGAGCAGCTCGCCGGCGCGCGACCGGGCCTCGGCCTTCGGCAGGTGGTAGAGCCGGCCCACCATCTCGAGGTTCTCGAAGCCGGTGAGGTACTCGTCGACGGCGGCGTACTGCCCGGTCAGCCCGATCGAGGCCCGCACCTCGTCCGCGTCGCGCTCCACGTCGAGGCCCACCACCTCCGCCCGCCCCGCGTCGGCGGTCATCAGGGTGCTGAGGATGCGCACCACCGTCGTCTTGCCCGCGCCGTTCGGGCCGAGGAGCCCGAGCACCGTCCCCTCGGTCACGGTCAGGCTCACTCCGTCGAGCGCGGTGGTGGCGCCGAAGCGCTTGACCAGCCCCTCGACCACGATCGCGTCGGTCATGGCGCGGACGCTAGGCCCACCTGCCGACAGTTCCCCACCGCTTTTCTCCGTCGCGTGCACGCGTGCGTCCTCCGTCCCCGCCCCGCGAGCGCGGGACAGGGATCAGGACCACGGCCGGGCGGTGAACTCATCGGCGCGCAGCGGCCTACTCGCGGGTGACGGCGTACCCGGCCCGCCGGAGCGCCGAGACGACCTCGTCGGCGTGCACCGGTCCACGGGTCTCCAGGACGACGAAGACCTCGACCTCGCCGACGCCCAGGCGGGTCCCGGTCCGCTCGTGCTCGACCTCGAGGACGTTGGCGCCCACGGCGGCCAGCTCGGCGAGGACGGCGGCCAGCGACCCCGGGCGGTCGGGCACCTGCAGCCGCAGCGAGAGGTACCGCCCGGCCGCCGCCATGCCGTGCTGGACGACCTTGAGCAGCAGGACCGGGTCGATGTTGCCGCCGGAGACGACCGCCACCAGCGGCGGGGCGAACGCCGTCGGGTCGGCCAGGACGGCGGCGACCGCGGCCACCCCGGCCGGCTCGACGACCAGCTTGGCGCGCTCCAGGCAGAACAGCAGTGCCCGGGAGAGGTCCTCCTCGCTCACCGTGCGCACCTCGTCGACCAGCCCGCGGACGTGGGCGAAGGTCAGGTCGGTGGGACGGGGCACGGCGATCCCGTCGGCCATCGTGGTCATGGACTCGAGGGCCACCGGACGGCCCGCGGCCAACGAGCCGGGGAACGCCGCCGCCTCCTCGGCCTGCACCGCCACCACCCGCACGTCGGGACGGCGCTCCTTGACCGCGGCGGCGACGCCGGAGACCAGCCCGCCGCCCCCGGCGCAGACGAGCACGGTCGCCACCTCGGGGCACTGGTCCAGCACCTCCAGCCCGACGGTGCCCTGCCCGGCGATCACGTCGGGGTGGTCGAACGGGTGGATGAACACCGCCCCGGTGCGCTCGGCGTGCTCGGCGGCGGCCAGCAGCGGCTCGGCCAGTGACTGCCCGAGCATCTCGATGGTGGCGCCGTAGTGACGGGTGGCCGCCAGCTTGGGCAGCGGCGCCGTCTCGGGCATGTAGACCGTCGCCTCGGCGCCCAGCAGCCGCGCGGCGAGCGCCACCCCCTGGGCGTGGTTGCCGGCGCTCGCGGCGACCACGCCGCGGGCCCGCTCGGCGTCGGTCAGCCGGGCGATCCGCGTGTAGGCCCCGCGGATCTTGAACGACCCGGTGCGCTGCAGGTTCTCGCACTTGAGCCACACCGGGCCGCCCACCCGGTCGGCCAGCCCGCGCGAGTGCTCCAGCGGGGTGCGGCGCACGACGCCGGCGAGCAGCTCCGCCGCGGCCTCGACGTCGGCACCCGAGACGAGCGGCGGCCCACCGGATCCGATCACGCGGCGATCCTCGCAGGCAGCCGTACCGACGGGCACCCGGACGCGCCCTCCTCGTCGTACCGTGGCGGGGGTGACGGACAGCCCCGCACCGGCAACGCCCTCCCCCTCGACCACGACGCTCGGCGAGCTCCGTGCCGCCGGCGCCTCGTACCGGCCCGTCAAGGCCGAGCTCCGCGCCAACCTGCTCGCCCGGCTGGCCGCCGGCGAGCCCACCCTGCCCGGCATGGTCGGCTTCGAGGACACCGTCCTCCCCGAGGTCGAGCGCGCCCTGATCGCCGGCCACGACCTCGTCCTCCTCGGCGAACGCGGCCAGGGCAAGACCCGCCTGATCCGCACCCTCGTCGGCCTGCTGGACGAGTGGACCCCGGTCCTGGCCGGCAGCGAGCTCAACGAGCACCCGCTGCACCCGATCAGCGTCTGGGCGCACCGGCAGATCGCCGAGCTGGGCGACGCCACGCCCGTCGCCTGGCTGCACCGCAGCGAGCGCTTCGGAGAGAAGCTGGCGACGCCGGACACCTCCGTCGGCGACCTCATCGGCGACGTCGACCCCATCAAGGTGGCCGAGGGCCGCACGCTGGGCGACCCGGAGACGGTCCACTACGGCCTGGTGCCGCGCACCAACCGCGGCATCTTCAGCGTCAACGAGCTGCCCGACCTGGCCGAGCGCATCCAGGTCGCGCTGCTGAACGTGCTCGAGGAGCGCGACATCCAGATCCGCGGCTACCGGGTGCGGCTGCCGCTGGACCTGCTGCTGGTGGCCAGCGCCAACCCCGAGGACTACACCAACCGCGGCCGGATCATCACCCCGCTCAAGGACCGGTTCGGCGCCGAGGTGCGCACCCACTACCCGATCGAGCTGGCCGACGAGATCCGGCTGCTGCAGCAGGAGGCCGCGCTCAGCTGGCCCACGGCGTTCGGGGAGAACCACCTGGACCAGCCGGTGGTGCCGCAGCACCTCGTCGAGATCGTCGCCCGGTTCACCCGCCTGGTGCGCGAGTCCAGCCACGTCGACCAGCGGTCCGGCGTCAGCGCCCGGTTCGCCATCGCGAGCCTCGAGACCGTGGCGGCCTCCGCCGTCCGCCGGGCCGCCGTCGCCGGTGAGACCCGGCCCGTGGCCCGGGTCGTCGACCTCCCCAGCATCGTCCCGGCCAGCCGCGGCAAGGTCGAGTTCGCCGACGCCGGCTCCGACCCCGACGACGACCGGGAGCTGGAGATCCTCGAGCACCTGCTGCGCCAGGCCACCGCGCAGACCTTCCGGGCCCGCTGCGCCGGGCTGGACCTCACCGGGCTGCAAGAGCACTTCAGCGGCGGGGAGACCGTCGAGTCCGGTGACCTGGTGCCGGCACCGGCGCTGCTGGGGCAGCTCGGCACGGTGCCGCGGCTCGCCGAGCTGCTCGGCCGCCTGGGCGTGCCGGAGGGAGAGGAGTCCGCCGAGCAGGCCGCCGCCGCGGTCGAGTTCGCGCTCGAAGGGCTCTACCTCACCCGCCGGCTGGCCAAGGACACCGACGGCGGACGCACCGTCTACGGGGCCTGACGTGAGCACGCGCCGTCCCCGCGGCTACCGGTACGGCCAGTGGCGGGGCGGTCCCGACCCGCTGGCCCCGCCGTACGACCTGGGCAACGCCGTCGACGAGATCGGTGACTCGGTGCTCGGCGGCAGCGGCGTGCGCGAGGCGCTGCGGGAGCTGCTGCGGCGCGGCGCCGAGGGGCGTCGGGGCCTGGACGAGCTGCGCCGGTCGGTGCGCGACCGGCTGCGGCAGGCCCGGACGGCCGGCCGGATGGACGGCACCCTCGAGGAGGTCCGGCAGCTGCTGGACACGGCGGTCGAGGCCGAGCGCCGCGCGCTGTTCCCCGACCCGGACGACGCCGCCCGGCTGGCCGAGGCCGAGCTCGACGCCCTGCCCGAGGACACCTCCGGTGCGGTGCGGGCGCTCAAGGACTGGTCGTGGCGGTCGCCCGAGGGGCGGCAGGCCTACGAGCAGATCCAGGACCTGCTGCGCCGCGAGGTCCTCGACAGCTCCTTCGCGTCGATGAAGCAGGCGCTGGAGAACGCCACCGGGCAGGACATGCAGGCGGTCAAGGACATGGTCGCCGACCTCTCCCGGCTGGTCGACGCGCACAACCGCGGCGAGGACACCGACCAGCAGTTCGCCGACTTCATGGACCGGCACGGGCAGTTCTTCCCGGACGACCCGCAGACGGTCGAGGAGCTGATCGACTCCCTGGCCCGCCGCGCGGCCGCGCAGGAGCGGATGATGGCCGGCCTCTCCCCCGAGCAGCGGGCCGAGCTCGCCGACCTCATGGCCCAGACGATGGAGGACATGGGGCTGGCCAGCGAGATGGCGCACCTGTCCGACGCGCTGCGCCAGGCGCGCCCCGACCTGCCGTGGGGCCGGCGCGGCCAGGTGCCCGAGGGCGAGCAGGCGCTCGGCATGGGCGACGCCACCAGCGCCGTGGCCGACCTGGCCGACCTGGAGGCGCTGAGCAACCAGCTATCCCAGGGCTACGCCGGTGCGTCGCTGGCCGACGTCGACGAGGAGCTGCTCGAGCGGGCGCTGGGCCGCTCGGCGGCCGACGACCTCGCCGCGCTGCGGCAGCTGGAGCGCGAGCTGGAGCGGCAGGGCTACCTAGACCGCACCGACGGCCGGTTGGAGCTCTCCCCCAAGGCCGTCCGCCGGCTGGGCGCCACGGCGCTGCGCCGCGTCTTCGCCCAGCTCGACGCGACCGGTCGCGGGGAGCACGACGTGGCCGACGCGGGTGCGGCCGGCGAACTCACCGGCAGCTCGCGGGAGTGGCGGTTCGGCGACGAGCAGCCGCTGGACGTCGTCCGCACGGTGCGCAACGCGGTGCTGCGCACCGCCGGGGAGCCCCGCTCCGCGGCCCGCCGCCGGGTGCGGATCGCCGTCGAGGACTTCGAGGTGGTGGAGACCGAGCGGCGCACCGGCGCCGCCGTCGCGCTGCTGGTCGACCTGTCGTACTCGATGGCGCTGCGCGGCACGTGGGGTGCGGCCAAGTCGACGGCGATGGCGCTGCACTCGCTGGTCACCACCCGCTTCCCGCAGGACGCGATCGAGATCATCGGCTTCTCGTCCACCGCCCAGGTGCTGCGGCCGGAGACCCTCGCCGAGCTGTCGGTGGACACGCTGCAGGGCACCAACCTGCAGCACGGGCTCATGCTGGCCCGGCGGTTCCTCGCCCGGCACCGGGACGCCGAGCCCGTGGTGCTGGTGGTCACCGACGGCGAGCCGACGGCGCACCTGGAGGACGACGGGACGCCGTTCTTCTGCTGGCCGCCGATGCCGGAGACGATCGCGCGCACGGTGGCCGAGGTCGAGCGGGTCGCCCGCTCCGGCGCCACGGTCAACGTGTTCGCGCTCGACCCCGACCCGGGGCTGGTCCACTTCGTCCACGACCTCACCCAGCGCGCCGGCGGGCGGGTGTTCCAGCCCGACACCGAGCGGCTGGGCGAGTACGTCGTCGCGGACTACCTGCGCACCAGACGCGGGCGCCGGGCCCGCTGACCGACACTGCCGGGGTGGACGTCCACCAGGTGCCGCCCGAGACCACGTACGCGCTCCGGGCCGCCGTGCTGCGGCCGGACGGCGGGACGATCACCTGGGCGGGCGACGAGCATCCCGACACCATCCACCTCGCCGCCCGTCAGGACGGTGCGGTGATCGGCGTCGTCCGGTTCTCCCCGGCTCGCTGCCCGTACCGCCCCGGCAGCCGGGCGGCCTGGCAGCTTGCGCGGCATGGCGACGGACCCCCCCGTCCGTGGGGCCGGCGTCGGGCGGGCCCTGGTCGAGCACGGCCTCGCCCGGCTCGCCGACCTGGTCTGGTGCGACGCCCGCACGAGCGCCGTCGGGTTCTACGAGCGCACGGGGTCCCGCGTCGTCGGCGAGGAGTTCGACAAGCCGGGACTCGGACCGCACGTCGGCATGCTCACCGGCGTCGGTCCCCGGGCACCGGGTGCGAGCCGCTCGAGCTGATCCCCGGGATCGCCCCGGCGCGGAACGCGTTCACGAACAGCCGGTGGTCCTCCTGGGTGCGGTGCGCGTAGTCGTGCGCGAACGCGATCAGGTCGGCGACGAACTCCTCCCGCCGGTCGCCGACCATCGCGGCGATCGCCTCCTCGGTCTGGAAGGGCACGAGGGTGTGGTCGCTGTCGGCGTCCCCGACGCAGTGCAGCTTCGCCGTCGCCCGACCGAGCTGGGCCATGACCGGGGCGATCTCCTCGGGCTCGGTGAGGTCCTCCCAGTCCAGGTCGAGCTCGTAGGGCGACAGCTCGGCGACGATGAACCCGCGGCCGTCGATCTCCGTGTAGCCCAGGAACTGCGACGCGTTGGCCTGCAGCGCCCGCTGGCTCAGCGCGGTCCGGTGCCCCTCGTTCTCGAAGTACGCGCGGATCTCCGGATCGGTCACCACCCGGCTGGGGGCGGGCACGTTGCCCTGCTTGAGGGAGAGGACGACGTCGTTCTCCAGAGCCTGGTCGTAGCCCTCGAGGAGCACGTTGTAGGCCGGCAGGCCGGCGCTGCCGATGCCGAAGCCGCCGGTGCCGATCACGTCCTTCACGTCGTAGGTGACCTCGCGGCGGCGCTGCCCCCTCGGCACGGTCTCGCGGTAGCGCTCCAGCGCGGCGAGCACCCGCTCCCGCTCCTCGTCGCCGAGCCGGCGGTTGCGCGGCCGGTCGGCGAAGCGCCGGTGGTAGCCCTCGATCACGGTCATCCGCTCCAGGAGGCCCAGGCGGGTGCGCGTGGTGGTCTCGAAGATGACCTCGCGGACGGCGCCCTCGGTGTTCCCGGCGAGCAGCGCGAACGAGCGGTCCTCGTCCGAGCGCCGGAACGCCTCCACCTGGTCGAGGTAGGAGGTCAGGTAGCTGCCGAGCAGCTCGGCGATGACCTGGTCACCGAGCGCCTTGCGCCACGCCAGCAGCGCGAAGCTCGCGACGAACCGGCGCAGGTCCCAGCTGACGTGGCCCAGGTAGGCCTCGTCGAAGTCGTTGACGTCGAAGACGATCCGCCCGGCGCTGTCCATGTACGTGCCGAAGTTCTCGGCGTGCAGGTCACCCTGGATCCACACGCGCGACGTCCGCTCGTCGCACCAGCGATCCTCGACCGTCGCCATGTCGGCGTAGAACAGGGGCGCACTGCCGCGGTAGAACGCGAACGGATCGGCCGCCATCTTGCGGAACTTCGTGCGGAAGGCGTCGGCATCGGCGTCCATGAGCTCGCCGAACGCCTCGACGAGCACGTCGACGATCTGCCGTGTGCGCTCGTCGAGCTGTGTGGGAGAGGTCACACCAGGGAGGGATGGGGGCACAGGTTGCACCGTAGGGGGCCGATAACGTCGGTGGTGCCCGAACCATGACGGCGCCGACCGGGGACGGAGGGACCATGACGCGCACGGACACGGCCCGCTGGCTGGCCACCGGCGCCGCCTACGGCGGTGGCGGGGTCGGGATCGCCGGAGCCGCCCTGGTCGCGCTCCTCCGCGAGGAGGCGCGGTCCGCCCGCCGCAAGGTGGAGGCGCGCACCCACAAGAGCGACCCGCCCTCGGGCGACGGCCTCTACGGCCGCGGCGGCGGCGAGCCCATCGTCCTGACCGTGCTCGGCGACTCCAGCGCCGTCGGCCTCGGGGTGCACCGCGCCGCGGAGACCCCCGGCGTGCTGGTCGCCGCCGGGCTCGCCGAGCTGGCCGAGCGCCCCGTCCGGCTGGTCCGGCTGGCCGTGTCCGGAGCCCGCGCCAGCGACCTCGATGCGCAGGTCGACCGGGCGCTGGCCGAGCGGCCCGCGGTCGCGGTCATCATGATCGGCGCCAACGACGTCACCAGCCGCACCCCCACCCCGGTGTCGGTCGGCCACCTCACCGACGCCGTCCGCCGGCTCACCGCGGCCGGGTGCGAGGTCGTCGTCGGCACCTGCCCCGACCTCGGCACGATCCGGCCGATCGCGCAGCCGCTGCGGACGCTGGCCCGCCGGTGGAGCCGGCAGATGGCCGCCGCGCAGACGATCGCCGTGGTCGAGGCCGGGGGCCGCTCCGTCTCCCTCGGCTCGCTGCTCGGCCCGGCGTTCGCCTCCGACCAGAGCATGTTCAGCGTCGACGAGTTCCACCCGAGCGCGGCCGGTTACGCGGCGGCGGCGGCGGTGCTGCTGCCCTCGGTGGCCGACGCCCTGGGCGTGTGGCCGGCCCGCGCCGACCGCGGCCTGCGCGGGCTGCGCCGCGACACCGTCCGCCCGGTCGCCCGGGCCGCCGCGCGGGCGGCCAACCGGCCCGGCACCGAGGTGCAGCCCGCCGAGGTGGCCGGCTCCGACACCGGCCCCTGGGGACCGTGGGCGCTGCTGCGCCGGCGCCGCCCGACCGAGATGCCGACGCCCGAGGAGGCCGCGGACGCCGGGACCGCGGCGGAGGCGTCCACCTCCGGCTGATCGGCGATCGGCGTGACCCGGGCCACACCGCGGTTTCCCCGGGCCGGTGCCAGGATCCAGCGCCGGACGGCCGGGGTACGTTCCGAAGTGACCGACGTCCGGCGAAACGCGTCGGACCACCCTCACCGTGGAGGACCCATGCCCGAAGCCGTCATCGTCGCGACCGCGCGCTCGCCCATCGGCCGCGCCTTCAAGGGATCGCTCAAGGACATGCGTCCCGACGACCTCGCCGCCACCGTCATCCGCGCGGCCCTGGACAAGGTGCCCGCCCTCGACCCGACCGACATCGACGACCTGATGCTCGGCTGCGGCCTCCCGGGCGGCGAGCAGGGCCACAACATGGGCCGCGTGGTCAGCATCCTCCTGGGCATGGACCACCTGCCCGGGACGACGATCACCCGTTACTGCTCGTCCTCGCTGCAGACCACCCGCATGGCCCTGCACGCGATCAAGGCCGGCGAGGGTGACGTGTTCATCTCCGCCGGCGTCGAGACCGTCTCCCGCTTCGTGAAGGGCAACAGCGACTCGCTGCCCGACACGCACAACCCGGTGTTCGCCGACGCCGAGGCGCGGGTGGCCAAGACCGCCGAGAGCGGCGCCGACTCCTGGACCGACCCCCGGGAGAACGGCGACGTCCCCGACGTCTACATCGCGATGGGGCAGACCGCCGAGAACCTGGCGCTGCTCAAGGGCGTCACCCGCGAGGAGATGGACGAGTTCGCCGTCCGCAGCCAGAACCTCGCCGTGGAGTCGATCGACAACGGCTTCTGGGAGCGGGAGATCGTCCCGATCACGCTGCCCGACGGAACCGTCGTCAGCACGGACGACGGCCCGCGGCGCGGTACGAACCTCGAGGGCCTCTCGGGCCTCAAGCCGGTCTTCCGCCCCGACGGCCGGGTCACCGCCGGCAACGCCTGCCCGCTCAACGACGGCGCGTCCGCGGTCGTGGTCATGAGCGACACCAAGGCCCGCGAGCTCGGCCTGACCCCGCTGGCCCGCGTGGTCTCCACCGCGGTCACCGGCCTGTCGCCGGAGATCATGGGCTACGGCCCGGTGGACGCCTCCCGTCTGGCCCTGCAGCGGGCCGGCATGACGATCGAGGACATCGACCTCGTGGAGATCAACGAGGCCTTCGCCGCGCAGGTCATCCCGAGCTACCGCGACCTGAACATCCCCATCGAGAAGCTGAACGTGCACGGTGGCGCCATCGCCGTCGGGCACCCGTTCGGCAGCACCGGCGCGCGCATCACCGGCACGCTGATCAACGGCCTGCAGACCAAGGACAAGACCTTCGGCCTGGAGACGATGTGCGTCGGTGGCGGCATGGGCATGGCGATGGTGCTCGAGCGCCTCAGCTGATCCCCGCCCCGGGGGCTGCCGTCGCCGGCAGCCCCCGGACACGACAGTGGCCCGGCCCCCTCGCGGGGACCGGGCCACTGTCGTGTGCGGGGTCGGTCAGTCGTTCTGCAGGTAGCTCAGCAGGCGCAGGATCTCGATGTACAGCCAGATGACGGTCACGAGCAGACCGAAGGCGATGTACCAGGCGAACTTCGCCGGCGCCCCACGACGGATGGCCTCGTCAGCCATGTCGAAGTCGAGCAGCAGGAAGAACGCCGCCACACCGATCACGAGCAGGCTGAAGCCGATCGCCAGCGGGCCACCGGACCGCAGGCCCAGGCCGTCGCCGCCACCGATGAGGGCGACCACGAAGTTGACCACGATGAGGACCAGGACACCGATGCCGGCGGCCAGGACCCAGCGGGTCAGCTTGGGGGTGACGCGGATCGCGCCGGTCTTGTAGACCACCAGCATGCCGGCGAAGACACCGAAGGTGCCGATCAGCGCCTGCATGATGATGCCGCTGCCGAACTCGAGCGCGAACGCCTCGCTGATCGCGCCGAGCGCGACACCGTAGAGCGCGCCGTAGGCCAGCGTCGCGACCGGGTTGGCGATCTGCTTGAAGGCGATCACCAGGCCGAGCACGAAGGCGGCCAGGACGGCCGGGATCGCCAGCCCCCAGGCGGCCTGACCGGGCATGGCCCAGGTCGCGGCGGCGGAGAGGACGGTGACCAGGAACGTCAGGCCCGTCTTGGTGACGACGTCGTCCATCGTCATGTAGCGCGTGTCCTCGGTCGTCCCGTACGGGGACGGCGCGGTGTACGCGTCCTGCTGCGGCGCCGGAGCGCCGTACTGCGTCGGGGCACCGTACTGGGACGTGTTGCCCCAGGCGGCCTGCTGCTGGCCGGGGCCGGCGTTCCCGAAGCCACGGCTGAACGCCGGGTTCCTACTGGCCATCGTCATCTCCTCGAGGTGACTCGTCGGTCGTGGAGCAAAACTCCTGCACTCCACTCGGTCAGGTCAACGCCTGACACGCCCGAAGCGTTCCACAAGGCAGCCGAACCCCTCGGGAGGGTGGCCCGCGCCACGGTCACGGCCACAGGGGCCGACAGGGGGCCGCCGGTCAGATCGCGGCGGCGAGGAGCCCGGCGCCGAGGCCCGCCATGACGACGGCGATGGCGCCGTCGAGGACCCGCCACGCCGCCGGGCGGGCGAACAGCGGCCGGAGCAGGCGGGCGCCGTAGCCGAGGGCCGCGAACCAGAGCACGCTGCCGGCCGCGGCTCCGGCGGCGAACCACCACCTGCCCACGCCGTGGCTGTCGGCCACCGATCCCAGCAGCACCACCGTGTCCAGGTACACGTGCGGGTTGAGCCAGGTGAGCGCGAGGCAGGTGACGACGGTGGCCAGGAGCCCGGCCCGGGTGCCGCCGGCATCGATGGCGATCGACGACGGGCGCAGCGCCCGTCGGGCCGCGAGGACGGCGTAGCCGAGCAGGAAGGCGGCACCGCCCAGGCGCACGACGGTGATCGCGTCGGGCAGCCGGGCGCTCAGCCAGGAGTTGCCGGCGACCCCGGCGAGGATGAGGACCGCGTCGGAGACCGCGCACACCGCCACGACCGCCGGGACGTGCTCGGCGCGCAGCCCCTGCCGGAGCACGAAGGCGTTCTGCGCGCCGATCGCCACGATCAGCGAGAGCCCCATCCCGAGCCCGGCCACCGCGGCCAGCAGACCAGTCGTCACAGAGCCCGACGCTAGGCAGACGCCGGTCGACAGTCCAGCTCATGTTTCTCAGGCGCCATTAGCATTCCTTCATGGACGTGGACCTCGCCCAGCTCCGCACCCTCGTCGCGGTCATCGACGAAGGCACCCTGGAGGCGGCCGCGCGACGGCTGCACGTCACCCCGTCCGCGGTCTCGCAGCGCCTGCGCGCCCTCGAGGTGGCCACCGGCCGCGTCCTGGTGCAGCGCGGTCGCCCGGCCACCGTCACCGCCGCCGGCGAACCCGTGCTGCGGCTGGCCCGTCAGGTCGGCCTGCTCGTCGCCGACACCAGCCGGCACCTCGATCCGGCCGAGCCCGGCTCCGCACCGGTGGTGCCGATCGCGGTCAACGCCGACTCGCTGGCCACGTGGGTCCTGCCGGCGCTCGCCCCGCTGGCCGGCGAGCTACGTTTCGACCTGCACAGCACCGACCAGACGCACACCAGTGCGCTGCTGCGGGCCGGCACCGTCATGGGTGCGGTCACCTCGGACGCCGAGCCGGTCGCAGGGTGCCGGGTGACCCCGCTCGGGCGGATGCGCTACCTGCCCTGCGCCGCACCCGGGTTCGCCGACCGCTGGTTCCCCGACGGACCCGGTCCCGCGGCCCTGCAGCGGGCACCGGTGGTCGTGTTCGACCGCCGCGACGACCTGCAGCACTCCTACCTCCGCCGCCGGGCTCCGTCGGCGGACCCGCCCCTGCACTACGTCCCGTCGTCGGCTGACTTCGTCACCGCCGTGATCCTCGGCTTCGGCTGGGGCATGCTGCCGGAGCTCCAGCTGGCCGACGCCCACCACGAGGTGGCACGTTTCGATCCGGCCGGCGCCGTCGACGTGCCCCTGTACTGGCAGCAGTGGCGGCTGGAATCCGAGCCGCTCGACCGGGCCGCCGCCGCGCTGATCCGGGCCGCGCACGCACGTCTCGGCGCCTGACGGTGCCCCCGGTCGGGTTCGAACCGACGCTGGGACCCTTTTAAGGGGCCTGCCTCTGCCGATTGGGCTACGGGGGCGCGCTGCGCACGCTAGCGCTGCCGGGCGCGGACCGGGCGCACCCGGCGGTGGTCCGAGGGTCAGCCCCCCGTCGCCGCCAGCTCCGTGGCGCGGGACAGCACGGCGTCGAGCATCGGCTCGGTCAGCTTGCCGGTGAAGGTGTTCTGCTGGCTCACGTGGTAGCTGCCCAGCAGGGTCAACGGCCCCCGCGGGCCGTCCAGCGTCACCTCCACCCCGTGCCCGAAGGCCGGCCGTGGCCGGGGCAGCGCGTACCCGGCCGCCGCCAGCACCGGCCACAGCGCGGTCCAGCCGAACCCGCCGAGCACGACGATGACCCGGAGGCGGGGCAGCAGCTCGAGTTCACGGGCCAGCCACGGCGAGCAGGTGTCCCGCTCCTCCGGCGTGGGCGCGTTGGCCGGCGGAGCGCACCGCACGGCCGCGGCGACCCGGACGTCGGTGAGCTCGAGCCCGTCGCCGATGTGCGTGGAGGTGGGCTGGTTGGCCAGCCCGGCGCGCCAGAGCGCGGCGAAGATCCAGTCTCCGCTGCGGTCGCCGGTGAAGACGCGTCCCGTCCGGTTCCCGCCGTGCGCCGCGGGCGCCAGCCCGACGACGGCGATGCGGGATCCGGCCGGCCCGAGCCCCGGCACCGGGCGGCCCCAGTAGTCCTCGTCGCGGAAGGACGCGCGCTTGACCCGGGCGACCTCCTCGCGCCAGGCCACCAGCCGGGGGCAGGCGTAGCAACCGGAGATCCGGGCGTCGAGGACGGCGAGATCGCGGACGGCCCGGGCACCGCGCACCACCCCGGCCGGGGTGCGGGTGACCGGGAAGCCCCCTGCGTCGAATGCCACGCCACCATCTGACCAGACGTGGGCCGGGGCCTCCCGGGTGCCCGGGCTGCCCGGGCGATGTCGCATGCAGCATGATCGGATCCGTGGCCCGGACGAAGAAGCAGAAGCCGCCGCTGACCTGGAAGCTGCTGGGCGCCGGGTTCGCGGTGCCCGCGGGCATCGCGGCCCGCAGGCTGACCGACGCCGCCTGGTACGCCGCGCGCGGCACCACCCCGCCGAAGAACCCCGCCGCCCCGGGCGTGAGCTGGGGCGAGGCGCTGGCCTGGGCGGCCTTCTCCGGCGTCGTCGTCGCCGGCAGCCGGCTCGCGGCGGCCCGGGGGGCCGCCGCGACCTACGAGAGGTTCACCGGGCAGCTGCCGCCGGGGCTCAACGCCGGCACGCCCTGACCCGAGGACGCCGGCCCGCGACCGGAGGGCTCAGCCGCGGCCGAGCCGCAGCGCGATGCCGTCGAGGATGTCGTGCTCGCTGACCGTGACCTCGGCCATCCCGAACTCGTCCATGAGGGTCCGGAGGATCAGCGCGCCGGCGCCGATGACGTCGACCCGGCCGGGGTGCATGACCGGGGCGGCGGCGCGCCGTTCCCGCGTGGCGGCGAGGAGCTCCGCGGTCACCCGCCGCACCTCGCCGACCGCGATGCGGGACCCGTGGATCGCCTCGGAGTCGTAGGCGGGCAGGTCGAGGGCGAGCGCGGCCACGGTGGTCACCGAGCCGGCCAGCCCGATGAGGGCCGCCGCCCGTCCCACCGGCACCTCGGCGGTGACGTCGACCAGCGCGGCGCGGATGTCCCGCTCGGCGGCGGCGACCTGCTCGTCGGCCGGCGGGTCGTCGTGCAGGTGCCGCTCGGTGAGCCGCACGCAGCCGATGTCGACCGACCGGGCGGCGACGACGCCGTCGGCGCCACCGAGGACGAACTCGGTGGAGCCACCGCCGATGTCCACGACCAGGTACGGCGGCCGGGGTGGCGCGATGCCCTGGGCCGCCGCGGCGGCGGCGATCGAGCCGGTAGCGCCGAGGAAGGAGAGCTCGGCCTCCTCCCGGCCGCTCACGACGTCGGGGGCCCGCCCCAGGGTGGCCCGGACCATCTGCTCGAAGTCGGCCCGGTTGGCCGCGTCCCGGGTCGCGCTGGTGGCCACCATCCGGACGTCGGTCGCGCCCAGGTCGCGGGCCGCCGCCGCGTACTCGGCGAGGACGAGGCGGGTCCGCTCGATCGCCTCCGGCGCCAGCCGGCCCGTCGCGTCGACGCCCTGCCCGAGGCGGACGACCTCCATCCGGCGCAGCAGGTCGGTGTGCCCGCCCTCGGCCGGGACGTCGGCCACGAGCAGCCGGATGGAGTTGGTGCCGCAGTCCACGGCGGCGACCCGGGTCACGCGTCGCCCTCGGGCCGGGCGCAAGGGCCCGCGGCCCACCACTCCCCCATCTCCTCGACCGCCCGGTCACCGATCGGGTTGACCCCGGGGCCCGCCGCCAGCGCGTGACCGGCCAGGGCGTGCAGGCACTTGACCCGGTCGGGCATCCCACCGGCGGTCATCCGCGTCGGGAGCACGTCGCGGGCGTCGCGGGTGGCCAGGTACGCCTCGTGCGCCGCCCGGTAGGCCTCGGCGAGCTCGGGATCGGTGCCCAGCTCCTCCTGCCACTCCCGCATGCGGCCGGCCGACTCCAGCCGGCTCGCGGCGGCGGTCGCCCGCGGGCAGGTCAGGTAGTACAGGGTCGGGAACGGCGTGCCGTCCTCCAGCCGGGGCGAGGTCTCGACGACGTCGGGCTGACCGCACGGGCAGCGGTGCGCCACGGCCACCAGCGCCCGCGGCGGGCGCCCGAGCTGCCGCGCCACGATCTCCCGGTCCTCCGGGCTCACCGGCTCGCTCACTGCCCCTCACCTCCCGTACCGCGCTCGTCGTCGGCCGGCCGGTCACCGTCGGCGCCGGCCACGGATCGCATCAGGCCCTCGTACCAGGGCACCGGCTCGGGCTCGGCCGCGGCGGCGGCCAGCGTGCCGGCGTCGCCCTCCACGGCCTGCCCGTCGACGACGATGATCAGCCGGTCACCGGGCAGCACGAACGACAGCCGCTCGCGCGCCTGCCGCTCGGTGAACGCCGGGTCGGCCTGCCGCTCCAGCTGCGCCTCCAGGTCGGTGGCGCGGCGGTCGAGCGCCTCGCCCTCCGCCGCCAGCCGCGCCAGCTCGGCCTGGCCGGCCAGGTACTGCCGCAGCGGGCCGGCCAGGGTCAGGGCGAGCAGCAGCACCAGTCCGACGAGCAGCACCGCGCGGCCGGTGAACAGCGGCCGCCGCCGAGCCGCGGTGGACGCCGCGGGCCGCCGTTCCGGCCGGCGGTTGGGCCGCCCCCGGCCCGGACGGCTGGACGCCGCCGACCGCAGGCCGGTGCGGACCGGCCGCGAGTGGTGCACCCGGGGCACCCGGCCGGTGGCGCGCCGCCCGTCCCCGCCGCCCCGCCGGCCCGGAACGCTGCTCATCCGCCGCTGCTCAGCCGTTCAGCCGCGGGAACGCCGCCGCGCCGGCGTAGCGGGCGGCGTCGTCGAGCTCCTCCTCGATGCGCAGCAGCTGGTTGTACTTGGCGACGCGCTCGCTGCGGGCCGGGGCGCCGGTCTTGATCTGCCCGCAGTCGGTGGCGACGGCGAGGTCGGCGATCGTGGTGTCCTCGGTCTCGCCGGAGCGGTGGCTCATCATGCAGCGGTAGCCGTTGCGGTGGGCCAGGTTGACCGCGTCGAGGGTCTCGGTCAGCGTGCCGATCTGGTTGACCTTGACCAGCAGCGCGTTGGCGGCGCCGCGGTTGATGCCGTCGGCCAGGCGGGTCGGGTTGGTGACGAACAGGTCGTCGCCCACGATCTGCACCCGGTCGCCGAGCGCAGCGGTCATCGCGATCCAGCCGTCCCAGTCCTGCTCGTCGAGCGGGTCCTCGATGGAGACGATCGGGTAGGCGTCGACCAGGCCCCGGTAGTAGTCCACCAGGTACTCCGCCGAGCGGGACTGGCCCTCGAAGTCGTAGCCCCCGTCGGCGTGGAACTCGGTCGCGGCGACGTCGAGGGCGAAGGCGATGTCGTCGCCGAGGGTGTAGCCGGCCTTCTCCACCGCCTCGGCGATGAGGTCGAGGGCGTCCCGGTTGCTGGGGAGGTCGGGGGCGAAGCCACCCTCGTCGCCGAGGCCGGTGGCCAGCCCGCGGCCCTTCAGGACGGCCTTGAGGGCGTGGTAGGTCTCGGTGCCCATGGCCAGCGCCTCGGCGAAGGTGCCGGCGCCTACGGGTGCGATCATGAACTCCTGGACGTCGACGTTGCTGTCGGCGTGGGCGCCACCGTTGAGGATGTTCATCATCGGTACGGGCAGCAGGTGCGCCGACGGGCCGCCGACGTAGCGGAACAGCGGCAGGCCGGCGGAGTCGGCGGCGGCCCGGGCGACGGCGAGGCTCACGCCGAGGATCGCGTTGGCCCCCAGGCGCGACTTGTCGGGCGTGCCGTCGAGGTCGAGCAGGCGCTGGTCGACCAGCCGCTGCTCGCTGGCCTCGTAGCCGACCAGTTCCGGGCCGATGACGTCCAGGACGCCGTCGACGGCCTTGGTCACTCCCTTGCCGCCGTAGCGCTCACCCCCGTCCCGCAGCTCGACCGCCTCGAAGGCGCCCGTGGAGGCGCCGCTGGGCACGGCGGCCCGGGCGATCGTCCCGTCGTCGAGGGCGACCTCGACCTCCACGGTGGGGTTTCCGCGCGAGTCCAGGATCTCCCGCGCGCCTACGGCATCGATGCTCGGCACAGGGGCAGCCTAACCAGCCGCGCCAGGCGACCTCAGCTGCCGCGCGCCGGGTGGCGCTCGTCCGGGGGCCCGGGCATCGCGTCCCGGTCGGCGATCTCCTCGGGGCTGGGCCCGGCGAACGCCCGCGACCGCTCCCGCGCCTCGGTGCTGCCGGTGAACAACGAGCTGTCCGTCACCGACGGCGCGGCCGGTCTCCGGTCCGCCCGGGCGGCCGACGGGGCGGTGGGGGCCCCTTCGACGCGTACCCGCGGCAGCCCCGCGGGGTGCTCCCGCTGCAGCCAGCCGACGAGCTGCTCGCGCACGTGGCAGCGCAGGTCGAACAGCGTCCCGGCGTCCTGGGCGCTGACCAGCACCCTCGCCCGCACCACCGAGCCCACCGCGTCGGTCACCTGCAGCACGCCCACCCGGCCGTCCCAGAGCTCCGGCCCCCGGCCCCCCTCGTCCTCGAGCAACCGGTGCAGCTCCGTGCGCATCTCGTCGAAGGGCACCGTCCAGTCGACGTCCAGCTCCACCGAGCCCAGGACGGCGGACTCCTTGCGGGTCCAGTTCTCGAACGGCGTGGTGGTGAAGTAGGTCGACGGCAGGACCAGCCGGCGATCGTCCCAGATGTGGACGACGACGTAGGTTAGCGTGATCTCCTCGATCCGCCCCCACGCGTCCTCGACCACCACGACGTCGTCCACCCGGATCGCATCGGTGAAGGCCAGCTGCAGCCCGGCGAAGACGTTGGCCAGCGACGTCTGGGCGGCCAGGCCGGCGACGATCGAGATGACCCCTGCGCTGGCCAGGATGCCGGCGCCTGCGGCCCGGGCGGTGGGGAACGTCAGGAGCATCGCGGCCGCCGTCAGGACGGCGACCAGCACGATCGCCAGCCGGCGCAGCAGCGAGATCTGCGTGCGGACCCGGCGGGCGTGCCGGTTGTCGACGACGTCGACGTCGTACCGGGCCAGCGCCAGGTCCGCGGCCACGTGCACCGCGACCACCAGCAACCAGCCGACCGTCGCGATCAGGACCAGTCCGAGGACGCGTACCACCGGGTCCCGCCACTCACCGACCTCCGGCGCCGCGTCGAGCACCACGGTGACGGCGATGAGCACCAGCAGCGTCCGCAGCGGCGTCCGGCCGCGCCGCGACAGGTCGGCGGCGACCACGGAGCTGCGGGCCAGCCGGCGCACCACGACACCGATCAGGACGCCGACCAGCCAGGCGCCGAGGGCGGCGGTGGCCACCAGGGCGAGGAGCTGCCAGGTCTCCTCCGGGAGGAGGCCCTCGACCTGCTCGACGGCGGCGCGGGCCGGGGCGGACGCGGGGACGGGTGCGGACAGGGCGGCGCTCCTTCCTGCGGCGACGGGTGCGGTCGGCACCACCGGGCAACGCTAGGTCCTGCCGGTCGGCCAGGCACCCCCCGGCCGGGGTGGATCAGCCCCGGGCGCGGTCGGCGGCCTCGGCGTCCAGCTCGCCGGCATAGCGGCGCACGGCCTCGCGCAGCGCGTCCTCGACGTCCCAGCCCCGCGACTCGGCGGCCGCCACGACGGCGAGCAGCCGCTCCCCCAGCTCCTCGGGGCTCGCCGCCGAGAGCTCCGCCGGCGCGGGCGTCGGCAGGCCGACCCGGCCCGCCCGGCGGACGAGCGCCGCGCCCCAGGAGGCCGCGGGCTGCGAGCGGGAGACCCCCTCGGTGGGCGAGCGGCGCTGCTTCTCCGCCTTCTTGATCTCCTCCCAGCCCGCCTCGACCTGCGCCACGTCCCGAGGTCCGGCGTTCCCGAACACGTGCGGGTGCCGGCGGACCAGCTTGTCGACCAGGTCACCGGCGACGTCGTCGACGTCGAAGCGGCGGCCGGCCCCGGCCTCGGCGGCCACCCGCGCGTGGAAGACCACCTGCAGCAGGACGTCGCCCAGCTCCTCGCGCATCCCCACCGGGTCGTCGTCGACGATCGCGTCGTACGCCTCGTGCGCCTCCTCCAGCAGGTAGCCGCGCAGCGACGCATGGGTCTGCTCGGCGTCCCACGGGCAGCCGCCGGGTGAGCGCAGCCGGTCCATGACCGCCACGACGTCGAGCAGCCGGGCCCCCGGCGGCTCGGGGGCACCGGCCACCACCTCGGCCCCGGGCACCGGCTCACCGGCGGGGACGAGCAGCACGACGTCCCCGGCGAGGTCACCGGCGGTGGCGACGTCGGGCACCTCGGCGACGGCCAGCCCCTCGGCCCGCAGCGCCTCCGCGGTGCCGGCGGCCCCGGGCAGGGCGGCCAGCGGCCGGCCGGAGGAGACCGCCCGCCAGCCGGCCGGGCTCAGCAGGCCGGCGAGACGGGGGCTGACGGCGACGGCGAGGGCGACGGGCACCCGGTCAGTCTGCCGAAGGGACGCGGAGCTCCGGCGCGGCGGCCGGCTCCTCCAGGATCTGCACGACACCGCCGTCACCGGGCGGCAGCAACCGGCCGTCCTCCCAGACGGCGTACCGCGGGTTGACCGTGATCCCGAGGTCGGCCCGCACCTCCTCCAGGAGCGGCCGGACGGCGGCCTCCACCTCATCGGCGGCCGCCGCCTCCAGCCGGGGACGCAGCTCCTCGAACGAGGGGTACACGACCCCGGCCTTGAACCCGACGACGACGCCACCGGCCTCGGGGACCGGCATCGAGAAGGCGCCACCCGGTTCCAGGGGAGCGAGTTGCTCGGCGAGCGGCGCCGGCAGCTGCTCGACCGGCTGCCGCTGGAGCTCGGCGAGCGTGTAGGGCCCGGGGAACCGGGCGGCCACCTCGGGGTAGCTCCCCGGGTCGGCGGCCAGCTCCCGGACGACCGCATCGGCCGTCGCCTGGTCCGGGACCGTGACGTAGCCGAACTCCACCTCGGCCAGCTGGTCGCGCACCTCCTGGTAGCGCTCGCGCAGCGCGGCCTCCTCGAGGGCCTCGTCGCGTGCGGTCGCGTCGGCCAGCTCCAGGCGCACGAGCTGCTGGCGGACGCTCTCCCGGACGTCGGCGCGGCCCACGCCCCGCTGCGCGAGCCGGTCGTACACCGCCTCGGGGTCGTCGCCCAGCAGCTCCCGGATCCGGGCGGTCACCTCGCCCTCGGTGACCTGCACGTCGTACCGGGCAGCCGCGGTGTCGTGGATCTCGCCCTCGATCAGCAGGCCGAGCACGCGGCGGGTGAGCTCCTCCTCGCTGCCGGCCACGGCGGCGGCGAGCTCCGGGTCGGCCAGCCGCTGGTCGACGGCCGACCGCAGCTCACCGACGGCGATCTGCTCCTGCCCCACGTAGGCGGCGACGTCGGGGGCCGACCGGCAGCCGGCCAGCGCGACGGCGACCAGGAAGACGGCGGCGCTCGCCCGGGCAGCGCGGTGGATCAGCACGCCCGGGAGACTCCCACATCCGGTGTGACCTGAGCCGCATGCCGCCCCGGTGGACGCCGTCCTCAGGCGGCGACGGCACGGCCGCCCTCCGGGCCGCGGCCCGCTCCTCGCCCGCCGGCGCTCGCCGCGATGCCCGGCGCGGCCGTCAGGCGGCGACGGGCTGGTCGAGGACCGCGCGCAGCGTCGCGTGCAGGTTCTCGAGCAGGGCGACGTCCCGGAGCGGGGTGCGCCGGTCCGGGCCGACCGGCACCTTGAGGGAGATCGTCTGGACCGCCGCCTTGTACGAGGCGCCGTCGGCCAGGCGGGCCAGCCGCATCTGCTTGGACTCCGGCAGGTCCACCGGGCCGACCCGGATGGTGCGGCCCTGCAGCGTCACCTCGATGATGCCGAGCGCACGCATCGCCACCCGGAACCGGGCCACGGCCAGCAGGTTGAGCACCGGCGCCGGAGCAGCTCCGTAGCGGTCGGTGAGCTCGTCGAGCACGGCCTGCGCCTGCTCGTCGTCCTGGATCGAGGCGACCTTGCGGTAGGCCTCCATCCGCAGCCGCTCGCCGGGCACGTAGTCGTGCGGCAGGTGCGCGTCGACCGGCAGGTCGACCCGGACCTCGACCGGCTCGGCCGGGGCGTCCTCGCCGCTGACCTGGGCCCGGTAGTCGGCGACGGCCTCGCCGACCAGCCGCACGTACAGGTCGAAGCCGACGCCGGCGATGTGGCCGGACTGCTCGCCGCCGAGCAGGTTGCCGGAGCCGCGGATCTCCAGGTCCTTCATCGCCACGGCCATGCCGGCGCCGAGGTCGGTGTTGTGGGCGATCGTGGTGAGCCGGTCGACCGAGGTCTCGGTGAGCGTGCGGGTGGGGTCGTAGGTGAAGTAGGCGTAGGCCCGCTCGCGCCCGCGGCCGACGCGGCCGCGGATCTGGTGCAGCTGCGAGAGGCCGAAGGTGTCGGCGCGGTCGACGATCAGGGTGTTGGCGTTCGGGATGTCCAGGCCGGACTCGACGATCGTCGTCGCGACCAGGACGTCGTACTCCTTCTCCCAGAAGCCGACCATGATCCGCTCGAGCTCGTGCTCCTTCATCTGCCCGTGCCCGACGGCGATCCGGGCCTCGGGCACCAGGGAGCGGATCTTCGCCGCGGCCTTGTCGATCGACTGCACCCGGTTGTGGATGACGAAGACCTGGCCGTCGCGCAGCAGCTCGCGGCGGATCGCGGCGGCCATCTGCTTGTCGCTCCAGGCGCCCACGTAGGTGAGCACCGGGTGCCGCTCCTCGGGCGGGGTGAGGATCGTCGACATCTCGCGGATGCCGGTGAGGCTCATCTCCAGCGTGCGCGGGATCGGGGTGGCCGACATGGACAGGACGTCGACCGCCGTCCGCATCGTCTTCAGGTACTCCTTGTGCTCGACGCCGAAGCGCTGCTCCTCGTCGACGATGACCAGACCGAGGTCCTTCCACCGGGTGCTGGGCTGCAGCAGCCGGTGGGTGCCGACGAGCACGTCGATCTCCCCGGCCGCCAGCTGGCGGAGGATCTCGGCCGCCTCCCTGTCCGACTGGAACCGGGAGAGCACCTTGACCGTCACCGGGAACTGCGCGAAGCGCTCGGAGAAGGTCTTGAAGTGCTGGTTGGCCAGCAGCGTCGTCGGCACCAGGACGGCGACCTGCTTGCCGTCCTGCACCGCCTTGAACGCCGCCCGCACGGCGATCTCGGTCTTGCCGTAGCCGACGTCGCCGCAGATGATCCGGTCCATCGGCACCGACTGCTCCATGTCGGCCTTGACCTCGTCGATCGCGGCCAGCTGGTCGGGCGTCTCCTGGAACGGGAAGGCGTCCTCGAGCTCGCGCTGCCAGACGGTGTCGGGGCCGAAGGAGTGGCCCGTCGTCGCCATCCGCGCGGAGTAGAGCCGGATGAGCTCCCCGGCGATCTGCTTGACCGCCTTGCGCGCCTTGGCCTTGGTGTTCTTCCAGTCCGCGCCGCCGAGCTTGGACAGCGCCGGGGCCTCCCCGCCGACGTAGCGGGTGAGCTGGTCCAGGGCGTCGGTGGGCACGAACAGCCGGTCCGGCGGCTGGTTCCTCCGCGAGGGGGCGTACTCGACGATCAGGTAGTCGCGCTGCCCGCCGTTGACGGTCCGGCTGATCATCTCGATGTAGCGACCGACGCCGTGCTGCTCGTGCACGACGAGGTCGCCGGGCTGCAGCTGCACCAGGTCGACGGCGTTGCGCCGGCGGGCCGGCATCTTCACCGCGTCCCGCATCGAGGTGCCGCGCTGCCCGGTGAGGTCGTGCTCGGTGAGCAGCGCCAGGCCGATGCCCGGGAAGGCGAACCCGGACTCGAGATTGCCCTGGGTGACGTGGGTCAGCCCGGCGTCGGGAGCGCCGGCGACGTCCGGCACCAGCCGGATGCCGAGCTCGGCCTGGCCGAACTGCTCGGCCGCGCGCTGCGCGGGCCCCGGCCCGGCGAAGGTGACGACGACCCGCCAGCCCTGCCGCTGCCAGCCACGCATCCGCTCGACGGCCGCGCCCTGGTCGCCGTGGAACCGGTCGACGGTGGTCGCGTCGAGGGTGATCTGCCGCTCGTCGTCCTCGGCCTGGAGCGTGAAGGCGCCGGTGGTCCACCACGGCAGCCCGCGGGTGCGGGCCGCGGTCTCCACGTCGGCGAGATCGCGGAAGGACGACGCCCCCAGGTCCAGCGGGGACTCCCCCGCCTCGGCGGCCGTCGCCCACGAGGCGGCCAGGAACTCCTCCGCGGTGCGCACCAGGTCGGCGGCGCGGCTGCGCACCCGCTCGGGATCGCAGACCAGGACGTGGGTGCCCGCCGGCACCAGATCGGTGAGCAGCTGCATGGCCTCGTCCCCGATGAGGGCCGGGGTCAGCGACTCCATCCCCTCGACGGCGATGCCCTCGGCGAGCTTGCCGAGGACCTCGAGCAGGCCGGGGTGCTCCTGGGCCAGGGCGGCGGCGCGGGCGCGGACCTCGTCGGTGAGCAGCAGCTCACGGCACGGCGGCGCCCACAGCCGGTCCGGCCGTTCGTCGAGGGAGCGCTGGTCGGCGGCGGAGAAGTAGCGCAGCTCGTCGACCTCGTCACCCCAGAACTCCACCCGCACGGGGTGCGGCTCGGTGGGCGGGAAGACGTCGAGCAGGCCGCCGCGCACGGCGAACTCGCCACGCCTCTCGACCAGCTCCACCCGCGTGTAGGCGGCGTCGGAGAGCGCGCGGGCGACGTCGTCGAGCTCCGCGGCGTCCCCCGGCTTCAGCTCCACGGGCACGAGGTCGCCCAGACCCGGCGCCAGCGGCTGCAGGATGCTGCGGACCGGGGCGACGAGGACGTCGATCGTGCCGTTCGCGCCGGGGTGGGTCAGATCGCGCAGCACCGCCAGCCGGCGCCCGACCGTGTCCGCCCGCGGGCTGAGCCGCTCGTGCGGCAGGGTCTCCCAGGCGGGGAAGGTCTCGATCCGCCGCTCGGGCAGGAAGCAGCGCAGCAGGTCGGCGGCGGCGTCGGCGTCCCGTTCGCCGGCCGTCACCAGGAGGACCGGCACGCCGGTGCGCTCGCCACCGCCCGCCGCGGCCAGCCCGGCGGCGACCAGCGGCTGCAGCGACGGCGGTGCGGTGACGGCTAACTCCGTCTGCCCCGCGGCGGCGACCACGCGGGCCATGCCGGGGTCGGTCAGGACGACGTCGAGCACGCCGCGCAGGCTCACGCTTCTTCTTCTCCCGGGGATCAGGGACGGCCTCCCGACGAGCCGCCGGGTGCGGCAGGAGCCGAGGCCCAGGTTAGTCCGCGCGGCGGCGGCATGCCGCGGGGGACCGGACGGGCACCTGGCCACCGACAGGCACGCCCCGATGGGGTGATGTGCCCCCAGGAGGCGGCGTCGGCGCCCCTTCTCCGGACCTAGTCTCTGCCGGGCGAGTCTCGATGCCGGCCAGCACGGACACCCCTTCGGGCCGCCCGGGCCGGATGAGCGACGAGCCGATGGGCAGGCGACATGGAACTGCACGACTACCTGACCGCGCTGCGGCGGCACTGGCGGGTCTGGGCCGGCGTCACCGTGATGAGCCTGCTGGCAGCCCTGTTCCTGAACGCCGTGCTGCCTCGGACCTACGTGGCCACGGCCCAGGTCTTCGTGGCGAGCACGTCCGAGAGCACGGCGGGCTTCCAGTTCGTCACCCAGCGGGTCAAGAGCTACCTCGACGTCGTCGACAGCCCAGCGGTCCTCGAGCCGGTCATCGACGAGCTGGCGCTGGACCGGTCGCTGGAGGCGCTGCGGGCCGACGTGTCGGCCGGCAATCCCGCTGACACCTCCCGCGTCGACATCTCGGTCACCTCCTGCGACCCCGCTCAGGCCGCCGCGATCGCGAACGCGGCCGCCGAGCGGTTCACCACCGCCGTCGAGGAGCTCGAGGCCCCGGCCGGGAGCACGTCCCCGGTCCGGCTGACCGTCACCGGTCCGGCCAGCCCGCCCGCCTCCCCGGAGTCGCCGCGGTCGGATCTCCTGCTCGCCCTCGGCCTCGTCGTGGGCGCGTTCCTGGGCGCTGCTCTCGCCGTCGTGCGCAGCCGGATGGACACGTCCTTGCACACCCCCGAGGACGTCCGCCGCGCCTGGGGCACCGTCGACGGACGCATGCCGCCGCTCCTCGCGGCGCCGGAGGGGCGGGGGCGGCGCAGCCGGCTCACCGGCCGACCGGCCGCGCTCCTGGCCCGCCGACTGGAGGCGCTCGCCGAGTACCGGCCCGTCCGGGTGCTGCTGATCTCCCCCGCGCCGGGCAACACCGCGCCCCTGCGGCTGGCGACCGAGGTCGCCGGGGAGCTGCGCGAGGTCGGCACGGCCGCGGCGGTCAGCGGCACGTCCGAGCAGGACACCGAGGCCGCCGGCCAGGTCGGCAGTGGTGACCGTCGTGCCCGGGTGCGCCTCGCCGTCGGCGACCCCCTCCTGCCGGTGCGCGACCGCCGGCGGCTGACGGGGCAGTACGACGCCGTGGTTCTCGTCCTGGAGGACGGGCGGGTCGATGCAGCGGAACTCCGCGAGATGCGGGACATGCTCGACGTGGTCCAGGTGCGCCCGCTGGCGCTGGTCCTGGTCCCGGCGACGCGGGCCACGCTCCGGGGCGAGGCGGTACCGCCGCCGGTTCTGGACCCACTGCCCACCGAGGAACGGCGCCGAGCCGACCGCGCCCCGGCCGGCTCCGCCTCCTAGCGCCCGGCGCTCGGTAGGCGGCCGGGCAGGGCCGCGCCCAGGTCGTCGACCACCGGTCGTGCCCGGCTGCCCCTCTCGGCGAGCAGGGCCACGGCGACGAAGGTCAGCGCCATGGGAGTCGCGTCGAACAGCCCGCTCTCGAGGACGCTGCGTCCGAGGACGAACGTGAGGAGCCCCGTCAGGAGCAGCCGGTCCGCCGGCGGCACGTGCAGCACGCCACGACAGGTCCACAGCGCCCAGGCCAAGGCGACGGCCAGCCCCACCACACCGCTCTGCACCAGCGCCGAGACCCAGCTGCTGTCGAGGAGCTGGGTGTCCCAGTGCTGCCCCTCCACGGGGATGAGCTTCACCGACAGCCCGCCGCCGAACGCCGTCTGCCATGGCCCTTCGGCCCAGGTGAGCGACGCCCGCCAGGCGATGAACCGGGCCGCCAGGGTGCTCGCCCCGGCGCCATCGCGCTCGGCGAACTCCCCCACCGCCCCGGTCGAGACGGCAGCCAGGGCACCGAGGCCCACCGTGATGAGGCCGCCGACGACCAGCCCGACCGGCAACCGGCGCACCTGCACCACCATGACGACGACGGCGACGACCAGCACGACCAGCGCCGTCCGCGACCCGGTGGCCCACAGGACCCCGGTGAAGGCAACCGCCACCACCAGATCAGCCGGCCCGGCCGCACCGAGCAGGGCGCGCCAGGCCACCCACAGCACGACCACCGCGGCCAGCGCCGCGAGTTCATTGGGGTTCAGCGGTGGGAGCCCGCCCTCGAGCCGACCGGAGCTCAGGTGCGGGAAGCCGGTGACCGCAGCGAGCGCGGCGATCGAACCGGAGGCCCACACCACGCCGGCGAAGAAGTCCGCCCCGGACGTGGACCGCAGCAGCAGGAAGACCGTGGCGACGAGGATCAGGACGCGGACGGCGACGACCCCGCCTGCGAGCAGGGTGCCGTGCCCCAGGGCACCGAGCAGGCCGGCGAGCAGGACGGCGACCAGGAACCAGAGGCTGCCGGTGCCGAGCCGACGCAGAGGCCCTCCCGACCGGACCGTTGCGGCAGCGATCAGCAGTGCGATCACGCTCACGACCGCCTTACCGACGACGACGGCGTCCAGCCCGCCGGAGAAGATGGTGCCTCGGCGCCACACCACCGTGCCGGCCACCACGAGCAGGCACACGACGAACACGCGCGCCGGTGGCCTCACGGGGGGCTGGTGCACCGTGGCTCCTCACAGCTCGCGGCCCTGGGCACGCCTACCGCGCCGCGCAGAATCCTAGGGCTGATCTGCGACGATGGACTGGGTCCCGGCCGGGGCCGTGACCCGAGAGGGGGACGTTCGGTGCCCGAGGAACCCGCCCGGATGACGGTGGCCGTCGCCCATCCGTCAGCGGACCTCTACGGCTCGGACCTGCAGCTGCTGGAGAGCATCCGTGGGTTGCACGGCGCCGGCTGGCGGGTCGTGGTGACGCTGCCCGGCGACGGCCCCCTGACCCCCCGTCTCGAGGAGGCCGGCGCGGAGGTGCACCTGCGGCCGGTGCCGGTGCTGCGCAAGAGCCTGCTGACGCCCCTCGGCCTGGTCCGGCTGGCCGCCGCGAGTCTGCGCGCGCTGCCCGGGATGTGCCGGTGGCTGCGCCGGGTCGACGCCACGGTCGTCTACGTCAACACCGTGACCGTGCCCCTGTGGCTGGTGGCGGCGGGGCTGGTCCGCAGGCCTGCGCTGGCGCACGTGCACGAGGCCGAGCAGGGCGGCCGGCTGGTGAGCGCCGGGCTCAACGCCCCGCTGCTGGCCTCCCGCACCGTCGTCGTCAACAGCAGGGCCGCCGCCGAGGTCGTACGGGCAGCACTGCCTGCGATCGCCCGGCGGACCACGGTCGTGCACAACGGCGTCAGCGGGCCGTCGGCCCAACCCGCCCCCCCGGTCCGGGACGCCGCCGGAACACGGCGGGTGGTCGTGGTCGGCCGGCTCTCGCCGCGCAAGGGCATCGACGTCGCGGTCGAGGCCGTCGCCCGGCTGCGGGCGGACGGTCGCCCCGTCGAGCTGGAGCTGTGCGGCACGGTCTTCCCGGGCTACGAGTGGTACGAGGCGGAGCTGCGCGAGCGGGCCGCCCGCCCCGACCTGGCCGGCGCGGTGACCTTCTCCGGCTACGTCTCCCCCACGTGGCCGGCCCTCGCACGCGCCGAGGTCGTGCTGGTCCCCTCCCGGGCGGAGCCGTTCGGCAACGTCGCCGTCGAAGCCCAGCTCGCCGGGCGGCCGGTGATCGCCTCCGGTGTGCAGGGACTGCGGGAGATCGTCACCGACGGGGTGACCGGTCTGCTCGTGCCGGCGGACGACCCGGCCGCGCTCGCCACGGCGGTCGGCCGGCTGCTCGACGACGACGACTTCGCCGCCCGCCTCGCCGCCGCGGGACGCGCCTCCGCCCTCGAGCGCTTCACGCCCGAGCGGTACCGGGCGGCCGTCGTCGAGGCGGTCAGGCAGACGGCACGGGCGCGAGGTCACGGGGCCGCGACCGGGTGACGAGCGGGCACAGCACACTGCGCCGCACCGCTGCCGCCGCCAGGACCGGGCCGATCGCCAGGGCAGCCGGCGCCCATACCGCGCCTCCGGGGACCATGAGCACCAGCACCCCGACCGCCGCCAGCGACAGGAGCTCCAGCGACCGCAGTGCCAGGACGCGCCGCTGCTGGTGGTGGGCCGCCGCCATCGCCGCATAGGGCAGCAGCAGGGCGCTGGCGACGGCGTACAGCGACCACCCGGCGACCGCGGTGGCCGGCACCGCGAAGGTACCGCCGGTGAGCAGCGGCGCGAGCCAGGGCAGGAACCCGACCGCGGCGATACCGAGCAAGGCCACCACCATCACCAACCCGGAGGCGGCGCGGTCGGCACTGCGCAGGCCGGCGGCCGGGCTCTCACGCCCCGCGACGAACCAGGGCAGCAGGAAGGAACCCAGCCCGCCGACAACCAGCAGCGTCGGGGCGGTGACCACCCGTGCGGCCTCGATCGGGCCGTAGGCGGCGGCCCCCGCAGCCGTGATGACGAGCAGCCGCAGCAGGGTCAGCAGCGCCGGCCGGATCACCTGCGCGGCGGCGCGGTAGACGCCGAAGGCCCAGACGGCACGCAACGCCGGCCGCCGCCAGGGCCCCGCCGGACGCTCGAGGGCGGGCAGCCGCCACCAGGCGACCCCGGCAGCGAGCAGCTGCCCGGCGAGCAGGGCCAGGACGAAGTCGCCGAGGACGAGCCCGCCCCTCGTCGCCGCGAGCACGAGGACGGCGAGCGCGCCGGCCAGTGCCACGAGGTCGACCGCCGGGAGGGCCCAGAACCGCCCGGCGGCCATGAGCAGCCTGCGGAGCAGGTCCTCGACCATGAAGGCTGCGGCCGCCAGGCCGATCAGCACCGCTTCGCCCGGTCGGGTCAGGCCGGACAGCGCGCACACGGCCGCACCGGCCAGACCCATCGCCCCGGCGAGAGCGGCCGCCCAGACGTGCAGCGCGGCACGGACCCCGCGCTCCTGACGGTCGAGGACGGTCAGCGAGTCCCCGACCAGCCCGCTGCTCACCGCCGTCACCAGGACGATCGCGCCGTACACCAGCGCGAATCCGGCGAGCCCCGAGGCGCCGAGAGACCGGGCGGCCGCCACCTGCAGCACCAGGCCGCCCAGGGCCTGGGTCGCCTGGGCCGCGACGGCGCCGGCCACCCGGCCTCGGAGCGCTCGCACCAGCGTCGTCACCGGTCCATCCTCCCCACCGTGCCGCTGTGTTCCCGGCATTGCGCCGGCCGGTCCGAGGTGTGGCGCTGCCGCACCGCGGTACCGGTCGGCGCGGATCAGCCCTGCAGGGGGCCGGCCCGGAAGGCGGTGACCCGGACCGAGACCGGTGCGGTGGCACTGCCGGAGAGGTAGGCGGAGATGCCCACCCCGCCCGGGGTCTGGAGCGACGGCGTGGTGTCCGTCCGGGTCACCGTCGGTGTCCCGGGCTCGGGACTGCCCGTCGACCACACCGTGGCGGCGAGCTCTGTCGTCCCCATGCCCGTCGCCTGCACGCGGACCGACAGCGCGGTGCCGGGCACGTAGACGAGGTCGGGGACGACGACCTCACCACCGATCACCGATTCGCTGGCGGTGCCGGCCTGGCGGGTGAAGGCGACCGCGACCCGGCCGTCGGCCAGCATCCGCAGCCGCGCCCGGTACTCCTGGTACGTGCCGACCACGCGCGCCCGGACGTAGACGTAGGTACCCGCGCCGGTGGGGGCCGCCGACAGCGAGAACGTCGCCGTCAGATCGGTGTCGGCCGCCGAGACGCCGGTGAGGGCGCTGCCCGTGTTGTTGCCGGGCGCCAGGAGGTCCAGCGTGGCGGTGCCTCCGGCCACCGACTGCCGGGTGCCGCCGAACGTGGCCGTCCACGGGCCGCCGACGTCGGCGGTGCCCAGGCCGCCGGTGACCGTCCGAGCGAAGGTGTCCAGCGCGAACGGCTGCGGCTCGGCCGGGTCCTCCGGCTCCTCCCCGCCATCCGCGGGCGGCGCGCTGACCGTGAGCGTGCGCTCCGCGGTGCCGGTGGCGCCCTGGTCGTCGGTGACGGTGAGACGCACGGTGTACGTGCCGGCTGTCTCGTAGACGTGTGTCACCGTGGCCCCGGTACCGGTGGTGCCGTCTCCGAAGTCCCACGCCCAGCCGGTGACCGTGCCGTCGGTGTCGGTCGAGCCGGTGGCGTCGAACGATCCGGTCAGCTGGTCGGCAGTGGCTGTGAACGCGCCCTGCGGCGCGGCATTCGGCTCCGGCTCCGGCTCCGACGCGCCGACAGGCACGGCGGTCAGGCCGGTGAACCGAACGGCCAGCGGGGCCGTCGAGCTGCCCGAGAGGTAGGCGGACAGGCCCAGCCCACCGGCCGCCTGCAGCGAGGCGCTGGAGTCGGTCCGCGTCACCGTCGGTGTGGCCGGCTCGGGCGTGCCCTCGGCCCAGACGGAGAGCGCGAGCTCGGTGGTCCCGGCGCCCTGGACCTGCGTGCGGACGTTGAGCACCGTGCCGGGAACGTAGGTCAGGCCGGGGACCACGACCTCCCCGCCGATGAGCGTCTCGGAGGCGCTGCCGGTCTGCCGGCTGAAGGAGACCGCGACGCGACCGTCGGCGAGCATGCGCAGCCGCGCCCGGTACTCCTGGTACGTGCCCACGACGCGACCGCGGACGTAGACGTAGGTACCACTGCCGGTGGGCGCCGCGCTCAGCGAGAAGGCGGTCCGGAGGTCGGCGCTCGTGGTGGCGACCCCGGTGAGGGCAGAACCGGTGTTGTTGCCCGGCGCGGCCAGCTGCAGGGAGGCGACGCCGTCGGCCACCGACTGCCGGGTGGTGCCGAAGGTGGCCGTCCAGGGGCCACCGACGTCCGCGGTACCGAGACCGCCGGTGACGGTCCGGTCGAAGGTGTCCGACGCGAGCACGCTCGGGGTGACGACCGTGACCGGCTGCTCGGCCGTGGTGGTCGCGCCGTCGTCGTCGGTCACCGTGAGCCGGACGGTGTAGGTGCCGTCGGTGCCGTAGCTGTGACGGATGGTCCGACCAGTTGCCGTCGTGCCGTCACCGAGGTCCCAGGCCCAGCCCACGACGGTGCCGTCGCCGTCACTGCTGCCTGAGGCGTCGAGCGCCACGCTCAGGCCGGTGGCCTGCGCGTCGAATGCGGCGTCCGGCGCCCGGTTCGGCTGCGGCGCGGTCACGGTCACCTGCCGGGTGACGCTCGCGGTCGCGCCGCGGTCGTCGGTGACCACGAGACGGACGGTGTAGGTGCCGGCCGCGCCGTAGGCGTGCTCGACGCGGGATCCGTCACCGCGGGTGCCGTCACCGAAGTCCCACGCCCATGCGCGGATCTGACCGTCCCGGTCGGTCGAGCCGGTGCCGTCGAAGGCGGCGGCGAGGTCCGTGACCGAGGAGGTGAAGGCGGCTGTCGGCGCCGAGTTGGTCACCGTCCCGGTGGTGGCCAGGGTGTGGTGGGCACGGACGCGATCGGCCGGCAGGACGGTCCGGTAGACCGCGACCTCGTCGATGCGCCCCTGGAAGAAGTTGGCGCCGGCCCAGGACGTGTCACCGCCGATGCGCCACTGGCCGGTGTAGCCGTTCTGCGCGTGGTACACGTCGGCGCGGGAGCCGACCAGTGCGCCGTCGACGTAGAAGGACATGCCCTGGGGGCCGAGCGTCCCCACGACATGGTGCCAGCGGCCGTCGTTGAGACGGTTCGTGGAGGTGATCGTCCGCATGCTCCCGGGGAAGACGCCGAAGGAGACCCGCCCCTGCGCGTCCATGTAGATGTGCCGGTCGTTGTGGTAACTCGTCCCGGTGACGGCGTTGCCGTAGCCGATGATCTTCCCGCCACGCGTGGAGGTCGTCTGGAACCAGGCCTCGAGGCTGAAGGTCTGGGGACCGAACGTCGCACCGCGGTTCGCCACGGCGTAACCGGTGGACGAGCCGTTGAAGGCGAAGGCGGTGTCCCGGTCACCGGTGAGGGCACCGCCCTGGCCGCGCGTCACGCCGCTGTTGACGGTGAGGTCGTTGCTCCCCACCCGGTCACGGGCCATGCCCGAGTTCTCCGAAAGCGACCACAACGACTCCGCACCATCGGCACGCACCATGTCGACGTAGGCCCGGGCGGGGGTGGTGCCCGACGTGGCGGTCACGGTGACCCAGGCCGTGTTGATGCGGTTGCCGGCCGGATCGGTGGCGCTCACCCGGTACGTGTGCGTGCCGGGGGTGACCCCCGTGTCGGTGAAGGCCATGGACGGGCGGTCCCAGAACTGGGAGGCCGCCGTGCGCGTGTGCACGGGAGTGCCGGCCGCGCCGTCCTTCCACACCCGGTAGGTCAGGTTGCCGTTGTCCTGGTCGGAGACGGCGTTCCAGCCGACGCGCACGACACCCGGCGACACGGCGGTGGCCGTGGCGGTGAAGCCCGCCGCGCTCGGGGCCACCTTCCTCGGCGCGTTCTCCGCGAGGGCGAAACGGACGAGGCCCTGCTGGTCCTTGCCGTTCACCCGTGGGAACTCCCCGCCGTAGACGACGTACCGGTCGTTGCCGGCCACCGACCAGCCCGCCTGCGAGGCCCCGGACACCGTGCCCTGCGTCATGATGGGGAACCAGGGCAGCAGGGACGGGGCGGGCTTCCCGGTGAAGTTCGCGTTGGCGATGGTGGCGGTGCCCACCCGGCCGGTGGCGACGAGGCTCGTGGCGGTCGCGAACCGGTTGATCTGCGGGTCGTGCTCCGGGAACCCCCCGATGTTGCTGCACACGTGCGGGTGCCCGGCGATGTAGAGAGCGCCGTTCATCGGGAAGCTCGAGTAGGTGTCACCGTGGCAGTCGTTCATCCACTGCAGGACTCCGCCGTCCGCGGCGGCCTTGAACGAACCCTCCACGTTGCCGGGGCCGTAGTAGTCGTACCCGGTGCCGTAGACGTAGGTCCCGTCGGTCGACAGGCTGTAGATCGCCGAGTTGATTCCCTGATTGGTGATCAACTGGTTGACCGCGAAGGCGCGGTTCGCACCGGAGGCCGCATCCATCGCCGCGATCCCCGTCGCCCGGGCGCCGTTCATCGTGTAGAAGCGCCCGGAGGCCACGATCTGCCTGCCGCCCAGGGTGACCACCAAGCCCGTGACATGGTCACTCGTCGCCGTGTTGCCGTCGTCGTTGCCGTCCGTGGGACCGGTGCCCGGGCGAGGAGCCCACGGCAGCAGGGCGCCGTTGTCCGCCCGGACCGCGGCCAGCCGGTGCCGCGCCGTGGAGCCGACGGCGGAGATGCCGCCTCCCAGGTAGACGGTCGTGTCGGTCGCCGCGATGGCCCGGACCTGGCCGGAGACGCTCGGCTTGAAGGTGTCGATCAGCCGGCCGGTCGCGGTGCTGTAGGCCGCGATCTTGCGGCGGACCTGGCCGTCGGCCTCGGTGAAGTCACCGCCGACGTAGATGCGGGAGCCGTCCGGGGACGCCGTGACGACCAGCGCCTGCCCGTTGAGCCGGGGGGCGAACGAGGTGAGGAGTTCGCCGGTGCGGATGTCGTAGGCCAGCAGGTTGCCCCGCGGGGTCTCGCCCACGCCCGCCGCGGCACCGGCCGGGCGCGCGGAGGAGAACTTGCCGGCGACGTACACGGTGTTCCCGACGACGACCTGCGACCACGCGATGCCGTTGATCTGCGTGGTGGGCAGCGGGTCCGCCGTCACCGTGCGCGGTGTCGCCGGATCGGTCGGATCGGCCGGTGCGGAATCCGCCCGTGCCACGGCCGTCACGGAGATCGCTCCGGTCACGAGCAGTGCGGCCACGACGAGCGCGACCATCCGTTCGAGCGCCGTCGTCAGGCCTGTCCGATCCGTCATCTCGATGTTCCCCCCGCGCGGTCGGCTCGAGCCCCCAGCTCGAGCAACCGTCGGATACTAAGCGTGACGATCACGGGCCCTCCAGACCACGAACGTCACTCGATGTAGTTCACCTTGCCACGTCCACGAGCCTTATGTGGTGCTGTAACTACTCCTGGTAACGCAACGCCGTAACGCTCCGCAGTGGAGATGGCCGCAGCCGCGGCGCGACGCCGGTCGGGTCGGCTGCCGGGCTCACCCGTGGGGGTCAGCCCGACCGCGAGCCCCTCCCGGCCCGTCCGCGGCGGGGCGAGGATGGCCGGGACCGGGACTCCGGCCGGCCTCGCCGGTGGCGCCCGGGAACCGACGCTCCAGGAGGACCCAGCACGATGGCCGCGATCCACCCCGTCCGATCCCGGCCCACTGTCACCGAGGCCCTGGCCCAACTACGGTCGGCGGGCAAGTCGAACTACGGCATCCCGCTCTACTCGCGGGTGGTCAACCGTCCGCTGGGCCGGCGCTTCGCCGCCGTGGCCCACGTGCTCGGGATGACTCCGAACCAGGTGACCGCCGTGAGTGCGGCCCTGACGTTCACCGCCATCGTCATCGTCGCCACGATGCCCCCGGGCGTGGTCATGGGCGTGGTCGTGGCGGCCCTGCTCTGCCTCGGGTACGCGCTGGACTCCTCCGACGGGCAGCTCGCCCGGCTGCGCGGCGGCGGCACGCTGACCGGCGAGTGGCTCGACCACATGATCGACTGCGCGAAGAACGCCTCCATCCACCTGGCCGTGCTGATCTCGCTCTACCGCTTCGGCGGGGTGGACGAGACCGCCCTGGCGCTGCCGGCGGCCTTCCAGGTCGTGGTGACGGTCCTCTTCTTCGGCAACACGCTCATCGAGCAGCTGCGCGGCGGGCCGCGTCCCGTGCGCGACGCCGGAGGACGCCGGTCGATGATCCGGTCGGTGCTGATCGCCCCGGCCGACTACGGGCTGCTGTGCGTGGCCTTCGTGGCTTTCGGCTGGCGGCCGATCTTCCTCACCGCCTACGCCGTCCTCCTGCTCGGCAACATCGCCTACCTGACCGGGGCGCTGGTCCGCTGGCGGCGTCAGCTCGCCCAGCTGGACGCCGACCGCCGCGCCGCCACGGCCTGAGCCGGCCCTCTCCTCCGGAGGGCCGGGCAACCTGGGTGACAGCGGCCTGTCACCCAGGTTGCGGGTCGTCAGCGGGAGCGCTCGCGGAGCAGCCGCGCGGGCACCCCGCCGTACACGCCGTACGGGGGGTAGTCCCCCGCCACCACCACGGCGCCGGCGGCGATGACGCAGCCGTCGCCGATGCGGGCCCCGTCCAGGACGGTCACCCGCGAGCCGATCCAGCAGCCGTCTCCCACCTCGATGCCCTGGTGGGTCACCCCCTGGTCCCGGATGGGCAGCTCGCGGCTGGCGAACACGTGATCCTCGGAGTGGAACGACACGTAGTTGCCGACGATGGTGTCGCGGCCGATCGTGATCCCCCCGGCGCAGCCGTACAGGGAGTCGGTGCCCAGGCCCGTGCCGTCACCGACGGCCAGACCGGCGCCCAGGGTGGCCACGCTGCCCGTGCACTCGATCCGGGTGTTGCGGCCCACGGTGACGCCGTTGCCGAGTGTCACCCCATGGACCGACGTGGCGTCTACGAGGCTGCCGTGGCCGAAGGTCACCCCCCGCCCGAAGAGCAGCCGGTGCTTGGCGCGCAGCCGGACGCCCCGGCCGACGAACGGCCGGGGCGAACGGGTGGGGAACCGCGCGAGACCACGGGCGGCCATGGCGGCGCGCTCGAGGACGAGGGAGCCCAGGGTTCCGACGGGGATGCGCTCATCGATGGCGAGAGGCCGGCCGCGCAGTTCACCGGCGCGACGGATCAGCCAGCGACGGAGCCGGTCCTCGGCTCCGGGCGTGACGGGTGAGGCCACCGCGGGGTCTCCCATGACCACGGGTCAGCCCGCGACCGGCCGGGTGAGACGGGTGAGCGCCGCACGCAGCAGCGTGCTCGACGTCTGCGTCGTGTACGGGAAGTAGTGCACCCGGACACCTCGCTGGGCGAAGTCGCGCTCGAGGGCGTTCCACTTGTCCGTGCCCTTCCAGTCGTCGCCGACGAAGACCGCGTCGAAGCGCAACTGCTCCCATGCCGCGAGCTTGTCCATCGTCGTCTGGGGCACGACCTCGTCGACGTACTGGACGGCGCGCACGATCTCCATCCGTTCCTCGAACGGGATGACCGGCGTCTTTCCTTTCACCGCGAGCGACAGCTCGTCGGTGGTCACCCCGACGACGAGGTGGTCGCACAGCATCCGCGCGCGGCGCAGGATGTTGAGGTGTCCGATGTGGAACATGTCGTAGACGCCCGTGGTGTAGCCGACTTCGCGTGCCATGCCGGTTCTCCGCTCGTGCTCGTGAGGCATGGCGACGGGGCCGTCGGGGCTCACCGCACGCTCCCGATGAACACCATCACCGGGGCGCCGGGCCGGGGACCGACCTCGACGCGGACATCGCCCCGCGCCTCTTCCGGGACGCCGAAGACGTAGACGCCCTCGGCCGCGTCGCCGGGCGGTAGGACGCCGGTCAGGGGTGAGTGCGACCGGTCCTCGACGGGCGAGGCCGCCGTGCGGTCGGGGCCGTGGAGGAGGTCCACCGACACGCCGGTCAGGTCCAGGTCGGCGCCGGTGTCGTTGACCAGTCGGACCGTGACGCGCAGCGCGGGACCGTCGATGTTCCCCGGGCCGTTGCCGTCGGCCTGGAACTCCTCCAGCGACACCAGGGACCCGGTGATGCCCGCCTCCTCGACCGGCTCGTCGAGGGGCACCTCGGGAAGGGTCTGCGGCGGCTGGTCGCCGTCCGGGGGAACCGGTGTCTCGGCCGGTGTCGGCGGAGCGGCCGGATCCACCGGCGCCGGCGTGAGCTCGGTGGGCGTGGCCGCCGTGGACGCCGCCGAGGACGGGGATGACCCGGCCGGCTCGTCGGCCCCGCCCACGCCGATCAGGACGGCGACCACCGCGGCGACGACCACGAGCACCGCCGGGACGACCACGCGCGGCCGGCGCAGGAGATCCTGGGGCCGGGTGGCGGGCTCGCTCCCGGTATCGGACCGCTCAGCCACGACAACTCCCCTCAGCTGCGGTACAGGGCACTCGGCGCCGGGCCTCGTTCACGGTCACTGCTGCGCCCCGGGGAACGGCATCACGTCGAACTCCAGGCCCACGGCCCTGCGGCCCGACGGCTGGGCGCCCGTCGCGCGCGGGAGCGGGACCGCGGCGGGGACCGACGTCGGCGCCGGGAAGCGACGGCCCGAGGGACGCCGGACGGGCCCGTGCCGCCCGGCCAGCCGGCGGGCGAGCTGCTCGTAGCCCGCCGCGACGTCGTCCCAGTCGTACCCCTTCGCCAGCTCACGGGCCCGCACGCCGGCCCGGCGCACCGAGGCCGGGTCGGCCTCGGCAGCCTCGACGAGCGTGGCGACGTCGGCGGGGCTGTGGAAGAACCGGCCGGCGTCCTCGACCACCTCGCGGTTGAAGTCGACGTCGTAGGCCAGGACGGCGACGCCGGCACCGATCGCCCGCAGGAGCGACGGGTTGGTGCCACCGACCGAGTGGCCGTGCAGGTAGGTGTAGCAGTAGGCGTAGAGCTGATCCAGCTGCTCCTGGTCCCAGACCCCGCCCAGGAAGCGCACCCGCTCGTCGGCGAGGCCGTGCACCCGGGCGGTGTAGGCGTCGGAGTAGG
This sequence comes from Blastococcus sp. HT6-4, assembly GCF_039679125.1. Taxonomy (NCBI): domain Bacteria; kingdom Bacillati; phylum Actinomycetota; class Actinomycetes; order Geodermatophilales; family Geodermatophilaceae; genus Blastococcus; species Blastococcus montanus. Next base: position 689,805 of record NZ_CP155551.1, on the reverse strand, counting down.
GCGCCGAGCCCACCACGACCAGCGGCCTGGTCGCGCCGCTGCGGCGGTACCCGTCGACGATGACGTCGACGTGGTTCTCCGGCTCGAAGCGGGCCACAGCCAGGTGGTACCCGCCGACGGTGAGCCCGAGCTCGGCGAGTCTGTCGGTGCCGGGCGTGATGATCGGGGCGCCGTACGAGAGCAGGGTGGTCGGCACCCCGAACTCCGACCGGTAGTAGTCGGCGATCCCCTGCGCGTCGGCGATCAGCGCGTCCGACCAGCGCACGGCGAGCGCCTCGGCCACGCGGTAGTAACGCTGGCCGATCGGGCCCCACTTGGCCCGCTTCCACTCCAGCCCGTCGACGTGCGTGGCGACCGGGATCCGGGCGGTGCGCAGGGCCGGGAGGAGCGGCGCGTTGGCCGCGTTGAAGACGAACGCCGCGTCGGTGCGGTGCCGCAGCAGGTGGCCCACGGAGAGCGCCGAGTGGCTCAGCGTCTCCAGGGACCGCCTGCGGGCCGCGGGCAGGTGCACCAGCTCCATGCCGAGGTGGCGGGCCGGCCGCGCGTCCTCGCCCGGCGTGGTGCGGCAGTAGACGACCACCCGGTGGCCCCGGTCGGCGAGCCTGCTGCCCACCTCCTCGACAGCGGTCTCGAAACCGCCGTACCGAGCGGGCACGCCCCGCGTGCCGACCATGGCGATCCGCATGGCCCCTCCGTCCGAGTCCTGGGGTGGCCGGCACCACGGCACCTGGAGGGTGCCGGTCCGACTCCTGCTTCACCAGGAGCTTCGTCCACGGAGAGCGGCCGGAGGAGCTTTCCGCAGGGAGCGTGACCCCTGCGGGTGACGCCCGGACGAGGCGGCTCAGTAGGCCCCGGAACGGGACAGCACGGCCCGCCCGGTCTTCCAGAGGATCAGGGCGTCGAGGGCCAGCGACCAGTTCTCCACGTAGCGCAGGTCGAGCCGCACGGACTCCTCCCACGACAGGTCGCTGCGCCCGGAGATCTGCCACAGGCCGGTCAACCCGGGCTTGACCAGCAGCCGGCGGCTGACCGAGTGGTCGTAGCGCGCCACCTCGTCGGGCAGCGGCGGGCGCGGACCGACCAGGGACATGGACCCGCCCAGCACGTTGATCAGCTGGGGCAGCTCGTCCAGCGACAGCCGGCGGAGGAAGCGGCCCACCCGGGTGACGCGAGGGTCGGCGCGCAGCTTGAACAGCAGGCCGTCGGAGATGTTCTCCGCGCGGAGCACCTCCAGCTGCCGGTCGGCGTCGACCACCATGCTGCGGAACTTCAGCATGGTGAACCGGTTCCCGCCCAGGCCCACGCGCTCCTGCCGGAACAACACCGGACCGGGGCTGTCGAGCCGGACGGCGGCGGCGATCGCGAGGAGCACCGGGGCCAGCAGCAGCAGCGCGACGCCGGCCACGGCCCGGTCGACACCGCCCTTGACCACCCGCCGCCATCCCTCGAAGCACGGCTGCTCGACCGACAGCAGGGGAAGCCCCTCGAAGGGGCGGATGTGCAGCCGCGGACCGGCCACCTCGATCAGACCCGGTGCGACCAGCAGCTCGATGCCCGTGCCCTCAAGCTGCCAGGACAGCTCCCGCAGGTACTGCGCGGCGGTCTCGCTGGCCGACGTCACCGCGATCGTGTCCGCGTCGTGGGCCGCGGCCAGGGCGAGCACGTCGTCGAGGCCGCCGACGGGCACCCCGGAGTGCTCGGTCACCCGGCTGCGATCGCCCGGGGTGACAGCGGCGGCGACGACCTCCATGCCGGCGTACCGCTCCCGCTGCAGGCGGGCGGCCAGCTCCAGGACGGCCCCGCCACGGCCGACGACGACGACCTTCTTGGTGCACCGCCCGCGCGCCCGCAGCTGTCGCAGCCGGGTACGGGCGAGGCACCTGACGAGCAGGCTGGCGCAGGTCAGGGCGGGGATGGCGACGACGACGAAGGCCCGGCTGAGCTCCAGCGCCGCCGCGAAGGACAGGAAGCTGGCGCTCGCGAGGAGCACGAAGCCGGCCCGCCCCACCCGCCGGTACTCGTCGCTGCCGGTCCCGTACACCCGCTCGGAGTAGGCGCCCGCGGTGCCGAGCAGCACGGGCCAGGCGGCGAGGAGGACCAGCGCGGCCCAGAACAGCAGTGACCCGGGCCGGGGTTGAGGTGTGCGGGCGACGAGGACCGCCGTGCCGGCCGCACCGGCGAGCAGCACCTCGACGACGATCAGGGAGACGGTGTAGGACCGGACCCACGAGGGCGCCGCGCGGCGCACCGTCGGCCGCGCACCGGCCGGCGCACCAGAGGTCCACCCACCGGGAGAACCCGGCAGGATCACCGCCTCCGCGCCCACCTGCTGGCGATCCAGAAGCATCGTGTCCCCCCGAACGAGTTACGTACCGTGGCCACCGGCCGGCCGCTCGACGCAGGAGGCGCGTCGAGACCAGCGGAATCGTCGGCACGTGGACGTGCAAGCTCCCGCCAACACTCACCGAGAGTCATGACGGCGTCAACGCGCCCGGGGGGCTCTTCACCCGAACGGGCCTGGGCGCATCGCCTCGACGGGGAGTCCCCCGGGTCAACTGCGGGGATGGACCACGTTCTGCGCGGCCTCGAGGCCGGTGGTGAGCAGGGACTCGACGGCGTCGGCGGCCTCGACGAGCAGCAGATCCAGTTCTTTGCGCTCGGTCGCCGAGAAGTCCTTCAGCACGTAGTCGGCCGGATCCTGCCGGCCGGGCGGCCGGCCGATGCCGACCCGCACCCGGAGGTAGTCCTTCGTGCCGGTCGAGCGGGTGATCGAGCGCAGGCCGTTGTGCCCGCCCTCCCCGCCTCCCCGCTTCAGCCGCACGCATGCGAACGGGAGGTCCAGCTCGTCGTGGACGACGACGAGCTGCTCCGGCGGCAGCTTGTGGTAGTCGAGCAACCCGCGCACGGGGCTCCCCGACTCGTTCATGTAAGTGAGCGGCTGGGCCAGCACGACGCGCACGCCGGCCAGCCGGCCCTCGCCGGACACCGCGCGGGCGCGGGCACCCTTCCCGGGCGTCGGCCGGATCCCGGCCCGGCGGGCCAGCTCGTCGAGGACCATCGCGCCGACGTTGTGCCGGTTGCCCGCGTAGCCCGGACCGGGGTTGCCGAGGCCGACGACCAGGAACGGGCCCTCGGGGGCCGGGGACGCCGCAGGGGCGCCGGCGGTGCCGGCGCCCCTGCGGGCCGTGCTCTCGGTCAGCGGATGCCTCAGTCGTTCTTGCTGTTCTCGGCGGCGTCCATCGACTCGCCGCTGCCCTGGTCGAGCGGCTCGGGCACGACGTCGCCCTCGCCGACGCCCTCGGCGGCCTCGTCGGACTCCTCGCGCTCGATGCCGGCCTCGGCCTCGGCCTCGGCGAGCTCCGCCTCCAGCGCCTCGGCCGAGGGCGCGCCCAGGAAGCCGATGACGAGGGCCTCGGGGTCGGTGATCAGGGTCGAACCCTGCGGCAGCACGAGGTCGCCGGCGGTGATGTTCTCCCCGGCCTCGCGACCGGTGACGTCGACCTCGATGCTGTCGGGCAGCTTCGTGGCGTCGGCCTCGATCGAGACGGTGTTCAGCTGGTGGTTCGGGATGGAGTCGGGGGCCGGCGTGCCGACGACGATGATCGGCACGTCCACCGTGGTCTTCTCGCCGCGGCGGACGAGCAGCAGGTCGACGTGCTCGTGGACGCGGGTCAGCGGGTCGCGCTGCACGGCCTTGGTCAGCGCCAGCTGCTCCTTGCCGTCCAGCACGACGGTCAGGAGGACGTTGCTGCCGCCGTTGCGCAGGGCGGCGGCGAACTCGCGGGCCGGCAGCGACAGGTGGACGACGTCCTGGCCGTGCCCGTAGAGGACGGCGGGGACGCGCCCGGCGCGGCGGGTGCGGCGCGCGCTGCCCTTGCCGAACTCGGTACGGGGCTCGGCGTCGAGACGGAAGTCAGCCACGGTGATGTGCTCCTCAGAAGGTGGATCAGGTCTGCGGGCCGGCGCACGACCGCAGCACACCCCGAGAGGCACGCACGTCGATCACGGAGCAGGGCTCCCTCGCCGGGCTCCGCCGAGGATACGCGACGAGCCGCGGCAGACGCGCAGCGGTCCCGCGGAGCGGGGGCCCGCAGGGTCCCCGCCCGGAGGGCGACGGTGCTACGAGGCGCCGTCGAAGAGGCTGGTGACCGAGCCGTCCTCGAAGACCTCGCGGATCGCCCGCGCCAGCAGCGGGGCGATGGAGAGGACGGTGAGCTTGTCGAACTGACGGGTCGGCTCGATCGGCAGCGTGTTGGTGACGATGACCTCGCTGACCTTGCTGTTGGACAGCCGCTCGGCAGCCGGACCGGACAGCACGCCGTGCGTCGCGGTGACGATGACGTCGGCAGCGCCCGCCTCGAAGAGCGTCTCGGCGGCCTTCACGATCGTGCCGCCGGTGTCGATCATGTCGTCGACCAGGATGCAGACCCGGCCCTCGACCTCACCGACCACGCGGTTGGCCACCACCTCGTTGGCGACCATGGGGTCGCGGGTCTTGTGGATGAAGGCCAGCGGGGTGCCGCCGAGCTTGTCGCTCCAGCGCTCGGAGACCCGGACGCGGCCCGAGTCCGGCGAGACGACGGTGATGTCGCGGTCGCCCCAGCGCTCCTTGACGTGCTTGACGAGCAGGTCGAGGGCGAAGAGGTGGTCGACCGGGCCGTCGAAGAAGCCCTGGATCTGGGCGGTGTGCAGGTCGACGGTCATGAGCCGGTCGGCACCGGCGGTCTTGAACATGTCGGCGACCAGGCGGGCGGAGATGGGCTCGCGGCCGCGGTGCTTCTTGTCCTGCCGGGCATAGGGGAAGAACGGGGCCACCACGGTGATCCGCTTGGCCGACGCGCGCTTGAGCGCGTCGACCATGATCAGCTGCTCCATGAGCCAGGTGTTGATCGGCGCGGTGTGGCTCTGCACCACGAAGGCGTCGCAGCCGCGCACCGACTCCTCGAACCGCACGAAGAGCTCGCCGTTGGCGAACTCGTACGACGCCGTCGGCGTGGGGGTGACACCGAGGTGGCCGGCGATCTCGTCGGTCAGGTCCGGGTAGGCCCGACCGGAGAAGAGCATCAGGCTCTTGTTCGTCGTCTGCCGGATCGCACTCATCGGCTCGCTGTCCCTAGCTGTCGTGGTCCGCACGCGAGGTGCCGGAATGGTCCTGCCCAGGTGCCTCGGCCGGGCTCTCGGCTGCCGCCGCAGCCTGCGCAGCGGGCGTCCCGGGCCGTCGGCGACGCACCCAGCCTGCCACATTGCGCTGGGCCGCCCGGGCGACGGCCATCGCTCCCGGGGGGACGTCGGAGGTGATGACCGATCCGGCGGCGGTGTAGGCGCCGTCCCCCACCGTGACCGGCGCCACGAACATGTTGTCCGCGCCGGTGCGCGCGTGGTCGCCGATCGTCGTCTGATGCTTGGCCACGCCGTCGTAGTTCACGAACACCGTCGCGGCGCCGATGTTGGTGCCGCGACCGATGGTGGCGTCGCCGACGTAGGACAGGTGCGGAACCTTGGACCCCTCCCCCACCTGCGCGTTCTTCGTCTCGACGAACGTACCGACCTTCGCCCGGGGGCCGAGCACGGTGCCGGGCCGGAGGTAGGCGAACGGGCCGACCGAGACCTCCGCGCCGATCCGCGCACCGACGGCGTGGGTCCGCACGACAGTCGCCGACTCCCCCACCTCGGTGTCGACCAGCGTCGTGTCCGGGCCCACCTCCGCACCTGCCCCGACCGAGGTCACCCCTTCGAGCTGGGTGCCGGGCCGGAGGAGGGCGTCGGGCGCGACGGAGACGGTGACGTCGACCCAGGTGGTCGCGGGGTCCACGACGGTGACGCCGCTGCGCATCAGCTCGTCGAGCACCCGGTCGTTGAGCGTGCGGCGCCGGGCGGCGAGCTCCCGGCGGTCGTTGCAGCCGAGGACGTCGTCCGGGTCGTCGGCGCGCACGGCGGCGGTGGGTGCCCCACCGGCGACCAGCGGGGCCAGCGCGTCGGTCAGGTACTGCTCGCCCTGGGCGTTGTCGGTGGCGAGCCCCGCCAGCACGCGGCGCAGCGTGCCCGCGGCGGCGACGTAGACGCCCGCGTTGACCTCGCGGATCGAGCACTGCTCCGGTGTGGCGTCGCGCTCCTCGACGATGGCCTGCGGCGCCCCGCTCCCGTCCCGGACGATCCGGCCCAGTCCGGTCGGGTCGTCGACCTCGGCGGTCAGGACCGTGAAGACGCTGCCGGCCGCGTCGTGCGCCGCCACGAGCGCTTCGAGCGTCCGCGTCGTCAGCAGCGGGGCGTCCCCGTTGACGACGAGGACGGCGCCCTCGAGGCCGGGCACGGCGGCCAGCGCGACCGCGGCGGCGTGGCCGGAGCCGCGCTGCTCCTCCTGGAGGACGGGCAGTGCGGTGGGCGCGATCTGCGCCAGGTGCTGCTCGACCTGGTCGCGACCGGAGCCCACGACCACCACCGTCGCGCCGGCGCCCAGGGGCGCGGCGGCCGCGAGGACGTGGCCGAGCATGCTGCGACCGCCCAGGGCGTGCAGCACCTTGGGCGTGGACGAACGCATGCGCGTGCCCTGCCCCGCGGCCAGTACCACCACGGCGGCCAAGGTCGGCTCGGGATCAGGGACGGCAGCCGGCTGCACGTGGGGCACGGATCTCCTCGGTGGCGACGACGGACGGATGGCTGGGGGACTCGGACTCGAACCGAGACTTCCCGGCTCCAAAGGCCGGCGGGCTGCCGATTACCCCATCCCCCACCCCGGCGCCGCTGCCGGCCCGGGAGCGTCGATGCGCACCGACGCCCTCCGCGAGCCTAGGGCCCCGTCCCGGTGGCGGGCACGTGCCCGGGCGCTGCGACCACCCGCTCGGGTCGCCGGCTTTCCTACGGCGGCGTAGGTTACGGGTACGTAGCCGGGCCCGTCGTGCGCCGGCCGTTCCCGTCTCGGTCGCCCCGGAGGCCCCTTGTCCGCTCCTGCCCGTACCCGGCCCACGGCTCCACCCCGCGCCGCAGAACCGCACGTCGGCCTGCCCGCCAACGCGATCGGCCGGCACAAGAGCGTGCTCGAGATCGTCACGCTCTACGCCTTCGTGGTCGTGCCGTTCCTCGCCATCGCGGCGATCGTCCCGGCCGTGTGGGGCTGGGGCCTGTCCTGGCTCGACGTCGGGCTGGCCGTCGGCTTCTACTTCTTCACGCTCCTCGGCGTGACGGTGGGATTCCACCGGTACTTCACGCACGGCTCGTTCAAGGCCAGGCGGCCCCTGCGGCTGCTGCTGGCCGTCGCCGGCTCCATGGCGGTGCAGGGCCCGGTCGTGCAGTGGGTCGCCGACCACCGCCGGCACCACGCCTTCTCCGACCGCGACGGCGACCCGCACTCGCCGTGGCGCTACGGCAGCGACGCCCGCGCGCTGCTCAAGGGCATGTTCCACGCCCACCTCGGCTGGCTGTTCGAGCGGCGGAAGACGAGCCAGGAGCGCTACGCGCCCGACCTGATGAAGGACTCGGCCCTGGTCACCACCGACCGGATGTTCGTGGTGTGGGCGGCGGTCAGCCTCTTCCTCCCGGCCGTCATCGGCGGCGTGGTCACCGGCTCCTGGGCCGGCGCCTGGACGGCGTTCTTCTGGGCCGGCCTGGTGCGCATCGGCCTGCTGCACCACGTCACCTGGTCGATCAACTCGGTCTGCCACGTGGTCGGCGACCGGCCGTTCGTCTCCCCTGGCCGCGACCGGGCGACCAACTTCTGGCCGCTGGCGATCCTGAGCGCCGGCGAGTCCTGGCACAACCTGCACCACGCCGACCCCACCTGCGCCCGGCACGGTGTGCTGCGCGGGCAGATCGACATCAGCGCCCGGGTGATCTGGGTCTTCGAGAAGCTGGGCTGGGCGTCGAACGTCAAGTGGCCCGACCCGGTGCGGCTCGCGGCCAAGCGGCGCGCGCCCGCGGCGGCCGGCAGCTGAAGGTTCCCGCCCCGGCCGCCCCGGCCGGGCGCGGCCGGCCCCGCGTGCGCATGACCGGCACCGAGCGTCGTCGGCAACTGCTCGACGTCGGCCGGGAGCTGTTCGCGCAGAAGGGGTTCGACGCCACCTCCGTCGAGGAGATCGCGGCCCACGCCGAGGTGAGCAAGCCGGTGGTCTACGGGCACTTCGGCGGCAAGGAGGGGCTCTACGCCGACGTCGTCGAGCGGGAGATGAACCGCCTGCTCGACCGGTTCTCGGCGGCGCTGTCGTCCCCGGGCCACCCGCGGGAGCTGCTGGAGCGGGCCGCGCTGGTCATCCTCGACTACATCGAGGAGGACACCGAGGGGTTCCGCGTGCTCGTCCGCGACGCACCCGGGACCAGCGGCAACGGCACGTTCGGATCGCTGATCGGTGAGGTGGCGCGCACCGTCGAGCACGTCCTGGCGCGGGAGTTCGCCGTCCGTGGCTACCGTCCGGGGCTGGCCGAGCTCTACAGCCAGGCGCTGGTCGGCATGGTGGCGCTGTCCGGCCAGTGGTGGCTGGACAACCGTTCGCTCGGCAAGCACGAGGTGGCCGCCCACCTGGTCAACCTGGCCTACAACGGCCTGGCCCACCTCGATCCGGAACCCGGCACCGTCGGCGACGGATCTCCCGCGGGCAGCTGACCTCCGGGGTCCGGAGCGGGGGTCAGGGGACGAGACGGGCGCCGGGCACCGGACCGGTGACCGCGCGGACGGTGCGGAAGACCCCTGCCCCGGCCAGCTCGGCGGCGAGCCGGACGGCCCCCTGCTCGTCGGCCGCGAGCGCCGCCACCGTGGGTCCCGATCCGCTGACGAGGGCCGCGACCGCGCCGGCGTCCGCGGCGGCCCGGAGCGCACGCCGCAGGTCCGGCCGCAGGCTCAGGGCCGCCGGCTGCAGGTCGTTGACGAGGGCCGCCCCGACGTCCGCGGGGGATCCCGCCCGCAGCGCCGCGAGCACCGGGTCGGCCGGCGTCGGCTCGGTCACCTCCGGCGCCCGGCCGGCCGCCCGGAGCCGGTCCAGCTCGCCGTAGACGGCCGGCGTCGAGAGCCCGTCGCCGGCGATGCCGAGGACCCAGTGCCACCGGCCGCCGGCCAGCACCGGGGACACCTCCTCCCCGCGCCCGACGCCCAGCGCGATCCCGCCGACGAGGCCGAACGGGACGTCGCTGCCCAGCTGCGCGGCCAGCCGGAGCAGCTCGTCGCGGCCGGCCCGGGTGTCCCAGAGGGCGTCGAGGGCCACCAGTGCAGCGGCGGCGTCCGCACTTCCGCCGGCGAGGCCCGCGGCCACCGGGATGCTCTTCGCGACCGACATCGCCGCGTCGGGACGGACGCCGGCGTGCTCGGCGAGCAGCTCCGCGGCCCGCCAGACCAGGTTGGTGCGGTCGCCCGGGACCTGCCCGGGGCCGTCGGCCACACCGGCGCCCTCACCGGACACGGTCAGGGACAGCCCGTCGGCCGGCCGGACGGTCACCGAGTCGAACAGCGACACCGCCAGGTAGACGGTGCGCAGTTCGTGGAAGCCGTCGGCGCGCAGCGGACCCACGCCCAGGTGCACGTTGATCTTCGCCGGCGCACGGACGACGACGGCGTCGCGGCCGGTCACGGCTGCACCGGTTCGGTGGCGGCCAGCCGGGCGAAGTCGGTGACCGAGAGCTGCTCGCCGCGGGCCGAGGGATCGATGCCGGCCGCCCGCAGGCGGGCCTCGGCCGCGGCCGGGCTGCCGGCCCAGCGGGCCAGCGCGGCCCGCAGGCCCTTGCGCCGCATGGCGAAGGCGGCGTCGACGACGGCGAAGGTGGCCCGCCGGTCACCGGGCGGGGGCGGCCGCCGGACCAGGGCGACCAGACCGGAGTCGACGTTGGGTTCCGGCCAGAACACCCGGCGGCCGACGTTGCCCGCGCGGCGCACCTCGCCGTACCAGGCGGCCTTGACCGACGGGATCCCGTAGGCGGCCGTCCCTGGCCCGGCGGCGAGCCGCTCGGCCACCTCCGCCTGCACCAGGATCAGCGCCCGGTCGAGGGTGGGCAGCAGCTCGAGCAGGTGGAGGAGCACCGGTACCGCGACGTTGTAGGGCAGGTTCGCGACCAGCGCGGTCGGGGGCGGGCCGGGCAGCTCGGTGATCCGGAGCGCGTCGCCCTCCACGACGGTGAGCCGGTCGGCCAGGTCGGGCCGGCGGGCCGCGACGGTCGCCGGCAGCAGCCGGGCCAGCCGGGGGTCGATCTCCACCGCGGTGACCCGCGCGGCGGCCGGCAGCAGCCCGAGGGTGAGCGATCCGAGGCCCGGGCCCACCTCGAGCACGACGTCGTCGTCGCGCACCTCCGCGGTGCGCACGATCCGCCGGATCGTGTTGGCGTCGTGCAGGAAGTTCTGCCCGAGGGTCTTCGTGGGACGCAGCTCGAGCTGCTGGGCCAGGTCGCGGATGGCGGCCGGGCCCAGCAGCCCGTCGGCCTGCTCCGGTGAGGTGCTCAGGTCGGTCCGATCAACCGAGCAGGCGGGGGCCGCAGTGCGGCCACTGGCCGGCGCCGGAGCGCTGGTAGAGCAGCTGCGCCCGGTAGGTCTGCTCGTCCGCGGAGGCGGCGGCGGGGTCGCCGACGCCGCCGACGGAGTTCCAGGTGGCCTGGGAGAACTGGTACATGCCCCGGTACTTGCCGGTGCCGCTGACCGCGGTCGGGCGTCCGCCGGACTCGCACGCGGCCAGTGCCGCCCAGTTCAGGCCGTCGGCGGTCGGACTGTTGGCCGGGCGCGCCTTGGTGCCGACCGTCACCAGCTCGTCGACCGGCTCCCGGGTGACGGCGGTGGACAGCTCCTCGCGGCCGAGCTCGCGGCCGTCCTCGACGGTCACCCGGTAGGTCGTGGTCTTCTCGCCGTCGACACCGGGCCGCGTCACGGTCTCGTCACCCGTGAACGCCTCGGCGTCCTTCGTCTCGACCCGCCCGTGCGCGACGGGGGTGGTCTCGGTGACCTCCGAGACCTGCACCCGGTACACCTGCAGCCGCATCCGGTTCAGCAGGCCCTGGGTCAGTCGCAGGCTCGTCCGGTCGGTGGCGCCGAGTGCGATGCCCTGCTCGGCCAGCAGGTCGCCGGCCGTGGCGGCGGTGGTGGTGACCACGCGCTCGTCCCCGTCGGCGACGAGCACGATCTCCTTGGGCGTGGTGATGGTGAGCTGCATGCCCGCCAGCGGCAGGCGGTCGCTCCGGCTCGCGGAGAGCACCAGACCGTCGGCGCGGAAGCCCAACTGGTCCAGCGCCTCCTCGACCGACAGGGCGGTCACGTGCACCTCCCGGGAGACGCCGTCGACGGTGAGCTCCAGGGGACGTGCCCGGTTCAGGACGACGGTGTCGCCGTCGGACACCGCCTGGTCGGCCGACGGCAGGACGACGTCGTGGGCGGCGAGGGTCAGCCCCTCGTCCTCCAGCACCTCGCCCACGGTGCCGGCGTAGGTGCCGATGTCGCGGGTCTGCCCGTCAACGGTGAGGGTGAGGGACTTCTGGGCGACGAAGAACGCCAGCGTCCCACCCACGAGTCCGAGGAGGACGAGGGTGAAGAGGCTGAGCTGCAGGGAGCGACGCACGACACTTCCAGGGGTCACAGAACCCGGGCAGGAGAGCGTCCGGACCGCGGAGCGGCCCGGACGCGGATGCGAGCGGCGATCGGCCGGAGCGGGCCCCGGGCCGGTGAACGCCGCCCGGGTCGTCTCCACCCCGGCTATCGATCACGACACGATAACGAACACTCTGCGCATGACAACGGTCGACAAGGAGTCAAGCAGACCTCGGCGGCCTCACCCCGTGGGCGCGCCAGCACAGACTGTCACCGCCGTGCCGGGTGAGGCGGGTGGGGCGGGTGGGCCCACGCCCGGGCCGGCTGCCCCCCGGTGATCAACGACACGGTGTGCGCCGTCCCCCGGACGGGGAGACGAGCCGGCTGATCAGCCGGCGAGGGCCGGCGCGCCGGCCCGCACGGGACGCAGCCAGGTGATCAGGAAGCCGGTGACCGCGATCCCCGCTGCGAGCGCGGAGAACCCGCCTGCGACGAACGCCACGGGCAGGACGTCGAAGCTCTCGCTGACCCGCTCGCCCAGGTCGAGCCCGATCCGCAGCAGCAGCGTCCCGAACGGGAGGAGGGCGGTCACGCTGGCCGCTGCGGTGACCAGGTGCGCGGTCCACGTCCGCAACGCCTCGTCGACCGGCACGTCCGCCCCCTCCTTCGGCATGGGACGGACCAGCGCCCGCAGCAACGCCGCCTCCGCCAGCAGCCACGCCGCTCCCGGCACGCCGACGACCGCCCAGGCCACCGGTCCGTCCAGGTCACCGGAGGACCACAGCCAGCCGGCGGTGACCAGCTCGGCGAGGACCACGCCGCGCATGGTCCACACCAGCCACGGCGAGATCTGCTCGGTCTGCCGCGGCCGGCGGACCGGGTCGGACAGGGCCCACCGCGGCCGCGGCCGCGTCGCCTCGCCGAGCAGGACACCGGCCAGCAGGCCCACCGCGAGCACCGGCACCCAGAGGAAGACCGACGCCTCGGCCAGCGCGATCACGCTGGCGACGATCCCGGCGATGCCGAGCAGCAGGCCCGACCGGCGCCACCGGCGGGCGTGCGCGGCCTGACGGCGCAGCGTGGCCGTCCCCTCGGGGGTCGGCTCGGCCAGCTCCACGCCCGCGGACGCGACCGACCGGCGCCCGGACGCCAGCCCCCAGGCCCTCGCCAGGAGCACACCCGGGACCAGCAGAGCGACGAACACCACGACGGCAATGAGACGGCCCACGAGAACATTGTCGTCCTGCCGGACGACACCGCCACCGAATGCCGTGACATTCGCTGTGACATCGCGATCCTCCGGACGACACCGCGGCCACGTGCCGTCCCCCGGCGGCGACGAGCGCCTCCATCGCGCCTGCGCGGACCCCTCCGGGGGCCACTCGGCGCGATCGGACCTAGCGGGTGCCCCAGCTGCCGAAGACGCGTTCGGCGGTGGCGGTGAGGGTGTCGCAGAGCTGCGCCAGGTCGCTGCCGGTGACCTCCGCCAGCGCGCGGACCGTGTGCGGCACCAGGCGCGAGGCGTTCGGCCGGCCCCGGAAGGGCACCGGCGTGAGGAAGGGCGAGTCGGTCTCCACCAGCAACTGGTCCACCGGCGTGAGCGCCGCGGCCTCCCGCAGGTAGCCGGCGTTGGCGAAGGTCAGGGTCCCGGCGAAGGACAGGACGTAGCCGCGCTCGGCGCAGGCCTTGGCGAAGACGGCGTCGCCGGAGAAGCAGTGCATGACCACGTGCTCGGGAGCGCCCTCGTCGTCGACGACCCGGAGGATCTCCTCGTGCGCGTCCCGGTCGTGGATGACCAGCGCGATGCCGTGCTCCTTGGCGATCCGGATGTGCGCCCGGAACGACGCCTCCTGGGCCGCCCAGCCCTCCGGGCCGGTGCGGTACCGGTCCAGCCCGGTCTCCCCCACCGCCCGCACCCGCGGGAGCGCGGCCAGCCGGTCGATCTCCGCGAGGGCGTCGTCGTCGGCTCCCCCGGCCCCGGCCTCGTTCGGGTGCACGGCGACGGCGGCGAGCACGTTCGGGTGCCGGGCCGCCAGCTCCGCCGACCAGCGAGACGACGGGACGTCGACGCCCACCTGGACCAGCCGCGGGACGCCGACCGCCTCCGCCGCCGCGATCTCGGCGTCCACCTCGGCGTCGTCGGGCAGCCGGTCCTCGCCGCCGACGGCGATGTCCAGGTGGGTGTGGCTGTCCAGCGCGGGCGCCGGCAGCGGCTCCGGCGACGGCGGCGGCTCGCCCCGCCGGTTCGCGCGGGACGAGGCCGAGCGACTCATTCCCCGCCCTCCTCCAGGCGACGGATCTCCTCGTCGACGATCGACGGGTCCAGCTTGGTGAAGATCGGCTTGGGCGGGGCCAGTGGCGTACCCGCGGCCGGCAGCGGCGTGGAGGCCCAGACCGCCTGGCCCTGCTCGTAGGACCCGGTGATGATCGGGTAGGGCGATCCCTCGTCGAGGTCGGTGACCTCCTCGACCTGCGGCGCGACCGACCAGACGCCCGTCCCACCCAGGAGTTCGTGCACCTGCTGCGAGGAGTGCGGGAGGAACGGCGTCAGCAGGGCGTTGCAGTCCTTGATCGCCTGCAGGGCGGTGTGCAGGACGGTGTCCCGGCGGGCCGGGTCCTCCTTGAGCTTCCACGGGGCCTGGTCCGACAGGTACTTGTTCGCCTCGCCGACGACCCGCATGGCTTCGGTGATCGCGGCCTTCTGCCGGTTGCGCGACAGCAGGTCGCCGACCGGGCCGAAGGCGCCCGACGTCGTCGCCAGGAGCGCGCGGTCGTCGTCGGTCAGCTCGCCGGGCGTCGGGACGGCGCCGACGTTCTTCGCGGCCATCGACACCGAGCGGTTGACCAGGTTGCCCCAGCCGGCGACCAGCTCGTCGTTGTTGCGGCGCAGGAACTCCGCCCAGGTGAAGTCGGTGTCCTGGTTCTCCGGGCCGGCGACGGCGATGAAGTAGCGCAGCGCGTCGGCGTCGTACCGGGCGAGGAAGTCCCGCACGTAGATGACCACGTTCCGGGAGGAGGAGAACTTGCGCCCCTCCATCGTCAGGAACTCGCTCGAGACCACCTCGGTCGGCAGGTTCAGCCGGCCCAGCGAGCCCGGCGTCCCGCCCTTGTCGCCCTCGCCGTTGTAGCCGAGCAGTTGGGCGGGCCAGATCTCGGAGTGGAAGACGATGTTGTCCTTGCCCATGAAGTAGTAGGCGTCGGACTCCGGCGTCTGCCACCACTGCCGCCAGGCCTCGGGGTCCCCGGACCGGCGGGCCCACTCGATCGACGCCGACAGGTAGCCGACGACGGCGTCGAACCAGACGTAGATCCGCTTGTCGGGACGGTCGCGCCAGCCGTCCAGCGGCACGGGCACGCCCCAGTCGATGTCGCGGGTGTAGCTGCGCGGCTTGAGGTCCTCGAGCAGGTTGACGCTGAAGTTGAGGACGTTGGGCCGCCAGCTCTTGCGGGTGGCCAGCCAGTCGCCCAGCGCGCGGGTGAACGCCGGCAGGTCGAGGAAGTAGTGCTCCTCCTCCACGAACTTCGGTGTCTCGCCGTTGATCTTGCTGACCGGGTTGACCAGCTCGATCGGGTCGAGCTGGTTGCCGCAGTTGTCGCACTGGTCGCCGCGGGCGCCGTCGTAGCCGCAGATCGGGCAGGTGCCCTCGATGTAGCGGTCGGGCAGGGTGCGGCCGGTCGACGGGCTGATCGCGCCGAGCGTCGTCTTCGGGAAGACGTACCCGTTCTTGAGCAGGCCGAGGAAGATCTCCTGGCTGACGGCGGCGTGGTTGGCCGTCGTGGTCCGGGTGAACAGGTCGTAGCTCAGCCCGAGGGACTGCAGGTCGCCCACGATGATCCGGTTGTTCCGGTCCGCGATCTCCCGGGGCGTGATGCCCTCGGCGTCGGCGGCGACCGTGATCGGGGTGCCGTGCTCGTCGGTCCCGCTGACCATGAGGACCTTGTCCCCGGCCATGCGGTGGTACCGGCTGAAGACGTCGGAGGGGACGCCGAAGCCGGAGACGTGGCCGATGTGCCGCGGCCCGTTCGCGTAGGGCCAGGCGACTGCGGTCAGGATGTGCCGATCACTCACGGGTCAACAGTACGGAGGCAGGTCCAGGCCAGGTCCCGCGCCGTCGCTCAGGGCTGGGAGACGACGCTCGCGGCCGGGCTGCCGGATCCGGTGTCGGCGGGGTTCAGCACGGTGACACCCACCAGTCCCAGCGCGATGACGCCGAGGGTCAGGCCGCACAGGGAGCGGTGGAGGACCACCGGGTCGGGCCGCCGCGCACGGACCCGCGGCCCGTGCTGCACCCACCGGCGCGCCGATGCCGCGTCGACCAGGAGGAGCTTGGTCACCGGCAGTGCGACGGCGACCGCCAGCAGCAGCGGCAGCGGGACCCCGCCGAGCCACGCCGCCGGGAACGGCACGAGCAGGGCGACGACGCCCAGCATCGAGACGGCGAACAGCTCGACGGCCGAGGTCAGCACGACCGGTCGCCGGCTGGAGCCGTCGACGAGCGCGGCGCCCCCACCGGCCGAGAGCACGATCCACGCTGCCAGGGCCACGAGGCCGACGGCGACCACCCATCCCGGCGGCCGCACCGGTGACGCCAGCAGGGTGTCGGCCTGCGTGAGGCCGATCGCCAGCAGACCGAGGGCCTGCAGGACGGCAAGCAGCCCACCGGCGGCCGCGGCGGCCGGCGGCCGCCGGGGCGTGTCCGGCCGGTCGGCCCCGATCTCCCCGCCGCCCACGGGGCGGGCCGGGCGCACGTACGACGGGGCGACGGCGTCGCGGACGCCGAGGGCGCTGATCGCCACGGAGCTCTCCCAGACCGGCGGATGATGTCCCGGTCGAGGACGGCCTGCGCCGCCGGCGGCTGGAGGGGCGTGCCGGCGTGCCTTACCCCGAGGGGTGAGGAAGGCGCATGCCTACGCTGCTGCCCGACCCCGTCGACGACTTCCGAGGAGAGGCGCCGCGATGAGTACCGGGGACACCCCGCCGGTTGCGCCGCTGGACCTGGCGCCCGGCACACCGCCGACCCTGCGCCCGCAGCCGGCCGGCCGGCAGCACCGCGCGCCCACCCGGCGGCCCGGGAGCGACGCGATCATCGACTGCGCGGTCTACGTCGACGGCCGTCGCCAGGAGGAGGTCTCCCCCGACGACGCGCTGCGGGTGGCCGAGGAACGGGGCGGGTTCGTGTGGCTGGGGCTCTACGCCCCGACCGAGGACGAGCTGGGGGCGATCGCCGAGCGGTACGACCTGCACCCGCTCGCCGTGGAGGACGCCGTCTACGCCCACCAGCGGCCCAAGCTGGAGCGCTACGACGACGCCCTGTTCATGGTCCTCAAGACGGCCACCTACGTCGAGCACGAGCAGCTCACCGCGACCAGCGACGTCGTGGACACCGGCGAGGTGATGATCTTCCTCGGCCCCCGGCACGTCATCACCGTCCGGCACGGCGAGCACGGGGGGCTGGCGCACCTGCGGCAGCGGCTGGAGGAGCAGCGGGAGCTGCTGTGCCTGGGCCCGTCCGCGGTCCTCTACGCCGTCGCCGACCTCGTCGTCGACACGTTCGTGGAGGTCGCCCGCGCGGTCGAGGAGGACGTCGAGGAGCTGGAGGCCTCGGTGTTCAGCCCCGAGCGCACCGACGACATCGGCCGGCTCTACCAGCTCAAGCGGGAGCTGATGTCGCTGCGGCGGGCGGTCTCCCCCCTGGAGGTGCCGCTGCAGACGCTCGCCGAACGGCCGGTCGGCGTCGTCCCCGACCCCATGCGGTCCTACTTCCGCGACGTGCTCGACCACGCCATCCGGGTGCGGGACCAGGTCGGCGGGATGGACGAACTGCTCACGTCGATCCTCCAGGCCTCCCTGGCCCGGACGACGATGGCCGACAACGAGGACATGCGGAAGATCTCGGCCTACGCCGGCATCATCGCCGTCCCGACCGCGATCGCCGGCATCTACGGGATGAACTTCGACTACATGCCCGAGCTGCGGTGGGACTACGGCTACCCGGCGGTGCTGCTCGTCATCCTGACCGCCATCGTGCTGCTCTACCGCGGCTTCAAGCGCAACGGCTGGCTGTAACCCGGCCGGGTGCGGCGGGCATAGGAAGCAGAGGGCATAGGAAGCTATGCCTACGGTTCTGCCCCCGTATCCATAGGCATAGCTTCCTATGCCGCCCGCCCTCCTTGGCGGCCAAGCCCCGCGTTGTCCACAGATTGCGTCATCGCGACCGAGCGAGGGATCGAACCGGCGAAGCTTCGCTCATGGGTTGGCGGCAGGTCATCGGCGACACGGTGCGCGACCACGGCGGGTTGGCCACGCGCCAGCAGTTGCTCGAACGCGTTCCACGCCAGGTGCTCGACAACTACATCGGCCGCCGTCACCTTGTCCGGGTCTTTCCCAGGGTCTACCGGCTGCGGGACGGCGGCGAGGACGACGGGACCACCCTGCGGGCGGCGCTCATGCACGCCGGGCCGGTCGCGGCGCTGAGCCACACGACCGCACTGGCTGTGTGGGGACTGCGCCCGCTCCACCGGCCGCTCCACCTGACAGTGGACCAGAGCATCAAGAGGGCCGGAGCACCTGACCTGCTGGTACACCGACGGCTCGGCTTCGACCCTGAGTCCGCTCAGTGCGTGCAGCGACGCGGTCTCCTCATCACGGCACTACCCCGGACGGTCATCGACTCGTGGCCCTTGCTGCCGCCTGTTGAACGTCGTCCACTGGCTCTGGACCTGAGCAATCGTGGGCTGGTCACTGCGAAGCACCTGGCCGAGGCGCTTGCCGAGCGCCCGAACGTTGCCGGCCGGCGCGGGCTGCGGCAGACCATCGACCTCATCGCCGACGGCTGCCGGAGCGAGCTCGAGGCCCACGGCGTCCTCAACGTCTTCCGCCACCACTCGCTGCCGTCGAGCACCGGCCAGTACCAGGTGCAGCTACCCACACGCCGGATCAGGCTGGACCGGGCATGGCCGGAGGTGAGGCTGGCTGTGGAGTTGGACGGCGCACACCATCACACCTCGCCCGCGGATCGGCGCAGGGACCTTGCCCGTGACCGGGAGCTCGCCGCACTCGGCTGGGTCGTCCTCCGCTTCACGTACGCCGACGTGCTCCGCGACCCCGAGGGCGTGCGGGCCAAGGTGCTCGAGGTCTACCGCGCCCGCCTCGAGCAGCTGCGAGTGAGCTGACGGGTCGCGCAGGCATAGGAACCTATGCATACGGATCAGGGGCGAAAACTGCAGGCAAAGCCTCCTATGCCTCACCACCGGCGGCGGGCTCAGCGGGACTTGGCGGCGACGACGGCGTCGTAGACGGTGCGGCGCGGGAGGCCCGTGCGCTCCATGACCGCCCGGATGGCGTCCTTGCGGGTTGCGCCCGCCGCCTCCTCCGCGGCGACCTCGGCCGCGAGCTCCGCCGGTGTCAGCTCCACGGCCCGCTCCGGCGCGCCGGCCACCACGAGGGTGATCTCGCCGCGCACACCGTCGGCGGCCCAGGCGGCCAGCTCGGCGAGCCCGCCACGGCGGACCTCCTCGTGGGTCTTGGTCAGCTCGCGGCAGACCGCGGCCGGCCGGTCGTCCCCGAGCACGGACGCCGCGTCGGCCAGCGCATCGGCCAGCCGGTGCGGCGACTCGAAGAACACCATCGTGCGGCGCTCGTCGGCCAGCCCGGCGAACCGCGACCGCCGCTCACCGCCCTTGCGCGGCAGGAAGCCCTCGAAGCAGAAGCGGTCCACCGGCAGGCCCGAGACCGCCAGCGCCGTGGTCACCGCCGACGGCCCCGGCACCGAGGTCACCTCGACGCCGGCGTCGATCGCGGCCCGCACGAGCGTGTACCCGGGGTCGGAGACCGACGGCATCCCGGCGTCGGTGAGCAGCAGCACCGTCCGGCCCTCGGCCAGCGCGACCATCAGCCCAGGCAGCCGCGCGCGCTCCACCGACTCGTGGAAGGTGACCACGCGACCGGTCAGCGTCACCTCGAGGTCGGTGGCGAGGCGATGCAGGCGGCGGGTGTCCTCGACCGCCAGGACGTCGGCCGACGCCATCGCCGCGCGCAGCCGCGGCCCGACGTCCCCGGGCTGCCCCAGGGGCGCCCCACCCAGCACCAGCCGTCCGCTCACGCCGACGAGCCTGTCACGACCGCGCGGGCGGGTGCGCCACCTACCCTGACCGCATGGCGGTGCTGGCACCCGAGCGGGCGGACCAGGACCCGCGGGACCCCGCGCACCGGCACTCCCGGCCGGCTCCGCGGGCGCGCCGCCGGCGCCCGCCACGGCCCCGCCGGGACGTCGTCCGGCTGCCCGACGACCGCCGGACGGCGTGGATCATCGCCGCCGTCCTCGGAGCGCTGGCCCTCGCCACCCGGCTGTGGGGGCTCGCCTACCCCCGGGAGCTGCTGTTCGACGAGGCGTACTACCCGCCCCAGGCGGAGGAGCTGCTCACCTGGGGCCACGAGTACAACCGCGGATACACGTTCATCGTCCACCCGCCGCTGGGCAAGTGGCTGATCGCCGCCGGCGAGGGGCTGTTCGGCTACGACTCGTTCGGCTGGCGGTTCCCGTCGGCGGTGGCCGGTTCGGTCGCCGTCGTCGTCCTCTTCCGGCTGGCCCGCCGGTTGACCGGATCGACCCTGGTCGGGCTGTTCGCCGGGGTCCTGCTGCTCGTCGACGGCTTCGCGTTCACGCTCTCCCGCATCGGCCTGCTCGACGTCTTCCTGCAGGTCTTCGTGCTGGGCGCGGTCGCGTGCCTGGTGGTGGACCGGGACGTGGTGCGGGCGCGGGTGCGCACGGCGCGCCCGGTCCCCGTCCACGGGTTCCGGCTGGGCCCCCGCGGATGGCGGATCGCGGCCGGCTTCCTGTTCGGCTGCGCCTGCGCGGTGAAGTGGAGCGGGATCTGGTTCCTGGCCTTCTTCGCGATCCTGTCGCTGTTCTGGGACCGGGCGACCTGGCGCGAGGCCGGCGTGCCCGGGCCCACCGGGACGACGGTGCGCCGCGGCCTCCCGGGGGCGCTGTGGGCGCTGGCCGCCGTTCCCGTGCTCACCTACCTCGCGAGCTTCACCGGCTGGTTCCTCGGGGAGACCTCGCAGGGCAGGGCATGGGCGCAGCAGAACCCCGACACCGCGTTCCCGTGGATCCCGGACGCGCTGCGGTCGCTGTGGCACCAGCACGCCGAGTGGCTGCGGTTCCACAGCGAGCTGTCGAGCCCGCACCCGTGGGAGTCCGGGCCGTGGTCGTGGCTGGTGAACGGGCGGCCGATCCTGCTCTGGAACCCGCAGGGCCTCACCGACTCCGCGGGCGAGCAGGTGGTCCGGTACATCCTCATGGTCGGGACGCCGACGCTGTGGCTGGCGTTCGCCCCGGCGGCGCTGTGGCTGCTCTGGCGGATCGGCGCGCGACGGGATCCGGCCGCGCTGACGGTGGCAGTCGGGATCGCCGCGGGCTGGCTGACCTGGTTCGTGGACGCGGACCGGACGATGTTCATGTTCTACGTGGCGCCGGCGCTGCCGTTCTTCGTGCTCGCCGTCGCCCTGGTCCTGCAGGACGTCGTCGGCCCCCCGGACGCCGCCGCCGGCCGCCGCCGGCTGGGCCTGGCGGCGGCCTGCGGCTACGTGGCGGTCGTGGCGGCCACCTTCGTCTTCTTCTGGCCCGTGCTCACCGGCCAGCCGCTCTCGCACGGGGAATGGCTCGACCGCATGTGGTTCGCCTCCTGGTTCTGACCGTCGAGCCGGGGCCGGGCGCGAAGTCCCGCCCCCGGCGGACGGCTCAGTGGTACCGGTGGACGACGGGCGTGCACCAGGCCGCGGCCGATCAGCGCGCGGTTGACCGGCACGGTGACCAGGAAGGCGACCGCCAGCGCGAAGGTCAGCGCACCCCGAACAGCGGTGACGCCGGTCCGGCCGCCAGAGCGATCTGCACCGCGGCCCGCAGCGGCAGCCCCGAGCGCAGGACCGGCGCGATCGTCAGCGAGTAGCCGAAGAGGAACGCCAGCGCGATGGTGGCGCCGTCGGACCAGCCGAGCGCGGTACCGATGACCATCCCCCACACCTCCCCGATGGCGCAGCCGGTGAGGCAGTGCAGCGTGGCGCTCACGGCCAGCCTGGTCGGGACGCGGCCGGCCGGGGCTCCGTGGTGGTCTCCCTCGCCCGCGCCGGGCGGGTGCGGACCGGGGTCGCTCACCCTCCGCACCCAGGGACGCCGTGCGTCTGCCGGCCCCGTACCGACGTGGTCTGGCTCACACTGCACCCACGACACCGGACCCCCTTCGGTGGGCGGCGCCGGTCCCGCGAGGCGAGCACGGGAGAGACGCCATGACCCGGACCACCC
Organism: Blastococcus sp. HT6-4; assembly: GCF_039679125.1. Classification (NCBI taxonomy): domain Bacteria; kingdom Bacillati; phylum Actinomycetota; class Actinomycetes; order Geodermatophilales; family Geodermatophilaceae; genus Blastococcus; species Blastococcus montanus. Next base: position 668,016 of record NZ_CP155551.1, on the reverse strand, counting down.
CACCGGCCCGGCCGGACCACGACGCACCGGCGGGCGGCCACGCGCCCCGCACCGGCCGGGCGAACTGGTCGGCCGTCGACCGCGAGCTGGTGCACAAGCGGGCCGCCGCCGAGGTGCTGGTGACCGGTCTGGCCTCGGTCGACCCCCAGCTCGTGGCGGTGGCGGCGCGGTGGCCGGGCGACCACCGGCTCTACGACCGGCGCCCCGGCACGGCCGGGCACCTGCTGCTGCTCGTGGAGAGCATCCGCCAGGCGGGCCTCTGCACCGCGCACCGGCACCTCGGCGTCCCGCTGGGCGAGCAGTTCATCTTCCACCGCATCGCCACCCGGCTGGCCGCTCCGGTGGCCGACCTCCGGGCCACGGAGCCCACGCGCACCGTGACCCTCCTCGAGCCGGCGCCCCGGTACCGAGCGGGCCGCCCGTCGGGGGCGGCGCTGACCGTGGAGGTCTGGTGCGGGTCGACCCGGTGGGCCACCGCCGAAGCGCACTTCTCCTGCGCTCCCCTCCCGGCCTACCAGCGGCTCCGCGCGGCCGCACGGACGCGTCCGGCCGCCACCGGGGGACGCGTCCCGGGCCCCCGGGACGCCGGCGTCACGGGTCGCACCGACGGGGTGGTCCGGTCACGCCTGCTGGTCGACCGCACCGATCCGACGTTCTTCGACCACGAGGTCGACCACCTCCCCGGCATGCTGCTCATCGACGCCGCGCTGCGGGCCGCGGCCGCCCGGACCGACCTCGTGGGCCCCGGACCCCGGCTGTCGGGCATCGACATCGCGTTCGGCCGGTTCGCCGAACTGGGCACCGCCACGTGGGTGGGGACCGAGCCCGCGGACGGGGCCGCGGACCGGCCGGCGGTGGACGTCACGATCAGCCAGGCGGCCGGGCCGGTCGCCCGGGGCCGCGTCGTCGCCGCGACGTAGCGGTCAGACCAGGGGTACGGGCCGCAACTGCGGGAGCACCAGCGCCCAGAAGGCGTCGAGCCGGCCGACGAGGTCCCGCCGGGCACTGAGCTCCTGCGAGACCTGCTGCATGCCGAAGAAGCTCGCCACGATCACCTGCGCGGTGCCCACCGGGTCGGCCTGGGGGTTGATCTGGGCACGCTGCTGCCCATCGGTGATCAGCTGGGTGAGTGCGTTCTGCCAGCCCACGTAGGGCTGCGGCAGCTTCGCCAGCGCCTCGGGCGGCAGCTCGCTCATCAGCCGCTTGGACGCCCGCACGACAGGATCCCGGGCGAACTGCTCCCCCGCCACGTACGTCATCGCCACCAGGGCGTCGAGCGCGTCGTCGTGCGCACCCAGCACCTCGCGCAGCATCACCGGCCAGGTCTCGAACATCTGGAGGACGACCGCGACCGCGACGCTCTCCTTGGAGGCGAAGTGCCAGTAGAGGGCGCCCTTGGTCATGCCGGTGCCCGCGACGATGTCGCTCAGCGATGTCGCGGCGTACCCGCGCTCGCCGAACTCGCGGGCGGCGACCTCGATGATCAGCTGCCGGGTGGCGGCGCTGTCGCCGGCTCGGCCACGCGCACGCGGCGACCCTGCCGGGGCGTCCACCGGTGCCTTCGCCATGGATCCGCCTCCTCGTGGGGCGCCGTGCGCCGCTTCGCCCGGGCAGCGTAGCGGGCCAAGGTACCCCAGTGCCCCGATCGACGCACCAACGACAACGCCGCCGGGGAACGATCCCCGGCGGCGCCGACCGCTGTGCTGGTGGAGCTGAGGGGATTTGAACCCCTGACCCCCTCGATGCGAACGAGGTGCGCTACCGGTCTGCGCCACAGCCCCAAGTGCTGCGAGAGAGACTACCGCCCGGCTCCTCCGACCTCGCCACCGGGGCGGGGCCGGAGGAGCCGCGTGACCGACCGGTCAGGCGTTGGCCACCCGTGCCGGCTGGTACTCGTCGATGTCGGCGAACCCGATGTCGTCGTCGTCCAGTCCGACGACGGCGCTGTTCTGCCAGCCGGCGGGTGCCGGCTTCCGCGCGGCCACGACCCGCCCCGGACGCAACGTGTGCACCGGGGCCAGCGGGACGCTGGGGTGCGGCAGGCTCGGCAGCGCCTCCTGCGCGACGGTCTCGTGGGTCACGGCAGGCGGTGCGGTCCGCTCGGCCGGCGCGGGGCGGGCGACCGGGCGGGCCCGCATCGATGCCCGCGCCGCGGCGCGGGCGGCCCGGCGGGCGGCCAGCCGCTCACGGCGCGCGACCTTGCGCAGCACCAGCACGTAGCCCACGGTCGCGACGGTGAACAGCCCCTGGGCGATCCACAGCCACGGCGTCAGCACCAGCGCGGCCACGAGCGAGGCCAGCGTCAGCACCACGAGACCGCCCAGCACCCGACGGCGCAGCGCGTGCACGTCCACCTTCAGCTCACCGGAGGTGCGCAGCACCTCGCGGTCGATGGAGACCCGCTCGGTCTCCGCGTACCGCCCCGGGTCCACCGCGCGGCGTCGCTGCAGCGTCCGACCCGAGTCGGCTGATCCCACCCGGCCGTCCTGCGCGTCGCCGCGGGTCACCACCATGGGCACCAGCACGACGAACCACAGCACGACCAGAGCGGCCAAGAGCACGCCCGATCCCATTCCGAACACCACCTGTCACATGAGTCACTCGCCCGGCGAGGTTATGCAGGGGCGGCGGCCGGATGCGGGAGGCGCGCGGCGTGTCGCTGATGTGTTGTGGGACCGGTGTGACGGGAGACGGCGTGTCGCCCCGGGCCACCCGCGCGGCCGCCGGCCCCCGTGCTATGTCGGCGAGCCGATCAGTCGACAGGTCGCCCCGGCGACATCTGCCGCCAGCGCGCCAGCACACCCCCGGGGAGGTCCTCGGCGAGCAGCGCGTACGACAGGTGGTCGCGCCAGTCGCCGTCGATGTCGAGGTAGCGGCGCAGCAACCCCTCCTGCTGGAACCCCAGCCGCTGCACGAGGCGCTGACTGGGCAGGTTCTCCGGCCGGATGTCGGCCTGCAGCCGGTGCAGCCCACCGGGCCCGAACGCGTGGTCGCACACCAGCGCCACGGCCAGCGACGCGACGCCGCGCCCGGCGACCGACCGGTCGATCCAGTAGCCGAGGTACCCGGCCCGCAGCGCGCCGCGCGCGATGTTGTCCACGGTGACCTGACCGGCCAGCCGGCCCTCGACGCGGACGGCGAACGGCAGCGAGATCCCCGTGCGCGCCCGGCGGGCCACCATCCGCCGCATCGCCCGGTACGCCGCCGGCGTGTGCCGCGCCGGCCAGGGCACGGCCGCCGTCGGCTCCCACGGACGCAGCCAGTCCTCGTTGGCCAGCCGCAGCGCGCTCCACTCCACCGCGTCGCGGCGGCGCAACGGGTGGAGCTCGACCGGGCCCCACGCCAGTCGCGCAGGCCAGCCGGGGTGCAGCAGGGGGTCGGTCACGGCACCGGCGGGTCAGCCGCCGAGCAGCAGCGGCATGACGGTGACCAGCCCGCCCGCGGCCACCTCGGTGACGTCCTCGTCGACGACGATCAGGCAGTTCGCCCGGGCCATCCGCGCGAGCAGCGCGTCGGTGGCCTCGCCCACCGGCTCGACGACGTAGCCGCCGTCGGGGTGGCGCATGACGGTGCCGTGCAGGTACTGGCGGTAGCCCAGCGGCGAGAGCAACTGCTGCCCGGCGATGGCCTGGACCGTCCGCCGGAACAGCTGCCGCTTGCCCAGCATCAGCCGGATCGCGGGCCGGACGAACACCTCGAACGAGACGAGGGCCGCCACCGGCTCCCCCGGCACGCAGATGACCGGCACGCCGTCCCGGCCCAGCCGGCCGAAGCCCTGCGCCGGCCCGGGATGCATCGCCACCTGACGGAACCGCATCTCGCCGAGCCCGGCGAGCGCCTCCTGCACCAGGTCGAACCCGCCGCTGGCGAAGGTGCCCGAGACGAGCACCAGGTCGCTGCGGAGCAGCTGGCTCTCCAGCACCTCGGTCAGCCGCCGCTGGTCGGTGGGCAGGATGCCCCACCGGTAGGCGTCCGCGCCGGCGTCCCGGGCGGCCGCGGCGAGCGCGTAGCTGTTGACGTCGACCATCTGGCCCGGCGACGGAGTGGCGGTGACGTCGACCAGCTCGCTCCCCGCGCTCAGCACGACGACCCTCGGCCGGGGGCGGACGAGGACCCGTTCCCGGCCCACCGCGGCGAGCAGGCTGATCTGGGCGGGGCCGATCGGGGTCCCGACCTGCACCGCCGGGTCGCCGGGGGCGACGTCGTCCCCGGTCAGCCGGACGTAGGCACCGGCCGGGGGGGCGGCCTGGACCGCGACCCGGGCCACCCCCTGGTCGGTCCAGACGGCGGGGACGACGACGTCCGCGCCGGCCGGCAGCATCGCCCCGGCGGCGAGCTTGAGCGCCAGCCCGGGGCCGATCGACGACGGTGCACCCGCGCCGGCCACGCTCTCCCCCACCACCGCCAGCTCCACCGGCTCCTGCACGGTGGCGGACGCGATGTCGTCGGCCCGTGCGGCGTAGCCGTCGAGCCCCGCCTGGTCGAAGGCGGGCAGCGCCCGCTGGCTGACGACCTCCTCGGCGCAGAGCAGCCCCTGCGCGTCGAGCACGGCCAGCTCGATCGGGTCGGGCTGCGGAACGGCGGACAGGATCTCGTCCAGGTGCCGCTCCACCGTGCGCACCTGCGGCGAGGCGTCGGAGCGGCCGTCGGCCGGCAGCGGCACGGGGCCGGTGACCGCGGGGGCCTGCGTGGCCGGGGCGCCGCCCGGCCCGGTCGGACGAGGTGGCGCCATGGGCATGTCGACCTGGGCGGTGTCCCGGTTTCCCCGGAACGCTCCACCCACGCCGTTGTCGCTGCCGTTCTGCCCGGACATTCTCACCGCCCGATCGTGCCCCCGCGGGCGCCGGTCAGGACGGCGACGCGCCCTCCGCGGGCAGCTCGGTGACGAAGTCGCGCAGCCAGGCGCGCAGCGGCGGGCCGAGGTCGTCACGCTCGACGGCCAGCCGGACGACCGCCTTGAGGTAGTCGAGCTTGTCGCCGGTGTCGTAGCGGCGGCCACGGAAGACCACGCCGTGGACGGGCTCGCCGCGCTCCACGAGGGTGGCCAGCGCGTCGGTCAGCTGGATCTCCCCGCCACGACCGGGCGCGGTCTCCCGCAGCACGTCGAAGATTCCCGGCGCGAGCACGTAGCGGCCGATGATGGCCAGGCTGCTGGGGGCCTCGTCGACCGGCGGCTTCTCGACCAGGCCGGTGATCGCGACGACGTCGGTGCCGTCGGCGGTGGGCTCGACGGCGACGGCGCCGTACTTGTCGATGTTCTCCCGCCCGACGTCGAGCAGCGCCACGACCGAGCCGCCGTGCTCGGCCTGGACGGCGAGCATCTGCTCGAGCAGGTGGTCGCGGGCGTCGATGAGGTCGTCGCCGAGCAGCACCGCGAACGGCTCGTCACCGACGAAGGCGGCCGCCTGGAGCACCGCGTGCCCCAGGCCCTGCGCCTCACCCTGACGGACGAAGTGCACCTGCGCGACGTCGGTGGACTCGTGCACGGCGGCGAGCCGCGAGGCGTCGCCCTTCTTCTCCAGGGCGGCCTCGAGCTCGGGCGTGCGGTCGAAGTAGTCCTCGATCGCCGCCTTGTTGCGCCCGGTCACCATGAGCACCTCGGGCAGGCCGGCCCGGGCGGCCTCCTCGACGATGTACTGCAGCGCCGGCCGGTCCACCACCGGCAGCAGCTCCTTGGGGACGGCCTTGGTCGCCGGCAGGAATCGGGTACCCATGCCGGCGACGGGGATGACCGCCTTCCGGGTCGGGCGCGCGTTGGAGATCGACATGCGGGCAGCCTAGCTAGCCTGCGCGGATGGGCACGGCGAGCGATGCCGCGAGCGGCAAGGGCCGGCTGCGCGAGGAGCTGCTGCGACGCCGCGCGGCCCGCTCCCCGGCTGAGCGCGCGTCGGCGGCCACCAGGGTGGCCGGGGCGCTGTCGGCAGGGGTGGCCGGCGCCCCGACGGTCGCCGCCTTCGTGCCCGACGAGACCGAGCCGGGGCACGGCCTCCTTCCCGGCGCCCTCACCCGGGACGGCGCCCGCCTGCTGCTGCCGGTCGTGCCCGCCCGCGGGCGCGAGCTGGACTGGGCCGAGCACGCCGGCGAGCTGGCCCCCGGCCGGTTCGGCCTCCTGGAACCGGTGGGGGCGCGGCTGGGAGCCGGCGCGCTCGGGGCGGCCGACGTCGTCGTCGTCCCCGCGACGGCCGTCTCCCGCACCGGGGCACGGCTGGGCCGCGGCGCCGGCTACTACGACCGGGCGCTCCGGCACGCCCGGCCCGGGGCGGTGCTGGTCGCCGTCGTGTTCGACGACGAGCTCCTCGACTCGCTGCCCACCGAGCCGCACGACGTACCCATGACGGCGGTGGTCACGCCGTCCGGCGGATGGCAGGCGCTACCCGCCGGTCACTGGGACAGTGAACGCGCTTCGTCCCCCCAGACGCCGTGGGAGCACCCGTGACCCCTGAGATCGTCACCATCCTGGCGCTGGTCGTGATCTTCGCGATCGCCACCTTCCTGCCGATCAACATGGGGGCGCTGGCGTTCGTCGCCGCCTTCGTCGTCGGCACCCTGTCGGTGGGGCTGACGACCGACGACATCATCACCGGCTTCCCCGCCGGGCTCGTGCTGACGCTGATCGGCGTCACCTACCTGTTCGCGATCGCGCAGAACAACGGCACCGTCGACCTGCTGGTCAGGGGCGCGGTCAGGATGGTCGGCGGCCACGTGGCGGCCATCCCCTGGATCATGTTCTTCGTCACGGCCGTCCTCACCGCCATCGGCGCACTGTCTCCGGCGGCGGTGGCGATCATCGCGCCGATCGCGCTGACCTTCGCCGCCCGCCACGAGATCAGCCCGCTGCTGATGGGGATGATGGTCATCCACGGCGCCCAGGGCGGCGGCTTCTCCCCGATCAGCGTCTACGGCGTCACGGTCAACACGATCGTCGAGGGCGAGGGCCTGCCCAGCAGCCCGCTGGCGGTCTTCCTCGGTGCGCTCTTCTTCAACATCGCCATCGCGCTCGTCCTGTTCTTCGCCCTGGGCGGCAGCAAGCTGATCGGCCGCAAGGTGGCCGCGGCGCCGGTCCCGCACACCGAGCACGCCCACGGCACGCTGGTCCGCGGCCACGGCGCGGCGCCCGGTCCCGCCGTCGGCGGGGACGACGACGAGCACATCCACCCCGACCGCCCGGAACCCGTCCGCTTCGAGCAGATCCTCACCCTCGTCGGGCTCGTCGTGGTCGCCGTCCTGGCGCTGGCCTTCGACCTCGACATCGGGTTCGTCGCGATCACCGTCGCCGTCGTCCTCGCGCTGTTCTCCGCGCAGCAGCACAAGGGGGCGGTCACCCAGATCAGCTGGTCGACGATCCTGCTGATCGCCGGTGTGCTGACGTTCGTGTTCGTCCTCCAGGAGGCCGGCACGATCGACTATGTCGGCGACGCGGTCATCGGGCTCGGCGTGCCGCTGGTCATCGCCCTCCTGCTGGCCTACATCGGCGGCGTGGTGTCGGCCTTCGCCTCGTCGACGGCGATCATCGGCGTGGCGATCCTGCTCGCGGTGCCGTTCCTCGAGGCCGGGCAGATCAGCGCCGTGGGCGTGGTGGTCGCCCTGTCCGTGGCCTCGACCATCGTCGACGTCAGCCCGTTCTCCACGAACGGCGCGCTGGTCCTGGCCAACGCGCAGGACGTCGACCGCGACCGCTTCTACAAGCAGATCCTGGGATACGCCGCGATCGTCGTGGCCGTCGGACCGCTGCTCGCGTGGCTGGTGTTCGTCGTTCCCGGCTGGCTGTGACCGACACTGGCCACGGATAGCTCAGCGCTGAGACACTTTCCGGGTGCCGCCACCTCGGCCGGCACCGAGCGAGGGAGACTGCCATGCCCGGACCACTGGACGGCGTCCTCGTCGTCGACCTGACCCGCGCCCTCGCCGGGCCGCACGCCGCGATGATGCTGGGTGATCTCGGCGCCCGCGTGATCAAGGTGGAGAGCCCCGGCAGCGGTGACGACACCCGCGGCTGGGGGCCGCCGTTCGTGCAGCCGGCCGGGGGTGGCGGGGCGGGTGGAGACACGGGGGCGGACCGGGAGTCGACGTACTTCCTGGCCGCGAACCGCAACAAGGAGTCGATCACCCTCGACCTGAAGGACGACGGCGACAAGGCGGTGCTGACCGAGCTGCTCCGGCGGGCCGACGTGCTGCTGGAGAACTTCCGCCCCGGCACGCTGGCGCGGCTCGGCTTCGGCACCGACGTCCTCGCCGAGCTGAACCCGCGGCTGGTCACCCTGGCGATCAGCGGCTTCGGCCACGACGGTCCCGAGGGCGGGCGTGCGGGCTACGACCAGATCGCGCAGGGCGAGGCCGGTCTCATGTCCCTGACCGGGCCCGGCCCCGAGGACCCGCAGCGGGTGGGCGTGCCGATCGGCGACCTGCTGGCCGGCATGTACGGCGCCTACGGCGTCCTCGCCGCACTCATGGAGCGCGAGCGGACCGGGCGGGGCCAGGTGGTGCGCACCTCGCTGCTGGCCGCGATCGTCGGCGTGCACGCCTTCCAGGGGACGGCGTGGACGGTCGCCGGGAAGGTCGGCTCCGCACAGGGCAACCACCACCCCTCGATCGCGCCCTACGGGTTGTTCCACTGCAAGGACGGGAGCGTGCAGCTCTCCTGCGGCTCGGAGTCGCTGTGGCGGAAGCTGTGCGCCGAGTTCGGTCTCCACCCCGACGCACCGGGATTCGCGACCAACGGCGAGCGGGTGGACCGCCGCCAGGAGGTCATCGAGCTGCTCGAGGGCGCGTTCGCCGACATCGCCCCCGAGGACCTGCTGGCCCGGCTGGCCGCGGCCGGCATCCCCGCGGGGAAGGTGCGCACGATCGACGAGGTCTACGGCTGGGACCAGACGCTCTCCCAGGGCCTGCTGGTCGACGTCGACCACGCCACCCTCGGCCGCCTGCAGCTGCCCGGCCCGCCGCTGCGGTTCTTCGCACCGGGTCCGGACGGCGAGACCGAGACCACCCGCCGGCAGCACGCCGCTCCCCCGGTGCTCGGTGCCGACGGCGACGCCATCCGCGCCTGGCTCGACGGATCGTCCTCGTGACCGGCAAGCCCGCCCGCCTCGACGCCCGGTCGCTGCGCGACCTGGTCCTGGACCCCGGTTCGTGGCAGTCCTGGGACTCGCCGGTCGTCCGCCCCGACGTGTCGGAGAACTACGCGCGCGAGCTGGCGGCGGCCGAGGAGAAGTCGCGGCAGGACGAGGCGATCATCACCGGCGAGGGGCGGCTGCGCGGTCGGCGGGTCGCCGTCGTCGCCGGTGAGTTCGGCTTCCTGGCCGGGTCGATCGGCGTCGCCGCCGCCGAGCGGCTGATCGCCGCGGTGGAGCGGGCGACCGACGAGGGGCTGCCGCTGCTGGCCGCCCCGGTGTCCGGCGGGACCCGCATGCAGGAAGGCACCGTCGCGTTCCTGCAGATGATCGGCATCACCGCCGCCATCGCCCGGCACAAGGAGGCCGGGCTGCCGTACCTCGTCTACCTCCGCAACCCCACGTTCGGCGGCGTGCTCGCCTCCTGGGGCTCGCTCGGCCACGTCACCATCGCCGAGCCGGGCGCATCGATCGGGTTCCTCGGCCCGCGGGTGTTCGAGGCGCTCTACGGCGAGCCGTTCCCCGAGGGCGTCCAGACCGCCGAGCACCTGGCCGACCGTGGGCTGATCGACGCCGTCGTCCCGCACGAGGAGGTCGCCGATCTCGCCGACCGCGCCCTGCGCGTGCTGGCCGCCCGCCAGACCTGGCACACGGACGTGCGCGGAGCGGAGCGCCCGGCCCCCGAGGACGGCACGGACGCCGACGACCCCGAGGACGGGCGCACCGCCTGGGACGTCGTCACCGCGTCCCGCCGCACCGACCGGCCCGGTGTGCGGCGGCTGCTGCGCACCGCGGCGACCGACGTCGTCGGCCTGTCGGGCACCGGGGCCGGCGAGAAGGACCCCGGGCTGCTGCTGGCGCTGGCCCGCTTCGGCGGAGCACCGTGCGTCGTGCTCGGGCAGGACCGGCGCGGCCAGTCGATGTCGGCGCCCCTCGGCCCGGCGGCGCTGCGCGAGGCCCGCCGCGGCATGCACCTGGCCGAGGAGCTGCGGCTGCCGCTGGTGACGCTGATCGACACCCCCGGGGCGGCGCTGTCCCGGGAGGCCGAGGAGGGCGGGCTGGCCGGGGAGATCGCCCGCTGCCTGCACGACCTCGTGGTGCTGAAGGCCCCGACGCTGGCGGTGCTGCTCGGGCAGGGCACCGGCGGTGGCGCCCTGGCCCTGGTGCCGGCCGACCGGGTGCTCGCCGCCGCCAACGGCTGGCTCGGGCCCCTGCCGCCGGAAGGCGCCTCGGCGATCGTCCACCGGACCGTCGACCGGGCCGACGAGATGGCCGCGGAGCAGGGCGTGCGCGCCACCGAGCTCTGGCGGGCCGGCATCGTCGATCGCGTCGTCCCCGAGCGGCCGGACGCCGCCGACGAGCCGGCCGAGTTCTGCCTCCGGCTGGGCCGGGTGCTGGGCGAGGAGCTGGCCGGGTTGCTCGGCCGCGACGACACCGAGCGCTTCCGCACCCGGCTGCACCGGTACCGCAACCTCGGCCGCTGAGTCGCTTCGACGATCAGGTTCCCTGATCGTCGGGGGTCCTCCCGCACGGTGGACGCCGAGGGAGGACACCGCACCGTGAGGGAGGACCGTCGGACCGGTCGGCCAGGATCGCGGTGTGGACCGCCGACCCGTGCGCCGACTGAAGCCGGACCCGGGTGCGCCCCCGCACCCGGCCGACCTGTGGCCGGCCACGGTGCCCGCGGTCGCCCAGATCCTGCGCGAAGGACTGGAGCTGGGCCCCGGTGCGACGGTGTTGGTGGGTGAGAACGGCTCTGGGAAGTCGACCGTGCTGGAGGTCTTCGCCGCCGCGCTCGGGCTCAACCCGGAGGGTGGGTCCGCAGGTGCCCGCCACGTCACCCGCGCCAGCGAGCCCGGGTCGCTGGATCTGATCGTCGAGCGCAGCCCGGGCGGGAACCGGTGGGCCTACTTCCTGCGCGACGAGACGCTGCACGGGCTCTACAGCTATCTGGAGGAGAACCGGAACGAGCACCGCCCCGATCCGCTCTTCCACGAGCTCTCGCACGGCGAGGCGTTCCTGACGCTGCTGGGCGACCGTGCCCGCGGGGCGGGGCTGTACGTCCTGGACGAGCCGGATGCGGCGCTCTCCTTCACCGCCACGCTGTCGCTGGTGGCCCTGATCGGTGACCTCACCGCGCGCGGCGCGCAGGTCGTCCTCGCCACCCACTCGCCCGTGCTCGCCGCCCTCCCCGGGGCCCGACTGCTGGAGGTGGGGGCGTGGGGGCTGCGCGAGGCTCGATGGGCCGACCTGGAGCTCACCGCGAGCTGGCGGCAGTTCCTGGACGATCCGCGGTCCTTCCTCCGCCACCTGCAGTGACACCCACCGTGGAGGTGACACTGGCCGCAGGCACGTGGACGGACCGTGGCGACATGGCGCATCATTGGCAGTCGCCGGGTGCGAGTGCCAGCCCGGCGCCCCACCTCCGCTCGACCAGGGAGAGCCACGCCGTGCCCACGTACCAGTACGCCTGCACCAACGCCGAGGGCAAGCACGAGTTCGAGGTCGTGCAGTCCTTCAGCGACGCGCCGGTGAGCGAGTGCCCCGAGTGCGGCGCCCCTGTGCGCAAGGTCTACGGCTCGGTCGGCGTCGTCTTCAAGGGCTCGGGCTTCTACCGCACCGACAGCCGGAAGAGCAGCTCGGCGTCCGAGACCGCGGGCAGCTCGTCGAACGGCAGCAGCAACTCGTCGTCGGCCCCCGCCAAGGAGAGCTCCTCGAGCTCGACCTCCAGCGCCTCGACGCCCTCCTCCGGCACCGGCGGCGGGGTCAAGGCCGCCAAGGCCGCCGACTGACGACCCCGGGCTGAGCCCCGCCCTCCACAGGCGGAGCCCTCCTCCACAGCTCCCGCCGGCGCCCGCCGGACCCTGCCCGGCCCGGGCAGGGTCGGCGCATGCCCCGCCTGCGCCTCCCTCGGTCGCCGCTGCTCCTCGCGCGGCGGGCCACCGCCGCCGCCCTGCTCGCGCTCGCCGTGGCGCTGGCCCTGCGGCCCGCCCCGGCCCCGGCCGACGGGCAGCCGGCGGCCACCTCCCCGGTGGTCGTCGCCGCGGCGGACCTCCCCGCGGGGACGACCCTGACCGCCGAGCACCTCGTGGTCGTGCCGCTGCCCCGCGCCGCGGTCCCGGCGGGGGTGGTCGACGCGCCCCACCTGCTCCGGCACCGGGTCCTCGCCGGCGCCGTCCGGCGGGGCGAGCCGCTCAGCGACGCACGGCTGGTCGGTCCGGGGCTCACGTCCGCGCTGCCGGACGGTCAGGTCGCGGCGCCGGTACGCCTGGCCGATCTGGCGGTGGCCCGGCTCGTGCGCGCGGGTGACCGGGTCGACGTCCTGGCGACCGGCACCGGCACGGGCACCGCGGAGCGGGTGGCCGCCGGCGCCCTGGTCCTGGCCGCCCCGGGGCAGGACGGCGGCGACGACGCCCCGGGCGCCGGCCTGCTGCTGCTGGCCGTGGACGCCGGCACCGCCGCCCGGCTGGCGGCGGCCTCGGCCGGCGCCACGCTCACCGTGAGCCTGCCCCCGCCCTGACGCCGACGTGCCGAACGGCACTGCGCTCCGTCCGCGCGGAGGTCGGCGCGGTGTGGCTGGATGGTGCGGTGCTGAAGGGTTTCAAGGACTTCCTGTTCCGCGGCAACGTCGTCGACCTCGCCGTCGCGGTGGTGATCGGAGCGGCGTTCACCGACGTGGTCAACGCGTTCGCCGATTCGTTCCTCACCCCGCTCATCGGCCTGATCGGGGGCGGAGGCGAGCTGGGCGGCACCGAAACCGTGAACGGCCAGGAGTTCACCTGGGGGGCGTTCCTCAGCCAGGTGATCACCTTCGCGCTGACCGCGGCGATCCTCTACTTCGTGGTCGTGCTGCCGGTGCGCCGGCTGTTCGACCGCCGGGCGCGCGGCGAGGAGCCCGGTCCGGTGGGCCCGACGGAGCTCGAGATGCTCGTCGAGATCCGTGACCTGCTGCGCGCCCAGCAGGGCCTGGGCCCGGCCGATCCGGCCCGTCCCCCGGCGGCCTGAGCCGAGTTCAGTCGCTGCCCCAGTGCGGCGGCCGGTCCTCCAGGTAGCGCCGGTCGTCGTCGGAGCCGTCGGCGGGCCGTTCGCCCCACCCGACGTCGCTGTCGTCGGGCGCCCGCTCCCGCGGCGCCGGTGCGGCCGCGGGTGCCGGTGCGGGCGGCGCCTCGGGCAGCGGCTGCCCCAGCCCCTCGAGCACCTGGGCGCCGGGGAGCGCGGCCAGCACGGCCCCGGGCACGGCCAGCTTGCTGCCCCGGGTCCCGGAGCCGATGACCACCGGCCCGGCCGCGGCGACGGCGGCGTCGACCAGCACCGGCCAGGAGGCGGGCAGCCCCACCGGCGTGATGCCGCCGTAGGCCATGCCGGTCTCCGCGACGGCGACGTCCTGCGGCGCGAACGACGCCTTGCGCGCCCCGAGGTGCCGGCGCACCAGCCCGTTGACGTCGGCGCGGGTGGTGGCCAGCACCAGGCACGCGACGAGCGTCGTCTCCCCCGCCCGCCGGGCCGCGACGACCACGCAGTTCGCCGATGCGGCGAGCGGGACGTCGTAGGCCTGCGAGAAGGCGGCGGTGTCGGCGAGGTCGTCGGAGATCTCCGCGACCCAGGCCGGCCCGGACAGCATGGGCAGCGCGGCGGCGACCGGCGGGCCGAGGAGGTCGGGCCGGTCGGCGGCCGGCAGCCAGCGCAGTGAGCCGAGCGCGGGGGCGGTCATCGGGCGGCGGGTCGGGACGGCACGCCCCGATCCTCGGTCACCGGGGGCCGCGGCCGCAGCGCGGGGGTGGCAGGCTCGCCGCGGACGTCGTCCGGGATCCGGCTGTCGGAGCCGGCGCCTGCCCGCCAGGATGAGCCCATGATCGGTCAGCTGCACTCGGTCGTGATCGACGCGCCCGACACCCACGCCCTCGCCGCCTTCTACGCCGACCTGCTCGGCATGGAGATCACCAGGGGCGGCCCCGGCGACGACTGGGTCGTCGTCACCGGCGCCGGGTACCGGCTCGCCTTCCAGCAGGCGCCGGACCTGCGGCCGCCGGCCTGGCCGGACCCGGAGCGGCCGCAGCAGTTCCACCTCGACATCCGCGTCGCCGACGTCGAGGAGGCCGAGCCGAAGGTGCTCGCGCTGGGCGCACGGAAGCTGCCGGGCGGCGGCGGGGACTTCCGCGTCTACGCCGACCCGGTGGGGCACCCCTTCTGCCTGGTCTGGGATGCGTGAGCGGCGAACCCCCCGCCGTCGACCGGGCCTCGGCGAGCCCGTTCGTCGCGGCGATGAAGTTCGACGTCACCGAGGCCGGCGGCTCCCGCGTGAGCGGGCACGTGGACCTCGGCCCGGACCAGCACACCCCGTGGGGTGTCGTCCACGGCGGCGTCTACTGCTCGGTCATCGAGTCGGCCGCCAGCATCGGGGCGAGCGCGGCGGTGCGCGAGCGGGGCCAGTTCGCGGTCGGGGTCAACAACAACAGCGACTTCCTGCGCCCGATGACCTCCGGCCGGGTCGACGTCGTCGCCGAGCCGATCCAGCAGGGGCGCACGCTGCAGCTCTGGCAGGTCACCCTCACCCGCGCCGACGACGGCAAGCTCGTCGCCCGCGGTCAGGTGCGGCTGCAGAACGTGCCGCTGCCGGGTCAGCCGAGCACGGCCGGGTCGAGCACTACCTGAAACAGCGCGCGCGGGTCCTGGAGGGTCGCGGGTGGCCGCGCGGCCGACCGCGGCACCACCCGGTCCCAGCGGGCCGGCCGGCGGTGCGGCAGCAGCTCGCGCCCCTGGAACAGGTAGTCCCCCACCACCTCCCCGATCAGCAGCCCGGCGCCGTGCTCGATGGGCAGGCCCACCGGATCACCCGGCCGCAGCTCGTCGAGGAAGGCCGACAGCTGGCGCAGGTCCTTCGCCGGGCGGCGGCCGGAGATCTCCTTCGACAGCGCCCGCAGCTCGGCGGGATCCAGGCCTCCGGCGTCGACGTCGATCCCCGACTGCGTGCCCAGCCCGACCACGCCCGCCGCCAGGCAGGCACCCAGCTCGTTGTGCGCCCGCGGCCGCACGACCCACACCCGCACCCCCTCGGGCTCGGGGGCCGGGGGCAGCTCGTCGGGGCCGGGCCAGACGTAGGGCAGGTCGTCGGGCTCCGGTCCGAACCGCTCGGTGAACCGGCCGCGGTAGAACCCGGGGTCCTTCGCCAGCAGGTTGGAGCGGTGCGAGAGGTGCAGCGCCTCGTCGCCGACCCACGACGGCAGCAGGCCGGCCGCCGCCAGCTCGGCCTGCGGCACCCCGACGACGTCCGGCGCGAACTCGCCGATCAGCGTCTCGGTGGTGTCCGCGAAGCCGCGCTCGCGCCAGACCCGCACCATGGCCAGCCCGTAGGCCACCAGCGCCGGCGTGCGGCCTCGCCACATCGCGACCACCGGGTGGCTGGCCCAGCCGTAGTCGGGCAGCTCCAGCGCCCGGAGGATCTGGAGGGTCTCCACCCGCTGCTTGCCCAGGCGCGGGGAGTCCAGCAGCCGGGCGCTGTCCTCGAAGTCGGCCACCGGCACGAAGGTCTGCATCGCCGCCATCCTCACCGAGCGGCGGCCGGCCCGCCGCCCGAGCCGCTCAGCCCAGCCGGGCCGCCAGCGCGGGCAGCACCTCGCCCAGGGGCGCGTCGACCCGCACGTCGGCCTTCGCGTCGCCGCGGGTGGGGCCGACGTTGACGATCCCCACCGGGATGCCGAGCTTCGCCGCGCGCAGCACGAACCGGTAGCCGCTCATGACGGTCAGCGAGGAGCCCAGCACGAGCAGGCTGCCGGCGTGCTCGACCAGCCCGAAGCACCGGTCGACCCGGTCGCGGGGCACCGTCTCGCCGAAGAAGACGACGTCCGGCTTGAGCGGACCCGCCCCGCAGGCCAGGCAGTCGACCATCACGAAGCCGTCCAGCACCTCGTCGGGCAGCTCTGCGTCGCCGTCGGGGTTGATCTCGTCGACCCGGGGCCCGAAGTACGGGTTCGCCTCCCGCAGCCGCTCGTCCAGCGCGGCCCGGTCGGCGACGTCGCCGCAGCCCAGGCACACGGTGCGGTCGAGCCCGCCGTGCAGTTCCACGACGTCACGGGCGCCCCCGGCCTGGTGCAGGCCGTCGACGTTCTGCGTGACGATGCCGGCCAGCAGCCCCGCATCCTGGAGCCCCGCCACCGCACGGTGCCCGTCGTTCGGCCGTGCCGCGCGCATCTGCCGCCAGCCGACGAAGCTGCGGGCCCAGTAGCGGTGCCGGCCCAGCGGGTCGCGGGTGAACGTCTGGTAGGTCATCGGCGTGTGCCGGCGCAGGCTGCCGGTGGCGCCGCGGTAGTCGGGGATGCCGGAGTCGGTCGACAGCCCCGCTCCGGAGAGGACGACGACGTCGCCGTCGCCCACCAGGTCGGCCAGCGCGTCGAGCCTGGCGGTCGCCGCCCCCGGGGCGGTGGCGGGTGCGAGGGTCACCCGGCCATGGTCCCCCGCGGACGGCCCGCGCGCCGTCAGCCGGCGGATCAGCCCGGGTGTTCCTCGGCGTTGAGGTAGCTGCACCGGAACCGGGCGCCGGCCATCTCCTCGGTGAAGCGGGCCTCCCACGCCGGGTCGTCGGCGGGGAAGGAGGTGAACTCCCGCTCCTCGAGGACCATCGGCAACCCGTCGAGACCGGTGCAGGTGCGGCGCAGGAGGATCCGGGTCCGCCCGTCCACCTCGTCGTGCCCCGGCGCCCAGCGCGCCGCGGCGGCGGCGTCGGCCATCCGGGCACGGTCGCGGGCGAGCAGGGCCGGCGAGCGGCCGGCGAGCGCGGGCCGCCCCTCCGAGCTCAGCCAGACGATCAGCAGGCCGAGCACGGCCACGAGGACGACCGCCGCCAGCAACCCAGCCATGAACCGACGGTAGTTCGTCCCGCGGCGCCGTGTGGGGGCCGCGGCCGTGCGCCGTCAGCCGGCGGCGAGCTCGGCGTCCAGCCGGCGGAGCACGTCCTCGTGCACCCGGCGCAGGCCCTTGGGGGCGAAGGTGCGCTCGAAGAACCCGCCGATGCCGCCGGCGCCGTTCCAGGTGGTGTGCACCCGCACGCTGCTGACCCCCTCGTCGGCGGGGCGCACCGTCCAGGTGGTGACCATCGAACTGTTCGCGTCGCTCTCCACGAGCGTGCCGTCCGCGGGCTCGGTGACCGCCATGAGCTGGTTCCGGACCCGCTTGGAGGTGGCGGCGAACCGCCAGTGCACCCGCGTTCCGGCGCCGTGCCCCCCGGCCTCGACCCGGTAGTCGCTGAACTGCTCGGGGAGGATCCGGCGGCGCACGTCCGCGTAGTCGGCGAGCGCCGCGCGCACGCGGTCGGCTGGGGCCCGGACGATTCCCTCGGCTGTGGTGACGACCTGACTCATGGGCCCCATCCTCCCGCGAGCGCAGTCGGGGGACGGACCCAGGTGGGTGTCCCCGCCGTTGCCCGGGGCGGGGTCAGCGCAGCCGCACGCAGATGGCGGCCGGATCGTCGGCGCAGGCGAGCCCCACCGACATCTCGCCGGCGGAGAGCCGGCGGACCAGCGCGGGGTCGGTGAACCAGCGCAGCTCCGAGATCTTCAGCTGCAGGGTGGGGAAGACGTCGCTGCGACCCTCCGGCGACCCGGGGCCCACCGCACGGTCGAGGACGACGAAGGTCGTGACGGAGGCGGCGCCCATCTGGTTCCAGAACGTGTCCGTCGTCGGCAGCGGCGGATAGCCGGCGCAGTAGGGCCCGGGATCGCCACCGGAGTCGGCGAAGATCCCGACGTCGCCGACGTCGGGCGGCGTCCCGGGTGCGGTGCTCACCGACACGTGAGCGGCGAGCCCGCCGCTCGGGGCGGCCCGACCGACGGTCGAGGTGTAGGTGAAGTCCAGCGCCACGTACTGCAGCGAGGGGCCCTCGACCGGGCAGGTGTCGGAGAACCCGGGCACGGGCGGGACCAGCCCGGTGCGCACCGGTCCCTGGGTGACGACCAGGTGCCCGAGCGGGAGCCCCTCGGCGGTGAGCAGGTCGCCCTCGGCGACGACGACCGGGGCACCGGGATCCGGCGCGTCGAGCACCGGGACGGCGCCGGCGTCGTGCGGCGCCTCGACGGGGGACTCCTCCGCCTCGGTCGTGGCCCGGTCGTCCAGGAGGCCACATCCGGTCGTGCCGGTCAGCAGGGCGACACAGGCGAGGATCGCACCGGGCGCGGTGCGGCCGCGACGCCGGCGACGTGCTGGCACAGCCACCCCTCCCCGCACCGTTCCGGATCGGGAGGGTTTCACATCATGATCTCCGAGGACAAGGCCGGCGCCCGCAGAACTCTCCCCCGGCGGTGGCGACGACCTGACCCGGTGGAGCGAACCTCTCGCGGGGAGCGCCGATGGTGCGCCCGTTCCGGGCGCGCCCTCAGCCCGTGATCACCAGCTCCGTCGTGCTGGTGGCGCGGTCCCACCTGATGTAGCCGTTCTGGAAGTCGCTGCGCCGGCCGCCGGGCACGTCGTACTCCCCGCTGACCGGGTAGCCCAGGGGCCCCTGCTCCCAGCCCGAGCTCTCCCAGCGGTCGCGGATCTGCCCGTAGACCTCGTGCGCGCCCGTGCTCGGCGACCAGTAGATCGAGCCACCGCCGTAGCCACCGGCGAAGTGGTTGTACCGGCCCACGCCGTCCGCGGTGCCACGCTCACCGGTGATCGGATAGCCCAGCACGCCCTGCTCCCAGCCCAGGGCCTCCCAGCGGTCCCGGATCTCCCCGTAGGTCTCGTGCGCGCCCGTGCTCGGCGACCAGTGGATCGAGCCACCGCCGTAGCCACCGGCGAAGGCGTTGTACCGGCCCACGCCGTCCGCGGTGCTGCGCTCACCGGTGATCGGGTAGCCCAGCACTCCCCGCTCCCAGCCCAGGGCCTCCCAGCGGTCCCGGATCTCCCCGTACACCTCGTGCGCGCCCGTGCTCGGCGACCAGTAGATCGAGCCACCGCCGTAGCCACCGGCGAAGTGCTGGTAGTGCCCGCCGTCGGCCCCGGCGTACTTCTCCCAGGTGATCGGCGGGCCCAGCACGCCGCTCTCCTGCCCGAGGGCCCGGTACCTGGCCTCGATGGCCGACCAGTTCACCGACACGCCGCGGTTGCGGGCCGCCTGCTCGCGCTCGGCGATGACCGGCCAGACGTTGGCCCGGCAGCCCTGCAGCGAGATGGACTGCTGCTGCATGACCCAGGCGGTGCGGCCGGGAGTGGGGCAGTCCCGGTGGCCGAGCCCCAGCCAGTGACCCACCTCGTGCAGGATCACGTAGCGCTGGTACAGGTCCAGCCCGTGCGGCCAGGAGTCCGTCCCGCCGCGCCACCGCTGGTCGTTGATGTAGACGTTGCGGCCGACCCGGCAGCTCCACTCGCTGCTGCAGCCGGGGGCTGCATTGGCGACGACCGCCGGCGAGGCCAGGATGAGGCTGAAGTTCCCTCCGGACGCCACCTGGTCGAAGCGGAGCGCTCCGCCGAGGCTCCAGCCCCGCGGGTCGTTGAGCGTCTCCGAGGCGACGCGGGCGAAGTGGTCCAGGTCCCCGTAGACCGTGCCCTGGGCCGTCACGGTGTAGGTGATGGTCGATTGGGCCTGCGCCGGCGCCGCGGGCAGCACCCCGGCGGTGGTCAGCGCGAGCAACATCGCCAGGAACATCCGCAGGTGCCAGCTCATCGACCGTCCCGTCCCGTAGCCGGCACGCGGCGGCTACGTCTTTGTGGTCCTCCGGCAGCGGCGCGCCGGGACGTCCCGGCCACCGCCGCCCGTGCTGGCACGATAACCAGGGACCGGCCGGCATGCACCTGCCGAGGAGCCGCCATGGCCGTGCGGGTGGGCGCAGGCACGCACGCGGATCGTCGAGCCGACCAGCGATCCGGCTGGTGCCCCCGGCAGGATTCGAACCTGCGACACACGGTTTAGGAAACCGATGCTCTATCCCCTGAGCTACGGGGGCCTCCGGCGGCGTGCACGGCGCCGGGACCGACGCCCGAGAGGCTAGCGGGTGGCCCGCCGGGAACCCCCGCCACTCCCGGCTCGTCGGACGGATGACGGTACGGACGTGTGCGAAGGGTTACGGTTCACAGGCGTACGTCCTGCTCCGGCAACGGCGCCGGAGACGACGGAAGGTGGGTGGGACAGATGGACACCACGGTGGTGGACGTCCCCGAGCGGGGGCGGTTCGAGGTTCTGGTGGGCGAGCGCGTGGTCGGGCTGGCGAGCTACCACGTCGACAACGGTCAGATGACGCTGCCGCACACCGAGGTCGACCCCTCCATGGGTGGCAAGGGCATCGGCAAGACGCTGGTCGCCGCTGTCCTGGACGCCGCCCGCGAGCGAGGCCTCACGGTGCTGCCCTACTGCTCCTTCGTCCGCCACTACATCCAGCAGCACCCCGATCAGCTGGACCTCGTGGCCGACGACGACCGGCCGCACTTCGGCCTGGAGACCGTCGACCGCTGAGCCCGGTGGCCGGGGCGGCCGCCTAGGCTGCGCGGATGCCCGAGGGCCACACCCTGTACCGCCTGGCGCGGGAGCAGCAGCTGCTGTTCGCCGGACGGCCGGTGCACGTCGCCAGCCCGCAGGGCCGCTTCGACGCCGGAGCCGCCCTCCTCGACGGCCGGGTGCTCGACGAGGTGTTCTCCTACGGCAAGCACCTGTTCGCCCGCTTCGGTGCCGACAGCGTGCACGTGCACCTGGGCCTGTACGGCACGTTCACCACCGGGGCGGGCGCGCCGCCGCCGGCCAAGGGCGCGCTCCGGATGCGCTGGGTGGCCGACGGCCCCGACGGCGGGGGCGTGTGGACCGATCTGCGCGGCCCCACCGCCTGCGAGGTGCTGACGGTCCCCGACGTCGAGCGGATCCTGGGCCGACTGGGCCCCGACCCGCTGCGCCCCCGATCCGACGGCGCGCTCGCCCACCGGCGGATCAGCGGCAGCCGCACGCCCGTGGGGGCGCTGCTCATGGACCAGTCGGTGCTCGCCGGCGTCGGCAACGTGTACCGCGCCGAGCTGCTCTTCCGGCACCGGGTCTCCCCGTTCCGCCCCGGCCGCGACATCGACGCGGACCTGTGGGGGCGGATGTGGCCCGACCTGGTGACCCTGATGCGGTCCGGCGTCCGCATGGGCCGCATCGTCACCACCCGGCCCGAGGACCGGTCCCGGCGCGGCGGCGCCGTCCGACGGGAGGACGCCCACTACGTCTACCGGCGCACCGGCCTGCCCTGCCGGTGCTGCGGCACCGAGATCCGCACGCAGGTCATGGTGGGGCGCAACCTCTACTGGTGCCCGGTCTGCCAGGCCGTCTGAGCAGCCGGACGACGCTCCCGTCCGCGGAGTACCGTGGACGGGAATGAGATCCGCCCTGCGATCCGTCGTCGTCGCGACCAGCGCCGTCGTCGCGCTGCTCGGTGCGCCGGTGGCAGCAGGAGCCGCCGAGGCCGACACCCGACCGGATGCAGGCAGCGAGCAGTCGGACCGCACCGAGCGCCCCGAGCAGGCCGGGACCACGGGGGCCGACGCCGCACCGGCCGACACCGATCAGGACGAAGCCGTCCGGACCCGGTCCCGTACCCCCATCGGCTACGACGTCTCCCACCCGCAGTGCGGAACCGACCTGCCCGAGGACGCCGCCTTCGCCATCGTGGGCGTCAACGGCGGGCTGGCCACCCGCACCAACCCCTGCCTCGCCGACCAGCTGGTCTGGGCGGCCGGCTCGTCGGGCGCGGTGCGCAGCCAGCCGCCGCTCCAGCTGTACCTGAACACCGCCAACCCCGGCCAGGTGCGCGATCTGGTCACCACCTGGCCGTCCCGGGGCCGGACGCCCTACGGCACCTGCGACAGCAGCAACTCGATGGCCTGCTCCTGGCAGTACGGCTGGGAGCGGGCGCGCACCAGCGTCGAGTCGTTCCTCCGGCCCGCCGCCCGCTCGGTCCCCCTGGACAGCCAGCCGGCCCGCTACACGTGGTGGCTCGACGTCGAGACGATGAACACCTGGCAGACCGGCTCCGACGACGCCCGCGACCGCAACCGGGCCACGCTCGAGGGCATGACCGCCTACCTGCTGTCCGAGGACGCCGAGGTCGGCGTGTACTCGACCAGCTGGCAGTGGGGCCAGATCGTCGGCGACGTGCCCGCGGGTAGCAACCTCGCCGGCGTCGACAGCTGGCTGGCCGGCGCCGACGACCTCGACGACGCCCGCGACACCTGCGACGAGGACCCGCTGGTGGCCGGCGGGAGCGTCACGCTCGTCCAGTACATCGAGGACGACCTCGACCACAACCACGCCTGCCGCTGACGGCCGGCCGCCGGGGAGCGGCCCCTAGATCGCGCCCTTGTCGGCGTCGCCGGCCGGGACGGCGGTCAGCCGGCGCACCTCCAGCGGAGCCGCCAGCTTGTCGGCGAGCGCCGCGCCCAGCGTGGTCAGCGCCTCGGCCTTGCCGTGCGCGCGCAGCGCCTCGGGGCTCTCCCACCGCTCCACCATCACGAAGACCCCGTCCCCCTCGTGCAGCGCGTAGAGCTCGCAGCCCGGCTCGGCGTGCACCGCCGGCACGGCGGCCAGGATGGCCTCCCGGACGGCGTCCACCGCCTCCGCCTTCGGGGTGATGGTGGCGACGACGACGACGGACACGGGGGCCTCCTGGAGCGACGGTGGTCACAGAACCCGGGCGGTTGCTCTGGTGGAGCGGGCCCGGCCGGGTCAGGATGCCAGTCGTGGTCGACGACGGTTCCCCCGCTCCCCCGTCCACCGGCCATCCCCTGCGGGTGGCGATCGTCGGCGCGGGACCGGCGGGGATCTACGCCGCCGACGCCCTCACCCGGCAGTCCGACGTCCCGGTCGCGATCGACCTGCTCGACCGGCTTCCGACGCCGTTCGGCCTGGTGCGGCACGGGATCGCCCCCGACCACCCCAAGATGCGGGCCATCCGCGACACGCTGCACCGCAGCCTCGACGACCCGCTGGTCCGGTTCGTCGGCAACGTGGAGATCGGCACCGACCTGTCGCTGGCCGAGCTCCGGGCGCACGTCGACGCCGTCGTCTACACCTACGGCGCCGCCCTCGACCGGCGCCTGGGCATCGAGGGCGAGGACCTGCCCGGCAGCCTGGCCGCCACCGACGTCGTCGCCTGGTACACCGGGCACCCCGACGCCGACCGCGCACGGGTGGAGTCCGCGCTGACCGGCGTCCGGTCGGCCGTGGTCGTCGGCGTCGGCAACGTCGCGCTCGACGTGGGCCGCATCCTCGCCCGCACCGCCGCGGAGCTCGAGCCCACCGACATGCCCCAGCACGTCATCGACGCCCTGGCCGCCGCACCGGTCGAGGAGGTGACCGTGCTCGGCCGCCGGGGCCCGGCCCAGGCGACGTTCACCACCCAGGAGCTGCGGGAGCTCGGCGAGCTCGCTGCGGCCACCGTGCTGGTCGACCCGGCCGACCTCGAACTCGACCCCGACACCGAGGCCCGCGCCGCCACCGACCGCAACGCCACCCGCAACCTCGCCGTCCTGCGCGAGTGGTCGGCGCACACGCCCGCAGCGGGCCGCACCCGGCTGCGGCTGCGCTTCTACGCGCGGCCGGTGCGGCTCCTGGGCACCGACCGGGTGACCGGCGTCGAGGTGGAGCGGACCGCTGTCGACGGCGACGGGCGGGCAGTCGGAACCGGTGAGTTCGAGGTGATCCCCGCCGACCTCGTGGTGCGGTCGGTGGGCTACCTCGGGACCCCGCTGCCCGGGCTGCCGGTCGACCAGCGCTCCGGCACCGTCCCGCACGACGGCATCGGCCGGGTGCTCCGCGACGGCCGTCCGTCGACCGGCGAGTACGCCGCCGGGTGGATCAAGCGCGGGCCGAGCGGCGTCGTCGGGCACAACAAGCACGACGCGCGCGAGACCGTGGCCGGGCTCCTCGCCGACGCCGCCGACGGGTCGCTGCGGGTGCACGGGGAGCGCGACGACCTGGTCCGGACCCTGCAGGCCCGTGGCGCGGAGCCGGTGCTGCTCGAGGACTGGCGGGCGATCGACGCCGCGGAGCAGGAGCTGGGCGCCACCCGCGGCCGGGCCCGGACGACCCTGCACGAACGGGAGGCCCTCATGGCGGCGGTCCGGGCGGCCACCGCCCGCTGAGGCCCCGGTCGGCCGGTCAGGTCACCGCGCGGATCAGCGCACGGGCCGCGCCGGCGTCCGGGGCGGCCACGAAGCGGATCAGCCCCTCGGTGTCGGGCTCCAGCCGCACCGGCTCGCCGTCCGGGGTGAGGGCCACGCCGCCCGCGGCGAGCAGGACGCCCAGCCCGCCGGCCACGTCGTGCACGTGCGTGCCGCTGCGGTCGAGGTCGTGCCAGGCCGACGCGGCCCCGTCGGCCACCAGGCACAGGTCAACGGCGGTGCAGCCGGTCACCCGCACCCGCCGCGCCGAGGGCGGCACGGCCACCGAGCCCCCGCCCGGCCCGCTCGGGACGACGACGGTGCTGCCCGGCCGGGGCGCGACCGGCACGCCGTCCCGCTCCGCGCCGGCCCCCCGCACCCCCGTCCACCGCCGGCCCGACGCGAGATCGGCCACCAGCCCGGCGAGCGGCGCGCCGTCGCGCACCAGCCCCGCGGAGAACGCCCACGGCGGGAGGCCGGCGGCGAAGTTCCCCGTGCCGTCCAGCGGGTCCAGCACGATCCACGGCCGGCCGTCGTCGACCGGGCGGTCGCGGCGCTCCTCGCTGAGCACGGGCACCCCCAGCCCGCCCAGCACCTCGACGGCGGCGGCGTGGGCGGCCTCGTCCGCGGCCAGCGACGGGCTCCCGTCCTCCTTGGTGCGGTCGACACCGCTGTCGCGGGCCAGGGCCACCGCGATCTCCACCCGCGTCGCCGCGAGGGCGGCCAGGTGCCGGAAGCGGTCGGCCAGCGGCGCATCGGAACCGGGCCCCGGCACGGCGATCCAGCGGTCGGTGGAGCCGTGCCGGGCGCGTTCGCACCCCCATCCGGCGGCGAGGGCCCGCACCGCCGGGTGGTCGAGCGGAACCCCGGTTCGCCGGAGGACCACCGCCTCGGCGAACCCGTCGGCGTGCCACTGCCGCCGGACCAGCGCCGCCTGCCCGTCGTCGTGCAGCAGCCGCAGCCGGGGGTCGTGCACGGCCGGCGCGAGCGCGGCAGGCGGCAGCCCGAGGGTGAGCGCGGCCGCCAGCACCTCCGCGCCGCTGACCGCCACCCGGAGGCCGCTGCCCGGCGGACGGCGCTGGAGGAACCAGCGCTCAGCCACTGTTGCGCAGCGCGGTGGCGATGCCGTTGATGGTCAGCTGGATGTTGCGGCTGGTCAGCTCGTCGTCCTCCCCGCCCCGGCGGCGCCGCAGCATCTCCACCTGCAGGTGGTGCAGCGGCTCGAGGTACGGGAAGCGGTTGCGGATCGACCGGGCCAGCGACGGGTTGTCGGCCAGCAGGTCGTCGTCGCCGGTGATCGCCAGCGTCATCCGGCAGGTGCGCTCGTGCTCGGCGGTGATCCGGTCGAACACCCGGGCGCGCAGCTCCTCGTCGGGCACCAGCTCGGCGTAGCGGGCGGCCAGGCCCAGGTCGGTCTTGGCCAGCACCATGCCCATGTTGGAGAGCACGGTGCGGAAGAACGGCCACCGCCGGTGCAGGTCGCGCAACTGCTCCAGCCGCTCGTCGGAGCCACCCACCCACGACTCCAGCGCCGATCCGGTGCCGTACCAGCCGGGCAGCATGATCCGGGTCTGCGACCAGCTGAACACCCAGGGGATGGCGCGCAGGTCGGCGATGGAGTCGCCGGCCTTGCGCGACGGCGGCCGGCTGCCGATGTTCAGCGAGGCCAGCTCCCCGATCGGGGTGGCCGCCCGGAACCACTCGACGAAGCCCGGCGTCTCGTGCACCAGCTCCCGGTAGGCCTGCCGGGCGCGGGCGGCGAGGTCGTCGAGCAGCGCGTAGGCGTCGTCGGCGTCCGCCCCGAGACCCTCGATGTCGAGCAGGGTCGACTCCAGCGTCGCCGCGACCATCGCCTCCAGGTTCCGGCGGGCCAGGTCGGGGTCGGCGTACTTGGCGGCGATCACCTCGCCCTGCTCGGTGATCCGGAGCGCGCCGGCCACCGCGCCGGGGGGCTGGGCCCGGATCGCCTCGTAGCTCGGCCCGCCGCCGCGGCCCACCGTGCCCCCGCGCCCGTGGAACAGCCGCAGCCGGATGCCCTCGCGCCGGGCCACCTCGACCAGGTCGAGCTCGGCCCGGTACAGCGCCCAGTTGGCGGCGAGGTAGCCGCCGTCCTTGTTGCTGTCGGAGTAGCCCAGCATGACCTCCTGGGCGTCCCCGCGGGAGGCGACCAGCCGGCGGTACAGCGGCTGGTCCAGCATCGCCGACAGCGTCGCCCCGCCGGCCTGCAGGTCGTCGATCGTCTCGAACAGCGGCGAGATGCCCACCGGGCAGGTGGGGCCGTCGGCGCCCGCCGGGTCGAGCAGGCCGACCTCCTTGAGCAGGACGGCGACCTCCAGCACGTCGCTGACCGACTCGCACATGCTGATCACGTAGTTCGGGATCGTCCGCGGCCCCAGGAGCGCCACCTGCTCGGCGGCGGCGACCAGCACGTCGAGCTCCTTGCGCACCTCCGCGGACAGCTCCGCGTCCGGCCGGACCAGCGGCCGCCGCAGCGTCAGCTCCCCGGCCAGCAGCTCCACCCGGGCCGCCTCGTCGAGGGCCGCGTAGTCGTCGCACACCCCGGCCCACGCCAGCAGCTCGCCGACGACCTGCTCGTGCACCGAGGAGTTCTGCCGCATGTCCAGCCCGCAGAGGTGGAACCCGAAGACCTCCACCGCCTCGCGCAGCCGCAGCAGCCGGTCGTCGGCCAGCGGCCCGGCGCCGTGGCTGCGCAGCGACGCGTCCACGACGTCGAGGTCGGCGCGCAGCTCGTCAGGGCTCTCGTAGGCGGGCAGCCCGGCCGGGTCACCGCCGCCCGGGACGGAGCCCAGCACACGATCCGCGGTGGCCGCCAGCCGCGCGGAGATCCCGGTGAGGGCCCGGCGGTAGGGCTCGTCGGCCCGGAACGGGGAGTCGTCGCGCGAGGCCTCGGCCAGCGAGTACAGCTCCGCCGTCGGGGTGACCAGCCGGTCGGACATCGACAGCTCGCTGCGCAGTTCGGCCAGCTCGGCCAGGTGGTGGCCCAGCGCCGTCTCCGCCTGCCGCGTCGTCGCCCGTCGCAGCGCCTCGGCGGTCACGAACGGGTTGCCGTCGCGGTCACCGCCGATCCAGGAGCCGGGCAGCAGCATCGGCCGGCGCAGCAGGCCGGCGCCGGGCCACCGCTCCTCCACCTCCCGCCGCAGCTCGGCGTTGATCGCGGGCACGACGTCGAACAGCGACAGCTCGTAGTACCGCAGCGCCTCGTCGATCTCGTCCTGCAGGCGCAGCCGGGACAGCCTGAGCAGCGCCGTCTGCCAGAGCGTGAGCACCGAGCGCCACAGCTGCCCCGTCCACGCGGCGTCGACGTCACCGTCGGCGGAGCGGTCCCGCTGCCGGATCAGCTCGGTGACCTGGCGCTGCACCTGGAAGACCGTCTTGCGACGCACCTCGGTGGGGTGCGCGGTCACGACCGGGCAGACCAGGGCGCCGGCCAGCTCGGCGGCCACCGTGTCGGCCGGCAGATCGGCCTCGTCCAGCAGGGCGAAGGTGGCCGCCAGGCTGCCCTGCTGCGGCGGTGACCCCGCGCGCCGGTGGTGGTGGCGGCGCCGCTCGTGGTGGATGTCCTCGGCCAGGTTCGCCAGCAGCGAGAAGTGGCTGAACGCCCTGATCACGTGGTTGGCCGAGCGGACGTCGAGCCCGGCGAGCCGGCGGGCGAGCTCCACCCGGTCGACCTCCGAGCGCCGGATGCGGAAGGCCTCGACCCGGGTCGACTCGACCAGGTCCAGCACGTCGGGACCGGCCTGCTCGCCGATCACCTCCCCGAGGACCCGCCCCAGCAGGCGGATGTCCTCCCGCAGCGGCACCTCGTCGGCGCGGTCGTCGGGCCCGCTGGACCCGTGGTGGCGGAGATCGGCGACATCGACCGTGGCTTCGGACACACCTTGAGTATCGGGGACGCGTGTGACGGGACCGTGTCGCGGCCCCCGCGATCAGTCGAGCTCGAGCTCCCGCAGGCACTGCGCGGCCAGCTGGTCACCGGCCGCGGCGCCCAGCCGGAACTGCTCGACGGCGCCCTCGAGGTCACCCCGGTCCGCGAGCAGGACGGCGAGGTTCTGGTGGCAGAACGCGTCACCGGCGGCGATGCCGCTGCGGTAGGCCTCCTCCGCGGCCTCCTCGTCGCCGAGCTCCTCGCGGTAGAGGTTGCCCAGCGGCAGCCAGGCCACCTGCTCCCCCAGCTTGGCGCCGCGCTCCAGCACCGCCCGGGCCTCCGCGGAGCGGCCGGTCTCGCGCAGCAGGTGCGCCAGGTCGGCACGGGCGGCCGGGAAGTGGTGCTGGCCGGCGCGCAGCTCCGGTTCCAGGGCCGGGTCGAGGGTGGAGCACCAGCGCCAGCAGGCGACGACGGCCGCGGCCTCCTCGTCACCGGCGGCCGCGAACTCCTCGGCCACCGCCATGGCCTGCTCGCGCTCCCCCTGCTCGCGCAGGAGGAAGGCCAGCTGCAGCCCGCCCTCCAGGTCACCGGCGGCCGCGGCGCCCCGGTAGGCGCGCATGGCGCCGGCGAGGTCACCGAGGTCCTCCAGCACCAGGCCGAGGTTGCGCCAGGCGTCGGCCTCGCCGCCGCGCAGCGCCACCTCGTAGGCGTCCACCGCCTCCTCCCAGCGGTTCTGGGCGGCGAGGGAGTTGCCGAGGTTGAACGCGGCGACCGAGTCACCGAGGTCGAAGGCGCGCCGGAAGCACGCCTCGGCGTCCTCCTGCCGGCCGGCGTCGGCCAGGTCGCAGCCGAGGTCGATGAGCGCGTCGGCGTCGTCGGAGGCGAGCAGCCGCCGCAGCCGCACGTCCAGGTCCTCGGTCATGACGCCGATGATCGCGGGGGCGCCCCCGGTTCTGCGCCCCCGCGAGCACCGACCTCACCCCAAGGGAGCGGCCGGACCCCCGTCGATCACCCGATCAGCTGGCCCGGGGCCCGGTTCAGCTGCCGAACGCCTCCCGCCAGGCCGGCATCAGGGTGGTCCGGGTCCACTCGAGATACGGCTGCTGCTGGTCCCCGCCGATCTGCACGAGGGCCAGGTGGGTGAACCCGGCCTCGGCGTACTCCTTGGCGCCCTCGATCACCGCCTCGACGTCGTCGCCGCACGGGATGGACCCCGCGACGTCCTCCGGCCGGACGAACTGGGCGGCCGCGTCGAACGCCGTGGGGCCGGGCAGCTCGGCGTTGACCTTCCAGCCGAAGCCGAACCAGCGGAACAGCGAGTGGGCCCGCTGCACCGCGGCGTCGCGGTCGGTGTCGAAGCAGATCGGCATCTGGCCGATCCGCGGCTTGCCGGCCCCGCCCGCGGCGTCGAAGTGCTCGCCGAGCTCGGCCTCCGGCTCCACGGCGATCATCGCGTCGGCCAGCTCGCCGGCGATCCGGCACGACTGCTTGCCCGAGACCGCGACGCCGATGGGCACCCGCTTCTCCGGGAGGTCCCAGAGCTTGGCCGACTCGACGTCGAAGTGCTCGCCGCGGTGGTTGGTGTAGCCGTCGCCGTCGAAGAGGTCGCTGATGATGTGGACGGCCTCGACGAGCATCTCGTGGCGGACGTCGGCGGGCGGCCAGCCGGCACCGACGACGTGCTCGTTGAGGTTCTCCCCGGCGCCCAGGCCCAGGGTGAACCGGCCGTCGGAGAGGATCTGCAGCGTCGCGGCCTGCTGCGCCACGACCGCCGGGTGGTACCGGAAGCTCGGGCAGGTCACGTAGGTCATCAGCGGGATGCGGCTGGTGGCCTGCGCGGCGGCGCCCAGGGTCACCCACGCGTTCGGCGAGTGCCCCATCTCGTCCAGCCACGGGAAGAAGTGGTCGCTGCTGACGGCGAAGTCGAAGCCCACCTCCTCGGCCCCGACCACGTGCCCGACCAGCTCCTTCGGGCCGGCCTGCTCGGTCATCATCGTGTAGCCCAGCTGCATCGCCATGCCGCGCGGCTACCCGGCGGCCGGCCGGGCAATCCTCAGCCCTGCGCGGCCTTCAGCGCGTCCCGCAGCTTGGTCTTCCCGCTGGTGCGCAGCAGGGCCCCGGCGTAGACGCGGCCGCCCAGCCGGACGGCGACGGCGATCGCCACGAGCATGAGCGCGACGGCCAGGACGACCTCCCACAGCGCCGCCTCGCCGGCCGCCTGCCGGACCGGCATCACCAGCGGGGAGAGGCCGGGCACGTAGGAGGTGACGACCGCCAGCGTCCCCGACGGGTCCGCCGCGGCCTGGAGGCCGACGAAGAACCCGGCGATGAGCAGCAGCATCATCGGCGTCAGCACGCTGCCGAGATCCTCCTGGCGGCTGACCAGCGACGCCGCCACGGCGAACACCGACGCGTAGAACGCGTAGCCGAGCACGAACCACAGGATCACCGACACCACGGTGCTGATGAGGTCACCGGGCACCGTGACCAGGTCGAAGGCGAGCGCGCCGCCGACGCTGATGACCCCGATCAGGACGATCTGCGCCAGCCCGAGCACGCCCAGGCCGAGGATCTTCCCGGCCAGCAGCTGCCAGGGCTTCATGGTCGCCAGCAGGAGCTCCACCACGCGGCTGGCCTTCTCCTCGACCACGCCCTGCGCGACGAACTGGCCGAACATGATCAGCAGGCCGTAGAGCAGGGCGACGCCGATGATCGCGACGAGGACCTGCTCCTCCCCGCCGTCGTCCTCGGCCAGCGAGGTGACGTCGACCTCCGGTACCGAGCTGAGGTCGACGCCCGCCTCGGCCAGCTGCTCGGCGACGGCGATCGCCCCCACGGCGCCGTTCACGACCGCCTCCATCGTCGCGTCGCGGTCGGGCACCAGGAGCTGCGGGGTCGGGCCGCCTGCCAGCAACGCGCCGTCGACGTCCTCGGACTCCACCGCGGCACGGGCGGCCGCCTCGTCGTCGAGCGGCACGACCGTCACGTCCATGCCGACGGCCTCGCCCTGGGCCTCGATGGCCGGGCCGAGCTGGGAGGTGTCCCCCACCACGCCGACCCGTCCCTCGTCGCCGCCGGTGCCGACGGCGATCTGGAAGGCCATGATCCCGAGGAGCAGCAGGACCGTGAGCGCCACGCCGATGATGAAGTTCTTGTCCCGGAGCCGGGTGGAGATCTCGCGGCCGGCGACCAGCCGGACCAGCTCCGTGCTGCCCGGCGCGCGCGCCGGCGTTCCGGTCGGGGCGTTCACGCCGCCACCTCCCGCTCCTCGGTGCGCGGATCGGCGACCGCCTCGCGGAACAGCTCGACCAGGCTGGGCTCGCGCCAGGCGAAGTGCGCGACCCGCCCGGTGCGCAGGGCCGCGGCCAGGACCGCCTGGTCGTCGGCGCCGGCGGCGAGCTCCAGCAGCGTGTCGCCGGCCTGCTCGGAGACCACCCGGGCACCGGGGAGGGCCGCGGCCCAGCCGGGGGCGGCGTCGGGGACGACGACCCGCAGCAGCCGGCCGGCCTCCTGGCGGCGCAGCTCGTCGACGGTGCCGGCGGCGACCATCCGCCCGCGGGCGAGGATGCCGACGGAGTCGCAGAGCCGCTCGACGAGGTCGAGCTGGTGGCTGGAGAAGACGACCGGGACACCCGTGCGCACCTGGTCCAGCAGCGCCTCGGCCAGCGAGTCGACGCCGACCGGGTCCAGGCCGGAGAACGGCTCGTCGAGGATGAGCACCTCGGGGCGGCTGACCAGCGCGGCGGCCAGCTGGACCCGCTGCTGGTTGCCCAGCGAGAGCTTCTCGACCGGGTCGCCGCGGCGCGCGCCGAGCCCCAGCCGGTCCACCCACTCGGCGGAGGCGCGCGCGGCGGCGGCGGCGTCGAGGCCGTGCAGCCGGGCGAAGTAGGTGACCTGCTCCCCGACCTTCATCTTCGGGTAGAGACCGCGCTCCTCGGGCATGTAGCCCACCCGGCGGCGCAGCTGCTGGTCCAGCGGCCGGCCCTGCCAGCGCACCTCGCCGGCGTCGGCCAGCACCAGGCCCATCGCGATCCGCATCGTCGTCGTCTTGCCGGCGCCGTTGGAGCCGCAGAAGCCGAACATGGACCCGGGCCGGACCGTGAAGCTCACGCCGTCGAGCACCTGGTTGGCGCCGAAACTCTTGCGGAGCCCGTCGAACTCGAGCACCTTTCCTCCTGCCGTCGCCTGTTCCTGCCCCGAACCGTATCGGCTGGGTCGCCGGCTGCGGCAGATCTCGGTGGCGGCGGCCCGCCGCGTGCGGTGTCATCGGTCCATGAGCGAGGGCAGCGGTGTGGCGCAGCCGCCCGTCGGCGTCGGGCTGGAGCAGCTGCGCGGCGCGGCGGCCGGGTGCCGGGCCTGTGAGCTGTGGCAGGACACCACGCAGACCGTCTTCGGCGAGGGCCCGGAGACCGCGCGGATCGTGTTCGTCGGCGAGCAGCCCGGCGACCAGGAGGACCGGAGGGGCGAGCCGTTCGTCGGGCCGGCCGGGCGGCTGCTCGACAGGGCCCTGGCCGACGCCGGCATCGACCGCCGGGACAGCTACGTCACCAACTCGGTCAAGCACTTCTCCCACACCGTCAAGGGCAAGCGGCGGATCCACCAGACGCCCCGGCCGGAGCACCTTCGGGCCTGCCGGCCGTGGCTGGAGGCGGAGTTCGCCGTGCTGCAGCCGGAGGTGGTCGTGGCGCTCGGTGCGACGGCGGCGAAGTCGCTGATCTCGCCGTCGTTCCGCATCACCCGCGAGCGCGGCCGGCTGCTGCCGTGGACCGTGCCGGGCGCCCCGGCACCGTCCGAGGACGACGACGAGGACGCCCCGCACCAGACCTGGATCCTCGCCACCACGCACCCGTCGGCGATCCTGCGCACCCCCGACGAGGCGCGGGCCGCCGCCTACGACGCCCTGGTCGCCGACCTGGGGGTGGTCGCCGGCGCGCTCCCCTGAGGAGCCCGGTGCCCGCGCCGGCGAGTAGGGCCGGCCGCGACCGGATATGCAAGGCGGGTCCGGCCGGCCTCGCCACTCTCGGGGGCGGGCGAGCCCGGCCGGGCCCCGATCGGGGTCAGTGGCGTCCGTCGGCCGCGGACCGCGAGGCGCGGTAGAACCAGAACGAGGGCACCAGCACCGCGACGGCCACCATCGCGAGCACCACCACCACGCCGCCGGACACCATGGCGAAGGTGACGCCGGCGGCGCTGGCCAGCCCGCCGGCCCGCAGGTCGCCCAGCCGGGGGCCGCCGGTGACCACGACGATGAAGACGCCCTGCATCCGCCCGCGCATCTCCTCCGGCGCCGCCAGCTGCAGCATCGCCGACCGCAGCACCGCGCTGACCATGTCCCCCGCCCCCGCGACGGCCAGGCACAGCACCGCGAGCCACAGCGTCGGGGCGTAGCCGAAGCCGATGATCGCCACGGCCCAGACCGCGATGGAGACGATCACCACCGCACCCTGCCGGTCGATGCGGGACACCCAGCCCGACGTCAGGCCCATCACCAGCGCGCCGATCGAGATGCCGGCGAAGAGCCAGCCCAGCGCGTTCGGCGAGCCCTCGAACCGGGTGTCGGACAACTCGGGGAACACCGCCTGCGGCCAGGCGAACAGCATCGCGACGACGTCGACGACGAACGTCATGAGCAGCACCGGCTGGGTGCGCAGGAACGCGAAGCCCTCCCACACCCCGTGCACCGTCGCCCGCAGCCGGACGGGGCCGGCCGCCCGTCCCGGTGGCAGCGGCGGCAGCCCCCGCAGCAGCAGGACGGCGACGAGGAACCCCGCGGCGTCGATGGCGTAGGCGGTGAACAGGGAGCCGAGCCCGATCAGCAGGCCGGCCACCAGCGGGCCGACGATGACGCCGATCTGCCGGACGGTCATGGCCAGGGCGTTGGCCGCCGGCACGCCCGCCGGGCCGACGAGGGCGGGGATGACGGCGTAGCGCGCCGGGGAGTTGACCGCGGTGAACGCGGAGACCGCGGCGGTCAGCACCCACAGCAGGGCGAGGTTCCCGCCACCGGGCAGCAGCGCCTGCGCCGCGAGCAGCGCACTGGTGACCGCCGCGCCGACCGAGGTGATCACGAGCAGCCGCCGGCGGTCCATGGCGTCGGCGATCGCGCCGCCGAGCAGGCCGAACACGATCAGCGGGACGAGCGCCACCATCGACGTGACGCCGACCATGAACGAGGACCCGGTCAGCGCGTAGACCTGGAACGGAACGGCCACGAGCGTCATCTGCTGGCCGATCGTGGTGGTGGCGATCCCCCAGAACAGCCGGCGGTAGCCCGGGTCGCGCAACGGCGTGGTGTCGATGGCCCACCCGCGCCGGCGCACCTGCTCCGGCATGGGCTCCTCGACCGGCGCGCCACCCTCCCCCGGCTCGACCGGCTGGGTCACGGTGTCACCGGTTCGTTCACGGCGCGAGCCGCTGGACGAGCCAGCCCCCGCCCTCCGCCTCGTCCAGGACGAACCGCAGCCGGTCGTGCAATCGGTCGCCGCCGCCCTGCCAGAACTCCACCCGCTCGGGCACGACCCGGTAGCCGCCCCAGACCTCCGGCCGCGGCACCGGCCCCTCCGGGGTCTGCGCGTCCAGCAGACGCACCCGCTCGGCCAGCTCCTCCCGGGAGTCGACGACGGTCGACTGGACCGAGGCCACGGCCGCGAGCTGGGCGCCCCGGGGGCGCGGGTCCCAGAGCCCGTCGGATGCGGTGCTCCCGATCCGCTCGACCCGCCCGGCCACCCGGACCTGCCGCTGCATCGGGTGCCAGGGGAAGACCAGGGCCGCCCGCGGGTTCACCGCCAGCTGCGCGCCCTTGGCCGAGGCGTAGCTGGTGCCGAAGACGAACCCGGCGGCGTCGTACCCCTTCATCAGCACGATGCGGGCGTCGGGGGCGCCGTCGGCGTCGGCCGTGGCGACGACGACGGCGTTGGGTTCGGGCAGCTCCGCGGCGACCGCGTCGCGGAACCAGCGGTCGAACTGCTCGGCCCACGTGGGGGCGAGGTCGTCCTCGCCGAGCCGGCCGGCGGTGTAGTCCGTGCGCATGCGGGAGACGTCGGGCACGTCGCCATGCTGACACCGCCACCCGGCCCCCCGTGTACCGGGCGTGCCGGCACGGCCTAGGGTCGGCACGCAATCGTGCGCGATCCCCTGCGCGCACGTGGTTCCGCGCGCAGAGGAGCATGCGACATGGCCGACGACTTCGTACCCGGCCTGGAAGGCGTCATCGCCTTCGAGACGGAGATCGCCGAACCGGACAAGGACGGCGGTTCACTGCGTTACCGCGGTGTCGACATCGAGGACCTGGTCGGCAAGGTCACCTTCGGCAACGTCTGGGCCCTGCTGGTCGACGGCAAGTTCGGCCCGGGCCTCCCACCGGCCGAGCCGTTCCCGATCCCCGTGCACAGCGGCGACGTGCGGGTCGACGTGCAGGCCGCGCTGGCCATGCTCGCCCCCTTCTGGGGCTACCGCCCGCTGCTGGACATCGACACCGATACCGCGCGCGACCAGCTGGCCCGCGCCGCTGTCATGGCGCTGTCCTACGTCGCCCAGTCCGCCCGCGGCATCGGCACCCCCGCGGTCCCGCAGTCGCGCATCGACGAGGCCGACACGATCGTCGAGCGGTTCATGGTCCGCTGGCGCGGCGAGCCCGACCCCCGCCACGTCGCCGCCGTCGACGCCTACTGGACGTCGGCCGCCGAGCACGGCATGAACGCCTCGACGTTCACCGCCCGCGTCATCGCCTCCACCGGCGCCGACGTCGCCGCCGCCCTCTCCGGGGCGATCGGCGCGATGTCCGGCCCGCTGCACGGCGGAGCCCCCTCCCGGGTGCTGCACATGCTCGACGACGTGGAGAAGACCGGCGACGCCGAGAAGTACGTCAAGGACCTGCTCGACCGCAAGGAGCGGTTGATGGGCTTCGGCCACCGGGTCTACCGCGCCGAGGACCCCCGTGCCCGCGTGCTCCGCCGCTCGGCGCAGGAGCTGGGTGCGCCCCGCTTCCAGGCCGCCCTCGCGCTGGAGAACGCAGCACTCAAGGAGCTGCGCGAGCGGCGTCCCGACCGGCCGGTCGAGACCAACGTCGAGTTCTGGGCGGCCATCGTCCTGGACTTCGCCGAGGTGCCCAGCCACATGTTCACCTCGATGTTCACCTGCGCGCGTACCGCCGGCTGGTGCGCGCACATCCTCGAGCAGAAGAACACCGGCCGCCTCGTGCGCCCGTCGGCCCGGTACATCGGCCCCGACTCGCGCAAGCCCGAGGACATCGAGGGCTTCGACATGATCAAGCCCCCGACCGCGTCGGCCTGACCCGGACGACCGGCCCCACCCGAACGACCGGCCCGACGACGGCCCGGACCGCACTGCGCGTCCCGGGCCGTCGTCGTCCGGCTCCCAGCGACACCGCGAACCGGAAGGCCCCCCA
The DNA here is from genome assembly GCF_039679125.1 of Blastococcus sp. HT6-4. NCBI lineage: Bacteria > Bacillati > Actinomycetota > Actinomycetes > Geodermatophilales > Geodermatophilaceae > Blastococcus > Blastococcus montanus. The sequence goes on along the minus strand of NZ_CP155551.1, from coordinate 631,520 downwards.
CGGATGACCATCACCATCCCCGCCGCGATCCTGCCCGCCGACGGCCGGTTCGGGTGCGGGCCGTCCAAGGTGCGCCCGGAGGCGCTGCGGGCGCTGGCCGGTGACGGGGCGGGGATCATGGGGACCTCCCACCGCCAGGCGCCGGTGAAGAACCTGGTCCGGCAGGTGCGCGAGGGGCTCACCGAGCTGTTCGACCTGCCCGACGGCTACGAGGTCGTGCTCGGCAACGGCGGGACGACGGCGTTCTGGGACGCGGCGCTCTTCGGGCTGATCCGGGACCGCGCGGCCTTCGGCACCTATGGGGAGTTCTCCGCCAAGTTCGCCTCCGGCGCGAAGGAGGCCCCGTTCCTCGGCGAGCCGCTCGTCGTCACGGCCGAGGCGGGGTCGCTCGCCCTGCCCGCCGCCACCGACGGCGTCGACGCCTACGGGTGGGCGCACAACGAGACCTCCACCGGGGTCATGGCGCCGATCGCCCGGCCGTCGGGCACCGAGGACGCGCTGGTGCTCATCGACGCCACGAGCGGCGCCGGCGGCCTGCCGGTCGACGTCTCGCAGACCGACGTCTACTACTTCGCGCCGCAGAAGTCCTTCGCCGCCGACGGCGGCCTGTGGGTGGCCCTCATGTCGGCCGACGCGCTGCAGCGGATCGCCGAGATCAAGGCGTCGGGCCGCTGGATCCCCGGCTTCCTCGACCTGTCGATCGCCGTCGACAACTCCTCGAAGAACCAGACGTACAACACCCCGGCGGTCGGGACGCTGTTCCTCCTCGCCGACCAGATCCGCTGGATGCTGGAGCTCGGCGGGCTCTCCGGCGCCGTCGGCCGCACCCGCGAGTCGTCGGACCGGCTCTACGGCTGGGCGGAGAAGTCGTCGTACGCGACCCCGTTCGTGGCCGACCCCGACCACCGCAGCTACGTGGTCGGCACGATCGACTTCGCCGACTCGGTGGACGCCGCCGCCCTGGCGACGACGCTGCGGGCCAACGGCGTGGTCGACGTCGAGCCGTACCGGAAGCTCGGCCGCAACCAGCTGCGCGTCGGCATGTTCCCCGCCGTCGACCCCGACGACGTGACCTCGCTGACCGCCTGCATCGACTACGTGGTCGAGCGCCTCTGAGGGAGGGACCCGGCTCCGGGAGCCGGGTGGGCGAGGTGCACGTGTCCCGGCTGGAGGTGGGTGTGGACCCCGGTACGTCGTCGGGTGCCGACGGTGGCGACCTCTTCGCCGCGGGCGGGGAGGCCGGCCGGATCATGGCCTGCTTCGACTGGGCGGGCACCTCGGTCGGCCCCGTGGAGACCTGGCCGATCAGCCTCCGGGTGATCGTCCGCCAGGTGCTCGTCTCGCGCTTCCCCATGATCGTCTGCTGGGGGCCGGACCTGCTGCAGTTCTACAACGACGCCTACGCCCCCGTGATCGGCGCCAAGCACCCGGCGATCGGGAAGGACATCCGGCTCACCCAGCCCGAGACGTGGGCGGTGCTCGGGCCACCCATCGAGCGGGCCATGACCACGCTCGAGGCGTCGTGGATGCCGGGGCTGCTCCTCCCGCTCCAGCGCGCCGGCTACCGGGAGGAGACCTACTTCACCGTCTCCCACGCACCGGCGTTCGACGACGACGGCCGGGTCGCCGGCATCCACGCCGTCTGCACCGAGGTCACCGGAGAGCTGGTCGCCGCCCGGCGCCAGCGGCTGCTCCGGGAGCTGGCGATCGTGGGTGGGCAGCTCGGCGAGCCGATCGAGGGGGTGCTGTCGGCGATGTGCCGCACCATGGTCGGCGACGCCCTCGACATCCCCTTCGCCGCCGTCTACCTGTCCACCGACGACGGGCGACTGCACCGGGCGGCCACCGCCGGCTGCGACGCGGACCTGCTGCCGGCCGGCGACCCCGGCGACCTCCCCGGGGACCTCACCCGGCTCGGCGCCGCCGGCGGCCCGTGGGGCGACCCCGTCACCGACGCGGTCGTCGTCCCGCTGTCGGCCGGCCGCGACGCGGTCCCCCTGGGACACCTGGTGCTGGGCACCAGCCCGAACCTCGCCCTGGACGACGACTACCGCTCGTTCCACGACCTCGTGGCCGGCCAGTTCGCCGCGGCCGTGGTCAACATCCGCGCCTTCGAGAGCGAGCGGGAACGGGCGGCGTCCCTGGCCGAGCTGGACCGGGCGAAGACCACGTTCTTCTCCGACGTGAGCCACGAGCTGCGCACGCCCCTCACGCTGCTCCTCGGGCCGATCGGCGACGTGCTCGACGACCCGGCCCAGCCGCTCCCCGGCGACGTGCGCGAGCAGCTGAGCGTCGCCATGCGCAACGGGCAGCGGCTGCAGCGGCTGGTCAACGACCTGCTCGACTTCGCCAGCATCGAGGCCGGCCGGGCCACCCCCGTGCGGGTGCCGACGGACGTCGCGACGTTCACCGCGGAGCTGGCCGGCATCTTCCGCTCGGCCGCGGAGCGCGCGGGCCTGCGGCTGACCGTCGACTGCCCGCCGCTGGGCCGGCCCGCGTTCGTCGATCCCCGCATGTGGGAGAAGATCGTGGTCAACCTGCTGGCCAACGCGGTGAAGTACACCTTCGTCGGCCGGATCGACGTCGCCCTGCGGGCCGGGGAGGACGGGTTCCTGCTGACCGTCACCGACACCGGCGTCGGGATCGTGGCGGAGGAGCTGCCGCACCTGTTCCAGCGGTTCCACCGCGTCGCCGGAGCCGCGGCGCGCACCCGCGAGGGCACCGGCATCGGCCTGGCGCTGGTGCAGGAGCTGGCCGCACTGCACGGGGGCGACGTCTCGGTCACCAGCGAGCCGGGCCGGGGCAGCACGTTCACCGTCGCGCTGCCCTACGGCGCAGCCGACGCCGCGGCCGACGGGCCCGCCGTCGCGCCGTCGGAGGCGGCCCGGGGCGAGGCGGCCAGCTGGGAGCAGGACGCCGCGCGGCCGGCGGGACCGGTTCCCGGCCCGCCCGGCGGCGCGACGATCCTCGTCGTCGACGACAACGCCGACATGCGGGACTACCTGGCCCGGCTGCTCGGCCCGCACTGGAGCGTGCGCACCACCGCCAATGGCGAGGAGGCGCTGGCCGCGGTGGCCGGCTCCGTGCCCGACCTGGTGCTGACCGACGTGATGATGCCGCGCATCGACGGGTTCGAGCTGCTCCGCGCGCTGCGGGCCGACCCCGCCACCCGGCACGTCCCGGTGATCATGCTGACCGCGCGCGCCGGCCAGGACGCGTCGGTGGAGGGGCTGGAGGCCGGGGCCGACGACTACCTGGCCAAGCCGTTCCGTGCCGCGGAGCTGCTGGCCCGCGTACGGGTCGCCCTCGAGCGAGCCGCCGGCCGCGCCCTGCCCGCACCCGGACCACCGCAGCCCGCACCCGGACCGCTGCCCGCCCCCGCCCCCGGGCCCGTGACCGGCGTCCCGGTCGCCCGCCCCGAGCCCGTCCCGGCGCCCCGCGGTGCGGCCGGAGCCGCCCAGCCGCGCGCCGACGTCCGGGCGCGGTGGCGGCTCCCGGCGGAGCTCTCCTCGATCCCGGTCGTGCGCCGCCGGCTGCGCGGGTTGCTCGAGGAGGCCGGGGTCGACCCCGACCAGGCCTACGACCTGCTGCTGGCCGCCTGCGAGGCCACGAGCAACGCCATCGAGCACGCCCAGGAGCCCACCGAGCCGTTCGTCGACGTCGCCGCCGCCGTCGGCCGCGGCCTGGTGGAGATCAGCATCCGCGACTACGGCCAGTGGCGGGAACGGGTGCCCAGCATGGACCGCGGGCGCGGCTCGACGCTGATGAGCGCGTTCGGCGACGTCACCGCCGTCCCGAGCCCCGAGGGCACCACCGTGCGGATCCGGTCCGCGGTGGGTCCCTGACCCCGGGGGCTCAGCGCATCAGCCAGGTGTCCTTGCTCCCGCCGCCCGGGACCCCGGGCCGGGCCGGCCGGGGCCCGGGAGCCACCCGGGTCAGGGCCACCGGCAGCGCACTCGTCGTCGCGCCGGCCACGGAGAACACCCGGAGGTCGACCGGGCGGGGGCGCAGCACCCCGTCGACGAGCGTGGGGGCCGTGGAGAACTCCAGCGGCTCCCGGGCCACGAACCGGTGCGGAGCCGCGGCGATCTCCGCCCGCAGGGCGTCCAGCTCGGCCGCCGAGCAGCTCGGGCCGTGCACCACCCCCCGGCCGCCGTAGCCGGCGACCGGGTGCACCTCCAGCTCGCGCAGCCGGGAGCGCACGGCGGCCCAGGCGGCCGGATCGGCCAGCACCCAGGTGGCGGCCTGCCCGAGCAGCGGCTCCTCGTCCAGGTAGAAGCGGATCATCGCCGGCACCCAGGCGTAGCCGGCGGCGTCGTCGGCGACCCCGTTGCCGGGCACGTTGGCCAGCCCGAGCCGTCCCGTGCGCACCGCCTCGGTCAGGGCGACGTCGAGGGACACGCCGACCGCCGTGGGGTAGGCGCCGAGCGAGGCGTCGTCGAAGCGCCGGTAGAGCACGTCGACCGGGACCCGTGCGCCGTCCACCGCCGCCTCCAGCCCGCCGTCGGCGCGCGGCCAGAGGTCGGCGGCCCGCACCAGGGGGACGCCCAGCGCCTCGGCGAGCACCTGGTGCTCGAACCACGCGCCGTCGGCCTCCCCCTGCGTCAGGAGGGCGATCCGCGGCGGCCCGGGGCATCCCGGCGGAGCGGCCGACGCGAGGGCGTGGGACAGCAACGGCACCGCCGCCCGGGGATCGGCCGGCTGCCGGTCGGCGAACAGCTCGGGGACCGCCGCCCGAGCGGCGTCCCGGTCGGCCAGCGCGTAGCCGATGCCCGAGGGCACCTGCAGGTTGTCCCGCGCGACCACCCACCGGCCGTCGGCGCCGCGGACGACGTCGGTCGCCGCCACGGTCGCCCGCGGCTGCCCGGCCCAGGCGCGCGCCACCGCAGCGGGATCGCGGCCCGGGCTGTGCGCCACCGCCCACTCGGGGACCACCCCGGCCCGCACGATCTCCGCCGCCCGGTCGGGGTCACCGCGCCGGCGCCCCGCCGGGCGGTAGGCGTCGGCGAGGAAGGCGTTGAGCGCCCGGTGCCGCTGCACCACGCCGGCCGACACCGCCGCCCACGCGCCGGCGTCCAGCACCCGCGGCACCGGGTCCATCGGAACCGGGCACAGCTGCTGGCGGCCGTCCGCCCACGTCGACACGACCACGCCGCGCTGCCGGCGACGCGCCGTCAGGTCCGCCGCGGCGGCGGCCAGCCCGACCGCGCCGAGCCGGTCCAGGGCATCGGCCGGCCCGGCCCACGCGCTGCGCAGCCGGCCGTCCGGGCCGACGGCCTCGTCGGTGCGGTCGGTGGGGTAACCGGCGAAGAGATCTCCGCTCACAGCCACCGATCGAACCAGGCGACGAGGCGCTCGCCCAGTTCGACCAGGTGCTCCCGGCCGACGATCGCGTGGCCCTCACCGGGGAGGAGCAGCAGATCGGTGCGTGCACCGCGGGCCTGCAGCGCCTGGTGCGCCTGCACCGACTCGGCGACGGGGACGTTGGTGTCCCGGTCGCCGTGGGCCAGCAGGACCGGGGAGGTCAGCCGGTCCAGCGCCGTCATCGGCGAGATCGCCGCCAGCATGCCGTGGTCGGCGACGGGGTCGCCGTACTCGGTGACCGAGGCCGTGGCCATCCACGGCTCGGTCCCGGCGAAGAAGGTGCGCAGGTCGCTCATGCCGGCCAGCGACGCACCGGCGGCGAAGAGGTCCGGCCACCGGGTGAGCGCCACGAGGGTCAGGTAGCCGCCGTAGGACCACCCGTGCGCCCCCACCTGCCCGGGCGCGGCGATGCCGGCGGTGACCAGCTCGTCGACGGTGGTCCGGACGTCGGCGAAGGAGGCCTCGCGCGCCGGGCCGTCGTCGGCGGTCATGAACGCCCGTCCCGACCCGCCGGAGCCCCGGACGTTGGGCGCGAACACGGTGAGGCCGGCGGCGACCAGGCACTGGGCGACCGGTGACCAGGCGGGGCGCTCCTGCCCCTCCGGGCCCCCGTGGAAGGTGATCACCGTGCGGTTGGGCCCCTGCGTCCCCGCCGGCGTGTAGAGCCAGCCCGAGAGCGGGACGCCGTCGGGAGCGACGTACTCGTGCAGGACGGGGTCGACCAGCCCGCGGGGCTCGGGGAGGGCCGGCGAGCACGCCAGCCGCGCCGCCGCGCCGGCGCCGTCCAGGGGCACCCGCCACAGCCCGCGGGGCGCCCGGGGGCCGGTCAGCTCCCCGACCAGCGCATCACCGCCGGGCAGCGGGGCCCATCCCGACAGCACCGGCTCGGGCAGGGGGACGTCCCGCACGACCGCGCCGTCGGACAGGGCGTGCAGGCGCAGCCGGGTGACCCCGGCGGCGTTCCACACGGCGAGCACGGTGCCGTCCCGGCGCAGCACGTAGCCGTCGAGGTCGGCGTCGGCCCGGTACAGGATCCGGCGGCCGGGACCGGGCACGCCGTCGGCGTCCACGGGGACGGCGACGAGACCGGCGCGGTCGGCGCCGGGTGGGCCGGGCAGGGCGGCGCGGAGGTAGACCGTCCGCCCGTCGGCCGAGAACCGGCCGTCCTCGGAGGCGATGCCGCCGGGGGCGTCCAGCGGCAGGACGCGGCGCTGGATCCCGGTGGCGACGTCGATGACGACGACGTGCCGGAAGGCGCGCGGCCCCCGGCGGGCGAGCACGGTCCGCCGGTCGGCGGAGACCGCGGTGACGGACAGGAAGCCGCCGGAGGCGAGGGTGCGCTGCTCGCCGGTGCCGACGTCGACCAGGACGACGTCGGCGTCCGGGCCGGTGCCCGGCGCGATCGAGCAGGCGTAGTGCTCCGGACCGCTCCAGAAGCCCGGGAAGACCGTGGCCCGCGGATCGTGCCCGGCCAGCACCCGGTGACCGGTCCCGTCGGGGCGGACGACGTGCAGCTCGGCGCAGATCGACCCGCCGGGGCTGACGAGGTAGGCCAGCCAGGCGCCGTCGGGTGACCACGCGACGCAGACGACCTCCTGGCCCGGGCCGGACACGACCGCCGGCGGCGTCGCGCCGTCGAGGGCGGCGACCTCCAGCCGGGGCAGCCCGGACCGGTCGGTGACGTAGGCGAGCCGGCTGCCGTCGGGCGACGGGGCGGGGCCCCAGGCACCGGCGACGCCGGCGATCCTCCCGATGACGCCGCGGACCGCGGCCGGCAGGGCCTCAGGCGGCGCGAGGGATTCCAGGGCCGGCAGGGACCCCGGGAGCGCGCCGGTCACCGGACTGGCCATCGCACCTCCTCGGCTCGCTGTGGTGCCGCTCCCGGCAGCCACTGTCGCGAGCGCTCGTTGCGGACATGTGTCGGGACTGTCATCGGCGTGGAAAGCCCGCTCCGGCACCCCCGGACGGAGGGGCGCGGCCGGCGCGTCGCCCGCGCGCCACGCCGAGCGCCTGCAGGCCCGATCGGGAGAACCCGGTTAGCCTCGGGGACCGGGCTCTCGTCCGGGCCCGGTCGCACCGGCTGCAGGAGGTCGCCCCATGCGCACGTTGCGCCTCGTGGCGCTCTCCGACGACGGGAAGAGCCTGATTCTCGCCGAGGACGGCCCCGACACCGCCGAGGGCGGCTCGATGTTCCACCTCCCGATCGACGACCGCGTCCGCGCGGCCGCCCGGGGGGACGCCCGCCGGCTCACCCAGATCGACGTCGACCTCGGCAACGAGCTGCCGCCGCGGGTGATCCAGTCCCGCATCCGGGCCGGCGAGACCCCCGAGCAGGTCGCCGCCGCCACCGGGGCGCGGGTCGAGCGGATCATGCGCTTCGCCCACCCGGTGCTGCAGGAGCGCGAGCGCGTGGCCGAGCAGGCCCGGCAGGCGCGCGTCCGGCTCACCGACGGCGCGCCCGGCGCCGCCCTCCAGCAGTTCATGGTCGAGCGGCTCCGGCTGATCGACACCGACGTCGACGCGGTGGAGTGGGACGCCTTCCGCGGCGACGGCGGCGGCTGGGTCGTCACCGGCGCCTGGCGCGCCGGGGCCAAGTCGGGCACCGCCCGCTGGACCTACGACGTGCCCTCCCGCACGGTCACCCCCGCCGACGCCGCGACGACCGACTTCGCCGAGGGCACCCGCCTGGTGCGCGTCGTCCCCGAGGTCCCGGCCGGGCTGGCGCCCGTGCCCCGCAGCCGGCCGGTCGCCGTGGTCCGCACCCCCGAACCCGAACCCACCCCGGCGGTCTCCCCCGTCTCCGCGCTCGACGAGGTCGAGCACGTCCGCGACGTGCACGCGCCCGACGGCTCCCCCGAGGACGACGAGGCGATGACCGCGCTGCTGGACGAGGTGGCCGAGCACGACACCGTGATCCTCGGGCGCGGCGGCGACGACCCCGAGGACGAGGACCCGCGAGCCCGCATCCCGGCGTGGGAGGACATCGTGTTCGGGGTCCGCCGGAACCGCTGAACACCCTGGGACGTGTCCACCCGGAGCACCTGGGTAGACCGCTGTCGTCCACGATCCAGGGAGTGAAGCGATGTCAGCGTCGGTATCCATGCCGCTCGGCGGCGTGCAGGTCGGGTCCTACGACAGCTACGAGAAGGCCCAGGCGGCCGTCGACTATCTCTCCGACGAGAAGTTCGCCGTCGAGAACGTGACCATCATCGGCACCGACCTGCGGATGGTCGAGACGGTCACCGGCCGCATGACCACGGGGCGGGCGATCGCCGCCGGAGCCGCGGCCGGCGCCTGGTGGGGTCTGTTCGTCGGCCTGCTGCTGGGCATCTTCGCCCCGGACGGCGGCGACTGGATCAGCTCGGTGCTCCTCGGGCTGCTGATCGGTGTCGCGTTCGGCGCGGCCTTCGGCGGGATGGGGTACGCCGCCACCCGCGGCAAACGGGATTTCACCAGCACCAGCAAGATCGTCGCCAGCCGGTACGACGTGATGTGCCACCCGGCGCACGCCGAGGAGGCCCGCGCGATGCTGGCCCGCTTCTCCCTGCGCGGCTGACGCGGCTCAGCGGAGGGTGGCGAAGGCGACCGCCGCGGCGGCGGCGACGCCCAGGGAGTCCACGCCCGTCCGCATGGGGATGCGGGCGCGCACCCGCGCGGCCTGCTGCGCCTCCGGCGTGAGCCCCGGCCCCTCGGCGCCGAGCAGCACCGCGGTGCGCGGGTGGGCGCGCGGATCGACGTCACCCAGGTCGACCGCATCGGCGGCCGGGGTCAGGGCCACCGTGAGATAGCCCGACTCGTGGAGTCGCCGCAGGCCGTCCGGCCAGTCGGGCAGCACGGCGAACGGCAGCGAGAGCACGTGGCCCATGGAGACGCGCACCGAGCGGCGGTACAGCGGGTCGGCGCAGCGCGGGTCCAGCAGCAGCCCGTCCACGCCGAGCGCGACCGCCGACCGCGCGATCGAGCCCAGGTTCTCGGCGTCGTTGAGCGCCTCCAGGACGGCCAGCCGGCGGGGTGCCGAGGGATCGGGGCCCGTCAGCAGGTCGTCCAGGTCGGCCGGCGGACGGCGATCGGCGGAGGCGACGACGCCACGGGTCAGCCGGAACCCGATGACCTCCGAGAGCACCCACTTGTCGGCCTCGTAGGCGGGCACGTCGTCGGGCAGGCCGAGCGCCGAGACACGTCCGGGCACACCGAGGACCGCCCGCACCCGGTACGGGGAGGCCAGCAGGCGCTGCACCGCCGGAACGCCCTCTACGATCACCGGCCCGGTGCCGCGCTCGCGCCCGGCGGGGCGGTCGCCCGCCTTGAGGTCGCGGAAGTCGGCCACGCGTGGATCGGTGGGATCGGTGATCATCTCGGGCACGCGGCGATTCTGCCGGGCGGGCGCGGACGGGTCGCGCCCCCCAGGATCGGGGCGTGGCTCCCGACAGCGCTCCCGTGACCGTCATCGGCGCCGGCATCGCCGGCCTCGCCTGCGCCCGCGCGCTGCGAGACGCCGGTCGCGAGGTGCAGGTGCTGGACCGGGGGCGGGCCCCGGGAGGTCGGCTCTCCTCCCGGACCGTGCACGGCCGGCCGGTGGACCTCGGCGCCTCGTAGCTCACCGCGAGCGACGGCTCCCCGTTCGCCGCCGTGGTGGCCGACTGGGTGGACCGCGGGCTGGCCCACCCCTGGACGGACACCTTCGCGGTGATCGGGCCCGAGGGCGTCCGGGAGCGGAAGTCCGGGCCGCTGCGGTACGGGACCCCGGGCGGCTCACGCTGCCTCGCCATCGACCTCGCCACCGGCCTGACCTCCGGCCGGGGACCGAAGTGCGGAGGGTCACGGCCGGCCCCGCCGTCGACGGGCGGGCGGTGCCGGCCGCCGTCCTCGCGATGCCGGGGCCCCAGGCCGCGCGGCTGCTCGACCCGGCCGGCCCGGCGGGGCGCCTGGCCACCGCGGAGGCCTGGCAGCCCGCCCTCGCGGTGGTCCTCGGCTGGGCCGGCCGGCGATGGCCGGCCGACCTGCACGGCGCCTTCGTGCACGACGACCCCGCCGTGGAGTGGATCGCCGACGACGGCGACCGCCGCGGCGACGCCGCCCCCGTACTGGTCGCGCACACGACGGCCGGGCTGGCCGCCGAGCACCTCGAGCGCCCCGCGGCCGCCCTACCGGCGGTGGTGGCGGCCGTGCGGTCCGCTCTCGGCATCGACGTGGATCCCGAGTGGACGGCGGTCCACCGCTGGACGTTCGCCCGGCCGGCCTCCCCGCGGGACGAGCCCTACGGCCTGGTCGACGGGACAGGTCTCTGCGGGGACGGCTGGCACGCCCCGGCGAAGGTCGAGGGTGCCTGGTCCTCGGGCGCCGCGCTCGGCCACGCGCTGGCCCGTTGACGCGGCCCGATGAACTCATCTACCGTTGAGTTCATCAGCCGTTGAGTTCCTCGGAAGGTGCGTCATGGACGCCGTCGTCGTCACCGATCTCACCGTCGACCGGGGGCGCCGCCGCGTCCTCCCCGGCCTCTCGTTCACCGTCCCGCGCGGGCAGGTCACCGGCCTGCTCGGCCCCAGCGGCAGCGGGAAGACCACCCTGCTGCGCGCTCTCGTCGGCGTGCAGCAGATCCGCTCGGGCACCGTCACGGTCCTCGGCGAGCCGGCCGGCTCCCCCGGGCTGCGCTCCCGGGTCGGCTACGTCACCCAATCGCCGAGCATCTACGCCGACCTCACCGTCCGGGAGAACGCCCGGCACTTCGCCGCGCTGTACGGCCGGGGTGCGCGCGAGGCCGACGCCGCGCTCACGGACGTCGGCCTCACCGGCGCGGCCGGCCAGCTGGTGGGCGACCTGTCGGGCGGTCAGCGCGGCCGCGTCTCGCTGGCCTGCGCCCTGGTCGGCACGCCGGAGGTGCTGGTCCTCGACGAGCCGACCGTCGGGCTGGACCCGGTGCTGCGCGCCGAGCTCTGGGCGAGGTTCCACTCCCTCGCTGCCGCGGGGACCACGTTGATCGTCTCCAGCCACGTCATGGACGAGGCGGGCCGCTGCGACCGGCTGCTCCTGCTCCGGGAGGGCAGGCTGCTGGCCGACTCCACCCCGGCCCAGCTGCGCGCCGACGGCCGGTCCGACGACCTCGAGCAGGCCTTCCTCACCCTGGTGCGGGCGCAGTCGGAGGTGGCGGCATGACCCCGCGCCTGACCGCGGCGACCGCCGGCCGGGTGCTGCGCCAGCTGCGGCACGACCATCGGACCGTCGCCATGCTCCTGGTGCTGCCGAGCCTGCTGCTGGGGCTGCTGCACCTGCTGTGGAAGGACGTCCCCACCCTCCCCGGCCAGCCCGGCACCTTCGACCGGGTGGGCCTCCCGATGCTCGGGATCTTCCCGTTCGTCGTGATGTTCCTGGTCACCAGCATCGCCATGCTCCGCGAGCGCACCTCCGGCACGCTCGAGCGGCTGCTCACCACACCGCTGCGCCGGCTGGACCTGCTCCTCGGCTACGGGCTGGCCTTCGGTCTCGCCGCTGCCGCGCAGGCCGTGGTCACCGTGACGGTCGCGACGACGCTCTACGACCTCGACGTGTCCGGCTCGGTCGGCCTCGTCGTGCTGATCGCCGTCGTCGACGCGGTGCTCGGTGTCGCCCTCGGCCTGCTGGCCAGCGCCTTCGCGCGCAGCGAGTTCCAGGCGGTGCAGTTCATGCCGGTGGTCGTGCTGCCGCAGTTCTTCCTCTGCGGCCTGCTGGTACCCCGCGAGCAGATGGCCGGCTGGCTGCAGGCGATCAGCGACGCGCTGCCGCTCACCTACGCGGTCGAGGCCCTGCAGGAGGTCGGGCGGTCGTCCGGGGCGACCGGCACCATGGGGGCCGACGTCGGTGTCGTGGCCGCCGTCGCGCTGCTCGCCCTCGCCCTGGCGGCGGCGACCCTGCGGAGGAGGACAGCCTGAGCGCCCGGCCCGACAGCAGCGAACCCGCACGCGCACGCCGGTCGGGACGGCGCCCCGGGAACCCCGGCACCCGGGACGCCGTCCTCTCCGCCGCCCGCGACGCGTTCGCCGAACGCGGCTTCGACGGCGCGACGATCCGGCAGATCGCCACCGCCGCCGAGGTCGACCCGGCGCTGGTGCACCACTACTTCGGCAGCAAGGACAAGCTCTTCCTCGCTGCGATCGAGGCCCCCGCCAACCCGGCCGACCTGCTGCCCGAGGTGCTCGCCGGCGGACGGGAGGACCTCGGGGGCAACGTCGTCCGGATGCTGCTGACGGTCTGGGACGGGCCCATGCAGCCGGCGGCGCTGGCGCTGGTGCGGTCGGCCGTCACCAACGACTGGTCGGCGGGTCTGCTGCGCGAGTTCCTGGTCACCCAGGTGCTCCGCCGCGTCGTCGGCAGCCTGGACATGCCGGCCGAGCAGCGTGAGGTCCGGGGGGCACTGGCCGCCTCCCAGCTCGCCGGGCTGGTGATCACCCGGTACGTGGTGAGGATCGAGCCGCTGGCGTCTGCGTCATCGGAGTGGCTGGTCGCGACCGTCGGCCCGACGATCCAGCACTACCTCACCGGGAAGGTCGAACTCCCCGGCTGAGCACGCTCAGCGACGGGCCGTGCGCGCCAGCTGACGGCTCTGCGCGACCAGCCGGCCGGTGGAGTCCCAGACCCGGTAGTCCTCGTCGGACCAGCCGTCGGCGATCTCCGTGGCCCGCGCCTCCACGAGGCACCAGCCCGGCGCCGGCAGCGCCCGCACGAGCACCTGGAGCTGCACCGTCGGCGCCCAGCCCATCCGGCCGGTCGCGAAGCTCGTGGGCGGCAGCACGTCGGCGAAGGTGAGCAGCGCCAGCGGATCGGCGGGGCGGCCGTCGGCCAGCCGCACCCACGACCGCAGCACCGGCTCGTCGGAGGGCCGGCCCCTCGTCCACGTGGCGGTGGCCGGGTCGAGCCGGCTCTGGATGTGGCAGGTGAGCCCGGGGCGGTGCATGGGCACCGTGGCCAGGTCCGGGTTCGCGGCGAAGTCGAGGCACTCGTCGGGCGAGGGCACCTCCGGCATGGGCACGGAGTACTCGACGTCGCCGTCGCCCAGGGTCGCCGTGGTGGCCTGCACCGTGATGACCGGACCGGCCGCGTCGGACAGCACGACCAGCGAGTGCGCCAGTGTGCGACCGGCCGGACCGGGGGTCACGGTGAGGGTCGCCGGGCCCGCCGCGGCGGCGCGCAGGTAGCTGGCCGACATCGCGACCGGGTGCTCGTGCGGGCTCTCCAGCACCGCCGCCCGGCCGGCCACCGACAGCAGGTAGCCGCCGTTGAGGATCCCGCCGCCGACCTCCCACTCGGGATGCAGGTCGGCGAGCAGCGCACCCCCCTCGGCCCGCCGCACGGCGGTGGCGGCGTCGAAGTCGGAGAGGGCCCGGTCATCGTTCTGCGGCACGTCGGACAGGGTGCCAGGGTGGCCGGCATGGACTACACCCACCTCGGCCGCAGCGGTCTCTCGGTGTCCCGGCTGTGCCTCGGCACCATGAACTTCGGCTGGAAGACCGAGGAGGGCGACTCGCACGCGGTCATGGACCGGGCGCTGGCCGAGGGCGTGAACTTCTTCGACACCGCGAACGTCTACGGCTTCGACGCCGGCAAGGGCCGGACGGAGGAGGTGCTCGGCAGCTGGTTCGCCCGGGGCGAGGGCCGCCGGGAGAAGACGGTGCTGGCCACCAAGGTCTACGGCGGGATGTCCGACTGGCCCAACGACACGTTCCTCTCCGCCCGCAACATCGTCCGCGCCTGCGAGGGCTCGCTGCGCCGGATGGGCACCGACTGGATCGACCTCTACCAGTTCCACCACGTCGACCTGCGCACCCCGTGGGAGGAGATCTGGCAGGCCTGCGACACGCTCGTCGCCCAGGGCAAGGTGCTCTACGTCGGCTCCTCCAACCACGCCGCCTGGCAGATCACCCGGGCCAACGCGGTGGCGGAGCGCCGGCACTCCACCGGCCTGGTCAGCGAGCAGTCGCACTACAACCTGCTCACCCGGCACGTGGAGCTGGAGGTGCTGCCGGCCGCGGAGCACCTCGGCGTCGGCATCCTGCCGTGGAGCCCGCTGGCCGGCGGGCTGCTCGCCGGCGTCCTGGAGAAGACCGAGGGCGGACGGCGGAACGAGGAGCGGCAGCAGAAGCGGATCGAGGCGCACCGGCCGGCGCTCGAACAGTACGAGTCCCTCTGCCGCGACCTCGGCCACTCCCCCGCCGACGTCGGCCTGGCCTGGCTGCTGCACCAGCCGGCGGTGACCGCGCCGATCGTCGGCCCGCGCACCATGGACCAGTTCGAGGGTGCGCTGCGGGCGCTGGAGGTGCGGCTGGACGACGCCGCGCTGACCCGGCTCGACGAGATCTTCCCCGGGTACCGGCCCGCTCCGGTGGAGTACGCCTGGTGAGTCAGCCGACCGGCCAGGTCGCCACGGTCGTGTACTGCGGCGTGGGGCCGAGCCGGCTCTCCCACAGCCGCACCTCGCGCACCGTCCACTCGGGTCCGCGGTGGTCGGCGAGGCGGTCGGTCAGCGTGCCGTCGGCCGGCCGGCCCGGCCGCCACCGGCCGAGCGTCAGGTGCGGCCGGAACGGCCGCTCCTCCACCGGGAGCCCCAGGGTCCGCGCCACCGCGGCCAGCCGCCCGGCGAGGTCGGTCAGCTCGGCGACGTCGCCCTCCAGGCCGGCCCAGGCCACCTGCGGACGACGCAGCGAGCCGAACCGGCCCCCTCCGGCCAGGCGCAGCGTCATCGGCGGCGTCGGGGCGACGGCGGGCGCGGCCGCCGTCACGAGCCCCGGCACGAGGGCGTCCGGCACCGCGCCGAGGAAGAGCAGCGTCAGGTGCCACCGCTCCGGCCGGCTCCAGCGCGGGGCGCCGGGGGCGTCGCGCAGCGGGGCCAGCGCCGCCTCCAGGTCGCGCCGGGCGGGTGCGGGCGGGTCGACGGCGAAGAACAGCCGCCGGGTGCCGTCGGGGGTCAGCCGGCCACCTGCAGTCCGGCCGCTCGCAGGGCGCTCACCAGCCGCAGCCGCTCCACCTCGCGGGGGCGGCCCTCCGGCAGCCGGGACAGCTCCGAGGGCACCCCGAGCATCGCCGCCGCCTCGGTGAGCACGTCGTCGTAGGCGGCCAGCAGGGCGCGCCGCCGGGCCATGGGCACCCCGGTCGGCACGAGCTCGACCTGGCGGCCGAGCCGGCGCAGATCGGCGGTCACCGCCTGCAGCGGCCGGTTCGCCGGGCGCGGGTGGCGTGCGGCACGCCGGCGGGCCGCCCAGGCCTCCAGCCGGCGGGTGAGCGGGCCGAGACCGGCGATCACCCCCGCGAACGCGGCGAGCAGCGCGATGAGCTGGAGCAGTGCGGCCATGGCGTTCCCCTGCACCCGTGCGGAGCGGTGACCACCGACGGTACCCGCGCGGACGGGGGTCAGAGCGACTGCTGGCCGGGCGCCTTCTCGGCCATCTTCTCCTCCGCTGCCCGGACCTGCGGATCGGGCACGGCCGGCGTCGGCGGACGCACCGCCAGGCGGATCCGCAACGGCGCCCGCTGCAGCTGGACCCGCAGCGAGCGGCGGTGGGCCAGCCACGCCGCCGCACCCAGGCCGGCGACCACGCACACCGCACCCCCCAGGATCAGCCCCCAGGGGGCACCGAAACGCTCGGCGACCCAGCCCACCAGCGGTGCACCGACCGGGGTGCCGCCCATGAAGCACATGAAGTACAGGGCCATGACGCGCCCGCGCATCTGCGGATCGACCCCGAGCTGGACGAAGCTGTTGTTGGCCACGCTGAACATCAGCCCCGCCGCCCCGGTCGGCACCAGCAGCAGGGCGAAGGTGGCGTAGGTGGGCATCAGCCCGGCCACGACGGTGAACAGCCCGAACAGCACCGCCGAGCCGATCAGGAAGCGCTGCCGCGGCCGGACGCTGCGCCGGGTCGACAGCAGCGCCCCGCTCAGCGAGCCGACGGCGAAGCACGTCGACAGCAGGCCGAACGCCTCGGCCCCGAGGCCGAACGTCTCCCGGGCCATCAGCGCGATCGTGACCTGGTAGTTGAACCCGAAGGTGCCCAGCACGAAGGCCAGCCCCATGGCGAGCAGCAGATCGGGGTGCCCCCAGGTGTAGGCCAGCCCGGCGCGCAGCTGGCCGGCGCCGCGGGCGACCGGCGGGCTCGGCAGCAGCTCGTCGGTGCGCATGCCGGCGAGCGCGGCGATGGTGAAGGCGAAGCTGGCCGCGTTGAGGAAGAAGGCCGGCGCGGTGTTGCCCGAGGCGGCGCCGATCAGCAGCCCGGCCAGCGCCGGGCCGACCAGCCGGGCACCGTTGAAGATCGTCGAGTTCAGGCTGACGGCGTTGGTGATCAGCCCCGGGCCGACCATCTCGGCGACGAAGGCCTGCCGCACCGGCACGTCGACGGCGGAGATGGAGCCCAGCACCCCGGCCAGCACGAACACGTGCCACAGCTCGATCGCACCGGTGACCACGAGCACCGCGAGGACGAGGGAGAGCAGCCCCATGAGCGCCTGGCTGATCAGCAGCAGCCGGCGCTTCGGGTAGCGGTCGGCGAGCACGCCGCCGTACATGCTCAGCAGCAGCGACGGCCCGAACTGCAGCGCGGTGATCAGGCCGAGGGCGACACCGCTGCCGTCGGAGAGCTGCAGCACCAGCCAGTCCTGGCCGATGCGCTGCATCCAGGTACCGGTGAGGCTGAGCAGGTTCGCCGACGCGTAGCGGCGGAAGTTGCGCACCCGGAGGGCGCGGAACATGCCGCTCCCCTGCTCGGGGCTCGCCCGCTGGTCAGTGCTCGTCCAGGTCACCCACCGGCCAGGTCGTCCATGATCTCCGCCGCCTCGCGCAGCACCGCACGCTCCTGCGGGGTCAGCTCCTGCAGCCGGCCGGCCAGCCATGCCTCCCGCGCCTGCGCCTCGGCGTCCAGCAGCTGCTCCGCCGCCGGGGTGAGCCCGATGATCACCTGCCGCCCGTCGGTGGGGTGCGGGGTGCGGGTGACCAGGCCCGCCCCCTCCAGGGCGACGACCACGCGGGTCATCGACGGTGGCTGCACGCGCTCGTGGCCGGCCAGCTCGCCGGGGCTCATCGCGCCGTGCCGCTTGAGCGTCGACAGCGCGGCCAGGTGGGTCAGCGTGACCGAGGTGTCCACCCGCTGGTTGCGCAGCCGCCGGGAGAAGCGCATGACCGCCAGCCGCAGCTCGTGGGCGAGCGCGGCGGTGTCGAGCGTCGTCCGGCTCACGATCGTTAGCCTAACTCAGCAGCCGGTCAGAAGAGCTGCTGCAGGGGCTCGAGCGCGAAGTACACCAGGAACATGAGGGCCACCACCCACATGAGCGGGTGGATGTCCCGCCGCCGCCCGACCGCCATGCGCAGCAGCACGAAGCTGATCACGCCGGCGCCGATGCCGTTGGTGATCGAGTACGTGAACGGCATGAGGGCGATCGTCAGGAACGCCGGGATGACCAGCGACATGTCGTCCCAGGTCAGGTGCCTGATCTGGCTGATCATCAGCGCGCCGACGATGACGAGCGCGGGCGCGGCGGCCTCCGAGGGCACCACGGCCACCAGCGGGGTGAAGAACACCGCGACCAGGAACAGCAGGCCGGTGACGATGCTGGCCAGCCCGGTCCGGGCGCCGTCGGCGACACCGGCGGTGCTCTCGATGTACGTGGTGTTCGACGAGACGCTGCCCGCGCCACCCGCGGCGGCGGCCAGCGAGTCGACCAGCAGGACCGGCTGCGACCTGGGCAGGTTGCGCTTCTCGTCGAGCAGGTCGCCCTCGGCCCCCACGGCGGTCACCGTGCCGACGGTGTCGAAGAAGTCCGCGATCATGATCGAGAAGACGATGAGCAGGGCGGCGACGACGCCGATCCGCTCGAACCCGCCGAACAGCGAGAAGTTGCCGAGCAGCGAGAAGTCCGGGTTGGCGACGACGTCGTCGGGCAGCGCGGGCACCTGCAGCGCCCAGCCGCGCGGGTTCTCCGCCCCGCCCGCGCCGAAGCGTGGCCCGACCTGCGCGATCGCCTCGACGACGATCGCGAGCACCGTCGTCACCACGATGCCGATGAGCAGCGCGCCTCTGACCCGGCGGACCACCAGCAGGCTCATGAACAGCAGGCCGACGACGAAGACGAGCATCGGCCAGCCGGCGAGCTGCCCACCGACGCCGAAGCTGATGAGCGGGTTGCCCGGCCGGATGATCCCGGCGTCGGCCAGGCCGATGATGGCGAGGAAGAAGCCGATGCCGACGGCGATCGCCGTCTTCAGCTGCGCCGGGATGGCCTCGAACACCGCCTTGCGGAACCCGGTGAGCACCAGCACGGTGATCAGCAGGCCCTCGAGCACGACCAGGCCCATGACCTCCGGCCAGGACAGCTGCGTGGCCGCGAAGACGGCGACGATCGCGTTGATGCCCAGGCCGGTGGCCAGCGCGAACGGGTATCGCCCGACGATGCCCATGAGCAGCGTCAGCACACCGGCGAGCAGCGCGGTGACGGCGGCGATGGAACCGAACGGGAGCACCGTGCCCTCGACGTCGGCGCCCGGCGTGCCGTCCGGTCCGGCGATGCTGGTCAGGATGATCGGGTTGAGCACCACGATGTAGGCCATCGCGAAGAAGGTGGTGACGCCGCCGCGCAGCTCGCGGCTGACGGTCGACCGGCGGGCGCTGATCTCGAAGTACCGGTCCAGCCCGTTCCGCGGGTGGACCCGCGGCCCCTCGCTCCGCCGGGGGATGGTGGGAGGCGTGCCGGCCGAGACGTCGGCGGGGGTGTCGCCGCCGGCGGTGGCGGAGGCGCCCTCGGACGGGCGGGGCTTCTCGGGCATGCGGTCTCCCGGTGACGGATCTGTGGAGGGCGGGCGGCCCTGCCCGCGCCCGGCCGGACGGGCGGCATCGAGCGGCGACAGCGTGCCACACGCCCCGCGCGGCCGTGTTCACCCGTGACCGGGCCGCACTCTAGGGTGCCCCCGTGCCCGGTCCACGCAAGCAGGCCCCGCCGCCGTTGCGGGTCGACACCGCCCGGGTCGTGCTGGCCGGGACGGCGCTGTGGGCGGTGGCCCTCGTCGTCCTGCTGCTGCTGGGCGACCGGGTGGACCGGATGTGGATCTGGACGTGCGTCGCCGCCATCGGCCTGGGTTTCCTCGGGCTGGCCGTCATGCGCTGGCAGGGCCAGACGGGCCGCCGCGACCGGGGGTGAGCCGCGGGGCCCCGGTCAGTCGCCGAGGACGTCGTACTCCGACGTGTCGTAGCGCGCGGAGGTGACGACCTCGGTCTCCTCCACCACCACCAGGGTGGCCTGGCTGTGCGCGCCGCAGCCGTAGTCGGCGGTGACCACGCGGCCGTCGGCGGGCGCGTAGGCGTTCCCGCAGGCGCCCAGCGTCTGGCGCAGCGACCCGGCCAGCGGCAGGTAGAAACCGCAGCTGGCGCAGTGGCCGGGGGCCTGCCGGGCCATCGGCGCCGTCGGGCCGAACTCCCCCGCGGTCCAGCGGGCGACCGCGTCGGCGCGCCCCTCCCGCGACATGACCCGCTCGCGGCCCAGCCCGACCTCGGCGGCGACGACCCGGCCCTCGGGATCGTCGGCGGAGTCGTCGTCGACCGTGTAGGCCGGGACGAGCCGGGGGTCGTCCTCGGTGGCCGGCAGCACGTCGCCGACGGAGAGGTCACCCGGACGCAGCCGCTCGTTCCACGGCACCCACGCCGGGGCCAGCAGGGCCTGCTCACCGGGGAGCAGGACCACCTCGTCGACGGTGATCCGGTCCTCGCCGGGGACCCGCGCGACCGTGACCGCCCAGTGCCAGCCCACGTAGCCGGGCAGGCGGCTGGCGAAGGTGTGGGTGAGCACCTCGCCGTGGTCGGCGCCGGCCGACTCGTGCGCGGCGCCCAGGTGCTCGCCCACCAGACCCGGGTCGCCGGCCGTCTCGACGGCGGCCGCACGGGCCGGTTCGATCGCGGCGGTCAGCGGGTCGCTCGCGGTGGAGGCGGGCCGGACTGCTGCGGGGGACTCGGACACGCCCCCCATTGTGGCTGACGACCGGCCGGGCGTCTCCGCCCGCACTCCCGGATCGGTGCGGCACCATGGGCCCGTGTCCGCCACCCGCCGCCCGACCGGCACGCGCCGGTGGACGCGCCAGGGCCCGCCCGCCCCGGCCGAGGCGGACACGACCCCGCTGGAGGTCCCCCGGCCGCAGACCCGCCCGCTGCCGTCGGCGGGTCCGGAGCCGGCGGCCCGGCCCCGCGTCACCGTGACCCGCGTCGCGGTCGCCCGCAGCCGCGAGCTGACCACCGCCGCCGCCCGCCGGGTGCGCACCGCCAGCCGCGCCGACGGCGCCGGCGAGAGCGGCCTGACCCACCTGCTGTGGGTCAACGCCCTGCACATGGCCGGCGACGCGATGATCGCCGTCTCCCTGGCCGGGACACTGTTCTTCGCGGCCACCACCGACGCCCAGCGCGGGAACGTCGCGCTCTACCTGCTGGTGACGATGGCGCCGTTCGCCGTCCTGGCCCCGGTGATCGGCCCGGCACTGGACCGGCTGCAGCGCGGCCGCCGGTGGGCGATCGCCACCTCGCTGGCCGGCCGTGCGGCGCTGGCGCTGGTCATGGCCGCGCACCACGACGACCTCTGGCTGTACCCGGCGGCGCTGGGCGTGCTGGTGCTGTCCAAGGCGCACAACGTGCTGCGCGCGGCCGTCGTGCCCCGGGTCCTGCCCGGCGCGATGTCGCTGACGTCGGCCAACGCGCGGCTGTCGGTGTTCGGTCTCGCGACCGCGGGCGTCGCCGGCGCGATCGCCGCGGGGATCGCCACCGTCCTCGGCTTCGACTGGGAGCTGTGGGCCACCGCCGCGGTGTTCGTCGGCGGCGCGGTGCTCGCCGTCCGGCTGCCCCGGCACGTCGACGTCCCCACGGGCGAGGAGCCCGCCGACGTGCTCACCACCACGGCCGAGCTCCCGCGGCCCGGCCGTCGTCGCCGCCGGGTCAGCCCGCACGTGGTGCTGGCGCTGCGCGCCAACGCCGCGCTGCGCGGCCTCGGCGGCTTCCTCACGATCTTCTCCGCGTTCCTCGTGCAGGCGACGTTCCCGGACGGCTGGGAGGCGACCCTCGCGCTGGGTGCGATCGCGGCGGCCGCGGGCGCGGGCAGCTTCGCCGGGACCGCGGTCGGCTCCCGGATGCACACCGCCGCCCCGGACCGGCTGGTCCTGTACGCCGCGGCGACGGCGACCGGTGTCACGGTGCTGGCCGCGGTCTTCTACGGCTTCGGCATGGCGGTGCTGGTGGCCGGCGTGGCCGCCGTGGCCAACGCGCTGGGCAAGGTCTCCCTGGACGCGATCATCCAGCGGGAGGTGCCCGAGCGCCTGCGCGCCTCGGCGTTCGCCCGCTCCGAGACGATGCTCCAGCTGTCCTGGGTGGCCGGCGGGGCGTTGGGCATCGCGCTGCCCCCCACCGGCTGGCTGGGCTTCACCGTGGCCGCGGCGCTGCTCGCCGTCGCCGTGGGGCTGATCATGTGGACCCTGCACCGCAGCCGCCCGCCGGCGCCGGAGGCGGGGTCCCCGGAGGCGCCGACGGCACCGGTGGGACCGTCGTGGTCGTGAGAAGGACCGCCGCCGCGATGCTCGCCCTCTGCGCCACCGCTCCCCTGACCGCCTGCGGCTCGGAGCCCGACGTACCCGGCGAAGTGCGGGTGCAGGCCGGCGGCCAGGACATCACCGCCCGCCCGACCCAGTACTGCCTGGACGGCGAGGGGCAGCGCTACGAGGTCACCCCGCCGATCGTCGAGGTCCCCCCCGACACGGCCATCAGCCTGACCGTGCCCGACGACATCGCCGAGCAGGGCTGGCAGGTCCAGGTGTTCGACGAGTCGCTGCAGGAGCTCCTCGGCGAGGTCGACGTCCCGCAGGGCACGGAGACGTTCGCGGAGATCAACTCCTCCGACGTCGTCCCCCCGGCCTTCTACCTCGTGGTGGTCGAGGACAGCGGCGGCGACTGCGGCGAGTTCTCGGCGGCGTGGCCGGTCGGCGTCATCCGCGCCGGGGGGAACCTCGGGGGCTGACCGGTCAGCCCTCCAGGTCGCCGGCGACGGCGCGCAGCACGGCGGCCACCTTGCGGGCGTGGCCGCGCTCGGGGTACCGGCCGTGCCGCAGGCCCTCGGACACGTCGTCGAGCAGCTTGATCAGGTCCTCGATGATCGGCACCAGCTCGTCGGGCTTCTTGCGGCTGGCAGCAGCGACGCCGGCGGCCACCGACGGCAGCGGGTCGAGGATGCGCACCTGCAGGGCCTGGTCACCCCGGCGGCCGGCGACGATCCCGAACTCCACCCGCTGGCCGGGCTTGAGGTCGGTGCCGGCCGGGAGCGCGTCCTTGTGCACGAAGACGTCGGGCCCGTCCTCGCGGGACAGGAACCCGAAGCCCTTCTCCGCGTTGAACCACTTCACTCTGCCGGTGGGCACGGTGGAATCCCTCAGTTCTCGGTACGGCGCGGCCCGCGGGCCGGTGCGACGACGGGCGGCAGGCTCCACCCGGTGCCCAGGTTAGCCGCCGCCCCGCTGCTCCGACCTGCCGATTCCCGACGCCGGGGCGGCACCTCCCTACCCTGACCGGGTGCCCCCGCCCGCCGACGGTCCCGACCACCCCGACTACCGGTTCACCCTCGCCAACGAGCGCACGCTGCTCGCCTGGCTGCGCACCGGCCTGGCGCTGGTGGCCGGCGGGGTGGCCGTCGCCACCTACGCCCCCGACCTGGGGGTGTCCTGGGGCAGCGCCGCCGTCGCGCTGGCGCTGGTGCTCATCGGGCTGGGGGCCGCTCTCGCGGGGTACCACCGCTGGCGGCGGAACGAGGCCGCCATCCGCGCCGACCAGCCCCTGCCCGAGGGATGGGTGGTGCCCGCCGCGACCGCGGCGGTCGCCGCAGTGGTGGTCGTCGTCGGTGTGCTGGTCGCCCTCGAGGTGCTCCGCTGACCCGGCCGGAGCCCCCCGGGGTAGCGGGTGAGCGCACCGATCTCTCCTGGCAGCGCACGGGCCTGGGTCTGCTGGCCGTCGCGGGGCTGATCGCCTTCCGGGCGGTGGCCGCCGACCGTCCCGCGCTCGTCGTCGCCGCCGGTCTCGCGGCCCTGATCGGCCTGGCCCTCCTCGGCTGCGTGGCCCCCCTGCGCTACCGGCGGCTCAGGCGCGACCGGGCCGACGGTGCGAGCGTGGCCTCCCCCGCGCTCGTACGCGCGGCCACGGCCGGCGTCGTCCTCACCGCGCTCGCCGCCGCCGTGGCCGTCCTCATCCCCGGCTGACGTCCGGGGCGATCCGGAGCCGGTCCAGCAGCGCGAGGAAGACGACGGCGAAGTCGTTCTCCGCCACCGTGCGGGCCACCTGCGCCCAGTCGACCTGCTCGCGCAGCGCCCGGGCGACCGGCAGCAGCCGGGAGAAGTCGCAGTAGTGCTCGTCGAGGGCCATCAGCTTGGAGGTCACGATGTCGGTCGGCGCCAGCACCGGCATCTGCACCGACAGGACGGGCAGCGTGTCGGCACGCTCGACCAGGTCGGCCTCCACCGGGCGCCCGCAGGTCCGCCAGATCACGTCGACGAAGACGTCGTCCCGCTCGATCTTGAGCAGCCAGTCCTCGGCCGGATCCACCACCTCCAGGCCGGCGTCGGCCAGCGCCTTGGCCGCCCGCCCGGCCTCGGCGGCCGGGACGAGGAAGTCGGCGTCGTGGTCCGGCTCGGGCGCGCCGCGCGCCCACGCGGCGTAGCCCCCGCACAGGGCGAACGGCACGTCTCCCTCCTTGAGCGCGACCGCGGTCCGCTTCAGCAGGTCGCGTACCTGGTCCCGCGAGGAGGTCTGCACGCACCGCTCGCTACCCGTCGGTCACCGGCGCACGCACGGTGCGGGGTAGATCCGGCGGGGACCGGGCACTGGACCGACGTGCGCATCGCGACCTTCAACCTCCTGCACGGACGCTCGCTCGACGACGGCCGGGTCGACGTCGACCGGCTCGCCGCCGCCGTCAAGACCCTGGACGCCGACGTCCTCGGCCTGCAGGAGGTCGACCGCGACCAGCCGCGGTCGCTCGGCGCCGACCTGACCGCCGTGGCGGCCGAGGCGATGGGGGCGGTCGACTCCCGGTTCGTCGCGGCCCTGTCCGGGACCCCGGGCGGCACCTGGACGGCCGCGACCGGGGACGAGCAGCCGGGCTCGGCCGGCTACGGCGTCGCCCTGCTCTCCCGCTACCCGGTGGTCTCCTGGCGGGTGGTGCGGCTGACCCCGATGCGGGCCAGCGTCCCGCTGTGGTCGCCGGACTCCCGCCGCCCCTTCCTGGCCCGGGACGAGCCGCGGGCCGCCGTCGTCGCCGTGGTGGACGGGCCGTTCGGGCAGTTCACGGTGTGCAACACCCACCTGTCGTTCATCCCCGGCTGGGGCGGCCGGCAGCTGCGCGCCCTGGTGCGCTCGCTGGACGGGGCCCAGGAGCCGCTGGTGCTCATGGGCGACCTGAACATGCAGCGGCCGGCGGCCGCCCGCCTCAGCGGCCTCCAGCCGATCGCCGAGGCCGCCACCTTCCCGGCGCCGCGGCCGACGCGGCAGCTCGACCACGTCCTGGTGCGCGGCGGCATCCGGGCCGGCGGCCCGGCCGAGGCCGTGCGCCTGCCGTTGTCGGACCACCGGGCGCTGGTGGTGCCGGTGGAGGCGGGCTGACGTCAGGCGTTGCGCACGGCCGCGGCCGACTCCAGCCCGAGCTCCTCGACCGAGACCTGGCGCATCTCGACCTTGCGGATCTTGCCCGTGACCGTCATCGGGAACTCGTCGACGACCTTCACGTACCGCGGCACCTTGTAGTGGGCCAGCTTGCCGGCGCAGAACTCCTTCAGCGCCTCGGGCGTCAGCGGCTCGGCGCCCTCGCGCAGCCGGACCCAGGCCATGAGCTCCTCCCCGTACCGCTCGTCGGGGACGCCGATGACCTGCGCGTCGACCACGTCGGGGTGGGTGTAGAGGAACTCCTCGATCTCCCGCGGGTACACGTTCTCCCCGCCGCGGATGACCATGTCCTTGATCCGGCCGACGATGTTGAGGTAGCCGGCGTCGTCCATGACCGCGAGGTCGCCGGTGTGCATCCAGCGGGCGGCGTCGATGACCTCGGCGGTCTTCTCCGGCTCGTTCCAGTACCCGAGCATCACCGAGTAGCCCCGGGTGCAGAACTCCCCCGGGGTGCCGCGCGGCACGGTGAGCCCGGTGGCCGGGTCGACCACCTTCACCTCGAGGTGCGGGTGCACCCGGCCGACGGTGGCGGTGCGCCGCTCCAGGTCGTCGTCGGCGCCGGTCTGCGTGGAGACCGGTGAGGTCTCGGTCATGCCGTAGCAGATGGTCACCTCGGTCATGCCCATCTCGGCGACCACCCGCTCCATCACGGCGACCGGGCACGGCGAGCCGGCCATGATCCCGGTGCGCAGGCTGGAGAGGTCGTACTCGGCGAAGTCCGGCAGGCCGAGCTCCGCGATGAACATCGTCGGGACGCCGTAGAGCGAGGTGCACCGCTCGTCCTGCACCGCCTGCAGCGTCAGCGCGGGGTCGAAGCCGGGCGCCGGGATGACCATCGTGGCGCCGTGCGAGGTGGCGCCGAGGTTGCCCATCCCCATGCCGAAGCAGTGGTAGTAGGGCACCGGGATGCAGACGCGGTCGGCCTCGGTGTAGCCGCAGCCCTCCCCCACGAAGAACCCGTTGTTGAGCAGGTTGTGGTGGGTGAGGGTGGCGCCCTTCGGGAAGCCGGTGGTCCCCGACGTGTACTGGATGTTGATCGGGTCGTCGGCCGACAGCTCGGTGGCCCGCTCGGCGAGCAGCGACCGGTCGGCGGCCCGTCCCGCGTCCATCAGCCCGGCCCACTCGGGCGAGCCGAGGAAGACCACCTGGCGCAGCTCGGGGCAGTCGCCACGCACCTCGGCGACCATCGCCCGGTAGTCGCTGGTCCTGAACTCCGGCGCGCTGACCAGCACGGAGATGCCGGCCTGCTCCAGCACGTAGGCCAGCTCGTGGGTGCGGTAGGCCGGGTTGATGTTGACCAGGATCGCGCCGAGCTTCGCCGTCGCGTACTGGACGAACACCCACTCCGCGCAGTTGGGCGCCCAGATGCCGACCCGGTCGCCCTTCCGCACCCCGAGGGAGTCCAGCCCCAGGGCGCAGGCGTCGACGTCGGCGACCAGCTGCGGGTAGGTCCAGCGGCGGCCCGAGGCGCACTCGACCAGCGCTTCGTGGTCACCCACCCGCGCTGCCGTCCGGTCGAGGTTCGCCCCGATCGTGTCGCCGAGCAGCGGGACCGTCGACGTCCCGCTGCTGTAGGACGGCAGCGCTGTGCTCATCGCTCGGCTCCGCCCTCGTTCCGCTCCTCGGTCGCCGGCGCTCCCTGCGATGCTCGCTCGGGCGTCGCCTTCGCGGGATCGCTCACCGCCGACGCCGCCCTTCGACCGTCTGGACGCCGGCCCGGTTCGGCTTGTCGGTCGGGTGCCCGTAGCGGAGGCTCTCCACCGGCAGCGGGAAGCTGTGGTCCTCCCCGAACGGCGAGAGCGACCCCGCCACCGAGGCGGAGAGCTCGGTCAGCGGCGGGCCGCCGTCCTCCGACTCGCCCCAGGTCGGCTCCACCAGGTGGGCGTGCTTCTCGTTGCGCTTGGCCATGACGCCTCCGTGTGCGGTCGCGGGTGCACCGGGCGGTGCACTGTCGCCCCCATCTTGGCGCGTCCGGCCCCGCGGGCGCACGTCACCGCCCCCGAGGGGGCAGCCGGCGTCGCGTTCAGCGCCGCCTGCCGGTCTCCCGGGCGCCGTAGACGGTGCCCACGCCCTCGGCGGTGAACACCCAGCGACCCTCGCCCACCGGGGCCGCCTGGACCGTCGCACCGTCGAGGGCCTGCACCGCGCGGGTGCGCCAGATCGCGGTGCTCAGCAGCCGCAGGCGGACCGGCTCGTCGACCAGCTCGTCGTAGCCGTAGGGCTCGAACACCAGCGCAGCCGGGCCGGCGATCCGCAGGGTGCCGGTGCGCCAGGCGGTGGCGGCCAGCGCCCGGCGCCAGCGGCGGGTGCGGAGCAGGGCGCCGGTCCCGACGGCGACCGCCACCACTCCCCCGAGCACCAGGACGACGACGGCCATCCCGGCGACGGGCAGGCGGCGGCCGCTGCTCTCGGCGATCGCCACCGCGGCGACACCGAGCAGCACGCCCAGCACGATCGCGATGACGCCGGCCCCCAGCCAGCGCAGGGCGCCCACCTGGTGGGCGGCCAGGGCGGTCCGGGTGCTCGGGTCCTCGCTCGCGGGATGCACGGGCCCATGCTGGCAGCAGCGTCGGCGGGAACGGCGACGTAGCGTGGACCGGATGTCCACCGAAGCCCCCGCGACGCTCGCCGCCTGGCTCCGCACCCGCAGCGACGAGCAGCTGCGCGCGCTGCTGGCCGCCCGGCCCGACGTCGCCCGCCCGGCGCCGTCCGACGTCGTCGCGCTCGCCAGCCGTCTGGCGGTGCCGGTGTCGGTCGACCGCGCGCTCGACGAGCTGGACGCCGCGACGCTGCAGGTGCTCGACGTCGTGCTGCTGGCGCCCACCGACGGCATGGCCCCCGACGCGCTGATCGCCGCGCTGCCGGAGGTGCCCGACGACGTCCTCGACGGCGCCGTCGAGCGGCTCACCACCCGGGCGCTGCTGTGGGGCGACGACGTGCTGCACGCCCCCGAGCCGGTGCGCCGCGCCGTCCGGTACCCGGCGGGGCTGGGCCGGCGCGCGCTCGACCTGCGGGTGCAGCTGCCGGCCGACCTGCCCGTCGTGCTGGCCGAGCTGTCCCCGGAAGAGCGCGGCGTGCTGGAGCGGCTGGCCGGCGACCGCCCGGTCGGCCACCTGCCCGACACCCCGAGCGGCGGCTCCACCCCGGCCCGCCGGCTGCTGCAGCGCGGCCTGCTCGCCCGCATCGACGCGCTCAACGTGGAGCTGCCGCGCGAGATCGGGCTGCTGCTGCGTGGTGACTCCCCCTTCGGCCCGCCGCGGCGCCGTCCCGAGCCGGCCGTGGTCACCCGCGACCCGCAGGTGGTGGACCGCCAGGCCGCCGGCGCCGCGCTGGAGAGCGTCGGGCGGATCGGCGAGCTGCTCGCGCTGCTCGAGGAGGAGCCGGCGGGGCTGCTGCGCAGCGGCGGGGTGGGCGTGCGCGACCAGAAGCGACTGGCCCGCGCCCTGCACGTGTCCGAGCCCGAGGCCGCCTGGCTGCTGGAGCTCGCGTCCGCCGCCGGGCTGCTGGACGTGGGCGGCCCGCACCGCGACGAGTGGCTGCCCACCCGCGGCTACGACGTCTGGCGGGAGCAGGACCTCGCCGACCGCTGGGCGGTGCTGGCCGCCGGCTGGCTGGCGGGCGTGCGGCTGCCCTCGCTGGTCGGGGTGCGCGACCTCGCGGGCAAGGCGGCCAACCCGCTCTCCCCCGACCTGGTGCGGCACACGGCACCGGCGATCCGCCGCTCGGCGCTGACCGTGCTCGCCGAGCAGCCGCCCGGCTCCGGGCTCGTGCCGGACGACCTCACCGCCCTGCTGCGCTGGCGCACCCCGCGGCGCGCCGACCGGCTGGCCCCGGTGCCCGACATGCTCGGCGAGGCCGCGCGGCTCGGCGTCCTGGTGTCCGGCGTGCTGTCCACCGCCGGCCGGGGGCTGCTCGCCGCCGGGGAGGACGGCGCCGCCGACGGCATGCGCGGGCTGCTGCCCGAGCCGGTCGACCACGTGCTGGCCCAGCCGGACCTGTCGCTGATCGCGCCGGGGCCGCTGGTGGCCGAGCTCGCCGACACGCTGGCCGTCGCCGCCGACGTCGAGTCCTCCGGCGGGGCGACGGTGTTCCGGGTGTCGGAGAGCAGCGTGCGCCGGGCGCTGGACGCCGGGTGGTCGGCGTCGGACCTGCACGACTTCTTCACCAAGGC
Source organism: Blastococcus sp. HT6-4 (assembly GCF_039679125.1). NCBI lineage: Bacteria > Bacillati > Actinomycetota > Actinomycetes > Geodermatophilales > Geodermatophilaceae > Blastococcus > Blastococcus montanus. Next base: position 602,300 of record NZ_CP155551.1, on the reverse strand, counting down.
GTCGCGCACCCCGGTGCCGCAGGCGCTGGACTACCTGGTCGACGACGTCGCCCGCCAGCACGGCCGGCTGCGCGTGGGGGCGATCGAGTCCTACGTGCGCTCCGACGACCACGGGCTGCTGTCCCAGGTGCTCAACGACCGGCGGACCGCCTCCGCGGAGCTGCGCCGGCTGGCACCCGGCGTGCTGGTGAGCGGCCTCGGCGCCGACGAGGTGCTCACCGTGCTGCGCGAGGCGGGCTACGCCCCGGCCGGCGAGAACCCGGGCGGCGCCGTCCTCACCCGGCCCCCGGCCCGGCCGCGCGCCGCCGGCCGCCGGCCCGGCGGCGAGTCGCACCCCGCGCCGCGTCCGCTGAGCGGAGCCGACCTGGACTCGACGGTGCGGGAGATCCGCGCCGGTGACGCCGCGCTGGCCGCCCGCCGCGGGGACGCGGTGCGCCAGGTGCCCGGGGTGACGACGGCGTCGACGCTGGAGCTGCTGTCCCGCGCCGTCCGCGAGGGCGTGCCGGTGTGGCTTGGCTACGTCGACGCGCAGGGCAGCGGCAGCCAGCGGGTGGTGCAGCCGGTGTCATTGGCCGGCGGCTTCCTGTCCGGCTACGACGAGGGGCGCGGGGAGAACCGCACCTTCGCCGTGCACCGGATCACCTCGGTCGCCCTCGTCGAGCCCGACGACGCCGGCTGACGCGCGTCAGCCGGCGTCCGGGACGGCGAACCGGCGGGTGAACATCCAGAGCAGCCGGGCGGCGACCCCGAGGAGGTAGCCGGCCACCAGCACCAGGGGCCACGGACCGAGCGACGGATCGTCGGCCGTGGCGGCGCGGACGATGAGCCAGTCGATCGCGGAGAGCAGCAGCAGCGTCCAGGCGCCGAAGAGCCAGAGGTCCGCGGCGATCAGCCCGCGCAGCCGGCCGATGTTCTCCGGCCGCTTCCAGTACTCGCCGTCCGGCACGTCGATCAGCTCGGGACGCGCGCTCCGCACCAGCCGTACCGCACCGGCGAAGACCGCGACCACGCCGAGGCCGAGCAGCGCGGTGGCCAGCAGCGCGGTCGGCCGGTCGGCCCAGGTGTCCGGATCGCCACCGGCACCGAAGTGGACGGGCACCCGCTCGGGGAGGCGGGTCCACGACCACGCCCAGACGGCGGCGTAGAGCCCGGCTGCGGCGACGAACCACCCGCGTGCGCTGCCCATGACCGCAACCTAGGCGGGAAGGCGCCTGGGCGGTACGGCGTTACGGTGGGTGGTCCGGTGCCTCGGCGCCCGGACACCCCCCGACGGAAAGAGTGCTGCGTGAACGACGGTCCGCTCATCGTGCAGTCGGACAAGACCCTGCTGCTCGAGGTCGACCACCCGCTGGCCCGTGACTGCCGCGCGGCGATCGCCCCGTTCGCCGAGCTGGAGCGGTCCCCCGAGCACGTGCACACCTACCGGGTGACGCCGCTCGCGCTGTGGAACGCCCGGGCGGCGGGCCACGACGCCGAGCAGGTCGTCGACGCGCTGGTGCGCTACTCGCGCTACCCGGTGCCGCACGCGCTGCTGGTCGACGTCGCCGACACCATGGACCGGTTCGGCCGGCTGACCCTGGCGCAGAACCCGGTGCACGGGCTGGTCCTCACCTCGACGGACCGAGCAGTGCTGGAGGAGGTCGTCCGCTCGAAGCGGGTGGCGCCCATGCTGGGTGCCCGCATCGACCAGGACTCGATCGTCGTCCACCCCTCGGAGCGCGGCCGGCTCAAGCAGGCGCTGCTCAAGGTCGGGTGGCCGGCCGAGGACCTCGCCGGGTACGTCGACGGGCAGGCGCACCCGATCGAGCTCGACCAGGCCGGCTGGCACCTGCGCGACTACCAGCAGGAGGCCGTCGAAGGTTTCTGGGCCGGCGGTTCGGGCGTCGTGGTCCTGCCCTGTGGCGCCGGGAAGACGCTGGTCGGCGCCGCGGCGATGGCCGAGGCGAAGGCGACCACGCTGATCCTGGTGACCAACACCGTCGCCGGGCGGCAGTGGAAGCGGGAGCTGATCGCCCGCACGTCGCTGACCGAGGACGAGATCGGCGAGTACTCGGGTGAGCGCAAGGAGATCCGGCCGGTCACCATCGCGACCTACCAGGTGATCACCACCCGCCGGAAGGGCGAGTACCGCCACCTGGACCTGTTCGACGCGCAGGACTGGGGCCTCATCGTCTACGACGAGGTGCACCTGCTGCCGGCGCCGATCTTCCGGCTGACCGCCGACCTGCAGTCCCGCCGCCGGCTCGGCCTGACCGCCACGCTGGTGCGCGAGGACGGTCGGGAAGACGACGTCTTCTCGCTCATCGGGCCCAAGCGCTACGACGCCCCGTGGCGGGACATCGAGGCGCAGGGTTACATCGCGCCGGCCGAGTGCATCGAGGTGCGGGTCTCGCTCGACGACGAGGAGCGGATGACCTACGCCGTCGCCGAGCCCGAGGAGCGGTACCGGATCGCGGCGACGGCGCAATCGAAGCTGCCGGTGATCCGGCGGGTGCTGGAGCGGCACCCCGACGAGCCCTCGCTGGTCATCGGCGCCTACCTCGACCAGCTCGAGGAGCTGGGCGCGGCCCTGGACGCGCCGGTGATCCAGGGGTCGACGACGAACAAGGAGCGGGAGCGGCTGTTCCAGGCGTTCCGCACCGGCGAGATCCGCACGCTGGTCGTCTCCAAGGTCGCGAACTTCTCCATCGACCTGCCCGAGGCCGCCGTCGCCGTCCAGGTGTCGGGCACCTTCGGCTCGCGGCAGGAGGAGGCGCAGCGGCTCGGCCGGGTGCTGCGACCCAAGGCCGACGGCCGCCAGGCGCACTTCTACACGGTGGTCAGCCGCGACACCCTCGACAGCGAGTACGCCGCGCACCGACAGCGGTTCCTCGCCGAGCAGGGCTACGCGTACACGATCGTCGACGCCGCCGACCTGGCCGGCCCGGGCGAGGTCAACGGCCCCGACTGGGTGGACGAGCCGGCCGACTGACGCGCCTCCCCGAACCAGAGCCGCGACCGGTCGAGTCGGCGCGTCAGTAGGGCGGCGGTGAGGTGCAGGCCACCAGGCCGGTGGGGGTGGTGACGGTGAGCGTGCCGTCGGCGGCCAGCTCGTACTGCCACCCGGGCGCCTGGTGCTTGCCCCGGTGGTGCGGCGTGCAGTAGCCGGCGAGGTTCGCGGCGCTGGTCGGTCCGTCGGGCCAGGGCCGGTCGTGGTCGAGCTCGCCGCCGCGAGGCACCCGCGCACGGCAACCGGGGAACCGGCATCGGCGATCGCGCGCCCGGAGGTACCGGTCGAGGCTCGCGCCGGGGCGGTAGCCGGCGGTCGGCGGTGGTGGCCCGAGCCCGGGGCGACCGCTCAGGTCGTGGGTGCACCGGCCGGGCCGGCAACGGCAGGCGTCCCGCCCGCAGGTGGCGACCCGGCGGAGCTCCCGGCTGTCGGTCAGCGCCAGCAGCGCGCCGGAGAGCGCGTCGACGACCGCGATCCGCGGCCGGTCGACCAGCGTGCCGCCCGCCGTGGCGTCGAGCAGGTCGGCCAGCGTCGCGCGCTGTTCGTCCGCCATCGCCGCGAGCGCGGTCAGCGCATCGGGTGCTGCGGTGAACCTCCCCCCGGGGCCCTGCCGCCAGGCGGCCTCGTCGGCGAGGTCGGCCGCCTCGGCGGCAGCCACCGCCCGACCGGCTGCGCCGAGCGCTCGCTCGAGGTCGAGCAGGACCGCACCGGCCGACTCCACCGCCCGGTCGGCCACGGCCCACGGACCGCCCACCGGGGCACGATCGGACGTCGGTGCCGCATGCGGCTGCTCGTCGCCGCGGCCCTCATCGCGGTCGTCCGGGATCCGATCGGGGTCGGTGCCGGTGCTCGGCTCCACGTCCCAGCCGTGGTCGTCCCGGTCGAGGTCGTCCCAGTACCGCTCCTGCCAGGCAGCTTCCTCGTTCCAGAGCCTGAGCTGCTCCTCCGGCGGCGGCGCCTCCGCGCCACCCCATCCCTCGGCGAGGACCCGTTCCTCGACGGCGGCCCACCACTCCTCCAGGGCGCGGTCCTCGGCCGTCACCGGGTCCGTGGCCGGCGGGGCTGCCGGTGAGGACAGCGCGTCCGCGTGCCGCGCTGCAGGCGGCGCGTCCGCGACCGGGTCGGCGATGGAGTCGAGGTCGTCCGGCGGCGCAGCGACGCCGGGCAGCAGGCCGAGGGCCCGGGCCAGGGCCCGCACCATCTCCGCGGGCACCGGCTCCCCGCCGATCTCGCCGGGCTCGTCACCGCCGGCCAGGGTGCTCACCCCGGCGACCACGGTGAGCTGCGCCTGCACGGGCGGGAGGTCGGTCTCCCCCGGCCGCAGCACGCAGTCGAGGAGGCAGTCAGCCATCTTCTGGCCGCGGGTCCGCCGGTCGTCCGGATCGTCGGCCAGCGCATCGGCGTAGCGGCCGAGGGCGTCGACCAGCGCCTGCGCCTCCGGCACCGTGAGCAGCGCGTGGAGCACGGCCATCCCGTCGGCGGCGTCCGGCCGGACGAACACGCCCCGTTCCCGCAGCCGGGCGGTCAGCCGCCCGGCGGCGTCCCTGGCGTCCCGGGCCAGCACCATCCTGCGCGCCTTCGCGCCCAGCTGGGCGGGAGTGGTGACCCGTCCGGCGGCCCAGGCGAGCAGGTCGGCCTCCACCCGTGCCCTGACCGTCGCGTTCACGATGGGCGCCACCTTCTCCAGCAGCGGCCACAGGTGGCCGACGTGCAGGGCACCCGACTCGAGCGCGGCGAGGGTGCGCGGCAGCCGGTGCACGAGCGTCAACGAGCGGATCAGGAGCGTCTGCGCCGCCTGGGAGGAGATGGACAGCGCGACGGCCAGCTCCTGGACCGCCCACTCGCTGACATCTGCCAGCACGTCCGCGCGCGCCGCACGGCGCTCCTCGCCCATCGCGCCGGGCTCACCCGGTTGCCGGTCGGCCGACGCGGGGCGGGTGGCGGCGAACTCCGCGCCCGCCCGTGCGCGCAGGGCGGTCTGCCGGGCGATCTCGCGATCGGCGGCCTGGACGGCACCGAGCGGGTCCGACGCCCACCCGGCGGCAGGCGCGGCCGGCTGCTCACCCGTCTGCTGCCGGCCGTCGATCACGTCTTCGATCGTAAGTTCGACCACCGACAGAAATCGCCGTCCCGCTCCGCGCCCGCGGGACTCCTGGGATCGACGTGACCGCCGGGGCGTGACGAGGCGGTCCGTTCCGGACATGACGATCGCCACACCCGCCACGGCGTCCCGGTATCTGCGCAGGTCAGGGCCGATGCCGCCGTCCGCCATACGTCGGCGGGCGCGGGGCACGCGGCAGGAGACCGGTTGGGCGTGTCGTCTGCGCGGCAGCGAAGATGGGTCCCGACATGGCGACTGCAGCAGCAGCGGCGGCCCGGGCCCCGCAGACGACCAGCCGACCGCTCCGGGCATGGCAGCAGGCCGCCCTCGGCCAGTACGAGGAGGCCTCCCCCAAGGACTTCCTGGTCACCGCTACGCCGGGCGCCGGCAAGACGACCTTCGCCCTGACCCTGGCCGCGCGGCTGCTCTCGCGGCGGGAGGTCGCCCGCGTGATCGTGGTCGCCCCCACCGACCACCTGCGCCTGCAGTGGGCCGAGGCCGCCGACGCCATGGGCATCGTCCTCGACCCCAACCTCACCAACGCCGTCGGCCCGGTGCGCGCCGGCACCCAGGGCTACGTGACCACGTACGCGCAGGTGGCGGGCAAGCCGATGCTGCACGCGGCCCGGTCCACCGCCGTCAAGTCGCTGGTAATCCTCGACGAGGTGCACCACGCCGGTGACGGTCTGTCCTGGGGCGAGGCGGTCGAGGATGCCTACGGCATGGCCGCGCGCCGGCTGTGCCTGACCGGGACGCCGTTCCGCACAAAGCCCGACGAACGCATCCCCTTCGTCCGGTACGAGGAGGACACCTTCGAGGGCGAGGCCGGTGGCCTGGTCAGCCGCGCCGACTACACCTACGGCTACAAGGAGGCGCTCGCCGACAACGTCGTCCGCCCGGTCGTCTTCGCCGCCTACACGGGCACCTCGCGCTGGCGGAACTCCGCCGGCGAGGTCGTCGCCGCGTCGCTGAGCGAGGCCGGCACCAAGTCGGTGGAGATGCAGGCCTGGCGGACGGCGCTGGACCCCAAGGGCCAGTGGGTGCCGCACGTCATCGCCGCCATGGACGACCGGATCACCCACCTGCGCGAGGAGGGCGGCATGCCCGACGCCGCCGGGCTGATCCTCGCCAGCGACCAGGACGACGCCCGCGCCTACGCGAAGATCGTCCGCCGGGTCACCGGCAAGCCGGCCGAGCTGATCCTCTCCGACGACCCGAAGGCGTCGAAGAAGATCGAGCGCTTCGCGACCGGCTCCGCACGCATCGCCGTCTGCGTCCGGATGATCTCCGAGGGCGTCGACGTCCCGCGGGCCGCCGTCCTCGCGTGGATGACCTCGTACCGGACCCCGCTGTTCTTCGCGCAGGCCGTCGGCCGCGTGGTCCGCTCCCGATCGCCGCACGAGTCGGCGACCGTGTTCCTCCCCGCCGTCCGCCCGCTGCTGTCGCTGGCCGCCTCCATGGAGGAGCAGCGCAACCACGTCATGCCGCCGCCGCGGACCCAGCCCGACGAGGAGCTCGAGGCGCTCGACCTGCCGCCGCGGGAGCCGAAGGAGGGCGAGATGAAGCAGTGGGAGGCCCTCGAGGCCGACGCCCGCTTCGCCCACGTGCTGAGCAGCGGGACGGCGCACACCGGTGAGGGCCGCCCGGCGCTGGTCGCACCCGAGGAGGAGGACTTCCTCGGCATCCCCGGGTTGTTGACCCCCGAGCAGACGGCGTCGCTGCTGGCCAAGCGGGACGACGAGCTGCGGATCCGCATCGCGCAGAGCCACCGGGATGCCGCTGACGACTTCATGGTCGTCGAGGACCACCCCGACGAGGACGACGCCGGCCGCTCGTGGCGCGACGCCGCGGAGCTGCGCCGGGAGATCAACCGCCTGGTCAACCGGGTCGCGGCGCGCACCTCGCAGCCGCAGGCCGTGGTGCACACCCAGCTGCGCCAGTCGGTGCCCGGCCCGCCGTCGGCCTCTGCGTCGGTCGACGTGCTCCGCGCCCGCCGGGAGCGCCTCCGCACCATGCTCTGAGGCGCGCCGTTCAGTTCTCCGCCGGCGGGATGTCGGCGCGCACGAGGCGCAGCCGCGTGGGCGGGATGATCCCCGGGAAGTAGTCGTAGCCCTCGCCGGAGGTCAGGAGGTCGGCCGGGTCCACCTCGTCGACGGCCCAGACGTCCACCGGACCGCCGGTGTTGTTCATGGCGACGAAGTAGTCGGCCGTCCACTCGTCGGGCGCGAGGAAGCACCCTTCCTGCTCCGGCACCGGGCTGCCCGCGATCCCCGGTGCGGCACCCATCCGCCGCCAGTCGAGCCCGTACTTCTCGATGGACGCCCGGTTCCGCGACGACGTGACGTGGAACATCACCGGTCGACCAGGAGACCACGGGCCGCCGCGATCGCGACGGCCTCGGTGCGGCCGTTCGCGCCGAGCTTGGCCAGGATGTTGCTGACGTGCACGCTCGCGGTCTTCTCGCTGATGTAGAGCGCCGCACCGATCTGCCGGTTGGTTCGTCCCTGCGCCAGCAGCGCCAGCACCTCGGTCTCCCGCGGGGTGAGGACGGCGGAGACCTCCGGCGTCCGGACGCCGGCGACGTCCAGCCGGCCCCGGCGGGCCAGCGCCTCCACCGCCTCGCGGAGCGGCCGTGCTCCCAGCCGGGCCGCGACCTCGTGCGCCCGCTGCGCCTGTTCGGCCGCGCCCGCCCGGTCGTCGACGTCGAGGAGCGCCTCGGCCAGCCGCCACCGGGACCGGGCCAGCTCGTACACGTGCCAGGGGTCGAACGCCGCGGCGGCCGCCCGCCACAGCTCGGGCTCGGCCCGGCCGTGCAGCCGCGCGACCTCGGCCTCCACCCGCGCCAGCCAGGCGGCCGCCTCCACCTGCAGCGCCGGCGTCACCTCCCGCCGGTAGACGTCCACGGCGAACCGGGCCACGCCGGCGAGCCCGTCACCGGCCGCGACCCATCGGCCGGCAGCCGCTCCGTTCCCCACGAGCCGGGCCGCGGCCGCCGCGTCGCCGACCGCACCCAGCGCACCGGCGGCGATCCGCAGCACGGCCAGGTGGTCCTCCGGCCACTGCTCCCGCAGCCGCCGGCACGCCTCCGTCGCCACCGCGACGGCGGACTCCGGATCCCCGGACCAGCCGGCGAAGTCCACCTCGGAGGCGGCGGTGACCAGCCCCAGCAGCACGTGCTCGCGCAACCGCGGGACCAGCCCCCGCGCCCAGTCGAGCCGCTCCCGCGCGGCGGCGTCCCCCCGTCCGACCAGCACCAGCAGGCCCGCGGCCCGCACGTGCGAGGCCATCTCCGGGATCCGCGCGAGGGCGTCGGCCTCGGTCAGGCTCGCGTCCCACTCCCCCGCCATGTAGAGCGCGGTCACCTGCAGGTGCCGCAGCTCGGCCGGGTAGAAGGCCCACTCCATGCCCAGGTCACGCGCCCGCGCGGTCGCCTGCCGCGTCCGGTCCAGCGCCTCGGCGATGCGTCCCGTCTCGAACGCCAGGGTCGCGAGGTTGAACAGCACCCGCATCTCGACGTCCACGTCCCCGGACCGCTGCGCCCGGGCGAGAGCATCGGACAGGCGCTGCCGCACCGTGTCCTCGTCGAGGGCGGGGTGCGCACGCAACTGGGAGACGGCGGTGTCGGACCAGGCGCCGTCCAGGCCGAGCACGTCGGCCGCGGCGAGCGCCTCCTCGGCCGCGGCGTCGCCCTCGGCGACCAGGTTCAGCGAGTAGCTGGTGCGCGCGTGGGTGGCCGCCGCCCACGTCCGCGCCTCCGACGGCGGGTCGGCCGGCACCAGCGCCAGCGCGGCGGCGCTCTCGCGGTGCGCGCCCTCCACGTTCTCCACCCGCACCATGGTCTGGGCCAGCGTGTAGTGCACCCGGGCCCGCCGCACCGCGTCGCCGTCGGGGCCCAGCACGTCCAGGGCCGAGCGCAGCAGCGCCACCGCGCGGTGCATCTCCCCCACGGTGCGCGCGACGACCGCCGCGTCGAACAGCAGGCCCACCTGGTCGCGGCCGGCCCGGTCCGCGGCGTCGGGCACCGCCGACCACAGGGCCAGCGCCGCCTCGAGGTGCTGCAGCTGCTCGGCCGGCGCCCCCACCGTGCAGGCGTGGACCGCCGCCTCGAGGGATGCGCTCAGCGCACCCGGCAGGTCGTTGCTCTCGCGCGCGTGGTGGGCGCGCTCGGCGGCGGTGCCGGCATCGGGGTCCGCCGTCAGGTAGCCGGCGATGGTCGCGTGCAGCCGCACCCGCTCACCGGGCAGCAGGTCGGCCAGCACCGCCTCGCGCAGCAGCGCGTGCCGGAACCGGTAGCGGCCGCCGTCGGAGACGACCAGCAGGTGGTGGTGCACCACTTCGGCGAGCGCCTCGTCCAGCTCGCCCGGCGTCAGCTCACCGACCGCGGCCAGCAGCTCGTGACGCACCCTGCGGCCGGCCACCGCGGCGACCCTCAGCACCTGCTGGGCCGCCGGCGACCGCTGCTCCACCCGCGCCAGCAGCACGTCGGCCAGCGCCAGCGGCAGCGCCTCGCCCTGCAGCCCCGCGGCGAGCAGCTCCTCGGCGTAGAAGGCGTTGCCCTCGGCGCGGGCCACGACGTCGTCGACGGTGCTGTCGGCGATCCCGCGGGCCTCGGCGGCCGCCAGCGCGCGGACCAGTTCCCCGACGGCCGCGTCGGGCAGGGGGACGAGGTCGATGCGCTCCACCCCCGGCAGGCGCACCAGCTCGGCCAGCAGCGGCCGCAGCGGGTGCCGGCGGTGCAGGTCGTCGGCGCGGTAGGAGGCGACGACGGCGATCGGCTCGTCGACCAGCCGCGCCAGCAGGTAGCGCAGCAGGTCGCGGCTGGAGCGGTCGGCCCAGTGCAGGTCCTCGAGCACCACCAGCAGCGGGCCGGGGACGGCGAGCTCGCACAGCAGGCCGGCGACCGACTCGAACAGCTGCAGCCGGCCGTCGTCGACCGGCTGGGGCGCCGCCCGGTGCGGCAGCGGCCGCCCCAGGTCCAGCCCCTCACCGGGTGGCAGCACCGGCGGCACCGCACCCGGGCGGCCGGCGACTAGCCCGGCGAGCACCGGGTCGTCGCGGGCCGCCGGCACCAGCCCGGGGTCGGCGGCCACCGGGCGCAGCAGGTCGACGAACGGCAGGTAGGGCAGGCCGACGTCGCCGAGGTCGACGCAGTGCCCGGTGAGCACCCGCACGCCGCGCGCGGCCGCCCGCCGGGCCAGCTCGTCGAGCAGCCGGGTCTTGCCCACCCCGGCGTCACCGGCGAGCAGTGCGGCCGAGGACCGCCCGCCCGCCGCGCGGTCGACGTGCGCCAGCAGCCGGGCCAGCTCCTCGGCGCGGCCCACGATCGGGGCGTCGTCCCAGCGTGACACGGCCGGAATCGTGGCACGGGGGGCCGACAGGACCGTGGCGGCTCCGCTCCGCCGGGGTGCGCTCAGCGCGAACGCCGGCGACGGCGCATCCACGGCCCCCGCCGGGTGCGGGTGCCGCGGGCGAGCGCGCGGAGCACGTCCCGGCGGTAGTCGAGCTCGGCCTCCAGGCCGGGGTTCGGGTAGTGCAGGGTCATGGCCGTTCCTCCCTCGTCGGTGCGGACGAGAGCAACGGTCGTGCTGAGGCGGGGGCCCGGGCATCGGGCGACCGGGCAGGTCCGGACGCCGATCCGGCTCTGAGGGGCCTCAGACGGCACACGTTCGGGGGACAACGCGTCCTGAGGCGGTTCGCCACCGGCCGCCCGGGCACCGGTGCCCCGCGGCGACCGCCGCCGGTCCTGCCCGCGGACCGAGAGGAAGGGAGTTCGCCATGCGACTCGGAACCGCCATCGTGCTGCTCGCGCTCGGCGCGATCCTCACCTTCGCCCTGCGCGTGGACGTCAGCGGCATCGACCTGCAGGTGGTCGGCTGGATCCTGATGATCGCCGGTGCGCTGGGCGTCGTCCTGGAGCTGGCCGTCTGGGGACCCCGCGAGCGCCGCACGACCCGGGACGACGCCGCACCGGCCCGCCACCGCACCACGGAGGAGCGCTACTGACCACGGCGCACCGGACCTGACGCAGAAGCGCTCCCGCCCTGCTGGGCGGGAGCGCTTCTGCGAGTGAGGTCCGGACCGGATGACGGCCGCCTCGCGGCGAGATGCACAACACGGCTCCAGGCCCCCGACCGAAGTCGGGGCGGTAGTCCGTGAAGGCGTAACCAAATGGCACCCGGGGGCACGATGCACCCGGCCCGGACGCTCTCGAGGCTACCCGCGCTCCCCGGCCCGACACCCGTCCCCGAGGCACTTTTCCCGTCACAGTCCGACGCCGTGGCCACGGGGCGACCGCTGCGGCACGTGCCAGACTCCGGCCATGGCCGACCTCACCGCCGTCGAGGCCCGCGTGCTCTCCGCCGTCGACGAGCACTGGTCCGTGGAGCGGCTGTGCGCGATGATCGCCGTCCCGTCGATCGGCGGCACGGCCGCCGAGAGCGAGGTCCAGCACCTGCTCGGCGACTGGCTGGAGGAGCTCGGCTGCGCCGTCGACCGCTGGCCGATCGACCTCGCCGAGGCGGCGAGCGCCCCGGACGCCCCCGGCCAGGAGGTGGCGCGGAGCGAGGCGTGGGGCGTCGTCGGCACGGTGGGGGGCGAGGGCACACCCGCCCTCGTGCTCTCCGGGCACACCGACGTCGTCCCGCCCGGGGATCCCGGGCTGTGGTCCGGGAACCCGTTCGTCCCCCGAATCGCCGACGGCGCCGTGCACGGCCGCGGCGCCTGCGACATGAAGGCGGGCGTGGTCGCCTGCCTCGCCGCCGTGCACGCCCTGCGGACGGCGGGGGTGCGCCTGGCCCGGCCGCTCGCGCTGCACGGCGTGGTCGGCGAGGAGGACGGCGGCCTCGGCGCGTGGGCCACCCTGCGTCGCGGCCACACCGGCGACCGCTGCGTCATCCCGGAGCCGACCGCGCAGGCCGTCGTCACGGCGCACGCCGGGGCGCTGACCTTCCGGCTGGAGCTGAGCGGCCACGCCGCCCACGCCGCCATGCGCGACCGGGGGGTGAGCGTGGTGGAGCTCTTCACGTACGTGCACGCCGGCCTGCTGGCGTTCGAGGCCGAGCGGCAACGCGACCCCGATCCGCGCTTCGGTGACGCCCCCTTCCCCTACGGGATCTCCATCGGCCGCGTCCGGGCCGGCGACTGGGCCAGCTCCGTGCCCGACCGGCTGGTGGCCGAGGGCCGCTACGGGGTGCGCGTGGGCGAACCGGTCGAGACGGCGCGGGCGGCGCTGGAGACCCGGCTGGCCGAGCTGTCCGCGGGGCACCCGTGGCTGGCCGCGCGCCCGGTGCGGCTGACCTGGACCGGCGGGGCCTTCGCCAGCGGCCGGCTGCCGGCCGGGCACCCGCTGCTGGGCGACGTCCGCGCGGCCGTCGAGGACGCCGGCGGGCCACCACCCCCGGAGCGGGCGATCGCCGCGGGCACCGACCTGCGGCTGTACGCCGCCGCCGGGATCCCCACGGTGCACTACGGCCCCGGCGACCTGCACCTCGCCCACGGCCCGCTCGAGCAGGTGCCGGTCGCCGAGCTGGTCACCTCGGCGCGGGTCTTCGCCCTGCTGGCGCTGCGCACCTGCGGGGTCCGGTGAGCGGCCCGGTCGGCTTCGAGGCGTGGGCGGCGCTCGCCGGCGACTCCCCCATCTCCCGGACCGAGTGGGCCGCCGTCGTCGCCGCGTGGAGCGAACCGCACCGGCGCTACCACGACCTCGCGCACCTGGCCGCCGTCCTCGGGCTGCTCGACCGGCTGGTCACCGACGTGCCCGATCCCGACGCCGTCCGGCTGGCCGCCTGGTACCACGACGTCGTCTACGACCCCCGGCGCCCGGACAACGAGGAGATCAGCGCGGCCCGGGCACGTGCCGGGCTCCGCGGGCTGGTGCCCGACGAGCGGGCCGAGGAGGTGGTCCGGCTCGTCCTGCTGACCGCCACCCACGACCCGGCGCCCGGGGACGCCGGCGGCGCGGCCCTCTGCGACGCCGATCTGGCGGTGCTCGCCAGCCCACCGCAGGCCTACGCGGGCTACGCGTCGGCGGTGCGGGCCGAGTACGGGCACCTCTCCGACGAGGAGTTCACCGCGGGGCGGATCGCCGTCCTCGAACGGCTGCTCGCCCTCCCCCGGCTCTACCGGCTGCCCGCCGCGGCCGAGTGGGAACCGGTGGCGCGCGCCAACCTGACCGCGGAGCTCACCCTGCTGCGGTCGCGCGCTTCCGCCGACGGAGCCCCGCCGCCAGCAGCCGGCTGAGCAGCTCCCGGCACTCGACCGGCTGGGCGCCGGCCGCCACCGCGACCGCGTACAGCTCCTCGGGGACGTCGTAGTGGTCGCCCTGGAACGCCCGGCGCGGGATGCCCAGCTCGGCCGCGACGAAGGCGTGCAGCTCGTCGTAGGAGACGTCGCTGACCAGGTGCGACCACAACCGCCCCCGCCACGGCCAGACGGGGGTGTCGATCAGGACGGCCACGACCAGCAGTGTGCCGGTCCCCCGGCCGACAGGCACCGGACGCCCCGCGGCTACGCCAGGTAGTCGGACAGCCGGACGAACCGGAACCCCGCCCGGGCCAGCCGTGGCAGCGCGGTCGCCACGCCCTGCGCCGTACCGCAGCCGGGCTGGTTCATGTGGCAGAGGACGATCGAGCCGGGCGTCGCGGACTCCAGAGCAGCGGCCACGCCGTGCGGGGTGAGGGTCGCCCCCGCGTCCCCGTTCACGTCGAAGTTCACCACCGTCTCCCCGACATCACCCGCGATCCGCACGGCGACGTCGTCGTAGTGCGCCGTGCCCGACCGGAAGAACCTGGGGGCCACGCCGGTCGCTCCGGTCAGGGTCCGCCGGTTGCCGGAGACCTCGTCGTAGACCTCACCGGCGCTCGCGGTCCCGGGTATCCCGTACGCCGACCTGCCGGTCACCGACAGCGGCCGGTGCGCGGTGCCGTGGTTCGCGATCTCGAACAGCGGCTCACCGGCCAGCTCCGCGGTGATCTCCGGATGGGCACGCACCCAGCGCTCGTTGAGGAAGAGGGTGGCCGGGGTCCGCGTCGCCCGGAGCGTGTCGACGAGGGCGGCGTCGTAGCCGCTCCCCCGCCCACCACCGCACGCGTCGAAGGTCAGGGCGACGACGCGGTCCTGCGTGGGCAACCGGTTCACGACACCCGGCACGTCGAGCCCCCACGCGACGGGCGCCACCCCGGCATGGCGGGCGACGATCTCGGCCCGTGTGACCTCGCGGGGAGGCGCGGGCGTCGTCGGCTCGGCGCTCGGCGGCGGGGCGGGCGTGCCGCTGCGTGGCGGCCGGGAGCGGTCCCCTGCGGTCGGACGGCCCTCGGAGGACCGGGTCGCGCACCCCGCCAGGACACCCCCGGCCGCGATGCCGATGAACGCGCGTCGGCTCAGCCGCCGGCCGGGCGGCGCCCCGGGTTCCCGCTCCACTACCTGACCTCTCGTCTCCGTGACCCATGTCGCCGGCTCGAACCGCCCACGGGGCAGCGAGACCATACCGGCCCGTTTCTGCAGCCCAGGGCTGACGTCGCCGGGCGTGGCACTACCGTCGTCCCGGTGACCGGAGAGATTCGTTGGGGCATCGTCGGGCCGGGCCGCATCGCGGAGAAGGTGGTCGAGGACTTCGCCGTCGTGCCGGGCGCCCGGGCGGTCGCCGTCGCGTCCCGGTCGCAGGAGCGGGCCGACGCCTTCGCCCGCCGGCACGGGATGGAGCGGGCCCACGGCTCCTACGCCGGGATCATCGCCGATCCCGACGTCGACGTCCTCTACGTCGCGACCCCGCACCCGCAGCACCACGCCCTGGCGCTGGCCGCCCTGCGGGCGGGCAAGGCGCTGCTCGTGGAGAAGGCGTTCACCGCCACCACGGCCGGCGCCACGGAGGTCGTCGACCTGGCACGGGAGACGGGCACCTTCGTGATGGAGGCGATGTGGACCCGCTTCCAGCCCGCCGTCGTCGCGCTCCAGGAGCTGATCGCCGACGGCGCCATCGGCGAGGTGCGCTCCGTGCAGGCCGATCTCGGCGTCGCCCGTGAGTACGACCCGGTCGACCGGCTGTTCGCGCTGGAGCTGGGCGGCGGCGCGCTGCTCGACCTGGGTGTGTACGTGGTGTCCTTCGCCCAGATGCTGCTGGGCACCCCGGACCGGGTGGTCGCCACCGGCTCCCTGTTCCCCTCGGGGGCCGACGCCGAGGCGGCGATCCTGCTGGGCTGGGACGACGGCCGCAACGCCGCGCTGACGACCTCCCTGCGGTACGCCCTGCCGGGGACGGCGCGCGTCGTGGGGACGACCGGGTGGATCGACGTCGTCCCCCGGTTCCACCACCCGCAGACGATCGTGCTGCACCGCGCCGGCGCCGAGCCGGAGACGATGACCCGGTCGCAGACCGGAGCCGGGTACGCCCACGAGCTCGTCGAGGTCACCGACTGCCTGCGGGCCGGGCGGACCGAGAGCGCCGTGATGCCGCTGGCCGACACGCTCGTCGTGCAGGACGTCCTCGGCCAGGCCGCGGACCAGCTCGGGGTCCGGCACGTCGAGGCGGCCGACGTCCTGTGATCGTCGTGACCGCCGCCGGCGGATCCACCGGCACGGCCGTCGTCCGAGCCCTGCTGGCCCGGGGGGAGTCGGTCCGTGCGGTCGTCCCCTCGCGTCGGCCGCGCCCGGAGCTGGACGGGCTCGGCGCCGAGGTCGTCCTCGGGAACCTGACCGGCGACCTGTCCGGGGTGTTCACCGGCGCTGATGCGCTCTACCTGATCTGGCCCAACTTCGACCCGGCGGAGGCGACCGGCGCCCCCGCCGTGCTGACCGCCGCCGCGCGCGCCGGGGTTCCCCGGCTCGTCTACCACTCGGTGCTCCGTCCGCAGGCCCGGGCGATGCCGCACCACGCGGCCAAGGACCGGGTCGAGGAGGCCCTCGACGGCGCGGTCGCTGGGACGGCCGCACGGTGGCGGGTGCTGCAGCCCTGCGCCTACGCCGACAACCTCGACGGGCAGCTGGCCGGAGCCGTGGCGAGCGGCGAGCTGCCCAGCCCCTGGGGTCTGGAACAGGCGCAGTCCTTCGTCGACCTGCGGGACGTCGCGGACGCGGCCGCCGTGCTGCTCACCGAGGACGGGCTGGACAGCGGGACCTTCGAGGCCGTGGGGCCCGAGGAGCTGACCGCACCCGACGTCGCGGCGCTGCTCTCCGGCCACTCCGGGCGGCCGGTCACCGCCGTCGACGTCGCAGCGACGGACGACGGCAGCTACGCCGGCCGCTGCCGCGTCGCGATGTTCGACTGGTACCGCGCGCACGGGTTCACCGGCAGCCCGCGGGTGCTCACCGGCCTGCTGGGGCGGCCGCCGCGCACGTACGCCGAGCACCTGGCCGATCTCCCCACCGGTTAGTTCCTCTATCGGGGGAATCCGCTCGCACGGCTACAGCCGCCTCCGACGGATGCCGATACCCGTTCGAACCGCCGCGCCCGCGGTGCACGTTCGAAGGGAACAGATCCATGGCACTTCTTGAAGGACTCGCCGTCGCCATCGCCAAGATCACCGGCGCCGGCACCGCCGCGCAGGTGGCCACCGGCCTGGGTATCGCGGCCGCCGGCGTGACGGGCGCCGGTGCCGCCGGCGCGCTGCCGGCCCCGGTGCAGGACGCCGTCGCGTCGGCCATCGAGACGGTGACGCCCTTCGACGTGACCGGGTCCGACGTCGCCACGGTCGCGGAGAACTCGTCCGGCGACAGCGTCGCGGTCGACGCCGACGAGACCGAGGAGGTCACCGAGGCCGTCGAGACCGAGGCCGTCGAGACCGAGGCCGTCGAGACCGAGGCCGTCGAGACGGAGGCCGTCGAGACCGAGGAGCCCACCGAGGGCGGGCCGGCCGCGGACCACAGCCGCGGAGAGGGCACGGTGGCCAAGGCCACCCGCGAGGCCGAGCGCGAGGCCGCCAAGGCGGCCCGCGAGGAGGCGAAGGCGGACCGCGAGGCCGCTCGCGAGGCCGAGAAGGCCGCCCGCGAAGCCGCCAAGGAGCAGGAGAAGGCGCTCCGCGCAGCCGAGGAGGCCGCCCGTGAGGCAGCCGAGGAGGCCGAGGAGGCCGCTCGCGAGGCGGCCGAGGAGGCCGCTGAGGAAGCCGCTGAGCAGGCGGAGAAGGACGCCGAGCGGGCAGCCGGGGCCTGACCTCCGCCGTCAGATCGGGACGTCCTCCACCGGGGCCCACGCCAGGCCGGTCGCCTGGTCTGCCGTGGGCACCCGGGTGGGCGTCCCGCCGGCCCGGCGGACCGCGTCGGCGAAGTGCACCGCGTCGATCGTCGCCGCTCCGCCGGGATCGTTGTTGAAGTAGACGAGGACGTCGTCGTCCGGCCCGTACGTGGCGGCCAGCCGATCGGCCCACAGCTGCAGGGTCTCGGGTCGGTACCGCCAGTTCTCCACCCCGGTGTGGAACCGCAGGTAGCCCCAGTCGGTGGTGCGCCACAGCGGCGCGATGGGCTGCTCCATCCGGTCCGCCCAGCACAGCGCGGCGCCGTAGCGCTCCAGCAGCGCACGGATCTCATCGGTCCACCAGGACTCGTGCCGCGGTTCGACGGCCACCCTGGTGCCGGCCGGGAACTGGGCGAGGCACTCGCGCAGCAGCTCCGGGTCGGCCTTCAGCGTCGGCGGCAGCTGCACGAGGATCGCGTCCAGCCGGTGCTCGAGGCCCTCCGCGCGGCCGATCAACCGGGCGACCGGCTCCTCCGGCTCCCGCAGCCGCTTGATGTGGGTGAGGAAGCGGCTGGCCTTGACCGCCCACCGGAAGTCCGGCGGGGTGCGCTCCCGCCACTTCACGAACGTGTCCCGTTCGGGCAGCCGGTAGAAGGCGGCGTTGCTCTCCACGGTCGCGAAGTGCGCGGCGTAGTGCTCGAGCCAGAGCCGCTGCGGGAGCTTCTGCGGGTAGAAGCGGCCGCGCCAGTCGCGGTACTGCCACCCCGACGTCCCGATGATCACCGTCACGGTCAGCCGCCTACCCTCCCGGTTCATGGCTGACGCACCCGCCCGGTTCAAGGACCTCTGCCTCGACGCCCGTGACCACCAGGCGGTGGCCGACTGGTGGGCCGCGGCGCTGGGCTACGTCCGCAAGGACGTGCTCGACGACGGCACCCCGCGGGAGCGCGACTGGCCGGCGCTGCTCATCGACCCGGCGGGCGCGGGACCGGACATCTGGATCAACCCGGTGATCGAGTCCAAGTGGGTGAAGAACCGCATGCACCTCGACGTCGTCGGCGACCGGGACGCCCTCGTGGCGGCCGGCGCCAGGATCGTGCGGGCGCGAGGCGGGGACATCGACTGGGACGTGCTCGCCGACCCCGAGGGCAACGAGTTCTGCGTCTTCGCCCCGGAGTGAGGTCGGCGGCCGTTCCCGCGAACGCCGACAGGGGCGGCCCCGCGATGCGGGACCGCCCCTGCCGGGCAGTGCTGGTGCTACCGGGAGGACGGACTCAGAAGTCCATGCCGCCCATGCCGTCGCTGTTCGGCATGGCCGGGGCGTTCTTCTCCGGCTTGTCGGCGATGACGGCCTCGGTGGTGAGGAAGAGCGCCGCGATGGAGGCGGCGTTCTGCAGCGCCGAGCGGGTCACCTTGGCGGGGTCGATGATCCCGGCGGCGACCAGGTCCACGTACTCGCCGGTGGCGGCGTTGAGGCCCCAGCCGGTCTCCGAGTTGCGGACCTTCTCCGCGACGACGCCACCCTCGAGGCCGGCGTTGATCGCGATCTGCTTCAGCGGCGCCTCGAGCGCGACGCGCACGATGTTGGCACCGGTGGCCTCGTCACCCTCGAGCTCGAGCTTGTCGAACGCGACGGTGGTGGCCTGCGCCAGGGCGACGCCACCACCGGCGACGATGCCCTCCTCGACGGCGGCCTTGGCGTTGCGCACCGCGTCCTCGATGCGGTGCTTGCGCTCCTTGAGCTCGACCTCGGTCGCGGCACCGGCCTTGATGACGGCGACGCCACCGGCCAGCTTGGCCAGGCGCTCCTGCAGCTTCTCGCGGTCGTAGTCCGAGTCCGAGCGCTCGATCTCGCTGCGGATCTGGTTGACCCGACCCTGGATCTGGTCGGTGTCCCCGGCACCCTCGACGATCGTCGTCTCGTCCTTGGTGACGACGACCTTGCGGGCGCGGCCGAGCAGCTCCAGGCCGGCGGTGTCGAGCTTGAGGCCGACCTCCTCGCTGATGACCTGGCCACCGGTGAGGATGGCGATGTCGCCCAGCATGGCCTTGCGGCGGTCACCGAAGCCCGGGGCCTTGACGGCGACGGACTTGAAGGTGCCACGGATCTTGTTGACCACCAGGGTCGCGAGGGCCTCGCCCTCGACGTCCTCGGAGATGATGGCCAGCGGCTTGCCCGACTGCATGACCTTCTCCAGCAGCGGGAGCAGGTCCTTGACGGTGCTGATCTTCGAGTTGACGACGAGCACGTACGGGTCGTCGAGGACGGCCTCCATGCGCTCGGCGTCGGTGACGAAGTAGGGCGAGATGTAGCCCTTGTCGAAGCGCATGCCCTCGGTGAGCTCGAGCTCGAGGCCGAAGGTGTTGCTCTCCTCGACGGTGATGACGCCTTCCTTGCCGACCTTGTCCATCGCCTCGGCGATGAGCTCGCCGATGGCCGGGTCAGCGGCGGAGATCGACGCGGTGGCGGCGATCTGCTCCTTCGTCTCGACGTCCTTCGCCGTGGAGAGGAGGTAGTCGCTGACCGAGGCGACGGCAGCCTCGATGCCCTTCTTCAGGGCCATCGGGTTGGCGCCGGCGGCGACGTTGCGCAGACCCTCGCGCACGAGCGCCTGGGCCAGCACGGTGGCGGTGGTGGTGCCGTCACCCGCGACGTCGTCGGTCTTCTTGGCGACCTCCTTGACGAGCTCGGCCCCGATCTTCTCCCACGGGTCCTCGAGCTCGATCTCCTTGGCGATGCTCACACCATCGTTGGTGATGGTGGGCGCGCCCCACTTCTTCTCAAGAACGACGTTCCGGCCACGGGGGCCGAGGGTCACCTTGACGGCGTCGGCGAGGGTGTTCATCCCTCGCTCGAGGCCGCGGCGCGCCTCTTCGTTGAACGCGATCATCTTGGCCATGTGGTGATGTCCTCCGAGCATGGATCGCTGCACAGCCGGGTTGGTGCCCGCGACGGACGACACCAGCGCCGTGGACGCTCCTTCGGCCCACTGACCGGTGCCTCACCGTTCCGACCTGATTGGCACTCGGGAGACCCGAGTGCCAGAAAGGAGTCTGGCACTCGACCCCTGCGAGTGCAAGGACGGGGGGTCCCCCGGACGAGCGGAGGCCCGGACCCCGAGGGTCCGGGCCTCCGTGGAAGGCGCTGCGATCAGGCGCTGCGGACGGCGTCGGCCTGCGGGCCCTTGGCGCCCTGGACGACCTCGAACTCGACGCGCTGACCCTCGTCGAGGCTCTTGTACCCGTCCATCTGGATGGACGAGTAGTGGACGAAGACGTCCTGCCCGCCGTCGACGGCGATGAAGCCGAAGCCCTTCTCGGCGTTGAACCACTTCACGGTGCCCTGTGCCACGTGTGCTCCCACGTTTCGTGCGTGCGGCCACCCCGTCGCTGTGAGGGGGCGGGGTCTCGCTCTTCCGCCCGCCGAACACGAACGTGGAACTCGAACCGCGCGAGAACGTACAACAGGGAATGCCTGGTCGCGGCACATCGATGCCGGACCGTTGCCCGGATCGGGCGACGTGCCGGTCGCCCGGTCGGCGGGCCCGCCGTCAGCCGATGAGACCGGCCGCCCGCACCGACTTCAGCGACGGCTCCACCCGGTGGGTCGGGCCGACGACCGGCTCCAGCGGGTCGAGGGTCTTCAGCCCCTCGCCGGTGTTGAGGACGACGGTCTCCTTGGCCGGGTCAAGCCGCCCGTTCTCCACCAGCTGCCGCAGGACGGCGACGGTGACGCCGCCGGCGGTCTCGGCGAAGACACCCGTGGTCCGGGCGAGGTCGCGGATGCCCTGCACGATCTCGTCGTCGCCCACGCGGCCCACCGCCCCGCCGGTCCGGCGGATGGCGTCGAGGGCGTACGGGCCGTCGGCGGGGTTGCCGATGTTCAGCGACTTGGCGATCCCGGTCGGCTTGACCGGCTTGACGACGTCCCAGCCGTTGTCGAACGCCGTGGCGATCGGGTCGCAGCCGGCCGACTGGGCGCCGAAGATCGTCCACTCGGTCGCCTCGACGATGCCCGCGGCGGTCAGCTCGCGGAAGGCCTTGTCGACCTTGGTCAGCAGCGAGCCCGACGCCATCGGGATGACGACCTGGGCCGGGATCCGCCAGCCCAGCTGCTCGGCGATCTCGTAGCCCATCGTCTTGGAGCCCTCGGCGTAGTACGGCCGCACGTTCTGGTTGACGAAGGCGGTGTCCTCGAACTCGTCGGTCTCGGCGAGCTCGCTGGTCAGCCGGTTGACGTCGTCGTAGGAGCCGTCGACGGCGACCAGCGTCTGCCCGTAGACCGCCGACTGCACGACCTTGCCCGGCTCGAGATCGGCCGGGATGAAGACGAACGACGGCAGGCCGACCCGCGCGGCGTGGGCGGCGACGGAGTTGGCCAGGTTGCCTGTGGAGGCGGCGGCGATCTTCTTGTAGCCCAGGCCCTTGGCGGCGGTCGCGGCGAGGCTGACCACGCGGTCCTTGAAGGAGTGGGTGGGGTTGGCGCTGTCGTCCTTGACCCACAGCCCGCCGGTGAGGCCGAGCTCGGCGGCCAGCCGCTCGGCGCGGACCAGCGGGGTCATCCCCGGGTCGAGGGAGACGCGGTCGGCGGGGTCCTGGCCGACCGGCAGCAGGGCGACGTAGCGCCAGATGTTCTGCGGCCCGGCCTCGATCTGCTCGCGGGTCACCGCACGCATGATCTCGGGGTCGTAGTCGACCTCCAGCGGGCCGAAGCACTCGGCGCAGGCGTGCTCGGCGATCAGGCCGAACGTGGCGCCGCAGTTGCGGCAGACGAGCCCGCGGGCCGGACAGGGCGGGGTGGGGCCACCGGCGGAGCTGTCGGCCTGGGCGGAACCGGGAGCGGTCAGAGTCATGCGACGACTACCTCCTCATCTTCCCCGCGTCGGGCCGTCGAGCCGCGCGGGACGGAATTGGCACCTCCCGCTGGCGCGTACGCGTCAGACGGCGGTTGCCGGGGCTTCATCGGGCCGTGTCCCTCTGCCCCTCTGGATGAGTGAACGCCCGGAATGGTACCCGCCGCCGGTACGGCGTCTCCCGGTGGACAGGATGTGGGGTGTGGCAGCCCGCATCGTCTACACCGACCTCGACGGCACCATGGTCGGCCCGCGCGGCTCGTTCTGGCACAGCGCCGGCCGCGAGCTGACCGACGGGCCCGCCGGCGCCCTGCTCGACCTGCACCGGGCGGGGGCGGCGCTGGTGCTGGTCAGCGGCCGCACCTACGAGCAGGTCGTGGAGGCCGCGCGCATCTTCGCCGCCGACGGCGCGATCGCGGAGCTCGGCGCCACCATCGGCTGGGGCTCCGGGCGGAACACCCACCGCCTGCGCGGCGAGCTGCCCGAGGAGTACGGCGACCGGACGCCGATGGCGGTGATGGCGCAGCTGGGCGTCGTCGAGGAGCTGATCGCCGCCCACCCCGGACGGCTGGAGTGGCACGACCCGTGGCACGCCACCCACGACACCGACGCCCTGCTGCGCGGCCGGGTCGACCCGCTGTCGGTGGACGCCTGGCTGGCCGAGCGGGGTGCGGGCTGGCTGACGCTCAAGGACAACGGCGCGATCCCGGCGACGTCCCGGTTCGGGCTGGACGACGACCCGCTGCCCCCGCGGGTGTACCACCTGATGCCGCGCGGCATCTCCAAGGGCGCGGCCATCGCCTGGGACCTCGAACGGCGCGGCCTCTCCCCCACCGACGCGATCGCCATCGGCGACAGCGTCAGCGACCTGGACATGGCACCCGCCGTCGGCAAGCTCTGGATCACCGCGAACGGCGCCGCGGTCGACGGCATGACCGCCCTGATGGCCGCCGTCCCCAACGTGACCGTCACCGACGGCGCGATGGGCGAGGGCTGGGCCCAGGCGGTGCGCGCCTCGCTCTGATCCCGTCACACCCCCGCTCTAGCCTGCTGCTGTGGCCGAGGGAGCGCACGTGCTCGTGACGAGGAACGGATACGACGCCATTGCGGAGAAGTACGCCGAGCTGTTCCGCGCCGAGCTCGACGACGCTCCGCTGGACCGGGCGCTGCTCCGTGGGTTCGCGGAGCTGGTCAGGCGGGACCACCCCGATGCGCAGGTCCTCGAGGTCGGCAGCGGGCCCGGCGCCGTCTCGGCTCACCTGCACCAGCTCGAGCTGCAGGTGTCCGGCATCGACCTGTCGCCCGCCATGGTCGACATCGCGCGCCGCGAGCATCCCGAGGTCAGCTTCGACGTGGGAGAGATGAGCGCCCTGGACCGTGCGGACGCCGGTCTGGCCGGTCTGGTCGCCTGGTACTCGCTCATCCACGTCCCCGGCCCCCAGCGGCAGGGGGTGATCGATGAGTTCCACCGGGTGCTGCGGCCGGGCGGCTACGCGCTGATCGCCTTCCAGGTCGGCGACGACACGTTGCATCTCGACGAGGCCTTCGGCCAGGCCATCTCACTCGACTTCCACCGCCTGCAGCCCGATGCCGTCATCGCGCTGCTGCACACCGCGGGCTTCGAACTGACCGCTCGAGTGGTGAGATCGCCCGAGTCGACCAGCCGGGCGACGAAGGTTCCGCAGGGCGTGCTCATCGCTCGGAAGCCGTCCTAGCTGGTGACGTCGCGGCGGGCGAAGTGGCGGAAGCCCAACGCGGTGAAGATCGCGATGTAGACCAGCGACTGGATGACGCCGCGGAACAGGTCGTCGGAGTCGACCGGCGTCTGCAGCAGGTCGGTCCAGGCGAACTCCTCCGCCGTGGGGAACCAGTCGCGGATCGAGCCGAGCTGCTCCACCTGGTCGAGGATCGCGAAGACGAACATCGTGAACACCGCGCCGCCGACGGCGGCCAGCGGCGCGTCGGTGATCGTGGAGAACCAGAACGCCAGGGCGCCCACGACCAGCAGGTGAACGGCGAGGTAGCCCAGCATCCCGGCCAGCCGCAGCATCCCGTCGGCCTGGTCGATCCCGACCCCCACCGGCGTCGTGATGTCTCCGAAGCCGAAGGCGATCCCGCCGGCGACCACGGCCACCGCCGCCAGCGTCAGCAGCGCCGCCACCGACTGCACCAGCGCGGCCAGCCACTTCTGCCGGAGCAGCCGCATGCGCGGGACCGGGGTGGCCAGCGCGTACCGCAGCGACCCCCACTGGGCCTCGACGGCCACGGTGTCGCCGAAGAACAGCGCGTACACCACGACCAGGAAGAAGCCGGTCGTCGCGAACAGCACGAACAGCGTGAAGTTCAGGCCACTGGCCGTCGCGACGTCGACCAGGTTGATCCGGGTGTTCTCGGCCGCCTCCTCGCTGGCGCCCAGCTGCAGCGCCGCGATGAGCACCAGCGGCAGCGCGACCATCAGCGCGAAGACGCCGATGGTCCGGCGCCGCTTGAACTGCCGGCGCAGCTCCACCGACAGCCGCAGCGTCCGCTCCGGCCGGTAGCCGGCGACCGCGCCGGTCGGCTGCACGTGCTCGGTGTCCGTCACCCGGGTCGCGCTCATGACTCCCCCACCAGCGCCAGGAAGGCGTCCTCGAGCCGTCGTCGCGGCGTGAACTGGTCGACGGCGATGCCCGCCGACACCAGCGCCTGGAGCACGTCGGCCCGCCGGGCGCCGTCGAGCTCGGCCACCAGGCCGTCGTCGGTCCGGCCGGCGGTGACCCCCGGCAGGGCGGACAGGACGGCGATCGCCCGGTCGGTGTCGGCGTCGTCGGCCAGGCCGACCAGCACCGCGCCGCCGGCGCCGACGATCTCCTCCACCGTGCCCTGCGCGATCTTCTGCCCCTTGGCCATGACGACGACGTGGCTGCAGGTCTGCTCGATCTCGCTCAGCAGGTGGCTGGACACGATCACCGTGCGGCCGGTCGCGGCGTAGTTGCGCAGCACCTCGCGCATGGCGTGGATCTGCGGCGGGTCCAGCCCGTTGGTCGGCTCGTCGAGGACCAGGAGGTCGGGCAGCCCGAGCATGGCCTGCGCGATCGCGACCCGCTGGCGCATGCCCTGGCTGTAGCGGCGCACCGGCCGGTCCAGCGCCGCGCCGAGCCCGGCGACCGCGATCGCCTCCTCCATGTGCGCGTCCTCGGCCGGCCGGCCGGTGGCGGCCCAGTAGAGCGTCAGGTTGTCGCGGCCGGACAGGTGCGGCTGCAGACCGGTCCCCTCCACGAACGAGCCCAGGCGGGACAGCACCGGCGCGCCCGGCCCGGCGGCGTGCCCGAAGACGCTGATCCGCCCCTCGGTCGGCCGGATGAGGCCCATGAGCATGCGCAGCGACGTCGTCTTGCCCGCACCGTTCGGGCCGAGCAGGCCGAGCACCTGGCCACGGCGCACCTCGAACGAGAGATCCCGGACGGCGACGAAGCCGTCCTTGTAGGCCTTGGTCACTCCGTCGAAGCGCAGCGGCACGTCCTCGCCGTCGGGCTCGACGTGCGACACCAGCCGACGCCGGCGGGCGCCCCACCACAGCGCGGCGAGCCAGCCCAGCAGCGCCAGGCCGGCGACGGCGCCCAGCAGCGCCCACCAGCGCAGCGATCCGGCCGCGGCCTCGCTGCGCCCGTCGACCTGCGGGACGGCGAGCGTCGTCCCGCCCGCGGCGACGCCGTCGGCCGTCTCCGCGGAGGCCAGGCCGACCGAGTAGACGGCGGCCTCGTCGGGCAGCGCGAACGCCTGGTCGGTCGAGGACACCACCAGCCGCATGGTGTGCCCGGTCTCGAAGCGGTGCACGATGCCCGGCAGCGTCACGCTCACGCGGGTCGGCGAGGACGGGTCGGCCGAGAGACCGGTGAGCGACAGCGGCGCCACGAGCCCGCCGGGCAGGACCATGGCCCCGTCCGGGCCGACGTCGTAGAGCTTGGCGAACAGGGTGGCCGACCCGTCGGCCGAGGCGATCGCGAAATCGACCGTGGAGGAGCCGACCACCTCCACCGGGGCCTCGAGCGGCTCGCTGTCGAAGGCGGCGAACTGGCCCGGGATCTCCACGGCCGCGCCGCCGAGGGCCGCCGTGAGGGCGCCGAGCCCGGGCACCGTGGTGAGCGCCGCGGGGGTGCCGCCGGCCGGGGTGACCAGCGGCTGCAGCGGCCCCTCCAGCGCGACCGCGCGCCGGTCGGCCGGCTCGGCCCCGTCGAGGCCGGGGTAGCGCTCGGCGACGACGGTCTGGCCGCCGCCCTGCACCCGGCCGAGCGTGGCGCCCAGCCCCGTGGGTGCAGGGAACTGGAAACCGGTGCCCGGGTCCTCCCCCTGGCCGCGCAGGTGCCAGTCGAACCACCCGGCCACCTGCTCCCGCAGCTCCTCCTGCTGCCGGCCGGACGACGACGCGTCGTGGCCGCCGACGAACCAGACCACCTTGACCGGGGTGCCGTCGGCGGCGATGCCGCGCGCGTTGGCGTCGGCGTGGCCGAGGCCGAACAGCGAGTCCTGGGTGCCCTGGATCAGCAGCGTGGGCACGTCGATGCGGTCGAGCACCCCGGCGGGGCTGCTGCGGTCCAGCACCGCGGCGACCTCGGGCGTGAGCGTGCCCGAGGCGGCGGCGGTCTGGTAGGCGGCGCAGACGTCGGGCTGGAACCGGCCGCAGGTGAGCAGCTGCTCGACGGCCTCGGGGTTCTCGGCGGCGCGCTCCAGCAGCTCTTCGGGCAGGGCCACCGGCGTGCCGCCGGCGGGGCCGCCACCGGTCGCGGCCCCACCGCCCAGCGCGTCCAGCAGCCCGCCCGACGCCGAGCCGATGCCGAAGAACAGCCCCGACCACAGCTGCTTGTAGACGCCGCTGTCCGTGGTGGGCGGGACCGCGGCGACGGTGTCGGCGTCGATGTCGCCCTGGAAGTCGGGGAAGAGCGCGGTGGTCAGCGAGTGCCAGGTGATCTGCGGCGCGATGGCGTCGACCCGGTCGTCGTAGGCCGCACCCAGCAGGGACAGCGCCCCGCCGTACGAGGCGCCGGCGACGCCCACCCGCGGATCGCCCTCGGCGTCGAGCTGCACGTCGTCGCGCTCGGCGAGGAAGTCGAGCAGCGTGCCGAGGTCGGCGACCTCGTAGCGGGGGTCGTTGAGCCCGATCCGGCCGGTGCTCTCGCCGAACCCGCGGGCGGAGTAGGTGAGGACGACGTAGCCGCGCTCGGCGAGGGCGAGCGCGTCGTCGGCGACGGAGCGCTTGCTGCCGCCGAAGCCGTGCGCCAGGACGACGGCCGGGGCGGGCTCGGCGGTGTCCGGGAGGTACAGGGTGGTGTCGAGCTCGACCGCGTCGGCACCGGAACCGGATGCGACCCGCGCCTCCTCGGTGCCGATCTCGGCGGCACCGGCCGGTGGCGCGAGGACCAGGAGCCCGGCGGACGAGGCGAGGGTGAGCAGGGCGGCGAGCGTGGTGCGCGCACCGGGGCGCGGTCGACGACGCACGAGCCCGCGGGGGGAGCGCACGAAGCGCCCAACGGCCGAGGGTGCGCCGGTGTTCCTCGTCTGCCGGCCGAGCCGCGTCAGGGCTGCCAGTTGCCGGTCGCCACGACGACCAGGCCCGGGGCCGGCACGTCGGCGACGTCGAAGAAGCGCGGCGCCGGCCCGGCCAGGTCGGGGAACTGGTCGATCAGCTGGAGCGCGGCCTGCCGCTGCTGCTCGTCGCCCTCGGTGAAGAAGACGGTCGAGGTGGCGACGTCGGTGCCGGGGTACGCGCCGACGCCCGGCGACTCCCAGCCCGCGGCGACGACGACGCCGGCGATCTTCCCGGCGAGCCCGTTGACGGTGGTGGCGTTGAGCACGGTGACCGGCACCCGGACCGGGGTGGTGACGGCGGGCTCCACGACCACCGGCTCGCTGGTCAGCGGCGGGAGGGTGGCGACCGGTGGGGTGGCCGGGGCCGTGGTCGTGGCGACCGGCGTCCGCGCGGCGGCCTCCTGGGACTCACGACCGGTGACGGTGTAGACGCCGAGGACCACGAGCGCGACGACGGCCATGGCGACCAGGCTGTGGAGCACGCGGCGGGGCTTGGGCTCGGGCTCGTCGTCGAAGAGGACGTCGGGCTCGCCGCTGCGCTTGGCGGCCTTGCGGCGGACGGCGTCGGCGGCCTGCCGTTCGGCCCGGTAGGCGGCACGGCCGCCCTTGACCGGCCCGGTGCCCGGGCCGGCGACCACTGCGGGTGCCTCGCCGCTCATCGCCTCGGCGTCGACGTCGTCGTCTGCGCGGGCCGCGGCGCCCCGCTCGGGGATGGCGGTGGTGGCCGGTGCGATCGCCGCGGGCACGACGTCCGGCAGGGCGTCCAGGTCGAGCCGGGAGCGACCGGTGTCGCCGGTGCGGGAGGGCTTGGTCCAGTCGCCGTAGGACGAGGACGGCGCTCCGGCCGGGGTGGTCTGCCGAGGGACACGCGGCGCGAGGGGCACGCGGGGGGCGACGGTGCGCCCGGCCACGCCCTGGCCCGGCCCGGTGGTGTCGAGGGGCTCGTCGTCGAGCCAGGCGCCGGCGGCGACGGGAGCGAGCACGTCCACCGCACGGGCCGGCGCGGCCACCTCGATCCGCGACTCAGGTGCCGGCACGGCCTGGAAGGGGGCGACGCTGGTGCGCGGCGCGGGGGTGGCCACGGGACGCGAACCGGCCGGCACGGGCGGGAGCGGCAGCCGCGAGCGGGGCACCTGCCGCGGGGAGTCCGCCGCGGGCACGTCCAGCAGCACGTCGCGGGACCGCCCGGCACGGTCCCGGCCCGGGGCCGTCGGGTGGTCGCTCAGTTCAGCGGCGCCGGGCCACGACCCGTCGAGAGGGTCGGTCCTGCGCCGCCCAGCAGCTGCAGACGCGTGCGCCCGCTCCAGTCCGTCACTGCCTGACGCGGCGTGCCTGCCCACGGTGACCGAATCTAATCGATGTGATTCGCTTTGCCCAGGATTTGCGAGGACCGGCTTCGTTGCCGCGCCGTCCGCAGTCGACGCAGCCGCCGCACCAGCAGCGGATCGGCAGCCAGCGCCTCGGGACGGTCGACCAGGGCGTTCAGCGCCTGGTAGTAGCGCGTCGGCGTCGTGCCGAAGAGGTCGCGGATGGCCGTCTCCTTGGCGCCCGCCCGTCGCCACCACTGGCGCTCGAAGCCGAGCATGTCGTGCTCGCGCCGCGTCAGGCCCACCGTGCCGACCTGCGCGGAAGCCTCCCCTGACCCGTCGGCCCGGGGCGGGGAGACCACGGGGGCTGGGTCGCTGGTCATCGGTCCTTCATCTCCTGCCGCGCTGCGCGTGCCCGGGGACCCCGGGCGGCTCGGGACCGACCGTAGCCCCGGCCACCGACGTTTCCGCCCGACCCGCCACGCCGTGCCCGTCACCGGCTCAGGGCCCGGCCACCACCGCGTCCCGCGCCGCCCGCCGGGCACCGGCCCGGGCGTGTCGGAGGGTGTCGGCCGTGAAGATCGCGAGCGCGACCCAGACGATGACGAACCCGGCCAGCCGGGCCGGGGGCATCGGCTCGTCGTAGACGAAGACGCCGATCGCCAGCTGCATCAGCGGCGTCAGGTACTGGAGCAGGCCCACCGTCGACAGCGGGATGCGCCGGGCCGCGGCCGCGAAGAGCAGCAGCGGCACCGCCGTCGCCACCCCGGCGCTCATGAGCAGGAGGGCGTGGCCGGCGCCCGCCGTCGTGAACGTGCCGGTCCCGCTCTCGTGGAGCACGGCCAGGACGACGACGGCGGGCACCGCGACCAGCGCCGTCTCGAGGAAGAGCCCCGGTGCCGCCTCGACGGCGACCACCTTCTTCATCAGCCCGTACAGGCCGAACGTGAGGGCGAGGCTCAGCGCGATCCACGGCGGGCGCCCGTAGTCGACCGTCAGCACGGTCACGGCGACGGCGGCGATGCCCACGGCCACCCACTGCACCGGCCGCAGCCGCTCGGCGAAGACGACGACGCCGAGGAGCACGCTGACCAGCGGATTGATGAAGTAGCCGAGGGAGGTCTCCACGACCTGGCCGGAGTTCACGCCGTACACGAAGATCAGCCAGTTCGCGGCGATGAGCACGGCGGCGCCGGCGAGCACCAGGAGCGTCCGGCGGCTGCCGACGGCGGCGCGCACGTGCCCCCAGCGGCGGACGGCGGTGAGCAGGACCCCGATGAACAGCAGCGACCACAGCACCCGGTGCGCCACGATCTCCAGGCCCCCGGCGGGCTCGAGCAGGGGGAAGTACAGCGGGAACAGGCCCCAGAGCGCGTAGGCCGCGAGCCCGGAGAGCACACCCAGGCGACGCTCGTCCACGGCGGCACCGTACGCCGCTCCGCGCGCCCGGCCGTGCCGCCGGTCAGCCGGTCTGGATGTAGTCGACCAGCTGCGCGCGCTCGGCCTCGAACTCGTCGAGCCGCGCCTTGACGACGTCGCCGATGGAGACGATGCCCACGAGGACTCCCCCGTCGACGACGGGGACGTGGCGGACGCGCTGCTCGGTCATCGTCCGCGCCAGATCGGTGACGGCGGCTCCCGGTGCGCAGGTGTGGACGTGGGCCGTCATCACGCTGGAGACGGGCTCGGCCAGCAGCCCCGCGCCGCGGTCGTGCAGGCCGCGGGCGACGTCGCGCTCGGAGACGATGCCCTCGACGTGCCGGCCGTCGGACGAGACGACGAGCGCGCCCAGCCCGTGCTCGGCGAGCAGTCCCAGGACGGTCCGGACGCTCTCGGACCCGTCGACGGTGACAACCTCGTGGCCCTTCCTGCGCAGCACCTGGCTGATCTGCACGGCGGTCTCCTCCCGGCGCGGTGGCGGCAGTCTGCTCCGGATTCCCGCGACGGACAATGCCGAGCCGGCCGGGCGTCCCCGAACGCCGCGACGGCATACCGTCGAGGCGTGTCCACCCGGCGCCCGAACCCGCTGCAGTGGGTCTGGTACGCCCTCGGCGGGCGTCTCCCCCGCGAGCTCTCGCCGTGGGTGCTGGCCGACACGACGCGGCGCACCTGGGTGTGGCGGCACCTGTCCCGGGCGGTGGTCCAGCTGCTCCCGTTCATCGTCGTCTGCCTGCTCGTCGTCCCGGTCCCGCTCGTCTACCGGATCTCCGCGGCCTTCGGCGGCCTCCTGCTGGGCCTGCTGTTCTCGCTGGCCTACATGGTCGAGACCACCGAGCACCGGGTGGTCAAGGCCGGGTACGAGCCGGGGACGGCGGCCCGGGTGCGCGCCGAGCGGGCGGAGCGCGACCGGCTGGAACGGTCCGCGCGGTACCGCCGCGACGGCGCGGGCAGCTTCGACTGAGCCGACGAGGGGACTCGAACCCCTAACCGCCCGATTACAAGTCGGGTGCGCTACCAGTTGCGCCACGCCGGCGGGACATGGGAACAAGTCCCGGGACAAGTCTAGGGACAACGCAGGGGACAACTCGGCGGCGGCGTCCGGACGGCGAGCCCGGGCGCGGGCTCGCGTCGTGGTCGACGGTCGCCATCTTGGTCAGAGGTCCCGCCACCTCGCGGGCAGCGCGGCGAGGGCGGCGTCAGGATCCCAGCCGGCCGGCCGATGCTCTGCGTACCGCCAGGTCCGACCGCCCTCGATCCACGCCCGCCGGGCGAGGCCCACCTCCTCGGGTCCCCAGTCGTCGAGCCCCGACTCGCTCTCGCAGCAGGAGCAGATTAGGTACTGCGGCTCGCCGACGAAGTAGCGATCGTCCTCCTCGTCGAAGCCGCACACCCGGCAGAACGTCTCCCGCGTACCGATCACCACCGTGTCGATCGCGTTGAGCTGCCGGCTGAGCTTCTCAACCTCGTCCCCGGTCCAGCGCCGCGGCCGCGGCCGACCGCGGAAGCGCCGTGCGGGTAGCTCGACCGACACGTTCCCGTCCGGCGTCCTGCGGGCGCCGTCGAGCAGCTTGAAGGGCTCTGACGCCCCCAGGTCGATGGAGTCCCACAGGGCACTGCCCATGACCTCACCGGTCCGGCGCACCACGACGCCGTCGTGCTCCGCCGCGACCACGAAGTGCAGGGCGCTGACGTCCTCGGCGTGCACGACCACCCGGCCGTCCGGCCACAGGTCTGCGAGTACCCGCGCGGCCGCCGCTGCGGCTCGGCGCATCAGGTCCTCGGTGGCGTCCACTTGCCCGCCTTCTCGTCGAGCGAGGTCCGTAGTCGACCGAGGGCGTGGAGCACCTCGTCGCGGTGCTTCGCCTGCTTCATCCACGCCGGCAGGTACCAGGCCAGCCCCGACGGCCCGTCCGGCCGCTCCCGCAGGGTCGCGCCGACGTAGCCCTCGAGGTAGTCCAGATGCGCCTCGTTGTTCGCCCACAGCAGGTGACCGCCGCAGCACTCGGTGCGCAACCACAGCGGCACACCGAAGCGGCCGTCCCGCCCCTCGGCGAGCTCGTACTCGTCGTCCTTCAGGTACTGCCCGGTATCCGGGTGCAGCCAGTACCCGTGGTCCCGCCGCAGCGCGACCGGCCGGCCGGCGACCAGGACATGCTGCCGGTCCCCCGACCACTCCCGCGCCAGCGTGCAACTGGGGCACAGGAGCCGAGCGGCACAACGACCGGTCGCCCTCACCGTCGCACGACTCCCGCACCGCGGGCAGACGACGAACACCGGATCTCGCCAGGACAGCTCGTCCGGCTCGCGGAACCGCGTCGGCTGCCCACCCTCGGTCACCGCGGGACCGTATCCCTGACACGCGGCCCTTCACCGCACCGGCGCGGCACATCACCTCCAATCGGGGGCCGGTGCGAGCAGAGCCCGGGCATCGCCACGCTGCTTCTGCCACCGGCGCGGCACATCACCTCCTTCGGTGCGCCGGTGCGAGCGGCGGGGCGGGGTCGCCTCGGCGCTGCTGCGTTCATCTCTGTTCAGTTCGTCGGAGCGGAGCCCGGCGGGCGGTTGCCGTCCAGCCCGCCTTCCTCGAGCCTGGGAGGAACAGTTGCGTCAGCGTCCTCGACGTCAATGGGCTCCCCAAGATCCACGAGAGAGCGTTTGGCAGAACGAAGTCAGGCGACGGGGTCGGCCTCCGCGGCGACCCGTTGGCCAGCTCCCTCGAAGACGTTGAAGGTCAGGGTGTCGCCAGCGAGCACGGTCGTCACATCGAGACCGCTCGCCAGGACGGCCTCCGCCTCCGAGTGGTCCGACGCCGCGACGACGCCTAGCACGGTCTCGCCATCCAGCACTGACAGTTCGGTCGCGCGGGCCGCGGTCCGCAGGATGACGGAACGCGCCTCCGTAGGGTCCCGCGTGTCTACATCGCCGGCCCGCCTCACGGCCACCGAACCGGACCCAGTCTCCAGCAGGCTGCGGAGCAGACTCCGCCGTCGCGCTCGGGTGAACTCCAGGAGGTCGAGCACCTCCCGCGGGCTGGCGTTGAACTCTGTGCGCCAGCCTGCGATGTGCAGGTCGCCCAGCCACTCCCGGAGCTCGGCATCGCCCATGTCCTGGTCATGGGCGACGCGGCCCAACCGGTAGGCCAGGCGGCGTGACTGGATCCCCGACGTGAGCAGCGCCACCGCCTGCGGGGTGTCCACCCCGAAGCGGATCAGCCAGGCCAGGTCCGGGCGCAGCCGAACGCCGGCGTTCACCTCGGTGAGCCGAGCGTTGGCCTGCTCGACGACGACACCGACCATCCAGCTCAGAAAGTGCTCGAACGCAGTGCTGACCGCGTCGACGGTTTGTTCGAGCCGCCATGGGCCGTCCGAGATCGTGGGCAGCATCTGCTGCGCCAGCTGCGGGATGTCCGCACCTCCCATCCAGGACGACAGCGCCGGCCCGATGGACACGGACACGGCCTCCCCGCCGTTGCGGCGGCCCCGGAAACGCCAGGCGCCGTCGGCTTCGGGAAGAGTGAGCAGCGCCTCAAGCCGGTTCCCACCGGTGAGCAGGCGCAACGTCTCCTCAAGACCCAGGTCCACCGGGTCCTCGAACGGGTCGGGAGCAGCCGGGTAGGCCGCCGTCACTGCACCGACCAGTTCGGCCACGATCTCGTCGAGGCGGACCGCAGTAGACAGCGAGGTGCCACTCGCCGCCCACCGCTGCCGACGGACCGGGTCCGTCGTGCCGTAGGTCTCCTGGACCTGGGCGGCGAAGGCAAGCCAGCGGTCCCGGAGGTCCTGGCTCATCTGCTGATAGCCGAGTAGCCGCTGCACGGCAGCGGCTACGTCGGGCGCCGCGGCGATGGACTCGAGCCGATCGAGCGCCGAAAGGACGAACCACACGTAGACGGCGAAGTCGGCAGCTGGTCCAGGGGGGAGCTTCAGGATGGCGCCGGCCGTCTCGGCGATCAGAGATTCGGCCGCCGCCAGGGAGTCCAGAGCGTCGTCGGACAGCAACGTCGACCTGGCCTCAAGCGCTGCTGCCTCCGGCCGCAGACGGGCGAAGTCGGCCAGCTGCGGGGACTTGTTCAGCGCGAGGACGATCCAGCCCTCGGTCTCCCGTCCTGCCCGGCCTGCCCGGCCGACGGCGTTGAGCAGCCGGGGGGCGTCCAACTTGGCTCCGGCTTGCTGCCCCTCGTACTCCGTCTCGGAGATGAGAACCGTCCGTACCGGGAGGTTGACCCCGTCGGTCAAGGTGCTGGTCGCGACTACGGCCAGCAGTTGGTCGGAGCGGATGGCCTCTTCGACGGCGTCCAGCACGTCGACCGGTAGACCGGCGTGATGGAACGCGACGCCCCGTCGCACGCAGCCGATGAGCGGATGCTCTGGCCCCAGCCTCTCCTCCAGGTAGGCGGCGAGCTCCCGAGTCGCCGGGGCGACCTCCAGCCGCTCCGCGAGCGCCTCCGCGGCGGACCTCGCCAGCGAGCGCGTCGAGACGATCATCAGCAGGCTGCCGGCATGCAGCAGCAGCGAGGCGAAGGAGGCGACCATCCGGTAGACGGGGGTGCTGGCTCCCCCGTCGCGCTCCTGATCACCACCGTCAGCTGCCCGGTTGAGCGCGAGGGTGCCGAGGGACTCACGGGAGACCAGATCTACCGTCTGCCCCTCGGCGGGACGGACCCGTAGCCGGCCGATCAGGGGCACCGTCACGCGCACAGGTCGCTTCTTCGACCTCCGAGCTCGCTGCTCCGCTTCCTCCCACTTCGGCTGCGTGTACAGCAGGGCGTGCATCCGCCGGGGGCCTCGCCAGTCGGACGTGTACAGCGCTTCGGGCTGATCGGGAGCGATCCACGAGGCCAGCGACCCCGCATTCCCCAGGACTCCAGACAGCAGTACCAGCCGCGCATCTCCGGCGCTGAGAAAGCCGAGCAGCGACTCCAGGAGGAAGCCCCGACCGGGTTGAGCGAGTAGATGCGCTTCGTCGATGATGAAGAGGGAGAACCGGTCGAGAACCCCTTGGGGGTCGCGCCTCAGTTGCTGCATGAGTCGCTCGGGCGTCATCACCTCGACATCGCCGCGCCCGCTCTCGGTGAGGTAGGCCAGGATGTCGTCGAAGCTCGCCGTGGTGAAGTCGGGGACATCTGGTCCCAGCTCGCGGTTCAGCACCCGCAGACGGCTGGCCAATGCCTGGCGCATCTCACGGCCCAGGCTCCGGAGGGGAGTGACGTAGCAGACATCGCCGCGCTGCGTCGCAAGATGAGTGCAGATGGTGATCTGAGCCAGCAGCGTCTTGCCCGCGCTGGTCGGGACGGACAACAACAGCCGCCGCGTGGCGGGATCCAAAGGATTCTGCGCCGTGCTAGCCAGGAGGTCGCGCTGCGGTGGCCACAGAGTCAGGACGGCAGGAGAGCCGACGGTGAACGACTGCGCCACGGCTGCGGGGGTGTCCGGCGGAAGTACGGTCCAGATGCTCGATGTCTGCATGCTGTCCGCGATCTGCAGCAGGTGGGCAGCGACCCAGCGTGCGTCGTGGTCCCCCTCCCCAGCGGTCAGGTCCAGCACAGAGACCAGTGCAATCCGAGCGGTCTCCAACTGAGACGCGTCGCCGCTACGCAAGTACGCCAACAGTGCGCTCGTGGCGAGCACGATCTGTTCAGCTGGACCGAACATCGTCGTGACCAGGTTCTGCAGGCCAACCTCGTCGGCGAGCGCAGCGAGCTGGCGACGCCAACGCGCTTGCAGTCGGCTGAGGCGGCGAGGCTCCAGGCCCAGGAAGGCGACGCCCGCCTGTAGGGCCAAGATGTCGATGTTGTCGACGATGTCCTCGTCATCGCGGAGGAGGTCTGTCACCCGGCGGTAGACGGCGGTGGCATTCGGGTCGAACTCCGCGCGTCGGTACCCCACCTGGGCCGCGAAGGTCAGTGTGAGTCGGTCGTGACGGCCCCGCGTGAGATCGTTGAGCGCGAGATCGAAGATGTGCGCACTCACAGCGAAGGCCCGCCGCTGTCTTGGCCGG
This sequence comes from Blastococcus sp. HT6-4, assembly GCF_039679125.1. Taxonomy (NCBI): domain Bacteria; kingdom Bacillati; phylum Actinomycetota; class Actinomycetes; order Geodermatophilales; family Geodermatophilaceae; genus Blastococcus; species Blastococcus montanus. The sequence continues at coordinate 565,885 of NZ_CP155551.1, read as the reverse complement.
GAGTACAGCTCCGGCGCCTGGGTGGCGGAGGCGACGCCGTGGAGGTACCAGGCCGGCCGAAGCAGTTCGTCGGTGACGGTGAAGTCGCGCCGGAACGCCTGAATCTCGACGTTCGCTATGAGGGCGGTCAGCTCCTCGACTGTCGGGAGCACCCCGGGGGTGTGGGTGCCGAGCGCCTCATCGAGCAGTTCGCGGTTCAGAGCGCGTTCCACACGAACTTCCTCACGTTGGCGGCGAGGTCGACGTAGTCCTCGACAGTGAAGAGCATGCCCTCGAGCTGCCCGGGCGCGCCGAACTTCTTCAACTGGGTGCCCATCGTCGAGAAGCAGCGCTTGGGCGCTGGCGAGCCCGAGGTGACACCCACCCCCACACCGGCGCGGCTGTCGGCCTCCTCCCAGAGGTCGACGAGCTGTGCGATGAGTTCGCCGAGTGCGCCGTCCTTGTCGGAGTGGATGCCGGTCAGCTGGGCGAGGTACCGGTCGCCCTCGGTGCGCAGTTGCCCGTAGGCATCGCGGACGGTCTTGTCCACCTTTCCGGCACCGGCGTGCTTCTTCAGCTCCCAGAGGCGGAAGACCAGCGGCGCCCCGTCGGTCTCGTACACGATGAAGCCATCGGGGCCGGGCTCGGTCACGGAGAACTTGGGCGGCTCGAACAGAACGATCCTGCGGGGATCGTCAGACCGCTCACGCATGAGGAGGTACCAGAGCCACTCGGCGACGTGGCCCTGGACATGATCGTCGCTGCCCGCCTTCTCCGTGGTCCCGAAGACGCTCCGCGTGAAGGCCAGGAGCCGCCGTTGAACCGCCGCGCTCGCCGGAGTGCCACTGAGGACAGCAGCGCGCCACTCGTCGTAGACCGGGGACTTGCCGCAGCGGGATCGCATGATCGCGTCGGCCACGAGCCAGGCGACTGCCGCGCGCTCTTCGTCGCTGAGGCTCGCGAGGGTCACGAGCCGCCAGCTGCACTTCCCCGCTGACGGGCTCCCCTTCGTCGTCACGGTGAGGAACTGGCTGATCTCATCGCCGTGTTCGGCCGCCACCTCAGCCGCGCGCGCGGCCGTCACCGGTGCGGTGTTCCCCGTGTTCGACATCCCTCTGACCGTGCGTCCGATAACCGCTTCAGCATCTGGTGCAAGAGCACTGAAGATCCTATGTGGCCCGAACGCCGTCGGTGGTTGCTCCGTAGCAACCAAAGCGTGTCGTGGCCTGTGGCTCGCTGGCGACGCAGTGCCGATCGCGACGCAGTGCCGATCGCGACGCAGTGCCGATCGCGACGCAGTGCCGATCGCGACGCAGTGCCGATCGCGACGCAGTGCCGATCGCGACGCAGTGCCGATCGCGACGCAGTGCCGATTGCGACGCAGTGCCGATCGCGACGCAGTGCCGATCGCGACGCAGTGCCGATCGCGACGCAGTGCCGATCGCGACGCAGTGCCGATCGCGACGCAGTGCCGATCGCGACGCAGTGCCGATCGCGACGCAGTGCCGATCGCGACGCAGTGCCGATCGCGACGCAGTGACGCGACGCAGTGCCGATCGCGACGCAGTGCCGATCGCGACGCAGTGCCGATCGCGACGCAGTGCCGATCGCGACGCAGTGCCGATCGCGACGCAGTGCCGATCGCGATCGCGACGCAGTGCCGATCGCGACGCAGTGCCGATCGCGACGCAGTGCCGATCGCGACGCAGTGCCGATCGCGACGCGATCGACGCAGTGCCGATCGCGACGCAGTGCGCGACGCAGTGCGATCGCGACGCAGTGCCGATCGCGACGCAGTGCCGATCGCGACGCAGTGCCGATCGCGACGCAGTGCCGATCGCGACGCAGTGCCGATCGCGACGCAGTGCCGATCGCGACGCAGTGCCGATCGCGACGCAGTGCCGATCGCGACGCAGTGCCGATCGCGACGCAGTGCCGATCGCGACGCAGTGCCGATCGCGACGCAGTGCCGATCGCGACGCAGTGCCGATCGCGCTAGGAGCCCAAGTCCATGTTGCCCCAGATGAGACGCCGCGCCTTCACCGTGACGCGCAGCAGAACTCGGTTCCAGTTCTCCGGCACGGGAGCGAGCAGCCGATCGGTCTCCACGGTGACGCGGGTGATCAGCCGGTCGTCCTGCAGCAGCGTGTACAGCGGATCATCCGCACTCGTGGGTCGCGCGCCCTCCGGCACCTGCTGCACGTGGGCAGGCGCACTGAGTGCGTCGAGCAACGTCTTCAGCCGATTGTCGATGTCACCTCGGACGATCGGCCCGGCCGCCGACTCGGGGCGCAGGAGGAGCACGTCGAGCTCTGCGGTCAGGTGCAGGTTGTCGTGCACGAGGGCCGCGTAGAACTGCCCGCTTCGCTCGACGAGCACGGAGATCTCCGTGGCCCCTGCGGGCTTCAGGAGATCGTGCCGATCGCGCAGCGGCTCGTGCTGCCACAACTCCACCAACTGCGGGTGCAGTGCTTCGCGGATCGCCTGCTGCGATCGCGGATTGCGCTTGCTGCCGGGCAGCGGCCCGTCGTAGGTGAGCGTGAATCGCACAGCCGGACACTACGGAGCAACAGCTCCACGACCGGCCAGAACTCAGTCCGACACCGGCACCTCGTGGCGCCACAGGAATGGCCAGTGACAACGGCGAAGGCGAATGCAGCCAGGTGAGGCGCCCGCACCTTGCCCGCCGTCCGGGGACGTTCGAGCCCCGGTCCGGAGGCGATCTGTGGCACGCAGGATCACCGGCCTCCCGAACGGCCAGCACCTGGCTGTTCCGGATCCGGCCGGCACGCTGGACGACGAACTGGCCCGCGCGGTCGCGCACTGGCGCAACGCCGGTACCCACACCGATGGCTCGCTGGCACGGCTGCTGGAGACCACCGCCGCCTTCACGCGGCGACTGCACGCGCAGGGCGTCGCGTCCTACACAGAGGTCTCGCCGGCACACGCCGCAGCGTTCGTGTCGGCTCGCACCCGGCACGGTGCAGCACCTGAGCTGGCGACCCGGCACGCACGCCGCACCGCACTGCGCACGCTGTTCCGCACACTGCGCGCACTGGGACTGCACGAGTCGGATCCCACGCTCGATCTGGTCCTTCCGCCGCGTGGTCAGCTGATCGCCCGGCCGCTGACCGACGACGAGGTCGGGCTGTGCCGGGCCAGTGCGCAGATGGGCGCCGGGGCCCGATCGCAGATGCGGGCGGTGGCGTGGGCGCTGGGCGAAGCCACCGCACTGTCCAGCGAGGTCACGATGGTCCGCATCCGGGATCTCGACGACCCCGACCAGCCCACTGGCGTGCTGCTGCCCGGCACGCGCGATCTCGACGCTCGGCGCGGTGAGCTGTCGGCCTGGGGACGCCGAGTGCTGCACCGCCGGACCGCCACCCTGCTGGAGAACGGCGCCACCACGGACACGCTGCTGTGCTACTCCGGATCGGCGCCGCCGGGTGGATCGAAGGCGCAGGCTGCCGCCTGCAACGCGCTGCGCCACGTGCTCGCCGCCGCCGGCCTCGGCGCCGAACCGGACGTACGCCCGGCCTCGCTGCGGCACTGGGCCGGCCGACGCCTCCACGACCGAGGAGCACGGATCGAGCAGGTCGCCCGCGTGCTGGGGCACCGCAGCCTGGACATCACCGCCGCACACATCGGCCTGGACTGGCGGGGCGCCCGATGAGCCGGCGCAGGGCCCGCAGCACCGGGCTGACCGCGATCGAGCAGGTGCGGGCGGTCTTCCGGCTGCCGGCGCTGTACCAACTCGGCGCCCTGGTCGAGCGGCGGCCGGTAGGCCGGCCCGCCGACTTCCCGCCGTACCTGCTGCTGGGCTACGGGGTGCTGGCCCGGGTGTTCCGCTCCGGTGCCCGTGTGGAGATCGAGCTGGCCCAGCCGGCGACGTGGTCGGTCATCGTCGACACCGTCCAGCAGATGCGCCGGCAGCGACCGGACCTGGAGATCGCCGCACCGCCGCGGCGGGCGCCGGGCTGGGACGCCTACCGGTACGCCCGCAACCGGCGGTTCACCGCCGAGGACGTCCTCGAGGAGCTGTGCGAGGAGTTCACCGACTTCGCCGTCGCCCAGGCCCAGGAAGCAGGGCTGCTGCGCCCCGACGGCCCCGGATCGCTGTGCCACCCGGACCGCAGCCGCGTCGTCTACGGCGACGGGACCGTCGTCTCACCCATGTACCGCCCGCCCGCCGCCAAGCGCGTCAAGGACGAGGACGGCGTCACCCGCACGGTCTACCTCGACGCAGCGGGCAACCCGATCGACGCTCCGCGCAAGCGGTACGACCCCGACAGCGCAGAGCACCACGGCCACACCGGGCCGGTGCACGGGCAGAACTTCGTCGGCCTCTACGTGCGCGGCGACGGCCCGCACCAGCGGATCGTGCTGGCCGTCGATCGGGTCCCCCGGCCCGGTGCCGAGGCCGACACGGCCGTCGACCTGCTCAAGCGGCTGCACGCAGTGGCCGGCGGCGGGATTCAGGCCGTCGTCTACGACGGCGCTCTGCGCGGCAAGCACATCGACGATCTGATGAGCACCTGCGGCGTCGTGGTCATCAACAAGGTGCACGCCACGTCCCGCTCGCCCGGCCGGCGCCGCACCACGCCGGCTGAAGGCAACCCACGCTGGTACGCCCTGGGCACCTGGCAGCACGACACAGACGGCGGGCCGTGCACGCACACCCTCGCCGCCGTCGACGGTGCGGTCAGCGAGGTGGGCCTCGACGCCGAGGGCGGCCCCATCGTGCTCGCCCGCCTGGTGCGGCGACAGGTGAAGCGGCCGCGGCGCAAGAACGGCCGCTATCACTTCACCGCCGGCTACGCCGTCCCCTGTCCGACCGGGGAGTTCCTCGCCTGGATCAGTCCGCACCCGCAGCACCCCGGGGACGTCGGGCGCCCCGACGCCGTCCGGCTGATCGCCGAGGGCGAGCCGGACTTCGACGTCTACACGCTGCGCAGCGACAGCGAGAGCCACAACAGCGGCTTCAAGCGCACGCTCCTGGTCGACCGCGCGCAGAGCCTCGGCGGCCGCCGCCAGCTCCTCGACTTCCTCAGCTACGGGCTGCTCACCAACGCCATCACCGCCCACCACGCCGCAGCCGCGGACGTGGTGCCCCTGCGCCGCGCCGCCTGAGCGACCGGCCGACGGAAGGACGTGCCCATGTCCGCCCACACCCCCTGCACCGTCGAGCAGGTCCTCGACCTGCCCGACGCCGCCGTCCTGCAGCTGCTCGCCGACCGGCTCTCCCCCACCGTCGCCGACACCATCCACGGCCTGCCCCGCCGCCCCGCCGCGGTCACCGAGGCTGCGTCGGCGCGGGTCCGCTACCTGCTGCTCCTGCTGGCCTTCGACACCAGCCCCTTCGCCTGCCCGGACTGCAGCGCCGACCTCCACGCCGATCTCGACGCCGCCCTGCGCTGCGCGACTGAACACGGGGCGCTGGCCGCACGGGCCCAGAACCAGGCCGACCGGGCCGCCCGCCGGCTCGCCGACCTCGTCACCACCGGCACCACCAACCGCTGGGACTGACCTCCGCTTGCGACGCCGAACGGCGCCGCACCCGTGCCGGATCGAGCGGACACCGCTCCGCGCACCCGGCGAACCCGCCGTCCCCTGCGCCGTCCAACGGAGGCCCACATGACCCACCCGCAGCTCGACTCCATCCACCGGCTGCGTCGCCACCAGCTGCTCGCCCACCGCGAGGAGCTCGCCACCGCCGCGGTCGAACACCTCGGCCACGATCTCCCCGGCGCAGACGTGCTGTTCCGCGCCGTCAACCTCGTCGAGGAGCTGATCCGCGTCGAGTTCCCCGCCACCTGGCAGGAGCACTACGTCGACTGGCTCAACCGCGACGCCGAGCGGCTGCACGACGCCGAAACGCCTCGCACCGACGTCTGCCGCATCTGCCGCACCGCGGCCCGGACGGTTGTCCGCGACGAGGTCGCACCGCCCCACGCTGCCTGACCGCACCATCCCCGACTCGACGAGCCCCGGCCTCCGCCGGGGCTCGTCGCTGTTCCGTCGCACGACCACATCGCGGGCGACTGCCGATGCGGTTTCCCGTTCGAACGGTCCCCGGACGTCCCAACCCGACGTCCGAAGGACCGCCCGATGCACCGCTCCAACAAGCGCCCCGCCAGCGGCTACCAGGCGCAGTTCACCGCGAACAGCCTCGCAACCCCAATCCTGATCGACGACCGGCCCGCGCTCACCGACCTACCCCTGGCCGGCCCTCGTCGGAAGAAGGAGGGTCGTGGCGGTGCGACCGCCAACCTCGTGGTGTTCCGCACCATCATCCGCAGCCCGCTGCTGCCGGCGTTCACCGCCGCGCTGCCCCGGGTCCGTGGTGGCCGCCCCACCCCACTGCCCGACCTGTACTGGGTGTTCTACGGCTCCGCGATGCGTGAGCTGGCCAGCAACGAGCAGCTGGACCAGGAGCTGCCGCAGGTGTGGACCGAGATCCGCAAGGAGTTCTGGTTCGAGCACGGCGTCCTGCTGCCCGACGCCCTGCCCAACGGCGAAATCCCCGGTGGCAGCTACAGCTACCGCAAGTGGCGCAAGCGGCGCTTCTTCCCCGAGAAGAAGACCAGCCCGCTGCCGCACCTCGTCGGCCGGCTCACCGACATCTCCATCCCGCTGGCCCTGGCGGTGCGCGCCGCCGAGGGCGGCGACGTGCCCCGCGAGCTCATCGACCCCGCGGTGTGGGACATCGTCGCCATCGACGGCACCGTCCTCAACGCCCCCTCCGACGTGCGCCAGGAGCAGGTCGTCGACCACAACGGTGGGGTCCTCCGCGACGAGAACGGGCACCCGGTCCTGCAGGTGACCGGCAGCCGCGCGAAGAAGGGCCGGCCCCGTGTGCACCACGACGTGACCGACGCCCGCGGCAAGGAGCACGGCGCGAAGCACGGCCTGTACAACGTCGTCGCCACCACAAAGGGCATCGACACCTACACCCGCGTCGTCCTCGGCCTGGACATCGGTGACCCGGGCGAGGGCGAGGACCCAGTCGCCATGCGCGTCCTGCGCGGCCTCTACAGCCGCGCCGGCCACGTGTTCCCGGTGCTGACGATCGACGGAGTCGGCAAGCCGGGCATGTATCAGGACCTCGTCGCCGAGTTCGGCGTCTACGTCGTGAACCCCCAGAGCGCCCGCGCCCGGGAGAAGGGCGAGGCGCAGGCCGACCCGGCGAACGCCCACCTCACCGGCACCACGATCCGCCGCTACGGGGTCAAGAAGGACCAGGTCAAGCTCAGCTACGACACCCCGCTGGACACCGTCTGCCACGAGGTCGACGGCGTGGCCCATGAGCACCACCTGGTCGCCGATGACGGCGCCGTCTACGAGACCGACCGCCCGGCCACGCGCGGCAGCCGCGTCCGCAAGCTCGGCATGCTCACGCCGACCAGCGTGGAGCGGCGGCGCGACGCCGACGGCCGGTACTACCTGCTGCTCACCCTCACCCGTCGCTGCGCGCGCGGCGGCGAGTTCACCGCCACGCTCGAGCTGCGCTGGACCAAGCCGATCAAGGATGGACGGGTGCCCTGGCGGTCGATGATCGCCAACGTGCGGGTCATCCCCGAGGAGCTCATCGAGAAGTACGGCCTGACCTTCGGTAAGCGCAACCAGATCGAGAGCTTCTTCGGCTGGCTGGAGAAGCGGTTCTACGTCAAGGACCGGCACGCCAGCTGGGGCCGCGAGGCGCAGCTGCTCGACCTGGTGTTCTCCGCCCTGCTGCACAACGCCGAGGCCTGGGCGCACCTGGCCTATCGGCACCCCCAGGTGGCGGCCGACCTCGCGCGCGAGCTGGCCGACCTCCCGGCGGCCATCCCCAGCAGCAGCTCGACCTCGGTCAAGGAGGAGCTGCTCGCCGCCTGACCGGCGACTGACAACGCCACAGGGGCTCCGGACGGTGCACCGCGTTCACACCACGCGACCACCGACCGGAGCCCCTCGTGCTGCAAGCCGCCGCCGACCGCTACGACTACACGCCCCTACTTCGCCGCACCGACCCGACCATCGCCCCGCTGATCCCGATCGACCTCGTCCAGGCCGTCGACGTCGCCGCCGAGATGACCGGCGACCTGACCGCCACCCTGCCCCTCATCGCCGACATCTGGCAGCAGGTCAGCCCCGACCTCGACACCACCGCGAACATGCTCGGCGTCCTGGCCGCGTTCACCACCACCGCGACCGCCGCCGGCGCCACCGCCTGGCACGACGTGCCCACCGAACTCATCGCCGAGTTCATCCACGCCCCCGGTCCCAGCGCAGGAGACGTGTGCCGGCTGCGGAAGAACGTCGTCCACGGCGCCTACCTCGCGCTGTACGACGCCGGCCTGTTCGACGTCGTCAGCCCCGCTGCGGGCGTCGACCCCGTTCCCGGTCAGGTTCGCACGGACGACCGCGGCTCCGTCCGCACCGCCACCCACGACGAGATGCTGATCCTGCGGCTCGCCAGCCGGCTGGCCGTCTCCTCCCGTGCCGTTCACCTGTCGGCCGCGGCCGTCGCCATCTGCTCGGCGTCCGCGACCACCACCGAGGCGCCGCAGGTGCTGTGGGGGCACGCGGACCTGACCGGCGACGCCCGGCAGCTCGCCCTCGCCGGCAGCCCGAGCGCTACCAACGACGACGAGGCACGCATCGAGGCACGGATCGTCACCCTCGACCCGTGGGAGGCCGAGGTCCTCACCGACTGGCACACCGAGCTCCAGGCGAAGGACAAGCCCGGCAAGACCTCGCGGGTCGCCCCTGCGACCTCGGTCCTCTACACGGGCAAGCAGGCCCTCGACAGCAACAGCGCGCACGTGGGCGCCGACCAGCAGGTCCGCAAGGCGTTCGCGATCGCCGACCTCGGCCGCGAGCTCGGGTTCTCCGCCGGGTCACTCCGACTGTGGGCTGCCGCACGCCACGTCACCAGCTTCGCCACGCTGATCACCGGTGCCACCATCGCCGGCATCGACCCGTTCACCCTGCACCGCCAGGTGACTCGGGGGAACGATCACGGACGCGCGCGTACCCGTGCCTGAGCGGGTCTCCTGCCATGCTGGCCCGGTGACGAGCCGTGAGGACGTCCTCCGGACGTGGTGGGAACAGCTCGGGTCCGCTGTCGGCGAGGTCGTGAACCAGTCGGATCCCGAGGGCCTTCTGGACATGGGTGCCCCGCAGGACGAGTACTCGAGCGAGATCGACAGCCTCACGTCCCTGGCTGTACGCGAGGACCTGACCGAGCGCTCCGTCCTCGCGGTCTGGGAGCGAGCATTCGGCCCCGGCAGCTGCCTCTCCCAACGTCCCGAGTTGTTGACGTCGCTGACGCAGCAACTGCTCGCAGTGCGTGAGGAACGCCCTTCGCCGTAGTCGGTCAGACGAATCAGTTCGGTTCCGGACTCGGCGGATCTCGTTGAACTTCTACCCATTCAGCAGCCGCGCGGCCTGTTCCGCGGCCCTGCTGGGCGACCACTGATCGCCCAGATCGTCCCGGTACACGACCTCCACTTGTGACCACCCGAGTACTTCCACGATCGCCTTACGGGTCTCGTGCTCAACGAGACCAGGCGTAGACGCCTCCGTGGAGAACGGGCCGTCTGGAGCCTCCATGACCGCGATCCACCGGCTGGGCTCGATCGGGAACACCTCGACCTCGATGCGGCGCACGAGGGCATGTTGCCCGACCGCGGCCAGGAACGGCGGTCGGCTGCTGCCGCCGCGACATGGCGTGTCAGGAGAGCTTCGGTCCGCTCAGGCAGGATGCCGGTGTGGCAGCAGATGACGGACCGGGTGGGGGCGACGATCGCACCGGGACGCTGCTCGCTGGGCTCGCAGATCGCCTTCGCGTCGAGTTGGCGAGCTCCGCGCGCGTCGAGACGGGCGAGTTCCTCGATGGCCAGGGCACCTCTTGGGAGCTGAGGCCCGCCAACCCCCGATCTGCTCCCGTTCAGTGGATGGCGTTCGGTGACGAGATCGTCCTCCAGGCGGGACAGCTGAACCGTGGAGGCCGCTGGGAGCTCGAGCGCACACCCGAAGATGTCGCGTTCGTCGAGGCCGTTGTTCGTGCCACCATCGCCGGCAGGGTCGTGGAGACCTCCGCGTTGGCGCGCTCGCGGGTCGACGTGACGTTGGAGGACGGGCGTGTAGTGCGTGAGACCGGCTACGAGGGCTGCCTGCTCGGCCTCCTCCCCCTTCCGGGATGGCGGCGTTGGGGGCAGGTGTCGCGCTACGAGCCTTACGCCCCTCCGTCGCAGTGAGTTGGTGCACAGGAGGCGTCCCAAGAGACACCGACCGGCGTTCCAGGATCCGCCTCACGGCCACCCGAGATGCAGTAGGGCGCTGAGCAGGAAGGGCCGCGAAGTCGCAGGTCAACCGAGTTGTTCCCATACGCCACGCCGGCGGGACATGAGTTCCCGGCCCGGCACAAGGATAGGGACAGCGCAGGGTGACGGCCCCGAGGGACGTCAGGCGGCCTCGGTCTCGGTGCTGGGATCGGCGCGCGGGGGCTCGCCGCGCACGAAACCGGCAGGATCCCCGGCGTGCAGCGGGTCAGCGGCGAGCCAGCGGGCGAAGCCGGCCGGGTCGCGGCGCTCCAGCTCGTCGAGGACCTGCGACCGCCGGGCCACCAGGCGCTGCCGCGCCGTCGCCACGAGCGGTCCGCGCAGGGCGTCGCCGGTGCGCAGCCACTCCTCCCCCAGCGCCGCGGTCGGCAGCCCGGCGACGGGTGCGCCCGGGGCCCAGGCGGGGGACGTCGCACGGAGGTCCGACCCGGCCGCCATCGCGGCCTCCCGGCGTTCGCGCAGCCAGCGCAGCGCGGCCCAGCTCGAGCCGGCCACCAGGACGAGCAGCAGCGCCGTCCCGCCGCCGGCGATGACCGCGGTACCGCTGACGACCAGCAGTCCCCCGATGGTCACGGCGGCCGCCTGCACGGCCGCCTCCACGGCGGAGCGGCGCCCGGGGCCGGCCGACTCGCTCGCCACACCGGCCGCCACGCACCCGGCCAGGGCTCCGGAGACGCAGACGGCGACCACCCCGGGACCGCGTAACGCGATCCCGCCGACGACCGCCACCACGGCCGCGCAGGCCAGGGCGAGTCCGGTGAGGAAGCGGAGGAAGGGACCACGGACGGACACGGCAGGCCTCCACGGCGCGACGGGACGGGGTGGCCCGCAGGGCACGCCCCCCGGCCACGCTCGCGCCACTACCCGGCTTCGGCCGCGAATGCACACGCAGCCACGAATCGATCACCCACCACCTCGGTGGCCGGCGGCACCGGGCAGGATCGACGCACGTGGGGTCCTCCGTGGTCGACGTCGACGTCCGGCTCGGCGTCGTCCTCGCCGCCCTCACCGCGCTGGCCGCCGTCAGCGGCCGGCTCTCCGGTCTCGGCGAGGACCGCGCGGTGCTGGTCGCCGCGGCGCGCGCCACCGTCCAGCTCGCCGTCGTCTCCGCCGTGCTGCTGATCGTCGTCGACTCGCTGTGGCTGTCGGCGGCATTCGTGCTGCTCATGGTCACCGTCGCCACCGCCACCGCCGCCGGCCGGATCACCGGCCTGCCGCTGCGCTCGCCCGGAGCAGGCCCCCGGCTGGCCGCGGCAGCGCTCCCGGTCGTCGGTGGCGCCGCCCCGGTCGTCGGCCTGGTGCTGGCCAGCGGCACCGTCCCCCTGCGGGGGACGGCGGTCATCCCGATCGCCGGGATCGTCATCGGCGGCGCCATGTCGGCGACGTCCCTGGCCGGCCGGCGGTTGCGGGACGAGCTGAACCGCCGCCACGGCGAGGTCGAGGCCGCCCTCGCCCTCGGCCTGCCGCCACGCGACTCCGTGCTCCTGGTCGCCCGGCCGGTCGCCGGCACCGCGCTGATCCCGCCGCTCGACCAGACCCGCACCGTGGGCCTGGTCACCCTGCCGGGCGCGTTCGTGGGCGTCCTGCTGGGCGGCGGCAGCCCGCTGGAGGCCGGCGCCGCACAGCTGCTCGTGCTGATCGGCCTGCTCGCGGCCGAGGTGCTGGCCGTCTGGGCCGTCACCGAGCTGGTCGCCCGCGGCCGCGTGCTGCCCGTGCCGCGGTAGCACCCAGGAAGCTCACAGGGTCCGTCCAGCGTTGCGCCAGTGGCGGGGCGGACAGTGGGTACCGACGCGGCGGCCGGATGGCTGCGCGATGAGAGGACCGAGACCAGTGAGCGAGCAGCAGCACCAGTACCCGGGCGCGGGCCAGCAGTTCGTCTGGCAGCCACCGCAGCAGCCGACGACCCCGCAGCCGATGGCGACCCCGACCTACCCCGGCTACGGCGGTCTGCCGTCCGCGGCGACCAGCGTCCCGGAGCGACCCGAGCCCCCGCGCGGGAGTCGGCTGCGGATCGGGCTGGCCGGCCTGGTCGCCGGCGCCCTGATCGGCGGTGGTGCCGGTGCCGGCGTCGCCACGCTCGTCGACGAGCCCACCACCGGCGGAGGCACGACGGCGGCCACGCAGAGCGTCACCATCGAGAACCCCGAGCGCGCCACGACCGCCACCGCGGCCGCGGCGAAGGCCGCCCCCAGCGTCGTCACCGTCTACGTCGCCAGCGGGTCCAGCGCGGGCAGCGGGTCCGGCGTCGTCCTGACCTCGGACGGCTACGTGCTCACCAACAACCACGTCGTCGCGGGCGGGGGCGGCGGCGCGGGCACCGTCCAGGTGCGCACCGCCGACGGCACGCTCTACGACGCCGAGATCGTGGGCACCGACCCCGCGTTCGACCTCGCCGTGCTGCGCCTGGACGACGCCACGGACCTCGTCGCGGCCACCTTCGCCGATTCGGACGCGGTGCAGGTGGGTGACGTCGCCGTCGCGATCGGCGCGCCGCTGGGCCTGTCGAACACGGTGACCGACGGCATCATCAGCGCCACCGGCCGTGCCGTGGCCACCGGCTCGACGCAGGACGACGCCACCGTCCTCGACGCCATCCAGACCGACGCGGCGATCAACCCCGGCAACTCCGGTGGTGCGCTGGTCGACGGCGCCGGTGAGGTGATCGGGATCAACACCGCGATCGCCACGGTCGCGTCGGGCCTGCCGGGCGGTCAGGCGCAGAGCGGCAACATCGGTGTCGGCTTCGCGATCCCGGGCAACAGCGCGCAGCGGATCGCGCAGGAGATCATCCGGACCGGCAGCGCCACCCGCGCCTACCTGGGGGTCCGGGCGAGCACCGCCGCCGACGACCAGAACCGCGAGGTCGGCACCGGCGCGGAGGTCGTCACCGTCGAGCCGGGCAGCGCGGCCGAGGACGCCGGGCTGCGCGCCGGTGACGTCGTCACCGCCGTCGGCAAGCGGCCGGTGACCACCTCGACCGAGCTGACCGCCGCGATCCGCAGCAAGGCCCCCGGCGAGACCGTCGAGCTGACCGTCCGGCGCGGTTCGGACGTCCGCACCGTCGAGGTCGCCCTCGGCGAGACGGGCTGACGCCCACGGGAGAGGCCGCCCGGGCCCGTCCCTAGGCTGGGCCGGGTGGCCTCTCCCCGACTGACCGCGCCGCTGGCCGGGTCGCTCGACGACCCGGCCAGAGCCCGTGACCTGGCCCGGATGAAGCGGCTGGCGACCGGGCTGTTCGTCCTGGCCGCCGCGGTCTTCCTCGCCTGCGTGCTCATCGGCGAGGACGCCGGCGCGTGGGTGGGCTACGTCCGGGCGACGGCGGAGGCCTCGATGGTCGGCGCGCTGGCCGACTGGTTCGCCGTCACCGCCCTCTTCCGGCACCCGCTGCGGCTGCCGATCCCGCACACCGCGATCATCCCGCGCAAGAAGGACCAGATCGGCGAGAGCCTGGGCACCTTCGTGCAGGAGAACTTCCTGACCCGCGCCGTCGTCGAGGAGAAGCTCACCACCATCGACGTCCCCGGTCGCCTGGGTGGGCTGCTCAGCGCACCGGGACGGGCCGAGCGGCTGGCCGGCGACGCCGCCGCCGCCGTCACCGCGCTGACCGAGCTCCTGCGGGACGAGGACCTCGAGCCGGCGGTCGCCGCCCTGGTGGACCGCAAGCTGCACGAGACCCCGGCGGCGCCGGCCCTGGCCCGCGTCCTGGAGCTGGTCGTCGACGGCGACCGGCACCAGGAGGTGCTCTCGGCCGCGCTGCGCCTGATGGCCCGCTTCCTGCACGAGAACCGGCTGGTGTTCCGGGCGCAGCTGGGCGACGCCTCCCCCGCCTGGGTGCCCGACTGGGTCGACGACCGCGTCTTCGACCGGGTCTTCGCCGGCCTGCAGGGCTTCTTCGACGAGGTGGGCGCCGATCCGCGGCACGAGCTGCGGAGGTCCTACGACGCCCGCCTGCGCGCCTACGTCCACGCGCTCCGGACCGATCCCGCCACCGCCGCCCGCGTCGAGGAGCTGAAGCGGGAGGTCCTCGAGCACCCCGCCGTCCGCACGTGGTCCGGCTCGCTGTGGACCAACGCCAAGAACGCGGTGCTCGTGGCCGCCGCCGATCCCGACTCGGAGCTGCGGACCCGTCTGACGGCGCTGATCCTCGACGGCGCCACGATGCTCCGCACCGACCCGACCGTGCGCGAGCTGGTGCAGCGGCACGCACACGGCGTCGCCGGCTACCTGGTCGAGCGGTTCTCCGGCGATCTGGCCGAGCTGGTCAGCAGCACCGTCGCCCGGTGGGACACCGAGGAGACCAGCCGCCGGATCGAGCTGCAGGTGGGCCGCGACCTGCAGTGGATCCGGGTCAACGGCACCGTCGTCGGCGGCCTCGCCGGCCTGGTCATCTACACGGTCGCCCAGCTGCTCGGCTGACGCGCCCGGTCCGTGTGCGCTGATGCGCAGTTCGGCGGCTCAGAACCGCGCATCAGCGCACACCGTCACCGGCGGGCGGCCGCGGCGGCGTAGAGGGCGATGCCCGCGGCGACGCTGACGTTGAGGGACTCGGTGGCGCGGTCGATGGGGATGCGCACGACGACGTCGCACTTCTCCCGCACCAGCCGCGACAGGCCGGTGCCCTCGGCGCCCACGACCAGCGCCACCGGGTCGGCGAAGCCGTCGTACTCGTGCAGGTCGACGTCGCCGTCACCGGCCAGGCCCACGGTCTGCAGCCCGGCGTCCTGGTAGGACGCGAGCGCTCGCGGCAGGTTGACGGCACGGGCGACACGCAGCCGGGCCGCCGCGCCCGCGCTGGTGCGCCACGCCGAGGCGGTCATGCCCACGGCCCGGCGCTGCGGGACGACGACCCCGTGCGCGTCGAAGGCGGCGGCGGAGCGGACGACCGCACCGAGGTTGCGCGGGTCGGTGACGCCGTCCATCGCCACGACCAGCGGCGTGCGGCCCGAGTTCCGTGCGACGTCGAGGAGGTCGTCCGGATGCGCGTAGTCGTACGGCGGCACCTGCAGGCCGATGCCCTGGTGCAGGGCGCCCTGGGACATCCGGTCGAACTCGCCCTTGCCGACCTCGAGCAGCGGCAGACCGCGGTCCGCCGCCAGCGCGAGGGCCTCGGCGATCCGCTCGTCGGTGCCGCCCCGCGTGGTGTCGCCGGTGACGACGTACAGCGCCGTCGCGGGGATCTGGGCGCGCAGCGCCTCGACGACCGGGTTGCGGCCGAGCAGCAGCTCGGGCGACTCCTCGGCGCGCTGCCGGGCGCGGGCCCGGTCGGCCCGCGCCTTCGCGTCGGCCGCCGCCCGGCGCTGGGCCGGATGGCCGGGCCGCGCCTCGGCGGGCGGGGTGGCGCCCCGGCCGGCCAGCGACCGGCGGTTCTTGCCGCCGGTCCCGGCCGTCGCGGTCTTCTTGCCCGCACCGGTCGTGCGGCCGCGGCGCTGGCTGTTGCCGGCCATCAGCGGGTCAGCTCCCATCGGGGTCCCTGGGGGGTGTCCTCGACGGAGACGCCGAGGGTGGCGAGCTGGTCGCGGATCGCGTCCGCCGCCGGGAAGTCCTTGCGTGCGCGGGCGGCCTGGCGCTGCTCGAGGGCCAGGGACACCAGGCCGTCGGTCACCTGGGCCAGCCGCTCGTCGCTGCCGCCGGTGGCCCACTGCGGGTCCAGCGGGTCCAGGCCCAGCACCGCCAGCATCGCACGGACCGACCCGAGGGGGCCTGCGACGGCGGCGTCGTTCCCGTCGGCGAGCGCGGTGTTGCCCTCGCGCACCAGCTCGTGGATCGCGGCGACGGCGGCCGGCGTCCCGAGGTCGTCGTCCAGCGCTGCGCTGAAGTCGGCGCACAGGACCCGCGACCCGGCGTCGGCGCCCACCCGCTCCGCCGCGCGCTTCACGAAGGACTCGATGCGGCGGTAGGCCTGCCCGGCCTCCTCCAGCGCGGCGTCGGTGAACTCGATCGTCGAGCGGTAGTGCGGCGCCACCAGGTAGTAGCGGAGCTCCACGGGGCGGACCCGGCGGACCACCTCGTCGACCAACGCTGTGTTGCCCAGCGACTTGCTCATCTTCTCGCCGCCGAGGGTCACCCAGCCGTTGTGCAGCCAGTACTGCGCGAAACCGTCGCCGGCGGCGCGGGACTGCGCCTGCTCGTTCTCGTGGTGCGGGAAGCGCAGGTCCAGACCACCGCCGTGGATGTCGAACTCCGCACCGAGGTAGCGCTCGGCCATCGCCGAGCACTCCAGGTGCCAGCCGGGCCGGCCGCGACCCCAGGGCGTCGGCCAGGACGCGGTCTCCGGCTCACCGGGCTTGGCCGCCTTCCACAGCGCGAAGTCGCGCGGGTCCCGCTTGCGCTCGTCGGTCTCGGTGTCGGCCGCGGGCTGGAGGTCGCCGAGCTTCTGCCCGGTCAGCGCGCCGTACTCGGGGAAGGACCGCACGTCGAAGTAGACGTCGCCGTCGACCGCGTAGGCGTGCCCGCGCTCGATCAGGCGGGCCATCAGCTCCACCATGTCGGTGATGTGCCCGGTCGCCCGCGGCTCGTAGGTGGGCGGCAGGACACCGAGGACGTCGTAGGCGCGGGTGCAGGCGCGCTCGTTCTCGTAGGCCCAGGCCCACCACGGGACACCGTTCGCGTCGGCCTTGGCCAGGATCTTGTCGTCGATGTCGGTGACGTTGCGGACGTAGGTGACGTCGAGCCCCTGCGCGGTCAGCCAGCGGCGCAGCACGTCGAAGACGAGGGCGGCGCGCACGTGGCCCACGTGGGGCGGACCCTGGACGGTGAGCCCGCAGACGTAGAGCGACGCCTCTCCCGGACGCAGGGGGACGAAGTCCCGGACCGCACGGGCTGCGGTGTCGAAGAGGCGGAGGCTCACTGCGCCGAGTCTACGGAGGCGCCGGTCAGGACCGCGCCGCCTGCACCGTCGTCTCCCCCGTCCGGACGACCAGGGCGGTGGCCACGGCGGCCCGGCCCTCGCCGCGGCCGGTCAGCCCGAGGCCGTCGGTCGTCGTCGCGGTCACGCTGACCGGGGCGCCCAGCGCCGCGGAGAGCACCGCTTCGGCCTCGCCGCGCCGGGGCCCGAGCTTGGGGGTGGTGGCGACCAGCTGGACCGAGACGTTGCCCACCCGCCAGCCGGCCGCGGCCAGCACCTCGCGGACGTGCGCCAGGACGTCGGCGCCGCGGGCTCCGGCCCAGCGCGGGTCGTCGGTGCCCAGCAGGCCACCGATGTCACCGAGCCCGGCGGCGGAGAGGACCGCGTCGGTGACCGCGTGCGCCACGACGTCGCCGTCGGAGTGCCCGGCGCAGCCGTCGGCCCCCGGCCACTCCAGCCCGGCCAGCCGGCACGGCCGGCCCGGCTCGATGGGGTGGACGTCGGTCCCGATGCCGACGCGCGGCAGTTCGGTCACCGGGCCACCTGCAACTCCGCGAGGGTCAGGTCGTGCGGGACGGTGACCTTGGCGGCCCGCTCGTCGCCCGGCACGGTGGAGACCGGGATGCCCGCGGCCCGGACGACGGCGGCGTCGTCGGTGAGCTCCGCGGCGTCGTCGAGGGCGGCGTACGCGGCCACCAGGGTCGCGCGGTCGAAGCCCTGCGGGGTCTGCACCCGGCGCAGCCGCGCCCGGGGCACCGCGTCGGCGACCACGCCGTCGTCGTCGACGACCACCGTGGTGTCCACGACGGGCAGGACCGGCACGACCGCGCGGGCTCCTGTGGCGAGGGCGGCGAGCACGCGGGCGACGACGTCGGGCGGGGTGAGCGGCCGGGCGGCGTCGTGCACGAGCACCGCGTCGGCGTCGGGGCCCGCAGCCGCCAGCCCCGCGCGGACGGAGGCCGTGCGGGTCGCTCCGCCGTCGACCAGCCGGACGCCGGCCGGGAGCGCGGCGGCGAAGGCGTCCCGTTCCGCCGGCGGCACGGTGACGACCACGTCGGTCACTCCCCCGGCGAGCAGCCCGTCGACGGCCCAGCAGACCAGCGGCCGGCCGGCCAGCGGGACCAGCGCCTTCGGCCGGTCGGCGCCCAGACGCGAACCGCTCCCGGCCGCTGCGACGATGGCGGCAGCGTGCACGGGAGCGGTTCGGTTCGTTCTGGGTGGGCGCGGAGCGCTCAGCTGGCGAGAACCTCGTCGAGCAGGATCTCGGCCTTGTCCTCGTTGGTGCCCTCGGCGAGCGCGAGCTCGCTCACCAGGATCTGGCGAGCCTTGGAGAGCATCCGCTTCTCGCCCGCGGAGAGCCCGCGGTCCTTGTCGCGACGCCACAGGTCGCGGACGACCTCGGCGACCTTGTTGACATCGCCCGAGGCGAGCTTCTCCAGGTTGGCCTTGTACCGATGCGACCAGTTGGTCGGCTCCTCGGTGTGGGGCGCCCGCAGGACCTCGAAGACCCGGTTGAGGCCCTCCTGACCGACGACGTCACGGACGCCCACGATCTCCGCGTTGTCGGCCGGCACACGCACGGTCAGGTCGCCCTGGGCGACCTTCAGCACGAGGTACGACTTCTCGACGCCCTTGATGGTGCGCTGCTCGATCGCCTCGATGAGCGCCGCGCCATGGTGCGGGTAGACAACGGTCTCGCCGACAGTGAAGCCCATGTGGATGTGACCCCTTTCGCTGGCCCAAGGTTAGCACGGCACACTGACCAACGGATCGGTCCCGGGCAGTAAATATGCAGGTCAGAGGCCTGATCCGCGGGGCGTAGGGGGTTGACACGGCGTGATTGATGTGCCTTCGGGGGCGCCCAGGTACGTCGCCGGGGCCCGCGCGCTGGCCCTCTCCACCCATCCCGGGCCGACGGTCGCGGTCACGACCGTGGCCACCCTCCTGGCGCTCGTCGCCGACGTCCCGGCCGGTCGCACGGCGCTGCTCTGCGCCGCCGTTCTCGCAGGTCAGGCGTCCATCGGCTGGAGCAACGACTGGCTGGACGCGGAGCGCGACCGGGCCGTCGCGCGGTCGGACAAGCCCGTCGTCCAGGGCGCCGTCACGCCGGCCGGGCTGCGCCGCGCGGCCCTCCTCGCGGCGGCCACGGCCGTCGTCCTGTCGCTGCTCCTCGGGATCGTCCCCGGACTGCTGCTCCTCCTCCTGGTCGCGAGCGGCTGGGCCTACAACGCCGGTCTCAAGCGGACGGTCTGGTCCGGAGCCGGCTACGTCGTCGGCTTCGGCGCCCTGCCCGCCGGTGTGGTTACCGCCGCCCCGGGCGACCCCGCCGTCCCGTGGTGGCTGGTGGCCGCCGGGGCGATGCTCGGCGGCGCCGCCCACCTCGCGAACGTCGCCCCCGACCTCGAGGACGACCTGGCCACGGGGGTGCGCGGCCTGCCCCACCGCCTGGGGCCGCGGCTCTCCGCCGCCACGAGCGCACTGCTGCTGGCCGCGGCGTCCCTGGTGCTGGTGCTCGCACCGCCGGGCGACCCGACGGCGACCGGGTGGGCCGCCCTCGCGCTGGCGGTCCCCGCCGCCGCCGTCGCGGCCCTCTCCGGCACCGCCGCCCGCTTCCGGCGGCTGGCGTTCCCGGCGGTGATGCTGCTGACGGTGCTCGACGTCGCCCTCCTGCTCGGCGGCGGTGCGACGGTCGCCTGACGACGCGCTGGGCGCCGACGCGCGGCCGGCGCCCTTCCCTCCGGACGGTCGGCGCGGGCGATCGGTACGCTCGGGACGTCCCCGCGCCACCGATCCCCGGCGGCCGGCACGGTCCTCCTGGAGGTCGACGACTGTGAACCGCGCTCTGCGCGCCGCCACGATGGGCGTCCTGCTCGTGTCCCCGATCGCCCTGAGCGCGTGCAGCGCCGGGCAGGTCACGCAGACCGCCACCCAGGTGCGCGACAGGGTGGGCGCGACCGCCGAGGTCGGCGAGCTCACGCTCCGCGCGGTCACGCTCGCGTATCCCCGGGGTGGCACGTACGACGCCGGCGACGACGCCGAGCTCCTCATGGCCGTCGCGAACGCGGGGACCGAGGACGACACGCTGATCGACATCTCGGGCGACGGCTTCGGCGACGCGGAGATCGAGGGCACCTCCGGCTCGGCCGCCGGCTCCGGCGGGCTGGAGATCCCGGGCCGCGATCGGGTGTTCGTGGGCGCCGAGGACGGGCCGACGATCATGCTGACCGACCTGGACCGGTCGCTCAGCACCGGCGAGGGGATCGAGCTCACCCTCACCTTCCAGGAGGCCGGCGAGGTCACGGTGCTCGCCACCGTGGGCACGCCCGACGAGGCCCTCCAGCGGGGGGAGCCGTTCGACTTCCACCACGAGGAGGAGGCCGAGGGCGAGGAGGCCGCCCACTAGGGCCCGGCAGCCGGCGCCACCGCCGATCGAGGCGTTCCCGGCCGGCGTCCGCTCCCCGGAACTGTCGGCGCCGGCGGTTAGCGTCGGCCCGTGCCCAGCCCCGGAGTGAAGTCCGCCCGCCCCGCCCACCGCTGCACCGACTGCGGCTACTCCTCCCCCAAGTGGGTCGGCCGCTGCCCCGAGTGCCAGGCCTGGGGCACCCTGCAGGAGACCGGCGCACCGGCCACCGGCCTCCGGGCGGTGGCCGCCGGCCAGGTCAGCGCCCCCGCCCG
The DNA here is from genome assembly GCF_039679125.1 of Blastococcus sp. HT6-4. NCBI lineage: Bacteria > Bacillati > Actinomycetota > Actinomycetes > Geodermatophilales > Geodermatophilaceae > Blastococcus > Blastococcus montanus. Next base: position 545,062 of record NZ_CP155551.1, on the reverse strand, counting down.
CCCGATCGCGCAGGTCGAGCTCGCGGGCGCCCGCGCCGTCCCCACCGGGATCGCCGAGTTCGACCGGGTCCTGGGCGGCGGCCTCGTCCCCGGCGCCGTCCTGCTCGTCGCGGGCGAGCCGGGTGTCGGCAAGTCCACGCTCCTGCTCGAGGTGGCGCAGCGGGTCGCGGCGGCCAACGGCCCGGCCCTGGTCGTCTCGGGCGAGGAGTCCGCCGGCCAGGTGCGGCTGCGGGCCGAGCGGATCGGCGCCCTGCACGACCGGCTGTACCTGGCCGCCGAGACCGAGCTGTCGGCGGTCCTGGCCCACGTCGAGGCGGTCAACCCCTCGCTGCTGGTGCTCGACAGCGTGCAGACGGTCCGGTCCCCCGCCGTGGAGGGCACCGACGGCGGCTCCACCCAGGTTCGCGCGGTGGCTTCGGCGCTGACGGGTGTGGCGAAGACCCGGGGGATGACGACGGTCCTCGTCGGCCACGTCACCAAGGACGGCGCCATCGCCGGCCCGCGGACCCTCGAGCACCTCGTCGACGTCGTCATCTCCTTCGACGGCGAGCGGCACTCCACGCTGCGGATGGTCCGGGCCACCAAGAACCGGTTCGGTCCCGCCGACGAGATCGGCTGCTTCGAGATCGGCGACAGCGGGGTCGTCGGTGTCCCCGACCCCTCGGCGCTGTTCGTGTCGCGCCGGGCCGACCCGGTGCCCGGGAGCTGCGTGACCGTCACGCTGGAGGGCAGCCGGCCGTTGCTGGCCGAGGTGCAGGCGCTGGTGGCGAGCACCGGGGGTGGCGGCTCGCCCAGGCGGGCGGTGAGCGGGCTGGACTCCCAGCGCGTCGCCATGGTGAACGCGGTGGTGGAGCGGCGTGGCCGGGTCAAGCTCGCGGACGCCGACGTGTTCGCCGCCTCCGTCGGCGGGGTCCGGATCGCCGAGCCGGCGGCCGACCTCGCACTCGCCCTGGCCATCGCGTCCGCGGCCAAGGACACCCCGCTGCCGGCCGGGATGGTGGCCCTCGGCGAGGTGGGGCTCTCCGGTGAGATCCGCCGGGTGGGTGGCACCGGCCGCCGGTTGGCCGAGGCCGCGCGCCAGGGTTACCGGGTCGCGCTCGTACCGCCGGACGCCGGGTCACCGCCCCCCGGGATGCGGCTGATCGAGGTGCCCGACCTGGGTGCGGCCTTCCATCGACTCTTCTGAGCCCGTAGGGTCTCGGAATAGGGTCGGCCTCGGGGCGGCCCCACCCCCCGAGGGCGCCCCGGTCACCGACGCGCCACGTAGACTCGGCCCCCGCACCACTCGACCGTCAGGAGCGCTCGTGCCCGCCGCTGTGGACCCCGAGATCGCCCTGCGCGAACTCCTCGGCCGCATCGCCCCCGGGACGGCGCTGCGCGACGGCCTCGAGCGCATCCTCGCCGGCCGTACCGGCGCCCTGATCGTCCTCGGGTACGACCGGGTCGTGGAGTCGTTGTGCACCGGCGGGTTCGCGCTGGACGTCGCGCTCTCGGCCACCCGGCTGCGCGAGCTGGCCAAGATGGACGGCGCCGTGATCGTGTCCTACGACGGCACCCGCATCGTCCGCGCCGGCGTCCACCTCATGCCCGATCCGACGGTCCCCACCGAGGAGTCCGGCACCCGGCACCGCACCGCCGAGCGGGTGGCCCTGCAGACCGGCTTCCCGGTGATCTCGGTGAGCCAGTCGATGCACATCATCAGCGTGTACGTCGCCGGCCGCCGGTACACCCTCGAGCACCCGACCACGATCCTGGCCCGCGCGAACCAGGCGCTCGCCGCGCTCGAGCGCTACAAGCTCCGCCTCGACGAGGTCGCCAGCACCCTCTCCGCGCTGGAGATCGAGGACCTCGTCACCGTGCGCGACGCCATGAGCGTCAGCCAGCGGCTGGAGATGGTGCGGCGCATCGCCGACGAGATCGAGGGCTTCGTCGTCGAGCTGGGCACCGACGGGCGGCTGCTGGCCCTCCAGCTGGACGAGATGCTGGCCGGCGTGGAGGAGGACCGCGGGCTCCTCGTGCGGGACTACCTCCCGCCCACCGGCCGGCGCGTGCGCACGATCGACCAGGTGCTCACCGACCTGCGGGCGCTGACCGCGACCGAGCTGCTCGACCTGTCGGCCGTCGCCCGCTGCTACGGGCTGCCGACGTCGCCCGATGCACTGGACTCCCCCGTGAGCCCCCGGGGGTACCGCCTGCTCGCCCGGGTGCCCCGGCTGCCGGCCGGCATCATCGACCGCCTCGTCGACCACTTCGGGGGACTGCAGAAGCTGCTGGCGGCCACCATCGAGGACCTGCTGGCCGTGGAGGGCGTCGGCGAGGCCAGGGCCCGCGGGATCCGGGAAGGGCTGTCCCGGCTCGCCGAGACCTCGATCCTCGACCGCTACAGCTGAGCGTCCGCCCCTCAGCCGAGCGTGAGCGGGGCGTCGCCGGAGACCTTCGTGTCCAGCCTCCCCCGGATCACGTAGCTGCCCGGTGGCGGCGGCACCCGCTCGGCCGTGCAGGTGGGTTCGCTGGTCAGTCCGCCCCACACCAGCGGCAGCACCACTGCCTCGCCGGGCGCGAGCGTCCGCTCGTCGCTGCTGGTCTCCGGGAAGCAGTCGTTGCTGCCCCACACCCGGGCCCGGGAGGCGTCGACCATCACCAGCTCCTGGAGCTGCTTGTCCAGCGCCCGCACACAGGGCACCGCCGAGGTGTTGACCACCACCAGCTCGAAGCTCGGCTTGCTGCCCACGGCCACCTGACCGGGGGTGCGGACCTCGAGCCCGATCATGTCGTCGGTGCACGGCCCTCCCGGAGTGGGCCCCTCCGGCGCCTGTGGCGGGGCCGGCGCGGTCACCGGGGTGGTCGCCGGCATCCGCAGGCCGGCCACCGACGGCACGACGCGTTCCAGGGCCGGTAGCTCCGTGGGCTCGGCGGTGCCGGTCCCGGACGTCGCCACCGCCTGGTCCCCCTGTGCCGACACGAGGCGCACCGCGCCCCAGGCCAGCCCGGCCAGGACCAGCAGGAGGACGACCAGCACGGTCAGCCGGCGCCGCCAGTAGACGGCTGCGGACAGCGGACCGACCGGGTGCAACACGCCGGGAACGGTAGTGCGCCCGGGCGGGACCGGTCCCCTCGGCACGCCGCGCGGCCGCGCACGGCACACTGGGTGCCCGTGACCGGCCCGTCCCCCACCGCGCCGCCCGGTGAGGCGATCGTCGACTGGTACGCCACCGCGGCCCGTGACCTCCCCTGGCGCTCCCCCGGCGTCGACGCCTGGGCCGTGCTGGTCAGCGAGGTGATGCTGCAGCAGACCCCGGTGGCCCGCGTGGAGCCCGTGTGGCGCGCGTGGATGTCCCGCTGGCCCACCCCGGCCGACCTGGCCGCGACACCGCCCGGCGAGGTCATCCGCGCCTGGGGCAAGCTCGGCTACCCCCGCCGCGCGCTCCGGCTGCGCGAGGCCGCGATCGTGGTCGCCGAACGGCATGGTGGCGTGGTACCGGCCGACGTCGCCGCCCTCGAAGCGCTGCCCGGCGTCGGGACGTACACCGCCCGGGCGGTCGCCTGCTTCGGCTACGGCATGCGCCAGCCGGTCGTCGACACCAACGTCCGCCGTGTCGTCGCCCGGCTCGTCCACGGCCACGCCGAAGCCGGGAACGCCCGGGCCTCCGACCTCACCGACATCGCCGCCCTGGCGCCCGAGGACGACGCCCGCGCGGTCCGGTTCTCCGTGGCCGTGATGGAGCTGGGGGCGCTGATCTGCGTCGCACGCACCCCGCGCTGCGGCGTCTGCCCCGTACGGCCGCACTGCGCCTGGCGGCAGGCCGGCTCTCCGCCGCACGAGGGACCGCCGCGGCGGGTGCAGAAGTTCGCCGGCACCGACCGGCAGGTCCGGGGCCGGCTGCTCGACGTGCTCCGGGCCGCCGACGGCCCCGTGGACGCCGCTGCGCTCGACCCGGTGTGGGACGACGCCGTCCAGCGTGCGCGATGCCTGGACTCCTTGCTCACCGACGGCCTGGTCGAGCAGACCGACGACGGGCTGTTCACCCTCCCCCAGGGCCTGGCCAGGGCATGACGAAGGGGCCGCCCCCACCTCGCGGTGGGAGCGGCCCCTGTCGTTGCTGCTAGGCGATCACTCGCCGGCGGCCGCCGAGCCGTCCTCGTCACCCTCGGCGCCCGAGAGGGCCACCGGCGGGGTGTCGGGCAGGTCGATCGGCTTGGCCTCGCCGCGGAAGGTGAACTTCTGCGCCGGGCCCTCCGCGTCGTCGACGTCCACCACGATGATCTGCCCGCTGGACAGCTCGCCGTAGAGGATCTTCTCGCTCAGCGTGTCCTCGATCTCGCGCTGGATGGTCCGGCGCAGCGGCCGGGCACCCAGGACGGGGTCGAACCCGCGGGCCGCCAGCAGCCTCTTCGCCGCGGGCGTGATCTCCAGCGACATGTCCTTGTTCGCCAGCTGGGTCTCGAGCCGGGCGACCATCAGATCCACGATCTGGATGATCTCGTTCTCGGTGAGCTGGTGGAACACGACGATGTCGTCGATGCGGTTGAGGAACTCCGGCCGGAAGTGCTGCTTGAGCTCCTCGTTGACCTTGAGCTTCATCCGGTCGTAGTTGCTCTGCTCGTCGTTCCCGGCCTGGAAGCCGAGGCCGACGGCCTTGGAGATGTCCCGCGTACCGAGGTTGGTCGTGAGGATCAGGATCGTGTTCTTGAAGTCCACGATCCGGCCCTGACCATCGGTGAGCCGGCCGTCCTCGAGAACCTGCAGCAGCGTGTTGAACACGTCCGCGTGCGCCTTCTCGATCTCGTCGAAGAGGACCACCGAGAACGGCTTGCGCCGCACCTTCTCGGTCAGCTGACCGCCCTCGTCGTAGCCGACGTAACCGGGAGGGGCACCGACCAGACGCGACACGGTGAACTTGTCGTGGAACTCACCCATGTCGATCTGGATGAGCGCGTCGTCCTCACCGAACAGGAACTGCGCCAGAGCCTTTGCCAGCTCGGTCTTACCGACACCCGAGGGGCCGGCGAAGATGAACGAGCCGCCGGGACGGCGCGGGTCCTTGAGGCCCGCCCGCGTGCGCCGGATCGCCTGGCTGACGCTCTTGATGGCCTCTTCCTGGCCGATGATCCGCTTGTGGAGCTCGTCCTCCATGCGGAGCAGACGGGTGGTCTCCTCCTCGGTGAGCTTGAAGACGGGGATGCCGGTCCAGTTGGCCAGCACCTCGGCGATCTGCTCGTCGTCGACCTCGGCGACGACGTCCATGTCGCCGGCCTTCCACTGCTTCTCGCGCTCGGCCTTCTCACCCAGCAGCTGCTTCTCGGTGTCGCGCAGCGACGCGGCCTTCTCGAAGTCCTGCGCGTCGATCGCCGACTCCTTCTCGCGGCGGACGGCCGCGATCCTGTCGTCGAACTCGCGCAGGTCCGGCGGCGCGGTCATCCGCTTGATCCGCATCCGGGCGCCGGCCTCGTCGATCAGGTCGATCGCCTTGTCCGGCAGGAAGCGGTCGGAGATGTACCGGTCGGCCAGCGTCGCGGCGGCCACGAGCGCGCCGTCGGTGATGCTGATCCGGTGGTGCGCCTCGTACCGGTCGCGCAGCCCCTTGAGGATCTCGATCGTGTGGGCCAGCGTCGGCTCGCCCACCTGGATCGGCTGGAACCGGCGCTCGAGCGCGGCGTCCTTCTCCAGGTGCTTGCGGTACTCGTCGAGCGTGGTGGCACCGATGGTCTGCAGCTCACCACGGGCCAGCATCGGCTTGAGGATGCTGGCGGCGTCGATCGCGCCCTCGGCGGCACCCGCCCCGACGAGGGTGTGGATCTCGTCGATGAACAGGATGATGTCGCCGCGGGTGCGGATCTCCTTGAGGACCTTCTTCAGCCGCTCCTCGAAGTCACCGCGGTAGCGGGAACCGGCGACGAGCGCACCCAGGTCGAGGGTGTAAAGCTGCTTGTCCTTGAGCGTCTCGGGCACCTCGCCCTTGACGATCGCCTGGGCCAGCCCCTCGACGACGGCGGTCTTGCCGACGCCGGGCTCGCCGATGAGGACCGGGTTATTCTTCGTCCGCCGCGACAGGACCTGCATGACCCGCTCGATCTCCTTGGCCCGCCCGATGACCGGGTCGAGCTTGGAGTCGCGCGCGGCCTGGGTCAGGTTGCGGCCGAACTGGTCGAGCACCAGCGAGGTCGACGGCGTGCCCTCGGCCGGGCCGCCGGCGGCGGCCGGCTCCTTGCCCTGGTAGCCGGAGAGCAGCTGGATGACCTGCTGGCGGACGCGGTTGAGGTCGGCGCCCAGCTTCACCAGGACCTGGGCGGCGACGCCCTCGCCCTCGCGGATCAGGCCGAGCAGGATGTGCTCGGTGCCGATGTAGTTGTGGCCGAGCTGCAGCGCCTCGCGCAGCGACAGCTCCAGCACCTTCTTCGCCCGCGGGGTGAAGGGGATGTGACCGGACGGCGCCTGCTGGCCCTGTCCGATGATCTCCTCGACCTGCTGGCGGACGCCCTCGAGCGAGATGCCGAGGGACTCCAGTGCCTTGGCGGCGACACCCTCACCCTCGTGGATCAGGCCCAGGAGGATGTGCTCGGTGCCGATGTAGTTGTGGTTGAGCATCCGGGCCTCTTCCTGGGCCAGGACAACAACGCGGCGGGCTCGGTCGGTGAACCGTTCGAACATCTGCTGCTTCTCCTTCGACCGGCTGGTCCGGCACTGTCCTCCCCTGGTCTGGGAAGGAGCACCCGACGTCCGTCGGCGCTGGGGGCACCGGTCTTTCCACTGTAGTCGCGGACCACGCCGTCCCGTCGTCGTGCGGCGGGTCGGTGGGTGGCTGTCCGTTCCAACCACGCCCGGGAAGGTGGTGTTCCAGCCCCGTTACGCCGTGAGCGGACGACGGCGTGCCGCCCCGGGAACGCCGACGGCCCGGCCCCCCGGAGGGGACCGGGCCGTCGAAGGACTCCGGGGGGAGCCTTCGTCAGTGGGCGGCCTCGTAGGCCTCGACGACACTGGCGGGGATGCGACCCCGGTCGCTGACCGGGTGACCGTTCTTGCGCGCCCAGTCGCGGATCGCGCCGGCCTGCTCGCGGTCCATGCGGCCGCCCCCACCGGTCGCCCGGGAACGGCCACCACCGGAGGACCGCGTGCCGCGGCCCACCTTCCGCGCCGCCGAGACGTACCGGGCGAGAGCGTCGCGCATCTCCGCGGCGTTCTTCTCCGCGAGATCGATCTCGTACGACGTGCCGTCGAGGGAGAAGCTGACGGTCTCGTCGGCCGGGAGATTCTCGTCGAGGTCGTCGCTCAGGATGACCTGGACCTTGCGCGCCATTCGTTCCTCGCTAATCGCTGTGGCCCGGGAGCCGGTCGAAAATACTCACCCGACGGGTGCGAGGACCATTAGAGCACAGACGTCCCGCCATTAGCCATTTAGGCGTCGGCGTCCGCCCATTGTGGTGAAGGATCTGAATCGGTCGGTTCAGGAACTGATTGGCCTGACCAGCGGGAAGAGGATCGTCTCGCGGATTCCCAGGCCGGTCAGCGTCATCATCAGCCGGTCCATGCCCATGCCCATACCGCCGGTCGGGGGCATTCCGTACTCGAGCGCCTCCAGGAAGTCCTCGTCCAGCGCCATGGCCTCCGGGTCGCCGGCCGCGGCGAGCGCTGCCTGGGCGGTGAACCGCTCCCGCTGCACCACCGGGTCCACCAGCTCCGAGTAGGCGGTGGCCCGCTCGATCCCGCCGATGTAGAGGTCCCACTTCTCGGCCACGCCCGGCCGCGAGCGGTGCGCCCGGGTCAGCGGCGAGGTGTCCACTGGGTAGTCGACGACGAACGTGGGCGCCTGCAGCGTGTGCTGGACGAGGGCCTCGAAGATCTCCTCGACGAGCTTGCCGTGGATCCAGGCCGGGTCGACGCCGACGTCGTGCCGCTCGGCGACCGCCCGGAGCGTCTCGACCGGCGTCTCCGGGGTGATCTCCTCCCCCACGGCCTCGGACACCGCCGCGTAGAGCGGGATCTGCGGCCACTCCCCCGAGAGGTCGACCTCGGTGCCGTCGTGGTGCCGGGCCACGTGGTCGCCGAACAGCGCCGCCGAGCACTCCTGGATCAGCTCCCGGGTGACCGCCGCCATCACCTGGTAGTCGGCGTAGGCCTGGTAGGCCTCGAGCATCGCGAACTCCGGCGAGTGCGAGCTGTCGGCGCCCTCGTTGCGGAAGTTCCGGTTGATCTCGAACACCCGGTCCAGCCCGCCGACGATGCACCGCTTGAGGAACAGCTCGGGCGCGATCCGCAGGTACAGGTCCAGGTCGAAGGCGTTCATGTGGGTGCGGAAGGGGCGGGCGGCCGCGCCCCCGTGCACCGTCTGCAGCATCGGCGTCTCGACCTCGAGGTAGCCGCGCGAGGACAGCCCGGCCCGCAGCGTCGACATCACCGTCGCCCGCTGGCGGACGGTGCGCCGCGCCTCGTCGCGGACGATGAGGTCGACGTACCGGCGGCGGACCCGCAGCTCCTCGCTCATCGGCTTGTGCGCCACCGGCAGCGGCCGCAGCGACTTGGCGGTCAGCTGCCAGGAGTCGGCGAAGACCGAGAGCTCCCCGCGCCGCGACGTCCCGACCTCCCCGGCCACGAAGACGTGGTCCCCGAGGTCGACGTCGGACTTCCACGCCGCCAGGGCCTCCTCGCCGACGCGGTCGCGCGAGAGCATCACCTGCAGCTCGGCGTCCCCCTCGCGCAGCGTGGCGAAGCACAGCTTGCCGGTGTTGCGGACGAAGATGACCCGCCCGGTGACGCCGACCGGCTCGCCGGTCATGGTGTCCGGCTCGAGGTCGGGGTGGGCCGCGCGGACGGCGGCGAGCGTGGTGGTCCGCGGCACGGTGACCGGGTACGGGTCGACGCCGGACTCGCGCAGCCGGTCGAGCTTGGCGCGGCGGACCCGCATCTGCTCGGGCAGCTCCTCGCCGCCGCTGTCGTCGCTGCCGGGGCCGTTCGGTCCAACGTCTGTCACGGGGGCCGAGCCTACGGGGCGCCCGCCCGCCGCTCGGCGGCCTGCTGCCGCTCGAAGGCCAGCCGCAGCCCGTGCACGGTGAGGTCGGGCTCGCGCTCCTGGATGGTCCGGCAGCTGTCCACCAGGAGCGGGGCCAGACCCCCGGTGGCGACGACGACCGGTGGGGCGCCGAACTGGCCGACGATCTCCGCGGCGATGCGGGCGACCAGTCCGTCGACCAGGCCGGCGAAGCCCAGCACCAGCCCGGACTGCAAGGCCGCGACGGTGTTCTTGCCGATCGCCTGCGGCGGGCAGCTGAGCTCGACCGAGCGCAGCTGGGCGGCGCGGGTGGCGAGCGCGTCGCGGCTGACCTCCACGCCGGGGGCCAGCGCCCCGCCGAGGAACTGCCCGTCGGGACCGACGGCGTCGACGTTCGTCGAGGTGCCGAAGTCGACGACGACGACCGGACGGCGGCCACCGTCCGGCGACCGGCCGAACAGCTCGGCGGCGGCCAGCGCGGTGACGACGCGGTCGGCGCCGACCTCCCGCGGGTTGTCCACGTGCAGCGGGACGCCGGTGCGCACGCCCGGACCGATGAGCACGACCGGGACCTCGAGGGAGTCGAGCAGCTGGCGCAGCGCCGGCAGCAGGGCGGGCACCGTCGAGCACGCGGCCACGCCGGTGACCTCGGTGTCGCGCAGCAGGCCGCGCCACAGCATGCGCAGCTCGTCGGCGGTGGCCCGGGGCGCGGTGGTCACCCGCCACGAGCCGACCCGCCGGTCCCCGTCGAAGGTGGCGAGGACGGTCTGGCTGTTGCCGACGTCGACGGTCAGCAGCACGGGAGCACCCGATCGATCACCGGACCGGCACGCCCAGGTCGCTGCGCTGCTGGTCGGGAGCACCGGGCACGGGGGCCGACGGGTCGCCGCCGAGCTCGACGATCCGGTTGGCGCTGTCGACGTGGACCACCTTGGGGATGTAGCTCTTCGCCTCGGTCTCGTCCATGACGCCGTAGCTGATCAGGATGACCATGTCCCCGGGGTGGACGAGGTGGGCGGCGGCACCGTTGATGCCGATCACGCCGGTCCCCCGCTCACCGGGGATGACGTAGGTCTCCAGCCGGGCACCGTTGGTGATGTCGACGATCGCGACCTGCTCGCCGGGCAGCAGGTCCGCGGCGTCCAGCAGGTCCTCGTCGACGGTCACCGAGCCCACGTAGTGCAGGTCGGCCTGGGTGACGGTGGCGCGGTGGATCTTGGACTTGAGCATCGTGCGCATCATCGGGGCTCTCCCAGCTGGACGGCGGTGTTGTCGAGGAGTCGGGTCGTGCCGGCGCGCGCGGCGACGAGCAGGCGGGCGGGCCCGGTGGCGGGCGCCGGTCCCAGGTCGGTATCGGTGAGTTCGAGGTAGTCCTGAACCAGCTCCGGCGCCTCGGCCAGGACGGACCGGGCGGCGGCGAGCACCGCGGCAGCACCCCGCGGGCCGGCGGCGGCCCCCGCCCGCAGTGCCCGGTTCAACGCCGATGCGGTCCGGCGCTGTTCCGGGTCGAGGTAGCGGTTGCGGCTGGACAGCGCCATGCCGTCGTCCTCCCGGACGGTGGGCACGCCGACGACCTCGACGCCCAGCGCCAGCTCCCGGGCCATCGCCCGGATCAGGGTGAGCTGCTGGTAGTCCTTCTCGCCGAAGAACGCGAGGTCGGGTTGGACCAGCCCGACCAGCTTGGCGACGACGGTGAGCACGCCGGCGAAGTGACCCGGGCGGACCGCACCCTCGAGCACCGAGCCGAGCGGGCCGGGGTCGACGGTCACACCCAGCGCGGCGGGCGGGTAGACCTCCTCCACCGGCGGGTGGAAGACGACGTCGGCGCCCTCCTCGGCCAGCGCGGCGAGGTCGGCGTCCCAGGTGCGGGGGTAGCGGTCGAAGTCCTCGCCGGGGCCGAACTGCGTCGGGTTGACGAACACGGAGACGACCACGCTGCCGGCGCGGGCTCGGGCGGCCCGGACCAGGGTGCGGTGACCCTCGTGCAGCGCCCCCATGGTGGGCACCAGGGCGACCGGACCGGGCAGCGCGGCGACCAGCCCGCGCAGCTCGGCGACGGACTCGGCGACCGCGGGCAGAATTCCGACCCGGCTCACCGGAGGGGGGTCCCGTGCCGGGCTGCAGCCAGGGCCTCGAGCACCGGGGCCGCCTCGTGCGGCTTCAGCCGGCCGTCGGCCAGCGTGCGCTCGGCGGTGCGCCGGGCCATGGCCACGTAGGCGGCGACCGCGTCGGGCGCGCGCTCGGTGAGGGTCTGCAGGTGGTGGCCGACCGTGCCTGCGTCCCCCCGGCTGACCGGGCCGGTGAGCCCGCGGTCGCCCCGGCGCAGCCCGTTGTCCAGCGCGGCGGTCAGGAGCGGGGCGAGCACCCGGGCGGGCTCGGCCACCCCCGCGGTGCGCAGCAGGTCGGCGGCCTCGGCGACCAGCGTGACCAGGTGGTTGGCGCCGGTGACCAGCGCCGCGTGGTACAGCCCGCGGTCGGCCTCCGCGACGAAGAACGGCTCGCCGCCCATCTCGAGGACCAGCGTCTCGGCCACGGGGCGGTGCTCCGGGCGGCTGGTCACGCCGAACGGCGCGCCGTCGAGCCGGTCGGCGTCCTCGACCGCCCCGGTGAAGGTCATCGCCGGGTGCAGCGCCAGGGTGAGCACCCCGGCCTGCTCGGCCGGGGCGAGGACAGCCAGCCCGTGGGCGCCGGAGGTGTGGAAGGCCAGCTGACCGGCGCGCCAGGCGCCGGTCTCGGCGAGCCCGGCGACGAGGCCGGGGAGGGTGTCGTCGGGAACGGCGAGGACCACCAGGTCGGCGGCGGCGACGACCTCGTCGGCGGCCAGCAGCGGCACCCCGGGGAGCAGCCGGGCGGCGCGCCCGGCGGAGGCCGCGGAGAGGCCGGAGGCGGCGGCGACGTCGTGGCCGGCGGCGGCGAGGGCGGAGCCCAGGACGGCGCCGACACGGCCGGCGCCGATGATCCCGACCCGGAGGCGGGCGGGGGCGTCGGCCGGGCGGGCATGCGCGTGGGCGGGGCCCAGCAGCGCGCGGACGGTCCTGCGGGCAGCAGGCATCGGTGCACCTCTCGTTCCAGTCCCTGGCGGGTACCGGACGTCGGGCGCGATCTCCGCGGTCGGAGATCGCGGTCGTACGGGGTCGTGCTGCTCGTGCGCCGGACGGCGCCCGCTGCAACCGTCTGCGTGTCACGCGGGCGACGTGCCGGTGGCGAGTCTGGAACCAGTGTGCGCCCGCCCGCAACGCCTGGTTGCTGTGTCATGGCTCACGCGTGCCCGTGGCCCCCGGCGGACGGCGGTGAAGCGGTCCGCCCTACCGTGACGGCCGGCACATCGGCGAGGGAGGCAGCGTGCACACGTTCGAAGGACGCACCGCACTGGTCACCGGCGGCAGCCGGGGCATCGGCCTGGGCATCGCCCGGAGCCTGGTCGAGCGCGGGGCGCGGGTGGTGCTCACCGCGCGCAAGCCCGACGCGCTGGCCGAGGCGGTCGAGGAGCTCGGCGGGGCCGAGGTGGCCGTCGCCGTCGCGGGCAACGCCGGCGACCCCGAGCACCGGGCGACGGCGGCGCGCACGGCGGTCGAGACGTTCGGCAGCCTGGACGTGCTGGTCGGCAACGTCGGCATCAACCCGGCCTACGGCCCGCTCATGGACCTCGAGCTCGACGCCTGCCGGAAGATCCTGGACACCAACGTGGTCGGCGCCCTGGGCCTGGTGCAGGAGGCCTGGCGGGCCTGGATGTCCGAGCACGGCGGATCGGTGCTGTTCGTCGCCTCGGTGGCCGGGCTGCGCTCCTCGCAGGAGATCGGCGCCTACGGCGTGAGCAAGGCGGCGCTGATCAACCTGACCACCCAGCTGGCAGTGGAACTCGCCCCGAAGGTGCGGGTGAACGCGGTGGCGCCGGCGGTGGTGAAGACCCGGTTCGCCGGAGCCCTGTACGAGGGCCGCGAGGCCGAGGCCGCGCAGGTCTACCCGATGGCCCGCCTGGGCACGCCCGAGGACGTCGGCGAGGCCGCGGCCTACCTCCTGGGCGACGGCGCCGGCTGGGTCACCGGCCAGACCCTCGTGATCGACGGCGGCGGGCTCTCTCGCGGCCCCCGCTGACCCGGGTCAGCTGCGGCCGAGCACCCGGGCCAGGACGTCGTCTGACTCGCCGTCCTCCCGGTAGCGGCGCCGGCGGCGGCCGCCCGAGGACGGGCTGACCCCGTTCTCGGCGAGGATCCGCGCCAGCCGGTCGGTGGCGTCGGGCCCGCTGCCCGCCTCGGCCGGCTGCGGGGCCGCCCACGCCGGCGGGGCGGCCGGGTGCTGCGTGGTCGCGGCGAACTCCCCCGGCACGGGCCGCACCGGTGCGTCGTCGTCGGTGCGCCGGCGGCGCGGTCCGTCGTCGACCGGGACGGGGGCCGGGGACGGGGGCTCGGCCGCGGTGCGCCAGGAGCGCGCGGACCCCAGGTAGGGGTCGTCCTCGTGCGCCGCGGCGCGGTCGTGCCGGTCGAACGCCGGGGGAACCGGCGGGCGCGGCGCGGCCGGTGCCGGGCGCGCGCGTGGAACCGGGCGCGCGGCCGCGGGACGGGCCGGCGGAGGGGGAACCGGGACGGCGGCGGCAGCCGGCGGGGTCGCCGCAGACCAGGTGCTGGTGCGCACCTGCTCGAACTGCTGGGTGGGGCGCGGCTCGTCCAGCCGGATCGCCGGCCAGCCACCGGTCAGCTCACGGGGTGGCGACTCCTCGCTCCAGGAGCCCCCGGCGTCGAGGGTGCGCGGCGGGCCGTCGAGCCGACCGGCCTCCCCGGGGACCCGGCTGGCCTGGGTCCGCATGACGATCCGCTCGACGAGCATCTCGCTGGACAGCTGCTCGGCGAGCTCGGCCCGCAGCCGGCCCATGTCCTCGCGCAGCGCCGCGAGCTGGCCCAGCTCCTCCCGCATGCCGGTCAGCGCCAGGACGTCGTCGCGCAGGGCCGCCACCCGGGCCACCTCGTCGCGCAACCCGCCCAGCGCGGCAATGTCCCCGCGCAGGGCCGACACCCGCGCGACCTCGTCCCGGAGGTCGGTGAGCGACGCGATGTCCCCGCGCAGCGCGTCGAGCTCCTCGCGCATCGAGCCCTCGGTCTCGCGGCGCAGCTCGTTCTCGAGCTCCAGCTCGTACTCGCGGCGCGCGGCCACCTCCCGCTCCAGCTCCAGCTCGTACGCGCGGCGCAGCTCGGCCTCGCGGGCGGCCGCCCGCACCCGGTCGGCGTCGCGCCGGCCCAGGGCGACGGTGGCGAGCACGAACGCCCAGGCCACGGCGACGACGGCGATCCGCAGCAGCTGCGCGTTCTCGGTCAGGAACACCGCCAGCGTGGCCCCCACGGCGAGCACGAAACCGCCCGCCTGGAGCAGCGTCCGCGAGCCACCCGACGGACGGCCACGGGCGACGACGTCGTCCTCGCGGCGTGGCATGGCCCCAGCGTAGCGACGAGTGGCGCTCACGGGGAGCATTCGTGCCCGTGCCGACCGTGGTCGCCTGCCACAGTGCGGGGATGAGCCTGTCGTTGCTTGACTGGCGCCGCCGGATGGCCGCGCTGCACGCCGCGGTCCGCGACACCCCCGATCCGGAGCGGGGCCGGCGCCTGTGGCGGGACGGCCGTGACGAGCTGTTCGCCGGCCATCCGCAGTCACCGCTCGACGCGGCGGCGCGGGCGTCGTTCACCGGCCTGCCGGTGGCCCCGTACGACCCGGCGCTGCGGTTCGAGCCGGTGGTGGAGCCGGCTGCGCCGCTCCGCCTGGAGGTGCCCACGGCGGCCGACGGCGTCGTGCCGCTCGACCGCATCGGCGCGGTGACGCTGCCGGGTCTCGGGCGGCTGGACGTGTGGTGGGTGGCGCTCTACGGCGGCGGGGTGTTCCTCCCGCTGCGGGACGGCAGCGCCGGCGGCACCACCTACGGGGGCGGGCGGTACCTGCTCGACACGGTCAAGGGCGCCGACCTCGGCGGCGCCGGCGACCGGCTGGTGGTCGACCTGAACTTCGCCTACCACCCGTCGTGCGCCTACGACCCGCGCTGGTCGTGCCCGCTGGCGCCGGAGGGCAACCGGATCGGCCCGGCCGTCGCCGCCGGGGAGCTGCTGCCCCCCGGCGGCTGGTACTAGGGCATAGGAGGCTGTGCCTACGGTTCTCGAGGGCAATCCGTATGCATGGCCTCCTATGCCTGGTCAGCCCTCGGCGAGGAAGCCGGCCGAGCTGAAGACGAGGCCCAACGAGATCTCGCCGCGCTCGATGGCGGCGCGGGTCAGCGGGCCGCCGGTGTCCAGCGTGCGGAACTCGGCGAACTCCAGGCCGTAGGTCTCCTCCAGGCCCGGCTGGCAGTACGGCCGCTCCGGGCACTCGGCCGGCCCCCCGAGGATCAGCGAGCCGTCGTCGCAGGCCTCGGCCAGCTCGGAGAGGGTGCTGACCCCCAGCTCGTCGGCGAACGCCTGGGTGACCGCGAAGGCGTTCTGGTCGGCGGCCTCCGACGGCTCGCCGAAGACCAGCCCGGCCTCGGCGGCGAGCGGCTCCAGGGCGGCCACCGTCTCCTCGACGTCACCGGACGCGACCACCGTGGCCACGTCGCCCTCCAGGGTCTCGGTCACCGTGGCGAGGTACTCCGGGAAGACGTCGATGTCCCCCGCCTGCAGCGCCTGCAGGTACAGCTCGCGGTTGCCGACCTCCTGGACGGTCGCGTCGAACCCGGCCTTCTGCAGCACGTCCGCGTAGATGTTGGCCAGGATCGACGACTCGGGGAAGTTGGCCCCGCCGACCGTGATCGCGCCGCTGCCCTGCTCGAGGCTGCCGTCGTCGATGTTCTCCACGACCCAGGCGGCGGCGACGTCCTCGGCGCTCTCCCGCTGCACCTCGACGGCCGCGTTCATCTCGATCAGCTCGTCGGTGGTCAGCTCGGCCGACACCTGGTTCAGGTTCGGCAGCAGCGCCGGGTTGGCCTGGGCGGTCTCGGCGTTGACCGCGGGGATGATGTTGTCGGCGTTCTGCAGGTTCTGGTCGTCCTCGAGGACCACCAGCTGGTCACCGGGGATCGGGGCGCAGGCGTCGCCCGACGCGGCGGTGCCGCCGCCCCCTCCCCCTCCCCCGCTGGTGCCCGAGGAGCCGGACTCCCCGCAGGCCGCGGTCAGCGCGACCGCGAACGCGAGGGAAGTGATGAGCCGTGTGCGTGCACGCATGGTTCGACGCCCCGCCTTCTGTGTCCCGTGGCAGCCCGGCTGCCACGCGTGTCTGGCGAGAGGATTCCCGCGGGGCCCATCGAACACCGCCGGTTGCGCACAATGCAATCCGGCTGCGCGTCCCGTCGCCGTCCGGTGATCCGGCCCCGCCGGTCAGACCCGCATCGCGGCCGCGGCGGGTTCGGCCGGGCGTCGTCGGCGGGGCGGGAACGGGATCCGGCGCGGCCCGGGCCTGACGGCCCAGGTGAGCACCACCAGGGCCACCTCGGTGAGCAGCGCCAGCGCGGCGATGAGAAGTGCACCGGCGATGATCTGGCCGTAGTCCTGCTGCCCGAAGCCGAGCGCGACGATCCGGCCCAGGCCACCGCCGGCGACGAGCGCGGCCAGCGCCGCCGTCGCGACGACCTGCACCGCCGCCGTCCGCACCCCGGTCATGACCAGCGGGAGCGCCAGCGGGAACTCGACCCGGCGGATCACCTGCCCCCGGCTCAGGCCCATCCCCCGGGCCGCCTCCCGGACGTCGGCGTCGACCCCCCGGAACCCGACGTAGGTGTTGGTGAGGATCGGCGGGACGGCGAAGACCGCGAGCGCGATGGTGGTGGCCCGGGCGCCGAAGCCGATCGGGCTCACGGCGAACAGGGTCAGCAGCGCCAGGGTGGGCACGGCCCGGCTGACGTTGGACAGCACCACGACCACGCCACGTCCGCGGCCGGCGCTGCCGAGCGCGATGCCCACGGGCACCGCCACGACGAGCGCCGCCAGCACCGCCACCGCGGAGATCGTGAGGTGCTCGACGAGCAGGTGGAGGATGCCGCCCCGGCGGGTCCAGTTGAGCGGGTCGTTGAGGTAGACGAGCGCCTCGCCGAAGGCGTTCACGCGCCCACCCGCGCCCACGGCGTGACCAGCCGCTCCACCCCGGCGAGCAGCACGTCGGCGACCAGGGCGAGCAGCACGCAGCCGACGGTGCCGGTGACGATCGCGGCCCGGTAGAAGTTCGCGTTGAAGCCGCCGAAGATCAGCTGCCCGAGCCCACCGTGGCCCACGAGCACGCCCACCGTCACCAGCGCCACCGTGGAGACCGTCGCGATCCGCAGGCCGGCCATGAACGCCGGCAGCGCGAGGGGCAGGTCGATCTGCCAGAACAGCCGGACGGGGCCGTAGCCCATGCCGCGGGCGGCCTCGCGCACGTCGGGCGGGACCGACTGCAGGCCGGTCAGGAAGTTCCGCACCAGGATGACCAGGGAGTACACCACCAGCCCGATCAGCACCGTCGTCGCCGAGAGACCGGTGAACGGGAAGACGAACGCGAACATCGCCAGGGACGGGATCGTGTAGACGGCGGCGG
This sequence comes from Blastococcus sp. HT6-4, assembly GCF_039679125.1. NCBI lineage: Bacteria > Bacillati > Actinomycetota > Actinomycetes > Geodermatophilales > Geodermatophilaceae > Blastococcus > Blastococcus montanus. The sequence continues at coordinate 527,558 of NZ_CP155551.1, read as the reverse complement.
ACAGCCCCAGCACCGGGCCGGCCAGCCAGCGCGTGCGGCGGGCGAGCAGGGCCAGCGGGAGGGCGATGAGCGCCCCGAGGACGACCGCACCGATCGTCAGCCTGACGTGCTCGTCCAGGTACCGCACAATGGTGTCCCAGTTCTCGACCACGTAGGACGCGTCGAACCACGGGTTCGGCGCCTCGTCCGCGGCCAGCACCCGACCGGGCGCGGACGTCGCAGCTCCGGCGCTCAGCACCGGGCGCTTCCCAGGAGGGCCACCCCGTGGACGCTACTGCGCACACTCCCCCGCCGGCGACCGCGTCGGGCGACGCCGTGGAGATCCGGCTGGAGGGCGTGAGCAAGGTCTACGCCGACGGCACCGTGGGGGTCGCGGAGCTCGACCTGACCTTCGCCGCCGGGGAGCTGACCGTGCTCGTCGGGCCCTCGGGCTGCGGCAAGACGACCACCATGAAGATGATCAACCGGATCATCGAGCCCACGACCGGCCGCATCCTCCTCGCCGGCGAGGACGTCACCCGCGCCGACCCCGACCAGCTGCGCCGCCGGATCGGCTACGTCATCCAGAGCGTCGGGCTCTTCCCGCACCAGACGGTGCGCGCGAACGTCGGCACCGTCCCGCGGCTGCTGGGGTGGGACAAGCAGCGGATCCGGGCGCGGGTCGACGAGCTGCTCGAGACCGTGGGTCTCGACCCCGCCGTCCACGGCGACCGCTACCCGGCGTCCCTCTCCGGAGGGCAGCGGCAGCGGGCCGGCGTCGCGCGGGCCCTGGCCGCCGACCCCCCGGTGCTGCTGATGGACGAGCCGTTCTCCGCGGTCGACCCGGTGGTCCGCGAGCGGCTGCAGGCGGAGTTCCTCCGGCTGCAGGATCGGGTGCGCAAGACCATCGTGTTCGTCACCCACGACATCGAGGAGGCCGTGCGGATCGGCGACCGCATCGCGGTGATGAGCGAGGGCGGCCGGGTCGAGCAGTTCGCCACGCCCGCCACGCTGCTCGGCCGGCCGGCCAACGAGTTCGTCGCCGACTTCGTGGGCGCCGACCGCGGGCTCAAGCGGCTCGCGGTCACCGGTATCGACACCGCCGACCTCGAGCGGCCGCCGGTCGTGCACCGGGCCGACGGCCTGGCCGACGCCCGGTCGGTCCTGGAGGCCACCGGCGCCCGCTGGGCCGTCGTCCTCGACGACGCGGGGAACCTGCACGGCTGGCTGTCGCTGGACCGGGCAGGCGGCTCGGGCACGGTCGGCTCGGCGGCCCGGCGGATGGACGCCTGGGTGCCGCGGGAGGCCTCCCTGAAGACGGCGTTCGCCACGATGCTGCAGCACGAGGCCGGCTGGGTGGCCGTGCTCGACGGCGACCACTTCCTCGGCGTCCTCACGCCGGAGTCGCTGCACTCGGCACTGCGCCGCTCGGTCGAGGGCGCCGTCCCGGAGACGGCCGGCGCGGTCTGACCCGCCGGCCGGTCAGCTGCTGGGGGCCCCGTGGGGCTCGTCGTCGGTGGAGCCCGGCGGGACCCGGCAGCTGCTCTCCAGCCACAGGGCCGCGGCGACCAGGGCCAGCGAGCTCACCAGGCCGATCAGCGCGGTGACGGTGTCGTCCCCCGCCGACCGCAGCCGGCCGATCGCCGGGACGACGTAGAGCAGCACGCCGAGCCAGACCCCGCTGAACACCGCACCCACGTAGGCGCTGGCCTGCGCCAGCACCGCCAGGCGGGCCACCAGCATTGGCTCGACGGGGCGCACCGCCGCGGCGCCGCTGTCGGTCGGGCCCCGGCCGGCGCGCGCCTCCCGCTCCGCGGACAGCCGCCTGCGCAGGGTGCGCGCGCCGAGCGCCTCGGCCACCGCCAGCACGGCCAGCGGCACCGGCAGCCACCAGTGCAGGGTCGGCAGATCGCCGTACCAGGTGCGCACGAGCAACCACGACGCGACGGCCAGCCCGAGGACGAGGACGACGAGGTCGCGGCGCCGGACAGGGGTCATCGGGGCAGCCTCAGTGCAGGTGGTCCCAGCGCACGACCGCGGCGACCTCCGCCGGGTCGAGCGCCGCCACCAGGTCGGCGACCTTCCCGCGGCCCGGCAGGACGGCGGTGGGGTCGAGGGTCAGCCACGGCACGAGCACGAACGCCCGCTCGTGCGCGCGGGGGTGCGGCAGGGTGAGCTCGGGGTCGTCGGAGAGCACGGGCGCGCCGTCGTCCCCGGTCACGGTGACCACGTCGACGTCGAGGGTGCGGGCACCCCAGCGCACCTCGCGGGTCCGCCCGGCCGCCTGCTCCAGCTCCTGCGCCCGCACGAGCCAGCCGCGGGCGTCCCGGTCACCACGGACGACGGCGATCGCGTTCAGGTAGGGCGGCTGCTCGACCGGCCCCCACGGCGGCGTCTCGTACAGCGTGGAGCGGGCGACGAGGCCCTCGTCGGCGAGCGCGGTCAGGGCCGTCCGCAGCGTGCCGGCGCGGTCACCGAGGTTGGCCCCCAGCGACAGGACGGCGCGGCTCACCCGCGCTCCCGCCGGACGGTGACCGTGACGTCGTCGAACGGGACCCCCAGCTCGGCCTCCGGCTTGTGCACGGTGATCTCCACCGCGTCCACCAGGTCGTTGGCCAGGCAGACGTCGGCCAGCCGCTGGGCGAGGGTCTCCAGCAGGTTGACCGGCTCCCCGTCCAGCACGGCGCGCAACTGCTGGGCGAGCTCGGCGTAGTTGACGGTCAGTTGCAGGTCGTCGGCTGCCGCGGCCGCCGCGGTGTCGACCTCGAGCACGGCATCGACCGAGAACAGCTGCCCGCGCTCGCGCTCGAATTCGTACACCCCGTGGTGGGCGTGCGCGCGGATGCCGCGGACGGCGATCCGGTCAGGCGTGCGGCGGTCGGGGTGGCTGCTGGCCACGGCCGGCTCCCTTCACTCGCTGGACCACCTCGAGGGTGTGGACGGCGTCCACGGAGGCGGCGGCGTCGTGGACCCGCACACCCCACGCACCGGCCTCGGCGGCGAGCACCGTGGTGGCCAGCGTCGCGGCGTCGCGCTGCTCCGCGGGCCGGGCCGCGCCGTCGGGCCCGGCGAGCAGCTTGCCGAGGAACGTCTTGCGGGAGGCGCCCACGAGCACCGGCAGGCCCAGGCCCACGAGCCGGTCGAGGCCGGCCAGCAGCGCCCAGTTGTGCTCCGCCCGCTTGGCGAAGCCGAGGCCGGGGTCGAGCACCAGCTGCTCGGGGCGCACGCCGGCGGCGACGACGTCCTCCACCCGGGCGGTGAGCTCGGCGCACACCTCGGTGACGACGTCGCCGTAGCGGGCGGCCGCGTACATCTCCCGGCTGTGCCCCCGCCAGTGCATGAGCACCCACGGAGCGCCCGTGTCGGCCACCAGCTTCGCCATGCCCTCGTCGGCCAGCCCGCCGCTGACGTCGTTGACCAGGACCGCTCCGGCATCGAGCGCCGCCTCGGCGACCTCCGCCCGCGTGGTGTCCACGCTGGTGCGCACCCCGGCCGAGGCCAGCTCGCGGATCACCGGCAGCACCCGGCGGCACTCCTCGGTGGCGTCCACCCGGTCGGCGCCCGGGCGGGTGGACTCCCCCCCGACGTCGATGTAGTCGGCGCCGGCGGCGTGCATGGCCAGGCCGTGGGCGATCGCGGTGGCCGGGTCGGCGAAGCAGCCGCCGTCGGAGAACGAGTCGGGCGTGACGTTCAGGACGCCCATGACCACGCACCGCCCGGGGCGGGGCACGGCGGATCCGGCGCCGGTCACCGGCCCAGGCCCATGGCTCGGTTCCGGCCTCGCTCCGCTCCTCGGTCGCCGGCGCTCCCTGCGATGCTCACTCGGCCGTCACCTTCGCATCACCAGGCTCATCGCCTCGCTGCGCGTCGCCGCGTTGTCCCGGAAGATGCCCCGGACCGCCGACGTCACCGTCGACGACCCCGGCTTGCGGATGCCGCGCATGGCCATGCACAGGTGCTCGGCCTGGACGACGACGAGCACGCCGCGCGGCTTGAGCGCGTCATTGAGGGCGTCGGCGACCTGCCGCGTCATCCGCTCCTGAACCTGCGGACGGCGGGCGAACACCTCGACCAGCCGGGCCAGCTTCGACAGCCCCGTGACCCGTCCGTCGGCGCCCGGGATGTAGGCGACGTGCGCGACCCCGTGGAAGGGCACCAGGTGGTGCTCGCAGGTCGAGTACATCGGGATGTCCTTGACCAGCACCAGCTCGTCGTGGTCCTCGTCGAACGTCGTCGCGAGGATGTCGTACGGGTCCTGCCACAGTCCGGCGAACGTCTCCGCGTACGCCCGCGCGACGCGGGCCGGGGTGTCCTGCAGGCCGGGGCGGTCGGGGTCCTCGCCGACCGCGATCAGCAGTTCGCGCACCGCGGCCGCGGCCCGCTCCTGGTCCACCCCGCGGGCCGGCTCCAGGAGCTGGTCGGCCGGCTCCGCCGGGATCTCACTCACGACTCCTCCTCGCTGGCGCCCGTCGTTCGCGCTCGCGACACTGCTCCGTCCACGGGCGAGCTCGCAAGCTCGCTCACCTCTGGACCGGCGCCCCGACGTCGCCGACCGGCGTGGTGTCGTGCGTGGCGCCGTTCCCGGCGGCCTTCTCGGCCGGGGTGAGGACCGGCGGCTGGTCCGACGGGGTGCGCTTGCCGAAGCCGTTGTACGGCGCGAGGGAGGGTCGCTTGGCGACCGGCGCGCAGATGCGGGCCATGTCCTCCTTGGACAGCGTCTCCTTCTCGATCAGCTCGAGGACGAGCTGGTCGAGGACGTGCCGGTACTCGACCAGGATCTCCCAGGCCTCGTCGTGGGCGGCCTCGATCAGGGCGCGGATCTCCGCGTCGATGTCGGCGGCCACGGCCTCGGAGTAGTCCGGACGGGACTGCATGTCCCGGCCCATGAACGGCTGGGAGTCCGCGCTGCCGTACTTGACGGCACCGAGCTTGGCGCTCATGCCGTACTGGGTGACCATCGCGCGGGCCATGGCGGTGGCCTTCTCGATGTCGTTGCCGGCGCCGGTGGTCGGCTCGTGGAAGACCAGCTCCTCGGCCGCGCGCCCGCCGAGGGCGTAGGCGAGCGTGTCGATCATCTCCGAGCGGGTCTGGGTGTACTTGTCCTCGGTCGGCAGGACCAGCGTGTGCCCCAGCGAGCGGCCGCGCGGCAGGATCGTCACCTTGTGCACCGGGTCCAGGTTGGGCAGTGCGTGCGCCACCAGGGCGTGGCCGCCCTCGTGGTAGGCGGTGACCTTCTTCTCCTTCTCGCTCATCGCCCGCGTCTTGCGCTCGGGGCCGGCGATGACGCGGTCGATGGCCTCCTCGAGGGTGGCGTCGGTGATCAGCGAGCCGTTGTTGCGGGCGGTGAGCAGCGCGGCCTCGTTGAGCACGTTGGCCAGGTCGGCGCCGGTGAAGCCGGGCGTGCGGCGGGCCACGGTCTCCAGGTCGACGTCGGGGGCCAGCGGCTTGCCCTTGGCGTGCACCTCGAGGATCCTCTTGCGCCCCAGCAGGTCGGGCCGGTCGACGGCGATCTGCCGGTCGAAGCGGCCCGGGCGCAGGAGCGCGGGGTCCAGGACGTCGGGCCGGTTGGTGGCGGCGATCAGGATGACCCCGCCCTTGACGTCGAAGCCGTCCATCTCGACGAGCATCTGGTTCAGCGTCTGCTCGCGCTCGTCGTGCCCGCCGCCCATGCCGGCGCCGCGCTGGCGCCCGACGGCGTCGATCTCGTCGATGAAGATGATCGCCGGGGAGTTCTCCTTGGCCTGGGTGAAGAGGTCGCGGACCCGGCTGGCGCCGACGCCGACGAACATCTCGACGAAGTCCGACCCGGAGATGGAGAAGAACGGCACGCCGGCCTCACCGGCGACGGCGCGGGCGAGCAACGTCTTTCCGGTGCCGGGCGGGCCGAACAGCAGCACGCCCTTGGGGATCTTCGCGCCGACGGCCTGGAACTTCACCGGGTTGGCGAGGAACTCCTTGATCTCGTGCAGTTCCTCGATCGCCTCGTCGGCGCCGGCGACGTCGTCGAACGTCGTCTTCGGCATGTCCTTGGTGATCTGCTTGGCCTTGGACTTGCCGAAGGCCATGACGCCGCGGCCGCCGCCCTGCATGGAGTTGAACAGCCAGAAGAGCAGCAGGAGCAGGATCAGGAAGGGCAGGAAGCTCACCAGGAGGCTGACCAGCAGGTTGTCCTGGGTGACGTTGGTGTCGAACTCCACGCCCTCGGCGCCGGCCGCCAGGTCGAAGACCTCGTCCTCGGCGCCGATCGGGTAGGAGGCGGTGATCTCCTGGCTGCCCTCGACGGGCTCGGCCAGGTCGAGGTCGAGGGTCTGCTCGCGGTCGTTGATCGTGACGGCCTCGACGTTGCCGTCCTCGAACTGCTCGAGCGCGACCGAGGTCGCAACCGGCTGGTAGCCGCCGTTGCCACTGAACACCGACGAGACCGTGACCGCCAGGAGGATGACCAGGACGACCCAGAACCAGACGGAGCGGAAGATCTTCTTACGTTCCATACACCGATGCCGGGCGCCGGGGACCGGCCGCCCGTCGACCCTCCTGATCGTCCGGGGACGCCGCCTGCGATCCGGGCGAGGACCCCGGCGCCGGGTGCAGCGTCGTCGGGATCGACGGTACACCGGCGGACCTGACGAACTCCTGCGTGCGACCTGGGAACGCCCGGTCGTCGCTCAGGAGGAGTAGACCTCGGCCTTGAGCGTGCCGATGTAGGGCAGGTCGCGGTAGCGCTCGGCGTAGTCGAGGCCGTATCCGACGACGAACTCGTTCGGGATGTCGAAGCCGATGTACTTCACCGGCACCTCCACCTTGACCGCGTCGGGCTTGCGCAGCAGCGCGCAGACCTCGAGCGACGCCGGCGACCGGCCGCCGAGGTTCTTCAGCAGCCAGGACAGCGTCAGGCCCGAGTCGATGATGTCCTCGAGGACCAGGACGTGCCGGCCGGTGATGTCCCGGTCGAGGTCCTTGAGGATGCGGACCACGCCGGAGGAGCTGGTCGACGACCCGTAGGAGGAGACCGCCATGAACTCCATCTGGGTGGGCAGCTGCAGCGCGCGGGCGAAGTCGCTCATGAAGAGCACCGCACCCTTGAGCACCCCGACGAGCAGCACCTCCCGGCCCGCGTAGTCGGCGGCGATCGTCGCGGCCAGCTCCCGGATCTTCTCCTGGATCTGCGCCTCGCTGAGGAGCACGTGGTCGATGTCCGGCCCGTAGCCGTGGTCGGGACCCAGCGCCCCGGGAGTGCTGGCAGGCTCCGTCACGGCAAGGGCTCCTCATCGGGGTGCGCGGGTCCGGGGGAACTGCCCCGGGCGCCCGGCGGCAGCAGCACCAGACTGCCAGACGCCCGGGCGACGCCTGCGCCGCCGGGTAGGTCGACCGGCCCCTGACCGCGCCACCCGGTGACCAGCGTCTCGACCGCCTGCAGGTGCACCGCCTGCAGGTCGGGGATGCCGGCCGCGCGCAGCCACCCCCGGAGCACCCGTCGGCGAACCGCGGCGGGGAGCGGCTCCAGCGGGCGGGCGGGGAGTGTGCCGTCACCGGCCTCCGCGGCCAGCCGGGCCAGCTCGCCGTCGGCCAGCGCGTCGAGGGCGTCGAGGTCCTCGCGGAGCAGCCGCGCGGTGCGGGCCAGCGCCGGTGCCACCCCGCCGCCGAGCACCTCCTCCAGCAGCGGCAGCACCTCGCCGCGCAGCCGCACCCGGGTGTACGCGGGATCGGTGTTCCACGGGTCGTCCCAGACCGGCAGCCCCTGGTCGGCGCAGGCCCGGCGGGTCGTCACCCGCCGCACGCCGAGCAGCGGGCGCCACCAGGTGACCCCGCCGTCGGCCCGCTCGACCACCATGCCGGCGACCGAGCGCGGGCCGGACCCGCGGCCGAGGCCCAGCAGGACGGTCTCGGCCTGGTCGTCGAGCGTGTGCCCGAGCGCGACCCGGGCGCCGTGCGCGGTGGCCGCGTCGGCGAGGGCGGCGTAGCGGGCGCTGCGCGCGGCGGCCTCGGGGCCGCCGTTCCCGGTGACCTGCACCGGCAGGACGAGCACCGGGTCCAGGCCCAGCTGCCGCAGCACCGCCGCCGTGCTCTCCGCGCGCGCGGCCGAACCAGGCTGCAGACCGTGGTCGACGGTGACCCCGCCGACGCGCACGCCCGCGGCGCGGGCCTCGAAGGCCAGCGCCGCGGCCAGCGCCACGGAGTCCGCTCCCCCGCTGCAGGCGGCCAGCACCGGCCGGTCGCCGGCGCGCACGCCGGCCCGGACGGCGCGCCGCAGCTCCGCGACCGCGGGGGGCGGCCCGCTCACCCGGGCGTCAGGCGGGGATGGCCGGGCGGCCGAGCACCCGCTCCACCCACCGTTCCGGCGCCGTGAGCTCCTCGATGCGCGGCAGGTTCTCCGGCGCGTCCCAGACGCGGTTGAATCCCTCCATCCCGGCGAGGTCCACGACACCGCCGACGAAGTGCCGCCCGTCGGCGTACTGCTTCATCTTCTGCTCGAGGCCCAGCAGGCGGCGCAGCACGCGGTCGACCGGGCCGCGGCCCTTGCGGCGCTGCGCGAACCGCTTGCGGAGGGTGCGCACGGTGGGGACGACGTCGGGGCCGACGCCGTCCATCACGTACTCGGCGTGCCCCTCGACCAGGCTCATCACCGCGGTGACCCGGTCGAGCACCTCCCGCTGGCGCGGGTCGCGCACCAGCGCCATCAGCCCCTCGGGCTCGCTGCCGGGCTCGCCCCCGCGCACGGCGTCGACGACGCTGCTCAGCACGTCCTGCAGGCGCTGCCGCAGGACGTCGGGGGCCAGGTCGGTGGCGGCCACGAACTCGGCGACCTGCGTCTCGAGGTAGCCGGCCAGCCACGGGACGCCGGTGAACTGGAGCTGGTGGGTGACCTCGTGCAGGCAGACCCAGAGGCGGAAGTCGGACGGGTCGACGCCGAGCTTGCGCTCGGTCGCGACGATGTTGGGCGCGACGAGGAGCAGCCGCCCGCCGGTGCCGAAGAGCTCGTACTGGCCGAGCACCCGGGAGGAGAGGAAGGCGAGCAGGCCACCGGCCTGCACCCCGGTGGCCCGGGAGCCGATGGCGGTGGCCAGGGCGCTGGGACGGCTGCCCTGGCGCTCGGCCAGCTTCTCGACCAGGGGGTCGAGCAGCGTGGCCATGCCGCGGGCGTTGGACTCCGCCCAGCCGGGCCGGTCCACGACCGCGACCTGCGGGACGACGCCGCCCGGCGCCGGCCGCAGGCCGGTCAGGGCCTCGACGTGCCCGATCGCCGTGGCCGCCGCCTCGTGCAGTTCGCGGACGACGGCCGCGGCCTCTTCCCGCGTCGTCCGCGGACCCGGGCTCACCAGTCGGCGGGCCGTGCGACCGGCGAGGTCCCAGTCGACCATCGTGGAGGCGCTGCTCATCACCTCACCGTACGCGGGGGACGCCCGGCGGGCCGGGGGTCAGCTGCAGCCGCAGCGGGCGACCGTGGCCGCGAACTCGTCGAGCGTGGCCTCGGCCGCGGCCTCCCCGCCGGGGGCCTCGTCGGCCACCACCGCGAAGGCCAGGAGCCGCCCCTCGGCGGTGACGACCGTGCCGGCCAGGGCGTGCACCCCCAACAGCGTCCCGGTCTTGGCCCGCACGGTGCCGGGTGCGGTGGCCGGGTCGTCGTCGCCGCGATCGGCCAGCGTGCCGTCGTAGCCGGCCACCGGCAGACCGGCCAGCAGACCGGACCCGGCACCGAGGCTGCCGTCGGCGGCACCGGTGACCAGCTCGGCGAGCACCTCCACCGGAACCCTGTTCTCCCGGGAGAGCCCGCTGCCGTCGGCGAGGGTGACGCCGGAGACGTCGACCCCGGCCTCCTGCAGCGCACCGAGGACCGCACGGGCGGCTCCCTCGAAGCTCGCCGGCTCCCCCCGCGCCAACGCGACCTGCCGGGCCAGCGCCTCGGCGAGCACGTTGTCCGACATCGACAGCGCCTGCTCCACCAACCGGGCCACCGGCGCCGACTCCACCGTGGCCAGCGTCGCCGCCCCGGGGGGCGCCTGGCCGAGGGTCACCGTGGCACCCGGCGCCCCGAGCGCGTCGGCGAGCGCGACGCCCGCGTCGAGCCCGGGCTGGCCGCTGCGGGCCACCGAGCCCGGGCTGACCCGTGCCCCGTCGACGGCGGTGGCGGTGACCGGGGCGGCGTAGCTGGACGGGGCGTCACCGGGCCCCCACCCGCTGGCGGTGAGCGGGCCGCTGAACAGCGAGCTGTCCACGACCACGCGGGTCACCGGTGTGCCGGCCGGGAGCGCCGCCGTGGCCTGGGTGGCGAGATCGGCGACGGTGGCCGCGCCCGGGTAGGTCTGGGACGGGGCGGTGCGTGAGAGCGTCGGATCGCCGCCACCGACCAGCACGACCTCGCCCGGCGCCGCGCCGGCGACCACCCGGGTCTCCAGCGTGTCCGAGCGGTCGAGCGCGGTCAGCGCCGCCGCGGCGGTGAGCAGCTTGGCCGTCGACGCCGGCGTCGTCGGCTGGTCGGCCGCCTGGGCGAACAGGACCTCGCCGGTGGCGACGTCGACCACCTGGGCGGGGGTGCCGCTACCCAGCGGCGGACCGGTGACCAGCGGGGTAAGCAGACCCTCGAGGACCGCCGGGTCGGGCACCGGCGCGTCCGTGGCGAGCGCGGCGAGGACGGGGTCGGCGTCCCCGAGCTCGGGGAGCCGGGCGTCGGGGACGGCGACGGCGCCGCCGTCGGTGCCCCCGTCGTCGCCGGCCAGCACGCCGAGACCGATGCCGGCGCCGGCGAGCACCAGGACGAGGGCCACGACCGCCATCGCCATGCGGCGCCGGAAGCGTCCGTAGTTCGCCGTGACGACCGTCGATCCGCTCGACGAGATGGTGCTCACCCCCCGTAGGGGGGGCCTGCGCCGACCGCACCACCCCCCGTGGGCCACACTACGGTCGTGCAGTTCGACGTGACGGTAGAAATCCCGAAGGGCCAGCGGAACAAGTACGAGCTGGACCATGAGACCGGCCGCATCCGCTTGGACCGGATGCTGTTCACCTCCACCCGCTATCCGGCGGACTACGGCTACATCGAGAACACCCTGGGGCAGGACGGCGATCCGCTCGACGCCCTGGTCATCCTCGAGGAGCCGACGTTCCCCGGGTGCCTGGTCACCTGCCGGGCCATCGGCATGTTCCGCATGACCGACGAGGCCGGAGGGGACGACAAGGTCCTCTGCGTGCCGGCGACGGACCCGCGGGTGGCGCACCTCAAGGAGATCCACGACGTGTCGGAGTTCGACCGTCTGGAGATCCAGCACTTCTTCGAGACCTACAAGGACCTGGAGCCGGGCAAGTCGGTCGAGGGCGCCGAGTGGGTCGGCCGCGAGGCGGCCGAGGCCGAGATCCTGGCCTCGATCGAGCGCGCGAAGAACACCTCCGCCCACCACTGACCCGCCGCCCGGCCTCCGGGACCGGGCGCCGAGCGCACCGACGGCGGCACACCTCACCGAGGCGTGCCGCCGTCAGCCGTTCCCGCGGACGCCGGCGGGGCGCCGCTACGCGACCCGGGAACGACGCAGCGGGCCCGTCCCGGTGGACGGACCCGCTGGTGGTGGGAGAGCCGCCTGTCGGAATCGAACCGACGACCTTCTCATTACGAGTGAGATGCTCTACCGACTGAGCTAAGGCGGCGAACTGCCCGCACAGCCTACGACACCGTGGCGGCGCGCTCGCACAGGGGCGCCGGGGTGTCAGGCGGGCAGGCGCAGCGCCACGGTGAGCGCCTCGAGGGCGATCCGCGGCTTGACGTTCTGCTCCAGCGCCTGCCGGCAGGCGAGGATCGCGTCGATGCGGTGCACCGCCCCCTCCGCACCGATCCGGCGGGCCAGCTCCTCGGCATCGGCCCGGCGGTCGGGGTGGTTCAGCTGCGGGGTGTCCGCAGGAGCGGCGCCGACCACCAGCGCGTCGCGGTAGAGCCCGGCGAGGTCGACCAGCGCCCGGTCGAGCGAGTCGCGCCCGATCCGGGTGGCCCGCGACTTCTGCCGGCGCTCCAGCTCCTTGAGCTGGCCGGCGCTCCCCCGGCTCGCCGCGACGACCCCCGGGCCACGGGCGCCCACGCCGAGGCTGTTCTTCAGCGCCTCGGTCTCGGCGGCGTCCAGCGCATCGGTGGCCACGTCGGTCTCCTCCTGGGCGCTGCCGACCAGGTCGTCGGCGGCGTCGAGGCACGCGGCCAGCGAGACGAGCTTCAGCGGGACGTCCAGCACGGCCTTGCGGACCAGCCGGGCGTCCTCGTCACGGGCCAGCCGGCGGGCCCGACCGACGTGGCCACCGGAGGCGCCGGCCGACCACGCCGCCAGGGCCGGGTCGATGCCGTCGCGACGGACCAGCACCTCGGCGATGGCGTCGACCGTCGGTGTCCGGAGACCGATCACCCGGCACCGGGAGCGGATGGTGACCGGCACGTCGTCGGGGTGCAGGCTGGGCGCGCAGAGCAGGAAGACCGTGCGCGGCGGGGGTTCCTCGATCATCTTGAGCACGGCGTTGGCGGCCGTCTCGGTCATCCGGTCGGCGTCCTCGACCACGACCACCTGCCAGCGCCCCCCGGACGGGGCGCGCCCGGCGACCCGGATCAGCCCCCTGGCCTCCTCCGCGCCGATCGAGAGGCCGTCGGGCACGACCACGTGCACGTCGGCGTGCGTGCCGGCCAGCACCGTCCGGCACTCGTGGCAGGTGCCGTCACCGCCGGCCGGGCACTGCAGGGCGGCGGCGAAGGCGCGTGCGGCCACCGACCGGCCGGAGCCGGGCGGGCCGGTGAACAGCCAGGAGTGGGTCATCGCCGTCGGGTCGGCGATCGCCGCCCGCAGCTCGGCGACCACGGCCGGCTGGCCGACCACCTGCGTCCAGACGCCCTCGGTGGGCGCGGTCACCGGCGCCGTCACGGGTGCAGCTGGGGGGTGGCGCCGGTCTGCACGTGCCGGCCGTGGTCCACCGACTCCGGATCGACGTCGTGCCGCAGCTCGGGCGCGACCTGCACCTGCTCCGTCGGCTGGGCGAGGGTCTGCAGCGGCAGTCCGGAGAGCAGCTCGGCCACCCGCACGCGGATCGCGGCGGCGATCTCGTCGGGCGACCGCCGTGCGTCCAGCACGAGGTACCGGTCGGGGTCGGCCTCGGCCAGGGCCTGGAAGGTGTGCCGCACCCGCTGGTGGAAGTCCAGCGACTCCGACTCCAGCCGGTCGGCGGCGGCCCGGCCCCGGGCCCGCGCCAGCCCCACGTCGGGCGGCAGGTCGAGCAGCACGGTCAGGTCGGGCTGCAACCCCTGGGCAGCCCAGCGCGACAGCATCCGCACGTCGTCGAGCGGGATGGCGCGACCGGCCCCCTGGTAGGCCAGCGAGCTGTCGATGAAGCGGTCGGTGATCACCACCTCGCCGGCATCCAGCGCAGGGCGCAGGACGGCGTGCACGTGCTGGGCGCGGTCGGCTGCGTAGAGCAGCGCCTCGGTCCTCGGCGCGATGCCCACCTGCGCCCTGTCCAGCACGATCGAGCGGATACCGGCCCCGGGCGGGGTGGCGCCGGGCTCGAAGGAGGCGCGGGCGACCAACCCCTCGTCGGTCAGCCACTCCTGCAGCCGGCGCACCTGGGTGGACTTGCCGGCACCCTCCCCACCCTCGAAGGCGATGAGGACCCCACCCCCGGCCAGCCGGCGCCGGGCCGTGGTGTCGCGGCGCAGCGCCGTCATGACGTCGGCGAGCAGCGGCACCGGCCGTCCGTCGTCCATCTGCCGGTAGGCGACCAGCCCGACGCCGACGGCCAGCAGCCCGGCCGCGAACAGCATGATCCGCTCGCCGGAGATCGGCACGGCGACGGCGCCGAGGTCGATCTCGTGCCGCCCGATCAGACCCACCCCGATCGGCACGAGTGCGAGGGAGATGATCAGCGCCGCCCGGACCAGGGACTGCACGATCGCGAACGTGCGACCCCGGATCTCGTCCGCCACCTCGGTGCCGATCAGGGTGATCCCGGCCAGGAAGGCCATCCCGGCGAAGAAGCCCATGGCGACGACCAGCACCAGCGAGATCCACAGCGCCGGTGACCAGGACAGGAACAGCACCACGGTCCCGGCGCCGACGATCGCCACCCCGAAGATGCGCTCGCGGGCCAGGTCGCGGGCCACGCTGGGGCCCACCCCGATACCGAGGCCGAGGCCGACGAAGACGGCTCCGAACAGCAGCCCGTAGGCCGCCTGCCCGCCGCCGAGCACGTTGACGTAGGCCTGGCCGGTCGCGATGATCGCGCCCGCCGCGACGAAGGCCCCGGTGATTCCCACGACCAGGCCCCGGATCAGCCGGGTGTGGCCGGCGAAGGAGAACCCCTTGATCAGCGACCCCAGGAAGCTCTCCTGCTGGCCGACGACCGCCCCCGCGGCACGGCGGCCGCTGATCGAGGGCAGGTTCCAGATGACGGCTGCGGCGACCAGGAACGTGAGCGCATTCAGATAGAGCGCGAGATCCACCTCGTCCACCCCCGGCAGCACGTCGCTGACCCGGCTGCCCACGCTGGTGAGCACCGCGAACACGATCGCCGCGACCACCGGGGTCAGCCCGTAGGTGGTGACCAGGGAGAGCTGGTTGGCCGCCTCCAGTTGGTCCTTGCGCAGCATGTTCGGGACGGCGGCGTCCTTGGCCGGGATCCAGAACAAGCTGAAGGCCTCGATGACGAACTGGGCGATGAACAACCAGATCAGGTTGTCGACGATCGGGATCGACGCGAACAGCCCGAACCGGAAGATGTCGGTGACCACCATCGTCTTGCGCCGGTCGAACCGGTCGGCGAAGGCCCCGGCCACCGGACCGAGCACGATGGCCGGGAGCAGCCGGAACAGCAGGACGCCGGCCAGCGCGAACTGTTGCGCGGCGTAGTCCTCGAAGGTCAGCGTGGCGGTCACGGTGATGGCGAGCAGGCCCAGCCAGTCGCCGAAGCTGGACAGCAACGTCGACAGCCACAGTTTGCGGAAGTCGGGCACCCGCAGGACCGCCCGGAGCTTGGCCCCCAGCCCGACCGCGCCGGAGGAGTCCGCACCCGAGGGCGCGCCGTCCTCCCCCACCTCCGTCAGCGGCGGACCCGCAGACGGCGGCACCGGGGTACCGGCGGGTGGCAGACCGTCACCCGGGGCAGCACCGGGGACCCCGTCGGACGGGGGTACCGGGGGCGTCGGCTCGGCCGGAATCGTGGGCTCCCAGGGTCGGAGGTCGCGGGGCGTGGCGGGCTCCAGCGGGGCAACGGTACCGGTCCGGCGTGACGATTCCGGCCCTTCCCGCCCGATCGGGCAAAACGGATACCTCTGGTTCCGTCGTGGTTCACCCGCGGGGGCCACAGGGTCGACCGGTGACGGGAACAGGAGTTCCGGCGGAGCAGGCGGTGCGCGGGCCTCAGCGCGGGGTGAGCCGGTAGGCGTGGGTCCGGTAGGGCAGCTCGAGCTCCTGCCGCCCCCGGGTGCCGGGATGGTCGGCCAGCAGGTCGCGGATCCGCGCCAGGAACTCGCGCCGCCCGGCGTCGTCCATGACCGCGACGTAGCTGCGGGTGGCGATCCCGCCGACGACGTCCTCGGGGGTCACCCGCTGCACGACGGCCGACTCGACCACCTGCACGTCGGCCGCGAGCTCCTCGGCGAAGCGGTCGACGACGCCCCGGTCGGCCTCGTGGCCGCGCGCCTCGTCGGCGATCAGCTCTTCCAGGGCGGCGATCCAGGGGACCCGGTCGTCGCGGGTGTTCCAGACCAGGCCGAGGACGCCACCGGGGCGGAGGACCCGGTGGATCTCGCGGGCGGCCGGCGGCGGGTCGAACCAGTGCGCGGCCTGCCCCGCGACGACGGCGTCGGCCGAGGCGTCGTCGGCCGGGATCGACTCCGCGGTCCCGACCGCCGTCGCGACCGCCGGCAGCCGGGCGGCGAGCTCGGCCAGCATCTCCGGAGCCGGGTCGACCGCCCGGACCCGGTGGCCCAGGCCCAGCACGACCTCCGCGAGCAGGCCCGTACCGGCGCCGAGATCGAGCACGTCCCGCGGTCGGCGGCGGCCGAGGAGGAAGCCGACGGCGTCCGCCGGGTAGCTCGGCCGCAGCGCCGCGTACCCGGCCGCGACGGACCCGAACGAGCGCGCCCGGGCCTGCAGCACGTCCTCGTCCGGGCCGGTCACGGGGTGGCGGTGACCGGGTCGGCCGCCGCCTTCGTCGCGGTCTTCTTGGCGGTCGCCTTCTTCGCGGGGGTCTTCTTCGCCGTCGTCTTCTTGGCCGCCGTCTTCTTGGCGGCCTTCTTCTTCGTCGCCGGCCCGCGCGCCCGGCGGTCGGCCAGCAGCTCGGCCGCCCGCTCGATGGTGATCGACTCGACCTCGTCGCCCTTGCGCAGGCTGGCGTTGGTCTCGCCGTCGGTCACGTACGGGCCGAACCGACCCTCGCGCACGGTGACCTGCCCCTCGGTGACCGGGTCGGGCCCCAGCTCCCGGAGCGGCGCCTTGGCCGCCGCGCGGCCGCGCTGCTTGGGCTGGGCGAAGATCGCCAGCGCCTCCTCCAGGGTGACGGTGAACAGCTTCTCCTCGCTGTCCAGCGACCGGGAGTCGGTGCCCTTCTTGAGGTAGGGCCCGTAGCGGCCGTTGAGCGCCTGGATCTCCTCGCCGTCGGGTGCGGCGCCGACGGTGCGCGGCAGGGTCAGCAGCTTCAGGGCGTCGTCGATGGTGACCGTCTCCGGCGACATCGAGGAGAACAGGCTCGCCGTCCGCGGGGCGTCCTTGCTGCCCTCGGGGACGACGGTGGTGACGTAGGGGCCGTACCGGCCGGCCTTCACCACGACCGCGTGGCCGGACTCCGGGTCGGTGCCCAGCTCCCGGTCGCCCGAGGGCGCCTCGAGCAGCTCGCGCACCTTCTCCTCGGTCAGCTCGTCGGGCGCGAGGTCCTCGGGGATGCTGACCCGCGCGCCGTCGTCCCCGGCCTGCAGGTACGGGCCGTAGCGGCCGACCCGGGCGACGACCGGGCGGCCCTCGGGGTCGGTGGCGCGCAGCGGGATCGAGTTGACGCCGCGGGCGTCGATCTCCTCCAGCCGCTGGCCGATGACGTGCTTGAGCCCACCGGACTGCGCGATCGCGCCGGCGTGCCGGCCCTCGCCGCCGAAGTAGAACTCGGTCAGCCAGGTGACCCGCTGCAGGGTGCCGCCGGCGATCTCGTCCAGCTCCTCCTCGAGGGAGGCGGTGAACTGGTAGTCCACCAGCTGGGCGAAGTACTGCTCCAGCAGGTTCACCACCGCGAACGCGACGAACGACGGGACGAGGGCGTTGCCCTTCTTCCAGACGTACCCGCGGTCCTGGATGGTCTGCATGATGGACGCGAAGGTCGAGGGCCGGCCGATCCCGAGCTCCTCGAGCCGTGCCACCAGGCTCGGCTCGGTGAACCGGGACGGCGGCTGCGTGGTGTGCCCCTTGGCGTCCAGCGTCCGGGTGTCCAGCTGCTGGCCGCGCTCCAGCCGGGGCAGCCGGCGCTCGGCGTCGTCGCTGCCGTGGTCGTCGTCGCCGGCGTTCTGGGCGCCCTCGTCGCGGGACTCCACGTAGGCACGCAGGAAGCCGGGGAAGGTGATCGTGCGGCCGCTGGCGGTGAACTCGACCGCCTCGTCGGTGCTGCTGCGGCCGGCCAGGCGGACGCTGACGGTCTGCCCGACGGCATCGGCCATCTGCGAGGCGACGGTGCGCTGCCAGATCAGCTCGTAGAGCCGGAACTCGTCGCGCGCCAGCCCGGCCGCCAGCTGACCCGGGGTCCGGAAGCTGTCACCGGCCGGGCGGATCGCCTCGTGCGCCTCCTGCGCACCCTTCGACTTCTTGCTGTAGACCCGCGCCTCCGGCGGCACGTAGGCGTCGCCGTACAGCTCCCTGGCCTGGGTGCGGGCGGCGTTGACCGCCTCGGCCGACAGGTTGGTCGAGTCGGTCCGCATGTAGGTGATGTGGCCGTTCTCGTACAGCCGCTGGGCCACTCGCATGACCTGCGCCGAGGACCAGCCGAGCTTGCGCCCCGCCTCCATCTGCAGCGTGGAGGTGGTGAACGGGGCGTAGGGGCGACGGCGGTAGGGCTTCTCGTCGACCCGGCTGACGTTCACCTGCCGGCCCTCGAGCCGGGCGGCCAGGCCGCGGGCGCCGGCCTCGTCGAGGTGCACGACGTCGCCGGTGACGCGGCCGGTGGCGGCGTCGAAGTCCTTGCCCGTGGCGACGCGGCTGTCGTCGACGCTGACCAGCTTGGCGCGGACCGTGGTCGGCTCGCCCTCGTCGGCGCCGTCGGCGCGGCCGGGGACGGCGAAGGTGCCCTCCAGCGACCAGTAGTCGGCGGCGTGGAAGGCCATCCGCTCGCGCTCGCGCTCGACGACGATGCGGGTGGCCACGGACTGGACGCGGCCGGCCGAGAGCTTCGGCAGGACCTTCTTCCACAGCACCGGGCTGACCTCGTAGCCGTACAGCCGGTCGAGGATGCGGCGGGTCTCCTGGGCGTCGACCAGCGCCGCGTCAAGCTCGCGCGGGTTGGCCACGGCGCGGGCGATCGCCTCGGGGGTGATCTCATGGAAGACCATCCGGCGCACCGGGACCCGCGGCTTGAGGGTGTCGATGAGGTGCCAGGCGATGGCCTCGCCCTCGCGGTCCTCGTCTGTCGCGAGGTAGATCTCGCTGGCGTCCTTGACCAGCTGCTTGAGCCGGCTCACCTGCTGCTTGCGGTCGGGGCTGACCACGTAGAGCGGTTCGAAGGAGTTGTCGACGTCGACGCCGAGGCGGGCCCACGCGGCCCCCTTGTGCTCGGCCGGGACGTCGGCGGCGTTGCGCGGCAGGTCGCGGATGTGCCCGACGCTGGCCTCGACGACGTAGTCGCTGCCCAGGTAACCGGCGATCTTGTTCGCCTTGGTCGGGGACTCCACGATGACCAGCGGCTTGCCCCCGGGCGCGGCCGAGCGCCGGCGGGCGGGCGTCTTCGCCGCGCCGTCGGTCGCGGGGGCGCTCTCGGTTCCGGTCTGCGGGGTCTTCGTGGGCACGGTGCTCCTGTCGGTGGTGCTGAGGTGGTGCGTGCGCGGCGTGCCGGTACCGACCAGGTGGCCGTGGTGCGTCGCTCCGGCGTCGCCGGGGCCGGCGGGCGCCACCGCGGAACGCCCCCTCGGCGCGCCACGGTAAGCCACCCCGCGGCAGGGCCGCCGGGCGCGACCCTCCGTGGGCGTGCCGTCACCCGCACCAACGTGGATGCTGCGGTCCTGTTCCCCGGGCCGGAAGGGGCTCTCCCGCCAAGGGGTCGACCGGCCCCGCCGGGGCCCGGACCGGCGGGCTCAGGGAGCGGTGGTGGTGAGGTCGGAGCCGGTGGACGCGGAGCTGGCCTCCTCCACCACGACCGAGCGGCGCTTGGAGACGACGACCGCGACCACGACGACCACGACCGCCGCGAGGGCGAGCCCGATCCGCAGCGGGGTGTTGGCGTCCTCCCCCACCGACAGCCCGACCACCGCCGGGGCGATGAGCAGCGCGACGAGGTTCATCACCTTGATCAGCGGGTTGATCGCCGGGCCCGCGGTGTCCTTGAACGGGTCGCCCACCGTGTCGCCGATGACGGTGGCCGCGTGCGCCTCGCTGCCCTTCCCGCCGTAGGCGCCGTCCTCCACCATCTTCTTGGCGTTGTCCCAGGCGCCGCCGGAGTTGGCGAGGAAGACCGCCATCAGGGTTCCCGCGGCGATCGCGCCGACCAGGTAGGCCGCCAGCGGGCCGATGCCCAGGCCGAAGCCCACCGCCACGGGGGCCAGGACGGCGAGCAGGCCCGGGGTGGCCAGCTCGCGCAACGAGTCCTTGGTGCAGATGTCGACGACGGCGCCGTAGTCGGGCCGCTCGGTGTAGTCCATGATCCCCGGCCGGGTGCGGAACTGCTCCCGCACCTCGAAGACCACCCGGCCGGCGGCGCGGGACACCGCGCTGATCGCCAGCCCGGAGAAGAAGAAGACGACCGCGGCGCCGAGCACGGCGCCCACGACGTTGTTCGGGTTGACCAGGCTGAACGCGTCGCCCAGCGTCGTGCCGGCCTCCTCCAGCGCGACGTCGACCTGGGCGTTGTAGGAGCCGAAGAGCGCGGTGGCGGCGAGGACCGCGGTCGCGATGGCGATGCCCTTGGTGATGGCCTTCGTGGTGTTGCCGACGGCGTCGAGGTCGGTGAGCACCCGGGCGCCGTCGTCGTCGATGTCGCCGGACATCTCGGCGATGCCCTGGGCGTTGTCGCTGACCGGGCCGAAGGTGTCCATGGCGACGATCACGCCGGCGGTGGTGAGCAGCCCGCAGCCGGCCAGCGCGACCGCGTAGAGGGCGGCACCGCCGCCGAGGAGGAAGGCGCCGTACACCGCGCCGCCGATGAGCAGCGCGGCGTAGACGGCCGACTCCAGGCCGAGGGAGATGCCGGAGAGGATCACGGTGGCCGGCCCCGTCAGCGAGCTGCGGCCGACGTCCTGGACCGGCTTGCGGCTGGTCTCGGTGAAGTAGCCGGTGAGCTGCTGGATGGCGGCGGCGAGGACGACACCGACCAGGACGGCGCCGAAGCCGAGCACCGGCAGGCTGACGGGCAGGTCGACGGCGCCGGCCGTGCCGGGCAGCACGGTGAAGGACGCGACCGCCACCAGCAGCAGCGACACCGCGGCGGAGACGAAGAAGCCGCGGTTGATCGGCGCCAGGCCGCTGCTGTCGTTCTTCCCCGGGTTGGTGGCCAGGACCCCCACCACCGAGGCGATGATCCCGATGGCGGCGACCACCAGCGGGAACACCATGCCCACCGAGCCGAAGAAGACCTGCCCGAGGATCAGCGCGGCGACCAGCGTGACGGCGTAGGACTCGAAGAGGTCGGCGGCCATGCCGGCGCAGTCGCCGACGTTGTCGCCCACGTTGTCGGCGATCGTGGCGGCGTTGCGCGGATCGTCCTCCGGGATGCCCGCCTCCACCTTGCCGACCAGGTCGGCACCCACGTCGGCGGCCTTGGTGAAGATCCCGCCACCGACGCGCATGAACATCGCGAGCAGGGCGCCGCCGAACCCGAAACCCTCGAGCACCACCGGACCGGTCTCGTCGAACAGCAGCAGCGCCAGCGCGGCGCCGAACAGACCGAGGCCGACGGTGATCATCCCGCAGACCCCGCCGGTGCGGTACGCGATGCGGAAGGCGGGCCGGTAGCCGCCCCCGCGGGCCGCCGCCGCCATGCGCACGTTGCCGCGGGTGGCCAGGGTCATGCCGATGAAGCCGACGGCCGCGGAGAAGCCCGCGCCGACGAGGAAGAAGACCGCCCGGCCCAGCCGGGTCCCCCACCCGCCGTCGGCCACGGGGAGCAGGACCAGCAGCCCGAACACCACGACGGCGAAGATCGCGAGGGTGCGGAACTGCCGGCGCAGGTACGCCCCCGCGCCCTCCTGCACCGCCTGCGCGATCTCGCGCATCTTCTCCGTGCCCTGGTCGGCGGCGAGGACGGCGCGGACCAGGAAGGCAGCGAAGGCGAGGGCGGCCAGGGAGATGACGAGGACGACGGCGACCAGCGCCGTCTCACCGCCTGACAACGAGCTGTCGGGCATGGGTTCTCCAAGCGTCGGCGACCGCCCGGGGGGCGCCGTGCTCCCCGGTGCAACGGAGTCGGCGTTCCGCCACCGGGGGGCGACCCCCGCCGCAGAACGCGCGAAGTGTAAGCGAAATCACATCCGGTGAGGCAAGCTCGCTCTCCGCTTTCCGGTCACCCCGGCGGCGGCTTGCCACCAGGTGTGACAGTGGGGAGGTGACCGAGCTCGCCCCGGTCCGGTCGGCTCCCCCTCCCGGCACGGACGACGGCTCCGTGGACGGGGGACGGGCCGGGACGGGGTGGCCGGCCTCCACGGTGCCGCCCGGCGGGGAGCTGCTGGCGGCGGTGCTCGCCGCGACGGCCGAGGAGGAGCAGCCGGTCACCCACGTGCACCACGTCCCGGTGCGGGAGAGCCGCACCGCCGACTGGCCGGAGTGGATCGACGCCGGGCTCCGCGAGCGGCTGGTGGCCCGCGGGGTGCGGGCCCCGTGGCAGCACCAGGTGGCGGCGGCGCAGTTCGCGCGGGAGGGCCGGCACGTGGTGGTGGCCACCGGCACGGCGTCGGGCAAGTCGCTGGCCTACCAGCTGCCGGCGCTGACCCGGCTGGCCGAGGACCCCCGTGCCTGCGTGCTGTACCTGGCGCCGACCAAGGCGCTGGCCCGTGACCAGCTGGCCTCGGTGGCGGCCCTGGCCGATCCGTCGGTGCGGCCGGCGGCCTACGACGGCGACACCCCGGCCGAGGAGCGCGACTGGGTCCGGCGGCACTCGCGCTGGATCGTCACCAACCCGGACATGCTGCACCGCGGGATCCTGCCGGCCCACCAGCGCTGGTCGAGCACGCTGCGGCGGGTGGCCTACGTGGTGATCGACGAGTGCCACGCCTACCGCGGGGTGTTCGGCTCGCACGTGGGCCACGTGCTGCGCCGGCTGCGGCGCATCTGCCGCCGGTACGGCGCCGAGCCGGTGTTCGTGCTGGCGTCGGCCACGGTGGCCGACCCCGCCGCCGCGGCGACCCGGCTGGTCGGCGAGGACGTCGTGGCGGTGACCGACGACAGCTCGCCGCGTCCGGGCGCCACCTTCGCGTTGTGGGAGCCGCCGCTGACCGAGCGCACCGGCGAGCACGGTGCGCCGCTGCGCCGGTCGGCCGCCGCCGACGCGGCCGGTCTGCTCGCCGACCTGGTCGAGCGCGGGGCCCGCACGCTGGCGTTCGTCCGCTCCCGGCGCAGCGCCGAGTCGGTGGCCGAGCAGGCCCGCCGGATCCTCGCCGACCGCGGCCGGGCCGATCTGGTGTCGCGGGTCGACTCCTACCGCGGCGGCTACCTGCCCGAGGAGCGGCGGGAGCTGGAGCGGGCGCTGTCGGCCGGTGACCTGCTGGGCGTGGCCACCACCAACGCGCTGGAGCTGGGGATCGACATCGCCGGGCTCGACGCGGTCGTCCTGGCCGGCTATCCGGGCACCCTCGCCTCGCTGTGGCAGCAGGCCGGCCGGGCCGGCCGGGCGCAGCGGGAGTCGCTGGTGGTGTTCGTGGCCCGCGACGACCCGCTGGACCACTACCTGGCCCACCACCCGCGGGCGGTGTTCGGCCGGCCCGTGGAGGCGACGGTCACCGACCCGGCCAACCCCTACGTGCTGGGTCCCCAGCTGTGCTGCGCCGCCGCGGAGTTCCCGCTGGTGCCCGCGGACCTGCCCGACTTCGGCGGGCCGGTGGCCGAGGCGCGGCTGGACGAGCTCGTGGCCGCCGGGCAGCTGCGCCGCCGGCCGGCCGGCTGGTACTGGGCCGGCCGCGGCCGCCCCGACGTCGACATCCGCGGCAGCGGCGACGAGCCGGTGGCGATCATCGAGGCCGGCACCGGGCGGCTGCTGGGCACCGTCGACGGCGGGGCCGCGCACGCGACGGTGCACGAGGGCGCGCTCTACGTGCACCGCGGGGACACCTTCGTCGTCGACGAGTTCGACGTCGGCGACGCCTGCGCCGTCGTGCACCCCGAGAGCCCCGACTGGACGACCGTGGCCCGGGACGTCACCGACCTGGCGATCGCCGCCGTCGAGCAGACCCGGCCGCTGGGCACGGTGACCGCGCACACCGGCGTCGTGGACGTGACCAACCAGGTGGTGGCCTACCAGCGGCGCCGGCTGGGGACCGGCGAGGTGCTGGCCGAGTTCCCGCTGGACCTCCCGCCGCGCCAGCTGCGCACCCGGGCGGTCTGGCTGACGCTGGACACGCAGGCGATCGGGCGGGCCGAGGTGGACGACGCGGCGCTGCCCGGGTCGCTGCACGCGGCCGAGCACGCGGCGATCGGCATCCTGCCGCTGCTGGCCACCTGCGACCGCTGGGACCTCGGCGGCCTGTCCACGGCGCTGCACCCCGACACCGGGACCGCGGCGATCTTCGTCTACGACGGCCACCCGGGCGGGGCGGGGTTCGCCGAGCGCGGGTACGCGGCGCTGCGCCGCTGGCTGCAGGCGACGCGGGCCACGGTGGCCAGCTGCGAGTGCGAGAGCGGCTGCCCGTCGTGCGTGCAGTCGCCCAAGTGCGGCAACGGCAACGACCCGCTGGACAAGGCCGGCGCGGTGCGGGTGCTCGACGTCGTCCTGGACGAGCTGGCCGCCGCCGACGAGCGCGGACCCGGCTCCGCCACGGACGACGACGACGTGGACGACGAGCCGGCGGCCCGGGAGCCGGATGGCGCCGTCGAGGACGACCTGGTCTTCTGACCCGGTCCGGCGTCGGCGACCGGCCCGGCCCGGGCGCGGCCGGTCGCGCTGTGCAGGCCCAGCCGGCCCAGCCGCACGTGCACCCGGACGGCGACCGCCACGACGGCCCCCTCCCCCACCTCGCAGGCGGTGAGCTCGGCCCCGTTCGCGGCGGCCACGCCGGCCGCGGCCGCGCAGGCGGTGGGGTCGCCGACGACGGCCCGGCCCGCGCCGGCCAGCGCCGCGAGATCGGCGGCCCCGGCGGCCCGGTGCCGGGCGACCGCCGCCACCCCCACCAGGACCCCCGCCGTCGCCACCAGCGCCAGGACCGCGGACAGGGCCAGCACCCAGACCGTGGCCGAGCCCCGCTCGGGCGAGTCCCGGTTCATCCCGCGGCGGGTTCCCGCTGGGCGACGGCCTCGGCGGTCACGGTCACCCGCCAGGGCACCGGCCCCAGCGGCGCGACCTCGGCGCTCACCCGGACCCGCACCTCCCCGGCCGCGCCGGTCACGGTCGTGCGGGCGCCGTCGGGGGCGACGCGACCGGCCCACCCGGTCACGGTGGCGGTCTCCTCGCCCCGGGCGGCGGCCCGCGCCCCTTCCCGCGCCGCATCGACGCAGCGCAGCTGTGCCCCCACCACCGTCACCGCGGCGACGGCGGCGGCCAGCACGAGGAGCAGCACCGGGAGCACGACCGCGGTCTCGGCGGTGACCATCCCCGCCTCCGGACCCCGGCCCTGCGCGAGGCGGCGCCGCACGGCTCAGGACAGCGTCGCGAGCGCGGCGTCGACGAGGCCGGTGAGCCCCGCGACGATCGAGTCGCCGGTCACCACCCGGTACAGCACCGCGGCGAAGGCGCAGGCCGCCACGGTGCCGACGGCGTACTCGGCGGTGCTCATGCCGGCCTCAGGAGCCTCCCGCAGGAGCGCCCAGCGCCGGGCCGGGCTCCCTCGCCGGGGAGTTCCCCCCGCGTCCGGGTCCGGCCGGTCGACGGGGTCGGGGTGCAGGTCGGGTGCGGCCACGGGCAGCCGTGCGGTCATGGGTTCCTCCTCGGACGGGGCCCCGGCGGGGCCGTGCACCGAGCCTCGCGCCGCGGCGGAGCCGGTCCGCGGGCCGCGGGCGATCTGTGGAGACGGCGGCCGGCTGTGGACGACCTCAGCCGAAGACCTCGCCGGCGATGCCGAGCACCAGCGGGACGACACCCAGGCAGAGGAAGGCCGGCAGGAAGCACACGCCCAGCGGCGCCAGCACCCACACACCCGCCCGCTGCACCGCCGCCTCGGCGCCGGCCCGGGCCGCGGCGCGGGTCTCCTCGGCCAGGGCGTGCAGCGCGGGGACGGCGGCCGCCCCCGACTCCCCGGCGCGGACCAGCACCCGGGCCAGCCCAGCCAGCTCCGGTGGCACGTCGGCCCAGGCCTGCCGCGGCCCGGCGCCCAGCCGGCAGAGGCTCGCCACCGTCCGCAGCCGGGACCCCAGCGGCGCCGGGACGGCGTCGGCCACGGCGGCGAGCGCGCCGGCGAGGGGCAGCCCCGCGGTCAGGCAGACGGCGAGCAGGTCGCAGGCCGCCGGCAGGTCGTGCGCCAGCGCCGCCCGGTCGGCGGCGTCCGGATCGGGTTCGGCCCGGCGCAGCAGCCGAACGCCTGCGACCGTGACCACCACCGCGGCGCAGGCCCCGGGGAGGCCGCCCAGCAGGAGGCCGGCGGCGAGCCCGGCCGCCCCGGCCAGCGGCCACCGGCGGAACCGCGCCGGAACCCGCGGGATCCCGCTCCCGGAGCGTCGGGCCGCACCGCTCAGCCGGCGCACCCGGCTTGCCACGACGGCCGAGTCGGGCGCCCACACGACCAGGGCGGCGGCCGCGAGCACCACCGGCAGCCACCCCGCCGCCGTCATCGGCCGATCCGGTGCATCAGCCGGCCGGTCCAGGCGATGCCCGCGGCCTCGAGCAGCACGCCGACGACGAGCAGCACCTGTCCCGGGCCCGTCGTGGTGAGCACGCGCCAGGGATCGGCGCCGATCCCGCTGCCCATGGCCAGCCCCAGCACCGGCAGGCCGGCGAGCAGCCGGGCGCTGGCCCGCGGGCCCGCGGTGGCCACCCGCAGCGCCCGGCGGTGCCCCAGCCGGGCGCGGAGGTCGTCCTCGACGGCGACGACGACGGTGGCCAGCGAGCAGCCGGTGCGGGCGCTGAGGGCCACGGCGGCCGACAGCCGGCCGAGCTCCGCGGCCAGCGCGTCCCGCGGCCCGGCGGGAGGTGCGCGGAGCACGGAGACCAGCGCGGCGGCGCAGTGGCGGTCGGGGCAGGCGGCGGCGGCCCCGCGCACCGCGTCCTCCAGGGAGCGCCCGGCGCGCAGCTCGGCCGCCAGCGCCCCCAGCGCCTCGGCCAGGGCGACCAGGCGCGTCTCCTCCGACGCCGCCACCCGGCGGGACGCCCAGGCCCGCGCGGACAGCGCCCCGCCCCCCGCCGCCAGCAGCGCGACCAGCGGCGTGCTGAGCACCGCGCCGAGGGCGCCGAGCCCGGCCGCCGCCAGGAGCGGGAGCGGAACCGGCCGCCCCGGTGGCCGCGGCACGCCGGCCACCACCCGCAGCCGCCGGCGGAGCAGCGCCCGCCCGTCCGGCCACAGCACGGCGGCACCGGCCGCCGCCAGCAGCGCGAGGCTCATCGGCCGGTCAGCCGGTCGCGCAGCGCGTCGCCGGCCGGGCACGGGCGGCCGTCGGCCCGCCACGCGGGCTCGACGACCACCACCTCACCGGCGCGGCGCAGCACGCCGATCTCCGAGACGCGACGTCCGGCGGGTGTCCGCTGCAGGTGCACGACGACGTCGAGCGCGGCGGCGGCCTGGCTGTGGACGGCGGCGCGGCCGAGCCCCGCGGCGACGCCGAGCGCCTCCAGCCGGGCGGGCACCTCGGTCGCGCGGTTCGCGTGCACCGTGCCGCAGCCGCCGTCGTGCCCGGTGTTGAGCGCGGCCAGCAGGTCGACGACCTCCGCACCGCGCACCTCGCCGACGACCAGCCGGTCGGGGCGCATGCGCAGCGCCTGCCGGACCAGGTCGCGCAGCCCCACCGCGCCGGCTCCCTCGACGTTCGGCGGCCGGGTCAGCAGGCGCACCACGTGCGGGTGCGGCGGGGTGAGCTCGGCGGCGTCCTCGCACAGGAGCAGGCGCTCGGCCGGGTCCACCTCCCCCAGCAGGGCCGACAGCAGCGTGGTCTTGCCCGAGCCCGTCCCGCCGGTGACCAGGAACGCGAGCCGGCGCCCGACGACCGCCCGCAGCAACCCGGCGCTCTCCCCGGGCAGGGTGCCGCGCGCCTCGAGGTCGGACAGCGCCTGCGCGCGGCGGCGCAGCACCCGCAGCGAGAGGCAGGTGCCGCCGCCGGAGACCGGCGGCAGGACGGCGTGCAGCCGGACGCCGCCGGGCAGCCCGACGTCCACCCACGGCGCGGCGTCGTCGAGCCGCCGCCCGGCGGAGGCGGCCAGCCGGACAGCGAGCCGGCGCACCGCGTCCTCGTCGGGGAAGCGCACGCCGGTGGCCGGCTCGAGCCCGGCACCGCGGTCGAGCCAGACCTCACCGGGCGCGTTGACCAGCACGTCGGTGACGCCGGGCAGCCGCAGCAGCGCCTCCAGCGGCCCGGCACCGGCCAGCTCGTCCACGGCGTCGCGGACGGCGAGCAGCACGTCGCCGTCGCCCAGCAACCCACCGGCCTCCTCGCGGACGAGCGCGGCCACCCCCGCACGCGACGGGGTCTGCTCCTCGGCCGCGAGCCGGGCCCGCACCCGGTCCAGCAGCGACGGCGCGCTCACCGGTCGTCCTCTTCCGGCAGCGCCGCGAGCACCCGTCGCGCCACCCCGCCCAGCGGCGAGCGGGCGGTGGCGCCCGGCGGCTCCCCCCGCTCGGCCCGGGCCACCGCGCCGCGGTCGTGCGGCACCACGCCGAGCAGGGGCCGCTCCACCACCTCCGCCACGTCGTCGGCGTCCAGCCCGCCGGGGACCGCCCGCACCACCAGCCGCGCCGACGACCACGGCGAGCCGGGGGCGCCCACGAGCAGCCGGGCGGCCGTGGCCGACCGCAACCGGGCCGGCACCACCAGGACGGCGAGATCGGCGTCGGCGAGGACGCCCTGCGGCCCGGCGCCCGGCCCCTCCGGCCCGGGCCGGGGCAGGTCGACGACGACGGCGCGGCCGGTGGCCCGGACGGCGTCGACCACCGCCACCAGCGCCTCGTCGGGGATCGGCGTCGCGCTGCCCCGGTCGGCGGCGAGCAGGTGCACCCGGCCCACCTCCGGCAGCGCGGCGAGCAGCGCCTCCCCCGCCACGCGCCCCCGCAGGCCGGTGAGCCCCGGCCAGCGCAGCCCCTCGACGAGCTCCGCGCCCAGCAGCAGGTCCAGCCCGCCGCCCCACACGTCGGCGTCGACGAGCACCGCCCCGCCCGGCGCGGCCAGGGCGACCGCCGCGGCCACCGTGCTGGCCCCCGCCCCGCCGCACGCCCCGCCCACCACGACCAGCGGCCCACGGGGCACCGGGGCGCGGACGGCGGCGGCGGCACGGTCCAGCAGCCACCCCTCGTCGGCCGGGAGCACGGCCACCCGCTCGGCCCCCACCTCCACCGCCGCCGCCCACTCGGCCGGCGGCAGCTCGCCTCCCGCGACGACGACGACGCCCGGGCGGCGGGGCAGCGTCCGCAGCGCGCCGGCGGCCAGCGCGTCGGCGCCCAGGAGGACCAGCGGCGCCTCCCGGTGCGCCCGCCGCAGCGCCGGCCCGCCGGTGGCCAGCTCCGGTTCGGCGCCGGCCGCGGCCAGCAGCCGGAGCACCTCGTCGAGCAGCGGCTCGTCGGTGCTGACGACCAGGGGGCGCGGCGGCCGCGACGGCGGCGGGAGGAGGGGCACGCGCCGACTCCAGCGGACGGTGGGCAGACAGTGCCAGAACGGCGGCGGAACTGTGGATGACCCCATCGGGTGTGGACGGTGTGCGGGCTCCGTCACACGGTGCCGATCCACCTACAGTGACTTCCGTGTCCCGCGCCGCGGCATTCTTCGACCTGGACAAGACCGTCATCGCCAAGTCCAGCACCCTGGCCTTCGGCCGCCCCTTCTTCCACGGCGGGCTCATCAACCGCCGCGCCGTGCTCAAGACGGCCTACGCGCAGTTCGTCTTCTCCCTCGCCGGGGCCGACGCCCAGCAGATGGAGCGGCTGCGCGCCCAGCTGACCGCGATGGTCACCGGGTGGGACGCCGCCACGGTGCACGAGATCGTCCGCGAGACGCTGCACGAGATCGTCGACCCGCTGGTCTACGCGGAGGCCGCCGACCTCATCGAGGAGCACCGCGCCGCCGGCCGGGAGATCGTCATCGTCTCCAGCAGCGGGGCAGAGATGGTGGAGCCGATCGGCGAGATGCTCGGCGTCGACCGCGTCGTCGCCACCCGGATGGTCACCGAGGAGGGCCGCTACACCGGCGAGATCGAGTTCTACGCCTACGGCGAGAACAAGGCCGAGGCCATCCGCGCGCTGGCCGCCGAGGGCGGTTACGACCTGGCCGACTGCTACGCCTACAGCGACTCGATCACCGACCTGCCGATGCTGGCCGCCGTCGGGCACCCCACCGCGGTGAACCCCGACCGCGGGCTGCGCAAGGCGGCGCTGCAGCACGGCTGGCCGATGCGGCGCTTCGAGCGGCCGGTCAGCATGCGCGCCCGCTTCTCGGTGCCGCCCGCGCCGGTGGTCACGGGCGCGGCCATGGGTGTCGGCGCCGCCGTCGTCGGCCTGGCCTGGTACGCCCGGCACCGGGCGGCGCGGGCCGGGCTGCTGCCCGCCGACGGGCCCGCCCCGGCCCCCGGCCGCCGTCGCCGCCGCGGCGCCTGACCCGGGCGCTCAGCGGCCGAACCGCTCCCGCACCCCGTCGACGAGCGTGCGGACCGCCGAGACCGGCGTGAACGCCCGTGCGGCCGCCGTCAGGGCGGCCACCTCGTCGTCGGCCAGCCGCAGCTGGTCGGCGGCGGCGTTGGACTCCAGCTGCTCCACGCTGGACGCACCGGGGATGACCACCACCCGCGGCTGCGCGACCAGCCAGGCCAGGGCCACCTGGGCCGGCGTGGCGTCGTGGGCGGCCGCCACCTCCCGGAGGACGTCGAGCAGCGGCCCGACCCGGCGCAGGTTCTCGGTGCCGAACAGCGGGTTGGCCGCCCGGACACCACCGGGCCGGTGGTCCACCGAGTACCGGCCCCCGAGCAGCCCCTGCGCCAGCGGGCTGTAGGCGATGACCAGCCGGTCCTCCTGCTCGGCGAACGGCACCAGGTCCGCCAGCGGCCCGGCGGAGGCCAGGGAGAACTGCACCTGGTTGGCGACCACCGGGCGGCCGAGCGCCTCGTCGGCGGCCCGCCAGCGGCCCAGAGAGTAGTTCGAGACGCCGGCGGCAGCGATCCGGTCCTCGTCGAGCAGCGCGCGCATCCCCGGCATCGTCACCGTGTCGGGCACCACCGGGTTGGGCTGGTGCACCTGGTAGAGCGGGATGCGGTCCAGCCCCAGCCGGCGGGCGCTCCCGGCCCACCGCTGCTGCACCACCCGCGGGAACGGCGCCACCGGGAAGATCTTGCTCGCGACGACGACGCGGTCGCGCTCCTCCCCCAGCGCCTCGCCGAGGATCCGCTCGCTGCGCCCGAAGCCGTAGATCTCCGCGGTGTCGAAGAGCGTGATGCCGAGCTCCCGGGCCCGGCGGACGATGGCGCCGGCCGCCTGGTCGGCGTAGCCGGCGCCGTAGCCCCACTCGCGGGACCCGAACTGCCAGGTGCCCAGGCCGATGCGGCTGACGGGGCCGAGCCCCGGGACGTCGAGGGTGCGCATGCGCCCAGTGTTCCGTCGCGGCCGCCGTCCCGCTCGGCTCAGCCGCGTAGCAGGCTCTCGCAGATCGCCAGGCCCTCCAGGGCGCCGTGCTCGGTGGCCCGGCAGCAGTGCACCAGCCACGCGGCCACGCCCTCGGGGGTGCCGGCCGCGTAGCCGGCGAGCGCCTCGCCGTAGGCCTCGCGGCCCAGCTCGGCGAACCCGACCTCGGGCACCGACACGGCCTTGGGGTCCAGCCCACGGGTGATCCCGGTCAGCCGGGCCGCGGCGCGGGCGACGACGCCGTCGGCGACGCCGAACGGGGCGAGCGCGGCCAGCTCGCCGTGCACCAGCGCGGCGACGAGCACCGCCGGCACCGTGGAGGTGCCGGAGACGATCGAGAACAGGCCGCCGAGCCGGGGCCCGGCGTGCGCGGCCGGACGGCCGAGGTCGGCGCGGTCGGTCAGGTCGGCCGCGGCCAGGACGTGCAGCCGGGCCAGCACCTGCCCCGGCGCCTTGGGCCAGGTCTCCACCATCGAGCCCAGGGCGGCCGACGCCCGCAGCGCGCCCTGCACGACCGGGTCGCCGACGGAGCCGGCCCGCAGCTCGGCCAGCGGCACGTCGACGCCCGCCAGCGCCGCGGACGCGCGGGCCCCGCGCAGCGCCGACTCGGTGCTCACCCCGGCCGACTCCCGGCGCAGGACGCGGTGGCCCAGCAGCCGGTCGATCCCGGCGCGGGCGGCGCCCGACGCCTCCCGCACGCCGGGCAGGTCGAGCAGCGGGGCCAGCGGGTCGGGGGTGCCCGGACGGGCCGTGGGGCGCGCGGCACCGGGGCGGACGGGGATGGTCACGCCCACGACGGTACGAGGCGGGCCCTCACCCGCTCCGACCCCCTGCCCTACGCTGCCTCCTTGCCATGGCCCACCCCGTCACCCTCCTGCTCGTGCGCCACGGGCAGAGCGAGTGGAACGCCGCCGGCCTCATGCAGGGCCAGACCGCACACGTGCCGCTGACCCCGCTGGGCCGTACGCAGGCCGAGACGGCCGCCGCGGAGCTGGCCGGCCTGCGCCCGGGCGCGCTCCTGTCGAGCGACCTGCTGCGCGCGGTGCAGACCGCCGAGTACTGCGCCCGCGCGACCGGGCTGCCCTTCTCCACCACCCCGGCGCTCCGGGAGCAGGGCTACGGCGTGCTCGAGGGCCGGCCGTCCCGGGAGCTGTGGGACGTCGTCGACTGGTCCGACGCCCACTGGTCGGCCGAGGGCGGGGAGAGCCTGGCCGAGCTGCACGCCCGGGTCGCCGCCTTCCTCACCCACCTGTGCGTCGAGCCGCCGGCCGACGTCGTCGCGCTCGTCACGCACGGCGACACCATCCGCGCCGCGCAGGCGGTGGCCGCGGGGCTGGGCCCCGACGCCATGCCGGCGATCACGCCGCACAACGGCACGGTCACCCGGCTCGAGGTCTGCGAGTGACCGTGCCCCGGCCGGAGGGCCGGTGCGAGGTCAGCCGGTGACCTCGACGAGGTCGATCACGAAGACCAGCGTGGAGCCGGCGGGGATCGGGCCGTTGGCCCTGTCGCCGTAGCCGAGCTCGCTCGGGATCGTGACCACCCGCCGGCCGCCTTCCCGCATGCCGGTGATGCCCTGCTCGAAGCCGGGGATGACCTGCCCCGCCCCGAGGACGACCGGCAGGGTCTCGTCCGCCCCGCGGCTCCAGGACGAGTCGAACTCCTCGCCGGTCTCGTAGAACCCGCCGACGTACTTCACCTCCACCGCGCTGCCCTCGACGGCCTCGGCGCCGTCGCCCACCACGACGTCCTCGACCACCAGCTCCTCCGGCGCCGGGGCGTCGGCAGCCGGGATGTCGGGGGCCGGGATGCCGGGGGCCTCGGGCAGGTCGGTGGTGACCTCCACGAGGTCGATCACGAAGACCAGCGTGGAGCCGGCGGGGATCGGGCCGCTGGCGCTGTCGCCGTAGCCGAGCTCGCTCGGGATCGTGACCACCCGCCGGCCGCCCTCCCGCATGCCGGTGATGCCCTGCTCGAAGCCGGGGATGACCTGCCCCGCCCCGAGGACGACCGGCAGGGTCTCGTCCGCCCCGCGGCTCCAGGACGAGTCGAACTCCTCGCCGGTCTCGTAGAACCCGCCGACGTACTTCACCTCGACGGACGTGCCCTCGACGGCCTCGGCGCCGTCGCCCACCACGACGTCCTCGATCACCAGCTCCGCCGGCGCCGGGGCGTCGGCGGCCGGGATCTCGGGGGCCTCGGACAGGTCGGTGGTGATCTCCTCGGCCACCTCGGCGGCGGCAGGCGACGAGATCTCCCCCTCGCCACCCCCGCAGGCGGTGAGGGCGAGGGTCAGCGCGAGGAACGCGCCGGGGACGGTGCGGCGGATCATGGGATCTCCTGGCCGAGCGGGCGCTCGTGTCGGGAACTGTGGGGCGGGACGGGCACAGCGGCAGCACCCCGCGCCCATCGTCCCAGAACGCCCGAGCGGGGTCAGGCCGCGCCGAGGGCGTCGGCCACCCGGTGGTGCACGCCGGCCTCGGCCGGGCGGCTCTGCCGCTCCAGCGTGCGGGCCAGCGCACGCCGGGCCCAGCCGTTGCTGGGCGCCAGCTCCACGAGCCGGCGCAGCGCCTCCTCGGCCGGGCCCAGCTGCGCCGAGCCGTAGTAGGCCCGCGCCAGCAGCTCCTGCGCCGCCTCGTTGCGCGGCTCGGCGTCGACGAGGGGCCCGAGGATGCGCGCGGCCTCGGCGGGCTGACCCATGTTCAGGTAGAGGTCGGCCCGGAGGAACTCCGAGTGCAGGTCGAGCTCGAAGGGCTGGGTCATGCCCCGGGCAACGCGGAAGCGGCCGGGCCGCTTCCGGCTCACCCCTCCGGCTCGGGGAAGCGGGCGCCCGCCACCAGCTCGGTGCCGTCGGCGACCCGCGCCGCACGCCCGACGAGGGTGATCTCCCCGTCCCCGCCGACCGAGGCGTCGTGCCCCACGTCGACGCCGTCGTCGAGCACCGCCCGGGTCACCGTCGCGCCCGACCGCACACGGACCCCGGGCAGGAGGACCGAGTCGACGACCGTCGCCCCCCGCTCCACCACCACCCCGGGGGAGAACGTGGAGCCGCGCACCTCACCGCCCACCCGGGTGCCGCCGGAGATCAGGCTGTCCTCGACGACGGCCCCGCTCAGCACCCGCGCGGCGCTGCGCCGCCCTCCCCGCGTGTGCACCGGCCACCGCGGGGCGTCGAGGTCCAGCGGCGGATCCGCGGAGATGAACTCCCGGTGGGCCTCCCAGTACGCCGGGACGGTGCCGACGTCGCGCCAGTAGCCCTGCAGCGGATAGGCGCGGGCGAGGCCGTCCCGGGTCTGCGCGGGCAGCAACCGGGTGCCCAGGTCCTCGAGCCCCTCCTCCCCAGCCTCGTCGCTGAGCGCCTCGAGCCGGTCCAGCGTGGGGGTCGGGGAGAAGACGAACACCTCGTTGGTGGCCGTCGTCGTCGCCGGCTCGTCGGGCTTGTAGGCGTAGCCGGTGATGCGGTCCCCCTCGCCGGTCTCGACGATCCCGTAGCGCGAGGCGTCGTCGGCCGTGACCTCGGTGGTCACCATCGTCACCTCGGCGCCCGAACCCACATGCGCCTCGACGACCTCCCGGTAGTCGAGCTTGTAGACCGCGTCGGCGCTGACGACGACCAGCGCGTCGGGGTCGAAGGCGCGGATGAGCTCCGCGTGGCGCCAGAGCGAGTCCGCCGTCCCGGTGTTCCAGCCACCCCGCTCGGTCCCCTTGTACGGCGGGAGGGTGAGCAGCCCGCCGGCCGTCCGGTCCAGGTCCCAGGGACGGCCGTTGGACAGGTGGTCGTGCAGCGACGTGGGGTGGAACTGGATGGAGACCCAGACGTCGGCGATCTGGGAGTTCTGGCAGTTGCTCAGCGGGAAGTCGATGAGCCGGTAGACCCCCGCGAAGGGGACGGCCGGCTTCGCCCGCCGCTCGGTGAGCAGTTCCAGGCGGCCTCCGGCGCCGCCGGCGAGCACGAGCACGAGGATCCGCGGGAGCGCCATGCCGCTCAGCTACCCCGGCCGGGGCCCGCGCACCCTTCGCGGGACCACCGGGCTAGCGGCGCACCGACGCGAGGAAGCCGAGCACCCGTTCCCGCAGCTCCGCGGCCCGTTCGGGGACCACCTCGGCCGGATCCCGCTCCTGCATCCACGGCGGGATCTCGGTCCGCACCCGTTGGGAGCACCGCAGGTCGGCGCAGATGTAGGTGCCCACGGTGTTGCCGTTCCGGCCGGCCTCCCCGGTCCGCCGGGCGGTGAACAGCGACACGCCGTTCCCGGTCTGCGCCGTCTCGCACGGCAGGCACATGGCCGCCGTGCGGCTGGACATGCTGCTGTCGGCGGCCCGGACGGCGATGCCCACCGGCTCGCCGTCGACCTCCGCCACCAGGTATCCGCGCAGGGGCGCCGTCGGGTCCCGCCAGCCGAGCACGTCCTGCTCCGCCCAGTCCAGGCTGTCGAAGTCCTTCGGCAGGGTCAGGCCGTCGGCCTCTCCGCGCGAGCAGTTGACGAAACGAACGCCGGACCTGGGTCTCGGTCAGCGGTCTCACCGGGGATGCCTCTCGTCGGTCGTACGGGCCGGCGGAGATCATCACCGATGTCGCGGACGACCTCAGCACCTTTTCCGGCCCGCGCCCCCGCTCAGGCGGGCAGCTCGCCCTCCGGGCCCGCGGCCTCCGCGAGCAGCCGCTCGCGGTGCTCCTCGGGGAGCAGGTCGACGTACACCGTCCCGTTCAGGTGGTCGACCTCGTGCTGCAGGCACCGGGCGGCCATGCCGGTCGCCTCGATCGTCACCGGGTCCCCGTGCAGGTCGATCCCGTCCACCCGCGCCCGGAACGCGCGCGGCAGCTCGGCGTAGGGGCCGGGCACCGACAGGCAGCCCTCCTCGGTAACCTCTTCCGCCGGGTCGTCCCCGACCGGGTCGAGCAGGGTCAGCGACGGGTTGACGACGTAGCCCACGACGTCCTCACCGTCGGCGTCCGGGCAGTCGATGACGAACACCCGGGCGTCCACGCCGATCTGGTTCGCCGCCAGCCCGACCCCGTCGGCGG
Source organism: Blastococcus sp. HT6-4 (assembly GCF_039679125.1). Lineage (NCBI taxonomy): Bacteria > Bacillati > Actinomycetota > Actinomycetes > Geodermatophilales > Geodermatophilaceae > Blastococcus > Blastococcus montanus. The sequence goes on along the minus strand of NZ_CP155551.1, from coordinate 491,472 downwards.
CCGTCATGCTCGCGAACATGTCCAGGACCAGCCGGCGCAGGCCGTCGTCGAACGTGGTGACCTCGGCGCACCGCCGGTGCAGGACGGGGTTGCTGCCGTAGGTGACGATCGGCCGGGCGACGCCGTCGTAACGGCCGAACAGGCGCATGCCGACCGATCCTAGGGACGGCGCCCGGGCGGGGACCGGCCACCGGGGGCTTGGCACCATGACGCCGTGCGCCGTCCCGACACCCCGACCGCTCTGGGCCTGGCCCTCGGCGCACTGGCCGACCTCGCCCTCGCCGACCCCCGGAGGGGGCACCCGGTCGCCGGGTTCGGCCGCCTCGCGGCCGCGGTGGAACGCCGGCTGTGGCGGAACTCGCGCGCAGCCGGCGCGGCGCACTGGCTGGCGCTCACCGGGGGCGTGGTCGTCCTCGGGGTGGCGGCCGACCACGGCACCCGACGGCGACCGGTGCTCCGCGTCGTGGGGACGGCGGCCGCGACGTGGACCGTGCTGGGCGGGACGTCGCTGGCCCGGACGGCGGACCGCATGCACCGCGCGCTGGCGGCCGACGACGTGCCGGCCGCGCGGGCCACCCTGCCGGGCCTGGCCGGTCGCGACCCCCGCGCGCTCGACGGGGCGGGGCTGGCCCGCGCGACCGTGGAGTCGGTCGCGGAGAACACCTCGGACGCGGCGGTCGCCCCGCTCCTCTGGGGGGCGCTGGCCGGGCTGCCGGGCCTGCTCGGCTACCGGGCGGTCAACACCCTGGACGCGATGGTCGGTCACCGCTCCGAGCGCTACGAGCGCTTCGGGTGGGCGTCGGCCCGCGCCGACGACGTCGCCAACTGGGTGCCGGCGCGGCTGACCGCCGCGCTCACCGTGCTCTGCGCGCCGCTGGCGGGCGGTTCGGCGGGTGGCGCCTGGCGGGCCTGGTGGCGCGACGGCGCCGCGCACCCCAGCCCGAACGCGGGGCGGTGCGAGGCATCGCTCGCCGGTGCGCTCGGGCTGCAGTTGGGTGGCCGCAACGTCTACGGCAGCCGGGTCGAGGACCGCCCGCTGCTCGGCAGCGGTCGCGCACCGGCTGCCGGGGACATCCCCCGCGCGGTGCGGCTGTCCCGGGCCGTCTGGACCGCCGCGGCGATCCTGGCGGCCGGCGCACGCTCGGGACGCCGGCGCTGAACCCGGCGCACGTGCACGACGCCGCGCGGCCGGGGCGGCACCGGGAACCCGGCGGGGTCGACGCGGGCGTGGCTGGCCGGGGGATCGGCTGCGCCGCGACCGCCGCGGACGGTGACGACCAGCGTGGTCACCGAGAGAGCACCGAGCCCGGCGAGGACGACGAGAGCGAGCACACCACCTGGAGTCATGACCGAAGACTGGCACCATGAGAGCTGGTCGTTCGCGGTCCACTACGGCATGGTGGCCCCATGCCAATCGCCGGTAACCGGTCCACTTCCCCGAAGGAGCTGGCCACCCTGCTCGCCGCGGCCGACTCCCTGGCCGGGCCGCGGTACATCGGCCTCGCCGGCCGGATCCGCGAGCTGGTGTCCACCGGGCTCCTCCCCGTGGGCAGCCGGCTGCCCGCGGAACGCGAGCTGGCCGCCGCGGTCGGCGTGTCCCGCGTGACCGTGTCATCGGCCTACCGGCTGCTGCGGGAGCAGGGGTACGCCAGCACCCGGCACGGGTCGGGCACCGTCACCGGGCTCCCCCCGGCCCGGGACTCCTCCTGGGGGCCGCCCAGCACGGATCCGGCGGTGCTGGACCTCGCCCACGCCGCCCCCGAGGCCGCGCCGCAGCTGGCCGCCGCCTACGAGCAGGCGCTCACCGCCCTGCCGGCGTTCGCGACCGGGCACGGGTACGCGGCGAGCGGGCTGCCGGAGCTGCGGGCGGCCGTGGCCGACCGGTTCACCGCCCGCGGCCTGCCGACCGAGCCCGACCAGGTCGTGATCACCGCGGGGACCGGCGACGCCACCGCGGTCGTCCTCGAGACGCTCCTGCAACCCGGCGACCGCGTGCTCGTGGAGCACCCCACCTACCCGGGAGCGGTGACCATGGTGGCCGCGCACGGCGGCCGCTGCGTGCCCGCCGCGCTGGACGCCGCCGACCCCGACGCCCTCGTCGGCGCGGCGCACGTGGTCGCCCGGCAGAGCAGCCCGCGGCTGGCCTTCCTCATGCCCGACTTCTCCAACCCCAGCGGCGCCCGGGTCTCGGCCTCCGGGCGCCGGCGGCTCGCGGCCACCCTGTGGCAGCAGGGGGTGCTGGCCGTCGTCGACGAGGTGACCGCCGAGCTCCACCTCGACGGGGACGCGCTGCCACCCTTCGCCGCCGGGCTCCCCGACGCCGCGACCATCACGGTGGGCGGCCTGTCCAAGGCGGTGTGGGGCGGGCTGCGGATCGGCTGGCTGCGGACCGACGCCGCGCTCGCCGCCCAGCTCGCCGCCGCCCTCGGCCGGCGGCAGCTGACCGTGGGGATCCTCGACCAGCTCGCCGCGGCGCTCCTGGTGCGCTCGCTGGACGAGGTCCTCGCCGAGCGGCGGGCGACGCTGCGCGAGCGGCGGGACGTGCTCGTCGCGGAGCTGACCCGGGCCCTCCCCGACTGGTCGGTCCCGACGCCGGACGGCGGGCTGTCGCTCTGGTGCCGCCTGCCGGCCGGGCTGAGCTCCGCGGCGCTCGCCGCCGCCGCGGGTCCGGAGGGCCTGCTGCTCGCCGAGGGCCGCGCCTTCGGGACCGGCCACGCCTTCGACGACCACCTCCGGCTCCCCTTCTCCCGGCCACCGGCCGAGCTGCGCGCCGCCGTGGCGGTGCTCGCGCGGCTCGACGCGGCCGTGCGGAGCCGGCCGGCGGGACGGCCGCCGCTCCCGCCGTCCACGGTGGTCTGACCGACCGCCGTCGGCGCGCGCCGGGCGATCCCGGATCGCGGGTGCGGCCGACCGGAGGCGGAGCTACGGTCCGCAGTGACCGGGCGGCCGGGAACGGCGGTCCGGCGGCGGTCGAACCCACGGCTGTGCCGACACGTCTCGCCCCCCTCCGGCGAACCACGTGGAGTCGCCATGACCCACCCCACCCCGCCCCTCGCCCGGCGCTCCGCCCAGCAGCCCACCGCGGGCCGTCCCCGCCGCTCGGTGTCCCGGGTCCCGGGCGCGCCCCGCGACCAGGGGGGCGCCCGCAGCCCGGGGCGGTACCGCTTCGACGGGCGCAGCGGGGCCTGGTGGTGGTCCCCGGAGCTGACCGAGCTCCTCGGGGCGACCGCCGGCGTCACGCCCTGCACGGAGACGTTCGTGGCCCCGCAGCACCCGGACGACCGGGAGCGGACGGTCGCCGCGCTCACCGCCGCCTGCGCCGAGGCCCGGACGTTCTCCCTGCAGGTCCGGCTGGTCGACGGCCCGGGGCCGGAACGGGCCGCCATGCTGGTCGGCGAGCCCAGCCGGGCCGACGAGGGCGCGGTGGAGGGGCTGCTGGTCGAGATCCCGGCCGTCTCCGGAGGTTCCGGGGCCGACCGGCTCTCCGCGCTGGAGGCCGAGGCCGCCCAGCTGCGGACGGCGATGGCCAGCCGGGCGGTCATCGAGCAGGCCAAGGGCATCCTGATGCTCCTGACGAGCTGCGGCGAGCAGGTCGCCTTCGGGCTGCTGACCCACATCTCCAGCCACACCCACCGGAAGGTGCGCGACGTCGCCCTCGCGATCACCGAGTCGGCGGTCGGGCGGGGCGCCCTCCCCGACGACGTCCGCCGCATCCTCCGCGACGCCTGCCCCCCGGCGCGGCCGGCGCACTAGCGGAGCGGCTCGCCGAGCCGCTGCCGGGGCGCGCGGCGCCGTCCGGCAGGATCGTGGCGGGCCCGCGGTGTCCGGGCCCGGAGTCTCCGGGCGCCGTCGTCCGACGGTCCGCCGCGGAGCAGCCGATTGAGGAGCACCGTTGTTCTACGTTCTCGTGCGCTTCGTCGTCCGGCCGCTGTTCTGGGTGCTCTTCCGTCCGCGGGTGACCGGCCGCGAGCACGTGCCGCTGCAGGGCCCGGTCATCCTGGCGAGCAACCACCTGTCCTTCATCGACAGCATCGTGATCCCGACCGTGGCGCCGCGCCGGGTGGCCTACCTGGCCAAGGCGGAGTACTTCACCGGCACCGGCTTCGCCGGCTGGTTCACCCGGACGCTGTTCACCGCGCTGGGTGCTCACCCGATCGAGCGGGAGACGCACCGGGCCGCGCAGGCGGCGCTGGACACCGCCCTGCGGATCCTGCGGGGCGGCACCGCCTTCGGCCTCTACCCGGAGGGCACCCGGTCCAGGGACGGCCGGCTCGCCCGCGGGAAGACCGGCGTGGCCTGGCTGGCCCTGACCGCCGACTGCCCGGTCGTGCCCGTGGCCGTCCAGGGCACCGACAAGGCACAGCCGATCGGCGCGCGGTGGCCGCGGCCGCACCGCATCGCGATCACCTTCGGCGAGCCGCTGACCTTCCCCGAGTTGCGCGGCAAGGCCGGCAACGGCCGGGCCCGCCGGGAGGTGACCGACCGGATCATGGTCGCCATCGCGGAGCTGTCCGGCCAGGAGACGGTCGGCTGGGAGCTCCCGACCGAGGCCGCATGAGCGGGGCGCTGCTGGTCGCCGGGACCACCTCCGACGCGGGGAAGTCGGTCGTCACCGCCGGCATCTGCCGCTGGCTGGTGCGCCAGGGCGTGTCGGTGGCGCCGTTCAAGGCGCAGAACATGAGCAACAACTCCATGGTCACCCTCGACGGCGCCGAGATCGGGCGCGCGCAGGTGATGCAGGCCGCCGCCGCGCGGGTGGCGCCGGAGGCCGCGATGAACCCGGTGCTGCTCAAGCCCGGCGGCGAGAACTCCAGCCAGGTGGTGGTGCTGGGCCGGCCGGTCGCCGACGTCACGGCTCTGTCCTACCGGCCGATGAAGGCGGCGCTGCTGGAGCAGGTCCTCGAGTCGCTGGCCGACCTGCGGTCCCGCTTCGACGTCGTCGTCTGCGAGGGGGCGGGCTCCCCCACGGAGATCAACCTGCGCGCCGACGACATCGCGAACATGGGGCTGGCCACCGCCGCGGAGCTGCCGGTGCTCGTCGTCGGTGACATCGACCGCGGCGGGGTCTTCGCCGCCCTGCACGGCACGGTCGCGCTCATGCCGCCGGGCGACCAGCGGCTGGTCGCCGGGTTCCTGGTGAACAAGTTCCGCGGCGACGTCCGCCTGCTGCGTCCCGGGCTCGACCAGCTGGCCGCGCTCACCGGCCGGCCGACCCTCGGGGTGCTGCCCTGGCTCGGCGGCCTGGAACTGGACGTCGAGGACTCGCTGAACGTGCCCGCCGCGACGGCCGGGGCGGCGCCGCTCGGCGACGACGTCCTGCGCGTCTCGGTCGCCCGACTGCCCCGGCTGTCGAACTTCACCGACCTCGATGCGCTCGCCGCCGAGCCCGGGGTGCTGGTGCGGTACGCGACCCGCCCGGAGGAGCTCGCCGACGCCGACCTGGTGGTGCTGCCGGGCAGCCGGGCGACGGTCGCGGACCTGGCGTGGCTGCGCAGCACCGGCCTGGCCGACGCGGTGCTGCGCCGGGCCGCGGAGGGGACGCCGGTGCTCGGCATCTGCGGGGGGCACCAGATGCTGGCCCGGACGATCACCGACGAGGTGGAGTCGCGGGCGGGGACCGTGCCCGGGCTGGGGCTGCTGCCGGCCGAGGTCCGCTTCGCCGCGGAGAAGACCCTCGCCCGCCCGGTGGGCTCGGCGCTGGGCGAGCCGGTGCACGGCTACGAGATCCACCACGGGATCGTGACCGTCGACGCCGAGGCCGAGCCCTTCCTCGACGGGGCGCGGGCCGGATCGGTGTTCGGCACCACCTGGCACGGCGCCCTGGAGAACGACGGGTTCCGCCGGGCCTTCCTCACGGAGGTGGCCCGCACCACCGGCCGCCGGTTCGTGCCCGCACCGGACACCGAGTTCGCCGCGGTGCGGGAGGCCCGGCTGGACCGGCTGGGCGACCTGATCGCCGAGCACGCCGACACCGACGCGCTGTGGCGGCTGATCGAGTCCGGGCCGCCGGCCGGCCTGCCGCTGCTGCCGCCGGGGGCGGGCTTCAGCCCTCGGTGAGGCGCGCCCGCACGTCGTCCGGCCAGGGGGTGGCGCGGCCCTCGGCGACGGAGACGTAGGTGGTGCGGACGACGCAGCAGACCCGCTCGCCCACGCGCACGGTGAAGCGCACCGACACGCTGGTGCGGCCCACCTTCTCGGTCTCGGCGTCCACGGCGACGGTGTCGCCCCAGCGGGCGGACGACGTCCACTCCAGCGAGCTGGCCTTGACCACCGGGTCGATGCCTCGGACGACCAGCTCGTCCCACGCCAGCCCGTGCGCGGCCCACCACCCGTTCGAGGCCTCGTCGGCCCACGTGAGGTAGTGGGCGTTGAAGACGACGCCCTGCTGATCGCACTCGACGTATCGGACGGGAGAGCTCCACACCTGCGGCACGAGGAGCCACGCTAGCCCGGCGACCGTCTACGGTCGTCGCGTGCCCGCCGCCCCGCTGCCTCCGCTGCCCACCGCCGACCCGGTGCTCGCCGGCTACCGGACGCCGGGCGGCCTGGTGCTGGACAAGGTGATCGACCACCTGGACGCCCACTGCCGCGAGTTCATCGCGCACTCCCCCTTCGCGACTCTGTGCACCGCCGACGCCGAGGGCTGGCCGGACGTCTCCCCGCGCGGCGGTGACCCGGGCTTCGTCCACGTCCTCGACGAGCGCCGGCTCCTGCTGCCGGACCGGCCGGGCAACAACCGGGTCGACAGCCTGCGGAACGTGACCGCGAACCCGCGCGCGGCGCTGATGTTCCTGGTCCCCGGCATCGAGCAGACCCTGCGGGTGTACGGCACGGCGGCGCTGGTCGCGCCGGACGACCTGCCCGTGGACCTCACCGAGTTCGGCCGGGCGCCGCTGTCGGTGCTGGTCATGGAGGTGTGGCGGGCGTACTTCCAGTGCCCGAAGTCGGTCATGCGCTCGGGCCTCTGGGACCCGGCGAAGCGGGTGGACCCCACGTCGCTCACGCCGTTCGGCCGGGTGATCCGGGACCACTGCGCGCTGGAGCACGACCTGCCGGACGACGCCACGATCCGGGCGGGGCTGGCCGAGGAGCTCTGAATCCTCACCTCCGGACGTGGCCGGGATGTCGGCACCCGGCCCTAACCTGCGGCCATGGCGTTCGACGTGCAGATGACGATCGACTGCTCCGAGCCGCACGAGCTCGCCGACTGGTGGGCCGAGGTGCTCGGGTGGCAGGTGGAAGCGCAGGACGAGGCCTTCATCCGCCGGATGGTCGAGTCCGGGGCCGCGGCGGAGGAGGACACCACCCGGCACCGCGGCGCCCTGGTGTGGCGGATGGGGGCGGCCGTCCGGTCACCCGATCCCGGCCGCCCGCGGCTGCTCTTCCAGCTGGTGCCGGAGCCGAAGGCGGGGAAGAACCGGCTGCACCTCGACGTGCGTGTGGGCCCCGAGGCGCGGGAGGCGGAGCTCACGCGGCTGTTGGCCCTGGGGGCCACCGAGCTCTGGCGCGCGTCCCAGGGGCCCTACGAGTGGGTCACGCTGGCCGATCCGGAGGGCAACGAGTTCTGCCTCACCTGAGGAGCGAGCCTCGTGGGACGTGCGCGGAGACTCAGCCGGCGCGCAGGTCGCGGGCCAGCTTGCGGTCGGCCACCGCGCGCTCGGCGAGGGCGCGCACGCGCAACCGCCGGCGTCTGCGGCTGGAGCCGAGATAACGCGCGTCCTCCACCAGCTGGAAGGCCGCGAGCACACTCGCCTGGACCTCGCGCGCCCGCGGGACGGCGGGGCGTACGGGCTCGGCCGACGTCATGGAGACCCCCTTCTCCCGGGGAGCCGCGACGCACCCCGCGATGCCATGGTGCCCCCCTATCGACGTCATCAACCCTCACCGTCACCAAATGGTGTCGATGAGTCACATGTGACACCCGGTGATGCTTTCGTGTCCTGGGGCCACCTGATCGCGCCTCCCTACGGTGCATTCCATGGCAGCTCCTCGACGGCTCGGGCGGACGGCGGCCCGCGTGGCGGGCCACGTCCGCGGCGTCCTCGCGCGGGGTCGTGGCGCGCGGCCGCCCCGCCCGGGGACGTCACCGCCCACGCCGGGCCCGGTCGACGTGGAGTACCGCCCGCACGACGACGAACGGCCCGACCCCGGTGAGGTCGTGTGGGCCTGGGTGCCCTTCGACGAGGGCGACGGCCGGGGCAAGGACCGCCCGGTCCTCGTGATCGGCCGCCGCGGCGCGGAGCTGCTCGGTCTCCTGCTCAGCAGCCGGGACCACGACCGGGACGCCGCCGACGAGGCCCGGCACGGCCGGTCGTGGACCGACGTCGGCACCGGCGCCTGGGATCCGCGCCGGCGCCCCAGCGAGGTCCGGCTGGACCGCCTGCTCGTGCTCGACCCCGCGACCGTGCGGAGGGAGGGGGCCGCTCTGGACCGGGCGCGGTTCGAGCGCGTCGTGGGCCAGGCCCGCCGGGTGCAGGGCTGGTGACCGCCGTCAGTCGGCGAGCCGGTCCTCGCGGGTGAGCTTCTGGGCCGGCGGCCGCAGGTGGTAGACCCCCGCCTGCTCGCCCACCACCTGGAGGTCGTACCGGTGCACGACCTTGGGCCCGCCGTGCAGGTGCACGTGGGTGATCGTGGGCAGCGGGTCGCCGTGCCGGGCCTCGCGGACCTCGACCCGCCCGTCCAGCGGGCCGCCGACGAACAGCAGGACCGCGTCCTGGGCGCCGGGGTCCGTCCCGGGCGCAGTCTCCTCGGACAGTTCGGTTCTCCTCCCGCTCGCACGCCGGTCCACGAGAGTAGGCGCCGGTTCAGCGTGGGTGCGACCGCCGCAGCCACCGGGCGACCAGTGGCGCGCTGAAGAGCATGACGAACAACCGGAGCACCTGGACGGCCAGGACGAAGGTGACGTCGGCGCCGACGTCCCGAGCCGTGGCGAGGACCGCGTACAGCCCGCCGGGCGTCGTCGCCAGGTAGCCCTCGAGCGCGCTGGCCCCGGTGGCGGCGGCGAGCAGCGCACCCAGACCGGCGCAGGCCAGGACGAGGGCGGCCGTGATCGCCAGGGCGAGCGGCAGCGCCCGGCCGATGGTGCGCAGGCTGTCCCGGGTGAAGCTGAGCCCCACCTGCAGGCCGATCACGAGGAACGCCGCGCCCTCGAGCAGGGTGGGCACCTCCGCGCCGCCGGACAGGCCGGTGAGATCGGCCACCGCCGCGGCGACGAGCGGGCCCAGCAGCGCGGCGACCGGCACCCGCAGCAGCCGCCCGACGACCAGGCCGGCGACCCCGCAGGCCACCGTGAACGCGAGACCGGCGAGCAGGCCCGGGGCGGCGGGGTCGTCGGGGACGATCCCGGCGCCCGCGGTCGCTCCGAACGCGGTGGCGGCGACGACCGGCATCAGCAGCACGATGAGCAGCACCCGCAGGTACTGCAGGACGGCGACCATGCGCGCGTCGGCGCCGAGCTCACGGGCCATCACGACGATCCCGGAGGCGCCGCCGGCGATCATCGCGAAGGCCCCGGTGACCGGGCTGATGCCCCGGTGCAGGCGCAGCGCCGCCCCGGCCAGGAGGCTGAGCAGCAGGGTCGCGACGGTGACCAGCAGGACGGGCAGCCAGTTGGCGGCCACCGCCCGCAGCGTGCCCAGGTCGACCAGCGCACCCATGGCCACGCCGATGACCGCCTGCCCCGCGGTGCCGGCGTGCTCGGGCAGGCGGTCCGGCACCCGGACGGCGAGCGCCCGGACCAGCCCGGCGACCAGCCCGCCGAACAGCGCCGGCGAGGGCAGCCCGGCGAGTCCGAGCAGCAGGCCCAGGACCACCGCGCCGACGACGACGGCGGCGGCGTCCAGCAGCCGTGCGCCCCGCCTGCCCCGCACCGGTCCCCCGCTCTCCCGCGCCCGTCGGCGCACACTCTGCCGGTGTGCCGCGGGACACGTGCGAGGGGTCAGCCGCCGGTGATCCGCCGCAGCTCGGCGACGTGCGCGTCGAAGGCCCGCCGGCCCTCGGCGGTCAGGGCGAGGGTCGTGCGCACCCGAGAGGCCCGGGTGGCCTTGCGCACCTGCACGTAGCCGGCCTCCTCGAGCTGGCGGACGTGCTTGGACAGCACCGAGTCGCTCACGCCGACCTCCTCGCGGACGGTCGCGAAGTCCATGGTGTCGACGACGGCGAGCAGCCCGCACACCTGCAGGCGGGGCGGGGCGTGGATCACCGGGTCGAAGCGCGGCGCGACGGTGGTCACCGTGCCGCACGCAACCCGGCGACGTAGATCCGGGTCACCCACCTGGAGCTCAGCGCGACCACGACACCGAGCAGGACGCCGACCAGGACCATCGCGCCCCGCACGTCGAGGAGGAACTCCGCTGCGCCGCCGACGGCCAGCAGGGCGAAGTAGCCGGCCGACAACCGACGCAACGCCCGCTGGACACGCTCCTGGACCGGGCCCACCTTGCTGGCGTCCCACCAGACCCCGGTGATCCGCCGGTACACGGCGATCAATCCCCGGACGCCGGCCAGGAAGAGCACCAGTGCCGCGACGATGACCCAGACGCTGTGGGACGAGTAGCTGCTGATGAACCCGGCGAACAGCAGCCCGAGCGCGACGTCCCACCACCAGGGCTGGGTGATGCGCGCGGCCAGGGCCACCCGGTCGGCCTGCAGCGCGGCCAGCTGGTCACGGGCGTCGGCCTGGTCGCTTTCCATGTCGGAAAGCGTGCTCGTCACTTTCCGATCCGTCAAGTGGCGCCACACGCCTGTTACACGCCCGTGGTCTCATGGCCTCCGACCACGACCGCGAAGAGGAGACGTGACGGATCTGCGACACCACGGGGACGCCGAGCTGGCACCCGGCCTGATCGACCTCGCCGTCAACGTGCGGGCCGGCACGCCCCCGGCATGGCTCCGGGGCGTGCTGCGCGACGCGCTGGACGACAGCGCCGGCTACCCCGACGCCGCGCCGGCCCGGGCTGCGGTCGCGGCCGCGCACGGCCGCGACCCCGCCGAGGTGCTGCTCACCGCGGGCGCCGCCGAGGCGTTCGTGCTGCTCGCCCGCGCGCTTCGACCGCGGAAGGCCGTCGTCGTCCACCCGTCCTTCACCGAGCCGGAGGCCGCGCTGCGGGCCGCCGGGCACCCGGTCACCCGGCTGCTCCTGCGCGCGGAGGACGGCTACCGGTTCGACCCGGCCGCCGTCCCGGACGACGCCGACCTCGTCGTCCTCGGCAATCCCACCAACCCGACGTCGGTGCTGCACCCGGCCGCCCGGGTGGCGGCGCTGGCCCGCCCCGGCCGGGTCGTCCTGGTCGACGAGGCGTTCGCCGACACCGTCCCCGGCGAGCCGGAGTCCCTGGCCGGGCGCGCCGACCTGCCCGGGCTGCTCGTCGTGCGCAGCCTGACCAAGACGTGGGGGCTGGCCGGGCTCCGGGTGGGCTACGCGCTCGGGCCGCCGGAACTGGTCGCCGCGATGGCCGAGCAGCAGCCGCCGTGGCCGGTCAGCACGCCTGCCCTGGCCGCGCTGGTGGCCTGCAGCACCCCCGCCGCCCGCGCCGAGGCGCACGCGGCCGCCGTCGCGCTGACCGGCCATCGGGCGGCCCTGCTCGCCGCCCTCCCGCCGGGGGTGGAGGTGCTCGGGGACCCGCGCTCGGCGTTCCTGCTGCTCCACGTCCCCGAGGGAGAACGGGTGCGCGCGGCGCTGCGCGACGAGGGCTGGGCGGTGCGCCGCGGCGACACCTTCCCGGGCCTGTCGGCCGATCACCTGCGGGTCGCGATCCGCGACCCGGAGACCTCCCGCGCGTTCGCCGAGGCCCTCGCTGGGATCCTGTCGGGGACACGCCGGCCCCACGCCGCACCGGAGCGCACCTCCGGCATCCCCGAGGAGATCCGCTGACCAGCGCCCCGCAGCCGCCCGGACGGGAGAGGCACGCGACCCCGGTGCCGCCCGGATCGGGAACGGTCTACCCCGTCGGCCTCCGGCTGCTCGACCGGCGGGTCGTGGTCGTGGGCGGCGGCCGGGTCGCCCACCGGCGCGTCGCCGGCCTCCTGGAGGCCCGGGCCCGGATCACCGTCGTCAGCCCGGAGGTGACCCCGGCGCTGGAGTCGCTGGCGTCCTCGGGGCGGGTGACCTGGCACGCCAGGCCCTACCGGCCCGGCGACCTCGACGGCGCCTGGTACGCCGTCGCCGCGACCGACGACCCCGCGGTCAACGCGGCCGTGGCCGAGGAGGCCGAGCAGGCGCGCATCTTCTGCGCCCGGGCCGACGACCGCGCCGCCTCCAGCGTGTGGACGCCCGCGATCGGCCGCCAGGGGGATCTGGTCGTCGGCGTGCACGGCGGCGGGGATCCGCAGCGGGCGATCGGCGTGCGGAACGCGATCGTGGCGGGGCTGACCGACGGCACCATCCGCGACCGCGCCGCCCGACCCACCCCGCACGGCAGCGTCGTCCTCGTGGGCGGTGGCCCCGGCGACCCCGGCCTGATCACCGTCCGCGGCCGGCAGGCCCTGGCCACCGCCGACGTCGTCGTCGCCGACCACCTCGCCCCCCAGGCCCTGCTCGCCTCCCTGCCCCCCGAGGTCGAGATCATCGACGCCGCCAAACTCCCCCGCGGCCGCTCCATGGCCCAGGAACGCATCAACGAACTCCTCGTCGAACACGCCCGCGCCGGCCGCCGCGTCGTCCGCCTCAAGGGCGGAGACCCCTACGTCTTCGGCCGCGGCCTCGAAGAACTCCAGGCCTGCACCGCCGCCGGCATCCCCGTCGAGGTCGTCCCCGGCATCACCAGCGCCATCGCCGTCCCCGCCCTGGCCGGCATCCCCGTCACCCACCGCGGCCTCACCCACGAGTTCGTCGTCGTCTCCGGCCACCTCCCACCCGGCCACCCCCAGTCCCTCGTCGACTGGCCCGCCCTGGGCCGGCTGCGCGGCACCGTCGTCGTCCTCATGGGCGTCGACACCGCCCCCGCCATCGCCGCGGCACTGGTGGAACACGGCCGCGCCCCCGACACCCCCGTCGCCGTCGTCGCCGACGGCTCCACCGCCACCCAGCACTCCGTCCGCACCACCCTCGCCGACCTCCCCCGCACCCTCGCCGAGGAAGGCATCCGCCCCCCGGCCGTCTGGGTCGTCGGCGAGGTCGTGGGTCTCACCGCCCCGCGCTGACCGGACCGTTCGATCCGCGGGCCCCGCACCGCGCTGCCCCGCGCCGACCGGGGTGAAAGCACTTGTGCTGCCCATGTAGCACTCCTACTATCTGCGCGACCGAACGGCAGGTCTCCCACAGGGTGGTGTCCGAATGAGTCAGGTCTCCCACAGGGTGGTGTCCGAATGAGTCCAGGCCTCGACCACGGCGCGCTCGACGAACCGGTGGTGCGCGTCCGCGGGCTGCGGATGACCTACGGCGAGCACGAGGTGCTGGCCGGCGTCGACCTCGACGTCCACGCCGGTGAGGTCATCTGCCTCCTGGGACCCAACGGGGCCGGCAAGACCACGACCGTCGAGATCCTCGAGGGCTTCCGGCTGCCCTCGGCCGGGGAGGTCCGGGTGCTCGGCGAGGACCCGGCCCGCGCCGGGGATGCGTGGCGTGCCCGGGTGGGCGTGGTCCTCCAGTCGTGGCGGGACCACGCGCGCTGGACCCCGCGCCGGCTGCTCACCCAGCTGGGCGGCTACTTCACGCCGTACTCGACGCCCGAGCGCCCGCGGCCCCACGACGTCGACCAGTTGCTCGGCACCGTGGGCCTCGCCGAGCACGCCGACCGGAAGATCGGCACGCTCTCCGGCGGTCAGCGCCGCCGGCTCGACGTCGCGGTGGGCATCATCGGCCGGCCCGAGCTGCTCTTCCTCGACGAGCCCACCGCCGGGTTCGACCCGCAGGCGCGGCGGGACTTCCACGACCTGGTGCACCGCCTGTCCGACCTGGAGGGCACCACCATCCTGTTCACCACCCACGACCTGGCCGAGGCGGAGAAGCTGGCCGACCGGATCCTCATCCTGACCAACGGGAGGATCGTGGCCGACGGCAGCGCCGAGGAGCTGACCCGCCAGGTGGCCGGGACGGCGGAGGTCCACTGGGCCTGCGGCCCCGAGCGCTTCGTGCACCCGACCGACGACGTCGTCCCGTTCGTCCGTTCGCTGTTCGAGCAGCACGGCGACGAGCTGACCGACCTGGAGGTCCGCCGGGCCAGCCTCGAGGACACCTACCTGGCGATGGTGCAGCGCTTCGAGGCCGGCCGCCCGGCCGCGCCCGTCCTGGAGGAGGTCACCCGATGAACCGCACCCGGCATGCGATCGGCCTCGGGCTGCGCCGCGGCTGGACCGAGTTCGTGCTCAGCCTGCGGAGCGCGCAGGACCAGGGCTTCTACCTGTTCACCGCCGTCGGCACCCTGACGTTCCTCTGGTTCAACCGGGACAACCAGCTCGAGGGCACCGGGCTGATGTACCCCACCTACGCGCTGCCGAGCATCCTCGGTGCGCTGCTGGCCTTCGGTGTCGTCATCGGGCCGGCGTTCGCGCTGGCGATGGAGCGGGAGGACGGCACGCTGCTGCGGCACAAGCCCTCCCGCACGGGATGCCGGGGTACGTGACCGGTCAGCTCACCTACCACTCCCTGGGCCTGCTCCCCTCGCTGCCGACCATCCTGGTGCCGAGCTTCCTGCTCTTCGACGGCCTCATGCACGGCGGCGCGGCAGGCTGGCTCACGGTGGCGTGGGTTGTCGTGCTCGGTCTGCTCGCGACGCTGCCGCTGGGGATGATCCTGGGCTCGGTCGTCCCGAGCACGCAGAAGGTCGGCACGTGGGGGATGCTGCCGATCATGGTCCTCACGGCGATCTCGGGGATCTTCTTCCCCATCCAGGCGCTGTGGGGATGGGTGCAGGCCGTGGCCCAGGTCTTCCCCGTCTACTGGATCGGGCTGGGGCTGCGCTCGGCCTTCCTCCCCGACGCCGCGGTGACCCTCGAGCTGGGCGACTCCTGGCGCACCGGCCCGACCGTCCTCGTCCTCGCCGCGTGGGCGGTGTTCGGCGCGCTGGTGACCCCGCGGGTGCTGCGCCGGATGGCCCGCCGGCAGTCCGGTTCGCAGGTGGCGGCGGCCCGGGAGGCCACCCTGCAGTGGGTGCGCTGACCGGTGGCCCCCGAACGTCCCACCGGCGACGCCGTCCACAACCGGATCGCCCTGCTGCGCGCCGAGCAGCAGGTGACCCGGCGGGAGCTCGCGGACGCGCTCGGCGTCCACTACCAGACCGTCGGCTACCTGGAGCGCGGCGAGTACAACCCGAGCCTGCACCTCGCGCTCCGGATCGCGGAGTTCTTCGGCGTTCCGGTGGAGGCGGTCTTCTCCACCCGACCCTTCCCGCGCATCAGCGACCTGCACCGGGCGCGGGAGGAGGGGCCCCGCACGGCCTGACCGGCCCCGCTCAGATGTTGGCGCCGTCCGGTGGCGGACCGTCCGGGAGCGCCGCGGCGACGCCCGAGCCCTCGGCCTCGGGTGCCTCCATGCCGACGGTGTAGGAGGTCATCGACAGCGAGCCGTAGGCGTAGCCGTCGACCAGCACGTCGACCGGGGCGTCGGTCGCCCCGGCCATCCCGGCGACGTAGAGCAGCGGCAGGAAGTGGTCCGGGGTGGGGACGGCGAGGTCGTAGTCGCGGTGGCCGTCGAGCCGGCCCAGGCCGGCCGGGTCGGTGAGCATGCACTCCTTCGCCGCCTCGTCGAAGCGCTGCGCCCAGTCGAACCCGGCGTCGGGCAGGGCCCGGCTCACCCCGCCGAGGTTGTGCACCACGTTGCCGCTGCCGATCACCAGCACGCCGTCCTCCCGCAGCGGAGCCAGGGCCGCCCCCAGCTGCAGGTGGTAGTCGACCGTCTTGAGCGCGTTGATCGACAGCTGCGCCACCGGGATGTCCGCCTCCGGGAAGGCGTGCCGCAGCACCGACCAGGTGCCGTGGTCGATCCCCCAGCTGTCGAGGTCGGCGCCCACCCACGTGGGGTGGACGATGTCGGCCACCTCCGCGTGCAGCTCGGGCAGCCCCGGCGGCTCGTAGCGCACGTCGAACAGCTCGCGCGGGAAACCGAAGAAGTCGTGGATGGTGCGCGGTCGGGCCATGGCGGTGACCGCGGTGGCGTGCACGTACCAGTGGGCGGAGACGACGAGGATCGCCCGCGGCCGGGGAACCGCCCGGCCGAAGGCCCGCCAGGCCTCCGTGTAGCGGTTGCTCTCCAGGGCGTTCATCGGGTTGCCGTGACCGATGAACGCGGCAGGCATCACGGGCATCGCTGACCTCCCCCTCCGTCGCCGACTGCGCCGATCATCTCCCGGACGCGCCCGCGGGGCGAGGCGCGCGGGTCACGGCTGCGGCTGCCGGGCCGCGGCGTCCTCGAGCAGGATCTGCCGCTCGGCCGCCGGCCGGCGCGGGCAGGACAGGCAGGTCGCCCCGTGCGGCAGCCGGTCCATCAGGCAGCACGAGACCCGCGCGGTGAACCGCGCGCCGGCGACGTCGACGTAGCGCGGCACCGGGAGCGGCGGGCCGACCGCCGTGGCGAGCGGGCCGGCCAGCGCGGTGACCGCGGCGACGTCGCCGAGCGCCCGGCCGAGGGCCAGCAGGCCGTTGGCCAGCGAGTCGGTGGCGATGGCCCACAGCGGCCGGGGCCGCATCCGGCCGGCCGCGGCCACCGCGGGGACGACCGCCGCGAGGCACTCCCGCACGCCGGCGGCCGGGTCCCCTCCCGCGACCGCCGAGACGGAGGCGACCGGCAGGCCGCCGGGGCCGAGGCAGACGGTGGTGTCCGCCGGCCGCGCCGACAGCGGCCGCCCGACGGCGAGCCCGGCGAGGACCGGGGCCAGGAGCACCGCCGACGCCGAGTACCACCAGACCGTCGCCTGCACGCGGAGGTCCCCGGCCCGCTGGCGGGCGGCCCGGGCGGCGAGCAGCTCGCCGAGCCACCGCGGGTCCGCCAGCCGGTCCGCGGGCACCGCCGGGGCGCCGAGCGGGGGGACGAGCCCGAGGGCGGCGGCACCCGGGAGGCGCGCCGCCACCGCCACCTGCGGTTCTGTCACCCACCCAGTGTGCGGGAACGGCCGTCGCGCGACGCTGCACGGGGAAGACGCCGGGCCACCCGGGCCATACGGTGTGTCCTGGAACACGCCGCACCGTCGCGGAGCCAGGCGACGCCGGACCCGGGAGGACCCCATGAGTGAGACGACCCAGGACGACGGCCGCACGTTCGCGCCGCCGGAGAGCCTCGCCGCGCAGGCGAACGTCGGCCCGGAGGTGTACGAGGAGGCGGCCCGGGACCGGCTGGGGTTCTGGGAGTCCGCGGCCGAGCGGCTGACCTGGGACCGGCGCTGGGACACGGTGCTGGACTGGAGCAACCCGCCGTTCGCGAAGTGGTTCGTCGGCGGGAAGCTCAACGTCGCCTACAACTGCCTGGACCGGCACGTGGCGGCCGGGCACGGCGAGCAGGTGGCCTACCACTGGGAGGGTGAGCCCGGCGACACCCGCACGCTCACCTACGCCCAGCTCACCGACGAGGTCTGCCGGGCCGCGAACGCGCTGACCGAGCTCGGCGTGCGCGCCGGTGACCGGGTGGCGATCTACCTGCCGATGATCCCCGAGGCGATCATCTCGATGCTGGCCTGCGCCCGCATCGGCGCGGTGCACATGGTGGTCTTCGGTGGGTTCTCCGCCGACGCCCTGGCCAGCCGGCTCGACGACGCCGGCGCCGTCCTGGTCATCACCGCCGACGGCGGGTACCGCCGCGGCGCGCCCAGCGCGCTCAAGCCCGCCGTCGACGACGCGGTGGGCCGCAGCCCCGGCGTCCGCAACGTCGTCGTGGTGAAGCGGACCGAGCAGGACGTGGAGTGGACCGAGGGCCGCGACCTGTGGTGGCACGACGTCGTGGGCCGGCAGCCGGCCGAGCACGCGTGCGAGTTCTTCGACGCCGAGCACCCGCTCTACATCATGTACACCTCGGGCACCACGGCCAAGCCCAAGGGCATCCTGCACACCTCCGGCGGCTACCTCACCCAGGTCGCCTACACCCACTGGGCCACCTTCGACCTCAAGCCCGACACCGACGTGTACTGGACCGCCGCCGACGTCGGCTGGGTCACCGGCCACAGCTACATCGTCTACGGGCCGCTGGCCAACCGGGCCACCTCGGTCATGTACGAGGGCACCCCGGAGACCCCGCACCGCGGCCGCTGGTTCGAACTCATCCAGAAATACGGCGTCACCATCCTCTACACCGCCCCCACCGTGATCCGCACGTTCATGAAGTGGGGCGAGGACATCCCCGCCGGGTTCGACCTGACCTCGCTGCGGCTGCTCGGCTCGGTCGGCGAGCCGATCAACCCCGAGGCGTGGCTGTGGTACCACCAGCACGTCGGCGGCGGCCGCTGCCCGATCATGGACACCTGGTGGCAGACCGAGACCGGCGCCCACATGCTCACCCCGCTGCCCGGCGTCACCACCCTCACCCCCGGCTCCGCGCAGCACCCCTTCCCCGGCATCTCCGCCAAGGTCGTCGACGACGAGGGCAACGAGCTCACCGACGACTCCACCGGCCTGCTCGTGCTCACCGAGCCCTGGCCGGCCATGCTGCGCACCATCTGGGGCGACGACGACCGCTACGTCGACACCTACTGGTCCCGCTTCGGCACCGACGTCTACTTCGCCGGCGACGGCGCCAAGAAGGACACCGCCGGCAACATCTGGCTGCTCGGCCGCGTCGACGACGTCATGAACGTCTCCGGCCACCGCATCTCCACCACCGAAGTCGAATCCAGCCTCGTCGGCCACCCCACCGTCGCCGAAGCCGCCGTCGTCGGCGCCAGCGACCCCACCACCGGGCAGGGCATCGTCGCCTTCGTCATCCTCCGCGGCAACGCCGAGGACTCCGGCGACGAACTGGTGCAGACCCTGCGCACCCACGTCGCCCGCGACATCGGCCCCATCGCCAAACCACGCCAGATCATGGTCGTCCAGGAACTCCCCAAGACCCGCTCGGGCAAGATCATGCGCCGGCTGCTCCGCGACATCGCCGAGAACCGCGAACTCGGCGACGTCACCACCCTCACCGACTCCTCGGTCATGAACATGATCAAGGACAAACTGCCCGCCACACCCGCCGAATAGCCCACACCTGTCCCGCCCTCCCGGCCCCCGACCAGGGAGCCGGGAGGGCGCTGACGGCGATCATGGGGCACGATTCCCCTGACCAGGGGCGCGCGTCATGCACGTCGGTGTGCCCCGCAGGCAGGACCGAAGGAGGAGCCCCCGTGGCCCACAGTGTGTCGCAGATCCGCACCGACGGCGCGAGCCCGGCCGTCGAGCCCTCGATCGGCACGCTCGTGCAGAGCGCGATGGCCGACGTCTCGACGCTCGTCCGCAACGAGATCGAGCTGGCCAAGGCCGAGATCGGCACCTCGGCGAAGAAGGGCGCCGTCAGCGCCGCCTCCTTCGCGGCGGCCGGCGTCTTCGCCGCCTTCGCGGGCATCTTCTTCTTCATCACGCTGGCCGAGTTCCTCACCTGGCTCGGCCTCGCGCGGTGGATCTCCTACCTGATCGTCTTCGTCCTGCTCATCGCGCTGGCCGGCGTCGCCGCACTGGTCGGCAGGAAGATGCTGAAGAAGATCGAGAAGCCCGAGCGGACGATGGAGTCGCTGCGCGAGCTGCCCGACGTCATGCACCGTGAGGCGCCCGGCGCCCGCCACCGCGAGGTCCCGGTGGTCAGCGGCGGCAAGGTCGCGCTCAACCGCAACGAGTCCTACAAGGTCTGAGGCCGGTGACCGTCCCTCCGGACGGCCGTCCCGACGCCACCAGCGTCCTGCTCCCCGGGCCCTGGACCCACCGCGACATCTCCGCCAACGGCGTGCGGCTGCACGCCGCGGAGGCCGGCGAGGGGCCGCTGGTCCTGCTGCTGCACGGCTTCCCCCAGTTCTGGTGGACCTGGCGCGCGCAGCTCACCGCCCTGGCCGACGCGGGCTTCCGCGCCGTCGCCCCCGATCTGCGCGGCTACGGGGCCAGTGACAAGCCACCCCGCGGCTACGACCTGCCCACCCTGTCGGCCGACGTCGCCGCGCTGGTGCCCGCCCTCGGCGAGCGCGACGCCGTCGTCGTCGGCCACGACTGGGGTGGGCTGCTGGGCTGGACGGTGGCCGCGCTCCACCCGCGGGTCGTCCGCCGGCTGGTCGTCGTCTCCATGGCGCACCCCCGACGGCTGCGGGCGGGGATGACCGACCGGTGGCAGCGCCGGGCGCTGCGGCACGCCCTGGGCTTCCAGGTGCCGCGGCTGCCCGAACGCCGGTTGACGCGGGCCGACGACGACCCGGTCGCCGACCTCATGCAGCGCTGGGCCGGGCCGGAGTGGGCGCGCACCGCCGACTTCGCCACCGCCGTCGACCGCTACCGCGCCGCGGCGCGCATCCCGCAGGCCGCCTACGGCGCCATGGAGTACTACCGCTGGGCCGGCCGCTCACAGCTGCGTCCCGACGGCCTGCGCTACGCCCGCCGGATGGCGGCGCCGGTCACCGCGCCCACCCTGCAGCTGCACGGTGCGGCCGATCCCTGCGTGCTGCCGTCGACGGCTCAGGGGTCGGGCCGGTACGTGGCGGGCGCCTACGAGTGGCGGGAACTGCCCGGCGTCGGTCACTTCCCGCAGGAGGAGGCCCCCGACGAGGTGAGCCGGGCCGTCGCCGACTGGGCCCGCGGCTGAGGGAGGACCCGTCCGCTCACTCGCAGGGGCCGGTGCCGACCTCGGTCCGGGCCAGGGTGCCGTCCGTCGCCGCCCGGGCGACCTGCGGGCCGGTGAGCGCGTAGCCGGTGTCGGGGTCGTCGATCGCGGAGGCGAACACCACTCCGAGCACGCTGCCGTCGGGGGCGAACAGCGGGCCACCGGAGTTGCCGGCCCGCACCTGACCGAAGAGTGCGTAGACGTCGCGGACGACGGTGCGCGAGTTCCGGAAGTCCGGGCCGCTGATCTCGCCGCGGTCCCGCACACGGGCCGGGCCCACGTAGAAGTTCCCGCCGCCGGGATAACCCATGATGAGGGCGTCGTCGCCCGTCTCGGCCGGCTGCGCGGCGAAGGAGAGCGGGATCTGCGGCAGACCCGGGACGGCGAGGACGGCGATGTCGAGCGCCTCGTCGACCAGCACCGTGACGGCGTCGTACTCCCTCCCCTCGGCGAGCACCACCGGGTCGGTGACACCGGCCAGCACGTGGGCGTTGGTCATCACCCGCTCCGTCGCGTAGACGAAGCCCGAGCCGTCGATCTGCCGGGAGCACGACGGCGCGACACCGCGGATCTTCACCACCGAGCCCTTCACGGAGGTGACCACGGGGCTCTTGATCAGCTCCGGGTCGGGCGCCGGGACGTCCCGCGACTGCGTGGGCGTCAGCGGGTCGAGGACGTCGGGGAGCCCCCGCCGGTCGATGGCCTCCCGCAGGCTGTCGTAGACGTTGCGCACCTCGTCCGGCACGGTGTGGTCGACGGCCTGCACCAGCGCCGACTGCCGGACCTGGCTCGACACCTGCGGGAAGGGCGAGCTGGCCAGCGGCGAGGCGACCATCCAGGCGACCAGCAGCACGGCGGCGGCCGAGACCACGGCCCCGGCGACGGAGTCGACCATCTTCGCCGGCTCCCAGGTGACCCGGGAGCGGACCGCCCGCCCGATCGCCCCCGCGAGGATCTGGCCCAGCAGCGCACCGGCGAGGACGACGACCAGCGCCGCGAACACCCGGGTGACGCTGGAGCCGTCGATCCGGTCGGCGACCGGGCCCGCCAACTGGGCCCCGAGGACGGCACCGGCCAGGAAACCCAGGATCGAGGTGGCCGAGACGAGCAACCCCTGCCGGAAGCCCGACAGGGCGAACACCAGGGCGAGCACGATCAGCAGGACGTCGACGAGGGACACCGCTAGCCGCTGACCGTCATCGTGCCCACCTGCCCGAGCTGCAGGTGGAAGGTGCAGGCGAAGGGGTACTCCCCCGGCACCGTCGCCTCGAACTCGATCGTCTCCTCCTGGCCCGGCGCGAGGAACGGGACGCCCGCGTCGATCGGAGCCGGGAGCTCCTCGTCGGTGTACTCGAGGTTGTGGGTCATCTGGTCGGCGGCGTTGACCACGGTCAGCCGCACCCGCCCGGGCTCGACGGTGAACCGGTCGGGGTAGAACTCGTAGTCGTCCCTGGTCTCGACGGTGACCTCCTGGACGCCGTCGGCGGCCACGGTCACCTCACCCAGCCCCTCGGTGGCCGGTGCCGCCGGGGGCTGCTCGGTCCCGCATCCGGTCAGCGCTCCCGCCGCCAGCACCGCACCGGCACCCACGGCGGCGGCCCGACGGCGCCACGTCCTCCCGCTCATCGGGGCCGAACCGTACGCGCCGGAGCGCCGTCGGGTGCGGGATCGGCCACCGTCGGCGCGGCGGAGTCCCCTGCTTCGTCATCGTCCCCGGAGCCCGGGAGGGTGTAGGGCCGCAGCATCGACTCGGGGATCGGGCGGACGTCGCGCTCGTCCCACGGCAGGGCCAGGCCGGCCGCCTCGAGGATCGCCTCCAGCAGGCCGGCGGTGAAGCCCCACACCAGCATGTCGGCCACCGCGAAGGCCGGCCCGACGTAGCCGGACGGGTGCCGCAGCCGGAACCGGTTGCCGGGGTCCGCCAGCTCGGCGAGGGGCACCCGCGCCACCCGGGCGACCTCGTGCGGATCGCCGACGCTGACGTCGCGTGGGTCGTCCCACCAGCCCACCACCGGCACGACCAGGCGGTCCGACGGCGGCAGGTAGAGCTCCTGCAGCGTGGCGAGCACCCGCACGCCCTCCGGGTCGATGCCCGCTTCCTCCCACGCCTCGCGCAGGGCCGTCCCGACCGGGAAGTCGTCGTCGGGGTCGACGCCCCCGCCCGGGAAGGCCGGCTGACCGGCGTGGCTGCGCAGGTGCGCGGACTTCTCGATGAGCAGCACGTCGGGCCCGGAGGCGCCCTCTCCGAACAGGATCAGCACCGCCGACCGCCGGGCGGTGGCGGTGGCCTTCGGCATGCGGTGCCGCAGCGGCAGGTCGGCAGCGGCGTCCAGCAGCCGGTGGAGGTACCCCGGCAGGCCGTCGAGGTCGCTCGCGGCGCTCACAGCTGCACCCCCAGGTGCTCGACGACGAGGCCCTCCAGCTCGTCGAGCGAGCCGACGGGGCCCGCCTCGGTGTGCACCAGCGCGCCGTCGGCGTCGACGAAGTAGGTGAACGGCAGGGCGTTCAGGCCCAGCTCGGCCATCAGCTCCCCCTGTCCGTCGAACGCGCTGGGGAACGTGACGCCGGCGTCCTCGGCGAAGGAGGCGGCCTGCGGCAGGCCGTCCTTGCTGATCACCCCCACCATGCGCACCCGGTCACCGGCCGCCTCGGAGAACTGCTGGAGCACCGGCATCTCCTCGCGGCACGGAGGACACCAGCTCCCCCAGAGGTTCACGACCATGGGCACACCGGGGGCGCGGCCGAGGTCGAGCGAGCCGCCACCGGGGCACTCGAACGCCAGCGCCGGCAACCGCTCGGCGCCCACGGCCGCCCGGTCGGGCTGCTCGGGGCAGGCGGTCAGCGACGCGGCCGGCGACGCGCTGGAGGGGGCGGCGACCGCCGGGGCCTCGGCGTCGGCGGTGCACCCGGCGAGCAGCACGGCGAGCGCCAGCCCGACGGCCGGCAGGGTCGTGCGCATCACTCGGTGTCCGAGGCGGCCGGCGTCTTCACGAGCGCCGTCGCGACCTCGGGGTCCACGGGGCCGATGCCGAACGAGGGGCACCACCGGGCCAGGCCGCAGGCGCCGCAGGCGGCCTTCTTGGCGTGGCAGACGCGGCGGCCGTGGAAGATCACCCGGTGGCTGAAGTCGGTCCACTCCGGCTTCGGGATCAGCCCGGCGATCTCCGCCTCCACCTTGACCGGGTCCTCCTCCTCGGTCCAGCCGAACCGGCGCACCAGCCGTCCGACGTGGGTGTCGACGGTCAGCCCGGGGACGCCGAACGCGTTGCCCAGGACGACGTTCGCCGTCTTCCGCCCCACCCCGGGGAGCGTGACGAGGTCGGCCAGCCGGTCCGGCACCTCGCCGTCGAACCGCTCCACCAGCGCCTGCCCCAGCCCCATGACCGAGTTGGCCTTCGCCCGGAAGAAGCCGGTCGGCTTGAGGATGGCCTCCAGCTCCTCGCGGTCCGCGCCGGCGAGGGCGACCGCGTCCGGGTACCTCGCGAAGAGCGTGGGCGTCACCTTGTTGACCATCTTGTCGGTGGTCTGCGCCGACAGCACGGTGGCGACCAGCAGCTCGAAGGGGTTGGTGAAGTCCAGCTCGCACTGCGCGTCGGGGTGGATGACGGCGAGCTCGCGGGCCATCCGCCGCGCCCGGCGGGTCCGCGCCAGCGGCGTCTCCCCGGGGTCGAACGGCGACGCGCCGGTCAGGGCCGCACGGGTGGGGCGACGGGCACGGATCGGGCGCGCGTAGGCCGGCGAGGACGCGGGGGCGGACACGCGGTCGAGGGTAGGCGGCCCTGCCGACCATCTCCCGCCGTGCCATCATCGAGGACGGGCCGCTCCCCCGGTGCCGCCGTCGACGCAGAGGAGGTCGGGATGGTCGCCCTCAGCGTGATCCTCTTCCCGCCGCTGCTGATCGCGTTCCTGCTCGTGATGGAACGCGTGGAGGAGCCCCTCCGCCGTCCGACGTCCCCCCGCGAGGTCAGCGAGTTCCTCAACACCGCGACGCCCGGCGAGGTGGAGACGCTCGCCAAGTCCGGCATCCGGCGCGCCCTGTCGCGCTGGCGCCGTCGGCGCCACAGCGGCGGCCGGCGTTCGGACAACCCGCCGATCGTCTGATCCGCCACCCGGGGGCCGCTGTGGCGCGGGTCTCTCCCTCGAACGAGGGACGCTCCGGACCACCGAACGGGTGACGGACCGCACAGCCGCCTAGACTCGCTGCGGACACGGGCATCCCTGTGTCCGCGGACAGTTGGTGAGAGGACGTGCAGTGGACGAGGTGCTTGCTCAGTCGGGGCTCTTCCAGGGGCTCTCCGAGGACGCGGTGGACCCCGTCATCAGCCGGCTCGAGACGATCACCCTGCCCCGGGGCCGGGTGGTCTTCAACGAAGGCGAGCCCGGCGACAGCCTCTACATCGTGATGACCGGCAAGATCAAGCTCTCCCGTCGCTCGCCCGACGGCCGGGAGAACGTGCTCGCGGTGATGGGTCCGTCCGACCAGTTCGGCGAGCTGTCGGTGTTCGACCCCGGCCCGCGCACCGCGACCGCCACCGCCGTCACCGACGTCAAGCTGGCCCGCATGCCGCAGTCGGTGCTGCTGCCCTGGATCGAGGCCCACCCCGAGATCGGTGAGCAGCTGCTGCGCGTGCTGGCCCGCCGCCTGCGCCGCACCAACGACTCGGTCGCCGACCTGATCTTCACCGACGTCCCCGGCCGCGTCGCCAAGGCGCTGCTGCAGATGGCCGACCGGTTCGGCAGCCGCGACGGCGACGGCCTGCGCGTCAAGCACGACCTCACCCAGGAGGAGCTGGCCCAGCTGGTCGGCGCCTCCCGCGAGACGGTGAACAAGGCGCTGGCCGACTTCGTGCACCGCGGCTGGATCCAGCTGCAGGGCAAGTCCGTCGTCGTCCTCGACGAGGAGCGCCTGCGCCGCCGCGCGCGCTGACACGCGAACGTCGCACTGCAGAGGCCCGGAACCGCGATGGTTCCGGGCCTCTCTGGTCCAGGCCTGCTGCTTGCTCGCGCCGAGCGCCGCGGAGGGACCCGCACAGCCGGGACGTCCGCTCCGCCACGATCAGGGAACCTGATCGTGGCCCGGGGGCGTCGTGGCTCAGCGCAGGCCGGGACGGCCGTTGGCCGCGGTGTTCGTGCCGAGTGGGCCCCGGAGGGGGTCCGCGCAGGCACGACGTCGTGGCTCAGCGCGGGCCGGGACGGCCGTTGGCCGCGGTGTGATCCGGAGGATCACGAAGGAAGGGGCACCGCCAGGCGGATGCGGGTGCCGTCGGGCAGCACCGCCCAGCGGCCGTCGGGGGTCTCCTCGAACCGCGGGCTGATCGGGTGCATCGGCTCCGGCGGCGAACCGGCCAGCGCGGTGGCGACGTCGGGGAACTCCGCCAGCTGGGTCAACGTGTGGGAGGTCGGCGGCAGCATCGGCCGGGTGCCGCCGTCCAGCTCCGCCAGCGCGGTGGCCGGGGTCAGCCACGCGGCCTCATCGGCCTCCCCGGAGACGTCCCGCGCCTCCTGGCCCACCGGCAGCGCGGCGGCGAAGAACTTGGTGTCGTAGCGACGGGGCTCGACCGGCGGGGTGATCCAGTGCGCGAACGGCCGCAGGAGGTCCGACCGGAGCACCAGTCCCCGGCCGACGAGCAGCCCGGCGAGAGACAGCTCGCGGCTGAGCAGGCCCTGCCGCTGCTCCTCCCAGTCATCGCCCGAGACGTCGGGGACGACGGAGCCGTCGGGCAGCCCGGCCAGCAGGACGCCGGCCTCCTCGAAGGTCTCCCGCACGGCGGCGCAGACCAGCTCACGGGCGGTCCGCTCGTCGCAGCCGAACGCGGTGGCCCACTGGGCCGGCGCAGGCCCGGCCCAGCCGATCTCGGTGTCGCCGTCCCGCGGGTCGACGCCGCCACCCGGGTACGCGGTCATGCCTCCGGCGAAGGGCATGCCGCGGGTGCGGCGCAACAGGTAGACCTCCAGCCCGGGCTCGCCGTCCCGGAGCAGCAGGACCGTCGCCGCCTGCTTCGGAGCGGCGTTCACTGCTCGACTCCGGGCTCGTTCCGCTCCTCGGTCGCCGGCGCTCCGTGCGATGCCCGCTCGCCCGTCGTTCCCGTGGAACTCACCGCAGCTCGACGGTGAGCTCGACCTCCACGGGGGCGCCGAGCGGCAGCTCAGCCACGCCGACGGCGCTGCGGGCGTGGTGACCGGCCTCGCCGAAGATCCGGCCCAGCAGCTCGCTGGCCCCGTTGACCACGCGCGGCTGGCCGGTGAACCCCTCGACGCTGGCCACGTAGCCCACGACGCGGACGACGCGGGCGACCGAGTCCAGGCCCACCAGGTCGTCGATCGCGGCCAGCGCGTTGAGCGCGCACAGCTTGGCGTCGGCCGCGGCGGCGTCGACGTCGACCGAGCCGCCGACCTTGCCGGTGCGCCGCAGCCCGCCCTCGACGAACGGGAGCTGGCCCGACGTGAACACCAGGGAGCCGCTGCGGACGGCCGGCACGTAGGAAGCGACCGGCGCAGCGACGGCCGGCAGCCGGATCCCGAGCTCGGCGAGCCGGGCGTGCCAGCCCTGCGCCGGCGCGCCGGCCGGGGACGACGGGGAGGTCATGCCGGGCGCTTGAGGTAGGCCACCAGCTGCTCGGCCCCGCCGGGGCCGGGCAGGACGGTCACCAGCTCCCAACCGTCGACACCCCAGGAGTCGAGGATCGCCTTGGTGTTGTGCACCAGGAGGGGGATGGTGGCGTACTCCCACTTCTGGCGGGCCGCTTCGCTCATGGGCGCGACGCTACTGCAGCCGGGGCGCGTGGTGACGATCACCGCCACCCTCCCCGTTCCCGCTGCGGCAGGCCGACCCGCTCACCTGCTCCTACGCTGGTGCGGTGCCTCCCGAACTGTCACCCGCGCGTCTGCACGTGGTCACCGGCAAGGGCGGGACGGGGAAGACCACCGTCGCCGCCGCGCTGGCCCTCGCACTGGCTGCCGACGGGCGGTCGGTCCTGCTCGTGGAGACCGAGGGCCGGCAGGGCATCGCCCAGCTGTTCGACACGCCCCCGCTGCCCTACGAGGAACGCCGCGTCGCCGTCACGCGGGGTGGCGGTGAGGTCAGGGCGCTGGCCATCGACATCGAGGAGGCCCTCCTCGAGTACCTCGACATGTTCTACAACCTCCGCCGGGCCGGCCGGGCGCTGCGCAAGATGGGCGCCATCGACTTCGCCACGGCGATCGCGCCGGGCCTGCGCGACGTCCTGCTCACCGGGAAGATCAAGGAGGCGGTGACCCGCCGCCGCGACGGCCGGCAGGTCTACGACGCCGTGGTCGTCGACGCCCCGCCCACCGGCCGGATCACCCGGTTCCTCGGCGTCACCGGGGAGATGTCGCAGCTGGCCCGGTCGGGCCCGATCAAGACCCAGAGCGACGGCGTGATGGCCGTGCTGCGCTCGCCGCAGACGGTGGTGCACGCGGTGACGCTCCTGGAGGACATGCCGGTCCAGGAGACCGCCGACGCGATAGCCGAGCTCGAGGCGGCCGGGCTGCCGATCGGGTCGGTGTTCGTCAACATGGCCGCGGAGCCGGTGCTGCCGGTCGAGGCGCTCGCCCGCGCCGCCGCCGGCGGACTGACCGGCGCCGACCTCTCCCCCGCGCTGACCGCCGCGCGCCTGCCCGGCGGCGACGCGCTGGCCGACGCCCTGGCCGCCGAGGTGACCGAGCACGCCCGCCGCTGGACCGCCCAGGACGCGTTGCGCGCCGAGGTGACGGCGCTGGGCCGCCCGACCGTGGAGCTCCCGCTGCTGCCCGGCCCGATGGATCTCGGCTGCCTGTTCGAGCTCGCCGGGCGGCTGGAGGAGCACCTGGGCGCCACGAGCCCCGCGGCAGCGACCGGAGGTACCGCCCGATGACCGCCGAGGCCACCACCGACCAGCGCACCGCCGGGCGCCCGGCGCGGCAGGCCCCCGCCATGGACCTGGACGCGCTGATCACCGACCGGCAGACCCGCATCGTCGTCTGCTGCGGCGCCGGCGGCGTGGGCAAGACGACCACCTCGGCCGCGCTCGCGCTGGCCGCCGCGGAGGCCGGGCGCACCGTCGTCGTCCTGACCATCGACCCGGCCCGACGGCTGGCCCAGTCGCTCGGCCTGGCGGAGCTCGACAACGAGCCGCGGCGGGTCGACGTCCCCGGGGTCGAGGGCGAACTCCACGCGATGATGCTGGACATGAAGCGGACGTTCGACGACATCGTCACCGCTCACTCCACACCCGAACGGGCCCAGGCCATCCTGGACAACCCCTTCTACCAGGCGCTCTCCTCCTCGTTCGCCGGGACGCAGGAGTACATGGCGATGGAGAAGCTGGGCCAGCTCCGGGCCAGCGACCAGTGGGACCTGATCATCGTCGACACCCCGCCCTCCCGGTCGGCGCTGGACTTCCTGGACGCCCCGAACCGGATGAGCCGCTTCCTCGACGGCACGATGATCCGGCTGCTCATGGCGCCCAGCCGGGCCGGCTTCAAGTTCGCCAGCGCCGGCTTCCTGATCTTCAGCCGGATCGTCAGCAAGATCCTCGGCGGTCAGCTGCTGCGCGACATCTCCGCCTTCGTCGCCGCGCTGGACACGATGTTCGGCGGCTTCCGCGAGCGGGCGACCGCGACCTACGAGCTGCTCCGCCGGCCCGGGACCTGGTTCGTGGTGGTGGCCGCCCCCGAGCCGGACGCCCTGCGGGAGGCCTCCTACTTCGTCGACCGGCTCTCGGCCGAGGGCATGCCGCTGGCCGGCCTGGTGGTCAACCGCACGCACCCGCCGGCGACGACGACGCTCTCGGCCACCCGCGCCGAGGGCGCGGCCGAGGCGGTGACCGAGTCCGACGGAGCCGACGCCGCACTGGTCGCCGCGGCGCTCCGGGTGCACGCCGGGCGGATGCAGCTGGCGGCCCGCGAGCAGCACCTCGCCGACCGGTTCACCAGCGCCCACCCGGAGGTGCCGGTGCGCACCGTCCCGGCCGCCGCGGGAGACGTGCACGACCTGGATGGGCTCCGGGTGATGGCCGAGGCGCTGACCGGGGCG
Source organism: Blastococcus sp. HT6-4 (assembly GCF_039679125.1). Lineage (NCBI taxonomy): Bacteria > Bacillati > Actinomycetota > Actinomycetes > Geodermatophilales > Geodermatophilaceae > Blastococcus > Blastococcus montanus. The sequence goes on along the minus strand of NZ_CP155551.1, from coordinate 461,737 downwards.
GACGACGACACGCCGACGGGGACTCCGCGGACGCGCGTGCTGCCCGCGCGCCACGGTTGACCGGCCCCCCGACGGGCGTCCGCGACGTACCCTGGCCCGCGATGTCGGAGAACGCGCGCACCCGGACCCGTCTGCTCGCCAAGCTCGCCGCGACGATCGTCGTCGCCGGTGCGCTCCTGGCCGGACTCATGCTGCCCTGGGTGGGCGCACCCGGGCTGGCGGCCCGGAACTCGGCCACCGTCCTGGAAGCACTCCCGAGCGAGCTGACCGACCGCACCTTCGGCGGGATGACCAAGGTGCTGGCCGCCGACGGATCGCTCATCACGAACTTCTACGAGCACAACCGGACCCCGGTCGCCAGCGACCAGATCGCCGACGTCATGAAGCAGGCGCTGGTCGACATCGAGGACGCGCGCTTCTACGACCACAACGGCCTGGACATGCAGGGCACCTTCCGGGCCCTGATGACCAACCTGGCGGCCGGTGACGTGCGCGAGGGCGGCTCGACCATCACCCAGCAGCTGGTCAAGCAGACGCTGCTGCAGGCGGCCACCACCGCGGCCGAGCGCCGGGCCGCCACCGAGCAGGACGGGGTCGAGGGCGTCTCCCGCAAGCTGCGCGAGCTGCGGCTGGCCCTGGGCATGGAGCAGGAGTACTCCAAGGACGACATCCTGACCCGGTACCTGAACATCGTGTACTTCGGGCAGGGCGCCTACGGCATCCAGGCCGCGGCCCAGCGCTACTTCAGCGTGAACGCCGCCGACCTCACCCTTCCGCAGGCCGCCATGCTGGCCGGCCTGGTGCAGAGCCCGACGAACGACGACCCGATCACCTACCCGGAGGCGGCGCAGGTGCGCCGCAACCAGGTGCTCGAGCGGATGCACGCCTACGGCCACATCACCGACCAGGAGCTGGCCGACGTGTCGGCCCAGCCGGTGGAGGTGGCGCCCGGCCTGGCGCCGGCGAACGGCTGCATCGACGCGGCGATCGGCGGCTTCCTCTGCGCCTACGCCCACCAGTACCTGATCGGGACGCTGGGCCTCACCCAGGAGCAGCTGGACAACGGCGGGCTCACCATCCAGACCACGCTGCGCCCCGACATGCAGATCGCCGGCGACCAGGCCGTGCTCGAGACCCAGCCGATGGGCAGCAGCCTGGTCGCCCTGTACACGGCCGTCGAGCCGGGTACCGGCAAGGTGCTGGCCATGAGCGCGAACCGGCGCTTCGGCTGCAGCGAGCCCGACTGCGAGTCCGTCGTCCTCAACGCGACCGCCAGCGCCGGGTCCGGCTCCACCTACAAGACGTTCGTGGCCGCCGCCGCCCTGGCCCAGGGGTACGGCAAGGACTACACCCTCACCTCGTCGGAGCCCTACCTGTCGCGGGTCTACAAGGACTGGGACCCCGACCGGGGCGTCCCCAAGCCCTACGACGTGGAGAACGTCGGCAGCAACTACCCGCGGACGATGACGCTGGAGACGGCGCTCTACGCGTCGTCGAACACCTACTTCCTGCACCTCCAGGACGAGCTGGGCAGCATCGAGTCGCCGGTCCGCACGGCGCAGGCCCTGGGCATGACCTTCGACGGGCCCAACCAGACCCCGGCCGACCAGATCGTCTCCGAGAACCGTGGCTCGTTCGCCTTCGGCACCGACGCCACCAGCCCGCTGGACCTGGCCACCGCGTACGCCACGCTGGCCGCCAACGGCACCCGGTGCACCCCGGTCCCGGTCGTCGCGGTGCTCGACCGCAACGGCGAGCCGCTGACCCGTGACGGCGAGCCGGTCGTGCCCGAGGACGGCAGCAACTGCACCCCCGAGGCGATCCCGCCCGGCGTGGCCACCACGATGAACCAGATCCTGCGCAAGGACGTCGAGCCGGGCTACCGGCTGCAGACCGGCGCCCGCGCCTACGTGCCCGGGCACGAGATCGCCGGCAAGACCGGGACGTCGCAGGACAACCAGTCGGTCGCCTTCGTGGGCTACACCCCGCGGTACGCCGCGAGCGTGATGGTCTTCAACCCGAAGGAGCAGGAGCGCGTCCCCGGGTACGGCGGCGGGCAGGGCGCGACCACCTGGCGCGCTGCCCTGGCCCCGATCCTCACCGCCGAGGAGGCCGTCCCGTTCCCGCCCGCCGACCCGGTCGTCGAGCAGGGGACGCGGAACTCGCCGCGCTCGAGCAGGGACACCGCCGACCGCACCCGCGGGGGCGCCGCGGACCGCTCCGAGCGCACCGCCCCGGCCACCAGCTCGCCCGCGACCGAGCCCGCGACCGAGCCCGTGGACGAGACCGAGCCCGTGGCCGACGACGAGGCCGACGGCGACGTGGCCGAGGGAGCCGAGGCCGGCGCGGACCCCGAGGCCGGCGCGGACCCCGAGGCCGGCGAGGACGACTAGCGCGTCACCGGGGACGGCGGCCGAGGCCGCCGTCCCCGGTGCGCTCAGCCGAGCTGGCGGCGGACCTCCGCGGCCACTCGTGCGCCCTCGGCCCGCCCGGCGACGGCGCCCTGCACCGCACCCATGACCTTGCCCATGTCCTTCATGCCCGAGGCGCCGGTGCGGGTGACGGCGTCGGCCACGAGCGCCGCCAGGTCGGAGTCGTCGACCTGGGCCGGCAGGTAGGCGGCGAGGACCTCGCCCTCGGCCTGCTCGCGGGCGGCCTGCTCGGCCCGACCGGCCGAGCCGAAGGCCTCGGCGGCCTCCCGCCGCTTCTTGGCCTCCCGGCGCAGCACCGCCTGCACCTCGTCGTCGGTGAGCTCGCGGGCCTCCTTGCCCGACACCTCCTCGGCGCTGACCGCGGCGAGCACCATGCGCAGCGTCGCTGTGCGCAGCTCGTCGCGGGCCTTCATGGCGGTGGTCAGGTCGGCGCGCAGCTGTTCCTTGAGGTCGGACACTCTTCCTCCTCGCTGTCGCTCGTCGGCTTCGTGTCCGACATCGGAGCTCTGTCTCTGCGTGACCTCGCACGCTCGGCCACGTCCCCAGCCTGACATGACGCCGTCCCCGCCCGCGCCCGTAGGCTCCCCGTGTGCGCTGGTACACCGCCGTCCCCACCGCCGCCGTCGCCTCGGGCGCGACGGTGACCGCCTACGCGAGCCTCTACGAGCGCACCCGCTGGACCCTGCGGCGGTTCGACGTGCCGGTGCTGGCGCCCGGGTCCGCCCCGCTGACGGTCCTGCACCTGTCCGACCTGCACATGACCGCCGGCCAGTCGAGCAAGCAGGAGTGGGTCGCCGGCCTGGCCGGGCTCGAGCCGGACCTGGTGATCAACACCGGCGACAACCTGGCCGGCCACGACGCCGTGCCGGGCACGCTGCGCGCGCTCGACCCGCTGCTGGACCGGCCCGGCGCCTTCGTGCTGGCCAGCAACGACTACTACGCGCCCCGCCCGAAGAACCCGCTCAAGTACTTCAGGCCTGACCACAAGCGGGTGCACGGCGACGAGCTGCCCTGGCGGGACCTGCGCGACGGCATGCGCGGGCGGGGCTGGCTGGACCTCACCAACGCCGCCGGCGAGCTGACCGTCGGCGGCCGGCGGATCACCTTCGCCGGGGTGGACGACTCGCACCTGAAGCGCGACCGGTACGAACTGGTCGCCGGCCCCGCCGACCCGGCTGCCGACGTCCGCATCGGCCTGGCCCACTCCCCCGAGCCGCGGGTGCTGGACCGGTTCGCCGCCGACGGCTACGACCTGCTGCTGTGCGGGCACACGCACGGCGGCCAGCTGCGGGTGCCGTTCTACGGTGCACTGGTCACCAACTGCGGGATCGACCGCGACCGGGTGCGCTGGCTGCACCGCTGGGCGCCGCCCACGCCGGCGCACCCGTCGGGCACCTGGCTGCACGTCTCGGCCGGCCTGGGCACCAGTCCGTACGCGCCGGTGCGCTTCGCCTGCCCGCCCGAGGCGACGCTGCTCACGCTCACCGCCCGGCCCGCCTGAGCACCGGTCCCCCGCCGCCGGACCCCGCGGGGTCTCGCGCTAGACTTCTCGACGCACCTCGGGGTGTGGCGCAGCTTGGTAGCGCGCGTCGTTCGGGACGACGAGGCCGCAGGTTCAAATCCTGTCACCCCGACCCTCTGCTCAGGGGCCGCCGACCGGCGGCCCCTGAGTCGTTCCGGGGACGCTGCGAGGATGGGCACGTGAGCGCCGAGCAGACCACCCCCACCCTTCCCCCCGAGGTCACCGCCCGCTGGCAGGCCCGCTTCCGCGCCCCCCGCGTCTCGCTCCCGGACTGGGCCGAGGAGGCCCCGCACCGCAACCTCTACTCCTCCGACGTCAGCGGCGTCGTCGAGCAGTACGCCTGGGACCGCGAGGCCGGCACCCACCGGCAGGTGACCGACCGCGCCAACGGCACGCTCGCCGGCACGCTGAGCCCCGACGGCGAGACCATCTGGTGGTTCGCCGACGACGACGGCGACGAGTTCGGCGTGTGGATGACCCAGCCCTTCGCCGGCGGGGAGGACGCCGTCGCCGTGGCCGAGGTGGGCCCCGCCTACCCGGCGGGCCTGGAGGTGGGCCGCTCGCTGGTCGCGATCGGGCGCAGCACCGACGAGGGCAGCGAGCTGTGGCTGGCGCCGTCGGGCGGTACGCCGCGGGTCGTCTACCGGCACCCCGACCCGGCGTCGGTCGACGCGCTCAGCCGCGACGACGAGCTGCTCGTCGTCTCGCACTCCGAGCACGGCGACCCGCGCTACCCGGCGCTGCGGGTCCTGCGGACCGACCACGACGCCGTCGTCGCGGAGAAGTGGGACGGCGAGGGACGGGCCCTGCACGCCCTGGAGTTCGGCCCGCACCGCGACGACCGGCGCCTGCTCGTGGGCCACGAACGACGCGGCCGGGACGAGCTGCTGATCTGGGACGTCGCCGCCGACACCGAGACCGAGATCCTGCTGGACCTGCCCGGGGACGTCACCGCCGGCTGGTACCCCGACGGGTCGGCGCTGCTGGTCGGCCACGACCACGCCGCACGTACCGAGCTGTACCGCTACGACCTCGCCACCGGCGCGCTGGAGCAGCTCGACACCCCACCGGGAGTGGTCCGCGGCGCCACCGCCCGGCCCGACGGCACGGTGGAGCTGGCCTGGTCCAACGCCGAGAAGCCCCCGGTCATCCGCCGCGCCGACGGCCCCGTGGTGCTCTCGGTGAGCGACGAGGAGCCCCCGGCGGCCTACCCGGTCGAGGACCGGTGGGTGCCCGGCCCGGGCGGCGACGTCCACGCGCTGCTGGTCCGCCCGGCCGGGCCGGGGCCGTACGCCACGGCGTTCCTCGTGCACGGTGGCCCGGAGGCCGCCGACGACGACTCCTACCGCGCCCGCCGCGCGGCCTACGTCGACGCCGGCTACGCCGTCGTGCACGTGAACTACCGGGGCTCCACGGGTTACGGCTCGGCCTGGCGCGACGCGCTCACCGGCCGGCCCGGGCTGACCGAGCTCGAGGACGTCGGCGCGGTCTACGACGCGCTGGTCGCCGAGGGGGTCGTGGACCCGCAGCGCGCGATCCTCTCCGGCGGCTCGTGGGGCGGGTTCCTCACCCTGCTGGGGCTGGGCACCCAGCCGGAGCGCTGGGCGGCCGGCATCGCCGAGGTGCCGGTGGCGGACTACCTGGCGGCGTACGAGGACGAGATGGAGGGCCTGCGGGCCTACGACCGCGCGCTGTTCGGCGGGTCGCCGGACGAGGTGCGCGACGTCTACGTGCGCTCCTCGCCCATCACCTACGTCGACGCCGTCGCCGCACCGGTGCTGGTGGTGGCCGGCGCGAACGACCCGCGCTGCCCGATCCGGCAGATCGACAACTACCTGGGGGAGCTGGAGCGGCTGGGCAAGCCGCACGAGGTGTACCGGTTCGACGCCGGGCACGGTTCGCTGGTGATCGAGGAGACCATCCGGCAGGTCGAGGTCGCCCTGGCCTTCGCGCTACGGCACGTGAAGCCGTGACCCGTCCCGAGGGGTGATTCCGATCGCGGGGGCCGGAGGCCTCCCGATCGGGATCACCCCGCGGCTCAGCTCAGGCTTGGACGGCTCGTGGCCGCGGTGTGACCGGGAGGGTCACCGTGTCTTCGCGATGAGCTCCGCGATCTGGACGGTGTTCAGGGCGGCGCCCTTGCGCAGGTTGTCGTTGCTGACGAAGAGCACCAGCCCCCGGGCGCCGTCCACGCTCTGGTCCTGCCGGATGCGACCCACGTAGCTGGGGTCGCGGCCGGCGGCCTGGAGCGGGTTGGGGACGTCGGAGAGCTCCACCCCGGGCGCGGCCGACAGCAGCTCGGTGGCCCGCTCGACGGTCAGCTCGCGCGCGAACTCCACGTTGAGCGAGAGCGAGTGCCCGGTGAAGACCGGGACGCGCACGCAGGTGCCGGCCACCCGCAGGTCGGGGATGCCGAGGATCTTGCGGCTCTCGTTGCGGAGCTTCTGCTCCTCGTCGGTCTCGAACGAGCCGTCGTCGACGACCGAGCCCGCCATCGGCAGCACGTTGTAGGCGATCGGGCGGACGTACTTCTGCGGCTCGGGGAAGGTCACCGCCGACCCGTCGTGCGTGAGCTCGGCGGCCTTGTCGACGACCGCCTTGACCTGGCCGTCGAGCTCCTCGACGCCGGCCACCCCGCTGCCGGAGACCGCCTGGTAGGTGCTCGCGACGATGCGCACGAGCTGCGCCTCGTCGTGCAGCGGCTTGAGCACCGGCATCGCGGCCATCGTCGTGCAGTTCGGGTTGGCGATGATCCGGCCGTGCGCCTTGGCGATGTCACCCGGGTTGACCTCGCTGACGACGAGCGGGATCTCGGGGTCGCGCCGGAACGCCGAGCTGTTGTCGATGACGGTCACGCCGGCCTCGGCGAACCGCGGCGCCTGGGCCCGGGAGGTGGTGGCCCCGGCGGAGAAGATCGCGATGTCCAGCCCGGCGGGGTCGGCGGTGGCGGCGTCCTCGACGGTGATCTCCCCGCCGGCCCACGGCAGGGTGCTGCCGGCGGACCGGGCGGAGGCGAAGAAGCGCAGCTCGGCGAGCGGGAACTCCCGCTCGGCGAGCAGGTCGCGGACGACCCGGCCGACCTGGCCGGTGGCGCCGACGATCCCGACGCGGAGTCCCTGGCTGGTGCTCATCGTCCGGTTCCTCCGTAGACCACGGCCTGGGCGTCCTCGGTACCCAGGTCGAACGCATCGTGCACCGCGCGGACGGCGAGGTCGACGTCGGTGTCGCGGCAGACCACGGAGATGCGGATCTCCGAGGTGCTGATCAGCTCAAGGTTGACCCCGGCGTCGGCCAGCGCGCCGAAGAACTTGGCCGAGACACCCGGGTGCGAGCGCATGCCGGCACCGACCAGGCTCACCTTGCCGATGTGCTGGTCGAAGCTGACGTCGGTGTAGCCGACGGTGTGCTTGACCTTCTCCAGGGCGGCCAGCGCGGTCGGGCCGTCGCTCTTGGGGAGGGTGAAGGAGATGTCGGCGACGTTGCTGGCCTCGGCCGACACGTTCTGCACGATCATGTCGATGTTGACCTCGGCGTCGGCGAGCACGCGGAAGAGCTGCGCCGCCTCGCCCGGCCGGTCCGGCACCCCGAAGACGGTGATCTTGCCCTCGCTGCGGTCGTGCGCGACGCCCGTGATGATCGCCTGTTCCACCGGGAGGTCCTCCATCGAGCCGGCCACGATCGTGCCGGGAAGCTGTGAGTAGGAGCTGCGGACGTGCACGGGGATGCCGTAGCGCCGGGCGTACTCGACGCAACGGAGCATCAGCACCTTCGCCCCGGACGCGGCCAGCTCGAGCATCTCCTCGTAGGTGATGGTCTCGAGACGCTTGGCGTTGGGGACGATGCGCGGGTCGGCGGTGAAGACGCCGTCGACGTCGGTGTAGATCTCGCAGACGTCGGCGTTCAGCGCCGCGGCGACGGCGACGGCGGTGGTGTCGGAGCCGCCGCGGCCGAGCGTGGTGATGTCCTTGGTGTCCTGGCTGACGCCCTGGAAGCCGGCCACGATGACCACGGAGCCCTCGTTGAGCGCGTCCCGCAGCCGGCCGGGCGTGACGTCGATGATCCGCGCCCTGCCGTGGCTGGACGTGGTGATGACGCCGGCCTGGGAACCGGTGAACGAGCGGGCCTCGTAGCCGTGCTCGGAGATCGCGATGGCCAGCAGAGCCATGGAGATCCGCTCGCCGGCGGTGAGCAGCATGTCGAGCTCGCGGCCGGGTGGGGTGTCGGTGATCTGGCTGGCCAGATCGAGCAGCTCGTCGGTGGTGTCACCCATCGCCGAGACCACCACGACGACGTCGTCGCCGTTCTTCTTCGCGGCGACGATCCGCTCGGCGACACGCTTCATGTGCTCTGCGGAGGCGACGGAGGAACCGCCGTACTTCTGGACGACGAGGGCCACGGGTCCACAGGCTACCGACGTCGCGCGCGGGACCGGCGGTTGCATCCGCCGGTTCCCGCAGGTTGAGATCATCGGATGGACGATCCGTCGGACTGGCTGCTGACTCCCGAGGAACGCGGCAACCCCGCGTCGGACCTGTCCGCCTGGACCGCGGGGAACCTCGCCGAACCGCTGGTCCACGGCTCCGCCTACTTCGATCGCCTGGTCGACGTGGTGGAAGGGATGGGCGCCGGCGACCACCTGTACTTCACCGACTGGCGCGGCGACCCCGACGAACGGCTCCGCGACGGTGGCCCCACCGTCGCCGAGCTCTTCGCCCGGGCACTGGATCGCGGGGTGTGCGTCCGCGGGCTGGTGTGGCGCTCGCACATGGACCGGATGCAGTTCAGCAAGGAGCAGAACCGCGCGATGGACCGCGAGGTCGAGAACTCCGGCGGGCGGGTGGTCCTCGACCAGCGCGTGCGCTGGATGGGGTCGCACCACCAGAAGTTCGTGGTCGCCCGACACCCGCTCGACCCCAGCCGCGACGTCGCGTTCGTCGGCGGCATCGACCTGTGCCACGGCCGGCGGGACGATTCCGACCACGCCGGCGATCCGCAGCCGGTGCCCATGGCCAGCGTGTACGGAGACCGGCCCGCCTGGCACGACGTCCAGCTGCAGATCCGGGGGCCCGCGGTGGCGGCGATCGAGACCGTCTTCCGGGAGCGCTGGAACGATCCCACGAGCCCGCTGGCCCACAACCCGATCGCCTGGGTGCGCGGCAAGCTGAAGAGCGCCCGGCTGCAGCCCGAGAAGCTGCCGGATCCGCTCCCGCCGCCACCACCCTGCGGCCCGCACCTGGTGCAGCCGCTCCGCACCTATCCGACCATCCGCGCGTCCTACCGGTTCGCCCCGGACGGCGAGCGCTCGGTCGCCCGCGGCTACCGCAAGGCCGTGAAGCGGGCCCGGCGGCTGGTCTACATCGAGGACCAGTACCTGTGGTCGGCCGACGTCGCCCGGCTGTTCTGCGACGCGCTCACCGACTCGCCCGACCTGCACCTGGTCGTGGTCGTCCCGCGCGCGCCGGACCACGAGGGCCGGTTCTCGGAGGTGCCGCAGTACATCGGTCACCGGCAGGCGATCCAGCGGTGCAGGGAGGCCGGGCCGGGCCGGGTGCACGTGTTCGACGTGGAGAATCCCGCCGGCATGCCGGTGTACGTGCACGCCAAGGTCTGCGTCATCGACGACACCTGGGCCGCGGTCGGCAGCGACAACTTCAACCGGCGCTCGTGGACCCACGACAGCGAGCTGTCAGCGGCGGTCGTCGACACCACCCGGGACCTCCGTGAGCCGCACGACCCGGCGGGTACCGGCGACGGCGCCCGCACCTTCGCCCGCGACCTGCGGCTGCGGCTCGCCCGCGAGCACCTGGACCTCCCGGACGACGGCAGCCGCGACGACCTCGTGCTGGACCCGGCGGACTTCGTGGCCACGCTCGAGGCCCGCGCCGCCGCGCTCGACGGCTGGCACCTCGGCGGGCGGCGGGGCCCACGGCCACCGGGCCGCCTCCGCCCGCACCGCGCCGATCCGCTGCCGCTGCTCACCAAGCTCTGGGCGACGCCGCTCTACCGGTTGGTCGTCGACCCCGACGGCCGGCCGCTGCGCATGCGCCTGGCCAAGCGGTTCTGACATCGGGCATCCGGCAGCACCGTGGCCAGCGCCCACCATTTTCTCCGCCACAGTCGGTCTCTGCCCAGCATTGTGGGCAGAAGCCGACTGAACCCGGAACACCCCCCAGCCTCGCTCGGCCTCTGCCCAGCACCGTGGGCAGAAGCCGACTGAACCCGGAACACCCCACGGCCTCGCTCGGTCTCTGCCCAGCACTGTGGGCAGAGACCGACTTTCCACAGAGTGGTGTGCAGGTCAGCCGCGAGACCGCACAGCCCGCAGAGTCATCTCGTGGCCGCCTCCGGCTTCGACCTTCCCGGGCTGCTCAGGCGGATCCGCCGGTCGGCCGATCTCTCGCAACGTGAGCTCGCCGCCCGGATCGGCACGTCGAAGTCCGCGATCGCTGCAGCCGAGACCGGCGCCGCGGGGCTCGACGCCCGGGTGCTCGCCGCCGCTGCCCAGCTCGGGGGGCTGCGGGTCGCGCTGCTCGACGGGCAGGGGGACGAGGTGGGCGGCATGGATCCCGATGCCGTGCGGGACCGTGGCGGCCGCCGCTTCCCGGCCCACCTGGACACCGTTCTCAGCGAAGAGCGCAGCTGGCGCTGGGACCACCGGCCGCACCTCTCCCGTCCGACGTACACCTTCGATCGACGGCTGCCGTGGGATGACGCCGACTGCCGCACCACGGTCCGGCCTGACGACCACCTGCTCCCGCAGGCCGGTGACACGCCGGAGGAGCGTGCCGCGGCACGCCGGGCGGAGCAGTGGCGACGGCGGCGGGAGGAGCTCGAACGCCGATTCCTGGCGGGCGAGCTGCGAGACCTGGCCGACCCGTTCACCTGCACCTGCCCGGCCGGGTGCGACGAGCTCGACGACGGGGGCGGCCGCCCGGTCCACACCGACGACTGCCCGTGTCGCTGCGACATGGGCTGAGGCGCTGCTACCGTGGGCGCGTGCGCGGCAGCCTCCTGCTTACCCGCCGCGGCGAGGCCCTCTCCTAGGTCGGCTTCCTCGCCGCGGGGTTCTGGCGTTCCCGGCGTCCGCTGACCTTTCCCCGGAGCCGTGCGCACTCCGCGCACAGCAGCCCGCACCAGGAGCCTCCCCCATGAGCGAGACCCACCCGCACGCCCGCCATCCCCAGCAGCCCTCGGGGATGCCGATCCACCGCTACGCGCCCTTCACCCCGGTCGTGCTGCCGGACCGCACCTGGCCGGACACCGTGACGACCCAGGCCCCGCGCTGGTGCGCGGTCGACCTGCGCGACGGCAACCAGGCGCTGATCGACCCGATGACGCCCGACCGCAAGCGGCGCATGTTCGAGCTGCTGGTCCGGATGGGCTACAAGGAGATCGAGGTCGGCTTCCCTGCGGCCAGCCAGACCGACTACGACTTCGTCCGGCAGCTGATCGAGGACGACCTCGTACCCGACGACGTCACGATCCAGGTGCTCACCCAGGCCCGTGACGAGCTGATCGAGCGCACCTTCGAGTCCCTGCACGGCGCCAAGCAGGCGATCGTCCACCTGTACAACTCCACCAGCACCCTGCAGCGGCGGGTCGTGTTCGGCTCCGACCGGGCCGGGATCGTCGACATCGCCGTCCACGGTGCCCAGGTGGTGCGCAAGCTCGCCGAGCAGATGAGCGACACCGAGATCCGCTTCGAGTACTCCCCCGAGTCGTTCACCGGCACCGAGCTCGACTTCGCCGTCGAGATCTGCAACGCGGTCACCGACGTCTGGGAGCCGACCCCGGAGCGGCCGACGATCCTCAACCTGCCCGCCACCGTCGAGATGGCCGAGCCGACCGTGTACGCCGACCAGGTCGAGTGGATGCACCGCAACCTGGGCCGGCGCGACGCCGTCGTCCTGTCCCTCCACCCGCACAACGACCGCGGCACCGCCGTCGCCGCCGCCGAGCTGGGGTACCGAGCCGGCGCCGACCGCATCGAGGGCTGCCTGTTCGGCAACGGCGAGCGCACCGGCAACGTCGACCTGGTGACCCTGGGCCTGAACCTGTTCAGCCAGGGCATCGACCCGCAGATCGACTTCTCCGACATCGACGAGATCCGCCGCACCGTCGAGTACTGCAACCAGCTGGGCGTGCACGAGCGGCACCCCTACGGCGGCGACCTCGTCTACACCGCGTTCTCGGGTTCCCACCAGGACGCGATCAACAAGGGCTTCAAGGCGCTCGAGGCCGACGCGCAGGCGGCCGGTGTCCCCGTCGAGCAGCAGGCGTGGGCCGTGCCGTACCTGCCGATCGACCCCAAGGACGTCGGCCGCAGCTACGAGGCCGTCATCCGGGTGAACAGCCAGTCCGGCAAGGGTGGCGTCGCCTACATCATGAAGACCGAGAACCACCTCGACCTGCCGCGCCGGCTGCAGATCGAGTTCAGCGCGGTCGTCCAGCGGCACACCGACGACGAGGGCGGGGAGGTCACCGCCGTGCAGATGTGGACCGCCTTCAGCAACGAGTACCTGCCCGACCCCGACGCACCGTGGGGCCGGTTCGCCCTGACCGGCCACCGGCACACCGCGCGCGGCGACTCCCTCGACGAGATGGTCGTGGAGTTGACCGACCGCGGCGTTCCGGTCACGGTCGAGGGCAGCGGCAACGGGCCGATCGCGGCGTTCGTCGACGCGCTCCGGTCCCTCGACGTCGACGTCCGCGTCCTCGACTACGCCGAGCACGCGATGTCGGCCGGCGGTGACGCCCGCGCCGCCGCCTACGTCGAGTGCGCCGTCGGCGAGCGCGTCCTGTGGGGTGTGGGCATCGACCCCAACATCGTCAGCGCCTCGCTGCGGGCGGTCGTCTCCGCGGTCAACCGGGCACAGCGCTAGGCCGCCGGGGGCGAGGTCAGCCGGGTGCCTCCCGGTCGGCCTCGTCCTCCCGGCGGCTCTCCGCCAGGGCCCGCCCCGGCTGCTCCGGCGGGGCGTCGGCCGGTTCGTCCCCGCGGTACACGCTGTCCCGCGACTCGCCGCTGCGCAGGTCGTCGACCAGGAGCAGGTCCCGCCGGACGTGCCGCCGCCGGTAGGCCACCCGGCTGATCATGTGGGCGCTCACCGGCGCGGTGAGCATCTGGAACACCGCGACCAGCAGCAGCATCCAGGTCGTCGACCAGCCCTGCAGCCGGATGGCTCCGCCGAGCATGACCAGCAGGAAGCCCAGGACCTGCGGCTTGGTCCCGGCGTGCATCCGGGTCAGGACGTCGGGGAACCGCAGCAGCCCGAGGCCCGCGGTGAGGCACAGGAACGACCCGATCAGCAGCAGCGCGACGGCGACGACGTCACCGGCGGTGGAGAGGTCGTTCACCCCGTCACCTCCCCCGCCGGCCGGTCCGCCGGCTCGTCCTCCTCCGGCGAGCGCAGCATCATGCCGCCGATGTAGCGCGCCACCGACACCGAGCCCACGAACGCCAGCAGCGACACCACGACCAGCACGGGGACGACGGTCGGGTCCCGCTCCAGCGCCGCGTGCACGGCCAGCCCCGCCGCGATGATCACCAGCAGCGTGTCGGTGGCCACCACCCGGTCCAGCAGCGACGGGCCACGGGCGAGCCGGACCAGCGCGAGCAGCGCCCCGACGCCCAGCATCCCGTAGGCCAGCCAGTAGACGACGGTCACGGCGTCAGCCTCCCCGCGCCCTGGATCCGCTCACCCGGCGGCAGCCCGAGCGCGGCGATCTCGGTCGCGGACCCGAAGGCCCGGACCACCCGCTCCTCCTGGGCCAGGACCGACTCCCGCTGCCGTGCCACGTCCTCCTCGTCCTCCACGTGCAGGACGTGCACCGCCAGGGTCCGCCGTTCGCGGTCCATGTCGATCACCATCGACCCGGGCACCAGGGTGAGCGACTCGGCCAGGATCGTCAGCAGCAGGTCGGAGTCGGTGCGCAGCTGCACCCGGATGATGGCGCTGTGGCCGATCCCGCGCGGCCGGACGGTCTGCCACGCGACCTCCGCCCCCGAGGTGACCAGGTCGACGAGGAAGTAGCCGAGGAAGCGCAGGAAGGCCAGCGGGCGCACCCGGGTGCCGCCGACGACCGGTGGGAGCGGCAGCAGCACGGTCACCAGCAGGGCGACGGCGATCCCGCCGAGCAGGTTGGCCCACGACCACGTGCCCCACAGGAAATTCCAGACGAGCACCAGCCAGACCAGCAGCGGCAGCTGGTGCCGCAACTGGTGAGCGATGCCCGACGGCTCGTCGCTCACGGCACGTCCTCCCCGCCGAAGACGGAGTCCACGTAGGGGTTCCGCTCGCGGAGGTCCTCCGCCGCGCGCTCGGCGACGCCGTAGAGGGGCCCGGCGATCGCGGTGAGCCCGACGGTCACCGCCACCATCGCCGTCGTCGCCGCGAGCATCACCCGGGGCAGCGGCCGTGCGGACGCCGTCCCTTCCGGGTCCCCGCCGAAGCCGTCGGTGGCCGGGGTGGCGGCGGTCGCCACCGCGGTGTGCCGGGCCCACGCCGCGCGCGCCGCCACCCGCCGGGGGGTGCCGGTCAGCAGGGAGGCGGCGTCGTCGTCCGCAGCGGTCTCCTTCTCGCCGACGGGCTGGTGCTCGTCGAGGGGGCCGGGCACCGGAGCGGGGGCGAGCTCCGGCCCCGCGTCGGCCGCGGCCGCGGCGTCGGTGTCGGCCGCGGGCGGCTGGGCCGGCGGCCGCCAGAAGGCACGGGTCCAGACCCGGGAGATGGCCAGCAGGGTGAGCAGGCTGGCCACCACCCCGGCTCCTACCACGACGACCGGCAGCCCGCGGCCGTCGGCGATCCCGGCCTGGAGCAGCCCCAGCTTGCCGATGAACCCGGAGAACGGCGGGATGCCGGCCAGGTTCATCGCCGGCACGAAGAAGAGCACCGCGAGCAGCGGGGACGCGGTGGCCAGCCCACCGAGGCGGTCGACGGACGTCGAGCCGCCCTGCCGCTCGATCAGCCCGGCGACGAGGAACAGCGTCGTCTGGATGGCGATGTGGTGGACGACGTAGAAGACCGCGCCGGCCAGGCCCGCCTCCGAGGCCAGGGAGATGCCGAAGATCATGTAGCCGATGTGGCTGACCAGCGTGAACGAGAGGATCCGCCGGATGTCGGTCTGCGCCACCGCGCCCAGGATGCCGATCAGCATCGTCGCCAGCGATGCCCACATCAGCACCCGGTCCAGCCCGCCGCCGGGGAACAGCAGGGTCTGGGTGCGGATGATCGCGTAGACGCCGACCTTGGTGAGCAGGCCGGCGAACACCGCCGTCACCGGTGCCGGCGCCGTCGGGTAGCTGTCGGGCAGCCAGGCCGACAGGGGGAAGACCGCCGCCTTGATGGCGAAGGCGATCAGCAGCATCGACTGCAGGAGCAGCTGCGTGCCCTCCGGCAGCGTCGCCAGCCGGCCGGCCAGCTGGGCCATGTTGACCGTTCCGGTCGAGGCGTAGACCAGCGCGATCGCCGCCAGGAACAGCAGCGAGCTGAGCAGGCTGACCACGATGTAGGTGATCCCGGCACGGATCCGGGCGGCCGAGCCGCCGAGGGTCAGCAGCACGTAGCTGGCGGTCAGCAGGATCTCGAAGCCGACGTAGAGGTTGAACAGGTCGCCGGCCAGGAAGGCGTTGGCCACGCCGGCGATGAGCACGAGGAACGTCGGGTGGAAGATCGAGATCGGCGTCTCCTCGTCGCCGTCGGCCGCGCCCTGCCCCACGGCGAAGACCAGCACCCCGAGCGCCACCGTCGCCGCCACCACGATCATCAGCGCCGACAGCCGGTCGACGACCAGCACGATGCCCAGCGGCACCGGCCAGCCGCCCAGCGACACCGCCACCGCACCCTCGGCGTCCGCGAGCACCAGGAGCGCCACGGAGACGGCGAGCACCGCGCTGAGCACGAGCACGCTCAGCATCCGCTGCACGTGCGGGTGCCGCCCACCGACCAGCAGCGCGGCCGCGGCGCCCAGCAGCGGCAGCAGGACGGGGAGCGGGGCGAGGACGCCGGTCACCGGCGCCTCCGACGGGTCGGGGGCAGCTCGACGTCGTCGGAGGGGATGCCGGCGTAATCCCGCTCGAGCCGCGCCACGACGTCCTCGTCGCTCACCCCGGTGTCGGCGTGCGCGGCCGACCGGTCCGCGGGCGCGAGGTCGTCGGGGTCGATCTCGTCGGCGTCGGTGCCCGTCCGGCGGGCGACCCGCCGGTCCTCCTCGTCCACCTGCACGACCTCCTGCCGGACCAGCCGCCAGGACCGGTAGATGATCGCCAGCACGAACGAGGCGATGCCGAAGGTGATCACGATGGCGGTGAGGATCAGCGCCTGCGGCAGGGGATCGCTCATCTCCGCCGGCTCGGCGTACCCGACGATCGGCGCGAGGCCGGCCGGGCCGCCGGAGGACAGCAGCAGCAGGTTGGTGGCGTTGCCCAGCAGCAGGAAGCCCAGCAGCACGCGGGTCAGGCTGCGGTCGAGCAGCAGGTAGACCCCGGCGGCGTAGAGCACGCCGATGATCACCGGCAGGACGACGGTCGGCGTCATCGCAGGATCACCTCGCCGGGAACGGAGTCGATCGGGTCGTGCTCGTCGGCCTGCCGGTCCAGTTCGGCGCCCAGGCTGCGGAGGATGTCGAGGACCAGCCCCACCACGATCAGGTAGACCCCGATGTCGAAGAAGAGCGAGGTCACCAGCTTGACGTCGCCCAGCACGGGCAGCGTTCGCTCGAGGATCGCCGTCTCCAGCACCTCCGCCCCGAGCAGCAGCCCGGCGACGCCGGTGCCGCCTGCGAGCAGCAGCCCGACGCCGAGGAGCAGCCCCGGGTCCACCGGCGCCGCCTCGCCCAGCTCGTAGCGGCCGCCGGCGAGGTACCGCAGGACGAGCGCGAGCCCCGCGACCAGGCCGCCGGCGAAGCCGCCACCGGGCTGGTTGTGCCCGCTGAAGAGCAGGAACACCGAGAAGACGACGATCGAGTGGAACAGGATCCGGGTGACCACCTCGAGCACGACCGAGCGCCGCTCGGGCGCCAGCGCGGCCGACGCCGCCAGCCACTGCCGGCGCGGGGCCCGGCGGGAGCGCTTCTCCTGGCGGGCCAGGCGGACGGGATCGAGCCGATCGACGCTCCCGGTGCGTCGGCGCAGGAACACGAGGCTGGCGATGCCGGTCGCCGCGACGACCAGCAGGGAGACCTCCCCGAGGGTGTCCCAGGCCCGGATGTCGACCAGCGTCACGTTGACGACGTTCGACCCGCCCCCGAGCACGTAGGCCGCCTCCGGGTAGGCGAGGGAGATCGGCTCGGCGCTGCGGGCCCCGAGGGCGACCGCCCCGGCACCGGCCATCACCAGGCCGACGGCGACGGCGACGGCCCCGCGCACGGCGCGCTCCCGGGGCCGGTGCCGCTCGGTGATGTCCTTGGGCAGCTTGCGCAGGACCAGCACGAAGACGACCAGCGTGAGCGTCTCCACCAGGAACTGGGTGAGCGCCAGGTCGGGGGCGCCCTGCAGGGCGAACAGCACCGCGAGCCCGTAGCCGGAGACGCCCACGACGATCACCGCCGACAGCCGCTGGTCGATGCGCAGGGCCAGCACCGCGGCGATGACGACCACCGCCCCGACGAGGGCCTGGATCGGGCTGTCCCACGCCCGCCACTCCCCCGGCCACGGCGCCTGGAAGAGCAGCACCGAACCGGGCAGGGCCAGCACGACCACCAGGATCGTCCCGAGGTAGGCCGGCAACGACCCGCGCTGCGTGGTGCCGGTGACGAGCACGGCGAGGCGGTCGAGCGCCTGCATCGTGTTCCAGTAGCCCTCGTCGGCCGAGGCCCCGACGGCCAGCCGGCGCTGCAGGCGGAAGACCCGGCGCCGGGCGGCGAACAGCGCGGCGCCGCCGAGCAGGGTGAGCGCCGACAGGCCCAGCGCGGGCTGGACGCCGTGCCAGAGCGCCAGCTTCTCCGCCTCGGGGGCGATCAGCGGCATGCGGTCGGCGTAGCCGGCGACGAGCGGCTCGAGCAGCGGGCTGGCCGGTCCGGCGACCAGCCCGGTGAGGGCCAGCACCGCCGGCGCGGCGAGGAACAGCGGCCCCGGCGGGTGGGCCAGCTCGGCCGGCTCGGTGTGCGGCAGGCCGCCCTTGCGGGCGAACGCGCCCCACAGGAAGCGAGCCGTGTAGCCGGCGGTGAGCGCCGACCCGAGGACCAGACCGGTCAGCACCAGCACGGCGGCGGTGCGGTCGGGGAGCCCGCCCTCCCACAGCGCGGTGAACGCCGCCTCCTTGCCGACGAAGCCGAGCAACGGGGGCAGCCCGGCCATGGAGGCCCCGGCCAGGCCGCCGACGACCGCCAGCACCGGCAGCCGGCGGCCGAGCCCGGAGAGCCGGCGCAGGTCGCGGACGCCCGTGGCGTGGTCGATGACGCCGACGGTCAGGAAGAGGGTGGACTTGAAGAGCGCGTGCGCCAGCGTCATCGCCAGCCCGGCGGCGGCCAGCTCCCTGGTCCCCGCACCCACCAGGACCATGAGGAAGCCGAGCTGGCTGACCGTGCCGAAGGCGAGCAGCAGCTTCAGGTCGTTCTGCCGCAGCGCCCGGTAGCCGCCGACCAGCATGGTGGCCACGCCCAGCCCGAGCACCACCGGCCGCCAGCCCGGCAGGTCGGCGAAGCCCGGGGCGAACCGGGCGACGAGGTAGATGCCGGCCTTCACCATCGCGGCGGCGTGCAGGTAGGCGCTGACCGGGGTCGGCGCCTCCATGGCGGCGGGCAGCCAGAAGTGGAACGGGATCATCGCCGACTTCGTGACCGCCCCGGCGAGCACGAGCATCGTCCCGGCGACCAGGAACGGCCCGCTGCCCGGGTCGGCGACGACCTCCGACAGCAGGTAGCTGCCGCTGGTCTCGCCGATCATGATCAGCCCGACCAGCATGGCCAGGCCGCCCGCCGTGGTGAGGATCAGCGCCTGGCTCGCTGCCCGCCGGGCGGCGAGCTTGGTGCCCGTGCCGCCGATGAGCAGGAACGAGAAGACGGTCGTGAGCTCCCAGAACACGTAGAGCAGGAGCAGGTCGTCGGCGAGGACCAGCCCGAGCATGGAGCCGGCGAAGGCGGTGAGGTGCCCGGCGAAGCGGCCGGACCCCTCGTCGTCGGGCTCGAAGTAGCGCGCGCAGTAGAGCAGCACGAGCGCGCCGACCCCGGTGACCAGCAGCGCGAACAGCAGCGCGAGGGCGTCCAGCCGCAGGGCGACGGCCAGGTCGAGCGCCGGCACCCACGGCACGGTCTCGGTGACCTGGCCGCCCCCGGTCACGGTGGGCAGGCGGGTCAGGACCCAGCCGAAGCCGGTCGCCGGCACGAGCGCGAGCACGAGGAACGCCTGCCGCCCCCACCACCGCACGAGCACCGGTGCCAGCACGGCGGCCAGCAGGTGCAGCAGCAGAACGGCGAGCACGGGTCTCCGGGAGTCTCGGTGGGCTCGGGGACGACCACAGACGTCCAGGGACAGCCGGCGGCGGCCTCAGATTACGGCCGGACCTCGGCGTCCGCCCGGTGTGACCAGGCCGCCCTCGTAGGCACCGGACCGGCAGCACTCCCCTGCGGACAGTCCGTCTCTGCCCAGCCTGGCTGGGCAGAGACGGACTGTCGGCAGAAACCTCCTGCGGGTGTCCGGGGTCAGCCCTCGGCGAGCTCCGAGGCGACCAGCCAGGCCTCCTCGACCTCGTCCTTCTCGGCCTGCACCGCCTTGAGCTGGGTGTCGAGTTCGGCGGCCTTCGCGTAGTCGGTGGCCGCCGCGGCGAGCTGCTCGTGCAGCTTCTTCTCGTCGGCGTCCAGCTTGAGCATCCGCCGCTCGAGCCGGCTGGCCTCCTTCTTCGCCGTCCGCGCCTCGGCGGCGGAGACCACGGGTCCGGACGTCGCCGGCGCCCCCACCGGACGCCGGCCGTCGGTGCCCGCGGCCGTCGTCAGCGGCGCACCCCCGGCCGCCCGGCGGCGCAGGTACTCGTCCACCCCACCGGGCAGCTCGGCGAGCGTCCCGTTCCCGAGCAGCGCGACCACCTTGTCGCACACCCGGTCGACGAAGTAGCGGTCGTGGCTGACCACCAGCACCGTGCCGGGGAAGCTGTCGAGCAGGTCCTCCAGCGCGGTCAGGGTGTCGATGTCGAGGTCGTTGGTCGGCTCGTCCAGCACCAGGACGTTCGGCTCGGCCATCAGGAGCCGCAGCAGCTGCAGCCGCCGCCGCTCGCCGCCGGAGAGGTCGCCGACCGGGGTCCACTGCCGGTTCGCGGCGAAGCCGAACCGCTCGGCCAGCGACGACGCGGAGATCTCCTGGTTGCCGATGCGGGCGAGCCGGGCGACGTCCTGGACCGCCTCCAGCACCCGGGCGCGCGGCGGCAGCTCGGTGACGTGCTGCGACAGGTAGGCCGGGGCCACCGTCTGCCCGACGGCGACCGTCCCCGAGTCCGGCGTCGTGTCGCCCACCAGCAGCTTCAGCAGCGAGGTCTTGCCGGCGCCGTTCACGCCGACGATGCCGATCCGGTCGCCCGGGCCGACGTGCCAGGTCAGGTCCTCGAAGAGGGTGCGCGGGCCGTCGTCGGTCGGGACGGCGTAGTCGACGTCCTCGAGGTCGTAGACGGTCTTGCCCAGGCGTCGGGCGGCGAAGCCCTTGAGCGCCATCGAGTCGCGCGCCGGGGGCTCGTCGGCGATCAGCGCCTGTGCGGCCTCGATGCGGAACTTCGGCTTGCTGGTGCGGGCCGGCGGGCCGCGGCGCAGCCAGGCGAGCTCCTTGCGCACCAGGTTCATCCGGCGCTCCTCGGTGACCGCCGAGATCCGCGCCCGCTCGGCCCGGGCCAGGGTGTAGGCCGAGTAGCCGCCCTCGTAGGAGTGGACGCTGCCGTCGGCCACCTCCCAGGTCGTCGTGCAGACCTCGTCGAGGAACCACCGGTCGTGGGTGACCACGACCATGCCGCCGGCCCGCTGCTTGACGTACTCGGCGAGCCAGGCGACGCCCTCGACGTCGAGGTGGTTGGTGGGCTCGTCGAGGATCAGCAGGTCCAGCGGCCGGATCAGCTGCGCCGCCAGAGCCACCCGCCGGCGCTCGCCACCGGACATGGGCGCCACGGGGGCGTCGAGGCCCAGCCGGTCGAGCTCCAGGCCGGTCAGCACCGAGCGGACGGCCGGGTCACCGGCCCATTCGTGCTCGGCGGCGAACATCGACGGCGGGAGGACGACGTCGCGCACCGTCGTCCCGGCGGGGAGGGTGCCGGACTGGTCCAGCACGCCCATCGCCAGGTCGCCGCGGCGGGTGACCCGGCCGGAGTCGGGCTCGTCGGCGCCGGTCAGCAGCGAGAGCAACGTGCTCTTGCCCCCGCCGTTGCGGCCCACCACGCCGATCCGCTCGCCCGCGGCGACGCCCAGGGAGACGTCGTCGAGGATCACGGTCGTGCCGTGCGCCTTGTGCACCCGCTCGAGGTTGACCAGGTTCAGGGGTGCGCTCATCGCATCCAGTATCCCTGGCCCCGCGTTCTCCGTGGCCGCCGGGAAGACACGGGGGTCCGGCGGCGCTACAGTCCTCGGTAGTTGAGATCTCAACCAAGGAGGCCGGCATGCCCGCCGTGACCGTCGAGGACACCACCACCCTGCCGCGCGTCCCGCTGCCGGCCCCGCGCACGGTGCGGCGCCGCACCCGGTCGGTGACGACGGCGCCCTCGGGCTTCGAGGGCGAGGGCTTCCCGGTCCGCCGGGCCTTCGCCGGCGTCGACCTGCGCGACCTGGACCCGTTCATCCACATGGACCAGATGGGCGAGGTGGAGTACGCCCCCGGCGAGCCCAAGGGCACCAGCTGGCACCCGCACCGCGGCTTCGAGACCGTCACCTACATCATCGACGGCACCTTCGAGCACGCCGACTCCCACGGTGGCGGCGGCACGATCAGCAACGGCGACACCCAGTGGATGACCGCCGGCGGCGGCGTCCTGCACATCGAGCGCCCGCCGGAGCACCTCGTCGTCAGCGGCGGGCTGTTCCACGGCCTGCAGCTGTGGGTCAACCTGCCGCGGGCCCGGAAGTGGGTCGAGCCGCGCTACCAGGACCTGCGCGCCGACGAGTCGGTGCTGCTGGCCAGCCCCGACGCCGGCGCCTTCCTCCGCGTGATCGCCGGCGACGTCGCCGGGCAGACCGGCCCCGGCTCGACCTACACGCCCATGGCGATGGTGCACGCCACCGTCTCCCCCGGCGCCACCCTCGACCTGCCGTGGCGGCCGGACTTCAACGCGCTGGTCTACGTGCTCTCCGGCGCCGGCTCGGTCGGCATCGACGGCGCCCCGGTGCGCACCGGGCAGCTCGCCGTCCTCGGCCCCGGGGACACGGTGACGGTCAACGGCGCCGTCCACCAGGAGTCGCGCACCCCCGCGCTGGACGTGGTCATCCTCGGCGGCGCCCCGATCCGCGAGCCGATCGCCATGTACGGGCCGTTCGTGATGAACACCCGCCAGGAGGTCATGGACGCCTTCACCGACTTCCAGGCCGGCCGGCTCGGGTCGATCCCGGCCGCGTACGGGAAGCGGGACGTCCCGCACGGCGACGTCCGGGGCGAGACCGGGCAGGCGCCCGGCGCCTGACCGTCCCGGCGTGGAGGACCCGGCCGTCGAGGCCCCGGCGAGCCGTGAGTCCGGCCCCCCGAAGGGGACCGGCCTCACGGTCGTGCGGTGTGCATGTGTCAGGGGGTCTTCTTCAGGATGTAGAGCCCGAAGTCACGGTCGGACAGGGCGACGTACTCGACGTCGTCCTGCTCGAAGACCTCGACACCCCAGAAGTTGTTGCCACCCTCGTCGATGAAGGCGCCGACCTCCTGGATCTCGCCGCTGCCGATGTCGACAATTCGCAGACCGGCCGCGTAGTAGGACAGGTACGCCAGGTTCGGGTCCTGCTGCGAGACGGCCACCTCGTGCACCGAGAGGTCGCCCGAGCCCGTGGCGTGCTCGGGGTCGTGGGCCTCGGGGACGGCGTACGTGTCCATCTCGGCCATGCTCGCCGCGTCGAACAGGTGCACGTAGCCCCAGCCGTCGAAGTACGACGAGAAGGTCAGCGTGTCACCGGGCGTGCCGACATCGATGGGGGCGAGCTGGGTGCCGTCCCCGGCCAGGCACGCGGCGTCGTCGTACTGGGCGCCGAAGATGGCGAAGCCCTGCTCACGCGGGGCGACACCGAAGGTCGGGATACCGCCCTCGACGCTCATGCCGAGCGAGGAGTTGCAGCCGTCGGAGGCGGTGCGGTTGAACACCAGGACAGCCTCGTAGCCGCCGGCGGCCTCGACGTTGGCCACCTTCTCGGTGAAGGTGCACAGGCCACGCTCGACCACCGCGATCTGGGTGCCGTCGGCGGCCGGGGGCACGGTCGTGTCACCGTTGCAGGCACGGCCGGCGAACACCGAGCCGCCGGTGATGGTCTGCCCCTCTTCCAACGGCGGGGTGCCGCCGCCCTGACCCGCGGCAATGTCGGACCGGTCGTCCACGTTGCGGGTGATGAGCGCGTAGGGCGAGAAGTCCTCGTCCGCCGCGAGGACGAACCTGTTGTCCATCGTGAACTCGGCCTGGTGGGCGTTGCCCTCCGGCCGGACCGCCAGACCGCTCACCGCGGCCTCGGGGTCCAGCTCGGCGAAGTCGCTGTCGGACAGGTAGCTCGGCTTCCGCGGGTCCGTGACGTCGAGCTGCACGTAGCCGCCGTCCCAGTAGGACAGCAGCATGACCTGCCGACCGCCGATCTGCTTGACCACCATGTCGTGCAGGAAGACCTCGTCGAGGTGTCTCCCCGGCTGGAGGATCCGCGGGAACATCGCCGCGAGGTCGTGCTCGGCGATCAGCACAGGCTTCTTCGGGTCGGTGATGTCCATGATGTCGACGTCGGCGGCCTCCTCGTTGTCGACCATCACGGCGTAGGCCTTGTCGCCGACGTCCCAGGCGAAGACGCTGTGGATCTGGTTCGCCGACTTCTTCTGGTTGCCGCCGTCGGTCGAGTCACCGACGCCCACGGCCAGCGGCGTGGGCCGGGCCGGGTCCGTCACGTCGTAGAGGTTCATGCCGCCGAAGCCGGCCGGTTCCTTGCATGTCTCGTTGTTGGAGACCAGCACCTTGCCGGTGAAGGAACGAGTGGTCAGCTCGATGACGTGCATGCCCTCACCGGGGTAGCTGCCTTCCTTGGACGGCATGAAGGCGACCTCTACCGGGTTCCGCACGTCGGAGATGTCGACCACGTGGACGCCGTTGTCCTTGCAGGTGGCGCCACCCCAGGCGGCGAGGTATGCGTGGTCGCCGAAGACGGCGACGTCGGCGATCTTCCCCTCGACGACGCGGCTCAGCTGCAGCTTGCCGACCAGCTCGGCACCGTGGTTGTCGACGTCGATGTGGCCTTCCTGGCCGCCGTGCTGGTGGTGCAGGTCGTGCCCGTGGGTGGCCTTCGCGTTGTCGATGGCACCGTCCTCGCTGTGGGCGAGCGCGGGCGCGGCCGTCAACAGCAGCCCGGCAGCGCCGAGCACCGCCGCCTTGGCGATCCGTGTGGTCAAGGGAGCTCCTCATCATGCGATGGCCGGGCGGCCACCCGGCTGGGGGCCCGGCCGCTCGTGGCAGGCCGAGGATCCGCATCCAAGACGTGATGTGAATCACACGTCAAGTAGCCATCTGTCGTTCTGTATTTCGACGAGCACGGTGCGCTCGTGGCCGGTCAGCACGTCCTGACGCTCGGTTCCCCGCCGCCTACGCTGCGCGCCCGGCATGATGCCGTCGGGTCCGGAGGTGCACACTGGATCCCGTCCCGAGCGGCAGGAGGCGCCATGAGCAACCTCGACCGCCGCCCGGCCGCCCGCGAGCTCGGCGGGCTGCAGGACACCGCCGCGGGCCCGGCGCTGGACCTGCTCCCCGGCAAGGCGGTGATGCTCGGGGAGAGCACCCGGGTGCGCCGGCTGCTGCCGACGCTCGGCCGGCGCCTCGTGGGCGCGTGGGCCTTCGTCGACCACTACGGCCCCGACGACGTCGCCACCGGGGCGGGGATGCAGGTGCCGCCGCATCCGCACACCGGGCTGCAGACGGTGTCCTGGCTGCTGGAGGGCGAGGTGCACCACCGCGACTCGCTCGGCAGCGACGTCCGCTTCCGCCCCGGCGAGCTGGCGCTGATGACGGCGGGGCACGGGATCGCGCACTCCGAGCAGTCGCCGGTGCCCCACCCGCGCTACCTCCACGGCGCCCAGCTGTGGGTGGCGCTGCCCGACGCGCACCGGGAGACCGTCCCGGCGTTCGAGCACCACACGACGCTGCCGGGCTGGACGTCGGACGGGCTGACGACGACCGTGCTGATGGGCTCCCTCGGTGGCGCCGTCTCCCCCGGCACCGCCTACACCCCGCTGCTGGGCGCCGACCTGGCGCTGGACGCCGGCGCGGACGTCGAGCTGCCGCTGGACCCGGACTTCGAGCACGGCCTGCTGGTCTCCTCCGGCGCGGCCACCGCGGAGGGCGCGCCGCTGGAGCGGGGCGCGATGCTCTACCTGGGCACCGGGCGGCGGTCGCTGCGGCTGCGCGCCGCCGAGCCCAGCCGGCTGCTGCTGCTCGGCGGGGAGCCGTTCGAGGAGCGGCTGGTGATGTGGTGGAACTTCGTCGGCCGGTCGGGCGAGGAGATCGCCGACTACGCCGAGCAGTGGAACGCCGAGTCCGACCGGTTCGGCGCCGTGGAGGGGTTCGACGGCAACCGGCTGACAGCGCCACCGCTGCCGCCGGTCCAGCTCAAGGCCAGGGGGCGGCAGGGATGACGACCGACGACACGATGCTGGCCTTCGTCGCCGGGCAGCGCTGGGGCGTGCTCGCGACGATCAAGCGGGACGGCCGGCCGCAGCTGTCCAACGTCGGATACGCCTGGGACGACGGCCTGATCCGCGTCTCGGTGACCGCCGACCGCGCGAAGACCCGCAACCTGCAGCGCGACCCCCGGGTGACGCTGCACGTGGCGTCGACGGACTTCTGGACCTGGGTCGCCGTCGAGGGCACCGCCGAGCTCACCCCGGTCGCGCAGGACCCGCACGACGCCGCCGTCGAGGAGCTGATCGCCTACTACCGCGGCGTCTCCGGCGAGCACGAGAACTGGGACGAGTACCGGGCGGCCATGGTCGCCGACCGTCGCCTGGTGGTCCGCTTCCGCCCGGAGCACACCTACGGACAGCTGGGCGGATGAGCCGGACGCCGGACCGGCGCGCCCCGTTCGCGCCGGCCGGAGGCGTCAGGCGGTGGGCACCTGCATCACCGAGAACCCGGCGCCCCACGGGTCCTCGGCCACGGCGAACCGGCCGTACTCGGTGTCCGTCGGCGCCATCGTGACCTTGCCGCCGCGGGCCTCGACGGTGGCCACCGCGTCGTCGGTGGAGGCCACCGCGAAGCAGGTCGTCCAGCCCGTCGGCAGCCCGGGCTGGCGGGCGCCGAGCCCGCCCAGCGGGTCACCGCCGGTGCCGAAGGTCGTGTACCCCTCGCCGCCGGGGATCTCCTCGAACCGGAAGCCGAAGACCGAGCCGTAGAACTCCCGGGCGGCCGCCGGGTCGTCGACCGCCGCCTCGTTCCAGACCAGCGAGCCGGGCTCGTTGTACCGCTGCACGCCGGTGTGCTCGCCGGCCTGCCACAGCCCGAACGCGTTGCCCTGCGGATCGAGCGCGACCACCATCCGCCCCATCGGGCCGATCTCCATCGGCTCGACCACGACCGTGCCCCCGGCCTCCCGGATCCGGGCCGCGGTGGCGTAGGCGTCGTCGGTGGCGAAGTAGGTGGTCCAGCCGGGCTGTCCGGCCTCGTCCATCTGCGGACCCAGGCCGGCCACCTGCCGCCCGTCCTTCTCGGCGTTCAGGTAGCCGCCGAACTCGGGGTCGCCGCCGGTGTACTCCCAGCCGAGCAGGGCGGTGTAGAACTCCCGCGCCGCCGCCAGGTCGGCCGCGCCGTAGTCGACCCAGCAGGGCGTGCCGGCGGGCCAGGGGGTGTCTCGCGTGGGCATGGTTGCCTCCTCCTGTTGTGGGGGAGGTCACCGTCCCACCGGGGGCCGACAGTTCGGGTCGCCCGCGGCGCCCCGCGACCGGCCGGGCTCAGAACCGCCCGCCGCCGGCCCCGCCGCCGAACGAGCCACCACCGACCCCGCCGAACGACCCACCGCCGGCGCGGCCGCCGAACGACCCACCGCCGGCCCGCCCACCGAAGCCGCCGCCACCTCCGAAACTGCCGCCGAAGCCGCCCACGCGGCCGCGACCACCGCCGCCGCCCAGGAGGATGCCGCCCAGCACGAGGCTGCCGAGGTCCACGCCGCCGCGCCGGTACCCGCCGCCGTAGCCGCCGCCGAACCCACCCGGCCCGTAGCCGGAGTTCCACCGGCCGACGTCGTCCTGGGCGAGGTCCAGGGCGTGCTGGGCCAGCATCCCCGCCTGGTGGGCCTCCCGCAGCGCGCTCACCGGGTCGGTCCGGCCCAGGTCGACGGCGGCCTCCAGGTGCCGCTGCGCCTCGGCCAGCCGGGTGCGGGCCTCGGGCCCCACTGCGCCGCGGCGGGTGTCGACGAAGTCCGCCGCCGCGGCCACCGCCGAGCGCGCGTTGAGCAGCGCCTGGTCCAGCGCCGCCGCGGCCCGGCGGGCCTGGGTGTGCGCGTCGCGGGCCGCGGAGAGCGCCTCCTCGAGGGCGACGTCGGCGTCCTCGAGCTGCCGGAGCGCGGCCAGCGGATCGGCCGGGGTGCCGTCGGCCGGGTGCAGCGCGGCGTCGCAGGCGGCGAGCGCCGACTCGGCCCGGGCGATCTGCGGGGCCAGGCCCGAGCGGTCGCCGGCGGCGACCAGCGCGCGGGCCTCGGCGAGGTCCTTCTCGGTCTCCGCCCGTGCGTCCGCGACCCGGCCCGCGGCGGAGTCGAGATCGGCGGCGAGCCGCCCGACGGCGTCCAGCAGCGTGCCGGTCTGCGCCACCGCGTCCTCGGCCGCCCGGATGTCCCCGACCGCGTCGCCGCTGCGCCCCTCGGCCAGCGCGTCCCGCGCCTCCCGGACCTCCTGCTCGGCGGCGGCCAGCCGGGCCCGGGCCTGGTCCACGTTGTCCGCCACGGGGGCGGACGCCGAGGCCGCGTACCGGCCCCGGTAAGCGGCCAGCCGCTGCTCCTCCTGCGGGATCCGCTCGCGCAGCCCGGCCAGCCGCGGCTCCAGCCCGTCCAGCACCTGCGGCGCCGTCCGCTCGAGGTCGCGCAGCCGCTGGAAGGCCTCGCTCTGCTCGTCCAGCCGCGCGTCGGCGGCCTGGGTCAGCGCGAGGATCTCCGCGAGCATCCGGCGGGTGGTGGGCTCGTCCTCCGGGACGTCGTCGTCGAGCTGCTGGCGCAGCGTGAAGGCCCGGGACACCTCGGCCCGGGACTGCGCGAGCGCGGCGCCGAACCCGGCGACGGCGTCCTCGCCGTACTGCGAGCGGGCGAAGTCGAGGTCGAGCTGCGAGGTCTTCACGGCCTCGTCGAGCTCGAGCAGGGCCTCGCTGGCGCGCCCCTGGAGTTCGGCGGTGGGGACGCCCTCGTACGGGTCGGGCTCGGGGCGCCGCCGGCCGGGTGGCAGCGCTCCGCCGTGGTTCCGGCGGGACCGGCTCGCCAGGTAGAGGCCGCCGCCGACCACCGCGATGCCACCGAGCACCAGCAGCGGTCCCGCCCCGCCGGAGCCGCCGTCCGAGGCCGCGTCCCCGGGCTCGCCGGCCGCCGCCGACCCCTCCCGCAGCAGGTCGGCGAAGGCGGCCACGCCCCCGGCCCAGTTCCCGGCGCCGAACAGCGGTGCCACCTCGGTCTCCGCGCGCTGCTCGATCTCCTGCACGGGCAGCGGGGCGTCCACGGGTGGCACGAACGCGTACTCCCCGTCCCCCACGGCCACGGCGAGCAGCGCGTCCTCCGCGGAGAGCTGGCTCAGTTCCGCCGTGGCCTGCGCCCAGTCCCTGCGGTCCGCGCCGTCGAAGCTCGAGACGAAGACGACGTACAGATCGGTGCCGGTGTCCGCCCGCAGCTCGTCGAGGGTCTCCTCGACCTGCGCCGTGCTGCCCTCCAGGGCGCCGACCTCGTCGACGACCTGCTCCGGGAGCCGGAACGGCGGCACCGCGTACGCCGGGCCGCCGACGAGCAGCAGGACGGCGAGCACCCCCAGGACGACGCACAGCCGGCGCACGGACACCTCCAGGAGGGGCGGACTCGTTCCGCAGCGACCCTACCGACGCGGAACGGGTCCGGCCCGGCCGCCGCGGGTAGGGGCGACCCGCCACTACCTCGCCGCGAGGAGGCCCCGTGTCCGAGCCCGACTCCGTCCCCGCCGCCGCGCTGCCACCGGGGACGGTCCGCCGCGCCGGCGGCTGGGCGGTGGGCAACCGCGGCGACGAGAGGTACTTCGCCGTCTCCCGGCGGTGCCGCCACCAGCTGGCCGACCTCGCCGAGGGCACCCTCGACGCCGACGGCTGCCTGGTCTGTCCCTGGCACCAGAGCCGCTACGACGTGCGCACCGGCGAGATGGTCGACGGGCCCCGCGGGTTCCTCGGCTACCACGGCCCCACGCCCGTCTACAGCGGCCTGGTCCGGCTGGTGGGCAGCATCGCCCGGCTGCGGGTCCGCCGGGCGGTCCGCCGGGACGACGACGTCGTCCTGGAGTGACCGGCGCCGGTCATCCGTAGGTGTTGCGCGGCAGCGGACGGTCCCGGCCGAGGAACGGGGTCGGGTCGTCGTCGCCCGGACCGCCGTCCGGTGCCCGCCGGGTGGCGGCGCCGGCCTGCAGCGCCTCCTCCGGCGAGCGCGGTCGCAGGAGACCGTCGCGGATCTCCTCGGCCCAGTGGCAGCTCACCAGCCGCCCGGGAGCCAGCTCGCGCAGCACCGGCACCTCGTCGTCGCACCGGGTCTCCTGCCGCCACGGGCAGCGGGTGTGGAACCGGCAGCCGCTGGGCGGATCGGCCGGCGACGGGAGGTCACCGGCGAGCAGGATCCGCTCCCGCGTCTCCTCCACGACCGGGTCCGGCACCGGGACGGCGCTCATCAGCGCCCGCGTGTAGGGGTGCAGCGGTTGCTCGTAGAGGTCGTCGGCCGGGGCCTGCTCCACCAGCGAGCCGAGGTACATGACCCCGACGACGTCGCTGATGTGCCGCACCACCGCCAGGTCGTGGGCGATGACCAGGTAGGTGAGGCCCAGCCGCTGCTGGAGCTCCTCGAGCAGGTTGAGCACCTGCGCCTGCACCGACACGTCGAGCGCGGACACCGGCTCGTCGGCGATCAGCAGGTCCGGCTCGAGCGCGACGGCGCGCGCGATGCCGATGCGCTGCCGCTGGCCGCCGGAGAACTCGTGCGGATAGCGGCGCAGCGCCGCGGCGGGCAGCCCGACGGCGTCGAGCAGGGTCCGGATCTTCTCGGCGATGCCCGCCTTGCCGCCGGCGAGGCCGTGGGCGTGCAGCGGCTCCGCGAGCAGCGACTCCACGTTCTGCCGCGGGTCGAGGCTGCCCATCGGGTCCTGGAACACCATCTGCATGCGCTGGCGCATGTGCCGCAGCGGCTCGCCCTTGAGCGCGGCGACGTCGGTGCCGTCGAACAGCACCCGTCCGGCCGTGGGCTCGACCAGCCGCAGGATGGCCCGGCCCAGCGTGGACTTGCCGCAGCCGGACTCCCCGACCAGCCCGTAGGTGGCCCCGCGCGGGACGACGAGATCGACGCCGTCGACGGCCTGGACGTGCCCGACGGTGCGGTCGAAGAAGACCCCGGCCTTGATCGGGAAGTGCACCTTGAGGCCCTCGACCCGCAGCAGCTCGTCCGGGCCGGTGGACGTCGGGACGGCGGTCACCGGGACGCTCCGGAGGCGGTCGCGCCGGTCGCCGGCGACGAGTGCTCGAGGGGGTGCCGGCAGCGCAGCTCCCGGCCGGGGCCGTCGTACTCCAGCGGGATGGTGCTGCCCGACACCTCGGTCAGGCAGTCGTCCTGGGCGTTGTCGCAGCGCGGCGCGAAGGCGCAGCCCTCCGCCCACGGGATGGCGTCGCGGGCGGAGCCACGGATCGGCGTGAGCGGGGTGCCACGGCCGGAGTCGAGCCGGGGCACCGAGGCCAGCAGCCCGCCGGTGTAGGGCTGGCGGGGGCGGGCGAACAGGTCGTGCCGGTCGGCGGTCTCGATGACCTTGCCCGCGTACATGACGTGCACCCGGTCGCAGAGCCCGGCGACGACGCCCAGGTCGTGGGTGATCATCACCAGCGCCGTGCCGGAGTCGACGACGAGCTCCCGGAGCAGCTCCAGGATCTGCGCCTGGATCGTCACGTCCAGCGCCGTCGTCGGCTCGTCGGCGATCAGCAGCCGCGGCGAGCAGGCCAGGGACATGGCGATGAGCGCCCGCTGGCGCATCCCGCCGGACAGCTGGTGGGGGTACTCCTTCAGCCGGCGGGCGGGATCGGGGATCCCCACCCGGTCCAGGAGCCGGGTGGCCTCCTCGCGCGCCTCCGCCTTGGTCATCTCCCGGTGCTCCAGCAGCACCTCCGTCACCTGCGTGCCGATCGGGACGGTCGGGTTGAGCGAGGACAGCGGGTCCTGGAAGACCATCCCCATGTCCGCGCCGCGCAGGCTCCGCAGCACCCGGTCCGAGGCGCCGATCAGCTCCTGCCCGTCCAGGCGCACCGACCCGGTCACCTGGACGCCGCGCCGCGGCAGCAGGCCCATGACGGCGAGCGAGGTGACCGACTTGCCGCAGCCGGACTCCCCCACCAGGCCGATGGTCTCGCCGGGGGCGACGGAGAAGCTGACGCCGTCCACGGCACGGGTCGGCTGCTCACCGCGGCGGACGAACGCCACGGCGAGGTCCTCCACCTCGAGCACCGGGGCGGCCAGGCCGCCCGCGGACGCACTGCCCGTCCGGGTCACCGTGCTCACCTCCGGAACTTCGGGTCGAGGGCCTCGCGCAGGCGTTCGCCGAGCAGCGTGAAGCCGAGCGCGACGACGATGATGCACATCGCCGGCCACACGGCCAGGGCCGGGCGGATGGACAGGAAGTCCTGGGCGTTGGCGAGCATCGCCCCCCACTCGGGGCGCGCGATGTCGGGATCCCCCAGGCCCAGGTACGAGAGGGCCGCCGCCTCGATGATGGCGGTCGCCAGGGAGAGCGTCGCCTGGACGATGACGGGCGACAGCGAGTTGGGCAGCACGTGCCCGAAGACGATCCGCGCCTTCTTCACGCCGAGCGCCTGGGCGGCCACGGCGTAGTCGCTGCCCCGCTGGGCCAGCATCGACCCGCGCAGCAGCCGGGCGAACACCGGCACCTGGACGACGGCGATGGCGATCATCAGCGCGTACTGGTTCTGGCCCAGCAGCACCGAGATGGTGATCGCCATCAGCAGGCCTGGGATGGACAGGATGATGTCGACGAACCGCATCACCACGGTGTCGACCCAGCCGCCGAAGGCGCCGGCCAGCACGCCCAGGGACATGCCGACCACCAGCCCCAGCACGGTGGAGACCACGCCGATGAGCAGCGACTGCCGCGAGCCGTAGATCAGCCGGGACAGCAGGTCCCGCCCGAGGTTGTCGACCCCGAGGGGGAAGCCTTCCCGCGCGCCGGGGATCTGGCCGGGCCGGATCTCCGACAGCAGGTACTGGGCGGTCGGGTCCTTGGGGGCCAGCCACGGCGCGAACGCCGCGACGACGATGAACACGACCACGATGACCGCGCCGGTGATCGCCACGGGGTCCCGGCGCAGCCGCCGGACGGCGCTGCGGGTCAGCGACAGGCCGCCCTCGCCCTCGGGGAGCTGGCCGGCGCGGGCGGCGAGCTCGTCGATCCGCTGCCTCTTCACCTCGCCCAGCGCGGTCATCGGACCCTCACCCGCGGGTCCAGCAGGCCGTAGGAGATGTCGACCAGCAGGTTCACCAGCACGTAGACCACCGCGAGCATGAGGATGAAGCCCTGCAGGACGGCGAAGTCGCGGTAGGTGATCGCATCCCGGAGGGTCAGTCCCACCCCGCCGAAGGCGAAGACGGTCTCGGTGAGCACCGCGCCGGACAGCAGCAGGCCGGTCTGCAGGCCGATCGTCGTCGACACCGGCAGGAGGGCGTTGCGGACGACGTGCCGGCGGCGCACCGTCGCCGTCGCCAGACCCTTGGCGTTCGCCGTCCGGACGTAGTCCTCGTTGACGACGTCGAGCACCGACGCCCGCGTGATCCGCACGATGATCGCCAGCGGGATCGTGCCCAGCGCGATGGCCGGCAGGACCAGGTGGAGGAGGGCGTCCCAGGCCGCGTCCCACTCCCGGGTGAGGAGCCCGTCCAGGACGTAGAAGTTGGTGATGCGGGTGGCGTCGATCCGCACGTCCTGCCGGCCCGATCCGGGCAGCCAGCCGAGCTCGACGGCGAACAGCAGGCGCAGCAGGTAGGCGAGGAAGAAGACCGGGATCGCCACGCCCACCAGCGACCCGACGACCGAGGCGGAGTCGAGGAAGCTGCCGTGCCGGCGGGCGGCGACGTAGCCCATGGGGATGCCCACCCCGATCGCGAAGACCATCGCGAGCAGGGTCAGCTCGATCGTGCCGGGGAACCGCTCGAGGAAGACCTCGGTGACCGGCCGCCCGTACTGGGTGGAGTTGCCGAAGTCGAGCGTGAGGGCGCGGCCCAGGAAGCGGAAGTACTGCACGTAGAGCGGCTCGTCGAGGCCGAACAGCTCGTTGTACTGGGCGATCGCCTCCGGGGTGGCCCGCTCGCCGAGGGCCGCCTGCGCGGGACCGCCGGGCAGTGCGCGCAACCAGGCGAAGAGGAGGACGGAGAGCCCCAGCAGGATCGGGATCAGCTGGAACAGCCGCCGGACGATGAAGCGGAGCACGTGCTCGGACCAGCCTTTCCGGACTCCCCTGCCGGGGTCCGCTGTCCTACCGCGTACCGGGGACCGCGCCGGTGGTGGCGATCCTGCCTGCCACCACCGGCGCGGTCGACACGGAAGGGACTCAGTCCTCCAGGGTCACCGTCGAGAAGTCCTCCGCCGTCAGCGGGCTGGGCTCCAGGCCCTGCACGTTCTCGGCCACGACCAGCGCCGGGGGCGAGTGCGAGATCGGCACCGCCGGCAGGAACTCCTTGATCAGCCGGTTCGCCTCCTGGTAGAGCTCGATCCGGTCGGCCGGGTCCGGCGCGGCGTCGGCCTGCGCCAGCGCCTCGAAGATCTCCGGGGCGCTGAACGCGCCGAACTCCGCGGACGCCTGGTTGTTCTGGTCCTCGGCGAAGAACGTGCCGATGAAGTTGTAGGCGTCGTTGTAGTCACCGGTCCAGCCGAGCAGGTGGATGTCGGCCTGGCCCGACTGCACGGCCTGCAGGTAGTCCGGGTTCCACTGCAGCGCGACCGGCTCGATGGTCAGGCCGACCTCACGCAGGTCCTCGGCGATGACCTGGAACATCGCGGCCGGGTCCGGCAGGTACGGCCGGCTGACGTCGGTCGGGTAGTAGAACCGCAGCGTGGTACCGGCCGCGCCGGCCTCCTCCAGCAGCTGCCGGGCCCGCTCCGGGTCGTACTCGTAGGTCCGCACGTCCTCGGTCCAGCCGTCGACCGTGGGAGGCATGAAGTTGATCGCCACCTCGGCGCCCTCGGGGAGCAGCGAGGTCACGATCTCCTCGCGGTTGATCGCGTGGGCGACGGCCTGGCGCACCCGCTCGTCCTGCAGCGCCGGGTTGGCGTTGGTGCCCTCCACGTTCCCGTGGTTGAAGCCCAGGTAGAGGATGTTGAACGGATCGCGCACCAGGACCTGGAAGCCGTCGTCCTCGAGGGTCTGGTAGTCGGCCGGCGAGACGAAGTCGTAGCCGTCGATCGTGCCGGCCTGGAGCTCCTGCCGGCGGGTGTTCCCCTCGGGGATGGTGCGGAAGATGATCCTGTCGAGCTTGGCCGGCTCGCCCCAGTAGTCCTCGTTGCGGACGATGGTGACCTCGCCGTTGCCACGGTCCCAGTTCTCGAACGTGAACGGTCCGGTGCCGGTCGGGTGCTCGAGGGCGTACTCGGTGTAGGTGATCGCGTCCTCGCTGCCGGCCAGGTTGTCGGCGTCGTACTCCTGCAGGGCCGTCGGGCTCTGGATGGAGAACGCCGGCAGCGACAGGGCGGCCGGGATCTTGCTGGTCACCCGGTTGAGCGTGATGACGGCGGTGTTCTCGTCGACGGCCTCGCAGCCCTCGTAGATGCCCGGGTCGGGGCTGTCGGCGAATCCGCCGAAGACCGCCTGGTAGTAGTACGTCGCGCTGGGGCTCTGGGCCAGGCCCTCGAAGTTGTGCCAGCGGTCGAAGTTGAAGCAGACCGCCTCGGCGTTGAAGTCGGTGCCGTCGTGGAACGTCACGCCCTCGCGCAGGTCGAAGGTGTACTCGAGGCCGTCCTCGGTCACCTCCCAGTCCTCGGCCAGGGCCGGCTCGAGTTCGGTACCGCCCGCGGACGTGGTCAGCAGGCCCTCGTGGATCTGGCGGGCGATGCGGAACGTCTCGCCGTCGCTGGCGAACGCCGGGTCGAAC
The DNA here is from genome assembly GCF_039679125.1 of Blastococcus sp. HT6-4. NCBI lineage: Bacteria > Bacillati > Actinomycetota > Actinomycetes > Geodermatophilales > Geodermatophilaceae > Blastococcus > Blastococcus montanus. The sequence continues at coordinate 426,334 of NZ_CP155551.1, read as the reverse complement.
ATCGCCGGGTCGCCGGCGGCGCCGAAGACCAGCGTGCCACCGGACGCCTCGGCGGCGGGGTCGCCGCCCTCGCCGTCCCGGTCGCTGGAGGCGCAGGCCGACAGGGTTACTGCTGTGAGTGCGGCCGCACTGGCGGCGAGCGCACGAGTGGCACGACGTGACATCGCGGAAGACCTGCCTTCTCGACCCTCGGGGGCCGGACGTGCTCCGGACGGGGCCGCCTGGGACGAACGATCGTCCGCCGGCGCGTGCCGCGACACTAGGACCACCGCGGTGTACCGGCGCCGGTCACCTGGTGATCGACATCATCTCGTGACCTTTCGCGACGCTGAGTGCCGGAGGGGTGCACGCGGGTACTCCGTCACGCCCGACGCCGGCGCCCGTCCGCCGCTGCACCAGGTGCTGGCGCCGGGCCAGATCACCGCCCGGCGGCGCGGTCAGGCCTCGATGCGGCGGCGGCCCTCGAAGGCCCGGCCCAGCGTGACCTCGTCGGCGTACTCGAGGTCCCCGCCCACGGGCAGCCCACTGGCCAGCCGCGAGACGGTGAGCCCCATCGGGCCGACGAGCCGCGCGAGGTATGCCGCCGTCGCCTCCCCCTCGAGGTTCGGGTCGGTCGCGATGATCAGCTCGGTGACCTGGCCGTCCATCAGCCGGGTCATCAGCTCCTTGACCCGCAGGTCGTCGGGGCCCACGCCGTCGATCGGGCTGATCGCCCCGCCGAGCACGTGGTAGCGGCCGCGGAACTCACGGGTGCGCTCGATGGCCACGACGTCCTTGGGCTCCTCCACGACGCACAGCACGTCGTCCGAGCGGCGCACGTCGCGGCAGATCCTGCACTGCTCGGCCTCGGCGACGTTGTAGCAGGTCACGCAGAACCGGACCGACTCCTGCACCCGGGTCAGGGCGGCGACCAGCCGGCTGACGTCGGCGGACTCCGACGACAGCAGGTGGAACGCGATGCGCTGGGCGCTCTTCGGCCCGACGCCGGGCAGGCGGCCGAGCTCGTCGATCAGGTCCTGGACGGCACCCTCGTACACGGTGCTCCTCGAGTTGCGAAGTGGATCGGGCGGGCGCGCCCGATCAGAGGCCGGGCAGCCCCAGGCCGCCGCCGGGACCGCCGAGGCCCCCGGCCAGCGGGCCCATGCGGCTGGCGGTCAGCTCGTCGGCCGCCCGCTTGGCGTCGCGGACGGCGGCGACCACCAGGTCCTGCAGGGTCTCCAGGTCGTCGGGGTCGACCGCGGCCGGCGCGATCGTGAGCGCGGTCAGATCGCCGTCGCCGGTCATCGTGGCCGACACCAGGTTGCCGCCGGCGGTGCCGGTCACCTCCGTGGCCGCCAGCTCCTGCTGGGCGGCGGCGAGCTGCTGCTGCATCTGCTGCGCCTGCTTCATGAGCTGCGACAGGTCGGGCTGCTGGCCTCCGGGGAACATGCCACGAGAGTAGGCCGCCGGTGCGACAGGTGACGGCACGCCGTCGCGCGACGTCAGCCGTCGACCGGCCGGGCGCCCAGCTGAGCCCGCAGCAGCTGCAGCGCCGCCTGCTCCTGGTCGACGGCGGGCTCGGGGGGCTGGTCGCCGCCGGTGGACCCCTCCGCCGCCCGCTCGGCCATGAGCTCGCGCGCCTCGGCCGCCTCGGCGGCCCGCGCGGCCTCCCGCGCCACCTCCGGGGTCACCTCCGGCCCGGCCGCCGGACCGGCGCCCTCGACCACGGCGTCGACCCGCCAGCGCACGCCCAGCAGCTCGTTGAGCGCGGCGCGGACGACGTCCTTGTTGAGGTCGTCGCCGAGCCGCCGGGCCAGTGCCGGTGACGGCGTCGACAGCGTGAGCACGCCGTTGGAGAGCCCGTGCACCTGGGCGTTCTTCAGCAGCGCCTCGGTGGTGCGCTTGTGCTTCTTGACGACGGACAGCAGCTCCGGCCACACCCGGCGGACGTCGGCGGTGGTCAGCTCGCCGTCCGGCGCGGCCTCGGGCGGGTTGGCGGACACGACCGGGGTGGGCTCGCCCCCGCGGGGTGCCGGGGCGGACTCCGCGGCCGCGCGGGGCGGGGACGCCGGCGGGCGTGGCTGCTCGACCCGGGTGGCCGCGGCCCGGACGGCGGCGGGCTGCGCCGGGTGCGGCCACTCCTCGTCGTCGGTCGGCTCGGGGGGCAGGGGGATGTCCGGTTCGCCCACCGTCTCCTGCGGGTGCCGCCCGGCGGACGCGGGCGGGCCCGCGGCCGGTGCGGGTGCGGGTGCGGGCGGGTTCCCCGGCCGCGCCGTCTCCGGCCACTCGCCGGCCGGGGCCGGCGCCGGCGGCGCGGCGCGGTTCCCGGCCCCGGGCCGGGCCGTCTCCGGCCAGTCGTCGGAGGCGGGGGCAGGTGTCGCCGCCACCGGCGCGGCCGCGGGTGCGGGCGGGGTGGACGGGACCGGGGCGGGCGCGGGCGCGGCGGCGGGCTCCCCGGGGGCGGCGGGCGCCGGCGCGCCGGCCCGGGCGGGCGCCTCCGGGCGGGCCTGCGCCTGCGACCTGCGGACGAACTCGCGCCGGGCCGCGGTCTCCGTCCCCGGGCCGGGCGCCGGTGCCGGCGGCACCGGTGCGGCCGCGACCTCGCGGGGCGGAGCCTCGGCGACCGGCGCCTCGCGGTGGCCGGCGTCGGCCGGCCGGCCCGCGTGCTCGCCGGCGATCGACATCCGCCGCTCGAGCCGCTCCAGGCGCTGCAGGGTCGCCGCGGTCGAGCCCTCGGTGGCCGGCAGGAGCATGCGGGCGCAGACCAGCTCGAGCAGCAGCCGCGGAGCCGTCGTCCCCCGCATCTCGGTGAGCCCCTCGTGCACCGTGTCGGCCATGCGCGACAAGGTCGCCGAGCCGAGCGCCTGCGCCTGCTGGTTCATCAGGTCCAGCCGGTCGGGCGGGCAGTCGAGCAGCCCGTTGCCGCCGGCGTCGGGCACGGCGTCCAGCACGATCAGGTCGCGCAGCCGGTCGAGCAGGTCGGTGGCGAAGCGGCGCGGGTCGTGGCCGGCCTCGACCACCCGGTCGACCGCGCGGAAGACACCCGGCGCGTCGGAGGCGGCCAGCGCGTCGATGGTCTCGTCGAGCAGCGCGTCGTCGGTGACGCCGAGCAGGCCGACGGCGCTCCGGTAGGTGACGCCCTCCGGCCCGGCGCCGGCCAGCAGCTGGTCGAGGATCGACAGCGAGTCGCGCACCGAGCCGCCGCCGGCCCGGACGACGAGCGGGAACACCGTGGGCTCCACCTGCACGCCCTCGGCGGCGCAGGTCTTCTCCAGCAGCGTGCGCAGCGTCGTGGGCGGCACGAGCCGGAACGGGTAGTGGTGGGTGCGCGAGCGGATGGTCGGGAGGACCTTCTCCGGCTCGGTGGTGGCGAAGACGAAGACCAGGAAGTCCGGCGGCTCCTCGACCACCTTGAGCAGGGCGTTGAAGCCCTGCGTGGTCACCATGTGCGCCTCGTCGACGATGTAGACCTTGTAGCGGCTGTTCACCGGCGCGAAGAACGCGCGCTCGCGCAGGTCGCGGGCGTCGTCGACACCACCGTGGCTGGCCGCGTCGATCTCCATGACGTCCAGCGACCCCGGGCCGTCGGGGGCCAGCGCGACGCAGGACTCGCAGACCCCGCAGGGGGTGGAGGTCGGGCCCTGCACGCAGTTCAGCGAGCGCGCCAGGATGCGCGCCGACGACGTCTTGCCGCACCCGCGCGGGCCGCTGAAGAGGTACGCGTGGTTGATCCGCCCGCTGTCGACGGCGTTCATCAGGGGCGTGGTGACGTGCTCCTGCCCGACCACCTCGGCGAAGGTCGCCGGTCGGTACTTCCGGTAGAGCGCCAGTGCCACGTCGGCGAGGTTACGTGGCCCCACCGACGTCGCGGACCACCACGGGACCGGGCTGCACTTTTCCCTCCCGTTACCGACCCGGTACCCGAGGGTGTGGGGTCGGGGCGCGGTCCCGCGGCGTCCTAGGAAGTGGATCGAGCGCCGGGAGGGCGGATGAAGGAGCAGCGGGACGACGAGTTCACCGCGTTCGTCGCCGAACGGGGTGCCGCCCTGCTCAGGACCGCCTGCCTGATCACCGGCGACCGTCAGCACGGGAAGGATCTGGTGCAGACCACACTGGCCAACGCCTACGGCGCCTGGGAGAAGGTCCGCCGCAGCGATCACCCGCCGGCCTACGTCCGCCGGATCATGGTCACCAGCCACCTGAGCTGGCGTCGTCGCCTGCTGAACACCGAGCAGGTGATCGAACGGATGCCGGACAGCTGGACCGACGACCACCAGACGGCCCAGGCGGACACCGACGAGATGCGGCGGGCGCTGATGGAGCTCTCGCCACGGGTGCGCACCGCCGTCGTCCTGCGCTACTTCGAGGACCTCTCCGAAGCCGGGACGGCACCGGTCATGGGCTGCTCGGTCAGCACCGTCAACAACCACGTCACCAAGGGGCTGGCCGCGCTCCGCGTCCTGCTCGCGCCCGGACACGGCGACCTCACCCCCACCACCGGGAGGCTGCAGTGAACGAGCAGGAGACGATCGCCCTCCGCGACCGCCTGGACCGGCTCGCCGACCGGAGCACTCCGCCGATCGACGTCGTGGGCCTGGTGCGGAACGCCCGGGAGCGGAACCGCCGGCAGCGGCAGGGACGCGTCGCGGTCCTCGCCGCCGCCGCCGTGACCGCCGCGGTGGCCATCGGCGTGCCGCTCGGCCTCGGCGCCCTGGACTCCTCCGGGCCGGGTGGCGTCGCCGGGCCGGGCGGCGGCTCCGCTCCGGCCGTCGTGCCCCCGTCCGGCGGGAATGCCGACGCGGACCGCGCCGAGCTGGCGGCCGAGCAGGAGCAGCGCGCACTGCAGCAGCGCCTCGACGCAGCCGGCGCCGCCGTCGCCCGGGCGCTCGAGGAGCCCGGGCCACGGCCCGCCGTCGTGTCCCTGACCGCCCCGGCGGCGACGTTCCCGTGCCCGGAGGACACCGGCGAGCTGCAGGCGGCCCTCGGCGGCATCCCGCTCAGCCACCGGGCCGGCACCCTGCCGGGCGACATGGGCGCGTGCGAGTGGTCGGCGCCGGGGAGCTCGTCCGGCGGCCTGGCGGACCACTTCTCGGCGGGCATCGGCTTCACCCCCGGGTGGACGGCGGAGGAGTTCACCACGGGCCTCCCCACCCAGGAGAGCTGCCAGCAGACCGTCGTCCAGTCGGCCACGGGACCAGGCCTCGTCGTCGAGGTCTGCGCTGACCGGTCGAGCACCCGGTGGACGGTGTTCGCGCTGGACAGCAGCGGCAGCGGCGCCTGGACCTTCGGGGTGACCGCCGGTGCCGACCAGCCGATCGACGGCGCATCGGCAGTGGTCGCGGCGGTCCGCCTGGCCGACACGCTCTGGTGAGCGGCGGGCCGCGGAAACGGAGAGGACCCCCCGCGCACCCGCCAGAGCCTGCTTATCCTTGCTGCCTTCCGGCCCTGGGGAGGTTCACAGGATGACGCCACGCGAGGGGTCGCGCTCCACTGTAGAGGAATCCGCTCCCCGGGCGATCGGGTCCCCCACTACCCTCCTCGGCATGACGCCCCGGCACGCCTGCGTCCTCCCCCCGCCGCGCTCCTGACCCGGAGCACCGCGACCGGTCCCGCCTCCGCCGTCGGCGGTCCGCCGCGCAGCCGTGCTCCGGGGACGAGTCCCCACCGGAACCCGCCACCTGGAGCGTCATGCCCACCCGCACACCCGCCGGCGCCGCGCCCGGGACCCTCGCCCCGGCCCGCCGGGGCTTCCTCCTCGTCGTCCTCGCGGCGTTGTGCTGGGGCACCTCCGGCATCAGCGGCGCGATCGTCGACCGGCGCACCGACCTCGGCGCGCTCGACATCGCCTGGCACCGGCTGACCATCGGCGCCGCCGTCCTGCTGGCCGTCCACCTGCTCTCCCGGGGACGGCGGGCGGCGACCGCCGTCCCGACGACCCGGGGCACGACCGTCCGGCTGGTGCTCTGCGGCACCGCGATGGCGTGCTACCAGCTGTCGTACTTCGCCGCCGTGGCGACGGCAGGGGTGAGCATCGCCACCCTCGTGGCCCTGGGCACCGCGCCGCTGCTGGTCGCCGTCGGCGCGGCGCTGCTCGGGCACGGCCGGCCGGACCGGGCGACGGTCGTCGCCCTGGTGGTCGCGCTGACCGGCCTCGTCCTGCTGGTCGGGGTCTCCGCCGGCGCCGACACCGGTACGGCGGTCGTGGTGGGCGCGCTCACCGCGCTCGGCGCGGCCGCCGCGTACGCCGTCATCACGCTGGCCGGCGGCGGCGTGCCCGCGGGGGTACCGGTGACCCTGGCCAGCTTCGCGGGGGGCGCCGCGCTGCTCACCCCCGTGGCGCTGGCGCTCGGCCTGCGCCTGACGGGCGACCCGGTGGCGCTGGCGGTGCTGCTCTACCTGGGCGCGGTGCCCAGCGCGCTGGCCTACGGCCTCTTCTTCACCGGGCTCCGCAGCGTCCCGGGCGCGGTGGCCGCGATCGTGACCCTGCTGGAGCCGCTGACCGCGACCGCGCTGGCGACGGCGTTCCTGGGCGAGCGGCTGGCGCCGGCGGCCCTCGCCGGCGGGCTGCTCGTGCTGGCCGCCGTCGCCGGGCTCTACGCGCGCCGGCTTCGGCAGGCGCGCGCGGCGCCCCCCGCGCCGTTGGCCGGCGCCTGACCCGGGAATGCGACAGGCCCCGGTGCGGACACCGGGGCCTGTCGGGACTGCGGAGGATGGGAGATTCGAACTCCCGAGGGGTTGCCCCCAACCCGCTTTCCAAGCGAGCGCCATAGGCCACTAGGCGAATCCTCCACGTGCGGAGACGATCCTACCGGGCGGGGTCGGCGCGGTCAGCCGGGACACCACCGGACGGGCCGTCCGCGCCGCCGTGCGGCATCCTGCACCGCAGAGCGGTTGGCCGGACGGCCGGCTGGGAAGGGCCCCGGACCGCGGGTCACGGACGAGGAGGCGCAGGACATGAGCGAGCACAGCGAGGTGCGGCCGGACGTCGTCGAGGCGATCGTCGGTGTGCTCAGGGGTGGTGACGCCGGTGAGCTGCCGGCCGGCGCGACCGCCGAGGAGAAGACGGCGGCCAAGGACCGGTACCTGTCGGAGTTCGTCGCCGAGCGCAGCAAGCGCGACCGCCAGGCGCAGGCCTGGGAGCTGCTGCTGACCCGCAGCTACGACGAGGCGCCCACCTGGCAGCGGATCTTCGACGACCTCGACCCGGAGGTGCACGACCAGCTGGGCGAGCTCTACGACGCCCTGCCCGTGGGTGCGCAGGAGGAGTACGCGCGCCGGCACGGCGTGCCCTCCACCGTCTGAGCCGTTCTCCACCAACATCGATGACCCGTCCGTCCACCGAGCCCGGCCGGCTCATCGCGGGGCGCTACCGGCTCGCCTCGCGGATCGGCGGCGGCGGGATGGGCACGGTGTGGCTGGCCCGGGACGAGCTGCTGGGCCGCCAGGTCGCGGTCAAGCAGGTCCTGTCCCCACTCGGTGCCGACGAGCGGCAGATCGACGAGCAGCGACGGCGCGCCCTGCGCGAAGGGCGCATCGCCGCCCGGCTGAGCCACCCACACGCCATCTCCGTGTACGACGTGGCGCTCGAGGGCGGGGCCCCGTGGCTGGTCATGGAGTACCTGCCGTCGCGCAGCCTGGCGGAGGTCCTCGACGAGGACGGCCCCCTGCGGGTGGACCAGGTGGGGCAGATCGGGGCGCAGGTCGCCGACGCGCTGGCCGCCACGCACGCGGCGGGGATCGTGCACCGGGACGTCAAGCCGGCCAACGTCCTGATCGGCCAGGGCGGCGCGGTCGCGGGGCTGGTGAAGATCACCGACTTCGGCATCTCCCACGCCCGCGGGGACGTCACCCTCACCCAGACCGGCCAGATCACCGGCACTCCCGCCTTCCTGGCACCGGAGGTGGCGCAGGGCCGGGAGATGACGGAGGCCAGCGACGTCTTCTCCCTCGGCGCCACCCTCTACACCTGCCTGGAGGGACGGCCGCCGTTCGGCATGGAGGACAACGCGCTCGGGATGCTGCACCGGGTCGCCGCCGGACAGATCACTCCCCCGCAGCGCGCCGGCGTCCTCACCGCCCCGCTGCTGCGCATGCTGGCCGCCGACCCCACCGAGCGTCCGCCGATGACCGAGGTCCGCGACGAGCTGGCCCGGCTGGCGGCCGGGCACGGCGGCGACACGACCACCGTGCTGCTGGCCCGCACCGACCTGCGGCCGTCGTCCGGGCCGGCCGGCACCGCCGTGTTCGCCGCCGGGGCCGCCGGCTCCGAGGCCGCCGCATCAGAGGCCCCGCCGACCCCGATCCCGCCGGCCGCGCGCATGCCGGTGCCGCCACCGGCCACCGCGCGGCACCCGTGGCCGGCCGGCAGCGGGGCCGCCCCCGCGGGCTCCGGCGGTCCCCGCACCTCGCCGGACGGCCGTCGTCGGCGCGGGGTCTGGGCAGGCCTCGGCGTGGCGGCGGCACTCCTGCTGGGCGGGGGCGCGGTGTGGCTCGGCACGTCCGGCGACCCGGACCCCGGGGACACGGCGGCCGGCGCGTCCCCCTCGGTGGTGACCGAGGCCCCGCAGACCAGCGAACCGGCCCCGGTCACGGAGGAGCCGCCGGCGCCGGAGCCCGAGCCGACCACGCCGCCCCCGCCCGAGGTTGACGACGAGGACGAGGACGAGGACCGCGACGAGGACGACGGCCGGAACGGCGACCCCCTGTCGGAGCGGAACGTCCGCGACTTCGTGCGGGAGTACCACCGACTCGTGCTCGAGGACCCCGCCGCGGCCTGGGAGCGCACCGGCCCGACGCTGCGCGACAGCATCAGCTTCGAGAACTACGTGTCCTTCTGGGAGGGGTTCGACGACGTCAAGGTGCGCGACGTCGACCTGGAGGAGAGCGGGAACACCGCGACCGCGGACTTCGAGTACCGCTACCCGGACGGCGAGCGGGAGCGGGAGGAGCACCGGCTCACGTTCCGCGTCGGGGAGGACGGGCAGCTGCTCCTCGACTCCGACCGCCCGATCGGCTGATCCGCGGCCTTCCCCGGCCCCCGCGAACGACGACGCCCCCGGCCTCCCGGATCCGGGAGGGCGGGGGCGCGGTTCGTGCTGGCGGTGGCGGTGGGATTTGAACCCACGGAGGCTTGCACCTCACACGCTTTCGAGGCGTGCTCCTTCGGCCGCTCGGACACGCCACCGCCGAAGAGACTACAGGCCGCGCCGACGGCGGAAGAAGGCACGTAGCAGCGCGCCGGACTCCTCGGCCCGGACGCCGCCGATGACCTGCGGGCGGTGGTTGAGTCGCCGATCGCGGACCACGTCCCACAGCGATCCCGCGGCGCCCGCCTTGGGGTCGTCGGCGCCGTAGACCACCCGGTCGACCCGTGACAGCACGCTGGCCCCGGCGCACATGGTGCAGGGCTCCAGCGTCACCACCAGCGTGCAGCCGGAGAGCCGCCAGCCGTCCCCGTGCACCTGCGCGGCGGCGCGCAGCGCCAGCACCTCCGCGTGCGCCGTGGGGTCCCCGCGCTTCTCCCGCTCGTTGGCCGCCTCGGCGAGCACCGCACCGTCGGGCCCGAGGACGACGGCGCCGATCGGTGTGTCGCCCCACTCCTCCGCGGCGGCCGCCAGCTCCAGCGCACGGGTCATCGCGGCGTCGAGGTCCAGGGTCACGACGGGGTCTCCCGGGCAGTCGGCCTCTGCCCAGCATGGTGGGCAGAGACCGACTGTCCGAGGAACTGGTACCGGGCCCGGCTCACGCGGCGTCGTCCAGCGGGAAGCCGACGAGCGCCGACAGCTCGGCGAGCGCGGCCCCGGGATCGACGACCTTGATCGTCGAGAAACCCAGCGCCCGGGCGGGCTTCAGGTTGATGCCGAGGTCGTCGAGGTAGGCGCAGTCGGTGGCCTCGATCCGCCGGCCCACCGCATCCGAGAGCCGGTCCAGCGCGCGGCGGTAGATCTCCGGCTCCGGCTTGCGCACGCCTTCGGTCGACGACTCCACGATCGCGTCGAACAGGCCCAGCAGCTCACCGAGCCGGCCGGCGCGCTGCATCGGCGCGACGTTGTTGGACAGCAGGGCCAGCGGCAGCCCGGCCTCCCGCAGCCGCCGCACCGCGGCCACCATCGCCGGTCGCACCTCGCCCTGCAGGGCCGCGAGGACGCGCGCCGCCTCGATCCGGTGACCTCGCGCGGCGGCCTCGGCCTCGAAGGCGGCGGAGAAACCGGCGACGTCGAGCTCGTTGCGCTCGAACCGGGCCCAGGCGTTGGTGTCGGGATCGGTCGAGTTCAGCTGCCGGATCAGGCCCTCGGGCAGCCCGGCCTCCCTCTCGTAGGCGGCGAAGGCGTGCATCGGGCTCTCGGTGATCACCCCGCCGAGGTCGAAGATCACCGCGGAGACGGCCGCGCTCACGACCTCACCGCCCTGGCCAGCTCGTCCGCGAAGCCGAGGCGGGCGGCGATGCGGTGCACCATCTCGTCGGCCCAGAGGTCATCGGCGGTCACGATCGGTCGCAGCTCCTCCGCGGGCAGCCCGTCGTCGGCGAAGATGTCGAGGTCGCCGCCGGGCCAGCCGGTCTCGTCGTCGTCGAAGGCGCCGTCGGTGTCGACGCCGATGCCGTAGCGCTCGACCACCTCCGCGGCCAGCACCCACTCCAGCATCGTGGCGTCGGAGATCAGCGCCCGCACCATGCCACCGGGGCCGTGGCGCAGCGCCACGAAGTACAGCCGCGAGTCCACGACGAGCACGAACGGGGGCGGCCAGCCGCCGGTCCCGGGCTCCCCGAGCGCGCGTTCCAGCACCGGCAGCTCGTCACCGGCGTCGGCGGCCAGCAGCTCCACCCGCCACCGCCCGTCGAGCCGGGAGACCCGGACCGCGAAGCTGGCCGGCCCATCGGCCGTCCCACCGGGCGCCGCGTCGCTCATCGCTTGCGGAGCAGGGTCAGGCCGTCGGCGAGCGGCAGCAGCACCGTCTCCCACCGCGGGTCGGTGGCCAGCGCGGCGTTGAGCTCGGCCAGCGCCAGGTCCGAGTCGTCCCCCGGGTCCAGCACGCTGCCCGACCACAGCGTGTTGTCCAGGAGCACCACGCCGTTCGGCGTCATCCGCGGGTGCAGTTCCGCGACATACGCCGCGTAGCCGGTCTTGTCCGCGTCGACGAACGCCAGGTCGAACGTCTCCTCGGCCGGCAGGGAGCGCAGCGTCGGCAGGGCATCCCCGATCCGCAGCTCGATCCGCCCGGCCACCCCGGCACGTTCCCAGTAGCGCCGCGCGACGGCGGTCCACTGCTCGTTGCGGTCGAGGCACAGCAGCGAGCCGTCCTCGGGCAGGCCCCGGGCGATGCACAGCGCCGAGAACCCGGTGAAGGTGCCGATCTCGATCGCCCGCCGGGCGCCCAGGGCCGTGGTGAGCAGCCGCATGAGCACGCCCTGCTCGGGCGCGATCTGCATCGTCCCCGAGACCTCGCCGCGGTCGGCCATCTCCGCGGTCTCCCGGATCAGGTCGGCCATCACCTCGTCGACCGGGTCGGAGGAGGCCCGGACGTAGTCGGCGAGCTCGGGGGTGAGGAGGAACGACCGGGGCGTCATGGCACGTGGGGACGGACGAACGGCGGGGTCATAGCCTCTGATCATGGCCGATGCCGCACGCCCCGGGGCCACGCCCACCGCCGGTGCCCCGTCGTTCCCGGTGCCGACCATGCCCGCCCCCCCGGTGGGTGTCGTCGGGCTCGGCCAGCTCGGTGGCTCGCTCGCTGCGGCGCTGGCCGCCGCCGGGCGCCCCGTGTCGGGCTGGGACGTCGACCCGGCGGCCCGCGACGCGGCCGCCGCGCGCGGGGTGCGGATCACGCGGGAGATGTCCGGCGTCGTCGTGCTGGCGGTGCCGCTGCCGGCGATGACGACCGCGCTCGACGGGCTCGCGGTGGACCCCGACGCGACGGTGACCGACCTCGGCTCGGTGAAGGTGCCCGTGCTCGAGGCACTCGGCGGAAGGCTGGGACGGCGGTTCGTCGGCGGTCATCCGATGTGCGGCACCGAGCGATCGGGCCACGCCGCCACGTACCCCGGGCTGTTCGCCGGCGCCCGCTGGGCGCTGTGCCTGGAACCGGGTACCGAGCTGCCGCGTTGGCTGCGGGTCGCCGAGGTGGCGCTGGCCGTGGGCGCCGAGGTGGTGCCGGTGACGGCTGCCGAGCACGACGACGCCGTCGCGGCGATCAGCCACGTGCCGCACCTGCTGGCCGCGGCTCTCGCGGCCGCGGCCGCCGACGCCGGGCCGCTCGCCCTGGCGCTGGGCGCCGGGAGCTTCCGTGACGGGACCCGCGTGATCGGCAGCGATCCCGGGTTCGTGACGGCGATGGTCGAGGGCAACGCCGGCCCCACCGCCGCGGCGCTGGAGCGGGTGCGCGGGCAGCTGGACCGCCCGTGGCCGGAGCTGGTCGCCGCGGGCCACGCCGTCACCACCCGGTCGGGGGACCGGCGCACCGTGCGGGTGCCGCTGGACCGGGCCGCGCTGCTGGCGCTCGGCCGCGCCGGCGGCGCCGTGCACCGCAGGCTGGCGGCGTTCGTGGAGGGCTGGGTCCCCGAGCAGGGCTGACCGGGCGCGGGACCCGGCCCCGGTTTCACGCCCGCGTCCCCGGGCAGGGACCGGGGCATGGACGAGGACGACATCCTGAAGCGCATCCACGCTCTGGTGGACGAGGAGCACTCGCTGCGCGACAGCAGCGAGCACACCGACGAGACGCGGGCCCGCATGAGCAAGGTCGAGGCCGACCTCGACCAGTGCTGGGACCTGCTCCGGCAGCGCCGCGCCAAGCGCCAGTACGACGAGAACCCCGACGAGGCCGAGCCGCGCCCCGAGCAGCAGGTCCAGAACTACCTCCAGTAGGGCCCGGGAGGCAGCCGCTAGGCCGAGCGCCGCTCCGGTTGCCCGTTCTCGGTGCCGAGCAGGGCGAGCTGCCACAGCAGCCGGGACCGGGGATCGGTCAGCTTCCGGCCGGTCACCGCCTCGATCCGCCGCAGCCGGTGCATCACGGTGTTCCGGTGGCAGTACAGCGCGTCGGCGGCGCGGGTCGGGGACCCGTCGGTGGCGAGGAAGGCCGCCAGCGTGTCCAGCAGCACCCCGCGCTCGTCGTCGGGCAGCTCGAGCAGGCCTCCGAGCGACTGCCCGACCAGCCGGGAGCTGATCTCCGGTGAGTTGCTCAGCAGCGCCTCGGGCAGTCGGTCGTCGATGCTCACCACGCGGCTGGCCCCGGCCGGCAGCGTGCGCACGGCGGTCTCGGCCAGGCGGTAGGCCGCGCCGACCGCCGACGCGCCGTCCACGACGTCGGACACCCCGACCGGACCCCTCGCCGCGCCCCGCAGCAGCGTCAGCAGGTCGCCGGGCCGGATGGCGCCCAGCACCACCACGCCCACCTGGGCGTCGCCACGGACACCCCAGACCGACCGCACCCCGCGCTTGAGGAGGGCTTCCCCGGGCCCGTCGAGCGCCGGACCGCCGTCGGGCCCGGGCAGTCCCACCACCGCCATGAGCCGGCCGTCCAGCGGCATGGCCAGCAGCTCCGAGGCCGACCGCACGAACGCCGGGTCGCTGCCCCGGCCGTCCAGCAACCCTTCCAGCGCCTGCTGCCGCACCTGCTCCTCGACGCCGTCGAGCCTCCGCTGCTCCTCCCGGTAGCCCTCGGCGACGGCGCCGCACTCGACGTCGTTGGTGCGCCACACCGACCCGGCGACCTCCAGCAGCAGCGTGTCGTGCTGCCCGGCGCCGTCCCGGGACACCGCCAGCAGCGCCTCCCACGTGACCTGGCCGCCCAGCCGGTAGGCACGCAGCACCGCCTCCAGCGGGATGCCCTGCGCAGCGCGCCGGCGGCCCACCGCCCGCGCGGAGGCCAGATGCAGGATGCCCGTCCCGGCGGCCGACGAGATCAGCGACCGCAGCCCGCTCTCGAGGTTGGACCGCGTCGACGCCCGCACGTCCTGCTCCGACTGCTCGATCAGCTCCCGGTACGCCGGCTCGGTGCGGGCGAGCACGTCGACCATGCGGTCGGTCATCGCGTCGAGCTGGTCGAGCAGCCGTGGCGCCAGCTGCGCGAGCCTCGCCGCCACCTCGGGGCGGAAGGGCAGCACGCGATCACCTCCTCGGGACACACCGCTGACAGCACAACACGGCGAGCACATGACTGTGCGGTCAGCCCATTGTGAGGGCGCACACAGCGCGGGAGGCTCGGCCGGACAGAGTCGTGACCTAATCGACGCCGGCCCCCGCGACCCGGCGGCCGTCGGCGAGCCCCTCCGGCCTCGGATCCACCCGTCCCCCGGCGGCCGCCTACACCGTTCGTCCCGCTGCGCGAGACGCGGGACACACAGCACAACCCGACCTCGGGATCGCTGTGCGGTGCGCCCATTGTGACCGGAGACACCGCCCGGCACGCTCAGCGGGACGTACTCGCGACCCCGAACGTCACCGCCGGTCCGTCGGCGGCGACCTCGTAGATGCAGAGGAGAAGTGGGCCCCTTGGCGCAGCCGCGCGGCAGCCAGACAACGCAGGAATCACCGCCCACCTCCCGGCTCGAGATGACCGGGATCAGCGTCGCCTTCGGCGGCGTGCTGGCCCTGACCGACGTGTCACTCACCGTCGAGCCGGGACAGGTGCACGGCCTCATCGGCCCCAACGGTGCCGGCAAGACGACGCTGTTCAACGTCGCCTGCGGGCTGGTCCGTCCCACGGAGGGGCGGATCGCCTGGCGCGGCCGCGAGCTGCGCCGGCTGAAGCCCAGCCAGCTCACCTCGCTGGGCATCGCCCGCACGCTGCAGGGCGTGGGCCTGTTCCCCGGCATGACCGTGCTGGAGAACGTCATGGTCGGCGCGCACCGCCACGCGCATGCCGGCTTCTTCTCCGGGCTGCTGGCGCTGCCGACCTCCGACAAGGACGAGCGGAAGCTGCGCGAGCGGTCCGTCCGGGCGCTCGCCGAGCTGGACGCCGTGGAGTACGCCGGCCGCTACCCCGGCTCGCTCCCCTACCCGGTGCAGAAGCGCGTCGCCCTGGCCCGGGCGCTCGTCTCCGACCCCGACCTGCTGATGCTCGACGAGCCCGCCAGCGGTCTGGGCGAGGACGAGATGCACGAGCTCGGCGAGCTGATCCGCTCGCTCGCCGGCCGGGTCAGCGTGCTGCTCGTCGAGCACCACATGGACCTGGTCATGCGCGTCTGCGACCACATCACCGTGCTCGACTCGGGCAAGCAGATCGCCGCCGGCACCCCGGCGGAGGTCCAGGCCGACCCGGCGGTCACCGAGGCCTACCTCGGCGACGCCGTCGAGCCCGGCACCGACGCCTCCGAGCTCACCCCCGCCGACGGAGGACGCACCCATGGCTGAGACCCACGGCAGCACCGCGCTGTCCGCCGCCGGCGGAACCGCGACGACCACCCACCTCCTGGAGGTGGAGGGCCTCACCTCCACCTACGGGCCGGTCCGCGCCCTCGACGGCGTCTCGCTGTCGGCCGAGCCGGGCAAGATCACCGCCGTCCTGGGGGCCAACGGCGCCGGCAAGACGACGCTGCTGCGCACCATCAGCGGCCTGGTCCGCCCCGTCGCCGGGCGGGTCGTGCTCGACGGCGAGGACATCACCAAGGCGCCGGTCGAGGCCATGGTCGGCAAGGGCATGGCGCACGTCCCCGAGGGCCGCGGTGTCATCTCCGAGCTGACCGTCGAGGAGAACCTGCGGGTCGGCGCGCTGTTCCGCGGCAAGGTCGGCCGGGAGGAGTTCGACCGCGTCTACGACCTGTTCCCCCGCATCGCCGAGCGCAAGAACAACGCGGCCCACACGCTGTCCGGCGGTGAGCGGCAGATGCTGGTCATCGGCCGGGCACTGCTGGCCAAGCCCCGGATCCTGCTGCTCGACGAGCCGTCCCTGGGCCTGGCCCCGCGCATCGTCGCGCAGATCTTCGGCCTGCTCCGCCAGCTGGTCGACTCCGAGAACCTCTCGGTGCTGCTGGTCGAGCAGAACGCCCGCAGCGCCCTGTCGGTCGCCGATGTCGGCGTCGTCCTCAACCTCGGCCGGGTGGTGGTCACCGACTCCGCCCGCACCCTGATGGCCGACGAGGACCTCCGGCACGCCTACCTCGGTTTCTGACCCTCCCCGCACTGCCAGGAAGGCTTCCTCCTCCGTGGACTACTTCGTCAACGTGACCCTCACCGGGTTGACCCAGGGCATGATCTATTCGGCCTTCGCCCTGGCCCTGGTGCTCATCTGGCGATCGACCCGCATCGTCAACTTCGCCCAGGGCTCGATGGCCGCGGCCACCACGTTCATCGCCCTCGCCCTGATCCAGGCCGGCCAGTCCTACTGGGTGGCCCTGATCGTCGCCCTGCTCTCGGGTTTCCTCCTGGGCGCGCTCATCGAGCGGGTCATCATCCGCCCGGTCGAGGGCGGCCCCGAGCTCAACGCCGTCATCGTCACCCTCGGCCTCTTCGTCGCGATCCAGGCGCTCATCGCGATCATCTTCGGCTCGTCGTTCCAGTCGTTCCCCACGCCGTTCGGCGTCCGCGGCTTCGAGGTGGGCGGCACCACGATCCCGCTCACGCCGACCAGCCTCTACATCATCGGCTCGGTGCTGCTGACGATGGCGTTGCTCGTGGCGCTGTTCCGGTTCACCCGCGTCGGCCTGGCCATGCGCGCCTCGGCGTTCAGCCAGGAGGTCGCGCGCCTCCTCGGCGTCAAGGTGGGCGGCATGCTCACCCTCGGGTGGGGGCTGGCGGCCGTCGTCGGCTCCCTGGCGGGCCTGCTCATCGCGGGTGGCTCGTTCGTCTGGCCGGCCTACATGGACGCGCTGATCGTGTTCGGCTTCGTCGCCGCGATCATCGGCGGCCTCGACTCGCCGGTCGGCGCGATCGTCGGCGGGCTGATCCTCGGCCTGGCGCTGAGCTACGTGAACGGTTACGTGGAGCGCGGCAGCGCGCTGGTCAGCGTGGCGGCCCTGGTCATCCTGATCGTCGTGCTGCTGGTGCGGCCCGGCGGCCTGTTCAGCAGCACCACGGCTCGGAGGGCATGACGATGAGCGACCTGCAGAGCCCCGCGTCCACCGGCACCGCCGGCAAGGCCAGCGACGACGCCCCGGTCAAGGCCACCGCCGGGGGCGACGCCCCCTCGGGGCCGGCGAAGACCGGCCGCTCCTTCCTGCCCGAGTCCACGCTGCTGCGCCACCTGCTGGTGCTGGCCGCGTGCGCCGTGCTGGCAGTGGCGGTGCTGGAGCTGACCAGCCCGTTCCAGAACTCCCAGCTGGCGCAGCTGACCTACTACGCCATCGCCGCCGGTGGTCTCACCGTGCTCACCGGCATGAACGGGCAGATCTCGCTCGGGCACGGTGCGCTCATGGCGGCCGGCGCCTACACGACGGCGCTGCTCCTCGACGCCGACGAGCCGCTGCCCCTGCCGGTCATCCTGCTGGCGGCCGTCGTGGTGGCCACGGCCATCGGCGCGCTCGTCGGGGTGGCCGCCGCGCGACTGCACGGCCCGTACCTCGCCGGTGCGACGCTCGCGCTGGCCGTCGGCCTGCCCGGTCTGGCGATCTACTTCCACGACATCTTCGGCGGCGAGCAGGGCATGCGCGTGCGCGCCCCGCAGGCCCCGGAGTGGTTCGAGGGCTTCATCGACGCGGTCTCGGGCAACTCGGCCTCGAGCACCAAGTGGCTGGCCTACGTCGGCACGATCTGCCTGCTGATCACCTACTTCTTCCTGGCCAACCTGATCCGCAGCCGGGTCGGTCGCACCTGGCGGGCGGTGCGCGACCAGGAGGTGGCCGCCGAGCTCGCCGGCATCAACCTCGGCGCCTGGCGGGTACTGGCCTTCGTCGTCAGCGCCGCCGCGGCCGGGCTGGCCGGTGGCGTGCTGGCCATCGTGGTCCGCCTCGCCGCCCCCAGCGGCTTCACGATCGTGCTGTCGCTGGCGCTGCTCACCGCGATCGTCATCGGCGGGCTGGGCAGCCTGGTCGGCGCCCTGATCGGGTCGGCGCTGCTGGTCTTCCTGCCGCCGTTCGTCACCAACCTCGGCGGCGACTTCGGGCTGAACCAGACCGAGGCCGCCCAGCTGGCGCCGTTCGTCTACGGCGTCGTGCTCATCGTGGTGATGATCTTCGTCCCGGCCGGCTTCGTGGGCACCATCCGCCTCCGCTGGATGACCCGCAAGGCCAAGCGGGCGATGGCCCAGGCCCAGGCCGCCGGCGCGAGCAGGGGGTGAGGACGACCCCTTCCGGCTGCTCCACCGAACCGTCCCGCACCACCCAGACTCCCGGGCACCGACGCCCGGGCCGCATCAGAGGAGAACTGTTGTCCAGATCCTCCCGTCGACTCATGACCGCGCTCGCCGCGGCCACCGTCGCCTCCACCGTCGCCGCCTGTGGCGGCAGCGATGACAGCGGTGGCGGCACCGGCGCCGGCGGTGGCGGAGGCGAGAACGAGGCCTCCGACACCGGCGTCACCGAGACCTCGATCACGCTCGGCTCCCACTACCCGCTGACCGGTGTGGCCGCCCCCGGCTACAGCGAGATCCCGACCGGCGTGCAGGCCTACTTCGAGTGCCTGAACCAGGAGGGCGGCGTCTACGACCGCGAGATCGAGTTCATCTACCGGGACGACGCCTACAACCCCACCCAGACCAGCCAGGTCACCAACGAGCTCGTCCTCGAGGACGAGATCTTCGCGATGATGAGCGGCCTCGGTACGCCCACCCACAGCGCGGTGGTGGACTTCCTCAACGACGAGGGCGTCCCCGACCTGTTCGTCTCCTCGGGCTCGCTGATGTGGGGTGACGACCCGGAGACCTACCCGATGTCGTTCGGGTGGCAGACCGACTACATGAGCGAGGGCAAGATCATCGGCGAGTACATCGCCGAGAACTTCCCCGATGCGCAGGTCGGTCTCTTCCTCCAGGACGACGACTTCGGCGAGGACGGCGAGGCCGGCATCCGCCAGTACATCGACGACCAGATCGTCGCGGCCGAGCGGTACACGCCGGGCAACACCAACGTCGGCCCGCAGATCGCGGCGCTGCAGGCGGCCGGCGCCGACTTCGTCGTCGGCTTCAACGTGCCCAGCTACACGGCGCTGTCGCAGCTGACCGCGCTGCAGCTCGGATACGACCCGCAGTGGTTCTACTCCAACGTGGGGTCGGACCCGACGCTGGTCGGCGGCCTGCTCAACCGCTTCAGCGAGGGCGCGGTCAGCGACGCCAGCCTGCTCGACGGCGCGCTGACCACCGGATACCTGCCGACGGTCGACATGACCGACAACCCGTGGATCACCGAGTTCCAGCGCATCTGGGACGAGTGCGGTGGCGAGGGTGAGCTCACCAACTACCGCGTCTACGGCATGGCGCAGGCCTACACCATGACCCAGGCGCTGCAGGCGGCCGGCCAGAACCCGACCCGCGAGGGCCTGGTCGAGGCCGTCGAGACCGCCGGTGCCGACTGGGAGGGCCCGGTGTTCGCACCGTTCCGCTACTCCG
The DNA here is from genome assembly GCF_039679125.1 of Blastococcus sp. HT6-4. Taxonomy (NCBI): domain Bacteria; kingdom Bacillati; phylum Actinomycetota; class Actinomycetes; order Geodermatophilales; family Geodermatophilaceae; genus Blastococcus; species Blastococcus montanus. The sequence continues at coordinate 406,882 of NZ_CP155551.1, read as the reverse complement.
AGGACAGCCACATGGGCACGAGCGGCATGACCATCGAGCGCATCGTCGGCAACGGCTCGGAGGAGGTGCAGCCGGTCCGGATCACCGACATCGGTGACGCCCCCATCGAGGAGTTCGACGGCGAGCAGGCCACCCCGCCGGCGAACGCCATCCCGGACGAGGAGTCGGTCGTCGACTGATCGATCCCGCCCCTGACGGGGCACCCCTCCCCCGGCCCCTTCGCGGGCCGAGGGGGACGGCACCAACCGGCGGGCCGCCGGTCTCCCTCGGGAGACCGGCGGCCCGTCCGCGTGCCCGGCACCCGCCGGGACCGGACCGGCAGGCACGGCGCCGCCCACGGTCGGGCGGTGCAATCACTTCGCGGTCGAAGTGTGTTCAGTTGATCGCCGGGTAGGGAGCGGCCGTGGTGCGCCCACAGCCGTGCGCGCCGGGGGCGAGACGACGAGGGAGAGTCATGGCGCAGCTGACGGGACCGGCACGCGGAGTCCGCACGATCCGGCGCGCGGTGGTGACCGGCGGCGCCGGCTTCCTGGGCTCCCACCTGTGCGAGCGGCTGCTCGAGCGCGGCGTCGAGGTCGTCTGCCTCGACAACTTCCTCACCGGCTCCCCCGAGAACGTGCTGCACCTGATGGAGCACCCCGGGTTCCGGCTGGTCCGCTGCGACGTCACCGACTTCGTGCACGTGCCGGGTCCGGTGGACCTGGTCCTGCACTTCGCCTCGCCGGCCAGCCCGATCGACTACCTGAAGATGCCGATCGAGACGCTCAAGGTCGGCAGCATCGGCACCCTGCACACGCTGGGCCTGGCCCACGAGAAGGGGGCTCGCTACGTGCTGGCCTCCACCTCGGAGGTCTACGGCGACCCGCTGCAGCACCCGCAGACCGAGGAGTACTGGGGCAACGTCAACCCCGTGGGGCCCCGCGGGGTCTACGACGAGGCGAAGCGCTTCAGCGAGGCGATGACCACCGCGTACCGGACGTCGAAGGGCACCGACACGGGGATCGTGCGCATCTTCAACACCTACGGCCCCCGGATGCGCGCCGACGACGGCCGCGCGATCCCCGCGTTCGTCAACCAGGCGCTGGAGGGCAGGCCCCTCACCGTCGCCGGGGACGGCTCGCAGACCCGCTCCATCTGCTACGTCGACGACACGGTCGCCGGCATCCTGGCGATGGCCTTCTCCGACCACGCCGGCCCGGTGAACATCGGCAACCCCGACGAGCTGTCGATGCTGCGGCTGGCCCGGTGGATCGTCGAGCTCACCGGCTCCCGGTCCCCCATCGACTACATCGACCTGCCCGTCGACGACCCCAAGGTGCGCCGCCCGGACACCACCCGCGCCGAGCAGGTGCTGGGCTGGCGCCCCCGGGTGCCGTCGGAGGAGGGGCTGCGACGCACGGTCGACTGGTTCGCCGCCCGGCGGAGCGCCGAGCAGGCCGAGGCCGTCTGAGGATCGGGGCCCGCTGAGCGGGCCGGCCGTCCCAGCAGTCACAGGGCCATCACGGAGCGCGCTGCGCGCCTCTACTCTGGAGCGACGGGGCACGGGGAGCCGCACCTGCCCCGAGTCGACCTCAGAGAGCGAGCATGGGCCGCCACGCCGATCGCACAGCCCAGCGCCGTCCGGCGCTTCCCGTCCTGCTGGCCGCCGCGCTGGCGGTGGTGGTGCTGGCCGCCGGCGGCCTCGCGTGGTGGCTGACCGGCAGCGGGGGCTGCGAGACGCAGGCGACGGTCGACGTCACCGTGGCTCCCGAGCTCGGCGCGATCACCGAGGAACTGCTGGCCGACATCGACCCACCGGCCGAGGACCTCTGCGTGACCGCCGACGTCGTCGCCCAGGAACCACTGCAGACCGTCGGCCAGCTCGGCGCGCTGGACGAGGAGTCGCTGCCCGAGGTGTGGGTGCCCGACTCGTCGCTGTGGGCCGCCCGCGCCGCGACGGCCGTGGAACTCGAGGAGGTCGGGTCCATGGCGCTGTCGCCGGTGGTCCTGGCCACCAGCCGGGCGGCGGTCGAGGAGCTCGGCTGGGACGACGCGCCACCCACCTGGGGCGAGGCGCTCGGAACCGGCCGGCCGCTGGCCGTGCCCGACCTCGCCGCCAGCGCCGAGGGGCTCTCCGCCCTCTCGGCGGTGCGCACCTCCCTCGGCGGTGACGCGGACGCGGACAACGCCGTCGTCCAGGCCGTGCTCGCCGCCTCGCGCACCGCCGTCCCCTCCCCGGCCGACGCACTGGCCGCCAGCAGCGCGGGTGGGGCCGACGCGCCGCTGGTGCCGGTCAGCGAGCAGGAGGTCTACGCCGCCAACGAGGGCATCACCGACCCCGACCTGGTCGCGGTCTACCCGGCCGAGGGGACGCCGGTGCTGGACTACCCGATCCTCCGGGTCGGTTCGCCGTCGGACACCCAGGCCAGGGCCGTGGAGGCCGTCACCCGCATCCTGCAGTCCCAGGACGCGCAGACCGCCGTCCGCGACGCCGGGTTCCGCGGGCCCGAGGGCGCCGCGCCCCCCGACGCGGCCGCCAGCGGCATCGCGGAGGACGGCCCGGAGGCGCTCCCGCTCGACCCGGCGCAGGTGCAGGGCCTGCTGGCGCGACTGAGCAGCCTCGCCACGCCGTCCCGGATCCTGTCGGTCTTCGACGTCTCGAAGTCCATGGAGGCCCCGGTCGGCGACGGGACCCGCGCCACCCTGGCCCGCGACGCGGCCAAGGCCGCGCTCTCCCTGGTCCCGGACAACTACGCGCTCGGCTCGTGGGTCTTCGCCTACGAGCTCGAGGGCGACCGCGACTGGCAGGAGCTGGTGCCCACCCGCGAACTGGACGACGTGGTCGACGGGCGGGTGCAGCGCGAGATCCTGGACGACCAGCTGGACACCATCCCGGACCGGCTGACCCCGGGCGGGACCGGGCTGTACGACACGACGCTGGCCGCGGTCCGTGCGGCGCAGGACGACTACGACCCGACGGCCGTCAACAGCGTGCTGATGGTGACCGACGGCACCAACGAGGACGACGCCGCCGGCGTCACGCTGGACAACCTGCTGATCACCCTGGCCGCCGAGGCCGACCCGGACCGCCCGGTCAAGGTCATCGGTGTCGCCCTGGGCCCGGACGCCGACCTCAGCGCGCTGGAGCAGATCGCCGAGGCGACCGGCGGCCAGGCGTACTCGGCCGTCGACGAGAACGACCTGCAGACCGTCCTCTTCGACGCCCTCCGCCAGCGCGGCTGAGCACTTCGTCGTCCTCCGGGCCCCGGACGGCGGCCATCGTCGGTGTCGTCGTCCTCCCTCGCCCCAGAGCGTCCTCCCTCACCGCACACCGCGAGGGAGGACGCTCCACGATCAGGGCACCTGATCCCGGCGGAGCCCCAGCGTTCCGAGGGCGTGCACCACCTCGGCGACGGTGATCCTCTCCAGCGCCGGGTCGAGCCCGGTGCCCCAGGGGTCGCCGGTGCCGTCGCCGTGCCAGAGGACGCGGTGCAGCGGTCCGTGCTCCCCCGGCCGGAGCGGCGGCCCCCACAGCGCCGGGGACACCGGGCCGAAGAGCACCACCGACGGGCGCCGGTAGGCGGTCGCCAGGTGCGCGACGCCGGTGTCGCCGCAGACCACGACCCGCGCGGCGGCGACGACGGCCGCGAGCTCCGTCGACGTCGTCCGCCCGGCCAGCACCGCAGACTCCTCCAACCCGGCCGCGGCGGCCACCGACCGCGCCAGCTCGACCTCGCCCGGACCGCCGGTGATCCGCACGTCGTGGCCGGCGTCGGCGAGGTCGCGGGCGACGTCGGCGAACCGGTCGGCCGGCCAGCGCCGACCGGGGAACGCGGCGCCGGGGTGCACGACGGCGGCGTCACGCACCGGGGGCGGCAGGGGCGGCACGGCGATGTCCAGTGCATCGGGGTCGGCGTCGACCCCGAGCCCCTCCGAGACCAGCCGGCACCAGCGCCGGACCTCGTGCTCGTCCGGGTACCAGGTCGGTCCCGGGTAGCCGGGGCTGGCGAAGGTGAGCAGCCGCTCCGGACGGAGACCGGCCACGATCACGTGCGAGGCCGGCCCCTTCCCGTGCAGGTCCACGGCGAGCTCCGGCGGCGGGCCCGGCCAGTCCAGGGGCTCCAGCTCGCGGGCGGGCAGCACCTCGTCGACCGCGTCGATCAGCTCGGCGAGCGGCCGCAGCGGCTCCGTCGTCGCCAGGACGAGCCGGTGCCCCGGCACGGCCGCGCGGACCGCGCGCAGGGCCGGCACGCCGGTGAGCAGGTCGCCGAGGCCCAGCGGCCGCAGGACGACGGCGGTCGGCTGGCCGCTCACACCCGGGAGCGCTCGACCAGCGCGGTGGTCGAGTGGCCGTCGAGGTAGGGCAGCACGACGGCCTGGCCGCCCCAGCCGCGCAGCACCTCGGCCTCGGGCAGGTCGGCGCCTGCGTAGTCACCGCCCTTCGCCCAGACGTCGGGGCGCAGCCGGTCGAGCACCTGCGCGGGGGTGTCCTCGCCGAACACCACGACCGCGTCGACGAACTCCAACGCCTCCAGCACCCGCGCCCGGTCCCCGGCGGTCACCAGCGGCCGCGAAGGGCCCTTGAGCCGGCGCACGGAGTCGTCGGAGTTGATGCAGACGATGAGGCAGTCCCCGAGCCCGCGGGCGGCGCGCAGGGTGGCGACGTGCCCGGGGTGCAGCAGGTCGAAACACCCGCCGGTGGCGACGACGGTGCCGCCGGCCGCCCGGACCCGGGCGATCACCGCATCGACCCCCGGCTCGGCGACGACGTCGGGCTCGGCCGACTCGGCGGCGTCCCAGGTCGTCGCCCCGCCGCGGGCCACGAACGCCGACGCGAACGCGACGGCGGCGGCCACGGCCTCACCGGTGACCGAACCGTCGGCCAGGGCGAGCGCCGCGGCGGCGGCGAAGGAGTCGCCGGCCCCGCAGGGATCCCCACCGGTGACCGCGACCGCGGGGACGACCATGGGCGCCCCGGAGCCGTAGGACAGCAGCGCGCCGCGCGAGCCGAGCGTCACCGCCACCGCCCCGACCCCCCAGTGCCGGATGAGCGCCTCCGCACGGCCACCGACAGCGGCCAGGCCGCTGCCCTGGGCGGCCACGCCAGCCGCGGCCGCCACCCGGGTGGCCTCGGCGCCGTTGGGCGTGACCAGCCGCGCGTTCGGCACGGGGTCGGCGCCGCGCGGGTGCGGGTCCCAGACGACGGGCCCCCGGGCGGCGGTCAGGGCCGCGCGCACGGCGGGGTCCGCGGTCGTCCCGCGGCCGTAGTCGGCCACCAGCACCGCGGCCGCGTTCCCGATGGCGGCGGCGGCCTCCGCCGGCAGTTCGCCGAGCACCGCCACCGGCGCACCGCTGTCCAGCCGGGCGACGGAGTGGTCGCCCACCCGCACCCGCTGCTTGACCGCGGTGCCGCCGGTGGCCGGGATCTCGATCAGCCGGACCCGGCCGGCCAGCAGGGCGCGCAGCCGGTCGGCGCCCTCGTCGGAGTCGATCGGGGCCACGAGGACGACCTCGCGGCGCCCGGCCGAGGCGGCGATGACCGCGGCCAGCGCAGCACCACCGGGGCGTTCCCGCCGCTCGATGTCCTCCACCACGGGCACCGGCGCGTCGGGGGTCAGCCGGGACGCCGTCCCCACCAGGTCGACGTCGAGCAGTGCGTCCCCGACGACGACCAGCGGCCGGCTCACCGGGCGGCCCCGAACGAGGGACCGGCCGGCACCCGCGAGGGCTCGCTCAGCACGGCGGCGTCGAAGGCGGCGCAGACCAGGTGCAGCGCGACCAGGTGGCACTCCTGCACGGTCGCCGTCCAGGGCGAGTCGATGCAGACCGCCTCGTCGGCGGCGGCGGCGAGCGGGTTCGGCGCCGGGCCGGTGATCGCCAGCACCGTGATGCCGCAGTCGCGGGCACGGCGGGCGGCGGCCACGGCGTTGGGCGAGCGGCCCGACGTCGACAGCAGGATCAGCACGTCCCCGGCCCGGCCGTGGGCCTCCACCTGGCGGGCGAACAGCTCGTCGGCCGGGTAGTCGTTGGCGATGGCGGTCAGCGACGAGGTCTCCGCCGTGAGGCAGATGGCCGAGAACGGCGGCCGATCGGCGCGGTAGCGGCCCACCAGCTCGGCGGTGAGGTGCTGGGCCTGGGCGGCGCTGCCGCCGTTGCCGGCCGCCAGCAGCCGGCCGCGGGACTCCCCGCACAGGACGTCGGCGAGCAGCCGGCCCCAGCGGTCGAGCACGTGCACCTGGGCATCGACCGAGCGCAGCGCGCTGGTCAGCGAGGCGACGTGGTCGGCGCCGGTCAGGTGGGTGCAGGTCTCCGGGGAGACGGCCTCCGCGTTGGACGACGGAGCGGCGGTGTGCGGGGCGACGGTCATCGGGCGACCTCCACGGGACGGCGGCGGGTGAGCACCTGGCGGTAGACGGTCTCGGTGTCGGCGACGACCCGCGCCCAGCGGTAGCGGGCGCGGGCCCGCTGCACGCCGGCGGCGCCGTAGGCGGCGCGGCGCTCGTCGTCGGCGAGCAGCGCGGCGAGCACCGCGCCGAGCCGCTCGGGGTCGCGGGGCGGGACGAGGTCGCCGGTGACGCCGTCGGCGACGGTGTCCTGCAGGCCGCCGACGGCGGTGGCGACGACGGGCCGGCCGCAGGCCATGGCCTCCAGCGGCGTGATGCCGAACGGCTCGTACCAGGGCACGGCCAGGACGACGTCGGCCGAGCGCACCCAGGACGGGACGTCGGCGCGGGCGACCGACCCGGCGAAGACCAGCCGGTCGGCCACGCCGGCCTCGGCGGCGATGGCGCGCAGCCGCCGCACCTCCGGGTCGGCGTCGATCGCGTCGGCCGGCGGCCCCCCGACGACCACCAGCTCGGCATCGGGGACGGCGCGCAGCGCCCGGACCGCGTCGTCCTGGCCCTTGCGCTCGACCAGCCGGCCCAGCACCAGGAGCCGCTTGCGGTCGCTGCGGGGCGCCACCGGGCCGCGGGGCGTGAACACCGAGGTGTCGACGCCGCAGGGCACGATCGAGACGCGGTCGCTGGGCAGCCCCAGGCGGCGCAGCTCGAACACCTCGTCGGAGCAGGTGGCGACGACGTGGCTGACGTCGCGGCACAGCCCGCGCTCCAGGTCGACCCGCTCGACCGGGGAGGTGTCCGCCGCCCCCTGGTGCCGCCGCTTGACCGAGCCGAGCGCGTGGAAGGTCTGCAGCACCGGCACCGGCCTGAGCAGGCTGGCCGAGGCCTCGACGGCGGCCAGGCCGCTCATCCAGAAGTGCGCGTGCACCACGTCGGGGGCCTGTGCGGCCCAGCCGTGCCGGAGCACCCGGGCGAAGGCGGGCATGTGCTGCAGCAGCTCGTCCTTGGGCAGCGCCTCGGCGGGCCCGGCGGTGACGTGGACGACGTCGTACCCGTCCGGCGTGACCACCCGCTCGGGCAGCGACGCGTCGTCGCGACGGGTGTGCACCGTGACCTCGTGCCCCCGCTGGGCGAGCCCGGCGGCCAGCGCGGCCACGTGCACGTTCTGCCCGCCGGCGTCGACACCGCCGATCGCGGCGAGCGGGCTGGCGTGCTCGGACACCAGGTCGATCCTGAGCCGGTACGTGCCGAGCTGGTCGGTCCTCATCGGGTCACCTCCTCGAGCAGGGCGTCCCAGTCGCGCAGGAAGCGGTCGAGCCCGTAGCGCTCCAGGGCCGCCGACCGGGCGGCCTTGCCGGCCAGGCGGGCGGCGTCCTCGTCGTGCAGGAATTCGCGGACCGCGGCCCACAGCCGCTCGGGCCGGGTGGACAGCACACCGGCGTCGGCGGGCACCGCCTCGATGGCCTCGGTCGTGGCCAGGCCGACCACCGGGAGCCCCAGGTGCATGGCCTCCAGCAGCGAGAGCCCGAGCGACGTCCAGCGCACGGGGTGCACGTAGACCCGTCGGCGGGCCAGTTCGGCGTGCATGGCGGCCTGGGGCGGGTCGTCGTGGAGCGAGACGCGGCCGGGGTCGAGGCCGTACGTCTCGTGCAGCCCGGCCAGGCCCATGCCGAAGACGTCGACCGGCGCGGCCGACGCCAGGCCCGGCAGGAGGTCGGCGCCGACGGTGCGGCCGCGGCGCACCGGCTCGTTGACGACGACGGCGGCCCGGGCCAGCTCGCCGGTGTACCGCTCCCCCGGGTCGACGATCCCGTGCTCGATGACCGTGGTGGGAGCGCGCCCGTTGTCGTAGAAGAGCTGGTTGAAGTGGGTGACGTGCGCGATCGGGATGTCGTCGCGGTCGGCCATCGGGTGCCGGGTGTGCGGGACCGGCCCGTCACCGGGCTCGAGGCCCGGCGCGTTGTGCTCGAGGAAGACCGCCGGCACGTCCCGCCCGGGCTCGCGGCCGAGCCATTCCCGCACCAGCTCCAGGTCGCGCCGCCGCTGGAGCACGACGACGTCGACCTGCTCCGTGCGCAGCTGGTCGGGGGTCACCTCACGGGCCGACGCAGGCCAGTCCCAGGTGCGGGCGCGGCCGAGACCGTCCGGGCTGCGACTCCCCCCGGGACCGTCCACCACGGGCAGCAGGTACTCGTGCCCGCCCTGGACGAACGACGTCGTCCAGGACCCGTGCACGTGCCAGATCAGGATCTTCACGTTCTCCCCTGGAGGCTCGTCGCCGCCTCTCGGGCTGCGGCAGGGTGTCGGGGAACGGCCGGCTGCTGGACCGTGCTGGTGAGCTTGTCGACCGCGGCGACGACGTCCTCCGCCGTCACCGAGGACAGGCAGGGATGGCCCGGCACGGGGCACTCGCGGGCCCGGGTGCCGGCGCAGGCCGCCGACTGGTCGCCGAGCAGGACCGTGGGCACCCCGTAGGGGGCCCAGCGCTGGGCCGGGACCACCGGCGAGAACAGCGAGACGACGGGGGTGCCGACGGCGGCGGCCAGGTGCGCCGGGCCGGTGTTGCCGACCACCACCGCGGCGGCCCCGTCGAGCAGCGCCGCCATCTCGGCCAGGGACGTCTCCCCGCCCAGATCGATCCCGCGGCTGCCGGCGACCGCGGCGGTGAGCCCGCGCTCCCCCGGGCCGCCGGTGACGAGCACCCGGTGCCCGGCGTCGGTGAGGGCCGCCACCGCCTCCGCGCAGCGGTCGGCGGGCCAGGCCCGGGCCGGCACCGATGCGCCGGGGTGCAGCACGACGTAGCCCGGCTCGTGCGACACCGGGGGCAGCGGCCGGCGGACGGCGAGCCGGCCGTCGTCGCCGGGTGGGAGCTCGAAGCCCGCGGCGCGGGCGAGGGAGAGCGCCCGCTCGGGCTCGGGGAGGTCGTCGTCGACGCGGTGGCGGACGTCGAGCAGGGTGCCGGGGTAGTCGACGCTGATCGCCGAGATGCGCGGGACGCCCGCCGTGCGCAGCACCAGGGCCAGGGGCAGCGGCGACTGGTGGAACGACGTCGAGACGATCGCCTCGTCGGGCGCCAGCGCCCGGACGCGGTCGGCGAGGGCGGCGAGGTCACCGGCGTCGACCGGCGGCGGGTCCCCGAGGATCCACGGGCAGGACCAGGTCCAGACCTCGTCGACACCGGGCAGGAGTTCGGCGGCGGCCGCACCGGCCGGCCCGGCGAGGACCACGACCCGGTCGGCACCCGCCGCGACGGCGCGCACGAGGGGCCCCTGCAGCAGGACGTCGCCGGCGTTGTCGAGCCGGGCGACCAGGACGGTCCGCGGGCCGCTCACCAGCGCCCGTCCAGGACGGCGTCCACGGCGTCGGGAAGGGTCGGCAGCACCCGTTCCGCGGCCGCGATCTCCTCCCGCCGCGTGACCGGGGTCGGGACCATCAGCCCGGCCGCCCCGGCAGCCGCGGCGGCCTCGACGTCGGCGCCGATGTCGCCGACGACCACGCAGCGCGCGGGGTCGACGCCCAGCTCCGCGCAGGCGGCCTTCACCATGCCCGGCGCGGGCTTGCGGCAGGTGCAGCCGTCGTCGGGGCCGTGCGGGCAGACCTGCACCGTGTCGAACGGGCCGAGCAGCTCCACCAGCCGCGCCATGCAGGCGTCGACCTGCTCGCGGGTGATCAGCCCGCGGGCGACGCCGGACTGGTTGCTGACCACGCCGATCCGGACGCCGCGGGCGCGCAGCCGGTCGAGGGCCTCCCGCGCGCCGTCGACGGGGCGGACCCACTCCGGGTCGCCGTTGTACGGGAAGTCGTGGACCAGCGTGCCGTCCCGGTCGAACAGCACCAGGTCGGGCAACCCCTTCCAGCGGCGGACGCCCACGTGCCCGACCACACCGCGCAGCCAGTGCCAGGTGGCCAGCGGCGGGATGAGCGCGCTGGTGGCCAGCATGGTCGCGACCTCCGCGCGGTCCCGCGGACCGGGGGCGATGCGCCGCCAGGCGAACTCGGCGGTGCCGGCGGCCCACGCGGCGGCCGCGAGGGCCGCGGCCCTGGGCCTCCGGGCGGCGGCCAGACCGACGGCGGCGAGCGCCGCGGCGGTGACGGCCGTGTGCTGGGGCCGGCGGCCGAGCGCGGCGTCGGCCCGGTCCCGCCAGCCCGGCCCGTGCAGCCGGCGCATGAGGACGTCGTCGGCGTTGCCGGCCTGCACCCGGACGCTGACCCAGCGGTCGGTGGGCCGTACCGGGTGGGTGATCCAGCGCTCGCCCCGCACCAGCCGGGAGCCGGTGTCCATGACCCGCAGCGCGAGGTCGGAGTCCTCGCGGAACGCGCGGGGGAAGCGCTCGTCGAAGCCGCCGACCGCGGCCAGCGTGCTGCGGCGGTAGGCGAGGTCGGCGGTGATCCAGCTGGAGGTGGCCAGCCCGGCGGTGCCCCGCTCCCAGTCGGTGGGCCTGCGGTGCCCGGGCAGCGGGACCCGCACCCGGCCCTGGCTGCCGGCGACGTCGGCAGGGAGGTCGGCGAGGTCGGCGTCGAGCCGCTGGTACCAGTCGGGGTCGGGCACGACGTCGTCGTCGAGGAAGGCGATCCACCCGGTGCGGGCGGTGCGCCAGCCCAGGTTGCGGGCGCGGGCGGGCCCACCGCCGCCGGTGCGGACGACGCGGACCGGCGGGAGACCGGGGCGCTCGGGGTGCAGCGGCTCGCCGGCGGGCCGGTCGTCGACGACGACCAGCTCGGCCGGCCGGGGCCCCGGGGCCGCGGCCAGCGCGTCGAGCAGGACGTCGAGCGAGGGTCGCCCGATCGTCGGCACGACGACGGTGCACTGCGCGAGCATGATCGCGTCCTGCCCGTTCTCGGGCGGGCGAAACACTACGGGCTTGAAGTGTTCCCCGGGGCCACCCGTTCCGCGGACCGACCGGGCTGACCGAGGGGAGTTCCGGGGACGTCGGCTCCTGCCCGCGAGTGAGGGCAGGGACCGGCTCTCCGCCGGAGCAGGTCAGCTGCCGGACGGGACCAGGACGGCGACGTCGTCGGCGAAGGTCAGCGGCGCGCCGGTGCGCCGTTGCAGCTCCTCGCGGGGAAGCCCGGCGACCATCTCCCGCACGACGAAGCCGGCAGGGGCGACGTCGATGACCGCGAGCTCCGTGTAGACCCGGTGCACCACCCGGGCGGCGGTCAGCGGGTAGGTGCACTCCGGCAGCAGCTTGGGCCGGCCGTCGGGCGTGGTGTGCATCATCAGCACCAGCACCCGCTTGGCGCCGACGGCGAGGTCCATGGCGCCACCGACGGCCGGGGGCAGGTGCGCGTCGTCGGTGGCCCAGTTCGCCAGGTCACCCTCCGCGGACACCTGGAACGCGCCCAGGACGGTGACGTCGATGTGGCCGCCGCGCATCATCATGAACGAGTCGGTGTGGTGGAAGTACGAGCCGCCGGTGACCAGGGTGACCGGCGCCTTGCCGGCGTTGATCAGCTCCCAGTCCTCCTCGCCGGGCGCCGGCGCGGGGCCCATGCCGAGGATGCCGTTCTCGCTGTGGAAGACGATCTCCTTGTCGGCGGAGACGACGTCGCCGACGAGCGTGGGCATGCCGATCCCGAGGTTGACGTACGCGCCGTCGGGGATGTCGCGGGCCACCCGGGCGGCCATGTCGGTCTGGGACAGCGGGGGAACGCTCACGCCGCCACCTCGACGACCCGGTCGACGAAGATGCCCGGGGTGACGACGGCCTCGGGGTCGAGGTCGCCCAGCTCCACGAACTCCCGCACCTGCACGACGGTGAGGTCGGCGGCGCTGGCCATCGTCGGGCCGAAGTTCCGGGCCGCCTTGTTGTAGACCAGGTTGCCCCAGCGGTCCGCGCGCAGCGCCTTGACCAGCGCGACGTCACCACGCAGGGGTTCCTCGAAGACGTGCCGCCGTCCGGCGATCATCCGCACCTCCTTGCCGCGGGAGAGCAGCGAGTCGGCGCCGGCCGGGGTGAAGAAGCCGCCCAGCCCCGCGCCCGCCGCCCGCATGCGCTCGCTGAGGGTGCCCTGGGGGACGAGCTCCAGCTCGATGGTCCCGGCCCGGTAGAACTCCTCGAACCAGATCGAGCCGACCGACCGCGGGTACGAGCAGATGATCTTCCGCACCCGCCCTTCCCGGATCAGCGCGGCGACGTCGGTCTCCCCGCTCCCGGCGTTGTTGGTCACGATCGTCAGGTCCGTGGCCCCCTGCTCGAGGACCGCGTGCACCAGCTCCACCGGGACGCCGGCGGCGCCGAACCCGCCGACGAGGACGGTCGCGCCGTCCTGGACGCCCTCGACCGCGGCGGCGAGCGACGCCACCCGCTTGTCGATCACCGCAGCCGCCTCTCGCGCCCCCGGGGCGCCGTCGCGACGACGCCCCGGGGGCGCGACCGGCCGGTCAGGGCCGGTCCTGCCGCGTGGCGCCGCCCGACGCGGACGCCGACTCGTCGGTGTTCTCGATACCGGGCGTGCCCTCGGGCTCGGCGGTGGTCCCGGTCGCCGCCAGGTCCTCCTCGCCGGGGGTGCTCGGCCGGCTGCGGTTCCGCCGACGACGGATGCCCTGGACGGTGCTCCAAATGACGACCAGGGCCATCAGGGCGAACAGCGTCCCCGACATGGGCCGGGTGAAGAAAATCGACACCTCTCCGCCCGAGATCAGCATGGACCGGCGGAACGACGACTCCAGGATCGAGCCGAGCACGAAGGCGAGCACCAGCGGCCCCGGCTCGAAGCCGGTCTTCTTCATGAGCCAGCCGATGACCCCGAAGACGAGCACGACCCACATGTCGAAGATGTCGTTGTTGACCGAGAAGACGCCGGCCATCGTGACCAGCAGGGCGAACGCGGCGAGGATCCCCGCGCGCACCCGCAGCAGCTGGACGAAGAACCCGACGAGCGGGATGTTCAGCGCCAGCAGCATCAGGTTGCCGATGGCCATCGACGCGATGACGCCCCAGAAGATCTCCGGCTGCTGGTCGATCAGCTGCGGGCCGGGCGTGATGCCCTGGATCAGCAGCGCGCCGAAGATCAGCGCCAGCACGACGTTGGGCGGGATCCCGAGGGTGAGCAACGGGATGAACGCCGACGTCGAGGAGGCGTTGTTCGCCGTCTCCGGCCCGGCGACCCCCTCGATGGCGCCCTTCCCGAAGCGGGTCGGGTCCTTGGCCCGCCGCTTCTCCATCGCGTAGGACGCGAGCGAGGAGATGACGCCGCCGCCGCCGGGCAGCACCCCGATGAAGAAGCCGACCACCGAGCCGCGGGCGATGGCGCCGGAGGAGTCCTTGAAGTCCTTGCGGCTCGGCCAGATGTTCGAGATCTTGCTCTTGAGCGCCTGGGCCTTCTCGGTCTTCTCGACGTTGTAGAGGATCTCCCCCACGCCGAAGAGCCCCATCGCCACGGCGACGAAGTCGAACCCGTCGAACAGCGAGATCTGGCCGAAGGTGAAGCGCGTCGTCCCGGTGACCAGGTCCTGCCCGACCGTGGCCAGGAGCAGGCCGAGGGCGGCCATGGCGAGGCTCTTGACCGGGTGCCGGGTGCCCAGGTAGGTGACCAGCAGGATGCCGAGCGCGGTCAGGGCCACGTACTCCGGGTCGCCGAACTGGACGGCGAGCTCGGCCAGCGGCGGGGCGAGCAGGACCAGGCCGAGCACGGAGACCGTGCCGCCGATCCAGGAGCCGACCGCGGCGATGCCCAGGGCCGGCCCGGCACGGCCCTGCTTGGCCATCTGGTAGCCGTCGAACGTGGTGACCACCGAGGCGGCCTCGCCCGGCAGCTGCAGCAGGACGGAGGTGATCGTGCCGCCGTACATCGACCCGTAGTAGATGCCCGCCAGCAGGATGACCGCGGTGACGGGCTCGATCTCGTAGGTGATCGGCAGCAGCAGCGCGATGGTCGCCGTCGGCCCGAGACCCGGAAGCACGCCGATGACCGTGCCGATCAGGACGCCGATGAAGACGTAGAGCAGGTTCGTCGGGTCCAGCGCGACGGAGAACCCCTGTGCGATGCCGTCGAGGATGCCCATGCCTCAGCTCCCGACCGGTGCGAAGACGATGCCGTCCGGGAACGGTACGGCCAGGGCCTCGACGAAGACGAGGTGGAACGCCAGCGCACCGAGCACGGCCAGCGGGACGGCCCAGCGCCACGGCTCCTTGGCGAAGATCCGCAGCCAGAACAGCAGCATGAGCACCGCCGACACCAGGAACCCGATCGTCTCGAACAGGACGATGAACACCGCGAGACTGGCCAGCCCCAGGGCGATCCCGAGGGTGCCGCGGGTCCACGGCTCGTAGTCGGCGGGGTCGTCGATGAAGAGCAGCACCACGCCGGTCGCGGTGAGCAGCGTCGCGACGATGAACGGCCACAGGCCCGGGCCGGGATTGCTCAGCTCACCCAGCCCCAGGCCACGGGCGCCCAGCATCGCGGCCGCACCGAGGAGCACCAGGACCAGCGGCGCGAGCCGGTGCAACTGCTTCGTCATCAACTCTCCGGGGGAATGCGCGGACGGCACCAGGGGTGCGGCCGCGGGGACGGGCGCTGCGCCGGTCCCCGCGGCCGCGGAGTTCACTCCTGCAGGATGGGGCCGTAGGCCTCGATGATGCTGTCGATCCGGGCCTGGAAGGCCTCGGAGTCGACGAACTCGTCAGGAACGTACTGCTCGCCCAGCTGCCCGCGGACCTCCTCCTGCTCCAGGCACGTCTGCACCGTGTCCTCGAGCGTGGAGACGACGTTCTCGGGGACACCCGCCGGCGCCGCCAGGCCGAAGACCGACACGCTGTTGGTGAGCTCCGGGTAGCCGACCTCGGCCAGCGTCGGCGCGTCGATGTAGTCGACCGGCTCCGGCGGGCTGACCGCCAGCGGGACGAAGCTGCCTGCCTCGATGTTCTCCAGGACGTCCTGCGACGCGTTGATGAAGATCGCGTCGACGTTGCCGCCGAGGATGGCCGTGGTCATCTCGGCGTTGCCGGTGAACGGCACCGCGGTGACCTCCACGCCGTACTCCTCGGCCAGCCGGCGCAGCTCCATCGCCTGCGACGTCGTCGCGCCGGGGACGCCGACGTTGAGCTCGCCGGGGTTCTCCTCCGCGTAGGCGAAGAACTCCTCGGCGTCGGCGAACTGCGAGTCCGCCCCGACGATGAGCGCCGACGGGATCTGGGTGACCGCGGCGATCGGGAGGTAGTCCTCGTTGGTGTAGCCGACGTCGTCCTGCAGCGGGTTGGTCGCTGTGGCCGGCACCGCGATGAGCGAGATCGAGTGCCCGTCGTCGCCCCCGGCGAGCATGGCCTGCATGCCGACCGAGCCCGAAGCGCCCTCGCGGTTCTCCACGACGACCGTCTGGCCCAGCTCCTCCTCGATGCAGCTGCCGATGGTGCGACCGGCGAGATCTGTCGGGCCTCCCGGGGCGTAGGGGACGATCAGGTTGATGGTCTCGGTGGGGTACTCGGCGGCCGCGGCGTCTCCGCCGCCGCCACCGCCACCGCCGGAGTCCCCTCCGTCGTCACCGCCGCAGGCGGCGAGGGTCAGCACGGAGACGGCGATCAGAGCGGGCCAGGTGGAGCGGGTACGGCGCATGGTTCCTCCGGTGGTCGGGGGGTGTCGTGCGGGGATCGGGTCAGCCGAGGATGGGTTCGTAGACCTCCTGCGTGCGGTCGAGGACCTCGGCGAGCTCATCGGCCCCGGCGAACTCCTCCGGGACGTACTGCTCGCCGATCCGCTCGCGCACCTCCGGTTGCTCGAGGCAGGTCCGGAGCGTGTCCTCGAGCGTCGCGACGACGTCGTCGGGGAGCCCGGCCGGGCCGGCGAGGCCGAAGGTCGAGCCGGAGAGGGTCAGGCCCTCGTAACCGAGCTCGGTGAAGGTCGGGGTGTCGGGCAGCCAGGACAGCCGCTCCTCCGAGGAGGCCACCAGCGGGACGAATGCACCCGACTCGATGTTCTGCACGACGTCGGTCGAGGCGTTGATCAGCACCGCGTCGACGTTGCCGCCGAGGAGCGCGGTGGTCATCTCGGCGTTGCCGTCGAACGGGATGACGGTGACCTCGACGCCGTGCTCCTCGGCCAGCCGCTGCAGCTCGATGGCCTGCGGCGTCGAGGCGCCGGGCACACCGACGTTCACCGTGCCGGGCTGGGCCTCGGCCGCGGCGAAGAAGTCCTCCGCCGAGGAGTACGGCGAGTTCTCCCCCACCGCCAGCACGGACGGGACCTCGGCCATGACGCCGACCGGCGTGATGTCGTCCTTGGTGTAGCCCACCTCGTTGGCCAGCGGGGTCAGGACCATGGTCCCCGCGGTGACCAGCGACAGGGTGTGCCCGTCGGGCTCGGCGCCGACCAGCTCGGTCGTCGCCAGCGCGCCGGAGCCGCCGGGCAGGTTCTCGACCACCACGGTCTGGCCCAGCTCGTCCTCGATGCAGGCGCCCACGGTGCGGGTGGTCAGGTCGGTGGGGCCACCGGCGCCGTAGGGCACCAGCATCCGGATCGACTCGGTCGGGTACGCGGCCGCCTCGCCGCCACCGGTCGCGGTGGTGCCACCTCCGTCGTCGCCGCCGCACGCGGCCAGCAGGCCGACCAGCGCGACGCCCGCGATTCCTGACGAGATGCGCATGTCTCTCCCCCAACGATCGCCGTTGATCGCCTCTACCGGACAGCCCGACGGTGGTCCGGATCACCTGGATACAAGCACAGGGGTGGCCCGGCAGCGCCCCGAAAAGACAACGATCCGGACTCGGTCAGGGCACCTCGAGGACGACGTCGATCAGGTGCGGACCAGGCTCGGAAATCGCCCGCCGGAACTGGCGGGCGAACTCCTCGGCCGTCCGGACCCGGGTGGCGGGCACGCCCATGCCGGACGCCATCGCGGCGAAGTCCAGCTCCGGCCGGGAGAGCTCGAGCAGGTCGCGGGCCCGGGGCCCGGATGCGGTCGCGCCGACCTGCGCCAGCTCGCCCTCGAGGATCCGGTAGGAGCGGTTGCTGAGCACCACCGTGGTGACGTCGAGCCCCTCGCGGGCCTGCGTCCACAGCGCCGAGATCGTGTACATGGCGCTCCCGTCACCCTCCAGGCAGACGACCGGCCGGCCGGGGCACGCGACCGCCGCGCCGGTGGCCGCCGGCAGGCCCTGCCCGATCGCGCCCCCGGTGAGGGTCAGCCAGTCGTGCGGCGGCGCGCCGGCGGTCGGGAGCCCCATCTGCCGGGTCGATGTCACCCCCTCGTCCACCACGATCGCCCCCTCCGGCAGGAGGGCGCCGACGACCCGGCCCACCGTGTGGGGGGTCAGCGCCCCCTCGGGCAGGACCGGGCGCAGGAGGGGCTGGGTGGCCGCCTCCGGCGCGGCGCCGACGAGTTCCGCCAGGTGCTCCAGTGCACCTGGCAGGTCGTCGCCCCCGGCGCCGAACTCGTGCACCCGGCAGCCGGCCGGCACGAGGTCGCTCGGCTTGTCCGGGTAGGCGAAGAACGACACCGGCGCCCGGGCGCCGACGACCACGAGGTGGGCGATCCCCGCCAGCCGCTCGGAGACCTGCTCCGCCGCGCGCGGCAGCCGTTCCAGCGGTGGCCGGCCGGCGCCCCGCTCGAGCCGTGCCGGGAAGGTCTCGCAGTACAGCGCGGCGCCCGTGGCGGCGGCCACCCGGCTCGCGGCGGCGATGCCCGGCGTCCGCGTCGCGGCACCGCCGAGCAGGAGGGCGCAGGGCTCCCCCGACGTCAGCAGGGCGGCGACCGACGCGACGACGTCGTCCGGAACCGCCGCCGGCGGGGGGACGGCGACCGGGGTCGCGGGCGTGCCCCCGTCGGACCAGGAGACGTCCGCCGGCAGGACGAGCGTGGCGATCTGCCCGGGCGGTGTCCGCGACGCGGCGATGGCGGCCGCCGCGTCGGCGCCGACGTCGGCGGAGCGCGCCGAGCGCCGCACCCAGCCCGACACCGTGCCCGCGAGCGCCTCGATGTCCGACTCCAGCGGCGAGTCGTAGGCCTTGTGGTAGCCGGCGTGGTCGCCCACCACCGCGACGAGGGGCGTCGCGGCACGGCGCGCGTTGTGCAGGTTGGCCAGGCCGTTGGCGAGGCCGGGCCCCAGGTGGAGCAGGACGCCGGCCGGGCCCCCGGTCATCCGCCCGTAGCCGTCGGCCGCCCCGGTCGCGACCCCCTCGAACAGGCACAGGACCCCGCGCATCCGCGGCACGCGGTCCAGGGCGGCCACGAAGTGCATCTCGGAGGTGCCGGGGTTGGCGAAGCAGACGTCGACCCCACCCTCGACCAGGGTGCTGATCAGCGCGCCGGCCCCGTTCATGCCGGCCGCCCCGGCCGGTCGGTGGCCGGATGACGTCGATCACAGGGCGCGCCCACGGGCCGAACCGTACGCGGCCCGCGCGCGCCGCACCGGGCGAGCTCAGCGGCGGGCGCGGGTGGCGGCCGAGACGCGGGCCAGGGCATCGGTGACGACGGCGGAGTCGTCCCCGAGCAGCGTGAGCAGGTGGGCGACGAGGTCGTCGTGGGTGACCCGTGCCGCCGTCACCCGCTCGCGGCCGGCCTCGGTGAGCCGTGCGTGCAGGAGCCGCCTGTCGCCCGCGCCGCGCTCGCGGACCACCAGCCCCTGGGCCACCAGCCGGTTGATCGTGCTCGTGACGCCGGGCCGGGACAGCCCGACGGCCTCGGCGACCTCGCCCATGGAGGCCCGCTCCCCCGGCGACTCGGCGATCCGGCGGAGCGCCTCGAAGCCGGTCAGCGAGAGGTCGTGGTGGCGGTGGAGCGCTGAATCGACCCGCCGGGTGATGCGGTCGTGCACCTGCACGATGCGCAACCACGTCTCGGCGGGGCGGGGAGCGACTCCGGGAAGAGCGGCGGTGTCCCGGGGGACTCCGCGCGCGAGCGCGTCCTCGGACCGTGACACCAGACCATGGTCCCCCGGACCCGCGGCGATGAAACCGCCGTCAGCGGGACGGGACCGGACGGCGCTCGTGCCGGCCCGCGTGCTGCTGCCCGGCGACGGACACCAGGCCGGCGACCGTCGCTACGAGCGCCACCGCCGCGGCCACCAGGGAGGCGAGGGAGAGCACGCCCCGGGCGGGCGGGACCTCCTGCTGCCCGGCCGCGACCTGCAGGTCGACGCCCGTGATCACGGCCGAGTCGGCGCCGACCATGTCGAGGGTCACCGGCCCCGTGGTCGCCTCCACCGGGATCCGGACGTCGACGCGCACCGCGCCGTCCGTGTCCGCGGTGGCGGTGGCCAGCAGCACGTCGCTGCCGTGCAGCAGGATGTCCACCCGTTCGCCGGGCAGGAAGCCGGCTCCGTGCAGGACCACCGTCCCGCCCACCTGCACCAGCCCGGCAGCGGCCCCGGCGCTCAGCCGCCCGGCCGGGGACAGCCCGGCCGGCTGCGGGGCCGGCGAGGCCGACCCGCTCGTGGTGGTCGCGGGCGCGGAGGTGCCCGCGGGAACGGTGGAGGTCGCCGGTCCGGTCGGCCGGGAGCCGGTGGTCGTCCGGCCGGTCGCCGTGCCGCTGGGCGGCGCGGCGCTCGGAGCGGCGGGTCCGACGGTGACCGCGGGGACGACCGGCGGGGCGGGCGGCGGGTTGAGCGCGACCTCGCAGTCCTCCACCGTGGGGCGGGTGAGCGTGTAGTCCTCGAGCTCGTCCACGTAGGTCGCGCCGGAGCCGTCGCGGGTGGCGAACTCGAGGCGGGGATCGATGGTCTCGCCCGGGGCCACGTCGCCGGTGCGCAGCACCACGCTCCCCAGGGGGGCCAGCACGGCCTCGTCCTCGCCGGCCGGCTGCCGGGTGGTCGACAGACGGACGGTGTAGGCGGCCGTGCCGGCGACCACCTCGACGACGATCCCGCCGGGGCGGCAGCTCGGCCCGTGGGTGACGCGGTAGTCCGGGCGCGTGGGGTCGTCGATCGCGAGCGCCGGGGCGGCACCGGCCACGGCGACACCGAGCAGGAGGACGAGGAGGCCGGTCACGACACCGGCGGAGCGGGCGCCACGCGTTGCCCGCACCGGCGCCGTCGACGCCGGCTCGGCGGCGCGCTCGAGCGTGCTGGTCAGTCCGTCCTCCCGTTCCGGTGCACTCAAGTTCCAGATGATGACGGATGTGACGGTTCGTTGCCAGCCCGTTACGCGCGTGTCGCGCGTGTCGCGCGGCGTGTCGGGCATTCGTTCCCCGAACCGCCACCCGGCAATCACCGGGAGGTCACGCACCCAGGCGGTCGCGGGCACCCGCCGGATCGGATGAGAGCCCGGTCACTACGGTGACCGGGTGGACGAAGCGGGTGCGGGTCGACGGCGGCAGAACGAGGTCTACCGGGCCGGGGTGTTCGGGCACTCCCCGCGCGTGCCGGTGAGCATCCGGCGGCTGAAGGAGCGCGCCGAGCGGGTGCTCGACGCGCGGGCCTACGGCTACGTGGCCGGCGGCGCCGGCGACGAGGCGACACAGCGGGCCAACCGTGCGGCGTTCGACCGGTGGGCCGTGGTGCCGCGGGTGCTGCGGGACGCGAGCGTCCGCGACACCTCGGTGGAACTCTTCGGTCGCCGGCTGCCGGCCCCCTTGCTGCTCGGCCCCGTGGGCGCTCTCGAACTGGTGCACCCCGAGGCCGATCTCGCCGTGGCGCGGGCCGCCGCCGCCACCGGCGTGCCGATGGTCTTCTCCAACCAGGGCTCGGTGCCCATGGAGGAGTGCGCCGGGGCGATGGGTGACTCCCCCCGCTGGTTCCAGCTGTACTGGTCCACCTCCGACGAGCTGGTGGAGAGCCTGATCGGCCGCGCCGAGGCCGCCGGCTGCGATGCCCTGGTGGTCACCCTGGACACCACGATGCTGGGCTGGCGCCCGCGCGACCTCGACCTGGGCCACCTCCCGTTCGCGCTCGGCAAGGGCATCGCCCAGTACACCTCCGACCCCGTGTTCCGCCGGCTGGTCGAGGAGCGCGCCGCGGCCGCCGGGCGCCCGGGCTCCCCACCTGCCCAGCCGCAGCCCCGGCCCACGCCCGCGGCGATCAGGGCGCTGGTGACGATGGCGAGGGCCTGGCCGGGCTCCTTCCGCGAGAACCTCCGCTCACCGCTGCCGAGGGCCGCCGTCGAGACCTTCCTGGCCATCTACTCCCGGCCCTCGATCAGCTGGGCCGACCTCGCGTGGCTGCGCTCGCGCACGAAGCTGCCCATCCTGCTCAAGGGCGTCCTGCACCCCGACGACGCGCGGCGCGCGCTCGACGAGGGCATGGACGGCGTCGTCGTCAGCACGCACGGCGGGCGGCAGGTGGACCGCTCGATCGCGGCGCTGGACGCGCTGCCCGACGTCGTCGCGGCGGTGGGCGACCGCGCCCCGGTCCTGTTCGACAGCGGGATCCGCAGCGGCGCCGACGTGTTCACCGCCGTCGCCCTGGGCGCCCGCGCGGTCCTGCTGGGCCGCCCGTTCGCCTGGGGCCTGGCGCTGGCCGGCGAGGACGGGGTCCGGCAGGTGATCTCCGACGTCCTCGGCGAGTTCGACCTGACTCTGGGGCTCACCGGGCACACGGCCGTCGACCAGCTCGGCCCGGAGATCCTCCGCCGGGTCCCCTGACCCCGCGGCAGATGGCGTCGCCGACACACCGGCCACGGCTTGACGGCGCGATGTGGCCTGGCTCACAGTAGGAGCGGGCGGGGGTAGCCGGGATTCGAATGGCCGCCCATTGCTGGGCGGACCGACCAACGCGGCCAGACCGTCAGAACCGGCCCCCCGCCCCCACTCCTACTCCGCTGCGCCGCCCGGCTCGGGCTCAGGCGCCGGTGCGGGCTCGGGTTCGGGTTCGGGAGCCGGCTCGGGTGCGGGCTCGGGTGCCGGCTCGGGCGCGGGCTCGGGTGCCGGCTCCGGCGCGGGCCCGGGTGCCGGCTCCGGCGCGGGCTCGGCTGCCGGCTCCGGTGCCGGCTCGGGTGCCGGCTCCGGTGCCGGCTCGGGTGCCGGCTCCGGCGCGGGCTCGGGTGCCGGCTCCGGCGCGGGCTCGGGTTCGGGTGCCGGCTCCGGCGCGGGCTCGGGTGCCGGCTCCGGCGCGGGCTCGGGTGCCGGCTCCGGCGCGGGCTCGGGTGCCGGCTCCGGCGCGGGCTCGGGCTCGGGCTCCGGCGCGGGCTCGGGAGCCTGTTCCGGAGCAGGCTCGGGAGCCGGTTCCGGCTCGGGTGCCGGCGGCGGCGGAGGCGGAGGCGGAGGCGGCGGAGGCGGCGGCGGCGGCGTCCACCACGCACCGTTGCTGACGAGCATCGCCACCGGCTGGTCCTTCTGGACGATCGCGCCGGGGCCCGGGTCGACGCCGACGACGACGCCCGGCGGCCGGGAGCTGTCGACGCGCACCACCGTCACCGCGAGATCGCGGGAGCCCAGCAGGCCGCGGCACCGGTCGGTGGACCCGCCGGCGCAGCCTCCGGGCACGGTCGCCCGGGTACCCGACACGTGGAACGGGTCGGCGGGCGGGAAGGGCGCCGGCGGGCGGGCGCTCAGGACCGGCTGCATCGCGTCGTGCCAGATCTGGGCGCCCTTGCCGCCTCCGAAACCGCCGACGTCCTGGTTGGCCACCGGGTCGTAGACGAGCACGCTCGCCGCCAGCTGCGGGGTGTAGCCGACGAAGGCGATCGAGTAGTTGTTCTGCGTGGTGCCGGTCTTGCCGGCGATCTGGTGGCCGGGGACGTACGCCCGCCGGCCGGTCTGACCGGGGAACCCGGGCTCGACGTCCTTGCGGAGGGCCGCGGTGAGCGTGTGCGCCACTCCGGGGGCGACGACCTGCTCGCAGTGGGACGCCCCGAGCGGCCGGCCGTCCTCGCCCAGCAGCGGCTCACCGTGGCGATCGAGGATGCGGTCGATCGGCGTCGGGGTGCAGTGCAGTCCACCGGCGGCGAGGGTGGCGTAGGAGTTGGCCAGGTGCAGCGGGCTGGTGGCCTCCGAGCCGAAGGTGAACGAGCCGCGGTTCTCCGCGATCACCTGGTCGGCGATGGGGTCCAGGGAGCGCAGGCCCAGTCGCTGGGCCATCCGCACCGGCGCCTCCACGCTGCCCAGCTGGTCCTCCAGCGCCAGGAAGTAGGTGTTGGAGGACATGTAGAGCGCCTGTTCCATGTCCAGCGTGCTCCGGTAGCGGCCGGCGTTCGAGACGTCGTAGGGGCCGTCACCGTCGCGGTACACCGTCGAGACGTACGGGTCCGACGTGGTGATCCGGTGGTCGAGGCCGAAGCCCTGCTCGAGCGCGGCGGCGGCGGTGAACACCTTGTAGGTCGATCCGGCCCCCTGCCCGGCGGCCACGTTGAGGTTGACCGTCGTCCTGGTGGGGTCGCCGTCGCTCACGCCGTAGATCCGGTTGACCGACATGGCCAGCACCCGGCCGGTGCCCGGCTCCACCAGGGTGTAGATGCCGGCGCGGGGGTCCTCCAGGGCCAGCGTCTGACGGACGGCGGCGTCCCCGGCCTGCTGCATCCCCGGGTCCAACGACGTGTGGATGGTGTACCCACCGGTGCGCAGCTCCGCCAGGCTCAGCCCGAGGGTCTCGGTGAGGTGGTCCATGGCGTAGTCGCAGAAGAAGCCGCCGATCCGGGCCTCGCGGCAGCCGCGCGGCGGCCCCTCGCCCGGGGTGAGGACGACCGAGGCGCTGCGCGCGGCGTCGGCCTCGGCCGGGTCCACCATGCCGAGCTCCACCATCCGGCCCAGCACGACGTCACGCCGCTGGGTGGCGCGCTCGGGAGCCACGAAGGGGTCGTACTGGGCGGGGCTCTGCACCAGCCCGGCGAGGGTGGCGGCCTGGTCGAGCGTGAGCGCGTCCGGCGTCACGCCGTAGTAGGTCTCGGCGGCGGCGGCCACGCCGTAGGCCCCGGCACCGAAGTAGACCCGGTTGAGGTACCGGGTGAGGATCTCGTCCTTGGTGTACTGCTCCTCCAGGGCGAGGGCCAGCTGGGCCTCGCGGAGCTTGCGGCCCACGTCCTCCGCCGTCGCCGCCTGACGGGCCTCGGGGTCGGTGGCCGACTGCAGGCGGATCTGCTTGACCAGCTGCTGGGTGAGGGTCGAGCCGCCCTCGACCACCTCGCCCGCGGACAGGTTGCGCAGGAGCGCCCGCGTCAGGCCCTTGCCGTCGACGCCGCTGTGCTCGAAGAAGCGGCTGTCCTCGATGGCGACCAGCGCGTCCTTCATCACCGGGGCGATGGCCTCGCTCGGTACCACGGTGCGGTTGCGCTGGTAGAGCTCGGCGATGAGCGAACCGTCCGCGGCGAGGATGCGGGTGTTGCCCGCCGGCGTCCGGTCGAGCAGCTCGGAGGACACCGGCCGCAGCAGATCGGTACCGCTGCGCGCCGCGACCGACACCCCACCGACCACCGGCAGCACCATCCCGGCGACCAGCATCCCGGCCAGCACGACCGCGAGCCCGAGCTCGAGCACGAGCCAGCGGCGGCGTGGCCGGCGCGCCGGCGCCTTCTCGACGCCCGGCAGCAGGAGGCCGTCGGCGGTGGGACGGGGTGGCACGGAACTCCTCTGCGCAGGCGGCAACGGCGGCGCCCGCCCGCGGCAGGCCCCTTCCTCGGTACCCCTCCCTCGCATCCGCGCCACCGCAGGGCGTGTTCTGTCACGCAATCGCAAAGAACGCCCCCCGGTGGAGCGGGCCTCCAGCGCGGTGGTCGGTGACCCCGGTCGCCCAGTCATGCGGACTCGTGGCGATCAGCCGTCGATCGCCCCGAGATCGCAGGACTCGACGAGGGAGCAGTCCCGGCCGGCCGGCGAGGCGGCGGTACGGAGACCCGGGAACGACGAAGCGGCCCCGCACTTCCGTCGAAGTGCGGGGCCGCTCGGTGTCTCAACCAGACGTGCACCCGAAGGGATTCGAACCCCTAACCTTCTGATCCGTAGTCAGATGCTCTATCCGTTGAGCTACGGGTGCGGATGTTCAGTTGTCGTGCGCGGAGGCTCCGGGATTTGAACCCGGGATGGGGATTAACCCAAACCGCATTAGCAGTGCGGCGCCATAGACCGGACTAGGCGAAGCCTCCCGGGGTCCGAGTCACCTCGTAACCACCGAGGAGAGAGACTACCAGCGCTCTCCGGGGGCTCCCAGCCCGGGTCCGGGACCCGGGCCGGGATGCGGTTCAGGCGGCGACGCGTTCGCTGGGAGCTGCCGACCGCGGCGCCGGACGCCGACCGGGCACCAGGGTGACGACGACGGCCGCGGCCGCACCGGCGCAGGCGAGCACCAGCGAGCCGGGCACCCCCCACCGGGTCTCGATCAGCGCACCGCCGAGGGCCGCGCCGACGGCGGAGGCGCCCACGGTGATCGTCGACAGCCAGGTGAAGGCCTCCGTGGTCGCGTGCACCGGAGCCAGGGACCCGATCAGCGAGCTCTGCACGGTGAGGGTGGGTGCGATCGCCGTCCCGCCGAGGAAGAGCAGCACGCCCAGCGCCCAGGGACTGGAGACCCAGGCCAGCGGCGCGAGGCCGATGGTGACGCCGAACAGCAGCCAGCGGTACTGCCGGGGGAGCGACGCGCTCATGACGCGGGCCCCGAACCACAGACCACCGGCGACCGAGCCCAGCGACCAGACGGCGAGCAGCAGGCCGGACATGCCGGGCCGGCCGGCGGAGTCGGCGAAGGCCGGGATGGCCACCTCGAGCGCCCCGAAGCCCAGCATCACGGCCGAGCCGCTGAGCAGCACGCGGGGCATGCCGGGGGTGAGCACGGTGGAGAACAGGCTCGCCCGAGATGCCGGCGCGGGCACCCACGACCGGGCGGCGCCGGCGACGCCGAGCGCGCCCACGACCGCCAGGGCGCCGGCCAGCCCGACCGCCCACGCCGGGGCGGCGAGCACCGCCAGCATGGCGACCAGCGTGGGGCCGACGACGAAGACCAGTTCGGTGGCGGTGGCGTCGAGGGCGTAGGCGGCGGGCCGGGAACGGGGATCGGTGCGCGACCACAGCGCTCGGACCGTGCCCGACACCAGCGGCGTACTGGCGCCGGCCAGGGCCGAGGCTGCGACGACGGCGACGTCGTGGGCGCCGCCGAGGGCGACGGCGACGAGCAGGGCGAGCAGCAGCGGGTAGAGCGTCGACTGCACCAGCAGGATGCGGCGCGGGCCCTTCCGGTCGGCGAGGCGGCCGAGGACCGGGGCCATCGCGGCCGAGGCGAGGCCCAGGCCGGCCGCCGCGAGACCGGCGACCGCGTAGGAACCCGTCTGCTGCTGCACCATGAGCAGCAGCGCGAGCGGCACCATGGAGGAGGGCAGGCGGCCGGCGAACCCGGCGAGGAGGAGCACCGGGGCGGAGGGAAGCCGCCAGACGGTGAGATAGGTACGCACGCGTGCACTCGTTTCACACTGCAGGGGAAGGAACAGTAGGCGGTCAAAGACCGTTGACCGCCTACGCAGTCCCGAGACTAGGGACTCGACGGTAGGGAGTCAATTGGACTACGACACCTACGGGTCAACCGCGGTCGAGCTGGCCATCGCCCTGGCCAACGCCGACCTCGCACCCGACGACGGCGTGTCGCGTTTCCTGGTGGCGCACGACGAGTGGTTCACGCCCGGGACGTCGCTGGACCTCACGCCGGCCGAGGCGGAGAAGGTGGGCGTCACGTCCCGGCTGGTTCGCGCCGTCGCGCTGGCCGGGTCCCAACCCGACGTCCTGACCCGGCTCAACGAGCTGCTGGCGCTCGCCCGGCCGCGCCCCTACGCCACCGACCACGACGGCGAGCTCCACCTGCACTACGCCCGCCCCGACGCCCCCGCGCTGGAGCAGCTGACGACGACGGTGGCGATGGGCCTGTCGCAGGTGGTGGTGCAGCACGGCTGGCAGCGCCTCGGCGTCTGCTCGGCGGAGGGCTGCGACGACGTCTACGTCGACACCTCGCGCAACGCCAGCCGCCGGTACTGCTCGAACACGTGCGCGAGCCGCTCGACGGTGGCCGCCTACCGGGCCCGCCAGAAGTCGTAGTGCGCCTCGCCCGCGACCTCGATGCACGCCTGCACTCCTACGTGGGCGCACTGCCGCGCACGCCGGCCGACCGCTGGCTGCGCCGGCTGTCCACGCTCGCCGACCACGGCGTCCTCTGGCTGGTGATCGCTCTCCTGCTGGGCAGCCGGCGTGGGCGGCTGCGCCGGGGGGCGGTGCGTGGCGTGGGCTCGATGGCGGTGTCCAGCGGGCTGGTCAACGCCGTCCTCAAGCGGCTGTTCGGCCGGGTGCGCCCGGACCTGGCGAACCTGCGCACCGAGCGCCGGCTGCGACGCGAGCCGGGCAGCCTGTCCTTCCCGAGCGGGCACGCCGGCTCCGCAGCGGCGTTCGTCACGGGCCTGGCGCTGGAGAGCCCGCTGGCCGCGGCCGCGCTGGCACCGGTGGCGCTCGGCGTCGGCTACTCCCGGGTGCACGTGGGCGTGCACTACCCCGGCGATGTCCTCGCCGGCTTCGCCGTGGGCGGCGCGGTCGCGGCGGCCGGCCGGCGCTGCTGGCCGGCGCGACCGACCGGGACGGCCTGACCGGCCACGGCGGTCAGGCCGGGTCGAGGAACCGGTCGAAGACCAGCCCGGTGGCCTGCGCCTGCAGGTACTTGTCGACGACGTCGACCGCCCACTCCCCCACCGTCCAGATGCTCGGGGAGTACACGCCGAGCGCGGTGCTCATCGCGACGTCGGCGGGGTAGACCACGGCGAAGACGGCGTTGACGGCCCGCTGCCCCCGGAGCCCGCACCTGGCGGCGACCCCGTAGGCGGTGCCCCACAGGCCACCGAGGGACAGGTGGGCGGCGTAGTTCAGGGCGGCGCGGACCTCCCGCGTCGACGGGCGCACCGGGAGGAACCGCTCGGCCAGCTCGGCGGGCGCGTAGCTGTCCGACCGCCCCGTCAGCGGCATCTCGACGAGCTTCTGGAAGGCGGTCATCACGACGGTGCCGGCGACGCCGGCGAGGATGCCGCGGCCGAGGAGGGACGGCAGGTCCGAGGAGGTCACCGCACGCCCCTACCCGGCCACCCCGGGGGGGACACGCGGACAGGCGGCGATCCGCCACTAGGGTTCCTCCATGGCAGAGGCAGCGGAGAGAGTCGATCCCCTGCACCACCTCGGCGAGGTGATGACCCGCGTGGCCCGGACGCTCCAGCAGGAACACGGCGACGTGGAGGCGACCCTGCGGGCCATCACGGCCGCCGCGGTCAGCACCGTGCCGAACGTGCAGGCCTGCAGCATCAGCTACGTCACCGGCCGGGCGAAGATCCAGCACCGCGCGTCGTCGAGCGACCTGGCCCGGGAGACCGACCTGCTCCAGGAGCAGGTCGGGCAGGGCCCGTGCCTGTCCGCGGTGTGGGAGGAGGAGGTCGTCCGGGTCGACGACGTCGGCGTGGACGGGCGATGGCCGGAGTTCGCCCGGGAGGCCTCGGCCCGGGGAGCGGGCAGCATGATGTGCTTCCAGCTGTTCGTCGAGGGCGACACGCTCGGCGCCATGAACCTGTACTCCGGTGCCCCCGGGGCGTTCGACGAGGAGTGCCAGGAGATTGGGCGGATGTTCGCCGGCCACGCGGCCGTCGCCCTGGCCGGCGCCGAGCACGAGCAGAACCTCCGGCGCGGCATGACCACCCGCGACGTCATCGGGCAGGCCAAGGGCATCCTGATGGAGCGCCACAGGATCACCGCCGACCAGGCGTTCGGCGTCCTCGCCCGGGCCTCGCAGGAGCTGAACCGGAAGCTGGCCGACATCGCGGCGGAGGTCGCCGGCACCGGCGCGATCCCCGCCCGGAACCGCCGCCCCGAGTAGCCGCGACGCACCTGGTCTGCGGTTTCGGGGATTGCGGGATCGATCTTCCGGGCAGTGCACGACGCGACTGCCCAGTGGCATCGAGGAAAGAGGTCATCATGCTCGTTCGCCGGATCGCCCGGCCCCTGCTCGCCGCGCCGTTCATCTACGGCGGGATCAGCACGCTGCGCCAGCCGCAGTCGCGGGTGGCGGGCGCACGCCCCGTCGTGGAGAAGATCGCCGACACCGCCGACAAGCAGCTCCCCGTCGAGCTGCCCCGGGACGTCGAGCAGTGGGTGCAGGTCGACGCCGCTGTCAAGGTCGCCGCCGGATCGCTGTTCGCGCTGAACAAGTTCCCCCGGCTCACCGCCCTGCTGCTGTCGGCGTCCGTCGTGCCGACGACGCTGGCCGGCCACCGCTTCTGGGAGCACGACGACCCGACCGAGCGCTTCGGTCAGCTCTCGAACTTCCTGAAGAACACCGGCCTGCTCGGTGGGCTGCTGCTGGCCGCCGTCGACACCGAGGGCAAGCCGTCGGTGGGGTACCGCGCCAAGCGGGCCGCGAAGCGGGCCTCCGACGTCACCGAGAAGAACTACGCGAAGGCCTCGAAGCGGGCGACGAAGGCGCAGAAGCGTGCCACCCGCCGGGCCGGGAAGAAGGCCGGCAAGGGAGCACTGAAGGGCACGGGAGCCCTGAAGGCGGCGAAGCGCTGAGCGCACCGCTCCCGCCCGCGGCCGCGCTCCGGAGGATCGCCTTCCTCCTGGAGCGCGCCCGCGAGGCGAGCTACCGCGTCGGTGCCTACCGCACCGCCGCGGCGGTGGTCGACGGCCTCGACGAGGCCGACCTCGCCCACCGGATCCGCACCAACACGCTCACCGACCTCCCCGGCATCGGCCCGAAGACGGCGGCGGCCATCGTGCAGGCGCACCGGGGCGAGGTGCCCGAGTACCTGACGACGCTGGAGCAGAGCTACGCCGAGCAGCTCCCGGCGGCCGACGACGTCGCCGCGTTCCGCGCCGCGCTGCGCGGTGACCTGCACGCCCACTCCGACTGGTCCGACGGCGGCAGCCCGATCCGCGAGATGGCCGAGGCGGCGATCGCGCTGGGCCACGAGTACCTGGCGCTGACCGACCACTCCCCCCGGCTGACGGTCGCCAACGGGCTGACGCCCGAGCGGCTGGAGCAGCAGCTCGACGTCGTCGCCGCGCTGAACGAGGAGCTGACCCCGTTCCGGATCCTCACCGGCATCGAGGTCGACATCAACCTCGACGGCAGCCTCGACCAGACCGACGAGCTGCTCGGCCGGCTCGACGTCGTCGTCGCCAGCGTCCACTCCGACCTGCGGGCCGACCGCGCGGCCATGACGGCGCGGATGCTCACCGCCGTCGCCGATCCGCACACCGACGTGCTCGGCCACTGCACCGGCCGGCTGGTGATCGGCCGCAGGCAGCGGAACGGGACCCAGCGGCCGCGTCCGGAGAGCCAGTTCGACGCCGAGGCGGTGTTCAGCGCCTGCGTCGAGTTCGGCACCGCGGTGGAGATCAACTCCCGGCCGGAGCGGCTGGACCCGCCCCGGCGACTGCTCTCGCTCGCCGTCGAGCTCGGGTGCGAGTTCGCCATCGACACCGACGCCCACGCCCCCGGCCAGCTGGACTGGCAGTACAACGGCTGCGAACGGGCGATCGAGTGCGGCGTCGACCCCGGACGGGTGATCAACACCCGCAGCGCCGAGGACCTGATGGAGTGGACCCGCGGCTAGCGGGGAGGAGGCCTGCCGCTACGCCTCCCGCGCTCATCTGCGGCGGTCACCCGCGAGCCAGCCCCAGCGCGTAGTCGGTCCAGAACTGCCCCGCCGCCGGGCCGCCGTTGCACGCGCCGTCGGACTCACCCGGCGTCTTGATCCAGATGAACGCGTCGACCAACCCGTGGCCGGTCTGGGTGGTCGTCGGCTCCCCCAGCGCGCGGCCGGACGGGTTGCACCAGTCGTTCCCGGGCCCGTTGCCGTTGCGACCGGTGTCGACGACGAAGCGAGCTCCGCCCAGCAGGGCCGACAGCTCGCTGCCGTACCGCACGTTGTCCGCCGTGGTCTCGAAGTTGGAGACGTTCAGCGCGAAGCCGTCCGCCTCCGCGACCCCGGCCGCCTGCAGCCGCTGGGCCATCGCCCGGGCGTCCACCCAGTTCGAGTGCCCGGCATCGAGATAGGTGTGCGTGGCCGGGTTGGCCTCCAGCACGCCGACCGCCGACCGGAGCATCCGGGTGCGCTCGTCGGCGTTCCCGCACAGCAGGGCCAGGGTGTCCGGTTCCACGACCACCACGGCCTCCGCGGTTCCGATCCCCGCGGCGACCTCCCGGATCCAGGCCTCGTACCCCGCCACGGACCCGGCGCCTCCGGACGCCGAGTGGCCTCCGCAGTCGAGGTTCGGCACGTTGTACGCCACGAAGACCGGCACGCCGCCCGCCGCGTGCGCCTCGGCGACCCGGGTGCGGACGTCCGTCCTGACGTCCCGGTTCCAGGAGCCGAGCCAGGTGGCCGTGGGCACGTCGGCCATGCGCCCCAGCAGGGCCGCGTCGGTCGGGCTGCTCGTCCGCAGCCGCGCGGCGGCCTCGGCCGCGCCGGAGTTGGGGCCGTACAGGGTGTCGCCGGTCAGCGGGCCGGCTCGGTCAGCGGCAGCCACCGTTCCGGCGAGCGCCATCGGGCCCGGCGACTCGACCGCGGCGGGGGCGGCCACCGGAGCCTCCGGCGCCGGGACGGGCGCGTCCGTGACGGCGACCGGCGGGGGCGGGGCCGCCTCGAGCTGCGCGGCATCGAGCGGGGCGGCCGCGGGCGCCTCCCGGGCTACCACGTCCTCGGCGGGCACAGCAGCCGGAGGAGCGGGGTCGACCGGCGCGCAGGCCGCCAAGGCGGGCGCGATCATCGCCACCAGCACGGAGGCCATCCGGTGACGCCGGTACGTTCCCCGACGGAGTGGCCGGTCATCGGCCCGGTCCACCCGTTGGCGTGACGGGACGACTACCGAACGTGGGGACATGGGCTGAACGTAACTGACAGAATGCGCTCTGTCACCGGAGTTGAGACGAGATCGTCGCTGTCGACGGCTTCGGGCGCCCTCGTCGGACGCGCCCGGGCGCGCGACCGGAGACCTCGGTCACGCCGCCGGGCCACCGGATCGGTCGGCCACCCGTGCGACGCGCCGGGCGATGTCGCCCCGGGTCGTTCCGGCACTCACTCTCGGTCGTCGGCCGTCCACCGCCGGGAGGGCGCGTGCTCGCCGGTGACCCTCGACCGGCCGGAGACGTAGGACAATCGTCGTACAGCGCCCTCGGCTGCCTCCGCCCCGGCGGCGGCGCACCTGGACCGGGTGCCGCACCCCGAGCACGGCGCGGAAGCGAGGCCCATCTGTGATCCGGACGACACGGGGTGTGTCCGCCGCCGTCCTCCTCTCGCTGGTCCCGCTCGCAGCCTGCAGCCCGTCCGACCCGGACCAGGGGACGGCCGTCGGGACGAGCGCGCCGGCCGCTCCGGCCGCGCTGACCGCGGAGGACGCCGGCCGGGCCTTCCTCGACGACTACGTCACCGAGGAGGGGCGCGTCGTCCGCTACGACGAGGGCGGCGACACCGTCAGCGAGGGGCAGGCCTACGCCATGCTCGTCGCCGCGGCGATGGGCGAACAGGAGACCTTCCGCGCGGTCTGGTCGTGGACCGAGGACAACCTCCGCCGCCCCGACGGGTTGCTGAGCTGGCGCTGGGCGGACGGCGCCGTCGCCGATCGGTCCGCCGCGTCGGACGCCGACCTGGACGCAGCCCGCGCCCTGGTGGTCGCGGGCGAGGCGTTCGACGACCCCCGGCTCACCGCCGAAGGTGTGGAGCTCGGCCGGGTCGTCCTCGACCTGGAGACGGTGCAGACCGCAGCCGGCCGCGTGCTGGTGGCCGGCGACTGGGCGACCGCGGCGCCGTACGCCTACAACCCCAGCTACGCCTCGCCCGCGGCCACCGCCGTCCTCGCCGAGGCGTCCGGCGATCCACGGTGGGCCGAGCTGGACGCCGGCTCCCGGGTGGTGACCGCCTCCCTGCTGGAGGACGGCGCCCTGCCACCCGACTGGGCGCAGGTCGCCCAGGACGGCACGGTGCAGCCGACCGCCGGGATCCTGGGGGGCGTGGACGAGGTCCGGTACGGCTACGACGCCGCGCGCCTGCCCGTGCGCTTCGCCGAGTCCTGCCGACCGGAGGACCGCGCCCTGGCCGCCGAACTGGCCGCTCCCCTGCGCCAGGCCGGGGACGCCGCCCGCCTGGACCTGGCCGGGCAGCCGATCGTCGACTACGACTCGGTGGTCGCGGCGATCGCCCAGGCCGCGGTGGCCACAGCAGTGGGCGACGACGACCGCGCCCGCCGCGAGCTGGCCGACGCCGCGCGGATCGACGAGGACACCGACACCTACTACGGCGCCGCCTGGAACGCGCTGGGCCGGTTGATGCTGACCGACGACGCGCTCGGCGGCTGCCCCCCGCTGGAGGAATGATCCCCGTCAGTCCTCCGCCGCGAGGATGGCGGTGATCGTCTCCTCGGTGGTGACGTACTTGCGGGCCATCTCCGGCACCGACATGGTGGCGCGGTCGACGAGGATGCCCTCGATCTGCCCGTTGGTCAGGTCGGGGTACTCGGCGCTGGGGGCGGCCAGGAACGCCTCGAGCCGCTGCCGCTCGGCCTCGGCCTCCGCCGCCTCGATCTCCGCCTGCTCGGCGAGCGAGCGGATGCGGCGGACCTCCACCTCGGCCTCGCCCGTGCCGGAGCTCCAGAGCAGTTCGCTGTGCTCGTAGGCGTCGAGCACGATCGGGCCGGCGTTCTTGGCGGCGGCGGCCGACCACACGAGGTAGTCGATGCCGGTGTAGTCGCCGCCCAGCTGATCGGTGACGGCGCCGTCGGAGTCCACCTTGTAGAACCACACGACGTCCTCGGCGTCCCAGCCGGCGTCCACGAGGTCGTTCCAGAACGCGTTGTCCGTCACGACCGTCGACTCGCGGGGCAGGGTGTTCTCGGCGAACTCCATCGCCTCGGCGCGGACGTCGTTGGTGTCCGCCGTCCAGGCTGCCGCGTAGTTGTACCGCCAGTCCGCGAGCGGCACCGCGGCCGTCGCCAGGACGAGCAGCAGGGCTGCGCCGGAGACCGCACGCACCGGCAGCGCCCGTGCCCGCATGAGCGACTTCCAGGAGACGTCGAGCAGCCCGACGAGGACCAGTGCGGCGAACGGCAGCACCGCGACGACGTACATCTGCGGGAGGTAGCCCGCCGGGCGCAGCGCCACCAGCGCGGCGACCAGGACGCCGATCGCCAGCGGCCGGAGCCGGCGGACGAAGAGCGCGGCCACCGACGCCGCGACGCCGCCGACCACCAGCACCCCGCTGTCCAGTTGGAGCCAGCCGGTGAAGGAGTCGTAGGCGCCGTCGCTCGGGCCGTTCGGGTCAAGCAGCCAGCCGGAGCCTTCCCGGCCTGCGAGCTGGAAGACCAGCGCGTCCCAGACCGAGACGTGGTCCGGGCCCGGGAAGAGCTCGCTGCGGATCAGCGCGAACAGCAGGTACATCGAGCCGGAGATCACCGCGATGGCGGAGAACCCCATGACCGCGAACGGCCGCGTCGGGCGGTACGCCGACTGCCAGAGCGCCACGAGCAGGGCAGGAAGGAAGACCAGGGTGGTCTCCTTGCTCAGCACCGCGACGCCGAAGCAGAGCCCGGCGGCCATGTAGTGGCCCAGGTGCCGGTTCCTGCTCAGGACCAGCAGGAAGGCGCCGATCAGCCACGGCAGGGCGACGTTGTCCAGGAACACCTGGCGGCCCTCGTAGATGACCAGCGGGTTGACCGCCCAGAGGAGCATCGCGGCCAGCGCCCAGCCGCGGGCCATGCCGACGCGCCTGGCCAGCAGGTAGGTGAGCAGCGCCGACGCCAGCGTGTAGCCGACCATGACGACCCGGCCGGCGAGCACCGAGGAGTTGGCGCCGTCCAGTATCGCGTCGGGCAGCCAGGTGAACAGCGCCATCTGCAGCCAGCCGGCCGGCGGGTGGTCGTACCAGTAGGTGTAAGGCGACAGGGCGCCGAGGTTCCCGACCGACCAGGCCTGGGAGTAGTACGTGCCCTCGTCGTCCCAGTACCGGGGCCAGCCGGCCAGGTTGAGCGAGTGCGCCACCCCCACGACCAGGAGCCCGACGCCGAGCATCAGGCGTTCGGAGCGGCGACCCAGCGCGCCGCGCGGGCGGCGCGGTGCCGACACCCGGTCGGGCTCGACGACGTCGGTGCGTTCGAGGACGGTGGTCACGCGGCGTGCTCCTCGTTCCGGACGACGGACAGCTGCGGGGTGATGTGCGAACCCGCGTGGGCGGTCTTCTCCCAGGCGAAGTCGCCGGTGACGTACTTCCAGATCGCCCGGAGGACCGCGACGGCCAGCAGCAGCTGGTAGAAGGGCAGCGAGACGACGAGGCGGACGTAGTCGCGGAACCGGGCGTCGAGCCCCATCTCCTGGCTCCACTCGCGCAGGATCAGCATCTCGAAGCCCAGCATGGTGATCGTCGGCGCGAGCGGCAGGAGGGTGATCAGCACGACCAGCGGCGGCACGCTGGCGATGAACCCGGTGAGGATGGCCAGCGGCAGGACGACGCCGGAGAAGGCCACCGCGTGCTGCTGGACGAGCGTCCACCAGGCGTGGAACCGCTGCGAGCGCGTCGGGAGCTTCTTCCACTCGCCCTTGGCCAGCACCTGCATGAAGCCCAGTGCCCAGCGGGTCCGCTGCTTGATCAGCTGCGGGATGCGCTCCGGCGTCTCCTCCTGGGTGGCCAGCGCGGGGTCGTAGCCGACGACGATCTTCTTGCCCAGGCAGGAGAGCCGGACGCCGATCTCGCAGTCCTCCGCGAGGCAGTCGCCGTCCCAGCCGCCGACCTGCTCGATCAGCTCCCGCTTCACGAAGACGGTGTTGCCGCCCAGCGGGATGAAGCCGGAGAGCGCGTGGCCGTGCAGCCGGGAGCGGAACCAGATCCGGTACTCCATGCAGTTGCGGAGGCTGAACCAGGAATCGCGGTAGTTCATGAGGTGGACCGCACCCTGGACGACGTCCGCGTCGGTCTCCAGGAAGGTCGCGTCGACGTGCCGGAGCAGGCCCGGCTGGGTGAGCGACTCCGCGTCGATGATGCCGACGACGTCCTTGGTGCAGTCCAGCAGCGAGGTGTTCAGCTGCCGCGGCTTGTTCTTGACCGTGTCGTAGTTGATCGAGACGCGGACGCGGGTCGGCCACCGCCGGGCCAGCTTCTCGGCGATCTGGACAGTGTTCAGGCCGTTGCTCATCGGCTTCGCGTCGTCGTGCCCGACCGAGAAGATGATCTCGAAGTCGGGGTGGTCCTGCGCCAGCAGCCGCTCGACGGTCGACGTCATCACCTCCTCGCTCTCCTCGCGGCAGGGCACGATCAGGCTGAAGGAGTACTTCGCCTTCCCGGGCACCCGGAAGCCGACGGACTCGAAGGAGCCCGGGGACATCCAGGCGTGCATCTGCCACCACAGCGTGGTGCCGGAGATGACGAGCAGGGTGAGCGCGACGAGGACGAGAAGCCCGGAGAGGATCGCCATGGTCAGACCTCCACGGTCTCTCGGAGGGGTGCCGGGGCGGGCTGCTGCCGACGCGGGCGGTACACCACGCGCGACATGAAGCGGAACCGGATGAGGAAGGCGAGGGCGAGGGTCAGCGCCTGGGCCAGGATCGGCCAGAGGTGCACGATCTCCACCAGGAGGACGAGGAAGGGCAGCCGGACCAGGGCCTCGGCGTTGTTGAACACCAGGTGCTGGGCCAGCCGGCGCGCACGGCCGTGGGCGCCGGCGCTCATGTCGCGGAAGACGAACCGCTCCTGCAGCAGGAAGTTGTGCAGGATCGAGACCTCGGCGGCGATGACGGCCGCCACGACGTAGTTCACCGGCAGCGGCCCGCTGATCAGCAGGGCCATGACGGCGAGGTTGACGACCGTGCCGAGGGCCCCGACCACCGCGAACCGGCTCACCCGGCCCAGCCGCAGGCTCAGCACCTGACGGAGGAAGCGGAACCCGTTGCGCCAGGACGCCTTGCTCTCCCCTGCCGCACGCTCGCCGAAGGTGAACGGGAGTTCCCGCACCCGCAGGTCGTGCCGGGCGAGGATCTCGAGCAGGATCTTGAAGCCGCGCGGGCGGAGCGCCGACGGGTCGACCGCCGCGCGGCGGAGGCAGAAGAAGCCGGTCATCGGGTCGGTGCACACCCGGCCGACCCGGCGCGGGAAGCACGCCCGGGCGACGGCCGTGCTCCCGCTGGAGATCACGCGGCGGTAGACGTTGCTCAGTCCGGAGGCGTCCCCACCCCCTCGGTAGCGGGACGCGACGGCGAGGTCCACCCCCTCGGCGGCGTCGCGGAGCTCGGGCACCATCTCCGGCGGGTGCTGCAGGTCGCCGTCCATGACGACGACGAAGTCACCGCGAGAGGCGGAGATCCCCGCGGTGACCGCACCGGACAGGCCGCCGACCCGCTCCCCGGCGCCCCGGTGGATCAGCCGCACCGGCAGGCCGGCGTGCGCGGCGACGCGCGCGATCTCCTCGGGGGTGTCGTCGGTGCTGTCGTCGACGAACAGGATCTCGGCGCTCCGCCCGTGCAGCGCGGCGGCGAGGCGGCCGACCAGGGCGGCGGCGTTCGCGCCTTCGTTGTACGTGGGGACGATGACCGTCGTGTCCACGCCGGACCTGCCCGGCCGGGGCTCCGGAACTGGTGCGGCCGCCGGCCCGCCGGGGTCGGCGACGGCGTTGCCCGTGACGACGAACGCTCGGTCCGGTCGCCGGGAACTCTCCCGGGCACGCCGACGGAGCAGCGGGGGCATGGACGTCCTCACTCGGAGCAGGGGCGGGCACGAGTCACCGCCCGCCGCAGCGTTGCGAGATCGATCCAGGTAGGTGACGTACCAGCCGGCGGCGCCGCGGTTGTCCCGCGACGGACCGCGCCAGTGCGATCGATCCCTACGGTCGTCGGGGTGGGCGGGAACTGCCACCCGGTCGGGAACGCGCTGGTGAGGCGTTGCCCACGCTGCATGACGGGCCGTGACGACGGACTACCTGCCTGCCCACGGGAGCGCCTGCGCGTCGGGCGTGCCCGGACACAGAGTCCGCGCAGGGATGCGGTGCGTCGTCGTCACGCATCGTTGTGAGATCTCACTCAGCATCCGGACGTTTGACCCGTCCGTGAGTCGACACGACCGCGCAGGCGGCTTCTCCACGACGGAGTGGACCGCTGACCGGCGCTCTGGACGCGGTCACCGCAACAGGTCGGCCAGCACCTCGGTCACGCTGGGCCAGGCGTCGGAGGACGCCGGATCGAGCGTCGCCGGCCGGCACGCGCGGTCGCGCTGTTCCGGGGTGAGCGGCCCGTCGACGAGCACCACGAGGCCCATCTGGTCCAGCCTGGTCACCAGCTGCTTCTGGTGGTCGTCGACGTGCTCGCCACGGGCCGCCTCCCGCGCCATGACCAACGGCGTCCGCCCGGCCCGCAGCGCCGTGGCGATGGCTCCGGCGCCGGCATGGGTGACGACGACGCGAGCGTCCCGTACCGCGGCGACGAACTCACCCGGGCTGACGAACGGCGTCGCGCGACCGTGTCGCGGGACCCGGGTCGAGACGCCCTGCTGAACGGTGATGGGCTCCGGCAGCAAGCCCCTGTCGGCTGCGTCGTCCACCCATTCCAGGAGGCGGTCGAAGGGGACGTCGTGGGAGCCCACCGTGACGAAGGTCCCCCGCCCGTCGGGTGCCGGTGACTCACCGACGGACTCGAGCAGCGTGGGCCGGCAGACCGCGGCACGGGGGTAGACCTGTCGCAGCTCGGGCCACTGCACGACCATGTCGGCCCCGAGCCGGGAGAGGATGCGCCCGCTCAGGCTGCCGCTCGTCACGCGGGCCATCGTCTCGACGAAGATCAGCCGGGCGCCGAGCAGCCGGGCGGTGATGGCGAAGGGCACGGTCAGCCCCGCCCCGGAGCTGATGACCAGTTCCGGCCGCTCGCGCACCGCCAACCGGATGCCGGCGAGGAACGACGCGATGCGCACGCTGCCGCGGTCCAGGCGAGGCAGCGTCCGCACGGTTTCACCCGAACGGCGGAGTTCCTCGGCCCGCGAGCCCTCGCTGGTCGTCCACGTCCGGTCGTGGTCGGCCAGCGCGGGGGCGAGCGCATGCAGCAGTTCCAGGTGACCGCCGAGACTCGCGATCAGGTGGACGCGTCTTCCGGCCATGACTTTGATCACTGCACCCTTCGGACGGGATGGTTACTCTCCGGGTATGCCGCGACGCCCAGACCGCCGCGACGTGTACGCCGACGACTTCCGCCGGTTGTGCGAGGCACTAGCGGGCGAGGTCCACCCCTTCCGACCAGATCTCGTCGTCGGCGTCCAGACCGGTGGTGCGTACGTCGCCGAGGCGATGCTCGCACGCCTGGGTCACCCGGCCTACGTCGCGGTCAGAGCACAGAGACCGGCGACACGGGTGAAGGAGAAGGTCCGCCTCGGTGCGCTGGTGGCCCGGCTCCCCCGGGGGATCGCCGACATCCTGCGCTGGGTGGAGGTCGAGTTCCGGGAGCACGGACTGCGTCGCACGCCGGCCGAGGACGCCGTCGTCGACTTCACGGCGGCTCAGGCCGACGAACTGCGCGCTGCCGCAGCGCCTGCCCGCCGCATCCTCGTCGTGGACGACACCATCGACTCCGGTCGCACCCTGTCGGGCGTCACCCGCGCAGTCCGGGCGACCGCGCCCGACGCCGAGGTCCGCACCGCGGTCCTCGCCTCGACCTGGAGCAATCCTCCGGTCCGAGCCGACCACTGCCTGTTCGACCGGACCCTCCTCCGCATGCCCTGGAGCCTGGATGCCACCCCACCGGCTTGAGCGGCCCGTCCTCGCCGTCGACCTGGACGGCACGCTGCTGCGGTCGAACACCTTCCCCTCCTTCGTCCGGATGGCCCTGCGCCGGTCGGTGGTCCGGGGGCGGCTCGTGTCCGCGGCCCGGCTGGTGTCGGCCTTGGTCGCGCGCAAGGTCTTCCGCGGACCGCACGAGCGGCTGAAGGCGACCGTGCACCGGGTCGGTGAGCGGTTGCACCCGGCCGACATCGACGCCTGGGTGTCCCGTGTCCACGCCGCGGATCTGAACCCGGAGGTGGCCCGCCTCGTGGCGGAGTGGCGCGGGCCCACGGTCCTGGCGACGTCCGCCCCGGCGCTGTACGCCGATCTCTTCGGCGAGCTGTCGGGCTTCACGACGGTCCAGGGCAGCGAGTTCGTCGACGGCCGTGGGTACGTCGAGAACGTCCACGCGGCGAAGGCCGAGCGCCTTCAGGCTGTCCTCGGCTCGCCCCTGGACTGCGCGATCACCGACGACCTCGTCGTCGACGGCCCCCTCCTGGCGCTCGCCGCCCGCCGCCTGGTGGTGGAGCCCTCCGGGGTCGTGCGGGAACTGCACCGGCAGGAGGAGCGCTCCCTGCCGGAGACGGGGCAGCACCCCCTCGACGAGAGGACGGACGATGCGCAACCGCGCGGGTGATCGGAGGCCGGCGGTCTCCGTCGTGACGTGGCAGCGGCACGCCGGTCGCGCCGAGGAGATGGCCGCCGCGCTCGGTGGCGAGGCCGTCCACGTCTACTACCCCGGCCTCACCTCCGGCGTGGCCCGCAACCTCGGGCGCTACGCCCTCTCCGCGCTGGCGACCGCGGCGCACCTGGTGGTCCGGCGCCCCCGAGCCGTCCTCGTCACCAACCCGCCGGTCGTGCCGGGCCTGATCAGCACGGTGTACGGCCAGCTCACCGGGCGTCCGGTCGTGCTCGACAGCCACCCGACGTCATTCGGGGCCAAGGACCACGCGATGTCGCAGCGCCTGCTCCCGGTGCACCGCGCGATGGCACGCCGCGCCGCCGCCGTCATGGTGACCACCGAGCACTGGGTGCGGGTGGTCGAGGGCTGGGGCGCCCGCGGCATCGTCGTCCACGAGGCCCCGCCGGCGTGGACCGTCTCGAGCCGGCCGGATCCCGGCGGGCGGCGCCCGCGGGTCCTCTTCGTCGGCGTCTTCGGATCCGATGAACCGGTCGACGTGGTGATGGACGCCGCCCGCCGGCTCCCCGACGTGGAGGTGCACGTCACCGGGGACCCTGCACGCTGCCCGGCGCCCCTGCAGGCGTCCCTCCCGTCCAACGTCGTCCTGACCGGGTTCCTCGGTCCCGCGGACTACCGCCGGGCGGTCGAGGAGGCGGACGTGCTCCTCGTCCTGACCACGGAGCCGACGTCGGTCGTGCGCGCCGGCTACGAAGCGGTCTACGCCCGCCGCGCCCTGGTGGTGTCGGACACCCCGGTGCTCCGGGAGGTCTTCCCCGCCGCCGTGCACACCAGCAACACCGCTGACGCGGTCGCCGACGCGCTGCGCCGGGCGCTGTCGACGGCGGGCGACCCCGAACCGCTCGACCGCGCCCACGCCACCCAGCAGGCCCGCTGGCAGTCGCAGCTCGCGGCGCTCCGTCAGGCGATCGCCCGGGGGCCGCGGCGCGGCGTCGGAGGCGACGCGAATGAAGGCCGGTCCGCCCGTCCGGCCGGGTGACCTGCCCCGGACGCGGGCCGGGTCAGGCCTGCGCGGCGGGAACCCCGGGTCGGACGAGGGACGCGTCCACATCGGGCTCGGCGTCCCCCCACCGGTCGGTACGGGCACGTCGTGGCTCGATCGCCAGCACGGCGCCGGCGATCGGCACCAGCGCGTAGGACAGGCCGGCGTTGCTCACGTAGGGCCAGACCTGGGCCGCCGCGGGCAGGAAGGACATGACCCCGACGATCGCGAGGGCTCCTGACCGGGCGACGTTCGTCCGCGCGAGCCCGTGGCGCAGGGCGCGCACGGCGATCGCCCCCATCGCCACCCACGCTGCGACGACCAGTCCGATCCCGCCGCGCAGGAGGTAGGACAGGTTCTGGTTCTCCGTGGCGTCGAAGAGGGCACCCGGGACCCGTTCGGTACCCAGGCCCACCGGAGCCGCACTGGCGACCACGGGGAGGTAGTCGCGCT
The DNA here is from genome assembly GCF_039679125.1 of Blastococcus sp. HT6-4. Lineage (NCBI taxonomy): Bacteria > Bacillati > Actinomycetota > Actinomycetes > Geodermatophilales > Geodermatophilaceae > Blastococcus > Blastococcus montanus. Next base: position 364,838 of record NZ_CP155551.1, on the reverse strand, counting down.
CCCAGACCAGGAAGCGGTACTGCAGGGTCTGCAGGAAGCCGATGTCCGGCCCTCCCAGCCCTGCCGTCACCGCGGACTCCGAGGTCTGCTGCTCGGCACGGTCGGCGATCGCCTCGGGGAAGAGGAGCAGCGCCATCGTCGCCAGGACGGCGAGGACGACGACCGCGGAGATCAGCCGGCGCGCGAACAGCGCGGCGACGATGACGGCGATCGGCAGCCACAGCAGGAGGGTCACCGTCACCGCGAGGACGAGCGCCGCCGCGTCGATCAGCAGGACGACGAGCAGATGGCTGGTCGGGAGAGCGGTGCGGTCGCCGCGCAGGAGCATCACCGTGGCGGTCACCATGGGGAGCAGCAGGTAGCCGCCGAACGAGTGCCAGATCGGGAAGGGGCCGGTGACCCGGAAGCTCTCGGGTACCGCGGCCCCTGCGCCGGCCGATTCGCCCACCAGCCCGGCGTTGCCGGTGAGGACGATGAGGAAGTCGCGGATCCCGGGGATGTCGAAGTACTGCATGATGCCGAGGACGGCGGGCACCAGGCTCACGTAGAGGACCCAGCGCAACACCGCGAACACGTCGGACCGCTGCTGCACACCGCGGGATGCCGCCCACCAGGCGAGGAACAGGAACGTCGGCTGCACGGTGACGAGGAAGGCGTCACCCAGGTTCCTCCCCTCGAGGAGGGGGATGTTGCCCACGGTGATGTGGTAGAGGCCGAACCCCACCGAGGTGATCGCGAAGGCGGCGAGCGCGTAGTCGACCCCGGTCGTCCGGCGCCACCGTGGCGGCCGGCGGATGAAGAGCGCGGCCGCCGCCACGATCACCAGCAGTTCGGACAGCTTCAGCCCTGGCAGGCCGATGCCCCGCGACAGACCCGCCAAAGCCGGAGAGATCGCGGCGACGACGACGACACCCACCAACGGCCGCCACCAGATGGCCACCCCGAGCAGCAGACCGCCGGTCAGCGCGAGGGGAGCGAACGGCTTGGTGGCCGCGGACGCTCCCACGATGAACGCGAGGGCCGCGAGGCCCAGCAGCACGGCGGCGGTGATCACCGGCGCGGGAAGCCGGCTCTCGCCCCGGAGCTCGGCCGGATTCGCAGTGCGCTCGGCCCCGGGGGCGGTCGTCACCTCAGCTGCGCCTGGGTCTCGCGCTCCTCGGCATCCGCGACGACCGGCGGCGGCTCTTCCTGCCCCGCCTGCGACGAGAGCGACCGGAGGCGGCGCCCCTCGGCCACGCCCAGGACGACGAGGGCCGGACCGACGGCGAGCGTCTCCAGCCGCTGGATCGCGAGAGTCACCGGCCGCAGCAGCGGGCGCCGCGGCAGCGCGAGGACGACCGCGTCGGCGTCCTGCAGGGCACGCTCGCTGCTGCCGTCGTCCGGGATCCGCCCCAGCGGCTGCCAGGACACCGGGGCGTCCTGGGGGTTCAGCCGGCCGGACTGCCGCAGGCGCGCTTCGGCTTCCCGCAGGTGGCCGGCGAACCGCGCGGAGGCGTCGGCCGAGCCTCCGCCCGCGGTGACGATGCCCACCACGCCGACGGACAGGGCGCTCTCCAGCACGCGCAGCACGATGGTCTCGTAGCGCTCGGGCGAGACGTTCCTGGGCAGGGTGAGGACCGGCCACGGAACCAGAGCCCGGATGTCCGCGGCCGACCGCACCTGGGTGAGCAGCCGCTCGAGCAGCACCGCCGTGGCGAGGCCCAGCAGGAGGCCGGCCGCGGCACCGATGTACGGGGCAGCCGGCGAGAGGCCGGGCTGCTCCTCGATCGTCTCGGGGAGCCGCAGCGGCAGCAGGGTCCCGGCGGGCAGGTTGGGGCTCGGGCTGACCGGTGCGACGAGCACGTCGGCCAGCGCGTCGAAGTAGGAGCGGACCTCGAGCTCGTCGGACGAGGTGTAGGTCACCCGGACCACCGCGCTGCTCGGGAGATTCACCGCGTCGCTGTTCTCCACCAGCTCGTCCACCGGGATCCCGGTCTGCGCGCTGAGGGCCTCCAGGAACTGCCGGTCCTGGGTGAGGAGGACGGCGTAGTTCCTGGCGGTGCGCTCGGCGTCGTAGGGGCTCGAGGGCCGCGGGTCCGGCACCGTCACGACCGCGTCGTCGGGAAGCGGCGGCTCGAGGGGGACGATCAGGGCCGCTTCCGCGGTGTAGGACGAGGTCGAGACCGTCTGCAGCCACGTCGTGGCGACGACCGCGAAACCGATCCCGATCACCAGCGCCACCAGACCGAATCTGCGCAGCGCGGTTCCCAGGACGTGGTGGTTGGATCTCGTAGCGATGACCGGCCTCCTTCGGCGGCGTAAGTGGGCTGCCGCCAGCCCTGCAGGCGTGCCGAGCGACCGGAGCGCCGCACTCCGCCCCGTACACGGTAGCCGAGCGCACGGACTACCTGCGGCGTTGCACGGCTCCGACAGCCGGGGCCGACCTTAGGCGGCGGAGCGCCGGTCGACCAGACCCTTCACCCGGACAGGGCAGCACCCGCTCCCCCGTCAGCGACCCCCGGACGACGCCGCCACCAGGAGCATGCCGTGCTGGTGCTCGAAGCGGCGCAGCACCCTCGCCACGGCCACCGCGGGGCGCGGGTCCCGGAGCCGGACGGCGAGCCGGAGGGCGCCGACGAGCACCGCCGTCAGCGGTCGCCGGACCGGTTCCCGCCGGGCGGCCCGCAGGAGCGCGGACAGGGGCCGGGGCAGGCCGGCCGCCACCTGGTCGAGCTCGGCGTCCGTGACGGACTCATGGGCGAGCGCCAGAGCGGCGCGTCCGGAGCCCTGCTCCACGGAGTCGCGGACGAACTGCCGGATCGTCCGGGAGTGCTGGTGGGTGGCTCCCAGACGGCGGTCGAACACCCCGGTCAGGCCGGCGTCCGCGCATGCCAGGCCGATGGCGCGGTCCTCGTGCCGGAAGCGGAAGCTGCCGAGCGAGCCCAGACCCGCCCGCTCGTAGCCGGCGCGGGTCATGGAGACGTTGCCCATCCACAGGTGCTGCAGGACGTCCGACGCATCCGTCTCGTACCGGGCGCAGCGCCCCTCGTACTCCTGCGCGTAGAGGATCGTCGCGAACGCCGCCCCGGTCGCCGGTGAGGGGACGACCGTCGGCATGTACCCCACCACGACCAGGTCGTCCCGCGCCTCGTGGGCGGCCACGTGCCCGGCCAGCAGGCCAGGGCCGGGCAGCACGTCGTCGTCCAGGAAGAGGAGCACGCGCGCGCGGGCCCGCGCGACCGCCGCCGCGTTGGCGGCCCGTTTGCCCGCGTTGTCCTGGCGCAGGGGCACCACCCGGGCGTCCTCCGCGGCCAGCGCCTGGAGCGCTTCCCACGTCCCGTCGGAGCTGCCGTCGTCGACGACGACGACCTCGGAGGCGGCGAGATCCTCGGCGAGGAGCGCACGGATCGAGGCGAGAACCGACTCCCGGCGGTTGTGGGTAGGCAGCAGCACCGAGATGAGCGGCTCACCTTCCGCCACTCCATTCACACCCGTCCCGCCCACGTGCAGCAGTCTGCCACGGGTCCTCGCAGGTCCAGGCCCCGTCGGCCGAACCGGAGTTGCGGAACTCACCGCAACGGTCTTGTCACCCGTTCGATAACAGGCTTCACTGCACGGGACTGTTCCATCACAGATTGTGATCTGGATGGACGTGACTTCCCCTCGCCTGCCGGAGCAGACCCATGAGCCGATCCACCGCCCGTCCGCATGCCGTGCGGCGCCTGTACACCCTCGCCGTGATGACCGCGGTGCTGGTCGTGTGCGCCGTTGCGGCGGCGCTCGCCGCGCCGACGACGATCGAGCCCCAGCGGACGGCCCGGCTGGACGCCGCGGAGATCCCGCTCCCGGACGTCGCCTCGACGAACGTCCACCCCACCGCGCCCGCCCCCGCGCCGGTCCCTGCGCCGGCGCCCGCCGGCTCCGCGGCCGCCGTCGCCCCGGCGCCCGCCGGCTCCGTGGCCCCGGTCGTCCCGGCGCCCGCGGCCTCCCCCGGCGCTCCGGGTGGCGGCACCCCCTCGCAGCCCGCTGCACCCGCCGCGCCGGCGGCCGCCCCTGCCGGCGCGTCCGACACCGCCGGCACGTCCGGGGCTGCCGGCACGTCCGGGGCTGCCGGCACCTCCGGGGCTGCCGGCACCTCCGGGGCTGCCGGCACCTCCGGGGAACCCGGCGGGACGGGGACGCAGGTGGCTCCGGGCGCCGTGGCCGCTCCCTCCTCCCCCGCCCCGGCGGGGACGGCCGGATCGGCCGTCGAGGCGACGACCGGCAACGCGGGCGCCTCCCCCGCGCTGGCGAGCGGGGAGCCTTCTTCCGCCGATGCGCCGGTCGTGCCGGCCGGCCACTCACGTCCCACCCAGACCGGCCGGCTCACCTGGGCACCGCCGCGGCTCGACAACCCCATCACCGTTCGCGTGTCGGCCAGCAAGAGCACTCTGCGCCTGGACAACGACCGCGACTACCTCATCGACATGCCCGACACGGTCCTGCGAACCGTGAACGGCCTGACGATCACCGGCGGGCGCGACGTCGTCCTGATCGGCGGTCACATCGAGGCGCGGGAGACGGCGAAGGGTGCCGCCCGCGGCCTCTACCTCAAGGACCAGACCGGCACCGTCCACGTCGAAGGGCTGCGCCTCTCCGGTGACCGCGCGACCGAGGGGATCAACCTGGACCAGCGGCGCGGCGCCACCGTCCAGCTGCAGAACATCGGGGTGGGGACCGTCCGGGGCTCCTACGCCGGACACCACGCCGACGTCCTGCAGACCTGGGCCGGCCCGGACGTCCTGCGGGTCGACCGCCTCGAGGGTTCCACCACCTACCAGGGCTTCTTCCTCGACCCGAAGAAGTTCCTCGACCGGGCGCCCACCCTGTTCGACTTCCGGAACGTCGTGCTCCGGGACTCCGGGAGGACCAGCGCCTACCTGCTGTGGCAGTCCGGCCGGTTCCCCATCTCGACGGAGAACGTGACCGTGGCGCGGAATCCGTCCAAGGGCTTCCCCAAGTACGTCCTGCGTTCCCAGATGGGGTCCTGGAACGAGGTGGTCGACGGCGGTTCGGCGACGCCGAGCCCCCTCCTCGGAACTCCGGGGCTCTCCTACGTCAGCCCTGGCTACGCCTCGTAACCCGCGGGGATGACCGACCGTGCCGGGGAGCGGTTGGTCTGGTAGACGTTCGACTCGAACCCGAACCCGTCTAGCGAGGTGCAGCGTGAGTCAGAGGACGGCAGGCGAGACGGCCCACGTGGCCATCATCGTCACCCACTACAAGTCCGTCCCGGCGCTCGAGGCATCGCTGGTCGCCATCCGCGACGTCGCGGATCCGGGCCGGACCGAGGTGGTGGTGGCCGACTCCGAGGTCCAGCCGGGCACCGAGGAGGCCGTGCGGGCGATCCTGCCCGGGACGAACTTCATCGGGTTCGCCGACGACGTGGGATACGCCGTCTCGGTCAACGCAGGCATCCAGGCGACGAGCGCGCCGTACGTGCTGGTCATCAACGCCGACGTGCGCATCGCCGAGGGCACCGTCGAGAAACTGGTCGCGGCGTTGGAGGCGGACCCGTCGCTCGGGCTCGTCGCACCGATCCTGCGCTACGACGACGGGGCCCTGCAGGACTCGGCCTTCCGGTTCCACCGGCCGACCACGATCCTGCACCGCCGCACGATGGTCGGAGGGACGGCCTGGGGCCGGGCGGCGCTCCGGAAGTTCACCGAACCTTCCCGAGTCGTCGAGCGGGCGATCGGCGATCCGGAGGCCGCCCCGGTGGAGACCGACTGGGTCCTCGGAGCCGCCATGATGGTCCGCCGGGCGGCACTGGAGGAGGTGGGCCCGCCCGACACCCGGTACTGGATGTACTTCGAGGACGTCGACTGGTGCCTGCGCATGTGGCACGCCGGATGCCGGGTCGCCGTCGTCCCGGGTGCCGAGGCCTTCCACACCTACGGGCGGGCGAGCCGCGGAAAGGGACCCCGGGCCCTGCTCACGAACCAGATGGCCCGCGTCCACGTGCGGTCGGCGGTGAAGTTCTTCCTGGCCCACGGCCTGCGGCCGACACGGTCCCCCCGCAAGGGGCCCTCGCGTCCGTGGCGCCGGCCCGCGGAGACGACGGTGGGCTCGTGAACGGCCGGGGCTGCGTCCCGCCGGCCCGCCACCAGGGGCCGGAGTGACGGTCCTCCTGGCCTGCTCGGGTGGTGGACACCTCAAGCAGCTGCACGAACTGGTCCCGCGGCTGGGCATCGAGGGCCTTCCCCGTCTGTGGGTGACCTTCGACGGTGGGCTCAGCCGGAGCCTCCTCGCCGATGAAGACGTCGTGTACGCGCGGCACGCCGTTCCCCGGGATGCGGCGAACATCCTCCGCAACGCCGTCCAGGCTGCGGGCCTGCTGCGCCGTCGGCGGTTCAGCATGGCGGTCAGCACAGGCGCCAGCCCCGCCGTCTCCTACCTGGTGCAGACCGCGCTGCGGGGCGTGCCGAGCCACTACATCGAGACGGCTGCCCGGGCCGACGGACCGTCGCTCACCGGGCGGATCATGGCCCGCACGCCCGGTGTACGGACCTACACCCAGTACCCGGCGTGGGCGTCGGACGGATGGAGCTACGGGGGTTCGGTCTTCGACGCCTACCGCAGCGACTCCCCCACCCCCCGCGCGACGATCCGCTCCGCCGTCGTGAGCCTGGGAACCGCGGAGTCCTTCGGCTTCCGCCGCCTCGTCGAGCAACTCGTCCCCCTGCTCGACGGCTGCGAGGTGACGTGGCAGACGGGCGCGACCGACGTGACCGGGCTCCCGGTGGCCGGGCGGGAGCAGGTGCCGCACCACGAGCTGGCCGCCGCGGTCGCCGAGGCGGACGTCGTCATCTCGCACGCCGGCACAGGAGCCGCCATCACGGCCCTGGAGCAGGGCAAGAAGCCGCTCCTGGTCCCCCGCCGGGTCGCGCACGGCGAGCACGTGGACGACCACCAGACCCAGATCGCCGGCGAGCTGGCCCGGCGCGGTCTCGCGGTCCACCGCGAGGCGGAGGACGTCGACCACGCGGCGCTGCTCGAGGCGGCCTCGGGACGGACGGCCCGGATCCCGGCTCCCCCGCCGTTCCGGCTCCGCCCCGGACGCTGACCCCCGCCGCACCCGGCACCGCACCGGCGGGCCAGCGGTCCCGCGGGCGCGGTCAGTCGTCCGCGCCCACGTATCCCGGCGACTCGTAGCCGACCCCCGGTTCACCCGCCGGCATCTGCACCGTGGTGGGCGGGGGCCCGACCGCCACGTCGTCGAGGTCCCCTTCCAGGACGTACCGGCGAGCCTTGTCCTCGGAGGGCACGACGTGGACGTCGGTCGTGGACAGCCAGGGCGCGTCGTCGTGCGTCCACAGCAGGTAGGCGGCGTCCTCGTCCCCGGTCAGGACCACCCGGCGGAAGTCCCACTCCTCCGGGTCCTCGTCGCCGAACTGCCGCGGCAGCAGGAAGAAGCCCTGGTAGCCGGTGGTCCCCGTGAAGCCGTCGATCCGCAGGCGCTCGGGGCCCGCCCACGTCTGCAGCAGATCGGCGTGGTGGCCGTCCGCCGTGCCGGTGACCATGTCGACGGAGATGTTCTGCAGCTGCACCGTCGCGCCCTCGCGCTGGTCGAGGTTGATGCCCTCCCGCAGGTCCTCACCTCCGAGGGACAGTCCCTCGATGTGCAGCGTCCCGGTCTGGTCGATCAGGTACAGGGCCCGGTCCTCGGCCTCGATCCGCCCACCGATGAGGACGACGTCCTCTCCGCCCTTGATGGTCAGCCCGCGGTCGGAGACGAGGGGCTCGTCGGGCAGGACTATCCAGTAGTCCTGATCGTCCTCGAGGCGCAGGGACGTGTCGTCCTCGGTGACGTTGATGACCTCCGGCGCCTCCAGGGCCGGAGGGGCCCAGGTCAGCCGAGCGCCCTCGTCGGCGACCGGTGCGTCCGGCGGGAGGATGGCAGGATTCCGGTTGCTCGACGGGCCGAGGGCCACCTGCAGGAGGTACCCGCCGATCCCGATCACCGCGATGACCACGAGCACCACCAGCCACCGGCGGCCGCGAGCGCCGGCCCGCGGGGCCGACGACGGCGACGAGGGCTCGGCGCGATCGATGGTGTGTGACATGGTCGGACCTCCCCTGCGACTCGGTGGCCAGTGATGCGCCTGGCGACGACGACCGCGGACCTCCGCGGCCCCGATGACGGACAGGAGGGCGTCGTCCTCCTGATCACCGTACGCGGCCCGACGTGGAGTCGGCACCTGGCCCACGGCCAGGATGCGCCCCGTCACCCCGTCCCGGCGCTGGCTCCCGCCGGATGCGCGGCCGGCTCCCCGAAGAACCGCTCGTCCTGCTCGGCTCGCAACCGGTCGACCAGCCGCCCGGACGGGAGCTCCACGTCCGCGTAGCCGATGACCTCGTCCCTCCGCACGTCGCGCCGCAGCCGGCAGCCCTCGGCCAGCCCCACGGGCAGCAGCCGGTCGGCGTGGGTGACGTCGGCCCGCTCCGCCTCGCCGTAGTAGTGGTAGCCCCCCGGCCGGTCGAGCACCGTCCCCGCCGGCAGGTCCGTCTTGGCCAGCGTGACGACGTCGACCTGGGGGGCGCCCAGCGGGCGGATGGCCGGGTCGCCCAGCAGCGCCACCCGGGCGACGGTGGTCGGGACCTCGAAGTGGCACAGGTGGTAGGGCGTGTAGAAGCTGTACAGCGGCCCGCTGCCCAGCTTGTACAGCTCCAGGTAGTGCCGCTGCTTGGGGTCGTCGTGCTCGGCCATGACGTACACGCCCGGGCCGGGCCTGGCGCCCACCACGTAGTCGACGACGCCGCCGAGGTTCCGCAGCTCGTCGACGTCGTACCGCTGGGTGAGCTCGTCGACGTGCCCGGTGTGGTCCATGGCGTACAGGCCCCGCTTCGGCGCGGTGAACCCGGCCGCGTTGGCCACCAGGGCCTGCTCGACGCTGACCTTGGTCCCGTCGGCGAAGCTGGTGACCATCCACGGGTCCTGCCCCCAGCGCCTGGCGAAGCCCTCCTGCGTCGTGGGGTTGCGGTAGGGGTCCTGCAGGCCCTTGATGTTGCCCGCGACCAGCGGCCGCAGCCCGATCTGCCGGACGAACCGGAGCAGGTTCATCTGGACGGCCGGCTGGTCGCCGTCCGCGCCGGAGTAGACGATGCCGGCCGCGTCGGCCTTGGTGGCGAGCAGCGGGCCGAGCGTGGCGTCGACCTCTGCGTTCAGCAGCACCAGGTGCTTGCCACCGGCGATGCAGGCCAGGGCCAGCTCCGCGCCGAAGCCCACGGCACCGGTGGCGTCCACGACGACGTCCACGGCGTCGCTGCCGGACACCAGTGCGATGTCGTCGGTGACCGCGACGTCGCCCGCACCGGCGATCCGCACGACGTCGGCCGGGGACTCCGCGGCGACCGCCGTCGCGCCGGCCTCGGTGACCACGGCGGCGGCCTTGGCGGGCGTGCGGTTGCAGACGACGGTCAGCTGCACGCCCGGCGTGCTGTTGACCACCTGGTTGACCAGGCCGCGGGCCATGAAGCCGGCACCGACCAGGCCGAGGCGGACCGGGCGGCCCTCGGTCTGCCGCTGGAGGAGCAGGGAGTCGATCACGGTCACGCGGACACCCCCGAGCGGAAGCGCTCGGTGTTGGCTGCCTCGCCGAAGGCCGGCCAGGAGGCGTCCTTGTCACTGATGACCGTGACCTCGCGCGGCCAGGTGACGCCGAAGGCGGGGTCGTCGTAGCGGTAGCCCACCTCCGCGCCGGGCGCGTACGGGACGCTCACCATGTACAGCACCTCGGTGTCGTCGGTCAGCGTCTGGTAGCCGTGCGCCAGGTGCGGCGGCAGGTACAGCCCGAGCCGGTTCTCCGCGGACAGCTCGACCTGGACGTGCTGGAGGTAGGTCGGCGAGTCCGGGCGGACGTCGACGGCGACGTCGACGATCGCGCCCCGGGTGCAGCGGATGAACTTCGACTCCGGGTGGCCCGGCAGGGACAGGTGCATCCCCCGGAGAGTGCCGGCGCGGTGGTTCCACGAGACGTTGCACTGGGCCACCTCGGGCCGCATCCCGTGCGCCTCGAACTCGGCGGTGTCGAAGGAGCGGGCGAAGCCCCCGCGCTCGTCGGTGAACGGGGTCATCTCGACGAGGTGGACGCCGTCGACCCCCAGGGGCGTGTACTTCACCGCGCGGCCTTCCAGTAGAGCTGCGGGTCGACCTGCTGTGTGCGCATCAGGTACTCGATCTGCTTGAGCCGGGTGTGCCCCCGGCCGGTGAACGTGGCCTCGTCCAGGTCGATGGCCTCGAAGATGCTGCGGAGCTGAGCGGCGCCGGCGCTCGCGTCCCAGTCGGTCTCGTAGCCGGGCAGCACCGCCCGGATGCGGTCGAAGGCGACCCGGTAGCTGCGGTTGTCGGCGCCCGGGTCACCGAAGGTCAGGTCGCAGCCCGGGAACTCCGCGGCGACGATCTCGGCGATGTCCCGGACGCGGTAGTTGTTGCTCTCGCTGCCCACGTTGAAGATCTCGCCGTGCACCCGCTCCCGCGGGCTCTCCAGCGTCATGCGGATGGCCTTCGCGATGTCGAGCGCGTGGACCAGCGGCCGCCAGGGCGAGCCGTCACTGGTCATGGCGATCCGCTTCGTCGTCCAGGCCAGCCCGGACAGGTTGTTCAGCACGATGTCGAACCGCATGCGCGGACTGGCGCCGAAGGCCGTCGCGTTGCGCAGGAACGTGGGCGAGAAGTCGTCGGTGACCATGGCGGCGACGTCCCTCTCCACCAGCGCCTTGCAACGGGCGTAGGAGGTCTGCGGCGACACCGGGCTGCTCTCGTCGACCGTCCCCTCGGCGACGCCGTAGACGCTGCACGAGGACATGTACACGAACCGGGACACCCCGGCCGCCCGGGCCGCCCGGGCGAGGCGCACCGATCCGTGGTGGTTGATGTCGTAGGTGACGTCGCCGATCAGGTCGCCGATCGGATCGTTGCTGAGCTCGGCCATGTGCACGATCGCGTCGACGCCCTCGAGGTGCTCGGGGCCCAGCCGCCGGATGTCGAGCGCGAGGGTCTCGGGGATGCGGTCGAGCCCCGGGTACAGCCAGCCGTTCTTGTAGTACCCGACGTCCACCCCGACGACGTCGTGCCCTGCCCGGAGCAGTTCCTGCGCCGCGAGGCAGCCCAGATAGCCCTCGGTGCCGGTGACCAGTACTCGCACGCTCGTCCTCGTCCTCGTCTTCGTCCGTGTCGTCGGTGCGACCGTACCGAGCGGCGAACTCGGTGGTCACGGTGCGTGATCGAGCCCGCGGAACGGCCGTCGAGCGCACCAGGTGCCTGATCGGAGCCGGGGGCCGGGATCACCCGGCCGCCCGCGCACGGGCGGGGGGATCAGTCGTCCCAGACCTTCCACTCCGCCCGGCCGTCGTCCCACAGCCCGTTGAGCTCCTTCCAGTCGCGGAAGGTGTCCATGCCCATCCAGAAGGCCTCGTGCCGGTAGACCCCGAGCTGACCGTCGCGGGCCAGGCGCTGCAGCGGAGCGTGCTCCAGCATCTCGTCGGTGGCATCCGGGTCGAGGTACTTGTCGATGAACTCGCGCTCGAAGAAGAAGAAGCCGCCGTTCACGTATCCCGTCTGCGACTGCTTCTCGTTGAACTGCGTCACGTCGTCCCCGTCGAGGACCATCTCGCCGTAGCGCCCGCTGGGGTGCACACCCGTGAGCGTGGCGAGCTTGCCGGACCGCCGGTGGGCTCGCAGCCCCGCGGAGAGGTCGATCGCCCCTATCCCGTCGCCGTAGGTCAGGGCGAACCTCGGCGCCTCGAGGTACTGCGCGACCCGGGCGATGCGCGCTCCGGTGGCCGTCGTCAGCCCCGTCTCGGCGAAGGTGATCTCCCAGTCCTCGTCCTCCAGCGCCGTGTGGAAGTTCAGGCCGTGGTCGCCGCGGAGGCTGAGGGTGAAGTCGTTCATCCGGGCCCGGTGATCGACGAAGTAGTCCTTGATCATGTCGCCCTTGTAGCCCAGGCACAGGACGAACCGGCGGTACCCGTGATGGCCGTAGGTCTTCATGATGTGCCAGAGGATCGGCCGGCCGCCGATGTCCACGAGCGGTTTCGGGAGGTGTTCGCTGGCCTCCCGCAGACGGGTCCCCATACCACCGCAGAGGATGACCACCGGTATGTCGGCGGCTGCGACGTCCCGGGTCTCCATGACAGTTCCTCCTGCGACGTGGTCGGCCGTTCCGGTCGACAGGCTAGAGCGCAGTCCCGGTCCGAAGGCAAGGACGGCCGCGAATCACCTGTTCGTGGCGCCCCCGGCGCCGGTCGGGGCGTTGTCGGCAGTGGTGGGCCCGCCACGCCGTGGCAGCGGCTTCTCCCCCAGCAGGACCACCCGGATCGGGTTGTAGCGGCCGAAGAGGCGCTCGAAGGCGATGGGCAGCAGGATCGCCGCCACCATCCCGGTGGAGAACACGGCGACCCGGCTGTCGACGCCGCCGGCGTCGAGCAGGAACCGGGACCCGGCCGCGGCGATGGTGTGCAGCAGGTAGATCGTGAACGCGTAGGCGCCGATCCAGGCCATCGGCCGGTTGACCAGCAGCCGGCGCACGTAGAACAGCGACGCGGTGCCCCCGAGACCGACGACCACGGCGAGCGCCCGCAGGGGGATCGTCGACGGGGAGGTGTCCATCCCGTTGGCGAGCATCACCTGCTGGGCGGTGGCGCCGAGCAGGAAGGCGGCGACGAGGACCGCCACCACCGGCCGCGGGGTGAGCGCGTCACGGTGCCGCGCCAGCCCGTACCCCAGGATGAAGAACGGGAACAGCAGCAGCGCCCCGCTGAGCCGGAAGAAGTCGATCGCCGAGGGCACCTCGACGAGGACGTAGACGACGACACCGGCCGCCAGTGTGGCGCCCCAGCCGCGCAGGCTCTCCAGCCGCTGGGTCGCGTCGAGGACGGCGACCACCGTCATCACCAGGAACAGCGCCTCGAGGAACCAGAGGTGGGAGTACCCGTAGAGATATCCCCGGGCGATGTCCGACACCGACGGAGCGGCGTTCGAGGCCCCGCCGCCCACCATCTGGAGCAGGCCGATGAGCGCGATGAGCGGGATGAGCGGGAGGAGCAGACGCCGGGTCTTGGCCTTCAGGAACGTGGGCACGGCCGGCCAGCCGGGCACCGGGCGCATCGCGTAGACGTAGCCGGAGATCACCGTGAACAGCGGCATCCGGATGTACTCGAGGGAGTCGTTGATGTAGCGACCGACCGTGTCACCTGAGACGGCCATCCCGGTGCCGGCGTCGAGACCGTAGACGTGTGCGCCCACCAGCATCAGCACGGCAAGGCCGCGGAGCGTCTCGATCGACGCATCCCGGCCGCGCCGGGGCAGGGCGGTCACCGCGTCGGCGCCTACCGGCCGGGAGTCGCCGCCCGGCGTCTTCCCCCGTCGCCCGAAAACCATAGGCAGAACTCCACTCCTCGGTGTCCATCCGTCCCGACACGCCCGGAACCTGCGCGCCAGCCTGCTGCATCCGGAGCGTCAGTCCAAATCGGAATACCACAGCCACGGCCGCAATGGCCCGTCCGTTACTCCATGAGTTCCGCCGGATCAGGCCGGGTGACCGTCCACCTCGTAGAAGCCGACCGGCAGCATGTCGTCGGCACCGGCGCGGGGCCGACCACGACCACGCCGATCGTCAGACCGAGGAGCCTTCCGCGCCCGACCGGGCGGCGCGCTCCGGAGCCCGGGCCCCAGGCGGCCGGCCATCACCGGCGCCCCAGGGCTGGCGGAACCTGCGCTCGGACAGCCGCCATACTGGCAGCCCCACGCCACTCCACGGCGCTCCACGCACTGCTGCCGGTCCGCCGATCCGGGCCCACGGGCATGGCATGGCATCAGCGAGCGGAGAACTGCATGGCTATCCTGATCACCGGTGGCGCCGGCTACATCGGCGCCAACGCCGTCCGCCGGCTCTCGACGGCGGGAGAGGACGTCGTCGTGGTCGACGACTTCTCCACCGGTCACGAGTCGCGCGTGGGTCGGGCGCCCACCCTGCGGCTGGACCTCTCCGCCACCGGCAGCGTGGGCCCGCTCACCCAGTTCCTCGTCGAGCACCGTGTGGACGGGATCATCCACTTCGCGGCGAAGAAGAGCGTGCCCGAGTCGATGGAGCGGCCGCTCTGGTACTACCGGCAGAACGTGGACTCGCTGATCGCCGTCCTGGAAGCCGCGCGGGACGCGGGCGTGCAGCGTCTGGTCTTCTCCTCGTCCGCAGCCGTGTACGGCGACGTACCGGCCGGGCGCGTCGACGAGGACCGGCACCTCGACCCGGCCAACCCCTACGGCCGCACCAAGCTCGTGGGCGAGCTCCTGACCCGGGACGCCGCACGAGCCGGCGTGGTGCGTGTGGCGAACCTGCGGTACTTCAACGTGGCCGGGGCCGGCGCCGACGACCTCGGCGACCCGCAGACGAACAACCTGCTGACCATCGTGCTGGACCGGCTGTCCCGTGGCGAGCCCGTCGACGTCTTCGGCACCGACTACGACACCCCCGACGGCTCCTGCGTCCGCGACTTCGTCCACGTGGACGACCTGATCGACGCGCACCTGGCGGCGCTCGACCATCTGCGGACGGACGACCGCGGATACGACACCTTCAACGTCGGCACGGGCTCGGGCGCCTCCGTCCTCGACGTGCTCCGGGCCGTCGAGGACGTCACCGGCCGTCCGCTCGCGGTCCGCCAGGCGCCCCGGCGCCCCGGCGACCCGGCGACGGTGGTCGCGGATGTCACCCGCATCCGGCAGACGCTCGGCTGGAGCGCTCGGCTGGGGCTCCGGGAGATCGTCGAGTCGGCGTGGCGCGCATGGCCGGCCCGCAGCAAGCACGACTGACGAGGCGCCCGGCGCGCTCGCCCGCCCCACGCACGACACGGGGACTGCGCATCGAGTGGACGGCGTGCTGCGGGTCGTCACCGACCTCGCAGCTGTCCACCGACAGCCGGGCAGCTCAGCGCGGGGAGCCGTCGCCCGTCGGGCGGCGGGCGGCGAGTCCCTGGAACAGCTCCTCGTAGGCGTCGTACATGGACGTGGCGGAGAACTGGCGTGCCCTGTCCTGCGCCCTGCTCGCGAGTTCGTCGCGCAGACCACGGTCGGACAGCACCGGGGCCAGGGCCTCGGCGAGGGCCACCGGGTCCTCGGGCGGCACGAGCACGCCCGTTCCCGGCACCAGGACGTCGGGGACGCCCCCGACCGAGGTGGCCACGGGAGCCAGCCCGGTCGCCATCGCCTCCAGGAGGGACAGGGGCATCCCCTCGCTCCTGGACGGCAGCACGAAGGCATCGGCGTCCCGCAGCTGGTCACGGACGCCTTCCCTCGTCAGGTGCCCACGGAAGACCACGGCGTCGTCGAGCCCGGACGCCCGGACCTGGTCCCTCAGCGCCTGCTCCTGGTCCCCGGCGCCGATCAGGACCAACCGCGCCGTCGGGACGCGCTCGCGCACGAGCCGCATGGCGTCGACCAGCACGTCGAAACCCTTCACCGGGTGGAGTCGTCCGACGGTGACGACCGTGCAGCCCCGCCGCTCGCCCTCTGCGCGCGGCGCGGTCGGGGGCTCGGCCCAGAAGTCCAGGTCCACGCCGTTCGTGATCAGGTGCAGCCGGTCCGGGTCGACGCCGGGGAAGGCGCCGACGCGGGCCGCGACCGGCTCCGAGACGGCGGTGATGGCGTCTGCGCGCGGGAGCAGCCGGGGCACCGAGCGGCTGCCCCGCGCGTGCAGCAGCAGGTCGCTGCCGTGCGCCGACAGCACCACGGAGAAGCGGAACAGCCGCTGCAGCAGCAGGAAGTACGCGGCGTGTCCCTCGACGAAGTGGAGGTTGACGACGTCCGGACGCCACCGTCGCAGGGCCCGGTGCACGGCGAGCAGCGACCGGGCCATCGCCAGCAGCCGGGGGACGACGCGCCAGCGCCGGCTGAGGGGGCGGACGAGCGCCAGCGTGGCGACCGGCGGTGGTGCGACCTGGTCGACGTCGGGACCCGCCTCCACCACGGTGTGGCCGCGTTCGCGGAGACCCGCCGACAGCCGCGCGCACACGTCCTGGACCCCGCCCCGGTCCAGACGCGGCTGGGCGCTGTAGAGCAGGACGACCAGACCGTCGGCCGCAGCGTCCGCACCCCCGGCGCCGACCTGCGCGGTGCGTCGTGCCGGCCGGCGCACCCAGCCCGGCGCCACGGACCGCACCAGCGCCGCATGGACGGTCAACGCGGTGGGCGCCAGGCGGAGTGCGCGCAGGGCCAGGCGTCGTGCTCCCCGTCGGTTCACCGGGTCCTGGAGATGCCGGATGGAGCTCCTCACCAGGAACAGGTGACGGACCCCGGCCCGGCGCATCTCCGCCTCGTACCGCGCGAAGAAGGCGGCACGGGCCTCCCGGTTCGCGATCGCGTCGACCGAGCGACGGACGGCGTCCCGGGGATCGTGGTAGCGCACGAGCGGCTCCTCGACGAGGTCGACGTCGAAGAACCGGGTGACGCGCACCCAGTAGTCGTAGTCCTCGATGGCGACGAGGTCCTCGTCGAAGAAGCCGGCCGTGGCCACGACGCACCGGCGCATCAGCGCGCTCGAGGGGGCGCCGTGCAGGACGTTGGTCACGAGCATGTCGCGGTAGATCTGCCCGCGGTGCGTGGGCGTCCGCACGACGACGCCGCCCGCACCGTCGTGGTCCTCGACGCCCGTGTACACGAGGCCGAGGGTGTCCGGGCGTCCCGCGAAGCACTCCAGCTGGCGGGCCAGCTTCGTCGGCAGCCACTCGTCGTCGTCGTCGAGGAAGGCGATGAACTCACCGCGGGCCTCCCGCAGCCCGCGGTTCCGCGCCGCCCCCACACCGGCGTTGCGCGGTTGCCGGAGGTACCGCACCCGTGGATCGGCGCAGCCGGCGAGCAGCTCCGGGGTCCCGTCCGTGGACCCGTCGTCGACGACCAGCACCTCGAGGTCCCGCACCGTCTGCGCGAGGACGCCCTGCAGCGTCCTGCGCAGGACCGTTCCGCGGTTGTAGGTCGGGATGACGACGCTCACGACCGGTCGTCGGACGGCGGGCGCGGGCCGCGGGGCGGCGGGCGGCGACGACGGCAGGACCTTCTCCGCCGCGGTGAGCCCGAACCGGATCTCCTGCGCGTCCGCCCGCCCAGGAGGCCGCCCCGCGACCCCGCTCCGTCCGCGCCGCAGCGCCGCGAGCGCGGACCGGACCGGCTGCTGCGCGCCGGGTCCTGCGCGCCATGCCCGCCGCAGGGCGCGACGCGACCGGGCGGCCGGCGAGCCGTACCGCCGCGCGAGGGCCTCGGCCGACCGACGGATGTCCGGGTGGTGGGTCCCCGCGTCGTCGGCGAGCATCTCCAGCGCCCTGCTGACGGCGTCCCGGTGAGCGTCCAGCTGCTGCCGCCGCTCCAGCCACGAGACGACCTTGAGGACGGTGCGGATCCTGGACTCCAGACCCCGGCGCGTCAGCCGCGCCGCGCTGAACGACGTCTCGCCCTGCGGCATCCGCCGGTAGTAGCCGGCACCCCGGGTCGCCTCCGCCAGCGGGACGCCGTCGGCCAGCGCGCGCATCATGAGGTCGCCGTCGTCGTTCGTGCTGAGCTCGTCGAAGCGCCCGACCCGCTCGAAGGCGTCGCGGGACCACAGCACGCTGCACGGCGGGTGGTACCAGCCGACCAGCCAGGCGCTGAGGGGGGACTGCCCCGGTCGACGGGGTGCGCAGGACGGCGGACGCCGCACCCACCGTCCGTCCTCCAGCTCGAGCCGGAACCAGGGGCCGATCGCGACGCCGGCCGGCGCGGATCGCAGCGCCTCCACCAGACCCGCGACGGCGTCGGGGCCCAGCACGTCGTCCGCGTCGAGGAACAGCAGCGCGTCACCCGTCGCGATCTGGGCGCCGAGGTTGCGGGTCAGGGCTGCGTTGCCGGACCGCTGGGAGAAGACCCGCACCAACTCCGGGTGACCGGCCTCGAACCGCTGAGCCACCTCCAGGCTGGCGTCGGTCGAGCCGTCGTCGACGACGACGACCTCGTGCACCGGCTGCGTCTGCTCCAGGACCGAGCCGAGGGCCTGCGCGAGGTAGGCCTCGGCGTTCCAGCACGGGATGACGACCGAGACCCTCATCGCCCCAGACCCAGGGCGTCGAGGGCGTCACGGACGACCGCGGGATCGACGTGCAGGTCCCGTTCCAGGGGATGGACGTCGCCGACCGAGGTGGCCTTCAGCAGCCAGTAGTCATGGCCGACAGCCGCCGCCGTCGCGTAGAAGTTCGGGTTGGGGAAGGAGAGGTCCGCCACCTCCACCACCTGTGTGCCGGGCGGGCAGAACACCATGTTGGTGAGCCCGGCCCCGTGAGGTGCGAAGAGGACGGCCGTCTGGTGCATGAGGCGCACCTGGTCGTCGAACGACAGGTCCTCCATGACCGTCCGCTCGAAGCCGGCGTCGGCGAGCAGCGGCCAGACCTCGTCCTCGTTGATCAGACGCCGCCGCGTCGCCTTGGCCCGGCTGATGAACACGCGTCGGGTGGGCCGCTCCCCCTCCAGCGCACCGGACGCCCGCTGCGCGAGCCGGAGCAGCTCCGGGCGGAAGCGGTCGGTCCCGACGACGGTCAGCTCGGCCACCTGCAGGGGGCGCGACTCGTCGAACCGGCGGAAGCCGTCGGGGTCCAGCCCGACGAGCCTCAGGGACTGCTCGATCGCGGGTGCGAGGTCGGCCGGCAGCAGCACGTCCTCCAGGGCGTCCCGCTCGGCGAGCATCAGGAGCTTCGGTAGGTGGGCGGACAACCAGTGCGAGTGGTTGTGGAAGACACGCTCCACGACCCAGGTCGCCCTCTGCAGGCGGACCGGCGGCCCCGAGGTGCGCAGGGCCCGGGCGTGCGGCGGCCGGAACCGGATCTCGCGCATCTCGATCGAGGTGTCGTCCGAGGCGAGGATCGCGGGGTAGTAGTCGTCCTGGAGCGCCGGATCCCGATAGCTCACGATGCGGCAGTCGGGCAACGTCGCGAGGAAGGTCGGGGCGCTGCGCCGCTCCGGGACGTCGCGGAAGGAGTACCCCCACCAGCCGGCGTCGTCGGGGAGCTCGTCGCGCCGCGGCACGTTCCTCGGCAACGGGTTGTGGGCCACCGTCTCCGGGTGGATCACCTCGTACGGGTAGACCTCACCCGCGCGGGCGAGTCGTGCGACGTGCTCGGGCACGGTCTCGCGCCGCACGAACCGGTGACCGGTCCACCTCGCCGGCATCCCGTGGTCGACGGCCGCCTGCACGGGTTGGCGCCAGCGACGCCCGACCGCGATCCGAATCTGTCGCAGCACTCCTGACCTCTCCGTGATCGCTCCTGACGGCGGAGCGCGCGTCCGGACAGGTGCACACTCGGCCAGAACCGGACCCTACCTACTCGGCCGGAGCCGGACCCCGTCGAGCGCACGGAGGCTCCACCGGGCACCGCGGCGGCACCGGCCGCGCCACACCTCACCGCCGGGGGCACGACTCCGCTCCCGCCGGCCCGGGAGCCGTCACCCGGGCCGCGGCCGATCGCCACCCTCGGGCGGGCTGAGGTACGGTCCACGACCGCACCGGAGGAACTGGGTAGCCTTGCCCGGCTCCGGGGTCGTCGGTGCGCCGGTCCACGGGCCACGCGCACGTCTTCGACCCGGGTGCAGGAGGAGGCACGTGTCGACCGATATCGCATCGCCGAGCCCGGAACCGGGCGGGAGCCTGCGTCAGCGCGCCACCCAGGGCGTCCTCTGGACCGCTCTCGAGAAGTGGTCGGTGCGGGTCAGCACCCTCATCGGCTTCATCCTGCTGGGCCGGCTGCTCGAGCCCCAGGAGTTCGGTGTCGTGGCGCTGGCCATGACCTTCATCACCATACTGGCCATCGTCAGCGACGCCGGCTTCACGACCTACCTCGTGCAGCTGCAACGGCTGACCTCCACGATCGCCAGCACGGCGTTCTACATCTCCGTCGCCCTCGGCGCCGTTCTGGCTGTCCTGCTGGCGGCGCTCTCGGGCCCGGTCAGTGCACTCCTGGACACGCCCCGGCTCCAGCCCATCCTGGCAGCGCTGGCCATCTCCCTGTTCATCACCGGCCTCGCCAGCGTCCCCGCAGCGCTGATGCAGAAGGAGATGCGGTTCCGCGAACTCGCCCTGCGGCAGGTCGTCGCGACCGTGCTGTCCGTTGCGGTCGCGATCGCCCTGGCCTTCGCGGGGGCCGGCGCCTGGGCGCTCGTCGCCCAGACCCTGGTGCGGGTGACCATCTCCACCATCGTGCTGTGGGCCACGGCCGGGTTCCGCCCTCAATGGACCTTCTCCATCCCGGAGATGCGGGTGATGAGTGCCTTCGGCGCCAAGTCGCTCGGCGCGCAGCTGGCCAACGCCATGCGTGGGCAGAGCGAGGTGTTCATCATCGGCGCCCTCGCGGGGACGACGGCGCTCGGACTCTGGACGGTCGCGCAGCGGCTGGTGCAGGTCATCGTGGAGGTGTGCACGTCGGTGTTCAGCACCGTGGCGCACCCGGTGTTCGCCCGGCTGCAGACCGACCCTCCCCGGCTGTCCCGGGCCCTGGGCACGGCGCAGGCGAGCGGGGCTCTCGTGCTCGTCCCGGTGCTGGCGTGCCTCTCGCTCACCAGCGGCCAGGTGGTCCCCGCGGTCTTCGGCCAGCAGTGGGAACCGGCCGCGGTTCTCGCTTCCATCATGGCTGTGCGGTCACTTGTCGTGGCCATGTCGACCTTCAGCCGCTCCGCGTTCCTGGCGACGGGCCACCCGGGGACCGAGCTGCTCGTCACCCTGGTGCTGCTCGCCGGTCAGCTGGGGCTCGTGCTCGCCTTCGCCGACGACCTGCTGCTCCTGGCTGTCGTGCTGACCGCGTGGAGTGCGTTCGCCCTGCCACTGCGCGCCGTCCTGCTCCATCGCCTGCTGAAGATCTCGGCACGCACCTACGAGGCGCCCGCGCGCGTCCTGCTGGCCGGGGGCGTGGCGACGGCTGCGGTACTGGGCGTCCAGCAGCTGGCGGAGCTGGACGGCTGGGGCTACGTCGCCTTCGTCGCGCTCCTCGGTGGCACGGTCTACCTGGCGGTGGTCTTCTTGATCGCCAGGTCGGTCGTCCTCGATCTCGGCCAGAGCCTGCGCGGTGCCGTCGGCAGGCGAGGCGCGGCCAAGAGCTGAGCGCCCGCCGACTGTTTCCCACCGCGGCCGGATCGGCGACCCGCACACCCGTGCCCTGCAGCTGCAACGGGGCCGCGACATCCAGCGGCGGCAGGTCCCGGACGTCATCGCTGCCGGGCTCGAGCGCCGCCCCCGGCGCCGCCACCCGCTCGCCCGACCCACGACGTCACGTCCCGGCTCGGCGGCCATCGACGCTCGGCCGGCCCGGCCACCGGCGGCGCCCTGCGGCCACCAGGCGGCATCGGGTGCGGCGCGACCTGCTCAGCCGCCCGATCAGGGACGGCGCCGTGGCGCCCAGGACGAACAGCGCGACGCCAGGCGGGTACGGGCGTTCCCGCACCGGCCCGTGCGCACTGCGGTCAGCAGGCCCCCGAGCCGCGCAGGACCGCGCCGACCGTCTTCCACAGGATCATGAAGTCGAAGGTCAGTGACCAGTTCTCCACGTACCGCACGTCGGCACGGACCGAGTCGTCCCAGGACAGGTTCGACCGGCCGCTGACCTGCCACAGGCCGGTCAGCCCGGGCTTGACCAGGAAGCGGCGGCGCATGTCGTAGCCGTAGCGCTCGACCTCGGAGGACAGCGGCGGACGGGGCCCGACCAGCGACATCTCCCCACGGAGGACGTTGAACAGCTGCGGCAGCTCGTCGAGGGAGTACCGCCGCAGGACCCGGCCCACCGGGGTGACGCGGGGGTCGTGCCGCATCTTGAACAGCACCCCGTTGCCGTCGCTGTCCGCGGCGAGGACCTGCTGCATCTTCTCGGCGCCGGGGACCATGCTGCGGAACTTGAGCATGGAGAACTCCTGGCCGTCACGTCCGATCCGCACCTGGCGGAACAGCACCGGGCCTCGACTCGTGAGCAGGATGGCGAGGGTGATGGCGACGAACACGGGCAGCAACGCCAGGATCCCCAGAACCGCCGCCGTGCGGTCGAAGGTCTCCTTCGTCAGGCGGCGGACGCCACGCAGCTCCGGCCGCTCGACGTGCAGCAACGGCAGGCCGCAGACGGGGCGGATGTGCACCCGGGGGCCGGCGATCTCGGTGATCGCGGGGGCCAGCAGGAGCTCGGCGTGCGTCTTCTCGAGGTCCCAGCCGAGGCGCCGGAGGGCCGCACCGTCCAGCTCGGGAGACGGCATCACCGCGACCGTGTCGATGCGGTGCGCGCGCACCACGTCCGCGATGTCCGAGAACCCGCCGAGGACGGTCAGTCCGTCGAAGTCCGCAGGGTTCCCCTGGTCACCGTCCGGGAGGCAGCACCCGATGGCGTCGTAGCCGTGGTAGGCCTCCCGCGCCAGCTCCTTCCGGAGGAACGCGACGGCGTTGCGGTGCCCCACGATGAGCGTGGTCTGCAGGTTCTGCCCGGCCTGGCGACGCCGGTGGAGCAGCCGACGCTGCGCGTACCGGGACAGCAGCGTCAGAACGGTCGCCAGCGGGAGCGCGATCACGATGAAGCCACGGGCGATCTTGAGGTCGAGAGCCCACGCGACCGAGCCGAGCGCGGCGAGGAGCATGGTCGCGGCGATGAACACGCGACGGAACTCCTCGGCCCCCACCCAGAGGTAGCGCTGCTCGTAGGTGCGACCGCCGTGCATCACGGCGACCCAGATGACGGGCATGAGAACCGCTGCCCAGATCGAGGCAGGAGCGGCTGCCCCCTCCTCCATGGGCCCGAAGCGCACCGAGAAGCCGACGAGCGCGGCCACGGCGGCGGCCATGGCATCGGTGATGGCGAGCCGCCGGACGTAGGCGCCACGCCAGGCCTGCCGGGCGACCGTGCCGTTCCCGGTGGCGTCGACTCGGACCGGACGGGGGGCTGCCCCGGAGGACTCGCTCGACCGGGTGGCGTTCCCCTCCCGGCGTCCACTCGTGCGGACGTCCTCGGCCTGCGGCTGCCCGCCACCATCGACGTTGATCAAAAAACTCCCCTTCGGTTCACCTGCCCCGGTGAAGGTAGCCGGACTTCGGTCGCTATGCGTAGTCGGAACCGGGAGAAGTTCCGTATCTCCCGAGGACTCTTCCGGCCTCTGCACCTCTCTGGTCCGAGGGTGACCACGGAGAGTGATGAAGCGCCGGGTCCGGTGGCCGCGGCCCCGGAACCGGATCGGCCGGTGTGGGCAGGGTCTCGGTCTCGCCGACCGGCGGGCTCACCACTCGCCGCTCCGACGTCCTCGACCGGACGGCCGGCGAACCGGCGTCGACGGTCCCCGGGAGCGCGCGACGCATGCATCGGGGAACGCCGGGGTGCCAGAATGGCGCCATGTCCACCTCTCCGGGCCCCTCACCCGGGTCGGCTCGGCTGGCGCCCCTCCTGCGCAGTGTCTGCGGCCGGATGCGGCACGTGCACCGGTTCCGCTGGTCTGCGGAGGACCCGTTCAGCGGATCGAGCCTCTACGCCTGTCGCTGCGGAGAGGTCCGCCCGGGTCTGTGACGCGGCGACGCCCCGGCTAGCTCTCCGCCGGTCCGCCGGCCAGCGAGCGCCGCGGGAACGCCTCCACGGTGAGCCCCTGCTCGTCGGCGACGCGACGCAGCGCCCACTCCGCGGGCAGCACCAGACGCGGGGCGACGCCGATGAGGACGGCGATGAGGAACGCCACGCCGGCCAGCGCCTCACCGGACTCCTCGACGAAGGTGGCGGTGGCGGTGAGCGAGCCGGGGACGACCGTGGACAGGGCGGACAGGCCGACGGCGGCGACGGCGTAGCCGGCGAGGCTGCCGAGCACCCGGCGCCGGTCGCGGCGCTCGCTACGGCTGAGGAAGAAGAGGACCCCGACGACGGAGACGGCCGCCACCGCGCTGATCGCCACGGCCACGGGCTGGCCGACGGCGGCGGTCACGGCGGCCAGGCCATCGGTGTGCATGGTGCCGCCGGCCTTCACGACGGCGATCCCGCCGGCGACCAGCCCGACGGCGAGCCACCAGGTGCGGCGACCGGGATTGCGGGCGGCCCCGGCGACGGCCGCGAGGGCCGCGACGGCGAAGAGGCCGGCCACGAACAGACGGGGCACGGACATCGGCGCGTCCATCGCCAGCGCGCGTGCCGCGGGACCGGTGGTTCCGCTCAGCCGCAGCACGAGACCGGTGCCCATCAGGCCCACGGCTGCGGCGGCGAGGCCGACACCCACCGGGGGCAGTGGGACGGCGCGACGACGGCGACGTGCGGCGACCGGAGCGACGGTGGCCGGCGTCGTCGCCAGGTCGGCGGTGGTCAGGAGCTGCCCGGTGCCGGGCGACCGTTCGTCCGCCATCCGGATCCCGCGGCCGATGACGACCGCCAGCAGAGCGGCGACCGCCAGCCACACGACCAGTCCACCCGCGACCCAGAGCCACCACACGTTCTGATCATCGACAGGTATGGCAGAGAACATGACCATTCCGTCCCATTCGTGTGACAGGTGGTGCTGGTGGGTCAGATGAGACCGGAGAGGTACGTCCGCAGGGCGGTGCGCCACTCGGCCGGCCGGAAGCCGGCTGCCGTGATCTTCCCCAGGTCCAGCACGCTGTTGAGCGGCCGGGGTGCGACGCAGCTCTTCCCGGCGAAGTACTCGTCGGTGCTGACCCGCGCGACGTCGTCGGCGGAGCGGCCGCGAGCGGTGAAGACCCGGGCGGCGACGTCGGCCCAGGTGCCGGGTTCACCGTCGCCCGTGAGGTTGTAGGTGCCGTAGGCGGCGCCGGTATCGACGAGGTGGCGGATGCCGGCGGCGAGGTCGGTCGCCGTCGTCAGCCGGCCGGTCTGGTCGTCGACGACGGACGGCGAGATGCCGCGGTCGGCGAGGCCGGCCATGGTGCGCACGAAGTTGCGCCCCTCCCCCACCACCCAGGTGGTGCGGACCAGCCAGTGCCGCTCGATCGCGGTGGCGCAGGCGTCCCCGTCGGCCTTGCTGCGCCCGTAGACGCTCAGCGGCGAGGGCGGGAGGTCCTCGGGGATCGGGCCGTCGTGCGCGCCGTCGAAGACGTACTCGCTGGACAGGTGCACGAGCGCGGCGCCGTGCTGCTCGGCGGCCTCGGCGAGGTGCGCCACGGCGTCGACGTTGACGGCGCGGACGGCGGCGGCGTTGGCCGGGTCCTCGGCGGCGTCCACGGCCGTCCATGCGGCGGCGTTGAGGACGACGTCGACGCCGGTCCAGTCGTGGGCCCGCACGGCTGCGGCATCGGTGACGTCGAGCGCGGCCCGGTCGAGGGCGAGCGCCGCCGGGAACTCCCGCCGCAGGGCGCGCCCGAGCTGCCCGCCGGCGCCGACGATGACGGCGTTCACTGCCCGCGGGCGGCGTAGGCGGCCTCGACGCCGTCCTTGAGCGGGCGCCACCAGGCCTCGTTCGCGCGGTACCAGTCGACGGTGGCGGCCAGGCCGTCCCGGAAGTCGGTGTACTTCGGCGTCCAGCCGAGCTCGGTGCGCAGCTTGGTGGCGTCGATGGCGTAGCGCAGGTCGTGGCCGGCGCGGTCGGTGACCGGGTCGAACGCGTCGGCCGGCTGCCCGGTGAGCTCGAGGACCAGCGCGAGCACCTCGCGGTTGTTCTTCTCGCCGTCGGCACCGATCAGGTACGTCTCGCCGGAGCGACCGCGGTCGAGGACGGCGTGCACGGCGGAGTTGTGGTCGTCGACGTGGATCCAGTCGCGCACGTTCTCGCCCGCGCCGTAGAGCTTGGGACGCAGGCCGGAGAGCACGTTCGTGATCTGCCGGGGGATGAACTTCTCGACGTGCTGGTACGGCCCGTAGTTGTTCGAGCAGTTCGAGATGGTCGCGTGCATGCCGAAGGAGCGCACCCACGCGCGCACCAGCAGGTCGGAGCCGGCCTTCGTCGCGGAGTAGGGGCTGCTCGGGTTGTACGGCGTCTCGGGGGTGAACTTCGCCGGGTCGTCGAGCTCCAGGTCGCCGTACACCTCGTCGGTGGAGATGTGGTGGTAGCGGGCGCCGTGGGCCCGCACGGCCTCCAGCAGCGTGAACGTCCCGACGACGTTGGTCTGCAGGAACGGCGACGGGTCGCGCAGCGAGTTGTCGTTGTGGCTCTCGGCGGCGAAGTGCACGACGACGTCGCAGCGGGACACCAGCCGGTCCACCAGCCCGGCGTCGGCCACGGAGCCGTGCACGAACTCGATGTCGCCGCGGACGCCGGCCAGCGACGCCTCGTTGCCGGCGTAGGTCAGCGCGTCGAGCACGACGAGCTCGTACTCGGGGTGCTCACGCAGCGTCTGGTGCACGAAGTTCGCGCCGATGAAGCCCGCGCCCCCGGTGACGAGCATGCGCATCGCCCGCTGACCCTCCGCCGTCCGTTCCCCCACCGAGCGGAGACCCGCCCGGCGTCCGCCCAACGGCGGTCGTCGTGCACCTGCCGACGGTAGTGGGGAGGGTGCCCACCCGTCGGCACCCTCCCCTCTGCCGGGTGAGCAGGGCGCTCAGCCCGCGCGCCGCCCGAGGGCGCGGTAGGTCCAGCCGGCCGCGGTCCAGGCGTCGCGATCGAGGGCGTTGCGGCCGTCGAGCACCCGCTTCTGCTGCACGACCCTGCCGAAGGCGACCGGATCCAGCTCCCGGTACTGCTTCCACTCCGTCAGCACCAGCACCGCGTCGGCCCGCTCCGCCGCCTCCTCCGCGGTGTCGGCGTACTCCAG
Organism: Blastococcus sp. HT6-4; assembly: GCF_039679125.1. Lineage (NCBI taxonomy): Bacteria > Bacillati > Actinomycetota > Actinomycetes > Geodermatophilales > Geodermatophilaceae > Blastococcus > Blastococcus montanus. The sequence continues at coordinate 338,109 of NZ_CP155551.1, read as the reverse complement.
CTGCGGCCACAGCCGCCGGCTGTTCTCCACCGCGGCCGGATCGGTGACCCGCACACTCGCACCCTGCAGCTGCAACTGGGCCGCGACGTTCAGCGCCGGGGAGTCCCGGATGTCATCGCTGTCGGGCTTGAACGCCGCCCCCAGCACCGCCACCCGCTTGCCCAGCAACGAGCCGTCACAGACCTCACGGGCCAGCTCCACCATCCGGATCCGCCGGCGCATGTTGATGTTGTCCACCTCGCGCAGGAACGTCAGCGCCTGATCCGCGCCCAGCTCACCGGCCCGGGCCATGAACGCGCGGATGTCCTTGGGCAGGCAGCCGCCACCGAAACCCAGCCCGGCGTTGAGGAACTTCCGCCCGATCCGGTCGTCGTAACCGATCGCGTCGGCCAGCAGCTTCACATCGGCACCGGTGGCCTCGCACAGCTCCGCCATCGCATTGATGAACGAGATCTTCGTGGCGAGGAAGGAGTTCGCCGCCGTCTTCACCATCTCCGCGGTCGCGTAGTCGCTGACCACCTGCGGCGTTCCCGCCGCCACGATGGGGGCGTACACCTCGTCCAGCAGGGCACGCGCGGTGACGCCGTCCTCGCCCGCCGGGAGCCCGTAGACCAGCCGATCCGGGTGCAGGGTGTCCTGCACGGCGAAGCCCTCGCGCAGGAACTCCGGATTCCACGCCAGCAGCGCACCAGGCACCTTGCCGGTGACCATCTCGGCCAGCCGGGCCGCGGTACCGACCGGCACGGTCGACTTGCCCACCACGAGCTGGCCCGGCTCGACGACGCCGACCAGCGACTCCGTCGCTGCCTGGACGTAACGCATGTCCGCGGCGTACTCGCCACGCTTCTGCGGCGTCCCCACGCACACGAAGTGCACCTGCGCACCTGCCGCATCGGCGAAGTCCGAGCTGAACCGGAGACGACCCGACGCCAACGCGCGGCCCAGCAACTCCTCGAAGCCCGGCTCGTAGAACGGGGTCCGCGCCTGCGACAGCGAGTCGATCTTCCGCTGATCCACGTCGATACCCACGACGTCATGTCCCAGCTCGGCCATCGACGCCGCGTGCACGGCCCCGAGGTAGCCGCACCCGATGACCGATACCTTCATCAATGCTCCGTTCCGCGCAGGAAAGCCACTGCCCGGCTCGAACGGCCGGGCATGAACGGACGGTAGGGGATCGCAGGCGCCGAGAGCCACCCCGGTGCGGAGTGACGTGCAGCGGTCCACCGGTCCGGGGGAACGCCGGCCGGGTCACCCCACTCAGGGCCCCGGATGCGGATCCGCCATGCCCGGCCGCGCATGCGCCGCGGCGATGCTGGGCATGAAGGCCGGTCAGTCGAGCAGATCCTGGCCGAGGCCTTCACCCGCTCCGGGCCGGAGCGGCGACCGATCAGCGGGGAGGTGAGGACGCGTGGAGACCTTCCTCGTCGTCCTGGCGGTGTGGACCGCCGTGGCCATCCCGATCGCCGTGCTCGTCGGGCGAGCCATCCACCTGGCCGAGCGCAGGGCCACCTCGTCGAGCGACTCCCGAGTGTGGCCAGGTATGCCGGACGAGCCGCCCGACTTCGTCGTCGACGAGATCCGGACGGGCGACCGCCCCCCACCCCCGGTGACACAGCACCGCCCGCAACTACCGGAGAACGGGGTGCCGACGATCCCCGGCATCCCGGTCGCCCGGCCGCAGGTGCCCAGGGCCCGTCACTGGCCCGGTCACCACAGGCAGTCCCGGCGACGCACCGGCACGGACTGACCCCGGCGGAGGCCGTCACCCGACCGGGTCAGAGGGCGCATTCCCCGGCGCGGACCCGCCCTACGCTCGGCCCGGACGCGGCTGAGGGGGTGGACGTGGGCACGGACGACTGCGGTCCGGTGACCGAGGGCAGGCGCCGGCCCGGCGGAGTCGCCGAGGGCGCCTCCGGGTCAGGGCCCTCCGCGCTGCGCCGGGCCCTGATCGGATTCGGGGCGCTCGGCCTCGTGCTCGCCCTGCTCATGGGGGGCGGGCTCTGGCTCCTGGCCGACCGCTGGGCCGGCAACATCGGCCGGGTCTCCGGTGTCTTCGCCGACATCGAGGACGACGCGCGCCCGGCCCCCGCGATCTCCGGCGTGAGCGGGGCCGAGGAGCCGGTCACCTTCCTGCTGGTCGGCTCCGACACCCGCAGCGCGGGCGAGCAGGGGGTCGACCCCGGCGGCCGCTCCGACGCGATCATGCTCGCCCGGCTCTCGGCCGACCGGCAGCACGCGCAGGTGATCTCCATCCCCCGCGACTCGTGGGTGGACATCCCCGGTCACGGCATGGGCAAGATCAACGCCAGCTACGCCGTCGGCGGGCCGTCGTTGCTGGTGCAGACGGTGGAGCAGCTCACCCAGGTGCGCATCGACCACTACGTCGCCATCGACTTCGAGGGTCTGATCCAGGTGACCGACGACCTCGGCGGCGTGGACGTGGTGGTGGCCGAGACGACGACGAACGGGCCGTACACCTTCACCGCGGGGATGAACCACCTCGACGGCGACCAGGCCCGCTGGTACCTCGGGCAGCGCTACGGTCTGGCCGGCGGGGACTTCGACCGGGTCAAGCGGCAGCAGCAGTACCTGCGGGCGATGTTCGACGAGCTGTTCAGCTCCGGGACCTTCACCAGCCCACCGAAGCTCGACGCGGCGATGCTGGCCGTCACCAGCGCAGTGAGCGTCGACGACACCCTGAGCAACGCCGACCTGGTCGGCCTCGCCTACTCGATGCGGGGCGTGAGTCCCGGCGACGTCGATTTCTTCACCGCGCCGGTGATGGGCCTCGGCATGGAGGGGGCGGCCAGCGTCGTCTACCTCGACGACGTGGCCGCCGACCGCATGTGGGCGTACCTGCGCAACGACTCGCTGGCGCAGAACGCCGCCGAGTTCGCCGATGAGGCCCTCCCCGAGGTCCCCCGCTGAGAGCGCGGCCGACCGTCCAGTAGCCCCAGCCGCTCCAGCCGCTCCCTGCGCCGCTGTGCGGTCGCTGCGCCGGGTGCCGCTGCCTCGGCCTGTCCCGATGCAGCCGCGACATACAGCGCGGAGCGCACGGGGCGCCGACCATCACCTACCGGCGCGCCTCCGACTCGGCAGCGCCGAGGGGTCCAGGAGGTACGCCGGGCCCGGGAACGCCTCAGCCGCTCGGCCATGGCCGAGCGGCTGAGCAGGCCGGTCCGGGAGAACAGGCGCTGACGTGCCCGGCCTCGGACCGGGCGACGGGACGGACAGGCCGTCAGTAGGCGCCCGACCCGCGGAGAACAGCCCCGAACGTCTTCCACAGGATCATCAGGTCGAACGTCAGGGTCCAGTTCTCGACGTACCGGACGTCGATGCGCACCGAGTCGTCCCACGACAGGTCCGAGCGGCCGCTGACCTGCCAGAGGCCCGTGATGCCCGGCTTGACCAGCAGCCGGCGCGCCATGTCGAAGCCGTACTGCTCGACCTCGCGGGTCACGTGGGGGCGTGGCCCGACGAGGCTCATGCTGCCGTTGAGCACGTTGAACAGCTGCGGGAGCTCGTCCAGGGAGAACCGGCGCATGACCGCGCCGACGCGGGTGACCCGCGGGTCTCGCTTCATCTTGAACTGGACGTCGTTGCCCTCGTTGCTCTCCTCGAACAGGGCGTCCACGAGCTTGTCGGCGTCCGGGACCATGCTCCGGAACTTGTAGACCTCGAAGGGCTTGCCCCCCAGACCGATCCGCTCGTGCTTGTAGAAGACCGGCCCCCGACTGGTCAGCTTCACCGCCAGGGCGAGGCCGACGAGGACGGGCGAGATCAGCAGGATGCCGAGCAGCGCCGCGGACCGGTCGAACAGGCTCTTCACGAGGCGACGGTGGCCCGTGAACTCCGGCCGCTCCACGTGCATCAGCGGCAGACCGGCGACGGGCCGGATGCGCACCCGCGGGCCGGCGACCTCGGTGACGGCAGGCGCCAGGAGCAGCTCTGCCTGCGTGCTCTCCAGGTCCCAGCCCAGCTGTCGGAGAGCCGGTCCGTCGAGCTCCGGCGAGGGCAGTACCGCGACCGTGTCGACCTCGTAGCGCCGGACGACATCCACGACGTCACCCAACGAGCCGAGCACCGGCAGCCCGTCGAAGGACACAGCGGAGGCGTCCGTCGACTGCGGGACGCAGCAGCCGATGACCCGATAGCCGTGCTTCGGCTGACGAACGAACTGCTCGTGCAGGGCGGCGACGGCGTTGCGGTGCCCGACGAGGACGGCCGTCTGCTGGAACGCCCCACGCGCACGCCGCCGGTGGAGCAACTCTCGCTGCGCCAACCGATGACCGAGGGTCAGAAGGGCGGCCACCGGCAGCGCGACAATCGCGAACCCACGGGCCAGTTCGAGACGGAAGGCCCAGGAGACGGTGCCGATCGTCGCCAGCAGCATCGCCGCGGCGAAGAAGACCCGACGGAACTCCTCTGACCCGATCCAGAGGAAGCGCTGCTCGTAGGCGCGCGCGGCGAGCATCACGCCGCACCAGAGCAGCGGGAAGGCGACCAGGACGGTCACGAGGCTGCCCGCCAGGGTCAGCGATCCACTGACCGGCTGGGTCTCCGCGATCTGCCCGAGGGTGCCGGCGATGATCGCGCTGAGGACGTCGAGAACGACGAGTCGCCGCACATACGACCCCCGCCACGCGCGCCTCGCCTCGGTGCCCTCGCCGCGAAGCCGCGCCGCCGACCACAACGGACGACGATCTCGCTGCCGAGAAGTCGGCCGGACCGGCTGAGCATCAACGTCGAGCATGGACAAGCTCCGGCCCCCCGTGCGCAGATGTGTGGTTGGGACAGCGACCGCCCCGCAGGACCGCGCATCCCCCGAAGCTTCAGTGGCCAATTGACACGGGCAAGCTACCTGTCCACGATGCCGCGCAGAAGGCCTCAGGTTCTATTCATCCGTCCGGGCACAGTGCCATTCACCACTGTCGCGGACGGCGTCACTGGGCGTCAGGCGACCGTCACAAGGCGCTATTGAAGTGATCGCTCGAAGCGGATAGGCGATCCGCCGCCCGCGCTGTCCTGGCACCTTCAGTCAACGCCATGCACACTCGACTTCGCCCCCCTCCGGCTCGATCCCGGCCGAAAACGTGACGCTTATCCAGTGATGCGAAGTCCAGCGGAGCCTCGATCAACTCGTAGGCCAGCCTGAGACAGCTACGCACACGACAGCGATCGCAGGGGCACCGAGGAGTCGCCCGCTCGTGGGCCAATGCAACGGATCCAGGAGCCCGCTCGGCGATCTGGCGCACTACCGCACGAGTCAGGTAGAGGCTAAACGACCACACCCCCAACCCGACGCACCAAGGCCGCGCCGGGAACCTGCCGGCCCTGGTCCGACCGTCATCCGCTGCAGTCGCCCGGTTGACAAGGGCGATAGCCATGCCCACGACGAAATCAATGAGGCACCCCAACGGGTTGACATAGAGCAAAGTGAAACCGCCGCTACCGGTAGTCAGTATGCCCACGAAGGCGGTAACGCAGAGCGCGCAGGCGATAAGAAGCATCCGTAGGGTGGCTTGCTCGCTCGATCGCCCCGACGACGCCGATGCTCCGCGGGAACAGTGCACAGGAAATGCCTCAGCCGACAAGGACCACGGGGCCCGTAGACACTGGAGGTCACGCCGACATCATCTCGACCCTGGACGAGGAAGAGTGTTGCAACGTTGCCCGGGACGCTGGCTGCAGCTCCACCTGCGGCCGTCAGCGCGATACCCGCCACCCACGTCATAGCGTGCGGCGGCCTGATCCGTGCGCATTGACACCGGTAAAAGAGTGGACCCGATCCTCCGCGATGGGACCAAGTCAGCACGGAACCGGAGACGACCAACAAGAAGGTCGCTTCCACGAAGCCCAGGTAGGTCGGCGCCTCGATACGCCTCTCTCAACGACGTGGTCGCCGATATGCAACGCCACCACGACAAGCACCGCAATGAGCCGCGTCCCGGTCAACGCATCAAGCCACTGACGCCTGGTCGATTCCGCGTCTACGACGCCAGCAATACATCGTACATGTCCCGCGAGCGAGCAATTACGGCGCGCAGTCGCCCGCGAGAGCGTCGATCTCTGCACATTATCGACGGCTCCCCCTAACCCCGCTGCAATGCTTGCCCTCACGGACGTGCGCGGAACGCCAGAACACCTTCAGAGAAACCCGATAGCGCCAGGATGCGAATGCGCGACACGGGCGCGTCTACGCGAACGCCCGTTCACCGGCACGCTACGACGGGACGGGCAGCAGTACGCTGAAGACTTCACGACCTACTGCATTACGCAGATTGCAAGTCCACCACTACTTTCGCTCCAAGAAGCCTATTAGCGGTCTCGTAGCTGCCGACCACGAATGATCTTCCGCCACTGCCCGCGCCCCTGCATTCCCTTCCGCCGCGCCGATGTCGGGCTCACGCAGCCTGAGCACGATGGCGTCCGCCATATCCTTGGGCGCGTCGGCCACCGTCACACCCCGGCCGATGAGGTCCTCCAAGCCCTCCGCCCCAACTGTCGTGGCAACAACCGGCCTTCCAGCGGCTAGCGCCTCCAGAATCTTCAGCCGCGATCCCCCACCTGCGCGGAGCGGAGCGATCGCAACGCGCGTCCGTTCGTAATAGGGTGCGAGATCGGGGACAGTGCCGGTCACAGTCACGCTCTCATCCGCCAACGCCCGCAAGACAGCACTCGGATTTCGTCCAACGAGCCAAAGCTGCGCGTCCGGCACCTGCCTTCGCACCCGCGGCCATACGTGAGCACAGAACCACGTGGCCGCGTCCACGTTGGGCGCCCATGACATCAGTGCTACGAAACTGACGATGGGATCGCGGCCATGAGGCAGGGGCTCAGGCTTCTCCCACGCGTTCGGCACGACGAGGACGTGTGGGTGCCGGACCACGTTGCGCAGCAGCAACTCGTCCACATCGCTAACCACTGCGACAGCGTTCACCGCTCGGACCGCTGTCCGCTCCAGGCGCCGAAGGGCGCGCGCTTCGAAATGAAGGGCAATTCGGCGCACTCCCCGCTGCGCACGAGCAAGGCGGCCAGTAAGCGACGACTCGATATTGTGCATATCCAGCACCGTCGCAGCAGCCTTCACCCGCTTGGCATAGGGGAAGAGTTGCACGTGCTCCACGATGAGCACAGTCTCCTCCGCCCCCACGGCGTCGCGCACAACCGCGGCTAGGCGGGGGTCCCAGAAGCGACCTGCCGTGATGCTCCCCGACTGGAGGAAGCCCAGGAGGTGCCGGAGGAAGTTACCCCGTCGAGGTAGTTGTCTCACCCGGATGCCCTCCGCCTCGAGCGGCGTCGCATCTTCATCCGGGCCGGCGAAGGCGCAAACCGTCACCTCCCCGTGCTCCGCCAGGGCGCGCACGATGCCCAGGGTCCTGCGCTTGTCCCCGCTGTTGGGCGGCCAGGGCACGAACTTGGCGATCACTACACTCCGCACCGGACTCCCTCGGGAAGATCTCGCCAACCGGGTTGATCGTTGACAGGGGGCGGAGCCTATCCCCATAGGTGGAACCCGTCATAGGTTGACGAACGGCCACCTTCCGACCGAGACTCGCTCCGCCCAGCGACACGGGTGTGTATCCGGTCACGGCTAAGCCCAGCGACACAGCGCACTCACTTTGATTCGGGCACACCAATGGAATCTCGAGCTCGCAGGGTAGGACATGATGCGGTCCCAGGACGCACAAGCAGGCACGATCTGGATTTCCGGATCCGACTCCAATTACTTCCCACTGTTGAAAGATGCTGTTCAATCATTTATCCGCTTCCCGCAGAGCAAGGATGTCCCGATGGGCATCCTCGACTTCGGCCTCGCCCAGGATGAACTCGACTGGCTTCGGGCTCGTGGGGCACAGGTTGTCCGCCCCACATTCTTGATGGACATGCCTCCGGAGCTACAGACCGACAGGAACCTGAGCTACTTGGCGAGGCTCTATCTTGCCGACTACTTTCCTCACTACAGTCGGTACCTCTGGTTCGACGCCGACGCATGGCTCCAGACGTGGGACTCGGTCGATGCTCTAGTTTCTGGTGCCGAGACGCACGGGCTTGCCATCTGCCACGAGAAGGAGGACAGCTATCGGCTGCAGCCCTGGCTGCTCCGATGGACGCTGAAGCACTACGCCCTTGGTTACGGCTTCACCAACGGCCTGCGTCTTGGACTCAGGCGGAACCTGGTGAATGCCGGGATCTTCTGCATGCGCGCCGACGCGCCACACTGGTCGATCTGGCGGCGCGCACTGCGAGAAGCTATCGCACGAACTGGGAACGTCACACCCCATGACCAGTTCGCCTTGAACAAAATCATCTTCATCGACGGGGTCGGAGCGAAGCTTCTGCCTCCGCGGTTCAACTGGATCTGCGGGCGGGGGATGCCCGTGTGGGATGGTGCCGCAGGCCTGTTCACAACGCCCCACGCAGACGCGGAGGCAATATCCGTCCTTCACCTTGCGGGGGCAGATGCCAAGACCAAGCTGTTCGACGTGCCTACCCGTGCGGGTGATCAGATCCGCTGCGGCTTTCGGTACAGTCAGCGCCCCGACGCGAAGCCAGGTATCGCGAGCGAGTGACCCCGCCCATCGACTCGCGATCGACGGGATCGGGCCGGCTCTTAGTCGAGTGCGACCCGGTGCCGACTAGGCCTTCCCCACTTGCGAACTGGACGTCATACATGGGCAAGGAGTTCAAGTGCTAATCAGGGCCGCGACAGTACCGCCACCCATGTCCATCACAGTGGTGATCCCCTCACGCAATGAGGCGAGCAATGTCGCACGGGTGGTGCAGATGATCACCTCACAAACCCGTCAGCCCACCGAAGTGGTAGTTGCGGACGGCATGTCAACGGACGGGAGCCGGGAACTGTGGCAGGCAGCCAAGATCCCCGGCGTTCCGCTTAAGCTTCTGGACAACCGACGGAAGTCAGTACCGGCGGGTCTGAATCTAGCGTTAAGTGCTGCCTCCGGAGAACTCGTCGCTCGCATGGACACTCATGCCCACTACGCGCCAAATTATCTCGAGAAGGTCGCTACTCTGCTCGAGACCCGCGCCGACGTTCAGGCTGTGGGGGGCGCCATGGCCACTGCGGGAAGAGGTCCATGGGGCTTGGCCATCGCAGCGGTTCTGCGCAGGCCATTCGGACTGGGCGGGGCCAGGCACCGGGTCAATGGCACGGAGGGGCCAATCCAACACGTTTTCTCTGGTTGCTACAGACGGACTGCGTTAGCGGAGGCGGGCGGCTGGGATGAGCGCCTTCTAGCCAATGAAGACTTCGAGGCGGATCTCCGCGTCGCCCAGTCGGGAGGGACGATATGGCTCAACCCGGAGGCGAAGTCCACCTGGTACGTGCGCGAGTCACCACGCGCACTTGCGAAGCAGATGTGGCGGTACGGCTACTACAAGGCACTCACGCTGTTAATGCACCCGCGATCGCTGAGGAGTCGACAGTTGGCGCCGCCGGCCTTGGTCCTCGGCATGTGCGCAGCCGGTGCGGCTGGTCGACGCCCCCTGTTGGCCGTCGGCGGTGTCTATCTTTCGTTCGCCATGTTGTCCGGCGCAGCAGCAGCCCGCACCGACGGGGCCAGCCCTTCGCGGGGAGCGCTCGTTACACCCATCGTCCATCTTTCCTGGGGCGCCGGCCTCCTCGCCGGCCTCGTGCGGTTCGGTGGCTCTGCGGCCATCGGCCGGCGGTGAACCGTGGTTGATCCAGCCGGTACACGATCGTTCCCAGATGTCATAGCAGCCTCGGTCCGTCACCGAGTGCTCGTGCTGCTCTCCGCCCTCATGGGTGCCGCTATCGCGGGAGCGGTCGCTGTGGCCCTGCCTTCCACGTACGAAAGCGAAGCCGTCCTCCTCTGGCGCCCGGACGCTGGACTTGGCGCGGTCGGTGTTCAGTCGCAGTCCAGCAGCGGTGATCTCAACCGTGAGTTGAACACCCAGACGGAAGTCGTTCAGGGAGACGCTGTGGTCGCGGCCGCGGCACGAACGACGAGTGTCGACGCGACCGCACTTCGTCGGGCGATTGACGTTGCGACCGAGTCGGACGCGAACCTCCTGAGCCTGAGGGTCTCCGGCCCTTCTGCCGAGGCCGCGCGGGATCGTGTCATCGCGGTAACCAACGCCTACGTTGAGCACCAACGGGACCGTGGTCGCCAGAACTTGTCCGCGCAGGCCGACGCCTTAGTGGCGAGCATTGAAGCGTTGAACCAGCAGTTGGCCGCCCTTGAAGGCGCGGACAACGTCACCGAGTCCCGCCGCGCTGCGCTGCTGAGCCAACTCGCCCCGCTCGCCCTCCAAGAGGAGCAGCTACGCGCCGCGGCTGCCGCATACGCAGGGCCGGTGGAAGTCCTCTCGGAAGCGTCCCTCCCTACGGATGCCTCCGGGATCGGGGTGCCCGTTGGACTTTCCCTCGGCGCCATCCTCGGCCTCGCGCTCGGTAGCCTCCTTGCCATGCTCAAGGACGGGTGGACTGCGGTGCGCCAGCGTCCTGAAGCGCCGGCCATGAGTCAGCCACACAAGGCCAGCAGCAGTAGTGCCTCCAACACCGCTCCGGGACGGTGACTCCTTTGCCAACTCCCGCAACAAGCCGAGATCCGCTTCCGGGAGTGCCTACCTCTGCCCTCGCGGAGCACGACTGACGTGAGCCAGTCCGCCTTTCGGCCGTTCGCGGAGATACGCCGCAATTGGCGACTCATTGCCCTTCTGACGATCCTGGGTGGACTTGTGACGACCGCCGCCCACAGCCTGCAGGGCGACATCTTCACCAGCCGGGCGTCTATCCAGGTGACCGACGCCCGGGTTCTTGGCGGCCCACTGAGCGGCTCTGGCCAGGAGCTCAGCCGACGCGTGTCCAGTGTCGCCTCGATCATCCAATCCGACACGGTTCTCGCGTCCGCCGCTGAAGGCCTCGGCGTGTCGAAGGAGCGACTCGCGGCATCCCTCAGGGTTCAGGCGAGCCGAGTCAGCAACACCGTCACCGTTGAAGCACACGCCGCGTCGCCGGGAGAAGCGCATCGGATGCTATCCAGCGCCGTGGCGAGCACGGATTCCTGGCTTGTTCACCAGGAACGGACTGAGTTGTATCGGAGAGCGGCCGCCCTACAACCCGCTATTGACCGCGCAGCCGCCAGCGCGGCCGGTCTTGGGGATACGGGCGCAGATTCGGCTGTTGTTCTTGATGCCCTGGTATCTACACAGGAGCTCCTACGCCTCCGCGCTGGACAGGTGACTAGCCCCCTGGCGACCTTGTCGCAGCCTTCCCTACCGAACATGCCCACCGGGGACCATGAGCTGATCACCCTGACTACAGGCGCGGCTCTCGGGCTGGGGATGGGCATCTTCCTGACTCTCTTTCAAGCCACATCCATGCGGCCCACTTGGTATGTGCCGGACACGCCGACCGGTACCAAGACATGAGCACCGCGACCATCCCGTACGAGGTCCGTGCGGCCGAGGAAGGTGCGTTCCGCCTGACGGCCGCCGCCCTCGTGCTCCTCCTAGTCACCCAGCGGCTCGTGCTGCCAACGGGCGGGGCCCAGATCCCCTTCGCACTCCCCGTGATCGCGGTCGCGGCACTGATTTGCCTCCGGCGGGGCCGGCTCGGCCTAGACCGCCAGCGCCTTCGTTACTACTCGCTGTCGATGGTCATCCTTCTAGCGCTTTCGCTCTGGCACATCGGGTCAGGGCGCGAGGTATCACTGGCGTCTATCGGGCTTCTTCTCGTGACGTATGCAACGGCCACGCTGACTATCCCCGGCATGTCCGAGCGCTCAATACGCCGCGTTCTGCGACTTTATGTCAACCTCATGGTCGGGGCAGGCGCTATTGCGGTAGGCCAGTTTGCACTGCAATACTTGGGCATCCAGAGTCGCGACTGGCTGGCCTCAGTTGTACCGCCCGCCTTCCTCCTATCTGGGTATAACACAGGCGACCCGATCAGCTACGGGGCGGATATCATTCGCTCCAACGGTGTGCTTTTTGTCGAGCCGTCGTTCCTTTCCCTTTTTGTCGGCGTCGCATTCGTTGTGTGCATCAACCTGCGTGCGCCGGGGTGGAAGCTGATAATTCTGGGCTTGGCCGTCGCCACCACCGTTGCGGGAAACGGCGTCGTAGTGATCATCATCGGGTTGGCCACCTCTCTCCTGGGACGCCAGAGGCGCAACGCAGTCCGGGTGCTCATCCTCGGCGGCATAGTCTTCCTCGCCGCCTCACTCACGCCGCTCGCAGGACTCGTCGTGCAACGAGTGGACGAGATAGCAGACCCGGGATCGAGCTCCAGCCAGCGACTCGTGGAGCCGTACGATATCTTGATGCCAACCGTCATCTCCGATGCGGCGACGTTCCTGTTCGGTCAGGGTGCGGGCGTGGCGGACGACATCATCGCCGCGACCGGTGCGTCGGGCGTCCTGGCGCCGGTTCTTGCCAAGCTGCTCGTGGAGTACGGGGCCATCGGCACGGCGGGGTTTCTGCTGTTCATATTTCACTCGCTCGGGGCGCCAAGCGTCCGCCGTCCGTGGGCTGCCGGCATCTTAGTCGCATACTTCTTTGTGAATGCCGCGCTCCTCCAATATACGCTGGCCACCTTCGCGATCATTCTACTTGGCCTTCTCAGGCCTGCGGCGCAGACTATGCGCTTCGAAGCGGGTGTCGGCTTCCTAAGAGGCGCGCACCGCCATAGAAACGCCGCCGGTGGGAACCTGTGAGAGGGCTCCGTATGCGGGCGTTCTGGGTTATTTCCGACCAGGCGCTCTCCAGCCTCGCCAACGCTGCACTGACCATCGTCGTGGCCAGAACTGTGAGCGCCGAGGGATATGGCGCATTCGCGTTGGCCTTTGCTGTCTACAGCCTCGTCATCGCGATGTCGCAATCCGTGAGCGGCCAAGTCGTCGTAATTCGATACTCCGCTGAGTCTCCGACAGTTCTGAGGCGAGCCGGTTCGGCCGCCAGTGGCGCGGCGATCTTGCTCGGTGGCGCCTGCGCCGGCATAACCGCCGCCGCGTCTCTTGTGCTGGGCGCCGCCCCACCGGGCGACGTGCTGCTCGCCGTCGGCGTCCTTCTTCCAGCACTGGTACTGCAGGACACTTGGCGGACGGTGTTTATTGCCCACGGCAAGCCCGTAAGATCCTTCGTGAATGACGTCGTATGGGTAGCTGCGCAGGCGGTGTCGATCGGCACACTGGTGGCTCAGGACGTCGATTCCGCCGCCGCATATGTCGTCGCGTGGGGCTCATCCGCGGCCGTCGCTGCCATAGTCGGCTGCTGGCAACACGGCGTTGGCCCGCGCTTCCGCGGTGCGGCATGGTGGTTCTCCGCTCACCGTGAGGTGAGCGTCCCATCTCTGGCCAACGCACTCGCAATACTTGGAACCACACAGATCGCGCTTTTTCTCATCGCAGCCATCGGGTCAGTCGAAGACGTGGGCCCGATTCGAGCGGCGCAGACTCTGCTAGGCCCCTTGAACATCCTCGGCTTCGCACTAGCCTCGTTCTCGGTTCCGGAGATCGTACGTCGAAGCCTCAGTAGGCGCCGTTTGACGCAGGTCGCAGTGGGCCTGTCGGCCGCCATGGCGCTCGTGACGGTCGCTTGGGGCACCACACTACTGCTTCTACCGGACGATGTCGGCGTGGCACTGCTGGGAGAAACGTGGCCAGCAGCTCGGGATGCGTTACCTGCCATGGTCGCTTTCGCGTGTCTTACAGGAGCCACCACCGGTGCTTCTGCAGTCATGCGCGCCCTCAACCGCGTGAAGTTCAACTTGGCTATGGCACTGGTTCTCGGACCACTGATCGTGCTGCTTTCGACCATTGGCGTCAGCGTCGCCGGTGCCACGGGTGCTGCGTACGGCTTCGCTGCCGCAGCGGCTCTCGCGTTCGGGCCGTCATGGTTCTTCTTCGTTCGGGCACTGCGATTGGGCCGTCGGGAGCAGACGCTGCCCACTACGGCGGGCTCGAGGCCGCTGCTGCAGCAAGCAACGGTCGGCAGCATCGACAGCCGGTTGCCTACGGCACGCGGCGACGAACCTATCAAGGATGAAGGAGCACAGCGTGAAGATCGCCCTGTACCACCACACGCCTAGTAATCCCGATGCGGGTGCTTCACGCGTCTACCACGTTCTATCGGCCGGCCTGCAGGAGGCAGGTCACGAAGTTCGGGTCATGCACCTCGATGACATGGGGGCCCCACGATCACAGCGGGGACAGCTGATCCTCACAAGGTTCGCTCTGCCGCAGTTCGTGAGCGCGAACGCTTGGGCGGACCGCGCGGCCGATGATGACGTTGTGATGTCGTCGTCAGGGATGTGTTTCCCGTTCTTCCGGCGCTTGCGCAGACTGGGGCGCCGAAGGCCGCTACTTGTCAACCATCTGCACGGTCTGACGTCCTTCGACCACGCCGCCAACACCACCGAGGCTCAGGTCGGCCACTGGCCGACATCCGTTCCATATCGACTCATCACTGGCCCGCTCCCCGTGCGGTGGGACAGAGCAGGAGTCCTGTCGTCGGATCTGACCGTGGTGCAGAACCATCGAGACCTGGGTGACGTCCGCGTCTTCGCACCAGAAACCACTGCCGTCGAACTCGTGCCACCGTCTGTCCACCCGGATATCCTCGCTGCCAGCGACGCGATGGCGCCCATCGAACGCCGTGACGGTCACAGCATTCTCTGGTTCGGCACATGGGAATCGCGAAAGGGATCGTACTACGTCCCGTCCGCCTTTCGGGATTTGCGCCGCGAGTTCCCTGGCGCACGGCTCACCATCGGCGGCACCGGCAAGGGTCCTGCCGAACTCCTGAGAGATTTCGATCCGGCCGATCGGGGTAGCGTCAATATACTCGGCCGCATCTCGAGGTCCGAGCACATCGACGTCATGAATCAACACGCGATATTTCTGTTTCCGTCTTTATCGGAGGGTTTCGGGCTAGCCCTGCCAGAGGCGCAGTCGATGGGCCTCGCCGCCGTCACGACAAACACCGCCTTCGGTGGTGACTATCTGGCAGATGGCGTTTCCGCGCGTATCACCGCCCCGTCCTCCGTCCACCTCGCCCGTGCACTCGGGGATCTCATGCGAGACAGCGCCCACCGCACTTCGATCGCTTCCCGCGGGCGTGATGTTGCGCGGGGCTTCACTCAAGATCGAATGGTTCGGGCGTATGTGGAGGTGTTCGAGCGCCACATCCAGAGGTTGGCCGAGGAGGCTGGGGGGCCGGAGCGCTGGTAGCAGCGTCCCAACTCGCTGCTGGTCCTCCAGTCCAGCGCTCGCGCTGGTATCAGAAGTTCTGACGGTATGCCGCCGAAGACGCAGGCATCGTGGCCGCTCCATAGAAGCGGTAGTCTTCGCCGGTTGTGTGCAGGACGTTGAACAAGATCTCATAGCGGATCTGGCCCGGCCCACTTCCTGCGTTCGCCCGAACGAAGTTGCTGAACAGCTCTACATAAAGGGCTGAATCACCCTGACTTGGGACGCTGGACCATTCGGGGATCGCCAGAGGAAGACCGACCTGGCGGGCGAACTTCACATGCTGGCCCAAACCCTTGGGGGCGCCGTATCCGTCGACAGCGTCGAGCGATGCCTTCCACTCAGCGGCCGTGTCCACATACGGCCACTGATTGTAGTAGTCGACCCCGATGACGTCGACGTACTCACGTCCGGGGAAGGTCGTACGCCAATCGATGCCTGTGCCTACCGATTCTCGGTTCACACAGAAGACCAGCTGAGCCGCGGGAAACACCTCTTGCTGGATGGCCCGGAATCGCTTCCATGCGGAGATGAAGTCTACGTAGTTTCGGGAGTTGACAGCCCAAGGGTACCAATCGGCGTTCATCTCGTGAGCAAAACGGATGAAGAGTGTTCCAGAGCGCTGGCCCCACAATTGGCGAAGGCGCGTCAACGACTCCCGCCACCGACTGTCGTAGGATCCGGCAGCTGCCGCCGACCACGTTTCCCCCCTGTCGATGGCCCCAATAGCAATATCAAGGTCGCCGTCCCAGTTTCCGAACTCTGCGCCCGGCTGCAAGGACCAGAGGTGGCGTTGCCCCTCATTGCTGTCAGCCCAAGTGCCCGCGATCTCGACAGGGGACCCGCGCCAGACGCCGAACTCTCCCGGTGCAACTCCGTGTCCAGACGCACCAGACAGCCATCCTGGCGAAGGATCAGTATTCCGCCCACCTGCGGTCGTCGGATCCCGAGTCCGGCCTTGGGAGTGCGTAGCTTCCGGGACGGAAGCCCCAGTAGGGCCCTCCGCGTACTCCTTGGTGGAGGCGTCGGATTTCTTCGGAGCGGAAGCGCGCTCTTGGCTAGCCTCGGCTTTCGGATCCTCGCCCCGCTCTAACGACCCGATGCTTCCGTCTGTGTTGACCCCGCCTGTGCCGCGCGATGCGTCCAGAGGCGACGTAGACCGTGGCGCAGCGCCTGCGCCTGCATCAACGTGATCGCGACGCCCGTCACCTGCCATCGCGGAGGCGAGAGCCACCGACATGCTGACGGTGACAACTGCGATGGCGGGAACCCAACGGCGGCGTCTCAACTGAACCCTCTGCTGTTGCGACTTGAGCCCGCCGGATGGTCGAGCCCGTGGGGCCTGGCAGCCCCGCCTTGCGGTCGACAGCCATCGAGCCCCAGTGTTCCACCTTCGGTCCGCCGGGGGGTGACCGATGGTGTGTTCGCGTCGCCCGCGTCGGTTGGTGATATTTGCGAGCCGCACTCCCCTGCTTCACGATCGGACTGTCATACGCACCATGCCACGCGGACACTGCCCGTCGGTGCCCGGCCAGTTCCGATCTTCGACGGCCCGCTACCTGTCCGGACCGGCCTGCGGACGCGTACTGATGCATCCGACCGTGCGTTGGTAACGATGCTGGTTGCCAAGAACCGGGGCACCCAGCCCGCATCTCCTCGTCCTGCTACGCGCCCGGTGATGACAGCAGGGCCACTGAGGTGCGCTGCTGTCACGATCACTTCGGGAACTGGCGTCGCGGCTATGCCGCACGTGCCCACGTTCGACGACACGTAGGCTGTTTCGGCGCGGCCCGCGGCCGCGCTCCTGCCTTTCTGGGCATGCCCTGTCCGTCCGGTGGAGCGACGCCACCCGCACTGAAGTCCTGACCGGCTACTGGGGTGCGACGCCGGCCCCCGCGTCAACCAGCTCGTCGGTGCCCTAGCTAACCCTGTTGGAGCTCTGCACTTTTCGTCACAGTTCGACAACCGGCGCTTCAGCACCGTCTACATCCAGACTCGCGATGACGACGCCGCCAGCTGCGCTGCGGCAGGCCCGCGATGGGTGAGTGCACCGTGTGCACCCGGACCGTCTGCACCGACCACTCCGACCTGTGGGCTGGGCGCCGGCACACCCCAGGAGAACAGCGCCAGCGCGACATTGACCTGGCTGATGGTGCAGCAACTGGCCATGCACCGCCCGCCCCGCCGGGGACGGCCTGTTCGGCCTCGCCTTCGGCTCCGCGGAGGCACCGACCCTCATCGGCACCAACTCGACTGGGAGCCGGTGGCGGTGACGTTCCGGACGCGGGCGTAGTCGTCGCGTAGGTCGACGTCCCGCCGGCAGGCGCCGCGGCGGCGCCGGAGGTGTCGAGGCGGCGACCGCCCGGCGTCACGCCGCTGCGGGTAGCAGGCGCAGGCGCGCCCAGAAGCCGGTGGACCTCGTCGAGGGCTCGCCCGGCGACCGGGCGCCGGTGTCGATGCCGGCCTTGCCGCCGGCCTCGGTCGGGGCCGCGGGCTCGAGCACCACCACCGGCGCGTCCCCGGATTCGGCATGCGCCGCAGCGCCGGTGTGCGACACGGGGATCAGGCGGGCGAGCTCGGCCGGCCCGTAGGCCGACGGCGGCGCGGCGTGGCGGCCGTATCCCACGACCTCCGGGCTGCACAGGGCGACCGTGGCGGTCATCGGCAGCGGCACCGTCCCCCTGTCGGCCCGAGGACCGGTCATCCGCGGCGACGACAGCCCGTCCTGACCGACCGAACGCTCCATGCCTACGTCATCGGCGGTCGCGGGCCCACCCGTGACCGTGTACCGGACGGACCGGTCCGCGGCGCGACTCCCCCGTCCGGGTGACCCGGGCCCGCACCAGGTGGAGTCCACCCGTTCCGCAGCCGTTGTCCCCGACATGGATCAGCGACATCGGGACACGGCTGCGCGGCGGCGCCCCGGCCGCGCGCTGCTCCTGACGATCGGCCTGGTCGCCCTGTTCGCCACCGGCACCGGACAGCGTCCGGCCGGCGCGGCGTGGGACCGCACGTACGACGTCGTCCTCTTCAACCTCCCTTACCTCGCCGCTGCGGCGGCATGCGTGCTGGCGGCGCGACGGGTGCGGACGGAGCGGACGGCCTGGGCCGCGCTCGCCGTCGCGATGGTCCTGGGCGCGGTCGGCAACGCGCTGCGCGCGCTCTCCGCCGGCCTGGAGGGCAACGAACCGTCATCAGCGCTCGCGCACGTGGTCATGCTCGCGGCCTACCTGGTCATGTACGTGCCGGTCGTCGTGCTGATCCGCGCCCGGGTCCCGCGCTTCCACCCCAGCATGTGGCTCGACGGCGTGGTGGCGGCCCTCGGCAGCCTGGCCGCCGGGGTCGCCTTCGTGCTGGGCCCCTACCTCCGCACCGGCCCCGGCGAGATCCCGGTGGCCGCCGTCGACCTCGTGGCTCCGATCACGGCGGTCCTGCTCATCGCCGTGGTCATGGCCGTCGGCGGCATCCTCGGCGTGCGCCTCGACCGCACCTTCGTGCTGCTCGGCGCGGGGCTGGGCCTCATCGCCGTCTCCGACATCGCCCTGTTCGCCCTCAAGGTGCAGGGCACCTACGTCGACGGCGGGCCGCTCGAACTCGGCTGGCTCGCCGCCGTCGTCCTGGCCTCCGCGGCCGCCGAGGGCGCGGGTGAACGGCCGGCCCCCGCCGACACCACCGGCACCCGCATCGGCTGGCGGCTGCTCGCCGTACCGCTCGCCTGCCTCGTGGCCAGTCTGGCCGTGCTGAGCCCGGGGTGGTCGGAGCCCGTCCCCGACGTCGCAGGATGGCTGGCCATCGGGTGCGTGCTGGCCGGCGTCGTCCGCATCGCCGTGACCTTCCACGAGGTGCGCGGGTACAACCAGGTCAAGCGCGAGTCACGGACCGACGAGCTGACCGGGCTCGCCAACCGTCGTTCGCTGCTCGAGCGGGCCAAGCGTGTCGTCGCCGCGGCCACCCCGGCGCGGCCCGCGGCGCTCCTGCTGCTCGACCTCGACGGGTTCAAGGAGATCAACGACAGCCTCGGCCACTCCGCCGGCGACGACCTGCTGCGCCAGGTCGGCCCGCGGCTGCGCAGCTCCCTGCGCTCCGGGGACGTCCTGGCCCGGCTCGGCGGCGACGAGTTCGCCGTCCTGATGCCGGCCGCGGAGACCGCCGAGGCGCGCACGCTCGCCGAGCGGCTGCACGGCCTGCTGCTCGCGCCGTTCACGGTGGCCGGCGTCCGGCTGCACGTCGGCGTCAGCATCGGCGTCGCGACCACGCCCGCGCCGGCGACCACCGTCGAGGAACTGCTGCACTGCGCCGACGTCGCCATGTACAGCGCCAAGCGCGCCCGCGAGGGCGTGCACGTCTACGTGCCCGACCCCGTCACGGGTACCGCCGGCAGCGGCCGGCTGCGCACCATGGAGGAGTTGCGGACCGCCCTCGCCGGGGACGAGCTCGTCGTCTTCCTGCAGCCCCAGATGGACCTGCGCGACGGCCGGATCGTGGGCGCCGAGGCCCTGG
Source organism: Blastococcus sp. HT6-4 (assembly GCF_039679125.1). Classification (NCBI taxonomy): domain Bacteria; kingdom Bacillati; phylum Actinomycetota; class Actinomycetes; order Geodermatophilales; family Geodermatophilaceae; genus Blastococcus; species Blastococcus montanus. Next base: position 318,373 of record NZ_CP155551.1, on the reverse strand, counting down.
TCCGGTGGAACCACCCCACCCGCGGTCTGCTCTCGCCCGCCCACCTGCTGCCGGCGGCCGAGCAGGCGGGACTGCTGCGGCCGCTGACGGACCGGGTGCTCGAACTAGCGCTCGAGGCGGCCGCCCGCTGGTGGCCCGGCCACCCGGTGCCGGTGTCGGTCAACCTGTCGGCCGCCAACGTCACCGACCTCGACCTCGCCTGCAAGGTCGCCGCGGCGCTGCACCGGCACGGGCTGCCCGCGCGGGCGCTCACGCTGGAACTGGTCGAGGACACCCTCATGGCCGATCCCGAGCGCGGCCGCACGGTCCTCGCCGACCTGCGCCGATCGGGCGTCCGCACGTCGATCGACGACTACGGCACCGGGTACAGCTCGCTGGCCTACCTGCGGCACCTGCCGGCCGACGAGCTGAAGCTGGACCGCAGCCTGACCGCCGACGTCGACCGCGATCCCCGGGCGGCGGCCATCGTGCAGAGCACCGTCGCGCTGGCCCACGCCCTCGGCCTGAGCCTCGTGGCCGAAGGGGTCGAGAACCTGGCGACGAGCGCCACGCTGGCCCGCCTGGGCTGCGACGTGGCCCAGGGGTACGCCATCGGCCGCCCCATGCCGGTCGAGGAGTTCCTGCGCTGGCTGGCCGCCTCGGACTCCGGCCTCGTCGACGAAGCGCTGATCCCGCAGCTCAGCCGGCATACGAGCCGGGGCTGACTCCGAAGGGTCACGACGACGCCCTCGGGGTGACGCACGACCGGGCGACACGCCGACCGGGATGACCACCCTGCGCTATCGGGTGTGGACTATGAGCGGGTGACGTTGTCCCCCCCCGCCTCTGACCTGGTCTTCCGCCCCGCCGCCTGGCGCGACCTCGCTCCGGAGATCCTCCGGCAGCGCCTGGTGATCGAGGGGTACCCGGCCGCACCCGTCGACGACGCGCAGATCCGGACGTACCTCTCGGCGCTGTCCCGCGAGGTCGACATGGTGCAGCTCCTCGAGCCCGTGACGCACCGCTCCGACCTGTACGGCTGGGCCGGCTGGATCCACTGGGAGACCTCCGGGGCGCACTTCTACGCCTGGGAGCAGCCGCGGCTGTTCTTCTCGGTCGACATCTACACCTGCAAGGCGTTCGACCCGGACGTCGCCGTCGCCTTCACCGCCGACTTCTTCGACGCCGGCACCGTCGTCGCGAAGGGCTTCTGACATGGCGCTCCGGCTGCTCGTGGCGCACTCCCCCGAGGAGCGGGACGCCGCACGCCAGGTGGAGGCCGACGTCTTCCTGCAGGCCTTCGGCAACACCCCCGAGCTCCTGGCGGAGGAGTACGGCCCGTACGAGGCGCGGTCGCGGTTCGTCGCGGTCATCGACGACGCGAGCGGCGCCGCGCTGGGCACCGCCCGGCTGATCGTCGCCGGCGCGAGCCCGGTGAAGACCCTGCTCGACGTGGCGGGCGCGCCGTGGCACCTGCCCGTGGCCGACAGCCTGGGCGCCGTCGACCTCGCGCCGTCGGCCGTGTGGGACGTGGGCACGCTGGCCGTGGACCCCCGGTTCCGCGCCGGCGCGGCGGGCGCCGAGGTCAGCGTCGCCCTGTGCCACGGCATCTGGCGGTACGCCCGCAACTGCGGCGTCCCCGGCCTGGTCACCATCCTCGACGACCGGGTGCGCCGGCTGGTGCGCGCGATGGGCCTGCCCTGGTACCCGATGGCGGGTGCCACCTCGCAGCCCTACCTGGGCTCCCCCGCCAGCACCCCCTGCGTCTTCGTCGTGCGGACGGCGGAGTCCGAGGTCTACGGCGCCCGCCCGGACCTGGCGCCGGCCCTGGACCACGGCGTGTTCCGCTCCATCACCGTCGACCCGGCCGACCTGGCGCCGACCCGCGGGGTCCTCGTCGAGCCGGCCGCACCGGTCGAGCGTCCGCTGCCGCCGCCGCGCCGCGACACCACCGGGTGGCGGCCGCCGACGTCCCGCCGCGAGGAGCTGATCGCCCACCCGCCCGGCGCGTAGTCCCTGGCCGGCTCAGCGGGTGACGGAGCGGCCCTCGCCCTCGCCGACCTGCCGGCCGGCCTCCCGGGCGGCCATGCGCTCGCGCTGGGGCACGACGGTGTACTTCGGGTCGCGGGCACTGGCCATGCCGGCGTCGAACACCCCGAAGCGGGTGAGCAGCGACCCGGCGGCCAGCAGCGTGCCCGAGGCGATCGCGCCGATCCGGGTGCGTCCCGCGACGGCGGTGAGCCCGGCGCCCACCGCGGTGCAGGTCTTCGCCGCCCGCATCAGCGTCCCGGCCCGGCCCTCGTGGTACGGCTCGCTGACGATCCCGTGGTCGTTCTCCACCTTGTGCATCGCGGCCAGCTCGACCGCCGCACCCGCGATCGCCATCTTCCGCGACGGCCCGGCCTCGGCCACCGGCGTGAAGATCATGGTCAGCCCGCCGCCCGCGGCCATGGCGGAGCCGGCGAAGACGAACGGCAGCTGCTCGTGCGGGTCGTGCCACGACGGCACCGCGGTGTTCGCCAGCAGCACCGCGGTGTAGGTGGCCATCGGCCCGCCGAACAGCGCCGACACCACCCCGCCGAACCGCTTGAGCCGCGGGAACCAGCCCAGCAGCTCCACCGCCGCCGTCGCACCGGCCGCCGCGCTGAACGGCGACAGGATGTAGGTGCCCACCGACAGCGGGGAGGTCGGCTTGAAGACCCGCAGCATGTGCAGGAACCGCTCGGGCCGGCCCAGGTCGTGGATCAGGAAGCCCACCGAGGCGATCGAGCCGCCGCCGGCCACCAGCCGGCCCACCCGGGTCAGGGCCGGCCGGTCGCTCAGATCGGCGACGGCGGCGAGGACCGCCGAGGAGCCGGCCGCGCCGCCGAGGAACAGGTACAGCGGGACGTCGGGGGTCTTCCACACCGGCGGCTTGATGATCGGCCGCCCGTAGTACGAGGTGAACTCGACGTCGTCGACCATTGCGACCTCCGCCGAGCGGCGCCGCCGGCCGCCGCCCCTGCGGTGGCGCTTCGGGGGCTTGCGCTCCCCCGGGCCGTCCGCCCGTCGCCAGCCGGCACCGGGCGTGGTGATCCCCTCGGTCATCGCTACCGCTTCCGTGAGCCGAGGACGGCCGAGACCGCCACGCCGATGATCAACGCCGCGCCCCGGGCGGCGGCCTTCCACATCGCCGGCACGTCCCGGGTGGTCACCACCGGGTCCGGCGGCAGGCCGTAGACCTCCGGCTCGTCGAGCAGCAGGAAGAACGCCCCGGCACCGCCGACGCCGTCGTTCTCGTCCCGGCCGTAGAGCCGGGCGGTCTCCACGCCCTGCTCCTTGAGCGTCGCCAGCCGCGCGTCGGCCCGGGCCTGCAGCTCGTCGAGGTCGCCGAACTGGATCGACTGGGTGGGGCAGGCGGTGGCGCAGGCCGGCGCCTTGCCGTCGGTCAGCCGGTCGTAGCACATCGTGCACTTGAAGACCCGGCCGTCGTCCTTGCGCTGGTCGATGACCCCGTACGGGCAGGCCGGCACGCAGTAGCCGCAGCCGTTGCAGATGTCCTGCTGGACGACGACGGTGCCGAACTCGGTCCGGAACAGCGCACCGGTCGGGCAGACGTCGAGGCAGCCCGCGTGCGTGCAGTGCTTGCAGACGTCGGAGCTCATCAGCCAGCGGATCTGCTTGTCCGCGCCGGTCTGGCCGGTCTGCGGGTCGAACTCGCTGAGCGCCTCGGCGTTGAGCACGCTCTGCTGCGCGTCGGCCAGGCTCGCCCCGCCGCCCGCCGCCGGAGAGGGACCGCTGCCCTGGCGGTCGTCGCCCGGGCGACCGAACGTGGGCATCGGGAGGTCGACGGTGCGGGTCTGCTCGACGAACGCCACGTGCCGCCACGAGTTGGCGCCCAGCTGACCGGTGTTGTCGTAGCTCATGCCCGACAGGCCCATGGTGTCGCGCACGCCGTGCGAGTCGTCCATCGGGAGGGTGTTCCACTCCTTGCAGGCCACCTCGCAGGCCTTGCACCCGATGCACACCGAGGTATCGGTGAAGAACCCGACCCGCGCGGGGTGCTCCTCGACGTAGCCGGCGTCCGCCGACACGTCCGGCAGCGGCCCGAACAGCCGGTTCTTCTGATCGTTCCCGGTGAGTGCCGGGCTCGCCGAGCTGATCGACGTCATGCCGTTCCCTCCCCCACGCCGTCGTCCTCCCTCACCGCAACGCGTCCTCCCCCACCGTCCACCGCGAGGGAGGAGGCGCCATGATCAGGGAACCTGATCCCCGCCGGGCGCACGGGGCGGCTGTCGGGACGGGTCGTCACGGGGTGGACCCCTCGCCGGCCGACGCCTCGACCGGATCGCGCCCGTTGACGCCCACCCGGCCCGAGGCCACCCCGGCCCGTTGCCGGTACTCCTCCACGAAGTCGATCAGCGCCGGCCCCCGGGGGCGCCGTCCGGCGACGATGTCGGCGGTGCTGACCTTGTCCTCCTGGATGTGGGTGTTCGCGTCCAGCACGATCCCCAGCAGGTCGTTGGCCGTGTCCCCGGTGGAGAGGCCGCTGTAGGACCAGTGGTACGGCATGCCGATCTGGTGCACGACCGTGCCGTCCCGCAGCCGGATCGGGCGCATCCGCTCGGTGACCAGGACCTTCGCCTCGATCGCCGTCCGGGCGCTGACCAGCGTCGCGAACTCGCCGTGGGTCAGCCCGCGGAGCGTGGCCAGCTCCGGGCTGACCTCGACGAAGAACTCCGGCTGCAGCTCCGCCAGGTACGGCAGCGTCCGGCTCATCCCGCCGGCCGTGTGGTGCTCGGTGAGCCGGTAGGTCGTCACCTGGAACGGGAAGACCTCGGAGCGCGACGGGTTCTCCCGGTTCCACGGCCCCGGGATCCGCTCGAGGGTCGGGTTGGCCTGCTGCTTGTACAGGGCGTTCTCGACGACGGACTCGGCCGGCTCGTAGTGCGTCGGCAGCGGGCCGTCGACCAGCCCGGCCGGCGCGTACAGCCAGCCCTTCCCGTCGCCCTGCATGACGAACGGGTCGGTGCCGGCGAGCGCGTCCTGCGCCCGCGCGCCGTCCGGCGGCACGTAGTCCGGCCGCTTGTGCTTCTCGAAGTCGGGCACGTCGGCGCCGGTCCACTCACCGGCGGCCTCGTCCCAGTACACGTACTTCTTGCGCTCGCTCCACGGCTTGCCGTCCGGGTCGGCGGAGGCGCGGTTGTAGAGGATCCGCCGGTTGAGCGGCCAGGCCCAGCCCCACTCGAGCGCGGCCTGCCCCTGCTCCGAGCCCGGCCTGCGCCGCCGCGCCTGGTTGACCCCGTCGGCGTAGACGCCGCAGTAGATCCAGCAGCCGCCGGTGGTCGAGCCGTCGTCCTTCATCTGCACGAAGGACGACAGCGTCTGCCCGTCGGGGCCGGTGCCGTTGATCTCGCGGAGGACGGCGTCGGCGTCCGGCTCGGCCTTCTCGCCGTGGGTCGGGTAGTCCCAGGTGAGGTCGAGCAGCGGCCGGTCGCGCGGGTCGGTGGAGTCCTTCAGCCGCTCCCGCAGGATCCGGCCGAGGTGGAAGTAGAACCAGAGGTCGCTGCGGGCCTCGTTCGGCGGCTCGACCGCCTTGTCCCGCCACTGCAGCACCCGCTGGGTCTGGGTGAAGGTGCCTTCCTTCTCCACGTGCGTGGCCGCCGGCATGAAGAAGACCTCGGTGCCGATCGAGTCCGGGGACAGCTCCCCGGTCTCGTGCTCCGGGCCCTCCTTCCAGAAGGTCGCCGACTCGATCATCTGCAGGTCGCGGACGACCAGCCAGTCGAGGTTGGCCAGCCCGAACCGGTTCATCCGGCCGTTGGGGTGCCCGACCGAGGGGTTCTCCCCGACCAGGAAGTAACCGGAGACCTTGCCCTCGATCATGTCGGCGATCGTGCGGTAGGAGCTGTGGTCGCCATCGATCTTGGGCAGGTAGTCGAACGCGAAGTCGTTCTCGGCCGTGGCGGCGTCGCCCCACCAGGCCTTGAGCAGGCTGACCATGTAGGCCCGCTTGTTGCCCCAGAAGCCGGCCTTCCCGGCGGCGTCGGCCACGTACTCCTCGAGCGTCCCGTGCTGCAGCGCGTGGGGCATCGGCAGGTAGCCGGGCAGGATGTTGTACAGCGTCGGGACGTCGGTGGAGCCCTGGATGCTGGCGTGCCCGCGCAGCGCCAGGATGCCGCCACCCGGGCGGCCGATGTTGCCCAGCAGCAGCTGCAGGATCGAGCAGGTGCGGATGTACTGCGCGCCGACGCTGTGCTGCGTCCAGCCCACCGAGTACACCCACGCCGTCGTCCGGTCGCGGTTGCTGTTCTCGGTCACCCACCGCGCGACCTGCTCGAACACCTCCGGCTCGATGCCGCAGACCTCCGAGACCATCTCCGGCGTGTAGCGGGCGAAGTGCCGCTTGAGGACCTGGAACACCGTGCGCGGGTGCTGCAGCGTCTCGTCCCGCTTCGGCTTGGCCGGGATCGGGGGGCCGCCGCTGCCGGCCGCCTGGGCGCGGTCGGACTCCTGGACGGCGGGGAGGTCGTCGGAGCGGTCCTGCTCGGCGGCCTCGGCCGGATCGTCGGCACCGGAGTGCGGCGGCTCGTCCGGCTCGTACTGCCAGCTGGTCTCGTCGTAGGTGCCGGTCTCGGGGTCGAAGCCGGAGAACAGCCCGTCGAGGTCGTCGGAGTCGACGAACTCCTCACCGACCAGGGCGGCGGCGTTCGTGTAGGCGACCACGTACTCCTTGAAGTACAGGTCGTTGCTCAGCACGTGGTTGATGAGCCCGCCGAGGAACGCGATGTCGGTGCCGATGCGCAGCGGGACGTGCAGGTCGGCGATCGCGCTGGTGCGGGTGAACCGCGGGTCGATGTGGATGACCTTCGCGCCGCGGGCCTTGGCCTCGGTGACCCACTGGAAGCCCACCGGGTGGCACTCGGCCATGTTGGAACCCTCGATGACGATGCAATCGGCGTTCGCGAGGTCCTGCTGGGTGTTCGTGGCACCGCCACGACCGAACGAGGCGCCCAGACCGGGCACCGTCGCGGAGTGCTATATGCGGGCCTGGTTCTCGATCTGGATCGCGCCCATGGCGCTGTAGAGCTTCTTCATGAGGTAGTTCTCCTCGTTGTCGAGGGTCGCCCCTCCGAGGCTCGCTATCCCCATGGTCCGGCCGAGCTTCCGGCCCTCGTCGTCGCGGTCCTGCCAGCCCTTGCGGCGGGCCTCGAGGACGCGGTCGGCGATCATCTCCATCGCCGTGTCGAGCTCGAGGTCCTCCCACTCCGTCCCGAACGGACGGCGGTACTTCACCGTGGTGACCCGGGACGGGCTGGTGACCAGCTGCTTGCTGGCGCTGCCCTTGGGGCACAGCCGGCCGCGGTTGATCGGCGAGTCCGGGTTGCCCTCGATCTGGACGATCTTCTCGTCCTTCACGTAGACGTCCTGGGCGCAGCCCACCGCGCAGAACGGGCAGACGCTCTTCACCACCCGGTCCGCGGTCGCGGTGCGGGCCACGACGGCCTCGGTCGCCTTGCTGCGCGCCGCCCTGCCGCGCCCCAGCGGGTCCGAGCCGGTCAGCTGCCGGTACACCGGCCAGCTCTCGAGCCAGGTCTTCACGCGCGTCACTCTGCCACCCGCCGCCCGACGCGGCGCGTCGACGGACCCACCATCCGGATCAGGACCGTCCGCGGGCCGGCCCACCGTCGGGTGCGTCTCCCCGGCCCGGGCGCCGCGCGGGCAGCGCGACCAGTGCCCACAGGGCCGTCACCGCCGCGGCCCACCCCGCCAGGACGAAGAGGTCGCCGGCGTGCACGCCGTGGCCACCGCCCACGGCGACCAGGACCGGACCGTCGTTCTCGTAGTCGCCGGTGATCAGGAGGAGGGCGAAGCCCGAGACGACGGCCGCGACGACCAGGGCGCACAACCGACGGACCATCCGACGACCGTAGCCAGCCGCGCCCCGGCGCCTCGCCGAGGGCGCGCCCTCAGGCCTGCTCGGTCAGGTCCGGTGCCGGGACGGGCCCCCCGGCCGCCAGCCGGGCGGCCTGCGCCCGGCGCTGCGCGGAACGGCGCAGCAGGACCTGTGCCTGGGTGGGGTCGCCGGCGCGCCGCGCCCGCTCCGCCAGCACCTCGGCGGTCTCCTGCAGCAGCACCACCCGGCGCCGCTCGTCGCCGCCCGCGCGGGTCACGGGGAGCCGGTCGGACCGCTGCCCTGAACTCATGCGCAAGATCGTGGCGTCTGCCCGGCCGCGCCGCGACCCGGCGGCGGTCCCCCGGACGGGTGACGGACCAGGCAGTTCAGCTACAGCCGCCGGTGCTCCCGACCGAGAACGAGTGCGTGACCACCGCCCCCGATCCGGGGCAGCCCGCGGCTGCGTTCCCGGCCGCGCCCATCCCAGGGCGCGCCCGGCGGCCCGGCGTACCGCCGCCGGGGTGGCCGCGAGGCACCACGGCCGGTTCCCTGGCGGTGACCTCGTGACCTGGCTGCGCGAGCTGCCCCGGCAGCTGCGCTGGACCGTGGCCCTCGGGCTCCTCGGCCTGGCGGTCACCGTCCCCTTCAGCGCCCCCGACGGCACCGGCATGCAGTGGGACGAGCTCGTGCTGGGCTGCCTCGCCACGAGCTGCGCCGTCATGGTGCTGCGCCGGGTCTCCCGGATGGAAGCGGCCGCCGCGCGCCCCTGGTGGCCTGCGGCCGCCGGGGCGCTGTGCTTCGCCGTGGCCCAGTTCCTGGCCGGCGCCTTCCCGGGCCCGGCCTTCGACGGGTTCGGGATCGACGACGTCGTCCTCGTCGTCGGCGCCAGCACCCCGCTGGTCACCTGCGCGATGCTCGCCCGCCGGGTCATCCGCACCCGGTGGAGCGCGCTCGTCGTCGACGGGGCGGTGGTGATCACCGCCATCCTGGTGATCACCGAGGTCCTGCGCACCCCGCTCCGGAACCCGGTGGGCGCACCCGAGGACCTGCGCTCGCTCGTGCTTCTCTACGGCGCCTACGCCGCCGTCATGCTCGGGGGCGCCGGCGCCCTCTGCACCGTCTCGACCGCCGCCCTGCGCCGGTCGGCGACGACGCTGCTGGTCGGTATCGCCGCGCAGTCGGTCGGTGCCGGCGCCGAGGCGATGGCCATCGTCTCCCCGGTATGGATCTGGACGGCGACCTCCGACGTCGCCGTCGCCGTCGCGCTGCTGGCGGTCGCCCTCGCCCCGTACCGCGCGCCGTTGCGCTTCACCGGACGCAGCGCCCGGGAGGCCGCGCCGCAGGTGAGCCCGGTCGGGCTGTCGCTGGTCATCGCCGCCGTCCTCGGCCTGCCGCTGGCCATCCTCTCCAGCGTCCAGCGCGGCGCACCCCTCAGCCCCGCCGCCGAGCTCGGCTGCGGCATCGTCTTCACCCTCATGGCCGCCCGCCTGGTGCTGCGCATCCGCGAGGACGGCCGCATCACCGAGGACCTCGTGCGCAGCGAGGAGGACTTCCGCGAGCTCATCGAGGCCAGCTCCGACGGCATCGCGATCATGGACGGCGAGTTCCGGCTGCTCTTCACCTCCCCCGCGGCGCGCAGGCTGCTGGGCATCGGCAGCGAGCCGCAGCAGGCCGTCTCGCTGCTGGACCTCGTCGTCGCGGACGACCGCGAGACCGTCCGGCAGGCCACCCGCGACCACGCCGCCGGCGAGGGCCCGCCCCTGCACTTCCGCGTGCCCGTCGCCGCGGGCCACACCCGCGACCTGGAGGTGACCTCCTCGGAGCGGCCCGGCAGCGCCCGGCGGGTCCTGTACCTCCGCGACGTCACCACCCGCCGCCGTCGCGAGCGCGAGCTCGAACGGATGGCCTACACCGACCACCTCACCGGCCTGGCCAACCGCGCCATGCTGTTCCGGGAGCTGGCCGCGCCCGCGTCCGAGGACCGCTGCCTGCTGGTCATCGACCTCGACGGGTTCAAGGCCGTCAACGACATCGCGGGACACGAGACCGGTGACCAGCTGCTCGTGGACGTCGCCCGCCGGCTGCGCACCGTCGTCCGCGAGGACGACCTGGTCGCCCGGCTCGGCGGTGACGAGTTCGCCGTCCTGGTCACCGGCGAGCTGGCCGACGGCGAGGACGTCGCCCAGCGGGTCGTCGATGTCATGGCCATGCCCTTCCGCTCCAGCAACGTCACCTTCGCCACCGGCGCCAGCGTCGGTGCCGCCGCCCTCACCGCCGCCGGCGGGCAGGCCGCCTTCCGCGCGGCCGACACCGCGCTGCGCGCCGCCAAGCAGGCCGGCAAGGGCTGCGTGCGGCTGGCTGACGACGACGAGCCGGCCGCGGTCGAGATCAACGACGAGTTCCACCACGTGGTCGCCGAGGGCGAGTTCACCGTGCGCATGGACGCCGGTTGCGGGCCGGACGGCCGGATCGAGCACGTGCACGCCCTCCCGACCTGGTCCCACCCGCTGCACGACACCGTGCGCGGGCTGGAGCTGTGGGGCTACGCCGAGCGCCAGGGCCGCAGCGCCGAGCTGCAGACGTGGCTGCTGCACGAGGCCTGCCGGATGGCCGCCGGGCTGCCCGACGACCGGATCTGCGTGGCGGTCAGCCTGCCCGCCGGCTTCGTGACCGCCGAGGGGCTGGCCACCACGGTCGCCGGCGCCCTCGCCGCCTCCGGCCTGCCCCCCGGGCGGCTGGTCCTCTCCTTCACCGAGGAGACGCTGATGATCTCCTCGGCCGCGCTGATCCCGGAGCTCGAGGCCGTGCGGCGCACCGGCGTGAAGCTGTGCCTGGACAACTACGGCATGGGCCACAGCCTCTTCGCGCTGCTCGCCCGCATCGCCCTGGACCTGGTCCGGGTCGACCTCACCGCCCTGTCCGGCCGGGACGACCCCGAGCGGGCGCTGCAGGTGCTCAGCGCCATCGCCCGCACCACGAGGGGGTTCGGCCTGACCTCGATCGCCGGTGGCACCAGCACCCCCGAGCTGCGGGACGCGGTGTTCGCCGCGGGCGCCCACCTGGCCCACGGCCGGGCCCTCCCCCACGACCTCACCGCCGAGGACCTCGCCGGGCTGCTCTGCTCGGTCCCCACTGCCTGACCGCGCCCGCCGGGAACACCTCCGTGACGAGCCGGTGAACAGCGGTGCCCGGCCTGGCGCGGGCGGCCGGCCTGGCCGACAGTGAGGCGGTGAGACCCGACGCCCGCGCCTGGTTCGAGCAGCGCACCACCACGGCCCGCTCCCTGGCCGCGATCGACGCCGCCGCCCTCCTGGACGCCAAGCGCCGCGGTGGCCACCGGATCAGCGTCGTCCTGCCGGCCCGCAACGAGGAGTCCACCGTCGGCGGCCTCGTCGCCGACGTGCGCGACCGCTGGGTGCGCGGCGTCCCACTGGTCGACGAGCTCGTCGTCGTCGACTCCGACAGCACCGACGCGACCGCCGCCGTCGCCCGCGCGGCCGGCGCGGAGGTGGTCGCGACCACCGAGGTGCTGCCCGGGGTCGGCACCCGTCGCGGCAAGGGCGAGGCGCTGTGGAAGTCGCTGGCCGCGACGACCGGCGACCTCGTCGTCTTCCTCGACGCCGACCTGCTCGGCGACGTCGGCCACTACGTACCCGGGCTGCTCGGCCCGCTGCTCACCGACCCGCAGGTGCACTACGTGAAGGGTTGCTACACCCGCCCGCTGGAGGTCGGCGGCGCCGTGGTGCCCGCAGGCGGGGGCCGGGTGACCGAGCTGACCGCCCGCCCGCTGCTGAACGCGCTGTGGCCCGAGCTCGCCGGCTTCGTGCAACCCCTCGGCGGCGAGTACGCCGGACGGCGGTCGGCGCTGGAGCGGGTGTCCTTCGTCTCCTCCTACGGCGTCGAGGTGGGCCTGCTTGTCGACCTGCTGCGGCAGGGCGGTCTCGGCTCGCTGGCCCAGGTCGATCTCGGCGAGCGCCGGCACACGTCGCAGAGCGTCGAGGCGCTGGGCGAGATGGCCGGGCAGGTGGTGGCCACCGTGCTGGCGCGGGCGGCCTGCGCGCGGCAGCCGAGCGGGCTGCTCACCCAGTTCCGGCAGGACGGCGCGGGGTTCGTGCCGCGCAGCAGCGCCGTCGCCGTCGACGAGCGGCCGCCGATGGTGACCGTCCCGGAGTACCGCGCCCGGCTGGCGGTCTAGCGACCCGTCGCGTTCTCCGTGCCGGGCAGGGATGATCTCCGGGTGCCGACTGGTCCTGCGCCGCGCCCTCCCCGGACGTGACCGCTCCCGAGGTCGTCGCCCACCGCGGAGCCACCGCCGAGGCACCGGAGCACACCCTCGCCGCCTACCGGCACGCCACGGTCGTCGGCGCCGACGCGGTCGAGTGCGACGTCCGCATGACCCGCGACGGCGTCCTGGTCTGCGTGCACGACCGCAGGGTCAGGCATACCTCCGACGGCCGCGGCGTCGTCTCGGCGCTGCGCCTCCAGGAGCTGGAGGAGTTCCGGTTCGGCGCCCGGCGCCGAGCCCGTCGCTGGCGGGACGACGAGATCACCGCAGTCACCGACGAGCCCGATATCGAGGACGGCCGCGTGCTCACCCTCGACCGGCTGCTCGAGTACGCGACCTCGACGCCCGGCAGCGTCCGGCTGGCCATCGAGACCAAGCACCCGACCCGGCACACCGGGCGCGTCGAGGAGGCGCTGGTGCGCTCGCTGCGCCACTACGGCCTGGTCCAGGGCGACCGGGCCGCCCAGTGGGCCGGCCGGCCGGCGGTCCGGGTGATGAGCTTCTCCCAGCTGGCAGTGCGCCGGGTCTCCGCACTGGCGCCGGGAGTGCCGACCGTGCAGCTCATCGGCAAGCGGCTGCGGCCGGTGCGCACCGACCTGCTGGCGGGCTCGATGAGCGCCGTCGGCCCCGGGGTGTTCCTGCTGCGGGCCGACCCGGGCTACGTGGCGCAGGCGCACGCGGCCGGCAAGGAGGTGCACGTCTGGACGGCGAACTCCCCCGCGGACATCGACTACCTGATCGGCCTGGGCGTCGACGCCCTCATCACCGACCGCCCCGACGAGGCCCTCCGCCGGCTCGGCCGCTACCCGCACACGGGGTAGCTCGCCCACCGGGGAGCCCGCCTCCGCCGCCGGGTCAGGAGAGGTCGGTCGTGTCCAGGACGGCCATGATGTCGCCTGGCGTGTCGCAGATGGCGACCGCCCCGGCGTCGCGCAGCTCGTCGTCACCGAACCCGCCCGACCGGACGACGATCGCCGGCATCCCGGCGTTCTTCGCGGCCTCGACGTCGAACACCGAGTCGCCGATGACCACGCTGGGCGTGTCTGCGGCCGCGCCCAGCTTCTCCAGCGCCACCTGCAGCAGGTCGGGCGCCGGCTTGCTCGACTCGACGTCGTCGCTGGTGGTCCACGCCTCGGCCAGGTCCCGGACGGCGAGCAGGTCGAGGAAGTGGTCGACGTGCTTCGCCTTGCCCGAGCTGGCCAGGACCACCCGGTGGCCCCGCTCCCGGAGCGCCGCCACCAGGTCGCGGGCGCCCGGCAGCGGCGCGATCTCGTCGATCAGCCGGTCGAACTCCTCGCTCCAGCGGTCCCGGGCCTGCTGACCGATGCGCTGCTCGGTGTCCTCCCCGCCGAGGGCCGCCGGCAGCCGGTCGCCGCCCATGCCGATCAGCCGGTGGATCCGCCACACCGGGTACGTCTCCCCCAGCGACCGGAACGCCCGGTACCAGGCGAGCGCGTGCTGGTAGTTCGTGTCGACCAGGGTGCCGTCGACGTCGAGGACGGCGATGCGGGGCTCACTCATCTCCCCGGGCTGCCCACCGGACCGGGGCGCCAACCCCGCCCCCGCCCCTCGCCCCGCGCAGGCATAGGAGGCTATGCCTACGGTTTCCGTCGCGATTCCGTAGGCATAGCCTCCTATGCCCGGGTGGTCGGGCGGGGTCAGCGGGAGTGGTCGAGGAGGCCGCGGACGGTCACGCCGGCGGCCTGGTCCCGGTAGCCCTGGTTGACCTCGTCGAGCGAGTAGCGGCGGGTGATCAGCCGGTCGAGCTCCAGCCGGCCCTCCTCGTGCAGCCGCAGCAGCGCCGGGATGTCGCGGAAGGGGTTGCACGACCCGAACAGCGAGCCCTGGATGCGGTGCTCGAACACCGTCGCCAGCTGCCCGTTCAGCGAGACGTCGCCCTCACCGGGCCGGTCGGCCAGCGCCGTGAGCACCAGCGTGCCCGCCTTGCCCAGGCACGCCGCGGCACCGGCGTACACCTCCGCGGACATCTTGCCGACGGTGACGACGACGACGTCGGCGCCGGTGCCCCGCGACAGCTGCCGGGCGAGCCCGACGGCCTCGCCGGAGTCGGCGACCGTGTGCGTGGCGCCCAGCGACTCGGCGAACTCCCGCTTCATCGCCACCGGGTCGACGCCGATCACGTGCAGCGCGCCGGCGTGCACCGCACCCTGCACGGCGTTGACACCGACGCCGCCCAGGCCGACGACGACAACCGTGTCACCGGGGTGCACGTCTCCGGAGTAGACCGCCGACCCCCAGCCCGTGGGCACGCTGCACGCCACCAGGGCGGCGGTGTCGAGCGGGACGTGCGGCTCGATCCGCACGCAGGAGAACTCGCTGAGCAGGGTGTGCCGGGCGAAGGCGCCGACCATGCAGAACCCGCCGAGCGGCTCGCCGTCCAGCCGGAACGGGAACGTCCCGCTGGGCAGCTGGCCGCTGGCGATCGTGGCGCCCTTGTCGCACAGGTTGGACTTGCCGCGCGCGCAGAACCGGCAGTGCCCGCAGGCGGGGAGGAAACTGGTGACGACGTGGTCGCCGGGGGCGACGCCGGTCACCCCGGGGCCCACCGCCTGGACGACGCCGGAGCCCTCGTGCCCGCCGACGATCGGGTACCGCCCGCCGGGGTTGGAGTGCCGCAGGTGCTCGTCGGAGTGGCAGAGACCCGCGTAGGCCATCTCGACCAGCACCTCGCCGGGGCCGGGGTCGAGGACCTCCAGCTCGACGATCTCGTACTCGGTCTCCGGCTCGCGCAGCACCGCAGCTCTCGTCCGCACCGGCGGCTCCTCCTCGGTTCGTCGGGCATCACCGAACCCCGTGCCCGTGATCACCCGGCGCCATGGTGCCTGGTGGCCGCGAGGACTTCCCGCGCAGGCCCCCCACGCGCGGATCCGCGCCACGACATACCGGGCGGCCGGTACTCCCCCGAAAGAGCACGTCAGGTGCCTAAGCTCCCTGCTGTGGGTGAGCTTAGTGACCGCCGGGCCCGGAAGAAGGCCCAGACGCGTGAGCACGTCCGCGCGGTGGCCCACCGGATGTTCGCCGCGAGCGGTTTCGACGCCGTGACCATCGCCGACATCGCCCGCGAGGCCGACGTCGCCGTGCAGACGGTGTTCAACCACTTCTCCACCAAGGAGGAGCTGTTTTTCGACGGGCGCATCCCGTCGCCCCACGGTCCGGCCGACGCGGTCCGGAACCGGCCGCCGGGCGTGACGCCGCTGGTCGCGCTCTCCGACCACCTCGCCGGGGGCGCCGCGTACTTCGTGGGCCTCCACCTGACGCCCGAGGGGCGCGCGTTCGCCGACGCGGTGCGCAGCAGCCCGACCCTCGCCGCCTTCGAGCAGCGGGTCCTGTTCGACGCCGAACGGCAGCTGGCGGCCGCGCTGGCCGAGGCGTGGGAGACCGATCCCGAGCCGGGACTGGCCACCTCGCCGGTGCTGTTCTGCCCGCGGGTGGCCGCTCCCCTGGCCGCGGCCCTGTGGCTCGCGGTGTCGCGCGTGGTCGTGGTCGAGCAGCGGCTGGTCGTGGACGACGCCGAGGACCGCGAGGGGGCCGCGGCGGCGGTGCGGACGCTGGCCGACGGGCTGCTGAGCGGTCTCTACGCCCAGCTCGGCCTGGAGCCGCCGGCGAACGTCGCGCCCCTGGGACGCCGCGCCGGCTGATCCGGTCCGCACCCGCCCCGGCCCGACGAGGGATCCGCGGGGGCGGACGCGTACGTCGGGGCCTCAGACCCCCGCTGTCTCGCGGGGCCGAACGGCCCGGGCCGGCTCCACCACGGGCAGCAGCACGTCGTCGACCACCCGCTCCGCCTGCTCCGGCGACATCGCGCCGTCGCCGGCCGCCG
This sequence comes from Blastococcus sp. HT6-4, assembly GCF_039679125.1. Lineage (NCBI taxonomy): Bacteria > Bacillati > Actinomycetota > Actinomycetes > Geodermatophilales > Geodermatophilaceae > Blastococcus > Blastococcus montanus. The sequence goes on along the minus strand of NZ_CP155551.1, from coordinate 302,392 downwards.
TGAACCGCTGCCACCAGAAGGCCTCGAGCACGGCACCGAGCAGCGCCAGCCGCGATGCGTCCGGCCGCTCCCCCCGCGCCGCCGCCCGGTTGCCGATCTCGACCACCGCCGCAGCCAGGGGGCGCACCAGTGCGGCGTCGAGGCCGGCGCGCAGCTCGTCCTCGTACCGCGCGGCGCCCACCAGGCTGGCCGCGGCTCGTTCCTCGCGGCCCAGCGGCCGCGTCCAGCAGTCGACGAGGCCGAGGAGGTCGGCGCGCAGCGAGCCGCCGTCCTCCGGGACGGGGACCAGGGAGAACCGCGAGACGGCCGACCGGGCCAGCGCCGCCATCGTGGGCCACCGCCGGTAGATGCCCGCCTTGCCGGCGCGGGCCCGAGCGGCGATGCGGTCGCTGTTGAGCCGTCCCCACCCTTCGTCGGCCAGGATGTCGACGGCCACGGCGAGCAGCTGCTCGGACAGTTCCGCGCTGAGCGGACGGCCCGGCGTGCCGGTCATGACGCCGTTCCGTTCCGGCTGGTCGTATGCACGGAGCACATCCTGGCTGGTCGAAGGGGCGATCACAATGATCTTCGGCCTTCCAGTACGAGCTGGTCCGCCAATCTTCCGCCGCCGCCCCGGCGATCAGGCGCTGGCGGCGCTCTCCACGTCGACCTGGAGGTTCGCGCCGTCGTCGGACAGCCGGCCACCGCTCCGGGCGTGGACGATCATCCGGTCCCACTGCGCCGACCAGTCGGGGGCCGTCGCCCGCGGCTCGGCGGCGGCCCGCAGCGCGGCGACGTCGAGGACGGCGGTCTCCGCGTCCTGCAGCCGGCCAAGCCCCGAGCTCTCCAGCGACCGGGCGGCCTCCTCGTCGGTGACCGCCCCCAGGGCCAGGTAGAGCGCGCTCAGGTCGTCGACGTCCACCACCCGGGCCTCGGGACGCTCGTCGGTGCCCGTCACCACCTCGACGATCACATCGGCCTCCTCGCCGTCATCTCGTGCTCCTGAGGGCAGTAATGGCCACTTCTGCCCTCAGACATGCCAAGGGAACCGGGTGAAGTCCGGATCGCGCTTCTCGAGGAAGGCATCGCGGCCCTCGACGGCCTCCTCGGCCATGTAGGCCAGGCGGGTGGTCTCACCGGCGAACAGCTGCTGGCCGACCAGGCCGTCGTCGATCAGGTTGAACGAGTACTTGAGCATCCGCTGCGCGGTCGGGCTCTTGGCGACGATCTTCCGGCCCCAGTCCAGCGCCGTCGCCTCGAGCTCGGCGTGGGGGACGACGCGGTTCACCATGCCCATCGCGTGGGCGTCGGCCGCCGTGTACTCCTCGCCCAGGAAGAAGATCTCGCGGGCGAACTTCTGCCCCACCTGGCGGGCCAGGTAGGCCGAGCCGAAGCCGCCGTCGAAGCTGCCGACGTCGGCGTCGGTCTGCTTGAACCGGGCGTGCTCGGCGCTGGCCAGGGTCAGGTCGGAGACCACGTGCAGGCTGTGCCCGCCCCCGGCGGCCCACCCGGGGACGACGCAGATGACGACCTTGGGCATGAAGCGGATCAGCCGCTGCGCCTCGAGGATGTGCAACCGGCCGCTGCTGCCCTGGCTGTGCTCGTAGCCGTACCTCCCGCGCACCCGCTGGTCACCGCCGGAGCAGAACGCCCAGCCGCCGTCCTTCGGGCTGGGCCCGTTGCCGGTGAGGAGCACGCACCCGACGTCGGTGGACAGCCGGGCGTGCTCCAGCGCGGTGATCAGCTCGTCGACGCTCTGCGGGCGGAAGGCGTTGCGCACCTCGGGCCGGTCGAACGCGATCCGGACGACGCCCGCGTCGACGGCCCGGTGGTAGGTGATGTCGGCGAAGTCGAAGCCCTCCACCGGGTGCCAGGCGGAGCTGTCGAAGATCTCGGAGACGTCGTCGCGCGCGCTCATGGAGCCGAACCTAGCCCGCGGCGCCGGCTCCCCGGAGAAGAGGCCGCAACCGGTCCAGCGAGGCGGCGAGCCCCGGATGCAGCGGCACCGCGTCGATCGCCGCCAGCGACACCCACGCCACGCCGTCGCTCTCGCCGTCGAGACGGAGGTCGCCTGCCTCGATGGAACGGGCCGGGCGCGCCAGCACGGTCGTGTACGCCCATCCCCCGTGGTCGTCGACCGACCGCGCGCCGAGCACGAGGTCGCCGGCGGCGAGCCCGAGCTCCTCCCCGACCTCCCGGAGCGCCCCGATCTCCGGCGGCTCCCCCCGGTGCAGCGCGCCGCCCGGCGTCCCCCAGGTGCCGCCGTGGTGCGACCACCACGCGCGGTGCTGCAGCAGGAGCTCGGGACCGTCGGGGCCGTCGCGGTGGATCAGCAGGCCCGCCGCACCGGCCTTCCCCCAGTGGCGGTGCCCCTGGCTGCAGGCGGTCCAGCCGTCGGTCGAGGCGAACACGCCCGCCAGTCAACCCGGTGCGGCGCCGACCGCGCGAGGCCAGGAGGTGTTCTGCGGGAAGTCCGGCTCTGCCCACGAGGGGTGGGCAGGGTCCGACGTCGCGCGGGACTAGGTTGCGGGGAAGCATCCGCACGTCCGACGGAGGAATGGCGCGCATGAGCACCACCACGACCATGGCCGAGGTCCCCGGGCTCGTCGGCACCGAGCTCGGCAGCAGCGAGTGGCACGAGGTCACCCAGGAGCACGTGAACCTCTTCGCCGACGCGACCGGTGACCACCAGTGGATCCACGTCGACGTCGAGCGCGCCAAGGCCGAGAGCCCGTTCGGCGGCCCGATCGCCCACGGCTACCTGACCCTGTCGCTGCTGGCCTCGCTCTCGTCGCAGGTCCTCGTGGTGACCGACACGGTGATGGGCGTCAACTACGGCCTGAACAAGGTGCGCTTCCCCTCGCCGGTGCCGGTGGGCTCCCGGGTGCGGCTCACCGCGAGCCTGACGTCGGTCGAGGAGGTGGCCGGGGGCCTGCAGCTGACGCTGGCCGCCGTCATCGAACGCGAGGGCGGCGACAAGCCGGTGTGCATCGCCGAGCCGGTCTACCGCTACTACCGCGGCTGATCCGCCGGTGCGGATCGCCGTCTTCACCGGCTCGCACGCCGGCCCGCCGGCCCACGCCGACGCCGCGGCCGACTTCGCCGCCGGGCTGGCGAAGGCCGGCGTCGGCATCGTCTACGGGGGCGGGCACGTCGGCATGATGGGCGTCGTCGCCGATGCCGCCCTGGCCGCGGGTGGCGAGGTGGTCGGGGTCATCCCGCAGCACCTGGTCGACGACGAGCTCGCCCACCCCGGCCTCCCGCGGCTGGAGGTCGTGCACTCGATGCACGAGCGCAAGGCGCGGATGGCCGAGCTCGCCGACGCCTTCGTCGCCCTGCCCGGTGCGGCAGGCACCCTCGAGGAGCTGTTCGAGGCCTGGACGTGGGGCATGCTCGGGCTGCACGCCAAGCCGACCGCGCTGCTCGACATCGACGGGTTCTGGCAGCCGCTGGTGGCCCAGCTGCGGCGCATGGTCGACGACGGCTACCTCGACGGCCGGCGGCTCGACGCGCTGGGCGTGGTCACCGACGCCGACGGCCTGCTCCGGTTCGTCGAGGGCTACGTGCACCCGCCGCGGAAGTGGTCCGCCCCGCCGTCGTCCTCCTGAGCGACGGGGCTCGGTAACTCACGCGCAACAGCGAAGTGGTCCACTGGGGAGGTGCCGGTCGAGCAGGTCCGCGAGACGCGCGTCGTCCACGGGCACCGGCGCGCCTTCATCCGGGCCGGGAGCGGGCCGGCGGTGCTCCTGCTGCACGGGATCGGGAACAACTGCCAGACCTGGGCGGGCGTCATCGACGGGCTGGCGCAGTCGCACACGGTGATCGCGCCGGACCTGCTGGGGCACGGGGAGTCCGACAAGCCGCGCGGCGACTACTCGCTCGCCGCCTACGCCAACGGCATGCGCGACCTGCTGACGGTCCTCGACATCGAACGGGCGACCGTCGTCGGGCACTCGCTGGGCGGGGGCATCGCCCTGCAGTTCGCCTACCAGTTCCCCGAACGCTGCCAGCGCCTGGCGCTGGTGGGCAGCGGTGGGCTGGGCCCCGAGCTCTCGGCCGGGCTGCGGGCCGCGACCCTGCCGGGCGCGGAACTGGTGCTCGGCGCCCTGGCCGGCGTCTCGGGCCCGCTGCGCCTGGGCATGCGGGCGGTCGACCTGCTCGGCGGCCTCGTGGGGCTGTGCCAGGTCCGTGACCTCGCCGAGGCCGGGGACGCCCTGCTAGGCCTCCGGGACGCCGAGGCGCGGCGAGCGTTCCTGCGGACGCTGCGCGGCGTCGTCGACTCGCGCGGCCAGGCGGTGACCGCCCTCGACCGCCTCTACCTGGCCGACGCGATCCCGATGCTGGTCGTCTGGGGCGACCGGGACCCGATCGTGCCGTCGGTGCACGCCGAGACGGTCGCGACCCTGGTGCCCAGCGCCCGGGTCGAGATCTTCGCCGGAGCGGGGCACTGGCCGCACCTGGACCAGCCCGAACGGTTCTGCGAGGTGCTGCTCGACTTCATCGCCGGGACCGAGCCGGCGGCGCACGACCTGGACAGCTGGCGGGCGCTGCTCGCCCAGAACTGGGACGGCGTCCCCCGGCCCGTCGCGCGGTGACGGCCCGCGCTGCCTAGCGTCGAGCGCGTGGAGCACTGGGACGTCGTCGTCGTCGGAGGGGGGCCGGCGGGCGCCGCGAGCGCCCTGGCCGCGCGCCGGGCCGACCCGTCGGCCCGCGTGCTCGTGCTCGACCGGGTCGACTTCCCCCGCGACAAGGTGTGCGGCGACGGCGTCGCGGCCGAGGCGCTCGACGTCCTCGCCGTCCTCGGGATCGACCCGGTCGCGGTCACCGACGGTCACCCGGCCGTGTCCCGGCTGCGGCTGACCTCCCCGCGCGGGACGACGGTCGAGCGGGACACCGCCCGCCCCTCCCACGTGATCCCCCGGACCGTGCTGGACGCGCGGCTGATCGCCGCCGCCCAGGACGCCGGGGCCGTCCTGCGCCGGCACGTCGTCCGGCAGGTGACCGTCCACCCCGACGCCGTGGAGGTGGACGGTTCCGTCACGGCCGCCGTGCTGATCGCCGCCGACGGCGCGGAGTCCGTCGTCCGCCGGGCGGTGGGCGCCGGCCGCAACCGTGCCGACCAGCTGGCCGTGGCGATCCGCGGCTACGGGGCGGAGCTGCCCGGCCGGCGCGGGGTCCAGGTGATCACCACGACCGAGCAGCGCTGGCCGGCCTACGCGTGGTCGTTCCCCCTGGGTGACGGGCGGGCGAACATCGGCTACGGCGAGCTGGTGTCGGGAGGAGCCACCCGCGCGGGCCTGCTCGAGGGCCTGCAGCGGCTGCTGCCCGGCGTCGAGGGCTCCCAGCTCAGGGCCCACCGGCTTCCGTTGAGCACCGGCCGGCCGCACCAGCCCGACGGCCGGGTGCTGCTGGCCGGCGACGCCGCCGCCCTTATCAACCCCCTCACCGGGGAGGGGATCTTCTACGCGGTGCTCTCCGGTGCGCTGGCCGGCGCCGCCAGCGGGCACGGTGCCGTGGCTGGGGCGGTCTACCGGCGGGCGCTGGACCGGCGCCTCGGCCGGCACCTGCGCTCGTCGGCGGCCGCGTCCCGCCTCAGCCGATGGCCGGTGCTCATGGACGCCGCGTTCCGTGCCGCCGCCGCCGACCAGCGGGTGTTCGACGACGTCGTCGCGCTCGGCCTCGCCGACGGCCGGCTGACCGCGCGCACCCTGGCGGCCGCCACCCGGCACCTGCGCCCCGGGTGGCCGGCGTAGGCGACGGATCCGCCCGGGTCCTCAGCGCAGCGCCGTCACCAGGGAGCCGCCGCCCGGGCCGCCCGGCTCGACGACGAACCCGAGCTGCGCCAGCGTGTCTGCCACCGCCGTGTTCATCAGCTGCTGCACGGCGGCGTCGGCCGCGGCACCGTGGACGCCCTGCACGCTCATCCGGTCGTGCGTGCGCCAGCTGACCAGGACCCCGCACGAGCCCGTCTCCGGTACGAGGCAGACCCCGCCGGCCGGTCCGCCCCGGCCGGCGTCGTGGAGGGGGAGCCCCGCCTCGACCAGCGCCGCGGCGATCTCCACGACCAACGTGGTCAGCGGGTCGGTGTCGGACAGCAACGCGTCCCAGTCCTCGGGGAGCCGGTCGAGCTGGTCGCCGAGCTCGCGCAGCCAGGCGCGCTCCTGGGGAGAGGGCCGGAGGGCGACCGATCCGTCGGTGCGCCGGGCGCCGAAGACCGCGACGGCCGGCAGCCCGCCGCCGAAGGCGGCCCAGTCCGCGTCGACCTGGTCGGCGAACGGACCGGCCAGCACCTGCGCCGACTCGCCGACCAGCCACCACGCGGGCCCGGTGCCGTCCGCGGGCGCCTGGGTGTGGCGGACCGCGAGGGCCACGGCCTGGGGCTGCGCCTGACCGTCGGGAGCGCCGGCGGCCGCTCCGGCGGAACGGCGACCCGCGGGGTGGTTGTCGGTCCGCGCCGCGGCGACACGCTGCGGGTCGTGCGCGCCGTTGCGGGCGAACTCGTACCGGGCGGTCGATCTCGTGGCGAGGGCGACCACGAGCGCCGTGCACAGGAGGAAGCCCAGCATCGCGGTGGCCGGCCAGACCAGCATCGTGCTCATGGTCACGTGGGGACTCCTTGTGCCCTAGCCGCAGCATCCGTGCCGCGGTCAGGGGGAGAACGTACGGCTCCTCCGCTCCCCCGCCGGGCGTGTCCGCGCCGGTCCGATGCGTCCCGTCACCGGATCGTTGCGGCAGACCCAGCCGCCCCACGGTGACCCGCCTCCCGCAGCGGCGCCATGTCGACTTCTCCCGCCCTGACCAGCGCGAACGCGCTCCGGCGGGCGGCGGTCACCACCCCGGCGCGTTCCGCGGCGGCGTGTCGGGGCCCACGTCCGGACGCTCGCCGCGGCGGGGGAGCACCTGGGCCGTTCCCACGGGCCCCGGACCCACGATCCGTGGGTCCGGGCGTCCGGGACGTCCTGAGACATCACACCCGGAAATGACAAACGCCCGGACCCACGAATCGTGGGTCCGGGCTATGCCGATGTCCTGCGACATCACAGAGCGGAGGGCGTGGGATTCGAACCCACGATGGGTGTTACCCCATAGCGGTTTTCAAGACCGCCGCCATCGGCCACTAGGCGAGCCCTCCTGGCGCCGTCGAGGCTAGTGCCTCACCCGCGCGCGACGTCGAGCCAGTGCGAACCGGTCAGAAGCCGGAGTGGTCCGGTGCGGCCGGGGCCGGGCCGGTGACCGGGCTCGGCGCCAGCGGCGTGGCGCTCTCGGGGCCGCCGTCGGCGGCCGACTCGTCCTTGGACCGGTGGATCTGCTCGTAGACCCGGGCCCGCAGCTCGGCGAACCGCGGGGAGGAGCGGGTGGTGAGCTGGTCGCGCTCGTCGGGCAGGTCGATGGCGAGGTCGTCGCGGATCACCGTCGGCGAGTTGGACAGGATGAGCACCCGCTGACCCAGGTAGACGGCCTCGTCGATGTCGTGGGTGACGAAGAGCGTCGTGACCTTGAACCGGTGCCACAGGTCGCGGATGAGGTCCTCGAGGTCGGCGCGGGTCTGCGCGTCGACGGCCGCGAACGGCTCGTCCATCAGCAGCACGTGCGGCTCGTAGGCGACCGCCCGCGCGATGGCCACGCGCTGCTGCATGCCGCCCGACAGCTGCCACGGGTAGGCCGCGTGCGCCTCGCCCAGGCCGACGGCGGACAGCGACTCCTCCACCAGCTCCGTGCGTCGGGCGGTGGGCAGCTTCTTCTGCTTCAGCGGCAGCTCGACGTTCTCCCGCACGGTCATCCACGGGAAGAGGCTGCGGCCGTACTCCTGGAAGACCACGGCCATGCCCGGTGGCGGGCCCTGCACGCGCTGCCCCTCGAGCAGCACCTCGCCCTCGGTCGGGTCCAGGAGGCCGGACATGATCTTCAGCAGCGTCGTCTTGCCGCAGCCGGAGGGCCCCACCAGGCAGGCGAGCTCCCCGGCCGGGAGCGTGAACGTGAGGTCGCGGACGGCCTCGACCGTGCGGTCCTTGCTCTCGTAGACCTTCTTGATGCCGCGGACGTCGAGCATGGGGAACCCTTCCCGGAGGTGAGGAGGTCAGGAGGAGCGCTGGGCGCGGCGCAGGCCGTGGTACCAGGCGAGCTGCCGGCTCTCGACCACGCGGAACAGCAGGGCCAGCAGGAAGCCGAGCAGGCCGAGCATGATCATGCCCGCCCACGTCTCCGGGATGGCGAAGCTGCGCTGCGCCTGGACGACCGCGTAGCCCAGCCCGTTGGTGGCGGCGAACAGCTCGCTGATGACCATGAGGATGATCGCGACCGAGAGCCCCTGGCGGAGGCCGGCGAAGATCTGCGGGCTGGCACTCGGCAGCACCAGGTGCCGCAGCCGCGACCAGCCGCGCAGGCCGTAGACGGTGCCGGTGTCGCTGAGCACGTCGTCGACGGCACGCACGCCCTCCACGGTGTTCAGCAGGATCGGCCACATGCAGCCGAAGGCGATGACGACGATCTTCATGCCGTCGCCGAGGCCGAGCAGCAGGATGAAGATCGGCACCAGCACCGGCGGCGGGATGGCCCGGAAGAACTCGAAGACCGGTTCGGTCAGGGCCCGGACCGTGCGCGAGGTGCCGATGAGCACGCCGAGGGCCAGGGACACCAGGACGGCGAGGGCGTAGCCGGCCGCCAGCCGGTAGAGGCTCGGCCAGACGTCGGCGACCAGGCGCGGGCCGAACCACTCCTCGACGAGGCTGTCGAGGATCTCCGACAGCGGCGGGAAGAAGAAACTGGTGCTGCCGGCGCTGGCGAACCACCAGGCGGCGAACAGGATGACCGGCAGGCCGAGGGTCATCGCGAGGCGACGCAGCACGCTCATGCCGCCACCTCCGCTCGCTGGGACGGGTGCCAGGACAGCGTCCGCCGCTCGACGGCCCGGAAGACGAGGTTGACGATCACGCCCAGGATGCCCGTGGTCACGACGATCGCGTACGCGGCCACGACCGCGCCGCTGCTCTGGGCCGTGGAGAGCAGATTGCCCAGGCCCGCCGTGCCGATGACGAGCTCGGCGGTGACCGCGAGGATCAGCGCGACGGCGGCCCCGAGGCGCAGCCCGGTCATCACGTACGGCAGCGCGGTGGGCCAGGTGACGTGGCGGACCCGCGCCCAGGGACCCAGCCCGTAGGCGCGCGCGGTGTCCTGCGCGACCGGGTCGACGTCCTGCACGCCGTAGAGCACCTGGATGAGGATCTGCCAGAAGGCCGCGTAGACGACCAGGAGCAGCTCGCTCTGCAGGTCGTTGCCGTACAGCAGGACGGCGATCGGGATGAGCGCCACCGACGGGATCGGGCGCAGGAACTCGATGGTGGAGGCGGTGAACTCCCGGGCGAACCGGAAGGTGCCGAGGAGCAGCCCCAGCAGCACGCCGGCCACCGCGGCGATGGCCAGGCCGATCGCCCAGCCCTTCAGGGTCTCGAGGACGGCGGTCCAGAACTCGGGGCGGCCGAACTGCACGACCAGCTCCGCGCCGATCTCCGACGACGGCGGGAACCAGCGCCGCGGGACGAGCCCGATCCGCGGCGCCACCTCGACCAGCACGATCAGCGCGATCAGGCCGAGCAGCCCCAGGGCCCAGGCCGGGACCGTCCGCCGCCGGCCCGCTCGCGGGGAGCGGGCCGGCGGCGCGGCGGGGTCCGCCGACGCCCGGGTAGCGGTCGACCCGGTCACGGCAGCAGGGCGTCCAGGTCCGGTGCCTCGTCGAGCAACCCGTCCTCGACCGCGAGGTCGGACAGGGTCTGCACCGAGTCGCGGTTGATCTCGGTCGGCCAGGCCGGCAGCGTCATCTCCTCGGCGATGGCCGGGTCGATCTGGGTGTACTCGCCGAGGATCTCCCGGACGGCGTCCGGGTTCTCCTGCGCGTACTCCAGCGACTGCTCCATCGCGGAGCTGAAGCACTCGACGACCTCGGGGTTCTGCTGCGCGTACTGCTGGCTGGTGAAGTACGCGGCCACGGTCAGGTCGTCGGCGGTGTCGACGAAGTTCGACGTCACGACCTGCGCGCCCTCGTCGGTCGCCAGGGCCAGGAACGGCTCCACGACCCAGGCGGCGTCCACGTTGCCCTGCTGGAGGGCGGCCGGCATCTCCGGGAACGGCAGCTCCACGAACTGGATGCTGTCCGGATCGCCGCCGGCGGCCCGCACCGACTCGCGCACCGTCGTCGTCCCGATGTTGTTCAGCGTGTTGACGGCCACGGTCCGGCCGGCGAGGTCCGCGGCGCCGGTGATGCCGCTGTCCGGGGTCGTGATGACGGCGCCGAAGTCCTCGCCCTGCTCACCGGTCGAGGCGACACCGTTCGCGACGACCTGCAGCGGCAGGCCCTCGCTGGAGGCCAGCAGCAGCGAGGTGATGTTGCTGAAGCCGAACTCCGACTGACCGCTGACGACCGCGGGGACGATGGCGGCGCCGCCCTGGCCGGTCTCCAGGGTGAGGTCCAGGCCGCAGTCCTCGAAGAAGCCCTGCTGGTCGCCGAGGTAGATCGGCGCGACGTCGACGATGGGGATCACACCGACCGACACCTGCTCCAGCCCGCCACCCTCACCGCCACCGGCGGTGGTGGTGGCGGTGCCCGACTCCTCGTCGGAGCCGCCGCAGGCGGCGACCAGCATCAACGGCGCAGTCACGAGCGCAGCCACGGTGCGGCGCATGGGTTCCCCTTCGATCGACCGGATCACGACTCGTTCGCTCTGCGAACGGGTGTGTGCGATGTGAACGCTGAAACGCTGGCACGTGAGGGCTGTCACGTCAAACGGTCGTGACGGTGTCGTATCCGTGCGCACACCGAACGCGCGTTCAGCATGCGCACCGTAGAGTGATGCCGCTCACCACCGACCGGACCGAAGGAGCGCCGTGACATCCGTGCCCGACGAGCCTCCGGCGCCAGTCCGGGACGGCACGTTCGTGCAGTCCCTCGACCGCGGTCTCGCGGTCATCCGGGCCTTCGACGCCGAGCACCCGCGGCTCCAGCTCAGCGAGGTCGCCCGGGCGACCGGGCTCACCCGCGCGGCCGCACGCCGCTTCCTGCTCACCCTCGTCCAGCTCGGCTACGTGCGCGCCGACGGCCGCGAGTTCTCCCTGCGGCCCCGCGTGCTCGAGCTCGGCTACTCCTACCTGTCCGGGCTCACCCTGCCCGAGGTCGCCCAGCCGCACCTGGAGACGCTGGTCGGCCGGGTGGAGGAGTCGTCGTCGCTGTCGGTCCTCGACGGCGACGACGTCGTCTACGTGGCCAGGGTGCACACCAAGCGGATCATGACCGTGCTGATCACCGTCGGCACCCGGTTCCCCGCGTACGCCACGTCCATGGGGCGCGTCCTGCTCGCCGGCCTCCCCGACGCCGAGCTCGATGCGTACCTCGAGCGCGCCGAGCTGGCGCGGCTGACCGACCGCACCGTCACCGACGCCGCCGAGCTGCGGCGCACGCTCGTCGCCGTGCGTGAGCAGGGCTACGCGATGGTCGACCAGGAGCTGGAGGAGGGTCTGCGCTCGGCGGCCGCGCCCGTCTGCGACCGCTCCGGTGCCGTCGTCGCCGCGGTCAACCTCTCCGTCAGCGCCAGCCGCACCTCGCTCGACCAGCTGGAGCACGACTACGTGCCCCCGCTCCTGGAGACGGCGGCGCAGATCGAGCAGGACCTCGGCCGCCGCGCCGGCTCGTGACCACCACCGACCGGAGGCCGCGGGCCACCTGGCGGCTGGTGCTGCCCGCCCTCGCCCTCGTCCTGGTGGCGCTCTGCCTGCGCGCGCCCTTCGCCGCGGTGGGTCCGCTGCTCGCCGAGCTCGGCGGCGAGCTCGCGCTCTCCACCGGGGCGCTCGCCGTCGTCACCGCCCTGCCGCTGGTCTGCTTCGGGCTGGTCTCGCCGTTCGCCCCCGCCCTCGCCACGCGCGTCGGCCTGCACCGCGCCGTGCTGGTCGGCGTCGTCCTGCTGGCGGTGGGGATCCTGGTGCGCCTCGCGGCCACACCCGGGCTCTACGTCGGCACGGTGCTGCTCACCGGCGGCATCGCGATCGCCAACGTCCTGCTGCCCGCGGTGGCGCGGGCGGAGTACGGCGCACGCAGCGCGGTCGTCGTCGGGATGATCGTCGCCTCGATGGCGGCGTCGGCCAGCATCGGGGCCGGGCTGGCGCAGCCGCTGGCCACCGCCGCCGGCAGCGCCGTCCTCGGCCTGCTGCTGTGGGGCGTGCCGGTGCTGGCCGCCCTGGTCGCCGTCGCCGCCCTCGCCCGTGCGCGCCGCCACGTCCCGCCCCCGCCACCGGCTCCCGCGGGCGCCCGCACCGCCGTCCTGCGCGACCGCGTGGCGCTCGCCGTCACGCTCTTCTTCGGCCTCCAGTCGCTGTCGTTCTACGCGATGCTCACCTGGCTGGCCGAGATCCTCGAGGCCGAGGCCGGCGTCTCCCCCGTCGCCGCCGGCGGGCTGCTGGCGCTGGCGGCGGCGCTGGGCATCCCCGCGTCGCTGGTCGTCCCCCCGCTCGCGGCCCGGCGACCCGGCCAGGGCGGCTGGGTGCTCGTCGGCACGCTGCCGGTCCTCGCCGGGATCACCGGCCTGATCCTCGCCCCGGCGGCGGCTCCCCTGCTGTGGACGCTGCTCTACGGCATCGGCACCGGCACGGCGTTCCCCCTGGCCATGACGCTCATCCTGCAGCGCACCCGGGACCCCGCCCAGACCGGGCGGTTGTCCGCCGCGGCGCAGAGCGTCGGCTACCTGGTGGCCGCCACCGGCCCGCTCGGCGTCGGGCTGCTGCACGAGGTCACCGGCGGCTGGCGGCCCGGGCTGGTGGCGCTGCTGTTCGTCGTGGTCGCGCAGCTCGTCGTCGGCCTGGCCGCCGCCCGCCCCCGGCTGGTCGGCACATCGGTCTGAGCTCCCCGATGGGGGTCAGGGTTCGGCGGTGACGCCCTCCGGCGTCCGCTCGACCGGCGTGCCGGCGACGCCGTGCAGGTGGCAGGCCGCGAGCTGACCGGGCACCCCGGCCGGCTGCAGCGCCGGGTCGACGTCGTCGCACGGCTCGAACACGTAGGGGCAGCGGGTGCGGAACCGGCAGCCGCTGGGCACGGCCGCCGGCGAGGGGACGTCGCCGCGCAGCACGATCCGTTTCCGCTGCCGCTCCAGCGCCGGGTGCGGCACCGGCACCGCCGACAGCAGGGCCTGCGTGTAGGGCATCTGCGGCTCGGTGCCCACGGCCGCCGCCGGCCCGAGCTCCACGATCCGCCCCAGGTACATGACGGCGATCCGGTCGGAGATGTGCCGGACGGCGGACAGGTCGTGGGAGATGAACAGCAGCGTGAGCCCCAGCTGCCGCTGCAGCCGGCGCAGCAGGTTGAGCACCTGGGCCTGCACGCTGACGTCGAGGGAGGCGATCGCCTCGTCGCACACCAGGAAGTCCGGCTCACCGGCCAGCGCCCTGGCGATGCCGACGCGTTGCCGCTGGCCACCGGAGAACTCGTGCGGGTAGCGGCCGGCCACCGCGGGGTCCAGCCCCACGAGCTCCAGTAGCTCCCCCACCCGCGCGGCCCGCTCCCGCTTGCCCGACCGCAGCCCGTGCACCTCCAGGGGCTCGCTCACCGTCTGCGCCACCGTGCGGCGCGGATCGAGCGAGGCGAACGGGTCCTGGAACACCATCCCGGCCCGGCGGCGCATCTCCTTGAGGCCGCGGCGGTCCATCGCGGCGACGTCCTGGCCGTCGAAGGTCACCGTGCCCCCGGTGGGCGGCACCAGGTGCAGCAGCGCGTTGCCCAGCGTCGACTTGCCGCAGCCCGACTCCCCCACCAGCCCGAGCGCCTCCCCGCGGAGGATGTCGAGGTCCACGCCGTCGACCGCCCGCAGCAGGCCCGTGGGCCTCCGGCGGACCCCGCTCGCGCCGACCGGGAAGTGCACCTCCACCCCGCGCGCGGCGACCAGCACGTCGTCGCTCATCCCTGCCCCCTGTCCGCCGTCTCCGTGCACCAGGTCGCCGCGCGGTGCGGCAGGGCACCCCCGTCGCCCCGGTACGTCCCGGACGCGGTCGCGCCGGCGGCCCCGTCCCCCGCGGTCCGGGAGACGATCGCCAGCGGCGGCTGCTCGGTCTCGCAGCGCGGATCGGCCCGCACCGGGCACCGCGGCCAGAAGACGCAGCCGGGCGGCAGGTCGGTGGGCGGCGGCGGCAGCCCGGGGACCGCGGTCAGCTCGGGCACCTCGCCGTCGGGGCCGACGGGCGCGGCCAGGTCGGGCAGCGAGCCCAGCAGCCCGCGCGTGTACGGGTGCGCCGGGCGCTCCAGGACGTCGTCGACCGTGCCGTCCTCCACGCAGCGCCCGCCGTACATGACCAGCACCCGGTCGGCGATGCCGGCGACCACCCCGAGGTCGTGGGTGATCCAGATGACGCCGGTGCCGTGCTCGGCCTGCAGCTTCTCGACCAGCTCGATGATCTGCGCCTGCACCGTGACGTCCAGCGCCGTCGTCGCCTCGTCGGCGATCAGCAGCGACGGCGAGTTGCTCAGCGCGATCGCGATGACCACCCGCTGGCGCATCCCGCCCGACAGCTCGTGCGGATAGCGGTCCAGGGCCCCGTCGGGATCGGGCAGGCCCACCTCGCGCAGCAGCTCGGCGGCCCGGGCGCGGGCGGCGGACCTCGAGACGTCGCCGTGCGCCCGGATGCCCTCGACCAGCTGCCGGCCGATCGTGAGCACCGGGTTCAGCGAGGTCATCGGGTCCTGGAACACCATGCCGGCGCCCGGCCCGCGCACCTGGCGCAGCCGCTCGGGCGGCATGGTCAGCAGGTCCTCGCCCCGCAGCAGCGCCCGGCCGGTGACCGTCGCGACCCGGGCGGGCAGCAGCCCGAGCAGGGCCAGCACGGAGACGCTCTTCCCGCTGCCGGACTCACCGACGACGGCGACCGTCTCCCCCGCGCCCACGGTGTAGCTCAGCCCGTTCACGACGTCGGCCGGGCCGCGCGGCGTCCGCAGCCGCACCCGCAGGTCCTCGACCTCCAGCACCGGCTCGCTCACTTCCCGCTCCCGGCCATCAGCGTGCGCTGCCGCGGGTCGAGCGCGTCGCGGAGCCCGTCGCCGAGCAGGTTGAAGCAGAGCACGGTCAGGAAGATCGCCATCCCGGGGAAGAACGCCAGCCACCAGGCCAGCTCGATGTAGCCACGCCCCTCGGCCAGCATCAGCCCCCACGACGGGTTGGGCGGCTGGGTGCCCAGACCGAGGAAGGACAGCGCCGCCTCGGCCAGCACGGCGAACGCGAGGCTGATCGAGGTCTGGACGATGATCGGCGGCGCCGCGTTCGGCAGCACGTGCCGGCTGAGGATCCGCCAGTCCGAGGCCCCCACCGACCGGGAGGCCCGCACGTAGACCTCCTCGCGCACGCCCAGCACGCTGGCCCGGGTGACGCGGGCGAAGATCGGCGTGTAGACGATCCCGATGGCCAGGGCGGTGTTGCCCGACCCCGGGCCGCGGACGGCGAGGACGGCGATCGCCAGCAGCACCGCCGGGAACGCGAACAGCACGTCCATGAACCGCATGAGGACGTCGTCGATCCACTTGCCGTAGTAACCGGCGAGCAGCCCGATGAGGCTGCCGACGACCAGCGCGAAGCCGACGGCGAGGAACCCGACCCGCAGCGACACCGAGGCGCCGAGGATCACCCGGCTGAGGATGTCCCGCCCGAGGTCGTCGGTGCCGAACGGGTGCTCCCAGCTCGGTGACTCCAGCCGGTCGGCGATGGAGATGGCGTTGGCCCCCTCGGGGGCGAACGTCTCGTCGAAGACCGCCACGACGACGATCAGCAGCAGGAGGGCCCCGGCGATGGCCGCCGTCGGGTTGTGCAGCAGCAGGCTCAGCGTCTCCCGCCACTGCGGCCGGGCCGGTCGCAGCGTCGGCGGCCCGGTCTGCGTCTCCCGCTGCGGCGACCCGCCGGGCGGCTCCCCGGGCGTCTCCGGCCGGCGGTCGCCGTCCGGTTCCTGGTAGGGCGGGGGCCCCGGTGTCGGCTGGATGCTCATGGCAGCAGGCCTCGGCGGTTGGTCATCGCCGGATCCGGGGGTCGATGGCCGTGTAGAGCAGATCGACGATCAGGTTGATCACCAGGAACACCACCGCGAACAGCAGGATCGCGCCCTGCAGCACCGGGTAGTCGCGGGCCTGGACCGCCTGCAGGGCCAGCTGCCCCAGCCCGGGCCACGAGAACACGATCTCCACGACGACGACGCCGGAGAGCAGGTAGGCCAGCTGCACGCCGGTCACCGTGACCAGCGGGAGCAGGGCGTTGCGCAGCACGTGCCAGGTGAACACCTGACGCGTGGGCAGGCCCTTCGCCTGCGCCGTCCGCACGTGGTCGGACCCCAGCGCCTCGAGCATGCTGGACCGCACGAAGCGGGTGATGACGGAGCCGGACACCACACCGGTCACCAGCGCCGGCATGAGCAGGCGCTGGAGCCAGGCGCCCGGGTCCTCGGTGAGCGGCACGTAGCCGCCCGACGGCAGCCAGCCCAGCGTCCCGGCGAAGACCAGGATGAGCACGATGCCCATCCAGAAGTCGGGCACCGAGATGCCGAACTGGCTGATGACCGTGGCGACGCGGTCGACGAGCGAGCGGGGGCGGAGCGCCGAGATCGTGCCCAGCGGGATCGCGATCAGCAGGGCGACCAGGATCGAGGCGAAGGCCAGGGTGAGCGTGGCCGGCAGCCGCTCGGCGATCTGCGAGGTGACGGTCTCCCCGCTGCGGAAGCTGACGCCCAGGTCCCCCTGCAGGGCCCGGCCCAGCCAGCCGAAGAACTGCTCGATCAGCGGCTGGTCCAGGCCGGACCGCTCGCGCAGCGCGTCGTAGCTCTCCTGGGAGAAGCGGGTGCCCAGGGCGAGCCGCACCGGATCGCCCGGTACGAGGTGCACCAGGCCGAACACCACCACGCTCACCCCGGCGAGGACGACCAGCGACTGGCCGACCCGCCGGACCAGGTAACCGGTCAGGGCAGCTCCACGTCCTCGAAGTTGATCGCCCGGTCCGGCCGGATCGTGTAGCCGGTCAGGCCGGGCGCCCAGGCCTGGACCACGTTCGGGTTGTAGAGGTACAGGTAGGAGACGTCGTCGACGATCATCTCGATCGCGTCGTGGTAGAGGTCGCGGCGGGTGTCGGGGTCGGTCTCGCTGGAGGCCGCCAGCAGCAGCCGGTCGACCTCGGCGTTGCTGTAGCCCTGGTAGTTGTTCACCCCGTCGGTGATGTGCTGGGAGTGGTAGTAGTCGAACGGGTCGAGGTTGCCCAGCCAGCCGAGCATGAAGGTGTCGAAGTCACCCTGCGCCTGCCGGTCCAGCCAGGTCGCGAAGTCCACGGTCTGGACGTCGACGTCGATCCCGATCGGCTCGAGCTGGGCGGCGATCACCTGCGCGGCGGTCACCGTCTCCGGGAACTCGTCGGTGACCATCAGCCCCATCGTGATGGGGGTCTGCACACCGGCCTCCTGCAGCAGCTGGCGGGCCGCCTCGGTGTCGGCGTCGAACGGCGCGTAGTCCGACGCGAAGAAGTTGCCCTCGGGGATGGCCGTCTGGTTGGCCTGCGCCGCGCCGAAGCGGGCCGCCTCGGTGACGGCCTCCCGGTCGACGGCCGTGGCGATCGCCTGCCGCACCAGCGGGTTGCCGAACGGCTCCCGGTCGAAGTTCATCGACATGTACCAGTAGTCGACGCTCGGGATGCTCTGCAGCTCGACGTCCTGGTCGCCCTGCAGCGACTCGATCTGCTGCGGCGGCACGTTGTCGGTCCACTGCACCTCGCCGTTCTCCAGCGCGGTCAGCGCCGCGGCCGGTTCGGCGATGTACCGGAACTCGACGCCACCGACGCTCGGCGCGCCGCCCCAGTAGTCCTCGTAGGCGGCGAGCTCGGTGCTGCTCGCGCTCGAGCTCTCCAGCGTGAAGGGCCCGGTGCCCACGGCCTCGGTGGTGAGGTCGTACTCCTCGGCGGCGCCCTCGGGGATGATCGCGGTGCCCTTGAAGCCACCGAGCAGCGCCGGCAGGTTGGGCGTCGGCTGGCTGACGGTGATCTCGACGGTCTGCGGGTCCACCGCCTCGACCGACTCGACGTTCTCGAACCGGTAGGCGTTCTGGAGCTGCTCGTCCATGATCCGGTTGTAGGAGTAGACGACGTCGGCGGCGTCGAACTCGCTGCCGTCGTGGAAGGTCACGTTCTCGCGGAGGGTGAACGTCCAGGTCAGGCCGTCCTCGCTGGTCTCCCAGTCGGTGGCCAGGCTCGGTTCCATCGTCAGGTCGTCGGGGTTCGGGACGACGAGGGTGTCGTAGACGTTCTCCAGCACCTGGAAGCTCGGGTACGCGCTGGTGACGTGCGGGTCGAACTGGTCGGGCTGGGCACCGACCGCGACCGCCAGCACGTCGCCCCCACCCCCGCCGGCGCCGCCGCCACCGTCCCCGGTGTCGACGCTCTCCCCACCTCCGCTGCACGCGGTGAGGGCCAGGGCTCCGGCGGCACTGAGGGACAGGAGTCGGGTCGTTCGCACGGGATCCTCCGGAGGCTCGGCGGGCAGTGCTGCGTTCCGTCTCCGACCTTGGCGCTGTCTGCGCAGCTCGGCCACCCGAAGCGGACCTGCAGCGCAATCGTTGCCTCATCGATACCGAGCACGGCGGGAACCCGTTCGCGCGGGACATCCGGGCCCCGGCCCGCGAGACTGCTCCCGTGGAGATCACCTGCCGACCCCGGACGCTGCGCCTGCGCGACACGTTCACCATCGCCCGGTCGTCGGTGGACACCGAGGAGGTCCTCGTCGTCACGGTCGACGCCGGCGGCGTCCGGGCCTCCGGCGAGGGGGCGCCGGTGGCGTACTGGGGCGAGTCGGTGGCCGGCATGGCCGAGGCCGTCGCCGCCGACGGCGCCGCCCTGCTCGGCGACGACCTGCGCGACCTCGAGGGCATCGCCCGCCGGCTGCGCGCCTGGGACGGGCCCCAGGGCGCGAAGATGGCCCTCGACGGCGCCGCGCACGACTGGGTCGGCCGCCGGTACGGCCTGCCGGTGTGGCGGCTCCTCGGCCTCGACGGCGTCGCCCCGCCGACGAGCTTCACGATCGGCATCTCGACGGTGGAGGAGACCGTCGCCCGCGTGCGCCGGGCCCCGGGTTTCGCCGTCTACAAGGTGAAGGTCGGCGGCCCCGGCGACCTGGAGCGGCTGGCGGCGATCCGGGCGGTCTCCGGCGCCCGGCTGCGGATCGACGGCAACGAGGGCTGGACGTTCGAGGAGGCCCGGGACCTCACCCCGCAGCTGCGGGAGCTCGGCGTGGAGATGGTCGAGCAGCCCTTCCCCGCGGCCGACCTCGACTCCTTCGCGCGCTACCGCGAGCTGCCGGACCGGTTGCCGGTCTTCGTCGACGAGGGCTGCAAGGACCTCGCCTCCGTGCCCGCCGTGGCCGGTTACGCCGACGGCATCGTGGTGAAGCTGGCCAAGTGCGGCGGCATCCGGGAGGCGCAGCGCATGCTGGCCGCCGCCGCCGCGCTGGACCTGCGGGTGATGCTGGGCTGCATGATCGAGTCGCAGCTCGGGATCGCCCAGGCCGCCCAGCTCGGTGCGCTGGCCGACCTCGTCGACCTGGACGGCCACCTGCTGATCAGCGACGAGCCGTTCACCGGCCTGGGGCTCGCCGACGGGCGGCTGGTGCTGCCGGACGCACCGGGCCTCGGGCTCGTCGCGGAGGAGGCGGCGTGAGCGGGGAGCGGCTGGCGGTCCTGACCGGCGGGCAGCTCGCCGAGTCCTACGCGAAGACCGCGCACGGGGTGCTGCGCTACGGCACGCGCGAGGTGGTGTGCGTGATCGATTCCGCGCACGCCGGGCGGCGGGCGGTGGACGTCGTCCCCTTCTGCGCGTCCCCCGCTCCCGTGGTCGCCGACGTGGCGGCGGCCCGGGACCTGGGGGCGACGACGGTGCTGCTGGGCGTCGCGCCGCTCGGTGGCCGGCTCACGGCCGCCTGGCGGGAGGTGCTGCTGGCCGCGCTGGGCCTGGGGATGCACGTCGAAGCGGGGCTGCACACGGATCTGGGCGCCGATCCGGAGCTCGCGGCAGCTGCCCGGGCGGCCGGGGTCGGGATCCGGGACCTGCGCGCGGTGCCGGCCGACCTCGGGGTCCCGCTCGCCGAGCCGGTCGGGGCCCGCGTCGTCCACACGGTCGGCTCCGACTGCGCGATCGGGAAGATGAGCGTCGTCCTCGAGCTGGACCGGGCGGCGCGCGACCGCGGGCGGGGCTCGGTCTTCGTGGCCACCGGGCAGACCGGCGTCGCGATCTCCGGCTGGGGCATGGCCGTCGACCACGTGATCTCCGACTTCGTCGCCGGCGCGGCCGATCGGCTGGTCCGGGAGGGGGCGACCCGTGGGGACCTGCTCTGGCTGGAGGGACAGGGCTCGATCTACCACCCGGCCTACTCCGGGGTGACCCTCGGCCTGCTGCACGGGTCGTCGGCCGATGCCCTGGTGCTGTGCCACCGGGTGGGGCGGACCGCCGTCTTCGACTACCCGGGCACCGCGCTGCCCCCGCTGCCGGAGATCGTGCGCGGCTACGAGCAGGCCGCCGGGTGGGTGCGCCCCGCCCAGGTCGCCGCCGTCGCGCTCAACACCGCCGGCCTGGACGACGCCGCCGCCCGGCGGGCGGTCGACGACGCCGCCGCGGAGACCGGGCTCGTCACCGACGACGTGGTCCGCTTCGGCGCCGGGCGGGTGCTGGACGCCGTCCTGGCCGCGCTCCCGCCCGATGCCCGTTGATCAGCGCACGTGGACGCCGGAGATCGTGCGGGCGATGACCAGCCGCTGGATCTCCGAGGTGCCCTCGAAGATGGTGTAGATCTTCGCGTCGCGCGCCATCCGCTCGACCGGGTAGTCGCGGGTGTAGCCGTTGCCGCCGAGGATCTGCATGGCCTTCTCCGTCACCCGCACCGCCGTCTCACCCGCGACGAGCTTGGACATCGACCCCTCGGCGGCGGTGAACTGCTGGCCGTTGCGGGCCATCCAGGCGGCCCGCCAGACCAGCAGCCGGGCCGCGTCGATGGAGGTCTTCATGTCGGCGAGCAGGAAGGCGATCGCCTGGTTCTCGATGATCGGCCGGCCGAACTGCACCCGCTGCCTGGCGTAGTCGAGCGCGTAGTCGTAGGCGGCCCGGGCCACGCCGACCGCCTGGGCACCGACCGCGGGCCGGGTGCGCTCGAACGTGGCCATCGACGGCTGGGTGCGGCCGCTCTTGACGCCCTCGCGGGCGCGGGCCAGTCGCTCCTCGAGCTTCTCGCGGCCGCCGAGCAGGCAGTCGCCGGGGATCCGGCACTCGTCCAGCACGACCTCCGCGGTGTGCGAGGCGCGGATGCCGTGCTTGAGGAACTTCTGCCCCTGGCTGATGCCCTTCGTGCCCGGCGGAACGACGAAGCTGGCGTGCCCGCGGGCCTTGAGCTCGGGGTCGACGACGGCGGTGACCACGTGGATGTCGGCGATGCCGCCGTTGGTGGCCCAGGTCTTGGTGCCGGTGAGCACCCACTCGTCGGTCTTCTCGTCGTAGACCGCCCGGGTGCGCATCGCGCCGACGTCGGAGCCGGCATCGGGCTCCGACGAGCAGAACGCCGCCACCTTCGGCTCGCTCTCGGTGCCGAACATCGCCGGGATCCACTGCCCGACCTGCTCGTCGGTGCCGTTCGCGCGCACGGATGCCGCAGCCAGGGTGGTCCCGACGATAGCCAGCCCGATCCCCGCGTCACCCCAGAAGAGCTCCTCCATGGTGAGCGGGATGCCGAGGCCGGACTCGTCGAACCACTGGGTGGCGAAGAAGTCGAGCGAGTACAGCCCGATCTTCGCCGCCTCCTGCAGGACCTCCCACGGGAAGACCTCCCGCTCGTCGTACTCGTGCGCCGCCGGGCGGACGACGTTCGCGGCGAACTCGTGCACCCACTTCTGCAGCTCGAGCTGGTCCTCGGTCAGGTCGAACGAGACGGGCATGCCGGCGCCTTCCTCATCGGAGAGGGCGGACGGTACCGACCAGGTGCTCGCTGCCGTTCGTCGCATGGCGGACGGCGACGTCCCAGCCACCGTCGGCCTGCGCCGTCGACAGGGTGACCGTC
Source organism: Blastococcus sp. HT6-4 (assembly GCF_039679125.1). Classification (NCBI taxonomy): domain Bacteria; kingdom Bacillati; phylum Actinomycetota; class Actinomycetes; order Geodermatophilales; family Geodermatophilaceae; genus Blastococcus; species Blastococcus montanus. The sequence continues at coordinate 280,336 of NZ_CP155551.1, read as the reverse complement.
GACGGCAGGAACAGCGGCTTGCGGAAGCCGACGTCGACGGTGACCGCGTCCGGCAGCCGGTTGGCCACCGCCGCGAGCACGCGGGCCTTGACCCACATGCCGTGCGCGATCGCCCGCTTGAAGCCGAACGCCTTCGCCGTGAGACCGGACAGGTGGATCGGGTTCACGTCGCCGGAGACCGTCGCGTAGCGCCGACCGGCGTCGGCGGGGATCCGCCAGGTGGCGGCCACCCGGTCCAGGTCGCCGACCACAACCGTCACATCGGATTCCGGAGCGTCCGCTGGCGCCGTCGCGCCGCGCGCCAGGTACGTCGAGCGGCTGCGCCAGACCTCGGCGCCGCCTGCCGACACCGAGGCGCAGAGGTCGACGGTCGCCCCGCTGCGGTGCCCGGCGAACCGCTCGGCCCACACCTCGAGGTCGAGCACCTCGTCGGTGCGCACCGGGCGCAGCACGTCGATCCGGTTGCGCACGTGCACCAGCCCGGGCAGCGCCAGCGGGAAGGAGCGGTCGCCCATCAGCGCCAGCTGCAGCGGGAACGTGAGCATGTGCGGATAGGTGGGCGGCAGGGTGTCGGCCAGCGGGAACCCGCAGACGCGGGCGTACTCGGCCAGGTGCCCGGCGTCCACCGGCACGCCGGTGCGGGCCAGCCGGGTGTCGGGCAGGTCGCCGCCGCGGCCGCGGGCGGTGAGCGCGGCCCGGGCGAAGAGCGCCGCCATGTTCGGCGGCTGCTCCAGCTCCGTCCGGCCCGTCGAGGGCTCGCTCACCTCAGGCCCCCAGCAGCGACTGGCCGCAGACGCGGACCGTCTGGCCGTTGACCCCGGCGCTGCCCGGCTGCGACAGCCAGGCGATCGTCTCGGCGACGTCGACCGGCAGGCCGCCCTGCTGCAGCGAGTTGATCCGCGACCCGATCTCCCGGGTGCCGAAGGGCATCTTCGCCGTCATCTCGGTGACGATGAAGCCCGGGGCGACGGCGTTGATGGTCGCGCCCCGCTTCGCGAACTCCGGAGCCCACGCCCGCACCATGCCGATGACGCCGGCCTTGGACGCCGCGTAGTTGGTCTGGCCGCGGTTGCCGGCGATGCCCGACTGCGAGGAGACGCAGACGATGCGGGCGTCGGGCTTCAGCACTCCGTCGGCGTCCAGCAGTGCCTGGGTGAGGTCGAGCTGCGCCTGCAGGTTGACCGCCATGACGGTGTTCCAGCGGGCGGCGTCCATGTTGACCAGCAGCTTGTCGCGGGTGATCCCGGCGTTGTGCACGACGACGTCGACGCCCCCGTGCCGCTCGCGCAGGTGCTCGACCAGCCGCTGCGGCGCGTCGTCGGCGGTGATGTCGAGCTGGAACGCCGTCCCGCCGATCTCGTTGGCGACCGAGGCCAGGTTGTCGCCGGCCGCGGGGATGTCGACGGCGACGACGTGCGCGCCGTCCCGGGCCATGACCTTCGCGATCGCCGCCCCGATGCCACGCGCGGCCCCCGTGACGACGGCGACCCTCCCGGCCAGCGGCTTCCCGTCGTCCTCACCCGCCGGCACGTCGGCCGCCGACAGGGTGAGCAGCTGCCCGTCGACGTAGGCCGACCGGCCGGAGAGGAAGAAGCGCAGCGGGCTCGCCAGCGACCCCTCGGCGCCCTCGGGCACGTAGACCGCGTTCGCCGTGGACCCGTTCAGCAGCTCCTTGGCGATGGAGCGGACCAGTCCGTCCACCGCCTGGCGGGCCGCGGCCTGCGCCGGGGAGTCGGCGTCCGAGGGCGGGTCGGCTAGCACCAGCACCCGGCCGGAGCGGCGCAGCCGCTTGATCGCCGGGGCCAGGAAGTCGTGCGCGGCGGCCAGGTCGGCGGGGCCTGTCAGGCCGGTCGCGTCGAGGACGACCGCGCCGGGCTTCTCGCCGTCGGTGCCGCCGTCCGCCGTCACCGGCGACTGCACCGTCACCCCGGCGTCCCGCAGGACCGCCGTGACGGTGTCGCGCAGCCGGCCCTGGCCGGCCGAGCCGACCACCACCGGCCCCGGCAGCAGCGGCTCCCCGGGCTCGTAGCGGCGCAGCTCGGCCGGGCGCGGCAGGCCCAGCTGCTTGGTGATCGTGGTGCCGAGGCCGGAGTTGGCGAAGTTCGTGTACCAGTCAGCCACTGGAGGTCAACCTTTCCGCAGGTGGGATGGGGCGTTCGCGCTGTCGCCGGACCGGGGTCAGGACTCGAGGACGGCGACGACGCCCTGACCGCCGGCGGCGCAGATGGAGATCAGGCCGCGCTTGCCCGGGCCCGCCTCGTGCAGCGTCTTCGCCAGGCTGGCCACGATCCGGCCACCGGTCGCGGCGAACGGGTGCCCGGCGGCCAGCGACGAGCCGTGGACGTTCAGCTTGGCGCGGTCGATCGAGCCCAGCGGGGCGTCGAGGCCCAGCTTCTCCTTGCAGTACGCCGGGTCCTCCCAGGCCTTCATCGTCGCGAGGACCGTGGAGGCGAACGCCTCGTGGATCTCGTAGAAGTCGAAGTCCTGGAGCGAGAGCCCGTTGCGGGCCAGCAACACGGGGACGGCGTACACCGGCGCCATGAGCAGGCCCTCGCCGCCGTGCACGTAGTCGACCGCGGCGGTCTGCGCGTCGACCAGGTGGGCGAGCACCGGCAGCCCCTTGGCCTCGGCCCACTCGTCCGACGCCAGCAGCACGGCCGAGGCGCCGTCGGTCAGCGGGGTCGAGTTGCCCGCCGTCATCGTGGCGTCGGGGTCACCCTTGCCGAAGACCGGCTTCAGCTTCGCCAGCTTCTCCACGCTCGAGTCCGGCCGCACGTTGTTGTCGCGGGCCAGGCCGAGGAACGGCGTCACCAGGTCGTCGAAGAAGCCGCGGTCGTAGGCGGCCGCCATGTTCCGGTGCGACCGGGCGGCGAGCTCGTCCTGCTCCTCCCGGCCGATCTGCCATTCCTTGGCGGTGATCGCCGCGTGGTCGCCCATCGCGAGGCCGGTGCGGGGTTCCGCGTTCCGCGGCATGTCCGGCGCGATCATGCCCGGACGGATCCTCGCCAGCGCCTTGAGCCGGTCCTGCACCGTCTTGGCGTTGTTCAGCGAGATGAGCACCCGGCGCAGGTCGTCACTGACCGCGAGCGGGGCGTCGGACGTCGTGTCGACGCCGCCGGCGATGCCGGACTCGATCTGCCCGAGCGCGATCTTGTTGGCGACCAGGATCGCCGCCTCGAGGCCGGTGCCGCAGGCCTGCTGGACGTCGTAGGCGGGGGTGGTCGGCGCGAGCCTGGAGCCGAGCACGGACTCACGCGTGAGGTTGAAGTCGCGCGCGTGCTTGAGGACGGCGCCGGCGACGACCTCGCCCACCGACTCGCCCTGCAGCCCGAAGCGGGCGACCAGCCCGTCGAGCGTGGCGGTGAGCATGTCCTGGTTGGACGCCTGCGCGTAGGCGGAGTTGGACCGCGCGAACGGGATCCGGTTGCCGCCGACGATCGCGGCCTTGCGGGTGGCCGGGTTCTGGGTAGCCATCAGGACCTCCGAGCTCGGGTGGGACTGGCCGGTACCCACAGTACCCGGTACCGTGGGTTCCGTGAAACTTGAGGCGGTGGGAGCGGAGACGACGGCCCCGTCGTCGGGAGAGGCGGCGGCGGCCGTGCGGGACCGGCGGAGCTCGCGGTGGGACGAGCACCGCCGCGCCCGCCGCGCCGCACTGGTCGACGCCGCCGTCGCCGCGATCGGCCGGCACGGCGCCGGCGTCGGCATGGAGGAGATCGCCGCCGAGGCCGGCACCAGCAAGACCGTCGTCTACCGGCACTTCGCCGACCGCACCGACCTCTACGTGGCCGTCTGCGCGCGCGTCGCCGAGCAGCTGCTCCCCCGGCTGCGGGCGGCGATGGAGCACGCCGGCTCCCCGCGGGCGATGACCACGGCTGCCGTCGAGGCCTACCTCGCCTTCTGCGAGGCCGACCCCGAGCTGTACCGGTTCGTCGTCCACCTGCACCCCACCGACCGCCCGGTCGACGCCGACCCCATCGACAACCTCTCCGACCTCGTGGGCGACGAGGCGGCCGGGCTGCTGCGCACCGCCCTCACGCGGGCCGGCCGCGACCCCGCACCCGCCGGACCGTGGGGGCACGGGCTGATCGGCCTGGTCCGCGCCGCCGCCGACTGGTGGCTCCGGGCCGACCGGCCGATGCCCCGCGCCGACCTGGCCGCCCACCTCACCGACCTGGCCTGGTCCGGGCTCACCGGCGTCGTCCCGATGCCCGGCCGCGGATCCGACCGACCCGCACCGACCGCACGATCGACGTCCCAGGAGGAACAGTGACGAGCACCCTGCCGAACACGGTCGACGCGGCCCGGCTCCAGGAGGCCCTCGACGGCCGCTGGTCGCACGTCCGCCGCGACGCGCGGGAGAACCTGCACGACCCGGACATGCTCCCGGTCTACGGCGAGTCGATGGCCGAGGCCCGGGAGCGGGTCACCCGCATGGCGGCGAAGCTGGCGACGTCCGGCCGGGTGACCCTCGGCTTCCCCAAGGAGTACGGCGGCGAGGCCGACGCCGGCGGCTCGGTCACCTCGATCGAGATGCTGGCCTTCACCGACCTGTCGCTCATGGTCAAGGCCGGCGTCCAGTGGGGGCTGTTCGGCGGCGCCGTCCAGCTGCTCGGCACGCGCCGGCACCACGAGACCTACCTGCGCGACATCATGAGCTTCGACCTGCCCGGCTGCTTCGCCATGACCGAGACCGGCCACGGCTCCGACGTCCAGCAGCTGCGCACCACCTGCACCTACGACCCCGCCACGCAGACGTTCGACCTGCACACCCCGCACCAGGCCGCGCGCAAGGACTACATCGGCAACGCCGCCAAGGACGGGCGGATGGCCGTCGTCTTCGCCCAGCTGGTCACCCAGGGGAAGAACCACGGCGTGCACGCCTGGCTGGTGCCGATCCGCGACGAGGACGGCGCCCCGATGCCCGGCGTCACGATCGGGGACGACGGCCCCAAGGCCGGCCTGCTCGGCGTCGACAACGGCCGGCTGAGCTTCGACCACGTCGCCGTGCCGCGGGACATGCTGCTCGACCGCTACGGGCAGGTCGCCGCCGACGGCACCTACACGTCGTCGATCGAGAACGAGACCCGCCGCTTCTTCACCATGCTGGGCACGCTGGTGCGCGGCCGGGTCAGCGTCGGCGGCTCGGCGTCCTCGGCCACGAAGCTGGCCCTGGACATCGCGGTCCGGTACGGCGAGGTCCGCCGGCAGTTCGCCGCCCCCGGCGAGGAGCGCGAGGTCGTCATCAACGACTACCTGGTGCACCAGCGGAAGCTGCTGCCCGCGCTGGCGACCACCTACGCGCTGACCTTCGCGCAGGAGGAGCTGACCGGGACCATGCACGACATCCACACCGCCGTGCACGAGCACGGACAGGAGGTCGACGAGCACGCCCAGCGGGAGCTGGAGTCCCGCGCCGCCGGGCTGAAGGCGGCCCAGACGTGGCACGCCACGCGCACCATCCAGATGTGCCGCGAGGCCTGCGGGGGCGCCGGCTACCTGCAGGAGAACCGGCTGCCGCACCTCAAGGCCGACACGGACGTCTTCACCACGTTCGAGGGCGACAACACCGTGCTGCTGCAGCTGGTCGCCAAGGGCCTGCTCACCGACTACCGCGACGCCTTCGGCTCGCTGGACGGCTGGGGCCGGGTCGGCTTCGTCGCCGACATGGTCCGCGAGGCGGTACTGGAGCGGACGGCGGCGCGCGCCCTCATCCAGCGGCTGGTGGACGCCGTCCCCGGCCGGGACGACGAGGTGCCGATGCTCGACCGCGGCTGGCAGCTGAAGATGTTCGAGTTCCGCGAGAAGCACTCGCTCGAGGGCGCCACCCGCCGGCTGCGGAAGAACTCCGCGGCCGAGGGCATGGCCCCGTTCGACATGTTCAACGACGTGCAGGACCACGTGCTGTCGACCGCGCGGGCGCACATCGACCGGGTCGTGCTGGAGGCGTTCGTCGAGGGCGTCGACCGCGCCACCGACCCCGCCGTGAAGACGCTGCTCGACACCGTCTGCGACCTGTACGCGCTGTCGACCATCGAGGCGGACAAGGCCTGGTTCCTCGAGCACGGGCAGCTCACGCCCGCGCGGGCCAAGACGCTGACGGCCACGGTGAACTCGCTGGTCAAGGAACTGCGGCCGCACATGATCACGCTGGTCGATGCCTTCGCCATCCCGGCCGACTGGAAGGCCGCGGCCATCCTCGAGGAGGAGCCGGACCGGCAGGAGGCGATGGCCGCGCGCGACGCCGAGCTGCGCGCCGCGAACGACGCCGAGACCCCCGAGGGGACCGCGACCGACCTGGAGGTGCCGCCCGGCCAGTGAGGCAGGGGTGATCCGCGCACGGTCGGACCCTGCCCCCACCAGGGGGCAGGGTCCGACCGCGCGGGCAACATGTAGCGGACCGGGCCACAGGTCCGCTGAGGTCCGCGACGGCAGGTGGCGCAGCGGCGGCGGGTCCGCCCCCGTCTCAGGCCTCCGGGCGCAGCCGGACGGCGAGGACGGCGACGTCGTCCTCGGCGTCGGGGAGGAACATCCGCTCCAGCACCCGGTCGCACAGCTCGCCGAGGGGCAGCCCGGCGCACTCGGCGAGGACGTCCAGCAGCTGCTCGGTGCCGACGTCGATGTCCCGGTCCCGCCGCTCCACGAGACCGTCGGTGTAGAGCAGCACCGTGGACCCCGGGGCCAGGACGGCCACGTGGTCCTCGCGCTCGGTCTCCGGGGCCACCCCCAGCAGGAGGTCGGCCTGCTTGCCGTCGAGCAGCACCACGCTGCCGTCGGAGGCCAGCAGGACGGGGGGCGGGTGGCCGGCGTTGGCCCAGCGCAGCCGCATCCGGCCGGCCCCGTCGCCCGGCTCGGGATCCAGCTGGGCGACCAGCGCGGTGGCCATGGTGTCCAGCGCGAGCCCCTGGACGGCGCGGTCGAGCTCGCTGAGCACCTCCGCCGGTGAGCCGCCACCGGAGTAGCTGATCCCCCGCAGCAGGCCGCGGACCTGCCCCATCGCGGCCGCGGCGCGGGTGTCGTGCCCGACCACGTCGCCGATCGCCAGCACCGTCGTCCCGCCGCGCTGCAGGAAGGCGTCGTACCAGTCGCCGCCGATCTCGGCGCCCTCCGCCGCCGGCACGTACCGGACGACGATCTCGCCGTGCTCGGACGGGGGCGGCTCGGTGAGCATGCTGCGCTGCAGCGCGTCGGCCAGCTCCCGCTGCTGGCCGTAGAGCCGCGCCTGGTGCAGGGCCAGGCCCGCCCGCCGGCCGATCTCCACGGCGGTGTCCACCTCGGCCTCGCCGAGCGGGCCGCGGCCCTCCCCGGCGAACAGGCCGAGGGCGCCGAGCACCTGGCCGCGCGCCACCAGGGGCACCACCACGGAGGAGGTGGCCGCCAGCCGGTCGAACCCCGCGCGGGCAGCGGGATCGGGCAGCGCCCGGACCACGTGTTCCCGGTCGATCTCCGGCAGCAGCACCGGACGGCCGGTGGCCATCACCCGGCGGGCCGCGGACTGCTCGGTCATCGCCGCGACCATGCCGCGCACGTAGGACTCGACCTCCGCCCGCCGGGCGGGATCACGGTGGCTGCTCGCGACGTCGTGCAGGCGGCCCTGCTCGTCGGTGACCACGATCCAGCACCAGTCGCCGAGGTCGGGCACCACGAGGGAGGCGAGCTGGCCGATCTGCTGGTCGACGTCCAGCGTGCCGGACAGCACCCGGCCGCCCTCGGCGAGCAGCCGCAGCCGCTGGTTGGCCCGCGCCATGGCCTCGACCGCCGCGGCGCGCTGCGCGTCGGCCTGCAGCCGGGAGACGCTGAGGGCGATCTGGGCGGCGAGGGCCTCCAGCACGTCGACGTCGTCGGGCGAGAACTCGTGCTCGACGGTCCAGCCGGCGAGGAAGCTGCCGAGCACCCGTCCCTCCACGCGCAGCGGGATCGCCGCCATCGCCCGCAGGTCGAGCAGATCCACGACCCGCTCCATCGCCGGGAACCTGGCGAGCGCCTCGGCCCGGTCCCCGAGCAGCAGGCGGCGGCCGTGCCGGGCCACGAACTGGGCCGGCAGCGCGTCGTCCATCGGCAGGACGACCCCGTCCGCGAGGCCGATGTCCGGCCGCCCGTCCCGCACGGCGGAGACCAGGTTGCCGGTCATGTGCAACCGCAGCGACCCGCCGCGGGAGTCGGTGATGGCGAGCGCGCTGGACCGGGCGCCGAGCACCTGCGCCCCACGCAGCACCACGTCGGCGAGCTGGTCCAGGCGCGCGGCGTTGGCGAGCTCGGCGGCGACCTCGGCGATGGCGGCGGCGCGCTGGACGGCGGTGAGCCGCTGCCCGGCCTGCGCGCGGGCGTCGGTGACGTCGAGGACGGTGCCGAGCACCCGCGCCGGGGTCCCCGCCGCGTCGGTGACCACCCGGCCCCGGGCGAGCACCCAGCGGACGACGCCGTCCTCCCGGACCACCCGGAACTCGACCGTGTAGTCGCCGCGCTCCTCGATCGCGGCCCGCATCGCCTCGACGATCGCCGGGTGGTCGTCGGGATGCACGTGGTCGGTGAGTACCCGGTCCATCGACTCGTGCTCGACCGCGGAGTCCAGGCCGAACAGCGCCGCGCACCGGTCGTCCCAGTGGACCGCCCCGGTGCGCAGGTCGCGCTCCCAGATGCCGACCGAGCCGGCCTCGAGCGCCACCTCGAGCCAGGCGCGGGAGGTGCCGACCGCCGACTGCGCGGCCGAGAGCTCCAGCTCCGCGACCACGGAGGCGGCCAGCTGCTCGAGCAGCTCGACGGCGTCGTGGGACCACTCCCGGGGCGCGGGGTCGTACACGGCCAGGGCCCCGACCACCTGGCCGGAGGCGGCCGTCAGCGGGACACCCAGGTAGGCGCGGATCTCTCCCGACGTGACGGCGGGCAGCGCGGCCACCCGGTCGTCCCGGGTGGCCGCCGAGACGCTCAGCGGGCTCCCCTGGCGCACGGTGATCGCCGACAGGGCGCCGGTGAGCAGCGCCGGGCCCCCGACCACGCCGGCGGGCAGCCCGTACCCGCCGACGACGACGTCGTGGTCGGTGAACAGGGTGACCTTGGCGTGCGCGGCGGCCAGCAGGCGGGCGGCCAGCGCCGACAGCCGGTCGAACGCCGCCGGGCCGGGGACCTCGAGCAGCAGGCGCCGGGCCGCCGCGATCCGCAGCGGGTCGGTCAGCGGGTCGACGTCCGGCGGATCGGTGGGGACGGCGGGCCGAGACGTGGTCACGCATCCCCCCCCACCCCTGCCGCCGGCACACCCCGGCGGCGCGTCGGACGCACATGCTGGCACGACTGCGCCGCGGAACGGTCCCGGCGCCTTCCCGGCCACCGTCGGCGGCGTGTCCCCCCGCGGGTGAGCACCCGGGTTCAAGCATCGCCCGCGACCGGCCGATGCCCCCTCCATGCCCGGCACGCGCACGGCCCACCTCCCGGACTGCCGGCCGCTGCTCGCCGACGCCGACGACCTGTCGCTCGTCTTCCAGCCGATCGTCGACCTGGCTGCCGCGACGGTCGTCGGCTACGAGGCCCTGGCACGCTTCCCCGGCTCGGCCGGCCCCGACGCCTGGTTCGCCGCCGCCGCCGAGATCGGTCTCGCCGCCGAGCTCGAGGCGCTGGCCGTGCACAAGGCGCTGGCCGCCGTCGACGGCCTGCCGCCGGACACGTTCCTGACGGTGAACGTCAGCCCGCACCTGCTCGGCTCCGCCGACCTGCAGCAGGCCCTGTCCACCCGGCGGGACCTGCACCGCGTCGTCGTCGAGCTCACCGCCCACACGCCGGTCGACGACCTGTCCGCTCTGCGCCGGCAGACCGACGCCCTGCGCGAGCGGGGCGCGCTGATCGCGGTCGACGACGTCGGCGGTCGCTGCTCGGGCCTCCTGCAGCTGGCCGCCGTCCGGCCGCAGCTGGTCGCGCTCGACCGCGCCCTCGTCTCGGACGTCGACGGCGACCCCGTCCGCACGGCCCTGACCGAGATGATCGGCGAGTTCGCCGGCCGGATCGACGCGCTGCTGCTGGCCGAGGGCGTCGAGACCCCGGCCGAGCTGGCCGTGCTGACCCGCCTGGGCGTGCCGCTGGCCCAGGGCTGGCTGCTCGGCCGGCCCGCTCCCGCGTTCCTCCCGCTGGACCCCGGCGTCGCCCGGCTGGTGCGCACCCACGCGGCCCGGGCCCGCCTGACCGACAGCGTGGCCGGCCTCCTCCGCCCGGTCCGCCAGTGCGTCCTCGACGAGGACCCGCCCGGTCTCCCGCCGGCCGTGCTCGTGGGCCCGCACGGCGAGCCGACGGGCCTGCTGCTCGGCGATCCGCGGACCGGCGAGGTGCACACCGCCCCGGTCTCCCTGCGCGTGCACCCGTCCACCGACGTCGGCGACGCGCTGCGGCGTGCGCTCGCCCGCCCACCGGCGTACCGCTTCGATCCCGTCGTCTGCACCGATCCGAGCGGGCACGTGCTCGGCCTGCTCCGGATCGAGGACCTCGCGACGGCCGCGCGCACCGCCCGCTGACCACGCGGCCGCGGGGCCCCGTCGCCGTCGTCGCAGGACTCGGCGGTGTCCGCGGACCGCCCCGACCGGCACCCTCGCACGCCCGGGACTGCTGTGACCGGCGTGTCACCTGCGGGCCTTCCGGGCCCCCCCGCTGGCCAGACCGGCGAGCGGCATGACACCGTGCCCCCGGCCCGGACTCCCCGAGACCGGGCGCCCCGTACGCCGCGCCACCTGTGCGGACCGCGGGGCACCCCGCCCGCGCGCCGCGCGTCCGGGGGAAGGAGCCGGCTGCGTGCCGACCACATGGCACCGCCACCGCCTACGAGAGGAAGCACATGAACAAGGCCGAACTGGTCTCCGCCATCGCCAAGCGCGCCGACGTCCCGGCCTCGACCGTGGACTCGGTCCTCAACGGGCTGCAGGACGAGCTCGTCGACGCCATCACCCGTGGTGAGAAGGTCGCCGTCTCGGGCCTGATCACCGTCGAGCGGACCCAGCGGTCCGCCCGCACCGGCCGCAACCCGCAGACCGGTGAGTCGATCGACATCCCCGCGGCCAACACCGTCAAGGTGACCGCCGGCTCGAACCTGAAGAAGGCCGCGAGCTCCGTCCCGGTCTGATCGACCGCGACACCCCGTGTCCGCCGCCGGGCGGACGCCGCGACCCCCGTGTGTCCGGGCTCACAACGGCGTGAGTCAGGATGCCGGTCGAGGCGTCGCCCGGCGGCGGACGGCACCCGGGACCCGGAGGTGGGCGTGAGCGATCTGCAGGTGGGCACCGATCCGGCCGAGGTGGGGATGGATCCCGCCCGGCTGACCCGCATCGACGCCCGGCTCGCCCGGTACGTCGACGACGGCCAGCTCCCCGGCTTCCTGGTCACGGTCGCCCGGCACGGGAAGCTCGTGCACGTCGGGCGCTCCGGCTTCCGCAACGTCGAGGAGGGCCTCCCGGTCGAGGAGGACACCCGCTGGCGCATCTTCTCGATGACCAAGCCCATCACCTCGGTCGCGGCGATGATGCTGTACGAGGAGGGCGCCTTCCAGCTCACCGACCCGATCGCCCGGTGGCTGCCCGAGTTCGCCGAGACCCGCGTGTACGTGGCCGGGTCGGCCATGAAGCCGGTGACCAGCCCGCAGGTCGAGCCGATCCGGGTCTGGCACCTGCTGACCCACATGTCGGGGCTCACGTACGGCTTCCACCACGCCCACCCGGTCGACGCCATGTACCGCGCGATGGGCCACGAGTGGGGCACGCCGCCGGGTGCGGACTCCGCGGAGGTGTGCCGGCAGTGGGCCTCGGTCCCGCTGGTCTTCCAGCCGGGGAGCGAGTGGAACTACGGCGTCTCCACCGACGTCCTCGGCCGCCTCGTCGAGGTGATCTCCGGACAGCCGCTCGACGAGTTCTTCGAGCAGCGCATCTTCGCCCCGCTCGGCATGCGGGACACCTCCTTCGGCCTGCGGGACGGCGACGACGTCGAGTCCCTGGCCCGCCTCTACGCCGCCACCCCCGGCCGGCCCGGCGGTGCGGCCACGGGGTTCGCCCCCCTCGACGCCATGGGGCAGGCGGCGCACGGCAAGCCCGCGTTCCTCTCCGGCGGCGGCGGGCTGGTCTCCACCGCCGGCGACTACCTGCGGTTCGTGGAGATGCTCCGCCGCGGCGGCTCCTACGACGGCGGCCGGCTGCTCGGCCCGCGCACGCTCGCGCACATGGTCAGCAACCACATCCCGGGCGACCAGGACCTGGAGACCTTCGGCCGGCCGCTGTTCGCCGAGACGCCGCTGCGCGGGGTGGGTTTCGGGCTCGGCTTCTCGATGGTGATCGACCCGACGCGCTACGGCGTCGTCTCGAACGTGGGCGACTACAGCTGGGGCGGGGCGGCGTCGACGGCGTTCTACGTCGACCCGGTCGAGGACCTCACGGTCAGCTTCTACACGCAGCTGCTGCCCTCGAGCACGCTGCCGATCCGCAACTACCTGCGCCAGCTGGTCAACCAGGCCATCGTCACCTGACCGGCCATGGGGCATAGGAGGCTTTGCCTACGGTTCCGGGGTCAGATCCGTAGGCAAAGCCTCCTATGCCTGGTGGCCGCGGACTACAGGTAGCGGCGGTAGACCACGGTGGCGACCATCGCCGGCTTGCTGCCGCCCTCGATCTCCACGGTGACGGCGAGGTTCATCTGCACGCCGCCCTCGAACGGCGTCGCCGCCTCGAGGGTGGCCCCGGCCCGCACCTTGGCGCCCACCGGCACCGGAGAGGGGAAGCGCACCTTCTCCGTGCCGTAGTTGACGCCCATCCGGAAGCCGGTGATCTCGACGATCTGCGGCATCAGCGCGGGCAGCAGTGACAGCGTCAGGTAGCCGTGCGCGATCGGCCCGCCGAACGGGCTCTCCTTCTTCGCCCGTTCCGGGTCGACGTGGATCCACTGGTGGTCACCGGTCGCCTCGGCGAACTGGTTCACCTGCTCCTGCGTGATCGTCACCCAGTCGCTGTGGCCCAGGTGCTGACCCACCAGGCCCTGGACCCCCTCGACGCCCTCGGCCGTCGTCTGCGCCATCTGCTCTGCCTCCTCGTGAACGGTCTGGTTGGCTGACTCCACCACACACGACCATGGGACGGGGAGCGGGTTGCTGCGACTGGGGGCCCTCGACGTGCCCGACGGGCGGTTCGTCGTCATGGCGATCGTCAACCGCACCCCCGACTCGTTCTACGACCGCGGGGCCACCTACGAGCTGGCCGCCGCCGTCGAGCGGGTCGACCAGGTGGTCGCCGAGGGCGCCGACATGGTCGACGTCGGCGGGGTGAAGGCCGCGCCCGGCGAGGAGGTCTCCCCCACCGAGGAGGTGCGCCGGACCGTCGACCTCGTGGCCGCGATCCGCGCCGCGCACCCCGCGCTGCCGATCTCGATCGACACCTGGCGGGCGGAGGTGGCGCGCGAGGCGCTGGCGGCCGGCGCCGACGTCGTCAACGACGCCTGGGGCGGCGTGGACCCGTCGCTCGCCGCCGTCGCGGCCGAGGCGGGCGCCGGCATCGTCTGCACGCACGCCGGGGGGCTGCCGCCCCGCACCCGGCCGCACCGCGTGGCCTACGACGACGTCGTCGCCGACATCGTCACGCGGACGACGGCGCTGGCCGAGGCCGCCGTCGCCGCCGGTGTGGACCGCGACCGGGTGCTGGTCGACCCGGGGCACGACTTCGGTAAGAACACCCGGCACTCGCTCGAGGCCACCCGCCGGCTGGGCGAGCTCGCGGACACCGGCTGGCCCGTGCTGGTGGCCCTGTCGAACAAGGACTTCGTCGGCGAGACCCTCGACGTCCCGCTGGACGAACGGCTCACCGGCACGCTGGCCGCCACCGCGGTCAGCGCCTGGCTGGGCGCCCGGGTGTTCCGCGCCCACGACGTCGCGCCCACCCGGCAGACGCTGGACATGGTGGCCTCGATCCAGGGCACCCGGCCGCCCGTGCGCACCGTCCGCGGCCTCGCCTGAACCGTGACATCGCGGTCCTCCGGACCGCACCGCGACCAATTGCCGTCCCCCACTGCCGTCGAGCCGCTGCCCATGTCCCGGTCGGGAGACCCTCCGGGCCCCCGCGACCGGTCCACCCCGCACTGCCGCCGACGCCGCTGCCGCTACGTTTTCGGGCATGTCCGCCACCGGGTTCCTCACCGCCGACGAGCTCAACGCCCTCCTCCCGGGCACCTTCCCGGGGCTGCTCGGCATCGTCATCGACACCCACGAGCGCGGCCGGCTCACCAGCCACCTCGACGTCCGGCCCGAGCTGCTGGCGCCCAACGGCTACCTGCACGCCGGCACCGTGGTCACCCTCGCCGACACGAGCTGCGGCCTGCCCACGCGGGCGCTGCTGCCGGAGGGCTCGACCGGCTTCACCACGATCGAGCTGAAGAGCAACCACCTGAGCACCGCGCGCGAGGGACGGATCGCCTGCACGGCCACCAACGTGCACGCCGGCCGGACGACGCAGGTGTGGGACGCCGTGGTGACGAACGCGGACTCCGGGAAGACGATCGCGCTGTTCCGCTGCACGCAGTCGGTGCTGTGGCCCCGCTGATCGGGCGAACCCGCCAGTAACCCCCTTGTGAGCGCCGACACGGGAGGTGTGAGACTGGCGCCACAACACCGTGCGAGGAGGATTATCCGTGGCGCTGGCCAGCCGTTATCCCGACGTCGAGATCCCGAACGTCTCCGTACCCGAGTTCGTCCTCGCGGCCGGCAAGGACCGGCCCGACGCCCCGGCTCTGATCGACGGGCTCAAGGGCGACGTGATCACCCACGGCCAGCTGGCCGCCTACGTCGACCGCGTCGCCGCCAACCTGCACGCCCGGGGCCTGCGCAAGGGTGACGTCGTCGCCGTCTTCTGCCCCAACACCCCGTGGTTCCCCGTGGTCTTCCACGGCATCGCCGCGGCCGGCTGCGTGATGAGCCCGATCAACTCGCTCTACACGCCCGACGAGATCGCCTTCCAGCTGAAGGACTCCGGCGCGAAGATCCTGATCACCATCGGGCTGTTCATGGACCGCGCGAGCGCGGCCGTGGAGAAGTCCCCGGTCGACGAGGTCATCGTCCTCGACGGCGCCGAGGGCCACGCCAACCTGTTCGACCTGCTGGGCGCCGACGCCCCGTCGGTGCAGGTGGACATCGACCCGGCCAACGACCTGGTCACGCTCCCCTACTCCAGCGGCACCACGGGTCTGCCCAAGGGCGTCATGCTGACCCACCGGAACCTGGTGGCCAACGTGGCGCAGTGCCGGCCGCTGATCCAGCTCGGCGAGAACGAGCGGATCATCGCCGTCCTGCCGTTCTTCCACATCTACGGCCTGACCGTGCTGATGAACCAGGGCCTGGCCTGGGGCGGCGCCGTCGTGACGCTGCCGCGGTTCGACCTGGAGGACTTCCTCCGGACGATCCAGGACCACAAGATCACCCGCGCCTTCGTGGCGCCGCCGATCCTGCTGGCGATGGCCAAGCACCCGGTCGTCGACCAGTACGACCTCTCGTCGCTCACCTCAATCCTCTCCGGCGCCGCCCCGCTCGACGAGCAGCTGGCGCTGGCCGCCCAGGACCGGCTGCGCAAGGGTGCCGACACCGGCGTCCAGGTGGGCCAGGGCTACGGGATGACCGAGCTCTCCCCCGTCTCGCACACCACCCCCGACCCGGGCGCCGAGCCCCCGGGCTTCAGCGGCGAGGTGCCCAAGGGCTCGGTCGGCTTCGCGGTGCCCAACACCGAGTGCCGGCTGGTCGACCCGGGCACCGGGGAGGACGCCGCCGAGGGTGAGCGCGGTGAGCTCTGGGTGCGCGGGCCCCAGGTGATGAAGGGCTACTTGAACAACCCCGACGCCACCGTCGGCACCGTCGACAGCGACGGCTGGCTGCGCACCGGTGACGTCGCGGTCGTGGACGAGAACGGCTTCTACACCGTCGTCGACCGGGTCAAGGAGCTGATCAAGTACAAGGGCTACCAGGTGGCCCCGGCCGAGCTGGAGGCCGTGCTCATCAACCACCCGGAGATCGCCGACGCCGCCGTCATCGGCGTCCCCGACAAGGAGAGCGGCGAGGAGCTGCCGAAGGCCTTCGTCGTCCGCGCGCCCGGCTCGGAGCTCACCGAGGACGCCGTCATGGCCTACATGGCCGAGAAGGTGGCCCCGCACAAGAAGATCCGGTTCGTCGAGTTCATCGAGCAGGTGCCGAAGTCGGCGGCGGGCAAGATCCTGCGCAAGGACCTCAAGAACCGCTGAGCACGGCCGACGGCGCCGCGTCCCCACCTCGGGGGCGCGGCGCCGTCGCGCGTTCCCGGCACGCTGTGCGCGCCGGGATGCGCATCCGGGCGGGAATCGCCCCCCGGACGACCGCGCCCGTGCACAGCTCGGCGAGCAGCGCCCCCACGGGGCTCCCTAAGGTCGGGGCATGCGTGCGGTGACGATCAGCGAGCCCGGTGGCCCCGACGTCCTCGAGTGGACCCAGGTCCCGGACCCGGTCTGCGGCCCCGGCGAGGTCGTCATCGACGTCGCCGCGACGGCGGTGAACCGCGCCGACCTGCTGCAGCGGCAGGGCTTCTACCCGCCGCCGAAGGGCGCCAGCGCCATCCTGGGCCTGGAGTGCAGCGGCATCGTCAGCGAGATCGGCGAGGACGTCGCCGGTTGGTCGGTCGGTGACGAGGTGTGCGCCCTGCTGGCCGGCGGGGGCTACGCCGAGCGGGTGGCCGTCCCCGCCGTCCAGGTGCTGCCCAAGCCCTCGGGCGTCGAGCTGGCCACCGCGGCCGCCCTCCCGGAGGTCGCCTGCACCGTCTGGTCGAACGTCTTCATGCTGGCCGGCCTGCGGCGCGGCGACTCCTTCCTCGTGCACGGCGGTTCCAGCGGCATCGGCACCATGGCGATCCAGCTCGCCGCCCGCGCCGGCGCCCGGGTGTTCACCACCGCCGGCACCGCCGCGAAGCTCGACGTCTGCCGCGAACTGGGCGCCGAGGTGGGCGTCAACTACCGCGACGAGGACTTCGTCGAGCGGGTGGAGGAGGCGACCGACGGTCGCGGGGTCGACGTCGTCCTCGACAACATGGGCGCGAAGTACCTGGCCCGCAACGTCGACGTCCTGGCCGACGGCGGCCGGCTGGTGATCATCGGCATGCAGGGCGGCGCCAAGGCCGAGCTCGACATCAACGCGCTGCTGCGCAAGCGCGGCTCGGTGCACGCCACCGCGCTGCGCTCGCGGCCGGCGACCGGGCCCGGCGGCAAGGCCGACATCGTCACCGCGGTGCAGCACGACGTGTGGCCCGACGTCGAGCGCGGCGTCGTCCGGCCGATCGTCGACCGCCGGCTGCCGATGTCACGGGCCGCCGAGGCCCACCGCGTCGTCGAGTCCAGCGAGCACGTCGGCAAGGTGCTGCTCGTCGCCGGCGACTGAGGACGGCTCAGCGGGGGCGCAGCGCGGCGACGGCGTCGATCATCCGGCCGACGTCGTCGGCGGTGTTGTAGTGCATCAGGCCCAGCCGCACCGCGCCCCCGACCTCGTTCACCCCGATCGCGTCGAACAGCTCCCGGGCGTAGAAGTCGCCGTCCCAGCCGCAGATGCCGGCGCGGGCCAGCTCGGCGACCACCTGCCGCGGCCGCATCCCCGCGACGGTGAAGGAGAGCGTGGGCGTCGCTCGCTCCGGGGCGCCGAGCACCAGCACGTGCCGCATGGCGCGCAACGCCTGGTCCAGCCAGTCGAAGAGGTCGCCCTCGTGGCGGGCGACCGCACCCATCGACGCCCGCAGCCGGTCCCGCCGCGAACCGGCCGTCTCCCCGCACAACCCGGCCAGGTGGTCGACGGCGGCGCTCACCCCCGCGTACAGCTCGAACGGCGGCGTCCCGGTCTCGAACCGGTCGGGCACCCGGTCCGGCGACGGCAGCAGCTTGTCCGGCCGCAGCTGCTCCAGCAGCTCGGGGTCGGCCACCACGGCGCCGACGTGCGGACCGCACCACTTGTAGGCGGAGACGGCCACGAAGTCCGCGCCCAGCGACGTCTTGTCCAGGAACACGTGCGGGGCGGCGTGGACCGCGTCGACGTAGAGCAGCGCCCCGACGGCGTGGGCCTGGGCGGCGATCCCGGCGACGTCGGGCCGGGTGCCCAGCGCGTTGCTCGCGGCGGTCACCGCCACCAGCCGGGTGCGGCGGTTGAGCAGCTCGGCGAACTGCCAGGCGGGCAGCTCCCCGGTCTCGATGTCCACCTCCGCCCACCGCACGGTCACCCCGGTGGCGGCGGCCACCTGCAGCCACGGACGGATGTTGGCGTCGTGGTCGAGCCGGCTCACGACGATCTCGTCGCCCGGCCGCCACGTGCGGGCCAGCGTGCGGGCCAGCGCGTAGGTGAGCGTCGTCATGTTCGGCCCGAGCACCACGCCGCCGGGCCGGCCACCGACCAGGTCGGCCACCGCCGCGCGGGCTGCGGACACCAGCGCCTCGGCCCGGCCGGACGCGGGGAAGACACCGCCGCGGTCGGCCACCGGCATGCGCATCGCGGAGCCGACCGCGTGGGCGACGTTCTCGGGCACCAGCGACCCGGCGGGACCGTCGGCGTGCACGTAGCCGTCGGAGAGTGCGGGGAACAGGCCCCGGACGCGTGCGACGTCCAGTCGTCCGGCCCCCGAAGACATGCGCCGCACCCTAGTTCGTCCACCCGGCACCCACGCGCCGTCCCGGCCGTCCGCCGGCCGGCTCCCCCGCCCCACCACCGGCCGTCGGCGGGACGGGGCAGGATGGAGGCCATGACTTCACCGGAGAACGGCAGCGAACGTCCGCAGCAGGTCGTCGTGGTCGGGCCCGACGGCCGCCCGGTGGGCGCCCTGCCCGTGCCGCAGGCGGCCGACGACGAGGGCGACGGCGAGCTGAACCCGAGCCAGCTCGTCGAGCAGCCCGCCAAGGTCATGCGGATCGGGACGATGATCAAGCAGCTGCTCGAGGAGGTGCGTGCGGCCCCGCTGGACGACGCCAGCCGCAACCGCCTGCGGGACATCCACGAGTCGTCGATCCGGGAGCTGGAGCAGGGGCTCGCACCGGAGCTGCGCGAGGAGCTGACCCGCATCACGCTGCCCTTCAGCGAGGGCGAGACGCCGTCGGACGCCGAGCTGCGGATCGCCCAGGCCCAGCTGGTCGGCTGGCTGGAGGGCGTCTTCCACGGCATCCAGACGGCGGTGTTCGCCCAGCAGATGGCTGCCCGCGCGCAGCTGGAGGAGATGCGCCGCAAGGCCCTGCCGGGCGGCCAGGCGCCGGCCCAGCAGCACGACTTCCGCCCCGGCGGCGGCCAGTACCTCTGACCGCACGCAGCTCGGATCAGCTGACCTGATCATCGGATGTCCTCCCTCGCCGTCCGCGGTGAGGGCGGACGCTGCGGGGTGTCGGTGGACGCTGCGGGGTGTGGGTGGACGACGGCTGTCCACAGATGCGCGCCGACCGTTCCCCGGAGCGCCCCCGCTTCACAGACTGGTGGCGTGCATCCGGTCCTCGAGTCCGCCGCTCGACGCCGCGGCGGCGTCTTCACCGTCGCCGACGCCCGCCGCGCCGGCTACCGCCCTGACGAGATCCGCGCGGCCGTCGGCTCGGGCGCGTGGCACCGGCTGCGTCGGGGGATCTACGTGCCCGCGCCGGTCTGGGCCGCTGCACTGGGCGACGACCGCGCTCGTCACCTCCTCGCTGCCGTCGCCACGCTGACCGCGCTCGGCGCCGGGCCGGTGCTCAGCCACTCTTCGGCGGCGCGGTCCCACGGCCTCGTCCTGCCCCGGACCGTCGACGACGTCGTCCGGCTGACAGATCCCGATCATTGGCGGATCGGCCGCGGGTACCGGATCGCCGCGGCCGCGCTCCCGCAGGAGGACGTCGTCGATACCGGACCGTTCACGGTGACCGGTGTGGCTCGCACTCTCGTCGACTGCGCCAGGGAGTGGTCCCTCGTCGACGCCGTCGTCTCCATCGACGCCGCGATCTTCGAGGAACGTGTGCGCCGATCCGACCTCACGGACGTGGTGCTCCGGCAGAGCCACTGGCTCGGCATCGGTGCGGCGGCGCGAGCCGTGGGGTTGTCCGACGGGCGAGCCGAGTCACCGCTCGAGACGCGCGGACGGTTGGCCATGCTGGAGGCCGGGCTGCCCCGCCCCGAGCTGCAGGTGGAGTTGCACGGGCCCAGGGGCTTCGTCGCGCGGGTGGATGCCTGGTACGCGGACGCCGGCGTCGCCGTCGAGTTCGACGGATGCGTCAAGTACGACGAACCGCGCGGGGGCCGGACCCCGGCCGAGGTGGCCCGGGAGGAGAAGCGTCGCGAGGACCGGATCCGCGACCTCGACGTGCGGGTGGTCCGCGTCGTCAACGCGGACCTACCGCGGCTCCAGGGACCCGTCGCCCGTCTCCGGGAGCTGCTCGCCCGACCGCTGGCCGGTCCCCGGCGATTCCGGGTCGTCCATCGAGCGGAGCCCGGGGCCGACGCCACCGGCGCGGTCGCCTGATCCCACCGCGACGACCAGGACCGCGTCCTCCCGCGACGCAGAGCGTCCTCCCTCACGGTCTGCCGTGAGGGAGGACGATCGATGATCAGGTCACCTGATCCTGGCTGTCGTCAGACGGTGAACCGGCGGACGGCCTCCTGCAGCTCACCACTCATCTGGGCGAGCTCGACCGCCGCGCGCTGAGCGTCCTCGACCCGCTGGCTGGTCTCCTGCGTGCCCGCGGCCAGACCCGAGATCGCCGCGGCGATGTCCTGCGAACCACTCGCGGCCTCGGCCACGTTCCGGTTCATCTCGTTCGTCGTCGCCGTCTGCTCCTCCACCGCCGCCGCGATCGTCGCCTGGAAGTCGTTGATCTCACCGATCACCGAGCTGATCCGGCTGATCGCATCCACCGCACCCGCGGTGTCGGCCTGGATCGCCTCCACCCGCTGCGAGATGTCCTCGGTCGCCCGCGCCGTCTCCTGCGCCAACTCCTTCACCTCCGACGCCACCACCGCGAAACCCTTACCCGCCTCACCGGCCCGCGCCGCCTCGATCGTGGCGTTCAGCGCCAGCAGGTTCGTCTGCTCCGCGATCCCGTTGATCAGCTTCACCACCGTCGCGATCTCCTGCGACGAATCACCCAGCTTGCCCACCGTCCGCGTCGTGGTCTCCGCCACCGACACCGCCTGACCCGCCACCCGCGCCGCCTCGCTCGCGTTCTGCGCGATCTCCCGGATCGCCGACTCCATCTGCGACGACCCCGTCGCCACCGTGTCCACGCTCGAGGCCACCGCACCCGCCGAGGCCACCACCTCGTCGGCCTGACCCGCCGCCGTCCGGGCGTTGTCGGCGATCGCCTCCGACGCGACGTTCAGCTTGTGCGAGGCCTCGCCGAGACGCTCCGCGGAGTGGTTGACCAGGGTGAGCACACCACCGATCGAGTCGAGGGTGCGATCCAGGGCGGCCGACACCCGGGACAGCTCGGCACCACCCGTCGGGCCCACCCGCACGCTGAGGTCACCGTCGGCGACCCGGTCCAGCACCTCGCTGATCCGCTGCACCGGCCGGTTGACGCTGCGGGCCACCAGCACCGCGAGCCCGACCGAGACGACCAGCCCGATGCCGATCACCACGAAGGTCAGCGTCCGGGCGGACTCGGCGGCGGCGATGGCGTCGTCGGCCACCTGGTGGGCGAACTCCGACTGGACGTCGGCGGCCTCGGTCAGCGCGGCGACCGCCTCGGCCTCGGCCGCCTGCAGCTCACCGATGATCGCGCCCATCTGCGCCAGCTGCGCGGGGTCACCGGACTGGCCGGCGGCGATCATCCGGCCCAGCGCCTGGAAGTAGCTGGCGACGGCGGGCTCGAAGCGCTCGAACGAGGCACGCGCACCGGGGCCCAGCGGGGCCGCGCTGACGGTGGCCGTGAGCTCCTCGATGACCGCCTGCGCCTCAGCAGCCTTCGCCTGGGACGCGGCGACCGCCTCGGGAGCGATGTTCGTGAGCGCACCCCGCGCCGAGTGGGCCATGTACTCCCACCAGTAGGACTGCAGCAGCCGGATGTCGTCGAGGGGGACGGTGCCCTCCTCGTAGACCTGCTCGGCCTGGTCGCTGAGGACGGTCATGCGGGAGGCGCCGATCAGCCCGACCGCCAGCGTGGTCAGGGCGACCAGCAGGATGGCGGCGAGCATCCGCCCCTGGAGCCCGATGCGGGAGAACAGGCCGCGGGCTCCCGCCTCGGGCTCGTGCGTCTGCGGACGGGATGGTGTGACAGCGGCGTCCATGCCGGGCCTCTTCCGGAACCTGAACCGCTCCACCGGCGGTCGTCTGACCGTTGTGTCGGCCGACACGGGTCCGGAATTGAGTCGAGACAGTGATGTAGCCGCTCCACTCATCCGTTCGGCGCGCCCGCCGGGGTGAGCGCGAACGGGCCCGGCGGCCACCGCGCCGCTGCGCGGCCGGATCGGTGGCTGCCGGGCCCGGCGCCCGTGCGTCAGAAGCGGAAGCCGCCGACGAGGGACTGCAACCGGCCGGACACCTGCGCCAGTTCGTCAGCGGCCTCCCGCGAGGCCTCGACGTGCTCCGTGGTGGCCTTGGCGGACGCGGCGACGCCGTCGATGTTGGCCGCGATCTGGCCGGATCCGGCAGCGGCCTCGGCCACGCTCCGGTTCATCTCGTTGGTGGTGGCCGTCTGCTCCTCCACGGCCGAAGCGATCGTCGTCTGGTAGTCGTTGATCCGCGTGATCACCTCGGCGACCTGGGCGATCGCCGTGATCGCGCCGCTGGTGTCGCTCTGGATCGCCTCCACGCGGCGGGCGATGTCCTCCGTGGCGCGGGCGGTCTCCTGCGACAGCTCCTTGACCTCGTTGGCGACGACGGCGAAGCCCTTGCCGGCATCCCCGGCGCGCGCCGCCTCGATCGTGGCGTTGAGCGCCAGCAGGTTGGTCTGCTCCGCGATCGAGGAGATGACCTTGACGACGTCGCCGATGGTGCGGCTGGACTCGCCCAACCGCGACACCGTGTCGGTCGTGGTCTCGACCGCGGTCACGGCCCGGCCGGCAACCGATGCGGCCTCCGTGGCGTTGTGCGCGATCTCCCGGATGGAGGCACCCATCTCCTCTGATCCGGCTGCCACCGTCTGCACGTTGTGCGAGACCTCACCGGCGGCCGCGGCGACGACGGCGGCCTGGGCGGAGGACTCCTCCGCACCGGTGGAGATCCGCTGCGAGAGATCGCCGACGCGGCGGCTGGCGGTCGTGAGGGCCTCGATCGCCGAACGGAAGGTCTCCATGACCTCGCCGATCGAGGTGAGCGCGGCGTTGATCGAGTGGGCCATGCGCCCGACCTCGTCCTGGGACCGCACCTCCAGACGCTGGGTGAGGTCGCCCGTCGCGACGGCGGCCATGGCGACCTCCGCCTCGGCCAGGGGCCGGGTGATGCCCTTGGTGGTCCGCCAGGCGATGACGGTCGCGAGCAGCGCGGCGGCGGCGCAGATGAGCACCATCAGCAGGAGGAAGTTCGACGCGGTGTCACGGGCCTCCGTGCTGAGCGCTGCGTTCATCGCCTCCTCCATGTCGATGAGGACGTTGATCGCCGCCAGCCAGTCGACGAACAGGGGGTCGGCCTGCTGAAGCAGCACCGCGAGAGCCTGGTCCGTGGCACCGGCCAGCTTGAGGTCGATGACCTGCTGGATCAGCGGCATGGTCTCGGCCTCGATCCGCTGGATCTCCGCCAGGGCGGCGACCTCGTCGTCGTTGACGTTGGCCGGGTCGGCGAACAGCTCGCCCATCGGCCCGGCGGAGTCCGCGTACGCGGCGGCGAGGACGTCGATCTCGTCGATCTCCTGCTGGATCAGGTCGGGGTCGCCCCGCAGGACGACGTCGCGGAGGGCGATGGCCCGGTCGTGCACGCTGCCACGGAAGTTGATCGCGTAGCGCTGCTTGACACTGTTGAGGTCGTTGATGGTCGTCAGGTGGCTGTTGATCGTCTCGACGCGCCACACGCCGGTGGCGGTCAGGCCGGCCATGCACACGATGACGACGAGGAAGCCGAGGGCGAGTCGGCGGCTGATGGACAGGCGCTTCAGCATCGGGGTGCTCCGCTGACTAGAAGTCGCGGAGCCCGGCGCCCCGCACCCCCCGATGTCGGCGCCCGCACGGCGGAGTCAAGCCGAACTCTGGAGCCACTCCACCGAGCAAATAGGTTGCACCCAATCCATGACCTGTGGCTTCACAGCCCGGCGAGGAACCGGGCGACGCCGTCGTCGTCGTTGGTCCCGGTGACGTCGGTGGCGACGGCGAGCAGGTCCGGGTGGGCGTGCGCCATGGCGACCGCCCGGCCACCCCCGTCGCGCACCCACCGGAACGCGGCGATGTCGTTGGGCATGTCGCCGAAGACGACGACGTCCTCGGGTCCGACACCGTGCCGGTCGGCGACCGTGGCCAGGCCCGACGCCTTCGTCACCCCGGACGCGGAGATCTCCGCGAGGGCGTCGGTCGACGAGCACGTGACCGTCGCCCGGCCGCCGATGACCTCCTCCACCAGCGCGACGAACTCGTCGCGCGGCAGCGTCTCGTGGCGGGCCAGCAGCTTGGCGACCGGCTGCGCCAGCATCTCCTCCAGCGTCGCCTCGGCGACCCCCGGAGCGTCGACGTCCCACCGCGGCTTGTAGATGGGCTCGTGACGGAACTCCAGCCCGTACTCGACCGCGAACCAGGTGTCCGGCTGCCGCCGGCGCAGCTCGGCCGTGACCGACCGGAGGACGTCGGGGTGCACCGGCTCCTCCTGGATGATCTCGAAGCTCTCGAGGTCGAGCAGCACGGCTCCGTTGCAGCAGATGGCGGTGCCGGAGCGCAGCACCTCGCGGATCCGGTGCATCCAGCGCGGCGGGCGGCCGGTGGCCAGGACCACCGGAACGCCGTCGGCCCGCCACCGCTCGAGCTCGGCGACCGTCGCCTCGCTGACCGTGTCGTCCCAGCGCAGCAGCGTGCCGTCCATGTCGCTCGCGATGAGCCGGGGCTTCCAGTCAGACATCGCGCATCCGGTCAGACACCGAGGACCTCTTCCAGGTAGCGGGCGACGCCGTCGGCGCGGTGGCCGCTGGTCAGCTGCGCGGCGAGGGCGCGGACGGCGGGGTGGGCGTTGGCGACCGCGACCGCCCGGCCACCCGCCTCGGCGACCGCGGTGAGCATCGGGAGGTCGTTGGGCATGTCGCCGAAGACCAGGACGTCGCCGAAGCCCACGCCGTGGCGCTCCAGGGCGATCGCCAGGCCGGTGGCCTTGGTGATCCCGGGCGGCAGCACCTCGATGAAGCCGAGGCCGGCGTGGGTGAGCTCGGCGTCGGCCGGGTCGACGACCGTCCGGGCGAGCGCCAGCAGCTCGTCCTGGCCGATGGTGGCCGAGCGCAGGAAGACCTTCAGCACGGCCTCGGCCGGCAGGACATCGTCCTTGGCCACGAGCTGGGCGTCCTCGGGGTAGGGCCAGTCGAAGCCGTGCTGCACCCGCAGCGCGCCGCGGGCCTCGCCCTGCTGGGCGGCGTCCTCCACCGCGATGACGAGCTCGCCGGTGACCGCCTCGATCCGCTCGATCACGGCCATGGCCTGGGTCCGCGGCAGGGCGACCGCGCGCAGCACCTCGTCCCGCTCCAGGTCGACGACGAACCCGCCCTGGGAGAGGACGGCGATGCCGCGGCCGTCGAGGGCGGCGCGCACGCTCTCCAGCAGCCGCGGGCCCCGGCCGGTCACGCCGACGACCGGGATGCCGGCGTCCCAGCACGCCGCGATCGCCGCCCGGGTGCGCGGGCTCACCTCACCGGAGGCGTCGAGCAGCGTGCCGTCGAGGTCGCTGGCCACCAGCTTCGGGCGCCACGACCCCAGGTCCCCGAGCTCGACCACCTGGTCGGCGCCGGGGAGGACGCCGTAGGCCTGCAGGGCCTTCGGGGGCTGTCCGCTCATGCGGATCGCCCGACGACAGCCGCGGGAGCATCGCAGCGAGCCCCGCGAGCGAGGAGCGGACGGCGGCGCGGAGTCGGGCTCATGCGGTGGCCGGCGGGACCGGCGCCGCCAGGGTCATGCCCGGCGTCAGCGACTCGACGCCGCCGAGCCACGGACGCAGGGCGACCGGGACGTGCACCGAGCCGTCGGCGCGCTGGTGCACCTCGAGCAGGCAGGCGATCGTCCGGGCGATGGCGCACAGCGTGCCGTTGAGCGTGGCCGCGGTCTGCGTCTTCCCCTCGTCGTCCCGGTACCGGATGTTGAGCCGGCGGGCCTGGAAGGTCGTGCAGTCCGAGGTGCTGGTCAGCTCCCGGTAGGTGCCCTGGGTCGGGAACCACGCCTCGATGTCGTACTTGCGGGTGGCGCTGGTGCCCAGGTCGCCGGCGGCGATGTCGACCACGCGGTAGGGCAGCTCCAGCGCCTGGAGGAACTCCTCCTCCCAGGCCAGCAACCGGAGGTGCTCGGCGGCGGTGTCCTCCGGCCGGGCGAAACTGAACATCTCGACCTTGTCGAACCAGTGCACGCGGATGATGCCGCGGGTGTCCTTGCCGTAGGACCCGGCCTCCCGCCGGAAGCACGACGACCAGCCGGCGTAGCGCTTCGGGCCGTTGGAGAGGTCGAGCACCTCGTTCTGGTGCATCCCGGCCAGCGCCACCTCGGAGGTGCCGACGAGGTACAGGTCGTCCCGCTCGATCCGGTACACCTCCTCGTCGTGCTCGCCGAGGAATCCGGTGCCCTCCATGGCGCTCGGCTTGACCAGCGCCGGGGCGATGACCGGGGTGAACCCGGCGGCGACGGCGCGGCTGATGGCCAGCTGCGCCAGCGCGAACTCCAGCAGCGCGCCCGGGCCGGTGAGGAAGTAGAACCGGGAGCCCGAGACCTTCGCACCGCGCTCCATGTCGATGGCGCCGAGCTTCTCGCCGATCTCGATGTGGTCGCGCACCTCGAAGTCGTAGGTGGGCACCTCGCCGACGGTGCGCAGGGGAACCGCGTCGTCCTCCCCGCCGGGCGGCACCTCGTCGGCCACCACGTTGGGGATGCGCACGTGCACGTCGCGCAGCGCGGCGTCGGCGGCGCGCTGCGCCTCCTCGGCCTCCTTGACCTCCGCCGCCAGCGCCCGCGCCCGGCCCAGGACGGCGGGCCGCTCCTCGGGGCTCGCCTTCTTCACCGCCTGGGAGGCGCTCTTCTGCTCGGCGCGCAGGTCGTCGGCCCGCTTGACCGCCTCGCGCCGGGCGACGTCGGCGGCCAGCAGCGCGTCGACCAGGGACTCGTCGGCCCCCCGGGCGCGCTGGCTGGCACGGACGACGTCGGGGTGCTCGCGCACGAGCCGCAGGTCGATCACGAACCGATCGTAGAGAAGTCTGAACGAGGCTTCGGCTAGCCGTCTACCTCCAACGCCTCGGCCGACGGGACATCAGACTGGTCCGACTTCCTCGGGCCAGACCGCATGACGCCTGCCGGCAGGAAGTGAGCGTTACGACCGGCGGTCTCGCCACGCTCGAGGAGCCCGTCTGTGACCATCCTTTCAAGAGCACGACGCGCACCGGCATAGGTCAACTCCGTGAGAGTTGCATAGTCACCGGAAGAAACTCGATCGTGCACGGCGAGCCACCGGCGAACCACTCGCGTGGCCTCGACCGGATCGGGCCGGAGATAGGTCAGCACACCCTGGCGCTTGAGTACGGCCAAATCACCAGCCGCCTGCAGCGTCAGCTCCGTACTCGCTCGTGAGAGCACCCAAACATCCCGATAGGGCTCGATCAACGGGCTGCCGCCGACAACACACGAGCCTGCGACGTGCAGTGCCTCGTCGGCCTCTTCGACGGTCCGTTGAAGTACCTCAGCTCCGCGCTGGGCCGTGATGAAGGGCTCGTGGAGCAACGTATGCAGGATCATGGCTACACGAACGTCCGTTTGCCGCTCACGTGGTTCGATCTCGTCGACCAACCGCATCACAGGCACCACGGGCTTGCCACCCGTCAACCTGACTCGTACGCGAGGCCCGGGCTCTTCGACAAGCAGCGGGGGGCGGTGCCCAAGCGTGACCATCTCCCGATACATCCGGTCCACACCGATACCTTGCTTATCGACAAGCCCGAGCGCGCGGACTGCGTCGGCCAGGGCAGGAGACCGGGAGTAGCGCTGGGTCAGCACGTTTCCAGCGTTCACTCCCCCCACGAAGCCACCGGGCGAGACGACCTCCAGGGAGGCGTCGGCTTCCACCCAGGTCACCGTTGTGGCCTCTGCCTGATGCCAGTCGCGGTGGACCACGCCGTTCAACACCGCTTCCCGCGCGGCTCGAGGAGGCAAGAGTCGAACAAGCCGCTCCGAGAAGGAACCGGGAAGAGTCACGCGGTCATTGGCGCCGTCCAGTAACGCCTCGGTCTGAGCCACCTGCTCGAGCAGGCTCGTGCCAGCCCGTGCATCGGTAGCTGCCAGCACCTCCCCTCCCTGAACATCCCACCGGGCCCAGGAAAGCCATGCCCTAGGTGCGGGACAGAACAGGAGTGCACCCGCCTGCGTGAGGGTCCCTTCGACTGTCAGCAGGCCCAGCCGGCGCAGCACTTCCTCAGTGGACTCGTCTGCCAGGCCGTCATTGGCTGGGCGCCCACGTAGGTAGTCGCGCGCCACTGCGACAGCACCGGGAGAGATGTCATCGACCGTCATGCGACTAGGACGAGCCATCTCGTCCCAACCAACACGGTCCTGCCGGTGCACCCACCAGGCACTACGATCAACGGGGACGCAGTTCGCACCCACTCGCCAACGCAACCGATTGCCCGTGTCCTCCACAGGCTCTCGCGCTTCGGACACCAGCAGGACGACCAAGGGAATCCCGCGCTCATAACGCACTTCAACCTGTGGCGCGACGTCGATGCGCCGGTAGATCTGGTGCTTGAGCCACTCGGGATCAAGATCGGTTCCGATGAGGTCACCGGTGCGGTCGTTGACTCCCACGATGAGAGCGCCACCGCCTGGCGTGTTCGCCATGCATGCAACCTCGTCTGCGAGCTGGGTCGCAGCACTGGTGTTGCGAGGAGTCCCGTCGAGGAGGACGCCGCCAGCTCCTCGACGCCCCGCCTCTTCCTTCAGATCGACTCGTTCGCGCTCGACGTCGGTGGGCAGCTCGCCGTCGGCCAGCCTGCGAAGGCAGACGTCCACCTCAGCACGCAGCTCAGCAAGGTCGGTCAGCAGTTCCGCGCCTGGCTGAAATGTCGCCTTGTTCGCCTCCACGCAGGAACTGTATCACTTTAGGTGGGTAGCTAAAGTGATACAGCGGACGCGTCCGCGTTGACTTGTACTCATTCGCACCCGCTAACGACCCACGACCGCCCCTGACGCGGGAGAGCACCGCCGGCCCCATCATGCGGGACACTGGAGGCATGCGGTTCCTGCAGCGGCCCTCGCACGACCTGACGTACTCCGACGTGTTCATGGTGCCGGCGCGCTCCTCGGTCGGGTCGCGGCTCGAGGTCGACCTGCGCACACCCGACCGCGTCGGGACCACGATCCCGATCGTGGTCGCCAACATGACGGCGATCTCCGGCCGGCGGATGGCCGAGACCGTGGCCCGTCGCGGGGGCCTGGCGGTCCTGCCCCAGGACATCCCGGTCGACGTCGTCTCCGAGGTGGTGTCCTGGGTGAAGGGGCGGCACACGGTCTACGACACCCCGATCACCCTCTCCCCCACCTCCACGGTGGGCGAGGCCCTGTCGCTGCTGACCAAGCGCGCGCACGGCGTGGTCGTCGTGGTCGAGGACGGCTCCCCGGTGGGCGTCGTCACCGACGGGGCGTGCCAGGGCGTCGACCGCTTCACCCAGCTGTCCGAGGTCATGACGCCGGAGCCGCTCACGATCCCGGCCGGCACCGACCTCACCAAGATCTTCGACGTGCTCTCCGGCGAGCGGGTGAGCGCCGCCCCCGTGGTGGAGGGCGACCGCCTGGTCGGCGTGATCACCCGGAAGGGCGCCCTGCGCTCGTCCCTGTACACGCCGGCCCTGAACCCGGACGGGCACCTGCTCACCTCGGCCGCCGTCGGCATCAACGGCGACGTCGCCGGGAAGGCGTCGGCCCTGCTGACCGCCGGCGTGGACGTGCTGGTGGTCGACACCGCGCACGGGCACCAGGAGAAGGCGATCGAGGCGGTGCGCGCGGTGCGCTCGGTGGCCGGCGCGGTGCCGGTCGTGGCCGGGAACGTGGTGACGGCGCAGGGCACCCGCGACCTGATCGAGGCCGGCGCCGACGTCGTCAAGGTCGGCGTCGGGCCCGGCGCCATGTGCACCACCCGGATGATGACCGGCGTGGGGCGGCCGCAGTTCTCCGCCGTCGAGGAGTGCGCCGCCGAGGCCCGCTCGCTGGGCCGGCACGTGTGGGCCGACGGCGGCGTGCGGCACCCGCGCGACATCGCGCTGGCCCTGGCGGCCGGCGCCGCGAACGTCATGGTGGGGTCCTGGTTCGCCGGTACCTACGAATCGGCCGGTGACGTGCACGACGACGCCGGGCGGCTGTACAAGGAGTCGTTCGGCATGGCGTCGGCGCGGGCGGTCAAGGCGCGGACGGCGACCCAGACCGGCTTCGACCGGGCGCGTGCCGGTCTCTTCGAGGAGGGCATCAGCTCCTCGCGGATGTACCTCGACCCGGCTCGCCCGGGCGTCGAGGACCTCATCGACCAGATCGTCGCCGGCGTGCGGTCGTCGTGCACCTATGCGGGCGCGCGCACCGTCGACGAGCTGCACGAGCGGGCGGTCCTCGGCGTGCAGAGCTCCGCCGGCTACGAAGAGGGCCGGCCGCTGCCGACGTCCTGGTGAACACCCTCCCGCTGCCGGTGTTCGAGGGGCTCGTCGCCGATGCCCTCGACCAGGTCCCGCCGGAGCTGATGGCGCTGGTGGACAACGTCGTCGTCCTGGTGGAGGACCGGAACCGGGAGGAGCCCGAGCTGCTCGGGCTCTACGAGGGCTACGCGCTGACCGAGCGCGGCTGGGACTACGGCGGGGCGCTGCCGGACCGGATCATGATCTACCGCGAGGCGATCTGCGACATCTGCGAGACCGAGGACGACGTGGTCGAGGAGGTCACGATCACCGTGGTCCACGAGATCGCGCACCACTTCGGCATCGAGGAGGACCGCCTGCACGAGCTCGGCTGGGGCTGACCCCGGCGTCCTGAGCACATGACGCCGCGGAGGACCGGGCGGGTAGCGTGGATCGACGTGCCCGACAACATCGCCTCCGAGTCAGCCACGGCCCGGGGCGGCGGCCTGCCGATCAAGATGCTGCACGACCGCGTCCTGGTCGCGCTGCGCAAGGACGACGGCGACCGTCGCTCGAGCGGCGGCATCCTCATCCCCGCGACGGCCCAGGTGGCCAAGCGGCTGGTGTGGGGCGAGGCCAAGGGCGTCGGCCCGAGCGTGCGCCAGGTCAAGGTCGGCGACCAGGTGCTCTTCTCCCCCGAGGACCAGCACGAGGTCGAGGTGCACGGCGAGGACCTGATCATCCTGCGCGAGCGCGACGTGCACGCCGTCGCCGCCGAGCGGATCGAGGAATCCACCGGCCTCTACCTCTGACCCACTCCAACTGCTTCAGCGGTCACCATTGCCATCACCGACGGCAGCCGACGCTCACCCATAGACCTCTCCGAGCACGCCACCACGCGCATTGAGGACCCGGACGGTCAAAGGGTGCACGTAGTCGCCACAAACCACGAACACTCCGACCGGCGCCTCCACGGGCCGCCTGGTCAAGTGATCGGCCTGATGTACCTCAGCGAATGCCGCTTCAGCGCCCACCAGAAGCACCAGCGCCTTGCTCCCGCCTCTGCCCACCGACCCGCTTGCCGAACTTGTCAGACCAACGTGCGCGTCAGGCACGGCGATCCTCGCGAGCGGGGGCTCCCAGCCCCAAGCACCGTCACTACTGAGTTCCGGCTTCCACGCGCCATGGGAGCGTGTGTAGAGATCCGGACCGAGCCATGCCGGAAGAGCCGCATCATCCCCGCTTCCCTGCGGTACACGCAGGACGTGGAGGACGGCGCCCGAGGTTGGGCCGACCCAGTAGGCCACCGGTACAGACTGCCCCGCACGAAGATCCGGACCTGGCAACTCGGGCAGGCCGTGGTCCAGAACCCACTCGCTCCAATTCTCCCTCTGTTCGACGCCAAAG
The DNA here is from genome assembly GCF_039679125.1 of Blastococcus sp. HT6-4. Lineage (NCBI taxonomy): Bacteria > Bacillati > Actinomycetota > Actinomycetes > Geodermatophilales > Geodermatophilaceae > Blastococcus > Blastococcus montanus. The sequence continues at coordinate 248,242 of NZ_CP155551.1, read as the reverse complement.
GTGAGCGGCCTCATGCCGCACCAACTTTCCGATGCAGGGACACAGCGACCTCGATCGCTGGCGACCAACCGATTCCTAGACCACTGCCACTCAGGTTCCGCAGTACATGAACTTGTCAGGAGTCCGAAAGTGTCGAGCAGGAGGCGGAGCTCGACACCGGTCCTGGCGTCGCGGCGGAAGACTGGCGGGTATCGCATCCTCACCGCAAGGAGCTGCCTCGTCACGGATGGGTGACAGTCGAACCAGCCGCACCACGACGGCCCAATCTCCCGGGGAGCGACAAGGCACCGCACATGCGCGGCGGCCCCAGTGATGGCCACTCCGCTGCCATCTCGTCAGCGAGCGCGACCCGAAGCACGCCATCGGCGCGCCGCGCTCCCGGCACGGACATCGAGCGCGATGCGCCACCGCACGAGGGCAGCGGCTCGGGAGAGCGGAAGGGATCCGTGGGTAGATCCCACAAGCCCGCAGACGAGGAGGACGACCAGCGCCTCAGCAGCCGGTGCGCCGCCTTCTCGACGGGGACACGGTCGCCGCCGGCCGGCTCGGACCCGAACCGGCGCACGGCCGCCGCGTCAATTGAGCCGGATCGTCACCCACGCCTGCTCGTAGTCACCGCGGACCAGATCCGAACGTCGCATCCAGACCTCGAGGTGGCCGTCGCCGCCGAACCAGCCGTCGAGCGGCCCGACGGCCGGGATGTCGAGTAGCAGAACCCAGCCGTCATCGGGTCCGCAGGGCAGGAACGGCTCGAGCGCCTCGGAGACGATGTGCCCCCAGCCCTGCTGCGGCCGTCCCAGGAGCTGTGGGACGAACCGGAGCTCACCGACCGGCCGGCGCCGGCGATCGCCGGCCGTGGAGAGCGCCTCGTCCAGCACGTCGGCGGTGGCCTGCTCGAGCCGGTCGAACTCCTCCGACGACAGATCGGGCAGGTCCGACGGCGACGGCAGGCTGAACCCTCCCCACTCGTGCAACCAGCGCGCCGGCTGCACCGTCAGGTCCTCCGGCTCCGTCAGGTAGCGCGTCACCGGCGGGACGAAGCGCACCTGCCAGCAGCCGCGGTCCCGGGCGCCGCCGTCGATGCCGTAGGACTCGAGGTCGTGGAAGACCTCGAGGGCTCCGTTCGTCTCCGGCAGCGGCGCGCGGTCCGCCACCGTGGACAGCATCCACAGGTCGAAATGGCCGACGAAATCCAGCGGGATGCCGTCCTCGCGCAGCGGCCACGAACCGACGTCCACGGGATGCCCGCGCACCCACGACCCGCGACCGACCACGAGCTCGGGCAACGCCTCGACGTAGTCGGCGCTGTGCTCGGCCGGCAGCGGGGCATAGTACAGGCAGGGCTCGACCATGTGGTCCAGCCGGCCCAGGGCCTGCCTCGGATGACGGAGCCAGTCGCGCGCGTCCTCGACGCCCGACGGAGGCGCGGGCGCCACAGCATCCCGGGCGCGCGTCCGCACGGATTCGTCGGGGTGGCTCCTCGCCACCTCCTGCAGGGCCGCGAAGCCGGCCGGCGACGCCATCAAGCGGTCTTTCAGCGCGGACAGCCGGGCCAGATACCGGTTCCACTGACGCTGACCGACTCCCGGAATCTCGACTTCCCAACGCGCCAGCTGCTCGTATCCCGCGACCACCCTCTCCAGCAGCTCCGCGACGTCCGGCTCGGACTCCACAGCGACACGCTCCCGTCAGGTCGGCGCACGGGAGCTGCGCATGTGCGCGGACGGTAGCGAACGCGGGCAGCTCAGGACACCAGCGTCCAGGCATAGGAAGCTATGCATGCGTTCTGGGCCGCGGATAGGCATGTATAGCTTCCTATGCCTGGGGCTCGGGCGGGTTCGCGCGGGCGTACTGCTCGATCGCCCCGGTCATCCCGGTCAGGAACCGGTGGACGACGGCGAGCTCGTCGTCGGAGTAGCCCTCCATCGCCGCAAGCAGATCCCGCTGCAGGCCGCCGAAGAACTCCACCCCCGCCGCCATCGCCTCGGGTGACATCTCCAGCGTCACCCGCCGCCGGTCCGCGGTGTCCCGCACCCGGCGCAGGTGGCCCACCCGCTCCAGCCGGTCGACCAGCGCGGTCACCGACGCCGAACTCAGCTCCACCGCCGTCCCCAGCCGGCCGGCGGTGAGGGCCTCCCCGCGTCGCGCGGCGTCCATCACCGCCACGAGAGCCCGGACGTCGGTGCGGCCCAGCCTGTGCCGATCGGCGAATCTCTGCCCGACCGCATCCAGTTCCACCGTCAGCCGGCGAAGGAGCAGCGCCAACTCCAGCCGCGCGGGATCGACGTCCTCGCCCACTGCACCTCCGCTCGCGCGCGGCACCCGACCGCTCTAATCTCTCGATCATCGAGATGATCGACCATCAAGGGAACACCATGCCGCGCCGCACTCCCCTCGTCCGCTGGATCCTCCCCGCCGTCGTCGCCCTGCTGTGGCTGGGGCTCGCCGGACCGCTGGGCTCCTTCAGCGGCAAGCTCGGGGAGGTCTCGGAGAACGACTCCGCCGCATTCCTGCCCGACAGCGCCGAGTCCACGCGGGTCACCGAGCTGCAGCAGCAGTTCCGCACCGAGCGCACCCTCCCGGTGATCCTGCTCTGGGAGAGCGACGGCGGTGCGCTCGGCCCCGACGCGCTGGCCGCGGCGCGGGACCGGGTCGAGCAGGCGGTCGGGATCGCCGAGGACGCCGGCGCCCTGGCCGGCGAGGCGTCGCCGCCCATCCCCTCCGAGGACGGCGAGGCGGTGCAGGCCGTCCTGCCCTTCGACCCGGACCTCGGCGAGGCGCTCGGCCCGGTCATCACCGAGCTGCGCGGCATCCCGGGCATCGACGGGACGACCGCGTACGTCACCGGCCCCGGCGCGATCTTCGCCGACTTCGCCGAGGGCTTCGCCGGCATCGACGGCCTCCTGCTGCTCGCCGCGTTCGGCGTGGTCCTGCTCATCCTGCTGGTCGTCTACCGGAGCCCGCTGCTGCCGCTGCTGGTCATCGGCACCGCCGGCCTGGCGCTGGTGGTCTCGCTCGCCGTCGCCTACTTCCTGGCCGACCGGGGCTGGATCACCGTCAACGGCCAGAGCCAGGGCATCGCCTCGATCCTCGTCGTCGGCGCGGCCACCGACTACGGCCTGCTGCTGGTCGCCCGGTACCGGGAGGAGCTGCGCCGCGAGCAGTCCCCCGTCGCCGCGATGACGGTGGCGCTCCGGCAGTCGTGGGAGCCGATCCTCGCCTCGGGCGGGACGGTGATCCTCGGCATCCTCTGCCTGCTCTTCTCCGACCTCGGCTCCAACCGCGCGCTCGGCCCGATCTCGGCGGTCTGCATCGCCTTCGCCATGCTCGCCGCGCTCACCTTCCTGCCCGCGGTGCTGGTGCTGTTCGGCCGCGCGGCGTTCTGGCCCTTCCGGCCGAAGTACGGCGAGGAGCACGCGCACGGGAAGGGCTGGGAGCGGGTGGCCACCTCGGTCGGGCGCCGCCCGGGCCGCTACCTCATGGGCAGCGGCGCCCTCCTCGTCGTCATGGCGCTCTCCCTCCCCACCTTCGACGCCGACGGGATCCCGCTCTCGGAGGCGGTGCGCGGCGGCTCGGAGTCCGGCGCCGGGCAGGAGGCCCTGGCCCGCCACTATGAGGCCGGCGGCGCCAGCCCCGCGGTGATCATCACCCCCGCCGACGGCTGGCAGGACGTCGCCGACGCCGCCTCGCAGGTCGACGGCGTCGCCGGGGTGGCGCCGTTCACCGGTGAGCAGGGCGGGCCGCCCGAAGCCGGGGACGCCGAACCGTTCGTCGCGGACGGACTGGTCCGGCTCGACGCCACGCTCGCCGACGCCCCCGACAGCGAGGCGGCCCAGGACACGGTGGCCGACCTGCGGACGGCCGTGCGCGACGCCGACCCCGACGCCCTCGTCGGCGGCTCGACCGCCCAGGACCTCGACACCCAGGAGACCGCCGCCCGCGACCTCGGGGTCATCGTGCCGCTGGTGCTGCTCGTCATCACGGTCGTGCTGGCGCTGCTGCTGCGGGCGGTCGTGGCGCCGCTGCTGCTGGTGGGCACGACCGTGCTCAGCACCGCGGCGACCGTCGGCGTCGCCGCGCTGGTCTTCGAGCACCTCTTCGACTTCCCGGGCAGCGACCCGCAGGTGCTGCTCATCGGGTTCGTCTTCCTCGTCGCCCTGGGGATCGACTACAACATCTTCCTGATGACCCGGGCGCGGGAGGAGTCGGTCCGGCACGGGGCGCGGGACGGCGTCCTGCGGTCGCTCGCGGTCACCGGCGGCGTGATCACCAGCGCCGGGCTCGTGCTGGCGGCCACGTTCGGGGCGCTCACCGTGCTGCCGCTGGTCATCCTCATCCAGCTCGGCTTCCTCGTCGGGTTCGGCGTCCTGCTCGACACCTTCGTCGTCCGGACGCTGCTCGTCCCGTCGGCGGTCCACCTGATCGGCGACAGGGTCTGGTGGCCCGGGAAGCTGGCGCAGGGCCCCACCGAGCCCCAGCAGGAGGAGCGGGCGTTGGAGCGCGTCTGACCCGCGTCGGGCAGGCTGACCCCGTGACCTCTGCGGAGAAGCTCCGGATCGCAGTACTGGGACCAGGTGGCGTCGGCGGGCTGCTGGCCGCGCTGCTGGCGCGGGAGGGGCACGCGGTCACCTGCCTCGCCCGGCCGGAGACCGCCGCGCACCTCGACGAGCACGGCGTGCGCGTCGCCAGCGATCGCTTCGGTGAGCTGACGGCGCCGGTGCGCGGCGCCCAGCGCCTCGACGAGCCGGTCGACGTCCTCCTGGTGACGACGAAGGCGACGCAGCTCGACGACGCGCTCGGCCGGGTGCCCGCCGACGTGCTCGGGGACGCCGTGGTGGTCCCGCTGCTCAACGGGGTCGAGCACCTGGCGGAGCTGCGCGAGCGCTACCCGGCCGCGCGGGTGGTGGCCGGCACCATCCGGGTGTTCGCCTCCCGCCCGTCGCCGGGCGAGATCCGGCACGAGGGGCAGCTGTGCGCCGTCCAGCTGGCACCTGGTGCCGAGCCGCTGGCCGACGCCCTCGCCGGGACGGGCATCGACGTCGCCGTCCGCCCCGACGAGGCCGGGCTGCTGTGGGACAAGCTGTGCTTCCTCGCCCCCATGGCGCTGCTGACCACCCAGGCCGCGGCCCCCCTCGGCACCGTGCGCGAGGAGCACGGCGAGGAACTCACCGCGGTCATCGGAGAGGTGGCCGCGGTGGCGCGGGCGGACGGCGCCGAGCCCGACCCCGATGCGACCCGGGACTTCGCCTGGTCGCTGCCCGACCAGATGCGCTCGTCGATGGAGCGGGACGCCGAGGCCGGCAACCCCACCGAGCTGGAGGCGATCGGCGGGGCGGTGCTGCGGGCGGCCGACCGGTACGGCGTCGATGTCCCGGTCACCCGCCGGATCGTCGAGGAGCTGCGCGCCCGCCTGGGCTGACCCGGGCTCAGCCGGCGGTGAAGACCCAGATCAGGACGGCGGCCCCGGTGACCACCCAGACCAGCGGCACCCGGTTGGCCCACCGCGCCGCGGCGAAGCGCCCGCCGGCGAACCAGGCCCACGCGACCACGGTCGTGACCAGGGCCACGAGGGGGTACGCGCCCCAGGCGAGGAGCAGCGGCGCGGCGAACGGGGAGTTCCAGTTCGCCGCCCCCATCACGACGCCGATGGACAGGAAGAACCACGGGGCGAGGAACAGCACGTAGCCGCCCTGGAGCACGCCGAGCTCCACCGCGGCGCGGCGCCGGGCCCCCGGGTCGGGCGGCAGGGCGCGGCCGGGCGGCGGGGGTGGGCTGGTGAGGGCGGTCACGGCGGCGGAGCGTAGCGGCGACCGGGCCCCGGTGGCCTCAGGCCTCGCCGGACCGCAGCCGGGCCAGCCAGTCCTGCGCCTCGGCGAACGCGGTGTCCGACGCCTCGCCCGGCACCGGCCGGTTCTCCCGCCCGTCCCCCCGCGGGTAGGACCCGAGGAAGCGGACGTCGTCGCACACCCGGTGCAGCGCGGCGAGCGCCTCGCCCACCCGGGGCTCGGCGACGTGCCCCTCGCAGTCCAGGGCGAAGGAGTAGAACCAGTGCCGCTCCCGGGTCGGCCGGGACTCGATCCGGGTCAGCGAGATGCCGCGGACGGAGAACTCGCGCAGCACCTCCAGGAGAGCGCCGGTCCGGTCGCCGACCACCGCCACCAGCGACGTCTTGTCGTTGCCCGTCGGCTCGGGCAGCGGACCGCCGGGGCGGCCGACGAGCACGAACCGCGTGACGGCGCCCGGGTGGTCGGCGACGTCGTCGGCCAGGGTGTCGAGCCCGTAGCGGGTCGCCGCGATCGCCGCGCAGACGGCGGCGTCGACCTCCCCCGCGGCCACCGCGGCCGCCGCCCCCGCGGTCGAGGACGTGGGCAGCGGGACGACGCCGGGCAGCAGCTCGCCCAGCCGCCGGCCGGTCTGCGCGAGCGCGTGCGGATGGCTGGCGACCGACCGGACGTCGGCGAGGGCCGTCCCCGGCCGGACGGCCAGCACGAAGGCGACCTCCAGGACGACCTCGCGGGTGATCACCAGCGGCTCGCCGTCGGCCAGTCCGTCCATCGTGGCCGGCACCGAGCCCTCGATGGAGTTCTCCAGCGGGACGAGGGCGGCGTCGGCGTCCCCCGACCGGACGGCGGCCAGCGCGGCGGCGACACTCGGCTGGGGGTCACGGAGTCCCCCGGCAGGGCCAATTGCCCTGCTCAGGGCCGCGTCGGCGAAGGTACCCTCGGGCCCGAGATAGGCGAACCGCGTCGGAGGCGTACTGGGTGGCATCCCGGGCATCCGACGAGGGTAGTGCGGAGGGGGCCGGCCAGCGGCCCCACCCGGAGGAACGGCCTCCCTACCGCAGCACCGGCCCGCGTGGCCGCCTACCCAGTGGAGGAATCCGTGAGCCCCGGCCCGGCCCGCGTCGCGCCCGGCGCGCTGCAGGCTGCGCTCTGGGAGCTGCTCGACGCGAGCCACCGGGAGGACGCCGGGCCGTTCCTCACCCTCCTCGACCAGGCCGAGAGCACCGTCGACGCCGACCAGGAGCCGTCCTGGACGGCCTGGCGGCACGCCCTGGGGGCCCGCCGCGCGCTGCTCGCCGGCGACGCGGACGTCGCCGCCGGCGAGATCTCCGCCGCCCGCGACCTGCTCGACCGGTGCCCGACGTCGTCGGACACCGCCCTGCTCATGGCCTACCTGGCGCACACGGAGACGACCGCCGACCACCTGGACCACGCGATGCTGCTGGCCGTCGACGCCAGCCTGCTCACCGACGGGCCGTCGGTCCAGCCCTCCCGCGCGCTGCTCCAGGCGCACCGGTGGCTGTCCCTGACCCTGTCGGGGCTGGACCTCGAGGAGCTCGCCGTCGTCCACGCCGTCCGCGGGCACCAGGTGGCTGCGGAGCTCCCCGACGTCGGCGATCGCGGCCGGCTGCTGCTGCTCACCGCCCGCCAGCACGTCGAGCTCGCCCAGACTATGCGCCGCCGGGGCGAGACGGAGCGCGCCACCGAGCTGGCCACCGAGGCGATCGCCTGCGCGACCGGTGCCCGCGAGCTGGACTGGTCTCCCGAGCAGGCCGACGCCGACCTGCTCGACGTGGTGCAGGCCTGGGCGCTCATGTGCGCCGGCGACCTGGACGCCGCCCTCGGCCCGCTGCGCCGGGTCCGCCGCTCCGTGCAACGCGACGGCGGCGTGTGGCTGCGCGGCTACACCGACCTGGTGCTCGCCCGGCTGCTCGGCGCCCTCGCCCGCCGGGACGGCGACGCACTCGTCGGCGAGGAGGCGATCGGGCTGCTGGTCGACGCCGCCGGGGCGTTCGCGGCCTCCGGTGACCGGCGCCGCTACCGGCAGGCCCTGCTGGAGCTCGGCCAGGACAACGCCGACCTCGGCCGCCCGGCCGAGGCGCTGCACTGGCTGGAAGCCTACCGGGCCGACACCGGGCGCGCGCACGCCCGCGGCCGGCAGATGTGGGCGGCGATGTTCGTGCGCCGCAGCCGGCTGCGCGAGGCCGAGCGCCAGGCGGCGCTGCTGCGCCGGCACGCGCTGGAGGACCCCCTCACCGGGCTGGGCAACCGGCGCAGCGCCGAACGCCGGCTGGGCACCTTCCGGCTCGGGGAGGAGCCGCTGTCGCTGGCCGTGGTCGACGTCGACCGGTTCAAGGAGGTCAACGACGACACGTCGCACACCCATGGCGACGCGGTCCTGCGCCGCGTGGCGGACCTGCTCCGGGAGCACAGCCGCACCGGCGACGAGGTCTACCGCTGGGCCGGCGACGAGTTCCTCGTGGTGCTCCCGACGGCGACCGAGCCGCAGGCCGTGGTGGTCATGGAGCGGTTGCGGTCGGCGGTGGCCGAGGCCGACTGGACCGACTTGCAGCTGTCCGAGCCGGTGACGGTGAGCATCGGCGTGGCCACCGCCCCTGCCGTGGCCGACGGGCAGCCGAGCCCGGTCGTCGGCTGGCGCGCGCTGTTCGACACCGCCGACCTGCACCTGTTCTCCGCCAAGCGCCTCGGCCGCAACCGGGTGCGCGCGCACGGGGCTGCCGAGCCGGCCGCGGTCGAGCGCGGGGCGAGCGCATGAGCGTCCCGGACGCCTGGGACGGGAGGGACGGGACGGACGAGGGACGGCGCGTTCGCAGTCACGTGCTCGACACGGTGCGTGACGACATGCACAGTGCGCTCGTGCCACCGGGAGCCCTGCATCACCGGGTGACCGCCGCCCTGAGCAACTGGCAGCTCGACGACGCCGAGCAGTTGCTCGCGGGTGTGGAGCGGGATCCGTCGCCCTACGTCGCAGCCGCACCGGCCGCCGACGCGCCCGACGGCGCCCCCGCATCGCTGGGCCGCGCCTGGGCCGACACGCTGCGCGCCGAGCTGCTGGTGCGCCGGCTGCGGGTCGCCGGGTTCACCGTGGTCGGCGACCCGGTCTCCCCCGACTCCCCGGCCGAGCCGTCGCTCGACCTGCACGCCGGTGTCGCGGAGCTGATCGAGGGCACCGGCGAGGGCGCCGACCCGCGCGCGGAGTCGGCCTCCCGCGCCGCGCTGGCGATCGCGCTGGTCCGCTCGGCCAAGGCCGCGTTCGACGCCGCCGACGACGACCTCCAGCGGGCCGCGGGCCTGGCCCGGCACGCCCGCATCGAACTGCTCTCCCGCCGGATCGACGCGGCGATGGACGAGGCCGTCGAGGCGGCGAGCCTGCTCGACCCGACCCTGGCGCCCAGCGTGCTGCTGGTAGACACGCTCGGCACGCTGGCCGGTGTCCTGGCCGACCTGGAACTCATGCCGCTGGCCCTCGACTACCAGCGCCGGGCGCACGAGACGGCGCAGGCGGCCGCCGCGGATCCCGCCGTCCTCGGGCCGGAGGACGTCCACCCCGACGTGCTCGTCGCCATCGCCGGCACCCGGCTCGGCGAGCTGTGCGCGGAGCTCGGCGAGGGGCTGCTCGACGACGGCGCCCCGGAGTCGGCCGCGCCGTACTTCGCCGAGGCCCGGCGGCTGGCCGAGCAGGCGCTGGCGCTGCTCCCACCGGACTCGCCCGGGGTGGTGCCCGCGCAGATCGTCCACGGCTGGGCGTTGGTCGGGCTCGGCGCGCAGGCCGCCGCGGTGGGGCCGCTGCGCGCCGCCGTCCGGCTCTCCTCCGCCGTCGCCGACCGCGACCGGCTGGCCTCGGCGCAGCTGGCGCTGGGCCGGGCGCTGCGCCGGCAGGGCGACGGCCGGGCCGCCGACGAGCACCTGGTCGCCGCGCTCACCCTGGCCACCGGGCACGGGTTGCCGCGGCTGCGCCGGGCAGCGCTGCGCGAGCTGTGCACGCTGCACGCCGATCTCGACGACGCCGGCCGCGCACTGCCCTACCTGCAGGCCTACCTCACCGACGAGCTCGACCGGGTCGACGAGCGGCGCACCCGCTGGGTCGAGCTGTTCGGCCGGCGCAAGAGCCTGCTCGAGACCGAGCGGGCCGCCGGACAGCTCCGCCGCCAGGCCTACGAGGACCCGCTCACCCAGCTGCCCAACCGGCGCTACGCCGAGGCACGCCTCGACGGGCTGCTGGCCGCCGGCGACGTCCCCGCCCTGGCCGTGGTGGACGTCGACCGGTTCAAGTCGATCAACGACACCGTCGGGCATCCCGGCGGCGACGCCGTGCTCCGCGCGATCGGCGACCTGCTGGTGGCCGGCGTGCGCGACACCGACGAGGTGTGCCGCTGGGCCGGCGACGAGTTCGTCATCCTGCTGCCCGAGACCACCGCCGAGCAGGCCGAGCGGGCGCTGGAGCGCATCCGCGCGTCCGTCGCCCGGTACCCGTGGAGCGACCTCGGCCTCGACGTGCCGGTGACGATCAGCGCCGGCATCGCCTCGGCCACCCGCGGCGACGACCGCAAGACCCTGTTCGCCGCCGCCGACGGCGTGCTCTACGACGCCAAGCGCAGCGGCCGCGACCGCGTGGTGCGGCTGTCCGCCGTGACCCAGACGCGCGCCGTCGACAGCGCTGCGGACGCGTCCGGCGGCGGCACGCCCGCCCAGGAGGAGGCCACGGCCCCCGCCGCCGTCGCCCCCGTGCCGCCCGAGGCCGACGCCGCCCGGGCCGCCACCCCGCTGCGCGACGAGGCGGCCGGTTTCGCCTCCCTGCTGATCGGCCCCCACCCCCCGCTGGGCACCGACCGCCCCGGGGAGCCGCTGCTCGGTCCCGTGCCGGCCGACACCGCGGTGATCACCGCACCGCCGCCCACCGCGGCCGAGCCGGCGGCCGTCTGGGCCACCGGCCGGACGACCGAGCAGGTGCTGGCCCTGGTGCGCGAGGCGCGGCAGGAGCAGCCCGGCCGCCCCGTGCTCGTGCTCCGCGCCGCCCCGGAGACCTTGGTGGCGCTGGCCGCCGAGCACGGTCCGGCCACCACGATGGACGCCGCCGCCATGTCCGCCGCGGTGGGTCCGGTGCCCGAGCCGGTGGGCCGGACGACGGTGCTGTGCGCGAGCGGGGCGGACGCGCCGGTGGCCGCCGAGGCGGCGTTCGTCGCACGCGTCGCGGGCACGGAGGTGCTGCGTCTCGACGACGCCGCCGGCAGCCGGGTGCGGGCACTCGTCGAGGACCGGTCGCTGGTCGACGGGGTCGACTGCCTGGTGGTCGTCGCCGGCATGGAGGCGTCGCTGGCCACGACGATCGGCTCGCTCACCGACGTGCCGGTGGTGGCGGTGCCCACCTCGGCCGGTCAGCCGAGCGCGTTCGGCGGGCTGGGGGCGCTGCTGACGATGCTGAACTCGGCGGGCTCCGGCGTCGTCGTGAGCACGGTCGACAACGGCTACTCGGCCGGCGTCTTCGCGGCGCGGGTGGCCCGCCGGGCTGCCGCACGGTGATGATCGGCCCGTGACGATCGGGTGGCTGGACCTCGCCGCCGGGGCGTCGGGGGACATGCTCCTCGGCGCCCTCGTCGACGCCGGGGTGCCGCTCGACGTGCCGGCCGAGGCGGTCGCCGCGCTCCCGGTGGAGCCGGTCCGGCTGGTGGCCGAGCAGGTGACCCGGCACGGCCTGGGCGCCACCCGCGTCCACGTGCACGCCCCGCCGGCCGATACGCACCGCACCTGGTCCGACGTCCGGGCGCTGCTCACCGGATCGGCGCTGCCGTCGCCGGTGCGCGACGGCGCCCTGGCGGTGTTCGAACGGCTGGCGGTCGCCGAGGGGCGGGTGCACCGGGTGCGCCCCGACGAGGTGCACTTCCACGAGGTCGGGGCGCTCGACGCGCTGGCCGACGTCGTCGGCGTGGTGGCCTGCCTGGAGTACCTGGAGCTGGACCGGTTGACCGCCTCGCCGGTCGCGCTGGGCAGCGGGTCGGCCCGCGGCGCGCACGGCGTCGTCCCGATCCCCGGCCCGGCGGTCCTGGAGCTGCTGGCCGGGGTGCCGGTGCACGCCGGGGCCGTTCCCGCGGAGATGTGCACACCCACCGGCGCGGCGCTGCTCGCCGCCCGGGTGGACGAGTGGACGACGCTCCCCGCGCTGCGCGTGGAGCGGGTGGGCACCGGCGCCGGGGGGCGGGATCCGGCGGAGCTGCCCAACGTCGTCCGGCTGGTGCTCGGCGATCCGGCCGGGGCGGCGCCGCCCGGCCCCGTGGTGCTCGAGACGAACGTCGACGACCTCGACCCCCGGCTGTGGCCCGCGGTGCTCGACGCGCTGTTCGCCGCCGGGGCCTCCGACGCCTGGCTGACGCCCATCCTGATGAAGAAGGGCCGACCCGCGCACACCCTCTCGGCGCTGTGCCGGCCCGACGCGGTGCCGGCCGTGCAGGCCGCGGTCTTCGCGACGACGTCGACGATCGGCCTGCGGACGGTCGCGGTCGGCAAGGTGGAGCTCGACCGCACGCACGCCGCCGTCGACGTGCTCGGCGGGCGGGTGGGCGTGAAGGTCGCCACCTCGGCCGGCCGGGTGGTGAACGTGAGCGTCGAGCACGACGACGTCGCCGCCCTGGCCGGCGACCGCGACCTGCCGGTCAAGGAGGTGCTGCGTGCGGCCACGGCCGCCGCCGCGGCCGCCCACCCCGTCGGCCCGCCGCCGGAGGAGCCGCCGTCGGATGAGCCGCCGCCGCTGTGGGGCTGACCCCTTCGACCGGGCCGGGGCACCAGGCCACCGTCGCGATTGGCCTGCAGACGGCCGGCCGCGACCGGGTGAGGATCACCTGGTGATCGACCGCTTCCTGCTCGCCGGCGCTCCCGCCACCGTCGGGGGCACGCCCCGGCGGCTGCTGCAGCTCTACGCCGGTCTCGCCCTCTACGGGGCCTCGATGGCGCTCCTCGTCCGCTCGGCGCTGGGCGTGATGCCCTGGGACGTGCTGCACCAGGGGCTGGCCGGCCGGCTCGGGTGGTCGCTGGGCACGGTCACCATCGCGGTGGGAGCGCTGGTGCTGCTGGCGTGGATCCCGCTGCGCCAGCGGCCCGGGCTCGGCACGGTCAGCAACGTCCTCGTCATCGGCCTGGCCGTCGACGCGACCCTCGCCGTCCTGCCCGCGCCGGGAGCACCGGCGGCACGGGCCGGGTTCCTGGTCGCCGGCGTCCTGCTCAACGCCGTCGCCACCGCCGCGTACATCGGCGTCCACCTGGGGCCCGGGCCGCGCGACGGCCTGATGACCGGCCTGGTGCTGCGCACCGGGCGCTCCGTGCGGCTGGTGCGGACGTCGGTGGAGGTCGCGGTGGTCGCCACCGGCTGGCTGCTCGGCGGCACCCTGGGCCTCGGCACCGTCGTCTACGCGCTGGCCATCGGCCCGCTGGTGCAGGTGCTGCTGCCGCGGCTGTCGCTGCCGCTGGCCGGATCAGCCCCGGCGACGCAGCCCGGCGGCCACGACGGGGACGACGGCGAGCACGAGCAGCGCGACCGACGTCCCGCCGCCGCCGGCCCTTGCCGCGAAGACCAGCAGTGACGACAGCTCGATCCCGGCGCCGGCGACCGAGGTGACCGTCGCCCGGTAGGGGCCGGTGATCCGCCGCTGCAGCTCGGCCTCCGCGGCGACCAGCACGGCCAGGTAGGTGCCGTAGCCGACGGCCAGCGCGATCAGGCCCACGACGGCCGGCGCCACCCCGGCGCCGAGCAGGGACAGCCCGGCCGCCGCCAGGAGCGCGGCGAGGGTGCGGCCCCCCGGCCGCGCGAGGCGGCCACCGAGTGCGGCGCCGGCGGCCCCGGTGAGCATCACCCCCAGCACCGTCGACGGGACGGCGACGGCGGGCACGCCCCGGTCGGCGGCGAGGACCGGGAAGTACTCCTCCATCCCGTCCAGCCCCCCGACGAGGGCGACGGCGCCGACGGCGGTGAGCAGCGCGGGGCACCGGAGCAGCACCCCGAACCCCCGCGGCGAGCCCTCCTCGTCGTCGTCCGCCCTCGCGGGGGTTCGGGGAAGCGCAGCGCCAGTGCGGCGGCGCCCAGGCAGGTGACGACGCTGGCCCAGCCGACCAGGGAGTACCCACCCAGGGCGAACAGGCCGGTGGCGGCCAGCGCCGTGGGCATTTGCACCGCGAGCTCGGCCGCGGTCATGGCCCCGTGCACGCGGGCGAAGCGGTCCGCCGCGCCGACGTCGGCGAGCCCGTCGTGGACCAGCGCCTCGGTGGTGCCCGACGAGCAGGCGCCACCCACGCCCCAGACGACGAACCCGACGGGGAAGCCCGCGAAGGAGGGGACGGCGGTCCAGACGGCGAAGGCCCCCGCCTGGAGCACGCCGGCCAGCGCGAGCACCCCGGCGACGGGACCACCGGTCCGCGAGCAGCCCCGCGGGCACCTCGGCCAGCAGCCCGGCGACCGACCAGAGCGCGAACAACAGCGAGAGCTGGGCGTCGGACAGCCCCGTGCCGAGGACGAGGAGGGCGTAGAGCGGGTAGAGCGGCACCAGCTCGGAGAGCGCGGCCCAGCCCACGGCCAGCCGGGCGAGGGGGCGGGCCGCCGAGGGCAGCGGGCGCAGTGCGGATCAATCTCGGTGCATGGCGCGGAGGCTAGTCCGGACGGCGTCCCCGGCGCACCGCCTTTCGGCGTGGGGACCGCCGGGGGTGGATCACGCTGACCCGTGCGGGGTAGCCGGCCCGTTCGCTCTCAACCCGGGGCCACGTCGCGCCGTTACGGCACCGAACGGACCGGAGATCCCGGCCGTGCGCGGAGGGACACAGGATGACCAGCACGGCCGACCCCGCACCCGCGCGCGACCGTCCGGGGCCCCCGGGCCCGGAGCCCGATCGCCCGGCGATGGACGCCGACCCCGCGCTCGACGGCCTGGTCCGTGTGGCCGCGGCCGTGACCGGCATGGGCCGCGCCGCGGTGATCACCATGGACACCGCCGTCATGCACGTCATGGCGGTCCACGGCTTCCGGGGGGCGACCTGGCCGCGCGAAGGCTCGATCGTGTCGATCGTGCTGCAGCGCGGGCCGGGTGCGCAGACCTGCGACGACCTGACCGCCGAGCCGCAGTTCACCGGCAGCCCGTGGGTGGACGGCCGGCGCGGGCGGATGCGCGCCTTCGGCTGCGTCCCGGTGGTCGTGGACGACGTCGTCGTGGCGGCGCTGTGCGTGTTCGACGACGCGCCGCACACGTTCACGAGCGAGGAGCGCGACCGGCTCGCCGACGTCGCCACCGCGGTCGCGTCGCTGGTGCGGGCGGGCCAGCAGGCCAGCGCGCTGGCCGACCTCGCCGCCGCCAGCCAGCTCGCCCGGGCCGAGACCGCACGAGCTCACCACGAGCTCGCCCGCTCCACCGCTTTCACCCGCGCCCTGCTCGAGGTGCTTCCCGTGGGCGTCGTCGGCGGCGACGGCGAGGGCCGGGTGGCCCTGTTCAACGCCGCCAGCCGCGACTGGCACGGGCTGGAGGCCGACTCCGCGGTCGAGCCGGCCGACGTGCCCGGGACGTTCTTCCTCACCGACGTGGCCGGCAGCCCGCTCCGCCCGGACCAGGTGCCGCTGCGGCGGGTCTACACCGAAGGCCGGATCGACGGGGTCGAGATGGCGATCGCCGTGCCCGGCCGGCCGGTGCGCCACGTCTCCGCCTCGGGGCTGCAGGTGCACGACGACGAGGAGAAGCTGCTGGGCGCCGTCGTCACCCTCACCGACATCACCGAGCAGCGGGCGCTCGAGTCGGCGCTGCGCGAGGCCGCGCTGCACGACCCGCTGACCGGTCTGCCCAACCGCACCCTGCTGCTGGACCGCCTCGACCAGGGCCTGGCCGCAGCGCAGCGGGTGCGGCGGCCGATGGCCGTCCTCTACTGCGACCTGGACGGCTTCAAGCCGGTGAACGACTCCATGGGGCATGCGGCCGGTGACGAGGTGCTCGTCGAGGCGTCGCGGCGGCTCGCGGCCGCGATCCGCCCCGGGGACACCGTCGCCCGGATCGGCGGCGACGAGTTCGTCGTCCTCTGCCCGGAGGTGGGCTCGGAGCGGGCCGGTCAGGAGATCGCCGACCGCATCACGGCCGCGTTCGACCAGCCGCTGCGCCGGTCCGGGGGCGCCGAGCACGCGGTGGGCATCAGCATCGGCGTCACGCTCTGCGGGCCCAGCGACAGCCCGGACTCCGTGATCGCCGCCTCGGACGCCGCGATGTACCGGGTCAAGGCCGCGCGCCGGGGCGCACCGGCGACCGGCTGACCCGGCGCGCTCGGGAGGCGGCCGGAGGCCCGCTACCGTGCTCCCGACAGAGCTGAACTGGCCGAGCCCCGCCCGGCAGTGCCGAGCGAGGAGTGTCCGTCGTGGTCTGGTCGGTCGTCCTGGCCGCGTTCGTCCTGGTGCTGCCGGTCGAGCTGCCCGACAAGACGCTGTTCGCCAGCCTGGTGCTCGCCACCCGGTTCCCGCCGCTGCCGGTCTTCGTCGGGGTGGGCACCGCCTTCGGCCTGCAGGTGGCGATCGCCGTCACCGCCGGGTCGCTGCTCTCGCTGCTGCCCGAGGCGCTGGTCACCGGCGTGGTCGCGCTGCTGTTCCTCGTCGGCGCGGTCATCCTCTGGCGCAGCGCGACCAGCGGCGCGGAGGACGGCGGGGAGGCCGCCGACGGCCGCGAGCAGACGTCGTTCCTGCGGGCGGCCGCCATCTCGTTCGGCGTGCTCTTCGCCGCCGAGTGGGGCGACCTCTCGCAGCTGGCCACGGCCGGGCTCGCCGCCCGCTACGAGGAGCCGCTGTCGGTGTTCGTCGGCGCCTGGGCCGCCCTCCTGGTGGTCTCCGGCCTCGCGGTGTTCCTCGGCAAGAAGCTCGCCGACCGGCTGCCGCTCGCGCTGATCCGGCGGGTGGCCGCCGGCCTGTTCCTCGTGTTCGCCGTCGTCGCCGCCGTGGAGACCGTCCGCGCGCTGATCTGACTACGGGAGCGTGGGGAGCCAGTCGGCCACCGCGCGCCCGATCTCGTGCGGGGAGTCCTCCGGGACGAAGTGGCTGCCCGCGACGGTCACCTCGGTGAGCGCCGGCCAGCTGCGCACGAACTCGCGCTGGCGGCCGACCAGGATCGACCCCGGCTCGGCGTCGATGAACAGCTTCGGGACGTCGCTGCCCGCGAGCCAGTCCCCGTACCGCTGCACCCGCTCGACCACGGCCGCGGGCTCGCCCTCGATCGGGATCGAGCGCGGCCACTCGAGCGTCGGCCAGCGGTCCTCGCGCCCAGTGAACGGCGCGCGGTACCGGTCGTGCGCCTCGGGGGTCAGCCCGCGGGCCACGGACGCCGGCAGGATCCTCTCGACGAAGACGTTCTTGTCCAGCACCGCGGCCTCGCCGTCCGGGCTGCGCATGAGCTGGAAGATCTTGCGGGCGTCGGCGGGCCAGTCGTCCCAGGTGACCGGCGTGACGATCGCCTCGGTGAAGGCGATGCCGCGGACCCGGTCCGGGTGGCGGGCGGCCCAGTCGAAGCCGAGCCCCGACCCCCAGTCGTGCAGGACGAGCGTGATCCGGTCGCCGACGTAGACCCGGTCCAGGAACTCCTCCAGGTAGGCGGCGTGCGTCTCGAACGAGTACGTGCCCGGGCCGGGGTCGGGCAGTTTGTCCGACTCGCCCATGCCGATGAGATCGGGGGCGATGCAGCGGCCGAGGTGCTGCACGTGCGGGATCACGTTGCGCCACAGGTAGGACGACGTCGGGTTGCCGTGCAGGAAGACGATCGACTCCCCGGTGCCGACGTCCACGTACGCCATCTCGGCGTCCTTGACGGTGATCCGCGTGCGCGGGAACGGGTCCTCGGGCGAGACGTCGTCGGCCATGCCGCGATCCTCACACGGGTCCGGGCGGGCCCGCCTGGTCACGCCCGGCGTCGCCGGCCGGGGTCAGGAGGGCCAGCCGCCCGACCAGCGCCGGCAGTTGCTCGTCGAGGTCCGGCCACGGGCCCTCGGGCGCCGCGGCCCGCAGCGTCACCAGCCCGTGCAGCGCCGTCCACAGCAGGGTCGCCTCCGCCTCCGGGTCCCGGCTGCGCGACCGGCCGGCCGCCGCGCACGCGGCCACGCCCTCCACCAGCAACCCGAACGCCTGCCGGCTGCCGGCCACCCGGCGGGGCCCGAACATGGCCCGGTACCGGCCGGGGGCGGCCAGCCCGGTCTCCACGTAGGCGCGGCAGCCGGCGACCAGCCGCTCCCCCGGGTCGCTGCGACGGGCCACCGCCTCGGTGACGGCGGTGCGCAGCGCGGCGAACCCCTCGTCGAGCACTGCCGCGAGCAGCGCGTCGAGGTCGGCGAAGTGCCCGTAGACGGCCGGCGCGGTCACGCCGGCCTCCCGGGCGACCGCCCGCAGGCTCACCGCCTCGGCCGAACCGGCGCGCTCGACCAGGGCGGTGGCCGCCGCGATCAGGTCGGCACGCAGCTCCCGGGTCGGCACGCGGATCACTTTACAGGTGTTAAGAGACGAGGCTACGGTCGCTTTACACCTGTAAAGCAATGCCCGAGGAGGACGCCGTGCCACTGATCCCCGACCTGCCCTGGACCGCCGAGCACATCGCCGGCGGACCCGGCGTCGTCGTCACCACGTCCCTGCACGTGCGCCGGCTCCGCGACGTCCCCGCGTTCTTCCGCGCATCGATGGCCATCCGGGCGCAGACCATGCGCAGCCCCGGCGCGCGGTCGCTGTTCCTGCGCGCCCAGCCGCTGGCCCGCCGGTTCACGACCGTCTCCTGGTGGGACGACGAGGCCGCGGTCCGGGCCTTCGCCGTCGCGGAGCCGCACCGCTCGGAGATGCGCCGGTGGCGGCCGCGGCTGGCCGAGTTCGGGTACGCCGACCACCCCGGCGTCGCCGGCGAGGTCCCGACCGTGGACCGGGCTCCCGCGACCTCTTAGGTTCCAGGCATGGAGTTCCGGACGACGGTGACGCTCGGTGGGAAGACGGCGACCGGGCTGCAGGTGCCCGACGAGGTGGTCACGGCGCTCGGCGCGGGCAAGCGGCCACCGGTGGTGGTGACGGTCGGCGGTCACACCTACCGGACGACGGTGGCGCCGATGGGCGGCGCGTACTGGATTCCGCTGTCCGCCGAGCACCGGGCGGCCGCGGGTGTGGCGGCCGGGGACGAGGTCAGCATCGTCGTCGAGCCGGACACGGCGCCGCGCGAGGTGACGCTGCCCGACGACCTCGCCGGCGCGATGGACGAGGCGGCCCGGTCGTTCTTCGCCGGCCTCGCGCCCAGCCACAAGAAGGAGTGGGTGCGCTGGGTCGAGGAGGCGAAGAAGCCGGAGACCCGGGCCGCCCGGATCGGGAAGACGGTCGAGTCGCTGCGGGCGGGCAAGAAGTCCCGGTAACGGGCTTGACCCTGACGCGACGTCAGGCTGTTGCCTTCTCCCCGTCAGAGGAAGGGAGGGCCCGATGAACGGTGGGATGAGCGTCGGCGACACCGCGGCGCTGGCCGGCGTCACGGTGCGCACGCTGCACCACTACGACCGGATCGGCCTGCTGTCGCCGTCCGGGCGCACGTCGGCCGGCTACCGGCAGTACTCGCCGGCCGATCTGGAGCGGCTGCACCAGGTGCTGCTCTACCGCGAGCTCGGGTTCCCCCTCGAGGAGGTCGCGACCCTGCTGGACGACGCGTCCGCCGACCCGGCCGAGCACCTGCGCCGGCAGCACCGGCTGCTGCGGGACCGGCTGGAGCGGACGCAGGCGATGGTCGCGGCCGTCGAGAAGGAGATGGAGGCACGAGCCATGGGGATCTCGTTGACCCCGGAGGAGCGGTTCGAGGTGTTCGGCGACTGGCTGCCGGAGGAGTACGCCGCCGAGGCCGAGGAGAAGTGGGGGGAGACCGACGCCTGGGCGCAGTCCCAGCAGCGGACCCGCGCCATGACGAAGGAGGACTGGCTGCGGGTCAAGGTCGAGGGCGACGACGTCGAACGCCGGTTCGCCGAGGCGCTGGCTGCTGGCGTCGCGCCCGGGTCGGAGCAGGCGATGGACCTCGCCGAGGAGCACCGGCGGCAGATCAGCCGGAACTTCTACGAGTGCTCGCCGGAGATGCACGCCGGTCTCGGGCGGATGTACGTGGAGGACGAGCGCTTCACCGCGTACTACGAGCGGATCGCGCCCGGTCTGGCGCAGTACGTGAGCGCCGCCGTCCAGGCCAACGCCGCCCGTCAGGGCTGAGGAGCGTGTGCGCTGACGCCCCGTTCCACGCCACGAAACAGGGCGTCGGCGCACACGCTCGCCTGCTCCTCCCACCCGGGTCCGCGGAGTGGGTGGTCAGGAACCGGCGGCCACCGGGGTGCAGCGCTCGTCCCGCGGCGCGGGGGCGCAGAGGGTCACCGGCGCCTCGACGGGGAGCACCCCGGACCGGACGCCGGCGCGCCAGTGGATGGAGACGACATCGGTGTGCGCGGGCCCGTTGACGCGGGAGAGCTCGACGGCCAACTCGGACCAGGCGCCCTCGGCGCACTCGGCCGCGACCGTCCGGCCGCCATCGAGGCCGCTCTCCCGGAGCGGCCCGTCGACGGCTCCGATGCCGGGCCCCGCGGACGAGCGGCGCACGGCGAAGTCCGTGACGGTGAGCCCGGCCGGATCCACGGTGATCCGGTCGATGGTCGCCGCCTCGTCCCCGTCGAGGCACAGCAGCGCGACCATCACCGTCTGCGGCACGCCGAGCTCCACGTCCGGCAGGGCGACGTTGGTCGCGGGGACCGCCACGAGGGGGGACGACCAGAGGAACCACCACGCCGTGGCCCCGGCGGCGGTCGCGGCCACCGCCGCCGACAGGGCCATGATCCCGGCCCGCACCGGCCACCGCCGGCCTTGTCCCTCAGCGGAGGGGGCGGACGGCGGCACCGGGCTGCCCCGACGGGTCACGGGCCGAGCATGGCACTCGCGTTGCGATGTGTGCCCGTCCCGGCGCTCGTCCGTGCCGGGACGGCCCGGCACGATCGCGCCATGACGACGCTCGACGCCGCTCCCCGGCAGGCCGACGCCGCTGCCATCGCGCACTTCGCCGCCAAGCTGCGGTACGAGACCGACCCGTCCGACGTCGATGCAGCCCTGCGGTCCGGCCGGCCCGGCTTCGTCCTGGTGGACACCCGGGGCGCAGCGGCCTGGGCCCAGGGGCGCATCCCCGGCGCGGTCCACCTGCCCACCCGGGACATCCCCGACCGGGCCGGCCGCGTGCTCGACCCGGCCGTCCCGGTGGTGACCTACTGCTGGGGGCCGGGGTGCAACGGGTCGACGCGCGCCGCCCTGCAGCTGGCCACGATGGGCTACCGGGTGCAGGAGATGATCGGCGGCTTCGAGTACTGGGCCCGCGAGGGCCTTCCCGTCGAGTCGGACGACGGCCCGGCCACCCGCCCGGCCGACCCGCTCACCGCTCCGGTGGCGCTCCCGGCCTGCGACTGCTGAGCCGCGCCCGGGGTCAGGGCACCCGGATGAGCAGCTCGCCGTGCAGCATGCCGAGCCAGCCGTCGTCGGCGGCCGCCCAGCGCAGCCAGGCGCCGGCGATCTCCTCGAGCTCGGCCGGCATCGCCAGCCCGTAGCCGGCCGCCTGCTCCGCGAACGACGACGACGTCGCCCGCCCGGCCCACGACCGCCCCCACCACTCCCGTTCGGCCGGCGTGGCGAAGCAGTAGGTGCTCGCGGTCGCGGTCGTGTCCCGCAGCCCGGCCGCATGGGCCCAGGCCAGCAGGCGGCGACCGGCGTCGGGCTCGGCGTCGTTGCGGCGGGCCACCCGCCGGTACAGCGCCAGCCACCCGTCCAGACCCGGATCGGCGGGGAACCAGGTGGTGGCCGCGTAGTCGACGTCCCGCACCGCGATCAGCCCGCCCGGCCGGCAGACGCGGGCCATCTCGCGCAGCGCGGCCACCGGATCGGTGAGGTGCTGGAGCACCTGGTGGGCGTGGACGACGTCGAACGAGTCGTCGGCGGCGTCGAGGGCGTAGACGTTCCCGACCGCGAACGTCACCGCCACCCCCGCCCGATCGGCCGCCGCCCGCGCCTCGGGCAGCGGGTCGGGCGAGACGTCGATGCCCAGCACCCGACCCGGGGCCACCCGCGAGGCGAGGTCCACGGTGATGGTGCCCGGCCCGCAGCCGACGTCGAGCAGGTCCAGCCCCGGCCGCAGCGCCGGCAGCAGGTAGGCCGCCGAGTTCTCCGCGGTGCGCCAACGGTGGGACTGCAGCACCGGTTCGGCGTGCCCGTGCGTGTACGTGTCCACGCGGACAGTCCTACTCCACTGTCCCACTCAGCGGAACTGCCTTCCCATGTTGGGATGGTTCAGGATTCCTCGGCGAGCACCTGCTCGGCGACGGCGACGGCGCGCTCCCGGTCGGCGGGCACCAGCCCGATGCGGGTGCGGCGGTCGAGCAGGTCGGCGACGGTCCGCGCGCCCTCGTGCCGGACGGCGAAGCGCAGCTCCCCCAGCGTCTCCGGCCGGCCGGCCGTCACCAGCGCGGGGCCCAGCGCCTCCACCAGCGGGGCCTCGGTGCCGTAGCGGGCCACCAGCCGGGCGGGCGCCGGCACCCGGTCCAGCGCGATCCGCGGCGCCGCGCCGACCAGGGGCAGCCGTGCGGTCGCCGAGCGCGCCGAGCCCCGCCCGAGCCGGGCCACCACGGCATCCACCGCCTGCTCGGCCATCGCGCGGTAGGTGGTCAGCTTGCCGCCGACGACGGTGAGGACCGGTCCGTCCCACAGCAGCAGGTGCTTGCGGGACAGGTCGGCGGTGGAGTCGCCCGGTCCGGCGCCGGCCGACTCGGGCAGCACCAGCGGCCGGTAGCCGGCGTACGCGCCGACCACGTCCGCCCTGGTCAGCGGCTCGGCGAGCACCTGGTTCACCGTGTCGAGCAGCTGCCGCACCTCGGCGTCGGACGGCGCCGCGTCGTCGTCGGGCACCGGGCCCTCCACCGGCTCGTCGGTGAGGCCGAGGTGGACCAGCCCGTCGGGCTGCGGGAGCGCGAAGACGTACCGCGAGCGTGAGCCGGGCAGCGGCACGGTGAGCGCCGCCGACGGCGAACCGAGCCGGACCCCCGGCACGAGCAGGTGCGAGCCACGGGAGGGCACCAGCCGGATCCGCGGCGCCAGCCGCTGCGCCCACACCCCGGCCGCGTTCACCACCGCTCCGGCCCGCACCACCAGCGGCCCGTCGTCGGTGGTCACGTGCACGTCGGCACCGTCGACGGCGGTGACCGTCGCCCCGGTCACGATGCGGACCCCGTACGCGGCCGCCGTCCGGGCGAGGGTGACGACCAGCCGGGCGTCGTCGACCAGCTGGCCGTCCCAGAAGACGACGCCCCCGCGGCCCGGCCGCACCGCGGGGGTCAGCCGGCCGACGTCGGACGCCGTCACCCGCCGGGCCGGCGGCAGCGAACCGCGGCCGCCGGGCACCGAGAACCGCACGGCGTCACCGAGCCGGCCGCCCAGCTCCGCGAGCGCGGTGACGTCCCGGCCGGCGGCGTCGGGCACGAGGAACGGCAGCGGACGCACCAGGTGCGGCGCCGTGGTGCCCAGGAGGACGGCGCGCTCGCGGGCGCTCTCCCGCGCCAGGCCGATCTCGCCATGCGCCAGGTACCGCAGCCCGCCGTGCACCAGTTTCGACGACCACCGGCTGGTGCCCGCGGCGAGGTCGGCCCGCTCGAGCAGCACTACCGACACCCCGCGCGACGCCGCGTCGAGGGCCACCCCGGCACCGGTCACGCCCCCGCCGACCACCACCAGGTCGACGGTCGCACCCGCCACCCCCGTGAGGTCGCGGGCCCGCCGGGCGGGTGACAGGGAGCCGATCATCCGGCTCTCCAGCGCTGCGGCACCGGCAGACTGTAGCCGTGCCCGAGCAGCCGGAACTGACGATCCAGGGCTGGGGCCCCCGCCCCGCCGGAGCCTCCGCCGAGCAGGGGCCCGCGGGCCTCGACGCCGTCCTGACCAAGGCCGCGCGCCGCCATCTGACCCGCGAGCTGGGCTGGACCCCGCGGTCCACTCCCCCGGTGCCGGTCGACGAGATCCGGCTGTCGCCGTCCCGCCTGCCCGAGGAGGTCCGGTCCGCGCTGGCCGACCTGCTCGGCGCGGACAACGTGCGCACCGACCGCGGGTCACGGCTGCGCCGGGCCGGCGGCAAGAGCTACCTGGACCTGCTGCGCCGGCGGGCGGGGGACGCCTCCGACGCGCCCGACGCCGTCGTGCTGCCGGGCACCACCGAGGAGACCGCCGCGCTGCTGGCCCTGTGCAGCGCGCGAGGCGTCGTCGTCGTCCCGTTCGGTGGCGGGACGAGCGTCGTCGGCGGGCTGGCCGGCGTGGACCCCGACGACCGGCCGACGATCGCCGTCGACCTCGCGCGGATGTCGTCGGTGCGCGCCCTCGACGTGCCCTCGTCCCTGGTCACCGTGGGCCCGGGCATGCGTGGCCCGGCGCTGGAGGAGGCGCTGGCCCGCGAGGGGCTCGCCTTCGGCCACCTCCCGCAGAGCTGGGAGTTCGCCACGCTCGGCGGCTACGCGGCCACCCGCTCGGCGGGGCAGGCCTCCACCGGCGTCGGCCGGTTCGACGAGCTGGTCGCCGGGCTGACCCTGGCGACGCCGACCGGCGTCCTCGAGCTGGGGCACCCGCCGGCCTCGGCCGCCGGGCCGGACCTGCTCGGCCTGGCGCTGGGCTCGGAGGGCAGCCTCGGCGTCATCACCGAGCTGACCCTGCGGGTGCGGCCCAAGCCCCCGGCGAGCAGCTACGAGGGATGGTCGTTCCGCTCCTGGGCCGCCGGGCTGGCGACCCTCCAGCGCCTGGCCCGGCACGACCTGCTGCCCGACGTCGTCCGGCTCTCCGACGCCGACGAGACCCGCACGAACCTGCTCATGGCCTCGGGCCCGGGCGCGAAGGCGCTGCGCGGCAGTCTGCGCGCCCGCCGGCACGGGGCGGGCTGCATGCTCGTCGTCGGCTGGGAGGGCGTGCCCGACCTGGTCCGCGCCCGCACGCGCGCCGCGGCCTCCCTGCTCCGCGAGGGCGGCGCCGTCCGGATCGGCCGCCGGGTGGGCGCCTCGTGGCGCAAGCACCGGTTCGACGCCCCCTACCTGCGGGACCGGCTCATGGACGGCGGCCTGCTCGTCGAGACCCTGGAGACGGCGGCCACCTGGACCGCGCTGCCGACGGTCTACGACGCCACCCGCCGCGCGCTCCAGGACGCGCTCACCCGGGACGGGCGCCGGCCGCTCGTGCTCAGCCACCTCTCGCACGGCTACGCCACCGGCGCCTCGCTGTACCTCACCGTGATCGCCGACCGCGACGACGACCTCTCCATGCAGCAGTGGCTCGGCGCGAAGCGGGCGGCGACCGATGCGCTGCTGACCGCCGGCGGCACGCTGACCCACCACCACGCCGTCGGCGCCGACCACCGCCCCTGGCTGGAGCGGGAGATCGGGCCGCTGGGCGTCGAGGTGCTGCGCGCGGTGAAGGAGCGGCTGGACCCGAACGGCATCTGCAACCCCGGCGTCCTCCTCCCCGACTGAGACGCCCCGCGATGGACTCGCCCGGCACCCGACGTACGCCCCCGCCGCCGGCAGCGCCGGGCACCGGCCTGCGACCGACGGCGGCCCTCTCCCCCGCCGAGCTCGACTACCTGCTGGGCGAACGCCGGCTGGGCCGGCTGGCCACCGCCGATGCCACGGGCCGGCCGCACGTCGTCCCCGTGGGGTGGAGCTACGACGCCGAGCTGGGGACGATCGACATCTCCGGCCACGGTTTCGCCACCACCCGGAAGTACCGCAACGCGGCGGCCAATCCGCAGGCCGCCTTCGTCGTCGACGACGTCCTGCCGCCGTTCCGTCCGCGCGGCCTGATGGTCCAGGGACCGGCCGAGGCGCTGGACGCCGATCGGGCCGGCGGCCGCGAGGCGATGATCCGCATCCACCCCGACAAGGTGGTCTCCTGGGGGCTCGACGCGTGAGCCGGCCCGGCTGCCACCCGCACCCCCGCCGGTCGCCGTCCGCACGTCGCAGCGTGCGGACGGCGACCGCCCGGGTCCTCGCTCAGGCGGTGGTGGCGATGCCGCCGTCGACCGGGATGACCGCGCCGGTCACGTAGGAGCCCGCGCGCGAGGACAGGTAGACGACGACGCCGGCCATGTCGTCCGGGCGGCCGATGCGGCCCAGCGGCGACTTCGCCGCGATCTCGGACCCGAAGGCGTCGAGCGTGGCGGCCATCATCTTCGACTCGAAGGGCCCCGGCGCGACGGCGTTGACGGTGATGCCCTTCGGGCCGAGCTCCTTGGCCAGCACCCGGGTGAGCTGGTGCAGCCCGGCCTTGCTGGCGGCGTAGGAGTAGGTCGGCATCGGGTTGACGTGCAGGCCGTCGATGCTGCCCACGTTGACGATGCGCGCGGGCTCGCCCTCGGCGGCCGCGGCCTCGAGCTTCGGCAGGAACGCGCGGGTGAGGAAGAACGGCGACTTCAGGTTGAGGTCGAGCAGCTTGTCCCAGGCCGACTCGGGGAAGGTCTCCAGCGGCTCCCCCCAGGTGGCCCCGGCGTTGTTGACGAGGATGTGCACCCGCTCCTCGGCGCGGCCCACCTCCTCGGCCAGCCGCACGCACTCGGCCTCGGTGGCGAGGTCGGCGGGGATCGAGACGACCGTGCCGAACTCGCTCAGCTCGGCGGCGGCGGTCTCCCCGGCCTCGGCCTTGCGGGAGCTGATGTAGACCTTCGCCCCCGCCTGCAGCAGGCCGCGGGCCATCATCATCCCGATGCCGCGGGTGCCCCCGGTGACCACAGCCACCTTGCCGGTCAGGTCGAACAGGTCCACGAATACCTCCGCCTCGACGTCGCGGAGTCGTCGTCGACCCCGCCCCCGGCACCCTAACGAGGGGTCACGGCGGGCAGCCCCGTGGCCGGGTGTGCCAGCCTGGCTCCCATGATCGAGTCCGCCGCGACCGGCGTCACCAGCGAGGTCGGTCCCCTGCGCACCGTGCTGCTGCACCGGCCCGGCGCCGAGCTGCGCCGGCTGACCCCGCGCAACAACGACCAGCTGCTCTTCGACGGCGTGCCGTGGGTGGACCGGGCCCAGCAGGAGCACGACGCGTTCGCGCAGGCGCTCAGCGACCGCGGGGTCGAGGTGCTGCACCTGGCCGGCCTGCTGGCCGAGATCCTCTCCAACGACACCGCCCGTGCCGAGCTCATCGACGCCGCCGTCGACGACCCTCGCCTCGGCGCCACCCTGCAGCGCGACGCGGCCCGGCACCTGGCCTCGCTCTCGCCCGACGACCTCGCCTCGGCCCTCATCGCCGGGCTGGCGCACGAGGAGCTGCGCGGCCACGGGCTGGCCTACCAGCTGATGGACCGCTCCGACTTCGTCGTCCCGCCGCTGCCCAACCTCCTGTTCACCCGCGACTCCTCGGTCTGGATCGGCGGCGAGGTGGCCGTGACGTCGCTGGCGATGCCCGCCCGGCACCGGGAGAGCACGATCACCGCGGCGATCTACACCCACCACCCGCGGTTCGCCGGCGCCGAGCAGCTGTACGCGGCCGAGCTCGAGCACCTCGAGGGCGGGGACGTCCTGCTGCTGGCGCCCGGGGTGGTAGCGGTCGGCGTGGGCGAGCGGACGACGCCGGGCGGCGCGGAGCGGCTGGCCCGTCGGCTGTTCGCCCGCGGGCTGGCGCACACCGTGCTCGTCGTCCCGATCGCCCAGGAGCGGGCGACGATGCACCTGGACACCATCGCCACGATGGTCGACGTGGACGCGATGGTCATGTACCCGGCGGTCGCCGACTCGCTGGTCGCCTGGACCGTGCGGGCACCGTCCGGCATCGCGGACGACGCCGACACCGCCGACCTCGCCGTCAGCGGACCGCAGCCGTTCCTCACCGCCGCCGCGGCCGCGATGGGGATCGACCGGCTGCGGGTGATCGACACCGGGCTGGACCCGGTCACCGCCGAACGCGAGCAGTGGGACGACGGCAACAACACCCTGGCGCTGGCACCGCGGCTCACGGTGGCCTACGAGCGGAACACCGTCACCAACGCGGCGCTGGAGGCGGCCGGCATCGAGGTCGTGCGGATCGCCGGGTCGGAGCTGGGCAGCGGCCGCGGCGGCCCGCGCTGCATGTCCTGCCCCGTCTCCCGCGCCCCCCTCTGACCCTCCCGGTGCCGCTGCAGGTCACGACCGGGGGACGTCCGGGGGACTTTCGGTACCGGACGTCCCTCCGGGGTGATCAGGGCCACTACGCTGCCAACTTCCCGCGCCGGGCCCGGCGCCAGGGCGAAGGGACGCATGCGGTGGCACGCACGGAGACGGCACGGCGCACCGGGCGGCTGGCGGGGATCGGCGGCGGCCTGGTCGGCTACCTGATCTTCGTCGAGTTCACCAGCGGCGTGCTGCAGGGCTACTACGTCCCGCTGCTCACCGACATCGCGCGGTACCTCGACATCAACGACGCCGACGTCAACTGGCTCGAGGCCGCCCAGCTGATGCTGTCGGCCATCGCGGTGCCGGTGCTGGCCAAGCTCGGAGACCTGCACGGGCACCGCCGCGTGCTGCTCGGGTCCGCCGTGGTCGTGGCGCTGTCCACCGTCGCGCTGGCGTTCGCCCAGAGCTTCCCCCTGTTCCTCGTCGCCTGGGCCCTGCAGGGCATGTACGTCGTCTGGCTGCCGCTGCAGGTGGCGCTCATCTGGGACCGGTCCCGGCGCACCCCGGGGGCGGCGAGCCAGACGCGGCGGGCGACCGGCCTGATCGTCGCCGCCCTGCAGGCCGGCGCCATCGCCGGCGCCCTCGGCGGCGGCCAGATCGGGCAGAGCCTCGGCGAGCACTTCTGGCTGGTCCTGATCGCGCCGGTGGTGCTGGTGGTCGGCGTCTGCGTCGTCGTGGCCTTCCTCGTGCCGGAGAGCGAGGACCGCACCGGCGGCAGCATCGACGCGACCGGCGCCGCGCTGCTGAGCCTGGTGCTGCTGGTCATCACCGGTGGGCTGAGCTTCGTCCGCCTCAACCAGGACGCGCTCTGGCCGTGGGCGGTCACCGCGGCCGGGCTGCTGCTGCTCGTCCCCTTCGTGCGGTACGAGCTGCGCCGGCAGGACCCGCTGGTGGACTTCCGGGTGCTGCGCAGCTCCTCCATGTGGCCGGTGCAGCTGACCGCCGGCCTGTTCGGCATCAGCGTGCTGGGCGCCCAGGGCCCGCTGTCGACCTTCGCGCGCACCGACCCGGAGGTGTACGGCTACGGGCTGGGGCTGTCCACCAGCGAGGTGTCCGTCGTCATCGGCGCGTACGTCATCTCCATGCTGATCGGCGCGAGCCAGTTCTCCCGCGTCAGCCGGCTCACCACGCCCCGGCGCACGCTGATCGGCGCGGCCACGCTGACCGGGATCGGCTACCTCCTGCTCGTCCCCTTCCACGACACCCTGGGCCAGATGCTGTCCTGCATCGCGATCGCCGGCCTCGGGTCCGGCGCGCTGGTCGCGGCCCTGCCCGCGGCCGCGGCCGCGGCCGCCCCGGTGGGCCGGACCGCGGTGGCCACCGGCCTGACGAACACCACCAAGGTGCTCGGCGGATCGTTCGCCTCCGCGACCTTCGCCATCGCGCTCGCCTCCGGCGTCCCCCTGCTGCCCGACGGGTCGGCGGGCACCGCGGGGTCGCTGTCGGGGTACATCACGGTCTGGGTGGTCTGCGGCACGGCCGCGCTGCTCGCGGCGCTCGCCCTGCTCGTCGTCCCGAAGCTCGCCTTCTCCGACCGGCCGGTCCACACATCCGCTGAGGAGTCCCGAGCATGAGGCGCACCCTCGCCCTGGCGGCCGCCGCCGCGGCCGCCACCACCACGGCCCGACGGGTGGCCCGGTTCCGGCCGGACGACCGCCCGGTTCCCCCGGTGGACCTCACCGGCCTCGACGCCGACGCCGCGGCCGGGCGGCTGGCCGAGCTGATCCGCATCCCGACCGTCTCCTCCCGGGACCGCGCGGACGTCGACGAGGCCGCGTTCGAGCGGTTCCGCGCGCGGCTGGCCGAGCTCTACCCGCGCACCCACGACGCGCTCGAGCGCGAGCAGCTGGGCGACGGCGCCCTGCTCTACCGCTGGCCCGGGACCGAGGAGCCCGACCCGCTGGTGCTCATGGCGCACTACGACGTCGTCCCCGTGGCCGGGCAGGAGTGGAGCCGGGACCCGTTCTCCGGCGTGGTCGAGGACGGCTGCGTGCACGGCCGCGGCGCCATCGACGACAAGGGCTCGATGGTCGCGATCCTCGAGGCCGTGGAGGCGCTGGTCGCGGACGGGTTCACGCCCCGGCGCGACGTCTACCTCTCCTTCGGCAACGACGAGGAGATCGCCGGCGTCGGGGCGCGGCTGGCCGTCGAGGCGTTCACCGCCCGCGGCATCCGCCCCTGGGCCGTCGTCGACGAGGGCGGCGCGGTGGTCAGCGGCGTCTTCCCCGGCGTCCCGGGGCAGACCGCCGTCATCGGGCTGGCGGAGAAGGGCCTGCTGGACGTCGAGCTGGTGACGACCGATGCCGGCGGGCACGCGTCCGCACCGGTCCGGGGCGGCGCCCCCGCGCGGCTCGCCCGCGCCATCCTGCGGATCGAGGACGACCCGTTCCCCGCCCGGCTGCACGACGTCGTCCTCGGCATGATCGACGCCCTCGGCCGGCACGCGCCGATCGACTACCGGGCGCTCTTCGCGCACGCCGGGTACCTGCGGCCCGCGCTGGCGCAGGTCCTGTCGAAGGCGAGCCGGGAGGCGAACGCGCTGGTGCGGACCACCGTCGCCATCACCCAGCTCGAGGGCAGCCGGGCCCGCAACGTGCTGGCCACCCGCGCCCGGGCGCACGCCAACATCCGGATCGCCCTGGGCGAGACCGTGGAGTCGACCGTCGACCGGCTGCGGCGGGTCATCGACGACCCGAGCGTCGACCTGCGGGTGGTGTCCGGCAACGACCCGTCACCGGTGTCCCGGGCCGACAACGAGGCGTTCGCCCTCATCAGCGCGGCCGTCCGGTCGGTCTACCCCGAGGCGGCGGTGGCGCCGTACGTGATGGTGCAGGCCAGCGACGCCCGGCACTTCAGCCAGATCAGCGACAGCGTCTACCGGTTCATGCCCTTCGACCTGAGCACGGACGAACTGGCCACCCTGCACGCCGCGGACGAGCGGATCTCGGTCGCGGCCCTGCACCGCGGGGCCGGCTTCTTCCGGCACCTGATCCGCTCGCTGTGAGCGGGGCCCCTCCCGGCCGCCCCAGCAGGGGGGCCGGGAGGGGGCCTTCCGTCAGAGCCCGCCGGCCAGCCGGTGGTAGGCCGCGCTCCAGCGCAGCTCCTTGGCCAGCGACCGCCGCGTGGTGTCGGCGTCGATGAGCACCAGCTCGGTCGCGAAGATCTCGGCCAGGTCGGTGAGCTCCGCAGCCCCGAGCTGGGTGGACAGCACCGTGTGGTGCGGGCCGCCGGCGGTCAGCCAGCCCTCCGTGGACGTGGCGAAGTCCGGTCGCGGCTCCCACACCGCCCGGGCCACGGGCAGGTTGGGCAGCGGCTCCGACGGCGGGACGACGTCGATCTCGTTGGCCACCCAGCGGAACCGGTCGCCCAGGTCGGCCCACCCGACGACGACGCCCGCAGCGGGCGCGGCGTCGAACACCAGCCGAGCGGGGTCCTCCCGGCCGCCGATGGAGAGCGGGTGCACCTCCAGCCGCGGCCGCTCGCCGGCGATCGTCGGGCACACCTCGAGCATGTGGGCGCCGAGGATCTTGGGGGTGTCCGAGGCGAGGTCGTAGGTGTAGTCCTCCATGAAGGAGGTGCCGCCGGGCAGCCCGGCCGCCGCCACCTTGAGCACGCGCAGCAGCGCGGCGGTCTTCCAGTCGCCCTCGCCGCCGAAGCCGTAGCCGTCGGCCATGAGCCGCTGCACGGCCAGCCCGGGCAGCTGCCGCAGGCCGCCGAGGTCCTCGAAGTTGGTGGTGAAGGCGCCGAACCCGCCCTCGGTGAGGAAACGGCGCAGCGCCACCTCGATCCGCGCCTGGTACCGGACGGCGTCGTGCTGGGCGCCCCCGGGCCGGACGTCGGCACCCAGCTCGTACAGGTCCCCGTACTCCTGCACCAGCGCGTCGACCTCGGCGTCGGAAACCTGGTCGACCACGGCCACCAGGTCGTTCACGCCCCAGGTGTTCACCGACATGCCGAACCGGATCTGCGCCTCGACCTTGTCGCCCTCGGTCACGGCGACGTCCCGCATGTTGTCGCCGAACCGTGCCAGCTTGAGGTCCCGGGCCGCCGCGGCACCGGCGGCCGCGCGCACCCACGAGCCGACCCGCGCCCGCACCGCCGGGTTGCCCACGTGCCCGGCGACCGTCGTCCGCGGCTGGCGGAGCCGGGTGAGGACGAATCCGTGCTCGCGGTCGCCGTGGGCGGCCTGGTTGAGGTTCATGAAGTCCATGTCGATCGTCGCCCACGGGAGGGCGGCGTCGGCCTGGGTGTGCAGGTGCAGCAGCGGCTTGCGCAGCGCGTCGATGCCGGCGATCCACATCTTCGCCGGCGAGAACGTGTGCATCCAGGTGACCACCCCGATGCAGGCCGGGTCCTCGTTCGCCTCGCCCATCGCCCGGCGGATCGCGCCGGCGTCGGTCAGCACCGGCTTCCACACCACGCGGACCGGCACCTCGCCGGCCTCGTCGAGGGCGGCGGCCACGCGCTGGGACTGCTCGGCGACCTGCTGGAGCGTCTCCTCGCCGTACAGCCCCTGGCTGCCGGTCAGGAACCAGACCTCACGGTCGTCGAACGGGGCAGTCACAGATTCCTCCATCAGCGTTGTCCGTACACGTTCTGGTAGCGCGCGTAGAGCGAGTCGATGTCCGCCTGCGCGATGGGGATCGGCTCGCCCAGCTGCCGGGACAGGTGCACCGTGCGGGCGACGTCCTCGGTCATGACGGCGGCCTTGACCGCCGCCTTCGCGTCGCGCCCGACGGTGAAGACACCGTGGTTCTGCATGAGCACGGCCGGCGAGCGGGAGTCCTTCAGCGTCGCGACGACGCCCTGGCCGATGGAGTCGTCGCCGATGAGCGCGAACGGCCCCACCGGGATGGGCCCGCCGAACTCGTCGGCCATCGCGGTGAGCACGCACGGGATCTCCTCGCCGCGCGCGGCCCAGGCGGCGGCGTACGGGCTGTGCGTGTGCACCTGCCCGCCGACGTCGGCCCGGTGGCGGTAGACGTAGGCGTGCGCCGCGGTGTCCGACGACGGCGCCTTGACCCCGTCGACGACGTTCCCGTCGAGGTCGCAGACCGTGATGCCCTCCCAGGTCAGCTCGTCGTAGGAGACGCCGCTGCCCTTGATGACGAACAGGTCCTCACCGGGCACGCGGCCCGACACGTTGCCCGCCGTCCAGGTGACCAGCCCGTAGCGGGTCAGCTCGGCGTGCAGGGCGGCGACGTGCTCGCGCAGCTCGCGGTGGGTGCCGCGCTCGGTCACGGTGGTCATGCCGGTTGCTCCTCGGTCTGGACGGCGGAGGTCGTCTCCGTCTCGGCGGTCTGCTCGGCGCCCGGCCGGCGGCCGACGCCCACGTGCTCCACGGCGGCCCGCTCGACCGGGAGCGCGGCGACGTACCGCTGCATGAAGGCGTCGAAGCCCTCGACGTCGGCGGGGTCGGGCTCGACGGTCTGCAGGCTCGTGCCCGCGAAGACCGTGGTGTCCAGGTACTCCGCGAGGCTCTGCTCGGGCGTGGGCCGAGTGGCGAAGGCGGCCAGGACGGCGATGCCCCAGGCACCCCCCTCCGCAGCGACGTCGCCGACGGAGACCGGGGTGTCGATCGCGGCGGCCAGGAAGCGTTGCGCGACGCCCTCGGTCCGGAACAGGCCGCCGTGCGCGAACATCCGGTCCAGCCGCACGCCCTCGGTCTTCTGCAGGACGTCCATGCCGATCCGGAGCGTGGCCAGGGACGAGTACAGGTGCGTCCGCATGAAGGTGCTCAGGCTCAGCCGGCTGTCCGGCGACCGCAGGAACAGCGGCCGGCCCTCCTCGAGGCCCGTGATCGGCTCCCCGGAGAGGTAGTTGTAGGCGAGCATCCCGCCGCCGTCCCTCGCCCCGTCCAGTGCGGTGGTGAAGAGGGTCTCGAAGACCCTCGACGGGTCGACCTCGGCGCCCAGCGCCCGGGCGAACTCGGCGAACAGCCCGGCCCAGGCGTCCAGCTCGCTCGCCCCGTTGTTGCAGTGCACCATCGCCACCGGGTCGCCGGCCGGCGTGGTGACCAGGTCCAGTTCGCGGTGCGCCCGGCCGAGCTGCCGCTCGAGCACGACCATGGCGAAGATGGAGGTCCCGGCGGAGACGTTGCCGGTGCGCGGGGCGACCGAGTTGGTCGCGACCATGCCGGTGCCCGCGTCCCCCTCGGGCGGGCAGAGCGGGATGCCGGGGCGCAGCCGCCCGGTCGGGTCCAGCAGCGCGGCGCCCGCCTCGGTGAGCGTGCCGGCCGGCCGGCCGGCGACCGCGATCGCGGGCAGCAGCCCGGCGAGGGTCAGCTCGACCCCGGCCTCGGCGGCCAGCTCGTCGAACCGGGCGAGCATCGTGGCGTCGTACCCGCCGGTGGCCCTGTCGACGGTGGAGGTGTCGATAGGGACCATGCCGCTCGCGTCCCCGATGCCGAGGACCTTCTCCCCGGTGAGCTGCCAGTGCACGTAGCCGGCCAGGGTCGTCAGGTGGTCGATCCGGCCGACGTGCTCCTCGCCGTCCAGGATCGCCTGGTAGAGGTGCGCGACGCTCCACCGGTGCGGGATGTTGCAGCCGAACTCGGCGCTGAGCCGCTCGGCCGCCCGGCCCGTGTTCGTGTTGCGCCAGGTGCGGAACGGCGTCAGCAGCGCACCGTCGGCGTCGAACGCCAGGTAGCCGTGCATCATCGCCGACACCCCGAGTGCGCCGACTCCCGCCAGCTCGACCCCGTGGCGTCGCCGGACGTCGTCGGCCAGGGCCGCGACGCTCTGCTGCACCCCGGTCCAGACGGCGTCCAGCGAGTACGTCCACAGCCGGTCGACGAACTGGTTCTCCCAGTCGTGGCTCCCGACGGCGAGCGGAGCGTGGTCCGGACCGATCAGCACCGCCTTGATCCGGGTCGACCCGAGCTCGATCCCCAGGGTCGTGCGGCCGAGGGTGATCACCTCGCCGGGCTGCAGATCCGCAGCGTCCCCGTGCTGGGCCATCCGGCCTCCTGCCCGATCGTTGTGAACGTTCACATCCCTCACCCTGCCATGCCGGTCGGCGGCCCGGTGCTGGCCCGGATCACCAGGCTCGGGGGCACCGGGTCGGGGTGCGGCCGCTCGCCCCGCAACCGGCCGAGCACCAGGTCGACGCCGCGCCGCCCGAGCTCGGCGAAGTCCTGCCGCACCGTGGTCAGCGGCGGGACGAAGTAGGGAGCCTCGGGCAGGTCGTCGAAGCCGACGACGCTGACGTCACCGGGCACGGACAGGCCGGCGTCGTGCAGCCCCGCCAGCAGGCCGAGGCTCATCTGGTCGTTGGCCGAGAACACCGCCGTGATCGGCTCGCCGTCCCGGCATCTCGCCACGAGCGCCTGGCCCGCCGCGTAGCCGGAGGCCGGCGTCCAGTCGCCGCGCGGCAGCGCCTCGGGCACCGGCGCGCCCGCGGCGAGCAGTTCGGCGCGCCACCCGTCGGTGCGGCCGCGGGCCTCCTGCGAGTCGGCCGGCCCCGGCAGGTGGTGCACCGTCCGGTGCCCGAGGCCGAGGAGGTGCCGGACCGCCGTCCGGGCTCCCGCCTCCTGGTCGATCGCCACCGCCGGCCGGTCGTCGGCGCCGCCCACCTGGACGGCGACGAGCGGGACCGGCGGCGACAGCCGGCTCACCGCGTCGGCGGCGTCGTCGTAGGTGGACAGGGCGACGACGGCGTCCACGCCGTGGGCGACCAGGTCGTCGACCGCCGTCCGCATCGCCTCCGCGGTGGCCTCGTCGAGGATCGTGACCGACAGCGCGTACCCGGCCGCCCGGGCCGCCTTCTCCAGGCCGATCATCGTCTGCGCGGGGCCGTACTGGGCGATGTTGACGGTCACCAGCCCGAGGGTGCGGCTCGATCCGGTGACCAGTGCGCGGGCCGCCCGGTTCGGCCGGTACCCGAGCTCGGCGATCGCCTGCCGCACCCGTTCCCGGGTGGGCGGGGCGACGCTCGGGTGATCGTTGATCACCCGCGACACCGTCTGGTAGGACACTCCGGCCCGCGACGCCACGTCGGCCAGGCCGGGGGCGCGGGATCCCGTCGTCTCGGCTACCACGGAACCTCCCTCCTCCGCGCCCGGGGGGCGGGGTCGATGGCGCACCCGGAGGGGCGCGGGCCGATGACGGAGCCGGGTCAGCGCGAGGCGCCCGCCCGGCGCTTGTTGTAGACGTCGAAGGCGACGGCCAGCAGCAGCACGAGACCCTTGACCACGGACTGGATCTGCTGCTCGACACCCATCAGCTGCATGCCGTTGCTCATGACCGCCATGATCAGTCCGCCGACCATGGCGCCGACGACCGTGCCGACGCCACCGGTGACGGCCGCACCGCCGATGAAGGCGGCGGCGATCGCGTCGAGCTCGAACATGTTGCCCGCCGCGGGCTGGGCGCCATTGGACCGCGATGAGTAGATGACCCCGGCGACCCCGGCCAGGAAGCCCATGTTGACGAAGATCCAGAAGTTGACCTTCTTGACCTTCACGCCGGAGAGCTGCGCGGCGGCCAGGTTGCCGCCGATGGCGTAGACCTGGCGGCCGAAGACGGTGCGCTTGGTGATGATGCCGTAGGCGATGACCAGGACCGCCAGGATGATCAGCACGATCGGCAGGCCGCGGGCGTGGGCCAGCTGCCAGGCGAAGTACATGACGACGGCGGCGACCACGGCGATCCTGGCGATGAACGCCCCGAGGGACCCGACCGGCTGGTCGTAGCGCACGCGGGCCGCCCGGGTGCGCCAGGCGCTGACCGCGTAGCCGCCCACCGCGACCGCACCGATGAGGAGGGTGAACGCGTCGTAGCCGTAGCCGCCGAGCAGCCCGTTGAGGAACCCGGTGGCCACGTCGGTGTACCGGTCCGGGAAGGGCGACAGGGAGACGTTGTCGAGCACCTGCAGCGTCAGGCCGCGGAACAGCAGCATGCCGGCGAGGGTGACGATGAATGCCGGGATCCCGACGTAGGCCACCCAGAAGCCGTGCCAGGCCCCGACGAGGATGCCGACCCCCAGGGCCGCGACGATGCCCACCCACCAGGGCAGGCCCTGCTGGATGACCAGGACCGCCGAGACCGCGCCGGTGAGCGCGACCACCGAACCCACGGAGAGGTCGATGTGCCCGGCGATGATCACGATGACCATGCCGATGGCCAGCACCAGGATGTAGGAGTACTGCAGGATGATGTTCGTGATGTTGCCCGGGCGCAGCAGCGTCCCGTCGGTGAGGACCGTGAACAGCAGGACGATCGCGACGAAGGCGACGTAGATGCCGCTCTGCCGCATGTTGCTGGTCAGCTTGTGCCAGAGGTTCTTGTCGTCGTCGGGCCGCGTGCCGGGGGCGGCGGCGCCGGGAGCCGGGGTGATCGACTCCTCCTGGGGCACGGTCTTGGTCACGCCGCGGCCTCCTTGTTCTTCGTCATGAGCGCCATGAGGTTCTCCTGGGTCGCCTCGGCCACCGGCAGCTCACCGGTGATCCGGCCTTCGGCCAGCGTGTAGATGCGGTCACAGATGCCGAGCAGCTCCGGCAGCTCCGACGAGATGACGATGACGGCCTTCCCGTCCGCCACCAGCCGGTTGATGATCGTGTAGATCTCGTACTTCGCCCCGACGTCGATCCCGCGGGTCGGCTCGTCGAGGATCAGCACCTCGGGGTCGGTGTAGAGCCACTTGGACAGCACGACCTTCTGCTGGTTGCCGCCCGACAGCTTGCCGACGATCGAGGAGACGCTCGGCGCCTTGATGTTCATGCTGCGCCGGCTGTCCTCGGCGACCTTGGTCTCCTCGTTGTCGTTCACCCAGCCGGCGCGCGACAGCTTGCCCAGGGCGGCGGCCGAGATGTTCTGCCGGATGTCCTGGATCAGGTTGAGGCCGTAGTGCTTGCGGTCCTCGGTCGCGTAGGCGATCCCGTTGTCGATCGCCTCGGCCACGGTCCGGGCCTTGATCTCCTTGCCGTGCAGGAAGAGCCGGCCGCCGACGTACCGCCCCCAGGCGCGGCCGAAGATGCTCATCGCGAACTCGGTGCGCCCGGCGCCCATGAGGCCGGCGATGCCGACCACCTCGCCGGCCCGCACGGCGATCGACGCCTGGTCGACCACCAGCCGGTCGTTGACGGGGTGCCTGACCGACCAGTCCTCGACGCGCAGGACCTCCTCGCCGGGATGCGAATCGCGGTCGGGGTAGTAGCTCTCCAGGTCGCGGCCGACCATGCCGCGGATGATCCGGTCCTGGGTGACCTCACCGGCATCGAGGTCGAGCGTCTCCACCGTCTTGCCGTCACGGATCACGGTGACCTGGTCGGCGATGGCGGTGATCTCGTTGAGCTTGTGCGAGATCATGATCGACGTGATCCCGCGCTCCCTGAGGTCGCGCAGCAGGCCGAGCAGGTGGGCGGAGTCGTTGTCGTTCAGCGCGGCCGTCGGCTCGTCGAGGATGAGCAGCTTGACGTCCTTGGACAGCGCCTTGGCGATCTCGACCAGCTGCTGCTTCCCGACGCCCAGCTGGCCGACCGGGGTCTCCGGGTTCTCGCGGAGCCCGACGGAGTCGAGCAGCCGGGCGGCCTCGGCGTGCGCCCTGTTCCAGTCGATCAGCCCGCTGCGGCCGCGGCGCTCGTTGCCCAGGAAGATGTTCTCGGCGATCGAGAGGTAGGGGACGAGCGCGAGCTCCTGGTGGATGATCGCGATCCCGGCGTGCTCGCTGTCGCGGATCCCCGAGAAGGAGACCGGCGTGCCGTCGAAGACGATCTCGCCGTCGTACTCCCCGGCCGGGTAGACGCCGGAGAGCACCTTCATCAGCGTGGACTTGCCGGCGCCGTTCTCACCGCAGATCGCGTGGATCTCGCCGCGGCGGACGGCCAGGTTGACGTTCTCCAGCGCCTTCACGCCGGGGAAGGTCTTGGTGATGGAGCGCATCTCCAGGATGTTGTCGTCCATGGACTCCGTCGTCCTCGTCCGTGTCATCGCGTGCGGCGGATGTGTGGATCCAGGGGCCGGCGCCGGCCGGCGCGGTGGGGCAGCCGGCCGGCGCGCCCTCTGGTGGTGCGGCGCTCGTGCTGAGCGGTGGTGCGGTGGTGCTGGGGTTCCCGAGCCGGGCCCGGCGGCGCCGTCGGCAGGCCGCCGGGCCCGGAGCGGGAGGGCAGGTCAGTCGGCCTGGCCGGCGTCGACCTCTGCCTGGGTGTAGTACTCGGTGTCGATCAGGGTCTGCTGGATGTTGTCGGCGAAGACCGTCTCGACGGGCAGCAGGTAGGACGGGACCACCTTCACGCCGTTGTCGTACGTGGTGGTGTCGTTGGCCTCCGGCGTCTCACCCTCGAGGAACGCCTCGGCGGCGACGACGGCCTGCTCGGCCAGCTGCCGGGTGTCCTTGAAGATCGTCGAGCCCTGCGTGCCCTCGGCGATCAGCTTCACCGAGGCGATCTCGGCGTCCTGACCGGTGATGACCGGCATCGGCTTGGCGTCGGTGCCGTACCCGGCGTTGGCCAGCGCGGTGATGATGCCGCGGGACAGGCCGTCGTAGGGCGACAGGACACCGTCGACGACCGAGCCGTCGTTGTAGGCGGAGGTCAGCAGGTCCTCCATCCGCCGCTGGGCGGTCTCCTGCTGCCAGCGCAGGATCGCGGCCTGCTCGATGCTGGTCTGGCCCGACTTCACGACCAGGGTGCCGTTGTCGATGTAGGGCTGCAGCACCGACATGGCGCCTTCCCAGAAGAAGGTCGCGTTGTTGTCGTCCAGCGAACCGGCGAACAGCTCGACGTTGAACGGACCCGTGACGTCGGTCTCCTCGCCCTCGCGGTCGAGGATGCCGAGCCCGGTCAGCAGGGCGTTGGCCTGCGCGACGCCGACCTCGAAGTTGTCGAAGCTGACGTAGAAGTCGACGTTCTCGCTGTCGCGGATCAGCCGGTCGTAGGAGATGACCGGGATACCGGCGGCGGCCGCGGCGTCGAGCTGGCTGCTGAGCGCGGTCCCGTCGATGGCGGCGATGATCAGCGCGTCGGCGCCCTGGGTGATCATCTGGTCGATCTGCTGCGCCTGGGTGGGGATGTCGTCGTTCGCGTACGCCAGTTCGACCTGGTAGTCCAGGGCCTCCAGCTGCGACTCGACGGCCTCGCCGTCGGCGATCCAGCGCTCGGAGGTCTGGGTCGGCATCGAGACACCGACCAGCATGTCCTCGGCGCTGGCGTTCTCGTCGCCGGCGCTCGAGCTTCCGCCGGCGCCCTCGCCGCCGCACGCCGCCAGGGTGAGCGCCAGAGTGGCGCCCAGTGCGGTCAAGCCGAGCCGATTGCTCACATTGGCCTCCTCGTCGAAGCGTCTGCCGCCGAGCCTCGGCGTCCAGACCCCACATCTGCGGGAGTCCCAATGTGAACGTTCACAACAGGAGCCGTCAAGAGGCCCACACGTCACGGTCGGGTAACGCCCCGGCCATGTCCCGGTCACGCGCGAGGTGCCAACGGCGGGATCACCCGGACGTGTCAGCGCCGTCCGGTGCGGACGTCGTCAGCCGCCTCGGTCGCCGCGCGGGGCCCGCCGGAGGAGCACGGTCAGGACGACGGCGGCGGCCGCGGCCACCGCCAGCAGCAGCACGCCGTAGCCGGCGGGGATCTCGGTGAAGAACGACAGCACGCCGGCCACCCCGCAGACCACCAGCACGAGCGCCGAGACGAACGTCAGCACGCTCCGGCCGGAGCCGGGCGGAGGGGCGAACGCGGCCGCGGCCGTCGTGTCGGGGGCGGGCCGTGGCGTCCGGTCACCGATTCCCGAGGGCCGGCGGGAATCCTCCATGCCGCCCGGCATACCCGGGGACGGGCGCGGCATGCGCCCCGGCCCGGGCCCCGGACGTCGACGGGCGAGGGGCGGTCGGGTCCGGCCCGGGCGTCCGCGCGCCCGGGCCGGTCGGTGGGCGCCACCGGGACCGGTGACGCCCACCGGTCAGCGCAGGGTGATCTGGCGGGAGAGCAGCCCTGCGCGGGCGCGCCGCTCGTCGGCGGTCAGCGGAGCCGTCTGCGCCAGGGCCTCCTCCAGGCGGGCCTGGAACTCGGTGGCCGGGCCCACCCAGTCCTCGGCCGGGGTGTCGGCCGGGAGGTCCCACACCGGGACGACGAGGCCGTGGGCGCGGAAGGCGCCGGCGTACCGGGTGCCCTCCCCCAGGAGGATCTGCTCGGCCGCCGACAGGCGGGCCAGCGCGTCGAGCAGCTGCTCCTCCTTCTCCGGCCGCACCCAGCGCAGGTGGGCCCGCTCGTTGCCCGGGCGCACCCAGTACGCGGCCTCCAGTCCCTCGAGCCGGACGGTGGGCAGGATCGCCTCGTTGGCCTGCTGCAGGCCGGCCCGTGCGGCCGCCCCCGGCTCGGTGCCCTCCAGCCAGAAGTCGAAGGTGTCGTGCACGGTCACCTCGAGCGGCGCCGACAGGTCGAGGACCTCCTGCAGTCGCGGGCCGGCCGAGCCCGCGCCACCGATGGGGCCCGGGTCGACCGGGGCGCCGGCGGGCGCCTCCAGAGCGGCGGCCACGGCGGTGCCGAGGTCGCGGCTCACGTCGTCCGACGACGTCGGCAGCTGGGCGCCGACGAGGATCTCGCCGTTGGCGCGCACCAGCGCGGGGGCGCCGCCGGGCAGGACGCTGGCCAGCGTGATGTCGCGGCCGTCGGCGGCCTTGAGCTTCGCCGTCGCCGCCGGCACCAGCTCCCGCAGGGCGACCCAGTCGGCCTCGCCGGGCAGCCCCTCGAACGGTCGCGTGACGACCGGCGCGTACCCGGAGCCGTGGCAGTGCTTGTAGCGGCGGCCCGACCCGCAGGAGCAGGGGGCCTTCGGGTTGACGCCGTCCTCGGCGACGGCGACGGGGGCGGAGGAGCGCTTGCGGGAAGCCATGGAAGCAGCGTAGGCGGGGGCCGGGCGGGGGCTGCAGGTTCCCCGGCGCCGCCCGGGGCGGCGACTTCTACGAACTCGTGGCCATCAGCCGCTGATCGCCACGAGTTCGCATGACTCGGCAGGGGGAGCGCCGGTGACCGACGGCGCCGGCGCGCTTCCTAGGCTCGCCGGCGTGACCGCTGCACCGCTCGACCTCACCGACCCCGCCGTCGTCGCCGACCCGTACCCGGCCTTCGCCGAGGCCCGGGCGCAGGCGCCGGTGCAGTGGCACGAGGGCCTGGGGCTGTGGCTGGCGTTCACCCACGCCGAGGCGAACGCCGTGCTGCGCGACCGCCGGCTGGGCCGCCTCTGGACCGACAAGGAGCCCGGCGACCGGTTCGCGAGCTTCAACCTGATCCACCGCAACGCCATCCTCGAGATGGAGCCGCCGCACCACACCCGCCTGCGGCGGCTGATCACCAGTGCCTTCGCCCGCGGGCACGTGGAGCGGCTGCGGCCCTGGGTCGAGGAGCTCGCCGGGCGCCTGGCCGACGAGCTGGTCGAGCGGTCGGGCGGGTCGCAGCCGGTCGACCTGCTGACCGGCATGGCCGAGCAGCTGCCGGTCGCCGTCATCGCCGAGCTGCTGGGCGTGCCCGAGGCCGACCGCCCGCTGCTGCGGCCGTGGTCGAACGCGATCGTGAAGATGTACGAGTACGAGCGCACCCGGCAGCGGGAGGACGACGCCGAGCGCGCCGCCGACGAGTTCGTCGCCTACCTCCGCAAGCTGGCCGCCGACCGCCGTCGGAACCCGGGCGAGGACCTGGTCAGCCACCTCGTCACCGTGCGCGACTCCGACGGGGACAAGCTGACCGAGGACGAGCTGGTCACCACCTGCATCCTGCTGCTGAACGCCGGCCACGAGGCGACGGTGAACGTCACCGGCAACGGGATGCTGGCGCTGCTGCGCCACCCCGACCAGCTGGCCCGCCTGCGCGCCGACCGCGACCTGCTGCCCGGGGCCCTCGAGGAGCTGATGCGGTTCGACCCGCCGCTGCAGCTGTTCGAGCGGACCGCCACCGCCGACGTCGAGATCGGCGGCGTCACGGTGACCGAGGGGCAGAAGATCGCCGCGCTGCTGGGCTCGGCCAACCACGACCCCGCCGTCTTCGCCGATCCCGAGACCCTCGACGTCGCCCGCGCCGACAACCCGCACATCTCCTTCGGCGCCGGCATCCACTTCTGCATCGGCGCCCCGCTGGCCCGGGTGGAGCTGCAGGCCACCTTCGGCGCACTGCTGGACCGGGCGTCGTTGCTCGAGCTGGGCGGGGAGCCGGTGCGCCATCCGGAGTTCGTCATCCGCGGGCTCGACACCCTGCCGATCGTCCTGACCCCCTGACATGACCGTCGACCGGGCGCTGGCCCGGCTGCGCGCGCTCGCCGATCCCACGCGGCTGCCGGGCATGGCCCGGTACGGCATCCCGACCGACCAGGCCTACGGGGTGACGGTGGGCGAGCTTCGCGCCGTGGCGAAGGAGCTCGGCCGCGACCACGACCTCGCCGCCGGGCTGTGGGACAGCGGCGTCCACGAGGCGCGCATCCTCGCCTCCCTCGTGGACGACCC
Organism: Blastococcus sp. HT6-4; assembly: GCF_039679125.1. Taxonomy (NCBI): domain Bacteria; kingdom Bacillati; phylum Actinomycetota; class Actinomycetes; order Geodermatophilales; family Geodermatophilaceae; genus Blastococcus; species Blastococcus montanus. Next base: position 204,830 of record NZ_CP155551.1, on the reverse strand, counting down.
GGCGCTCGTCGACGACGCGCAGTTCGAGCGGTGGGCCGCCGGGTTCGGCTCCTGGGACCTCTGCGACCAGGTGTGCCAGAACCTCCTCCGGTACGCCGAGCCGGCCTGGACGAAGGCCGTCGAGTGGACGACGCGGCCCGAGGCGCTGGTGAAGCGGGCCGGGTTCACGCTGATGGCGGGCCTGGCCGTGGCGGAGAAGCGGACGGACGACGAGCGGTTCGCCGCCCTGCTCGCGCCGCTGGCCGCCGGTGCGGACGACGAGCGACCCCTGGTGCGCAAGGGGGCGAGCTGGGCCCTGCGCGCGATCGGCAAGCGCAGCACCGGGCTGAACCGGCTGGCGATCGGGACCGCCGAGCAGCTCCGGGCGGGTGGGGCCGGAGCCCGCTGGGTGGGCACCGACGCCGTGCGGGAGCTGGGCAGCCCCGCGGTCCGGGAACGCCTCGCCCGGCGGCGGTGACGATGCGGGCGCCCGGGCTGGAACGTGAGCGTGGTCACTGGCAGGATCCGCACATGCGCGGCTTGATGCAGGACTACCCCCTCACGATCGACTCGATCTTCCGGCACGTCGAGCAGCACTACGGCGACGGGACGATCGTCACCAACAACCCCGGCGGGGTGACGCGGGCGACGTACGCGGAGTGGGCGCAGCGCACCCGCAAGCTGGGCGGCGTGCTCGACACCCTCGGCATCAGCGCCGACGGCCGGGTCGGCACGTTCGGGTGGAACAGCCAGCGGCACCTCGAGTTGTACTTCGCCGCCCCGTGCACGGGCCGGGTGCTGCACACGCTCAACGTGCGCCTGTTCCCCGAGCAGCTGACCTACATCGCCAACCACGCCGAGGACGAGGTCGTCTTCGTCGACCGCTCGGTGCTCCCGCTGTTCTGGCCGCTGGTCGACACGATGACGACGGTCAGGCACGTCGTCGTCATGGACGACGGCACCGACAACGAGATCCCCGACGACTCGCGCGTGCTCGACTACGAGACGCTGCTGGCCGACGCCGAGCCGGTCGAGTTCTCCGTGACGGACGAGAACTCCGCCGCCTCGATGTGCTACACGAGCGGTACCACCGGGAACCCCAAGGGCGTCGTCTACTCGCACCGCTCGACGTTCCTGCACACGATGGGCGTCCTGATGCCCAATGCATTCGGGCTCGGCATCCGCGACGTCGCCATGCCGGTCGTGCCGATGTTCCACGCGAACGCCTGGGGCATCGCGCAGGCCGCACCGGCCGCCGGCGCCTCGCTGGTCATGCCCGGCGCGCTGATGCAGCCCGAGGCGCTGGCCAAGCTGATCGTCGACGAAGGCGTCACGTTCACCGCCGGCGTCCCGACCATCTGGCAGGGCGTGCTCCCCCACCTGGCCGGCAAGCCGCACAAGCTGCGCGACATCGGCTGCGGCGGCTCCGCCGTCCCGAAGGCGCTGAGCGAGGCCTACCGCGAGCAGGTCGGCATCCCGATCCTGCAGGCCTGGGGCATGACCGAGACCCACCCGGTGGCGTCGTCCGGCATCCTGCCGCCGCGCTACCAGGACGCCGACGAGGAGACCAAGGCGACCCAGCGGGCGCGCGCGGGCATCCCGTTCCTCGGCGTGGAGGCGCGGATCGTCGACTCCGACACCCTCGAGCCGCAGCCGTGGGACGACAAGGCCACCGGCGAGCTGCAGGTGCGCGGGCCGTGGTGCGCGCAGGACTACTACAACCCCGACGCCGGGGTGGAGCTCACGACCGCGGACGGCTGGATGAAGACCGGCGACGTCGCCGCGATGGACGAGTTCGGCTCCATCCGCATCGCCGACCGCACCAAGGACCTGATCAAGTCCGGCGGCGAGTGGATCAGCTCGGTCGACCTGGAGAACGCGATCATGAGCCACCCGAAGGTGAAGGAGGCCGCCGTCGTCGGCATCCCGCACCCGAAGTGGGACGAGCGCCCGCTGGCCTGCGTCGTCCTGAACGAGGGCGAGGAGGCCTCCGAGGAGGAGATCCTCGAGCACCTCAAGCCCCTGGTGGCCAAGTGGTGGATGCCCGAGGCGGTCGAGTTCATCGACGAGGTGCCCAAGACCAGCGTCGGCAAGTTCTCCAAGAAGGACCTGCGCAGCCGCTTCGCCGAGTACGAGCTGAAGAGCTGACCCGCTCCCCCCGTTGATCATCGGCGGGTAACTGCCCGCACCGGCGTGTCGGGCAGCCATCCGCCGATGATCACGGTGGAACCTCGACCCGCCGCCGACCCGTCGTCCGACGAGAGGCGGGTCGGCGGGAGGGTGAGTGGATCGGGACGAGGAGTTCACGCGGTTCGTGGACGAGCGCTGGCCGGTGCTCGTCCGCTCCGCCGTGCTGCTCGGTTGCGCCCGGCCCGAGGCCGAGGACCTGGTGCAGACGGCGCTGGTGCGCTGCTACGTCGCCTGGGAGAAGGTCAGCCGCGCCGGCAACCGGGACGCCTACGTCTACCGGGTGCTGGTGAACTGCCACCACGACAGCCACCGCCGGCGCTGGTGGCGGGAGCGACCCACCGAGCAGCTGCCTGAGTTCGCGTCCGACGACGTCACCGGCCAGGTGGACGACGCCGACGCCGTCCGCCGGGCGCTGCGCCGGCTGAGCGCGGCCCACCGGGAGGTGGTCGTGCTCCGGTACTACGCGCACCTGGGCGAGCAGCAGATCGCCGAGGCGCTGCGGATCGCACCCGGCACGGTGAAGAGCCGGCTCTCCCGCGCCCTCGCCCAGCTCTCGACCGACCTGGACGTCTCCGAGCTGCGCGGCGGGAGGGCATCGTGACCGATCGGGAGACCTCGACGCTGCTGGGCGAGCTGGCCGACCGCGTGCCGGTGGGCCCCGCGCCGACGTCCGAGCTGCTGCGGGCCGGGCGACGGGCGCGGCGCCGGCGGACGGCCGGGGCGGCGCTGGCCGTGGCGGCCGGGGTCGCGGTGGCCGTCGGAGGTGTCGTCACGTTCGTGCAGCCGTTCGACGGCGCGGAGCCGGCGCCCATGGTGGTGGCGGAGGAGCCGCAGCCGGACGCCCCGGAGCTGCCGGGCGGCACCGGTCCGGCCGACCCGCTGGCGGGAAGCTCTATGGCGCCGCTGCCGGAGAACCCGACCGCCGACCGGACCGGTCCGCTGGCCGACGGCGCGGCCGCCTCGTGCGCCGTGGCGTACAGCCCCGACGCGGTGCGGGACAGGGACTTCGCCTTCGACGGCGTGGTGCTCGGGATCGGGCCGAGCGTGACGGATCGGTCCGACACTCCGGGCCCGGCGCTGGTCGGGGTGACGTTCGCCGTGCAGGAGTGGTTCTTCGGCGGTGACGGCGCGACGGTGACCGTCGATCTCCCGCCGCCTGCTACCGACGGAGCGTCGTCCTCGGTGGACGGGCCGGTCTACGGGACCGGGTCGCGGCTGCTGGTGAGCGGCGAATCCCGCTGGGACGGCGCGCCGCTGGAGGAGCCGATCGCATGGATGTGCGGCTTCACCCGCTACTACGACGAGGAGACCGCGGCCGCCTGGCGCTGACCCCTCCCCGGCGTTGGTACACGAACCGCCGGGTGCCGATCAGCGCACGAAGGGCTCTTCGCCGGTCTCGCTCACCATGGGCTTTCCGGCGGCCTGCCACTCGCCCATGCCGCCGCCGACGTTCACCGCGTCGAAGCCGTTGGCGTTCAGCCACGCGGCGACCCGCGCCGAGCGCCCACCGCCGCGGCAGGTGACGTAGAGCGGGTCACCCTCGGGCAGCTCGTCGAGCCTCGCCGGGACGTCGCCCATCGGGATGTGCGTGGCGCCCTCGATGTGGCCGTGCACCCACTCGTCGTCCTCCCGGACGTCGAGGACCACGGCGTCCTCGGGCAGCTCGGAGGCGGGCACGGTCGGCACCTGCTGCGGCATCACGCCCGCCATGGTGGCACACGGCCACGGGCCCGACCGGCGGTGCGAGAGCCGCCCGCGACGGGGCGGCGGGGAACCGGTGGCGGGCCCGGCTTCCGCGCCTCCGACGTCATGACCACGTGCGACCGAAGGCCACCGCGCCGTCGCCGGGAAACGTGGGCACCGTGGGCACGATGGCGGTCGTGGGCGGGAGGCGCCGCGCTGGGCGCCGCCAGGGCGCCCAGGCCGTTGTGATCACCGCGGAGGCGACGGCGCCGACGACCGGGGAGCGGGGAGCGGCCGCGCAGGCGGGGACGATCGGCGGCGCGGGCATCCAATGGAGCGGCCCACGCCTGGGGTATGAGTCTTGGCTACGCGGCTAAGCGGAACTCGCCAAGAAGGCGATACCGGAGGCGACGCCGATACTCGCCACTGCGATGCTTAGAGCGATTCGCCTGCGCCTCGGGAATCGTCGAAATCTCGAGCTCGACAAGAGCAGCATCACCGGGTTGCCGTTTGCGTACTTGTAACGATTCGACCGGCTCGGGTCGGCGAGGGTTTCGATGCTGTCCTGCTGGGTGAAGCGCCCGGTAGCGGTGTCGTACCAGCGCATCCGGAACGTGACGAAGGCGGGCGCCGCCCGGTCGTACATCCCGCCGGCGAAGCGGTACGGGTTGAGCGCCGTCACCGCGTTGCCGGTGAGGTTGGCCTCGGTCACCTGCCCGTACGGGTCGTAGGAGTAACTGGAGGCCAGCACCCCGCGACTGTTGATCAACCCGATCGGGGAGCCGAGGCCGTCCAGCACGTCGTACACGTAATTGCCCGTGTGCGCCTTCAAGGCCAGCGGGGTGCCGGCGTCGTCGTGCACCAGATAGCTCTGCCCGTGGGAGTTGCTGATCGCCTCCAGCAGCGGCTGATCGTTCCGGTCCGTGCGCCTGTAGGTGTAGCCGTACGTGCTCCCGCTGGACAGCTGCTGGGAGATGAGCTCTCGCTGATCGGAGCCCGCGTAGGTGTAGGTGTAGGTGTAGGTGGACAGTTGGCCGTCGTACCCGCCCGTGCTGAGGCGGCCGGTCATCTGCTGGCTGCCGTTGTACGTCAGTTGCGTGCCACCCGTGCATCCGTCCGATTGCCCGAGCCGTCGTAGCCGTACCCCTTCGTCGTCACGCTGAGCGAAGGGCGACTCTCTGCAGCCGCTGCCCTACGGCAGCCGCCATACAAGGAGAGAGCGTCGAGACGTGAGCGGGCGGCAGCAGAATATCGACTCACGTGCCGCCTTGACCCTCATCACGCGACGATGTCCTAGCGCGCTGGCGCAAGGCGAGCATCACATAAGGGAGGCTCATAATCGTCAGGATGACGCCTACGGCTAGACCTCCCCTCACGAACGCGACTACTGCACCCGTGGCGAGAAGGATCGAGATTGCGACCAACAGCCCAGCACCGGCGGGTTTCGCTCCCCAACCTTCGCCCCATCTCACGAAGCACTCACATTCACTAGCCACTCCCCTTAGAACGTGCATCCGACACTGAAGCTACCTGCTCCGGCGCCCGCCAGAGCGGACCGCTGACTGACGAGTTGTCGAGCACCAGCAGCGAGCGCTCTGTATCCGAGTCCAATTGCACTGAAGCCAGCGCCGAGGGTAACGAGAGTGCATGCCGCCTCGAAAGGAGTCATCTGCTGCGACGGCGACGGGCGTTCAATGCAGTAAGTTCGTCCGTATGCGCCGGAGTAGTAACACCGGTCTCGCCCGACCGGATCAACGTAATTGACGGGGTTGCCGGCGGCGTACTCGTAGCGGTTGGCGCGGGTGGGGTCGGCGAGGGTTTCCAGGCTGTCCTGCTGGATGAAGCGGTAGATGTTGACGTTGTGGGCCCCACCGCCGGTGGGGCTGTTGGCGGTGACCTGGCCGTAGGGGTCATGACTGTAGGCGGCCGTGTGAGTGGCGGACTGATTGATCATTCCGACGGCCGAGCCGAGGCCGTCCAGGGCCAGGTAGTGCGTCTGTCCGGTGTACGCCAGCAGCGCCAGCGGGGTGCCCTGCGGGTCGTAGACGTAGTGGTTGGCGTTGCTGCCACTGGCGTAGGACTCGACCAGCGGGAGGCCGGTGTCTCCCGTGCGGCCGTAGCCGTACATCTGCAAGCTGGCGCCGCCGGAAGTCCATGCCCTGCACGCGCTATTACCGCTTATCGGCGAATCCGGGACGAGTGAGTATCAGGAAGGCAAGCGCAACCCAAGCCGCTGATGAAACAGCCGCAGCCACGCGAGCTCCTGTCGACTCGGCCAGCAGGAGGCTCACAGCCGAACCGATGGCAAGAAGACAGCTGAGAACGAGTAGCGCTTTGGACAACCCGCTCATCTCTTCCTTCCTCCGATGATCAATCACACGATCGAATCGCACTCACGGTAGTGCCGATATGTCCGGCCGCCACTACGGCTAGAGTGCCGCCCGATGCAAACGTTGCACGTATCAGCGACACAGTAGTGAGCATGTGGAAGCCGTACGACCGAGCGCAATCCCACGTCGTCGTTTCAGCCATCCCATTCGAACCAGTCAAGCCCGGCGTCTCGAGATTGGCCGTTGCTGTCGGGGCGGCTGTAGACGTAGGTCTGCAGCGGCGCACCCCCCGGTGGGCTGCTCGGTGATCAGCTCGGTCTGGTCGGTGCCGGCGTAGGTGTAGCTGTCGGTCGTCGTGGCGGGCTGGCGGGCTGGCGGGCTGGCGGGCTGGCGGGCTGGCGGGCTGGCGGGCTGGCGGGCTGGCGGGTGACCATCTGCTCCGCACCGCTGTACGTGGCCTGCCCGATGCCGTAGCCGGTGCCCTCGGTCTGGTTGCCCGAGCCGTCGTGGCTGTAGCTGGCGCTGGTGACCGGGTCGGCGGCGTTGACCGTGACGGTCTGGACCACGGCGCCGTCTCACCGATACTGATCACCTGTCGTGCACCCTCCTCCGCTGGCGTCCGCCGACGGCCGAACTCGGGAAGTCCCCTGACGTGGCCACCGCGTCGGACTGCGCTGGCAGGATGACGTCGATGCCCCCGACCCGCTGCCCCGGCCGATGACCGCCGTCCCGTCGCCCGTGCGCGAGCCCGCCTGGTCGCTGTCCCGGTCGGCAATCGGTCTGTGGGTCACCGAGAGCGTGATCAGCACCGTGTTCCTGTGGCTGGCCATCGGGGCCTTCCTGCTGTTCGTCCCGGCCGACGTCGGCGGGCCGATCCCGGTGCTGCGCTGGCTGCTGCCGCTGGCCGGCCTGGCCTACGCCGTCGTCGCGATCGGCATCCGCCCCTGGGTCAGGCACCGGATCTACCGCTGGGAGATCACCGCCGAGGCCGCCTACACGCGCACGGGGTGGCTGACCCAGACCTGGACCCTCGTGCCGATCTCCCGCATCCAGACCGTCGACGTCACCCGCGGCGTGCTGCAGCAGATGTTCGGCCTGGCCTCCGTCGCGGTCCTCACCGCCTCCAGCCAGGGAACCGTGCACATCGCGCACCTCGACCACGACGTCGCCCAGCGCGTGGCCGGCGACCTCGCCCACCGCGCCGAGCTGGTCCGCGACCAGGCGACGTGACCGCGCCCCCGCCCATCGCCGCTCCCCCGGCGGCGCGCCGCACGTCGTTCCGGGTGGTGCTGGTGCACACCCTCACCTTCCGGCAGGCCCGGCAGTTCGTCCCCGTCCTCATCCCGATTGCGGCCGCGACCGGTTTCGGCGGCGGGACGGCGACGATCGTCGCGCTCGTCGTCGCGATCACCCTGTTCTCCCTGGCCATGGCGGCCGTCTCCTGGTGGCGGTTCGGCTACGCCGACGGGCCGGCCGCGGTGGTCGTCACCCGCGGGCTGCTGACCCGCTCGGTGCGCACCGTGCCCAACGACCGCATCCGCGGCGTCGAGGTCGAGGCGCCGCTGCTCCACCGGGTCCTCGGCCTTGTCCGGGTCCGCATCGACGCCGCCGCGGGCGCGGCCGGTGAGGACGAGGAACTGGTCATCGACGGCGTCCCGCCCGCCGAGGGCGACCGCCTCCGCGTCGCCGTCCTCACCCACCGGCGCGCCCCCGAGCCGGCTCCCGAGGCGGCCGGGGGCGCCGCACCGGCGGAGGAGGAGCTCTCCCGCTGGAGCAACCGCTGGCTGCTCTACGCCCCCCTCGTCGGCAGCTACCTCGCGCTGCCGCTGGCCGGCATCGCGGCCCTCTTCCGGCTCGGCGACGAGCTGCCCGACGACCTTCTCGACCGGGTCCCCGACGTCGAGTTCCCGGCGGGCTGGGTGCTCGCCGCCGTCGCCGTGGGAGCACTGCTGCTCGTCGTCGCCGGCTCGGTCGTGGGTGCCGCCGTCGTCAACTGGGGGTTCCGGCTCACCCGGCGCGGCGGTTCGCTGGTCGCCGTGCGCGGCCTGCTCACCCGCCGGCACACCGAGCTGGAGATCGACCGCGTCCGGGGCGTGACCGTCTCGGAGGGCCTCGGCATGCGCCTGGTCGGCGCGGCGCGGGCCAGCGCGCTGGTCACCGGCCTGGGCGCCGTCGAGCGGCGAGGGCAGCTGCTCCCGCTCGGGCCCCGGGACGAGGCCTGGTCGCTGACCCGTCGCCTCGTCGCCGACCCCGGCCCCCTCCGGCGCCATCCCACGGGGGCGCTCCGCCGCCGCATGGTGCGGGCGCTGGGGATCGGGCTGGTGGTCACCGCCGCCGGGGTGGTGCTCCTGGCCACGGTCGGGCGCTGGGACCTCCTGGTGGCCGGCGTCGTGCTCACCGTCCTGGGCGTGCCGATCGCCCGGGGGCTCTACGCCGCGCTCGGGCACGCGGTCGGGCCCCGGTCGTTCAGTGTCCGGCGCGGCTGGGTGGTGCGCGAGCAGGTCGTCCTCGAGCAGCGCGCCGTCGTCGGCTGGCAGGTCCGGCAGTCGCCGTTCCAGCGGCGGGCCGGGCTGGCCACGGTCACCGCCTGCGTGGGCGCCGGCAGCGGCGGCTACGCCGCCGTGGACATGGCCGCCGGCGACGCCGCCGCCTTCGCGCTCGCCGCCTCCGAGCCCTGGGCCGGCGCCCTCCTCCCGCCGGAGCGCTGACCCGCCGCCGCGCGTGCCCGACGGCGACCGGACGGCGCCCGCGCGGAGGTGAGGTGAACCTTTCCTTTCCCGCGCTTGTCGATCACGGCGCCGGGTAGCTGGCGGAACGATGTCGTCTCGGACAGCTCACCCCGCGAGGCCACCGGCCGGTCGGCCCAGGCCGCCGGTCTCCTTGCCCAGGCCACCGGTCTCCTTGCCCAGGCCGACGCGGCCGGCCAGCGCGGCCGCCTCCACCCGGGTCGCGACGTCCAGCCGGCGCAGCAGGTGCGCGACCAGCCGCTTCGTCGTCCGCTCCGAGACGTGCAGCGTCGTAGCGATGTCCACCGTGCTGGTGCCGTCGGCGATCAGCCGCCACAGCCGCCGCTCGTCGGCGGTCAGCTGGTCGGCGATGCTCTGCCTCCCGGTCGGGGTCGCGTCGTCCAGCAACTGGCGCAGCACCGCCTCCGGCAGCACCGACCACCCGTCCAGGACGGCGAGCAGCGGCCGCACCAGCGCCTCCGGGTCCGCGGTCTTGGGCAGGAAGCCCGCCGCGCCCGCCCGCAGCGCCTCGATCGCCGCGTCCGCCTCGGCCAGCCCCGACAGCGCCACGACCCGCACCAGCGGATCGGCGCGCCGGATCGCCGCGATCGCCCTGGTGCCCCCGGGCGGCGGCATGTGCAGGTCGACGATCGCGACGTCGGCGTGGTGCCGGCGCACCAGCGCCGCGGCGGCCGACGCGTCGTCCGTCGTCCCCACGACCCGGACCCGGCCCTCGCTGAGCCCGGGCAGCAGCAGGCTCAACCCACGCGTGAACAGCGGGTGGTCGTCGACGACGACCACGTCCACCGGCGGCCTGCGGTCAGCAGCGGTCGCGTCGTCGGTCTCGCCCACATCGCTCCTGACGGTCGGTGCGTCTCCCGGCGCTCCCTGGCCGGACCCCCGAGGAGGTGCCCGTGACCCTGGCTGCCGACACGCAGGCGTCGACGTGTAGCCGCGGACTGCTCAACGATCTCGCCCGCGTGCTGCGGGCGCATCTCCCGCGCCCGCGCCGGGCGAGAGCCGCCGAGGACGCACCCAGCCCCGAGGACGCCGTCGTCCGGGCGCTCTGCCACGACATGCGCAGCCCGCTGGCCTCCCTGGAAGCGGTGCTGGGCTCGCTGGACCGCGCCCCCGGCCACGCCGCCGAACTGCTCGAGCTCGCCCGGGCCCAGACCGCGCACCTGTCCTCGATGCTGCGGACGGCCGACGCGACCGGAGGGGCGCTGCGCCGCTCCGCGGGCACCCGCCGTCTCGGCGAGGTGGTCCAGGCCTCGCTGGCGGCCTCCGGGCTGCCCCGGTCGCAGCTGACCCTGGAGATGAGCGAGGAGGCCACCGACATCGGGGTCGCCGACGCCCGCGTGCAGCGCATCCTGATCAACCTCTTCGAGAACGCCCACCGCCACGGGCGTGGCGCGCCGGTTCGGCTCCGGGTGGAGCCGAGACGCGGCTGGGTGGACCTGGCGCTCACCCAGCCCGGCGTCCCCGTCAACCGGGTGGTCCAGCACCTGCGCACGACCCGCCCCCCGACGGACCTCACCGGCCTGGGGCTCTGGTCGGTGCAGCGGCAGACCCGGGAGCTGGGCGGCCGGTTGCTCTGGGCCGAGCACGGGGGCGACTTCACGCTCACCGTCCAGCTCCCCGACCGCTGAGCGGAGGTTGGCACCGGCGGGCCACCGGTCGGCACCGGTGGGCCACCCGGCGCGGGCAGATCCCCTGTGTCACCGCGATCGCGGGACAGCGACAGACGCAGAGGAGACACCGTGTTCACGCACACCCAGGCGCTGCAGTACGAGGCCAAGCCCGACGGCCCGGACCCGGACTTCGCGCGCAAGCTCCAGGAGGTCCTCGGCGGTCAGTGGGGCGAGATGACGGTCGCCACCCAGTACCTGCTGCAGGGCTGGAACTGCCGGCTGCCCGGCAAGTACAAGGACATGCTCCTCTCGATCGGCACCGAGGAGCTCGCCCACGTCGAGATCCTCGTGACGATGATCGACCGGCTGCTCGACCACATGCCGCTCAAGCCCGACGCGTCGGACCGCACCAAGGAGGCGGCGGCGGGCTACGGCCAGCACAACCCGCAGCACCCGCTCACCAACGGCGGCGGCGCGTCCTACATGGACAGCATGGGCAACCCCTGGACCGGCGCCTACGTGACCGCCAGCGGCAACCTGATGGCCGACTTCCACTACAACGCCACCGCCGAGATGCAGGGGCGGCTGCAGGTCGCGCGGCTCTACAACATGACCGACGACCCGGGCGTCAAGGAGACCCTGAAGTTCCTCATCGCCCGTGACCACATGCACCAGATGCAGTGGCTCGCCGCCATCGAGGAGCTCAAGGCCGACGGTCTCGAGGGCATCCCGGTGCCCGAGGCCTTCCCGATCGAGGAGGAGCCGGGCGACGCCGGTTTCGCCTTCATCCTCGCCTCCGACGGCCCCGAGGCGGCCGCCGGTCGCTGGGCCCACGGCCCGACCCCGGACGGCCGCGGCGAGTTCACCGCCCGGCCGATCGAGGCCGCCGCCGACGCCCCGCAGCTGCCGCCGGGCGACCCGCGCCTGTTCCCGACGCCGCAGATGCCGGGCCAGTCGATGCTGCAGAAGGCCAAGGACCTGCTCACCTGAGGTCCGGCCCCACCTCGCCTGCGCCGTCGCCGTGCCGGCGGCCCGCCCTTCCGGGGTGCGGCCGCCGGCCCGGCGGGCCACCCCTCCAGGAGGTCCTGCCGTGCACCCCCACCTGCGCCTGCCGCGCCTGCCGATCCCGGTCCTGCTGCTCTCGCTGGTCCACCTCGCCGCGATCGCCGTCGCGGTGACCGCGCCCGGCCAGCACGCCGTCGCCGGCCTCGTGGTCCTCGGCGGCCTCGCGGCCCGCTGGTTCGCCCACGCCCGACGCACCGGCCGCGCCGCCCGCCCCGTCCAGGTCCAGGTCGTGGCGGCCGCGACCACCGTGGACGCCGTCCTGGCGCCGGAGCCGGATACCGCCCCGGCCCACGCCGCCGCGGCCTGAGCGGCGGTCCCGACGGCCGGTGTCGCCTCGGGGTACCGGGTGCCGCGCCGCAGCGCGGTCCGGCGACTCCACCGCGACACCGACCCCGAGACGCACAGGGCGCGCGCCCCCGGGCGGGGACGCGCGCCCCGGCGCCGGCCGGAGGTCAGGCCTCCTCGAACAGCTCGCCGGGGTTGCCCAGCGCCCACACCTCCGGCGAGGCACCCGAGGTGGTGGCGACCAGCAGCCCGCCGTCGCCGTCGGCCATCACGTCGGCTCCGGTGAGGACCCGGACGGACGGCACGGGGATCGCGCGCCAGCGCTTCGCGTCCGCGGAGAGCCAGACGACGGCGCCCTGCTGCCCGCGTGCGACCCGGGTGCCGGCAGCTGCGTAGCCGCCGTCGATCACACGGATGGTCCCGAAGGACTCTCCCCGCTCCCCGAGCGTGCTGGCCTCGAAGACGACACCGTCCGTGGTGCGCCACACGGTCGCCCGGTTCCCACTGGTGCCCTGGACGATCGTGGTGTCACCGTCGGTGGAGCAAGAGCTCAGCGAGCCGAACTCCGAGCCGAACGCCGTGCCGTCGAGACGCTCCCAGTGCCCGCCGGTGCGCTTCCACGCCACCGGCCGGTCCTGTGCGCCCTCGTTGTACTCCCCGACCACGAGCAGATCGCCATCGGGCAGCGCGCAGGCACCGGCCGCCCAGCTCTCGGCGCCCGGCCCCGTCGCGGCGAACGGGCCGTCCGCCCGGCTCCAGGTCACGCCGTCGCTCGAGGTCCAGACCGCGGCCGTGTCCGGATCGGTCGAGCTGAAGGAGCGCCGCACGGTGCCGAGGGCGGCCCAGGTGCCGTCGGCGTACGTGACCGCGGACAGCGACTCCGTCTCCGGCGATGCGAGACCCTCCACGGGGGTCAGCGGGCCACCCGGCACGGCGCGGTGCCAGCCGACGAGGTCGACGGTCGTGCCGTCCTCGCCCTCCCACACCTGGGCGCCGAGCAGCACCGAGCCGCCGTCGGGCGTGCTGGCGGCCGCGACGTCGGAGAGGTCGGCCGTCTCGGCCGGATCCCACGGCCGCTCGACGAGGGCGTGGCCCTCGAACGCGTAGTTGGCCAGCTGACCGGTCTGCGCCCAGCCACCGCTCCCGCGCAGCTCCACCACCGGACGGCGTCCGATGAGGGCGGGTGCGCCGGCCGGGTCCAGGAACGAGGTGAACTGCATGCCGTAGTCGAGCGTGCCCACCTCGGTCAGCTGATTGCGCCAGCGGCCCTCGGTGGACAACTCACCCACCCGGCCGAGGTTGCGGCCGGACTGCGCGAGCAGCAACGAGCCGTCGTCGTTCAGCGCCGCTTCGGCCCCTGCCCCGGGGAACTTCCAGTCCGGCGAGTCGCCGAGAACGGTCCAGGTACCGGCCGGATCGCGCTGCAGCACGCCGAACCGGAGCACCGCCGTCACCACGATCGGCGCCACGACCCGATCCCCGGAGACGGCCGGGGCGTCGAGCCAGGAGTGATCCCCGGGCGCGACGGAGAGACCGTCCCTGTCCCCGTCGAGCGCCGGCAGCGGCTCGGCCGTCCACGCCGCGCCGTCCGACGAGGACCAGGCGGCCGGGGTGGCGACCCCGTCGCCACCCCACAGGTATCCGGTGACGACGAAGCCGCCGGAGCTGGCCACGACACCGGTCGGCTCCGCCGGCCCCTCGGCGGGTCCGAGCTCGGCCGTCCAGGACGCACCACCGTCGGTGGAGCGGTAGACGACGGCCTCCCCGGACTGCCCGGGCTCCTCGGCGGACGCGACCGCGACCACGGTGTCGCCGAGGACGGCCGCACCGCGGAACCCGGCGAACTCGCGGCCCCCGGGGACTGCGGGCAGGGCCAGCAGTCCGGCGTCCCCGCCGAGAGAGAGGGCGACCGGCTGGTCGTCCGAGTCCATCCCCACCACGACCGGCGATCCGTCGACCACCACCGCGGCCCCGGGCCGCAGGGCCCGGTCGGCCGCGTCGTCCGGCAGTTCGACGTCCGCCCAGGTGCGGCGGTCGTCGGAGCGGACGACGTACGGGCTGACCGGCCGACCGGCCTGCCAGCTGGTGCCGCCGATCCACGTCGTCGACCCGTCGGACACCGCGAAAGCGGTCTCGCTCTCCTGGTCGTCGGGCAGTGGCAGCTCATCCCAGCGCCAGCCGTCCCCGCCGTCGTCGGTCCAGGCGCGGGCGGAGGCGGGTTCGCCAGGATCCCCACCCGAACCGGCGACCAGCGCGGGCAGGTCCCCCGACCGGCCCAGAGCGGCGGTGAACACCACTCGCGGGCCGACGACCTGGGAGGACTCGGGCATGGACACCTGGGTCCACGTGGCCCGCGAGTCGAGGGTGGACTCGGCGGCCCCGTCGTCACCGCACGCGGCGAGAGTGAAGGACAGCAGGGCGGCGGTGATCACGGGGACCGGCCGGCGCCCCGGAACTGCTCGGTGCACGAATCGCTCCTTGGGAAGACGTAGCCCCGCCTTCGTCCGGTCCGAGCCCGCAGTTGATGGTGCCGTGGTCCGCCCTCACCCGTTGGGGTTCCGGAACGGTTCGGTGCACTCGTGGAACGCAGGAGGCGCGCCCCGACAGGACGCGCGCCTCGGCGCCGATCCCACCCCGGCCTGCGCGGCCAGGGAGGCCTCCTGGTGGGTGACGGCCTTCTCGGCGCCGATGCCGGTGAAGGCACGCACCTCGAGCTCCGCCCACTTCTCCTCGTTCGGTTTCTCCTTGGTGAGGACGGTGCCCAGGTACCCGAGGAGGAACGACGCCGGGATCGACACCAGGCCCGGGTCGCGCAGCGGGAACCAGGCGAAGTCGACCGTCGGGATCATCGACGTCTCGGCGCCGGAGACCACCGGGGAGAAGATGATCAGGCCGACGCAGATGATCGGCCCGCCACAGCGTGTAGAGGATCGTCGGCAGGTTCGCCGAGGCGGCCACCGCGAAGGCCAGCGCCACGAGGAAGGCGATGTTCAGCCCGGCGCGCAGCGCCAGGATGCCCAGCCCGATCGCCACCGCGCCGATGACGACGGCGGTGATCCGGGCGACCTCGACCTCACCGTTCGGCGGGACGTCGCCCTTCTTGATCACCGAGGCGTAGACGTCGTGGGCGAACGACGCCGACGCGGTGATCGCCAGGCCGGCCACCACCGCGGGGATCCCGGTGACCTCGCCCGGCCGGCACGCCGTCGCCGGCCTCGTGGTCCTCGGCGGTTTCGCGGCCCGCTGGGCCGTCCGCCTGAACGCGCGAGGCGCGCGCCCCCGTGTGGGGACGCGCGCCACGCGACGGCGGGAGCGGTCCTTCGTCAGTGGGACCGCGGCTCCTGCGGCGGCTCCCCCGGCCTCCCCTCGTGGATCACCTCGTCCAGGTGGCCTTCGGCGTGCGCCGCGACGAGCCGGCTCTTGCCGGGGTAGCGGATCTCCTCCACCAGCTCCTGCATCACCGGCGACGGCTTCGTGGTGAACTGCGACACCACGATGGTGACCACGAAGTTGATCAGCATGCCGATCGTGCCGAAGCCGGTCTCGGGGATGCCGAACAGGCCGTCGCTGTTGCCGTAGATGTCGATCGTCCACAGCATGTACGCGACGGTGGTGCCGAGACCGGCTGCAAGGCCGGCGGTCGCTCCGGCTGCCGTGGTCTTCTTCCAGAAGATCCCGAGCACGAGGATCGGGAAGAAGCTGGCACAGGCCAGGCCGAAGGCGAGCGCCACCACCTGGGCCACGAAGCCGGGCGGGTTGATGCCCAGGTAGCCGGCCACGAGGATGGCCGCCCCCATCGCGATCCGGCCCACCAGAAGCTGGCGGGCCTCGGTGGCCTGCGGGTTGACCCGCTTGTAGTACACGTCGTTGGCCACCGACGACGAGATGACCAGGAGCAGGCCGGACGCCGTGGACAGCGCCGCGGCCAGCGCGCCGGCCGCCACCAGCCCGACCACCGGCGCCGGCAGACCGGCGATCTCCGGCGTCGCGAGAACGATGATGTCGTTGTTGATCACCAGCTCGCCGGTCTCGGGGCCGTAGTCGATGACCCCGTCCCCGTCGACGTCGGTCACCTCGATCAGCCCGACGTCGGCCCAGGTGTTGAACCACCCCGGCGTCTCGCCGATCGGCGTGCCCGCGATCTGGTCGATGAAGTTCAGCTTGCTGAACGCGCCCACCGCCGGGGCCGAGGTGTAGAGCAGGGCGATGAAGAACAGCGCCCACAGCGCCGAGTACCGGGCGGCACGCACGCTCTTGGCGGTGTAGAAGCGGACGATCACGTGCGGGAGGCCGGCGGTCCCGAACATCAGTGCCGCGGTGATCAGCACCATGTTCAGCATGGTGGTCTGCGTGAAGGCCTCGGTGTACGCGGCGAAGCCGAGGTCCTCCTGCAGCCCGTCGAGCTCGCCGAGGATCTCGCCGAACCCGATCTGCGGCACGGGGTTCCCGGTGATCTGCACGGAGATCGCCACCACGGGGATGAGGTAGGCGACGATCAGGACGGAGTACTGGGCGACCTGCGTCCAGGTGATCCCCTTCATGCCGCCGAGCACGGCGTAGAAGAAGACGATCACCATGCCGATGACCACACCGGCCGTGGTGCCGACCCCGAGGAACCGCTGGAAGACCAGGCCGACGCCGGCCATCTGCCCGGCGACGTAGACGAACGAGACGACGATCGCCGCGACGACCGCAACCAGGCGGGCGGTCTCGGAGTACCGGTCACCGACGAAGTCCGGGATCGTGTACTTGCCGAACTTCCGCAGGTAGGGCGCCAGCAGGAGGGCCAGCAGCACGTAGCCGCCGGTCCAGCCCATCAGGTAGACGGAGCCGGCGTAGCCGTTCCCGGCGAACGCGACGATGCCCGCCATCGAGATGAACGACGCGGCGCTCATCCAGTCCGCCGCGATCGCGGCGCCGTTGGCCGGCGCCGGGATACCGCCACCGGCGACGTAGAAGCCGGACGTGGTGGACACCCGGCTGGCGTAGGCGATGTAGATGTAGATGCCGAACGTGATGACGACGAAGACGAGCGTCCACACCTGGATGTCGCTCATGAGTGGTGGACCTCCTCCTCGTACTCGTCGATGCCGAACTCGGCGTCGAGCTTGTCCATCCGCCAGACGTAGACGGCGATGAGGACGACGAAGGTGACGATGGACCCCTGCTGGGCGAACCAGAAGCCGAGGGGGAAGCCGAGGATCTCGACGCTGTTCAGCGGCTCGACGAAGAGGATCCCCGCGCCGAACGACACCAGTGCCCAGATGACGAGCAGCACGCTCATCAGGCGGAGATTCCTCCGCCAGTAGTCCTTGCGCTGTGTAGCGTCCACCCGCTCCTCCAGAGGTCACAGCGTGTGCGTCAGGTCACACACGCGCGGAAAGAGAACCAGACCAGTCGGGTGGGGTCAATCAATGGAGTGGCAACTGCAACGGGGTCGTGATCGTCGATGGAGCACCGGGCGGACCCGCCGCTGACGGGCTGTCGGGATGGCGCCGCAGGACCTAGAGTCCTGTCCTCATGGCGATGAGTGCACGGCAGTCGGGGCGCCGCGACCGACGCCGCAGCCCCGGGAGCAGGCGTCTGCTCGGCGCCGCGCTCATGGTGCTCTTCGGCGCCTTCCTCCCCTGGGTGGCCACCGCCGCGGGCAACGTCTCGGGCGTCCGGGGCGCCGGGCTGTGGACCATGTACGCGGCGGTGCTCGGCATCGCCGGGGCGATCATCCGCTCCCAGGTCCTCGCCGCCGTGCACGCGGCGGTCCTGGCCGTGGTGGCCCTCGCCCTCCCGCTGTGGCAGGTGCTGCACCTCGCGAACCTCGTGGGCTTCTCGGGCTGGGCGCCCGGCCCGGGCCTGGTCCTGACCGTCGGCGGCGGGGTCCTGGCCGGGTCCGCCGCGGTCTCGTTGTTCCGCGCCTCACGGGGAGCTCTCCCGACGGACTGACCCGTCACCGGCGCACGATGTTGCGCCGCCCGTAACCGCGTCGGAACCGGCCGGCCCTGCAATGGCGCATGGCCCTGTTCAGTGCTTCCTCCGCCGCCTCGCCGACGGGCTGGTTCCCGGTCGCCCCCGCCGCCCAGGTCGGGACGACGCCGGTGCCGGTGGGCGCCGACGGGCGGGCGTACGTCATCGTCCGGCTGCGGCCCGGCGGCGAGGTGACGGCGTTCCCCGCCCGGTGCCCCCACCGGGCCGTCCCCCTCGCCGCGGCCACCGTCGTCGACGGCCGGCTGGAGTGCGCGCGGCACGGCTGGCGGTTCGACGCCGACGGCCGCTGCACCACGGCGCCCTCCCTCGGGCCGGCGGGCACCCCACCGCCGCGCGCCGACCTGCCGCTCCCGTGGGCGGTGGAGGAGCGGCACGGCTGGGTCTGGCTCGCGCCGGAGCGGACCACGGCCGCCGTGCCGGCCCGCCCGGCGCAGCCGCCGCGCCCCGAGCCGGCACCACCCGCTCCCGAGCCGGCCGGGCCGGTCTTCGGCAACCTCGACCCCTCCCTCGCGCACGCCTGGCACCCGGTAGCCCTCTCCGCGGAGCTGCGCCCGGGCGGCTGGCTGCAGGTCCGGCTGCTGGGATGCACCTGGACGCTGCGGCGGGACGGGCAGGAGCTGGTCGTCGACCCGCCGGCCTCGGGCGTCCGCGAGCGGCGGGGCGTGGTGGAGCTCGCACCGCGGGAGCCGGCCGACGTCCCCCTCGACCTGCCCGAGGCCGCGGACCGCCGGTTCCTCTCCCGCTGGCTCGTCCCCCGCCGCACCTCCGCGCCGGCGGCGGTCGTCGCCGACCTGCTGCTGGACGTCGCCCGGCTGCCGTTCGTGCACGGGGACACCGGCGCCGCCGACCACCCCGAGGTGCCGCCCTACGAGGTCACACCGGAGGCCGGCGGCTTCACCAGCACGCAGGAGCAGTGGTGCGACGACCCGCTGGACCCGGAGGTCGTCCTCGGCGGGCGGCCGCTGCGCCAGCGCAGGAGGGTCACCTACGTCCACCGGGCGCCGTTCCGGCTGCGCATCCGCCGTGACCAGCTCGACTCCGGGGCGACGACGACGACGCTCACGCTCCTGCAGCCCGAGGACCTCGACTCGACCCGCGTGCTGACCCGGATCCTGCTGTCCGCCGGCCCCGGTCGGCCGCTGCCCTCCCCGGCGCTGCTCGCCGACCACGCCGCCGCGGAGCAGCGGGCGCTCGACGCCGATCTGGCCCTGCTCGCCGGGACGGCACCGTCCGGGCTGCCCCTGGACCGGCGCGACGAGCTGCACCTGCCGGCCGACCGGCTGGGTGTCGCGCTCCGGGACGCCCTGTGCGACTTCCGGATGGCCGGGCGGTCGCGCGCGGCGGCCTGACCGGCTCACTCCACGGGCAGCTCGGCCCCGCACCGGGGGCAGCGGGCGGGCGGATCCTCGTCCGCGAGACCGCCGCACTCGGGGCAGACCCGGCGCAGCCAGCAGGCGGGGTCGCCGCCCTCGTCGGGCGGGGTGCTGGGCGGATCGGTACCGGCCACGTCCACCTCCCGAATGCGACAACTTGGTTGCGGTCCGGCCGGCGGTGTAGCGGTGCGCCTCTGCCGGGTAGGCCAGGGACGTCGAACGCCCCGCCGGAAGGACCAGCATGCCGCGCCGCTCGCTCACGCACCCGTTCGCCGCCGCCACCGTCGCCGCGGCGCTGTCGCTCACCGCCTGCGGGGTGGGAGAGAACCTGAACGACGAGTCGGCCAACCCGGCCCAGGAGCCCGGCCTGGAGGTCGACGGCGGGAACGCCGGGCCCGAGGAGTTCGTCACCGAGGACGTCAGCGTCGTCGACGTGGAGCTGCCCTACCCGTCCGACGAGATCTACAGCACCGGCGAGGACGCCCCGCTCACCTTCACGCTGACCAACAGCGGCTCCGAGCCCGTGGCGCTCGAGGAGATCACCGGCGACGACTTCGCCGAGGCGGTGTTCCTGTCCCCCTCCGGCGAGGAGATGACCGCCTCGGCCGTGGAGGTCGACGGCAACGACAACCTCTACGTCGGCGCGATGGACATGCCCACCGTGCTCCTCACCGATCTCGACCGGGACCTCCGGTCCTCGCAGTCGATCCCGGTCACCTTCTCCTTCGCCAACGGCCAGGAGGTGACCATCGAGGCGATGGTCGCCGCCGAGCCCACCGGCGGCGTCGGTGGGGACGTGCCGGAGCCGGACGAGGACCCCAGCCCCGACAACTGATCCTCCCGGGGGAGGACCACCGGATCATCCCGAGGGGCGACGAGACCGGCCGCCGCGCTCCCTAGGCTCGCTGCCATGGAGAGGTCTGCCGACGCCGAGGGCCTGGTCCCCTGGCTGCGGGACCGACCGTTCGTCGTCGACGCCGGGCTGGCCGCGCTCATCGGCCTGGTCACCGTCGTCCTGCCCGCCGGCGCCTACTGGCCGGGCGAGGCGGCGGCGTTCGTCGTCGGCGTGCTGCTCGTGGCGCCGTTGGCGTGGCGGCGCCGGGCGCCGGTCCACGCCGCGGCGGCCGTCGTCGCGGCCGGCCTGCTCGAACTGGTCGTCGTCGACCAGTTCCTCGCCGCCAACTACGCGGCCCTGGTGATGGTCTACTCGCTGGCCGGCTACGCCCCGCGCTGGGCGAGCCAGGCCGGGCTGGGCATCGGCCTGGCCGGCGCGGTCCTCGCCGCCGTGCGGTACTTCGGAGAGACCCTCGCCTACAGCACGATCCTCACCGCGGGCGCGATCGGCGTCTCGGTGGTCGCCGCATGGGCGCTGGGCGACCTCCGGCGGGCACGGCTCCAGCGGTTCGCCGCACTCGAGGAGCGCGCGCAGCTGCTGGAGCTCGAGCGCGACCAGGAGATGCGGCTGGCCGCGACCGCCGAGCGCGCCCGCATCGCCCGCGAGATGCACGACGTCGTCGCCCATTCGCTGTCGGTCGTCATCGCGCAGGCCGACGGCGGCCGCTACGCCGGGAAGGCCGACCCGCAGGCGGCCACCGACGCGCTGGAGGCGATCGCGGCGACCGGCCGGCAGGCGCTGACCGACATGCGCGCCCTGCTCGGCGTGCTCCGCGACGGCGGCGGCGAGGAGTACGCACCGCAGCCGGACGTCGACGCGATCCCCGCCCTCGTCGAGGACGTGCGGGCCAGCGGCTTGGACGTCGACCTCATCGTGGAGGGGACGCCCCGGCCGCTGCCGGCCGGCCCCCAGCTGGCCGCCTACCGGATCGTGCAGGAGTCGCTCACCAACGTGCTCAAGCACGCCGGCCCCGCCGGGCGGGCGTGGGTGCGCCTGCAGTGGCGGCCCGACGCGCTGGAGCTGTCCGTGCTCGACGACGGCCGCGGCGCCTCGGCAGCGGTGACCGGCTCCGACGGCAAGGGCCAGGGCCTGCGCGGGATGCGCGAGCGGGCGCAGCTGCACGGCGGCCGGCTCGACGCCGGTCCGCGGCACGGTGGCGGGTTCGGCGTGCACGCGGCGCTGCCCTACCGTTCGGTCCGATGAGCGAGCGGATCCGGGTCGTCCTCGTGGACGACCAGCAGATGGTGCGGGCGGGCTTCCGCATGGTGATCGACTCGCAGCCCGACCTCACGGTCGTGGGCGAGGTCGGCGACGGCGCGGCGGCGGTGGAGCTGCTGGCGCGCACACCCGCCGACGTCGTCCTCATGGACATCCGCATGCCCGGTACCGATGGCATCGAGGCCACCCGGCAGGTGACCGAGCTGCCCGAGCCACCGCGGGTGCTCGTCCTGACCACCTTCGACCTCGACGAGTACGTGATGGCCGCCATCGGGGCGGGCGCCAGCGGTTTCCTGCTCAAGGACGCCGCCCCCGAGGACATGCTGGACGCCATCCGCACCGTGCACGCCGGCGACTCGGTCATCGCGGCCAGCTCCACCCGCCGGCTGCTGCAGCACGTCGCCCCGATGCTGCGTGGCGGGGGGCCGGTCGTGCCGGCCGGTGAGGCGGATCCGGGCCTGGCCGCGCTCACCCAGCGCGAGCGCGAGGTGCTGGAGCAGATGGCCTACGGCGCGACCAACGGCGAGATCGCCGCGCACTTCTTCGTGAGCGAGGCGACCGTCAAGACGCACGTCGGGCGAGTGCTGGCCAAGACCGGCTCCCGCGACCGGGTCCAGGCCGTCGTCCTGGCCTACCGCACCGGGCTGGTCGCCCCGGCGGACCTGCTCCGCAACGCGTAGGGGGGCCCCGGGTCCCCCACACGGGGCCCTTCCGGCACCGCACGTCCTCCCTGGGGATGACACCGGAGATCGTCCTGCGCTCCGACGCGGGACGACGCCTCGCGGCGAGAACGTGATCAGCGTCGTCGTACCCGACCTCGGAGGCATCCAGTGTCCGTCCCCGTCATGACCGTCCCCGGTGAGCCACCGGCGTCCTTCGCCGCAGCCGCCGTCCGCGCCACCGGCCTGCGCAAGACCTACGGGAGCGGCGAGACCGCCGTGCACGCGCTCGCCGGCGTCGACGTCACCTTCGCCCGCGGCGAGTTCACCGCGATCATGGGCCCCTCGGGCAGCGGGAAGTCCACGCTGATGCACTGCCTGGCGGGGCTCGACACCGCCACGGCCGGGCAGGTGTGGCTGGGCGACACCGAGCTGACCCGCCTCCGGGACGACCAGCTCACCACGCTGCGCCGGCAGCGGATCGGGTTCGTCTTCCAGGCGTTCAACCTGCTGCCGGTGCTGCCCGCGCGAGAGAACATCGTGCTGCCGATGCAGCTGGCCGGGCAGCGCCCCGACCCCGTCTGGTTCGACGACGTCGTCGCACGGCTGGGGCTGCGCGAGCGGCTGGGCCACCGCCCGCACGAGCTCTCCGGCGGCCAGCAGCAGCGGGTGGCCATCGCCCGCGCCCTGCTCGCGCGCCCCGACGTCGTCTTCGCCGACGAGCCCACCGGCAACCTCGACTCCCGCAGCGGCGCCGAGGTGCTCGGCCTGCTGCGCTCCAGCGTGAAGGAGACCGGCCAGACCGTCGTCATGGTCACCCACGATGCCTCGGCCGCCGCCTACGCCGACCGCGTGGTGCTGCTGGCCGACGGACGGCTCGCCGGCGAGCTCACCGACCCGACCGTGGCCTCCGTGCTCGACGCGCTCCGCGGCCTGGGGGCCTGAACCGTGCGCGCAGTGACGCTGGCGAGCATCCGGGCGCACCTGCCCCGCCTGATCGCCTCCACCCTCGCGATCGTCATCGCCGTGGGCTTCGTGGTCGCCACCCTGGTGCTCAACGAGACCACCCGCGCCACCGTGCTGAAGGCGGCCGGCGCCCAGTACGTGGACACCGCCGTGGTCGTCACCTCCGGCAGCGGTACCGGGCTGGCCGGGCACGTGGACACCCTCACCGGGCTGGGCGGCGTGCAGGCCGTCGACCCGACCTGGCAGACCTCCGTGCAGGCAGTCACCCCCGGGCGCACCGGCGCCCAGTACCTGCTGGTGGAGTCGGTGGCCGCCGACCCGCAGCTGCGCTGGCAGCAGCTCGCCGACGGCGCACTGCCCGTACGGCCGGGCGAGATCGCGGTCAGCGAGCGCGTCGGTGCCGCGGTCGGCGACGTCGTCCCCGTCACCAGCTTCGACGCCGAGGGCACCGAGATCACCACGGACACCACCGTGACCGGCGTGGTCGACCTGGGCGGGGACCCCACCGCCGGGATCTACGGCAAGGCCTACGTCGTCGCCGACCAGGCCCGCGCCTGGGGCGCGATCGAGCCGACCGAGCTGCGGATCGCCGGGACCGCCGACGCCGAGGTGCTGGCCGGCGAGGTGCGCGCGGCCCTGTCCGACGCCGACGTCACGGTCCGCACCGGCACGGAGCAGGCCGAGGAGTCCGTGGCGGCCATGACCGGCGACGCCACCTGGCTGACCACCGCGCTGCTGGTGTTCGCCACCATCGCCGTCGTCGTCGCCGGGCTGGTCATCGCCAACACGTTCGCCGTCCTGCTGGCCCAGCGCACCCGCGACCTGGCGCTGCTGCGCTGCGTCGGCGCCACCGCCCGGCAGGTGCGCCGCAGCGTGCTCGGCGAGGCCCTGCTCACCGGGCTGGCCGCCTCCGTGGTCGGCGTGCTCGCCGGCATCGGGCTCTCCGCCGCCGTCTCCGCGGTGGTGTCGGGGATCGACTCCCCCGTCCCGCTCTCCGGGGTGTCGGTGCCGCTGTACGCCGTGCTGGTCGGCCTCGCCGTCGGCACGGCGACCACGCTGATCGCCGCGCTGGCCCCGGCCCGCGCCGCCACCCGGGTAGCCCCGCTCGCCGCGCTGCGGCCCACCGACCCGGCGCCGCTGCGCTCCCGCGGGGGCGTCGCCCGGCTGGTCGCCGGGTTGCTGCTCGCCGTCCCCGGCGTCGGGCTCATGGCCCTGGGCGTGGTGACCGCGCAGATCCTCGTCTCGCTGGCCGGCGGGGTGCTCAGCGCGCTGGGCCTGCTGCTGCTCGCGCAGCGGGCCGTGCCACCGATCGTGGCCGCTGCGGGCCGGCTCCTCGGCCGGTTCGGCGGGCTCCCGGCGCGGCTGGCCACCGGGAACGCCACCCGCAACCCCCGCCGGACGGCGGCCACCGCCACCGCGCTGCTCATCGGTGTCACCCTGACCACCGCGATGGTGGTGGGCGCGAGCTCGACCCGGGCGACCGCCCAGGCCGGCCTCGCCGCGGCCTACCCGACCGACGTGGTCGTCAGCGGCTCGGGCGACGAGCTGACCAGCTCCCTGCAGGGGCAGCTGGCATCGGTGGACGGCGTCGTCGCCACCACCGCGCTGACCGGGGCCGAGCTCACCGGGCCGGGCGACACCCCCACCCTGGCCGGCGGCGTCGACGCGGCGGAGGCGCTGCCCGTGCTGCGCTCGACGGCCGACACGACGCTGCCCGAGCCGGGGCAGGTGATGCTCGACGGCTGGAGCGCCGAGTACTGGGGGGTCCAGGCCGGCGACCCGGTGACCCTGACCGCCGGCGACCGGTCCCGCACGCTGACCGTGGTGGCCGGCGAGACCGACTACCCGCTGCTGGCGGCCACCGACCTGGAGGCGCTGGTGCCCGGAGCGCCGGTGGACACCATGTGGGTGCGGCTGGCCGACACCGCCGACCAGACGGCGGCGATCGACGAGATCACCGACCTGGCCGGCAACGCGCTGCCCGCCTCGTTCGTCACCGGGCTGGCCAGCGAGCGGGCCGCGATCGACGAGGTGGTCGACGTCCTGCTGCTGGTGGTCACCGGGCTGCTCGGCGTGGCGGTGCTCATCGCGCTCATCGGCGTCGGCAACACCCTGGCGCTGTCGGTGGTCGAACGGCGGCAGGAGAGCGGCCTGCTGCGTGCGCTGGGCCTGACCCGCGGCCAGCTGCGCGCGCTGCTGGCATGGGAGGCGGTGCTCGTCGCCGGCGTGGCCGCGGTGCTGGGCGTGCTGGTCGGCGGCGCCTACGGGCTGGTCGGGGCCGCCTCGGCGCTGGGCGAGATGGGCGAGGTGGTGATCAGCGTGCCGTGGCTGCAGGTCGGCGCGATCGTGCTGGTCGCGACGGTGGCCGGGCTGCTCGCCTCCGTGCTGCCGGCCCGCCGGGCGGCGCGGACCCCACCGGTGGCCGCCATCGCCGGCTGACCCGGCGATGATCAGGTGATGATCAGGTGACCTGATCGTGCAGCGTCCTCCCTCAGCGCCCACCGTGAGGGAGGACGCTCCACGCTGAGGTCGGACAGACGTCGCTCGCTTCACAGCCGCCATCCATCTCGGGCTGGGATGCTGGGACCGTGCCGTCCCCCCTCGCTCGTCGCGCCGCCCTGACCGCCGCCGCTCTCGCCGGTCCCGTCGGCTGGCTGACCGCGGCCGCGTGGGGTCTGCCGACCGCCCTGGGCGCCCACCGCCGCCGGCTCCGTCCCATCGTGGCCGGCTCGCCGCAGTTCTCCGAGGGCAAGTTCCACAACCGGATGCCGACGCCGGCGCTGTCCCCCGCGAACACCCGCGACGGGCTGCTGCGGCAGTGGCACGAGGAGCGGCACGTCGGGCTGCCGGGCGGACCCATCCCGCTGGCGCAGGCCGAGCTGCCGGACGACGCCGCCGACCTCGCGGTCACCTGGTTCGGGCACGCCAGTGCGCTGCTCGAGGTCGACGGTCAGCGCGTCCTGGTCGATCCCGTGTGGGGCCACCGGGTCTCGCCGTCGCCGGTGTTCGGCCCGACCCGCCTGCACGAGCCCCCGATGGCCCTCGAGGACCTCCCCCCGGTCGACGCCGTCCTCATCTCCCACGACCACTACGACCACCTCGACCTGCCCACCGTCCGGACGCTGCTCGCCACGCAGACGGCGCCCTTCGTCGTCCCCCTGGGCATCGGCGAGCACCTGCGCAAGTGGCGCGTGCCGGAGGCGCGCATCGTCGAGCTGGACTGGGAGGAGACCCACACGGTCGGCGGGCTGGCCCTCACCTGCACCGAGGCACGGCACTTCTCCGGCCGCTACTTCCACCGCGACACCACCCTGTGGGCGTCCTGGGCGATCACCGGGCCCCGGCACCGGGTCTTCTTCGGGGGCGACACCGGGTACACACCGGCGTTCGCGGGGATCGGCGCGCGGTTCGGCCCGTTCGACCTGACGCTGCTGCCGATCGGGGCGTACAACGACGCCTGGCACGCCATCCACATGGACCCCGAGGAGGCGATGCGCGCGCACGGCGACCTCGGCGGGCGGGTGCTGCTGCCGATCCACTGGGCCACGTTCAACCTGGCCTTCCACCGCTGGGCCGAGCCCGTGCAGCGCCTGCTGACCGCCGCCGAGCGGACCGGCGCACACGTCGTCGTCCCGCAGCCGGGGGAACGCATCGACGTCCTCGACCCGCCGGCGGTGCACGACTGGTGGACGGCGGTGGGCTCCACGGCCGAGCCGCACGAGGGCGCCGGGGTCGGCTCCTCGGTGCTCGCGCGGACGGTGACCCGGTTGCTGTCCCTGCTGCCGGGCTGAACTCGCGGGTCGTCGCGGGTGGTGGCGGTCGTCCTCCCTCACCCCGCGGCGTCCTCCCTCACCGCCGACCACGAGGGAGGACGCGCCATGATCAGGTCACCTGATCCCCGCGGCGCTCAGCGCAGGAGCTTGGACATCCGTCGGTCGGCCAGCGGCTTGCCGCCGGTCTGGCAGGTGGGGCAGTACTGCAGCGAGGTGCCGGCGAAGCTCACCTCGCGGACGGTGTCGCCACACACCGGACACGGCAGGCCGGTGCGGGCGTGCACCCGCAGCCCCGACCGCTTCTCGCCCTTCATCGTCGCCGCCTGCTGACCGACCTGGCGGTCCAGCGCGTCGGTGAGGGTCGACCGCATCGCGTCGAAGAGACGGACCAGTTCGTCGTCGTTCAGCTTGTCGGCCGACTTGAACGGCGACAGGCGCGCGGCGTGCAGGATCTCGTCGGAGTAGGCGTTGCCGATGCCGGCGAGCAGCGTCTGGTCGGTGAGCGCCCCTTTGAGCTGCCCGCTGCGGCCGGCCATCAGCCGGGCGAACGTCTCCCGGTCGAGGGCCAGTGCGTCCGGCCCGAGCCGCGCGATGCCCGGCACCTCGGCCGGGGAACGGACGACGTGGACGGCCAACCCCTTGCGGGTGCCCTGCTCGGTGAGGTCGAAGCCGTTCCCGTCGTCGAGGTGGACGCGCAGCGCCAGCGGCCCCTTGCCCGGCTTGGGCGGGGCGGCGGGCAGCCCGGTGCGCCAGTGCAGCCAGCCCGCCCGCGCCAGGTGGACGACGAGGTGCACCCCGGAGACGTCGAGGTCGAGGAACTTGCCGTGCCGGCCCGCGCCGGTGATCTCCAGGCCGGTGAGCGCCGACAGCGGCGGGTCGAAGGTCTTGATCGCCTGGACGGCGGCCAGGTCGGCGCGCGCCAGCACGTGGCCGACGGCGCTCTCCCGGAGGAACGCCGCCAGCGCCTCCACCTCGGGCAACTCGGGCACCCGACCATGATCGCGCGGATCCGCACGTCCCGCCGTCCCCCGACCGGTGCCTCGTGCACGAACCGCACACCACGGGCGATCCGGAAGGCGAGGAGCGGCTCCGCCGGATCCCTCCTAGGGTCGGCCGGGTGCCCACCGCGCTGCTCTGGTTCCGGCGGGACCTGCGGCTGCGCGACCACCCCGCCCTGCTCGCGGCCCGCGACGCGGCCGGCCCGGACGGCGACGTCCTGCCGGTCTTCGTGTTCGACGACCGGCTGTGGGGACCGTCCGGGAAGCCCCGGCGGCGCTTCCTGCTCGACTGCCTCACCGCGCTGGACCACGACCTGGACGGCGCGCTGGTGCTGCGCTCCGGCGACCCGGCCCGGGTGCTGCCGGCGCTGGTGCGCGAGGTCGGCGCGACGTCGGTGCACGTCAGCGCCGACGCCGGGCCGTACGGGCGGCGCCGGGACGAGGCCGTGGAGCGGGCGCTGGGCGACGTCCAGGTCGTGCGCACCGGCTCGCCGTACGCGGTGACGCCCGGCCGGGTCACCAAGTCCGACGGGACGCCGTTCCGCGTCTACTCTCCGTTCGCGCGGGCTTGGCGGGAGCACGGCTGGCGCGCCCCGGCGCCGTCCCCCTGGGGCGCGCGGTGGCGCACCGGCGTCCGCTCCGACGACCCACCGGAGGCGCCGGAGCTCGACGGCGTCGTGCTGCCCCCCGCGGGGGAGGCCGCCGCCCTGGCCGCCTGGGAACGCTTCCGCGACGAGCGGCTGCTCGGCTACGCGGACGGGCGCGACGTGCCCGGGGGCGGCGGGACGAGCCGGCTGTCGGCCTACCTCAAGTACGGCTGCATCCACCCCCGAACGCTGCTGGCCGACCTCGCCGCCGTCGAGCAGACCGAGTCGGTGCGCCGGTACACCGACGAGCTGGCCTGGCGGGAGTTCTACGCCGACGTCCTCTGGCACCGCCCCGGGTCGGCCGGCGAATACCTCCGGCCCGAGCTGCGGGCGATGGGCTACGACTCCGGGCCGGACGCCGAGGAGCTGGTGCGCGCCTGGGAGACCGGCCGCACCGGCTTCCCGATCGTGGACGCCGGCATGCGCCAGCTGCCCGGCGAGGCGTACGTGCACAACCGGGTGCGGATGATCGTCGCCTCGTTCCTGGTCAAGGACCTGCACGAGGAGTGGACGCTCGGCGCGCGGTGGTTCATGCGGCACCTGGTCGACGGCGACCTGGCCAGCAACAACCACGGCTGGCAGTGGGTCGCCGGCACCGGGACCGACGCCTCCCCCTACTACCGCGTCTTCAACCCGGTCACCCAGGGCAAGAAGTTCGACCCGGACGGCACGTACGTGAAGCGCTGGGTGCCGGAGCTGCGCGACCTCGACCCGCGGCACGTCCACGAGCCCTGGACGGCGCCCGGCGGCATCCCGGCCGGCTACCCGGAGCCGGTCGTCGACCACGCGCACGAGCGCCGGGTCGCGCTCGACCGCTACGCCCGCGTCCGCGGCCGCTGAGCTCTGCGCCGGCTCAGCCGACGAGCAGCGACACCGGGTCCCGCCGGACGACGGTGCGGACGACGAGCGCGACCGCCACCGCCGAAGCGGCGGCGAAGGCGGCGATCACCACCGGGGCCGGCGGGCCGGCGGCCGCGACGGCCACCAGACCCCAGACGACGGCGAGCGCGAACGGCCCGGCGGCGTCGTGCGCCGACAGCACCAGCGCCGACGCGATCGCGGCGACGACCGCCAGCACCACCACCGCCCAGATCTGCGCGGTGGTGCCGGAGGCCCGCGCGCCGAGGGCGACCCCGGCCTGGCCGGCGTTCACCGCCGCGGCGACGGTCACCCAGCCGAGCAGCAGCCCGGTGACGGCGGCCGGCAGCACCCGGCCCAGCCCTTCGACAGGGATGTCCTGCAACCGCGCCCAGGCGACCGCGGTGGCCGCCACGATGCAGAAGAGCAGCACCAGGGGGAGCAGCGGCAGGGAGACGCCCACCAACGGGAAGAGCACCTCCCACACCGCGTTCCCTGCGAACGCCGCGGCCAGCGGCCAGCCGGTGCGCCGGTGCAGCTCCCGGCCGCGCTGGGCCGGCAGCGCCTGGTACACCGCCCAGGACAGTGACCCGGCGAAGATGACGCCCCAGATGCTGAAGGCGTAGCCCGCCGGGGTGATCAGCGAGCCGGTCTCGTCGCTGACCGCGCCGACGCTGCGGCCG
Organism: Blastococcus sp. HT6-4; assembly: GCF_039679125.1. Taxonomy (NCBI): domain Bacteria; kingdom Bacillati; phylum Actinomycetota; class Actinomycetes; order Geodermatophilales; family Geodermatophilaceae; genus Blastococcus; species Blastococcus montanus. The sequence goes on along the minus strand of NZ_CP155551.1, from coordinate 174,889 downwards.
GCGATCGCGCTGCCCAGGGGGCTGCCGACCACCTGTGCGACGGCAGCGACGATGACCGCCGGGGCCCGGATCCCGTCGTGCCGGTCTGCCGTGCTGCTCATCCCCCGACCGTGCCCGGTACCGCCCGTACCCGAAACCTGGCCGGCCGGCCCGCCCTGTCCGCTCACCCGCGCAGCCGGGGAGCGCTGCGCACCGGGTCGCGGCCGGTGGCGGGGGCGGCGGCGAGCGTGTGCGCCCACCCGGCGAGCCCGGCCACGTCCACCCCGTGCGGACGGCGGTCGGCGTACGGGCCGATGGCCGACGCCCCGCGCTCGAGCAGCGTGGTCGCACCCCGGTCGTTGCCGCGGGCGGCGTGGGTCAGGCCGACGGCGAGCTGGGCCAGTCCCCGCCACAGCTCGCGCTCGTCCTCGGGCGCGGACTTCCAGGCGTCCTCCAGCACCTCGTGGGCGTGGAACGGGCGGCCGGCGTCCAGCAGCGCCTGCGCCTCCGCGAGCGCCACCTCCGGCGCCCGGACCACCCCCTCGGGGGCGCGGTCCTCACCGACGGCGCCGTGCGGCAGCGGCCGCCCGAGCGCGTCCCGCGGGCGTGCGTTGCGGGCCCGGCCCTGCTCGTCGCGGTCACGGTCGGGCACAGGGGCATCCTCCCCGCACCCCCGGCGGAGCGCCTCGCGGGGCGCGGGAGCCCGGTCCGGCGCGCTCGCCGAGGGCGGCCAGATCGGTCGTGGCCAAGATTCTGGGGGACGACCGCATCCAGTGGCCGGGGCGCCGCGGAAGACCAGGCAGCACGACCCCCTACGAGAGGAGCCACCCGTGAGCACCATCCGCACAGTCGGCCGTTCCGCCGGCGTCCTCGGTGCCGTCGGCGCCGTCGTCCTGGTCGCCACCCCGGCCACGGCCGACAACCACACCGCCACGGTCTCGGTCCTGCACGGCGTCCCCGGCACCCCGGTGGACGTGTACGCCAACGGTGAGCGACTGATCGACGACTTCCAGCCCGGCACCCTCACCGACCCGCTGGAGCTGCCCGGCGGCAGCTACGACCTCGCGCTCTACCCGGCCGACGCCGCCGACGACTCCGGGGATCCCCTGCTGTCGGCCGACGGCGTGGACGTCCCCGCCGGCGCCAACGCCACCGTGGTGGCCCACCTGACCGAGGGCGGCGAGCCCGCGCTCACCCCGTTCGTCAACGAGACCGGCTCGGTGCCCGCCGGCCAGGCGCGGGTCACCGTCCGGCACGTCGCCGCGGCGCCCGCCGTGGACGTCCGCGCCGGCGGGGAGCCCGTCATCCAGGGCCTGACCAACCCGAACGAGGAGACCCTCACCGTCCCGGCCGGCACCGTGAACGCCGACGTCGTGCTCGCGGGCACCGACACCGTCGCCATCGGCCCGGCGGACCTGAGCCTCACCGAGGGCAGCACGACCATCGTGTACGCCTGGGGCTCGGAGGACGCTGGCTTCGAGCTCGCCGTCCAGAGCATCTCCGGCCAGCAGTCGGCGCCCTCCGGCGTCCCGGGTGGCACCGCCGGCCTGGCCGACGAGTCGGGTCTGCCCCTGCCGGTCGGTGCCGCGGTCGTGGCCGGTCTCGCGCTGGCGGGTGCCGGCGCCGTCCGGATGGCCCGCGCCTCGCGCTGACCGCCGGTAGTCCGAGGAACTGACCGTGCGACCCGCCGCCGCCTCCGCCGTCCTGGGCCTCGCCCTGGCGGTCGGTGCGCCGATCGCCTGGGCCGTGACCCAGCCGGAGGCGACGGCGGGCGCACCGCTCGACCAGGTGCTGGAGCGCCCCGGCATCTCCGTCAAGGCGCCGCCCTCCACCGCCGGATCGCTGCCGCCGGTGACCGTCCGTGACGCGTCACCGGTGGCGGTGCCCGACGCCCCGCCCCCCGTCCGTCTCGACCTGCCCGCTCTCGGCGTCACCGCACCGATCGATCCGGTGGGCGTCGCCGAGGACGGCCAGATGGCCCTGCCCGAGGACGTCGCTCGCGTCGGCTGGTACCGCTTCGGTCCGGAGCCCGGGTCCGCCGGCAACGCCGTGCTGGCCGGGCACGTGGACGACCGCGAGCAGGGACGTGGCGTCCTCTTCCCGCTGCGGGACGCCGCTCCGGGCGACGAGTTCGTCGTCACCGACGCCGCCGGCGACGCCACCCGGTGGCAGGTGGTGTCCCGCGAGCTCGTGCACAAGCAGGTGCTCCCCCTCGACGAGATCTTCGCCCGGGAGGGGCCGGCCCGCCTGGTCGTCGTCACCTGCGGCGGCCCGTTCCTGCCGGAGTACCGGAGCTACCGCGACAACGTCGTGGTCGTCGCCGAGCCCCTGGTGGACGCCACGCCATGACCGAGGTGCTCGGCAGAGCCACCCACCTCGGTACCGTCCCGTCCGTGAACCCCGATCCGGCACCGGAGCCGTCCGGCTCCGCCGAGCCGGACGACGCGGAGGTGGGCCGTCGGTTCGCCGCCGGTGACGAGCAGGCGCTCGCCCTTGCCTACGAGCGCTGGGCGGGGCAGCTGCACGGCATGGCGGTGCGCGCCTTCGGGCCGGGGCCGGACGCCGAGGACGTGACCCAGCAGACCTTCATCGCCGCATGGACCGGTCGCGCCCGCTTCCGGCCGGACCAGGGCCCGCTGCCCGCCTGGCTGGTCGGCGTCTGCCGACACAAGATCGCCGACACCTGGGCGCGCCGCGACCGGATGCGCCGCGAAGCCGAGGCCGCGGTGTCGGAGGCGCAGGCCACACCCGCCCGGGGGACGACTCCTGCCGTCGACACCGTTGTAGCCAACAGGATGCTGGTGCTCGAGGAGCTGGATCGTCTGGGGCAACCGCAGCGCGGGATCATCGAGCTCGCCTTCTTCGCGGACCTCACCCACGCCCAGATCGCCGAGCGCACCGGAATCCCGCTCGGCACGGTCAAATCCCATATCCGCCGCACGCTCGAACGCCTGAGGAACCGATTGGAGGTGGACGGTGAAGCACTGCCCGCCTGAGCAGCTGGCCCTGGCCGCGCTGCGCGAGCCCCTGCCGGCCGGCGACGCCGCCCACCTGCGCTCCTGCGCCGACTGCCGGTCCGAGGTGGCGAGCCTGCAGCGTGCGGTCGACGCCGTCGCCATCCCCGAGTTCGGCGCGTCCGGCCCGGCCGTGGCTCCGCCGGCCTCGGTCTGGGCCGGCATCGCCGCGGCCACCGGTGTGACCACCGCTCCCCGCCCCGAGGTCGACGCGCCCTCCGCCGTGGCGCCGCTGTCCGCGCCACGGATGGAGAACTCTGCCGACGGCGCGCAGGTCATCCCGTTCCGTTCCCGGCGGTCCCGGACGCTCCTCGTGGCAGCGGCCGCCGTGGCCGGTGTCGCCGTGGGTGCCGGCGCCGTCGCGGCGCTGAACCGTGGTCCCGTCGCCGAACCGGTCACCGCGGTCGCCCTCGACCCGCTCGACGGCCGGCCGGCGTCCGGCCGCGCGGAGGTCGTCGTCCGCGACGACGGCTCACGCGCCCTGCAGGTCGACCTCGACGCCCCGGACCTGGACGGCGAGTACTACGAGATCTGGCTGATCGAGCCGAACGTCGTCGACATGGTGCCGCTGGGCGTCCTGCGACCGGGGGAGCAGACCTTCGAGCTGCCGGCGGGGCTGGATCTGGCCGCGTACCCGATCGTCGACGTCTCGGTGGAGCCGCTCGACGGCGACCCGACGCACTCGGGCGTCTCCGTGGCCCGGGGTCAGCTCGACGCCTGACCGGCGCCTAGCGTGCTCGTCGTGACCGTTCCGCACGACGACCGGCTGCCCTTCGAGGACCTCGGCGCGCAGTGGCGTGCGGTGCGCCCGCGCCCCGCGGGCCGGCACCTGGACAGCGCCGCCTCCAGCCGGCAGAGCCACCGGGCCCTCGAGGCGGCCGCGCACCACGCCCGGCACGAGGCGGAGCTCGGCGGCTACGTCGCGGAGGGCACCGCCGACGACCTCCTGCAGCAGGGCCGGTCGGTCCTCGGTGGGCTGGTCGGCATGGCGGCCGCCGACGTGGCGTTCGTGGAGTCCGCCCAGGCGGCCCTGGTGGCCCTGCTGAGCGGCTGGCGGCTGCCGGCGGGGGCACGGGTGGCCTGCCTGCCCGGCGAGTACGCCCCGAACGTCGCGCAGCTGCGCGCGGCGGGGCTGCGTCCGCAGCCGTTGCCCGTCGACGACCTGGGGCGGGCCGACCTCGAGGGCGTCGCCCGGTTGCTGGCGGGCGATCCCCCGCGCTTCGTGCACCTGACCCACATCGGGAGCCACCGCGGCCTGCTGCAACCGGCCGCCCAGATCGCGGCGCTGTGCCGCGACGCGGGCGTGCCGCTGGTGATCGACGCCGCGCAGTCGCTCGGGCACGTCGACGTCGACCTCGGCGCCGACGTCGTCTACGGCACGTCGCGCAAGTGGCTGGCCGGGCCCCGGGGCGTGGGGATGCTGTTCGCCCGGCCGGCGATCGCGGCCCAGCTGTTGCCGGTGCTGCCCGAGCCGGAGGGCGTCCCGCCGATGCGGGCGTTCGAGTCCGGCGAGGCCCACGTGGCCGGCCGGATCGGCCTCGTCGTCGCCGTGGGCGAGCACCTGGCCGCCGGACCCGACCGCGTGCGCGCGCGGCTGGCGGCACTGGGGCGCACCACGCGGGAGCTGCTCGACGGCGTCCGCGGGTGGCGGGTGGTGGAGCCGGTCGACGAGCCGACGGCCACCACCACGCTGCGGCCACCGGAGGGCGTCGACGTCGTCGAGACGCGCAGCCGGCTCCTGACCGAGCACGGGATCGTGCTGACCGCGATCGGGCCGGAGCGGGCGCCCGGGGAGATGACCGGACCGGTGCTGCGGGTGTCACCGCACCTGGACACGGCGATGGAGGATCTGGAAGCGCTCGCCGCAGCGCTCTGAGGGCACCGCCGCCGGACCTCGGGTCGGCCGCTGCTCCCTCCTCCCCGAGGTCGGCCGCCGGTCCGGGCATTCCCGCGCAACGACCTCGCGCCCCGACCACGGTGGACGCTGCCGTGCCCACACTCGGCCGCGCACTCCTCGCGCGCGGGAGGAACACACCCCTACGGCTCATTACATGAGTAATGGACCCAGGGAGCAGCACGTCCCTGGAGACACGAGGACCGGCCCGTGAACGAGACCGGCGGACCGATCTTCCGGCAGATCGCCGACCTGATCGAGAACGCGATCGTCGACGGCTCCCTCGCCGAGGAGAGTCAGGCGCCCTCGTCCAACGAGCTGGCCGCCTTCCACCGCATCAACCCCGCGACGGCCGCGAAGGGCCTGAACCAGCTGGTCAGCGACGGGGTCCTCTACAAGAGACGAGGAGTGGGCATGTTCGTCGCCCCCGGTGCTCGCGAGCAGCTGCTCAAGCGGCGGCGCAGCGAGTTCGCCGACCAGTACGTCCGTCCGCTGATGACCGAGGCCGCCAAGCTGGGCATCTCCGGCCGCGAGCTCACCGCGATGATCTCCCGCTGGGGGGAGACCCGATGACCGCGGCCGCGGCCCTGTCCGGCGTCACCATGCGGTTTCCCGGGCACACCGCGCTCGACGACGTGAGCGTGGCGATCGAGGAGCACTCGATCACCGGTCTCCTCGGCCGCAACGGAGCCGGCAAGACCACCCTCATGCAGCTGCTCACCGGCCACCGGGTGCCCACCCGCGGCTCGGTGCAGGTGCTGGCTGGGCGCCCCTACGAGAACGACGCCGTGCTCCGGCGGATCTGCTTCATCAAGGAGGGCCAGCGCTGCCCCGACCACTTCCGGGTCGAGGACGCGGTCTCCGCCGCGGCGATGGTCTTCCCCGACTGGGACGCCGCACTGGCGCAGTCGCTCCTCGCCGAGTTCGACCTGCCGGCGAAGCGGCCGATCAAAAAGCTGTCACGGGGGATGAACTCGGCCGTCGGCGTCGTCATCGGACTGGCCTCCCGGGCACCGCTGACGCTCTTCGACGAGCCGTACCTGGGGCTCGACGCCGTGGCGCGTCAGCTTTTCTACGACCGCCTGCTGGCCGACTACGCGGACCATCCGCGCACGGTCGTCCTCTCCACCCACCTCATCGAGGAGATCGCCGACCTGCTGGAACGCGTGCTGCTGATCGACCGGGGGCGGGTGCTGCTGGACGCCGACGCGGAGTCGGTGCGGGGCAGCGCCGTCACCGTCGCCGGGTCCCGGACGAGCGTCGAGGGGTTCGCCCGGGACCACGACCTGCTGCACCTCGAGTCGCTGGCCGGCCAGGCGAGGGCCGTCGTGCGGCTCCGCCACGGTACCGACGAGGACGACGCCCGCACCGCCGGCCTGGCCGTCGAGAGCACCCCGCTGCAGCAGCTGGTCGTCGCCCTGAGCCTCGCCGGCGGGCGCGAGGCCCCGGCACCGACGCCGCAGCCCCTCGAGGAGGTCTCCTGATGAACCGCGTGCTGGCCGCGGCGCGGCTGAACCTGATCCACCCACTGGTCGCCCTCGGGGTCCCGTGGATGGTGGTAGGCCTCAGCTTCGCGATCAACCTGGCCCTCTGGGGCAGCGTGGGCATCGGGGAGGACGATCCCGACGCCGTCACCGGTGGCGTGGCCGCCCTCTACATCACCGTCATGATCGTCTACATCCAGGCGTTCACCCAGCTCCTGCCCTTCGCCATGGGCATCAGCCTCAGCCGACGGACCTTCTACCTCGGGACGGCGCTCGTGGCCGTCACGCAGGCGGTGGTCTACGGGATCGTGCTGTCGGCACTGACGGCGATCGAGGAGGCGACCGGCGGATGGGGCGTGGGCCTCGGCTACTGGGCCGCCGGGCCGATGGACGTCGACAACCCGGCGCTCCAGGTGCTCGTCTCGGGCGCACCGATGCTGGCGTTCATCGCCGCCGGCATCGGGCTGGGCATCGCCGACAAGCGCAGGGGGCCCAACGGGATCTGGGGCCTGACCATCGCCTCGATCGTGGTCTTCGGCGGCCTGGCCCTCCTGGCCACGTGGATGGAGGCCTGGACGACCATCGGCTCGTGGCTCGGCGACCGGTCGATCACCACCCTGGCCGTCGGTCTCCCCCTCGTTCTCGCCGTCGTCCTCGCCGGCCTGTCGTGGACGGGCCTCCGACGGGTCGTCCCCTGAGCGAGGCTCCACCCGACCGCTGGGCCCTCGTTCCACCACGTGACGGAACGGCGGCCCAGCTCCGTGTGCGGCGCACCCCCTCGACCACCGACGGCCGACCTGGGACAGCCTGCCGGGGTCTATGCGGGTGCGGGCACGCAGGAGGACCGCCGGCCCGCATCGAGTCAGACAACGGCGAATGCGGCGCTCCGTGGATGCTCCGCCACTGCGTGCGCGGTCCGCGGGTGTGGCGCTGGTGCGACCGGGTCCGGGCATGCCGAAAGGGGCCCCAGCACGGATGCTGGGGCCCCTTCGGGAATGGTTGTCCGGCGGCGTCCTACTCTCCCACCCCGTCTCCAGGGCAGTACCATCGGCGCTGAAAGGCTTAGCTTCCGGGTTCGGAATGTGACCGGGCGTTTCCCTCTCGCCATGGCCGCCGTAACTCTGTGAACATGTACGAACCGGCTGGTTCGTGCGTTCAGAACCGCACAGTGGACGCGTGACATCTTGTTATCCGAGCTCGTTCACAGCACCAGAAGGTAGGTGTGTGTGGTCAAGCCCTCGGCCTATTAGTACCGGTCAGCTCCACACCTTGCGGTGCTTCCACTTCCGGCCTATCAACCCGCTGGTCTGGGCGGGGGCCTTACCCGGTTGACCCGGTGAGAGACCTCATCTTGAAGCGAGCTTCCCGCTTAGATGCTTTCAGCGGTTATCCCTGCCGAACGTAGCTAACCAGCAGTGCACCTGGCGGTACAACTGGCACACCAGAGGTTCGTCCGTCCCGGTCCTCTCGTACTAGGGACAGCTCTTCTCAAGTCTCTTACGCGCACGGCGGATAGGGACCGAACTGTCTCACGACGTTCTAAACCCAGCTCGCGTACCGCTTTAATGGGCGAACAGCCCAACCCTTGGGACCTACTCCAGCCCCAGGATGCGACGAGCCGACATCGAGGTGCCAAACCATCCCGTCGATATGGACTCTTGGGGAAGATCAGCCTGTTATCCCCGGGGTACCTTTTATCCGTTGAGCGACACCGCTTCCACATGCCGGTGCCGGGTCACTAGTCCCAGCTTTCGCTCCTGCTCGACCCGTCGGTCTCGCAGTCAAGCTCCCTTGTGCACTTGCACTCGACACCTGATTGCCAACCAGGCTGAGGGAACCTTTGGGCGCCTCCGTTACATTTTGGGAGGCAACCGCCCCAGTTAAACTACCCACCTGACACTGTCCCTGATCCGGATCACGGACCGAGGTTAGACATCCAATTCGACCAGAGTGGTATTTCAACGGCGACTCCACGAACACTGGCGTGCCCGCTTCGCAGTCTCCCACCTATCCTACACAAGCCGAACCGAACACCAATATCAAGCTATAGTAAAGGTCCCGGGGTCTTTCCGTCCTGCCGCGCGTAACGAGCATCTTTACTCGTAGTGCAATTTCGCCGAGCCTGTGGTTGAGACAGCTGAGAAGTCGTTACGCCATTCGTGCAGGTCGGAACTTACCCGACAAGGAATTTCGCTACCTTAGGATGGTTATAGTTACCACCGCCGTTTACTGGCGCTTGAGTTCTGAGCTTCGCGCCCGAAGGCACTAACCCGTCCCCTTAACGTTCCAGCACCGGGCAGGCGTCAGTCCGTATACATCGTCTTACGACTTCGCACGGACCTGTGTTTTTAGTAAACAGTCGCTTCTCACTGGTCTCTGCGGCCACCCACCGCTGCCCACCGCAAGGGTGTTGACAGTAGATGGCCCCCCTTCTCCCGAAGTTACGGGGGCATTTTGCCGAGTTCCTTAACCACAGTTCGCTCGATCGCCTCGGTATTCTCTACCTGACCACCTGAGTTGGTTTGGGGTACGGGCCGCTCGGAACTCGCTAGAGGCTTTTCTCGGCAGCATAGGATCATCCAATTCGCCTCATTCGGCTATGCGTCGGGCCTCACCCTGTATGTCCGACGGATTTACCTATCGGACGGGCCACACCCTTGCCCCGGTACTACCACTCACCGGTAGGACTACCTTCCTGCGTCACCCCATCGCTTGCCTACTACCAGTCCGGGTCCCCAGCTAGTCCGGATTGCCCACAAGTGGGCGCACCGGCGTCGGTGGGTTAGCATCGCTGGGTTCAGCATGGGCGTTCCTTCGCGGGTACGGGAATATCAACCCGTTGTCCATCGACTACGCCTGTCGGCCTCGCCTTAGGTCCCGACTCACCCTGGGCGGATTAGCCTGGCCCAGGAACCCTTGGTCTTCCGGCGGGGGAGGTTCTCACTCCCCTCTCGCTACTCATGCCTGCATTCTCACTCGTGTGGCGTCCACGGCTGGATCACTCCGCCGCTTCCACCGCCACACGACGCTCCCCTACCCATCCACACACCTGGCCGGCACCCCAAAAGGTGTCGGCGGGCTAACGTGTGAATGCCACGGCTTCGGCGGTGTGCTTGAGCCCCGCTACATTGTCGGCGCGGAACCACTTGACCAGTGAGCTATTACGCACTCTTTCAAGGGTGGCTGCTTCTAAGCCAACCTCCTGGTTGTCTCTGCGATCCCACATCCTTTTCCACTTAGCACACGCTTAGGGGCCTTAGCCGATGATCTGGGCTGTTTCCCTCTCGACTACGAACCTTATCGCCCGCAGTCTCACTGCCACGCTCTCACTTACCGGCATTCGGAGTTTGGTTGACGTCAGTAACCTTGTGGGGCCCATCGGCCATCCAGTGCTCTACCTCCGGCAAGAAACACGTGACGCTGCACCTAAATGCATTTCGGGGAGAACCAGCTATCACCGAGTTTGATTGGCCTTTCACCCCTACCCACAGCTCATCCCCCAGGTTTTCAACCCTGGTGGGTTCGGTCCTCCACGCGGTCTTACCCGCGCTTCAACCTGGCCATGGGTAGATCACTCGGCTTCGGGTCTAGGGCACGCGACTCAATCGCCCTGTTCGGACTCGCTTTCGCTACGGCTACCCCACACGGGTTAACCTCGCCACGTACCGCTAACTCGCAGGCTCATTCTTCAAAAGGCACGCAATCACCCCTCCACCGAAGTGGATAAGGCTCTCACGGCTTGTAGGCACACGGTTTCAGGTACTATTTCACTCCCCTCCCGGGGTACTTTTCACCTTTCCCTCACGGTACTAGTCCGCTATCGGTCACCAGGGAGTATTCAGGCTTAGCGGGTGGTCCCGCCAGATTCACACCGAATTTCACGGGCTCGGTGCTACTTGGGAGCAAGCTCGGGAGAGACTGAGTTTTCGTGTACGGGGCTCTCACCCTCTACGGCGACCCCTTCCAGAGGCCTTCCACTAACACAAGTCTTTTATGACTCCCTGCACCCCCGGCAGGAGGTGCTGAACTGTCCCACGACCCCGACCACACAACGCCTGCCGGCTATCACATGCGATCGGTTTAGCCTCATCCGCTTTCGCTCGCCACTACTCACGGAATCACTGTTGTTTTCTCTTCCTGTGGGTACTGAGATGTTTCACTTCCCCACGTTCCCTCCACACGCCCTATGTGTTCAGGCGCGGGTCACACCACATGACTGGTGCGGGGTTCCCCCATTCGGAAATCCTCGGATCAACGCTCGGTTGACAGCTCCCCGAGGCTTATCGCAGCCTCCTACGTCCTTCATCGGCTCCTGGTGCCCAGGCATCCACCGTGTGCCCTTAACAACTTGGCCACACAAAAATCCCGCTCCTCGCCCCCGGAAGGAAACAAGAAACGGGCCTACAAACTGAAACTCTGCTTCAGAGTCAGAAGATGCTCGCGTCCACTGTGCAGTTCTCAACGTACGACCAGCCACCCCCCACACCGTCCCGCCAGACCCGCCACCCCCACAGGGGCGACGACGGTACGAGAACCAGGAGGCCCTGACACAAGAGACCGGTTCCCCGCTCCCTCAGGACCCAACAGCGTGCCTACGAACCGACCAACCCCCACCACCCCGTTCCCCACCACACACCCCCCAAGAGGAGCGCGCGGCCGTACTAGGAGCAGCACCAGGCTGCCGGCCGAACTGGTCAGCGTTCCACCCTCGAGCACCACCCCGAACACCCGTGACCCACCAGGACTGGTGAACCATCACGGTCCGAGCGCGGCTCTGGACCACACCCACGAGGGGCGCGGCCAGTGCTCCTTAGAAAGGAGGTGATCCAGCCGCACCTTCCGGTACGGCTACCTTGTTACGACTTCGTCCCAATCGCCGATCCCGCCTTCGACGGCTCCCTCCCACAAGGGGTTGGGCCACCGGCTTCGGGCGTTACCGACTTTCGTGACGTGACGGGCGGTGTGTACAAGGCCCGGGAACGTATTCACCGCAGCGTTGCTGATCTGCGATTACTAGCGACTCCAACTTCATGGGGTCGAGTTGCAGACCCCAATCCGAACTGAGACCGGCTTTTTGGGATTCGCTCCACCTCGCGGTATCGCAGCCCTTTGTACCGGCCATTGTAGCATGTTTGCAGCCCTAGACATAAGGGGCATGATGATTTGACGTCATCCCCACCTTCCTCCGAGTTGACCCCGGCAGTCTCCTATGAGTCCCCGACATTACTCGCTGGCAACATAGGACGAGGGTTGCGCTCGTTGCGGGACTTAACCCAACATCTCACGACACGAGCTGACGACAACCATGCACCACCTGTGCACGGCCCTTACGGACCCCCCATCTCTGGAGGATTTCCGTGCATGTCAAGCCTAGGTAAGGTTCTTCGCGTTGCATCGAATTAAGCAACATGCTCCGCCGCTTGTGCGGGCCCCCGTCAATTCCTTTGAGTTTTAGCCTTGCGGCCGTACTCCCCAGGCGGGGCGCTTAATGCGTTAGCTGCGGCACGGAGACCGTGGAATGGCCCCCACACCTAGCGCCCAACGTTTACGGCGTGGACTACCAGGGTATCTAATCCTGTTCGCTCCCCACGCTTTCGCTCCTCAGCGTCAGTAGTTGCCCAGAGACCCGCCTTCGCCACCGGTGTTCCTCCTGATATCTGCGCATTTCACCGCTACACCAGGAATTCCAGTCTCCCCTGCAACACTCAAGTCCGCCCGTATCGACTGCAGGCCCGAGGTTGAGCCTCGGGATTTCACAGCCGACGCGACGAACCGCCTACGAGCTCTTTACGCCCAATAATTCCGGACAACGCTTGCACCCTACGTATTACCGCGGCTGCTGGCACGTAGTTGGCCGGTGCTTCTTCTGCAGGTACCGTCACTCTCGCTTCGTCCCTGCTGAAAGAGGTTTACAACCCGAAGGCCGTCATCCCCCACGCGGCGTCGCTGCGTCAGGCTTTCGCCCATTGCGCAATATTCCCCACTGCTGCCTCCCGTAGGAGTCTGGGCCGTGTCTCAGTCCCAGTGTGGCCGGTCACCCTCTCAGGCCGGCTACCCGTCGTCGCCTTGGTAGGCCACTACCCCACCAACAAGCTGATAGGCCGCGGGCCCATCCCTGGCCGATAAATCTTTCCACCACCAGACCATGCGGTCAGCGGTCACATCCGGTATTAGCCCCAATTTCTTGGAGTTATCCCAGAGCCAGGGGCAGGTTGCCCACGTGTTACTCACCCGTTCGCCACTGATCCCCCCGCAAGCGAGGTTCACCGTTCGACTTGCATGTGTTAAGCACGCCGCCAGCGTTCGTCCTGAGCCAGGATCAAACTCTCCGTAGATGATTTGATCACAGCTGAGAACCGCGAGCTGACACTCGCGATATCAATCAACCAAAGGAATCCCTGCCACAACCACAAGAGCCATGGCACGGGGTATTACTTGGCACTGACTTTCGGCACGCTGTTGAGTTCTCAAGGAGCGGACGCGCAGGAAACCCAGCCAATTCCTTGGCCTTCGTTCGAGGCGGTTTCTCCAATGTACACCGAGCTCCGCAGCGGCTGAACCTCGGGGGTTCCTCCGGCGGTTTCCCGGGCCTCGCGGCCCGGTCCGTTCTCGCTCGGTGCAGGAGGAACCATACACGTCCTCCAGGGGGTCGTGCAGGGGGGGCCGGGCGCCCCTCCGCCCCGCCGGCGCACGCCGGTGACGTGGCGGCGTCCCCCGGTCGGACCGGGGTTCAGGCCACTCCCCGTGGCCGGAACTGGACGCTCACCCGTGGCCCGACCGGCTTCGTCGTCTTCGGGATGCAGTGCTCCCACGTGCGCTGGCAGGAACCGCCCATCACCACCAGGTCCCCGTGGCCCAGGGGGAAGCGCAGGGACTCGCCCCCGCCCACGGGGCGGAGCAGCAGTGGGCGCGGCGAGCCGAACGACACGATGGCGACCATCGTGTCGGCGGAGCGCCCGCGGCCGATCCGGTCCCCGTGCCAGGCGACGCTGTCCCGGCCGTCGCGGTACAGGCACATGCCGGCGGAGACGAACGGCTCGCCCAGTTCCGGCCCGTAGTGGCGGTTCAGCTGCGCCCGCGCGTCCGTCAGCAGCGGATGGGGCAGCTCCTCGCGGGCCGAGTACCAGCGCAGCAACCGCGGGACGGCGACCTCGCGCTCGTACATCTGCCGGCGGTCCTCCCGCCAGCCGATGTCGCCGAGCAGGACCTCGAGCACCTCGTCGGAGCCGGAGACCCAGCCCGGCAGGTGGTCGACCCACGCGCCGGCGCCCAGGACATGGCGGGTCAGGCCGTCCAGAGGCTCCAGCGTCGCCTCGTCGGCGAGGTCCCACATCGAGGGCTGGTGCGCCAGCGTCATGCCGGCACGCTACCCCGTGGTTTCGCACATGTGTGCGAAAAGCTGTGGACAGCCCCCGGGCGGAGGGAGCGGTGCCGCCCCGCCGCACACCGCGCGCGGGCGAGGGTCGGGAGGACTGAGCTGCCCGTCAGGCGCTGAGGGCCAGGGCGAAGGGGAGCACGGCGGATGCGCCGGCCCGGCGCAGCTCCCGTCCGGCCACGGTCATGGTCCAGCGGGAGTCGGCCAGGTCGTCGACCAGCAGCACCGGTCCCGACACCGAGGCCAGCCGCTCGCGGAGCTCCGGACCCACGACGACCCGGTCCCACACGGCGGCGAGCCGGAAGGCGCTGTTGCCGCCGGGCTGGCCGGTCGGCCCGCCGTGGGCGAGCGAGAGCTCCCCCAGGTAGGGCAACCGGCCCATGCGGGCCAGCCCCTGCGCCACCCCGGCCACGAGCTGGGGGCGTCGACGCGACGGCACCGCCACCACGGCGGCCGGCCGCTCCTTCCAGTCCCAGGCGGCCAGGACCCGGCCGCACGCGCGGAGCAGCTCGTCGTCCGGCGGGACGTCGGAGACCGAGCGGCGCACCGGGACGTCGAACGCCGCGTCCGGGTCCTCCTCCAGGCTCGGCGCCTCCAGGTCGAGCTGCACCACGCCGCCGACGCCGTCGTCACCGAGCAGGGCCCGGAGCCGCTGGCCCCACCCGAGGTCGGTGAGCCGGGCGACGGCGCGGCCGGTCTCCAGCTGCTCCGACGACGGGATCTTGCCCTTGACGTCGACGCCGAGGCGGTCGGCGCCGGTGGGCCACATGGCACGCGGCGCCAGCTCCACGCCGGGCCGGTCGAGAGCCGCCGAGGCCGCCTCCGCCGCGGCCTCCGGGACGTCGGTGGCGTACCAGGGACCGGTGCAGACGTCGCAGCGGCCGCACGGGGCGGCGGTGGGGTCGTCGAGGGCCGACTGGAGGAACGCCATGCGGCACTCGGCCTCGTCCACCGGCTTGGCGTAGGAGAGCATCGACCGCTGCTCGGCCTCCCGGGTGCGGGCGACGCGGGCGTAGCGGTCGGCGTCGTAGACCCAGGGCCGGCCGGTCGAGCGCCAGCCGCCCTGCACCCGCTCCACCGCGCCGTCGACGGCGAGGACCTTGAGCAGGAGCTCGAGCCGGGACCGCCGCACGTCGGCCACGGTCTCCAGCCGGGCCACCGACCAGGCCTTGCCGTCGGCCATCGCCGTCAGCACCGCGGCGGCGTGGTCCTCCCGCGGCATGGACGACGTGGCGAACCACTGCCAGATCGCGATGTCCTCGGGCCCGGGCAGGAGGAGGACGTCGGCGTGCTCGACGGCACGCCCCGCACGGCCCACCTGCTGGTAGTAGCTGACCGGCGAGGAGGGCGCCCCGAGGTGGACGACGAAGCCCAGGTCCGGCTTGTCGAAGCCCATGCCCAGCGCCGAGGTGGCGACCAGGGCCTTCACCCGGTTCTGCCGGAGCGCCTCCTCGGCGTCCTTGCGGTCGTCGTCGTCGAGCCGGCCGGTGTAGGCCCGAACCTCGTGGCCCGCGTCGCGGAGCAGGTTGGCCGTCTCCTCGGCCGCGGCCACGGTCAGGGTGTAGACGATGCCGCTGCCCGGGAGGTCGGTCAGGTGCGAGGCCAGCCAGGCCAGCCGCGCGCGGTCGGTGGGCAGCCGCAGCACCCCGAGCCGCAGCGAGTCGCGGGACAGCGGCCCCCGCACCGTGGTGACCTCCACGCCGCCGGCGCCCAGCTGCTCGGCGACGTCGGCCACCACCCGCTCGTTCGCCGTCGCCGTCGTCGCCAGCACCGGGGTGCCGGCCGGCAGCGTGCCCAGCAGGTCGCGGATGCGGCGGTAGTCGGGCCGGAAGTCGTGGCCCCAGTCGGAGACGCAGTGCGCCTCGTCGACGACGACCAGCCCGCAGCGGGCGACGAGGCCGGGCAGCTGCTCCTCGCGGAACCGCGGGTTGGTGAGCCGCTCCGGGGAGACGAGGAGGACGTCGACGTCGTCGGCGGCCAGGCGGGCGGCGATGTCGTCCCACTCGGTCATGTTGGCGCTGGAGATCTCCACCGCCCGGATGCCGGCGCGGGCGGCGGCGGCGACCTGGTCGCGCATCAGGGCCAGCAGCGGGCTCACCAGCAGCGTGGGGCCGGCGCCCCGGCGGCGGAGCAGCGCAGTGGAGACGAAGTAGACGGCCGACTTGCCCCACCCGGTGCGCTGGACGACCAGCGCGCGCTGGGAACGCTCGACCAGCGCGGCGACGGCGGCGTCCTGACCTTCGCGGAAGACCGCGTCGGGCCGGCCGGTGAGCTCCCGCAGGATCTCCAGGGCCTCGTCGGCGATCGAGGACGGCGGTGCGGCGGTGCTCATGACGACGACAGTAGGCATGCAGAGGGACGGAACGGGTGCCCGCGCGGGACCTGGGGACGACGGTGGAGAATCCACAGGCGATGGCACACCAGGGGCAGCGACCGCCGGACAACCACGTGCACACGCACTGGTCGTGGGACACCCCCGACTCCTCGACCATGCGGCGGGCCTGCGAGCGGGCGATCGCCCAGGGCCTGCCCGCGATCGCGTTCACCGAGCACCTCGACTTCACGGTCTGGCATGCCGAGGACCGCGCGACCGCGGACGGACTGCTCGACCGGCACCCCGCGCACCAGCTGCCCATCGACGTCGAGGGCTACTTCGCCGAGCTCGAGGAGGTGCGCGGCCGGTTCCCCGAGCTGCGCATCTGGTCCGGCATCGAGACCGGCGAGCCACACCTGTTCGCCGCGAGCATCGCCCGCCACCTGGAGAGCTCCCCGGTCGACCGCATCCTCGGCTCACTGCACTCGCTCAGCGACGCCGGCCGGCTGGTCGGCGTCGGCCGGCTGCTGCACGTCGACGCCGACGCGACCATGCGGCGCTACCTCGGCGAGATGGTCGGGATGATCGAGAGCAGCGACGTCTTCCAGGTGCTCGCCCACGTGGACTTCCCCCGCCGGTACTGGCCCGGCGGGCCGGACCGGTACGTGGAGAAGGACTACGAGGAGGAGTACCGGGCGGTGTTCCGCGCGCTGGCGGGCAGCGGCCGGGCACTGGAGATCAACACGAGCAGCCCGCTGGCCTCGGCCGACCAGGTGCGCTGGTTCCACGAGGAGGGCGGTGAGGCCGTGAGCTTCGGCAGCGACGCGCACGCCCCGACCGCGGTGGGGCAGAAGTTCGACCTCGCGGTCGCCGTCGCCGAGGCGGCGGGGTTCCGGCCCGGGCGCGACCGCTTCGACTTCTGGCGCCGCTGACGGTCCGTCACGTCGCACCGGTGCCGCCCGGTCGCGGGGGGCGTCGACGACCGGGCCGCGGGCACGGCGGGGACGACGGCAGGGCCGGGTGGCCGACGTCACCTCCACGACGGGGCGCCGCCGTCCTACGTTCGTGATCATGAGTGCCCCCGCGCCGGTCGTCCGCGATGCCACCGTGGACGACGCCGCCGCGTGCGCCGCGATCTACGCCCCGTACGTCACCGACACGGCGATCACCTTCGAGACCGAGCCGCCGACGGTCGAGCAGATGGCCGGCCGGATCACCGCGGCCCTGCGCGCGCACGCCTGGCTGGTGCTCGAGGACGACGGCCGCGTGGTCGGTTACGCCTACGGCGGGCCGTACAAGGAGCGCGCCGCCTACCGCTGGTCGTGCGAGGTCAGCGTCTACCTGGAGGCCGGACGACGGCGGGGCGGCGGGGGACGCGCCCTCTACGGGGCGCTGTTCGAGCGGCTCGCGGCGCGGGGCTACCGCACCGTCGTGACCGGGATGACGCTGCCCAACGAGCCGAGCGAGGGGCTGCACCGGGCACTGGGCTTCGAGCCGATCGGCACGTACCGGCGGATCGGGTGGAAGCACGGGCAATGGCGGGACGTCGCCTGGGCACAGCGGACGATCTCGACCGGGGACGACCCGCCCACGGAACCGAGTTGAGCCTCCGCGCTCAGGTACTTCACCGCTAAGGGAAATCGGTCTAGGGTCGGCGGGGTGACATCCCGCCGCGTGGTCATCGCCCTGGGCGGCAACGCCATGACCGGCCCCGACGGGTCGGCGACACCGGGCGCCCAGCGCGCGGCACTGGGCGAGGCGGCCGCGCACATCGCCGACGTCGTCGCCGCGGGCGTCGACGTGGTCCTCACCCACGGCAACGGCCCGCAGGTGGGCAACCTCCTCGTGAAGAACGAGCTGGCCGCGCACGAGGTCCCTCCCGTGCCGCTGGACTGGAACGTCGCGCAGACCCAGGCCACGATCGGCTTCACGCTCGCCGACGAGCTGGATGCCGCCCTGCAGGTGCGCGGCCTCCCCCAGCGCACCGCCGGGCTGATCACCCGCACGCTGGTCGACGCCGACGACCCACACTTCGCCGAGCCCTCCAAGCCGGTCGGCCGCTACCTCCCCCGCGAACAGGCGGACCGGTTCGTCTCACTCGGCCAGATCTGGGAGGACCGCGGGGAGAAGGGCTGGCGCCGCGTCGTCGCCTCCCCCGAGCCGCTGGCTGTCGTCGACTCCGCGGCGGTGCACGCCCTGGTCGCCGCCGGGTTCGTCGTCGTCTGCGCCGGTGGCGGCGGCGTCCCCGTGATCGATGACGGGGTGGACGGGCACGCGCTGCGCGGCGTCGAGGCCGTCATCGACAAGGACCTGACCGCCGCGATCCTCGCCCGCGACGTCGACGCCGACACGCTCGTCATCGCCACCGACGTCCCGAACGTGATGATCGACTTCGGCACCCCGTCGCAGCGCCCGCTGGGCCGGGTGACCGTCGCCGAGATGCGTGAACTGGCGGCGGCCGGGCAGTTCGCCCGAGGATCGATGGGCCCCAAGGTGGAGGCGGCGCTGCGCTTCCTCTCCCATGGCGGCCGGCGCGCCGTCATCACCTCGCTCGAGCACATCGCCGACGCCGTCAGTGGCGACGACGTCGGCACCGTCGTCACCAACTCCTGAAGGGAACCCGCATGCCCGCACCGATCGAGGTCCGCAAGGTCCCGCTGCACAACGTCAGTGACGCCTCCGAGCTCGCCAAGCTCATCGACGACGGCGTGATGGAGGCCGACCGGGTCATCGCCGTCATCGGCAAGACCGAGGGCAACGGCGGGATCAACGACTACACCCGGATCATCGCCGACCGCGCCTTCCGCGAGGTCCTGCTCGAGAAGGGCAGCCGGTCGAAGGAGGACGTCGCCGACATCCCGATCGTGTGGTCCGGCGGCACCGACGGCGTCATCAGCCCGCACGCGACCGTCTTCGCGACGCTGCCCGAGGACTCGGTCGAGAAGACCGACGAGCCGCGGCTGACCGTGGGTTACGCGATGAGCGACGTCCTGCTGCCCGAGGACATCGGCCGCGTCGCGATGGTCGAGAAGTGCGCCGAGGGTGTGAAGAAGGCGATGGAGGCCGCCGGCATCACCGACCCGGCCGACGTCCACTACGTGCAGACGAAGACGCCGCTGCTGACGATCGACACGATCCGCGACGCCCACCAGCGCGGGGAGACGACCATCCTGGAGGAGCCGCACGGCTCGATGGACATCTCCAACGGCACGACGGCGCTGGGCATCGCGGTGGCGCTCGGCGAGATCGAGATGCCGACGCAGGAGCAGATCATGCGCGACCTCTCCCTCTACAGCGCCGTCGCCTCGTGCTCGTCGGGCGTGGAGCTGGACCGTGCGCAGATCGTCGTCGTCGGCAACGCCCGCGGGCACGGCGGCAACTACCGCGTCGGCCACTCGGTGATGAAGGACGCCCTCGACCAGGACGGCATCTGGAACGCCATCCGCGACGCCGGCCTCGAGCTGCCCGAGCGGCCGCACCACACCGACCTCGGCGACCGGCTGGTCAACGTGTTCCTCAAGTGCGAGGCCTCGCCCGACGGCAAGGTGCGTGGCCGGCGCAACGCGATGCTCGACGACTCGGACGTCTCCTGGCACCGCCAGATCAAGGCGACCGTCGGCGGCGTGACCGCGTCGGTGACCGGCGACCCGGCGGTGTTCGTCTCGGTGGCCGCGGTGCACCAGGGCCCGTCGGGCGGCGGCCCGGTCGCCGCGATCGTCAAGGCGTGACGACAGCCGTTCCTCGAGGGGCATCGCAGCGAGGAACGAGGGAGGAGCGGACCGGGGCGCGGAGTCACGCAACCGGCATGGCGTAGCTCCCAGCAGCAGGCGTGCTTCGGGGAAGTGGGGCTCCGGACGACGTTCCGGAGCCCTGCTTCCCCGACGTCGTGTCCGGGGTGGATCAGGCGAAGCTGCCGCGCAGACCGGCGACCGGTGGCAGGGGTGCGGTGAGGTCGTGATCCACGGCCGTCGTCGCCGCGGGGGCGGGCGACCGGGACACGGCCGGGACGGGCGGCCTGCCGCGCCGGCGGTCCGGCGTCCCCGGCACCACGAACCGGTAGGTGGCGTCGACGTCCCGGACGGCGAAGACGTCGTCCTCCGGGCCCGCGTGGTGCAGGACGACGGTGTCGAACCGCTCCGCGACCCGGCGCAGGGCCTCGGCGTCGGAGACGTCGATGACGGTGCCGGCCGTGGCGAACGCGGTGACCGGCACGATGCGGTCGGCGTGCCGGACCAGGAACTCGTCGGCGGCGTCGCCGCGGCCGGCCCGGCCGAGCCACGCCCCGCCACCGGCGACGAGCAGCGCGAGGGCCAGCACGGCGACGGCGACGACCCGGGCCACGCCGATCGGCACGGAGAACGCCAGGACGTCGAACGACCGGGGAACGACGGCGGCCACCGTCACGGGGGTTCCCGTCGTCGTCGACAGCACGCTGCCCGCATCGCCGGCCAGGCGGAGGGACGTGGCGTCGAGGGCGAAGTCCAGACCGGCAGGAGGCGCGGCCTCGAAGGCCGAGCCGCGGGCGGCGCCGGACATCGCCACGGTGGGGGTGACGGTCAGCGTCGCGGTGCTCCCCGAGACGCCGACCTCGGCGTGGTGCCGGCTCAGCACCTCGGACGCGCGGGCCGCATCGACGTCGACCGACGCCGTCGCCACGCCGTCGGCGTAGGTCACGACGGACCCGCTGTCCAGGTAGGTGCTCCAGCCGTCCGCCGCCCGGATCGAGACGTCGAGCCGCAGGGCGCCCTGGAGGTCCGCGAGGCCGGGGCCGCCGACGGTGCTCGTGTAGGAGACGGTCAGGCCGGTGGCGAGCGCGGTCCACACGGTGTCGCCGGTCTCGATGGCCCCGGTCGGGTAGGTGGTGCCGGGCCGCGCGGAACCGGCGTAGGAGAAGCGGCCCTCCTGGATGACCTGGAGGGTCTCCTCGGCCCGCTCGGTGCCCGGTAGGACGAACAGGACGCCGGCCCCGGCCGCGGCCAGCAGCGCCACGGCGCCCGACGCCAGCGCCACCTGGCGCGCGCGGGCCCGGACGAGCATCGGCAGAGAACCGGCGGAGAGCCGTGGCAGCGACAGCGCGGGCGCGGAAAGGGCCGGCGCACGCAGGACGGGCAGCCGTCGGCGGAGCGCCCGGGCGCCGTGCCGGCCGCGGACCCGGCGGGCCGAGCCGAGGACCAGGGACGCCGCGGCGCCCGCCAGCACGAGGACCCACGGGGAGCTGATCGCCTGGAGCGCCCTGCCGCCCTGCGGGATGCGCAGGAACAGGCGGCCGAGGATCTCCTCCCGGGTCGGGCGGTCGTCGTCGAGCCAGTCGTTGTTGTCGCCCTGGGTCACGAAGCCCTCGGCGTCCGCGGAGACGATGCGGTGCATGACGATCGTGTCGAGGGAGTCGCTCTCGTACGCGACGACGTCACCGACCGAGTAGGTGCCGGCCCGGCTGAGGATGGCGAGGTCACCGGCGGTGAACCCCGGCTCCATGCTGTCGCCGTAGGTGGTGACGTACGTGGTGCCACCGCCCAGGGTCGCCGGCCAGAACAGCCACATGGTCGCGAGCACCAGCGCGACGACGGCGCTGGTGCTCGCGACTCGTGATGCGGCGGTCATGGGAAGGCACCGATCGTGGTTCGGGCGAGGCGGCCACGCGGACCGCCTCGCCCAGGCGGACCGCTAGTTCGAGGTGACCGTCAGCGAGGTCTTGTCGAAGGAGGAGATGAGGGGCGGCGTGGTCAGGCTGCAGGTGACGACGTGGATCGAGCCGGACAGCGCGTAGCTGCAGGTGTTCTCGCCGGAGGCGATCGGGGTGGTGCCGCTGTAGAGAGTCATGCGCGCCGACATCCCCGGCGACGCGACGGCCTGGTCCACGGTGAAGGCCACCGACTGCAGACGTCCGCTGTCAGCGGTCGTGGGCGTGTAGGCGATGTTGCTGACCGCCACGCCGGTCGCGATCAGCTCGCCGTAACCGGCGACGTTGTTGTCGACGGCGGTGAAGTCGTTGCCGGCGGTGAAGGCGGAGGTCGTGACGCCGGCAGCGGCAACCGCGACTCCGGCGAGCAGAACGCGCGACTTGCGCATTGCTGGTCCTGTTCTCTCAGCGGCTCAGCCCGCCCGGATGCTGGTCAGCCGGGTCATCGGCACTGGCCTGTGCGTTGACGGCTCAGTTCTCGGCAATGGGCAGCACGTTCTCAACTCCTGTCCCAAAAG
This sequence comes from Blastococcus sp. HT6-4, assembly GCF_039679125.1. NCBI lineage: Bacteria > Bacillati > Actinomycetota > Actinomycetes > Geodermatophilales > Geodermatophilaceae > Blastococcus > Blastococcus montanus. The sequence continues at coordinate 152,631 of NZ_CP155551.1, read as the reverse complement.
AATCTCGAGTCACCGAGTCGACAATTCCGGGGCGGTCACCGAATGGCATTCCGAGCCGGCGGCGTGGCCCCGTGAGGCCGACCGGCGTGGGCGGTGCCCCGGAGGGGCCGGCCGGCTCGTGGGCCGACCCGCCGACACACTCGGGAGCGGTCCGACCCTCGTCCTCTAGGTTGGGGGTCGGGGTCCCGAGGCAGCGGCACGACCGGGCCGGACGAGGGGAATGCGGTGGACCGGTCAGGGCGAGTGAACAGGGCGGCTCCGGCCGTCGTCCTCGCCCTCGTCGTCATCGCCGAGGTGATCAGCGGTCGCGAGCACGTCGTGCTCGGGCTGTCGGCCCTCGCACCCCTGGTCGCCGCCACGTCGCTGAGCCGGCGGGCCACGATCACCTACGCCGCGTGCGCCTTCGTCGTCGCCACGCTCCTCGGCCTCTACGCGCAGCAGTACACCGCCGAGGCCGGGCTCGCGCAGACCATCCGACTGGTCGCCGTCACGCTCAGCGGCGTTCTCGGCGTCCTCACCTGCCAGTTGCGCATCCGGCGCGAGGCGCACGTCGCCCGGCTCAGCGCCGAGGCCGCCGCGACGAAGGCCGTCGTCCGGACCGGTGAGTCGCTGCAGCGCGCTCTGCTCGGCACGGCCCCGCGGGTCCCGGGCCTGGAGACGGCGGCCCGCTACCTGCCCGGTGACAAGGGCGCCCAGGTCGGCGGCGACTGGTACGACGCCTTCCCCCTCGCCGACGGCCGGACCATGCTCGTCATCGGCGACGTCGCCGGTCACGACGCGCCGGCGGCCGCCACCATGGCGCAGACCCGCGGGATGCTGCGCGCGCTGGCCCGGTCGGGGCGCTCGTCACCTGCCGCCCTGCTCACCGCGCTGGACGACGTGCTGGCCGGGCTGGCGCTGGAGACCCTGGTCACCGTCACCGTCGCCACGGTCGACGTGCGCGGCCTCGGCGGTGACGCGGTGCCCCTGCGCTGGTCGAACGCCGGGCACCCCCCGCCGGTGCTCGTGCGCGCCGACGGCACGGCGGAGGTGCTGGAGCGCTCCCCCGACCGGCTGCTCGGGGCCGGCCCGGAGACCACCCCGCGGACCGATCACGACCTGCTCCTGCGGCGGGGCGACACCCTGCTGATGTACACCGACGGACTGGTCGAGCGGCGGGGGATGACCCTCGACGACGGCACCGCCTGGCTGGTGCGCGCCCTGCAGGACCTGGGCAAGGAGCCGCTGGACCGGATGGTCGACGGGCTGCTGAGCGCGCTCGGCACCCGGGGCGACGACGACATCGCGCTGCTGGCGGTCCGCCTCCCCGCCTGACCGGCGCTCAGGGGTCTGCGCGCAGGTGCCGCGGTGACCGGGATGCCGCACGCTGGGCCCACCGCCCGACCCGGGCGGCGGACCGGTGCGGCGGCGATGCCGGCGGCACCTCACGTCAGGAGCCTGCATGAGATCCACCCGCGTGGTCGCCGCCCTGCTCACCGCCGCCCTCCTGACCGCGTGCAGCGGCGAGGAGACCGGACCGGGCGGGGACGCCGCGAGCGCATTCCCCACGGAGACCATCCGGTTGCTCGTCCCCTACACCGCCGGCGGACCCACCGACATCGCTGCGCGCGCCCTCGCGACGCACATGGAGGAGGAGCTCGACGAGACGGTCGTGGTCGAGAACCTCCCGGGGGCCTCGGGCGCCACCGCCTACCAGCAGCTGATCAGCGCCGAGGCCGACGGGCACACGGTCTCCATGACCGCGCTGCCGACCGCGGTGCTGAACTACCTGACCAACGACGTCGGCTACACCCGCGAGGACTTCACGCCGATCGGCGTCGTCACCCGCGTGCCGTCGGGGATCGTGGTGCCGGCCGATTCGCCGCACCAGGACGTGGAGTCGCTCTTCGAGGCCGCGCAGGCCGATCCCGGATCGGTCACCGTGGGCACGCCCGGCGCCACGAACACGCACGCCGCCGAGACCCGGCGGATCACCCAGCTCTACGACGTGCCGCTGACGGTCGTGCCGTTCGACGGCAACTCGGAGGTGCAGACGGCGCTGCTGGGAGAGAACGTGACCGCCGGCTTCGTGAACCTGTCGCAGGACATGCTGCCGTCGATCGAGTCCGGCGACCTGCGCGTCCTCGCCGTCGGCAGCGAGGAGCCCCTGCCGTACGTGGACGCCCCCACCTTCGTCGAGGAAGGGTTCCCCGAGCTCGTCCAGAGCACGACCACGTTCGGGGTGATCGCGCCCGCGGGGATCCCCGACGAGGTGCGGCAGACGCTCGAGGACACGCTGCGCAGCGCGGCGGATGAGCCGGCCGTGGTGGAGACGCTGGACGAGCGGTACGTGCCCGAGGAGTTCATCGGCAGCGAGGGTCTGGAGGAGCTGTTCGTCGAGACCGAGGAGACGTTCCGCGACGTCATGACCGACTGAGCGAGCGTTCGTCAGGCGGGCGAGAGGTACGCGGGCGGGACCGCGTCGACGAGCCACACGCCGTTGGCCGAGCGGCGGAACGTGAACCCGGCGGCGGCCATCGCGGATGAGTCCACCCGGAGGACGACCGGGCGGCCACGTCGTCCCCCGACGACGCGCGCGGTCTCGACGTCGGGGCTGAGGTGCACCGCGTGCCGCCGGCCGGGCCGGAGCCCCTCGGCGAGGATGGCGGGGAGGAACCGCTCGACCGTGCCGTGGAACAGCTCCTCCGGCGGGTGCTCGGGCGCGTAGCCGAGGTCCACCGTGACGCTGTGCCCCTGGCTGGCCCGGATCCGCGTGCCCGTGTCGTCGAAGGCGAACCGGCGCTTGTCGTTGGTGGCGACGACGCGCTCCAGCTCCTGACGGGTCAGCCGGAGGGCACCGAGCACCTGCTCCACGTCGGCCCAGCCGGCCGGGTCGAGGACCAGGCCGACGCTCTCCGGCCGGTGCCGGAGCACGAACGACAGCCGCTTGCTGGTCCGGACGACGTCCACGCACCTCAGTGTCCGGCGAACCAGCTGTCCGGCGGGACGTCGGGGCCGCGCGGCTCCCGCTCCTCGCGCGCCGGCTCGGGCGGCGTCCACGGCCAGAGCTCGACGACGTCGCCGGCCGCACGGCGGATGGATGAGCCGTCGAGCTCGGTGACGGTCTCCTCGATGCCCAGCTCGGCGCAGCGGACGACGATGCGCATCGGGCCCTCGGGCGGCAGGGGATGCAGCCACCAGTTCTGATCGACCTCCAGCTCCCCGCCGGAGCCCGAACCCTGGTTTAGCACGATGCCGTCGTCGAGCTTGTCCGGGGAGCCGATCGTGCTGGCCCGCCGGCCGTCGGCGAACTGGACGCCGAGCAGGAACCGTCCCGGACCGGGCCCGTGCGACCACATCAGGTCGTGCAGCCGGTCCCGCGGGTGGACGCCACCGCGCACCCGCACGACGAGGTCGAACGACAGCCCGGTCGAGTAGACGTGGAGGCCGACCAGCGCGACCGCGGCGTCGTCGGTGCGCGCCAGGAGCGCATTCACCGGCAGCGCGACCGGGATCTCGTTCGTCGGGGCGATCATCCGCCGGTGGAGGTCGTCGGGCCCGTGCTCGGTCCACATGGTCGCGAAGCCTGTCCGTTCCGGTACTCCCCCGGCAAGGCCCTCCCGACCGCGAGATCTGCACACCCGGGGCATCCGGGCCGGGGATGAGCCCGAGCGTGCAGATCCCGTACCGGGTCAGCGGGAGTAGTACTCCACGACCAGCTGCTCCTCGCAGACGACCGGGACCTCCTCGCGCGACGGCGTCCGCTCGTAGCGGCAGACCAGGTCGGCCAGCCGGACCTCGAGGTACTTCGGCGCCTCGGCGTGCGCGCCGGAGGCGGCGACGACGAACGGGTCCTTGGTGCGCGACCTCTCGGCGATCTGGACGAAGTCCCCGGGCTTGAGCCGGTACGAGGGGCGGTCCACGCGCTTCCCGTTGACCAGCACGTGCTGGTGGGTGACGAACTGGCGGGCCTGGTAGATCGTGCGGGCGAACCCGGCGCGCAGGACGGTAGCGTCCAGCCGCGACTCGAGGTCCTGGATCAGCGCCTCGCCGGTCTTGCCGCCGGTGCGCTTGGCGCGGTCGAAGGCGGCCCGCAGCTGCGTCTCGCTGATGTCGTACTGCGCGCGCAGCCGCTGCTTCTCCTTGAGGCGGGTGGAGTAGTCGCTGTCCTTGCGGCGCTTGCGACCGTGCTCGCCCGGCGGGTACGGGCGGCGCTCGAAGTACTGGACGCACTTCGGCGTGAGCGGGATGCCCAGCGCGCGACTGAGCCGGACCTTGGGACGGGGCGTGTTCACTTAGGACCTCCGGTTTGGTTAGGCTCACCTTACAACGCACCCACGAGCGCTCCGAGGTGGTCCCATGACGGCCGGTTCGACCCACTCGTCCGCGGCCGTCGACCGGCAGCCGCCGGCGGCCGAGCGCGCCCGCACGGTCGCCGTCCGGCCGGCGGCGTCCCTGCACGTCGCCGGCATCGGCGACTGCCAGGTCCGGGCGACGACGACGACCAGCGCCGGCGACGTGCTGCTCGTCGTCCCCGCCGACGGCGGAGCCATGACGGCACTGCGCGGCTCTCCGCTCGGCGACGTCCCCGCCCGGCTGACCGTCACCGACCGCGCCCCCTTCCCGATGCGCCACCCGGTGCGCGGCCTGGTGCAGCTCTCGGGCTGGCTCACCCCGGTCGCCGAGCAGGACGTGCCGCAGCTGGTGCTCGACTTCGCCGACTCGTCCCCGGTCGAGGCGCTGTTCGAGGTGGGCCTGGGCGTCACGCTGGTGCGGCTGAACCTCGCCGACGTGCAGCTCGAGGAGTCGGGCACGTGCGCCGACGTCGACCCCGACGACTTCCGCGCCGCCCGGCCCGACGTCGTCAGCGGGGCGGAGACGGAGCTGATGGCCCAGCAGTGCCAGGCGCTCAGCCGGCTGTCGGGCCGGGTCCAGCGCTGGGCCGGCCGGCACGACGACGTCCGGCTGCTCGGGCTGGACCGGTTCGGCGTCCGGTTCCGGGTGCAGGGGCGGAGCGGGTGCTACGACCTGCGGGTGCCCTTCGAACGGGCGCTGCACGGCGTGGAGCAGTTCGGCGCCGCCGTCGACCACCTGCTCTCCTGCGGCCCGAGCTGAATCACGCGCCCGGCGGGCCGTCCGCGGCACGGCGCGGGGCCCCTCGGACATCATCCGGGCTCCTCCGATGAGTTGCGCCCGCGAGTTCCGTCTCACTGCTGCCGAGTGAACTGCGTGAGAGGAACGGTCATGACCATCGAGACACCCCCCGTCGCCGTCGTCCGGGCATCCGGCGTCGCCGCCTGCGACCGCCCGTCGGCCGTCACCCGATCACTGCTGGGCTACGGGCCACTGGCCGGCGCCGTCTACCTGACCTCCGGGGTGGCGCAGGCGCTCACCCGTGACGGATTCGATCTCGGCCGGCACAGCCTGAGCCTGCTGGCCAACGGCCCGCTGGGCTGGATCCACGTGACCACCCTCGTCGTGACCGGGCTGATGACGATCGCTGCCGCGGTGGGTGTCCACCGGGCGTTGCGCGGCGGACGGGGAGGCTCGTGGGGGGGTGGGCTGCTGGGCGGATACGGCGCAGCGCTCGTCCTGGGCGGCGTCTTCGTGGCCGACCCGATGGACGGCTTCCCCGTCGGCACGCCGGCCGGCGCCCCCGTGGAGACGACGCTCAGCGGCATCCTGCACCTGGCCGCGGGCGGGCTCGGCTTCGCCTGCCTCGTCGGGGCGACCGCCGTCCTCGCCCGCCGCTTCGCGCGCGAGTCGCGGCCCGGCTGGGCCTGGGCCTCGGCGCTCACCGGCGCCGTCGTCCTGGCCGGGTTCACCGGTGTCGCCGGTGGATCGACGTCCGCCCTCGCCGTGCTGGGGCTGTGGACCGGTGTCGTCGCCGGCTGGGCCTGGATCGCGGCGGTGTCGGTGCACCTCTACCGGCGCACCCCGCACCCGACCCGTCCCCGGGCCTGAGCCACGCCGCGGGACCGGCGAACCCGCCGGGCACGGCCTCTCCGCCCGATTCGCGGCATCGAGAGCTCGAGGTCCCGACACGCCCGACACGCTGCGCCTGAACAGCGCGTTCCGTAATTGATGGCCCCGCACCGCTAGCCTGCCGCCGCCAGGAACGGTTCGGTTCTTAAACGCATAGGAGCACCGATGGCGGACAGTGCGGGCGTCGACTACCCGGAGCCCCGAGCGGTGGTCGACCTGCTGGTCACCAGCAAGGGCGACGTGCTGCTGAGCTGGGTGGAGGCGGCCGGCGATGCCGAGATCGTCGTGACGGTCGGGGAGGACCGGTCGAAGCGGCGGGTCCGGCTGGAACCCGGCGAGCACGTCGAGGTGGTCTGGCGCGGTCCCGAGGAGCTCCGGTCCCGGCCGACGGAACTGGTCGCGACGCAGCTCGACCCGCCGCAGTGGCGACTGCGCCCCGTCGGCCCGGCCACCCGCGGGCAGCGTCGGTCGGCGGTGCGGGCGCCGCTGAGCGTGCAGGTGCAGATGACCGTCGGATCCGAGGTGCTGCAGGGTTCGACGCTCGACATCAGCGAGGGCGGGATGCGCGCCCTGTTCGGGCCGCTCGGCACTGCGGACCGTGCCGCCCTGACCGACGAACCGGCCGACGAGCCGACCGAGGCCGACGCGACCGGGGCGCCGGCCGAGCCGTCGGCCGGAGCGGAGCCGCCCCGGCCGGAGAAGGAGGACCGGCTGCGCATCGGCGCCGTCCTCCCCCTCGTGCTCTGCCTGGAGCAGGAGGAGGTGCCCTGCCGCGGGGAGGTGACCCGGCGGATCCCGCGGCAGGACGGCCGCACGGAGCTGTGCTTCCGCTTCGTGGACATGCACGAGCGGACGCAGGACCGGATCCGCCGGCACGTCTTCGCCGGGCTGCGCACGCTGCGCGCCCGCGGCCTGCTCTGAGCGGCTCGCCCCCCGAGTGCGACGAACTCGTGGCCATCAGCTGCTGATGGCCACGAGTTCGTCGCATCCGGGGCAGGGGTCAGGCGGTCCGGGCCTCCTCGGCGAGGGCTGTCAGCTCACCTTTCCGGCCGTGCCTGCCGATGACAGGGCTGACGCCCGTCCGATCGGAGGTGCTCCATGGCGGTCGGAACACCGTTCCCGGAGATCCTCTCCGCGGCACGCGCAGGCGCCCCCTGGGCCTTCGAGGTGCTCTACCGGGAGCTGGCCCCGTCGGTGACCGGCTACCTGCGGCTGCACGGCGCCCTCGAGCCGGACGATCTCGCCAGCGAGACGTTCATCGGTCTGTTCACGGGCTTGTCCGCGTTCGAGGGCGACGAAGGCGCGCTGCGGGCCTGGGTCTTCACCATCGCGCACCGCCGGCTGGTGGACGACTGGCGGCGACGCAGCCGACGTCCCCAGCTCGCCGGCGGCGAGGACGGGCTGCCGCCCACCGCCATGGGCGGGGACGTCGAGGACGACGCGCTGGCGGCGCTCGGCTCGGCCACCGTCCACCAGCTGTGCGCGGCGCTCCCCGACGAACAGCGGACCGTCATCCTGCTGCGGATCGTCGCCGACCTGAGCCTCGAGCAGGTCGCCGCAGCGATGGACCGGTCGGTGGCGTCGGTGAAGGCGCTCCAGCGCCGCGGACTGCTCACCCTCCGGAGTGAGCTGGACCGCACGGGCGCGCCCCTGTGAGGGGCGCCGGCGATGTCGGGGATGAGATGACCACCAGCCAGCTCGACGACGCCTTCGAGGCCTACCTCGCGGGGCGGCCCGTTCCCCCCGAGGGTGCGGCGCTCATGTCGTTCGCGGAGACGGTGCGGGAGATGTCCACCCGACCCGCCCGGCCGAACGCGGAGCTCGCCGAGCTGCTGACCACCGGTCTCCTCACCGTCCCCGCCCCGGCGGAGACGGTTCCCACGGCCCGGGGAGCGGCGTCCACCGCGCCCGCCGGGCGACCGAGAAGGAGAAACCGCATGTTCACGATCCTCGCCGCCGCCGTCGCCAAGTTCGCCTCCGCCGGGGCCGTGGCCCAGGCCTCCGCCGGCCTGGGCGCCGCCCTGGTCGGTGTCAGCACCGCCGGCGTCGCCGGCGTCCTGCCCGCCCCCGTCCAGGACGGCGTGGCCACCACCATCGAGGCGGTCACGCCCTTCGACGTGCCCGACTCGGGTGACGCCGAGGAGACCACCGAGCCGACCTCCGAGGAGGCCACCTCGGAGGAGGAGCCGGAGGCGGGCACCGGCCCGGCCGACATCCCGACCCTGCCCGACTTCGGCAGCTCGGTCAGCGAGGACGCCCAGGACGGCGGCGTGGACGGCGCCCAGGTGAGCTCCGACGCCCGTGAGGCCCACCGGCCCGAGCAGACCGGCGCGCCGGCGGACCAGGCGCCCGAGCGCCCGGCCACCCAGTCGACGCCCGCTCCCCGCCCGGCCCCGGCCCCGGCCCCGGCTCCCGCGCCCGCCCCGGTTCCCGCCCCGGCTCCGGCCGAGCGGCCCGCGGCGGGCGACGACGCCCCGGCGCCGTCTGCCGGTCAGCCGCAGACCGGTACCGGGCGCCCCTGACCCGCCCGCTCCCCGAGTGCGACGAACTCGTGGCCATCAGCTGCTGATGGCCACGAGTTCGTCGCATCCGGGGCAGGGGTCAGGCGGTCCGGGCCTCCTCGGCGAGGGCGGTCAGCGCCTGCTCGAAGCACGCCTGCGGCGGCTGCACGAGACCCGCGCCGACCTGGCCGGTGCCGGCGATCCGCCCGGCCATGCCGGTGTTGATCTGCGGCAGCCAGCCGGTGCGCGCCACCTTCAGCACGTCGATGCCGGTGGGCGAGCCGCGGAAGCCCATGATCGGGATCGCCATTGCCGGGTTCTCGGTGAGCGTGAGCTGGTACATCCGCTCCGTCGTCGCCAGGGCGTCGGGGACGGTGCCACCGACGAACCGGACGATCGCCGGGGCCGCGGCCATGGCGAACCCGCCGATGCCGTAGGTCTCCATGATCGCCGAGTCGCCGATGTCGGGGTTGGCGTCGTCGGGGCCGTAGTCGCCGAGGAACAGGCCGACCGGGGTGTTCGCCGGGGCGGTGAACCAGCGGTCGCCGGTGCCGGCGGTCTGGATGCCGAACTCCGTGCCGTTGCGCGACATCACCGTGAGCATCGTCGAGCCGGGCACGTTCCGGGCGGCGTCCAGCGCGAGCTTGGCCGTCGGCATGCCGAGGTTGAGGAAGAAGTGCTCGTTGCCGCCGATGAACGTCAGGACGGCGGCGATGTCCGACGACGGCACGCCCTCGACGGCCACGATGGACGGCGAGAGCTCGCGCAGCGCCATCAGCGAGCCGGCGCGGTTGCGGTTGTGCCCCTCGTCGCCCATCTGCAGCATCTGGGCGAGCACGGCCTTCACGTCGAGCGGGTCGTTGCCGGCGTCGATCGAGCCGCGCACGGCCTTCGACAGCACCGGGCCGAGGACGTCGCGCATCCAGCGCAGCCGCGCCTGCACCTCCTCGTTGAAGGCGCCCATCCGCAGCACCTTGCCGAGGCCCTCGTTGAGGTTGCAGAACGCCTGCCCGCCGGTGACCGGGTCCTCCAGGCACCACATCCACATCGACGGGCTGGTGACGCCGGCCATCGGGCCGACGGTGCGGTGGTGGTGGCAGGGGTCGAGGGTGATCGCGCCGGTGGAGAGCAGGATCTCGGCCTCCTCGACGTCGGCCGCCCAGCCCTCGAAGAGGCAGGCGCCGACGAGCGCACCGCGCATCGGGCCGGATGCCGCCTCCCACGTCAGCGGGGGACCCGAGTGCAGCAGCGTGCGGTCGGCCAGGCCGATGACCTCGTGGGCCGGCCGGACGTCGACGAGCACCGACCCGGCGGCGAGCAGCCGCTCGACGGCGGTGCGGTTGGCCGCCGCGCGGCGGGCGTCGAGCGCCAGCGCGGCCAGGTCGGCCGGGTCGCCGAAGCCCGGCGGGCGCCAGTCGACGTCGGCGACCTCGGCGCCCTGGGCGCGCAGCGCGTCGGAGAAGACGTCGACGCCGGCGGCGACGATGGACGGCGGGCCGGAGAGCAGGTTCCCGAGGCTCATGCGGAGGCTCCCAGCAGGTCGAGGGCGTACCGCGTCGCCGCGGCGTTCGAGGAGAAGACGGCGGCTCCGGCGGCGGCGAGGGCGTCGGCCTGGCGCGACCAGCCCTGCGGATCGCCCTCGGTGCCGATCAGCGCGACGACGACCGGGAGGGCCTTCTGCGCGCGGGCGGCCTGCAGGGCGGCGGAGAGCGCGCCGGCCGGGTCAGGGTCGGCCCCGTACCCGAGGACGACGTCGAGCAGCAGGACGGCGGGCTCGTCAGAGGCCGCCAGCTCGGCGATCGCCTCCAGGCGCAGCGTGGGGTCGATCATCGGATGGGCGCGGCCCACGGTGAGGGCGTCGTCGCCGAAGTCGACGACCAGGTGGCCCGAGGTGGACAGGTCCGTCCCGACATCCAGCCCGGGCTCCAGCGGCGTGTTCGAGCGGATACCGCCGAGCACGGGGGAGGCGATCAGCATCACCTCGTCGGCGAGCGTGCCGCCGGAGAAGAGGCCCTTCAGCACCGCACCGGGGACGGCCGCCTCGGCCGGGCCGGGGCGGGACGGCCACACCGGGACGTCGAGCCCCATGTCGGTCAGCAGCGCCTCGACGGCGGCGGTGAGGTCGGGCGTCTCGGCCGAGAGGGCGGCGCTGCGGACCGGGACGGAGAGCCCGTCGGCGAACGACGCCACATCGGCCGCCACCGACGGCGCCGGGGGCTTGGAGACGAGCAGCACCCGCTCGGTGGCGGGGTCGGCGTCGAGCGCGGCCAGCGCGTCGAGCGTCGCGAGCCCGCCGACGGCCTCGGAGAGGTCGCGCCCGCCGACGCCCAGCACGTGCGAGACGCCGACGCCGGCCATGTCGAGCAGGCAGGACACCTGCTGGGCGCCGGTGCCGCTGGCCGCCACGAGCCCGACCGGGCCCGGCCGGACGACGTTGGCGAAGCCCAGGGCGACGCCGGAGACGATCGCCGTCCCGCAGTCGGGGCCCATGACCAGCACCCCGGCGTCGTGCGCGGCGCGCTTGAGCGCGACCTCGTGCTCGACCGGGACGCCGTCGGAGAAGACCAGCACGCTGCGGCCCGCGGCGATCGCGTCGGCGGCCTCGGCGACGGCGTACGTGCCGGGGACGCTGACGATCGCGAGGGCCGGGGCGTCGGCGGGCAGTTCGTCGAGGCCCGCACCGACCGTGCGGTGCGGGATCGCGTCGGCGCTGCCGGTGGAGCGCTCGCGCTCGGCGAGGGCGCTGTCGACGTCGGCGAGGGCAGCCGCCAGGGCGTCGTCGTCCTCGGCCCGGACGGCGATGAGCAGCTGCTCGGGCGACGGGTCACCCTCGGGAGCCAGGCCCATACCGGCGGCGAGCTCCAGGTTGAGCGGGGTCGCCATGGCGACGAGGACGGCGGAGACGCCGTCGCGGGCGCCGATCCGGCGACTCACCTGCATCAGCTTCACGGAGTCGGCGTAGACCCCGGAACGCAGCTGCACCGAGACCGCGGCACCTGCTCCGGAGGGGGCTGTGGGGCTCATCCTCGGAACCGTACCCACGGATCTCTCAACGGTGAAGTATCGGCACCTTCCTGCAATAACGATTTAGCACTGAGGTACTTCCGCGAACCTGTGCGCGGTGACACAGTGACGCCTTCCCGGTGGGACGACGCCCGTCGACCAGCACCGGATCGACTCGTAAGTGCACGTCGAGGAGGCACTCATGGCGCTCGGGTGGAAGCTCTACGGGGACGGCAAGACGCCCCCACTGGGAGAGGCCGTCGCCCCCGACGAACGGCTGACGTGGCCGCGCACCGTCGGCATCGGCGCGCAGCACGTCGTCGCCATGTTCGGGGCGACCTTCGTCTTCCCGCTCATCATGGGCCTGGACCCGAACCTCGCGATCATGATGAGCGGCATCGCGACGATCATCTTCCTGCTGATCGTCAAGAACCGGGTACCGAGCTACCTCGGCACCAGCGCCGCCTTCGTCGGCGGCGTGGCGGCGATCCGCGCCAACGGCGGCGACTCCAGCGACGTCGTCGGCGCCCTGCTGGTCGCCGGTGCCGTCCTGGCGCTGGTCGGTGTGATCATCCACTTCTCCGGCCTGGGGCTGATCAACAAGGTGCTGCCGCCGGCCGTCACCGGCGCGGTGGTCATGCTGATCGGCTTCAACCTCGCCCCGGTCGCCGCCGGCATCTACTGGCCGCAGGACCAGTGGGTCGCGCTGGCCACGATGACGTTCGTCATCGTCGCCTCGCTGGCGCTGCGCGGCTTCCTCGCCCGCATCTCGATCCTGCTGGGGCTGATCTTCGGTTACCTGCTGTCGGTGCTGCTCGACGTCACCGCCGGCCCGATCACCTCGCCGGACGGCACGGGTGTCGAGAGCACCCGCGACCGGATCAACTTCGACTCCGTCGCCGCGGCCGACTGGTTCGGCCTGCCGGACTTCACCGGGCCCAGCTTCTCGCTGAACTTCAGCCTGCTGGTCATCCCCGCCGTCATCGCCCTCGTCGCGGAGAACGTCGGCCACGTCAAGGCCGTGGCCGAGATGACCAAGCGCGACCTCGACCCGTACATGGGCCGCGCGGTCGGCGCGGACGGCTTCGCGACCATGGTCGCCACCTCGGTCGGTGGCTCCCCCACGACCACCTACGCCGAGAACATCGGCGTCATGGCCGCCACCCGCGTCTACTCGACGGCCGCCTACTACGTGGCGGCGCTCGTCGCGATCCTGCTGGGTCTCGTCCCCAAGTTCGGCGCGCTGATCAACATCGTCCCGGGCGGGGTCCTCGGCGGGATCACCGTCGTCCTCTACGGGATGATCGGCCTGCTGGGCGCCAAGATCTGGAAGGAGAACCGGGTCGACTTCGCCAACCCGATCAACCTGGTGCCGCTGGCCGCGGGCATCATCATCGGCATCGGCAACGTGACCCTGACCTTCACCGAGGACTTCTCGCTCACCGGCATCGCGCTCGGCTCGATCGTCGCGGTGGCGGCGTGGCACCTGGCCCGCTGGCTGGCGCCGGCGGACATGAAGGCCGCGCTGCTGCGCGAGGGCAGCGTGCCCGAGAGCGCGTCGGTGCTGGGCCACACGGGCGCCCCGGTGGGAGGCACCGAGGGACCGGCCGGCGGCTACGCCGACGAGCGGGGCGGCACCGATCCGTCGTCGGTGGACCAGGTCGGCCGACCGGGCGTGCTCGGCGGGGACACGCCGGGCAGGGACACGAACAATCGGTAGCGGCCCCTCCGCTCCGTCGCACTCCGCCGTCCCCGGCGGTCGGACGAGATCTCCTGATCCGTCCCGACCGCCGGGGACGGCGTGCTCCGGGGCCGGCGGCGCCGACCGCGGGCACCGGCTCGCCCGGTTCCCGGCGGCAGGTGACCGGCGAGCGACGCCGTAACGAAGTTTTAGCGCTGAGGTACTTTCGCCGGCCTCCGCCCGGTGACAGAGTGACTGCTCCACACCCGCTCGCACGGAGGTGACCGCAGCAGGTGAAGCCAGCCCCCTTCCGCTACGCGGACCCAGCCACCCTGGACGAGGCCCTCGAGGTCCTCGCCGAGGAGGGCGCCAAGGTGCTCGCCGGGGGCCAGTCGCTCCTGCCGCTCCTGTCGATGCGCCTCGCGGCGCCGGCCACGCTCGTGGACATCAACCGCGTCCCGGGCCTGGCCTCGATCGAGGCCACCGACGACGGGGTGACCGTGGGCGCGCTCGTCCGCCACAACGCCCTGCTGCACGACGACGGCGCCGCCCGCGTGCAGCCGCTGCTGGCCCGGGCGACGGCGAACGTCGCACACCCGGCGATCCGCAACCGCGGCACCACCGTCGGCTCCATCGCGCACGCCGACCCCTCGGGGGAGATGACGTCGGTGCTCGCGCTGACCGACGGCTCGGTGACGGTGGCGAGCGCCGCGGGCACCGAGGTCGTGGGCTGGCGGGACTTCTTCGTCGGCCCGCTGGAGACCTCGATCGCGGGCACCGCCGTCGTCACCTCCGCGTTCTTCCCCGAGCTGCCGCCGCGCTCGGGCACCGCCTTCGCCGAGATCGCCCGCCGCAAGGGTGACTACGCCGTCTGCGGCGCCGGCGTCGTCGTCACGCTGGACGCCGACCGGCGCGTGGAGTCCGCCCGCGCCTCCTACGTCTCGGTGGGGCTGACCCCCGAGGTGCACGACCTGACCGAGGCCGTCGCCGGCTCGCCGGTGGACACGGCCGACTGGGCCGCCGCCGGGGCGCTGGCGCGCACACTGGTCGATCCGGACACCGACATCCACGCCAGCGCCGACTACCGGCGGCTGCTGGTGGGCGTCCTGACCGAACGGACTCTGGCCGAGGCTGCCGCCGAGGCCAACGCGAGAGCGACGCGCGAGTGAGCATCGCAGCGAGCGCCAGCGAGCGAGGAGCGGATCGAGTGGGAAGCCGAGCCATCAGCACGGGGAGGGCCGCATGACCAGCGTCGACAGCGAACGGACCATCACCGTCACGGTGAACGGTGTTCCACGTGAAGCGACCGTGCCGGTGCGCCGGCTGCTGTCCGACGCGCTGAGGCACGACCTGGGGCTGACCGGCACCCACGTCGGCTGCGAGCACGGGGTCTGCGGGGCGTGCACGGTGGTCGTCGACGGCGCTCCGGTGCGCTCGTGCCTGATGCTCGCCGTCCAGGTGGACGGGGCGGAGGTGCGCACGGTCGAGGGGCTGGCGCACGAGGACCACCAGGGCGGCCAGGTGCTGCACCCGGTGCAGGAGGCCTTCCGCGAGTGCCACGCCCTGCAGTGCGGGTTCTGCACGCCGGGGTTCCTCATGACGATCGCCGCCGGGCTCGAGGCGCGGGACAACACGGCGGAGCTCACCGAGGAGGAGGTCGACGACATGGTCGGCGGCAACCTCTGCCGGTGCACGGGCTACGCGAACATCAAGAAGGCCGTGCACCACGCGAACGCCGCGATGAAGGACGGCGCCTGATGCCGCTGGCCGCCGCAGGCATAGGAACCTATGCCTACGTTCTGGGCCCGAAAACGCAGGCAGAGGTTCCTATGCCTGAGGGGGGCGAGCGATGACGACGAAGCTGTTCGGGGAGCCGGTGCGCCGGCGGGAGGACGCCCGGCTGATCATCGGCAAGGGCCGCTACCTCGACGACATCGGCCACCACGCCCTGGCCGCCGCCTTCGTGCGCAGCCCGCACGCGCACGCCCGCATCACCGGCATCGACGTCGACGCCGCCCTCGAGGTCGAGGGCCTGGTCGCGATCTACACCTACGAGGACCTCGCCGGCCCGATGGCCGAGCCGCTGCCGGTGCTCATCCCGCACCCGCAGCTGCACTCCCCGCGCACCGGGTTCCCGCTGGCCAACGGCGAGGTGAACCATGTCGGCGAGCCGGTCGTCATGGTCGTGGCCACCGACCGGTACGTGGCCGAGGATGCCGCCGACCGGATCGTCGTCACGTACGAGGAGCTGCCGGTCGTCGTCGGCGTGGACGCCGCCCGCGAGGCGCGCTCGTGCGTGCACGAGGAGATCCCCGACAACGTCGCGGCCCGGCACCACCAGGAGACCGGCAACGTCGAGCCGGCGCTGGCCGCCTCGCCCCGCACGCTGAGCTTCACCCAGTACATCGAGCGCAGCGCCTGCATGCCCATGGAGGGCAAGGGCGTGCACGCGAAGTGGAACGCCGACGACGACTCGCTGCGCGTCTACACGAGCACCCAGGCGTCGACGTCGGTGCGCGCGGCGATCGCGGCGAAGCTGCAGCTCTCGCTGGACAAGGTCGAGGTGATCGCGCCCGACGTCGGCGGCGGGTTCGGCGTGAAGATCATGCACCCGTGGCCCGAGGAGCTGCTGATCCCGATGGCGGCGATCGCGCTCGGCCAGGAGGTGAAGTGGGCCGAGGACCGCCGCGAGCACTTCATCGGCTCGGCGCACGAGCGCCAGCAGCGGCAGGAGATCACCGTCGGCTACGACGACGGCGGCCGGATCACCGCGCTCGACGTGCACATCTGGCACGACAACGGCGCCTACACGCCCTACGGGATCATCGTGCCGATCGTGACGGCCACCCAACTGGTCGGGCCGTACGCGCTGCCGGTGTACCGGGTGATCGTGGAGAGCGTCTACACCAACACCGTCATCGTGACGCCGTACCGCGGCGCCGGGCGGCCGCAGGGCTGCTACGCGATGGAGCGGACGATGGACCGCATCGCCGACGAGCTCGGGCTCGACCGCGCGCTGGTCCGCGAGCGGAACCTCATCCAGCCCGACCAGTTCCCCTACGACCACCAGCTGACGTTCCAGGACGGCCGGCCGGTCATCTACGACTCGGGCGACTTCCCCGGCCTGCTGGACAAGCTCCGGACGCTGGTCGGCTGGTCGGAGGCCGACCGGCTGCGCGACGAGGCCGCCGAGCGGGGGAAGCTGCTCGGCGTCGGCATGGCGTTGTACGTCGAGGGCACCGGGCCCGGGCCGTACGAGGGCGGGCACGTGCAGGTGCTCGGCAGCGGCAAGGTTCTCGTGTCGACCGGGCTGACGTCACAGGGCCAGGGGCACGAGACGGCGTTCGCGCAGATCGTGGCGAGCGAGCTGGGGGTGCCGATCGAGGACGTCGAGGTGACCACCGGAGACACCCGGCGCTTCGGGTACGCCGTCGGCACGTTCGCCTCCCGCGCGGCGGTGATGAGCGGCAACGCGATCGCGCTGGCCGCCCGCGGCGTGAAGGAGAAGGCCCTGCGGATCGCGGCCGAGGCGCTGGAGGCCGCGCCGGAGGACCTGGAGATCCAGGAGGGCGTGGTGCAGGTGAAGGGCGTGCCCGGCACGTCCATCCCGCTGCGCACGGTGGCGGTGCTGTCGAACCCGCTCCGGTACGCCTTCGACGAGGCGGCCAGGCAGGCGACGCAGTTCGCCGGCGCGGGCGACGACTCGAAGCCGCCGGTGGCGCCCGGGGACGCGCCGGGGCTGGAGCACCGTGACTACTACTCGCCGATCCGGTCGACGTTCGCCTCCGGGGCGCACGCGGCGATCGTGGAGATCGACCCGGCGACGTGGGAGATCGACGTCGTGAAGTACGCGGTGGTGCACGACTGCGGCAACGTGGTGAACCCGATGATCGTCGAGGGCCAGGTGCACGGCGGCGTCGCACAGGGCGTGGGCGGTGCGCTGTACGAGCGGATGGCCTACGACGCGGACGGACAGCTGCAGAACGCCTCGTTCATGGACTTCCTGATGCCGTACGCGTCGGAGGTCCCGGACATCGACATCGACCACCAGCAGACGCCGTCCCCGCTGAACCCGCTGGGCATCAAGGGCGCCGGCGAGGCCGGGGTCATCCCGGGGACGGCGGCGATCGCCTCGGCGATCGAGGACGCGGTGGGCCGGCGGATCGCGTCGATGCCGATCTCGCCCACGGAGCTGTACGACCTGGTTCGGAACGACTCGTCGGAGATGACCGCCGCGGCGCAGCGCCGCGCGGGGACTGGAGTGATGGCGTGAAGCTCGACGGCTCTGCGGTGCTGCACGGCGACCCCGAGAAGGTCTGGGACGTGATCACCGACCCCGCCGTGCTGGCGCGGACGATCCCCGGCTGCGAGACGCTCGAGCAGGTCGGCGACGACGAGTACAAGATGAACGTCTCCGTCGGCGTCGGGGCGATCAAGGGGACGTACGCGGGCGAGGTGCGCCTGGCCGACAAGCAGCACCCGAAGTGCTACGTCATGCACGCCGCCGGCGCCGGTGCGCCGGGCAACGCGCGGGCGCAGGTGACGATCAACCTCGAGCCGGCCGGCGAGGGGACGACGACGCTGACCTACTCGGCCGACGCCGTCATCGGTGGACCGGTCGCGGGCGTGGGTCAGCGGATGATCACCGGCGTCGCCAAGCGGATGGCGGGGCAGTTCTTCAAGGCGATCGACGACGAGCTGACCGGCAAGGCCGTCCCGACACCTGCCGCGCCTGCCGCCCCGGTTCCCGCTGCTCCGGTCGCGGGCGAGGCCGCTCCTGCCGCGGCCCCTGCGGTGTTCGCGGGCAAGGCAGGCGTTCCCACGGGAGCGCCCGGCGACGTCCAGACCCTCGCGCTCGGCGCCCTCGGCGGAGCCGCGCTGACCCTGATCGGCATCCTGGTCGGCTACCGCCTCGGCCACCGCCGCTAATTTTGGGCCCGCAGGAACAAGACGTCTTCCCACTGCACAAGTCGCTGGGGCACTCGTACAGCCTGCCTGCTCCGCGATCAGCGCGGCGAGCTCCTGCCACCGCGCCGCGTCGTGCGCCGCCGCGATCGCCTCCCAGTCCCCGGGGTGGTAGTTCCGGATCGTCGTCGCGGCAGCCATGGCAGGAACCCTGGTGATCGCCCACGGACCCTGTCCAGTGAATTGGCCTCCGACCATCGCCACCCACGGCCACCGGGCCCTGGACGTGCCAGGGCCCCTCCCGCACCGGGAGGGGCCCTGGTCCGTCGATCAGCTCACCTGGCGGCGCCGGGTCAGCAGGTAGCCGGCCACCGAGGAGACGACCACCCAGCCGGCCAGCACCAGGATCGGCTGCGTCCGCTCCTGGCCCATCGCCAGCTCGAGGGTCGCGTCGACCGGGTCGATCCACGCCACCACGTTCGAGTTCCACAGCCGCAGGATCTGCATCGCACCGAGGATCACCAGGTAGAGCCCGGTCAGCGCCGCCGCCGTGTTCCCCGTCGCCGCGCCCACCCCCGCGCCCGCCACCGCGAACGCCGCGCCGGCGCCCATGACGGCGAGCAGGGCCTGGCCGACGCCGTCCCACGACACGTCGGCCGGCGCGATACCCAGCAGGACGAGCATCGACAGCGCGGCCGCGCCGGCCGCGAGCAGCACGCCGAGCGCGGTCACCGCTCCCGCCTTGGCGGCCAGCACCCGCCCGCGCTGGGGCACCAGCAGGAACGTCGTCTGCACCGTCCGGTGGGTCCACTCACCGCCGGTCGCGAGCACCCCCAGGGCCAGTAGCAGCAACCCCGACATCACGCCGACCACGGCCAGCGGCCCTGCGACGTGCGGGAACTGGTCGCCGGTCAGCCCGAGCAGCGCCATGCCGGCCGGGCCCACGAGGACGGCGGCGGCCGCCAGCGCCTTCCCCGACCGGGTGGACAGCGACTTGCGGATCTCCAGGCCGACCAGCGCCGGCAGTGACGGAGCGGTCCGGCGCACCGGGACGTCGGTGTGCGGAGCAGGAAGGGTCAGGACGTCGGTCATGGCAGTGCCCTTTCGAGAGGTGGCTGCGGTCACGACGCGGCCGTGAGCTGGAAGAAGAGGTTTTCGAGGCCGCGCTGCACCGGGCGCAGGTCGATCAGGGCGTGACCGCCCGCGGCGGCCACCGCACCGACGTCCTCCGGCTGCACCCCCGGCACCACCAGCACGTCGTCGGCCCCGTGTTGCACGTGGAACCCTGCCGACTGGAGCGCGGCCGCCAGGGCGCACGGGTCGACGGCGCGGACCGCGGTGCCGTCACCGCCCAACAGGGTGCTCACCGGGCCGTCGGCGACGATCCGCCCCTGCCCGATCACCAGCAGCCGGTGCACCGTGTGCTCGACCTCGCCGAGCAGGTGGGAGGAGAGCAGCACCGTCCCGCCGCGGGCGGCGTGGCCACGCAGCAGGTCGCGCATCCAGCGGATGCCCTCCGGGTCGAGGCCGTTGGCCGGCTCGTCGAGCATCAGCACCGGCGGGTCCGCCAGCAGCGCCCCGGCGATCCCCAGCCGCTGCCGCATGCCCAGCGAGTAGCCGCCGATCCGCCGCCCGCCCGCGTCGACCAGCCCGACCATGGCCAGCACCTCGTCGACGCGGGACGCCGGGACGCCGATGCCGGAGGCGAGCAGCCGCAGGTGCGTCCGCCCGGTGCGGCCGGGGTGGACGGCGGAGGCGTCGAGGAGCGTCCCCATGACCGCGCCGGGGTTCGGCAGGTCGGCGTAAGGCTTCCCGTCGACGGTCGCCGTTCCGGCCGACGCCGGCACCAGGCCGGTCATCATCCGCATCGTGGTGGTCTTGCCCGCGCCGTTGGGCCCGAGGAAGCCGGTGACGGTGCCGGGTTCGAGGGCGAACGAGACGTCGTCGACGACGGTCCGCCCGCCGTACTGCTTGGTCAGTCCGCTGACCGTGATCATGGGTGCCTCCCGGGTTCGGTGTCAGTACCGAACCTGCCGGGAAAGCACTGGTCAGCGCGTCGGCCGGGAGCCTCGACCTGCGGTCGTCGGACGGCGCGACGGCGTCATCCGAAAGTTGACGCAGGTGAGCCACTCCCGGGCGACCCGCCACCGGGCCCTGCGGAAATACGCTCGGCGCATGCGGCTCCGCGATCGGTTCTGGGGCGGCCTCGGCGCGCCCGGCATCGCGCTGGAGGCCGGTATCGCGCTGCTCGCAGGCGGATCGGTGCTGCTCGGCGTGGGCAGCCTCGGCCCCGTCCCGCTGGCCGAGCTGGCGCTCGTCCCCGGCGCGCTGCTGGTGGCTGCGCTCTTCCTCTTCCTCCGCCGCCGGGCCCCGCTCGTCCCGTTCGCGGCGGGCGCCGCCCTGGCCGCCGCCTCCGTCTCGCTCCTCGGGCCGCTCCTGTTCAGCACCTACGCCGTCGGCCGGTACGCGGGGTCGTGGCGCATCCGAGCGGGCGCGGCCGTCGTCGGCGGGGTGGCCGTCCTGGTGCCGCTGCACCTCGACTCGGTCGGCGATTGGATCGCCGGCGTCGGCAGCGTGGCGCTCATCGTGGTCCTCCCCGGGGCGATCGGGGTGTGGCAGCGCACCCGCACCGAGCTGCTGGCCGCCCTCCGCGACCGCGCCGAGAGGGCCGAGGCCGAGCGGGAGCTGCTGGCGCGGGAGGCGGTGCTCGGCGAGCGGACCCGCATCGCCCGGGAGACGCACGACGCCGTCGGCCACCGGGTGAGCCTCATGGTGCTGCAGGCGGGCGCCATCGAGATGGCCGCGCAGGACGCCGACCGGGTCGCGCAGCTCGCCGGCAACGTGCAGGACGCCGGGCGGCAGGCGCTCGACGAGCTGCGCCAGATGGTCGGCGTGCTGCGCGGCACCGAGGTGGACGAGGCCGCGCCGCTCGGCCCGCAGCCGGGGCTGGAGGACGTCCCGCGGCTGGTGGAGGAGGCCCGCCGGGCGGGGATGAGCGTCGACCTCGCCGGGGAGCCGGCGCGCGTCGATCCCGCCGTCGGCCGGGCGGCCTACCGGATCGTGCAGGAGGCGCTCACCAACGCCGGCAAGCACGCGCCCGGCGCACCGGTGGCGATCGCGCTGGACCGGAGCGCCGACGGACTCGCCGTCCGGGTCCTCAACGGCGCACCGACCGGCGTTCCCGCGGGAACGTCCGGCGGCGGGTACGGCCTGGTGGGGTTGGCTGAGCGGGTGCGCACCCTCGGCGGCCGGTTCGCGGCCGAACCCCGGCTGGACGGCGGCTTCTGCGTCGAGGCGGTGCTGCCCGCGTGAGCGACATCCGGGTGCTGCTGGTCGATGACGAGGAGCTGGTGCGGTTCGGGCTGCGGACCGTGCTGGAGTCGGCCGGCGGGTTCGAGGTGGTCGGCGAGGCGGGCAACGGCGCCGACGGCGTCCGGGCGGCCCGCGAGCTGCGCCCCGACGTCGTCCTCATCGACATCCGGATGCCGGTCCTGGACGGCCTGACCGCCACCAGGCAGATGCTCGCGCTGCCGCAGGCGCCGAGGGTCGCCGTCCTCACCACCTTCCACGTCGACGAGTACGTGCACGCGGCGCTGGCCGCCGGTGCCGGTGGCTTCCTGCTCAAGGACACCCCGCCGCGGGAGATCGCCGCCGCGGTGCGGGCCGTGGCCGACGGGACGGCGACCCTGTCCCCCGCCGTGACCGCCGCGATCATCGAGTCCTACGTGGACAAGAAGGCCGCCCCGCGCAAGGCCGAGGCGTTGCGCCGCATCGCCGACCTCTCCGACCGCGAGCGCGAGGTGCTGGCGCTGCTCGGCACCGGCGAACCCAACGCCGAGCTGGCGAAGCGGCTGTTCGTCAGCGAGGCGACGGTGAAGACCTACGTCTCCCGGCTGCTCACCAAGCTCGACCTGGTCAACCGCACCCAGGCGGCGATCCTCGCCCACGAGGCCGGCCTGCTCGACGGCTGACCGCAGCCGGCCCTCGGCTTCCCAGGGTCCGTCAGCCGGGTCGAGCGACCGTCAACCCTGCGTCGGCGGCCGCGGCGGTAAGCCGGGCGTCGTAGGCCACGAATGCCTCGAGGTCGGGATCCAGGCTCAGAGCGCTGGCCAGGTGCAGCGCATCGAGACTGCGCAGCCCGGGCTCGGGGAGCTCGGCCGCTGCCGCCAGGACGTCGTCGTCGACGGGGACGGTGTCCAGCACGGCGAGGACGGCACGGCCCGGTGCCAGCAGCCGCGTATCGATCCGTCGGCACGCCCGGAGCACCTCGACCCGCGCCAGCGCGCTGCTCACCAGGGGCACGTCCGGTCGATCGGCCAGCCAGGAGCTCAGTTCGGCGCTGTACTCCTCGGCGCGGACCAGCTTCAGCAGGGCCGACGAGTCGAGGTAGATCACAGACGGTCCTCACGGAGGTCGTCGAGCACCTCACCGGTGGACGGTCCACCCGTGCGCACCGGCTCCGGCAGGCGCCGCGGGCTCCTCGCCGGGACCAGCCTCCCTGCGGCCACCAGCCGGTCCCGCGCGGACTGCGAGGGCAGCGGAGGCACGAGCCGTGCGACGAGCACGCCCCGTTCGGTCACCTCGACCGTTTCGCCCGCCTTGACGCGCGCCAGATACCTGCTGGCGTTCTGCCGGAGCTCACGTACGCCGATACGCACCACGGGTTCAAAGTAGCACCGGCTGTGCTACCAGGGCACGTGGGCGACCTCCGCCCGGCAGGCCGGCCTGCCCGGCGGCTGATCGCGGCCGGGGCGGCGCGCGCAGCCCCGCTCCGGCCGCCCGGAGGGCACCATGCGGGTATCCCCGGTCGCAGGCCACCACCTGCGGGAGAGGTCGTGAACTGACATGTCGTGTGACGACGTCCCGGCCGCGCAGATCGAGGTGACCGATTGATCCGGGAGGAGCCCTCGGAGTTCGTCGAGCAGATGTACCTGGCCGTCGCCGAGGAATCCTGGCTCTGGGAGGTGCCGATGCGGACCGGCGACGGGCGGGGCGACCACGCGCCCTGGGACTCGGCCGAGTGCTCCCGCCAGTTGCTCGGCTGGTTCGACGCGGGCCTCCTCGAGGTCTACGGCGACCCGCCGGCGGACACGCCCCGCCCGCGCACCGCCGGGGAGTGGCGGATCTGGAACTCCGGCCACTTCCTCCGCCGCCCGGACGCGGACACCGCACGGGCGGTGCTGGCCGATCCGTCCCGGTGGACCCCGACGTCGGAGGACGGCCACCTCCGGCTGCGCCTCACCGAGGCCGGCATGGCGGCCGACGCCTCCTGGGTCTGAGCCGCGGGCAACATGATCACCACGCGCTGAGGGCTGCCGCGGAGCGTGCCGGGGCAGCCCTCAGCGCGTTCTCACGGGCCGAGCAGGCGGCGGGTCTGGCGGCCGCGGGCGACCAGCGAGCCGTCCTCCGCCCGCAGCTCCACGTCGTCGATGGCGATGTCGGCGTCGCACCACACGGTCCGCTGGTCGACGCGCACCCACGCGCCCGTCCCGGGCACCGGGCCCGCGAGGTGGGCGGTGAGCTCGACGGTGGGCATCGCCGCCGGCACGGTGCGGACGGCGAACAGCGACGGCGGGAGCGCGTCGAGCAGCACCCCGAGCTGCACCAGCGACTCGAGCTCCCCACCGCGGATGCGCACCCACGCGTGCAGCCGCGGCTCGGTGCCCCCGGCGAGCGGACGCGAGGTGCCCAGCGCCCGGATCTCGGTGTGCTCGGCGACCGGCACGTACGCGCGCGGCAGCTCGAACGGGACGCCGTCGGCGACCCGCGGCGACTCCGCCGGCGCACCGTGCTCGATCCCCGGGGAGGCGGGGCGGGCGAGGGTGAGCGTCTGGGCCACCGCGCGCAGCTCGCCGTCCTGGATCAGCTCGCTGCGCACGCTGCCGGTGCGGGCGCTGCGGTCGGCCGCCGCCGTCACCACCGCCTCGACGCCGGGGGCGACGCCGCTCAGGAGGTGCGCGGTCACCGCGCGCGGGGGCGCCCCGGCCAGCGCTGCGGCGGCGGCCAGGAGGTGGCCGACGACCAGCCCGCCCTGCGTGCTGGTGAACGACCGCCAGCTCGGGTCGAACACGAGGCGGGTCCGGTCGAGGAGGGGCGGGGCGATGTCCATGGCGTCTCCGGTGAGGTCAGCGAGCGGGCAGGTCGGGGTGCTGGGCGCGGCCGATGGCGAGCGCGAGGGCACTGGCCCCGGCAGCGAGGACGGTGACGAGCAGCCAGCCGCGGTCGGCGCCGGGCAGGGCCCCGCCGTTCCCGGCCACTGCGGCCAGCAGCAGGGCGACGCCGAGCGTGGCGCCGAGTTGGCGCGCCGCGCCGAAGGTGGCCGAGCCGGTGGCGAGCGCCGCCGGCGGGAGTGCCGACGACACGGCCGCGGACAGGTTGGTGAGGGCGAGCCCGACGCCCAGGCCGGTGAGCAGCTGCCCGGGGAGGAACTGCGTCGCGTAGTGGGCGTCGGCGCCGATCTGCGTGAGCCACCAGAGCCCGCCGAGGGCGAACAGGGCGGTCCCGGCCGCGGCGACCACCCCGCACCCGATCCGGGCACCGAGCCGCCCGGCAGGGACCGCCGTCAGCGCGGCCACCAGCGGGCCCGGCACCAGCGCGAAGCCGGCCTCGATCGCCGAGTAGCCCCAGCCGCCGGTCAGCCACAGCACGTTGCCTAGCAGCATCGCGGCGAAGGCGGCCATGAACGCCGCCACGGCGAGGCAGGCCAGCGAGAACGCCCGGGCGCGGAAGAGCGGCAGCGGGAGGACCGGGACGAGCCCCAGCGGGGCACCGGCGGCCCGGGCGACGACCAGCACGCCGGCGACCACGGCCGCGGCCAGCAGCCCCAGGACGACGCCGTCGCCCCAGCCCCGCTCGGGCGCCTCGACCAGCGCGTACGCCAGCGCACCGACGGCGAGCACCAGCAGCGCGGTGCCCACCACGTCGGGCCGGCGCGTCTCGGCGGCATCCCGTGACTCGGGCAGCACCCGCAGGCCCACCGCGAGGGCGGCGACCACGACCGGCAGGTTCACCAGGAACACCCACCGCCAGGACACCTCGACCAGCAGCCCGCCGATCGGCGGCCCGAGCGCGGCGGCGACGCCCCCGACGGCCGACCAGACCGCGATGGCCTGCGCGCGCCGGGCCGGCGCGAAGGTGTGCAGCAGCAGCGCCAGCGACGTCGCCGTCACCATCGCCGCGCCCACGGACTGCACGCCGCGGAAGGCGACCAGGCTGCCGACGCCCCAGGCCAGCGCACAGCCCAGCGACCCGGCGCCGAAGGTGGCGAGGCCGGTGAGGAAGACCCGCCGCCGGCCGATGCGATCGGCGACACGGCCGGCCGGGGCGAGCAGGGCGGCGAAACCGATCGTGTAGCCGTTCAGCACCCAGGACAGCGCACCGGTGGAGGCGTCGAGTGAGCGGCTCAGCGCCGGGAACGCCACGTTGACGATGAACAGATCGAGGCTGGCGAGGAAGACCGCCGCGGAGACCACGAGGAGCACGAGGCCCGGACGGGTGGTCGTGGAATTCCGTCGTTCCGCCGTCGTGCGCATGGGCACTCCCGTCGCCTTGATGGTTCGACAACCGAACCAAGTGGCCGGGACGCTACACGATTCGGTTCGACATGCGAACCTTGTGGCATGACGACGCGACTCGACGAGCTACCGGGCCGGCGCTGCTCCATCGCGGGCGCGCTCGACGTCGTCGGCGACCGGTGGGCGCTGCTGATCGTCCGCGAGGTGTCGCTGGGCGCGCACCGGTTCGGCGAGATCCTGCGGGGCACCGGCGCACCGCGCGAGCGGCTGGCGGCCCGCCTGACCGCGCTGGTGGACGCCGGGGTGCTGGAGCGGCGGGAGTACAGCCGGACGCCGCCGCGCGCCGACTACCACCTGACCACGGCCGGGCTCGACCTGCTCCCGGTGCTGCAGTCGCTGATGCAGTGGGGTGACCGCTACGTCGCCGACGTCCCGCCGGCCGAGCTGCACCACCACGGGCACCGCATCTCCGCCTCCTGGACCTGCGACGTCTGCGGGGAGCCGGTGGGCCGGGGCACCGAACGGCGCGTGCCCGACGGCAGCGAGCCCGGGCACGGCCCGCTCCCCCGCTGAGCCGGCCTCACGCCGGGCGGACCTCCAGCGGGATGCCGGTCTCCCGCTCGGAGATCTCCCACAGGACGTCGATCCGCTCCTGCAGGCCGAACCGTCGCAGGATCGGCCGGCGAACCGCAGGCCCGTGCGAGCCGAACCGCGGCGCGTACAGCTCCCCGCCCGTCGCCCGCGGGTCGGTCGCGGCCCGCAACTGCGGCCGGGCGCCCTCGAACGGCGTCATCCCCGACCGCGCCGTCAGCGCCTCGAAGAAGGCGCCCACCCAGCCGGCACCGCCCTCCCGCACCGACCGCGCCTGCAGGTCGGTGTCCGACAGCCCCGGGTGGGCGACCAGCGACGACGCCGCGACACCGGCCCCGGCGAAGCGCTGCTGCAGGCCCAGGCCGAAGTGCAGGTTGGCCATCTTGGCCCGCGCGTACGACGCCCATGCCCCGTAGCTCCGCGTCATGTGCGGATCGTCCGGATCGAGCCGCCGGGCGCGGTGGCGCGCCGTGCTCGTCACCGTGACCACGCGCGCGGCCGGCGCCGCGAGCAGGGCCGGGAGCAGGCGCGCGGTGAAGGCCCAGTGCCCGAGATGGTTGACGCCGAGCTGCAGCTCGAACCCGTCGGCGGTGGTGCGCTGCGGCATCGCCATCACCCCGGCGTTGTTCACCAGGACGTCGACGCGCCCGTGCCCGGCCAGGATCGTGCCCGCGGCGGCCGACACCCTCGCGAGGTCGCCCAGGTCCAGCGGCACCACCTCCAGCGACGCCGCCGGGTACCGCCGCCCGATCCGCGTCACCGCGGCCGTGGTCTTGGCGCGGTCCCGGGCAGCCACCACCACGTGCGCGCCCGCTCCGGCCAGTGCCAGCGCCGTCTGGAAGCCGAGCCCGCCGTTGCCGCCGGTCACCACGGCCGTCCGCCCGCTGAGGTCGGGGATGTCCTTCTCGGTCCAGGCCATGGGCGGATCCTCCACGAGCGGGCGGACGCCATCGACCCGGCGCCGCGCACGACGACCGGTCAGTACAGCCGGCCGGTGGCCTTCAGCTCGACCGCCGTCAGCACCTCCCAGCGGATCGCCGAGCTGCCCGGCCGCACCAGCCGCCAGTAGCGGTCGAACCGCCGCCGGGTCTCGGCGTCGGTCGAGGCCACGCGCGTCTCCGAGCTCAGCTCCGTCCCGCTGCCCCGCGGCGTCAACCGGAAGTCCATCGCGGCCTTCACCCAGCCGCGCTGGGTGAAGGAGCGCAGCCCCTCGGCGTCCAGCCGCGGGCCGCGGTCGCCACCGGAGGGCCGCCAGGCCTGCAGCGCGCCACCGAACAGCAGCGACGACGGCGGGTCCGAGACCAGCAGCGGCACCGGCAGCGCGTCGAGGAACGGCCGGTCGTGCAGCAGGCCGAACCCACGGCCGGCCAGGACGACCGGGAGGAACCGGGCGGCGCCCAGCGCCAGCGTCACCGGCAGCATGCTCAGCCGCGTCTCGTGCAGGGCCTCCCACACCACCGCCGGCGGGGCGGGGATCCAGCGCGCCTGCCGGGTGACGTGCTCGGGCCGCGGGAGCACGTCGTCGAGACCCACCGGCCTGCCACCGGCCGGCACGGCAGGGCGGACCAGCGCCTCGACGAGGGGCGCCGCGCCCTCGCCCGGAGCCGCCCGCCCGGGCGCATCGGTACCTGACACGGGCGTTCCTCCTCGGGCCGCGACGGGCCGGTCAGCCCAGGGCGTCGTAGACGGCGCGGACGTAGGCCTCGCTGCGCGGCGAGCCGATCAGCCCGCCGCCCATCCGGTTCATCATGTAGGTGATCGTCAGCCGCCGGTCGAGGTCCATCACCGCGAGCGAGCCGCCCCAGCCACCCCAGAACAGCGTGCGCCCCTCAGGCACGTAGGGCACCGTCGGCGAGCCCAGGCAGAAGCCCATGCCCCACCGGAACGGGGCGCCGAGCACCAGGTCGACGCCGTCGGCCTGCTGGTCGAACACCAGGTCCACCGTCGAGGGCGACAGCAGCCGGACCCCGCCGGCCTCGCCGCCGAGTGACAGCGTCCGCAGCACCTTCATCACGCCGCGCGCGTTGGAGTGGCCGTTCAGCGCGCCCATGTCCGCGGCCCGCCACTCGGGCGAGTTGGCCGCCTTCGCCGAGGCGAGCGGGCCGGTGAAGGTCTTCACGGCCACCGACTCCGGGTCCAGCGCGCGCGGGTCGACGTCCGGCGGCGGTGGCGGCACCACCGGGGCGATGCGGGACACCTCCGACTCGCGGGCGCCGATCTGGAAGTCCGCACCCAGCCGGTCGGCGATCTGGTCGGCCACGAACTTCTTGAACGTCGTGTTGGTGATCCGCCGGACGATCTCGCCGACCAGGTGCCCCTGGTTGTTCGCGTGGTAGCCCGACGCCGTCCCTGGCTCCCACCACGGCCGCTGCTGGGCCAGCCGCTCGGTGGCCGTGTCCCAGTCGTACATGTCGCGGATCGAGAACGGCTGTTCCCAGCCCGAGACGCCGGAGGTGTGCGACAGCAGGTGCCGCACCTGCACGTCCTTCTTGCCCTTGGCCGTGAACTCCGGCCAGTAGTCCCCCACCGGCGCGTACAGGTCGAGCTCGCCGCGCTCGACCAGCATCAGCGCCGAGAGCGCCAGCACGCACTTCGTCGTCGACCAGACGTTGACGATCGTGTGCTCCGACCACGGCTGGGTGCGCGCCTCGTCCCGGTACCCGCCCCAGAGGTCGACGACGGTCTCGCCGTCGAGGTCGACGGCGATCGACGCGCCGAGCTCCTCACCGTCCAGGTGCTCGGCCAGCGCCTCGCGCACCCCCGCGAACCGCTCGTCGCACCTGCCGTGGACCTCGGCCATGAACCCTCCTCGTCACCGGCGCACCCGTCGTGGCCGCCCGGTCCGATGAGATCACGGCCACAGCGGGTCCGGCACCCGCGCCGCAGGCCGGGCCGTCAGGACGCGGGGCCCCGCGGCCGCGGGGCGCGGCGCCGCAGCTGGCTCTTGGCGCCGTACATCGCGCGGTCGGCCCGGGCGATGACGTCGTCGGGCGGCTCCCCCGGGTGGCCGACCGCCGCCCCCACGCTGACCCCGATCAACAGCGGCCCGTCGGGGCCGGGGAACGGCGCGCCCAGCCGGGCGACGACACCCCGTGCCAGCCTCGCCAGCTCGTCCTCGCTCCCGAGCGGGCAGAGGATGACGAACTCGTCGCCGCCGAACCGCGCCACCAGGTGCTCGTCACCGGCCACCTCGACCAGCCGCGCGGCCGCCTCGGCGAGCAGCTGGTCGCCCACGCCGTGGCCGTACTGGTCGTTCACGCGCTTGAAGTCGTCCAGGTCGCAGAACAGCACGCCGCAGCCCGGGGCGTCCGGCGTCTCGAGGCGCCCGCGCAGGGCGTCGAACAGGGCGCCGCGGTTGGCGATCCCGGTCAGCAGGTCGGTGCGGATCTGCTGGTGCAGCCGCGCCTCCCGCGCCCGGTCGTCGGTGACGTCGATGCCGACGCAGGCGATGGCATAGGGCCGCCGCTCGTCGTCGTGCAGCACGGTGTTGCGCATGGTGATGCGGCACAGGTTCCCCCGGCCGTCGACCCAGTTGGCCTCGAGCGGACCGGCCTCGCCGCGGGCGATGGCCAACCGCGTGGCCTCCTGCGCCTTGGGCACGTCGTCCGGGACCACCCAGACCTCCCAGAACCGGCGGCCGAGGAGCTCGTCGTCGGCGCGGCCGGTGAACCGCTGCAGGGCCGGGTTGGTCAGCAGGATCCGCCCGTCCGCGTCGACGATGCACAGCAGCGCGTCCACCGCCTGCACGAACGCGTGCGCGAGCTCGGCCCGCTGCCGGTCCGAGGCCGCACCGGGCTGCGGGGATGGACCTCCCTGCGCAGACACCTGGCCACACTCCCGCGGTCAACAGACGGACAGTTCCGTACGGAGCCGAGAAGATACGTGGGAAGCGCGCGTTCCGGGGCCCTGGATAGGGCTGCCCCGGAAACGGGCGCTTTCAACCTGAATCGAGGCACCCGTACGGGCTGTGACCAGGGAGTTCCGATCCGCTGCCGGAGATCAGCGGGCTGCGGCGAGGAACGGGTAGTCGGTGTAACCCTCCGGCCCCGACGCGTAGAAGGTCGCCGGGTCGGCCGGGTTCTCGGGGTGCTCGCCCGCCCAGCGCTCGACGAGGTCGGGGTTGGCCAGCACCGGCCGGCCGACGGCGACCGCCTCGGCGTGGGCGGCCTCGATCAGCTGGACGGCCTCCGCACGGGTGGTGACCGTGCCGAAGCCGCTGTTGGCGATCAGCGGGCCACCGAACCGGCGGCGCAGCTCCTGCACCAGGTCCCCCGCGGGTTCCACGTGCAACACGCTCAGGTAAGCCAGACCGAGGGGGCGCAGCCCGTCCATGAGGGCACCGTAGGTGGCCAGGACGTCGGCGCGGTCGGTCTCCAGGGCGTCCTGGATGTTGTGCTCCGGGGAGATGCGCAGGCCCACCCGGCCGGCCCCGACCGCCTCGGCGACGGCGGTGGCCACCTCGATCACGAAGCGGGCGCGGTTCTCCGGGCTGCCGCCGTAGACGTCGTCCCGCCGGTTGGACGCCGGGGACAGGAACTCGTGCAGCAGGTAGCCGTTGGCCCCGTGCAGCTCCACGCCGTCCAGCCCGGCGTCGACGGCGCGCTCCGAGGCGGCCACGAAGTCGGCCAGCGTGGCGCGGGCCTCCTCGGTCGTCAGGGCGTGCGGCACGGGGAGCGGCTTCTTCACCCCGCCACCGACGTGCACCTCCCCGTCGATGGCGATCGCGCTGGGGGCCACGACCCGCGTGCCGGTGAGCTCTGGATGCGAGACCCGCCCGCCGTGCATGAGCTGCATGACGATGCGGCCGCCGCGCGCGTGGACCGCGTCGGCCACCCGGCGCCAGCCGGCGGCCTGCTCGTCGGTGACGATCCCGGGCTGCCCGGCGAACGCCCGCGACTCGTCGTTCGGGAATGTCCCCTCGGTGATGATCAGGCCGACGCCGGCGCGCTGCTCGTAGTGCTCGACGACGATGTCGCGCGGGATGCCGGCGCGGCCGGAGCGCATGCGGGTCAGCGGTGCCATGACGACGCGGTTGGCCAGCTGGAGGTCGCCGAGCCGCACGGGGGAGAACAGGTCCATGTCGCGCGCAACCGGACCCGTGGCGGCCGGATTCCGCACGAGGCGTTCATCACGCGCGCACCGGCTCCCGCGCGGGATCAGCCGGCGAGGACGGCGTCCCGCTGGGCGATGCCGGCCAGCCGGGCGTAGCGGCCCCCGAGCACCATGAGCTCCGCGTGCGTGCCCTGCTCGGCGACCCGGCCCCCGTCGAGGACGACGATGCGGTCGGCGTCGCGCACCGTGGACAGCCGGTGGGCGATGGTGATGGTCGTGCGGCCCCGGGCCGCCTCGTCCAGCGCCGCCTGCACGGCCCGCTCGGTCTCGTTGTCCAGGGCGCTGGTCGCCTCGTCGAGCACCAGCACGCGTGGGTCGCGCAGCAGCGTGCGGGCGATCGCCAGCCGCTGCTTCTCCCCGCCGGAGAACCGGTGCCCGCGGGCGCCGACCACGGTGTCGTAGCCGTCGGGAAGGGCGGCGATGACCTCGTGCACCTGGGCCCGGCGGGCGGCGTCGACCATCTCGGCGTCGGTGGCGTCGGGCTTGGCGTGCCGGAGGTTCTCGCGCACCGTGCCGTGCAGCAGGTAGGTCTCCTGGGCGACGACGCCGACGATGCGGGCCAGGTCTGCCAGCGCCAGGTCGCGGACGTCGATCCCGTCGATGAGCACGCGGCCGGTGGTGGGGTCGTTGAGCCGGGCGACGAGCGAGGCCAGCGTGCTCTTGCCGGAGCCGGTCTCGCCGACCAGCGCCAGGGTGGAGCCGGCGGGCACGGTGACGTCGACCTCGACGAGCGCGGGACGCACGCCGTCGGGGTAGCGGAAGCCCACCGTCTCGAAGCGCACCTCGCCGCGCACGGCGGCGGGGTCGACGTGCACGGGGGAGTCGGGGTCGTCGATGTCGACCGGCAGGTCGAGGTACTCGAAGACGCGGCTGAACAGGGCCATCGAGGCGGTGAGCGAGACACCGATGTCCAGCAGCTGCATCAGCGGACGGAAGAGCGCGGCCTGCAGCGTCGTGAAGGCGACCAGGGTGCCGATCGTCATCCCGCCGGAGGTCGCGGGCAGACCGGCGGCGAGGTAGATCAGGGCCGGGATGCCGGCGAAGACGACGCTCATGGTCGCCATCCGCCAGCGGCCCGCCAGCTGCGAGCGCACCTCGAGGTCGACCAGGTGCTCCGACGTGCCGGTGAACCGCTGCGACTGCGCGGGCCCGGCGCCCAGCGTCTTGCCGAGCAGGACGCCGCTGACGCTCAATCCCTCCTCGACCTGGGAGTGCAGGTCGGCCAGGTGCCGCTGCCGCTCGGCGGTGATGGTGCGCCGCATGCGGGCTACCCGGCGGGTCAGCCACACCGCCGGGGGCAGCACGATCAGCGACAGCAGGGACAGCCGCCAGCTCAGCACGGCCATCGCCACGACCGTCCCGATGACCGTGGTGGCGTTGGCGGCGAAGGACGTCGCCGTCGAGGTGACCACCGACTGCATGCCGCCGATGTCGTTCATCAGCCGCGACTGCACCTCCCCGCCCTTGGTGCGGGTGAAGAAGCCCAGCGACTGGCGCTGCAGGTGGGTGAAGACCGCCGTCCGCAGGCCGTGCATGACCCGCTGCCCCACCGTCGTCGACAGCCACGTCTGGACGACGCCGAAGACCGAGGTCACCACGGTGACGGCCAGCATCCCGCCGACCGCCCAGAGCAGCAGCTCCACGTCCTGCTCGGGGATCGCCTCGTCGATGACCAGGCGGATGAGGAACGGGGTCACCAGGGCGACGGCGGACGACGCCACGATCAGCCCGACCACGACGACGAGCTGCCAGCGGTAGGGGTGGAAGAGCGCGGCCACCCGATTCCAGCGGACGGGGGAGCGCGCCAGTTGCGCGCGGTCGGCCGGATCGGGCCTGCGGCCGGCGTTCATGCCGCCACCACCGCCACCGCCACGGTCGCCGCCACCACCGCGGCCGCCGCCCATCATCAGTTCGCTGATGTCGTCACCTCCCGGATCGGTTGCTGAGGTTACCTCATCGTGTGGGAACCGCCGGTTCTTCGCTACCATTCCCCCGTGGCGGACGACGGGACCGGCGAGCTGGGCGACCTGCTGATGCGGGTGGCGCGCACCCAGCGGCGCCGGTGGCGCGATGCCCTCGCCCCGTGGGACCTCTCGCCGCACCAGGCCCGGGCGCTGCGGGTCATCTGCCAGCGGGACGGCGTCCGGCTCTCCGACCTCGCCGAGTCGCTGCACATCGCCCCGCGCTCGGCGACCGAGGTGGCCGACGGGCTGCAGGAGCGGGGGCTGGTCGAGCGCGCCCCCGACCCGCGCGACCGGCGGGCGGTGCTGCTGCGGCCCACCGACGAGGGCCGCCGGATCCGGGGCGAGGTCGGGCGGGCACGGGCCGCGGACTCCGCCGAGCTGTTCGCCCGCCTGGACCCCGAGGACCGGGCGACGCTGGCCCGGATCCTGCGCACGCTGACCGACTGACCGCCGCGCCCCGGCGACAATGTCGCCGACTCGACCGCCGTCCGGGGAGGCCCGATGAGGGACCAGCTGGGGATCGACTGGGGGACGGCCGGCCTGGTCGTCCTGACCACCGTGGCCATGTACCTGGTGCTGGTCCTCTGCGTCCGGCTGCTCGGCCAGCGCAGCCTGGCGACGATGTCGAGCTTCGACCTCGGCTGCGCCATCGCGCTCGGCGCGGTGATCGGCCGGACGGCGCTGCTGCTCGATCCCACGCTGCTGACCGGGGTCGTCGCGCTCGTCACCCTCTTCGCGACGCAGATCGCGCTGGTCAGGGCCCGGCGCAGCCGCTGGCTCGACCGGCTGCTGAACCGGCCCCCGGTGCTGCTGATGGCCGGGGACACCCCGCTGCGGGAGAACATGCGGCAGGCCCACGTCGCCGAGGACGAGCTGCGGCAGAAGCTGCGGATCGCCGGGATCCGGCACCTCGGGGAGGTGCGCTGCGTGGTGCTCGAGCGCACCGGCGCGGTGAGCGTGGTGCGGCAGTCCGAGCCACTGGACCCGTGGCTGTTCTCCGACGTCCCGGGAGCCGAGGGCCTCTGCGCGCCGTCCGACGAGCCGGGCACCCGCCGGACGGCGTCCTGACTACTGGCTCTCCGGCGGGTGCTCGGCGCGCCACCGGTCGAACGTGTCGAGGAAGGAGACGGCCATCCGGTGCTCGGTGAGCACCTCCTCCCGGTCCCGCTCGTCGACCATCCGCTCGCTCAGCGCGAGGGTGTTGAACTTGATGGCGCGGAAGTAGGGGATGAAGGCGCCGGGCGTGAAGGCCCGCTTCGACGGCCGGGGCTCGACGCCCTCGGGCGCCCACGGCTCGGGTTCCGGCAACGCCGGGAGGCCGAGCGCCTCGACGGCGGCCAGCACCGGCTCGTCGTCGGGCCGGTCGGTGAAGTCGCGGGAGAGCTCGCGGAACACCTCGCGGCCGTCCGGGCCGACCGCGACGACGACCGGCCGGAAGATCGACGCGTCGTCGTCCCAGGCGCCCAGCGGCCGGGCCAGCCGCTCACCGTCCGGGTCGCTCACCCAGCGGAAGGGGACGTGCCAGGTGCGGTCGAACGCGAGCTGGACCTCGGGGGGATCGACCGAGGCGAGCACCACCTCGGTGCCGGCGGCGGCGAGGCGGGGCAGGGACCGGGCCAGGCGGACCGCCTGGGCGCAGCAGTAGGGCTACCAGTCGCCGCGCAGGCCGACCAGGAGCAGGGCCGCGCGGTCGTCGGACCGCAGTGCGAGCAGCTCGGTGGTGTCCATCACCCGACCCTAGGGACATCGGCCCGCAGCCGCGACCGACGGCACGTTCTCGGTGATCAGCCGGGAGAAGATCGGCGACGGCAGTTCGGTGCTGCCGTACACGGGCGGCGGCTGAGTCGGGAGGGTCCGGTATTCGGGCGGCAGGACTTCCCGGGCGGGTATCTCATCGCTAAGGTATCCAGCCATGAGCGAGCGCCGGGTTCGGATCGGGATCGACACCGGCGGGACGTTCACCGACGTCGTCGCCGTGGACGAGCAGACCGGTCGGACGACCACGACCAAGACCCCGTCGACGCCGGCCGACCCGGCCGAGGGCTTCCTGACCGGGGTTCGCAAGGTCCTCGACCTGATGGGCCTGCCCGGCGAGGCCGTCACCGCGGTCAGCCACGGCACCACGGTCGCGACCAACCAGCTGCTCGAGGGCAAGCTGGACCGGATCGGGTTCATCACCACCGAGGGCTACGAGTCGGTGCTGGAGATCGCCCGCCAGTCGGTGCCCGACGGCTACGGCAACAGCTACTTCTGGGTCAAGCCGCCGCGGATCGTCCCGGCCGACCTGGTGCGCACGGTGCGCGGGCGCCTGGACCACACCGGCACCGAGGTGCGCCCGTTCGACGAGGACGACGCCCGCGCGGCCGCCCGGTTCTTCCGCGAGGCCGGCATCACCACCATCGGCGTCTGCTTCCTGCACGCCTACGCGAACGACGCGCACGAGCAGGCGATGCTCGACGTGCTCCACGTGGAACATCCCGGCGCGGTGGTGAGCATCAGCTCCCAGGTGCTGCGCGAGTACCGCGAGTACGAGCGGTCGGTGACCACGCTGGTCGACGCCGCGGTGAAGCCGAAGGTCGGCGCCTACGTCACCAACATCCGCACCCGCCTGGACGAGATCGCCCCCGGCGTGCCGTTCTACGTCATGAAGAGCAACGGCGGTGTGCTCTCGGCCGCCGAGGTGGTGCACCAGCCGATCACCACGATGCTCTCCGGCCCGGCCGCCGGCGCCCTGGGCGCGGCGCTGATCGCGGGCACCGCCGGGTTCGACCGGATCCTCACCTGCGACGGCGGCGGCACCTCCACCGACGTCACCGTGGTCATCGACGGCGAGCCCGCGCTCACCACCGAGGGCTCGGTCGGCGACTACCCGTCCAAGATCCCGATGATCGACGTCGTCACCGTCGGCGCCGGTGGCGGCTCGATCGCCTGGCTGTCGCCGGAGGGCACGCTCAAGGTCGGCCCGAAGTCGGCCGGCGCCGACCCCGGCCCGATCTGCTACCCGAACGGGGGCGACCAGCCCACCGTCACCGACGCGCACGTCGTCCTCGGCCGGATCCCCCCGCACCTGCTGGGCGGGGAGATCCCGCTGTCGGTGGACGCGGCGCGCGAGGGCCTGACCACGCTGGGCGGGAAGCTCGACCTCTCGCTGGAGCGGACCGCCACCGGCATCCTCGAGATCTCCGCCTGGAACCAGGCCAACGCGCTGCGCCAGGTGACGGTCGCCAAGGGCCTCGACGTCCGCGACTTCACCCTCACCACGTTCGGTGGTTCCGGTTCGCTGCTCGCCTGCCGGCTCATGGACATCCTCAACCTCCCGCGCACGCTGGTGCCGCCGAACCCGGGCAACGTCAGCGCCTTCGGGCTGCTCACCGTCGACGTCCGCAACGACTACGTGCAGACCGTCGTCAGCAAGCACGTCGACCTCGACCTCGAGCCGGTGCGCGCGGTGTACGGAGCGCTGGAGGACCAGGCGCGCACCGCCCTGGACGGCGAGGGCTTCACGCGCGACGCCCAGCGCATGCAGCGCACCGCGGACCTGCGCTACGTGGGCCAGGCGTTCGAGGTGCGGGTCCCGGTGACCGACGGCGAGCTGGACGCCGCCGCGGCCGAGGAGGTCGCACAGGCCTTCCACGCAGCCCACCGCCGGCTCTACGGCTACGACTTCGCCGACGACCCGCGGCAGGCCGTCGAGTGGGTCAACCTCCGGGTCAGCGGGATCGGGCCGATCCGCCGCCCCGACCTGGTGGAGCTCCCCGCGCGCGAGGGCGGGCCCGAGCGCGCCGTGACCGGCAGCCGCCCGGTCTTCTTCGACGACTTGGTCGACACCCGCACGTACGACCGGCCCGGCCTCGCGCCCGGTGACGTGGTCAGCGGCCCCGCGATCATCGAGGAGTTCGGCTCCACCGTCCCGGTGCACCCCGGCTTCGCCGCCACCGTGGACGCCTACGGCAACCTGCTGCTCACGAAGGAGACGGACCGATGAGCGCCTTCCCGACGGGGCCGCTGAACGACACGACGGTCGACGCCGACCCGGTCCTCGTCGAGATCGTCGCCGGCACGCTGGCGGCGATCGAGAAGGAGGTCGAGACCTCGATCGGCCGGACCTCGCGCTCGCCGATGATCCGCGACGCGCACGACTTCCGGGCCGGCATCCACGACCGGAACCTGCGCAAGCTCACCGGCCGGTCGTACTCGGCGCTCGTGCACCCGGTGGTGCGCGACTACCCGATCGAGACGATGCAGGTGGGGGACGTCTTCTTCCACAACGACGTCTACGCCTCCGAGGGCGGCATCGGCCACCTGCCCGACCTCTGCGTGACCGTGCCGGTCTTCGCGTCCGCGGACGGCGGCGAGCCGCGGGTCGTCGCGTTCATCCAGGCGTTCGGCCACCACGACGACATCGGCGGCGCGGTGCCCGGCTCGATGCCGTCGGCGGCCACCAGCGTGTACGAGGAGGGCCTGATGGTCCCCCCGATCAAGCTGTGGGACCGCGGCGTGCCCAACGAGAGCGCGCTGAAGATCATGACGCGCAACTCGCGGATGCCCGACTCGCTGGCCGCCGACCTCGACGCCGAGTGCTCGGCCTGCCTGGCCGGGGCACGCCGGCTCGGTGAGCTGTTCGACCGGTACGGGGTCGAAGCCGTCGAGGCGGCGTTCGACGTCATCCTCGCCAGCTCCACCGAGGTCTACCGGCGGGAGATCCTGAGCCAGATCCCCGACGGCACCTACGTCTGGGAGGACTACGCCGAGCACGACGGCGTGGACGAGCCGAAGCTGCACCGCCAGCGCATCACGCTGACCATGGACTCCACCCAGGAGACGCCGCTGGTCATCGACTTCACCGGCACCGGCCCGCAGGCCAAGGGCCCGATCAACCACTGCGGCGACTACGCCGACGGCAACTTCCTGAAGAAGTGGCTGGCGCCGATCCTGCGCAACCTGGCCGAGAGCCCGGAGCGGATGGCGCAGCTGGACGTCAACGAGGGCGTCGTGCCGCTGATCGAGATGCGGTTCCCCGAGAAGGGGACGCTGCTC
Source organism: Blastococcus sp. HT6-4 (assembly GCF_039679125.1). Taxonomy (NCBI): domain Bacteria; kingdom Bacillati; phylum Actinomycetota; class Actinomycetes; order Geodermatophilales; family Geodermatophilaceae; genus Blastococcus; species Blastococcus montanus. The sequence goes on along the minus strand of NZ_CP155551.1, from coordinate 114,359 downwards.
ACCCCGATCTTCCCGGCGCCGACGAACGCCCGGACGTTCGTGATCCTGCGGCTGCTCGGCGTCCTCGCCGGCGTGCTGGCCAAGGCCACCGGCGGCCGGATGCCCGCCGACCAGGAGACGATCCGCTACACCGGCGTCTACGGCACGGACGTCGACGGCGAGCCGTACCTCATGCGCGAGGTGCTCGGCGGCGGGTCCGGCGGGCGGTACTACGCCGACGGCGAGGACACCATCCACGTCGTCCCCGACTCCCGGAACCTGCCGACCGAGTTCACCGAGGGCCGTTTCCCGCTGCGCGTCGAGCGGCTCGGGCTGGCGATGGACTCCGGCGGCCCCGGCCGGTACCGCGGCGGCTGCGGCTACGAGAAGCACATCCGGGTGCTCCGCGACGCGCACTTCATGTCGATCGCCGACCGCTCGATCCTCGCCTGCTGGGGGGTGAAGGGCGGCAAGGCCGGCCGGCCGTTCCAGATCACCGTCGACCCGGGTGGCCCCGACGAGCACGAGGTGGACGCGCTCGCCGACGCCGAGCCGCTGAAGGCCGGCACGGTGGTGCGGATCCGGACGACGGGTGGCGGCGGCTGGGGCGACCCGCTGGAGCGGCCGGTGGACGAGGTGCTGCGGGACATCGCCTGGCGCAAGGTGTCGGTGGCCGGCGCGCGGGAGGACTACGGCGTCGTCGTCCTCGACGACGGCCTGGCCGACCTCGGGGCGACCGAGGAGCTGCGTGCGTCGCTGCGGGCCGCGCGCACCGGCGAGGAGCCGTTCTTCGACCGCGGGCCGGGCTACGCCACCCTCTCCGGCGGCGCCGCGTTCAACGAGTTCGACGTCCTGTAGGGGTTCCGCGGACAGTCGGTCTCTGCCCAGCCCGGCTGGGCAGAGACCGACTGCGCTCGGGTCAGGTGATGGGTTCGGTGCCGCCGGCCTCAGGCTTGGCCTGGTCGCCGGTCTGTCCCTCGTCGCCCCCGGTGGACGTGTCCTGCTCGACGCCCTCCGGGGTGATCGGCGTCTCCTCGAGCACGTTCTCCCGTGCCTCGTCGCGGTCGGTCCCTGGTACCTCGGTCATGCCGGTCTCCTTCGTCGCTGGTAGCCGACCCGTACCCGGGCGGGCCACGAGCATCCGACCGCGGCCCCGGGTTCGCGACGAGCGAACGACTCGGCGGGCGGGGACGGGCCTGGGAGCGCAGGCTGGCGGCCATGACCGAGCCACGCACGGACGACGACGAGACGAACAACCTGCGCCCGGGGCAGCACGACGAGGGCGGGCACGGCGGCATGGCCACCCGCGAGCACGACGCGCGCCGAGACGACGAGCAGGACTGACCGGCACGTCAGCGCCGACACCAGGTGGCCGGGGGTTCGGGCGCAGGTGGTGGTGACGGCCGTGACCGCTCACTCAGTCGGTCTGCTGCCGCTCCATGTCACGCGCAGCCTCGCGGCGCCCCACGCTGAACGGATCGACGGTTCCGGCGCCCTGGCTGGGTTTGTGCTCCCACGACCGGATCTTGTCCGCGAGCTGCCGGACCCGCTTGTCGTTCGGGCCGCGGTCGATCTGGAAGTGGCTCTCCTTGGGCACCCGCTCGTCCCCGCCCCACCGGACCACCCCGTCGCACTCGGCGAGGATGTCGCGGACGACGATCAGCTCATTGGGATAGAGGTTCCCGCTGGCGCCCAGCGGATATCCGCCGGCACGGATGGCGATCGCGGTACCCGAGAGGTAGTTCGACTCGTAGTCCTCGGTGACCTCGCGAGTGGATGCGTGGCCGGTGAGGTCCCCCACCCGGAGACCGTCGATGTCGTAGTGGAAGCGGCGGGCGACGTGGGTGAGGATGAGGGCGACGTCGCCGCCGGCCACCCGGACGGTGAGGTCGCTGCCTTCGATCGGGACGGCGTCGACGGTGCCGAGGACGGGCCACCCGTTGGCCGACCTCCCCCGGGTCCACGGGCGTGGTCCCGCCGGCGGCGCAGCTGCCGCGAGCCCCGGAGCAGATGCGACGACGGCGGCCGTGAGGACGCCGGCGCCGGCGACCAGGAAGCGTCGCCTGGAGAGCGCGGAGGAGGTCATGGTCGGTCCCAATCTTCGTCGGCGCCCAGCGGGAGGCGGTCGTCGTGGCCGTCGGTCGAGAGCTGCCGCACACGTCGGCGGTAGCGGAGCTGCGCCACCGCGCCGGCCGCGAGGAACAGCAGGGTCGCGGCTCCGGCCAGCGCGATCCCGGGGTTGACGTAGTCCGGGACGAGCTCGGATTCCGGGTCCGAGTTGCACCGGTTGGAGAACGGGAAGGATGTCGGGCCGGTATGTACGAGCGGGTCGTCGTCGTACCGGAGGTTCCGCTCCACGCACACCTGCGGTGCACTGATGATCAGCACGTGGAACGCGCCGATGCCGCACAGGGCCAGGAGCACGCACAGGGAGCCGATCGCCGCCAGTCCCCAGGTGTCGGCGGCCCGGGACAGAGTCATGTGCCGCCGCGCCCGAGCACTGTCCTGCCGGTCACCGCTGGTACTCCCCGTCCGCCAGCCGCTGGAGGACGTCGGCATACCCCTCGAGGAAAGGGGTGAGCTTCTGGTCGGGCATGTGCACCGGCGGCACGAACAATTCGTAGCCCACCTGCTGAAGCATCACGGCGTGCGCCAAGCCCTCGAGGAGAACGTCCTGCGGGTCGTTGTGCCCGCCGTAGAGAGTCGTCTTGGCCGCGCTCATGCAGGTGTACCGGTCGGCGGCATACCGCTGGCGCCAGAACGAGCTGAACCGCGTGGTGTAACACCCCTGGGCGGCGTAGTACGTGCGGAATGCCTGGTTGATCGGCTGCCCCGCTCGCACGGCGAGGCCGATGTGGAAACCGTCGACGTCCTCGAGCAGGTCCTTCATGCTGAACGAAGACAACCCTGTGACGGTACCCAGCCGGTCCTGGCAGAAGAGGTAACCCGAGGCGTAGGACTCCTCGTTGGCCCGCCAGTCCCCGTAGAAGCTGCACAGATCGCCCATCCAGCCGCCGAAGTCGCCTCGGTTCGAGGAGTACCGGTCGGGCGCTGGGCTGCCGTGTCCGTACTGCACGATCGTCGACGCGGCCGCTGCCCAGTGGTCGATGTCGAGCGCGACGTTCGAGCCTGGCTCGACGAACTGGGGGTCGTGTCTCGGGGCGTGGGCCGCCACGTACGTCAGCCAGGCGCTCGGTGCGGTGGGAAGCAGTTCCGGCCACCCCGGTTCGGTCCCGTACTTTCGGCCGCGGAGATACTGCAGCACGCGGATGCTGGGGTCCCCGTCCCCGTAGTCGACCGCGCACTGGTAGAGAGCGTCTACGTAGGCCATGTACTCCTCGACCTCGCGTGCCTCGCTGCCGACGTTCTCCGGTCCGACGCCCGGATCGATCTCCGGTCGGTGGGCGTCCCGGTCCAGGGGGAAGGACTCGGTGCCCGTGGTGAAGGCGATCTCCTGGATCTGGTTGAACGCCCAGTTCGCGGGCAGCGGAAAACCCAAGTTGCCGGAGAACCCGTAGGACATGCTCGAGACGAAGGACTTCGAGGCGAGGCCGGCGGCGCTCACCCGGCGGCAGACGTTCCGAGAGCCGTAGACGCCCACCACGTAGCGCCGTCCGCTGTACTGGAACGCCTGCTGTACACCACGGAAGTACTCGAGGACGTAGCTGTCGATGTCGGCGTCCGTGGCGTCGTAGTCGACAGCGAAGTAGATCGTCGTACCCGGGTTGAACCCGTAGCCAACGGCACGGTCGTGGGCATCGAACCCCTGCCCCTGCCCGGCCAGGCGCGTGAAGTCAGTCTTGGCGTTCCCCGCCACCTGCATGATCGGCCGAACGCGCATGCCCGCAGCGAAGATGACCTCGAGCTCCCCGGGCTTGATCTCCTTGTCCAGCCGGCCGCCGGGGACGTTCTTGAGGTATCGGCCGACGACCATGTACCCCGGACGATCGGGCCCGTTGGCCTTCACCAGCGCGGCGGCGCGTGATGCGGTGATGGTCTCGGCCGTGTCGCAGCCGTACACCCTCCGGTTGACGTCGCCCATGGAAACCAGCAGCTGCGCCCAGGTCGTGTAGTCCCCGATGCCGGTGACCGGCAGGTAGGAGAACTGCTGGAACGCCCTGATCCACTCCGACAGCTTCGCGTCGAAGGTGCTCCGGAAGGTGGTGACGTAGGTGTCGCTCGGCGAGTCGGGCAGGGAGAAGGCGCCGTTGAACACGCAGGCCGCGGAGAGCAACTGCACGAAGATGCCCGTGCTGTTCAGCGTCAGCTCGCGGCTCCGCAACCCTGACTGCGTGGCCGGGCCGAAGTTGCCGTTCACCGATGCGTCCGCGATGCCCAGTTCGTACTGGATGCCCATCATCAGAGCCTTCTGCACGTCCCGTGTGTAGAGGCCGTCGCACGGGCTGATGAAGAAGTTGGTGCGCTTCCAGTAGCGACTGTTCAGCCACTGCTGGATCTCCCGAACCGCAGGCGTGCCCGATGACACGACCACGTAGGCGTCCATGGTGAGCAGCGACTTGAACACCTTCGGCTGCACCGTGCCGTTGCTGAACGACCCCAGGCCCATGTCGGACATCACCCGGCCGACCACGCCGGTCGTCCCCGGACCGAAGGACCCGCTGATGGCCCCGGGAGAATAGCCCTTGCAGTACAGGGCGGCCTGGATGATCGCGACGATGTTCGTGTTCGGTTCCCCGGGGCCGATGTCACCCTTGGCCTGCAGCTTGCTGAGGGTCGTGGGACCGAACGTGTTCGACGTCGTGGTGATGCCCAGCTCGAGCTGGAGTGCGCGAGTGAGCGAGTACATCACCGGCCAGCCGGTTCGCCCGTCCTCCTCGCACCCCTGGTAGCCGGCCCGGCCGGCGTAGGTGCGGTTCACCCACCGCTGCGCCTCCGACACCATCTGGTCCACGGACGTCGGCCCGTCGTCTCGATGCTTCGCCGAGACGACGGAGTCGCTGACGCAGCCCGGAATTACTGCAACGAACAGTGCTGGATCGAACACGCACTGTCAAGAAGCCTGCGCCGGCGTCGGTCGGCGCAGCACGAGGGGCTCGTCGTCCGCGGGCCGGCGGTACGCCGGGCGGGGCGCAGATGGGGCACCGCCCCGCCGCCAAGGCCGGCCGCTCGCCCCATCCAGGGGGAGAACTGGAGCTCTCTCGGAAACGTGTGGATCGTCCGGTACTCCGTGCCCTGCCCGACGGAGATCAGTAGCGCCGGGCCGGACGTGACCGGCTGACCCCGAGGGATCCATCCCCCCGGTCCCGGCAAGACGACGGGACGGCTAGCCCGGGTGGCCTCGCCACCGCACCCACCGCACCCACCGCAGCAACCCGGCACGATGGCGGCGGGCCGCCGGGCCCACTGGTGGGGGGTCGACCGGCCCGGGATCGGGTCGGGCGGCGGCCCATCCGGCCACCAGCGCCTCGACGTCGGCGAGTCCGGGCACGGGGGCCCAGCGGCTCTCCTGGGGACGGCGCCAGAAGGCCTCCACCCGCGCGTTGTAGTCCTCGGCCAGCGCCCGCACCTCGGCCTCCGACGCCAGCCGCACCGCCCGCTCGGGCAGCTGGTCGCGCTCGCGCCGCAGGGCCAGGCCCGGCGGGAGCATCGCCGCGGTGTCCAGCCCTTCACGCCGGGCCTTGGCCACGGCCCAGTCGTGGGCGTCCTGGGTGAGATCCTCGCGGCGCAACGGCCGGCCCGCCCCGGAGAGGGTGTCGAAGTCGCCGCGTTCCACCCCCCGGGCGATCTGCGACTCCACCCAGGTCTCGAAGGACATTCCGTGAGGCTTGCGCTCGGTCACCACTCCCATGGTCGCCTCGTCTGACACGCTCGGCACGTGCGGACGACAGGCAGCCGGGAGGTGTACCGGAACCCGTGGATCCGGGTGCGCGAGGACACGGTGGAGCGGGCGGACGGCTCGTCGGGGGTGTACGGCGTCGTCGAGAAGCCGCACTTCGCCGTCGTGCTGGCCGCCGAGCGCGACGGGCTCTGGGTGGTCCAGCAGTTCCGCCACCCCGTCGGCCGCCGTACCTGGGAGTTCCCGCAGGGCACGTGGGCCGACGGCGACGGCGGCTCGCCGGCGGACCTCGCCCGCGCGGAGCTGGCCGAGGAGACCGGGCTGCGGGCGGGGGCGCTGGACCACCTGGGCCGCCTGGACCTCGCCCCGGGGCTGTCCACCCAGGAGTTCGACGTCTGGCTGGCCACCGACCTGACCTCCGGCCCGACGGCCCGGGAGGTCACCGAGGCCGACATGGTGGCGGCCTTCGTGACCGAGACGGAGCTCCGGGTCATGATCGGCGACGGCCGGTTCACCGACGGTCCGTCGCTCGCCGCCTACTCGCTGCTGCTCCTGTCGCGCCCCTGAGCCCGGCCACCGGAGGACCGCGGCACGGAGCGTGGCGACCGGCCCACGATCGGGTGGGTACGCCCCCGGCCGGGGTGCGCGGGGAGTGGCCGGCCAGCAGGCTGTCCGGGTGCCGTCGTCCGCCCCGGGCCTGCCCGCGCTGCCACCCGAGCTGGCCGGGCCGGTCGGGGTGCAGCTGGCCAAGCCGGTGCGCGCGATCCCGCAGCCCCCGGCGCTGGCCGGCGGTTGCCGCTACGAGCCCAAGTGGGACGGCTACCGGCTGGTGATCGTGCGCGACCGGAGCTCCACCCGGCTGTGGTCCAAGCAGGGCCGCGACCTCACCGACCGGTTCCCCGACGTCGCCGCCGCCGCGCTGGCCCAGCTGCCCCCGGGGTGCGTGGTCGACGGCGAGGTCGTCATCTGGCACGACGAGCGGCTGGACTTCGGGCTGCTGCAGCGCCGGATGGTCGCCTCTCCCGGCCGGATCGCCGCGCAGGTGGCCGCCGCACCGGCCTCCTACGTCGCGTTCGACCTGCTGGCCGCGGGCTTGGAGGACCTGCGCGGCCGCACCTTCACCCGGCGCCGCGCCGCCCTGGAGGAGCTCGCCGGGCGGTGGGCGCCTCCGCTGCAGCTCTCCCCCGTGACCGCCGACCCCGCGCAGGCACAGCAGTGGTTCGACGACTTCCGCCCCGCCGGCGTCGAGGGGCTGGTCGTCAAGGGAGCCGCCACCCGCTACGCCCCGGGCCGCCGCGACTGGCTGAAGGTGAAGAGCTGGGAGACCACCGAGGTGCTCGCCGGCGGCGTCATCGGCCCGCTCGAGCGCCCGAGCCAGCTGGTGGCCGGCCGGTACCGGGACGGCGAGCTCGTCGTCGTCGGCCGGACCAGCCCGCTCTCCCCGCACCAGTCGGCCGAGCTGGCGGCCGCGCTCCGCCCGGCGCGGGACGACCACCCGTGGCCCGCGCGCATCGGCACCGGCCGGTTCGGCGGCGGCCGGCTCTCGGTCCCGCTCACCCGCGTCGACCCCACCGTCGTGGTCGAGGTCAGCGCCGACGCCGCCCTGCAGGCGGGGTCTTCCGCCACCCGCTGCGGTTCGTCCGGACCCGCCCCGACCTGCACCCCGAGGACGTCGCCCCGCTCTGATCCCGGGTACCCCCCGTGCGGGTGAACCGGGTCGCCCCCCGCCCGCAGCCGGCCGATGACAGAAGTGTGACCACCTCCGCCACGTGGGCGTCCGCCCGCGCCGCCTGGCTGCACGCCGCCCTGGTCGTGGCCGTGGTCGCCGTCGTCGTGACCGCCGTGCCCCTGGGCCCGTGGCGACCGGCCGCCGAGGTGCCGGTCTTCCTGCTCGGCGTGGCGGGTGTCCGCTCCGCCCTGCGCCACCACCGGGCGCCGCTCGTCCTGACCTGGCGGGCACTGGGCGCGGCCCTGCTCTGCTTCGCCGCCAGCAGCGCCGTCGAGGCCCTCGCGATGGCGGGCGTGCTCCCCGGCGTGCTCGGCGCCCTGGAGTCCGGGCTGGACGTCGCCGCCTACACCGGGCTGGTCGTCGCCGCGATCGGTGTCCTCCGGGGCGGACGGCGCCGGCGCGACTGGGCGGCCCTCGCGGACACCGGCACGCTGCTGCTGGCCACCGGGCTCGCGGTCCTCGCCATCCGGGGTGACCGGCACACGGTGTCCCACGACGCCGTCGAGGTCGACATCGGCACCCCGCTGATCACCGCCGTCCTGCTCATCGTCTGCATCCCGCTGGCCGTCGCCCGCGGCCGCCGCTCGGTGAGCACGACGGCGCTCCTCGCGGCCGCCGTCCTCGTCGTCGCCGGCTACGCCGGACGCATGCTCCTCGGGCCGCTGCGCGAGAACCCGCTGCTGGACCCCCTGCCGCTGCTGGCGGTCGCGGCGATCACCCTCTCGGCGCGGCACCCCTCGGTCGCCGCCATGGGCACGCGCCCGGACTCCGCCCAGGACGCATCCTCCAGCCGGGTCCTCGGCCTCGGCGCCGCGCTCCTGATCAGCCCGGCGCTGCTGCTGCTGTGGAGCGTCGGGCACGGCGGCATCGGGTACGTCCTCGGCGCCGGCAGCTCGCTGCTCACCGGGCTGGCGCTGTGGCGGCTGACGGCGCTCGACCGGGAACGGGAGCGCGCCCGGGCCGCCCTGGTCGCCAGCCAGACCCGCATGCAGCTGCTCCTGGCCAACGCCGCGGACGTCATCGCGATCATCGACACCGACGGGACCATCAGCTACATGAGCCCGGCGGCGGAGTCGCTGCTCGGCCGCCCCGCCGGCGAGTACGTCGGCCGCGCCGCCATCGAGCTCGCCGACCCGCGCGACCAGACCCGTCTCCGCGCCGCCCTCGCGGCCGCGGGGGAGGTCTCGACGGGGCCGGTCACCGTGCCCCAGGTCGTGGACACCGACATCCGCATCCGGCACAGCGCCGGTGGCAGCCGGTGGGTCGAGGCCCGCATCAGCGGCAAGGTCGAGGCCGTCGGCCTGGACGGCTGGGTGGTCAACCTGCGGGAGGTGACCGACCGCAAGCTCTTCGAGGACGAACTGCGTCGGCAGGCGACCACCGACCCGCTGACCGGGCTGCTCAACCGCACCGCCTTCAACGAGCGGCTGGCCGAGGCCACCGCCGCCGTGGACCCGGCCGCACCGCCGGCGGTGCTCTTCGTCGACGTGGACGACTTCAAGAGCGTGAACGACTCCCTGGGGCACGCCGCCGGTGACGAGCTGCTGCTGGCCGTCGCCGGCCGGCTGTCGGCCGACGTGCGCGGCGACGACGTCGTGGCCCGGCTGGGCGGTGACGAGTTCGCGCTGCTGCTGTCCGACGCCGGCGGCGTGCGCCTCCAGGACGTCGCCGACCGGCTGCTCGCCGCCCTGCGGACCCCGGTGGAGCTCCCCGGCCGGGCGATCACCGTGACGGCGAGCATCGGCGGCGCCCTCGCCGGCCCCGGCTGCACCGCCGAGGAGCTGCTGCACCGCGCCGACACGGCGATGTACACCGCCAAGCGCGCGGGCAAGGACTCCTGCACCCTGCTCGGCACCGGGGAGCCCGAGACCGCGCTGCAGTGAGCGGCGCCGCTACGGCTGCTGCGGCACCCGGCCCCGGGCGACCAGCAGCCGGCGCAGTAGGTCGGCCAGCTGCTCCCGGTCGCGGTCGGACAACCCGTTCAGCAGCTCCCGCTCGGTCTCCAGGTGATCGGGCAGCGCCGCATCCAGCGCCGCGCGTCCGGCCGCCGTCAGGGTGACCACCACGGCCCGCCCGTCGGCCTCGCTGCGCTCGCGCGTGATCAGGCCCTTCTCCTCCAGGCGGTCGAGCCGCTGGGTGATCGCGCCGGAGGTGACCAGCGCGGTGCGCATGAGGGCGGTCGGGGTGAGCTGGTAGGGCGCCCCCGCCCGCCGCAGGGCCGCCAGGACGTCGAACGACGGCGCGTCGAGCCCGTGCCGGGCGAAGGTGGAGCGCTGGGCGAGGTGGACCTCCCGCTGCAGCTGGGTGATCCGGCCGATGATCCCCATCGGCGAGCAGTCGAGATCCGGCCGTTCCCGGGCCCACTGCTCCAGGATCAGGTCGACCGCGTCCTCCACGTCGCTCACCGTAGTGGCCCGGTGCGGTGGGGAGTCGCGGTGCGTCAGCGGAGCCGGCTGCTGAGCCGGACGGTGAGCCCGGGCGCCGCCGGGAGGAGGTCGACGTGGTCCCACAGCTTGCGGGCCAGCCACAGCCCCATGCCGCCCCGCGTGAGGTCGGGGCCGTGGGCCGGGCGGATGCCGGCGAACGGCACGTCGAGCCCGCGCCCCCGGTCGGTGACGGTGCACACGATCCGCTCGGCATCGGCCCACACCCGGGCCGAGACCGGCCGGGCCCCGTGGCGGAAGGCGTTGGCCGCGATCTCGCTGGCGGCGAGGTGCAGGTCGGCGGCCTGGTCGCCATCGCGCACCTGCGCGCCGATGGCCACGCGGAGGTGCCGGCGCAGACCGGCCAGCGACGGGGCGTCCTCGATCGCGAGCACCGGCGGGGCGTCCTCGACCGCCTCGCGGGGCAGCGGCAGCTCGCGCACGAAGTCGGCGGGATCCCGGAACCCGGCGCTGCGGCGGGAACGCCCGTCGGCGAGGACCGAGGCGTGCGTGGCGCCGGCGGCGGCGATCACGTCGGCCGGCAGCACCCGGCGGTCGTACAGGCACAGGGCCGACACCGGCATGCGGGACAGCAGCTCGTTCATGGCCGCCTCGTACCGCAGCCCCTCCCGCCAGTTCCGTGGCGCGGGCCCGAACTGCACCTGTCCGGCGAGGCGCAGCCGGCCGGAGCCGGTCCCCGTCGCCCGTCGCACCAGTTCGCCGAGGGCCGTCACCGCATCGGGGACCGACGCGTCGAGCAGGCAGAGGCGGGCATCGGTCTCCACCGCGCCGGCACGCACCCCCAGGGCGCCGCTGATCAGCGCGGCCGTGTGGGGCGGGCAGGCCAGGACGACGAGGTCACCGGCGTGCAACCCCTCCTCGACGTACGGGAGCGTGCCGGCGAGCAGCTCGTCGTCGGAGCCGACCAGTGCGGCGGTGTGCGGCGGCGGGGCCCACGCGGCGGCGGCACGGACGCGAGCGGACCGGACGGCCACCGCCGCGTCCACGTCCGCCGCCTGGTGCATCCGGCCCTCTGCTCGTGCGGGGCCGGAGCGATCCCGGCCGACTGGTTGACCATTCTCGGACATCATCGGCCACCCCGTGCCACCGGGGCGCGGTGGACCGGTACCACGTCACCCCATCGGGCACGTCCACCGTTGCACGGCCGCGACGCAGACCGGTGGCGAGCCCGACCCTCGCGACCGGGCTCCGACCTCGTCATCGTCACGTCGGTGGGCCGGCTACAGCCGAATCACGCGGACGGGAGGGCTGATCGGTTCCGGATCCGCACCGGTCCCACGGGCCCCGGCCGGTGGTGGTCAACGGCGGAACGCGTCGACCGACTTCCGCAGCTCCTCGGACATCTCCACCAGGGCCGTGGCGGCCGACTGCATGTCGCCGACCCCGGCGTGGGTCTCCTGCGCACCCCTGGCCACGTCGGCGACCGTGTCGGCGATGCCGCGGCCGCTGCGGGCGGCGTCGTTGATCGCCCGCGTCATCTCGTTGGTGGTGGCCGTCTGCTCCTCCACCGCCGAGGCGATCGTCGTCTGGTAGTCGTTGATCTCGGCGATGATCGTGGTGACGCTGCCGATGGCGTGGACCGCGCTGCCGGTGTCGGTCTGGATGGCCTCGACGCGGCGGGCGATGTCCTCGGTGGCCTTCGCGGTCTCCTGCGCCAGCTCCTTCACCTCGTTGGCCACGACGGCGAAGCCCTTGCCCGCCTCGCCGGCCCGGGCGGCCTCGATGGTGGCGTTGAGCGCCAGCAGGTTGGTCTGCTCCGCGATGCTCGTGATCACCTTGACGACGTTGCCGATCTCGGCCGAGGACTCCCCCAGCTTGGCGATCGTCGCCGTCGTCGACTCCGCCGCCGAGACGGCACTGCCCGCGACCCGCGCGGCCTCGGCCGCGTTGTGGGCGATCTCGCGGATCGAGGCCCCCATCTCCTCGGCGCCGGCGGCCACCGCCTCGATGCCGCCGCTCACCTCGGTCGCCGCCGTGGTGACGCTCTCCGCCTGCCCCTGCGACCGCTCGGCGGTCTGCGAGATGGCCGCACCGGTGGACGACAGCGTGCGCGCGGCGTCCTGGAGGAGCTCCGAGGCCTGACCGACCTCGTTCACGACGTCGGTCACCCGGTCCAGCGTGGTGTTCACCGCGGTGGCGAGCTGGTCGAGCTCGTTGCGCCCGGCCCCCTCGTCCAGCCGTCGGGTCAGGTCACCGGTGGTGAGGACGTCGGTCATCGTCCGGATCGGCCGGGTGACGCTGCGGCCGATGACGAGGGTCAGCGCGACGATGACGGCGATCAACGGTGCCGCCCACAGGGCCATGGTCAGCAGCTCGGCCCGGAAGGCCCCGTTGAGGTCGGCCAGGTAGATGCCGGAGCCGACGACCCAGCCCCACGGCTCGTAGCCCGCGACGTAGGACACCTTCGCCTGGGGCTCCTCCTCACCGGGCTTGGGCCACATGTAGTCGACGAAGCCGGAGCCGTCCCGCTCGACCACGTCGACCATCTCGACGAAGAGCTTCTTGCCGGTGGGGTCCTCGTTCGCGGACAGGTCCGTGCCGTCCAGCTCCGGCTTGATGGGGTGCATGACCATCGCCGGGCTCATGTCGTTGACCCAGAAGTACTCCTCACCGGAGTAGCGCAGCCCGCGCAGGGCGTCCATCGCGGCGGTCTGCGCCTGCTGGCGGGTCAGCGCGCCGGACTCCTCCTGGGCCCCGTAGTACGCCACGACGCCGAGCACCGTCTCGACCGCCGAGCGGGCCTTGTTCCGCTGCTCGGCCTCGATCGTGCTGCGCACGTGCAGTGCACCGATGACGGCGATCGTCGCCATCCCGATCACCGCCGCGAGCGCGATCGCGATCAGGCGCGTGCTGATCCTCGTCGAACCGAACCATCGCCCCATGTGCCCTGCTCCTCCGTCGCACGGCCCGGTCGCCGTCCCTCTCCTTTTCGGCGGGCGACCGTCGGAATCAAGCGCAGTTCACATCCGGCCGCAGGGCGAGGGGCCGTGCCGTGACGGTTCAGCGACGGTTGGACACCGTGACGGTGAACTTCCGGTCCTGCCCGGCGACGCGGGTGGGGCCGACCACCCGGTTGAGCACCGGGCGGTAGCGCAGCGCGGAGTTGTAGACCGCCCAGAGCTCACCGCCCGGTCGCAGCACCCGGGCCGCGGCCGCGAAGAGCCGGTCGGCCGCCGTCGTCACCACGGCGGCGCCGACGTGGAACGGCGGGTTGCACACCACCAGGTCGATGCTGCCGTCGGCCACCGTCGCCGCCGCGTCGTCCCGGACGACGTCCACCCGGTCGGCGACGCCGTTGGCGGCCGCGGTCGCCGCGGCCGAGGCCACGGCCGCCGCCGACTGGTCGACCGCCAGCACCCGCAGCTCCGGCCGGCTCCGGACCAGCAGGGTGGCCAGCACCCCGGTGCCGCAGCCGAGGTCGACGGCGGTGCGCGCGGTGCCGTCCATCTCCGGCAGCGACCGCAGCAGCGCCCGGGTGCCGATGTCGATCTTCGTGCCGGCGAACGCCGCCCCGTGGGCGCACACGGTGAGGTCGAGGTCCGGGTGCACCTGGCACCGCGGGAAGGACGACGGCGCCGGCTCGGGTGCCCGGGCGACGAGGACCCGCGACTTCTGCCTCGCCAGCGTCGCCGACACCTCGCCGAACGAGGACCCCAGGACGTCGTTCATCGCGTGGGTCATGTGCTTGACCCGGCCGCCCACGAGGACGGTGACGTCGGGGGCGGCCGACGCGGCGAACACCTCCGCGATCTCCCGCAGCGCGTCCAGCGCCCGGGGCGCCTTGACCAGCACGACCCGGGCGCCCTCGGCCAGCTCCGGACCCAGCGGCAACGAGCGGTAGCTGCCGGCCAGGCCGACCCGCTCGGCGTTGGCGGCCAGCGCCAGCTCGCCCACCAGCAGGTCCTGGGCCACCCGCACCCCCGTGGCGCCGTGGGCGGCGACCAGGCCGAGGGTCAGGGCGCCGTAGGAGTCGTCGACGACGGCGACCTCGCCGGGGGCGCACCCGGCGACGAGGTCGGCGGCGGTGTCGAGCAGCAGGCGGTCGGTGGCGTCGACCGCGACCAGGTCGGGCGCCTCGACGTCGGGCACCCGCCGCAGGGCGGCGAACAGCTCATGGGCAGGGATGTCCATGCCTGCACTCAGGGGCGGGGCGTGGCGGTGATCAGGCCGGCGACGACGCGGGCGAGCTCCGGGCCGACGTCCTCCTGCAGGAAGTGGCCGCCACCGGCCAGCGTCGTGTGCGGCATCCCCTGCGCGCCGGGGACCAGCTTCTGGAAGACGCGCTCCCCGCCGCCGGTGATCGGGTCGCTGTCGGAGAAGGCCGTGAGGAAGGGCCGGTCGAAGCCGCGGAGCACCGCCCAGGCGGCCCGGTTGGCCTCGGCCGCGGGGTCGTCGGGGCGGGTCGGGACCAGGCTGGGGAACACCCGCGCGCCGGCCTTGTACCGGTCGTCGGGGAAGGGCGCGTCGTAGGCGGCGACGACCTCGGGGCTCAGCTCACCGGCCGTCCCGTTCGACACGATCCGCCCGATCTCGAACTCCGGGCTCTCCTGGGAGAAGCGCTGCCAGTTGAGGAACGCCTCGCTCATCCGCTGGTCGCCGGTCGGCAGGCCGGTGTTGGCGACCACCACCCGGGCGAACCGGTCGGGGTGCTCGCCGACCAGGCGCAGCCCGAGCAGGCCGCCCCAGTCCTGGCAGACCAGCGTGACGGCGGAGAGGTCCAGCTGGTCGAACAGCGCCTCGCGCAGCCACCCGACGTGGCGGGCGTAGCTGTAGTCCTCGCGCGCGACAGGCTTGTCCGACCGGCCGAAGCCGACCAGGTCGGGCGCGACGACGCGCAGCTCGGCCCGGAGCAGCACCGGGATCATGTGGCGGTACAGGAACGACCACGACGGCTCGCCGTGGAGCAGCAGCACCGTCTCGGCGTGCCGGGGCCCCTCGTCGACGTAGGCCATCCGGAGCCGGCCGCCGTCGCCGTCGCCGACCTCGACGTAGTTCGGCTCGTACGGGAAGTCGGGCAGGTCGGCGAAGCGGTCGTCGGGCGTCCTGAGGGTCTCCATGAACCGGCCTCCACGTTCCAGGCATAGGAGGCTATGCCTACGGTTTCTGGGCCTGAACCGTAGGCATAGCCTCCTATGCCAGGGCGGAGCGGGTCAGACGCCGGGCAGGCCGACCGGGCACGAGACCCCGGTCGAGTGCACCGGGCAGTAGCCGTTCGGCACCTTGTAGAGGTACTGCTGGTGGTAGTCCTCGGCGTAGAAGAACTCGCCCAGCGGCGCGATCTCGGTGGTGATCTCGCCGTAGCCGGCCGCCTTCAGGCGCTCCTGGTACGCGTCGCGGGTGGCCCGTGCGGCGGCCTCCTGCTCCGGCGAGGCGTAGTAAATCGCCGAGCGGTACTGGGTGCCGATGTCGTTGCCCTGGCGCATGCCCTGGGTCGGGTCGTGGTCCTCCCAGAACGCCTTCAGCAGCTGCTCGTAGGAGGTCAGCGCCGGGTCGAAGACGACGAGGACGACCTCGGTGTGGCCGGTGCGCGCCGAGCAGACCTCGTCGTAGGTGGGGTTCGGCGTGTGGCCGCCGGCGTAGCCCACCGCGGTCGAGTAGACGCCCGGGAGCTCCCAGAACACCTTCTCCACGCCCCAGAAGCAGCCCGCGCCGAACACGGCGGTCTGCATGCCGTCGGGGAACGGCGGCTGGATGCGGTTGCCGTTGATCGCGTGCACCTCGGGCACGTGCGGCAACGGGTCGGGACGGCCGGGCAGCGCGTCCTGGGCCGGGACGGGCTGCGTCTTCAACCGGGAGAACAACATGCCCCGAGCCTAGGCCCGGCCCGCAACCCGGCGGCGCACGACCGGACCGTCCGCTGCGGCCCTGACCAGCACGGGGCAGGATCGCGGGCGTGCCCGTGACGACGCGTGAATGGCAGCTGGCGGCGCGGCCGCACGGCGAGCCGACCTCCGACGACTTCCGCCTGGTCGAGTTGGAGCGGCCCGACCCGGCCGAGGGGCAGGTGGTCGTCCGGATGCTCGTGATGAGCGTCGACCCGTACATGCGGGGCCGGATGAACGCCGGGAAGTCCTACGCCGCCAGCTGGGAGATCGGCGAGACGATGAAGGGCGGCGCGGTCGGCCGGGTGGTCGAGTCGCGCTCCCCCGACGTGCCCGAGGGTGCGCTCGTGCTCGCCGACGCGGCGTGGCGGGACGTCGCCGTGCTCGACGCCGCGCACGTCCGGGTCCTCCCGGAGCTGCCGGGCATCCCGCCCAGCTACCACCTCGGCGTCCTCGGCATGCCGGGGCTGACCGCCTACGCCGGGCTGTTCCGGCTGGCCGCCTTCCGCGAGGGCGACGCCGTCTTCGTCTCCGGCGCGGCCGGCGCGGTCGGCAGCCTCGTCGGCCAGTTCGCCAGGCTGAGCGGCGCCTCCGCGGTCATCGGCAGCGCGGGCACGCCGGAGAAGGTGAGCTGGCTGACCGGGGAGCTCGGGTTCACCGCCGCCTTCGACTACCACGACGGGCCCGTCGCGAAGCAGCTCGCGGCGGCGGCGCCCGGTGGCATCGACGTCTTCTTCGACAACGTCGGCGGCGAGCACCTCGAGGCGGCCATCGGCGCGTTCAACGAGTTCGGCCGGGCCGCCCTGTGCGGCGCGATCTCGGGCTACAACGCCGTCGAGCCGCAGCCGGGTCCGCGCAACATGTTCATGCTCGTGACGAAGAAGCTGAGCCTGCGCGGGTTCATCGTCGGCGACCACGCGGACCTGCGCGACGAGTTCACCGCGAAGGTCGGCGACCTGCTGACGTCCGGGCAGCTCGTCGTCCGGGAGACCGTGCGGGAGGGGCTGGACGACGCCGTCGACACGTTCCTGGACCTGCTGCGCGGCGGGAACACCGGGAAGATGGTCGTCCGCCTCGCGCACGAATGAGCCCTGGTGCACGAATGAGCTAGTGGTGGTGCAGCGGAGCACGCTGCAGGTGGGCGACCAGCCGGCCGAGCTCGGTGACGACCGCGCCCTCGGCCAGCAGCGAGGGGACCTCGGGCGCCTCCGAGTCGGCCAGCAGCCGGCGCAGCTCCTCGACCTCGCGGGCCGCCGCCTCGACCGGGCGCCGGGCGGCGGCGGTGTCCCGCGAGGTCTCCGGGGTGCCGTAGGAGGTCAGGGCCTCGGCCACCGACCGGAGCGCCCGGGCCAGCGCGGGCCGGAACAGCTCGTTGAGGTGCAGCACGGGATCACCGGGGTCGGCGGCCTCCGACAGCGAGGTGGCGAGGTCCCGGACGGCGAGGGTGATGTTCTCCAGCTCTCGAAGGTCTGCCGCTGGCTCGGCGGGACGTGCCCGAACCGGCGCCCCCGCGGGTTGAAGCGGGTGCTCTCGTCGCCGGTGCGCACCGCCTCCCGGGCGTCCTGCAGCGGACCGTCGAGCTCCCGGGCCCGGTCGATCCACCGCTGCTCCTCCGGCGGCCAGTCCCCACCGACCTCCGACGACATGTCGTCGACCAGGTCGCCCAGGCGGTGCCGGAGGGTGACCAGCGCCCGCTCGGCGGCCCTCACCTGCAGCGGCGGGATCACCACGATGTTCACCGCGGCGGCGACCAGCCCGCCGATCACGCCCTCCGCGAGCAGCTGTCCCGCGTAGAGCCGCGGCTCCTCGGCGAGCAGCAGGACCAGCAGCGCCACGACCGGGACCTGCACGCCCTCCTCCCCGAGCCGCTGCCACTTCGACAGCACCACGGCCACCACGAGGACCAGCCCGAGGGACCACACGTGCAGGCCGGCGGTGGCCGTGACCACGTACCCCAGCGCCAGTCCCAGGCCGACCGCGGACAGGCCGTGCGCCTCGACGGACCCGCGGACGCCGGCGAGCCCACGGGTCAGCGTCGTCCTGATGCTCCGCACGACCCCTGCCCGATCCCCACGCCCGCTCCGCCGGCCCACCCCGTGCGAGCGCCCGGACACGACACCGGCCGCCCCCGGCGGTTCCCGCGGGCGCAGACGGGGCAGTGCCCCGTCATGTGGCTCTTCCTCACCCGCCGGCTGCGCATGTGGCTGCTCCTGACCGTCGTGGTCCCCCTCGGCACCGGCGTCCTGCGCCGCGTCGGGCGCGCGCTGGAGCGGCGCCGCGGCCCGTCGACGGTCAGCAACGCCCTGCTCAAGGCCGGCGATCTCGGGGACCGGGCGCGGACGAGCCTGCGGGGTGGCCGCCGGGGGCGCCGGGCGTGACGGAGCCGGTCCTGGAGAGCCGGCCGGCTCGCGTCACCCCGCGGGCGGTGGCGCTGTTCTGCCACGGCGGGACCGTGGCCAGCGTGGAGCCGCCCAAGGAGCGGGCGCTGTCACTGGTGCGGATGCGCGCCATCGAGCAGGCCGTGTCCGCCGCCGGCGCGCCGCAGGGGCTGACCACCTGCCTGCTGCGCTACCGCGTGGCCGGCTGGAACGGCGCGGCCGCCGACGCCTACGCCGACGTCCGCTGGGCGCTGGACCGGATCCGCGCCGAGCACGGCGGCCTGCCGGTCGTGCTCGTCGGGCACTCGATGGGCGGCCGGGCGGTGCTGCGCGCGGGCGGGCACGACGGGGTGGCCGCCGTCTGCGCCCTGGCGCCCTGGACCCCACCGGGGGAACCGGTCGGCCACCTGCGGGGCCGCACCGTCGCGATCCTGCACGGCCGTGGTGACCGCTGGGTGCCGGCGCAGCTGTCGGCCGACTACGCGGTCCGGGCCCAGCGTGCCGGCGCGCGGGTGGCGCGGTTCACCGTCGCCGGCGGGCACAGCATGGTGCGCCGTGCGTACCGCTGGCACGCCTTCGCGCGCGACGTCGTCCTCGCCGGCGGGGGCCTCGCGCCGATGCCGCCCGCGCTGGCCGAGGCGCTGGAGCGACCGGCCCCCGAGGGGCTCGCCGTCCCGCTCTGAGGAGGGCACCGCGCCGTCGGCCGGCCGCCCCCGGGCTCACCCGGCCGGTCGTGCCCGAGGGGTCAGGTGTCGGCCGACCCCGGGGCGGCCACCGGCTTCATGGTCTTCGCGGCGGCGGTGTCCGGGGTCAGCGCGGACATCCGGCCCATCGCCTTGCTGGTCAGCGAGCCGGCGAAGACCGTCGCCTCGCCCTTCATCAGCCCTGCGAAGCCCTGCTCGGCGACCTGCGCCGGGTCGTCCTTCTTGTCGCTGGCACCCAGCCGGGTGTCGGTGAGGTCGGCGCGGTCGAAGAACTCCGTGTCGGTGGGGCCGGGGAGCAGGGTCGTGATCGTGACCGCCGTGCCGGCGAGTTCCTCGCGCAGCGCCAGGGCGAACGATTGGACGAACGCCTTGGAGGCGCCGTAGACCGCCTGGAAGGGCTGCGGGGCCTGGCTCGCGACCGACGAGGTGAACAGGATGCGGCCCTCGTCGCGGGCCACCATGTCCTGGGCGATCCGCTTGGCCAGGTGCACCGTCGCGGCGCAGTTGAGCGTCACCAGGCCCAGCTCCGCCTCCAGGTCGGTCTCGACGAAGCGCCCCCCGACCCCGACCCCGGCGTTCAGCGCCGCGGCGTCCAGCGGCCGGCCCGCGCCGCGGACGGCCGCGACCAGCTTCTCGACGTCCTCGCGACGGGTCAGGTCGGCCCGCACCGGCGAGACGGCGGCGCCCAGCTCGCGCAGCCGCCGGGCCGCGCCCTCCAGCTCCGCGTCCTCCGCGGCGACGATCAGGTCGAAGCCGTGCTCGGCGAACTGCACGGCGAGCTCGAGGCCGATGCCGCTCGAGGCACCGGTGACGAGCGCGAGGGGACGGACGGTCGTCTCGGACACGGGACCTCCACGGAACGGGGGACGGCGGGTGGTGCATCCGTGCCCAGGACGGGCGCCGCCCACTCCTGCCGGGACGCGCACGTGTCGCCCCGCGGACCCGTCGGGTAGGGCCCTGGGATGACCGGGCACACCGCCGGGGACGTCACCGTCGTCGTCCCGCCGGCGCTGCGTTTCCTGCTGCCGGCGCGGGACCGGGCCGGCGGTGCCCGGCGGCTGCGGTTCGACCCCGACGCGACCCTGGGTCACCTCGTGCGGGCGGCGGGCGTGCCGCCGACGGAGGTCGGCACCCTGTGGCTGGACGGGGAGCCGGCGCCCCCGAGCGCACGTGCCGGCCCGGGGAGCTCGGTCGTGATCGGCGAGCCCCCCCGGCCGCAGGTCACCCCACCCGGCGGGTACCTGCTGGACGTCGGCCTCGGCACGCTGGCCCGCCGGCTCCGGCTGCTGGGGCTCGACGCGACCTGGTCGAACCGGGCCGACGACGCCGACCTCGTCGCCCGGGCCGGCGCGGAGGAGCGGGTGCTGCTCACCCAGGACCGCGGGCTGCTCATGCGCGCGGCCGTGACGCACGGGGCGCTGGTCCGCGGGGCGGGAGCCGCTGCCCAGCTCTCCGACGTCCTCGACCGGTTCGCGCCGCCGCTCGCCCCGCTGACCCGCTGCACCGCCTGCGGCGGTGTCGTCGAGCCGGTGCCCAAGGCCGAGGTCGCCGCCCTGCTGGAGCCGGGGACCCGCCGCAGCTACGACGAGTTCGCGCGGTGCACGGCCTGCGGGCACGTGTACTGGCGGGGCGCGCACGCCGGACGCATCGACGAGCTGGTCCGGACCGCGCGGGGAAGGTCAGGCTGACCTTGGCCCCCGGGGGCCACGGGTCGGCCCCGGCGTGACACCACCGCCGGGCAGGACAGCAGCGACCGCCCACCCCGGGCGACGCCACCTGCCCGACCCACTCCTTGCGAGGCCGCCGTGTACCTGTCGAAGACCGAGGCCGCCGTCCTGCCGACGACGCTGGGCCCGGCCACCCGCCCGGCACCGCCCGCCCCGGGCCGCCGTCGGCTGTGGTCGATGCTGGGCCCGGCCTTCGTCGCCGCCGTCGCGTACGTGGACCCCGGGAACTTCGCCACGAACTTCTCCGGTGGCGCCGCCTTCGGCTACACGCTGCTGTGGGTGATCGTCGCGGCCAACCTCATGGCGATGCTCATCCAGGCGCTGACGGCGAAGCTCGGGCTGGCCACCGGCCGCGACCTGGCCACGCTGTGCCGCGAGAACCTGCCCCGGCCGGTCACCCGGGGGCTGTGGCTGCAGGCCGAGGCGGTGGCCATCGCCACCGACCTGGCCGAGATCGTCGGTGGCGCGGTGGCGCTCTACCTGCTGTTCGGGGTGCCGCTGCCGATCGGCGGCGTCATCACCGCCGTCGTCGCCTTCATCCTGCTGGCGGCGCAGTCCCGCGGGTACCGCCCGTTCGAGCGGGTCATCGCCGGCCTGCTGCTGGTCATCGGGATCGGGTTCGGGTACACCCTGATCGGCTCCGGGGTCGACCCGGCCGGGCTCGCGGGGGGCATGGTGCCCTCCTTCGAGGGGTCCGAGAGCATCGTGCTGGCCACCGGCATCCTGGGGGCCACGGTCATGCCGCACGTCATCTACGTGCACTCGGCGCTCACCCCCGGTCGCTACGGGGACTCCGTCACCGCCGGCCGCACCCGGGAGGGCCGGGGCCGGCTGCTGCGGGCCCAGCGCCTCGACATCGTCCTGGCCATGGGGCTCGCCGGGCTGGTGAACGCCGCGATGCTGGTCATCGCCGCCCAGCTGTTCACCAGCGGCAGCGGCGCCGACACCCTCGAGGGCGTGCACGCCGGGCTCGGCGACCAGCTCGGCACCGGGGCCGCGCTCGCCTTCGCCATCGCGCTGCTGGCGTCGGGGTTCGCGTCGTCGTCCGTGGGCACGCACGCCGGGCAGGTCGTGATGGCCGGCTTCCTCAAGCGGCACATCCCGGTGCTCACCCGACGGCTGATCACGCTCGCCCCCGCGCTGGCCGTCCTGGTGCTCGGCGGCGACCCGACGACCGCCCTGGTCTGGTCGCAGGTGGTGCTCTCCTTCGGCATCCCGTTCGCGCTCGTCCCGCTGCTCTGGCTGACCAGCCGCCGCGACCTCATGGCCGGCTGGGTGAACCGCCGGGTCACCACGGTCGCCGGCGCCGTGGTCGCGGCGCTGATCATCGGCCTGAACGCCCACCTGCTCCTCGGCCTCCTCGGCTGAGGGCCGCCTGCCCCGTGCGCCAGGGCATCGCGGAGGGTGGAGGAGCGGTGCCAGCTGCCGTCGTCCGGACACCTCACTGTCCGACCCCGCGGCCCGACGACGAGCAGATCCCGCACGCACGACACCTCGGTGCGCTCACCGAGCGGCGCGTTCGATCCTCTTCTCGTGCCTCCTCTTCCTCCGGTGGAGCTTCCACCAGCTCCACGTGCCGGACACGTGAGCCCTGCCGAGCTCCTCGACGCTCGGCAGCCCGTCGGCCGCGAGCTCCCCGTCGATCTCAGCCGCATCCCTGGACTCAGAACTGGCCACTTCCGCCTGGGCGGCGCGAATGCGGCGTGATGCCAGAGGATGGGCGGAGATCTGTGCATCGACTTCCGCGAGCTCAGCCGTCAGGGTGCTCACGTTCTCGTGTCGGCCGAACATGCCATCTCCCCATGACGCAACGGACTGCCGTCCAGTCGCCTGCGGAGAGAATGGCGGACGAGGTGCCCCTCTCTGCGGTGCGAGCGATCTGAGGACCATGTCAGCCGATACCCGTCAGAAGCTCGGCCGCATTCCCGGCGGCGGCCACCGGGTGCCTCGGCGCGCTGCCGGACGAGTGATCGAGAAGCCGGCGAAGCCCGGTCGCTCCTACCCCGGGCCCTGCATCTAGGGTCGGCGGCACAACTGAACACACATTCACAGCAGGGGAGCGCTTCGGCGCTGAGAGTGCGGGACACCGCAGACCCTCGAACCTGATCCGGGTCATGCCGGCGCAGGGAGTCTGGAGGAACACCATGGCCGAACCGGCCGTCCGTCCGTCGTCCGCCGACACCGCCGAGCGCAACCCCGGTGGCGTCCGCTGGCGCACCGTCGACATCGTCGTCGCCGCCGTCCTGGGCGTCGCCTTCGGCGTCGTCTTCTGGGCGTGGAACCTCGTCGGCGAGGCCACCTCGACCCCGCTGGACTTCTTCCCGCCGATCAAGGGGCTGCGCAACGGCGTCTACCTGATGCCCGGCGTCGTCGCCGGGCTGCTGGTCCGCAAGCCGGGCGCGGCGGTGTTCGCCTCCACCCTCGCGGCCGCGGTCAGCCTGCTGCTCGGGTCCCCCTACGGCATGATCATCATCGTCTACGGCTTCGTGCAGGGCCTCGGTGCCGAGCTCGGCTTCCTGCTCACCCGCTACCGCAGCTTCGGCTGGGGCACCGCCATCCTGGCCGGCGTCACCGCCGGGCTGTCGACGTCGATCCTCGACATCACGCTCTACTACCCGGACGTCGCGTTCTGGCTGAACGTGGCCTACGCCGTGTTCACCGTGCTCTCCAGCGTGCTGCTCGCCGGTGTGGTCGGCCTGCTGCTGGTCCGCGCGCTGGCCCGGACGGGGGCGCTGAGCTCCTTCGCCGCGGGCCGCCAGCGCGTCTGACGCGCGGGCGTCGTGCTCGGCAGACGTTCGCCGGACGCTCGCCCGCTGCCCACCGTGGTGGGCAGCGGGCGACCGTCCGAGGAGGCACGGCCCGCCCGGGTGGTGGCCCGCGGCCTGGGCGTCCGGCACGCCTCGCGGCGGGCCTGGGCGCTGACCGGCGTCGACCTGACCATCGAGCCCGGTGAGCGGGTGCTGCTCACCGGCGCCTCCGGGGCGGGGAAGTCCACGCTGCTGTGGGCGCTGGCGGGCATCCTCGACCCGGAGGCCGCCGAGCTCGTCGGGGAGCTGACCGTCGCCGGCGTCGCACCGCCGGACGCGCGCGGGCGGCTGGGGATGCTCGCGCAGGACCCCGACAGCCAGCTCGTCATGACCCGGGCCGGTGACGACGTCGCGTTCGGGCTGGAGAACGCCGGCCTGCCCGCCGACCGGATCTGGCCACGGGTCGACGAGGTGCTGGCGGCGGTGGGGTTCGGCCACGGCCGGGACCGGCCCACCCATGCGCTCTCCGGCGGGGAGAAGCAGCGGCTCGTCCTCGCCGGTGCGCTGGCCCGCCGCCCCGGGCTCCTGCTGCTCGACGAGCCGACCGCCCAGCTCGACCCGCCGGGCGCCGAGCTGGTCCGCACCGCCGTGGCGCGGGCCACCGCCGACCGCCGGGCCACCGTCGTCGTCGTCGACCACGACGCCGGCCCCTGGCTGCCGCTGGTCGACCGCGTGATGGAGGTGGTGCCGGGCGGGCTCGTCGAGCACCCACCCACGTGGCGCCCGCCGCGGCGCGCCGAGGGGCTGCGCCTGCCCGCCGCGACGGACGGACCGGTCCTCCTCACCGCGGAGGCCGCCGGGTTCACCTACCGCGGGGCGGCGCACCCGGCGCTGCGCCCCACCGACGCCACCCTCCGCGGCGGCACCGCACTGGCCGTCACCGGGGCCAACGGGCGGGGGAAGTCCACGCTGGCCCTGCTCCTCGCCGGGTTGCGGGAACCGGGCACCGGCCGGGTCGAGGCCGGGGCGGAGCTCGCCGCGGGCGTGCGCGGCGGGAGCCGGGCCCCGGCCCGCTGGCGCGCCGGCGAGCTGGTCACCCGCATCGGCACGGTGTTCCAGCACCCCGAGCAGCAGTTCCTCACCGGCCGGCTGCGCGACGAGCTGGCCCTCGGGCCGCTGCGCTCGGGCACCGGCGCGGCCGCCGCCCGGGCGACGGCGGAGGAGCTGCTGGAGCGGCTGGGGCTGACCCCCTTCGCCGACGCCAACCCCTACACCCTCTCCGGCGGCCAGCAGCGCCGGCTGTCGGTGGCGACCGTGCTGGCCACCTCGCCCCGGGTGCTCGTGCTCGACGAGCCGACCTTCGGGCAGGACGCCGCCACCTGGCGGGAGGTCGTCACCCTGCTGGCCGAGCAGCGCGCCCGCGGGTGCGCGGTCGCCGCCGTCACCCACGACGCCGACCTCGTCGAGGTGCTGGCCGACGAGGTGCTCGAGCTGTGACGACGCCGCTGGCCCTCGGCCCCGCGCGGGACGTGCCGCTGTCCCGGATCAACCCGGTCGCGCAGCTGACCGCGATCGGCATCGTCACGCTGGTGCTGCTCACGAGCCTCGACGTCGTGACCCCGGCGGTCGTGCTCACCGCCGAGCTGTGCCTGCTGCCCGCCGCCGGGCTCACCGACCCGCGTGACCTGTGGCGCCGCACCTGGCCGCTGATCCTGGGCGCCACCTCCGTCGGCGTGGTCAACGTGCTGCTCTCCGGGGACGCCGATCCGGTGACCGGGGTGGGGCTCGCGCTGCGGGTGGTCGGCCTGGCCCTGCCCGGCGTGCTGCTCGTCGCGTCCACCGATCCGGTCCGGCTCGCCGACGCGCTCACCATCCACTGGCGGGTGTCCACCCGGTTCGCCTACGGCGCGCTCGCCGCCCTGCGCCTGGCGCCGCTGCTGGTCGCCGAGTTCGAGTCGGTCCGCCTGGCGCGGCGGACCCGCGGGGTGGAGGCCGGCCGGAGCCCCGTCGCGCGGGTCCGGCTGCTCGCCGGCGTGGGGTTCACCCTGCTCGTCGGTGCGGTGCGCCGCGGCTCCCGGCTGGCGACCGCGATGGACGCTCGCGGTTTCGACTCCGGCATCGTGCGCACCAACGCCCGCGGATCGCGGCTGCACCCCCGCGACACCTGGTTCGTCCTCGCCACGGCGGCGGTCTGCGCGGTCGCCGTCACGCTCAGCGTGGTCACCGGGAACTGGTCACCGGTCTTCGTGGGCGGCTGACCGGCGCCCACCGGGCCGGGCGGGGCCCCGGTGTCAGGCGCCGCGCCAGGCGGCGTCGAAGAAGCCGACCTCCAGCTGCATCGCCCGGGAGTAGGCCGCCCGCAGCGCCGGGGTGTCGACGGCGACGGTGTCCAGCAGCCGCTCGAGGGTGGCGGCGAGCTCCTCGAAGCCGGGGTCGGCGTAGGTGCGCACCCACTCCTCGTACGGGCCGGACGCCCGGCCGGCCAGCGACTGCCCGAGGTGGGCGTACAGGCGCATGCAGGGGGTCATCGCCGCGCAGGTCAGCGCGACGCCGCCCAGCGAGGCCGTGGCCAGCAGGAAGTCGGTGTAGGCCGACGTCGCCGGCACCGGCCGGACGGCGGTCAGGTCGATGTCCCAGCGCCGCGCGTAGGAGGCGTGCAGGCGCAGCTCCTCGCGCACCCCGGCCAGCAGGTCGGCGAAGACGTCGAGGCAGGCGCGGTCGGGGCTGTGCGCGACGCCCAGGGCGTAGGCCCGGGCGAACGCCTCCAGGAAGAACGCGTCCTGGGCCACGTACCCGGCGAACCGGTCCCGCGGCAGCGTGCCGTCGGCGATCCCCTGCACGAAGGGGTGCGCCAGCGCCGCGGCGGCGCGGTCGGCCTCGGCGGTCCAGAGCTCGCGGGACAGGCTCATCGCGTCGCCACCGCCATGTCCCAGAACGCGATCTCCGCCGCGACGACCTCGAGGAAGACGCGCTCGTCACCTCCGCCGACGGCGTCCGCCGCCGCCGCGAGGCCCGCCACGTAGCCGCCGAAGCCCGGCGCCGTCCAGTGCTCGACGAACTCCCGGTAGGCGGGCGCGCCCGGGAGCGCGGCCGACCAGGCGTCGAGGTAGGTGCGCTCGATGGTCCACAGCGCGGTCAGCGCGGCCGGGACGTCGGCGCCGTCGAGCCGCTCGAGCAGGTTCGCGTAGGCGGTCGTGGCCGGCAGCGCTGGCGCGGACAGGTCCAGCCCCCGGGCCGCCGCCCGCTCCTCGAACCAGTCCAGCTCCTGGACCAGGGCCAGGGCTCCGCGGGCGAGCACCTCCTGGGCCGCCCGCGGTGCACGGGCCAGCAGCCGGGCCTGGAAGCGGAGGAGGTCGGCGACGAACCGCGCGTCCTGCACCAGCCAGGTGTGGAAGGCCGACGGCGCGATCGTGCCGTCCCGCACGGCGGTGAGGAAGGGATGTCGGGTGGCGTCCGCGAACGCGTCGGCATGGCGGACGGGCAGCTCGTCGACCGGCACGAGCGCCGACTGTACGAGACCCCCTAGGGTGGCGGTGTCACGGCCGAGGCCGTGGTGCGGGAGCTCGGATCGACCGGGCTGAGAGGGCGGCTGCCGCGCCGCCGACCGCTGGAACCTGACCGGGTAATGCCGGCGTAGGGAGTGATCATGAGCAGTTCCGGAGCCGTCGGCGCAGCCACCCGCGGGGAGGACGCGCCGCTCACCCTGTCCGAGCCGCCGCCCCGGACCCTCGGCCTGCGGGAGACCGCCGGGCTCTGGGCCAGCCTGGGCATCAGCCTGCTGCTGCCCGTGGCGGCCACCTTCGTGGTCCTCGCCGACCGGCCGCTGTGGCACACGATCGGGGCCGTCGTCGTCGGCGCGGTCATCGGCTCGGTGCTGCTGGGGCTGGGCGCCGCCGCCGGCGCCCGCGAGGGCGTGCCGGCGATGGTGCTGCTCCGCGGCCTGCTGGGGCGGCGGACCTCGTTCCTGCCCACCGGCTTCAACCTGGTGCAGTGCGTCGGCTGGGCCGCCTTCGAGATCCTGATCATCTCCGAGGCCGCCGCGCGGGCCCTCGACGCGCCGCGCTGGCCGTTCGCGCTCGCCGCGGGCACCTTCGCCACGCTGATGGCGCTGCGCCCGCTCGGTGTGGTGCGGGTGCTCGCGCGCTACGCCGTCTGGGCAGCGATCGCCGCGATCGTGTACCTCTTCGTCCAGGTCCTGTCCGAGCCGCTGCCGCCGGTCACCGAGGGCGGGGCGACGTCCTTCTGGACGGCGACCGACATCGTCATCGCCCTGCCGATCTCGTGGTTCCCGCTGGCGGCCGACTACACCCGGCACGTCCGCAGCGGGCGGACCGCCTTCGTCGGGACGGCGTCCGGCTACGGCCTGGCGACCGTGGCCATGTTCAGCCTCGGGGTGATCGCCCTGGCCGCCTACGGCCGCGGCGGGCTCGACGTCATCGACGCCATGCTCGCCGTGCCGCTGGGCCTGGTCGCCGTGCTGGTGCTGCTCGTGGTGGAGGTCGACGAGGCGTTCGCCAACGTGTACTCGACGGCGGTGTCGGCGCAGAACGTGGTCGCCCGCCTCGACCGCCGGGTCCTCGCCGTGGCGGTCGGCGTGGTGGCGACCACCCTCGCCCTGGCCTTCGACCTCGCCGCCTACGAGCCGTTCCTCTTCCTGATCGGCGCGGTGTTCGTCCCGCTCATCGGGGTCTTCGTCGTCGCCTACTTCCTGCTGCCGCGCGGGGCGTGGGACACCTCCGACACCGCGCGCGCCCGCCCAGCGCTCCTGCTCCCCTGGGTGGCCGGCTTCGTGGCCTACCAGCTGACGCTGCCGACCTTCTTCGCCGGTCCGGGCGCCGCCTGGACGGCGTGGTGGACCGAGCGCCAGCTCGACCTGGGCATCGACCCGGCCAACGGCTGGTCGGCCTCGCTGGTGAGCCTTGCCGTGGCCGCGTTGCTGACCGTGGCCGTGGCCCTGCCGGGCGCCCTGCGGCACCGCCGGGCGGCAGCGTGACCGCGTCCCTCGGGGGCCTGCACGTCCTCACCGACGCCCGGGTCGGCCGGGCGGCGCTCGACGCGGTGACCGCCGCCGTCGCCGCCGGCGCCCCGGTGGTCCAGGTGCGGTCCAAGGACGCGACCGACCGGGAGCGCTACGACTTCGCCCGCCGGGTGGTGGAGGTCTGCGCGGGCGCGGGGGCGACCTGCCTGGTCAACGACCGCGTCGACCTCGCGCTGGCCGTCGGCGCCCACGGCACGCACCTGGGCGCCGACGACCTGCCGCTCGACGTCGTCCGCCGGCTGGCCGGCCCGGGGCACCTGCTCGGCGGCACGGCCCGCGACCCGGAACGCGCCCGCCTCCTGGTCGCCCAGGGCGCCGACTACCTCGGCGTCGGGCCCGCCTACGCGACGACGACCAAGACCGGGCTGCCCGACGCGCTCGGCCCGGCGGGCGTGCGGGCGGTGGCCGACGCCGTCGCCGTGCCGGTCATCGCCATCGGCGGGGTGACCGCCGGGCGGATCCCGGACCTGCTCGCCGCCGGCGCCGCCGGGGTGGCCGTCGTCGGGGCGGTGACCGGAGCGCCCGACCCGGCCGGAGCCACCCGTGAGCTGCTCCGGGCCCTGGGCGGCGGACCGTGACCGTCGTCGTCCTCGGCGGTGGCCTGATCGGGCTGTCGGTGGCGTGGCGGGCGGCCCAGCGGGGCCTGCCGGTCACCGTGGTGGACGACGCGCCAGGAGGTGGTGCGTCGCAAGCCGCCGCCGGCATGCTCGCGCCGGTCACCGAGGCCGCCTACGGCGAGGAGGCGCTGCTCCGGCTGTGCCTCGCGTCGCTGGGGCGCTATCCCGCGTTCGTCGCGGAGGTGGAGCGGGCCGGTGGCGTGCCGGTGGGGCTGCGCACGCAGGGCACCGTCGTCGTCGGTTTCGACGAGGACGACATGCGCGCGCTGGACGCCCTGCTGGAGTTCCAGCGCGAGCTCGGGCTGGCCGTCGAGCGGCTGACCGCGCGGGCCGCCCGGCGCCGCGAGCCCTCCCTGTCGCCGCGGGTACGGGGCGCCCTGCACGTCCCGGGCGACCACTCGGTGGACGGCCGGGCCCTGCACGCCGGGCTGCTGGCCGCCGCCGGGGCAGCCGGCGTCCGGCTGGTGTCCTCCCGGGTCGCGGAGGTGCGGGTCGTGGACGGCCGGGCCGCCGGGGTGCGGCTGGCCGACGGCACGGACCTGGTCGCCGACGCCGTCGTGGTGGCCCTGGGCGCGCGCAGCGGCGCGCTCCCCGGGGTTCCTCCGCTGCCCGTCCGGCCGGTCAAGGGGCAGATCCTCCGCATGCGGGGGGCCGCCGGCCTGCTGGAGGGGACCGTCCGGGCGCTGGTGCGCGGGCGGCAGGTGTACCTGGTGCCGTACGACGACGGCGTGACCGGGGACGGGCTGATCGTCGGTGCCACCGTCGAGGACCGGGGCTTCGACGCCGCGGTCACCGCCGGGGGCGTGCACGACCTGCTGCACGACGCGATCGAGGTGGTCCCCGGCGTCTCCGAGCTGGAGCTGGTCGAGACCATCGCCCGGTGGCGGCCCGCCACGGCGGACAACGGGCCGCTGCTGGGACCATCGGAGGTGCCGGGCGTGGCCCTGGCGACCGGCCACTACCGCAACGGCGTCCTCCTGGCGCCGGTGACCGGCGAGGTGGTCGCCGAGCACCTCGCGACCGGTGAGCTGCCCGAGCTCGCCGCCCCCTTCACCGCAGACAGGTTCGGAAGGTGATCCGCATGCAGGTGACCGTCAACGGCGTGCCCACCGACGTGGACGACGACTGCACCGTCGCCGCGCTCGTCGCGGCCCGCACCAGCGGCCACGGCAAGGTCGCGGTCGCGCGCAACGGCGACGTCGTCCCCCGGAGCGGCTGGGAGTCGACGCGGCTCTCCGCCGGGGACAGCCTGGAAGTGCTCGCCCCCACCGCAGGAGGTTGACCCGATGACCGTGCACGAAGTGGTCCCCGCGCTGGAGCAGGAGGAGAAGGCCGATCCCTTCCTCCTCGGCGGGGAGACGTTCACGTCCCGGCTGCTGCTGGGCACCGGTGGCGCGCCCAGCCTCGAGTCGCTGGAGCGGGCCGTCGTGGCCTCCGGCACCGAACTCGTGACGGTGGCGCTGCGCCGGGTGGAGGCCTCCAGCAGTGCGTCGATGCTCGAGGTGCTGGACCGGTGCGGGGTGCGGCTGCTGCCCAACACGGCCGGGTGCAGGACCGCACGGGAAGCGGTCCTGACCGCCCGGCTGGCCCGCGAGGCGTTCGACACGTCGTGGGTGAAGCTGGAGGTCATCGGCGACGAGCACACCTTGCTGCCCGACCCGATCGAGCTGTTCGAGGCGGCCGAGCAGCTGGTCGACGACGGGTTCACCGTGCTGGCGTACACCACGGACGACCCGATCCTCGGGCGCCGGCTGGCCGACATCGGCTGCGCGGCCGTCATGCCGCTGGGGTCGCCGATCGGCAGCGGCCTGGGCATCCGCAACCCGCACAACATCGCGCTCCTCCGCGACGCGGTCGACGTCCCGGTGGTGCTGGACGCGGGCATCGGGACGGCGTCGGACGCGACGCTGGCGATGGAGCTGGGCTGCGACGCCGTCCTGCTCGCCTCTGCCGTCACCCGGGCCCGGGAACCCGAGCGGATGGCCCTGGCGATGCGCCACGGGGTGGAGGCCGGCCGGCTCGCGCGGGGGGCCGGGCGCATCCCGCGGCGCTGGCACGCCGAGGCCTCGACCCCGATGCAGGGGCTGCCCGAGCTGTGATGCCGCCGCGGCTGCTCGTGCTGACCGACCGGACGCAGTGCGGCCGGCCGCTGGTGGACGCGGTGGCGGCAGCGGTCGAGGCCGGGGCGCGGGCGGTCGTGCTCCGCGAGAAGGACCTGCCCGCCCACGAGCGGGACCACCTGGCCGCGGAGCTGGCGCGCCTGCTCGGCCGGGTGGGAGGGCTGCTGCTGCGCGCCGGCGCCCCCGGCACCACCGGAGGGGTCCACCTCTCGGCGAGCGAGCCGTTCCCCGCACCCCGCCCGCCGCTCGTCGGCCGGTCGTGCCACTCCGCGGCCGAGCTGACCGCCGCCCGGGCCGAGGGATGCGACTACGTCACCGTCTCACCGGTGTTCCCCACGCCCTCCAAGCCCGGCTACGGCCCCGCACTCGGCCCCGAGGGCCTGCGCGCGATGATCTCGACCACCGGGCCGCCGCCGGTCCTCGCCCTGGGCGGCGTGCTCCCCCGGCACGTGCCCGCGGTCCTGGCCGCGGGGGCGCACGGGGTCGCCGTCATGGGAGCGGTGATGCGGGACCCGGCACGGACGGCCGAGTACCTCGACGCGCTGGGTGGCGTTCCACCGCCGGACGATGGCCCCCAGGCGTGATCTGCGTTACAAGATGTTTATCGTCGGGCGTAGCGGCCGATACGTGATTGTTCGGCCACACGGATTCCCAGCGGCCAGGACCCGAGGAGAGCACGCACGTGACAGGGCAGGCGGCCGGCACCCTCTGGCCGTCGGCGTCCCCGCCGCCGGCCCACCGGGTGCTCTCCTGGCGGCTGAGTGGTGTCGCCCAGCTGCCGGGGGTGCGCGCCGAGGTGCGCGCGCAGCTGGCCGGCAGCAGCGCCGGTCCCGACCTGCTGGACCGGCTGGTCCTCGCCCTCGACGAGATGGCCTCCAACGCCCTGCGCCACGGCGGCGGGGAGGTGCAGGCCACCGTGGGGAGCACGGGGTCCGCCTACCTCATCGAGGTCTCCGACCAGGCGGTCCGCACGCCCCCGACACCCGCGGTCGGCCGCGACCCCAGCCTCGGCGGGCTGGGGCTGTACCTGATCGCCGAGCTCGCCGCGCAGCACGGCTGGTACGTCGACGGCCGGCACAAGCACGTCTGGGCCCTGCTCCCGCACTGACCCCCCGCGCGCCCGCCCCGGGACCGGCCGCCGCGCTCAGTCCTGCGGGTGCAGCCGGATCGCCACCAGGGCGACGTCGTCCTGGAGCCCCTGGGGACGCAACCGCTCGATCACCGCGTCGCAGAGCACCGGCAGCGGCCGGTCGCCCAGCTCTCCGAGGGCCGCCCGGAGCCGCGCCGTGCCCTCGTCGAGGGAGAGGTCGCGTCCCTCGACCAGGCCGTCGGTGTAGAGCAGCACGGTGGTGCCGCGCGGCACCGTCGTCACCGTGTCCGACCGCCGGGCGCCCGGGTCGACGCCCAGCATGAGCTCGGCCCGCTCCCCGGCCAGCTCCTCGATCCGG
Organism: Blastococcus sp. HT6-4; assembly: GCF_039679125.1. Lineage (NCBI taxonomy): Bacteria > Bacillati > Actinomycetota > Actinomycetes > Geodermatophilales > Geodermatophilaceae > Blastococcus > Blastococcus montanus. The sequence continues at coordinate 81,809 of NZ_CP155551.1, read as the reverse complement.
CCGTCCGGCCGCAGCACCAGCGGCGGCGGGTGGCCGGCGTTGGACCAGCGCAGCTGCGTCAGCCCGGCGGCGCGTTCCTCGGCCGTCTGCTCGATCCGGATGATCGCCGCAGTGGCCAGCGTGCCCATGCCCAGCCCCTGGATCGCCGCGTCGAGCTCGGTGAGCACCTCGGCGGGGCCGGTGCCGTCCCGGTAGCCGATGCCGCGCAGCATGCCCCGCAACTGGCCCATCGCCGCCGCGGCCTCGGTGTCGTGCCCCACCACGTCACCGATGACGAGCATCGTCGCGCCCGAGGGCTGCAGGAAGGCGTCGTACCAGTCCCCACCGACCTCGGCCACCGCCATCGCGGGGTGGTACCGGACGACGATCTCGGAGCGGTCGGGCTGGGGGGGCGCGGTCAGCAGGCTGCGTTGCAGGCCCTCGGCCAGCCGCCGCTGCTGCTGGTAGAGCCGCGCGTTGTCCAGCGCCAGGGCCATCCGGCCGGCGACGTCCCGCACCGTCGCGACGTCCTCCTGGTCCGGCAGCGGGCGGTCAGCGGCCCGGTAGACGCTGAGCGCACCGAGCGTGCGGCCGCGGGCGGCCATCGCCAGCGTCACCGCCGACTGCGGCGCCAGCTGCCAGAAGGCGTCGCTCACCTCCCCGGCCGGCAGGGTCCGGCCCACCGCCGCCCCCACGTCGGGGACGACGAAGACCTGGCCGGAGGCGAGCGCACGCAGGATGGGGGCGTCGGGCTGCAGGGCCGCCAGACGGGAGGCCGCGTACCGCGCCACCAGCTCCCGGCGGTCCGGGTCCCGGTGCCAGCTGGCGACGTCGCGCATCCGGCCGTCCGTGTCGGCCAGGCTGAGGATCACCCAGTCGCCGAGGTCCGGCACGAGCAGCTCGGCGACCCGCCGCAGCGCCGCCTCCTCGTCGGCGCGGGTGTCGAGCGAGGACGACATGGCGGTGGTGGCGTGGGCCACCAGGGCGAGGCGGGAGGCGCTGCGGCGGGCCTGCTCCTCGGCCGTCCGCCGCTCGGTGACGTCGAGGAAGGAGACCGACAGCCCGTCGGGCGTGGGCCAGGCACGCACCTCGAACCAGGCGTCCAGCGGCGGCGGGTAGTAGGCCTCGAAGAACTCCTCCTGGCCGCTGGACACCGCGGCCCGGTAGCGCCGTTCGAACTCGCTGCCGACGGCTGCCGGGAACGACTCCCAGACCAGGGCGCCGAGCAGGTCCTCCCGCCGTACGCCCAGGACCCGTTCGGCCTCGGCGTTGACGTAGGAGAAGCGCCATTCCCGGTCGAGGGAGAAGAAAGAGGCCTTCATCGCATCGAGGAGACGGGCGATCCGGACGTCCTCCCGCCGCTGGGGCGTGGTGTCGTGAGCGGCGCCGAGCAGGCGCACCGCCGTCCCGCTGTCGTCGGCGACCGCGCGGCCGCTGCCGCGCACCCAGCGGATCTCGCCCGACGGGAGCACGACCCGGAACTCCGCGTCGTAGTCGGCGAGCCCGTCGATCGCCGCCTGCAGGGCCTCCGTCGTCCGCTCGCGGTCGTCGGGGTACACGCGGGCCACGAACGACTCGATGGCCTCGTCGAAGTCGGCCCGCTCGTACCCGAACAGGGCCAGCATCCGGTCGTCCCACAGCAGCCGCCCGGTCACCAGGTTCCAGTCGAAGCTGCCGATGCCGGCGGCGTCGATGGCCAGCTCGAAGCGCAGCCGGTGGGCCTCGTACTCGGCCGTGAGCGCCATCAGCTGCAGCTCCGTGCCGACGGAGTCGGCGAGCTGGCGGAGCAGGGCGACGTCCCGCTCGGTCCAGCGACGGGCCTCGGCCCCGTGCACGCACAGGGCGCCGACCGGCTGCCCGCCCATGACCCGGACCGGGATCCCGAGGTAGCTGCCGATGCCCCCGGAGCGGACCGGACCGCGCTCGGAGACCCGCTCGTCCCGTGTGGTGTCCGGCACGACCAGGGGCTCGTTCGCGGCGACGGCGAGGGCACACAGCGAGTCGCGGAGCGGCAGCTGTGCCCCGATGCCGCCCGGTGGCAGCCCGGTGCCGGCCACCGCGGTGTGCATCTCGCCGACGAGGGAGACCTCGGCGACGTCGCAGTCGAGCAGCCGGGTGGCCAGGTCGGTGAGCCGCTGCAGGCTGCGGGAACCCAGGGCCTCGGCGGCCAGTTGCCGCACCAGCTCGGCGCGATCTCCGGGCCCGGAGGCCGCACCGTCCGGGCGGCCCCGGGGGGCCGGCCCGTCGGGGAGGTCGGCGGCGGTCACGAGGGGGTTCCTCCCGAGACGCTCCGCAGGTGGGCCGGCGGCACGGTTGCTCCGGTACGCGGCGCTCGGTACAGAGGTTTCCACACCCGGGGAGCGGGAGCCGTGCGGCCCGGCGCGCGACGGCGCGGAGCGGATGGCGGCAGGTCGCGGGAGCCGTGGCGGGCGCCCGGCCCCGGGCCGGGACCGGGACGCGGTCCCGGCCCCGCGCTCCGGCGGGCGCCCGCCCTCGGCGGGTTCGAGCGGACGGGAGGCCCGTCCACCGGCACGGGTCCACGGCCCGGGCGCCGGTGCCGTCCGGATCGCCGTCCCGGAGCACCGGCCGTCCGTCGGACACCGGTCCCCGGTCACTGCCCACACTGCCGGTCACGGACCGGTGGCGTACCGCGCCGCACGGCCGGCCAGGTTCCTGCGGTCAGAGACCGGGCGGCCGCGGGAGGAGTCGCGCCGCCGGGTACCGACAGGTGCCTGTCGTCCACCTCGCAGGACGCATCCGGGGGCCCGGGCGACCGCCGCCGGCGATCCGTGCCTCCCTGGAGGGTCCGCGCGCTGCCTGCGGAGCAGGAGCCGTGCGGGAGGTCGAGGCCGGATTCGTCGTGCGGAGAGGTCTGCGGGCGCCCGGAGGGCGGCGTCGGAGGTGGGCCGGGTGCGGCCGAGGTCGGCCGGGGTGGGACGTGCTCAGGGACCGAGTCGACGATCGGGTCCCGCCCGGGGAAGGGGGCGGGCCGTTCCGGCGGTCTCGACAGGAGCGCGGTGGACGGCGGCCGACGACTGGCTGCCGTGGTCGCGCTGCGTGGTCAGCCGGGCGCCGGAGGCGCCGGGCGGGGATGCGACGAGGGTGCCCGCACGGTGAACGGCGAGGGGAAGGCGCCGTTCGCGGGCCCGGTTCGTCGCGGAGGGGCGGGCGAGCCCCGGACCGGGTACCCGGCCGGGTCACCCCGTGCCCCGGCACCGCCGGATCCCCCGGGGGATCTCGGTGCCGGCACCCGGGAGGCGCGGCTCGTGCCGGAGGAGCGAACCGGGAGGGACGGCGGCGTGGACCGCGCCCCGTACCGACCCGAGGACGGCCAGTCCTGCGGTGGACGCCAGCCGACGCGTGGCTGGGCCCGACCCGCGGGTTCCGTGGAACTCGGGAGGGGGGAGGGACGGGCGGTCGCGTCAGATGCGGCCGTACCGGTTCGCGACCCCGGCGACGAGGCCGGTCCCGCGGAAAAGAGCGCCGCGGCGGGGGAAGACGCCACGGGCCGGATCGAGGGGGTGCTGGGCAGTTCGCGCAGCACCACGGGCGGGTCGAGCTCGGGGCGGGCCGGCCGCGGCGCCGCGCCGGAGCGGGCGGGGCCACCCCAGGCGAGGTGCTGCCCCTGGTCGCCGGCGCCCCACTGCGCCATCCGCCGGGTGAACGCGCGCAGCGCGGCGCGGCGCCGGCCGGGCTCGGGGAGCGGGTGGGCGGGGCTCCGCCAGGCCAGGTTCTCGCCCTGCTCGCCGGCGCCCCACAGCGCCATCCGACGGGTGAAGCCGCGGAGCCCGCCCAGGGGCTCGCGCACCCGCTCGGGAACGACGGTCACGCGGGGGACCGGCGCGGCCGGCGCCCGGACCACGCGGGCCGGCGGCGCCGGCTGCACCGAGCGCAGCGGAGCCGGGCGGGCGGTGCGGTGGGTGGCCGGGCGGGAGCGCTGGCGCGCCGGGCCGCCGTCGGCCCGGTCGAGGACGTCGATGAGCCCCGCCAGCGTGCCGGCCGGCTCGCGTCCGGAGGAGTCGGCGGGCACGGGCGGCACTGCGGGCCGGGCGGCCCGGTGGCTGCTGCTCATGTCGCCTCCTGAAGTCGTGTCCGCGACTGGGGAAGGCGCCGCGGACAAGGAGAAAACTAGGGATTCCGGGCCCCGGGAGCCCGCTCCTCCGACACCTCCGCCGGACCGCGTGACCGAACCGTTGCGGAGCCGTTCCGGGACGTCCGGTGACCGCTCGTCCGGGCCGTGCCCTTGTCGACAAGGGACCGGTCCACGAGCGTGGAAATGCCGACCGGGCCCGTCGGTCGTCCCGGGACGCCGCCGGCACCCGCGGCGTGTCGGGGCTCCCGCGGCCTGTGGACCGGCCGCGACCGGGCGGCTGGGAGGATGCCGCGGTGAGCGACCGCACCCCCCTCGTGATCGACACCGACCCGGGCATCGACGACGCCCTCGCGATCCTGCTGGCCCTGGGCAGCCCGGAGGTGGACCTGCAGCTGGTCACCACCGTGCACGGGAACGTGGAGCTGGCGCAGGTCACCGAGAACGCGTTGCGCGTGCTGCACCTGGCCGGCCGCTCGGACGTGCCGGTCGCCGCCGGCGCCGTCGCCTCGCTGGTCCACCCCCAGCCGGAACGGGCGGGGCACGTGCACGGGGAGACCGGCCTCGGCGGCGTGGAGCTGCCGCCGTCACCGGCGGAGGTGGATCCGCGGCCGGCCGTGATCGCCCTCGCGGACGTGCTGCTGGCCTCCCCCGTGCCGGTGACCGTCGCCGCCATCGGCCCGCTCACCAACATCGCGCTGCTGCTGGCGGTGTTCCCGGACGCGGCGGCCCGCATCGGACGCCTGGTGGTCATGGGCGGCTCGGCGGCGCGGGGCGGCAACGTGACCGCCGCGGCGGAGTTCAACATCTGGTCCGACCCGGAGGCCGCGCAGGCGGTGTTCGCCTCGGGCCTGCCCACGGTGATGGTGGGCCTCGACGTCACGCTGCCCACGGTGCTCCCCGAGGAGGGGATCGCCCGCTTCGCCGCAGCGGGGCCGATCGGCCGCAGCGCCGCCGCGATCCTGCAGCAGTACGTCGACCACGCCCGCGACGCGTACGGCACGGCGGGCGTGGTGGTGCACGACGCGCTCGCGCTGACGGAGGCGATCGCGCCCGGGACGCTCGGCACCGTGCGCCGCGACGTCGTCGTCGACACCACGCACGGCGCCGGGCGGGGGCAGACGCTGGTCGACCGGCGGACGGTCTCGGCGGCGCCCGCCGCGGTGGAGGTGGCCGAGACGGTCGACAGCGGGGCCGCGCTGGAGTTCCTGATCGCCCGGCTGGCCGGGCTGGACCGCCGCTAGCGGGGCGTCTGCGTGCTCTCGACGATGCCGGCGGCGATGTCCCGCAGCTTGCGGTTGTAGCGCTGGGAGGCCTCGCGGAGCACCTCGAAGGCCTGCTCGGCGTCGACGTGCCGCTGCGCCATGAGCACGCCCTTGGCCTGCTCGATGACCGCGCGCGACTCCATGGCGAGGCGCATGTTGCGGGCCTGGTCGGCGAGCTGGGCGTGCGCGTCGGCGTTCGCGACCGCGACCGCGATCGCCTCCGCCACACCGAGGCCGGCGGCCAGCGAGCTCCCCGTCGCGAACGCCGCCGGCTCGGTCGAGTACATGTTCAGCGCCCCGATGCTCGACCCCTGGTACGGCAGGGGTACCGACAGCGAGCTGCGGACGGCCGTGGTGGCGCGGACCCGGGCCATGTAGGCCGGCCAGCGCACCTCGGTGCGCACGTCGTCGATCCGGAGGACCACCCCGCCACGGCCGGCATCGATGCAGGGGCCGCTGTCCTCCTCGTACTGCAACTCGTCGGCCTGCAGCGCCAGCTCGCCCGAGTAGGCGGCGGTGAAGGCCTTGTCCGCGCGGACGAGCGTCGTCGACACGGCCTCCGCGCCGGGGACGGCGCGGGCCGCGATGGCGGTGATCTCGCCGAGGACGTCGGCGAGCTGGCGGCCCTCGAGGGTCACCCGGCTGAGTTCACGCAGTACGGCGTCCACCCGGCCCAGTCTGCCCGGCCGGCGGCGCGCCGGTCGCCCCCCTTCGCGCGGCGACGGCTCATCGGTCAGGATGGTGCGGCGGGACGGCGTCCCGGTGCCCCGCTGCGACGCAGACGCGAGAGGAAGCGATGGCCGACGAGCTGGCCCACGACGCGTGGCCGAGCGCGCCCGTCCCCTCCGTCCCCGGTGACGTCTGGCACTGGCAGCTGGACTCCATGCACGTCGTCTCCCGGGTGCGCACCGACCTGCGCGCGCGGCTGGCCCACCCGTCGGTGTCGGCGGCGTCGACCGAGGACGCGCGCGACGGGCTGCTGCTGGTGTTCGAGGAGCTGGCCTCCAACGCGCTGCGCCACGGCGGCGGCGACGTCCGCGCCCTGGTCGTGGCCGGCCCCGCCGGCTGGCTGCTCGACCTGAGCGACGAGGCACCCGACCGGCCGCCGGTGCCGGCGGTCGACCGCGATCCCGCGTTCGGCGGCATGGGCCTGCACCTCGTCGCCCAGCTCTCCACCGGTTACGGCTGGGAGCAGCGCCCCGGCCGCAAGCACGTCTGGGCGCTGCTGCCCTCGGGCCGGGAGGCCGTCGAGCCGCTGCGCGGCCGGCTGCCCGAGCAGCGGTCGCCCGGCATCCCCCGGGACTAGGGCCCGGTCACCGCGCGGCGGTGGCCACCGCCGCGCAGAACCGGGTGGCGTCGTCCCGGACGTCCGCCAGCGGCGCCAGCATCTCCACCTCGGCCACCTCCCGCACGGCGGCGTGCAGCCGCCGCTCGGCCGTCCGCGCCCGCCGGCGGGCGCGCAACGCGACCAGCGGCCGGCAGAGCAACGCCAGCAGCGCCCCCACCAGCAGGCCGCCGACGAGCAGCAGCGTGGGCACGGGGATCCCCTCCACCCGGGGCAGCGGCACGACGTCGTCCAGCCGGAAGAAGCCGAGGGCGACCAGGGCCAGCAGCCACAGCGCACCCACGACAGCGGCGGCGAGCAGCAGCCACTGCAGCCCGCCGACGGCGCGCTGCCACAGCGGCACCCGGTCCGGCCCGAGGTCGGTACCGCCCACCGCCCGGTCGAGGGAGTCGGCCAGCCGCTCCTCCGACACCTCCGCCGTGCGCCGCAGCTCGTCCCGCCACGCCGGCGCCAGGCCGTCGCCCACGGCCTCCCGCGCCCCGCGCACGGCGGTGCTCACCCGCGCCGCCTCCACGACTCCTGCCGCCGGCAGCGACGTCCGGGCCCGTTCGTCGCCCAGGTGCAGCCGGCCGACCGGGTCGGCCCGCAGCTTCCGGGTCCAGCGCAGCAGCGGCCAGCCCGTGCGCCCGGTCCCGGCCCGGCGGGTGGACCGCTCGACCGCGGCGACCACCGTCGGCACCCCGGCCGCGTCGGCCAGGGCCCCGGTCAGCTCCTCGGTCAGGTCGTCGGCCGGCGCGACGGCCGCACTCCCCCGCGCCCACCGGCGGGGGCGGGCACCGGCGTCGTCGGGGCAGTGCACGGCGAGGGCGCCGGCGGCGCTCCGGACGTCGGCGACCAGCCGTTCGGTCGCCGCCCGCCGGGCCCGCACCCGGCGGGCCAGCTCGCCGCGCAGCTCGGCCACGCCCGCGCCGGTGCGCGCGGAGACCGCCAGCAGCGGCGTCGCGGCCAGGCCCTCCCGGTCCAGCAGCCCGCGCAGGTCGTCCAGGCAGGCGCGCGCGGCGACCTCGTCGAGCCGGTCGATCTGGTTGAGCACGACCAGCAGCACCCCGGCGTGGCCGGCCATCGGCGCCAGGTAGCGCTCGTGCACGGCGGCGTCGGCGTACTTCTGCGGGTCGAGCACCCAGACCAGGACGTCGACCAGCCCGACCAGCCGGTCGACCTCGAGCCGGTGCTCCAGCCGCACGCTGTCGTGGTCGGGCAGGTCGAGGAGGACCAGCCCGTCCAGCGCCGGCTCGGGCTCGTGCCGGTGCCGCCGCGGGACCTCCAGCCAGTCGAGCAGCCGGTCGGCGCCGTCGCCGGCCGCGCCCCACACAGTGGCGTGCGCGACCCCGGTGGTGGGCCGGCGCACCCCCGGGGTGCTCACCTCGCTGCCCGACAGCGCGTTGAACAGGGTCGACTTCCCGCTGCCGGTGGCGCCGGCCAGGGCGACCACGGTGGCGTCGCCGAGGGCCTCGCGGGCGCCGGCCTTGGCGAGGACGGCGCGCGCCTGCCCCACCTCCGGGACCTCCAGCCGGCCGTCGGCGACCTCGACCGCCTCCCGGAGCGCGGCCAGCCGGTCGGACAGGGACCGCTCCGCGTTCCTCATGCGCCCGCCCGCCGGGCCGCGGCGAGGGCACCGACGGCCGCGCGCAGCTCGTCGGCGGCGGCCGGCCCGGGCGCCACCTCGTCCACGCGCGCGTCGAAGCGGGCCCGCTCGTGGTCCAGCAGGCCGTCGGACCGCTCCTGGAGGTCTGTCCGCGCGCGCTCGGCCAGCGACCGCACCGCGGCGTCGCCGAACACCGCCTCCAGCACCCGCTGCCCGACCGCGGTCGTGCCGCCGGCCACCGCCACCTCGCCCCCCAGGAGCCCCCCGGTCTGCGCGAACACCGCGACCATGACGACGGCGCCGGCGCCGCTCACGCCCCAGGACAGCAGCCGGGCCCGCGAACGCTTGTCGGCCCCCTCCTCGCGCACCAGGTCCAGCACGGTGCCCTGCCAGTCCCGGACCTGCGCCTCCGCGGCCTCGGGGAAGTCCGCCGACGCCCGGGCCAGCTCGCGGTCCTCCCCGGCCAGCAGCGGCGGCCCGGCCGGCAGCGCCCGCCAGGCCGTCACGGTCCGCTCGGCGGCGCGGTCGGCCTCGGCGCGCAGCAGCTGCTCCACGCTGCTCTCCAGGGCCCCCTGCAGGCTCTCGGCCGGCGCCGGCCGGCCGGTCAGGGCCGCCGCCAGCCGGTCGCGCGCCCGGCCGATCCGGTTCTGCAGGGTGCGCATCCACTCGCCGGTGCCGACGAACTCCTGCCAGCGGGCCAGCACCTCGCCGCGCAGCAGGCTGCCGCTGCGGATCCCCTGGTCCACGCCGTCCCGGGCCGCGTCGTAGGCCGCGGCCGCTGCGTCGCGCAGGGCGCCGGCGGTGGTGAGCTGCTCCCCCACCGCCGCGACCACCGTGCCGGTGCGCTGCTCCAGGCTGTCCAGCGCCCCCTCGAGCGTCTGCCGGACGACGGCGGCGCGCTGCTCCTGGTCGGCGGCCAGCCCGTGGAGCCAGCCGCGCAGCGCGGCCACCTGCTCCTCGGGGAGCCGGCCGTCGGCCAGCGGGCGCTCCTCGACCACGAACAGCCGGGCGGCGGCCAGCCCCGCCCGCTGCAGCATGCCCGCGAGGTCGGCGGCCACCTCGGCGGCGGCCTCGGGGGGAACCCGGTCCAGGACGACGGCCAGGGCCGTACCGCGCTCCTGCGCCGTCCGCAGCATGTCCCAGGGCACGGCGTCGGCGTAGCGCGCCGCCGTCGTCACGAAGACCCACAGGTCGGCCGCGGCGAGCAACTGGGCGGCCAGGTCGCGGTTGGTCTCGACGACCGAGTCGACGTCGGGGGCGTCGAGCAGGGCCAGTCCGGGCGGGACGTCGTCCCGGACGACGAGCCGGACCGTGCCGGGACCGCCGTCCCCGCCGGTGACCCGCGCCAGGCCGGGCAGCACCCGGTCCCCGGAGAAGCTCGCGGCGTCGACGCCCGAGCAGACCAGGACGGGCGCGCGGGTGGTGGGCCGGAGCACGCCGGCGGTGGTGACCGGTGCGCCGACCAGGCTGTTGACGAGCGTCGACTTGCCGGCGCCGGTGGAGCCGCCGATCACGGTGAGCAGCGGGGCGTCGAGGTCGCGCAGCCGCGGCAGCAGGTAGTCGTCGATCTGGTCGGTGACGCCGCGGGCGGCGCGCACGGCGGCCTCCCGGCCCGGCGTGGCCAGGCCCAGGGGCGCGGCGGCCAGCCGGTCGCGGAGCACCGCGAGCGCCTCGGGCAGGCGGGGAGGCGAGGTCGTCACGGGTGCTGCTCTGCCCCGTACGACGGCGCGCTACCCGCCGGGAGCCGGCCGGTCACTCGGCGAGGCGGGCGCGTTCCTCCCGCAGCGCCTGGAAGACCCGCCGCCGGATGCGGTCCTGGTCCTTCTCGGCGATGTCGACGAAGCGGATGCTCATCACCCAGCGGGTGACCCGGGTCTGGATGCGGATGATCTCGCCCCGGGTGACCAGCGGCCCGTCCTCGAACGCGATCGACAGGCCGCACGTGGTGCCCGCGTCCGGGGCGATGCCGAACCCCTCGAACTGGGCCCGCAGCCCGGCCTCGCTGACGTCCACCGTCTGCCCCGAGAGCTCGACGACCCCGAACCTCGCCTCGACGGGCAGCACCAGCCGGCTGCGGACCGCCGCCCGGCGCTGGCCGTGCTCCGCCGGGCCCGTGACGCGGAGCCGCCAGCGCACGACCGCACCCTGCTGGACGTCGAGAACCTCGGCCGGCAGGGCGCGGTGGCCGGCGTCGGTGGTCCAGAAGACCTCCACGACGTCGCCGACCCGCACGACGGAGTTCTCGACGTACTCCCCGGCCGAGGGGCGCACGGAGATGACGCCGGCGTGCACGACCTCCACCCGTGCCGTGACGGCGACGTCGCTGCCGACCAGCCGGATCTCGGCCTCGGTCTGCTCCACCGGGTGGTCGACGCCGGGAACGCTGGTCATGGGTCCTCTTCCGATCCGTTCTCCGTGCAGGCGGCTCCGCTCGCCCCGCCGGGCCCGCGGTGGGAACCGTAACCGCCGGCCCCCGGGAGCCCGTCCCCCGGGCCGGTGACGCGCGGGGGCCGGCGCGCCGCCGCGAACGGTGGCGGGGCCGGGCACCGCCGGGTCAGCGGGCCGGCTGCGGCGGTGCCGACCCCACGGCGTTGCGGGTGGTCTTCGCCCGGTAGAGCTGCTCGTCGGCGCGGGACATGAGCTCGAGCGGGTAGGCGTCGGCGCCGGTGGCCGCCGCGACGCCCAGGGAGAGGCTGAGCTCACCGGGGCCGAAGCCGGGCGGCCGCAGGACGCGCGCCTCCAGGCGCAGCCGCTCGGCCACCTCGGTCGCCCGTACGGCGTCGGCACCCGGCATGAGGACGGCGAGCTCGTCGCCCCCCAGCCGCGCCACCAGGTCACCGCCGCGCACGCGGGTGGACAGCAGGCCGGCGACCGCCCGCAGCGCGGCGTCGCCCCCCGCGTGCCCGTGCCGGTCGTTGACGTCCTTGAAGTGGTCGAGGTCGACCAGCACCACGCTGAGCACCTCGCCGCGCCGCCGGGCCTCGACGCACGTCCCGGCGAGCTCGGCGTCCCACCGGCGGCGGTTGGCCAGGCCGGTGAGCGGGTCCTCGTGGCTCAGCCGCTCCAACTGGGCGAGGAGCACCCCGGTGCGCTGCTGCTCCCGCTCCAGCCGCACCCGGGTCAGCAGCTCGCGGGTGGTGAGGGCGTAGCGGCGCAGGTGCGCCAGCACGGCGATGAGGGAGGCGGTGGCGAGGTAGACGCTCACGGCGAGCAGATCGGCCGGCGACAGCCCCGCGTCGGTGGTGAGCGAGGCCAGCCCGAGGGCGGCCCAGGAGACGGCGACGAGCGCGACCGTCCAGCGGGGGCGGGCCACGAGGACGCAGCCGCTGCCGTAGATGGCCAGCGTGAAGCCCAGCAGGTGGTACTTCGGGTCGGCCGAGCGGGTCACCATCCAGGCCACCTCGGCCTGCACGACCGCGAGGATCAGGAAGGTCAGCAGCTCCGGCCTCCGGCGGCCCAGCGGCAGGCGCCAGAGCGCGACGAGACCCAGGGCCATGGGGATCTCGCACAGCAAGCGGAGGGTCAGGAACGCCTGCGCGTTGCCCGTGTCGGTCACTGGTCGACCAGCGCCCACAGCGGGACGGCGAGCAGCGTCACCCACCCGACCAGCAGCCCCGCCGTCCGGGCCCGCTCGGTCAGCTCCTCGGCCAGGCCCGGGATGGCCTGCGCCAGCTGGGCGACCGAGGTCGACGCCCCGGGCCGGAATCCTCCGCGCGGCTCCCCGGGCACACCCGGGAACGGTGCCGGTGCCGGGGCCGGCAGCACGTCACCGCGGCGGAGGACCGCCACCAGGCGCTCGAGCAGGGGGAACCGCACGGTTCCTGATCGGCAGCCCCCGGGGTTCCCTGAGCGCCGGCCACCGATGCCACCCGTGTGGGTGACGTCGACCGCGTCGGCGCAGGTCAGCGCCGGTGCGGCGACGGTCAGCCGCTGCGGCGGGCGGTGAAGCCGGCGACGAAGTCGCGCAGGCTGCGGGTGGGCCGCAGCCAGGCGCCGTCCGGGGGCAGCGCGTCGAGACGGACGCGGTCCAGCGGCTCGGTGAACGCGCCCGGCACGTCCTCGATGTCGATGAACTCGAGCAGGTCCGAGCCGATCGCGTACCCGGCCACCTCGCTGAAGGCGACGACGACGACCTCGGTGCCGCCGCGGACCAGGTCCTCCAGCGGCTCGGCGAAGTTCCGGCCGTCACCGGAGAAGACGACCAGGCGCCGGAGCCGGTGGCTGTGCTGCCGCACGGCGATGTGGTCGAGCATGTCCTGGTCGATGTCGTCGTCCGGCTGGCTCTTCGGCCGGGCGAAGACGGCGTACCCGAAGCCGCGCAGCGCCTCCACCCAGCGCTGCAGGGTTCCGGGCTGCGGCGGGATGTTGGCGAAGACGCAGGCCTCCACCTCCGGCGCCTCCGGGGCTCCCGGATCACCGGCCCCCTCGACGAACCAGGCCGCGATCGCGTCGAACCGGGGGCGCGACGCCGCCGTCGGGCGGGCACCGATGACCGTCGACAGGGTCATGTCGATGTTCGGGGCGTCCCAGATGAGCAGGTCCAGCGGAGGACGCGGCCGGCCGTCGCCGGCGGCGCGCACCGGCTCGCCGCTGGGCTCGGCAGGGGGCTCGGTGGTGTCCAGCACGGGGACAGTCTGCCGGGCGGCGGCCTGCGCTGTCCCCGCGGGCGGCGCCGGCGGCGCGGGGACGGGGGCGGGGCGGGGCGGGCCCGCGGGCGACGTCGCCCGCCGCCCGATGCGACGGCGGCCGGTCAACCGTGCACGGGCACGGTGCGGCCGGCGGCGGCGAGCGCGCAGACGTCGCCGCCGGCGGCCTGCACCTCGCGGACCCACCCGGGCAGCCGCTCGGCCGGCATCGGGTGGCCGAGCAGCCAGCCCTGCACCAGGTCACACCCGGCCTCGCGCACCATCCGCAGGTGTTCGGGGGTCTCGACCCCCTCCGCGACCGACCGGATGTCCAGTGTCCGGGTGAGGCCGACGATCGCGGCGAGCACCGCCCCGGTATCGCCGGGCGCGGCCCGCTCCGCCGCGGCGAGCAGCGAGCGATCGATCTTGAGGGTGCTGATGGGGAGCGCGAACAGCTGGGCCAGCGACGACCAGCCGGTGCCGAAGTCGTCGATCGCGACCCGGACGCCGAAGCTGCGCAGCACCGAGAGCTGGTCCTCGGCGCGGGTCGGGTCCTCGGCCACGCTGGTCTCGGTGAGCTCCAGCACGAGCTGGTCAGGCGGCAGCCCCGAGTGCTGAAGGGCGACGCGCACGTCGCGCACCAGGGTCTCGGTGGAGAAGTGCCGGGCGCTGATGTTCACCGACATGCGCAGGTTCAGGCCCTGCGCCGCCCACTCCGCGGCCTTGCGGGTGGTCTCCCGCAGCAGCCAGCGGGTGATGGGGATGATCTGGCCGGTCTCCTCCGCCACCGAGAGGAAGGTGTCGGGTGACAGCAGCCCCCGCTCGGGGTGCTGCCAGCGCACCAGCGCCTCCACCCCGTCGACCGCCCCGGTGTCCAGGCGGATGATCGGCTGGTAGTGGACGACCAGTTGGTCGATGGCGTCACCGCGCAGGCGCGTGGCGACCTCCAGCCGCCAGCGGGCCGCCTCCCGCAACGCGGGGGAGAACAGGTGCACCCGGTCCCGGCCCGAGCTCTTCGCCGCGAACATCGCCGCATCGGCGTCGCTGAGCAGGTGGTGGGCGTCCCGCACCTCGGGCCGGGCCACCGCCACCCCGATGCTGGCGCTCAGCGGCACGGAGATGTCGCCGGTCGTGAAGGGCCGGGTGAACGCCGTCTGCAGGCGGAACGCCAGCGCGGCGGCCTCGGACGAGTCGCACCCGTGGGCGAGGACGACGAACTGGTCGCCGCCCAGCCGGGCCACCGCGTCGCCGGGTCGGATCTGCTCGGACAGCCGGCCGGCGACCAGCCGCAGCAGCTCGTCACCGACCTGGTGCCCCAGCGAGTCGTTCACCGTCTTGAAGCCGTCCAGATCGAGCACCAGCAGGGCGACGCCGGTGATCCCGTCGTCGGCGAGCGCCTGCCCCGTGAGGTCGAGCAGCCGCGACCGGTTGGGCAGGCCGGTGAGGTCGTCGTGCCGGACCTTCCAGACCAGCTCCTCCCGGGCCCGGACCTGGTCGGTGACGTCGGTGTGCGTGATGACGACCCGGCCCTCGCCGTCGACCCGGGAGGCCTGAAGGTGGAACCAGCCCGTGCCCTGGCGGGTCGGGCAGGAGTACTCCAGCCGGAGGGTGCCGTCGCCGGAGGGCTCCGTCCCCGCGAGGAGCGCCCGCAGCCCGGTGGCCAGCGTGGCGTGCGCCTGCGGTGCCAGCCCTCGCGCCATGACCATCAGGTAGTCCTCGCCGGCCCGGCCCGGCCACGCGACGTCGGGCAGCGACTCGGCGGCGCGGGCCCAGGCCGCGTTCATCGACACGATCCGCCCGTCGGGGCCGACCAGGACGGTGGGGGAGGGCAGCGCCTCCAGCACCGCGGTGAACCCGCGGAGCGCGGCGTCACGATGCTCGTCGCTGCGGTGGCGCAGGTCGATGTCGCGGAGGAGCACCGCCGCGCCGGCCGGATCGGGGAAGACCCGCACCTCGTACCAGCGGGCCAGGGGCTCGTAGAAGAACCGGAACTCCCGTGGCCGGCCGTCGTCGAGCACCCGGCGGTACTCCTTCTCGGCCACCGATCCGCGCAGGCCCGGGAACGCGTCGCGCGCGTCGAGGCCGAGCAGCTCGTCGGCAGGGTGCCCGAGCAGCCGCTCGGCCGCCGCGTTGAGATAGGTGAAGCATCCGTGGCGGTCCAGCCGGTAGACCGCGTCGGGCACGCCGCTCAACGGGTCGGGCCCGCCCTGCGAGGGCTGGTCCTCACCTGGTTGCACGCTGCCCGCTCTCGTCCACTGGTTCGTCCGGTCCGCTTCCGCGGACTCCCTGGGGCACGGACCCCGCGTTCGACGGGGAGCACGTGGGCCGTCCCCGAGAGTAATAGCCCGGAGCCGTCCTCAGGGGACCGCGATGCAGGACCGCGCGACGATCTCGGCGGCCGGGGTGCCCGCCGGCAGCGTCCCGAGGACGCCGCCACCGTCCCCGCCCAGGCGGGAGGCGCAGAAGGCGTCGGCCACCGGCGCCGGGGCGTGCCGCAGCAGCAGCGAGCCCTGCAGGCAGAGGGCGAGCAGCCCGGCGACGCGCCGGGCGCGGAACGGCAGCCCGTCGCGGTCGCCGAGCTCGGCGGACAGCTGTTTCACCGCGTCGTCGTACCGCCGGTCCACGCCCCGCGCCAGCTCGAGCTCGGCGGTGACGGCGGCCAGCGACTCCGCGGAGCGGTCCAGGGCCCGCAGGACGTCGAGGGCGATCACGTTGCCCGAGCCCTCCCAGATGGAGTTCAGCGGAGCCTGCCGGTAGAGCCGGGGCAGGCCGGAGTCCTCGACGTAGCCGTTGCCACCCAGCACCTCCATCGCCTCGGCCACGATCCCCGGGGCGCGCTTGCAGACCCAGTACTTGGCGGCGGCCCCCGCGAGACGGAGGAACGCCTCCTCCCCGGCGTCGACGGCCGCGGCGAGCCGGACCCCGAGGGCGGTGGCCGCCTCGCTCTCGACGGCCAGGTCGGCCAGCACGTTGCGCATGAGCGGCTGGTCGGCGAGCCGGGCGCCGAAGGCCTGCCGGTGCCGCGCGTGGTGCAGCGCCTGGGTCGTGGCCGCGCGCACCGTGGCCGCCGAGCCCAGCACGCAGTCCAGGCGGGTCATGTTGACCATCTCGATGATGGCCGGGACGCCGCGGCCGGGCTCCCCCACCAGCCAGCCGGTCGTCCCGTCGAACTCCACCTCGCTGGACGCGTTCGAACGGTCACCCAGCTTGTCCTTGAGCCGCTGCAGGGCGACGACGTTCCGGGTGCCGTCGGGCAGGACCCGGGGCACGGCGAAGCAGGAGACGCCCTCGTCGAGGCGCGCCAGCACGAGGAACAGGTCGCTCATCGGCGCCGAGGTGAACCACTTGTGCCCGGTGAGCCGGTAGGAGCCGTCCGGCTGCGGCACGGCCCGGGTGGCGTTGGCCCGCACGTCCGAGCCGCCCTGCTTCTCGGTCATGCCCATGCCGGCCACCAGGCCGCGCTTGCCCGTGGGTTCGGCGAGGCCGAACTGGTACGCGCGGGCGGTGAGCCCGGGCTCGTACCGGGCGGCGAGCTCCGGGGCACGACGCAGCGCCGGGACGACGGCGTAGGTCATGGTGACCGGGCAGCCGTGGCCCATCTCCACCTGCGTCCAGCCGAGGTAGCCGACCGCGCGCCGCACGTGCGGGTGCGCCCCGGTGGAGGCCCAGGGAGCGCCCCCGAGCCCGTGCTCCATCGCCGTCCGCATCAGCTCGTGCCAGGCGGGGTGGAACTCGACCTCGTCGATCCGGTGGCCGTAGCGGTCGTGCGTGCGCAGTCTCGGCGGGTTCTCGTTGGCCAGCCGGCCCCACTCCTGCGCCTGCTCGCTGCCCGCGAGCCGGCCGAGTTCCCGGAGCGAGTCCAGCGTCGCCGCGTCGGCGTGCCGCAGGCAGGCCTCGGCGAGCACGGCGTCGCCGGCGATCGGGTCGTGCCCGGCCAGCGGCGGGACCTGGTTGGTGACCTCGTGGGTGACGGTCATGACCGCACCGTACGTGGTCGCGATCACACCGTCGCCCTCCGGACGACGGTGTGATCGGCTGCCGTTCCCGGCCGCCGACGAACCCACCCGTCAGGCCGGCGGGCCGCCGAGCAGCAGTTCGCGGAGCAGGTGCATCGCCACCGTGACGGACCGGTTCCGCACAGCCGCCCGCGAGCCCGGCAGCGCCAGCGCCCGCGCCAGCGCGCCGTCGGGGCCGACCACGCACACGTGCACGGTGCCCACGGGCTTGTCCGCCGTCCCGCCGCCGGGCCCGGCGATCCCGGTGATCCCGACGCCGACGTCGGCGCCGAACCGGCCCCGGGCGCCATCGGCCAGCGCGCGGGCCACCTCGGGGCTCACCGCGCCGTGCGCGGCGAGCAGCTCGGGCGGGACGCCGACCAGCTCCTCCTTCGCGCTGTTCGCGTACGCCACCACCCCGCCCAGCACCGCGGCCGACGAGCCGGGCCGCTCGGTGAGCCGCGCCGCCAGCAGCCCCGCGGTGCAGGACTCCGCGGTGGCGACGGTCAGCCCCCGCTCGACGAGGGCGGCGGCGACGAGCTCGTCGAGGGTGGGACCGGCGGAGAAGAGCGTGTCGGCGTAGCGCTGCCCGAGCGCCGCGACGAGGCGGTCGTACGCCGGCTGCGCGCTCCCGGGGAACCGGGTGACGATCTCCAGCTCCCCCTCCCGCAGGCAGGTGGTGATCTCCAGGTCGCCGAGGCCGGGCTCGAGTTCCCGGAGCGTCGCGGCCAGCTGGGCCTCGAGGGTGCCCCACAACCGCAGCGTCTCCTGCCGCAGCTCCACCGCACCGGCCAGCACCGCCCGCACCGGCGCCGCGGCCGTCGCGGCCGGCCACATGCCGCGCAGCTCCCCCGGTGGCCCGGGCAGCACGACCACCGGAGGGCCGCTGCGCCCGTCCGCCGGCGGCACCACCAGCCCGGGGGCGGTGCCGATCGGTTCCAGCACGGTGGCGCCGTCGGGCACCGTGGCCTGCTTCCGGACGCCGGCCGCCGTCGACTCCCGGTCGGCCCGCCAGCCGCGGCGGGCCATCAGCCGCTCGACGATCGCCGCGACCCGCTGTTCGAGCGCCTCGTCCACCCTGGTGACACGCCCCTGGAAATCCGCGACCACCTGGGCGGTGAGGTCGTCGGCGGTGGGCCCGAGCCCGCCGGTGGTGATCAGCAGGTCGGTGCCGGTCCCGGCCAGGAAGGACAGGGCGGCCCGCAGGTCGTCGGGGCGGTCGCCGACCACCACCACGTGCCCGACGTCGGCGCCGAGCTGCCGCAGCTGCTCGGCCAGCCAGGGGCCGTTGCGATCGGCGACCCGCCCGGTGAGGACCTCGGTACCGGTGACGACGATGCCGGCGCGCGTGACCACGGCACCGACCCTAGGCGGGCGAGCCGCACCCGGCAGTCGAGGGTGCGCCCCTCCGGGTGCCTTCCCCGGCCCCGCCCGCCCGCGCCGCTAGCGTGCGGGCCGAACCACTGCACCGACCGGCGACCCGCCGGACCCGTCAGGAGGCACCGTGAGCACGCCGTCCGAGGACCACCCGCCCGCCGGGAGCACCGGCCCGGCGCAGTCGTCGACGCAGGAGATCCCGGTGGTCGCCCCGGCCGCCACGAGGACGACCGTGCAGCAGCTCCCGCCGCCGTCCGCCCCCGCGCACCGGCCGGCTGCCACGGCGGCCCCGGCCGGGACCCCGGCCCCCGCGCCGGCGGACCCGCCGCCGGCCCCGCAGGCGACCGGACCGGTCGGCTTCGTGCCGGGCCCGCCCGGTGCCGGCTCCCCTCCGCCGGCCCCCGCGACCGCACCGGGCCCGACGGCGACCTGGCCGGAGAGCCCCGGGACCGGCGCCACGGCACCCGGGAACACCGCCGAGCCGGAACCCCGGGCCCCGCGGGACCGGACCGCGCTCGCCGGCGCCGGCCTGGTGCTGCTGTCCCTGGTCCTGCTGCAACTGGGTCTGGTGCCGCCCTTCGGGGGCGAGTCGGCCTGGTCGGCCGTCCCGCTGTGGTCGTCGTTCGCCACGCTCTGCGTCGCCCTGGGTCTGGGCGCCGTCGCCCGCCTGCTGCCCGGCGGCCGGCGGCCGGCGGCGCGGACCGGCCGGCGGGTCGCCGTCGGCGGGCTGACCGGTCTGGCGGTCTTCTGGGTACTCGTCGTGCTGCCCGGCGCCGCCACCGACCGGGGCTTCCTCCTCACCGCCGCGCTCGGCGCCCTGGGGGGCGCGCTCCGGCTGACCACCGACCGGGACGGCTGACCGTTCCGGCGGCCCCGGTCAGCGGGTCGGGGAGGTCGTCGTCCCGGTCGTGGTGGGCGCGGCCGAGGTGGTCGGTCCGGGGGTGCCGGTGGGCGTCGGGGCCGGTTCGGACGGCGAGGGCTCCGTCCCGGTCTCCGTGGGCGTCGCGTCCGGCGATCCGGAGATCGGCGTCGCCGGGAGCGTGGTGGGCGGCGCCTCGGAGGTGACGACCGGGGCGGGAGGATCGTCGACCGCGGCCGGTTCCGGAGCGGGGGCCGGGCGGTCGACGGCCGCGCCCGTGACGGCCGGAGCCCGCACGATCCGGCTCTGCGCGGCGACGGCGTAGCGGACGACCACCTGGTCACCGGCCCGCAGCGGCCGGCCCGCGGGGTCGATCCCGGTGACCCGGTCGGGGACGACGTCGTCGCGCACCTCCGCCCGGACGGTCACCGTGAGGCCCAGCGCCGCCAGCCGCTCCGCGACCTCGGCCACCGGGAGGCCCACGTGGTCGGCCTCGGTGAGCACGATGCTGCCGCTCGTGCGCTGGTCGGCCGCGACCACCGTCGGGGCGGGCGGTTCCTGGGTGAGCGACTGCAGCAGCGCCGCGGTGATGCCCGCACCGGCCAGGAGGCCCATCAGCGGCAGCAGCACCATCGCGAGCCGTCCCCGTCGCCGTGCGGCCGGTGGGCGGGTCACCCCCGGCTGGGTGGGCGGCCCCGGCGGGCGGGCCGCCGCCCCGTCCGCGTGACCGCGGCGCGGCCGGACCGCCGGGCTCGAGACCGTGCCGGCCAGCGGCTGCCGACCGGCCCGCACCTCCGCGACGGCGACGACGAACCCGGCGCCGTCGGGGATGCGGGCCGCCGGATCCTTGTGCAGCGCCGCCCCGATCAGCGTCCGCACGCCGGGCGGCAGGCCGGCCGGCAGCGGATCGGGATCCTGCTGCAGCTGCTTGAGCGCGATCGTGACCGCGTTGTCGCCCTCGAACGCCGGGTGGCCGGCGAGGCACTCGTAGCCGATGAGGCCCAGGGCGTAGACGTCGCTGGCGGGGGTGGCGTGCCGGCCCTCCGCCTGCTCCGGGGAGAGGTACTGGGGGGTGCCGATCACCTGGCCGGTGCGGGTGAGCGCCACGCTGCGCGCCGACCAGGCGATGCCGAAGTCGGTGATCTTCACGCCCCCGTCGGGGCGGACGAGGATGTTGCCGGGCTTCACGTCCCGGTGGACCATCCCGAACCGGTGGGCCTCGGCCAGCGCGGCGGCGGTCTGGTGCAGGACCGACAGGGTCGTCTCGGTGCCGAGCGCCCCCTCCCGGCGCAGGAGGGCCGACAGCGGCTCGCCCTCGACCAGTTCCATGACCAGGTAGGCGAGGGTCTCGCCGGAGCCGTCCTGCGCGCGCTCCTCGCCGTAGTCGAAGACGGCGGCGATGTTCGGGTGGTTGAGCGCGGCGGCGTGCTGGGCCTCGGCGCGGAACCGCGCCACGAAGGTGGGATCGCCGGTGTACTCGCTGCGCAGGACCTTCACGGCGACCGGGCGGTGCAGGGCGAGGTCGGCCCCGCGCCACACCTGGCCCATCCCGCCGGCGGCGATCAGCTGGTGCAGCTCGTAGCGGTTCCCCAGGCACCGGCGTCCTGGTTCGACCACGGGGGTCACTCCTCGTCTGTCCGGCCCGTGCGCTCGAGCCGTCCGCTCACCGTCGCCGGGCGTGCACAGCACCCGGCGTCCCTCTGTCCACTCCTGCCCCAGCATGAACATGATGGGGCGGCTCATGGTCCCCGACCGGGGAACCGGTCCCGAACCCGGGCGGCGTGTCGGGCCCCGCACCCGGCGCGCCGACCCCGCCGCGTAGGCGGAGGGCCACGGGAGCGCCCGGTCACCGACCCGCGCCCCGCCTCCACCGGTCGCCGGCCCGCGCGCCGGCGGGACCGCCGTCCTCTGCCGCGGGGACCGCACCAGCTCGGCCCACCCCCGTGACAAGGTGACCGGCGACATGGTCCGCTCAGCGCGGCCCACCGACGAGCCGGAAGGCGGAGCGACGATGTCCGACACCGTGACCAGGGAGGACGCCGGCGGCGTCGCCACCCTCAGCCTGCTCCGTCCCGGGCTGACGTCAGCCGCCCGCCGCGACCTCCTCGCCACGGTGCAGGAGGTCGCCGCCGACGAGTCCGTGCGGGCGGTCGTCCTGACCGGGACCGGACGGGCCTTCTGCGTCGGCCAGGACCTCGGCGAGCACCTGCAGAAGCTGCAGGGCGAGGGCGAGCCGCCGCTGTCGGTGGTGGAGCGCGAGTACAACCCGCTGGTCCTGGCGCTCGCCGCGCTGCGGGTGCCCGTCGTGGTCGGCATCAACGGCGCCTGCGCCGGAGCCGGGCTGGGCCTCGCGCTGGGCGGCGACCTCCGGGTGGCGGCCGCCGGCGCCAAGTTCACGACGGCGTTCACCGGCATCGGCCTGTCCAGCGACTCGGCGCTGGCCGCGCGCCTGGTGCACAGCGTCGGCGGGTCCCGCGCCGCGCAGCTGCTGCTGATGCCCGAGCCGTTCCTCGCCGAGACCGCCGCCGAGTGGGGGCTGGTGCACCGCGTGGTGGCACCCGAGGAGGTCCTCGCCGAGGCGCAGGCGCTCGCCACGCGGCTGGCGGCGGGCCCCACGGCCGCCTACCGGGCGGTGAAGACGGTGCTGGCCACCGCGGCCACCGACTCCCTGGAGCAGACCCTGGCGCTCGAGGCCCGGCTGCAGGCCGAGGTCGGGCGGACCGCCGACCACCACGAGGCGGTCGAGGCCTTCCTCGCCAAGCGCGCGCCCCGGTTCACCGGCCGCTGAGCAGGCCGGCCGCGCGCCACGCCGTCCGCGTCGACGAGGAGGTCCGGTGTCCGATCCGCCCAGCGAGCCCGCCAGGAGCGCCCCGGCCGACGCGGCCACGGACCGGCCGCCCCGTCGGCCACCACCGCGACCGGGGTGGCGTCCCGCGCCGCCGCCTCCCGTCGCCCCGGCGGGTCCGGCGGGCCGGCCGGGCACCCTGCGGGCCTCGACGTGGCTGTGGCTGGGCAGCGTTGCCGCCGGCGTCGTCGGCTTGGTCTCCGCGGTCGTCAACGCCGGAGCGATCCGGGCCCGCGTGTCCGACGCCGCGCTGGCGACCGACCCGGCGCTGGCGCCCGGGGTCCTCGACGCCGGGGTGACCGCGACGATCGACGCCGTCCTCGGCACCTCCGGAGCCCTGGTCGTCGTGGCCGCCGTGTCCCTGGTGCTCGTGCGACGGCCCACGCCCGGGATGCGGTGGGTCCTCACGGTCGCCGGCGTGCTGACGCTGGCCCTGCTGCCCCTGGTGCTGAGCCTGGTCGCCGGAGGGAGCGTCGTCGACGAGGTGGCCTTCCTGGCGCAGGCCGGTCTGGTGGCGGCCGCCCTGGTGACGCTCTGGCTCCGCCCGTCACGGAGCTGGCTGGGCCGGCCCGGTTCCTGAGCCCGGCGCGCCGTCGGGCGCCGCCAGGATCGACTCGCAGCACCGGACCAGCGCCTCGCAGGCGTCCACCGTGGCCCTCGTCGCCCGGGGGTCGTCCGCCCGCTCCCGCCACCGGTCGAGGGCGGCCGTCGCGGCGGAGCGCACCTGGTCGGCCGGAGCGTCCGCCGCGAGCCCCAGCCGCTCGGCCGGCGCGGGTCCGTCCGCACCGAGCAGCCGTTCGGCCTCCGCCCGGAGGCCCGCCGGGAACGGCCCGTCGACCGCGCGGGAACGGGCCAGCAGCTCCAGTTCGGCGAGCTCCTGGGAGCCGACCTGGATGCGCTCGAGGTGCGCGGCCAGCCCTCCGGCCGCGGGGAGCGGCCGCTGCCGCAGCAGCCGCGCGACCAGGCGCACGGCCGTCGCCGCCCGGAGCGCGGCGCTGCGGCGCACGAAGTGCACGGCCAGCAGCCGCTGCAGCTCCGCCAGCCCGCTGCGGCGGACCAGCTGGTCGCCCAGCGCACCGGCGTCGGGGACGCCCGTGCGGATCAGCGCCACCGCCAGCCGGATGCCGAAGAGGCCCAGGCGCTCGAGGAGTGCGACCCGCAGCTCGCGGGAGACGGGGACGGGCGCCTCGGCGCGGCAGAACCGGTCGGCGGTCAGCAGCATCGCGTCGAGGGCGGCCCGGTCGGCCGTGGCGAGGCTGTGCAGGGTCACGAAGTCGCGGTGGCGCAGCATCCGGCCGGCCAGGCCCACCAGGCCGGCCACCGGGACGACCGCCTGGCTCAGCGCCCGCACGGCGGGATCCTCGGACATGCGCCGGGCCACCCGCTGCGCGGCGAGCAGCGCATCGACCCGCCCGGCCCCCACCTCGTCGGCCCGCGACAGCACGGTGATCGTCGTGGTGTGCACACCGGTGGCGCCGGTCGCCTCCTGGAACCGGGCGAGGAAGTCGAGGTCCTCGGGCTGCATCTGGCGGGTGAGGAAGACGACCGCGTCGGCGCCGGGCAGCTCCTCCTCGTCGAGCAGCGCCCAGGCGCGGGCGCTGTTGCCGACGTCCAGCGACGAGATGCCCGGGGTGTCGAGCAGCGTCGCCGCGGCCAGCCCCCCCGTGGGCCAGTCGACGACCAGCCGGTCGACCTCCTCGGCCGGCGTGCCCGCGAGGTCCAGCTGCAGCGCTCCCTCGACCCGCCGCACCGGGAGGACCCGCGGGGCGCCGTCGACCGGGTGCAACGCGACCCGGGGCACGGCACCGTGGCGGTACCAGGTCACCACGCGGGTGCACTCCCCCGCGTCGGTCGGCGCCAGCCGTTCACCCACGAGCGCGTTGAGCAACGTGGACTTCCCGGCCTTGACCCGGCCGACCAGGGCGATCCGCAACGGCTCGTCCAGGCGCCGGCGCTGGGCCGACAGCGCCGCGACGGCGTCCGGCTCGTCGCGGTAGACCTCGATGGCGTCGTCGAGCAGCACGCGGACGTCGTCGACGATGCCCGGAGCGGCCGGCGCGGACTCCACCGGAGCGGTCACGACAGGGCCGCCGGCGCCGCCTCCAGCCGGGCGACCTCCGTGCCGAAGCGGTCCAGCAGGTCCAGCTGGGCGCGCACCGACCGCATCCGGCCGGTGCGCTCGGCCGCGGCCGCCTTCGTCGAGCGCTGCGCTGCGGAGACCGCGTCGGCGAGCGTGCGCGACAGCTCGTCGACGGTGTCGGTGATCAGGTCCCGCAGGGTCCGCTGCACCAGGCGCAGGCGGTCCTTGAGCTGCTTGCCGATCTGGAAGACGACCTCGTCGAGGTGCCGCCGGACGATCACCTTGGCCTCGCTCTGCCGCCGCTGCCGCCGGGCCGCCTTGTCGTCCTGGTAGGCCTTCCGGCCGAGGACGACGCCGACGGCCAGGGAGAGCGGGTTGATGACGGCCAGCCCGGCCAGGCTGGTGACCAGGCCGGTCATCAGCACGCCGGTGTACGAGCCGCGCAGGCCGATCAGCAGTCGCTCGCGCACCGGCAGGTAGCCGTCGTCGATCCCGCCGACGTCGACGAGCGCGCCCAGCGCCTCCCTCGCGGTGCCGATGTCCAGGTCGGGCGCGGCGACGCCGCCGTCCCGGGCGAACTGCTCGACCACGCACTCGGCCAGGTACTCGGACCGCTGACCGGCCCACACGTAGCTGTCGGTCACGGCCGCGGCGAGCCGCTCGTCGAGCCACTCGGTGAACTCCGCCCAGATCGGGCCCGGGTCCCGGGCGTCGATCGCCTCCTCGGCCTCCCGGATGATCACCCGCGATCGGTCCCGGAGGTCGTAGTCGATGTCGGCCATCAGATCGGTGACCCCGTCGCTGAGCATCTGCTGCCAGCGCGACGACCGGCGACGCAGCTCCTCCACGCGGGTGCGCGCCTGGTCGAGCTCCGCCACGAGGGCGGCGTTGCCCGCGGGATCCTCCAGCGCCGTCAGCTCGGCGCGCAGCGACAGGGTCAGCTGCTCGGTCACCGAGGTGAGGTCGTGGACCGTCGCCCGCTGCCGCAGCGCCCCGGCGCGTTCCAGCACCTCCCGGCGCAGGTGGTCGGCCAGCGGCGCCAGCCCCGACTCCGCGTGCAGCTCGGCGTCCTTGTGCTGCACCGCGAGGACCCCGAGCGAGGCCGAGACCGGGAACAGCGGCGCCTCGATCCTCTCCCGCTGGAGGTGTCCCCGGTCCAGCTCGACGATCGACCGCCAGGACGGGCAGACGTCGGTCTTGGTCACCGCGAAGACGACGGTGGGGCACAGCGCCACGGCCTGGCGGATGAAGGCCATCTCCGGGCCGGTGTACTCCTGCGAGGCGTCGGACACCACGATCACCGCGTGGGCGCTGGGCAGCAGCTCCACCGTCTGCAGCGAGTGCCCCGTCCCGATGCCGCCGACCCCCGCCGTGTCGACCAGCTCCAGGCCGCCGGACAGGAACCGGCGGGGCAGCTCGACCTCGGCGCGGACCAGCTGCCGGCCGTCGTCGCCGTCGGCCGCGCCACGTGTCGTGCGGGCCGTGAGCGACTCGATCGGCACGGGGGTCCGCTCGAGCGTCGCCTCGGCCGGTGACGGGGCCCTGCCGTCGGGCCCGGCGGCGGCGTGCACCAGCGCGGCCCGCGGGGAGTCCCCCTCCCGGATCACGGTGGGGACGACGGTCGCGACGTCGTCGGCCACCGGGCACACCGGCGCGCCCACCAGGGCGTTGACGAGCTGGCTCTTGCCCTGCTTCGGCTCCCCGACGACCAGCACCCGGACGCTCGGCGCCTGGACGCGGTCCCGGGCGAGGGTCAGCCGCCGGTGCAGGTCGGACCGCCCGGCGGCCTCCGCGAGAGTGCGTGCGCGGTCGATCAGCTCGAGCGGCGTAGCCACGGTGCCCCCTCCGACGTGCCTGCCGACATCACATCAGGAAATCGGCCCCCGCAGAGGCCCGAGCCCGGCCCCGATCCCCGCCGGGTCGGGCGAGGGGGGCCGGGCTGCGACGGTCACCCGGTGGCGGCGCGCGGTCCGCCACCGCCACCGGGTGGTCCCGGTCGGACGACGGGGCCGTCAGGCGGCGCCGGCCTCGACGGCGGTCAGGGTGTTGTGGTTCCCGGAGTCGTCCACCAGGTCGTTGTCCTGGAAGGAGTCCTCGACCTCGACGTCGACGTCGGTCGACTTGTCCTGGAACGAGTCCTCGATCTCGACCTCGGTGGAGTTGTCCTGGAACGAGTCCTCGATGTCCACCTCGGTGGAGTTGTCCGAGTTGTCCTGGAACGAGTCCTCGATCTCGACCGAGTTGTCCTGGAACGAGTCCTCGATCTCGACCGAGTTGTCCTGGAACGAGTCCTCGATCTCGACGTCGGTGGAGTTGTCGGTCACCGAGTTGTCCGTGTGGTGGGTGGAGTTGTCGGTCACCGAGTTGTCCACCGACTTGTCCACGTCGACCTCGACGTCCTCGACGTGCACCGACTCGTCGGTGTTGAACGAGTCCTTCGTGACGATCGAGTCATCGATCCCGTCGTCGTCGGAGGCGTCGACCTTCGAGTGATCGGCGTCGATGCCGTCGTTGTCCTGCGAGTGGTCGTCGTACGAGTCGTTCACCGAGTGGTCCGAGTGGTCCGAGTGGTCGTTGTACGAGTCCTTCACCGAGTGGTCCGACTTGTCCGTGTTGAACGAGTCCTCGATGTGGGCGTCGACGTCCACGGAGTTGTCCTGGAACGAGTCGCGGATGTCGACCGAGTTGTCCGACTTGTCGGTGTAGGTGTTGCCGACGTTCGCGGAGTCCTCGATGACGGTCGTGCCGTCGCCGATGAACACGTCGTCGATCTCGAGCTTGTACTGCTGGCTGTTGTCGACGTAGGCGTGGTTGTTGCTGCCGCCCACGATGGTGCCGACGGTCGTGGAGCTGTCCGACTTGTCGTTGAAGGAGCCGTTGAGCGAGTCGGTGATGTCCACGTCGACGTCGACGTCGTGCTCGCTGTTGTCGACGCTGTTCGTGACGGTCGAGTCCTCGACGTCCCCACCGACCGCCACGCTGCCGTTCGTGGCCAGCACGACGTCCTCGCCGAAGACCTTGTACGAGTCGCCCCAGACGTTGTGCGAGGCGTCGATCTCGTAGTGCGTGTAGTGGTTGGAGATGTACTTGAGGTGCTCGATCGCGGCCGGCTCGTGGCCCCCGCCGTGCTCGGCCGGCTTCTCCTCGCCGCCGTGCGCGGGCTTCTCGTGCTTGTCGTCCCCGTCCTTGTCCTTGTCGTAGTCGTCCTTGTCGCAATGCACCGGCTTCTCGACCGGCTTCTCGTCGTCGTCGCGGTCGGGCTTCGCCGGGTGGTGGCCGCCGCCCCAGCCGCCACCGCCGCCGGCGCCCGCACCGACGGCCACGGGCGCGAAGTCGGCCACCATCGGCATGATCGCGTCCACGTCGGCGGCCGTCAGGTCCTCGAGGCCCGCGGCCTGGAGCTCACCGGCCGGGTCCTCCTCGAACCGCTCGGCCGCTTCCGGGTCGCGCAGCAGGTTGAGGATGAAGTCGAGGAGGGACGTGTAGAGGTCAGACATGGCTGCTTCTCCTGGAGGTCCGAGCCGTCCGCCGTGGCCGGCTGCCGGATGCAGTCAAGGGGCGGACGCGCCGACCCCTCATCGGGGAACGGCCCCCCCTCCGAGAACCCCCTGGGGGGCTCGGGCGCTGACACAGCGTTAGGGGCATCGGGGTGTCGCCGCTCACGTCGGCCCCGCGCACCCCAATGCACCTCAACCACCTCACAAGCGGGTCGCCCACAGTTACCTTCGCCCGGTGCATCGTGGCCAGCGGAGTCTCACGCGTGCGGCGGTCCCGGGGAGCGATCAGGCCCCAGAGGATCTCCCGCCCGGGCATGCGTACGGGGTCGGCATCGACATCGGTGACGAGACGATCGCCGCCGCCGTCTGCCGTCCGGGCCGCCCGGCGACCGTCCTCCCGCTCGGCGGTGCGTTCCTCGCCCCCGCCGCGGTGCGCGTGCTCCCTGACGGCGCGGTCGCCCTGGCCGACACCTCGCTCCCGGGACCGGGGGAGCCGGTCGCCCGGCACCTCATGTCCCGCGTGGGTGTCCCGGTCCCCCTCCTGGTGGCCGGCCGGCCGGTCCGGGCCGAGGACCTGGTGGCTGCGGTCGTGTCGGTCGTGCAGTCGCTGGCGCAGGAGCAGGAGGGGCGGCGGCCGTCCTGGACGGTCCTCACCGTTCCGCCGTCCTGGGGCGCGCACCGGCGTGCCGTCCTCGAGGAGGCGCTGGCCGCCGCGGCGGTCGGCCCCGTCGCCCTGGTCTCCGCCGCCGTCGCAGCGGTCCGTGGTCAGGCCGGTGCCGACGGCGGCACCTTCGCCGTCTGCGACCTCGGCGCGAGCACGCTGGACACGGCGGTGGTCCGGGTCGGGCCCGCGGGCGCGGAGCACGTCGCCCCTCCCCCCGCCCCGCTGCCGTGGGGCGGCCGCGACGTCGACGACGCCCTCCTCGGGCTCGTCCTGGCCGCCCTCGGCCCGGACTCCGCCGGGTCCACCGGGGGAGCCGGCGCGGCCGCGGCCCTGACCGGCCTCCGGGCGCGCTGCGTCGCGGCCAAGGAAGCCCTCTCCACCGACACCGACGTCCGCCTCGACCTCGACCTGCCCGCGGGGGCGGCGGTGCTCCGGATCGTCCGGGAGGACCTCGAGGAGCTCGTGGGCGACGCCGTGCAGCACGCGGTGGCCACCGTGGGTCACGCCGTCGAGGCCGCCGGGCTGCGGGGTGCGGACCTCGACGGGGTCGTGCTCGTGGGTGGGGCCGGGCGGATGCCCCTGGTCGCCGAGCTGCTCTCGGCCACCCTCGGCCGCCCCCTGCTGGTGCCCGGGGATCCGGCGCCGGCTGCCGCGCTCGGCGCGGCCCAGCTGGCCGGCGACCTCCTCGAAGGCACCCCCGTGGCCGGAGGGTCGGAGGGCACGGCCGACGGCGCGACCACGGTTCACGAGACCACGGCCGACGCCGAGGCCGCCGGCGACCCCGGGGCGACCACGGCCACCGCTGCCGGTCGCACCCGTGCGTCCGCGCGCCGGGCACCGGCGGCCCGGCCGCCGGCCACCCGGCGCTCCCCCACCGCGCCCGGCGGCCGGCAGAGCGGCGCCCGGGCCGCGGTGGTCGCGGCCGCACTGATCGCCCTGATGCTCGTACCGGCGGCGCTGGGCGCCCCGGAGGGCCAGGACGGGCCCGACCCCTCGGCGGCACCCGCCGCGGCCGGCTTCGGTGATCTCTCCGGGTGGGCGGGGTCGTGGATCGGCGCCTCGCGCGCGAGGGACACCGAGGCACCGGCCGACGACCCCGACCCGGCCACCGGCGCCGGCGGGAGCTCCGGGAGCGGGATGTCGCTCGTGGCGGCCGGCCGCGCTGCCGACGAGGTCCGCGACGACGAGCCGGACGGGGAACCGGTCGCGACGGCCACCGACGGACGCACCGGTGAGGCGTCCCCCAGCGCGGCCCCCCGCACCTCGGACGCCGCCGGCACCGGCACCAGCGCCCCGAGCGGCAGCGCCGGCACGCGGGGGACGCCGGCCCCGGGGTCCGCACCGACGGGGAGCACGCCCCCGCCGAGCACGCCGGCCCCCGTCGATCCGCCGTCCGCACCCCCGCCGTCCGCACCCCCGCCGTCCGCACCCCCGGCGTCCGCACCCCCTCCGTCCAGCAGCAGCGCGCCGCCGCCCAGTTCCCCGCCGCCACCGCCGCCGAGCTCGACGCCACCGCCGACCACCACGCCGACGACGGACGCTCCGAGCGCGACCCAGGACCCCCCGGTGACGGACGGCGGCGGTGCGCCGGATGCCGGTGCCGGGCAGGCGACGGAGCCGCCGACCGGAAGCGCCGGGGGCGACGCGACTGCGACGGAGGGCGCCGGAGGATGAGCGTCGACGTCCGCACCCCGTCCCGCACCCCGTCCCGCGTGCCGGAGGAGCGACCGTCGGGGTCCGGCGCGCTCCGCACCCTCGCCCGGCAGGTGGTCGGCGAGCAGGACGGCGGTGACGGAGCCACCCACGTCACCGTCCTGGGGGCTGGGGGAACGGGCAAGAGCGCCGCCCTCGCCGAGCTCGCCACGGCCTACCGGGCGGTGGGGGTCACCGTCGTCGACGCGCAGAACGCCCCGGGACCGGAGGCGGTGACCGCGCCGCTCGTGGTCCTGGCCGACGACGCGCACCGGCTGCCCGCCGGCTCGCTCGGCCGGCTGCGCGGGCTGCTGTCCCACCCGCTGGTGCGCGTGGTGGTGGCCTACCGCGCCTGGCCGCGACCGCCGGCGCTGCAGGAACTGGTCGAGGCGATGGCCGGTGACCGGCGGCTCGTGGTGCTCGGCCCGCTCCACCGCGACGCCGTCCGGGCCTGTGCCGAGCAGCACCTCGGGCCGGCGGTGCCCTCGGCCGTCGTCGACACCGTGCTGCGTCAGACCGGCGGCCTGCCCGCGCTGGTGGAACCGATGCTCCGGGGGCTCGCCGCGGGCGGAGGTGCGAGGCCCGACGCAGGCCAGCTCCGCCACGGCACGGGCACCGGCACCACCGGGACGCCCGGCCCGCTGGGCGAGCGGATCCTCGCCGACCTGGCCGACCTCGACGAGTGCACCCGGTCGGTGCTCCACGCGCTCGCGGCGGGGGCGCCGCTGGACGCCGACCTGCTGGCCGACCTGCTGGCCGTCCCCAGCGAGGGGGCGGACCTCGTCCAGCGCGCGCAGGCGACCGGGGCGCTGCTCCCCACCGGCGAGGTCGTGCCGGCCATCCGCGAGGCACTGCTGCGGAGCACGCCCAACGACGTCACCCGGGCCTTGCGCCGCCGGTTGTTCGTCCTCCTGCTCGAGCGCGGGGAGGAACCGGTCGAGCTCGCCCGCACGCTGGCGGCGGACCGCATCCGCGAGCCACGGGCCGCGCGGCTGCTCGTCGAGCACGCCGATGCCGCGCTCCGGGAGAGCCCCGTCCTGGCCGGCGCGCTGCTGTCCGACGCCGCCGACGTCGGCGCCCCCGCCGCGTCGCTGGCCGTGCGGCGCGCCCTCGCCGCCGCGCTGGTCGGTGACCTCGACGCCGCCCTGCAGTGGGCCGATCCCGCGTTGCGCGACGAATCGGCCCCCGACCACCGGCCGGCCGCCGGCGTGACCGCGGCCGTGCTGGCCCACCGGGGGCTGCTCGGCAGCACCGCCGACCTCTACCGCCTCGCCGGGCCGCACCGGGCCGGCTCCGCGGCCCTCGCGCTGCTGGCCACCGGCGCCCGCGACGAGGCCGAGGCCGAGCTCGCCGCGGCCCAGGGCGCCACCCGGGGCCGCGCCCCGAACATCGTCTCCGGCTGTGAATCCCTCATGGCCCGCGGCGTGCTGGAGTCGATCCGCCCGGGGCCCAGCACCGCCGAGGCGGCGACGACCGCGCTGTCCACGCTCACCCGCGCCGCCGCGCTGCTCGAACCGGTCGGCCGGACGGCGCTGCTGATGGACACCCCGGCCGCGCTCGCCGCGCTGGTGGCCCTGCACACCGGTGAGCTGGGGAGCGCCCAGTCGGTCCTCGAACGCGCGCTCGCCGCCGACGTCGGTGGCCCGCCGGCCCGGCCGCGCCACCTGCTGCTGCTGGCCTGGACGGCGATGCTGCGCGGGCGGATGGCCACCGCGGCCGGGCAGCTGGCCGAGGCGCAGGCGGGGCGCGGCCCGCTCGAGCCGCGCGACGAGCTGTTCCTGCGCGCCCTCGAGGTGGGG
The DNA here is from genome assembly GCF_039679125.1 of Blastococcus sp. HT6-4. Classification (NCBI taxonomy): domain Bacteria; kingdom Bacillati; phylum Actinomycetota; class Actinomycetes; order Geodermatophilales; family Geodermatophilaceae; genus Blastococcus; species Blastococcus montanus. Next base: position 50,112 of record NZ_CP155551.1, on the reverse strand, counting down.
CTGGCCCGCCGGGCGAGCGATCTGCCCGCCCTGCTGCGCGCCTGGGGCCGGGCCCGCGAAGCGGTCGTCCGCCACCCCGTCGACCTGTTCGCGCTGCTCCCGCTGGGCGAGCTGGTCGTGGCCGCCGCGCGCCTGGGGGAGACCGCGCGGCTGGCCCCCCACCTGGCCGAGGCCGGGGCCCTGCTCGGCCGGCTGGGCGATCCACCGCTGTGGTCGACCTCGCTGCACTGGAGCGGCGCCCAGGCGGCGATCGTCATGGGTGACCCGGCCATGCTGCAGCCGCACGCCGCCGCGCTGGTCGGGGCGGCGCGCACGAGCTTCTACGCCGCGGTGCTCGCCGACGCCGGGCGCAGCTGGCTGCGGGTGCTCACGGGCGACGTCGACGCCTCGGCGGTGCTCTCCGCCGCCGAGCGGCTGGCGGGGATCGGGCTGACCTGGGACGGCTCTCGACTGGCCGGCCAGGCCGCCGCCCGCGCGGTGCGGTCCGCCGACCGGGCGTGCCTGCTCCAGTGCGCCCGGGCGCTGTCCGGGGAGGAGCCGGGGTCGCCGCCGTCGGGCCAGGCGGACGACGCCGGCCGGGCGCCGGCCGGACCGACCGGGGTGCTGAGCCCCCGCGAACGGGAGATCGCCGCCCGCGTCGTCGAGGGGCTGACCTACCGGGAGATCGGCGGCCGGCTGTACATCTCGGCGAAGACCGTCGAGCACCACGTCTCACGGATGCGGCAGCGGCTGGGGGCCAGCAACCGGTCCGATCTGCTGGCGCGCCTGCGGGCGGAGCTGGCCGAGGAGAGCTGAGGGCTCTCCCCGGCCGGACGAGTGCACCTGCCGCCGGGCGGGCGGGTCCGTCCCGACAGCAGGGCGTGCGAGGGTGGCCTCAGTGCGCCAGCGGGACGCAGGAGGGGCAGACGTCGGCGGCGGCGACCGGCCACTGCGCCTCGGGCACCACCCGGGCCAGCGTGCCGCAGACGGTGAGCTCGCAGGCGCCGTCCACCTCGGCCACGGGCCGGTGCAGCTCCACGGCGTGCCACAGGGCAGCGGTGGGGCCGTGGGCCCGGCTGCGGGCGGCGGCGAAGACGGTCGTCGCGAGCATCATGCGGAGGAGGTCGGCAACCGCACCGGCGGGGGTAACGGGCACGGTGGCTCGTCTCCCCCCGAAGGGTGAGGCGGATGACCGGAGGACCCGGCGCGCGGAACGGTCGCCGGGTGCAGGATGCGGTCATGGAGCTCACCAAGCACGGACACGCCTGCGTCGTCCTCTCCGACGGCGAGCGGCGGCTGGTCATCGACCCGGGTGCCTTCACCGATCCGGCGGCGCTGGACGGCGCCACGGCGGTCCTGGTCACGCACGAGCACGCCGACCACTTCGTCGCCGACCGGCTCCGGGCCGCGCTGGAGGCGTCCCCCGGCCTGGAGGTGTGGACCAACCGCGCGGTGGCGGCCCAGCTCGAGGGGGCCGGGAGCCGGGTGCACGTCGTCGGGCACGGCGACGTGGTGACCGCCGCCGGGTTCGAGGTCGCGGTGCACGGGGAACTGCACGCCGAGATCCACCCGGAGATCCCCCGGGTGGCCAACGTGGGGTTCCTGGTCGACGGCCGGGTCTTCCACCCGGGCGACGCCTTCACGGTGCCGGAGACGCCGGTGGCGACCCTGCTGCTCCCCCTCCAGGCGCCGTGGTCCCGGACGGCCGACGTCATCGACTACGTCCGGGCGGTCCACGCCGACCAGGCGTACGCCGTGCACGACGGCCTGCTCAACGACGCGGGGCTCGGCGTCGTCGGCGGGCTGCTGGGGGAGCGGGGCCCGGGGACCCCCACTCCCTGCAGCCGGCTGTCCCCCGGGGAGACGGTCGAGATCTGAGCCCGGCCGTCTCCCCGGGCGGGGCTCAGCGGACGGCGCGGTCGTTGCGGCCGGTGAGCGTGGAGGCCGCGACCACCAGCACCGCCGCCAGGATGATGGAGATGATCCACCGCAGCCAGTCGATGCCGGCGGTGTTCTCCACGCCCAGCAGGCCGCTCACCCAGTACCCGAGGAGCACACCGCCGATACCGCACAGCAGGGTGAGCCAGAGGGGCGTGTTGTCGCGCGTGCCGGGGGCGACGAACTTCCCCAGCAGGCCGATGATGATGCCGGCGATGATCAGACCGATGATTTCCACAGCGTTCTCCTTCGTTCTGCCGGCGCTGCGATACCGGCAGGAGGCCGGTCGCACCACGCCGGTGCACGACGAGAGCACGTACCCGTGATCGTTACGGTGATGCGCCATTCGCCCGATCGAGGTGGCGATCACGCCGATCAGGAGGTATTGGTGACGCGCGCCACATGGGCGGGCACCTTCTCCAGCTCGGCGTCGACGGTCCGCTGCACCAGCCGGTGCATGCCCCATCGCTGCAGCCGGCGGGCGACCCGGCTGCCGCCGACGGGCTCGTGGGTGAGGGTGATCGAGACGCGGGTCCCCCCGGACGGGGTGCCGGCGAGCTCGATCCGGGTCGTCCAGGTCTCCGGGGTCAGCTCCAGCCGGCTGACGACCAGCCGAGGCTCGTCCCAGGCGAGGATCTCCCCGCGCGGGGCACCGGACCCGGGGACCCGGCCGTCGAGCCGCCCGGAGGCGCAGACGAACGTCGTCCCCACGCCCGGACCGCCGGCTCCCGGCTGGATGACGTAGGAGACGTCGCAGACGGCGCAGTACGGCTCCAGGACCGCGAGCGCCCGCCACACGTCGGTGCGGGCCTGCGGCACCTCCCGCACACCGGTCGCGGTCGTCGTCTCAGCGCCCACCGACCGACACCTCGAACTCCACCTGGCTGACGTCCGGCCGCAACCGGGAGAAGCTGTGCACCAGCGGTCGCCCGTCGCTGTCGCGGACCGTGGTCCGCACGACCAGCAGCGGCGACCCGGCCACCACCCGGAGCAGGTCGGCCTCCTCGGGGGCGGCGGTACCGACGTCGACGACGATGCGGGCGTGGGCGAGATCGGCGCCGTAGTCACGGCGCAGGAACTCGTAGAGCGAGCCCTCACCGAAGTCCGCCTCCGCGACCCGGGGGTAGAGCACCGCGGGCAGGAAGCTGTGCGCCACGTGGTTGGGCGTCCCGTCGACGCTGCGCAGCCGGACCAGCTGCACCACGTCGGCGGCGCCGTCCAGCTTGAGCTCGACGGCGACCGACGCCGGTGCCGGGACGATCCGCTGGGTGAGGACCGTCGTGCCGACCTGGGCACCCTGCTCGGTCATCACCGAGTTGAAGCCGGCGATCCGGTGCACGAAGCTCTCGCGGTACTCGTGCCGGATGGCCGGCCGGGTCACGTACGTGCCCCGGCCCTGCTCGCGGACGAGGTGCCCGTCGGCCACCAGGCCGTCGACCGCGCGGCGCAGCGTGATCCGGCTGACGCCGTACTCGGCGCAGAGCATCGGCTCCGGCGGGAGGAGGGTGTGCTCGGGCAACGACGCCACGCGGCGGCGCAGGTGCTCCCGGACCGACAGGTACTTCGGTCCGGCAACAGGGCTGGTCACCCCACGAAGGTACTGCCAGAGCAGACGTCTGGTCGTCATGTCGTATGGGACGTCACATCCGAAGGGGTGGGCCGGGGGGTCGCCGCACCTCCCGAACGCGGCTTTTCGGAGCGGCGGCTGGCCCGGTCGGCTCCGGGGACAGAGGATCGACCCGTGACCGACGCGCCGGACTGGCGAACGCGCAGGTGGGAGGCCACCCATCGGCGGATCCTGGAGGCCGCGCTCGAGCTGTTCCAGCAGCACGGGTACGAACGGGTGAGCGTCGCACAGGTCGCCCAGGCCGCCGGAGTCTCGGTGCCGACCTTCTACGCGCACTACCCGAGCAAGGAGCACGTCCTCATGCGGCTCCCGGACGCGGAGGCGACCGCCGCACTGCTCTCCGGGCAGCCCGACGACCTGCCGCTGGGACAGCGGATCCGGCGAGCGATCCTCGGCGCGCTCACCGGCACGGGCGCCGAGGACCGGTCGGAGATGTACGCCCGCTGGCGGATCATCGCCACCACGCCCACCCTCCGCCACCGTCCCGCCGAGTTCGAGCGCACGGCCGCGGCGATGGTGCTGGAGGCCCTGGCCGGGCCGGGGCGGCCGGTGCGGCCGGCCGACACGGTGGTCGCCGGCGCCTACCTCTCCGCGCTCACCACCGGCATGCTGACCTGGGCCGACGGCGAGGGCAGGCGCCCGCCCGAGGAGTGCGTCCAGGAGGCCTTCGACGCCCTGCACCACACGTGAGCCGGGCGGTCAGCCGGTCGGCGCGCGCAGTTCGACGACGGTGACCTCGGGCCGCGCCCCTATCCGCATCGGCGGGCCCCAGTAGCCCGCACCGGTGGTCACGTACAGCTGGGTGTCCCCGTACCGCGCGAAGCCCTCGACCACCGGCTGGTCCAGCGCCACCATGTGGTCGAAGGGCCACAGCTGACCGCCGTGGGTGTGGCCGGACAGCTGCAGGTCCACCCCCGCGGCGGCGGCCTGCTCGACCATCACCGGCTGGTGGGCGAGCAGGACGACCGGCGTCCCGTCGTCCCGGCCGTCCAGGGCGGCGTCGAGGTCCGCGCCGTGCCCGGGCACCCCGGAGGCCGCGGCGATCCGGTCGTCGATGCCCGCGAGATCGAACGACGCTCCCCCACGGCGGATGGCCACCCGCTCGTTGCGCAGCACGTCCACGCCCAGGGTCGGCAGGTGCCGCATCCAGGCGCCGGTGTCGACGAAGTACTCGTGGTTGCCGGTGACGAAGTAGACGCCCTGCTCGCTGACCAGGTCGGCCAGCGGGGCGACGTCCTCGCGCAGCTCCGCGACGCTGCCGTCGACCAGGTCACCGACGATGGCCACCACGTCGGGCCGCTGCTCGTTGACGATCTCGACCAGCCGTTCGAACCGCCGCCCCCCGTAGGTGGCGGAGAGGTGGCCGTCGGAGAAGGTGACGATGCGCAGGCCCTCCAGCGCCGGGTCCAGGCCGCGGAGCGTCACCGGGACCCGCCGGACGACCGGCGCCGCGTTCGCGAAGTACGCCCCGGTGCCCGCGGTGCCCAGTGCGACCGCCCCCGCGGTGACCGCCAGCCCGCGGGCGAGGAACCGCCGCCGGGCCATGACGTCGCCGTCCTGCCGGACGGCACCGGGGCCAGGTGCCGTCCCCCCGTCGCCGGGAGCCGGTTCGCCCTGCGCACCCCCGTCCTCCCGGACGGCACCGCGACCGGCCGCGGCCCCCACCTCGAGCAGAGCCGGATCGTCGCCGTGCACATCGCCGTCCTCCCGGCCCTGCCTCGTGATCCACCGGTTGCCGACCCAGCGGACCGGCTCGAGGGCGAGCAGGGCGAGGACGGCGTACAGCGCGACGCCGAGCCAGACGAAGCCGATCCAGCTCAGCGGCGTGAGGGCGCCGGAGGGGAGCACCCCGCGCAGCAGAACGGCCAGCACCGGCAGCAGCGCCAGTACCACGGTGAGCACCGTCAGCCGGTGCCGCAGCAGGCCGGCCGTGGTGGTGCCCCGCACCAGGCGGAACCAGAGGTACCCGTGCAGCAGCCCCACGGCCAGCAGGACGACGGTGCCGAAGCCCAGCACACCGATGAGCGACAGGGCGGGCCTCCGGAGGCGTCGAGGGGCGAGCGCGGACCATGGTGCCCGCCGTCGCCACCGGGTCCGACGACGGGTCGCGCCCGCGGGGTCCCGCGGCGGTCAGCCCGGGGTGCCGCCGCCCAGCCGGGACGAGAGGGCGGAGGCCAGCTTGGACGCCCGGGGCGAGGGGCGGGCACCCGCGGCCACCAGCGCCTCGCCCACCGCCGTCAGCAGCGGCTCGCCGCCGCCGACCAGCTCGATCTCGACCTCCCGCCAGCGGCGGACCTCCGGACGCACGCCCGGCGCGCCGGCCGGCACCGTCGCCGTCACCGCGTCGTCGGCCAGCTCGGCGAGCACCCGGCCCGCCGCGTCGCGCAGCTCGGTGACCACCCGCCGGGTCCGCATCGTCACCACCGGACCGGTGGCCGCGCCGCCCAGGAGCCCGGTGACCACGTCCAGCAGCTCGGCGGGAGCCGCGTCGGTGCCCCGGTCCAGCGGCAGGTGCAGCTCACGGCGCGCCGCACCCGCCGGCAGCTTCAGGTGCCAGCCCTCGTCGGGCCCACCGGTGCGCCGGCGCAACGTCACCCGGCCGCGGACCAGCCGCAGGTCGGCGGTGTCGTGGTAGACCGCCTCGAGGTGGTGCGTCACCGGAGGGTCGACGGCGGCCACGCCGGGGACGCCGGCGAGGCCGGGCAGGACGAAGCCCTCGTCGACGTCGAACTTCCGCTCGACCTCGAGCTGCTCGGTGACCACGACCCGACCGTAGGGCAGCGGTCGGTCCGTGCGCTGACTACCGTGGACCGCCATGCCTCCTCAGCGCCCCGATCCCCGCCGGTGGGCCGCGGCGGCCGCCCTGCCGTGGGCGGCGTGGGCGCTGCTGCGCGGCACCGGCGCCGAGCGCGGCTTCCCGCTGGTGCCGGCGCTGTCGTTCACCCCGTACGCCGCCGCCACCGCCGTCCTCCCCCTGGCCGCCGCCCTGCGGACCCGGTCCCGCAGCGGTGCCCTGCTCGCCGCCGCCGCGGGTACCTCGCTCGGCGCCGCGGTCACCGCCCGGCGGCACCGCCCCGCCGGCCCGGTCCCCCCGGGCGGCACCCACCTCCGGATCGCCAGCGTCAGCCTGCGGCTGGGCCTGGTCCCGGCCGAGCCGGTCGTCGAGCTCGTGCGGTCGCACGACGTCGACGTCCTGGCGGTGCAGGAGCTGACCCCGGACGCCGAGCGGCACCTGCAGGAGGCGGGGCTGCTCCGGCTGCTGCCGCACGCCCACGTCGTCCCCGCCCGGCCGGGCAGCGTGGTGTCCGGCTCCGGAGCCGTGTGGAGCCGCACGCCCGTCACCGGCCGCGGCGCGGTGCCCGGGTGCTTCGAGCAGCCGACGGTGCGCCTGCGGGTCGACGGCGGCGCCGACGTCGAGGTCACCGCGGTGCACACCACCCCGCCGGCCACGTCGCCGGCCTCGGTGCGGAACTGGACGGCCGACCTCGCGGCGCTGCCCGGTCCCGCCCCGGACGTCCTCCGGGTGCTGGCCGGTGACTTCAACGCCACGTACGACCACGCCGCCCTCCGCGCGGTGCTGCGCCGCGGGTACGTCGACGCCGCGCAGGCCACCGGCCGGGGCCTGACCTGGACCTGGCGCCCGCTGCGGCTGCGCTTCCCCCGGCTGGTCCTCGACCACGTGCTGGTGGACCCCCGGCTGGGCGTCCGCGACTGCGCCTTCCTGCCGGTGCGGGGCAGCGACCACCGCGCCCTCGTCGTCGATCTGGCGGTTCCGGCGCGCTGACCGCGACACCCATGTTCACCAGCGGCGCCGGGTGGGAAGGCTCCTGGGGCGGCACGCACCTGAGCGCGCCGCACGGAGGGGAGCCGACCATGTTGAGCGAGCGCGAGGTGTCCGACGCGATCGGCGCCACCGCCTACGGTGCCGACGGCGACAAGCTGGGCACCGTCGACCACTTCTTCGTCGACGACCGGACCGGTGAGCCCACGTGGGTCGCCGTGACGACCGGCCTGTTCGGCACCCGGCACTCGGTGGCGCCGGCGCGGGAGGCGACCTGGGCCGACGGGACGCTGCGCCTGCCGGTCAGCATCGACGCGGTCAAGACCGCACCGCCCATGGACGGCAACCACCTGGATCCCGGCGAGGAGGCGGAGCTCCGCCGGCACTACGGCCTGGAGTCCACGGACACCGCGAGGACCGGCGCGGCCGACACGGCCCCGCCGACGGCGGCCGACGCCGGCACCGACGGGACGATGATCCGCAGCGAGGAGCGGCTGCGGATCAGCACGGAGCAGGTGGCCGCCCGGCGGGTACGGCTGGTCAAGTACGTGGTCACCGAGGAGGTGACGATGACCGTGCCGATCCGGCGGGAGGAGATCCGCCTGGAGGAGGTGCCGATGGACGACGCCGACGAGGGCACCGGCTCGGTCACCGGCGAGTCGCTGGTCACCGGGGACACCGCGCCCTCCGCTGCGGCAGGCATGCCGGACGAGATCATCCTGCACACCGAGCGCCCCGTCGTCAGCGTCGAGGTCGTGCCCGTCGAGCGGGTCCGGCTGCGCAGCGAGTTCGTGCAGGGGCAGGAGACGGTCACCGAGCAGGTGCAGCGCGAGCAGATCGTCGTGGACGAGGACGGCGCGGCGCGCGACTGATTGCCCGACCCGGTCGCGGCGGGCCCGGCCGCGGCGGGCCGGTCGCGCCGGGCCGGTCGGCCGGGTCAGCCGCGGCGGTCGGCGAGGAAGCGCAGCCGGTCGCGGGTGGCCGCGACCTCCGCCGCGTCGACGTCGGCCAGCACGAGGGTCTCGGCGCCCGCGGCCGTGGCCAGCAGCTCCCCCATCGGGCTGACGATCCGGCTGTCGCCGGCGTGCTCGGTGCCGTCGCCGGCGGTCCCGACCCGGTTGACCCCGACGACGTACGCCTGGTTCTCGATGGCGCGGGCCTGCAGCAGGGTCTGCCAGTGGTGCCGCCGGGCGGCGGGCCAGTTCGCCACGACCACGTACACGTCGGTGGTGGGGGCGGCGTGCCAGAACACGTCGGCGAAGCGCAGGTCGTAGCAGATGAACGGCGTGATCCGGAGGCCGCCGATCGCCACGGTGACCGGTCCGTCGCCCGCCCGGAAGCGCTCGTGCTCGCCGCCGTGGGTGAACGGGTGCAGCTTGCGGTAGCGGTGCGTCGTCCCGTCGGGCCCGGCGAGGACGAACGAGTTGTACGGCAGCGCTGCCTCTCCCGCTCCCGCCCCGCCGGCGTCATCGGCGATCTCGGGGCAGCTGCCCCCGACCCACACGCCGTGCTCGGCCGCCTGGGCGGCGAGGAACCGCGCCGACGGGCCGCCCTCGGCCTCGCCGATGCCCGGCGTCATCGAGAAGCCGGTGGAGAAGGTCTCGGTGAGCAGCACCAGCTCCGCGCCGGCCGCCGCGGCCCGGCCCACCTGCCGGGCGAGCCGGGCGAAGTTGGCCTCCCGGTCCTCCCAGACGATGTCGTGCTGCACCGCCGCGATCCTCATGCCAGCCTCCCCAGCCGCTCGACCGCCTCGGCGAGCAGCGCATCACTCTTGCAGAACGCGAACCGCACCAGGTGCCGCCCCAGGGAGGCGTGCGCAGGGGTGTAGAAGACCACGGTCGGGACGGCCACGACACCCACGCGCGCCGGCAGCTCCCGGCAGAAGGCCAGCCCGTCCCCGTCCGGGCGCACCCCGCGGACGTCGACGGTGGCGAAGTAGGTGGCCCGCGGGCTGATCACCGGCAGGCCGGCCGCCCGCAGCGCGTCCACCAGCAGGTCGCGCCGGTACTCGAGGTCCCGGGCGACCCCGTCGAAGTAGGCGTCGGGCAGGCGCAGCCCGGCGGCGACGGCCGGCTGGAACGGGCCGGCGTTGACGTAGGTGAGGAACTGCTTCGCGGTGCGGACGGCGGCGACCAGTGCCGCCGGACCGCAGACCCAGCCGACCTTCCACCCGGTGACGTTGAAGGTCTTGCCCGCGCTCGAGACGACGAGGGTGCGGTCGCGCATGCCCGGCAGCGTGGCGAGGGAGACGTGCCGGGCCCCGGCGAACACCAGGTGCTCGTACACCTCGTCGGTGACGACCACGAGGTCGTGGCCGGTCGCCAGCTCGGCCAGGACGCCGAGCTCGGCGTCGGTGAGGACCGTGCCGGTCGGGTTGTGCGGCGAGTTGACCAGCAGCAGCCGGGTGCGCGGGGTGACCGCGGCCCGCAGCTCCGCCTCGTCGAAGGTCCACGCGCCCTGGCCGTCCGCGGGCGGGTGCAGCGGAACGGGGCGGACCACGCCGCCGGCCATGGCGACCGACGCGCTGTAGCTGTCGTAGACCGGCTCGAAGAGCACCACCTCGTCGCCCGGCTCGAGCAGCCCGAGCATGGTGGCGGCCAGGGCCTCCGTGGCGCCGGCAGTGACCAGCACCTCGGTGTCCGGGTCGTAGGCCAGGCCCCGGAACCGCTGCTGGTGCTCGGCGACGGCGGCGCGCAGCTCCGGGATGCCGGGCCCGGGCGGGTACTGGTCGGCGTCGGTGCCGATCGCCGCCCGGGCGACGTCGAGCACCTCGGGCGGGCCGGGGTAGTCGGGGAACCCCTGACCGAGGTTGATCGAGCCGGTCGCGACCGCGAGCGCGCTCATCTCCGCGAAGATCGTCGTCCCGAATCCGTGCAGGCGGGACGCGACTGGCGTGGTCATGCGGTTCCTTCCCGCCGGCGGGTTCCACGTGGAACCGCGCGCTGGCCGGGTCGCGAGCTCCTCGGGCTACCCGATCCGGACGTCCTCGGCCCCCTCGATCGCCACCACGTCGCCCGAGCGCAGCTGGCGGCCGCGCCGCTCCTCGGGCTCCCCGTTGACCGTGACCACCCCGGAGAGCAGGACGTCCTTCACCTGGGCGCCGGTCGGCACGGCGTCGACGAGCTTGAGCAGCTGCCCGAGCCGGATGCTGTCCTCGCCGGGACGCAGATCGATGGTGCGCACGCCTCAGTCTCCCCCGCCGTCCGGGACCAGCGCGTCGCCGACCCGCACCGCGCCGGGCTGCAGCACGGCGGCGCGCACGGCCAGCAGCCCGTCCCGCTCCCGGTGGATCGTCTTGAGCACGGACGTGTCCCGGGCGATCCCGCCCGGCTGCGGGCGGGTGGTCATGACGCACCGCGGGATGCCGGTGCCGACGAGCAGCCGCACCGACCCGAGGGACGCCTCCCGGCCGCGGAGACCCTCCTCGCCCTCGCCGTCCAGGACGACGTTGGCCCGGAACCGGCGGCGGTCCCACGTGCCGGTCGTGCCGGTGGAGACCAGCGACAGCCGGATCCGCGGGCTGTCGTGGAAGGGGCCGGGCGCACCCTCCCACTGCAGCCACTCCGCGGGGTCGGGCACGTCCTCGTCGACCGGAGCCTCGTAGGTGGGCGCCACGCCCTCCCGCTCGGTGGCGGCCCGGAGCTCCACCCGGCGGCCCAGCCAGTCCGAGAGGACGTCGTCGGCGGCGGTGACCGTGCCGTCGGGCAGGACGACCTCCACTCCTCCGTCGCCCCGCAGGCGGGCGGCGCCGAACAGCAGCTCGGGCACCCGCCGGGCGGTGAGGCCGAGCCCGGTGTCCCGGTCGAACAGGGCCCAGCGCCGGTCACCGGCGATGCCCAGCGTCCCGACCTCCGCCTCGGCCAGCCGCTCCCCCTGCAGCGACTTCACCGGGTAGCGCCAGAGCTCCGCGACGCGCATCTCAGGTCGCCGGCGTCCAGGCGAGCGCCCACGTGCCGGCCCACTCCTCGTCCGGCCCGAGCACGTGCAGGTCGACGTCGTCGGCCAGCGCGTTGGGCGGGCAGGTCATCGGCTCGACGGCGAGGCTGCGCCGCCACTGGCCCTCGGGCAGGGTGTCGCCGCTGTAGACCTGCAGCCACGGCCAGGAATCGTCGGCCGAGAGCGTGAGCTCCCCGGCGCCGCCCCGCAGCCGCACGTGCGTCCAGCCGTCGGCGTCCCGGTCGAGGTCGGTGAGCGGGGTGTCCAGCGCACGGTCGCCGATCCGGCCGATCGCGCCGTCGTAGGGGCGCCGCTCCCCCGTGGGCAGCCCGCCGTCCAGGACCAGCTCGGTGCGCGCCGGAACGGTCAGCTCGGCCTCGCCGATGCCGCCGTCCGCCGTCGCCCCGACGGAGAGGTAGGGGTGGAACCCGGCACCGAAGGGCGCCGGCTCGGCGCCGAGGTTCCGCACGCGGAGCCGGCAGGTCAGCCGCTCGGCGGTCAGCTCGTGGTCGACGGCGACGGCCAGCCGGAACGGGTAGCCGGGGTGCGGCTCGACCGTCGTCCCGACCGTGACGGACCCGTCCGCCTCTGCCAGCACCGTCCACGGCTGCCAGGCGACGAGCCCGTGGATCGCGTGCGGCTCGTCCGGCGACCGGACGTCGAGCTGCAGCTCCTCCTCCTGCCACGTCCACCGGCCGTGCCGGAGGCGGTTGGGCCAGGGGACCAGCACCGCGCCGCGCCAGCCGGGGGCGACGGCACCGGGCGCATAGCCGTCGAGCAGCTCCCAGTCCCCGACCGCGAGCCGGCACAGCGTGCCGCCCCGGAGATCGACGGCGAGGCGGGCGTCGCCGGCGCTGAGCTGCACCTCGGTGCGGTCGCTGGGGGGCCAGGTGTCGGGCATGCGCCCAGCTCACCACACCTCGCCCACGGGAGCCCCGACGAGACCTGCGAACTCGTGGCCATCAGCGCGCGATGGCCACGAGTTCGCAGGTCTCGCTCGTCGTCAGGGGTGGTAGGTCACCTGCTCGGCGAACTCCAGCACCTGGTCCTGGGTGAAGGCGTCCGGCACCTGGAGGGTGAAGGTCGTCCCGTCCTCGAACTGCCCCTGGAGGAACCACCCCGCCGTCCCGGGTCCGTTGTCGACGGGGACCAACTGTGCGGGCCGGCCGTGGACGGTCACGGGGACGACCGGCCCCACGGGCCCCATCAGCTGGTCGAGCAGCTGGTCCGGGGGCATGACGTCCTCGGGCAGCGGCACGTGCACCGTGATCGTCTGCTGCTCGTAGGCGTCGTTGACCAGGGTGAGGACCCGGCCCATCTTGTAGAACTGCACCGACCAGCCGGCCGGGGCGAGCTCCGCGGTGAGCGTGGCTCGCTGCGGCCGGTCGACCAGCGACTCAGCGACGGCGACCAGCTCCGACGTCCGGCTGTACCGGCCCTCACCGCTCATCGTCACCCACTGGTCGTCCTTGCGTTCCCAGACGAGTTCGGCGAACAGCATGCGCTCGCAGACGGTCAGGCCGTCCTCGCAGTAGACGTCCCGTGCCCCGCGGACGACGTCGGCGTCCCTGCCCTCGACGCTGACCTCCAGGCGCTCGGTGACGTCGACGCGTTCGGCGGAGCCCTCGAACCACCAGTCGGGCGCCTCCTCGTGGACGCCCACGGTGAACCGGTCGACCCCGTCCGCCGCGTCGAACTCCGCGAAGCCGGCCGACTCGCCGTCGCCGGTGAACGCCGGCCGCATCCCCTCCGGCTCGGGATCGAGCGACAGCGGGAACGTCGGCATCCGGAAGTCGACGAGGGTGACGCTCTCCGCCGGCGTCCCGGGGCCGTCGGGGGCGGCGATGACGACGGCGGCGGCCCAGGCCGCCGCCGCGGTGACGGCGGCCAGCCCGATGCGCAGCGCGACCTTCCGGCGGGGGGTCCGGGACCGCCGGGGAGCCGGGCCCTCGATCTCGGCCAGCAGCGCGGCACGGGCGGCCGAGCGAGCGGCGGGGGACAGCGGCGGCGCCTCGGGGCCCGCTTCGCGGAGCAGCGTGAGGTCGTTCATCGGTCCTCCTCCTCGGAGACAGGGTCGAACGGGGAGACGTCGCCGAGCACGGCGCGGGTCTGGCGGCGGGCGCGGTGCAGCCGGGAGCGCACCGTGCCGACGGGGACGTCGAGGACGGCGGCGATCTCCTCGTAGCCGAGCTGCCCCCACGCGAGCAGCAGCAGGGCGTCGCGGTCGCGCGGCTTCAACGCGGCGAGCGCGGCGGCCAGCGGACCCCGCAACGCCTGGGCGTCGAGCCGGCCGGCGGCGTCCCCGGGGTCGTCGCCGGGCCGCTCGGGCTCGGCGGCCGCGCGCGCCAGGGTCTTGTAACGGCGCTGCTCGGTGCGCACGTGCCCGTGCACGACGTTGGTCGCGATGCCCAGCAGCCAGGGCCGCACCTCGACGTGGTCGGGCCGGTAGGCCTCCCGGCGGCGGAAGGCGATGAGGAAGGTCTCGCTGAGCAGGTCGTCGGCCAGTTCGCCGACGCGGCGGCCCAGGTAGCGGTGCACCGTGGCGGCGTGCCGGTCGAACAGCGGGGCGAACTCCGCGGGGTCGTCGACCGACCGCGCGATCAGCTCCGCGTCACTGGGCAGGGCGTCGGGCAGGGCGCGCAGCCGTGGGGGCTCGGGCGGTGGGCCGGCCGAGCGGTGCACCGCTGTCGGGGTCACGGCAGGTGATGATCCGGCCGCGATCGGTGAAGTCGTCACACCCCTTGATGTCCGGAGCGGCGGATCCGGTTCACGGAACTCCCCCGTTGCCCGGGTCAGTCGCCGAGGGCCTTCTCGAAGAACAGCGAGTCGACGGCGTCCGGGTCCCCCGTGTAGGCGCCGAAGGCGTCGATCGGCCGGTATCCGGCGCCGGAGTACAGCCCGATCGCCTCGGGCTGCAGCGGCCCGGTCTCCAGCCGCAGCGTGCGCCAGCCCCGGGACCGGGCTGCAGCCTCCAGCCCGGCGAGGACCGCCTTCGACACCCCCCGCCCCCGCGCGGCCGGGGGGACGTACATCCGCTTGACCTCGGCGACGCCCTTCCCGAGGTCGCGCAGCGCGCCGCAGCCGAGCGCCGCGCCGTCGTCGTCCCGGGCCACCAGGACGACGCTGACGTCGGCGGCCGACGGCGGCCGGCCCGGCTCCTCCTTGCCGCCGTACCGGGCGCGGATCTCGGCCTGCTGGTCGCTGGTCAGCCGCTGCACGTCGGGGTCGTCCCAGGCGGCCGCATCGATGATCACGGCGGAGATCCTCACAGGGCGATCCCGCGCAGCAGCAGGGCGGCCAGCTCCCGGTAGGCGGTCGCGTCGTCCAGCCCGGTCGCGCGCCCGGTGTCGCCGCGGCCGATGCGGAGCATCAGCGTGGTGACCGTGTCGGCGATCAGCGCGGGGTGCACCTCGCGGAAGCGGCCCTGCGCGACGCCGTCGGCGATCAGCTCACGCACCCGCCCGGCGGCCAGGGCGGTGTTCCGCTCGTAGATCTCCCGCCCCGGCGGGAAGGCGTCCAGGTCGCGGAGGAAGGCCGGTCCGGCGGGGGCGAGCGCGCGCGCCACGGCGGTCAGGTAGGCGGTCACCCGCCGGGCGGGGTCGGCCTCGGTGACGGTCTGCGCCTCGACGGCCGCCGTCGCCTTGCGGAAGAAGTGCCGGATCACCCGCAGCGACAGCTGCTCCTTGCTCCCCGCCAGCGCGTAGAGCGTGCTCTTCGAGCAGCGCAGCCGGACGGCGAGGTCCTCGAGGGTGAAGCCGGCGAACCCCTGGGCCAGGAACAGCGCCTCGAGCTGGTCGAGCAGCTCGGCCTGCCGGCGCGTCAACCGCCCCTCGGCGCTCTCCATGGCACCTCCTCCCGGCCGGACGGCATGGACCTGACCGCAGAACAGTACTGCGGTACCGTCGCCAGTACTGTCTCCCGCTCCCGGACGCGGGGCCGCCACTGCGGAGGAGAACCGTGGCCGTCGAGCGCGAACTGCCCACCCCCGAGGCCGCCGACCTGATCGGCCTCGTCCGCGACATCGCCGACGCCGAGCTCGCGCCGAAGGCGGCGGAGTACGAGCGCGAGGAACGCTTCCCCCGCGAGGTCTTCCGGCTGCTCGGCGACGCCGGGCTGATGGGGCTGCCCTTCGCCGAGGACGTCGGTGGGGGCGGGCAGCCGTACGAGGTCTACCTGCAGGTGGTCGAGGAGCTGGCCGCGCGGTGGGCGAGCGTCGCGCTCGGCATCAGCGTGCACACCCTCGCCTGCTCCCCCGTCGCCAACTTCGGCACCGAGGCGCAGCGCCGCGACCTGCTGCCGGAGATGGTCGGCGGCACCCTCCTGGGCGCCTACTCCCTGTCCGAGGCGCACGCGGGCTCCGACGTCGCGGCCATGCGCGCCAGCGCCACGCCTGCCGACGACGGCTGGACCGCCCGGGGCGAGAAGGCCTGGGTCACCCACGGCGGGCACGCCGACTTCTACTCGACGTTCCTCCGCACGCCGGCCGACGGCGAACGCGCGATCTCCTGCTTCCACCTCACCCCGGACCTGCCCGGGTTGAGCGCGGCGAGGCCCGAGGAGAAGATGGGCCTCACCGGCTCCACGACGTCGGCGCTCCACCTGGACGACGTGCCGATCCCGGCCGACCGCCTGGTCGGCGAGCCCGGCCGCGGCATGGCGATCGCCCTCGGCGCCCTGGACTCCGGCCGGCTGGGGATCAGCGCCGTCGCCGTCGGGCTGGCGCAGTCCGCCCTGGACGTCGCCGTCGGCTACGCCGTGGAGCGCGAGGCGTTCGGCCGCCCCATCGCCGAGCACCAGGGCGTGTCCTTCCTGCTCGCCGACATGGCCGCCGCCGTGGAGTCCGCCCGGGCCACCTACCTGGTCGCCGCCCGCCGCAAGGACGCCGGCAAGCCGTTCTCCCGGCAGGCCAGCATCGCCAAGCTCGTGGCCACCGACGCCGCGATGAAGGTGACCACCGACGCCGTCCAGGTGCTCGGTGGCGCCGGCTACACGCGCGACCACCCGGCGGAGCGCTACATGCGCGAGGCGAAGGTCATGCAGATCTTCGAGGGCACCAACCAGATCCAGCGGATGGTCATCGGGCGCCACCTCACCTCCGCGGTCGCGCCGGCCGCCGGCTGAGCCCTCCCGTCGGCGGAACCGACGCCGAGCGCGCGAGGAACAGTTCCACGTGGAACCGGTGACAGGTGTCAGTGGACCGGGCGCGGTCCCGCGGAACAGACTGGACTCCCCGCCCGAGGAGCACGCCATGCCCGAGCCCCACCTGCGCGCCGCCGACACCGACCGCGCCGCCGTCGCCGCCCTCCTCGGCCAGGCGATGTCCGAGGGGCGGCTCACCGTCGCCGAGTACGACGAGCGGCTGGCGGGTGCCTACAGCGCGCGCACCTTCGGCGAGCTGGCCGAGCTGACCGCCGACCTGCCCCGCACCTCCGGCGCGACCACGTCCCGGTCGGCTGCCCCCGCCACACCCCGGAACGCCACCCACCCCGCCTGCGCCGGAGCCTGGCGCGGGCCGGCGGGAGCCTGGGGCGGGCACGCCGGCGGCCGCCAGGCCTGGGGCTCGTGGGCGAGCACGGCGCTGATCGTGCTGGTCATCTGGGCCGTCACGTCGGTCGTCGCCGCGCAGTTCCTCTACTTCTGGCCGTTCTGGGTCATCGTCCCGTGGGGCGCGATGCTCCTGATGGGAAGTCTCGGTGCCCGTGGCCGGCGCGACGACGGGCAGCTCACCGGCTGAGCCCGCCCGGGAACGACGGAGCGCCGGCCCCCGTGGGGGACCGGCGCTCCTCTGCGTCTGGTGGGCAAGGGGGGAGTTGAACCCCCACGTCCTTTCGGACACACGGACCTGAACCGTGCGCGTCTGCCATTCCGCCACTTGCCCTGGCGAGGGAAGACGATAGCAGTCGCCGGCCACGGGGCCGGGGCAGGGGGTGGGCCGGAGCCGGCCGAGGACACCGTGCGGGGCGTCGCGAGTTGCTGGGCGGTCAGGCGCGCTCGACCCGGCTACGATCACGGGTGGCAGAATGGGACGTCCGGCGAGCGCAGAGGAGCGACTGTGGGTGTGCTGCAGCGCTTCGAGCGCCGGCTCGAAGGCATGGTCGGCCTGGCGTTCGCCCGGCTCTTCAAGGGCAAGGTGCACCCGGCCGAGATCGCGAAGGCCCTCCAGCGCGAGGCCGACGAACAGCGCTCCATCCTGGGCGAGGGCCGGGTGCTGGCGCCCAACGTCTACGTCGTGCGCCTCGGCGAGACCGACTTCGAGCACCTGGGCCAGTGGTCCGACCAGCTCGCCGGCGAGCTGGCCGACATGGTCACCGAGCACATCGAGGACGAGGGCTACCAGGTCTTCGACAAGGTCACGGTCGAGCTGGAGCGCGACGACGAGCTGACCACCGGCGTGTTCGAGGTCAGCTCCCGGGTCGCCGACCCGGCCCGTCCCGCCGCCCGCTCCGACCTCCCGCCGCTGGCGTCGGCCCCCGTCGGCGGCCACCCCCCGCTCCCGCCGCTGCCCCCGCTGCCCCCGCTGCCCCCGTTGCGCGGCCGCATGGCCACCGACACCGGCAAGCAGGACCCCTCGGTCATCGGCCGGGCCGGCTCGCGCGCGACGACCACGCACGTGCTCGTCGTCGACGGGCCCGGCACGCGGCACGAGCTCTCCACCGGGCGCAACGTCATCGGCCGCGGCACGGAGGCCGACATCCGCCTCCCCGACACCGGGGTCAGCCGCAAGCACGTCGACGTCGTCCTCGACGGGGACGTCGCCACCGTCGAGGACCTCGGGTCGACCAACGGCACGCTGGTCAACGGCCGGCGCGTCACCCGGCAGCCGCTCAGCGACGGCGACGTCATCCGCATCGGCCACTCGGTCCTGGTCTACCGGCAGGACGGGGCGTGACCGGATCTCCGCGGTCGCAGCTGAACGGGATCCGGCAGCAGGGCCCCGGCCTCGGTGCCGGCCGGAGCGCTGCGCGGGCGGTGGCGCCGTGAGCGAGCTGGTGCTGCAGATCTTCCGCTTCGGCTTCCTCCTGCTGCTGTGGCTGTTCATCTTCGCCGCGTTCCGCGTGGTGCGCGCCGACCTGTTCGGCGGCCGCCCCGGGCGCGTGGCGTCGGTGCCGCCGCGTTCGTCGGCCCCCAAGAAGCGCGGCAACCGCGGCCCCAAGTCGCTGGTCGTCACCGCCGGGCCGCTCAGCGGCACCAAGATCACCCTCGGTGACCAGCCGATCCTCATCGGCCGCGCCGACGACTCGACCCTGGTCCTCACCGACGACTTCGCCAGTTCCCGGCACGCCCGCCTCACCAACCGCGGCGGCCAGTGGTACGTCGAGGACCTCGGATCCACCAATGGCACCTACCTCGACCAGCAGCGCGTGCAGGGCCCGCTGCTGGTGGGCCCCGGCCAGCCGATCCGCATCGGCCAGACCGCACTGGAGCTTCGTTCGTGACCCTGGTTCTCCGCTACGCCGCGCGCTCCGACCGCGGCCTCATCCGCGGCAACAACCAGGACTCGGTCTACGCCGGGCCCCGGCTGCTGGCCGTGGCCGACGGCATGGGCGGCCACGCCGCCGGTGACGTGGCGAGCAAGGTCGTGATCGCCGCGCTCGAGCACCTCGACGACGACGCGCCGTCCGGCGACATGCTGCAGGCGCTGCGCGCCGCGGTGCACGAGGGCAGCGAGCACCTGCGCGAGGTGATCCGCGAATCGCCCCAGCTGGAGGGCATGGGCACCACGCTCACCGCCATCCTGTTCGCCGGTGGCCGGCTGGCGCTGTGCCACGTCGGCGACTCCCGCGCCTACCTGCTGCGCGACGGCGAGTTCTCCCAGATCACCCACGACGACACCTTCGTGCAGACGCTGATCGACGACGGCCGGATCACGCCCGAGGAGGCCAACCACCACCCGCAGCGGTCGCTCCTGCTGCGCGCGCTCAACGGCCAGGACGTCGAGCCGGACCTCTCGATGCGCGAGGCACGCGCCGGCGACCGGTACCTGCTGTGCTCCGACGGGCTGTCCGGCGTCGTCAGCGAGGAGACCCTGGCCGACGCCCTCAAGGACCCCGACCCGGAGGCCACCGCCGACCGGCTGATCGAGCTGGCCCTGCGCAGCGGCGGCCCGGACAACATCACCGTGATCGTCGCCGACGTCCTCGAGGACACCGGTGGCAACGGGCGCTTCGATCCGGTCGTCGACGGCGCTGCCGGTGACAACGTCGGGCAGCGCCAGGTCGACCCGCGGTCCGCCGCCGGCCGGGCCGCGCTCGCCGATCCCGGTCCTCCTCCCCCGCCGCCACCCACACTGCCGACGGGCGGCGGCCCCTCCGCCCGCCGCCGCCCGCTACGAGTCCTCCTGGTGGCGGGGGCCCTTCTCACCGTGCTGGTGGCGGGGGCGATCGGTACGTACGTGTGGGCGCTCGACCACTGGTTCGTGGGCGTCAACGGCAGCGGTGACGACCAGCAGGTCGCCGTCTTCCGGGGGTTGGACGCTTCCGTCCTCGGCCTGGACTTCTACCGGCTCGACCGCGGCACCGACCTCGCGGTCTCCGACCTGACCCCGGCGGCCCGCAGCCGGGTGCAGGACAGCATCACCGCCGACGACTCCGGTCACGCCGACCGGATCCTCGCGGCGCTGCGCGACCAGCGGCTGCCCCTGTGCCGCAGCATCGACGCGGACACCACCGCCCCCGACACCGCCGACCCGGCGGTGTCCACGCCACCGGCGACGCCCACCACCGCGCAGGACGCCGTCCCCGGCGAGCCGGCCCTCCCCGAGGCCCCGCTGACCGAGGAGACGACGGACGCGGCGTCGGCCCGGACGACCTCGTCGTCCGTGCCGGGGGTGAACTGCCGGGAGGCCGGCTGATGGCCGCCCCCGTCGTCGATCCCCGCGCCGCCGCGGCCGACACCCCCACCCGGCGGGGCACCGAGGCCGCGCTGCTCGCGTTCGCCGTCCTGATCACCGTCGTCGCGCAGATGATCGTCGACCTCACCGTCACCGGCGCGCTGCGCCCGGAGATGGCCGGGTTCAGCGTCTGGATCACCGCGCTGTGGGTGGTCGCACACCTCGTCGTCCGGAAGTGGGCGTCCTACGCCGACCCGCTGCTGCTGCCCGCGGTCGCCCTCCTGGTCGGCCTGGGTCTGGCGGTCATCCACCGGCTCGACCTGGCCGCCGGGCAGGTCGGCAGCACGGTCACCCGTGAGGACGCCCCGGTCCAGCTGATCTGGGCCACGCTAGGGGTGGCCCTGTTCGTCGCGGTCCTCGTCGTGGTCCGCGACCACCGCACGCTCTCCCGCTTCGCGTACACCCTGGCGCTGCTGGGCATCGTCCTGCTCGCGCTGCCGGCCTTCCTCCCCGCCTCGATCTCGGAGGTCAACGGCGCCAAGATCTGGATCCGCGTCGCCGGCTTCTCCATCCAGCCCGGGGAGTTCGCCAAGATCTGCCTGGTCGTCTTCTTCGCCGCCTACCTGGTCGACAAGCGCGACGTCCTGGCGCTGGCCAGCAAGAAGGTCGCCGGCCTGGAGCTGCCGCGGGGCCGCGACCTTGGGCCGGTGCTGCTGGCCTGGGTGCTGTCCATCCTGGTGCTCGTCTTCGAGCGCGACCTGGGCAGCTCGCTGCTGCTGTTCGGGATCTTCGTGGTGATGCTCTACGTGGCCACCGAGCGGGCGAGCTGGCTGTTCATCGGCCTCACGCTGTTCGCCGGCGGCGCGCTGATCTCCTACCAGATCTTCGGCCACGTCCGCGCCCGCGTGGACACCTGGCTGGACCCGTTCGCCTACATCGACGGCGCGGGCTACCAGCTGGTGCAGTCGTTGTTCGGCCTCGGCACCGGCGGCCTGTTCGGCGCCGGGCTCGGCGGCGGCCGCCCCGACCAGGTGCCCATCGCCAAGAGCGACTTCATCGCCGCCGCCGTCGGCGAGGAGCTCGGCCTGTTCGGCCTGGTGGCCGTGATCGTGGTCTACCTGATCCTGGTCGAGCGCGGGCTGCGCAGCTCGCTGGTCGTGCGCGACGCGTTCGGCAAGCTCCTGGCCGCCGGGCTGGCGTTCGCCGTCGCCTGGCAGGTGTTCGTCGTCCTGGGCGGCGTGACCGGCCTGCTGCCACTGACCGGGCTGACCACCCCGTTCCTGGCCTACGGGGGATCGTCGCTGGTCGCCAACTTCGTGCTGGTCGCGCTGCTGATGCGGATCAGCGACGCGGCCCGCCGGCCGGCGACGCCGCACGCCACGCCGCAGCGGCTCGGCGACGCTCCCACGGAGGTGGTGCGGCCGTGAACGCCCCCCTGCGCCGGGTCGCCATCAGCGTGCTCGTCCTGTTCACGCTGCTGATCATCAACGTGAACATCATCCAGGTCGTGCGCTCCGAGTCGCTGCGCCAGAACGACCGCAACACCCGGGTGCTGGCCGAGACCTACGACCGGGAGCGCGGCTCGATCATCGTCGACGGGACCGAGGTCGCGATGTCGGTGCCCACCGACGGGCGGCTGACCTACCTGCGCACCTATCCGCAGGGGCCGCTCTACGCGCCGGTCACCGGGTACCACTCGCTGATCTACGGCAACACCAAGCTCGAGGACGCCATGGACGACGTCCTCTCCGGCGAGGACGACCGGTTGTTCGTCCGCCGCATCGCCGACCTGTTCACCGGGCGCGACCCGGCCGGCGGCGACGTCGTCCTGACCCTCGACCCGGCGGTCCAGGCGGCGGCGATGGCCGGCCTGGAGGGCCGCACCGGCGCGGTCGTCGCCCTCGACCCGGACACCGGCGCGATCCTGGGCATGGCCAGCACGCCCACCTACGACCCCGGCCTGCTCGCCAGCCACGACCCCGAGGCGATCCGGACCGCGATGGAGGCGATCACGGCCCAGGACCCGGACCCGCGGGTGAACCGCGCGATCGAGGACAACTACCAGGTCGGCTCGCTGTTCAAGGTGATCGTCGCGGCCGCCGCCCTGGAGGACGGGCTGACGCCGGAGACCGTCGTGCCGGCCCCCCGCGAGCTGCCCCTCCCCAACAGCAGCCGGGTGATCCCCAACTTCGGTGGCTCGGCGTGCAGCCCCAGCGGTGAGCAGTCGCTGATCGACGCCCTGACCATCTCCTGCAACACCGCCTTCGCCCAGCTCGGCATCGACCTGGGCGAGGAGGCGGTCCGCGACATGGCCGAGGCCTTCGGCCTCGACGACGAAGGGCTCGACATCCCGCTCGACGTGGCCCGGAGCACCGTCGGCGACATCATCGACGACGCCGCCCTCGCCCAGACCTCCATCGGCCAGCGGGACGTCCGGATGACGGTGCTGCAGGCCGCGCTCGTGGCCGCGACGGTCGCGAACGACGGCGTCCAGATGACGCCCTACCTGGTCGACGAGCTGCGCGCGCCGGACCTCTCGGTGCTCGACGAGACCGACCCCGAGGTGCTGCGCGAGCCGATCTCGGCCGAGGTGGCCGACCAGCTCACCGAGATGATGGTCAGCGTGGTGGCGCGCGGGTCCGGTCGCGCCGCCCGCCTCCCCGGCATGGAGGTCGCCGGCAAGACCGGCACCGCGCAGGTCCGGCCCGACGTCCCCGACCACAACTGGTTCATGGGCTTCGCGCCGGCCGACGACCCGCAGATCGCCGTCGCCGTCTTCATCGCCAACGGCGGCAGCACCGGTGGCGACCTCTCCGCCCCCATCGCCGGCGACGTCATGGCGGCCTACTTCGAGGGGCAGGGCGGCTGATGGCGCTCGGTATCGGAAGCATGCTGGCCGGGCGCTACGAGATCACCGCCCCGATCGCGACCGGCGGGATGGGGGAGGTCTGGAAGGCCCGCGACCGGGTGCTGGACCGCATCGTCGCCGCCAAGGTGCTCAAGACCGAGTACACCAACGACCCGAGCTTCCTGGCGCGCTTCCGCAACGAGGCGCGGCACACCGCGGCGCTCTCCCACCCGAACATCGCCTCGGTCTACGACTACGGCGAGACCACCGACGACAGCGGCGTGCAGACCCTGGCGTTCCTGGTCATGGAGTTCGTCGAGGGCCAGCCCCTGGTCACGATCCTGCACGAGGAGGGCCGGCTCCCGGTCGACTGGACGCTGCACGTGCTCAGCCAGTCCGCCGACGGCCTCTCCGCCGCCCACCGGGCGGGCGTGGTGCACCGGGACATCAAGCCCGGCAACCTGATCGTGCGGCCCGACGGCGTGGTGAAGCTGACCGACTTCGGCATCGCCCAGGCCCGTGACGCCGCCCCGCTCACCCGCACCGGGATGGTCGTCGGGACGGCGCAGTACCTCTCCCCGGAACAGGCCCAGGGCATGGAGGTGAACGCGGCCTCCGACGTGTACTCGCTCGGCGTGGTGGGCTACGAGTGCCTCGCGGGGACGCGGCCCTTCGACGGCGCCTCGCAGGTGGCCATCGCGCTCGCGCACATCAACCGTCCGCCGCCGCCGCTGCCCGGCGACATCCCGCCCGCGGTGCGGCTGCTGGTGGAGCGCGCCCTCGCCAAGGACCCCGCCGACCGGTTCCCCGACGGCCGGGCGTTCGCCGAGGCGGTCCGGCGGGTCGCTGACGGCGGGACCCTCGCAGCGGCTGCCGCCGCCGCACCCGTCACGGCCCCCACCCGGGTCGTCGATGGCGGGGCGTCGGCCGACGGGCACACCCAGGTCTTCGCCACCCCGGCCGCCGGTATGCCCACGGTCTCGCCCCGCACCGGTGGGCGCCCCATGCCTCCGCTGCACGCGGCCCCGGACGCCGACGACGACTGGCGCCCCGGTGACGAGCCGCCGCCCGGTGGCCGGAACCGCCGGTGGGCGTGGCTGGCCGCCGCCGTCGTGCTGCTCGTGCTGCTCGCCGGCACCACCTATCTGGTGTCCTCCGGGAACCGGGGCGACGGGGACGGCACCACCGCCGAGCCGACCACCACATCCACGACGACCAGCGCCTCCCCGGCCGCGGTCACCGTCGTCGCCGCCGACCTCATCGGCCGTGACGCCGACGAGGTCGCGGACGAGCTCGAGGCCGACGGCCTGACCGTGCAGCAGCGGCCGGCCGCGGAGAGCGTCCTCGCGGCGCTCGGACGCGAGCTCGACGAGGGGGCCGTCGCCGCGGTCTCCCCCGAGGGCCCGCTGTCCCCGGGCACCCTGGTCACCCTGACCGTCGCCGACGAGGGCTGGACGCCTGAGGAGGAGGAGGACGAGGAGCCGGTGCCGACCACCGAGCCGGCGCCCGAGACCTCGCCCACGCCCTCGCGCACGCCGACGTCCACCCCGACCGGGTCGGCGCCGCCGCCGGTCGGCGAGGGCGGTGGCGAGCAGGAGGACGACGACGAGCCCGACGCCGACCTCCCCGGTCAGCCTGCCCCCACGCCGACCGGTTCCACCCCGACGGCGACGTCGACACCGACGTCTGCGGCGCCCTCGCCCGGCGGGGCCGGCGACGGCGGCGGCGGCGGCGGCGGCGGCGGCGGCGGGGCCGGTGGGACCGGTGGGGCCGCCAACGCAGCGGGAGCGCAAGGTGACGCCCAGTGAGGCGGAAGGTCCCCGCTTCCCGCTCTCCCGCAGCGCCTGCGGTTAGGCTCGCCTGCGGCTCCCTGCGCGCGGCGACCGCCGCCAGAGGACTCCGCACCACTGGCCCGCGGAGGCTGTACCGAACCGCCCGAGAGGACCGTCGATGACCACGCCGCAGGTGCTCGGTGAGCGGTACGAGATCGGCGGTGTGCTGGGCCGCGGCGGCATGGCCGAGGTCCACCACGGCCGCGATCTACGGCTCGGCCGCGAGGTCGCGGTCAAGGTGCTCCGGCACGACCTGGCCCGTGACCCGTCCTTCCAGGTGCGCTTCCGCCGCGAGGCCCAGGCCTCGGCCTCCCTCAACCACCCGGCGATCGTCGCCGTCTACGACACCGGCGAGGACCGCACCCCCACCGGCGCCACCCCGTACATCGTCATGGAGTACGTCGAGGGCGAGACCCTGCGCGACGTCCTGCGCCGGGAGGGCCGGCTGCCGATCGAGCGGGCCATGAGCCTGGCCGCGGACATCAGCGGCGCGCTGGACTTCAGCCACCGCAACGGCATCGTGCACCGGGACGTGAAGCCCGGGAACGTGATGATTACGCCGCAGGGCACAGTCAAGGTCATGGACTTCGGCATCGCCCGGGCGGTGTCGGACTCGGCGGCCACGATGACCTCCACGGCGGCGGTGATAGGGACCGCCCAGTACCTCTCCCCCGAGCAGGCGCGCGGCGAGGGCGTGGACGCCCGCTCCGACGTCTACTCGCTGGGCTGCCTGCTCTACGAGCTGGTCACCGGCGCACCGCCGTTCACCGGTGACTCGCCGGTGTCGGTGGCCTACCAGCACGTGCGGGAGGACCCGCGGCTGCCGTCGTCGATCAACCCCGACGTGCCCCCGGAGCTCGACGCCATCCTGCTCAAGGCGATGAGCAAGAACCCCGCCAACCGCTACCAGTCGGCCGCCGAGATGCGCAACGACCTGCTGCGGGCCCTGGCCGGGCAGCGGGTCGAGGCGACGCCGGTCATGGGCGACGCGGAGAAGACCGCCGTCATCGGCGCTCCCGTGGGGGGCTACGCCAGCGGCTACGGTGACGACGACTGGGACGACGAGGACCAGGCCCGGCGCCGCAAGCGCCGGATCATCGCGATCGTCGCCGTCGTCGCCGTCCTGCTGCTCGGTGGTGCCATCGCCGCCGCGATCGCGCTGAACGGCGGGGAGGACGCCCCTCCGGTGGTCCAGGAGGTCGCGGTACCGCCGGTGGTCGGCCAGCCGGTGGAGCAGGCCCGTCAGGCGATCACCGAGGCCGGCCTCGAGGTCGGCACCGTCGGGGACCGCGAGACCGCGGACCCGGCCCAGCAGGGAACGGTGCTCGAGACCACGCCCGGCGGTGGGGCCCAGGTCGAGGAGGGCACCCAGGTCGACCTCGTGGTGGGTGTCGCGCCGGACAGCATCACCGTGCCCAGCCTCATCGGGTTCACCGAGCAGCAGGCCCGGGAGGCCCTGCAGCGGGCCGGGTTCACCGGCAGCGTCGACACCGAGCAGGTGGACTCCCTCGAGGACGAGGGCAGCGTCGCCTCCGTCGAGCCGGCGGTGGGCGAGACGGTGTCGCCCGACGGGACGGTCACCCTGGGCCTGTCGACGGGGACGGTCGACCTGCCCGACGTCACCGGCCGGACGCAGGCCGAGGCCGTGGCGGCGCTGACCGACGCCGGCTTCACCGAGGCCCAGATCACCGTCGAGGAGGTCGACTCCGCGGAGCCGGCCGGCACGGTCATCGGCACGACCCCGGGCCCGGGCAGCTCCGCCTCGACCGGCACGCGCATCGTCCTGCAGGTCTCCGGCGGGGTCGGTCAGATCACCGTGCCGAACGTCCGGGGGCAGTCGCCCGCCGCCGCGGAGGCCAACCTCCGGTCCGCCGGCTTCTCGAGCGTCCAGTTCGTGGACAGCGACGTCCCCGACCCGGGCGTGGGACCCAACCAGGTGATCGGCACGGAGCCCCAGGCCGGGACCGCCCAGTCGCCGGACACCCAGATCACCGTCCTGCTGAACCCCGGACCCGGCACAGAGATCGAGGACGAGTCCGACTGACGACGCACGACGACGAAGGGCTCCTCCCGATCCGGGAGGAGCCCTTCGTCGTCGTGCGGGCCGGTCAGGCGGTCGCGGAGGACAGCCGTTCCGCCGCCGCGGTGGCCGCGGCCACGACCGACTCGTCGGGGGCGAGACCGCAGGCGGCGAGCCAGGTGGCCAGCATCCGGTGCCCACCCTCGGTGAGCACCGACTCGGGGTGGAACTGCACGCCCTCCAGGGGCAGCTCGCGGTGGCGTAGCGCCATGACCAGCCCGGAGGGCGTGTGGCCGGTGACCTCCAGCTCGTCGGGCACGGTGGCCGGGTCGACGGCGAGGGAGTGGTAGCGGGTCGCGGTGAACGGCGACGGCAGGCCGGCGAGCACCCCGTGGCCCTCGTGGACCACCTGGCTGGTCTTCCCGTGCAGCAGCTCCGGGGCCCGGACCACCTCGGCCCCGAAGGCCTCGGCGATGGCCTGGTGGCCCAGGCAGACACCGAGCACCGGGATGTCGTGGTCGGCGGCGGCCCGCACCATCGGCACGGTGACCCCCGCCCCGGCGGGCGTACCGGGGCCGGGGGAGAGCAGGACACCCGCGACATCGAGATCGGGCAGTTCGTCGACGGTGACGGCGTCGTTGCGCCGCACGACGCAGCGGACACCCAGCTGTCCCAGGTACTGGACGAGGTTGTAGACGAAGCTGTCGAAGTTGTCGACGACGAGGACCGGACGGTCGGCGGCGGTCATCGCGGTCGGTCGCTCCTCGCTGCAGGGTGCTGGCGGTCGCAGGGCCCCGCACCGGGCGCCCGTCCGGACGCTCAGCCCGCGGAGGCGTACTGCAGGGTCAGGCCGCCATCGTAGGCCGGGAGGGTCACCGCGGGCCGCTCGCGTACCTCGAACGTGAGACCGAAGGCGTCCACCGCCTGCTGGAACACCGCGACCTGGGGGGAGGCGGCGAGCGCGGCCTCGACCGCGTCCGCGTCGGCGACCGCCGTCACCACGAACGGCGGGGAGTAGGTGCGCCCCTGCAGCAGGAGCGTGTTCCCCACGCAGCGGACCGCGCTCGTGGAGATGAGCCGCTGGTCCATGATCGCGACGCCGTCGGCGCCGGCCGCCCAGACGGCGTTCACGACCGCCTGGACGTCGCTCTGGTGGATGACGAGGTCGTCCGGCCGGGCGTTCCCGGGCAGGCTGCCGTCGGACCGCTGGGGGGCGTCGTCGAGGGTGATGACCACTCCGGAGCCCGAGACGGGGGTGAGGCCCGCACCGGGGGCGCTCGCGGCACCGACGGCCTGGGCGGCGGCGACGGCGTCGTCCCGCGTCGCGACCTCCTCGGTGAGCAGCTGGACGCGCTCCTGCAGCTCGGCGACCTGCCGCTCCTGCCGGGCGACGGCGGAGTCGCGCTCCTCGATCAGCTCCGACAGCTCGGTGACCTCGCCCGCGCGGAGATCGCTGCCCTGCGCCGTCCGCCCGGACGTGGCGAACAGCAGGCCGGCCGCCAGCGCGACGACCGGGACCAGCGCACCCCAGGCGGACGGGCGCCGGCCGGACGGGGACGAGCGGGGCACGGCCACCTCCTCCGACGGGGACGGCCGCGGCACGATCGGTCGACGTGCCACGGGGTCGAGGTCCCGAAGTTTAGTCTGGGTGACAGATCCGGGCGGGGTGTACCGAGCCCGGCCCCCGGGAGGGAGTACGTCGTGCCCAAGTCCAAGGTGCGCAAGAAGTCGGGCTACACGCCGCCGGAGGACGCGCTGCGTTCGCGGGGGTCACAGCCGAAGGCGCTGCAGCCGAGCCCCCGCTGGTGGGCACCGGTGATGGTGACCCTGATGCTGCTCGGTCTGCTCTGGATCGTCGTCTACTACGTCGCCGGCGAGCAGATCCCCTTCATGGCATCGCTGGGCGCGCGGAACTTCCTGGTCGGGTTCGGCGCCATGGTGGCCGGGCTGATCATGTCGATGCGCTGGCGCTGAACCGCCGCCGGCCCGCGTGCCGGCCGTTCGCGATGGCACCACCGAGGCCCTCGTCCCGCTGTGGGACGGGGGCCTCGGTGCATCCCCGGGGCCGTTCGTCGGCCCCTCCCCGGGGGCTGGGGACACTGTGCACAGCGGTCGGCGTCGTCCACAGGTCGACATGGCGCTCCACCCCCAGGGTTGTCCACCGAGTGTGGAGGGCGAGAACGCGGGCATCGGGTGCTGACCTGCGGTTTCGCGCACGATGGTGCGCGTGTGACAGGGCGTCCATCGGCGTAACTACAGCAGTGTGAGTCTGTCCCCAGCTGTGTACCCAGCTGTGGACGAGTCGACATGTCCGTGCCGGCGAGGAACTGACCGCAGCCGTTCGATACCCCGCTGACCTGCGGATACGCCTCCGCCGGGGCGTGGATGTGGACGGACCCGTCCGGTCACGCAACACATCGGAGTCGTGACGGAGCGGTATCGCGGTCCACAGCTCGGACAGCGACCCGGCCCCGGGACGCCGACAGCCCCCGGCCGGGGTCCGGCCGGGGGCTGTGCGTTGCGGTGGCTGTGCGTTGCGGTGGCTGTGCGTTGCGGTGGCTGTGCGTTGCGGTGGCTGACGCCGCCGCGGTCAGGCGTCGAGCAGCTCCAGGATCGTGGCGTTGGCCGTGCCGCCGCCCTCGCACATGGTCTGCAGCCCGTAGCGGGTGCCGGTGGCCTGCATGTGGTGCACCAGCGTCGTCATGATGCGGGCACCCGAGCCGCCGAGCGGGTGGCCCAGGGCGATGGCACCGCCCAGCGGGTTGAGCCGGCCGGTGTCGCCCCCGATGTCGGCGGCCCACGCCAGGGGCACCGGCGCGAACGCCTCGTTGACCTCGAAGACGCCGATGTCGTCGATGGACAGCCCCGACCGGGCCAGCACCTTCTGCGTCGCCGGGATCGGCGCGGTGAGCATGATGATCGGGTCGTCCCCGGCCATGACGGTGGTGTGGATGCGCACGATCGGGCGCAGGCCGAGCTCGCGCGCCTTCTCGCTGGTGGTCACGAGCACCGCGGCCGAGCCGTCGGAGATCTGGCTGGCGTTGCCCGCGCTGATCACGCCGCCTTCCTTGAACGGCGTCTTCAGCGAAGCCAGCTTCTCCAGGGTGCCGCCGGTGCGGATGCCCTCGTCGGCGCTGACCACCGTGCCGTCGTCGAGGGTCACCGGGGCGATCTCCTCGTCGAAGGCACCGTCGGCCTGCGCCTTGGCGGCCTTCTCGTGCGAGGCGAGCGCGAACTCGTCGAGCTGGGTGCGGGAGAAGCCCCAGCGCTCGGCGATCATCTCCGCGCCGATGCCCTGGTTGGGCCACACCCCGTCGTAGCGCTCGAGGAACCGCGGGCCCAGCGGCTTGCCGGCCACGCCGTCGGCCCGCGCGGATCCCATCGGCACCCGGCTCATCGACTCCACCCCGCCGGCCACGACGACGTCGGCCTGGCCGCTGACGACCGTGGCCGCGGCGAAGGCGACCGCCTGCTGCGAGGAGCCGCACTGCCGGTCGATCGTGGTGCCGGGCACCGACTCGGGCCATCCGGCCGCCAGCGGCGCGTTGCGGCCGATGTTGAAGGTCTGCTCGCCGACCTGGCTGACGCAGCCCCAGAAGACGTCCTCGACGACGGCCGGGTCGATGCCCGAACGCTCGGCGAGGGCATTCAGGACGTGCGCGGAGAGGTCGACGGCGTGCACGCCGGACAGCCCTCCCCCGCGCTTGCCCACCGGTGTACGGACGGCGGCACAGATGACGGCATCACGCATGGACCCACTCCTCGTCGATGACGGCCCGGCGCGGCCGGACGGCCACCCCGGGGCGATCGTATGTCGCGTGTCACCCCTGGCAGGCTGTGGCGGTGCAGTGGTCCCCACCGGCGTTCGTGCCGGCCGCGCTCGCGGGCGCCGGCGTGGCGCTGGGCGCGGTCACCCTGCTGCTCGACGCCCCCGGCCGGATCCTGGTCGGGGCGGCCGCGCTGCTGCTCCTCGCGCTGGCCGGACGGGAGGCGTTCCTGCGGCCGCGCCTGGCCGCCGGGCCGGAGGGCGTGGAGGTCGCCACGCTGAGCGGGCGCCGACTCCTGCCGTGGGGGCTGCTGCGCGTGCGGGTGCGCACCGCCCGGCGGTGGGGGACCACGGTCCGCACCCTGGAGCTGGACACGTCGTCCGGCCCCTCCGACGACGGCGTGCTGGTCGTGCTGGGCCGGTGGGACCTCGGGGCCGATCCGGAGGCCGTGGCCCGTGCGCTGGACGCGGAGCGGCCCGGCTCGGCCTAGAGGTCGACCACGACCAGGGTGGAGACCCCCAGGGCGAGCACGAGCAGCGCCACGCAGACGACGGCGAGGGCGGCCACCTGCACGCCCGCGGGCCGGCGGCGGGTGAGCACCAGCAGGCCGGCGACGGCGGCACCGGTCACCAGGCCGCCGAGGTGCCCGAGCAGGGAGACCCCCGGCAGGAAGCTGATGAACACGTTGATGCCGAGCAGCACGAGGATGCCGCGGACGTCCTGCCGGCGGAGCACCATGAGCACGCCCAGGGCGCCGAGGAGGCCGTAGATCGCCGTCGAGGCGCCCGCGACGGGGCGGAGGGGCTCACCGAACAGCTGGATCGCCGTGGAGCCGCCGAGCGCCGAGACGACGTAGAGCGCCAGGTACCGCCACCGGCCGAGCTGCCGTTCCAGTTCCGAGCCGAAGACCAGCAGCGCCAGCATGTTGAGGCCCAGGTGGAGCAACCCGATGTGCAGGAACGCGGCGGTGAGCAGCCGCCAGGGCTCGCCGAGCTCGACCGCCAGCGGGAACTGGGACAGGTCGACGAAGACCGGCGACCGGTAGTTCTGCAGCGGCGGGAAGCCCTCGAGCGCCGCCGACACCGCCGTCACGACGAACATGACGACGTTGACCGTGATCAGCGTCATCGTGACCGTCCCCCAGCGGGAGGCGGCGCCCCGGACCGCGCTCGTCCGGCGCGGGGCACGGACGGAGGCGGCACCGGCGCGTACGCACTCCGGGCACTGGAAGCCGACCGAGGCCGGGATCATGTCCTCCGGGCAGATCGGCCGGCCGCACCGCGCGCAGGCGATCCCCGTGGGGCGGTCCGGGTGCCGGTAGCAGCCCGGTGCCGGGGACGCCGGCTGGTCGCCGGCGCCCCCGCTCGCAGGTCCGGTGCTCAGCTGCGCTGCACCTCGACGGACTCGATCACCACGTCCTCGGCGGGGCGGTCGTTGCGGCCGGTGGGAACGGCGGCGATCCGGTCGACGACGTCGCGGCTGGGCTGGTCGGCGACCTCACCGAAGATCGTGTGCTTGCCGGTCAGCCAGGTCGTCGGCGCGACGGTGATGAAGAACTGGGAGCCGTTGGTGCCGGGGCCGGCGTTGGCCATCGCGAACAGGTACGGCTTGGTGAAGGCCAGGTCGGGGTGGATCTCGTCGCCGAACTGGTACCCGGGGCCACCGATGCCCTGACCGAGCGGGTCGCCGCCCTGGATCATGAAGCCCTCGATGATCCGGTGGAACACCGTGCCGTCGTAGAGCTTGTCCGTCGTCTTCTGGCGGGTCGCGGGGTGGGTCCACTCGCGGCGGCCCTCGGCGAGGTCGGCGAAGTTGGCGACCGTCTTCGGCGCGTGGTCGGGGAAGAGGTCCACGGTGATGTCGCCGTGGTTGGTGTGCAGGACCGCGCGGCGGGCGGGAGTCGATTCAGTCACGGCTCCACTCTCCCACCCCTGGCCGGACGGCGACGCGGATGGTCCGGTGGCGGTGGAGACGAGGGGAATCGAACCCCTAACCCCCGCCTTGCAAAGGCGGTGCTCTGCCAATTGAGCTACGTCCCCGGGCGGCCCCGGAGGGCCGGCGGTCTCAGCGGGTGGGCGTGCTGACCGATCCTGGGCCGCTCGTGGCCTCGTGCCAGAGATCGGCCTCGTTCCTGCCCGTCGACCGCTTCCGGACGGCGGCCAGTGCACCAGCGGCGACGGCGGCGAGCGCCAGCTTCTTCAGCACGCGGAGAACCTCCTCGAGCGCTTCGCCCGCCGCGGAGGCGACGACCGGGGAGACGCGGAACCGGAGTTCCGGTACACGGGTGGGCCTGGGAGGACTTGAACCTCCGGCCTCATCCTTATCAGGGATGCGCTCTAACCGCCTGAGCTACAGGCCCGTGAACCTCGAAAAGCGTACCTGACACCCCGATCCCGTCCCGCGGGGGGTCCCCGGTCCTGCGGCTCGCTGCCGGCCGGTCGACATGCGCTCCCCGCAGCCCCACTCCGGGGAGGCCGGGCCCCGCGAGGCCCCCTTGACCCGGATGTCCCCGTGGGCGGGACCGGTGCACGGCATCTGACCGCGGCGGACCGCCATGTCCCAGCCCGCGGCGAACGTGGTCGTCCCCGAGTGGGCCCGGAGGGCTCCCGCAGGCGCGACCGACGCGCCCGGCGCCACGGGGAGCCGCACCTCGATCCGCCGTCCGGAGGACGGCAGATCACTCAGTCCCGCTCGGAGAGGGTGACCTCCAGGCCGCCGACCAGGTCGGAGCACAGGTTGTAGATGAAGGTGCCGACGGTGCACAGCGCGGTGAGCAGGACGACGTTGATCGCGCCGATGAGGGCCGCGCCCCAGAAGATGACGCCGGGGGTCAGCACCTCGCCGGTGTTGTCGTTGCCGGAGGCGCTGCCGATCTGGCCGAAGAGATCGTTGACCGCATCGAAGACGCCGAGACCACCCAGCACCAGGTAGAGCAGGCCGACGGCGACCATCCAGATGAAGAACAGCGCGATGGACAGCACCAGCGAGATCTTCAGGGCGGACCAGGTGTCGATGTGCCGGAGCTGCAGGCGGGCCCGCCGCGGCCCGCGTCCGGACATCCGGCCACGGACGCCCGTCGGAGCGCCGGCCGGCGCGGCCGACTGCCCGCCGGCACCGTCGCCGGACCGCGAGGAGTCGTCCGGCCGTGCATCGTCCTCGGACGCGGAGGAAGCGGGCGATGCGCCCGCAGGCGTGGAACCCGCGGGCGCCGAACCCGCGGGCGCCGCGCCGGAGGTCGCCGGCGAGGAGCCGGTCTCCGGGGAGGCGGCTCCCTCGCTGCCGAGCGGCTGCGGGACCACCGGCACGGCGCCGGTGGCCGGCTTCTGGGCCCGCTGGGTGCCCGTGGTGGGGATCGCCTGGGTGGTCTTGGCGTCACCGGTGGGGGGACCGGAGGGGGCGCCCTCCCCGGCCCGGGAGTCGGTGCGCACCGAACCGTGCGTCCGGTCGCTCATGCCAGTCTCCCGTTCCCCAGCGGCTGCGCCGCGTCCTCTGTACGCGGCTCCGTGGCGGCGCGAGGCCGCCACGGAGCCACGATTGCTGCTCCGACTAACTACTCACCCTAGGCCGCGGGCTCGTCGTTGTCCGTCGTACGCGCGATCGCCACGATCGTCACGTCTTCGGGCAAGTTCATGAGCTTGACACCCATCGTGGCACGGTCCTTGTTGTGCCGCACACCGTTGACGGGCGTGCGGATGACCCCGCCCCCCGAGGTGATCGCGTACAGCTCGTCGCCGAGGGTCACGGCGAGGGCCCCGACCAGAGCGCCCTTGCGGGCCTTCGGGTCGGCGGTGAGCACGCCCTTGCCGCCCCGGCCCTGGTTCGGGTAGTTCTCGATCCCGGTGCGCTTGGCGAAGCCGCGCTCGGTCGCGACCAGGACGTCGACGCCCTCCTGGACGACGATCATCGACAGCAGCCGGTCGTCGTCGGCCAGGGAGATGCCGCGCACGCCCTCGGTGGCCCGGCCCATCGGCCGGAGCGCCGTGTCGTCGGCCTTGAACCGGATCGACATGGCGCGGCGGGTGACCAGCAGCAGGTCGGACCCGTCGTGGATCAGCGCGGCGCCCACCAGCTCGTCGCCGTCGCGCAGGTTGATGGCGATGACACCGCCCTGGCGCGGGGAGTCGAAGTCGGTCAGCCGGGTCTTCTTCACCTGACCCTTGGCGGTGGAGAGGACCAGGTACGGCGCGACGTTGTAGTCCTTGATCTGCATGACCTGGGCGATCTTCTCGTCCGGCTGGAAGGCCAGGATGTTCGCCACGTGCGCGCCGCGGGCGGTGCGGTTGGCCTCCGGCAGCTCGTAGGCCTTGGCCCGGTACACCCGGCCCTTGTTCGTGAAGAACAGGATCCAGTCGTGCGTGGAGCCCACGAAGAAGTGGTCGACGATGTCGTCCTGCTTCAGCTGGGCACCCATGACGCCCTTGCCGCCCCGGCGCTGCGACCGGTAGAGGTCGCTCTTCGTCCGCTTCGCGTACCCGGTGCGGGTGATGGTGACGACGACCTCCTCCTCGGCGATGAGGTCCTCCATGGAGACGTCGCCCTCGTTGGCGACGAACTGGGTGCGCCGGTCGTCGCCGTACTTCTCCACGATCTCGGCGAGCTCGTCGCGGACGATCTGCCGCTGCCGCTCGGGCGAGGCGAGGATCGCCTGCAGGTCGGCGATCCGGGCCTCGATCTCGGCCAGCTCGTCGAGGATCCGCTGACGCTCCAGCGCGGCCAGCCGGCGCAGCTGCAGGTCCAGGATCGAGACGGCCTGGATCTCGTCGACGTCCAGCAGCTCCATCAGGCCGGTGCGCGCGGCGTCCGCCGACTCGCTGCTCCGGATGAGGGCGATGACCGCGTCCAGCTGGTCGAGCGCCTTGGCGTAACCGCGCAGGATGTGCGCGCGCTCCTCGGCCTTGCGCAGCCGGTAGCGGGTGCGCCGCTGGATGACCTCGATCTGGTGCAGCACCCAGTTCCGCACCAGCTCGTCCAGGCGCAGCGTCCGTGGGACGCCGTCGACGATCGAGAGCATGTTGCAGCCGAAGGAGGTCTGCAGCTGGGTGTGCTTGTAGAGGTTGTTCAGCACGACCTTGGCGACGGCGTCGCGGCGCAGCGTGATGACCAGCCGGCGGCCGACCCGGTCGCTGGACTCGTCGGCGATCTCGCTGATGCCCTGCAGGCGGCCCTCGCGGACCCCCTCGGCGATCGCCTCGGCCAGGTTGTCCGGGTTGACCTGGTAGGGCAGCTCGGTGACGACCAGCTGCACCCGTCCCCGGCTGTCCTCCTCGACCGTGACGACGGCGCGCATCCGCACCGAGCCGCGACCGGTGCGGTAGGCGTCCTCGATGCCCTCCCGGCCGACGATCAGGCCGTGGGTCGGGAAGTCCGGGCCCTTGATCCGCTCCATGCACGCGGTGAGGGCCTCCTCGGCCTCCGCCTCGGGGTGGTCGAGCATCCAGAAGACGGCGGCGGCGACCTCGCGCAGGTTGTGCGGCGGCATGTTGGTGGCCATGCCGACCGCGATCCCGGCCGAGCCGTTGATCAGCAGGTTCGGGATGCGCGCGGGCAGGACGACGGGCTCCTCGGTGCGGCCGTCGTAGTTGCCCTGGAAGTCGACGGTCTCCTCGTCGATGCCGGCCAGCATCTCCATGGCCAGCGGCGTCAGCCGGCACTCGGTGTACCGCATGGCGGCCGCGGGGTCGTTGCCCGGGGAGCCGAAGTTGCCCTGGCCGTCGATCAGCGGGTAACGCATCGACCAGGGCTGGGCCAGCCGCACGAGGGCGTCGTAGATCGCCGAGTCACCGTGGGGGTGGTAGTTACCCATGACCTCGGC
The DNA here is from genome assembly GCF_039679125.1 of Blastococcus sp. HT6-4. Taxonomy (NCBI): domain Bacteria; kingdom Bacillati; phylum Actinomycetota; class Actinomycetes; order Geodermatophilales; family Geodermatophilaceae; genus Blastococcus; species Blastococcus montanus. Next base: position 13,742 of record NZ_CP155551.1, on the reverse strand, counting down.
CACCGGGCGCGCGCACTTCACGTACCCGCGGTCGGGGCGGAAGCCCTGGTCGTACATCGCGAACAGCACGCGCCGGTGCACCGGCTTGAGGCCGTCACGCACCTCGGGCAGCGCACGCCCGACGATCACGCTCATGGCGTAGTCGATGTAGCTGCGCTGCATCTCCTGCTGGAGGTCGACCGCTTCGACGCGGTCGCGGGGTGGGGTCTCCGTCACGGTTCAGGTCTCCACAGGTCGGTGCACAGAGGTGGACAAAGCGGCTGGTCGACCGGGGCGCCGGACGGCGGCGGGGAGGTGTTCACCCGGCCGCCGCCCGGCCCGCCGGTCAGACGTCGAGGAAGCGGACGTCCTTGGCGTTGCGGGTGATGAAGCTGCGCCGGGCCTCGACGTCCTCGCCCATGAGGATGCTGAAGATCTCGTCGGCCGCGGCGGCGTCCTCGAGGGTGACCTGCCGGAGGATCCGGGTCTCGGGGTTCATCGTGGTCTCCCACAGCTCGCTGGCGTTCATCTCGCCGAGCCCCTTGAACCGCTGGATCATCTCGTCCTTGATCTTGCGGCCACCCTCGACGCCGGCCTTCACGACCGCGTCGCGCTCCTTGTCGCTGTATGCGTACTCGTCACCGACCTTGCCACCCCACTTGATCTTGTAGAGCGGCGGCTTGGCCAGGTACACGTACTGGCCCTCGACCAGCGGGCGCATGAAGCGGAACAGCAGGGTCAGCAGCAGCGTGCTGATGTGCTGGCCGTCGACGTCGGCGTCGGCCATCAGCACGATCTTGTGGTACCGGAGCTTCGAGATGTCGAACTCGTCGTGGATGCCGGTACCGAAGGCGGTGATCATCGACTGGACCTCGGTGTTCTTGAGCACCCGGTCGATGCGCGCCTTCTCGACGTTGATGATCTTGCCGCGGATGGGCAGGATCGCCTGGTACATCGAGTCGCGGCCGGACTTCGCCGAGCCGCCGGCCGAGTCGCCCTCGACGATGTAGACCTCGGAGTTGCGCGGGTCCGTCGAGCGGCAGTCGGCGAGCTTGCCCGGCAGGCCGCTGACGGTGAGCAGGCTCTTGCGGGCCAGCTTGCGCGCATCCTGCGCAGCGCGGCGGGCACGGGCGGCCGAGGCGGCCTTGGTGATGATCGTCTTCGCCTCGGTCGGGTTGGCCTCGAACCAGTGGCCGATCTGCTCGTTGCAGACGCGCTGCACGAAGCCCTTGACCTCGGTGTTGCCGAGCTTGGTCTTCGTCTGGCCCTCGAACTGCGGGTCGCCGAGCTTCACCGAGACGATCGCGGCCAGACCCTCGCGGATGTCGTCGCCGGTGAGCTTCTCGTCCTTCTCCTTGAGCAGCTTCTTCTCGACGGCGTACCGGTTGACGATGGAGGTCAGCGCCGCGCGGAAACCCTCCTCGTGCGTGCCGCCCTCGTGCGTGTTGATGATGTTCGCGAAGGTGTGCACCGACTCCGAGTAGGCGTCGGACCACTGCATCGCGACCTCGAGCGACATCGCGGTGTCGTTCTTGCCGGTGCCCTCGGCGGAGAAGCTGATCACCGACTTGTGGATCGCGGTCCGGCGCCGGTTGATGTGCGCGACGTAGTCGACCAGGCCGGCGTCGTAGCGGTAGGTGATCTCGGTGGGCTCGAAGGCCTCGACCTCGTGGCCGGCCTCCGTGGCGGCCTCGGCGAGGGAGACCTCCTCGGACATGCCCGTCTCGGCCTTGCTCTGCCCGGGCCGCTCGTCGCGCAGGACGATGGTCAGGCCCTTGTTGAGGAAGGCCATCTCCTGCAGGCGGCGGTTGATCGTGTCGAACGCGTAGTCCGTGGTCTCGAAGATCTCGCCGTCGGCCCAGAAGGTGATCGCGGTGCCGCGCTTCTTCGTCGGGCCGACCTCCTCCAGCGGACCGGGCTTGGCGTACGCGTAGCTCTGCTGCCACTCGGTCCCGTGGGACCAGACCTGGACGTCCAGCCGGGTGGAGAGGGCGTTGACGACGGTGACGCCGACCCCGTGCAGACCGCCGGAGACCCCGTAGCTCTTCCCGTCGAACTTCCCGCCCGCGTGGAGGGTCGTCATGATCACCTCGACGGTGGGCCGCTTCTCCACGGGGTGGATGTCCACCGGGATGCCGCGGCCGTTGTCCTCGACCCGCACGCCGCCGTCGGCCAGCAGGGTCACCCGGACCGTGTCGCAGTACCCGGCCAGCGCCTCGTCGACGGCGTTGTCGACGACCTCCCACACCATGTGGTGCAGGCCACGCTCACCGGTGGAGCCGATGTACATGCCGGGGCGCTTGCGCACCGCCTCGAGCCCCTCCAGGACGGTGATGGAGCTACCGGAGTAGGTGCTGTCGGTCTGGGGTGCTGCGACCACGTGGGGCCTTCCTCTCGAGCAACCGGCGACCTCCCGCCCCGCACGGGGCAGCGGGCAGAACGGCGCAGAACGGCACTGAGCCGGTTGCTGACGGTTTTCAGCTGTCACGATACCGCGAGGTACGACAAGAACAGCGTCGTCCACGCCCTGAGGTCGTGTCTGCGCCTCTCGCGGCACGTCGGCCACCACCGGTGTTGCCCCTGCCGCCGACACGCCGTCACCGGCTCCGTGGGGGCGCACGGCGTCGGGCGCCGCCTCCTGGGGAGTCGCAGACTCGGGTCATGGCATCACCGGAGCGCCCGCGGCACACGCCTCCCACCGGCCCCGCGCTCACCTGCCTGGTCACGGGGGCAACGGGGTACGTGGGCGGCCGGCTGGTGCCCGAGCTGCTCGCGGCCGGCCACCGGGTGCGGGTGATGACCCGGTCGCCGGAGCGGCTGCGCGACCACCCCTGGGCCGGCGACGTCGAGGTCGTCCGGGCCGACGCCGGGGACCCCGACGCGGTGGCGCGGGCCTGTGCCGGAGTCGACGTCGCCTACTACCTGATCCACGCCCTGGGCGCCGGGCCGGGCTTCGAGAAGACCGACCGGCACAGCGCCCACGTGATGGCCGGTGCGGTCCGCGACGCCGGCGTCGGCCGGCTGGTCCACCTCGGCGGGCTGGAACCCGGGAACGAGGAGCTCTCACCCCACCTGCGCTCGCGGGCGGAGGTCGCCGCGATCCTGCTGGGGTCCGGGGTCCCGACCGTGGTCCTCCGCGCCGCCGTCGTCCTGGGGTCGGGGTCGGCGTCGTTCGAGATGCTGCGGTACCTGACCGAACGGCTGCCGGTGATGGTCACCCCGCGATGGGTGCACAGCCGGATCCAGCCGATCGCGATCCGCGACGTGCTGCGCTACCTCGTGGCCTGCGCCCGGCTGCCGGCGGACGTGCACCGCCGCTTCGACATCGGCGGCCCCGACGTCATGCACTACGCGGAGATGATGCAGCGGTACGCCCGCGTCGCCGAGCTCCCGCGGCGCCGGATCCTGCCGGTGCCGATCGTCACGCCGTCGCTGTCGAGCCACTGGATCGGGCTGATCACGCCCGTCCCCGCCGGCATCGCCCGCCCGCTGGTCGAGTCGCTGCGCAACACCGTCGTCTGCTCGGAGCACGACATCGCGACGTACGTGCCCGACCCGCCGGAGGGGCTGCTCGGTTTCGACGACGCCGTGCGGCTGGCCGTCCAGCGGGTCCGGGACTCGGCGGTCTCCACGCGCTGGGCCTCGGCGTCGGTGCCCGGCGCCCCGTCCGACCCGATGCCCACCGATCCGGACTGGGCCGGTGGCAGCCTCTACGTCGACGAGCGCGTCCGGGTGGCCGACGCACCGGCCGAGGCGGTGTGGCGGGTGATCGAGGGGATCGGCGGCGAGCGCGGCTGGTACTCCTGGCCCCTCGCCTGGGAGGTGCGGGGCTGGCTGGACCGGGCGGTCGGCGGGGTCGGCCTCCGCCGGGGCCGGCGGGATCCCGACCAGCTGTACGTCGGCGACGCCCTGGACTTCTGGCGGGTGGAGGAACGCCGGCCCGGCCGGCTGCTGCGGCTGCGGGCGGAGATGCGGCTCCCCGGCCTGGCCTGGCTCGAGTTCCACGTGGAACACGACCCCGGCAGTGGCGGCTCGACCCTGTGCCAGCGGGCCACCTTCGCCCCCCGTGGCCTGTCCGGGCACCTCTACTGGTGGGCCGTCGCGGCGTTCCACGGGTTCGTCTTCGGCGGCATGCTGCGCGGCATCGCCCGGGCGGCCGAGCGGCGGGCCAGGGCCACCGCCGAGGAGACCCCCGCCGCCTGACGGCAGCCCTCGTCCCGCACCGTCCGGCGTCCTCCCTCGCCGCCGAGCGTCCTCCCTCGCCGCCGACCGTGGGGGAGGACGCTCGATGATCAGGTCACCTGATCCCGGCCGGGCTCACACGAGGAGCTGGGCCGAGGCGAGCTCGCGGTAGAGCGGGCTGCTGTCCACGAGCTCGGAGTGCGTCCCACTGGCGACGACCCGGCCCTGGTCGAGCACCACGATCTGGTCGCTGTCCAGGACCGTGGACAGCCGGTGGGCGACGACCAGGAGGGCCCGGCCGGCCGACGCCGCCGCCAGGGTGTGGCGCAGCAGGCCCTCGTTGCGCGCGTCGAGGCTGGCCGTCGGCTCGTCGAGCAGCAGCAGCTGGGGCTGCGCGAGCAGCGACCGGGCGATGGCCAGCCGCTGCCGCTCGCCGCCCGAGAGCAGCACCCCCTCGTCGCCGACCAGGACGTCGAGCCCGCGCGGGGACCGGCGGACGACCTCGGTCAGGCCGACGTCGGCGAGCACCGCCCAGAGCTCGGGGTCGGTGGCGTCGGGGCGGGTGAGCAGCAGGTTGTCGCGCACCGTCCCGGCGAGCACGGGGGCCTCCTGCTCGACGTAGCCCAGCCGGGCACGCAGCGCGGCGCGGGGCAGCTCGCGGGCGTCGGTGCCGGCCCACCGGATGGCGCCACCGGACAGCGGGTAGAAGCCCTCGATCAGCGCGAGCACCGTCGACTTGCCCGCGCCCGACGGCCCGACGAGGGCCACGCGGCTGCCCGCGGCCACCCGGAGCGACACCCCGTGCAGCACCGGGGTCCCGTCGGGATAGGCGAACGAGACGTCGTCGAGCTCCAGCAGCGGCGCCGTGCCCGGCACGGTGCGCGCCGGGACGGCGACGGCCGCCGCCCGCTCGGGGCGCTCGTCGTCCTCGGGGTCGAGGCCGAGCACCTCCTGGATCCTGGTGAGGGCGCCGAGGCCGGTCTGCAACTGGGTCCAGGCGCCGATCGCCTGGCCCAGGGGCATGACCAGCAGGAACAGGTAGAGGATGAACGCGATCAGCTCGGCCACGGTGATCGAACCGCTCGCCACCCGGTAGCCCCCGACACCGAGCACGGCCAGGAAGGCGCCCTGGACGGCGATCGAGCCGGCCGGGGAGACCAGCGCCTCCAGCCGCGCCACCTGAACGCCGGCGGAGTAGGCGCGGTGCGCGCTCGCACCGACCGCGGCCACCTCCCGCGCCGTGGCACCGCTGGCCCGGATCGTGCGCACCGCCGACAGCGCCCGCTCCACGGCCGCGGTCATCGCGCCGACCTCCTCCTGGGCGCGCTGGGAGAGCCGCCGCACCCCGCGCGAGGCGAGGACCGCGGTCACCGCGCCGACCGTGACGGCCAGGACCGTGAGGAGCAGCAGCCAGACGTCGACCACGGCCATGGCCACCAGGGCGCCGACCCCCACCACCGCCGACCCCGCGACCTCCACGACGCCGGCGGTCACGGTCGCCCGCAGCAGCGTGGTGTCCGAACCCACCCGGGACATCAGGTCACCGGTGCGCCGGCGGTCGTACTCGGCCACCGGGAGGCGCAGCAGCCGGTCGGTCAGCATCAGCCGGGTGGTGAGGACGAACCCCTCGGCGGTCCGCTGGAGGACGAACTGCTGGAGCGCCCCGAGCGCGGACGCCGCCAGGAGGACCACGACCAGCAGGCCGACGGCGGGCAGCAGCGGTTCCCCCGCCCCGACCACGTCGATGACCCGGGCGACCAGCGCCGGCTGGGCCAGGGCACCGGCCGCGGCGACCAGTGACAGCCCGGCGGCCAGCAGGAGCGCACGCCGGTGCGGACGCAGCAGCGGCAGCAGGTCGCGCAGACCGGCCGGGCCCGGGGACGCGGCGTCCTCCGGCGCGACCGGGGTGCTCACCCCTCGACCGCCGTCACTAGCCGGCGGCGAGGGCGCCGACGAGGGCGGTCAGCAGCCGGGCGTGGTGCTCGAGCAGTTCGGGGCGGTGCCCGTCGGGCCGGACGGCCGCCACGTGCCCGGCCGCCGACCAGAACTCGTCGCCGTCGTCGCTGCCGAGCAGCAACCCGTGCACGGCCGGGTCCTGCACCAGCCGGCGCAGCTGGGCGGACTCCTCGGTCGCCAGCAGCAGCCACCGGGCGTCGAAGGCCGGGTCACCGCTGGGCATCGGGACCATCCCGCCGGTGCGGTGCCGCCAGAACCGGGCGGGGCTCAGCCGGAACCCGGGCACGGCACCCAGCATGGGTGCGGCGGTGACGGCGTACTCGGGGACGACGTACCGGCCCGAGGTGTAGACGACGTCGAAGGCGACCAGCTCGAGCCGGCCGGCCCGGCCCCGCAGCACGTTGCCGGCGCGGTGGTCCTTGGTGGCGCGCACCGGCGCACTCGCGATGAGGTCGGCCAGGACGGCGTCCTCGGGCGCGCTGCCGTCCGAGATCGTCCAGCCTTGCTGCACCGCCCACCCCTGCGCCCCGACGGGGTCGCCCTCGTAGCGGAACACCCGCTCGGCGGCCGTCGGCTGGCGGCGGCGGCGACCGAACAGGCCACCGCCACGGCCCGGCGCCTGGGCCGGCGGCGGGTACGCCTGCGCCGGGGGCGGGGCGTCCGCCGACGGCGGCGGGGCGTCCGGGGACGGCGGGATGTCGGCCGCCCGCGGGGCGGGCCGGTCCTCGGCGGGGGGCAGGTCCCAGCCCGGTGGCTGCCAGCCCGGGCCGGCGACCGGCTCCTCGTCACGGGGCTTCTTCCGGCGGTCGGCGAAGTTCGGCCGGTCCTCGTCCTCGCCGGCGGCGCCGGAGCCGAGGTGCGGAGGCTCGCGCCAGCCGTTGCCGTCGCCGTCGTCGAAACCGTCCCGGTTCCCGTCGCGGGGGGTGCTCATCCCTGCATCGTCCTCCCGGCGCCGCCCCGTGGGGGGAGGCACCTCATCCGTAGGTGTCGCGGGGTCCTCGCCCGCGGACCGAGCGCGGGCCCTTCTTCCAGCTGGGAGCCGTCGGACCGACAACGCGCAACCTCGTCACGACGTCCCCGCCGACCTGGGCGTGGAGCTTCCCGAGGATCGACGGCGCCAGCAGGCGCAGCTGCGTGGCCCAGGCGGTGGACTCGGCGACTACCAGCAGCTCGCCGTCGGTGAGCGTCTCGGGGCGGCAGTGCGCGGCGATGTCGGGGCCGACGAGCACCGACCAGCGGCCGAACACCGAGCCGACCCTGGTCCGCTCCGACCAGTCCTGCTGGCTGACCAGCGAGTCGACCAGCCGGCCGAGCGGCTGGGGGTCGTCGGCGCCGGGGCCCGGACCGGTCCACGACCGGCGCGGCCCGGCGATCCGCCGGCGGGTGGGCCGGGGACGGGCGGCCGACGCGGCCCGCGCCGCCTCCAGCGCGGCCCGGGCGATGTCGCTGGGCCGGGCGGGGCGGTCCTCGCTCACGGCGTCTCCCCCGTCCCGGCCGGCACGGCGTCCTTCACGACGACGGCGACGCCGTCACCCACCTCGACGCGGGTCGACCGCAGCTCCGGCGGCACGTCGTCGATCACCGCCGCGGTGATGAGCGTCTGCTCGGCCGACCGGGCGACCGCGGTCAGCGCGGTGCGCCGTCCGGCGTCGAGGGTGGCGAAGACGTCGTCGAGGACCAGGATGGGGTCCTCGCCCTCGGCCCTCAGGAGCGCGAACGTGGCGAGCTTCAGGCCCAGGGCCAGCGACCACGACTCGCCGTGGCTGGCGAACCCCTTGGCGGGCGCGGGGCCGAGGTGGATCACCACGTCGTCCCGGTGCGGACCGACCAGGGTCATGCCGCGGTCGAGCTCGTCGCCCCGGCGCTCGGCGACCCGGGCGCGCATGGCCTCGGTCAGCTCGGCCACCGTGGGCAGGTCCGCCCCGGCGGGGAGCGCGGCGCCGTCGCCGGCCAGCGGCACGGTGGAGGCGTACCCCAGCCCGGCTGCCGCGGCGCCCTCGCCGGCCACGCCGGCGTAGGCCTCGGCCAGGTGCGGTGCGAGGTCGGCCACCAGGCGCAGGCGGGCGGCCAGCAGCTGCCCGCCGAGGTCGGTCAGGTGCCCGTCCCAGACGTCCAGGGTCTCCATCGCCTTCCCGCGCGCCAGCCGCGCCGTCTTCAACAACGCGTTGCGCTGCTTGAGGACGCGCTCGTAGTCGCTGCGCACGCCGGCCAGCCGGGGCGTGCGGGTGGCCAGCAACTCGTCGAGGAAGCGACGGCGCTCGGTCGGGTCGCCGCGGACGAGCGAGAGGTCCTCGGGCGCGAACAGCACCGTGCGCACGAGGCCCAGCAGCTCCCGGGGGCGGGGCAGCGCCGCCCGGTTGACCCGCACCCGGTTGGCCCTGCCCGGGTTGATCTCGATCTCGACCAGCAGCTCCCGGTCGCCCCGGCGCAGGGCGGCCCGGACCACCGCCTGCCCGGACCCGTGCCGCACCAGCGGTGCGTCACCGGAGACCCGGTGGCTGCTCATGGTCGCGAGGTAGCCGACCGCCTCGACCAGGTTGGTCTTCCCCTCGCCGTTGCGGCCGACGAACACCGTCGGCCCCGGCGGCAGGGCCAGGTCGACCCGGTCCCAGCTGCGGAAGTCGCCGACCTGCAGATGCCTCAGGTACACCTCAGGCCGTTCCCGACTCGGTCACGCGGGCCGCTCGGCCTCCTGCGCCTGGACGGCGCGCACCGAGTGCCCGCCGAACTGGTTGCGCAGCGCGGCGACCGCCTTCATGGTCGGCGAGTCGTCCTGCCGGGAGGAGAAGCGGGCGAACAGCGAGGCCGCGATCGTCGGCACCGGGACGGCGTTCTCGATCGCCTGCTCGACGGTCCAGCGACCTTCGCCGGAGTCCTCGGCGTAGCCACTGATCGCATCCAGCTCCGGGTCCTCGTCCAGCGCGCGGACCAGCAGGTCCAGCAGCCAGGAGCGGATGACGGTGCCCTGGGTCCAGGAGGCGATGACCCCCGGGACGTCCTCGACGAGGTCGACGGCGGCCAGCAGCTCGTAGCCCTCGCCGTAGGCCTGCATCAGCGCGTACTCGATGCCGTTGTGGACCATCTTGCTGAAGTGGCCGGCACCCACCGGGCCGGCGTGCACGAACCCGGCGCCGGGCATCTCCTGCCCGGACTCGTCGTGCGGTGCCGGCGGCTTGAGCGCGTCGAAGATCGGCTGCGCCTTGGCGACGTCCTCCTTGGTGCCACCGACCATCAGCGCGTAGCCGTTCTCCAGGCCCCAGACGCCACCGGAGACGCCGGCGTCGATGTACCCGATGCCCTTCTCGCGCATCATGACGTCGTGCACCTGGTCGTCGGTGTACTTCGAGTTGCCGCCGTCGATCACGACGTCGCCCGGGCTGAGCAGCTCGGCCAGCTCCTTGACGGTCGCCTTCGTCGGGTCTCCCGCCGGCACCATCACCCAGACGACGCGGGGGGCGGCGAGCGCCTCCACGAGCGCGGGGAGGCTGTCGACGTCCCGTTTGCCCGGAGCCCGGTCGTAGCCGACGACCTCGTGACCGGCGCGGCGCAGCCGCTCGGCCATGTTGCCGCCCATCTTCCCCAGCCCGATCAGACCCAGTTGCACGGTCCCGCCCTTCCTCGCCGTCGTGGTCGTGCCCATCGTTGTCGACCGGGGCGACTCCCGCCCCCCGGCCTCGATCTCAGCCGGGCAGTCGCACCGGCATGATCAGGTATCGGTAGCTGCCCTGCGGGGCGGCCGGCGCGGCCGGGGCGTCGCCGTCGGTGGACGGCTCGTCGACGCCGGAGAGCACGGCCGGCTTGAGCGGGCTGGTGAAGTCCATGCGCGCCCGGTCCGTGTGCACCGCGGCGAGCCCGTCCAGCAGGAACGTCGGGTTGAAGCCGATGGTCAGCGGCTCGCCGTCGAAGTCGACGTCGCAGCGCTCCTCCGCCTGGCCCTCGTCGTCGCTGCCGCCGGCCCGCAGGGTGACCTGGCCGGGGGTGAACTCGCAGCGCAACGGCGTGCCGCGCTCGGCGACCAGCGCCACGCGCTTGGCGGCGTCGGTGAACAGCCCGACCGGGAGCGTGGCGTTGGCCAGCGAGTCGTTGGGCATGATCGCGCGGTACTTCACGAACTCGGCGTCGAGGAGCCGCGTCGTCGTCCGCCGGTCCTTGCCGGAGAGGCCGAGGATGCCCTCGCCCGAACTGCCCGAGGACAGCGACAGCGTGATCTCCGGTCCGCTGGTCAGCGTCTTCGCCGCCTCGGCGAGCGTGCGGGCCGGCACGAGCACGGCGGCCGACAGCCCGGAGGTCTCCGGCCGCCAGGCGAACTCGCGCACCGCCAGGCGGTAGCGGTCGGTGGCGGCCAGGGTGATCAGGTCGTCCTCGATCTCCAGCCGGACGCCGGTGAGCATCGGCAGCGTGTCGTCGCGTCCGGCGGCCACGGCGACCTGCGCGACCGCCTCGGCGAAGACGTCGCTCTCGACGATCCCCGCCGCCGACGGCATCGATGGCAGCGAGGGGTAGTCCTCGACCGGCAGCGTCGGGAGGCTGAACCGCGCGTTGCTGCAGGTGATCGCCAGGCGCGGGCCCTCGGCGGTGATCTCCACCGGGTGCGGCGGCAGCGCACGGGTGATCTCGGCGAGCAGCCGGCCGGGGACCAGCACCCGGCCGTTCTCGCTGGTCTGCACGTCGACCTCGGCGCGCGCCGACACCTCGTAGTCGAAACCGGAGACCGACAGCTGGTTGCCGTCGGCCTCGAGCAGGATCCCCGCCAGGACCGGCACGGACGGCCGCGGCGGCAGGCTGCGCGCCGTCCAGGCGACGGCGTCGGCGAGCACCTCACGTGCCACCCGGAACTTCATCTCTCGACCCACCCATGTTCGGTCCGGCCCACGGCCGCCGGGAGGGGCGACCGGCGCGGGCACGGAGCTCGTCGTTCGTCGTGCGGCGGAGTGCGAGGACTCCGGTGCGCTGCTCATCGTGCCTGTTGCAGTGCCCGGTGGGGAAACCCCGGTCCCTCGTCGGGTGGCTCCGCTCCCTGTGCGTACGTCTTCGACGAGGCGCTCGGGGCCCCTCCAGCGCAGCGTCCCCACCCAGAGTGTGGTTCAAGAATTTCTCGAGATAACTCCCTCATCCTCGTCATCACTGGTGTGGAAGCTGGGGATCGGACCCCTTTCGGCTGGTCAGTGGCCGAAAGGGGCTGTTGGCCCGCTGTGGGTGGTCAGCGGCTTCCTGTTGTCGACACGTGGACAGATCGACGGTTGTGCACCGTGACCGCCGCCGGTCCACCTGCTGTCCCCTGCCTCTCCCCGTGCCGTCCCCAGGTCCGACGGAGGGTCGCGGAGGCCGGCGGCGCGTGGCCGGGGCCCGTCGCGGCGTGCTCGGGGATCCGTGCAGGTCAGGAGCGTGCCGGGGGTCCTGGGCGCTCGGCGTGGAAGCGGAACCGGGCGGCGCACCTCGACAGGGGCCGTCCCGCCGGGCGTCACGTTTCCCCCAGCTGTGCACATCCCTGGGGACAACTTCTCGATCTGTCGACGCCGGTCGCCGTCGCCGTGCGGGTCATCGCGCGGAGAATCGGCGATTCCGTCGTCCCCAGGGATCCGCACAGGTGTGGACAACGACATGTCGACCGGTGCGGAACGGTGGACGACACCCGTCCGGACGGTGACCGGAAGCCGTACCGCCGGCACCTCCGACGGCCGCGGGAACACGGTGCACACGGGCAGGCTGAACCGGGGGACGCCGAGTCGGGGACGGCCCAGGCAGGGGTCGCGCCGAGTGGAGCCCGGAGGGTTCCGCGCAGGGGCGACGAACGCGCTCAGCTCAGGCCGAGGACGGCACCTGGCCGCGGTGCGGTCCGGAGGACCGCGATGTCATTGCCGGGCGCGGCTCTTGATCCGTGCGGTGAGCTCGGTGACCTGGGTGTAGGTGGCCCGGCGCTCGCTCATCAGGTTGGTGATCTTCTTGACCGCGTGCATGACCGTGGTGTGGTCCTTGCCGCCGAAGGAGGCACCGATCCGCGGCAGGGACAGCTCGGTGAGCTCGCGGCACAGGTACATCGCGATCTGCCGCGCGTTGACCAGGGTCCGGCTGCGGTTGGTGCCCTGCAGCTCCTCCATCGTCACGGAGAAGTACTCGGCGGTCGCGGCCATGATGATCGCGGCGGTGATCTGCGGGCCCTGCTCGTCGCTGATCAGGTCCTTGAGCACGAGCTCGGCCAGCGGCAGGTCGACCTGCTGCTTGTTGAGGCTGGCGAACGCGGTCACCCGGATCAGCGCCCCCTCGAGCTCCCGGATGTTGGTCTGCACCTTGCTGGCGATGAACTCCAGCACGGCGTCGGGCACCTGCAGCCGCTCGCCCCACGCCTTCTTCCGCAGGATGGCGATGCGGGTCTCGAGGTCCGGCGCCTGGACGTCGGTGATCAGGCCCCACTCGAAGCGGGTGCGGAGCCGGTCTTCCAGCGTGGTCAGCTTCTTCGGCGGACGGTCGGAGGTGATCACGATCTGCTTGCTGGCGTTGTGCAGCGTGTTGAACGTGTGGAAGAACTCCTCCTGCGTCCGCTCGGCGCGCTCCAGGAACTGGATGTCGTCGATGAGCAGGAAGTCGATGTCCCGGTAGCGACGGCGGAAGTCCTCCGCCCGCCCGGAGTGCACGAGGTTGATGAACTCGTTGGTGAACTCCTCGGTGCTCACGTACCGCACCCGGACGTTGGGGAACATCCGCGCGGCGTAGTGGCCGATGGCGTGCAGCAGGTGCGTCTTGCCCAGGCCGGACTCGCCGTAGATGAACAACGGGTTGTAGGCCCGCGCCGGAGCCTCGGCGACGGCGACCGCGGCGGCGTGGGCGAACCGGTTGCTGTTGCCGATGACGAAACTGTCGAAGACGTACTTGGAGTTCAGGCCCGGGTCCAGGCCCGCGGGCCGGCCGGTCTCCGGACGGCGGGTGCGGGCGCCTGTGCCCCCGGCACGGCGGGGCTCTCCGTCCGCGGCGTCGACGTCGAAGGGCAGGACGTCGGCGGTGCGCGAGTCGTCGCTGCCGCCCCAGTCCCGCTTCGTGGCACCGGACGCGGGGTCGGCCGAACCGGCGCCCCACGTGGTGGTGCTCCAGTCCTCCGGTGCACCGCGGTCGACCGGCGGGCGCTGCGGCCCGTCGGCGGGGTGCAGCTCCCGGACCGCCGGGAAGTCGGCCGGTGCCGACCGTTCAGCCGTCGCGTCGCGGTCCCACGGGGCGGCGGTGCCGACGACGTCGGTCCGGACGCCGAACGCGCTGCGCCCGTCGTCGGCGCGGTCCCGGGTGGCGCGGTCCTCCTCGGCGCGGTGCGCCTCGGCTGCCGACCACGGGCGCCGGGTGGGCCCTTCGTCGCGGGCGTCGGCCGGCGGGGCGGGCGGCGCGTCCTCGAGCTGGACGGCGACGCGGATGTCGCGGCCGAACTGCTCCGACAGCGCCTCGGCGAGCACCCGGCGCATGCGTGACTCGAGCACCGTCTGCGTGAACTCGTTCGGCGCCGCGAGCACGGCGGTGTCCTCGACCAGCCCCAGCGGGCGGGTGAGGTTCAGCATCGCGTTCTGCTGCGGGGAGAGGCTGGTGGCCAGTCGCTCGCGGATCTGGTCCCAGACCGTCGCCAGGTCCAGCGTGGCATCGGCCAT